>QKPN01000099.1 GCA_003258405.1 Rhodobacteraceae bacterium DSL-40 | reverse complement strand
CGATTTTGATGATCGCAAAACGCCGGAAAGCAATCGCAGCGATATGTAACTTTTGTCAAACAGCATGCAGCTCAAACACTCAGTATTAAATGCACCAGAAAGACCGGAGTATGCGCGCGCACTTTCCTTTCTAGAGCCGATTCTTCTTAGTCTGCCGCCGAAGGTAGTTGTGATCGATGGCGCACCTGGAGTTGGCAAGACGACATTGGGTAGATTCCTTGCATGGCGGTTCAATATCTCACTGATAGAGACCGATCTGTTTCTGCTCGAAGGCACAGGACGTTACCTTTATCGGGACAATGACCTTCGC
>QKPN01000098.1 GCA_003258405.1 Rhodobacteraceae bacterium DSL-40 | reverse complement strand
AGGCGCGTTGTTTTGGCCAGTTCCCTTGAATTCTCTGTCGTCGTGCCGGTGCACAATGAAGCCGGTAATGTCGAATTGCTGATCGAAGAGATTGCGCGTGCGCTGGATGGCCGCGCCTTCGAGATGGTGTTTGTCGACGACGCCTCGACCGATGACACGCGCGCCGTGCTGTCCGAACTGAAAGCACGCTTCCCGATGCTGAGGGTGCTGGGACACCGCAAGAATGCCGGGCAAAGCCGGGCGATCCGGTCGGGTATCCTGGCGGCGCGGGCGCCTGTGATCGGCACGCTGGACGGCGATGGCCAGAACGATCCGGCCGACCTGCCGGACCTTTACCGCGCCCTGACCC
>QKPN01000097.1 GCA_003258405.1 Rhodobacteraceae bacterium DSL-40 | reverse complement strand
GGCGGCGCGGGCGCCTGTGATCGGCACGCTGGACGGCGATGGCCAGAACGATCCGGCCGACCTGCCGGACCTTTACCGCGCCCTGACCCGCGCCGATGCGCCCAGCGACCTGAAAATGGTCATGGGGCGCCGGGCCAACCGCAAGGACACGCCGTGGAAACGGTTCGGGTCGCGGTTTGCCAACAATATCCGCCAGCGCCTGTTG
>QKPN01000096.1 GCA_003258405.1 Rhodobacteraceae bacterium DSL-40 | reverse complement strand
ACGACCGCCGCCTCGGGCAATGCGCCGGTGAAACTGGGCGTGGCCTCGTGCGCCAACTGGCAATTCGGCAAGTTCAACGCCTACAAGGCGCTGGCCGCCGAGCCGGACCTCGACGCGATCGTGTTCCTTGGCGACTATCTCTACGAATACGGTATTGACGGTTATGGCGCCGAAACCGCACAGGCTCTGGACCGCCTCCATGACCCGATCACGGAGATCGTGACACTTGGCGACTACCGGATGCGCCACGCGCAGTACAAG
>QKPN01000095.1 GCA_003258405.1 Rhodobacteraceae bacterium DSL-40 | reverse complement strand
GTACAAGTCTGACCCCGATCTCCAGGCAGCGCATGCGGCCGCCCCGTGGATCTGCACATGGGACGACCATGAAAGCGCCAATGACAGCTACCGGACCGGTGCACAGAACCACAATCCGGAAGAGGGCGAAGGCGACTGGTCGGACCGCAAGCAGGCAGCCTTGCAGGCCTATTTCGAATGGATGCCGATGCGCGAACCGGAATCCGGCGACATTACCTCAGCCGTCTGGCGCAGCTTCAGTTTCGGCGATGTGGCCACGATCTACGCGACCGAAACGCGCCTGACCGGCCGTTCGCCG
>QKPN01000094.1 GCA_003258405.1 Rhodobacteraceae bacterium DSL-40 | reverse complement strand
CCGCCGCGTCCAGCCGCGCGGCGAGGAGCGCAGTTTTGTCTCTGCCCTCACACTCGACGGCTCGGCGCTCGCCACTGCCGAAGCGGTATTCAATGACGGCGAACGCGAAGCCGTGGCGAACTTCGCCATTCCGGCCGCAGCGCTGTCACGGATCGCACGGTTCACCGCGACCGGACGGCAAGGCGCCGGAACGGTCTGGCTCTGGGATTCGTCAAACCGCTCGCGGCGCGTCGGGCTCGTCGATGCCGGGTCCGTCGCCCAACCGCTGCTGTCGGACATGCATTATGTGCGCAAGGCGCTCGAGCCTTTCGCATCGATCACGGAAGGCAATATCGAGGCGCTGGTCTCGACCTCGCCGGACGCGATCATCCTGACGGACATTGGCCAGATCCTGCCGGAAGACGCCAAACGCCTGACCGAATGGGTCGAAGAGGGCGGCGCGCTGATCCGCTTTGCCGGACCGCACCTTGCCGCGCAGGGCGATGACCTCCTGCCGGTCGCCCTGCGCCGCTCCTCCCGCGCCCTTGGCGGCGCGTTGGCCTGGGACGAACCGCAGGCGATGGCGC
>QKPN01000093.1 GCA_003258405.1 Rhodobacteraceae bacterium DSL-40 | reverse complement strand
CCGAAGCGACGCCGATCAAGGCCTGGTCGCAGGCAGGCGCCAATGCCGCCAAAGTGGTCGGCCATGTCAGCGCGGCGCCTCAGTTGAAAATTGCGTGGCGTGCGGATGTGGGCGCAGGCTCAGACAAGAAATCGGCGTTGACGACGCCGCCTGTGACCAGCGAGACGACCGTGTTCACGCTGGACGCCGACCAGTCGGTCGTGGCGACAGACCTCGCGACCGGACGTGCGCAGTGGAAGAAAAAGCTGAAGGGCCTGTCCAAGCGCGACAAGAGTGCGCTGGGCGGCGGCCTGGCCGTTGAGGGCGATACGCTGATCGTGGCGAGCGGCTTTGGCTTTGTGGCTGCGCTGGACGCGGCCACCGGCACCGAGAAATGGAAGCGGGAGATGGGTGCGCCGATGACGGGCGCGCCGACCATCAAGGATAGCCGGATCTTCGTCGCTTCCAACAATAACGAAATTTTCGCGCTGACGCTGGCAACCGGCGAGACCGAATGGAGCGACCAGGCGATTGCTGAAACGGCCCGGGTGCTCGGCAGCTCCAGCGCCGCCGCTGTCGAGGACTTT
>QKPN01000092.1 GCA_003258405.1 Rhodobacteraceae bacterium DSL-40 | reverse complement strand
AGGGCGATTTCCTGAACCTCTGCGTGCTCGTCGAGACGCGGCTGGCCCCGCCGGACCTGCTGGCCGCCATGCAAGGCATCGAGCAGGCCCTGGGGCGCACGGCGGGCGAGCGTTGGGGCCCGCGCGTGATCGACATCGATGTGCTGGTGATGGACGGCGTGACGCTCGAGAGCGAGGCGCTGACACTGCCGCATCCGCGCATGGCGGAGCGCCTGTTCGTGCTGATGCCGCTGGCCGAGATCGCGCCGGAAACGAAAGTGGCGGGCAAGCCTGTCAGGCAAACGGCCCGCGAGCTTGAAGCTGCGGGCCGTCCGGATGATTGCGTAATGGATGTGGACGCGTCGATGACGATCCGGGCGGCGGTCGCGCCCTAGAGGTTCTTGACGATATCCTCGACCATCTTCTTGGCGTCTGCGAGCAGCATCATGGTGTTGTCGCGGAAGAAGAGTTCGTTCTGGATGCCAGCATAGCCTGAGCCCATCGAACGTTTGATGAAGAGCACCGTGCCGGCATTTTCCACATCAAGGACAGGCATGCCGTAGATCGGTGATGTCTTGTCGGTCTTGGCGGCC
>QKPN01000091.1 GCA_003258405.1 Rhodobacteraceae bacterium DSL-40 | reverse complement strand
TTTCAGAAGTTCCTCTAAGATTCCGGCGGTCCAGTGCCAGCGGGTAGAGCCGTCATGGGCGTAGTCTAGATCGCACTCTTCGAAAAACTCGGTGATATAGCTGCTGGAGCGATATTGGAAATTGCTATTGTCGCCAATGATCATTTCAGCGATCGCACGCAAATTGCGGTTTCTAAACTTCATCCGGGATTCGTACACTTAGTGAGTCGCAGGATAAAGGTTCTTT
>QKPN01000090.1 GCA_003258405.1 Rhodobacteraceae bacterium DSL-40 | reverse complement strand
CTTCGGCAGCGACAGCTGGAAGATGATCGCCAGCGCCCGCAGGGTGAAGGCCGCGGCCAACCCGCCGATGAAGGCGCTGGATTCGGGCAGGCCCCAGGTAGCGAGGCCGAAATAGACGCCCGCGCCGAGCAGGGCGGCGGTGGCGTAGATGTCCTTTTTCAGGAGCAGCGGTTCCTCATTGGCGACGACGTCGCGCGTCAGGCCGCCGGCACTGGCGGTGAGGGTGCCGATGATGAGGACGACGGCGAGCCCGTGATCGAGGTTCATGGCCTTGGCCGCGCCGGTGACGGCGAACAGCGACATGCCGAACGCGTCGGCCCAGCGCAGGGGACGGAAGTTTTCGAGG
>QKPN01000009.1 GCA_003258405.1 Rhodobacteraceae bacterium DSL-40 | reverse complement strand
CACCGTCGGCGCAGGCGTCGTCTCCAAAATCATCAAGTAAGAGGGCGGGGCGCCCCGACAGGGGCGCCCGGTCCTTTGCGATGCATCTCTGCGGGCCGGTCTCCTTCGGGGGCCGGCCCGTTCCCGTCGCCGAGAGCGCCACTGGACAAGCCCGCATCGCTCGGAAATAGAAAGAGGCATGACCGACAGCAGCACACCCGAAACCGGCGGACCCCACGACATGACCGCGACGACCGATGGCCAGCGGCTCTATGCAATCGGCGACATCCATGGACGGAGCGATCTTTTGTCCGCGATGCTCGCCCGGATCCGCGGAGATCTGGCCGCGCGGCCGCATCCGGCCCCGCGCCTCATCTTCCTCGGCGATTATGTCGACCGCGGCCCCGACAGCCGCGGCGTGATCGAGACGCTGATCGCGGTGCAGGCCTCGGAGATGCCTGCGACCTTCATCCTCGGCAACCACGACAGCTACATCGAGGAATATTTCCGCGACCCGGAGTGGTATGACCGCAGCATCCACTGGCTCAATCCGCGGATGGGCGGGAACACCACCCTCGCCTCCTACGGCGTGCCGGACGCGAGCGAGCACGACCCGACGGCGACGATGGAGGCCTTCCGCGCGGCGTTTCCGGCGGAGCACATGGCCTTTCTCGACGGCTGCGACCTGCAGCAGCAGATCGGCAGCTATCTCTTCGTCCATGCCGGCATCCGACCGGGCGTGCGGCTTGACCGCCAGCTCCGCGAGGACCTGATCTGGATCCGCGAGCCGTTCCTCTCCTCGACCCGCGACTTCGGCGTCAAGGTCGTTCATGGTCACACGATCGTCGAGACGCCCGAGCATCACCCGAACCGGATCGCGATCGACACCGGAGCCTATGCGAGCAACCTGCTCACCTGCCTCTTGCTGGAAGACAGCACGGTCGCGATTCTCTCCGAAGACGGCCCTGCCCCGCTTCCTCCCGGCGCGGGACTACCCGAACCGGCGCAGCCGGCTGCAAGAAATGGACTTCGCGATCTTTTTCGCCGCTCCTGAATGCGTTCTAGCTCTTGCATCGGCCGCCAAGGCAACGTATCTGAGCCCCTGCATGCCGGCACCTTAGGGGTGTAGCTCAGTTGGTAGAGCATCGGTCTCCAAAACCGAGGGTCGTAGGTTCGAGTCCTATCGCCCCTGCCAGCATGCCAATCCACGGAGAGCTCGATGGCCAAGACCAATCCATTCCAGTTCGCCCAGCAGGTCCGGGCGGAGGCTGCCAAGGTCGTTTGGCCGAACCGCCGCGAGGTGGGTCTGACGACGATGATGGTCCTCATCATGGCCTCGCTCTTTGCGGTCTTCTTCTTCCTGGTCGATCTGGGCGTACGCTTCGGGTTGGAGACAATTCTCAGCCTCGCCTCTTGATCCCGGCGTCAACCGGCGGTATGGCACCGCCTCTTGGACGTGCTCGGGCGTGCATCGATTCGGTTGCGCGCCTCTTGCAATTTCGCGCGGGCTGCGCGGACCAAAACAAAGGGGACGGGCCGCACCGTTCCGAACTGGGGTAACGAACAGATGGCGATGCGCTGGTATTCGGTGAGCGTTCTCTCGAACTTCGAAAAGAAGGTCGCCGAAGCGATTCGCGAAGCGGTTGAGCAGCAGGAGCTTCAGGACGAGATCTCCGAAGTACTCGTGCCGACGGAAGAAGTGATCGAGATCCGCCGCGGCAAGAAGGTCCAGACCGAGAAGCGTTTCATGCCGGGCTATGTGCTCGTGCGCATGGAAATGACCGACCGTGCCTACCATCTGGTGAACTCGATCAACCGCGTCTCCGGCTTCCTGGGCCCCCAGGGCAAGCCGACGCCGATGCGCGACGCCGAGGTTGCCCGCATCGTGAACCGCGTCGAGGAAGGCATGGAACGCCCGCGTTCCATCATCACCTATCAGACCGGCGAACAGGTGAACGTGACCGACGGTCCGTTCGAAGGATTTTCCGGGCTCGTCGAGGAAGTCGACCAGCCCAACAGCCGGCTCAAGGTGTCGGTATCGATCTTCGGCCGGGCGACCCCGGTCGAGCTGGAATTCACGCAGGTCGCCAAGGCCTCGTGAGGCAGGTTGCGCGGTCGGGAAAGGTGGCGCAAGCCAAACCGTCCTGATCGTGCTCTGCCGCCAGAGCGGCCCGTGACCGCAAGGAAACGGGCGCTTCGTGGGAGGCGAGGACGGCGCGCCGTCCGGACCGGACCACATCCAGGTGAACGCCCGGGCGGACGCGTCCCCCGGTGCAGGAGAGAAAGGAAGGCCCGATGGCCAAGAAAGTAGCCGGGCAGCTCAAGCTGCAGGTGCCCGCCGGAAAGGCAAACCCGTCGCCGCCCGTCGGCCCCGCACTGGGTCAGCGCGGGATCAACATCATGGAATTCTGCAAGGCGTTCAACGCCCGCACGCAGGAGATGGAGCCGGGCAGCCCGACGCCGGTGATCATCACCTATTATACCGACAAATCCTTCTCCATGGAAGTGAAGACACCGCCGGCGTCCTTCCTTCTGAAGAAGGCGGCCAAGCTCAAGTCCGGGTCGAAGACCCCCGGCAAGGCGTCGGCCGGTTCGGTGACGATCAAGCAGGTCCGGGAAATCGCGGAAGCGAAGATGAAGGATCTGAACGCGAACGACATCGAGGCCGCGATGCAGATCATCGCCGGCTCCGCTCGCTCGATGGGCATCGAGGTGAAGGGCTAGGCTGATGGCAAAGATTGCAAAGAGACTGAAGGCCGCTCGGGCCGCGTTCGAAGGCAAGACCGACCTTTCCGTCGAGGAGGCCGTTGCGCTCGTCAAGGCGAATGCCTCGGCGAAGTTCGACGAGACGCTCGAGATCGCGATGAACCTCGGCGTCGATCCGCGTCATGCCGACCAGATGGTGCGCGGCGTCGTCGCCCTGCCGAACGGCACGGGCAAGACCGTTCGCGTCGCCGTGTTTGCGCGCGGTGCCAAGGCTGAGGAAGCCCAGGCCGCGGGTGCGGACATCGTCGGCGCCGAAGACCTGATGGAAACCATCCAGGGCGGCAAGATTGAGTTCGACCGCTGCATCGCGACGCCGGACATGATGCCGATCGTCGGCCGGCTGGGCAAGATCCTCGGCCCGCGCAACCTGATGCCGAACCCGAAGGTCGGCACGGTGACGATGGATGTCGCGACTGCGGTGCAGGCGGCCAAGGGCGGCGAAGTGCAGTTCAAGGTCGAGAAGGCCGGCGTGATCCACGGCGGCATCGGCAAGACCTCGTTCGACGAGGGCAAGCTGGTCGAGAACGTCAAGGCCTTCGTGAACGCGGTGAACAAGGCCAAGCCGGCGGGCGCCAAGGGCACCTATGTGAAGAAGATCGCGCTGTCTTCGACCATGGGTCCGGGCGTGACGGTCAGCGTCGCGAACGCGGTCGCGGAATAACGAGATTCCCCGGCGGGCGCCGGGGATGTTCCGGGCGGGGGGCCTCCTCTCGCCCGACTGTCCGAGACGGTGGGTTGGGCCGAAGGAGAGATCCGGACGCCCGGTAATTCCTGCCTGAGACGGGGAACGATCAGGATCGGTGCGGGGTTCGTCCCCGGGCGTCTTGGCGGGACCCGGAGTTAAGGACCCGAGACGCGGGACAGGGGCTGCAAGGCTCCGCGCCCGCGAAAACGAGCCGGCCGAAGGGGGTGACCCCGGAAGCCAAACTTGGAGCAACACTGTGGATAGAGCCCAGAAAGAAGCTGTGGTCGCGGAACTCGGCCAGATCTTCACGGACTCTGGTGTCGTCGTGGTCGCGCACTACGAAGGCCTTTCCGTTGCGGAAATGACCGAATTCCGGCTTCAGCTGAAGAATGCCGGCGGTTCGGTTCGCGTTGCCAAGAACAAGCTCGCCAAGATCGCCCTGCAGGGCACCCCGTCTGAAAAGATGGGCGACCTGCTTACGGGCATGACGGTGCTCGCCTATTCAGAGGACCCGGTCGCAGCGGCGAAAGCCGTGCAGGCCTTCACCAAGGACAACAAGAAGCTTGTTGTCCTCGGGGGTGCAATGGGTGGCACACCGCTCGACGAAGCCGGTGTCAAGGCCGTGTCCGAAATGCCGTCGCGCGAGGAGCTCATCGCTTCCGTCGTGGCTTGCATCGGGGCACCCGCCGCGAACATCGCTTCGGCGATTGGCGCGCCTGCCGCGAATATCGCGGGTATCCTCAAGACGCTTGAAGAGCGTGAGGCGGCTTGAACGCGAAGCAATGGATGGCCGGAGACGTGCAAGACACCCGCATGACGCCGGACAACACAAACCTGATACCTGATTGGAACGAAACAAATGGCTGACCTCAAGAAACTCGCCGAAGAAATCGTGGGGCTGACCCTCCTCGAAGCGGCTGAACTGAAGAACATCCTCAAGGACGAGTATGGCATCGAGCCCGCTGCTGGCGGCGCTGTCATGATGGCTGCTGGCCCGGCTGCCGGCGAAGCCGCCGCTGCCGAAGAGGAAAAGACCGAGTTCGACGTGATCCTGAAGGCCGCTGGCGCCCAGAAGATCAACGTCATCAAGGAAGTCCGCGCCATCACCGGCCTGGGCCTCAAGGAAGCCAAGGAACTCGTCGAGGCGGGCGGCAAGGCCGTCAAGGAAGCCGTCTCCAAGGACGAAGCCGAGGAAATCAAGAAGAAGCTCGAAGCCGCTGGTGCGGAAGTCGAGGTTAAGTGATTGAACGCAACTTAAGGTTGCGTTAACAGTTTGGGCTGGGGCCGCACGGCGTGCGGCTCCAGTTCAATGCGTCTCTGGAAGGGCCCGCGGGCCGGATCTTTCCAAAGACGCATAACTTGGTGATCCGGGCGTGTGATGTGGGAAGTCACACAGGCATTGGATCCCAGCGTCCGGCAAAGCCGAACCCCCGTTCCCCGCCGGGTGGTTCGCGTGCAAACGAGAGGTTGAGCATGGCTCTGAGGCATTCCGGTCACAAGCGCATTCGTAAATTCTATGGCAAGATCCGCGAAGTCGCGGAAATGCCGAATCTCATCGAAGTTCAGAAATCCAGTTACGATCTGTTCCTCAAGTCCGGTGACGAGCCCCTGCCGCTTGACGGCGAGGGTCTGAAGGGCGTTTTCCAGTCCGTGTTTCCGATCAAGGACTTCAACGAGACTGCTGTACTCGAATTCGTGAAGTACGAGCTCGAGGCGCCGAAATACGACGTCGACGAATGCATGCAGCGCGACATGACCTATGCCGCGCCGTTGAAGGTCACCCTGCGCCTGATCGTCTTCGAGGTCGACGAGGAAACCGGCGCGCGTTCGGTCAAGGACATCAAGGAACAGGACGTCTACATGGGCGACATGCCCCTCATGACGCCGAACGGGACGTTCATCGTGAACGGCACCGAGCGGGTGATCGTGAGCCAGATGCACCGCTCCCCCGGCGTGTTCTTCGACCATGACCGCGGCAAGACCCATTCCTCGGGCAAGCTGCTCTTCACCTCGCGCATCATCCCCTACCGCGGCTCCTGGCTCGATTTCGAATTCGATGCCAAGGACATCGTCTACGCCCGCATCGACCGGCGCCGGAAGCTTCCGGTGACGACCCTGCTCTATTCGCTCGGACTCGATCAGGAAGGCATCTGCGACGCCTATTACGACACTGTGACCTACCGGAAGGAAGGCAACAGCTGGGCGACGAAGTTCTTCCCCGACCGCATTCGCGGCACCAAGCCGGCCTATGACATCGTCAATGCAGCCGATGGCGAGGTGATCGCGCCGGCGGGCAAGAAGATCACCCCGCGCATGGTCAAGCAGTGGGTGGACGAATCGAACGTCACCGAGATCCTCGTTCCCTTCGATGCCGTCATCGGCCGTTTCTCGGCCAAGGACATCATCAACGAGGACACCGGCGAGATCTGGGTCGAGGCGGGTGACGAGCTCACCTGGGAGATCGATTCCAAGACCGGCGACATCAACGGCGGCACGCTCAAGACCCTGATCGACAACGGCATCACCGAGATCCCGACGCTCGACATCGACAACATCACCGTCGGGGCCTACATCCGCAACACCCTCGCGGTCGACAAGAACATGAACCGCGAACAGGCGCTCATGGACATCTACCGCGTGATGCGCCCCGGCGAGCCGCCGACCCTCGACGCCGCCGACACGATGTTCCAGTCGCTGTTCTTCGACAGCGAGCGCTATGACCTCTCCGCGGTCGGCCGTGTGAAGATGAACATGCGCCTCGACCTCGACGCGCCCGACACCATGCGCACGCTCCGCAACGCGGACATCATCGCCTGCATCAAGGCGCTGGTCGACCTGCGCGACGGCCGCGGCGAGATCGACGACATCGACCATCTCGGCAACCGGCGCGTGCGCTCGGTGGGCGAGCTCATGGAGAACCAGTATCGCGTCGGCCTCCTGCGGATGGAGCGGGCGATCCGCGAGCGCATGAGCTCGGTCGAGATCGACACGGTCATGCCGCAGGATCTCATCAACGCGAAGCCGGCGGCGGCGGCGGTGCGCGAATTCTTCGGCTCCTCGCAGCTCTCGCAGTTCATGGACCAGACCAACCCGCTCTCCGAGGTCACGCACAAGCGGCGTCTCTCGGCGCTCGGGCCGGGCGGTCTCACCCGCGAGCGTGCGGGCTTCGAGGTCCGTGACGTCCATCCGACCCATTACGGCCGCATGTGCCCGATCGAGACGCCGGAAGGCCCGAACATCGGTCTCATCAACTCGCTGGCCTCGTTTGCCCGGGTGAACAAGTACGGCTTCATCGAGACGCCCTACCGTCGCGTCATCGACAGCAAGGTGACCGACGAGGTCATCTACATGTCGGCGACCGAGGAAATGCGCCACACGGTTGCCCAGGCGAACGCCAACCTCGATGAGGAAGGCCGGTTCAAGAACGATCTCGTCTCGACCCGCAAGGCCGGCGACTTCATGCTGAACCCGCCGGCGAACGTGGATCTGATCGACGTCTCGCCGAAGCAGCTCGTTTCGGTTGCGGCCTCGCTCATCCCGTTCCTCGAGAACGACGACGCGAACCGCGCCCTCATGGGCTCGAACATGCAGCGTCAGGCCGTGCCGCTTCTCCGTGCCGATGCGCCTTACGTGGGCACCGGCATCGAGCAGATCGTGGCGCGCGATTCCGGGGCTGCGATCACCGCGCGGCGTGCGGGCATCATCGACCAGGTCGACGCGATGCGTATCGTGATCCGCGCAACGGAAGACGTGGCGCCGGGCGATCCGGGCGTCGACATCTACCGGCTGCGGAAGTTCCAGCGCTCGAACCAGAACACCTGCATCAACCAGCGTCCGCTGGTGAAGGTGGGTGACATCGTGCGCAAGGGCGAGTTCATCGCCGACGGCCCGTCCACGGATCTCGGCGAGCTCGCGCTCGGCAAGAACGTGCTCGTCGCCTTCATGCCGTGGAACGGCTACAACTACGAGGACTCGATCCTCATCTCCGAGCGCATCGTGAAGGACGACGTCTTCACCTCGATCCATATCGAGGAATTCGAAGTTGCCGCCCGCGACACGAAGCTCGGGCCTGAGGAAATCACCCGCGACATCCCGAACGTCGGCGAGGAAGCGCTCCGCAATCTCGACGAGGCAGGCATCGTCTATATCGGTGCCGAAGTGGGCCCGGGCGACATCCTCGTGGGCAAGATCACGCCCAAGGGCGAAAGCCCGATGACGCCGGAAGAAAAGCTCCTCCGCGCGATCTTCGGCGAGAAGGCTTCGGATGTGCGTGACACCTCCCTGCGCCTGCCGCCGGGGGATTACGGCACCGTGGTCGAGGTCCGCGTCTTCAACCGTCATGGTGTGGACAAGGACGAACGTGCGCTGCAGATCGAGCGCGAGGAGGTCGAGCGCCTCTCCCGTGACCGGGACGACGAGCTCGTCATCCTCGAGCGCAACATCTACGCCCGCCTCAAGGATCTGCTGCTCGGCAAGACTGCCGTGAAGGGCCCGAAGGGCGTCAAGGCCGGTTCGGAAATCACCGAGGAGCTGCTCGGCACGCTCTCGCGCGGCCAGTGGTGGCAGCTCGCCCTCGGCGACGATGCCGATGCCCAGGCGCAGGAAGCGCTGCACCAGCAGTTCGACGTCCAGAAGAAGGCGCTCGACCGCCGCTTCGAGGACAAGGTCGAGAAGGTGCGCCGCGGCGACGACCTGCCCCCGGGCGTGATGAAGATGGTCAAGGTCTTCATCGCGGTGAAGCGCAAGCTTCAGCCGGGCGACAAGATGGCCGGCCGTCACGGCAACAAGGGTGTCGTATCCCGCGTGGTGCCCGAGGAGGACATGCCGTTCCTCGCGGATGGCACGCCCGTCGACATCGTGCTGAACCCGCTCGGCGTGCCGAGCCGCATGAACGTCGGACAGATCCTCGAGACCCACATGGGCTGGGCCGCGCGCGGCCTCGGCAACGCGATCAATGCGAGCCTCGGCGAGTATCGCCGCACCGGGGACATGACGCCGCTCAAGGAGGCGATGAAGATCGCCTATGGGGAGGAGATCTACAACGATGTCCTCGCCGAGATGAGCAGCGACGAGTTCCTCGAGGCGGCGGGCAACGTCACGGCGGGCGTTCCGATCGCGACGCCGGTCTTCGACGGCGCGAAGGAAGCGGATGTGAACGACGCGCTCCAGCGCGCGGGCTTCGACACCTCCGGTCAGTCCATCGTCTTCGACGGCCGCACCGGCGAGCAGTTCGCACGGCCCGTCACGGTCGGCGTGAAGTATCTCCTCAAGCTGCACCACCTCGTGGACGACAAGATCCACGCGCGGAGCACCGGCCCCTACAGCCTCGTTACCCAGCAGCCGCTGGGCGGCAAGGCCCAGTTCGGCGGCCAGCGCTTCGGGGAAATGGAGGTCTGGGCCCTTGAAGCCTACGGTGCAGCCTATACGTTGCAGGAAATGCTCACCGTAAAATCCGACGACGTTGCCGGCCGGACCAAGGTCTATGAGTCGATCGTCAAGGGCGAGGACAACTTCGAGGCCGGCGTGCCGGAATCGTTCAACGTTCTCGTCAAGGAGATCCGTTCGCTCGGTCTGAACATCGAGCTCCTGGACTCGGAAGTGGAGTGAGGGCGCCCCGCGCCCTCCCTTCCCTGAAACGCGATTGAGGTCATTTACATGAACCAGGAAATCACCAACCCGTTCAATCCGGTCCAGCCGATGCGCACCTTCGACGAGATCAAGATCGGTCTCGCGAGCCCGGAACGGATTCTCTCGTGGTCCTATGGCGAGATCAAGAAGCCAGAGACCATCAACTACCGCACGTTCAAGCCCGAGCGTGACGGTCTCTTCTGCGCGCGTATCTTCGGTCCGATCAAGGACTACGAGTGCCTGTGCGGCAAGTACAAGCGCATGAAGTACCGCGGCGTCGTCTGCGAGAAGTGCGGCGTGGAAGTGACGCTCCAGAAGGTGCGCCGCGAGCGGATGGGTCACATCGAACTGGCCTCGCCCGTCGCGCACATCTGGTTCCTGAAGTCGCTGCCCTCCCGCATCGGCCTGATGCTCGACATGACGCTGCGCGATCTCGAGCGCATCCTCTACTTCGAGCAGTATGTCGTCATCGAACCGGGCCTCACGGACCTCACCCACGGTCAGCTCATGACCGAGGAGGAGTTCCTTGATGCGCAGGACCAGTATGGCGAGGACGCCTTCCGGGCCGGGATCGGCGCCGAGGCGATCCGCGAGATGCTGGCCGCCATCGACCTCGATGCCGAGGCCGAGCAGCTGCGTGCCGATCTCGCCGAGGCCACCGGCGAGCTGAAGCCCAAGAAGATCATCAAGCGGCTGAAGCTCGTCGAGAGCTTCCGCGAAAGCGGTAACCGGCCCGAGTGGATGATCATGACCGTGATACCGGTCATCCCGCCCGAACTGCGCCCGCTGGTGCCGCTCGACGGCGGCCGCTTCGCGACCTCGGACCTCAACGACCTCTACCGTCGTGTCATCAACCGGAACAACCGTCTGAAGCGGCTTCTGGAACTGCGCGCGCCTGACATCATCATCCGCAACGAAAAGCGGATGCTGCAGGAATCGGTCGATGCGCTCTTCGACAACGGCCGCCGGGGCCGCGTCATCACGGGCACCAACAAGCGCCCGCTGAAGTCGCTCTCCGACATGCTCAAGGGCAAGCAGGGCCGCTTCCGGCAGAACCTGCTCGGCAAGCGCGTCGACTTCTCCGGCCGTTCGGTGATCGTGACCGGTCCGGAGCTGAAGCTCCACCAGTGCGGGTTGCCGAAGAAGATGGCGCTCGAGCTCTTCAAGCCGTTCATCTACTCGCGGCTCGACGCGAAGGGCCTCTCCTCGACCGTCAAGCAGGCGAAGAAGCTCGTGGAGAAGGAGCGTCCAGAGGTCTGGGACATCCTCGACGAGGTGATCCGCGAGCATCCGGTGCTCCTGAACCGCGCGCCGACGCTCCACCGCCTCGGCATCCAGGCGTTCGAGCCGGTGCTGATCGAGGGCAAGGCGATCCAGCTGCACCCGCTCGTCTGCTCGGCCTTCAACGCCGACTTCGACGGCGACCAGATGGCCGTGCACGTGCCGCTCTCGCTCGAGGCGCAGCTCGAAGCCCGCGTCCTGATGATGTCCACGAACAACGTGCTTTCGCCCGCCAACGGCAAGCCGATCATCGTGCCGTCGCAGGACATGATTCTCGGGCTCTACTATCTCTCGATCATGCGCGAAGGGCAGCCCGGCGAGGGCATGGTCTTCAGCTCGATCGAGGAAGTGGATCACGCGCTGCACGCCGGCGTCGTGAACCTGCACTCGAAGATCACCGCCCGCATCGAGCAGATCGACGATGAGGGCAACTTCGTCCTGAAGCGCTTCGAGACGACGCCCGGCCGTCTCCGGATCGGCGCGCTGCTGCCGAAGAACTTCAAGACGCCCTTCGACATCGCGAACCGGCTCCTGCGCAAGAAGGAAGTCGGCGAGGTCATCGATACCGTCTACCGCCACTGCGGTCAGAAGGAGAGCGTGATCTTCTGCGACCGGATCATGTCGCTCGGCTTCACCGAGGCCTTCAAGGCCGGCATCTCCTTCGGCAAGGATGACATGGTCATTCCGGAATCGAAGTGGACGATCGTGAACAACACCCGCGATCAGGTGAAGGAATTCGAGCAGCAGTACATGGACGGGCTCATCACCCAGGGCGAGAAGTACAACAAGGTTGTCGACGCCTGGTCGCGCTGCTCGGACGAGGTCGCAACCGCGATGATGGCCGAGATCTCGGCCGTGCGCGTGGATGATGCGGGCCGCGAGCTCGAGCCCAACTCGGTCTACATGATGTCCCACTCCGGGGCACGTGGTTCGCCTGCCCAGATGAAGCAGCTCGGCGGCATGCGCGGCCTGATGGCCAAGCCTTCGGGCGAGATCATCGAGACGCCGATCGTCGCGAACTTCAAGGAAGGCCTGACCGTGCTCGAGTACTTCAACTCGACCCACGGCGCCCGGAAGGGTCTGGCCGATACCGCGCTCAAGACGGCGAACTCGGGGTATCTCACCCGCCGTCTGGTGGACGTGGCGCAGGACTGCATCGTCAAGATCGACGATTGCGGCACCGACAAGTCTATCACCGCCCGCGCGGCGATCGCGGACGGCGAGGTCGTCTCTTCGCTCGCGGAACGGATCCTCGGCCGCGTGGCCGCGGAGGACGTGCTCGATCCGAAGACGCAGCAGGTGATCTTCCATGAAGGCGACCTGATCGACGAGCGTGCGGCCGACATGATCGAAACCTCGGGCGTGCTCGAGATGCAGATCCGTTCGCCGCTGACCTGCGAGGCCGATGACGGCATCTGCGCCCAGTGCTACGGGCGCGATCTGGCCCGCGGCACCAAGGTGAACCCGGGCGAGGCCGTGGGCATCATCGCGGCGCAGTCGATCGGCGAGCCGGGCACGCAGCTCACGATGCGTACGTTCCACATCGGCGGCATCGCGCAGGGCGGCTCGCAGTCGTTCCTCGAAGCTGCCCATGGCGGCCGGCTCACTGTGCGCAATCCGAACCTCCTGACCAACGCCGACGGCGAGCAGATCGTCATGGCGCGCAACATGGAGATCGCCATCCTCGACGAGAATGGCGTGGAGCGCGCGCTGCACAAGCTCGGCTACGGCACGAAACTGCTGCAGAAGGACGGCGCAATGATCGCGCGCGGCGACAAGCTCGCCGAATGGGATCCCTACACGCTGCCGATCATCGCCGAAAAGGCCGGCGTCGCGAAGTTCGTCGATCTCACCGCGGGCATCTCCGTCCGCGAAGACACCGACGATGCGACGGGCATCAGCCAGAAGATCGTGTCGGACTGGCGCGCGGCCCCGAAGGGCAACGAGCTCAAGCCCGAGATCATCGTGATGGATCCGCTCACCGGCGAACCCGTGCGGCTCGACAACGGCAACCCCGAGACCCATGCGATGTCGGTGGACGCGATCCTCTCGGTCGAGGATGGTCAGGATGTCCGCGCCGGCGACGTGCTTGCACGTATTCCGCGCGAGGGTGCGAAGACGAAGGACATCACCGGTGGTCTGCCGCGTGTGGCCGAACTCTTCGAGGCGCGCCGTCCGAAGGATCACGCGATCATCGCGGAAATCTCGGGCTATGTGCGCTTCGGCAAGGACTTCAAGAACAAGCGCCGGATCACCATCGATCCGAACGAAGATGGCTTGGAGCCCGTCGAATACATGGTGCCGAAGGGCAAGCACATCCCGGTCCAGGAGGGCGACTACATCTCCAAGGGCGAGTACATCATGGACGGCAACCCCGCGCCGCATGACATTCTCGCCATCATGGGCGTGGAGGCGCTGGCCGATTACCTGATCGAGGAAGTGCAGGAGGTCTACCGGCTCCAGGGCGTGAAGATCAACGACAAGCACATCGAGGTGATCGTCCGGCAGATGCTGCAGAAGTGGGAGATCGCCGATTCCGGCGGGACCACGCTTCTGAAGGGCGAGCAGGTCGACAAGATCGAGTTCGACGAAGAGAACGAGAAAGCGCTGGCCCAGGGCCGCGAGCCCGCGAAGGGTGCTCCTGTCCTGCTCGGGATCACCAAGGCGAGCCTGCAGACCCGCAGCTTCATCTCGGCGGCCTCCTTCCAGGAGACCACGCGCGTGCTCACCGAAGCGGCAACGCAGGGCAAGCGCGACAAGCTCGTGGGCCTCAAGGAGAACATCATCGTCGGCCGTCTGATCCCGGCGGGCACCGGTGCCGCGACCCAGAAGGTCAAGCGCATCGCAACCGACCGCGACAACGCGATCCTCGCCCAGCGCCGCGACGAGGCGGCGGGCGTGATCGACGTGGCAGGAGAGGACAATGCCTTCGACGTGATGGGCGAAACCTCCGAGCCGATGGGTTTCGACGTCGATTAAGGCGTCGTCCGGATCGAAAGACAGGAAGAGGGGCGCGGGAAACCGCGCCCCTCTTGGCTTTCACAGGGCCCGCTGGGCCTACGGGAAGTTCTTCTGCTGGAATTCCGTGCGCGCGACCTTGTTTGAAACGGGCGGGATGGTGCGCAGATAGGCGATGACGGCGTCGAGATCCTCCTGCGTCATGTTGGCGAACCACGGATAGGGCATCGGCGGCGAGATGAGCCCGCCGTCCGCCTTCACCCCACCGGTGATCGCCTCCGCGATCTGTTCGTCGGTCCAGTTGCCGATGCCGGTCTCCGGGTCGGGGGTGATGTTGGAGGTGACAATCTCCATGCCGGGCGCAAGCGTGATCTGCATCCCGCCCGCCCCCAGCTTCGACATGTCAGGCCCGGCCGGGCCCATTGGCGTATGACATTCGAAGCAATGCGCAACGGCATTCACGATATAGCCGCCATAGGCGATCTGGTCGGAAGCAGGCGGCGCCGGGGTGCCCGCGGCGGGCGGCATCGCCTGCTGCGGAATGTTCCAGTGCGACTCCTCCACCGCATGCTTCACCGCCGGAATCGTGCGCAGATAGGCGACGATGGCCGTCACATCCGCATCCGACATGTTGTTGTAGGTTGGCACCGGCATGGGGGGAAAGATGATCTCCCCATCGGGCGAGACGCCTTCCCGGATGGCCTTGACGACCTCTTCATCGCTCCAGCCGCCAATGCCGGTTTCCGTGTCGGGCGTGATATTGCTGGCGTAGACGTCGAAGGCGGGATCGACGATATGGAAGCCGCCGGCAAATTCCATTCCTTCGACGATCTCGAACTTCTCGTTCCGCGTGCCATGGCAGTTCGAACAGGCCGCAGGCCCGTTCACGAGATAGGCGCCGCGGGAGACGGGATCACTGTCCTCAGCAGTTGCAGGCAAGAACAAGCCGGCAGAAATCGCCACCGCGATTGCAGACACCGAGTATACGGACATTTCATGTCCTCCCTGATTTTCTTCTTGTTTGGAAACAGGACCGGAAGGGTTCAGGGAGACCGATCATTTGCAGGACCAGCTGGCTCGATGACGATTCAGGTCGCATCACCAACTTGAGTAGGAGCCACTATTCAGTATTTTGCAACTGATCTCTTCGCGCAATTTCACGAAATCCGTCATCAGCCCCGGAAAGCGCGCGCGGGACGATCCATGGCGACGTCCGTGCTGGTCCTCCGGCTGCGAATGCCCTAAGGGGGCGGGAAGACTGAAGGAGATGTCATGGCCCGGATTCTCGTCACTTCCGCCCTGCCCTACATCAACGGGATCAAGCACCTCGGCAATCTGGTCGGAAGCCAGCTTCCGGCCGATGTCTACGCCCGCTACGAGCGCGCGCGTGGCAACGAGGTGCTCTTCGTCTGTGCGACGGACGAACATGGCACACCCGCCGAGCTTGCCGCGGCGAAGACCGGCGAGCCGGTCGCCGATTATTGTGCGCGCATGTGGGGCGTGCAGAAGGAGATCGCGGACGGCTTCCGCCTTTCCTTCGACCAATTCGGCCGCTCCTCGAGCCCCTACAACCACCGGCTCACGCAGCATTTCGCGGGCAGGCTGGCCGAGGCCGGATTGATCGAGGAAGTCTCCGAAAAGCAGGTCTATTCCAACGCCGACGGCCGCTTCCTGCCCGACCGCTACATCGAGGGCACCTGCCCCAACTGCGGCTACGACCGGGCCCGCGGCGATCAGTGCGAGAACTGCACCAAGCAACTCGATCCGACCGACCTCATCAACCCGCGCTCGGCGATCTCCGGCTCGACCGATCTCGAGGTTCGCGAGACCAAGCATCTCTACCTGCGCCAGTCCGCCATGCGCGACAAGCTGCGCGACTGGATAGAGTCGAAGACCGACTGGCCGGTGCTGACCACATCCATCGCGAAGAAATGGCTCGACGACGGCGACGGGCTGCAGGACCGAGGCATCACCCGCGATCTCGACTGGGGCATTCCGGTCCGCAAGGGGACCGAGGACTGGCCGGGCATGGAAGGCAAGGTGTTCTACGTCTGGTTCGACGCGCCCATCGAATATATCGGCGCCTCGGGGGAATGGGCGGAGGCCACCGGGCAGACCGATGCCGCCTGGGAACGCTGGTGGCGGACCGACAAGGGCGCGGACGATGTGCGCTACGTCCAGTTCATGGGCAAGGACAACGTGCCCTTCCACACGCTCTCCTTCCCCTCGACGATCCTCGGCAGTGGCGAGCCATGGAAGCTCGTCGACTACATCAAGTCCTTCAATTACCTGAATTACGACGGCGGCAAGTTCTCAACGAGCCAGGGCCGCGGCGTCTTCATGGACCAGGCCCTTGCCATCCTGCCCTCCGACTACTGGCGCTGGTGGCTGATGTCGAATGTGCCGGAGACCTCGGACTCGAACTTCACCTGGGAAGGCTTCCAGGCGGGCGTGAACAAGGATCTCGCCGATGTGCTCGGCAATTTCGTCAGCCGCGTCACCAAATTCGCCCGCTCGCGCTTCGAGGAGAAGGTGCCGGAGGGCGGCGCCTACGGCGCGGCGGAAGAGGCGCTGATCGCCGAGCTCGAGACCCGCGTCCGGGCTTATGAGGGCTACATGGAGGCGATCGAGCTTCGCAAGGGGGCGCAGGAGCTCCGCGCGATCTGGGCAGCGGGCAACGAATATCTCCAGGCGGCCGCGCCCTGGGCCGCGTTCAAGACCGAGCCGGAGCGGGCAGCGGCGATCGTGCGGCTCTCGCTCAATCTCGTGCGGCTCTACGCCGTGCTGTCGCGGCCCTTCATTCCGGACGCCTCGAAAGCGATGCTGGCGACCTTCGGGCTCGAGACGGCCGGCTGGCCGGGCTCCGTCGCCGAGGCGCTCGGCGCCCTGAAGCCGGGTCAGGCCTTCACCACGCCGGAGGTGCTCTTTGCCAAGATCACCGACGAGGCGCGGGAAGGGTTTGCCGCGCAATTCGCCGGCACGGCCTGATCGCGGGCATGAGAGAGCGGGCCCCGCTCTCTCGTCTGTCGCCGGGCTCAGACGGAACGGCCTACCATTCCTCGATGACGGTTTCGGCGTCCCAGGCGTCGAGCGGCGCCTCGGACCAGGTGCCGTAACCCGCGTTGGGGAATACGATCCATTCCTTGCCCCATTTCGCCGCCTCGGCGTCCACGGTTTCCTTCTGCGCATCGAGCGGGGTCTTGCGGAAGCGCCCGTCGAAATCGTGAAGCGTATCGCCGAGCAGCAGGACGATCTCGTGATCGGCGCTGACGATCTCCCGGCGCTCGACCTTGGGCGGCCCGAGGAGCAGGACGGACTCCTCGCTCACCTGTGGCAGTCCGAGCTCCTCGAGCGTTTCAAGCGTGTGGGATTTCTGCTCGTCCGAGCGGTCTGAAATGTAGCGGATCGTCACGCCGAGGCTGTCCGCGTGATCGAGGAAGGCCTTGGCGCCGGGAATGAGACCGGGATGCCCGTCGCGCTCCCAGGGCAGCCAGGTGTCCCAGGCATCATACATGTGACAATTGGCGAGATCACGGGCGAGAAGGGCGCTGTTGTCGATGACCGTCTCGTCGAGATCGGTGACGACGGCGAGCCTTGCCGGGTCCTCGGCGCCCTCCACGGCGGCATCGAGCCGTTCCGTGGCGATGTTGTAGGCCTGAAGCTGGAGAGCGCGGACCTCGGCGGACTGCTGCTGGTAGCGCAGGGCCATGGTGAATTCGGCAACCGGGCAGTCGCCTTCGGCCTCCTGCGCGAAGGCCGGCGCTGCGGCCAGCAGGGCTCCGGCGATCGTTGCGGACTTGAGACAGATGTTCATGGTGCTCCCTACCCCTTTGAAGTCTTTCACGGACGCCCGACGATAGAGAGACAGGGCGGCGGCGGAAAGCCCCATACCGCCCGAGAGACAGCGCCCCCTGATCAGCGGTCCGGGGCGCGAGACTGGAGGACGCGCATGTTTCCGATCCGCGACCACGATCCGTTCCTCACGGCGTCCTGGGGGATGATCGGGGCGAATGCCGGGGCCTTCCGGCTCACCCTCCCGGTCGGGATCCGGTGGCGGAAGACGCCGATCCCGGAGGTCCGGCGGGACCGGAAATGGTGATTTCGGACTGTCTGGAATCGATATGGAATCCGTATGGAATTTATATGGCAATTTGCCATGCAACCGCAGCCGGCCTAAAGCGCTGCTTGCCGCGCGCAGCACGGGACATGACACATGAGATTTCTCGCCATCTCGGGCAGCGCCCGGCGTGCCTCGACCAACACGGCGCTGCTCGCGGCGGTGGCGGAGCTTGCACGGCCCGCACACGAGGTGACGGTCTTCTCCAGGCTCGCGGATCTGCCGGTCTTTTCGCCCGACCGCGAGGCGGAGCCCCTGCCCGCTCGTGTACAGGCCTTTGCCGACCTGATCCGGGCGAACGACGGGGTGATCCTGTCGAGCCCGGAATATGTCCGGGCCATTCCGGGCGGGCTCAAGAATGCGATCGACTGGCTCGTGTCGCGCGACGAGATCGTCGCCAAGCCCATCGCGCTCCTCCATGCCTCGCATCGCGGCGACGACATGCTGGCGCAACTGCGGCTGGTGCTCTCGACCGTCAGCCAGCGCTTCGCCACGGATCTGTTCCTGAGGTTCGCGTTCATGAAGCTCGCGCCGGACGATATCGCCGAGCGCATGGCACGGCCGGAAAACCGCGCCGCAGTGGCAGCGTATCTCGAGGGCTTCGCGAGTTACTGCCGCCGGTGAGCGCGCCCCGCCCGCCGGGATCGGCGGGCAGAGCCTCGTGCGTCGTGGCCGGCCTCAGAGGCGGAGGCACCAGCGCATGATCGCCTTCTGGGCGTGCAGACGGTTCTCGGCCTCGTCGAAGATCACCGAGTGCGGGCCGTCCATCACCGTGTCGGTTGCCTCCTCGCCGCGATGGGCGGGCAGACAATGCATGAAGAGCGTCTCGCGCCCGGTTGCCGCCATCAGCGCGTTGTTGACCTGATAGGGCCGCAGCAGCGCATGGCGGCGCTGACGCGCGCTTTCCGGGTCATGCATCGAGAGCCAGGTGTCGGTGACGATGAGATCGGCGCCTTCCGCGGCCTTCAGCGGGTCGCGTTCGATCGTGACGGTGACGCCACGGCCGCGGGCGAAGGCCACCGCGTCCGGGTTCGGGTCAAGCACCTCGGGCCCGGTGAAGGTGAGGTCGAAGCCGAACTGGCCCGCGGCATGCAGGAAGGAGGTGCAGACGTTGTTGCCGTCGCCCGCCCAGACCACCTTGGCGCCGGTGATCGGGCCGCGATGTTCCTCGAAGGTGAGGATGTCGGCCATGATCTGGCAGGGGTGGCTTGCATCCGTCAGGCCGTTGATGACCGGCACGGCAGAATGCGCGGCGAGCTCGACCAGCGTCTGTTCCTCGAAGGTACGGATCATGATGAGATCGACGTAGCGCGAGAGCACGCGGGCGGTGTCGGCGATGGTCTCGCCATGGCCGAGCTGCATGTCCTTGCCGGAGAGCACCAGCGTCTGGCCGCCAAGCTGGCGGGCGCCGACATCGAAGCTCACGCGGGTGCGCGTCGAGGGTTTCTCGAAGATGAGCGCGACCATGCGGCCCTCGAAGGGCGCGCCGTCGTCGACCGTCCCTCTCGGCAGGCCGGTGCGCGCCGTCTTCATCGCCGCGGCCTGGGTCAGGATGCCGCGCAGCTCCTCGGGCGGGAGGGTGTGAAGGTCGAGAAAATGTCTCATGCGGTCGCTCCCTTCTCCACGGCCGCCGCAGCGCTTTCGAGGCGGCGGAGACCTTCGTCCACCTCGACGTCGGTCAGGTTGAGCGGCGGCAGGATGCGGATGACGTTGTCGGCCGCGGGAACCACGAGCACATGCGCGCCGTAGCCCGCCGCGACGACATCGGTATTCGTCGCACGGCATTTGACCCCGAGCATCAGCCCCTCGCCGCGCACGCTCTCGAAGACATCCGGATGCGCGGCGACGAGACCCTCGAGCCCCTGGCGGAACCGGCCCGCGGTGCGCGAGACATGGTCGAGGAACTCGGGCGTTGCGACGATATCCATCACCGCGCAACCGACCGCGCAGGCGAGCGGGTTGCCGCCATAGGTCGAGCCGTGGGTGCCGGCGGTCATGCCGCGCGCCGCCTCTTCGGTGGCGAGGCAGGCGCCGAGCGGGAAGCCGCCGCCGATACCTTTGGCCACGCACATGATGTCGGGCGTGACCCCGGCCCATTCATGGGCGAAGAGCTTGCCCGTCCGCCCCATGCCGCACTGGATCTCGTCGAAGATCAGCAGCAGGCCGTTCGCGTCGCAGAGCTCGCGCAGCGCCTTGAGGAAACCTTCGGGCGGCGTGACGATGCCGCCCTCGCCCTGGATCGGCTCGATGATGATCGCCGCAGTTTCGGGGCCGACGAGGGCGCGCACGGCGTCGAGATCGCCGTAGGGCGCCTGATCGAAGCCCGGCAGCAGCGGGCCGAAGCCCTCGGCGAGCTTGGGCGAGTTCACCGCCGAGATCGGCGCGATCGAGCGGCCGTGGAACGAGCCGTGGAAGGCGATGATCCGGTGCCGTTCGGGTTGCCCGGTGACGTGGAAATACCGCCGCGCCATCTTGAAGGCGCATTCGACCGATTCCGTGCCCGAATTGGTGAAGAACACGGTGTCGGCAAAGCTGTGCTCCACGAGCCGCTCGGCGAGCGCCTCCTGGTTCGGCACGCGGTAGAGGTTGGAGGTGTGCCAGAGGCGTCGGGCCTGCTCTTCCACGGCCTTGACGAGTGCGGGATGCGCATGACCCAGGGCGTTGACGGCGATGCCGGCGCCGAGGTCCAGGTAACGCTCCCCGCTTTCCTCAACGAGCCAGGCGCCCTCGCCTTCGACGAAGGAGAGCGGCGCCCGCGCATAGGCTGGAAGGACGGGCGAAATCACGGGATCTGACTCCTCAGTGGGCCGCCGCTTGCAAACGGAAAAAGCCCCACGGGCGGCCGGGACGCGGGGCGAGGCGACCTCTTGCCCGAACGGGGGCGCCAAGTCAACAAATCGCCGCCGGGATCAGAGGTCGTCGGGACGCCAAGGGGTGAGCGCGAGGCCCTCGCCCCCGAGGCGTTCGAAGGCGCGCTGGCGGCAGGTGAGCACGATCACCTGCATGTCGCGGGCCTGGCGGTGGAGCGCGTCGAACATCCGCTCGATGCGGGCATCGTCGGTGAAGACGAGGGCATCGTCGAGCACCACAGGCACCGGGCGGCCGCCCCGCGCCAGCAGGCGGGCGAAGGCGAGCCGGGTGAGGATCGCGAGCTGTTCGCGCATGCCGCCCGAGAGGATCTCGACGCTCTCGTCCTGGCCCTCCCGGGTCAGCGTCTCGGGCAGGAGGCTGCTTTCCCCGAAGCGCACCGCGGCTTCGTCGAAGAGAAGCCCGAGGAGCGGGCGGAGCTCTTCGAGAACCGGGCCGAAATACTGTTCGCGTGCCGCCGAGCGGGCGGCTTCGAGCGCGCTGCGGAGCCGGGTGAGCGCGGCGACCTCGGCCTCGATCGCGGCCAGGCGGGCGCGGGCGGCATCGAGCTCGCCGCGAAGCTCGGTGCAGGTTTCCTCCAGACCCTCGTCGGCCTGGGACTGGATGCGGCCGGTGAGCCCGGAGATCGCGACCTCGAGATCGCGCGCTTCGCTCTCGGCACGGCGCTGGACGGATTCGGCGCGCTGGAAGGCGGCCTCGGCCACCTCGAGATCGGGGGTGGCGGTCTCGAGGGCGGCCCGCGCCTCGGCCCGCGCGGCGGCCTCGGCTGTGGCCTCGGCGGATGCGGCGGCGAGGGCGGCGCGACGGGCGGCGCGATCCGGCTCCGGGCCGAGCTCGGCGGCACTGCGGGCATGGGCCTCGCGGGCGGTCTCCGCCGCGGCCTCGGCGGCGATCCGGGTCTCGCGCGCGCGGCCGTGCCCGGCCCGGGCGGCGTCGCGCGCAGCCTCCGCCCGGGCAAGCGCGGTCTCGGCGGCCTGCACCGCCACTTCGGCGGCGGCCGGATCGGGTGGCGGCTCATCCTCTGCCGTGGCGGTGGGCGTGTCGTCCCCAAGCCGGGCGAGCGCCGTACGCAGGGCGGCGAGGCCATCCGGGGCAAGGATCTTCACCTCGCTCGCCGCGAGCGCCGCGGCTCCAGCGGCATCGCGGGCGCGTTCCTCCCGGCTGCGCGCGGCCGCGAGGCTCTCGACGGCGGCGGCCCGGAGCAGCGTGGCGCGGCGGGCCTCGGCCTTCGCGAGCGCCTCGGCATTGGCGCCCGAGGCGCCGGCGCCCGGCGTGACGGTGAGCCGGCCGATCCCCGGCAGGTCGAGGTGCAGCGGCGCGACGACGAGATGCGGCGTCCCGCCCTCGAGCGGCGCACCGTCGCGCAGGATGCGCGGCGCGCCGCGGCCATATTCGAGGGTGAGCGTCGCGGCCTCGGCACGCGCCCGCGCGGCATGTTCGCGGATCTCGGCTTCGGCGCGTTCGAGCCCGGCGACTGTCCCGGCCGGAAGCGCGGCGGCGGCCCGCTCGGCCTCGGCCTCCTCCTGCCGCTTCTGGGCGGCCTCGGCGCGGGCAAGCGTTGCGGCGAGGGTTTCGCGGCGCGCGGCGCGCTCGGCGGCGCGGAGGGCTTCGGTGGCGCGCGTCTGCCTGTCACGGGCCGCCTGGAGCGCCAGCGCCGCCGCCTCCCGGGCCGCGGTGGCGCGGGTTTCGGCAGCGGCGGCCTCGCTGACGGCAGCGGCCGCATCCTCGGCGCGGGCGCGGGCCTCGCGGTCGCGGGTGGCAAGATCGGCAGCGGTCTCGAGCGCTACGCGGAAGCGTTCCAGCGCCTCGGCCGCGGCGCGCGCACGCGTGGCGGAAAGCTCGGCCTCGGCCCTTGCGGCATCGAGACGGCTCGCGCTCGCGCGGGCCGCGGCCAGCGCACGGGCCGCGGCCTCGCGCGCTTCGGCGCGGTCCGCGCGCGCATCGGGCGCATCGAGCTCGGTGAGGCGGGCGGCCTTGGCGCGGCGGGTCTCGAGCGCCTGGCGAAGCTCCGCAAGCTGGGCCTCGTGGCGCTTGAGATCATCCTCGAGACTGTCGACCTCGGCAAGCGCACGGGCGTAGGGACCGTGGGTCCGGGGGCGCCCGGTGGCCGTGACATTGACGCCGAGATCGGTCTCGACGCGGGCGAGGATCGCGGCCATGCGGCGGCCGCCGGTCAGATCCTCGACCTCGCCCGCAACCGAGCCGAGCACATCCTCGCGCGCGGCATGCTCCGCGTCCGTCTCGGCCTTCCCCCCCATGCCGAACTCGATCGCGCCCTGACGGACCCAGAGCAGGCCGGCCGGGCCGCCGGCGGGCGCGGCCTCCATCAGATGCGCGATCCAGGCCTCGGCTTCATCCGCCTGAGCGATGAGGCGGCCGGTGGCGAGATCGATGACCTCGGCCCGCGCGCCGCCGAAATACTGCTTCCGGAGCCGGAAGCGGCCCTCCGGCGTCTCGAGATCGGCCTCGATCCGCGGACTTCCGCCACTATAGGGGCGGAGCGCCTTGGCGGCCTTGGCCGCGCTGCCGTGAGGCAGGAAGAACAGCGCGTGGAGCGCATCGAAACAGGTCGACTTGCCCTCCTCATTGGGAGCGGCGAGCACGTTCACCCCGTCGGCAATGCCTTCGAGCGCCACACCCGAGCCGGCGAAGCGGCGGAGATTCCAGAGGCGGAGGGCGCGCAGTCTCATGCGTCAGCCGCATAGGCATGGAGCCGGGTGAGCGCGGCGCGGGCGACGTCGCGGTCTGCGGCCGAAAGCTCGGGACTGTCCGATTCCGCCAGCAGCGCCTCGGCGGCGGCGCGGAGCGCACCCGCCCGGTCGATCGCGTCGAGATCACCCGCGCCGCATTCGACCAGCAGCCCCTCGCCGGACCATTCGAGCCAGGCGAACTCGGGCTCGGCCTCGGCAATCGCCTCGGCCAGCGCCGTGCGGCCCGCGAGACGGACATGGCCCTCGGGGCGAAGACGGAGCAGCGTCTCGCGGCGGCCGGCGGGCGGAAGCGCCGCCATGAGCCGGGCGCGCGGATCCTCGCCCGTCACCATCGGCAGGGCGCGGGTTTCCCAGCGAAAGGCACCGGTCTCGACCGGCGTGACCTCGGGCGGTGCGCCAGCCGCGGCCAGCGCGACGGCAAGGGCGCGCCCCGGGGCGCCATGCTTGAAACGGTCGGGCTCGGGTGTGCCCGAATACCAGAGGCGCGGACCGATGCATTTCTGGCCATGCCAGTCGCCCAGCGCCAGATAGGCGAGCCCCGCGAGGTCGGCGCGGCGGGGGTCGATCACATCGTGGCCCCCCTCCTCGCCGAAGTCCTGCACCGTACCATGGGCAAGCCCGAGGCGCAGATCACCCTCCGGGCTCGCGCAGGCATCCATCCAGGCCGTGAGGTCACGGCCCGGCCGCCGCCGGGTGCAGGGCGCAGGCAGGAGCGTGACACCGGGCGCGAGCGCGAGCGGCTCGGCCCGAGTCGCGAGGATCACATTGGGCGGGCAGTGGCGGGCGAGCTGGCTCCAGAGCTCGTCGGCGGCAAGCGAGTCGTGATTGCCGGGAAGCAGAACCCAGGCGATGCCCTCCTCCGCCCGCATCGCCGCCAGCGCCTGGCGCAGGGTGGCCGTGGCCGGGGTCTCGCTGTCGAAGAGATCGCCCGCGACAAGCACATGGGCCGCCCCCGCCGCGCGCGCCGCGGCGGCAAGCCGGGGGATGGCGCCGTGCCGCGCCTCGGTCAGCCGGTTGCGCAACGCCTCGGGAAAGCGGCCGAAGCGGCGCCCGAGATGCAGGTCCGAGGCGTGGAGAAAGCGGAACACGGAACGAATTCGCCAATATCTTCAACTCAAGGATGCGGAGCCTAGCCCGGTGGCGGGCCCGAGATCAAGCGCTCCACCATCTGCCCGCGCCCCTCCCGGCCCTGGCGCGAAGCCGATCCGCCACAAAAGATTGCAGCCCGTCATTTCTGCTCGTGATTTGAGCCGGGGTTCCAACAAATCCATGGATAGTCCCGACAAACTATGAAACGTTAACGCTCTGGATCAGTTCTGGAGCGGGTTCTGCATGTCGATTAAAGCCAGTATCTATCACCTCACCCACTACCGTTACGACCGGCCGGTCACGCTCGGGCCACAGGTCATTCGCCTTCGTCCTGCCCCGCATTCGCGCACACGCGTGCTGTCGCATTCGCTGAAAGTGAGCCCCTCGGGGCATTTCGTGAATCACCAGCAGGACCCCTACGGCAACTGGCAGGCGCGATTCGTGTTTCCCGAACCGGTACGGGAGCTGAAGATCGAGGTGGATCTGGTCGCGGACATGACGGTCTACAATCCGTTCGACTTCTTCGTGGAGGAAGAGGCGGAGGAGTGGCCCTTCGACTATCCCGCCGATCTGCGCGAGGATCTGTCGATCTACATGACGCCCGAGCCGATGGGGCCGCGCCTCAAGGCCTTCATGGACACGATCCCGCGCGACAAGGCCCGCTCGGTCGATTTCTTCGTCGGGCTCAACACCCGGCTGAGCCAAGAAATCGGCTATGTCATCCGCATGGAGCCGGGCGTGCAGACGCCCGAGGAGACGTTCGAGCGCGGCACCGCCTCCTGCCGGGATTCGAGCTGGCTGCTCGTGCAGATCCTGCGCAATCTCGGCTTCGCGGCGCGCTTCGTCTCGGGCTACCTCATCCAGCTCAAACCCGATCTGGTCTCGCTCGACGGGCCTCCGGGCACGGATCACGATTTCACCGACCTGCATGCCTGGGCCGAGGTGTTCATGCCCGGCGCGGGCTGGATCGGGCTTGATCCGACGAGCGGCCTCTTGACCGGCGAGAGCCACATCCCGCTGGCCGCGACGCCGCATTACCGCAATGCCGCGCCGATCAGCGGCCTTGCGAGCTACGCGGAGGTGGATTTCGGCTTCGACATGAAGGTGACGCGCGTTGCCGAACATCCGCGCATCACCAAGCCCTTCTCCGACGAGAGCTGGGCGGCGCTGAACGCGCTCGGCAAGAAGGTCGACCAGTCGCTCGCGGCGGGCGATGTGCGGCTCACCATGGGGGGCGAGCCGACCTTCGTCTCGATCGACGATTTCGAGAGCGCGGAGTGGAACACCGCAGCGGTCGGGCCAACGAAGCGCGGGCTCGCCGACAAGCTCATCCGGCGGTTGCGCGACCGCTTCGCGCCGGGCGGTTTCCTGCATTACGGCCAGGGCAAATGGTATCCGGGCGAAAGCCTGCCGCGCTGGACCTTCTCGCTCTACTGGCGGCGCGACGAGAAGCCGATCTGGCAGGATGCGGACCTGATTGCCGAGGAGGCGACCGATACCGGAGCCGGGCCCGCGGAGGCCGAACGGCTGCTGCAGGGGATTGCGACGGAGCTCGGGGTGAAGCCCGAGTATGTCGTGCCGGCCTTCGAGGATCCGGCGGAGTGGATCATCAAGGAGGGCAACCTCCCCGAGAACGTCACGCCGAAGAACTCGAAGCTCAAGGATGCCGAGGAGCGGCACCGCATCGCCAAGGTCTTCGCGCGCGGGCTGACCACGCCCTCGGGCTATGTGCTGCCGGTCCAGCGGTGGCAGTCGAAGGCGAGCGGGCATCGCTGGCGGTCGGAGAAATGGAAGCTGCGGCGCGATTATCTCTTCCTCATCCCCGGCGACAGCCCGGTGGGCTTCCGCCTGCCGCTCAGCACGCTGCCCTATGTCACGCCCTCGGCCTATCCCTACACCAACGTGGCGGATCCGACGACGATCTCGGGCGATCTGCCCGATTTCCGGCGCCGGGCGCGCGGAGGGGACGGGCCGATCCCGATCCATGCCGGCCGCGCCCAGCCGATGGCGCATTTCACCGCCGACGCGGCGCCGCAGCAGGAGCGCGTGGAGCAGGAGCTCGACGACACGCCGGGAGGCGCTGTGCGCACCGCTCTTTCGGTCGAGCCGCGCGACGGACGGCTCTGTGTCTTCATGCCGCCGGTGGAGCGGATCGAGGACTACCTCGAACTGATCGCGGCGGCGGAAAGTGCGGCGGCGGGAATGAACCTGCCGATCCACATCGAGGGTTACGCGCCGCCCCATGACCCGCGGCTCAACGTGATCCGCGTCGCCCCCGATCCGGGGGTGATCGAGGTGAACATCCATCCGGCGCATTCCTGGGAGGAGTGCCGCTCGATCACCGAGGGGATCTACGAGGAGGCGCGCCTGAGCCGCCTCGGCACCGACAAGTTCATGATCGACGGCAAGCATACCGGCACCGGCGGCGGCAACCATGTGGTGGTCGGCGGGGCCACGACCCTCGACAGCCCGTTCCTGCGCCGGCCGGATCTGCTGCGGAGCCTCGTGCTCCACTGGCAGCGCCACCCCTCGATCTCCTACCTGTTCTCCGGCCTCTTCATCGGGCCGACGAGCCAGGCCCCGCGCATCGACGAAGCGCGCAACGATGTGCTCTACGAGCTCGAGATCGCGTTGTCGCAGATCCCGGCACCGGGAGAGGGCGAGGCGCCGCTGCCCTGGCTGGTAGACCGGCTCCTGCGCAACATCCTCACGGATTCGACCGGCAACACGCACCGGGCGGAGATCTGCATCGACAAGCTCTACAGCCCGGACGGGCCGACGGGGCGGCTGGGCCTCGTCGAGTTCCGCGGCTTCGAGATGCCGCCCTCGCCGCGGATGAGCCTCGCCCAGCAGCTCCTCATCCGGGCCCTCATCGCGCGGATGTGGCACAGCCCGGTCTCGGGCCAGCTCACCCGCTGGGGCACGACGCTGCACGACCGCTTCATGCTGCCGCATTTCGTCTGGGAAGACTTCATGGACGTGCTCGGCGATCTCGGGCGGCATGGCTTCGACATGCGGCCCGAGTGGTTCCAGGCGCTCGCCGAGTTCCGTTTCCCGTTCTGCGGCGAGGTGGAGACGGACGGCGTCCATCTCGAGCTCCGGCAGGCGCTCGAACCCTGGCATGTTCTGGGCGAGACCGGCGCCATCGGCGGCACGGTGCGCTATACCGACAGCTCGACCGAGCGGCTGCAGGTGAAGCTCACCACGACCGACCCGGACCGCTACATCGTCACCTGCAACCGCCGCAAGATGCCGCTCCGCAAGACCGGCACCGGCGGCGAGGCGGTGGCGGGCGTGCGTTACAAGGCCTGGCAGCCGGCGGAGGCGCTGCATCCCGTGGTGCCTGTCCACACGCCCCTCGTGTTCGATATCTTCGACACATGGACGAACCGGGCGCTCGCGGGGTGCGTCTACCACGTCGCCCATCCGGGCGGGCGGAACTACGACACCTTCCCGGTCAACGGCAACGAGGCCGAGGCGCGCCGCCTCGCGCGGTTCGAGCCGCACGGGCATACGCCAGGGCTCTATATTCCGGTCAGCGAAACGCCGCATCCCGAGTTTCCGATGACCCTCGATCTCAGGAGGCCATCCGGACTCTGAGGCATGGAAGCACGCAACGTGTGGAAAGAAGGACCGGCGGCGCGGCTGATCGCCGATTACCATGCCCTGCCCGGCGTGCCCGACGAGCTGCTCGACGGCAACGGGCAGATCCGGCCGGTCTGGACCCGGTTCATCGAGCATTTCGCCCGGATCTCGCCCGATGATCTCGCCCTGCGTTTCGGGCGCGGCGAGCAGTATCTGCGCGACGCCGGGGTGTTCTACCGGCAATACGACCCGCATGGCTCGACCGAGCGCGGCTGGCCGATGGCGCGCATTCCCGTGCTCATCGAGGAGGCCGAGTGGAACCACATCGCCGCGGGCCTGCGCCACCGTGCCGAGCTGCTCGAGGCGCTTGCGGCCGATCTCTACGGGCCGAACCGGCTCGTCGCAGGCGGCCATCTGCCCGCAAGTCTGATTGCAGGCAGCCGCGAGTGGCTCCGTCCCCTCGTCCATGTGCCGCCGCGGGGCGGGAATTACCTGCACTTCATCGCCTTCGAGATCGGGCGCGGACCGGACGGCACCTGGTGGGTCCTGGGCGACCGGACGCAGGCCCCCTCGGGCGCGGGCTTCGCGCTGGAAAACCGGGTTGCGACGAGCCGGGTCTATTCGGATTTCTTCACCGAGTCCCATGTCCACCGGCTCGCCGGCTTCTTCCGCACCTTCCGCGACACGCTGCACGGACTGTCGAGCGGGCCGGAGAGCCGGCTCGCAATTCTGACGCCGGGCCCGCTCAACGAGACCTATTTCGAGCACGCCTATATCGCGCGCTATCTCGGCTTCGTGCTTCTCGAGGGCGAGGATCTCGTGGTCGAGGACGGCCGCGTCATGGTGCGCACGGTCGCGGGGCTCGAGCCCGTGAGCGTGCTCTGGCGGCGGCTCGACAGCGCCTACGCCGACCCGCTGGAGCTCGACGCCAATTCCCGCCTCGGCACGCCCGGCCTCGTGAGCGCGGTGCGCCAGGGAAGCGTCACGCTGGTGAACGCGCTCGGCACCGGCGTGCTCGAGACCCGCGCGCTGCTCGCCTTCATGCCGCGGATCTCGCGGGAGCTGCTCGGCCAGCCGCTGGAGATGCCCAACATCGCCACCTGGTGGTGCGGCCAGCCCGCCGAGCGCGCGCATGTGCAGGCCAATCTCGAGACGATGATGATCGGCCCTGCCCTCTCCACGCGGCTGCCCTTCGAATCCGACGAGACCACGGTGCTCGGCCGGAAGTTCCACGGCCAGGCGGGCGCCTCGGTCGCGGCCTGGCTCGAGAAGGACGGCGCGGATCTGGTGGGCCAGGAAGCCGTCACCCTCTCGACGACGCCCGCCTATGAAGACGGCCGGCTCGTGCCGCGACCGATGAGCCTCAGGGTCTATCTCGCCCGCACCCAGCAGGGCTGGCAGGTGATGCCGGGCGGCTTTGCCCGCATCGGGCGCAGCGACGATGCCTCGGCGATCGCGATGCAGCGCGGCGGCTCGGCGGCGGACGTCTGGATCGTGAGCGATCGGCCGGTCGATACCGAGACGGTCCAGGGCGGCAGCGGACGCCCCTATACCCGGCCGATGCCGGCGGTGCTGCCGAGCCGGGCGGCCGACAATCTCTTCTGGCTCGGGCGCTATACCGAGCGGGCGGAGGGCGCGTTGCGGCTCATGCGCGCCTATCACATACGCCTGGCCGAAACTGCGGACCCCGACTCGCCGCTGCTCGTCCATCTCGAGGAGCATCTGAAGACCGTGGGGCTCGATGCGGCGCATTGCGTGCCTGCGGGTCTGCTCTCCTCGCTCGACGGGGCGATCAACAGCGCGGGCAAGGTGCGCGATCAGTTCTCGACCGACGGCTGGGCCGCGCTGGCCGATCTCGCCAAGACCTCGCGGCGGTTCAGCCGCACGCTCTCGCCGGGCGACGACACGGCACGGGCGATGAGCGTGCTCCTGCGCAAGATCACCGGATTTGCCGGCCTCGTGCACGAGAACATGTATCGCTTCACCGGCTGGCGGTTCCTCTCGATCGGCCGCTCGCTGGAGCGCAGCATCTCGATGGCAAGCCTGCTCTCCTGCCTCGCGGACGCCGAGGCACCCGAGGGCGCGCTCGACCTGGCGGTGGAGGTCGGTGACAGCGTGATGTCGCACCGGCGGCGCTACTCCGTCTTCACCAGCCGCGAAACGGTGCTGGATCTGCTGGGGCTCGACAGCCTCAACCCGCGCTCGGTGCTCTACCAGCTGACCGAGCTCCGGAACCACATCTCGTTCCTGCCCAACGCCGAATCCCATGGCCAGCTTTCGGAGCTTTCGCGCGCCGTCCTTCAGGTGCATACCTCGCTGGCGGTACAGACACCCGGAACGCTCGATGCGCTCATGCTGAACGTGCTAAGAGCCGAGATCGAGGCGCTTTCGGACCTGATCGGCGCGACTTACATACATTGAGGCCATGCTCTACGACATCCGCCTGAAGATCACCTACAGCTACGACCGGCCCGCCATCGCCGGGCGGCATATCCTGCGGCTAATGCCGGCGGATCTGCCGGGCGTGCAGCGGCGGATCAGCGGGGCGCTCACCATCGAGCCGAACCCTGCCGAGCGGCGGGACATGCTCGACTTCTTCCAGAATGCCGGCGTCGAGATCGCCTTTCGCGAGGCGCATGACGAGATCGTCTTCGAGGTGAAGAGCCGGGTCGAGCGGGTGGCAGAGGCGCCGAGCCTCGACATCTCGCCGCCTCTGCCGCAACTCGCGCGCGAGATCGCCGATTATCGCGGGCTCGACGCGCAGGCGCCGCACCACTTTCTCGGCGCGAGCCCGCGCACCGCACCGAGCTCGGCGATGACCGCCTATGCCGAGGAGGCGATCCGGCCGGGGATCACCGCCTTCAGCGCCGTCTGCGCGGTCGGCGAGGCGCTGAACCGCGACATGACCTATGACCCGGAGGCGACCGATGTGGACACGCCGACCGAGGAGGCCTTCGCCCGCCGCCACGGAGTCTGTCAGGATTTTGCCCAGATCATGATCGCCTGCCTGCGCGGGATCGGCATTCCGGCGGGCTATGTGAGCGGCTTTCTCCGCACCAACCCGCCGCCGGGCAAGCCGCGGCTCGAGGGGGCGGACGCGATGCATGCCTGGGTGCGCGCCTGGTGCGGCTGGCAAACCGGCTGGATCGAATATGATCCGACCAACGCGCTCATCGTCGGCGCCGATCACATCCTGATCGCGCGCGGGCGCGATTATGGCGATGTCTCGCCGGTGAAGGGCGTGCTGAAGATCGCGGGCGATCAGAAAAGCGAGCAGGCGGTGGATGTCCTGCCGGTGCCGGAGGTGGTTGCCTGAGGCTGCCGCCTCAGAGCAGCACGATCCGGGCATGGCGCGAGGCCGCGACCGCAAGGGCGGCGAAGAGCGCCGTGACCGCCACCACCTGGTGCCAGAAATGCCGCCGCGAAAGGATGCGCACCAGCACATCGCCGCGGAAGCGCCGCTCGGTGATCATGAGGGCTGTCGCGAGCGTCGAATAGGCGATGACGGCGAGCGGAAAGAGCAGGAGGAAGGCCGCCTGCGCGAGTTCCACGCCATTGAGGAAGCCGACGACGGCAAGACCTGCGAGCAGGAAGCCGCCAAGGAGTGCGATCGGAATGCCGAGCTTCCGGTAGACGGCCACGATCCGCCCGCACTGGACAACGGCCAGGGTTTCGGTCTGGGCGGTGACCTCCGGCAGGCGCCGGGCGCGGAGCAACATGTCGTAGGGCACGCCGAGCGTGCGGTGGGTGACCAGCGTCCAGACGAGAATGTGCAGGACCCAGTACCAGATGCTCTGGAAACTCGATACTCCGAATGCGGCCAAGGAATCCTACCTGTCATGGCGAGTGCAGGACGCAACAAAGGCCACGGGCGGCCGCGGAGGTCAAGTCGCGGGCGGACGCCAGTGCGTCTCGCCCGCCTTGAGGGTTGGCCCTACCCGCAGGCGGCAGGGACCGCCGCTCCGGAGGAATGGTGCGGCAGATAGCAGTGGATGGGCTGTCCGCGCCCTGAGGCATAGTCGGCCGCAACGGCAAGCCAGTCGATCTGCGCGGCCTGGCTCCAGTCGATGGTGTCGGGCGCGGGCCAGGGGTGCGCCTGCGATCCGGCCAGCGTGGCCCCGGACGGATAGCGGACGACGCGCTGCCCCTCCACGAACGCGTCGAGCGACTGCTGCCATTTCTCATCACGCCAATGCAGGCAGATGGAGCGCTCGTTCGGATCGTATTCGGCGGTGAAGAGCGTTCCGAACCCCTCCGAATAGCGGTCCTGCAACAGCGGCTCGGCCAGAAACGACCGGGTGAGCGCATCAGGCGCGACTTCCAGCCCGTTCAGGTGGGTGAGGCGCTCGTGGCTCCGGGTGAAGGCCGCCCGGTCGGCCCGCGTGGGCCCGCTCTGATGGTTCGTCGCATTGGCTTGCGGAAGGATCCGGATGCCGCCGCCGGGGGATAGTTCGACACCCGCCGTCCGGCCGGTGCGATCCGCCAGGACCAGATTGTAGGCCATGTGCGACGGCACCCGGCGCAGCACCGCGAGCGCCTCCTCCACGGTCTCGCAGGTCTCCAGCACATAGCGGAGGATCGTCGTCACGCCGAAACCAGCGGCCGTCTCTCCCCGCCCGCCATAGGCCAGCGCAACCGAAAGGCCCGCGTCGTTGATGCCGTCCGACAGGCCCCAGAGGAACTCGATCATCCCCATCACCCGCCGGCCGGTCCATCGGCTGTGGAGCAGCAGGCCCTCGTTCAGGTCCGGAGAAAGATCGTAATTGCGCACCAACCGGACCTCGCCCCCCTCGGCACGGGCCGCCAGAGAACAGCCCCCGAGATAGCGCGGCGGTGACCACGTGGCGAGGAACCGCGCGGCACGATCCGATCCGCCGGCGATCAGGACCAGCCGGTCGTAGACCGGGACCAGCTCCGGCATCCAGTGGAGGAGGGCCGCCCGGCTTTCCTGCCGGGTCGGGCCTGAATCGCCGCCACGCGCCACGAACCAGGCCTCGTAGGCCGGCCAGGACCGCCGCCAGCGCGCCGCCCATTTCGGGCCCGGCTTTTCTTCGCGGACGGCATCGAAGGTGAGGGACATGCCAGTCATATCAGTGCGCTCCCGCTGTTGTTTCGAAAAAGAACCGGATCATCTCGGCGCTCGCGTCGGGTCCGGCCGGATCGGTATGAGAGCCTGCGGCATTGCCGCCGGACCAGGCGTGGCCAAGCCCGTCGATCTGCCATTGCTCCAGGAGGATGGTCCTGTCGTCGCGCATGGTCACCGTGCGGGCGAACGCGCGGCCACCGGCCGTGCCGCTTTCCTCGGTGATGATCGTCTCGCGCGCGGCGCGATCGGTCACCTGCCGCGCGATGCGGTCGCCGTTCGAAGGATGGACAAGGCTGTCGGCGGTACCATGAAAGACGATGGTGGGAGGCGGCGTTGTGTCGGATCGCGGCGTGGTGAAGTTGCCTTCCTGGCCCGCCATCGCGGCAAAGGCGGAGGGTACGTCGCGCGCGGCGCCGTATGGCAGGCCGGAATGCGCGCCGACACCGGCAAAGACATCCGGATAGGTCTCGCCGAGGATGAGTGCCATCGCGGCCCCGGCCGAGAGACCGGCGACGAAGGTTTCCTCCCGCGAGACGCCATATCGTTCCATCGCCTGACGGGTCAGCCCCGCAAGAATGGCCGGCTCACCGCGGTCGCGCCGCTGGTCACCGCGGCTGAACCAGTTCCAGCAGGACTGCGCATTGTCGCCGCGCGACTGATGTGGGTAGATCACGACGAAGCGATGTTCCTCGGCAAGGGCATTCATGCCGGTGCCGACCGAGAAATCCTCGGGCGTCTGGGTGCAGCCATGCAGCATCAGGACGATGCCGCTCACCCCTTCCGCGGCGGTCGAGGGAATGTAGGTCATGAAGCGGCGACTGCCAGCTTCGCATTCGAAATGGTCCGAAACGAACTCCGCGCCTTCGGGCAACTCGGGCATCAGGGCACGGGACAGCGGGCCCGGAGAGTGCAGCCGCGCCATCATCTCCTCGAGGAGCGGCATGGTATGCGGGGCGGGGCCATTCGGCAGCGCCTCGACATCGCCGGCCAGTCCGTGGCGGGCAAGTGTCTGGCGCACCAGATCGTTTGCAAACGACATGTAGTCGGGACGTGCGGCGCCGTTCGCCGGGCGCAGGGCGCCAACGTTGAAAGAGATCATGTTTTCAGTCCTTCTGGGAGCGCGTGCTACCGGATGCGGTCAGCGAGCGCCTTTCTGATTTCCGGGCTCGCCTGAAGCGCGCCCAGTACCGTGATGGAGCCTATGGTTGCCCGGGCGAGGTCGGGCGTCACGTCGGAGTCGATCCGCGCGAGCCCGACAACCTTGACATGCAGGACCTCGCCAGCCGCCCGGAGCGTCTCCAGATCGGCGCGGCTGTAGTCACGCAGGCCCAGTTCCATCGTATGGCGTTCGATGGATTGGTTGACGGCCTCGACATGGGTGTCGAGCTGACGCCGGATCGCGGTGCGGATGAAGTCGCTTCGGTTGGAGTAGAAGCCCTCCTGCACCAGAAGATCGATCCGTCCGAGATCGACATATCCGAGGTTGATGGTGATCTTTTCGCTGTCGGGCGCCTTGTCCCGCAGCGGTCTCACGTTGCTCATCACGTTTCTCCATCCGTGTGGATGGTATATGGATGACATATGAGCCGTCACAAGTCCATTGAAGAAATAATTCGATCGCGCCGGCGTGCGCGGAGGCAGGCGGCGGAGGCGCCTTCAGGTCTTGAGAGGACCGCGCCTGCGTGCCAAACCGGGTCATTGCCAGCCTGAGGATCCGACGATGATGACGCCGCTCGCAGCCCCCTTCCCGCATTGCCGCCCACGCCGCCTGCGCCGCACGGCCTGGATCCGCGACATGGTGGCCGAAACGCGGCTTTCGGTGTCGGACCTGATCTGGCCGCTCTTCGTGCGCGAGGGTGAGGGCATGGAGGAACCGGTGGCCTCGTTGCCCGGTGTCTCGCGGCTTTCGGTCGACCGGGCGGTGGAAGCGGCGCAGCGCGCGGCCGATCTCGGCATTCCCTGCCTTGCGCTCTTTCCCTACACCGACGCAGCCGACAAGAACCCGGAGGCCACCGAGGCCTGGAACCCGGAGAATCTCGTCAACCGCGCGACACGGGCGATCAAGGCAGCCGTTCCCGGCATCGGCGTCCTGCTCGACGTGGCGCTCGATCCCTACAATTCCGACGGACATGACGGGATCGTGCGCGACGGCACGATCCTCAACGACGAGACGCTGATCGCGCTCGAGAAGATGGCACTCTGCCAGGCGGAGGCGGGCTGTGACATCCTCGGGCCTTCGGACATGATGGACGGACGCATCGGGGTGATCCGGTCGGCCCTCGAGGCCCATGACTTTCCCGACACGCTGATCATGAGCTATGCCGCGAAATACGCTTCCGTCTTCTACGGGCCGTTCCGCGACGCGGTGGGCGCGACCGGCGCGCTCAAGGGCGACAAGAAGACCTACCAGATGGACCCGGCCAACAGCGCCGAGGCGATGCGCGAAGTGGCGATCGATCTCGCGGAGGGCGCGGACATGGTGATGGTGAAGCCCGGCCTGCCCTATCTCGATATCTGCGGGCGGGTGAAGCGCGAGTTCGACGTGCCGGTCTTCGCCTATCAGGTCTCGGGGGAATACGCGATGCTGGAGGCGGCATTCGGCCATGGCTGGCTGGAACGGGAGCGGACGGTTCTGGAGACCCTCGGCGCCTTCAAGCGTGCCGGCTGCGACGGGATTCTCACCTATCATGCCCCGCTCGCGGCGGAACTCTTCGGCTGACCGGCGCGCCGCCATTGCGCGCGGGAAAAATCCGCCCCAGAGTGGCCTTATGGACCCGATTGCCGCATCTTTCCTGCCACCTGCCCCGCTGCTTGGCGCCTTTCTGGCGGCGAGCGTCGTGCTGGCCGTGACGCCCGGGCCGGGGGTCTTCTACATCGTGACGCGAAGCCTCCTGCAGGGGCGCGCGCACGGGCTGGTCTCGGTTGCCGGTGTGGCGGTGGGAAATCTCGCCAATGCCATTGCGGCGGGGCTGGGGCTCGCGGCACTTTTCGCGGTTTCCGCCATTGCCTTCACCGTCGTGAAATGGGCGGGCGCGGCCTATCTCGTCTGGCTCGGGCTCCGGGCTCTCTTCGGCAGCGGGACGGCGCATGCCGGCGGGGTCGCGGCGCGGAGCCTCGGCCTGATCTTTCGGGACGGGTTCCTCGTAGCGCTGCTGAACCCGAAGACGACGCTTTTCTTCGCGGCCTTCCTGCCTCAGTTCATGAGCCCAGGCGGGCCGCACGCCGCTCAGGCGATGACACTCGGGACACTCTTCGTCGCGATCGCCGCCCTCACCGACACGGCCTATGCGCTCGCGGCCGGGCGCGCCGCACGGCTTCTGGCCCGGTCGGGCGCATTGCAGCGCGGGTCTCGGATCCTGAGTGGTGGCGCCTTCATCGGGCTCGGCCTCTTCACGGCCCTCGCCGGACCGCGCACGGTTCGGTGAATTTCGCGCCAGAAGGGGCCGGTACGGCCGGATTTTCCCCTTCCTTGCCCCGGCACGGCCGCCTCCAAGCTGGAAGGGCTGGACGGAGCGTGCTAACGCAGGAGCAAGCCGGCGCTCTGACCGGCCAAGAGGCATGTATCCGATCGCATCCAAGGAGCCGTCGATGACTGACTGGACCCGTCGCAGTTTTCTGGCCGCCGCAGGTGTCGGGCTCGCGGCCTGCACCTCGCAGCCGAGCATTCCCGAAAGCCCGCGCGAGCGGATCGACCGCCAGGTCGACGAGGCGCTCGCCGAGCTCTACCAGACCGTACCCGGCGCGTCCGAACTCGGTGCGCGCTCGCAGGGTATTCTCGTCATTCCCAAGATCCGCAAGGCAGGCTTCTTCGCCAGCGGCGCCTACGGCGAGGGCGCGCTCGTGATCGGCCCGGCCAAGGTCGAGTACTATTCGCTGAGTTCGGCGGGCCTTGGCTTCACCTTCGGGGCCGCGGAATACAACCAGACGCTCTTCTTCCTCACATCCCAGGCGCTGCAGGATTTCCGGCTCGCCGACGGCTGGGAGCTTGGCGCCGATGCCGCGGTGACGGTACCGAAGGCCGGCGGCGCGGCGGCAGGCATCAGCTCGATGCGCATCAATCGCCCGATCGTCGAGGTGGTTTACGGCCAGCGCGGCCTCATTGCCGACGCAAGCTTCGCGGGCGCGAAATACAGCCGGATCATCCGCTGATCCGGGGACGGGGCGCGGCGGCTGCCAGGCGCAGCCCCCCGCTCCGTCAGGGCGCCGGAGTGAGGCGCGTGACGCCTTCGGCGCCGGCACGGACAAATTCGATATCGAGCGACATCGGTATGTATTCCGCCCGGCGCCAGAGCACCGCCTGATCATCGTAGTGGCGCGAGAGCAGGTGACCGCTCTCGCCGGTCGAGATGATGAAGACGCTCGAGTCGGGATCCGAGAAATCATAGACGCCGCGAAAGACCGAGGCATGGCCGCTGAGATAGGGGTCGGGCTCGGTGCCGGTGGTAAGGCCGCGCATCAGTGTCTGGTCGCCCCCCGCCGTGCTCTGCCAGATGTTGGCCAGCAGGCCTAGGCCGGGGATGGTCGAGAGCGTCTCGTGCCGGTGCACCGCCTGATGGGCGTCCCCCCAGCGCCAGCTCTCGATCTTCGGCCCGTAGCGGGCGATGAGCTCGGTCAGCGCATCGTCGAGTGCCCGCCGTGACATCTCGGCGCAGGTCTCGACCTCCGAGGTCTGGATCACGTCGCACCATACGCCCGCGCCGTCGATGTTGCGGTAGACGCGCTCGATGAAGGCCGGCTCGGGGCGCGGCAGCAGGTCGTCGAGCGCACCGATCTCGTCGATGACAAGGCGGCGCTGGAGCGCCCGGAGCCAGGCCGCGTAGATAAGCGGCTCGGGGTCATGCTCCGTCATGGCGCCATTCCAGTCGGCCAGGCGCTCGAGCGCAATCTGGCGGCGCGCCTCAGGGCTGCCCTCCTCCGCTGCCTCGCCGGAATACCACAGATTGCGAGCGATGAGCGGCAGGAGGGTGCGGGCGCCTTCGGAGACGACATCGGTCTGGATCTCGATGAAGCTGTCGAGCGTGTGATATTGCCGGGCGTTCAGCAGATGTGCGGCCCGCACGATGCGAAGCGTGTCGCCCCAGTCGAAACTGAGGTTGTCGGGGAAGAGCGCGTCGGTGATGCGGTTGTTGGTGTTCACCACGATCCCGCTCGGCGGGTTGATGACCCAGGGGTTCTCGGCAAAGGGGCGTGTGCCCTGCCAGTCGTTGACCGCGAGCCAGCCGGGCGCGGGGATGCGGCCCTTGCTGGTGTTGGCGGCATCGCGGCGCGGCGCGGCCCCGGCCATCTGGAGCGCGACGGTCTCGCGGTCGGCGAGGGTTATCATGTTCGAGGGCACGACGAGATCGCGCGCCGCCGCGCGGGCCTCGCGGATCGACTGGGCGCGCATGAGGCCGATGGCAGCCCCCATGGAGCGATCCTGCGCGGTGAGGCCGGTCCAGGCCAGCGTCGCGACATGGCCCTCGGGCGTCACGGCGGCAGCCCCGAAATGATCGCCCGGGATCACCGGCCCGTGGCGGCTCCAGCGCAGCAGCAGGCGTTCGGGCTCGGCGTCCTTCACCGCGATCACCGCGTCGCGGGTGCGGAAGGGCTCGAAGCCCGAGGGGGTGAGGTAGCGGCCGGGGTTTTCCGGATCGAGCCGCTCGATGAAGACGTCCTGATCGTCGAGATAGCTCGAGGTGAGGCCCCAGCCGAGATTTCTGTTCCGGCCGATGATAATGGAAGGAATGCCGGGCACCGTGGCGCCGATGACCGGGCCGCTCTCGAGATCGAGGCGGGCAAGATAGAAGATCGAGGGCGCGGTGAGGGCGAGATGCGGGTCGGTCGCGAGCAGCGGCGCGCCCGCGGCCGTGCGGCTCGCGGCGGCGGCAAAGGCGTTGGAGGCGCCTGCCTGACCGATGGGGGCGAGCGGATAGAGCGCGTGGCGGACCGGGTTTCGGCCATCATCGGGCGCAAGATCGGGAAAGAGGTCGGAATACTCCGGCAGGCCCATCACGGGTTCGTTCGGCGCCTCGGGCAGGATGTCGCGCAGCCGCGCCTCGGGGATGCGCAACGAGAGCCGGGCGCGCAGCGTCTCACGCGCCGCCTTGTCGGTGAGCTGAAGCGCCATGAGCTTCTGGACCGCGATCGAATCAGCGGGAATCCAGGGCGCGATGGCGCTGTCGAAGAGGAAGAGCTCCGGCGCGCCCCGGCCGAGCGCATCCTTCTGGACGATGCGGAGCCATGCATTCACCCCGTCGGCATAGGCCTCGAGGTCGGCCTTGGTCTGCTCGGTCTGCGCCGCGGCGGCCTGGCGGGAGAGGCCGTAGATGTCGAGCGCCCGCATCAGCTCGTCGATCTCGAGCGTGTCGCGGCCGAAGATCTCGGAAAGTCGGCCCTGCGCGGTGCGGCGCATCAGAACCATCTGCCAGAGCCGGTCCTGGGCATGGGCGAACCCGAGGCCGAAGAAGGCGTCATGATCGTTATGGGCGAGGATATGCGGCACGGCATAGCGATCGCGCACGATCTCGAAGCCGGCCTCCACCCCCTCAGCCGCATACTCATGATCGTAATCGGGAAGCGATTGATCGGCGAGATAGTAGGCCAGTCCGGCGGCGGCAGAAGCAAGGAGGGCAAGCGTCACGAACAGTCGCATGAACCAGCGAAACAGGAACGCCATTCGCAGATTGTCCCCTTTCCGGCCGGGTTGACCCTGATCCGATAGCAGGCCACTAAAACCGAAACAACGGCACACTTGAAGCAGGGGGGAAAAGCGCTTGGCACGTGTGGCATTCATCGGACTCGGGGTCATGGGTTATCCGATGGCGGGACATCTTGCGGCAAAGGGCCATGAGGTGACCGTCTTCAACCGGACAGCCGCAAAAGCGGAGGCCTGGACGGCCCAGCATGGCGGTGCGCGGGCAGAAACCCCCGCCGCGGCGGCCGACGGGGCGGAGATCGTTTTCGCCTGCGTCGGCAATGACGAGGACCTCCGGGCGGTCACGCTCGGCGCAGACGGCGCATTTTCCGGCCTCGCGAAAGGCGCAATCCTGGTCGATCACACCACGGCCTCGGCGGAAGTCGCGCGGGAGTTGAACGAGGCGGCCCAAGCCCAGGGTGCGGGCTTTGTCGATGCGCCGGTCTCGGGCGGCCAGGCGGGGGCGGAGAACGGGGTGCTTACCGTCATGTGCGGCGGATCGGAGGCCGACTTCGCACGCGTCGAGCCGGTGATCGCAGCCTATGCCAAATCCTGCCGCCTGATGGGCCCGGCGGGAGCGGGTCAGCTCACCAAGATGGTGAACCAGATCTGCATCGCGGGGCTCCTGCAGGCGCTCTCGGAGGGGCTTGCCTTCGCCGAACGCGCCGGGCTTGACGGCGAGCTGGTGCTCGACGTGATTTCAAAGGGGGCGGCAGGGTCCTGGCAGATGGAGAACCGCGGCTCGACCATGCTGGCCGACAAGTTCGACTTCGGATTTGCGGTGGACTGGATGCGCAAGGATCTCGGGATCTGCCTCGCGGAAGCGAATGCCAATGGGGCGCCGCTGCCGGTGACGGCCCTTGTCGACCAGTTCTACAAGGAGGTGCAGGGCAAGGGCGGCAACCGCTGGGACACCTCGAGCCTCATCCGCCGGTTGAGATAGCGGCCGAGTTCGCTTTTCGCGGCAGCAAAGGGGGACGACCTTGCTCCGGCTCAAGAAGTCGGAGCGAGATCCCGCATCGGAGTGGTTCGGCCCGCACCGTTTGCTGTGCTTCAACATGTCAGAGCGAAATCCTGGGCTCAGACCGAATTGGCCTGAACCGTTTTCGCTCTAGTAGAGCTCGAGCATCCCCGCGCGCCGCGCCTCTTCGTCCAGGTCCTCCTGAGTGCCCTTCAGCCGGGCATGCGCCTTCATCACCGGGCCGATTGTCGGAAGCCCCTCGATCGACGGCCAGCGTTTTGGATCCCAAAGGCCGGAGCGAATGACGCATTTCGGACAGTGAACCATCGCCCGCTCGACCCTGACCACCATCACGAGCGCCGGGAGCCGACCGTTGACGGCAAAGCGCTGTCGCAAGGACAGGGACGTCACGAGGCGCGCGCTCCCGTAGACACGCAGGGTCTCGCCCATTCCCGGCACGAGAAACAGCAATGCCACCTCCGGGTTGCGAAGCACCCTGCAGAAGGTGTCCGCGCGGCGGTTTCCCGGCCGGTCCGGCAGCGCGATCGTGTGATCGTCGAGCACAGCGACGAAACCGGCGGCATCTCCGCGCGGCGACAGTTCGGGCGCCGCCGTTCTGTCCGCGGAAGCGATCAGCAGGAATGGAGATCGCGCGATGTATGCCCTGCAGATCGGGTCCAGATGATCCACGACCTTCTCGACCGCAGGCTGGAAGGGATGGCCGATCACCGCCTCGAGTTCGGCCTCGGTCTCGATCGTATCGGCAAAATGGTCCTGGCGGTCTTCCATGGTGCCCTCCTGTCCCAGGCATTGTTGCCGCGACCGGAAGTGTAGCCGGTGACCCCGCCCCGTGTCTCGTCAACACGTCGACAACAGCTACAAGGCAGCTTGCGCCACGCCGCCGCCAGCACGAAGCCCTGCATCATTTCGTATCCAAACCGGCCACAATCGGCCTCAAATGCTCCTGCGGCGGTTGACAGGCGCGACCCGGCCGCTTTGAAAGGAGGCTTGTGGCACCGCAGCATGTGCGGACCCTCTGCCGCGCTCCTGCCGCACCCCGGACACGAGGCACTTTTCATGAACCTTTCCGAGCTCCGCCAAGACTGGCTCGGCAATCCGCGCGGCGACATGCTCGCCGGAATCGTCGTGGCACTCGCACTGATCCCCGAGGCCATAGCCTTTGCCACAATTGCGGGCGTCGACCCGAAGGTTGCGCTCTACGCCTCCTTTTCGATCGCGACGCTCATTGCCTTCACGGGCGGCCGTCCGGGCATGATCTCGGCGGCGACCGCGGCGACAGCGGTGCTGATGACGACGCTGGTGCGCGACCACGGGCTGCAATATCTGCTCGCGACCACGGTTCTGGCGGGCCTGTTCCAGATCGTTGCCGGCTTCCTGGGGCTCGCGCGGGTGATGCGCTTCGTGTCGCGCTCGGTGATGACGGGCTTCGTCAATGCGCTGGCGATCCTCATCTTCCTTGCGCAGCTTCCCGAGCTCACCGGCGTGCCTCCGCTCACCTATGTCCTGGTCGCGGGCGGACTCGCGATCATCTATCTCGCGCCACGGGTGACGAAGGCGATCCCCTCGCCGCTGCTTTGCATCATCATCCTCACCATCCTCAGCCTGGCCCTCGATCTCGATGTCCGCCGGGTGCAGGATCTGGGCGAACTGCCCGATACACTGCCGATCTTCCTCATCCCCGACATTCCGCTCAGCTTCGAGACGCTGCAGATCATCTTTCCCTATGCCATTGCGGTTGCGGCCGTGGGGTTGCTTGAAAGCCTGATGACGGCGCAGATCATCGACGAGCTCACCGACACCGAGTCCGACAAGAATCGCGAATGCGTCGGCCAGGGCATTTCCAATACCGCCACCGGTTTTCTCGGTGGGATGGCGGGCTGCGCCATGATCGGGCAGTCGATCATCAACGTGAAATCCGGCGGCCGCGGGCGGCTTTCGACGCTGACGGCGGGCATGGGGCTCCTGCTCATGATGCTGGTGCTCAATGATTGGGTGAAGCAAATCCCCATGGCGGCGCTGGTTGCAATCATGATCATGGTGTCGATCGGGACCTTCTCCTGGTCCTCGATCAAGACGCTGAAGACCCATCCGCGCTCATCCTCGATCGTCATGCTCTCGGTGGTCGCGCTGGTGGTCTATACCCACAACCTCGCCATCGGGGTGCTGGTGGGCGTGCTGCTTTCGGGGATATTCTTCGCAGGCAAGATCGCGCAGATCTTCCGCGTCTCGAGCACCGCAAGCCCGGATGGGCGCGAGCGCGTCTACCGGGTCGAGGGACAGCTTTTCTTCGCGAGCGCCGAGCAATTCTCGAAGTCCTTTGATTTCCGCGAGGCCCTCGACAAGGTCACGATCGACGTGAGCGAGGCCCATATCTGGGACATCTCCTCGGTTGCGGCGGTGGACATGGTCGTGCTGAAATTCCGCCGCGAGGGCACGGAGGTAAGCCTCATCGGCATGAACACAGCCTCGGAGACCATCGTCGACGAGCTGGGCGAGCATGACAAGCCCGGTGCAATGGAACGGCTTCTGGGCCATTGAGGAGGCGCGGGATGACACCGCGACAGACGCGGCCCGGCCCGGATGCCGGGCGGACAGGCACCACCGAAGACGGACCCGGGTGCCGCCGGATTGCAAGATTTCTGACACCTGCGCGGAGGAAGATACCATGAAGATCATCGCCCTGGTGGATGGATCAACCTATTCCGCGAGCGTCTGCGATCATGCGGCCTGGGCTGCGAAGCGGATCGGGCTCGGGGTCGAGCTGGTGCATGTGCTCGGCCGGCGGGATCATTCGAGCGTGCCGGCGGATCTCAGCGGCAACCTCTCGCTCGGTGCGCGATCGAGCCTGCTCCAGGAGCTTTCACGGGCCGATGAGGAGCGCGCCAAGCTCTCGCACGCCCGCGGGCGGCTCATCCTCGAGACCGCCGCCGAGCGGGTGCGGGCCGACGGAGTGGAGGCGGTCGAGGAGCGGCTGAGGCATGACGACATTCTCCGCACCATCGCCGATTTCGAGCCGGACGCGCGGCTGACGGTCGTCGGCAAGCGGGGCGAAGCCTCGGCCTTCGCCCATGATCATCTCGGCTCCAATCTCGAGCGCATCCTGCGTGCCGCAACCCGGCCGGTGCTGGTGGCAAGCCGCGCCTTCAAGCCGATCGAGCGCTATCTCATCGCCTTCGACGGCAGCGCCGGTGTGATGCGTTCGATCGAGCGGATTGCACAGGGCAGCATGCTCGACGGGCTTGCCTGCACCCTGCTCCATGTGGGTGCGGATGCCGCGACGATCCGGGCCAAGATGGAGGCCGCCGCCGCGCTGATCGCACCGAAGGCCGGCCCGGTCGCAATCGAATTCGCTTCCGGCGAGCCCGACCGGGCGATCTCGGAGCGGATCGAGGCGGGCGGCGCGGATCTTCTGGTGATGGGGGCGTCCGGACACGGGCCGATCCGCCGGCTCTTTCTCGGGTCGACCTCGGCGAGCATGGCGCAGCTCTGCAAGGTTCCGGTGGTGATCTTCCGTTAGCGCCCGGGCCCGAGCGGACCTATACTTGCACTGACCGAAACGGAGGCAACAATGTCGGAACTGGAGAGGCTCCCGCAGGGCGACCCCGGGATCATGGATCCGGGCAAGTCGAACCTTCAGGCGATCTACGTGCTCTATCTCCTCGGCTTCATCTTCGCGATCACCACGGTGATCGGGGTGGTGATGGCCTATGTGAACCGCGGCAAGGCCGCGCCCTGGCTCGACAGCCATTACACCTGGGCAATCCGCACCTTCTGGATCGCACTCCTCTATGCGCTGATCTCGGCGCTGTTGAGCCTCGTGGTGATCGGCGTGCTGGGCTTCATCGCCACCGCGGTCTGGATGATCGTGCGTTGCGTGATCGGCTTGCAGAAGATCGGGCGGGGCGAGCCGATCGCGAACCCGCAGAGTTGGCTCATCTGAGCGTGTCTACCGCGTCTGCGCCGTGCGTGCCGTCAGGTTGCGGGCGGCACGGCGCTCGCGGTTGAAGGTGTAGATCCCTGAGGCAACGACGATCAGAGCGCCGACAACCATCCACACATCCGGGATGTCGCCGTAGACCGCCCAGCCGAGCAGCATGGCCCAGATCAGCAGGGTGTAGCGGAAGGGCGAGATCACCGCGACATCGCCCGTGCGCATCGCGATGATCGAGAAGCTGTAGCCGATCATCAGGCAGGCCGAGCCGATGACGAGTATGAGCAGATGTTCTGGCGCCACCGGGTGCCAGCCGGTGAAGATCGAGACGATGCCCGCGGCAAGCGTCGTGAAGGCCGAAGTGATGCCGGCGGCGAGGAAGGTCGGCACATCGGGCGAAATCAGCCGCGTCGAGAGGTCGCGCAGCGAGAAGAGACCGACGGCAATAAGCGCGAGAAGCGCGTAGGCATTGAAGCCCTCCGAGCCCGGCCGGACGATCACGAGCACACCGAAAAAACCTACAGCAATGGCGGCATAACGGCGCCAGCCAACGGGTTCATTCAGCATCCAGGCCGCCGCAAGCGTAATGGCCAGCGGCATGCTCTGCAGGATTGCGGTGGCATTGGCCATCGGAAGCTGTGTGAGCGCGGTCAGGAAGCAGAAGGCGCCGAGGATCTCGCCGATCGTGCGGCCGGTGAGCGCGCGGCGATCGCGGGCACCAATCCGCCGCCGGAGTCCGCCGGTTGCGGCAGCCAAGGCGGCAAAGGCGGTGGTGACGACCATCCCGCGCAGGAATATCGCCTGATAGAGGTCGAGATCGAGGGCAAGGAGCTTGATCATCGCATCGTTGCAGGAAAACCCGGCCATGGCGATCACCATGAAGAGGGCGCCCCGCATGTTGGGCGCCAGACCCGCGAGATGGCGGATCATGACGTCCTCGTGACGCTTCCGAGCGGGTTGTCGCCACGCCGGCGCGCGGTGCGGATAACATCGAGGCTCGAGAGCACCGAGCCGCAGACCGAGAGCCCCATGATGATGAGGAGCGGCCACGGGCCGGTCCCCGGGCCGAGCAGCGCGCCCGCGATGGCCGAGAGCGCCGCTCCGCCACCGATCATCATCGCCCCACCAAGGCCCGAGGCGCTGCCCGCCAAGTGGGGGCGAACGGAGACCATGCCCGCATTCGCGCTCGGCAGCGCGAGACCGTTGCCAAAGCCAAGGAAGAACATCGCGCCGAAAAACCCGAGCGGGTGACCAAGCCCGGCGGCGAAGGCAAGTGCTGCAAGCGCGATCGAGAGCACGGCGATGAGCGAGCCGAGCAGCATCATGCGGTTCATGCCGACCTGCACCGTGATGCGCGCGGCTCCGTAATTGCCGATCATGTAGCCGAGCGCGATCAAGCCGAAATAGAGGCCGAGCTCGGCGGAGGTCATGCCAAGCACATGCATCGCGACCCACGGACCGCCGCCGAGAAAGGCGAAGAAGGCGCCGGACGCGAAGGCTGCGGTCGCGGAATAGCCCCAGAAGCGGCGAGAGCGCGCAAGCTCGGGCAGCGCGCGGAACTGGGCGGCGAAATCCGTGCTCGGCGCAAGATTGGTCTCACCCAGGTCGGCCCAGGCGAGCGCGAAGACCGCGACGCCGCAGCCGAGCGTCATCCAGAAGACCGACTGCCAGCCGAACCACTCGTCGAGAAGACCGCCAATCATCGGCCCGATCATCGGCGCGACCGCCATGCCCATCGTGACATAACCGATCATGCTGGCTGCCTGTTCGGACGGAACCATGTCGCGCACCACCGCGCGGCTGAGCGCAATGGCCGAGGCCACGCTCGCCTGCAGCAGCCGGAAGAAGAGGAAAGCGCCGAAGCTTGGCGCGAACAGGCAGCCAAGCGTTGCGGCGAGAAAGATCGCGAGCGAGATGAGGATGATCGGCCGCCGCCCGAAACGGTCCGACAGCGGGCCGATGAGAAGCTGCAGCACCGCCGTCGCCGCCAGATAGCCCGAGACCGTGAGCTGCACGAGCGCATAATCCGCGCCGAAATGGGTCGCGAGCTTCGGCAGCGAAGGCAGGATGACGTTCATGTTGAGCGCAGCCAGCCCGGTGACGAGCACGAGCGTCAGGAGCGCGGGCGGCGAACGGCGGTCGAGCCAGACGGGCTCGGCCTTCTCGGGGGATGGGGCTTGCATGGGACACGAGTCGGAAGGGTCGGCGGAATTGCCGGGCCCCAAGACCTATCCGAAGCGCGGCGCGAAATCCACCCCCGCGCGCCGGCGCCGTTCAGCGGTCGGGAAGCTCCGCTCCGGGATCGCGCAGCCCGAGCACGTCGAGCATGTTGAACTGACCCGGCGGCTGTCCCTGCCCCCAAAGCGCAGCGCGCACCGCGCCGCGGGCAAAGAGCATCCGGTCGGTGGCGATGTGCTTGAGCACGATGCGCTCGCCCGCCCCGGCGAAGATCACCTCGTGCTCGCCGACCACATCGCCGCCGCGGAGCGCGGCAAAGCCGATGGCGCCCTCGGCACGCGGGCCGGTGATACCATCGCGCCCGCTTTCGGTGTGATCGGCAAGGTTGATCCGGCGCCCCGCGGCAGCCGCCTCGCCCAGCATGAGGGCGGTGCCCGAAGGCGCATCGACCTTGTGGCGGTGGTGCATCTCGACGATCTCGATGTCGAACTCCGACCCGAGCGCTTCGGCGACGCGGCGGGTGATGACCGAGAGAAGGTTCACCCCGAGGCTCATATTGCCCGCGCGCACGATGACGGCATGGCGGGCGGCGGCGGCGATCTTCTCCAGGTCCTCCCGCTCGAGACCGGTCGTACCGATCACATGGACAAGACGCGCCTGGGCCGCAAGCTCGGCATAGGCGACGGTGGCCGCGGGCGCAGTGAAGTCGAGCACGGCCTGCGAGCGGGCAAAGACCTCCAGCGGATCATCGGATACGGTCACCCCCGTCGGCGCACCGCCGAGCGCCTCGCCGAGGTCGCGGCCGATCCAGTCATGCCCGGGCCGCTCCGTCACGCCGCTGATCTTCGCGCCCGGTGTCTCCTCGACGGCACGGATCAGCATGCGGCCCATCCGGCCCGAGGCTCCCGTCACGGCAATTCCGACCGGTTCACTCATCCCGATTCTCCCCATCTCTGGCCCTTGACTTCATCTGCGCGCGATAGGATGTGAGGCGAATGGCAAAGACAAGACCCCATTCCTCCGGTCATCAGGGCAGCGGCGCTCCGTCGCAGCGGCAGCTTCGCGTGGCCGAAGTGATCCGTCGGGCGCTTTCCGACGTTCTCTCGCGCGGCGATGTGCATGACGCGGATCTGGCGCATACCTCGGTCACGGTCTCTGAAGTGCGCTGCTCGCCGGACTTGCGGCATGCGACCGCCTTCGTGCTGCCGCTCGGGGGCGTGAACACCGAGGCGGTGCTTGCGGCGCTCACCCGGAACCGCGCCGAGATCCGGCGGCTCGTTACCCGCCAGATCGACCTACGCTTCTCGCCGGAGTTGAGCTTCCTTGCCGACGAGAGCTTCGACAGGATGGACCGCACCCGGGAGATCCTGTCCTCGCCCGAGGTGAAGCGCGACCTCGACGAGGACTAGGCGCGCATCGGCGGCAACGCGAAACCACACGGATTTTTCGGATCTTATCGAAAGGTCGAGCTTGTCTTCCGGGAGAGTTGCGCCATCCTTGTTGCGCGGCAACGGAGACGGTATGACCCAGGACAGAGAGCAGACCCCGCTCGATCACCGCCTTCTGGCCACCTTCGCAAAGGAGGCCGAGACTGCTGACCCGATCGACTGGTCGGGCGTCGATATCGACCGGAGTGCGGCCTACGAGATCATGGCCTCGCAGATCGCCGAGATGTTCCGCGACTACGAGATGCAGGGCATCGGGCGCGATCCGCAGATGGCGATCGCGCTCAGCACCATCGTGAAACTCAGCGTCGAGAACTTCGTTCTGAACCAGCGGCTTCTCTCGGCCGGGCTGATCCAGCCCGAGCCGTAACATGCATGCGCTGCGCCTCAGGCAGCGGGGACGCCGAGCCCGAGGATGAGCATCACTGCGCTCATGGTGAAGAATGAGAGCACCGTCATCACGAGCATGGCGAGCGCGGCGCGCGCCTCCTCGCCATAGCGCTGCGCGAGAATCGGATAGATCCCCGCCGCAGGCATCGCCGCATTGAGGATGGCCGCTCTGGCCAGATCCGGATTGCCGGGACCAAGACCAACCGCGCCAAAGACCAGGAAGGCGAACGCGACGGCAAGCGGAAACCCGATGAGCTTGCCCGCGACAACCGAGATCACACCGCGATCGACCGCGCCGAGCGGCAGGCCCACCAGCGTGCCTCCGATCACGATGAGCGAGACGGCCGCGCTCGAGTCAGCGATGAGGCCGATCGGCCGGCTGACGAGCGCGGGCAGTTCCAGACCGCTGAGCGCCACCACGAGCCCGACGATGAGGGCGAGCACGATCGGATTGCCCAGGAGCAGACGGCCGAAGATCCGCGCGGCGAGTGCCCAGCCCCGCACGCCTTCGCCGCGCGCACGCTCGGCCAGGATAAGCACGATCGGGATCATCACCAGATTTTCGACGGTCATGCTGAGCGCCACCACCGCCGGTGCGACAGGGGGCAGCACCATGAGCATGATCGGATAGCCGATGAAGCCGCTGTTGGAGCAGGAGGATCCCATGGCCTGGAAGGTCGCGGTGAGCGAGGGAAGCTGCAGGACCACGCGGCCGAGCGCGTATGCGGCGCCAAAGGCCAGGAGCGATCCGACAGCATAGGGAAAGAGGTAGCCGAATTCGAGGATCTCGCCGAGATCGGGGCCAGTGACGGCGCGGAAGACCAGCGCTGGCAAGGCGAGATTGACGATATAGCGGCCGAGGATACGGAGGTCGGCGGGCGTGAACATGCCCTTGAACACGGCGGCATAGCCGAGGCCGATCAGCATGAAGACAACGCCAGTGGTGGAGAAAACGCCGAGCACGAGGGGGATACAAGGTCCGGAACGGAAGATGGTGTGGTTCTGCTGGTCGTTTCACCCTTTTGCGGTGATGGCAAGGGGAGGTCTCGACGCCGCGCGCCGGATGACGCACTCTCGGGCCCGGCCCCGGAGACCGGGATCGCGTTGCCAGGGGGAGGAACTCCATGAGCTTTGCCATGATCGGCGGTCTCACGCTGCATTACCGGCTGACCGAAGGGCCCGGCCAGGCTCCCGCGATCGTCTTCGTCAATTCGCTCGGAACCGACTTCCGGATCTGGGAGGACGTGGTCACGCGGCTTGCGGGTGATTTCACGCTACTCCTGCACGACAAGCGCGGCCACGGGCTTTCCGATACCGGAGCGATGCCGCAGAGCATGGACGATCACGCACGCGATCTCGCGGGGCTGCTCGATCACCTCGGGATAACGCGCGCAGTGATCTGCGGCGTATCGGTCGGCGGCATGGTCGCGCAGGCGCTCTGGGGGATGCGGCCCGATCTCGTGCGCGGGCTGATCCTTTGCGATACCGCGCACCAGATCGGCACGACAGAGATGTGGAACACCCGGATCGAGGCAGCGCGTTCGGGCCGGATTGCGGAGCTGGCCGACCCGATCCTCGAGCGCTGGTTCACCCCGGAGTTCAAGGCCGCCCAAGCCGCCGCCCATGCAGGCTACCGCAACATGCTGCTCAGGACAGACGGTGAGGGCTATGCGGGGACATGCATGGCGCTTCGCGATGCCGACCTGACCGAAACAGCCAGCCGCATCGACGTGCCGACGCTCTGCGTGGTCGGGGAGCAAGACGGTTCAACCCCGCCCGATGTGGTGGCGGGGCTTGCAGCTCTCGTACCGGGCGCGCGGCTCGAGACGATTGCCGGGTCGGGGCACCTGCCCTGCATCGACAATCCCGAGATCCTGGCTGGGCTGGTGCGCAGCTTTGTGGCCGGACTCGGCTGAGCCCGGCCGGCCGGCTTCGCCCGGCGGGATCAGCCGACGATCATCTGCTTCATCTTGAGCGCTTCATATTCGAGCTCGCGCAGGCGGTGTTTCACCACGTCACCGATGGTCACGACGCCAACGAGCCTGTCGTTGTCCATCACCGGCAGGTGGCGGAAGCGGCCCTCGGTCATGCGGCGCAGCATTTCGATCAACCGCTCGCCCGGATGGCAGGTGATGGGATTTGCGGTCATGAGATCGGTGACGGGCGAGGTCATCACCCGCTCTCCGGTATCGGCCAGTTCACGCACCACGTCGCGCTCGGAGAGGATCCCGAGCAGGCCGCCGTCGGCGCCCAGCACTAGCACCGCGCCGATCCGGTTGGTACGCAGGACCTGCACCGCATCGCGGACCGTATCCGACGGCCCGACCGAAAACACGACATGGCCCTTGTCCTCAAGGATCGCCGCGACCGTGATCGCGCTTTCGGAGGACGCCAGATTTGATTCGAGCGACTGGGAATGGGATTTCTGCCCCTCGTCGTCGGCTTTCAGATGACCACGATAGGATTCCACAAAGGACATCTCTTTCCTTTCCTCACCGGTTGGGTGCCCGCCTGCGCGGGTCGTTCGATGGTTTCGGGAATCAGTCTAGCGCGGGCTTGCGGGATTGCCACAAGTTTCCAGCCCCCCGGCGCGGAGGCCGGGTGACATCATCGTGTGCGGGGCCGGCCCGGCCGGACTGCCAGCCGGGTCGCTCCTGCATCAGACCTTTGCGTAGATCTGCGCCACGCGGTCGATGGCTGCCTCGGGCGACATCTCCTCGCTCTCGCCGGTGCGCCGGGAGGTGAGCTCGACCACACCGTTTGCCAGACCGCGCGGCCCGACGGTGATCCGCCAGGGCAGGCCGATCAGGTCGAGCGTCGCGAATTTCGCCCCTGCCCTTTCGGACCGATCGTCGTAGAGCGGATCCAGACCGCGCGCCTTCAGGCCGGCATAGAGCGCATCACAGGCCGCATCGGCTGCGCCATCGCCCTGCTTGAGATTGGCAATGCCGACATGGAAGGGCGTGACGCCTTCGGGCCAGATAATGCCGCGATCGTCGTGATTGGCTTCGATCAGAGCGCCGACCAGACGGCTCACGCCGATGCCGTGCGAGCCCATGTGCACCGGAACCCGCTCGCCCTGCTCGTTCACCACCAGCGCCTTCATCGGCTCGGAATACTTGGTGCCGAAATAGAAGATCTGGCCGACCTCGATCGCGCGTGCCGTCCGCCTGCGTTCCTCCGGAACCCGCTCGGCATAGACCGCCTCGTCATGGGTCTCGTCGGTGCGGGCATAGATCGCCGTCCAGTCGTCATAGACCTGCTGAAGCGCGGCACGGTCGGTGAAGTCGATGTCGCGGTCGCCAAAGCGAAGACCAGTCGCATCCGAATCATAGAAGACCTCGCTCTCGCCGGTCGGCGCGAGCACCAGGAACTCATGGCTGTAGTCGCCACCGATCGGGCCGGTGTCGGCACGCATCGGAAAGGCCTGCAGCCCCATGCGCTCATAAGTGCGAAGGTAGCTCACGAGGTGGCGGTTGTAGGCGTGGAGCGCATCTTCCATCGTGAGGTCGAAGTTGTAGCCGTCCTTCATCAGGAACTCACGGCCACGCATCACGCCGAATCGCGGGCGCACCTCGTCGCGGAACTTCCACTGGATGTGGTAGAGCGTGAGCGGCAGCTCCTTGTAGCTCGACACCGCCGAACGAAAGATGTCGGTGATCATTTCCTCGTTCGTCGGCCCGTAGAGCATATCACGTTCGTGACGGTCGCGGATCCGGAGCATTTCCGGCCCGTAGGCATTGTAGCGGCCGCTTTCCTGCCAGAGATCGGCAGGCTGGAGCGTGGGCATCAGCAGCGGGATATGCCCGGCGCGCTGCTGTTCCTCATGCACGATCTGCTCGAGGCGGCTCAACACCTTGAAGCCGAGCGGAAGCCAGGAGTAGATCCCGGCGCTGGCCTGGCGGATCATGCCCGCGCGCAGCATCAGCCGGTGGCTAGCGATCTGCGCCTCGGCGGGATTCTCCTTCAGGACGGGCAGGAAATAGCGGGTCAGGCGCATGGATTCGGAACACTCCGGCTGTCTCGGCGGTCACGCCCGTCTAGAGCATGAGCGGCGGCACTGAAAAGGCCTTTATGCACAAGTCGGCACAAGTCCTTGATGTTGCTTTGCCGGAATTCGGAGCGTTCCCGGGCGACGGAGCCATGCGCCAAGAGATATTCAGGATTGCATTCTACGCATAAAGCTGATCTATACTGCCCGGGCCGACACTAAGGCGACTGGGGAGAAACTGGCGCCATATAACTAGATCGGCTGCATGGACCGGCGATGCCAACGAAAGTTGGGAATGGCCCAAGTCTGGGGGGGAATACAAAGCGGCCTGCGCAGCAGGCCGCTTCGTCGTCTTCAAAGGATGCTCGTCCAGCCGCGCTTATCACCACATGCCACGGACGGCCTGCCGGCTGACATGCGGCAAGCAGGACCCAATGCGGCCTGAATATCAGGGGTCGAGGACGATGTTGCCCTTGAGGCCCATCCGGCTCACGAGCGCCTGGAAGCGCCGTTCCACCGCATCGCCAGCGCATTCGCAGGCCACCCCACGGAGGGTGAGCGTCAGGATCCCGTCCTCGAGCTCGAGCGCGGAATGCTCAAGCACTTCCGTTGCGGCACCCGAGAGCATCGAGCCCAGCCGCATCGAGCGGCCCAGCACGGCCGCGGCGGCAAGACGGTCGGGATGGATGAGCGGCGCGTAGCGCTCGAGGATCACCACCGGCACGCTTGCCTTGTAACGATTGACCAGCGCAAAGCCGAGAAAGATGCGGTCCTCATGATTGATCCCGCCGATATTGGCGCGGGTGATCGAGGCAAAGCAATGTTCGGCGCGGTAGTCGGGATGGGCGCGCCAGTGCACGTCATGAAGCAGGCAGGCAGCGCGGATCAGGCGCAGATCGCTTTCGCTGCGGTCGCTGTTGAGCGGCATCAGCCACTTGAAGAGCGCAGCACCAAAGCCCGGCACGCGGGCCTTGTGACGCTCCATGTGCCGGGCAGCCTCGAGCAGCGGGTCGCGTTCGCGCATGGCTTCGGGCATCTGGCGATAGAGCAGCCCTTCGCGCAGACCGTAGGCCGAAATCGCGATGCGGCCGGGCGAGAGGCGGCGGATGAGTTCGGCGAGTACCGGAGCAACCACAGGCACGAGCGAGAGCCGCGCGGTGGAGGTGCCGGTGCGTGCGGAAAGTTCGGAGATGTCCTGGGTCGGGATCCAGGCCAGTGTCTCGAGAAGCTGCTCCATCGGCGGCTCGTAACCATGGAGCACCGTGAGCGGATAGCCGGAGCGCAGCATGTCGAGCCGCGCCACCGCGCGCCATGATCCCCCGACGAGGAAAAGGCTCGGCGCATCGGCATCCACCGCTTTCACAAGTGTCTTCACCTGCTTGCGGATGAACTTCTCGCGCTTTTCCGGATCGGGAATGTCGTTGAGCTTGAGGGGGCCGAGCGGCGCGGTATCGCAGCCATGGACCCGCCCTCCACGCAGATCGGCAAGCTCCATCGAGGAGCCGCCCATGTCGCAGACGAGGCCCTCGGCGTCAGGCCAGCCGAGCAGCACGCCCATGGCCGCGAGCCGCGCCTCTTCGGCGCCGCTCGCGATGTGGAGCTGAAGGCCGGTCTCGGCCTCCACCTGATCGCAGAAGGCGGGGCCGTCCTCGGCATCGCGCACTGCGGCCGTCGCCACCGCGATCATGCCAGAGAGGTTCATCTGGGCGGCGAGTGCCGAGAAGCGGTGGAGGGCGCCCAGCGCCTTGGTCCGGCCCTCCGGATTCAGGCGCCCCGTGTCGCTCAACCCCGCGCCGAGACCGCAGAGCACCTTCTCGTTGTAGAAGTAGGCGGGGCTTCTGGCCATGCCGTCGAAGACGACCAGACGCACGGAGTTCGAGCCGACGTCGATGACACCGATACGGCAGAGCCGCGCCTTCACGGCCTCGTCGATATCCACAAGCGGAAGATGCTCTTCGATCTGGCGCGTGATCACAGGTTTCTCCTCGGGGTCGATCTGTCCGTCATCGCCTGTCTCCGTTGCCGCCTTGCCCCCGCGCCAACTGGCGCCGGAGCATCGGGTCATTCCAGTTCGCTGACGAGCGGAAGCACGTCCCGCGCTCCGGCCCGCCCCCGGCCCGAAAGCGAGGGGTTTTCCATGAAGAACCGGTGACAGCTGAAGAGCTGCTCTCCGGGTTCGGCCGTGTGGCGCAGGAAGGTGCCGTCCGGCTGGGCAACCCAGCTCTGGGCCATGTCGTGCATGTTCGCAGCCATGACCTGATCGAGGATCTGCGCGTGGACCGTGGGGTTGGTAATCTCGACGAGCGCTTCAATGCGGCGGTTGAGATTGCGCTCCATCCAGTCCGCCGAACTGATGTAGACCCGCGCCTCCGACGAGGGCAAGCCATAGCCGTTTCCGAAGCAGACGATACGGCTGTGTTCGAGAAATCGACCGATAATCGACTTCACCCGGATGTTGTCGGAGAGCCCCGCAACCCCGGGCCGCAGCGCGCAGATGCCCCGCACCACCATGTCGATCTTCACCCCCGCCTGGCTCGCGGCATAGAGCGCGTCGATCACCTCGGGCTCGGTGATCGAGTTCACCTTGACCCAGACCTGCGCCGGGCGTCCGGCCTTTGCATGTTCGATCTCGGCAGCGAGGCTCTCGAGGATCCGCGGCTTGATCATGTGCGGCGAGATGCAGAGGTTCTCGAGCGTCTCGGGCTTCACGTAGCCGGTAACGTAGTTGAAGACCTTGCCCGCATCGCGGCCCATCGGCTTGTTGCAGGTGAAGAGCGAGAGATCGGTGTAGATGTTTGCGGTGCCCGGGTGGTAGTTGCCGGTGCCGAAATGGCTGTAGGTGACGAGCTCGCCTCCCTCCCGGCGCACCACGGTCGAAAGCTTGGCGTGGGTCTTCCAGTCGACAAAGCCGTAGACCACCTGTGCGCCGGCCCGTTCGAGCTGACGTGAGAGACGGATATTGGCGGCCTCGTCGAAGCGGGCCTTGAGCTCGACGAGCGCCGTGACGGACTTGCCGTCCTCTGCCGCTTCGCAGAGCGCCGCGACGATCGGGCTGTTGCGGCTCGTGCGGTAAAGGGTCTGCTTTATCGCGAGCACATCCGGGTCGCGCGCCGCCTGCTGGACAAAGCGCACGACGGTATCGAACGTCTCGTAGGGATGGTGGAGCAGCATGTCCTTCTGCCGGATCGCAGAGAAGATGTCGCCGTCGAAATCCTGCACCCGCTCGGGGACGCGCGGCGTGAACGGCGTCCAGAGCAGGTCGCGGCGGCCGATGCTGCAAAGCTCGGAGAGGTTGGAAATGCCGATGATGCCCCGGATCTCGACCACCTCGTCCTGAGCGACGCCGAGGGCTTCGACGAGGGTTTCACGCAGATCCTCCGGTGCATTCGCAGTCATCTTGAGGCGCATCACCTCGCCCCGGCGGCGGCGTTTCAGCGCGGTCTCGAATTCGCGCACCAGATCCTCGGCCTCTTCCTCGACCTCGAGATCGCTGTCGCGCAGCACGCGGAAGGCGCAGCTTCCGAGCATGGTGTAGCCGGGGAAGAGCCGGTCGACGAAGACCTCGAGCAGCCCTTCGAGTGGCAGAAGGCGGATCTCGCCATTCGGACCTTCGGGCAGTGTCACGAAGCGCTTGACCTGCGCCGGCACCGGCAGGAGCGCCTCGAGGTTGCGGCCCGTCGCATCGCGCCGCAGCTTGAGCCCGATGGCAAAGCCGCCCGAGGCGATGAAGGGGAAGGGATGCGCGGGGTCGATGGCGAGCGGGGTCAGGATCGGAAAGACTTGCTCGAAGAAATAGGTTTCGAGCAGCCGGATATCGGCGGCACGCAGGTCTCCGGGCGCGAGAACGACGACGCCCTCGTCCTTCATCAGAGCCTTGAGATGCTTCCACGCCGTCTGCTGGCGCGCCATCAGCTTGCGGGCGTCGGCCTCGATGCGCTCGAGCTGCTCGGAAGGGCTCAGCCCGTCCGTCGAGGGAGTGCCCACTCCCTGACGCACCATGGCCCGCAGCCCTGCAACGCGTACCGTGTAGAATTCGTCGAGATTGGCGCCGGAAATCGCGAGGAACCGCACACGTTCGAGAAGCGGCACATCCGGATTTTCGGCCTCGGCCATCACGCGCCAGTTGAAGCCGAGCCAAGTCAGCTCACGGTTGATGAAACGGGACTTGCTGGTGATGTCGAGACCGGGCACCTCGCGACCGGGGCCGGGCTCCGAGTTGAGGAAATCCGCATCCACGCGCCCCTCTCCCGTTTCGACCACTGCTTCGGCCCGCACGACCGTCCCGCCCATTTCGTCGTCTCCTCGCATTCGCCTGTTGGCCGCGTTTGGCACGGCACCAGGCAAATCTAAAGCACATTCTTCCGATCCGAAAGTATCAGCGCCCGCCCTGCCGCAGAACCTCCGCGGCGAGCCGCAGCGTGATCGCACGCTTCTGCGACAGCGCGGCGCGATCGAGCGCGGCAACGAGACGCTCGGCACCGGCGAAGGAGCGCTCCATCCGCGGCAGGAGATAAGCGATGATCTCGGGGGAAACATCGACCTGACGGTCGGCGAAGAGCTTTACGAGCACCGCCGAGAGCAGATCATCGTCTGGCGCCTCAAGCCGCGCGACACCTGCGGTGCCAAGGCGGCTCGCGAGATCGGGCAGCTTGAGCCCCCAGCGCGCGGGCGGCTCGCGGCCCGTGACCATGAGGCTGCCGCCGCCCGCGCGAAGACGGTTGCAGAGGTGGAAAAGGGCCTCCTCGCCCCGCCGCCCGTCCGGCAGGTCGGGCAAGGCGTCAGCATCCTCAACGGCGAGGGCCGCAATGGCCGGCACGTCCGCCACGTCGAGCCCGGCGAGATCGGCGGACGCAATAATCCGTGCGCCGGTACGAGCGGCCCAGACATGGACGAGATGGGTCTTGCCCGCGCCTTCCGGACCGATCACAGCAATGCGCCCGTCGGGCCAGCCCGGCCAGGCATCGACCTGGGCAAGTGCCAGCGCATTCGCGGGCGACACGTAGAAATCCGCCCGTCCGAGGGCCGGACGGGCGGGCAGGTCGAGAACAAGCTGGCGCGCGCGCACGAGCCTCACGTCGCCTCCGGCGGTTCGATCCCACCGTCTATTTCCTCCGGCGGCAGAAGGCCGACCGAGTTGGGGTCGGGAATCTGCGGCACGCCGCTGTAAAGCGGGCTTTCGAGATACTGCTCGACGAGAAAACGACCGACGACGCCGAGGGCCGCCGCCGCCGGAACCGCAACAAGCATGCCTGCAAAGCCGAAGAGCTTGCCGAAGACCGAAAGGGCGAGGATGAGGATGACCGGGTGCAGCCCGACCGACTTGCCGATCAGCTTCGGCGACAGGATATTGCCCTCGACAAACTGGCCGAAGCCGAAGATCGCGGCCGTCGCGAAGATCCAGACTGGCTCCCCCCAGAAGGAGAAGAGCGCGATACCGATCGAGAGCACCCCACCGGTCAGAGAGCCGACATAGGGGATGAACGAAAGGAAGCCGGCGAGCATGCCGATAAGGAAGCCGAAGGGCAGCCCGACGAGCGAGAGGCCGATCGCGTAGAAGGTGCCGAGGATCATACAGACGGTGAACTGACCGCGCACGAACCCCGCGAGCACCCTGTCGATTTCGGTGGCGATCCCACGGATGGTGCCGGCATGCTGGCGCGGCAGCCAGCTGTCGATGCGCGCGATCATTCGGTCCCAGTCGAGGAGCAGGTAGAAGGCTACCACCGGCGCGACCACAAGCAGGATGATGAAGTCGACCACCGCCAGCGAGCTGGTCAGCAGCGAATTCACCACTTCCGGCCCGATATTGGCAAGGCTGCCCTCAAGGCTCTGCAGGGCCCGCCGCAGGAGCTGATCCTCGGAACTGAAGCGCGGGAACCGCTCGGCGATCAGCGCCTGAAGGGAGTCGATAAACCCCGGTATCGCGTCTGCCGCCTGACGGAACTGATCGACGAGGGCCGGAACGACAAGAAGGGTCGTCAGCACGAAACCGAGCACGGCAACGATGCTGATGATCGCGGTAGCAATGACGCGGCTCAGGCCCAGGCGTTCGAGCCGGTCTGCGACCGGATCCAGAAAGTAGGCAATGGCAGCGCCGAGCACGAAGGGCAGCAGCGTGTTGCCGAGCGTCCAGAGCACCGCCACGAACATGACGAGGCCGATACCCCAGAACCACAACTGCTTCCGCCGCGATACCATCGAAAGATCCCTGCGAGGAGAACCGCCGGGAAATGCGCCCGGGGGTTCGCGTGAGAACGACTCTCCTGCCGGGACGAATCCCGCAAGCCGCTCCGTTTCAGCCGGAGAGTTGCCGCAGCGCAGCCGATCTGGCAACCCGGAAAGCGCGGGGCGTGGCCCCGGCGACGACCGCCGCCGTCAACCTTGCCCTGCCGCAGCCGACCCCTGCGGCGCGATGTGACGGAGTTTTTCCGGATTGCGGACAATCCAGACGGCGATAATCCGGCCATCGCGAAGTCCGAGCGCTGTGGTCTGGAGTACGCCGCCAACCTCGAGGCTCACGAAACCGGGCGTGCCGTTGATGCGCGAAAGCGGTGGGCACGGCGGTGCGCTGCCGCCCCGCTTGCGAGCAAGGCCCGCGAAAAGCGCCGCGGCGCGGCGCGCTCCGCGGATTACGTTGAGCGCAGCAGGCACCCGCCCGCCGCCATCGGTCCGGACCTCGACATCGGCGGCGAAGAGATCGAGCAGGGCGGCCATGTCTCCATCGCGGCTCGCGCGCCAGAAGGCCCGCACCAGCTCTTCCGCGGCTTCAGGCTCGGTTTCCGGAATGGGATCCGCGCCCGCGATCCGGCGCCGGGCCCGCGAAACCAGCTGGCGGCACGCCGCCGGCGCGCGGTCGATGACAGCGCCAATCTCATCGAAGCCGAAGTCGAAGGCGTCGCGCAGAATGAAGGCGGCCCGCATCTCGGGCGAAAGCCGGTCCAGCACGAGAAGCAGCGCGACCGAGACCTCCTCTTCGAGAATCCAGGTCGCTTCACCATCCTCGGAACAGCCCGTGACCAGCGGCTCGGGCAGCCAGGCGCCGACATATTGCTCGCGCCGGACCCGCGCCGAGCGCAGATGATCGAGGCAAAGCCGCGTGACCGTGGCGCTCAGCCAGGATCTCGGCGAGACGATCTGGCCGACATCTTGACGCGCCCAGCGGAGCCAAGCCTGCTGCACCAGATCCTCGCTTTCGGCAATCGAGCCGGTCATGCGGTAGGCAAGCCCCATCAGCCGCCGCCGCTCGGTCTCAAAGAGCGCGAGATGCGTCTTATGCGGCATCCACCGGCTCGCGCAACGGGTGGACGCTCCGGAAGCCGACGGCGATACGGTTCCAGGCATTGATCGTGGTTATGACGAGCGTGAGCTCGACGCATTCGCGCGCGTTAAAGGCGTCTTCGAGTGCAGCATATTCCGCATCCGGCGCACCGCTTGCCTCGATCCGGGTCAGGGCCTCGCACCAGCCAAGCGCGGCGCGTTCACGGGCATCGAATGCCGGGCTTTCCCGCCAGGCGGGCAGCACGTCGAGCTTCTGCGTCGAGATGCCTGCCCGCCGGGCGGCGGGAGCGTGCATGTCGAGGCAATAGGCACAGCCATTGATCTGCGAGGCCCGCAGCTTCACGAGCTCGCGGAGCGCCAGAGGGATCATGCTATGGGCGAAGCTCTCCTCGAGCGCCAGCATGGGTCTCATCGCCTCGGGGGCTGCTTCGCGGTAGTTCAGCCGGGAAGAAGAAGACATGTCATGGTCCTGTTTTCTGTGTCGTCTACCTCATGACGATGCAGACCGGCGATCCGTGACAGGCTGCGAGAAAAATTCGGTGCCTTGGCCCGGTATGCTGCCGCGTCAGGCAAACTGCTCGCGGATCAGGCGCTCCTCGAGACCGTGGCCGTGGTCGAAGAGGATGCGGTGTTCGATGTCGGCGACGCTCTCGATCTCGATCCGCTCGCAGTCTCGCACCTCGAAACTGTCCGCCGCCGCCGAAACCGGGCGTTTCTCCGGCTCGTGCACTTCGAAGGTCACACGCGCCTCCTTGGGCAGGATCGCACCGCGCCAGCGCCGGGGGCGGAAGGCGGCCATGGGCGTCAGGGCAAGCACCTCGGCCTTGATCGGCAGGATCGGGCCATGGGCGGAGTAGTTATAGGCCGTGGAGCCCGCCGGGGTCGAAACCAGCGCGCCGTCGCAGACGAGCTCCGCCATGCGTTCCCGGCCGTCGATGAGGATGCGGAGCTTCGCGGCCTGCGGCCCCGCGCGCAGGATCGAAACCTCGTTGATCGCGAGCGCTTCCACCACCTCGCCGTCCGCGCGTTCGGCCCGCATCCGGAGCGGATGGATCACCGTCTCCTCGGCCGAGGCGAGCCGCTCGTCGAGTTGCTCCTCGGAGTAGTTGTTCATGAGGAAGCCGACCGTACCGCGGTTCATGCCATAAACCGGCAAACCACGCGCCTCCGCCGACTGAAGGGTTGCAAGCATGAGCCCGTCGCCACCCAGCGCGACGATCACGTCCGCCCCCGCCGCGGGCCGCTGGCCGTAGCGGGCGATGAGCCGTGTGAGCGCCTCGCGCGCGAGTACGCCGTCACTCGCAAGAAAGTGGATCTTTCTGGAATCCAAGGCCCGTCCCGCCCTTCTGACAAAGCGCGGCCACTCTTGCGCGCCGGCCGGGCAAACTCAAGCCCGGCCTTGCCCGGCGCCGTCACCGGCCTTCGTTGCTCAGGAAGACCACCGTCGCCGCGGTGGCATCATCACCTCGGCCCCCGCAGCCTGGCGAAGCTCGGGCTCCTCCCGCGGCTGCTCGCCCCAGACGAGCGCCCGGTGATCGAAACCTCCCACAAGCGTCGGCTTGATGATTTCGAAATAGGGTGAGAGGTCGAAATCGCGCGGCGCGTAGAGCGAGTGGTGCCGGATATGCAGGATCTCACGACGCTGGGAGCGCAGCCGGCGGTCGGCGCGAAATTCCCGTGTGATCCGCGGCAGAATCGGGTAGCGGACCTTGGCAAAGGCCTCGGCGATCAGCGAGGAACAGATCGCGCGCGTCGGATCGCCGGAACCGAACGAGAGCATCCGGCGGCGCCAGCGCACCGGCACGGGCGGCGTCGGCAGGAAGAAGCGCAGCATGTCCCAGATGTTCTTCATGTCATAGCGCAGCCCGAGACTCGAGATCATGAAATCGACGATCCGGGCCCGGTCCTCGGTCGTGAGGCTCTTCGCCCGGCAGATCCGGGTATTGAAGCATTCATATTTCGAAAGCGGCACGGCAATGCAGCCATCGCCGACATTGACCTCGATGAGGCTGAGGGGCTCGCCGGAGGCCGTGACCTGGCCGAGCGCGTTGCCGACGTAGAGGGCGGCGTGGGACCAGGTCGACTGGGTGAGATACTTGATCGCGATCGAGACCCTTGCGTGCCCCTCGACAAGCAGCACGTCGCCGGGCTCGAGCACCCGCCGCAAGGCCGCGGTATTGGCCTGGGTATAGGGCCGAAAGCCGGGGGACGATTCCTGCAAACGAGCGGCAAGGTGCCTGCCGATGCGGTCCATGAGCGTATCGCGAAATTCAGCCATCTTGTCAGGCGGACGCACTGCGCCGCGCCTCCCCACCTTGCATTACCCGGAGAGCATCCTGCCGCGAAAACCGCGGCCAGTCATCCCCGCCTTCCGGATCGTGATTAAGGCGGGCGCTCAAGGTGACTGGACCTCAACGGGTTTCCTGCTAGCGTGAGCCCGTCGCGCTGCGGCGGATTTCCGCACACGCCGCCCCGGCCCTTGTAACAGATCGTCCCCGACGCACGTATGGGAGGGTAGATGGATCCGGCGAACGCGCCGACGCTCGAGGACCTGCTCCGGGCGGCAAACCGGGGGGACCGGCGGGCCTACGCTGCCTTTCTCAAGTCGATCACGCCGCTGATGCGGGGGATCGCGCGTGCGCGGGGATCGGGTCTGGGAACGGATATCTGCGAGGACATTGTGCAGGAGACCCTGCTCGCCATTCACCAGAAGCGCCACACCTGGCGTGAGGATCTTCCCGTGCGGCCCTGGCTTTATGCAATCGTGCGCTACAAGGTGATCGACGCCTTCCGGGCGCGCGGCCACCGGGTGCATGTGCCGATCGAAGATTTCGCCGATGTGATCCCGGCCGAGGACGGCACCGATCCGACTCTGATGGCCGATGTCGACAGGGTGATCTCTCAGCTCGACCCGCGCTCGGCCAGGATCGTGCGGGCGATCGGGATCGAGGGTGCGAGTGTGGCGCAGGTCGCCGAGGACCACTCCATGACCGAAACCGCGGTGCGTGTGGCACTCCACCGCGGGCTGAAGCGCCTCGCGGCGCTGCGCGAGAGTATGATTGAATGAAGACCGAAGATCTCATCCAGGCCATATCGGCGGACCTGCACCGGAGCCCCGGGCCCGAGCGGCGTCTTCCCCTGGCGCTTGTGCTCACGACACTGGTCTTCGGTGGAACCTATCTCGCCGTGGCGGGCATCCGGCCTGATTTCGCCACCGCGGCAGGCCAGGCCATGATGATGCTGAAACAGATCTTCCCGGTCGTGCTCGCCGTTGGCGGGCTCGGGCTCGCGCTGCGCCTGAGCCGGCCGGGTGAAGGGCCAGGGGCTTGGCCCTGGCTTCTTCTCGCGGTGCCCGTCGTCCTGACCGCGGCGGTGGTGGCGGAGCTCGTGAGGCTTCCTTCCAACCTCTGGATGACGACGCTGATCGGGCACAGCCTGCCCGTCTGCCTCACGATGATCCCGCTCATCGCCGCACCGATCACGGTTGCGGCGTTCTGGGCGCTCCGGAGCGGCGCGCCGACCCGGCCCGGGCTTTGCGGCGCCGTGCTGGGGCTGATGAGCGGGGGGGCGGCCGCGGCGGCCTATGCGTTCTTCTGCGACGAGGATGCGCCGCTCTTCTTCGCGGTCTGGTACTGCGTCGGCATCCTGCTCGTCACCGGCCTCGGTGCGCTCGCCGGGCGGCGCTACCTGCGCTGGTAGGCATTCGACTCGGACGCCCCGGCGCGGGCAGCCCGAGGTCAGATCTGGCGCTCGGGCATCCGCACCACGAGACCGTCAAGCTCGTCCGTAACCTTGATCTGACAGGTAAGCCGACTTGTCGCGGGATCGGGTTCCCAGGCGAAATCCAGCATGTCCTCTTCCATCACGTCGCGCGGCGGCAGCTTCTCGATCCAGGCCGGATCGACATAGACATGGCAGGTCGAGCAGGCGCAGGCGCCACCGCAATCGGCCTCGATGCCGGGAATGTTGTTGTCGCGCGCGCCTTCCATGACCGTCATGCCGTTCGCGACATCTACCACATGTGACGTGCCGTTGTGCTCGATATAGGTGATCTTTGCCATGCGATGCTTCCCTCGGGCGCTCCGTTTCGCGGCCTATCTAATGCTCCGGCCCGGCCGCTGCCAGCCCCGAGTTGCCCGGACGGGACCGCGCCGGCAGCGGAGGCCATTGGCGGCGGCGCCGGGCGATGTATATAGCCCCGCGACGGAATGCGGCGGCTGCGCCGTGTCACCTGCAGAACGGGCACGGGGAAAAGGATGAAACGATGAAAACCGCAGTCTTCACGCTGGCCGCCTGCCTTGCGGCCTCGATCGCCGGAGCCCAGCCGCAGGGACGGGTGCCGGGCGAGCAGTTCATGGTGATGTGGGATCTCGATGGCGACGGCACGGTGACGCTCGACGAGATCCGCGAGCGCCGGGCCGACATCTTCGCGGGCTTCGATACCGACGAGGACGGCTACCTCGATGACGAGGAGTTTGCTGCCATTGACGAGACCCGTGCTGAGATGCGCCCCGAAGATGCCGGGCAGGGCGGAACGGGCGTCCAGCAGCGTAAGGCGATGCGCATCGTCGATACCGATCGCGACCGCCTGATCTCGCTGAGCGAGTTCGTCAATGCCGGGAGCTTCTGGATGAAGCGCTTCGACACCAATGGCGACGGCGTTATCACCGAGGTCGATTTCGGCAGCTGAGCCTCCCGCGCGCCGGAGGCTCTGGCCTTCCGGCGCGCGAAGCCCTAAGCGCCTTGCATGCTTTCCTATCAGCACGCCTATCACGCAGGCGGTCCTGCGGACCTGCACAAGCATATCGCGCTCGCCGAGCTGCTCGCCCGGCTGACGGCAAAACGCCGTGGCCTGAGCTATGCCGAAACCCACGCGGGCCGCGGCCTCTATGATCTTTCAGGCGCCGAGAGCCGTAAGACCGGCGAGGCCACGACCGGGATTGCCCGGGTCCGGCCCGATCCGGAGAGCCCCTTCGGAAAGGCCCTCGCCGCGATCCGCGCGGAGCATGGCGCCGAGGCCTATCCCGGCTCCCCCCTCGTCGCGCGCGCCCTTCTTCGCCCCGAGGACCGGATGACGCTCATGGAGCTTCACCCGGCCGAGGCGCCAGCCCTGCGCCAGGCGATGCGCGGCAGCGAGGCCGCCATCCATCAGCGCGACGGCTACGAAGGCCTGCTGGCGCTTGCCCCCCTGAGGCCGCGCAAGGGGCTAGTGCTCGTCGACCCGTCCTACGAGGTGAAGGACGAATACGCCGGGGCGGCCGATTTCGTGCGCCGGCTGGTGGCGAAATGGCCCGAGGCCTGTGTGATGATCTGGTATCCGATCCTGTCCGCCGGGCGCCATCGCGAGCTTCTCGCAGGCCTGCGCCCGCTGGCGGCCCTGCGCGACGAGGTCGATTTCCTGCCGGCCCCCGCGCGCGGCATGAGCGGCTCGGGGCTGGTGATCGTCAACGCACCCTACGGCACGGAGCACGTCTTCGCCGCGGTTCATCGCGCAACGGAGGGCATCCTCGCCCCTGTCCGGAGCTGACCCCGAAACCCACGCCGAACGCTTGCATCGGGGCACCAGCGCCACTACATGACCACCTTTCCCGAACGGCGGCATCGCGGCCGTGATGGCAGGCCGCTTGTGTCCGCCGCAGGGCTGGCTAGAATGCGGGCGAGATTTCCGGTCCCGGAGCACCGGGCGACACCCGCGGGGCGGCAAGAATGCACGGAGCAGAGTGAGATCATGTCCTGGACCGATGAACGCGTCGAAACCCTGAAGTCGATGTGGGCCGAAGGCAAGAGTGCAAGCCAGATCGCGAAGGAACTCGGTGGCGTTACCCGCAACGCGGTGATCGGCAAGGTCCACCGCCTCGGCCTCTCGAACCGGGCGGGCAGCGAACCCGCGGGCGAGTCGGCCGAGAGCGCGGGCGCTGCGGCCGAAGCGGCTCCGGCCGCGGAGCCCGTGCGCGCCGCCGCCGCACCCCAGCCGGAGCGTGCCGAGATCCGGCCGCAGCCCGCAGAGCCCGCGCCCGCCGCGGCACTCGACGAGGACGAGGCGGATGACGCACCCCGCTCCGTCACTGCCCCGACGCTGCAACCGCCGGTCGCCCGCCCGCCGCGTCCCGGCAACGGCCAACCGCTTCCGCCGCAGCCTTCCGGCGCCGAAATGAGCGAGGAAACCCTCGCCAATCTTGCCGAAGCCGCGAAAAAGGCAAAGCGCCTCACGCTCATGCAGCTCACCGAGCGCACCTGCAAATGGCCGGTGGGCGATCCCGCGACCGATGATTTCTGGTTCTGCGGCCTGCCCTCGGCGCCGGGCAAGCCCTATTGCGAGACCCATGTGAGCGTCGCCTTCCAGCCGATGTCCTCCCGCCGCGACCGACGGTCCTCCGGCGGGCGCTGATGCCCGCGAACGGGCCGCGCGGCGCACCGCCGCCGGATCTCGACATCGTCACCGTGGTCTATCGGCGCGAGCTGCCGCTCCTGCGGCTGCAAGCGTGCTCGGTGGCGCAATTTCTCGACCCGGCCGGCATCAGCCGCATCATCGTCATCGTCAATGATGTCGCGGAGGCGGAGTGCATCGCAGCAGTCGAGGCGCTCCGACCTGCCTATGGTGCGCTAGCCGCGAGACTCGACGTGATCGGGGCTGACGCGCTTTTCGCGTTGCGCCCTCCCGAAGCCGGGCCTCACGGGATCAGGCAGGCGCTGCGGCTCTGGTTCGCGCAGCACCGGCGGATCTATCCCTTCGGCGTGAAGCGCGGCTGGCGGGGCAATCGCGGCTGGTCGGTGCAGCAGGCGCTGAAGCTTGCCGTCGCACGCCGTGGCGAGGGCCGGATGCTGCTCATTCTCGACGCGAAGAACCACTTCGTGGCACCAGTGCGCGCCGGCACCTTCCTCGCGGCGGATGGCCGCGCCCGAAGCACGATGAAGGTGCCCGGCGAAAAACACTGGACGTGGATCCGCGGCGCCTTCGCCCTTCTCGGTGCCAGCCCGCCACAGCGCGAGGCGCCAGCGCCCGTCACCGTGACACCCGTCGTCGTGCCGCGCGACATGCTTCTCGGCACGCTCGAGGCGGTCGAGCAGCGGGTCGGCCCGGTCGAGGGGTTCTTTGCCCGCGCCAAGGGCGATCTCTCGGAATTCATGCTGATCTACGCCCATGTCACGCAGGCGCGCGGCGCCTGGCCGGCACTCTTCCAGCCGGATCTTCCCCCTGCCGCGACCATCTTCCGCCGCAGCCCGCCGGAACAGATCGAGGCGGCCCTGCACCGGGTCGAGACGGGCGAGGCAGAGATCCTTTCCGTCCACAGCAGCCAGATGGACCGGCTCGATGAGGGCGTGCAGGCAAGGCTCTGCGCGATCTGGCGCGCGCGCGGTCTGCCCGATGACCTTTTCCGTCAGGGTGATTGACTGCGGCTGCTCGCATCCCACATCCTGAATATGAGGATCGGAGGCAGGCGCGCATGACATTCCGCTCATCTGGATGGCGGGCCACGCTGGTCGCGGCCCTGCTCTGCACGGCAAGCGAAGCTGCTCACGCGCAAACCACCTGCCGTCCGAACGCGCTCGGCCGCGAAACCTGTCTTCGCGCCAACGAACCGCCGCCACTGCCCCGACCGGCTGGGCTCGTGGAAAAGCGCGGCTATGCCGAAAAGCTTCCCCGGAGCGACCCGGCCGACACCGGCCCGCAGCTCATCCCGGCCCGAAAGCGCAACCGCCTCGGCAGCACGCTTCCCGGCGAGCCGGTGCGCGGCATCGGCGGCACCTGCCGCAGCGACCGGCTCGGCAATCTCGTCTGCCCCTGACGTCAGTTCACCCGCGTGATGCGGTCGTCGGCCACCGGGGCATAGCCGGGATGCTTCTGGAGATAATCCGCGAGCACGTCCTCGAGTCCGGGGCCGTAGTCATATGCGTTCCGGCCCTCGTCGCGGAAAACGGCATAGCCATCACCACCGCTCCGCATGAAGTTGTTGGTCGCGACGGAATAGACCTTGTCGGGGTTGATCGGCACCCAGGCCCCGCCCTCCTGCACCAGAACTTCGGTCACACGGCCCTCCATAGGCGCGATGTCCGCGTCCCAGGTGAAGCGCAGGCCCGCGACCTGCGGAAAGCGACCCGCCTCCTCCTCGACCTGGCTCACACCGTTCTCGAGCGCCGCAATTATGCCGGCGCCGGAAAGGTTGAAGGTGGAGAGCGTGTTCTGGAACGGCAGCACCGTGAGCACATCACCCATCGTCACCTTGCCCGCACCGATCGAGGCGCGCAGGCCGCCGCCGTTCTGGATCGCGATGGTCACGCCCTGCCCCTTCACCCGGTCGAGCATCGCATCCGCCACCAGATCGCCCATCGCGCATTCCCCGGCCCGGCAGGTTTCCCGGCTGCCATCGATATCGCCCGCAACCTCCGCCACGACCCGCGCCTTCAGCTCCTTGATCGGCGCGCCCATCGACTTGATGCGCTTCAGCATGTCTGGATCGGGCAGGACGGACGCATCGAGCAGCACCGGCGCACCGGTGGCCGAGATCACGTTGCCCTCGGCGTCGAACTCGAGCACGAGATGGCCGAGGTATTTCGAATATGCCCCGGCCTGCACGATCGGTACACCCGCGCCATCCGGCCCGGCTACCATGTCGGGATAGGGATAGGCCGCCCCGTCGAGATCGTTGGCATAGAGCGTGTGGCTGTGGCCGCCGACGATGGCGTCAATCCCGGCCACGGTTTCGGCAAGGCGGTGATCGGCGACCGCGCCGACATGGGAGAGCACGATGATCTTGTCGACGCCCTGCTCCTCGAGGTTCCGCGCCGCCGCCCCGAGATAGGCCGCCGTATCGGCAAAGCTCACCGTCGGCCCCGGCGATGAGATCTGCGGCGTATCGGTGGTGAGGGCCCCGAGGATCGCGATCGTCTCGTCGCCGACCGCGAGCAGCAGCGGATCATGATCGAGCGGCCCGAGCTGCTTGTCCGCCGAGGCATCGACATTGCCGAAGATCACCGGGAACTCTGCGCCTTCGATGAAGTCGCCAAGCGGCCCCGGCCCGAGATCGAATTCATGGTTGCCGAGAACCATGGCATCGAGACCGATCGCGTTCATGAACTCCAGCTCGGCCTTGCCGGAATAGGTCGTGAAGAACAGCGACCCCTGGAAATTGTCACCCGCATTCAGCACGATCACGTTTTCGCCAGCAGCCTTCAGATCGTCGCGCAGCGAGTGGATCGCGGTATAGAGCCGGGCCGCGCCACCGAAGCAGGCCCCCTCGGCCTCATCCTCGCCCGAGCAGGTCGAATCGTATTTGTTGATCGATTCGATGCGGCTGTGGAAATCGTTGAAGTGCAGCACATGAAGCGTGAAGGCCTCGGCCTGACCGCCCAGTCCCGTCGCGACGACAGCGGCGAGCGGCAGGGAACGGCGAAGGAACATGGACGGATCTCCCGGAACGGGTGCGGGCGCACCTTGCGTGATGGCCGCATGATGACAATGCCCACGCCCCCCGCGCAACCCCTTCGGATGAATGAGACACCCCGTTGCCCCCCGCATTGACCCTCGCGCGGCGCTCGCCCTAGAGTGCGCCGGTAACGGCCGTCAGGATGCCAGCCCCATGAACACTCCCCTCTCGAACTCCCAGCGGCGCGCCGCAGAGGCGCTGCTTCACCCCTACGCCAATGCCGCGGTCATCCGCGAGGCCGGGGTCCAGATCATCGATCGCGGGAAGGGCATCCACGTCTACGACGAGGCGGGGCGGCCCTATATCGAGGCGATGTCGGGCCTCTGGTGCGCGGGGCTCGGTTTTGGCAACGACGAACTCGCGGATGCGGCGCGTGAGCAGCTCGGCAAGCTTCCCTATTATCACCTCTTCGGCGGCAAGAGCCACGAGCCCGCCATCGCCCTTGCCGAAAAGATCAAGGCGCTTGCGCCCGGCAACATGGCACGCGTCTTCTACCAGTCGAGCGGTTCGGAGGCGAACGAAACGCAGGTGAAGCTCGCCTGGTATTACAACAACGCACTGGGCCGGCCGGACAAGAAGAAGATCATCAGCCGGGCCCGGGCCTATCACGGGGTCACCATCGTTTCGGCCTCGATGACCGGGCTTGCCAACAACCACCGCGATTTCGATCTGCCTGTCGACCGGATCCTGCACACAGGCACGCCGCATCACTGGAAGAACGCGCGCGACGGCGAGAGCGAGGAGGAGTTTTCCGCCCGCCTCGCCCATGAGCTCGAGGCGCTGATCCTCGACGAAGGGCCCGACACGGTCGCGGCCTTCATTGCCGAGCCGGTGATGGGCGCGGGCGGATGCGTCGTGCCGCCGCGCGGCTACTTCGAGGCCATCACCGCGGTCTGCCGCAAATACGACGTGCTCCGCATCAGCGACGAGGTCATCTGCGGCTTCGGCCGCACCGGCGAATGGTTCGGCGCGCAGACACTCAATTACGAGCCGACCTCGATGTCGATGGCCAAGCAGCTCACCGGCGGCTACATGCCGCTCTCCGCGGTCGCGATCAATCGCGAGATGGCCGAGGCCATCGAGGGCAATTCCGAGAAGATCGGCACCTTCGGCCATGGCTTCACCTATGGCGGCCACCCCGTCTCCTGCGCGGTCGGGGTGAAGGCGCTGGAGATCTACGAGCGGCTCGACATCACCGCGCGGGTGAAGGCGCTCGCCCCACAGTTCGGCGCACATCTCGACCGTCTCGCCGAGCACCCGCTCGTCGGCGAAGCGCGCCATCTCGGGCTCGTGGGCACCATCGAGCTCGCACCGGAGAAATCGCCCGCAGGCTTCACCCAACCCGGCAAGGTCGGCGCGCGCATGGCCCAGGCGCTGCTCGCGCGCGGCGTCATCAGCCGTCCGATCATCGACTCGATCATCTTCTGCCCGCCGATGATCATCACCGCCGAGGAGATCGACGCGCTGTTTGCGCCGGTGAAATCCGCCCTCGACGAAGTGCTCGATTGGGCGCGTGCCGAGGGGCACGTGCCAGGATGAGGCGCGCCCGGTGACAAGCAAGCTCGTCTGGATCCTTCGGCGGATCATCCGGCAGATCTGGTTTCGTGTCTCGGTCTACGGGCTCGCGGCCATCCTCACCGCGCTTGTCGCGAGCGTGCTTGCCGACTTCGTCCCGAAGGAGATCGCGAACCGCGTGGGCGACGGCACCGCCAGCAGCATTCTCTCGATCCTTGCCTCCAGCATGCTCGTCGTCGCGACCTTCTCGCTTGGCTCCATGGTGCAGGCCTATGCGGCGGCATCCCAATCGGTGACGCCGCGCGCAACGCAGATCCTCATCGACGATTCCTTCTCTCAGAACGTCATCTCGACCTTTCTCGGCGCTTTCGTCTTCGCCATGGGCGGGCTCATCGCGCTCAGCCTCGACCTTTACAGTCGGGCCGGCGAGTTCGTGCTCGTGGTCGTCTCCGGCCTCGTCATCACCCTCGTTCTGACGAGCCTCTTCGGCTGGCTCGACCACCTTGCCAACCTCGTCCGGCTCGGGGAGACCATGGCCAAGGTTTCCTCCCGCGCCGAGGCCGTACTGCGGACACGTGCCGCCGCGCCGCGCCTCGGCGGCGTCTCCCCAACCGCAGGCTCGCGTGACGGCACCGCGGTCTGGCCGGAAACCACCGGCTATGTACGCCATGTAGATCCCTTCCGGCTCCAGAAGATCGCCGCCAAGGCCGAGGGCCATATCCGCATCAACTCCATGCCGGGCAATCTCGCCGATCCCACCACCCCGTTGCTCTGGGCGAGCTGGGCTCCGGACGAGGGCGAAATAACGGCCATGCGCTCGGCCTTCACCCTGGGGCTCGAGCGCAGCTTCGACCAGGATCCACGCTTCTGTCTGCAGGTGCTCACCGAGATCGCCTCCCGCGCGCTCTCGCCCGGCATCAACGACCCCGGCACCGCGATCGGCGTCATCGCCGCGCAGCAGCGGCTGCTGGCGATCTGGTGCGAAGTGCGCATCGCGGGTGAAAAGCTCCCCGCCGACTGTCCGCGCGTGATGGCGCCACGGCTATCGACCGACGATCTCTTCGACGACGCCTTCGGACCGCTCCTGCGCGACGCGGCCGGCATGGTCGAGGTGGGCGGGCGGCTCCAGAAAACGCTCGCCAGTCTCGCGGCCCTCGGCCCCGCGGATTACGCCAGGGCGGCCCAGAGCTTCTCCGCCCGTGCCATCCTCCATTCGGACGAAGCCTTGCCGGTGGCGGACGACCGCGAGAGGCTGCAGGCGCTCTCGGCAAGGGTCGCGTCCACTGCCGGGTTGTGATACCGCGCGGCCACAGCCACCCCCCTCCCCCCGGACAGACTGCCATGACACCGCTCCGCGGCATCACGCTCAAGATCCTCTCCGTCCTCGCCTTCTCCCTGATGGCGATCTGCGTGAAGGCCGTTGCGCCCCATGTGCCGCCCGGCGAGACCGTCTTCTTCCGGGCCTTCATCGCGCTGCCGCTGATCCTGGGCTGGCTGGCCACGACCGGCACGCTGCGTGAAGGGCTCACCACCCGCTATCCCATGGGCCATGTCTGGCGCGGCCTCGTCGGCACCGCGGCGATGGCCTTCAACTTCATGGCGCTCGGCCTGCTGCCTCTGCCCGAGGCAACGACCCTCGGCTATGCCGCGCCGCTGCTCACCGTCATCTTCGCCGCGATGTTTCTGGGCGAGGAGGTGCGGATCTTCCGGCTCACGGCGGTGTTTGTCGGGCTCATCGGCGTGGTGATCGTGCTTGCACCGCGCCTTACCATGCTGAGTTTTGCCTCCGCTTCGAAGCTCGAGACCGTCGGCGCCTTCGCGGCACTCTCGGGGGCCATGCTCACGGCGCTCGCCCAGGTCTTCGTCCGCAAACTTGTGGGCACCGAGAAGACCGGCGCGATCGTCTTCTATTTCCAGCTGACCGCAAGCCTGCTTGCGCTCCTCACCCTCCCATTCGGCTGGGTGGTACCGACCCCGCTCGAGGCGGCCCTCCTCCTCGGCGCGGGCATCTTCGGCGGGCTCGGGCAGATCCTGCTCACCCAGAGCTACCGTCACGCGCCGACCAGCGTGGTCGCGCCCTTCGACTATGTTTCGATGATCTTCGCGCTCACCTTCGGCTATCTCATCTTCGGAGAAGTGCCGACCGGCGCCATGCTCACCGGCGCCGCGCTCATCGTCGCCGCAGGCCTCTTCATCATCTGGCGCGAACGCCAACTCGGCCTCCAACGCGGCGCCCGCCGCGTCCTGACGCCGCAGGGGTAGAGGCTGACCCGCTGGAGCGGTTCTGCGGGATTGTGTCGGAAAAAGCTCACGCGCCCGAAATCTCGCGTCAGATATGCGAAAGCTGCAGGTCTTCCATCGCGGCGAAATGGCCGTCGAGGTTGCGAAGCGTCTGCAGATTGCCCTGCTCGACCACCCGTCCTCCGGCGAGCACGACGATATTATCCGCCGAATGGATCGTCGACAGGCGATGCGCAATCGTGACCATCGTGACGTGCGCCGCCACATCTCGCAGCGCTTTCTGGATCGCGGCCTCCGACTCGCTGTCGAGCGCGTTTGTCGCCTCATCGAGGATGAGCAGAGCCGGCCTGCGGATCAGCGCCCGTGCAAGCGCGATGCGCTGACGCTGGCCACCGGAAAGCCGGATGCCCTTGTCGCCCACCTCGGTCTCGTAGCCCTGTGGCAAAAGCGAAATGAAGTCATGACAATGCGCAAGCTTCGCCGCCGCTCGGACCTCGGCATCAACGACCTGCGGCATCCCGTAGGCAATGTTCTCCGCGATGCTGGTACTGAAAAGATGTACCTCCTGCGGCACGATGCCGATCAGGGCGCGCCAGTCTCCCGACACCAGCTCGCGCAGATCGACGCCATCGACGAGGACCTGCCCTTCGATCGGGTCCATGTTGCGGCAGAGAAGCCCGATCAGCGTTGATTTCCCGGCCCCCGAGGGGCCAACCAGCGCAGTGGAACTGTTCTTGCGAAACAGGAGATCGATGCCGGCGAGCGCCTCACCGGTTCGACCGGGGTATGAGAAGCTCACATTCTCGAAACGGATCCCTTCACTCAGGCCCTCAATGTGCCGCGCACCGCTCGGAATAGACGAAGCGAGACAGGCCGCACCGACATTCTCGATTTCCCGCACCGACGATCCGAGCTGCATCAGGGACGCCCGGGATTCAGCAAGGAAGCGCAGCCGCGGCTGCAACCGGTAGACGACGAGCATGAAGACCGCGAGGTTTGCGATGTTCGCTCCGACCGATGTCAGCACGGCAACCCAGAGTGCCAATGCCGCCGCCGCGAGAATTTCGAAAACAGGACCAGAGAGGTTTCCCGCAAGCTGAAGTTTCGCGAAAACGTCTCGAGTACGTTCGGAAATCGCGGAAAACCGGCGCTGCTCCTGATCTGCCGCGCCGAAATTGCGGATGGTTCGCAAACCCTCCATTGTTTCCCAGAATTGCCGAACAAAGGCAGAGTTCGCCTTGACCGCCTCTGCCCCGAGACGCCGGTTCATCCGGGTGACGAGATGAAGCGCCGCAAAGATACCCAGGCTGATAGGAATGACGAGCAGCGTTCCCTGCCAGGAAATCAGAAAGAGAACGCAGAAAAGAACGAGGGCCGCGCAGGCCTGCACAACGATCCGAAAGAGCACGCCGAGGGCCTCGACGGCCCGCCAGCTCTCCGAAAGCATGGCATTTGCAATCCTGCCGGATGTCTCGTTCTCGACATGGCCGATACTTGCGGAAAGAATCTTGCGGTAGAACGTTGTCCGGACTTCGTGGCCCGCAGAACAGTTCACCCAGGCGAATAGCGCGGCATTGGCATAGGCGACGACATTCTTCAGCACGATGCTGAGCAGGACCAGCAGGATGATGACTGGTACCGCCTGCGCCGCGCCGTCTCCCGGCAGAAATGCACGCACGAAACCGGGCAGTGCCAAGCTGCCAGCCTCGTTGCCGCCCGTCACGATCTCGAGCAACGGGAGGAAGAGGTAGAGACCGAACCCTTCGAAGAAGGAAGACAGAAGGCCAAGCACGACGATGGCCACAACCGACCCCCTGCCCACCGAGATCAGCGCCAAAAGCGATCTGATGGTCTTCAGGTCGGACTGTGGTTCGTCGTTGAATGTGTTGACCTTATTCCCCGGCAAACGGAACACGGATTCCCTGTCTTGCTGGTTCTGCGTCCATCCGATCCCGGAACCATTCGAACGTCATGCGGACACCCTCCTCATAGGGAACCTTGCAGTCCCAGCCCGGAAGGATCTGCCGCGCGATCGTAAGGTCCGGGCACCGATTGGTCGGATCATGGGGCGTTGGCGCGACATGCACAATCGGGCAGCCGCCGGCGAGTTCTGCGACATATTTCGCAACATCAAGCACCGAAATTTCACGATCGTTGCCGATGTTGAGCGGACCGAGATAGTCAAAACTGTCACGCCAGAAGAAGCGGGTAATCCCTTCGACGATGTCATCGACATATCCCCAGCTCCGAGACTGCATCCCGTCACCGTAGATCGTCAGCGGTTTGCCGGAAAGAGCCTGAGAAACGAAATTCGAAACAGCCCGACCGTCGTCGACGCGGGTCCGCGGCCCGTAGACATTGAAAAGCCTTGCAATTCGAACATTGATGCCATGCAGCCGCCGCGTTTCGAAGAGCAGCGACTCGGTCACACGCTTGCCCTCGTCATAGGAGGAGCGGGGGCCCGTGCAGTCGACCGATCCACGGTAGCTTTCGGGTTGCGGCGAAACCAGCGGATCGCCATAGACCTCCGACGTCGACATGAACCCGAACCGTCCGTTCGGTTCCAGCAGATCAAGCAGACGCAGCGCTCCTAGGAGGTTCGCCGAAATGGTACGCCGGGGTTCCTTCATGTACCACGGTGGCGAGGCGGGCGAAGCCAGGTGGTAGATCTCGTGAAAGGTGATATCGGACTGGAATTCTTCGACATTTCCCTGAAAGTATCTGAAACGCTCATCCCGGATATGCGCGATATTGTCCGTTGTTCCGGTCCAGAGCGAATCTACACAAACGAGGCGTTCGACATCAGATCGTTGGAGCAAGCGATCACACAGATGCGATCCAATAAACCCGCAACCTCCGGCAATGAGTACCCTCTTCAACCCGTCACTCCTGTCCAACGATAATGGCCCCCAAAGAAACATTCGAATCGATACTTGATCATCGAACATATTTTCTGACAGTCGTCCATTTGTTTTGGAGAATACACCGAACACCGAATCAAAATCCGGGGAAAGTTCCTAAAGTAGGCAAAAATCTGCCGCGACAATACACGCAATACGCCAATAAAACCCAATACGAAATGCGATGAGACATATATGGCATCTGGAGTAAGGAACAGTAGGGTGCAAAGTGAGCTTGACGAAATGCCGTCCGTGGCGATCGTGATTCCAGTCTACAATGCCGAACACTATATCGAGGAAACCCTTCTTAGCGCCGCCCGCCAGACCTACCCGGTGCGCGAGATCATAGCCGTGAACGACGGCTCGAGAGATGGCACCCGTGGCATCCTCGAGCGCCTCTCGCAAGAAATTGACACACTGAAAATCGTGACGGTGCCGAACGGCGGCGTGGCCAGGGCGCGCAACATCGGCACGGAACGCGCTACAGCGCATTATGTGGCCTATCTTGATGCGGATGATCTCTGGCACCCCACGAAGATCGAAAAGCAGGTCGCTGCGCTCGCCCGCCATGGGCATCAAAGCGACTGGGCGGCCGTCTACACATTTTTCCGCGGCATCAATGACGAGAGCTTCGTCTTCGGCTCCGGCCCTTGCGACCCCGCTCGAGGCGCGATTTTTGGAAGCCACCTCGTGGTCAATCACGTCGGCAATGGCAGCAGTGTCATGGTGCGGCGCGATGTTGCCCTGGCAGTCGGCGGATTCGACCCGTCATACGCCGATCACGGCGTCGGCGGCTGTGAGGATCGAGATTTCCAGCTCCGCATCCTGAGCCAGGGCTATCTCATGGAAGCTGTCCCGGAGTTCCTTGTCGGCTACCGCTTCTATGAAGGCAACATGTCCTCCAACCGCAGCCGCATGGGGCTTGGCCAGATCAGCGTCACGGAGCGGTTCCTGAAGGACGAACGCGTGAGCGACGAGCTGAAGCGCCTCGCGCTCGAAAGTGCCCATCGCTACGCACTGACCAACTTCCTCGCGGCCGGCGACTGGAAGAATGCCTGGACCTCGTTCAAGGTCAGCCTCGCGTCTTCGCCATCGAGAACGGCACTGATGCTGCTCAGACGAAGCAAGGGCAAGCTGGGCAAGTCGGTGCGAAAGCTGCCCGTCCTCCGCCGCAGAGCGCCGATCCGCCGTCCGTTCACGGCAATGGATCCGCTGGAAGGCGTCCTGCCGGTGGACGCGCTGCCAAACCGCCAGTTCATCGACCGGCTGCAGGAGATTGACCGGGAAATGCCGAGACAGACCCTGATTTCGTGAATCATCGCGATACGATGCATGCCAGGCCTGCCGGCCCGACGACCGAGCCGCCAGCTCTCGACGCATGAGCGATCCTTTCGGGCAGCAAGCGACACACATCCGCGGCGCGTCGAACTGCGGCGCCTCCGCCCCGCAATCGCTCAATGCGCGAGGATCTGGCCCAGGAAGAGCTTTGTGCGTTCGGAGCGGGGGGCGTTGAAGAAGGTCTCGGGCGGGGCCTGCTCGATGATCTGGCCGCCATCCATGAAGATCACCCTGTGCGCCACCTTGCGCGCAAATCCCATCTCGTGGGTGACGCAGAGCATGGTCATCCCGTCGAGCGCGAGCTCGATCATGGTCTCGAGCACCTCCTTGATCATCTCCGGATCGAGCGCCGAGGTCGGCTCGTCAAAGAGCATGATCTTCGGCCGCATGCAAAGCGCGCGCGCGATCGCCACACGCTGCTGCTGACCGCCCGAAAGCTGACCGGGATACTTCCCCGCCTGTTCCGGAATCCGCACCTTGCGCAGGAAATGCATCGCCAGCTCTTCGGCCTCCCGCCGCGGCATCTTGCGGACCCAGATGGGCGCGAGCGTGCAGTTCTGAAGGATCGTGAGATGCGGGAAGAGATTGAAGTGCTGGAAGCACATGCCGACATCCGAGCGGATCCGGTCGATGTTCTTGAGATCCCCGGTAAGCTCCGTGCCATCGACGATGATCCGGCCGGTCTGATGCTCCTCGAGCCGGTTTATGCAACGGATCAGCGTCGACTTGCCCGAACCCGAAGGGCCGCAGAGCACAATGCGCTCGCCGCGATAGACCGTGAGGTCGATGTCGCGCAGGACGTGGAACTGGCCGTACCACTTGTTCATGCCGATGATCTCGACCGCGACCTCGTCGGAGACCGCCGCCTCCTCCCGGCCTGCATCCCGCACTGGCTCGCGCATCGCCTTGTCCCCCCGGGGCCGGAACGGCCCGCAGACCGCAAGCTTCGGCCGAATTCGCGAAAGGTCAAGCGCGCGCGTCCAGCGGCCCGGTGCGGAAGGCCGCGATCCGGCACCTCTGCCGCCCGAAGCGGCAGAAGCTGCGCGTCAGACGCGCAGCAAGCGGAGCTGATCCTCGGCGCGCAGGAACACCGCGCATTTGATCGCCGCGGCCTGCTCGGCCTCGTGATCGTGCCCCCACTGCTCGGCCTGCCAGATCTCGTCGAGCCGCGACAGCGCCCAGGCGCTCTCGCCGTCGAGCGCACCGCGCGACACCGCCAGCGCGAGCACGAGCGAGCCCGAGAGCGTCACGAGCTCATGGAGGGCCGCGAGGGCGAAGGGATCATGCGCCGCCACCGCCGCGCGCAGCGCCGCAAGGCTCGGCTCGGGCTGAGCGTGGTGGATGATCCCGGTCACCGCAAGCAGAGGCGCGCCGATCTCGCGCGCGGACCACTCGAGCCAGGGGTCCCAGAGCTCCGCCTGCCGGAGCCGGAGCGCATCCGGCCCCTCCGCCCGGTAGCAGAGCAGATCGGTCTCGCCATAGGCCGCGAGCGCCTCGACCACGGGGCCGGGCGTGCCGGCGATGCGGTCGATCACCGTGTTGGCCGTGCGGGTGAAGGGCAGATCGTCGGGCCGGATCTCGCTCTCGATCCCCTCCCATTCCGCCACGATTTCGCGCGCGAACGCCGCCGTCGGCACCACGAGCGGCGCATGGGCCGGCGTCTTGAGGACGCGGCCATCGAGCGCGACACCGAACCCGCCGTCGCACGCCTCGACGGAAACGCGCTCCCAGAACCGTTTGCGCCCGATCATGCGCTCTTGTCCCAGAGCATCTGGAGCGCCGCGGGAAGGGCGGCATAATCGTCGATCACCAGATCCGCCCCGGCCGCGACCAGCCGCGCGCGCGGGTGGTAGCCCCAGGACACCCCGATGGTCGCAACCCCCGCCGAGCGGCCCATGACGATGTCAAACTCGGTATCGCCCACCATGACGGCCCGGCCGGGCGCGCAGCCTGTCTCGCTCAGCGCCGCTTCCACCATGGAGGGATGCGGCTTCGAGGGATGGTTGTCGGCGGTCTGGATCGTCGCGAAATGCGCCTCGATCGGATGCATGGTAAAGAACCGGTCGACCCCGCGGCGCGCCTTGCCGGTCGCGATGCCGAGCAGCGTCCAGGGATCGGCGGCCAGCGCCTCGATCACGTCGAGCGCGCCGGGATAGAGCGGGGCGTGCGAGCCCGCATCGTTGCGGGCAGCAAGGAAGCACTGGCGGTAGCCATCGGCCAGCGCGAGGGTTTCGGCCTCGGACAGATGCGGCGCGAGCGCCGTCATCGCCTGCGGCAGCGACAGGCCGACGATCCCGAGCACGGCCTCCCGGCTCGGGGCCGGATGCCCGCCCGCGGTGAAGGCCGTCGTCATGGCATCGAGGATCTCGTGCTGGCTGTCGACGATGGTGCCGTCCATGTCGAAGATGACGAGACGAGGCGTGGTCATGTGTCCTCCCGGAAGGGGTCATCGGGCGCCTCCGCCGGATCCCAGCCGAAGAGATCCCAGGTGCGCGCCATGTGGTCAGGCAGGGGGGCGGCGATCCGGAGCGGCTTGCCGGTCGCCGGATGGCGCAGCGTGAGGCTGCGCGAATGGAGATGGAGCTTGCGGCTCACCGATCCGCCGAGCTGCGCCCCCCAGCCGGTGCCGGTGTTTTCCTGCGCGTTGGTGCCGTATTTGCCGTCGCCCACGATCGGATGGCCGATCTCGGCCATATGGGCGCGAAGCTGATGCGTCCGCCCGGTGATGGGGGCCAGCGCGACCCAGGCCGCACGGGTCGCCGCCGCCTCGATCACCGCGTAGTCGGTGGTCGCGCGCTTGGCGCCCTCGGTCGCGGCGACGCGGTCGGGATGGATGCAGATCATCTTCTCCCCCGCCCCGTCCGGCCCGTGGCCCGGCGCCTTCACCAGGCCGTAACGGATCGTACCGGCGCGCGGCGCGGGGCAGCCCGCCACCGCGGCCCAGTAGATCTTGCGCGTCTCGCGCGCCTGGAACGCCTTGGCGAGCCCCGCTGCCGCGCGTGCCGAACGGGCGAGCAGGATGACGCCCGAGGTGTCGCGATCGAGCCGGTGCACGAGACGCGGCTTGTCCTCGGCCCCGAAGCGCAGCGCCTCGGTCAGCATGTCGAGATGCCGGGTCTGCCCCGAGCCGCCCTGCACCGCGAGGCCGGGCGGCTTGTTGAGCGCGAGGATCTGGTCGTCGCGGTAGATCACACAGGCCCGGATCATCTCGGCATCGGCCTCGGCGATCTTCGGCCGCGGGGCCTCGGCCTTCGGCGCCTCGGTCTCGGGCAGCGGCGGCACGCGCACCACCTGCCCCTCGGCGAGCCGCGTCGCGGGCTTCACCCGGCCGCCATCGACCCGGATCTCGCCCTTGCGGCACATCCGTTCGATCCTCGCCTGGGTGACATGCGGCGCCAGCCGCCGGAGCCAGCGGTCGAGCCTCTGGTCGGCGTCTTCTGCGCCGATGCTGATCTGACGAACCCCGCTCATGCCGTGGCCCAGCCGCGGAGCAGCGTGATCGCGCCGGCAAAGGCCGCGAGCCCGAGAACCACCGAGGCGGCGACATAGGCAAACGCCAGATCGGCCCGGCCGCGCTCCACGAGCAGCACGGTCTCGAGCGAGAAGGCCGAGAAGGTGGTGAAACCGCCCAGAATGCCGGTCATGAAGAAGGGCGCCATGTGCTGCAGCCCGAGGTCGGACCGGCGCACGAGCAGCATCGCGGCAATCCCCATGATGAAGGAGCCGACGACGTTGACGCAGAGCGTGCCCCAGGGAAAGGCATTGCCGACCTGACGGGTGATCTGCCAGGCACAGAGATGGCGCAATGTCGCACCGAGCGCGCCTCCGAGGGCGACTTGCAGAACAACGGGCATGTGGAAGCCTCGATACACGGGAAAACACCTTCCAAAGGCCCGGAAGGCCGAATGTCAAGACCGGGCGGCACCGCAGGGCTCACGTCCGCGCGTTCACTCCGGCGCCGCATCGCGGCGGATCTGCGCGATTCTGGCCGCGCGCTCCCGGATCTCCGCCTCCTCGCCGCGCGCTGTCGGGCGATAGTAGGTCTCGCGCTCCATGCCTTCGGGAAAGTAGTTCTGCCCCGAGACGCCCGCCTCGGTGTTGTGGTCGTAGACATAGCCCGAGCCGTAGCCCTCGTCCTTCATCAGGCCGGTGGGGGCGTTGAGGATGTGCTTGGGCGGCACCAGCGAACCGGTGGCCGCGGCCGAGGCCATCGCCTCCTTGTAGCCGGCATAGGCCGCGTTCGATTTCGGCGCGAGCGCGAGATAGATCACCGCCTGGCCGAGCGCGAGTTCGCCCTCGGGCGAGCCGAGCCGCTCGAAGGTCTCCCAGGCATCGAGGCAGACCCGCTGCGCACGGGGATCGGCCAGCCCGATGTCCTCCACCGCCATGCGGGTGATCCGTCGCGCCAGATAGCGCGGGTCCTCTCCCGCCCGCAGCATCCGCGCGAGCCAGTAGAGCGAAGCGTCGGGGTCGGAGCCGCGCACCGACTTGTGGAGCGCGGAGATGAGATTGTAATGCCCGTCGCCGGCCTTGTCGTAGACGGGCGCGCGGCGGGTCACGCGGCGGGAGAGCGCCTCCGGGTCGAGCGCCTCGCTTTCGCCCGCGATCTGCTCGACGAGATTGAAGAGCGTCCGCCCGTCGCCGTCGGCCATCCTGACCAGCGCGTCGCGCGCCTCCGGCGTGACCGGCAGCCCGTGGCCGAGCACGGCCTCGGCCCGCAGGAGAAGCTTCGAGAGCGCCGCCTCGTCGAGCCGCTTGAGGGTGAGCACGCGGGCCCGCGACAGGAGGGCCGCATTGAGCTCGAAGGAGGGATTCTCGGTGGTCGCCCCCACGAGCACGATGGTGCCGTCTTCCATCAGCGGCAGGAAGGCATCCTGCTGCGCCTTGTTGAAGCGGTGGATCTCGTCGACGAAGAGCAGCGTGCCCTGGCCGTTGCCGTGGCGGATGCGGGCGGCCTCGAAGATCTTCTTGAGGTCCGCGACCCCGGTGAAGATCGCGCTGATCTGCACGAAGCGCAGGTCGGTCGCATCCGCGAGCAGCCGTGCGATCGTGGTCTTGCCCACGCCCGGCGGGCCCCAGAAGACGATGGAGCCGAGCTCGCGCGCCGCCAGCATGTTCCCGAGCGGGCCGTCGGGGCCGAGGACGTGCTCCTGCCCGACGACATCGGCCAGCACCTGCGGGCGCAGCCGTTCGGCGAGCGGGCGCGGCCCGGCGGGCTCGGTGGCGCGCGCTTCGGACTGCCCGCCCGGCGCCGGGCGGGGCCGGGTCTGGCGGCGGGGCTTCGGCCCCGAGGGATCGGGAAGGTTGTCGAAGAGATCGGGCATGATGGAAGGTCCCCCTCCCGCGCAAGTAGCGCGCGGCGCGGGCGGGTGCAATGATTGCGCGCGGATCAGCCCGCGGTGAGACCTTCGGGATCGGGCAGGCCGTGGATCCGGCAGCAGGCGGTGATCGTGTTGGCGAGCAGGCAGGCGATGGTCATCGGGCCGACACCGCCCGGCACGGGCGTGATCGCGCCCGCGACTTCCCGCGCGCTTTCGAAATCCACGTCCCCCACCAGCTTGGTCTTGCCCTCGGGCGTCTCGACGCGGTTTATGCCCACGTCGATCACGGTCGCGCCCGGCTTGATCCACTCCCCGGTGATGGTCCCGGGCCGGCCGATGGCGGCGACGAGGATATCGGCGCTGCGGCAGAGCGCCGCGATGTCGCGGGTCCGGGAATGGGCGGTGGTGACGGTGCAGCTCTCGCGGAGCAGGAGCTGGGCCATCGGCTTGCCGACGATGTTGGAGCGGCCGATCACGACGGCATTGAGCCCGGAGAGCGCGCCCAGCCGGTCGCGGAGCAGCATCAGGCAGCCGAGCGGCGTGCAGGGCACCATCGCGTCCTGGCCGGTGGCGAGGCGGCCGGCGTTGATGACATGGAAGCCGTCGACGTCCTTTTCGGGCGCGATGGCGTTGATGACGAGGTTCTCGTTCATGTGCCCGGGCAGCGGGAGCTGAACCAGGATGCCATGGACCGCCGGATCGGCATTGAGGCGGGCGACGAGGTCGAGCAGTTCGGCCTCGGGCGCATCAGCGGGCAGCCGGTGCTCGAAGGAGGTCATGCCGGCCTCGAGCGTCTGGCGGCCCTTGTTGCGGACATAGACCTGGCTTGCCGGGTCCTCGCCCACGAGGACCACGGCGAGGCCGGGCGTGATGCCGTGGCCGGCCTTCAGCTCGGCCACCTTTTCGGCCACGCGACCGCGCAGACCGGCCGCGAAGGCCTTGCCGTCGATGATCTCAGCGCTCATGAGCCTCTCCTCCGGTCTCTGCCCGGTCCGGGCCGAGCACCCGCTCCTCGCGGGCGATCGACCATTCGATGATCTGGCGCCAGAGACCCTCGACGAACGCGCCGTCGAGCCCCGCCGCCTCGGCCCGCATGCGGGCGTTCAGCGCGACCTCCTCCACCCGGGTCTCGATCCGGGCGGGCCAGCCCGCGGCCTGCTTGAGCTCGACCGCCCGATCGATGCAGGCGGCCCGGCGGACGAGCAGCGCGACGAGCTCGGCGTCGAGCGCATCGATCAGCGCCCTCAGGTCGGCCATGTCGGCGCAGGATTTGGGATCTGTTGCCATGAGCGCGGCCATAGCGCGAGCCGGGGGGAGTTGCAATGCGGGCCGGAGGGCGGCCGGGCTCAACCCGGCCCCTCGCCCGCCCCGGCGGCGAGCGGGGGGTAGAGGCGGACGGGCGGGACATGGAGACGGACGGTCTCGCCGAGGCGGACCACGCCCTCGCGTTCGACCCAGGCGGTGACGCCGCGCCGGTTGCGGGCGGCCGCCTTGTAGCCCCGGCCGACGCCGGGATGCCGCGCCTCGATCTCGCGGGCGGGAATCTGGCACGGGGCGTTTTCCATGTCGACGGTGAGCGAGGCGCCGCCCTCGAAGACGAGCCGCGAGGACGGCGGCACCAGGGTGAAATCGGGGATGCCCTCGAGCACCATGCTCGCCCCGACCCATTCGGGCGGCAGCGCGGGGATGCCGAGCAGGCGGGCGGTTTCGGCGAGCTCCTCGGTGGAGAGGATCGAGACCTGGCGGGTGTTCCGGATCTCGGTGCCCTTCGGATACTGGCCGGTGACGCGCGAGCAGGAGGCCCGGGTGAGGCCCGCGTGGCTTTCGCCCGCGACGCCTTCGAAGCCGAAGGCGAGCTCGTCGGCCGGAACCGAGGCGGGCCCGGCCGCGCGATCGGGCACGCGCCCGAGGAAGACAACCCGGCCGGTCAGCTCGGTGGGTGTGAGGATCGCCATGGAAATTCGCCCCTTGCGCCGCTTCGTCCGGCCCCAGCCTAGAGCGGCGGCGGGGCGGTGAAAAGGCGGGGCGGCGCGGGCGTGAACCCCGGCGTGAAACGGGGGCTTTTCACCGTGAAAACGGGGATTCGGCCTTTGAATTCATTGAATTTTCGTAGTTAACATATCATGAATCCCGCCCGAAATCGCGGGCGGGAGGCCCGTGTTTCGGGATGCGGGAAAATCCCGCCCGGAGAGGCTCCGGGCGGGCGGATCAGAGCGCCTTCATCGCGGCGTCGAGCTGGGCGTCGGGCGGCAGGGCCACGTCGATCACCACGCCATCCTCGTCCGGGGCCAGCGGCTCCAGCGTCGAGAGCTGCGACTCGAGAAGCCTGGCCGGGAAGAAATGGCCGGGGCGGTGCGAGAGCCGGTCGGCCAGCACCTCGCGGTCGCCGTGGACGTGGAAGAAGCGCACCGTCGGCGCCCCGCCGCGCAGGATGTCGCGATAGGCGCGCTTGAGCGCCGAGCAGCCGATGACGGAGGAGCGGCCCGCGGCCTCGTTGCGGGCGATCTCGGCGGCCAGCGCCTCGAGCCAGGGCTTGCGGTCGGCATCGTCGAGGGGGGTGCCCGCCGACATCTTGGCGACATTGGCCTCCGGGTGGAAGCTGTCGCCCTCGATGAAGCGCCAGCCGAGGCGGCCCGCGAGCGCGGCGCCGAGGGTGGATTTGCCCGAGCCCGAGACGCCCATGACGACGATGTGCTGAAGGTCCGGTTCCGCGCTCACAGCAGCCACCATCCGATCAGGCAGATCCCGAATCCGATCGTTCCAAGCAGGGTTTCCATCACCGTCCAGGTCTTGAGCGTGGTCTTGGCATCCATGTCGAGGAAGCGGCCGACCAGCCAGAAGCCCGAATCGTTCACATGGCTCAGCACCGTCGCGCCGCAGGCGATGGCGATGACGAGGAAGCAGAGATCGAAGGACGAGAGGCCGGTGGTTGCGGCCACGGTGGGCGCGAGCAGGCCCGCCGTGGTGGTGAGCGCGACGGTCGCCGAGCCCTGGGCGACGCGGAGCGCGGTCGAGATCAGGAAGGCCGCGACGATGAGCGGCATGCCGAGCTGGTCGAGGCTGCCCGCGAGCGCCTGGCCGATGCCGCTGGCGCGCAGGACGCCGCCGAACATGCCGCCCGCGCCGGTGACGAGGATGATGGCGCAGACCGGCGCGAGGGCGCGGTCCATGATCTTCTCGAGCTCGCCCGCCGGGCGGTCGGCGCCGAGCTTCCACATCGCGACCAGCACGGTGATGAGGAGCGCGACCGGCGTCTGGCCGATCATGCGCAGGATGTTCACCCAGACCGCATCGCCGTTCACCACACCCACGGTCGCGAGCGTGTTGAGGCCGGTGTTGAGGAAGATGAGCCCGAGCGGCAGCAGCAGCACCGACATCACGGTGCCGAAGCTCGGGAGCGGACCCTCCGCCTGCGCCGTCTCGCCGCCGCCGAGCAGGTCCGGCACCGGCAGCACGAAGCGCTTGCCGGCCCAGAGCGCGTAGAGATAGGCGCCGAAGAACCAGGTGGGCAGCGCGACGACGAGGCCCACGAAGACGAGAAGGCCGATGTCGGCCCCGAGCAGGTCGCCCGCCGCGACCGGTCCGGGATGGGGCGGCAGGAAGGCATGCATCACCGCGAAGGCCCCGGCGCAGGGGAAGGCGTAGGTGATGACCGAGCCGCCGAAGCGGCGCGCGACGCTGAAGATGATCGGGAGCATCACGACGAGGCCCGCATCGAAGAAGATCGGGAAGCCGAAGAGCAGCGAGGCGACGCCGAGGGCGAAGGGTGCGCGGTGATCGCCGAAGACATCGACGAGGCGGTCGGCGAGCACCTGCGCGCCGCCGGTCACCTCGAGGATGCGCCCGATCATCGCGCCGAAGCCGACGAGCAGGGCGACGGTGGCGAGCGTGGAGCCGAAGCCCTGGAGCAGGGTCGGCACGACATCGGCAAAGGGTATGCGGGTGACGAGCGCGGTGAGCAGGCTCACCAGCACCAGCGCCACGAAGGCGTGGACGCGGAAGCGCAGGATGAGCGTGAGAAGCAGGAGCACGGCTCCCACGGCGATAATCAGCAGCGTAGCCGTCCCGTAGGCTGGCTCGATGGTTTCCATGATGTCCCCCCAATGTTTTGCGGGGAAAGGTGGCCTGTTCCCCCAAGCAATCAAGGGCGACCCTGACGCAGGCCCGGGCGGAGGTAAAGTGAAGGGCGCGAAAAACCATGCGGTTGGCGATTATTTTCCGCACGGAAAAAGACGCATGAAAGCGCATGATCCGGGTCGGCGATGCGCATGATCCGGGTCGGACGGGATGCCGCAAGACCGTATCCGCAAGGAGCAGAAAACGTTGAACAAGGATCAACCATGCTTCTTGAGAAGAAATCGATCATCATCACCGGCGCGTCCAGCGGCATCGGGGCGGCAGCGGCGCTTCTCTTCGCGAAGAACGGCGCGCAGGTGGTTCTTGGAGCGCGCCGGGAGAAGGAGCTGGGTGCGGTTGTCGGCCGGATCAACCGGTCCGGCGGGACGGCCGTGGCCTTGCCGGGGGATGTGACCGACCCCGGCTATGCCGACGAGCTCGTCGCGCTCGCCAGATCGGAATTCGGCGGTCTCGACGGCGCCTTCAACAATGCGGGCAGGGTCGGCTCCGGCCTGATGGTGGCCGAGACGCCACCCGAGGAATGGTCGGACATCCTCGCCACCAATCTCACCTCGGCGTTTCATGCCGCCCGGGCGCAGATTCCTGCCCTGCTGGAGCGCGGGGGCGGAACCCTGGCGTTCACGGGGTCCTTTATCGGCCACACCGCGACATTGCCGGGCATGGGGGCCTACGCGGCCGCGAAGACCGGCCTGATCGGCCTGGTTCAGGCGCTGGCAGTGGAATATGGCAGCCAGGGCATTCGCGCGAATGCGCTCTTGCCCGGCGGCACGCTGACGGCCATGGCGATGGATGCGGCGACAAATCCCGAGACCGAAGCCTTCATCGCGGGTCTTCATGCGCTGAAGCGCCTCGCGAAACCGGAGGAAATCGCGAATGCGGCGATGTTCCTGATGTCCGACCTCTCCAGCTTCGTGACCGGATCGGCCATGTTGGCCGACGGGGGCAATTCGATCAGCAAGGTCTGACCGGCGACGGGCTCCGGTTCGCGCGTTGCGCGAACCGGAGGCCCCTCAAGGGGTCGCAAGGCCGACGCGGTCTTCGCGCGCCTCCGTCCGGCATGGCCCCGCCGCCACAGGCGCTTTCGTCCGCGAGTGCGGCAGGACATGCAAAAAGGGCGCCCGCGGGGGCGCCCTTCGGAGGTCTGGCCGGTTTTCCGCGGGCTCAGCCCGCCGGGTTCGGCTCCATGTCGCTGCCGCGGCCCGGACGCGGCGACTTGCCGGTCTTGGGGATGGCGGCGATGCCGGAGGCGCCCGGGGTGGTGTCCTCGTGGTCGTCGCCGCCGCCGTCGCCGCGGTTGAGCGGCAGGCCGTCGATGACGCGGGTGATCTCCTTGCCGGTCAGGGTCTCGTATTCGAGCAGGCCCCTGGCGAGGCGGTCGAGATCGCCGTTCTTCTCGGTGAGGATGCGCTTGGCGGTCTCGTAGCCCTCGTCCACCAGCTTGCGGACTTCCTCGTCGATCTGCTCCTGGGTGTCGGGGCCGGCGTTGACGCCGCCGCCCTGCGGCCCGAGGTAGGAGAACTGCTCGTTGGCGTAATCGATGTTGCCGAGCTTTTCCGACATGCCGAAGCGGGTGACCATGGCACGCGCGATGCGGCTGACCTGCTGGATGTCGGAGGCCGCGCCGGAGGTGACGTTCTCGGGGCCGAAGATCAGTTCCTCGGCGACCTTGCCGCCCATCGCCATGGCGATCTGCGACTTGTACTTGGTCATGGTGACCGAGAGCTGGTCGCGTTCGGGCAGGCTCAGGACGAGACCGAGGGCGCGGCCGCGCGGGATGATGGTCGCCTTGTGGATCGGGTCGTGCTGCGGGACGTTGAGGCCGACGATGGCGTGGCCCGCCTCGTGATAGGCGGTGAGCTTGCGCTCCTCGTCGGTCATGACCATGGAGCGGCGCTCCGAGCCCATCATCACCTTGTCCTTGGCGTTCTCGAAATCGTCCATGGTGACGAAGCGCTTGCCGGTGCGCGCGGCCATCAGCGCCGCCTCGTTGACGAGGTTGGCGAGATCGGCGCCCGAGAAGCCGGGGCAGCCGCGGGCGATGATGCGGAGATCGACATCCGCGGCGAGCGGCACCTTGCGGGCATGGACGCCGAGGATCTTCTCGCGGCCCTTGATGTCGGGGTTCGTGACCTGGACCTGGCGGTCGAAGCGGCCAGGGCGCAGCAGCGCCGGGTCGAGCACGTCGGGGCGGTTGGTGGCGGCGATGATGATGACGCCCTCGTTGGCCTCGAAGCCGTCCATCTCGACGAGGAGCTGGTTCAGCGTCTGCTCGCGCTCGTCGTTGCCGCCGCCGTAGCCCGCGCCGCGGTGGCGGCCGACGGCGTCGATTTCGTCGATGAAGACGATGCAGGGCGCGTTCTTCTTCGCCTGCTCGAACATGTCGCGCACGCGGCTCGCGCCGACACCCACGAACATCTCGACGAAGTCGGAGCCCGAGATGGTGAAGAAGGGCACGCCCGCCTCGCCCGCGATGGCGCGTGCGAGCAGCGTCTTACCGGTTCCGGGAGGGCCGACGAGCAGCGCGCCCTTGGGGATCTTGCCGCCGAGGCGGGAGAATTTCTGCGGATCGCGCAGGAATTCGACGATCTCCTCGAGCTCTTCCTTCGCCTCGTCGATGCCGGCGACGTCGCTGAAGGTGACCTTGCCGGATTTCTCGGTCAGGAGCTTGGCCTTGGACTTGCCGAAGCCCATGGCGCCGCCGCGGCCGCCGCCCTGCATCCGGTTCATGAAGAAGATCCAGACGCCGATCAGCAGCAGGAAGGGAAGCCAGAGGCCGAGGGCGGACATGAAGCCCGACTGTTCCTGGGCGACGGCCTGGATCTCGACGTTGTTCTCGCGCAGTTCGGGCAGGACGTCGGTGTTGCGCGGCTGGATCGTCTGGAGCGAGACCCCGTCGGTGCCGGTGATGTAGATGCGCTCGCCGTCGAGCTTCACCGTCGCCACCTGGCCGTCATCAACCCGGCCGAGGAAATCCGAATAGCTGATCTCGCGGCCCATGCTGGTGTGGCTGCCGTTCGAAAAGACGTTGAACAGCGCGACCATCAACAGGAACAGAATGATCCAGAATGCTATGTTCTTCGTGTTGCCCAATGCGAGCTCTCCCATACGTCCCGGCGTCGTTATTCCCGCCTCGGGCCCCTTTGCGCTAACATAAGCAGTGGCCGCCGGGATTCAATGCAATAGAGACACAGCTGCAAGCCCCGCGGGCATGCCACAGAGCCGGAAGGAAAACCCGTTTCCAAGTCCGGCCAGCGGCGCGGCAACCAGATCATCCTCACGCCAGATCGCGGGGGTCGTCAGCAGTGTCTCGCGGGCAGCGCCTGTCTGCCGCCAGTCCGGGACCCGTGACAACCCTTCACGGCCCAGCGCGGCAATCTTCAGACCTTCGGCTCGCGGCGGCAGTATATCCAATTTCCACCGTTTCTCCCATACCCCATTTTCAACTGATACGGGTGCGGCAACCCGGCCAGGTTCGCGACGGATGACCACCTGGCCGCGGCGGGCGCGCAGGATGCAGCCATGCAGCGTCAGACCCGCGCCGATGTGGCCGCCGGCGACCGCCGCGGCGACGGGCGCAAGCTGGGTGAGGCGCGGGCGGTAACTCTCGGCGCCGACCCAGCAAAGCAGATCGGCGAGGAGGCGGAGGCGGATCTCCTCCGGGGCGGCGGCGAAGGCGGCGGGCGCGAGCGAGACCTCGCCGCCCGCGCTCACCGAAACGCAGGCGCCGGCGAGGGCTCCGGTGGCGCTTTCGAGCGCAAGGCGGGCGCGGGCCATGCGCGCCGCCGTGGCCGCGAGGTTTTCCGCGCCGATGCCGAGCCCCTCGAGCGTGGCGAGGGCCGCGCGGGTGCGCACCCGGTCGAAGCGGAGATCGGCATTGCTCGGATCCTCGGCCCAGCACATGCCGAGGCCGGAGAGCCAGAGGCGCAGCGCATCGCGGCGCAGGCCGAGCATCGGGCGGAGCCAGAGGAGCCCGCCGAGGCGGGAGACCGGGGCCATGGCGCTGAGGCCATCGACGCCCGAGCCGCGGGCGAGCCGGAGGAGGAAGGTTTCGGCCTGATCGTCGAGCGTGTGGCCGAGCGCCACCGCCTCGACCCCCTCGCCCGCCGCCCAGCGCCCGATCAGCCGACGCCGGGCGCTGCGCGCATTGGCCTGGAGATTGCCGCGGCCGTCCCAGTCCTGCCAGCGCAGCGTCGCATGGGGCAGGCCGCGCAGGGCGCAGAGCCCGGCGACGGTCTCGGCCTCGGCGGCGCTGCCGTGACGCAGGCCATGGTCGATGGTGACGACGCGGAGCGGCCGGCCGGCGGCGGCGGCCCAGCGCTCGAGCAGCAGGAGAAGGGCGAGGCTGTCGCTGCCGCCCGAGACGGCGACGCCGAGCGGGCCGCCCGGCGGCAGGGCGGCGAGCGCGGGCGCCATCGCGGCGAGGAAGGGCCCGGCGGTGTCCTGGAGGGGGGTGGTGTTCACTGGCAGCCCAGGGAGGCCTTCTCCGACGGCACCTGCGCGGTGACAGGCGCGCCGGGGTAGCGGGTCACGACCTCGTCGAGCGTGAGGCAGGCCTCGGAGGTCTTGCCGATGCGCGCGAGGCTGCGGCCGAGGCCGAAGAGCGCCTCGGGGCCGGTGGGGCCCTGCGGATCGCCGCTGAACGTGTCGAGATAGCCGCGCGCGGCGGCCTGCCACTTGCCCTGTTCGGCCAGCACCTCGCTGCGGCGGAGCTGCGCGCGGCTCGAGAGCGGGCTGCCGGGATAGGTGGCGAGAAAGCTGTCGAACTTGCTGACCGCCTCGTCGAGACGATCGGCATCGGCCGCGGCAATGGCGGCGTCGAAATCCGACTGTTCGGTGACGGCGAGCTGGGTATCGCCGGTGGTGCCGCCAAAACCGCCGCCCGCCGCGCCGGCCGCCACTGCGCCAGCCGCGCCGCCGCCGCCGGCTCCGCCCTCGGTGCGGGGGCGCGGGCGGGGCATGGTGACGCCGCCGCCGAGCTCGGGCGCCGGGGTCGCGGCCACGGCGCTCGCGTCGCCGCCCTCGAGCTCGGTCAGGCGGAACTCGATGTCGCCCACGCGGTTGGTCGCGTCCTTGACGATGCGGTCGATGTCGTTGGTGAGCACGTCCACGCGGTTGGTGAGCTGCCGGAGCTCGGCCTCGAGCTGGTCGAGGCGCTCGAGGGCCGTGGCGGGCGCGACCGGCAGGCCGCCCGCCGCCCCCTGACGGACGAGCTCGTCGCGGAGCTGCTGCACCTGACCGTTGAGCACGTCGACCTCGGCGCGGATGTCCGCGACCGTCTGGGCCTGCGCGAGCCCCGGCAGCGCGAGGACGGCTGCGAGGCAGAGCGCGGGCAAAGGGCGGAAACGGGGCATGGGGCTCACTTTCATGCGGCCTTGATAGCGGATCAGGACCCGGCGCCGCCAGTCACAACCGTGACAGCCCGGCGGTTCTGCGCCCAGCAGCTTTCGCTCGGGCAGGTGGCGACGGGGCGTTCGCGGCCATAGGTGATGATCGAGATCCGCTGGTCGGGAATGCCCTGCGACACCATGTAGTTGCGCACGGCGCTCGCGCGGCTGGCGCCCAGCGCCATGTTGTATTCGCCGGTGCCGCGCTCGTCGGCATGGCCCTCGATCAGGATCGGCGCGCCGGGATTCTGCGACAGCCAGGAGATCTGCTGGTTGAGGGTGCCGATCGCCTCGGCGCTGAGCGAGCTCTGGTCAACGGTGAAGAGCACCCGGTCGCTGATCTGGGTGCCGGGGAGCGTCGAGCTGCCGACGCCGCCCGCGCCGTAGCCCCCGCCCATGCCCTCGACACCGATCGTGCCGTCGGTGCCGCTGAAGCCGGTGCCCGTGGGGACGGTCACGTCGCCCCGGCCGGAACAGGCCGCGACGAGGATCGAGAGGGCGAGGAGGCCGCCGGTGTGGAATTTCATCTTTGTCACGTCCCTTCGTTCTGGCGCCGGCCCGGAGCGGGCCCGGCGCGCGATCATGCGAGAAGACCGGACCAGGAGGGGTCCGAGGCGAAGCCCGCCGTCGGCACCTGGCGGAGATTGCGGCCGGTGATGTCCACCGAATAGATCTGCGGGCCGCCCTGCTCCCCCGGGGTTTCGCGGAAGAACATGAGCACGCGGCCGTTCGGCGCCCAGGTCGGGCCCTCGTCGATGTAGCTTGCCGTCAGGAGCTTCTCGTTCGAGCCGTCTGGACTCATCACGCCGATATGGAAACGGCCGCCGACGATCTTGGTAAACGCGATGCGGTCGCCGCGGGGCGACCACACGGGCGTGGCGTAGCGGCCCTCGCCGAAGCTGATGCGTTTGGCCGAGCCGCCGGTGGAGCCCATGACGTAGAGCTGCTGGGTGCCGGCGCGATCGCTCTCGAAGACGATCTGGCCGCCATCGGGCGAGAAGCAGGGCGAGGTGTCGATGGAGGAGGTGTCGGTGAGCTGGCTGCGCCGGCGGCCCGAGAGATCGGCGACGAAGATGTTGGCGCCCGCGCCGGTGGCGAGCGAGAAGACCACGCGGCTCTCGTCCTGGGAGAAGCGGGGGGCGAAGGTCATGCCCTGGACATCCGTCAGCACCTGGCGGCGGCGGCCGTTCGCCTCGATGAGGAAGATCATCGGGGCGCCCTTCTCGTAGCTCGTGTAGAGGATCTGGCGCGCGGAGGGCGAGAGGCGCGGGGTGAGCACGAGGGCGTTGCCGTCGGTCAGCGTCACCGCATTGGCCCCGTCGTAATCCATGATGGCGAGCTGCTTGCGGCGCTGCGCCTTCGGGCCGCTCGCGGCGATATAGGCGACGCGGCTGTCGAAATAGCCGCTCTCGCCGGTCAGGCGCGCATAGACCGCATCGGCGACCTTGTGGCCGAGGCGGCGCCAGGCGGTGGTGGTGCCCTCGAACTGCAGGCCCTCGCCGAGCGGGGCCTGGGCGAAGACATCCCAGAGGCGGAAGCGCACCGCGATGCGGTCGCCGGACTGGCGCACCGCGCCGGTCACCAGCGCCTGCGCGTTGATCGCGCTCCAGTCGGAGAAGCGGATGGGCGCGTCGAAATTCGAGATCCGGCCGATATGGGCCGCCGCCGGGATCTCGCGGAAGAGACCGGAGCCGGTGAGATCGGCCGTGACCACCTGGGTGATCTGCGCGGCCATCTGCGCGGCCTCCGGCGTATCGGCAACGAAGGTCGGCGCCGCGAAGGGCATCGGCTCGATCACGCCCTCGGTGATCTCGATGCGGAGCGGCGACTGGGCCGCGGCCGCGAAGGGCAGGAGCGCGAGGCTGGCGGGCAGGCCGAGAACGAGGCTGCGCCGGAAGCTGTTCACCATGAGACCATTCCCTCGGGATTGAAGACGACTTCAATGTCGCGCCACTGACCATACTTGTCGGCGGGCAGGTTCGAATAGGGGGCGCAGCGCAACAGCGCGCGGCGGCCGGCGTCGAAGGCGCTCTGGTAGCGCGCGTCCGGCACCGGGTTCGGCTCGACGAGGCGGATCGAGCCGCTGATCACGTCGCCGGTCACGGTGAGCTCGGCGGCGAGCGTCACCTTGAGCTCCTGGGCGTCGCGCAGGCCCGCGGGCAGGTTCCAGCAGCGCTGGACCGCGAGGCGCAGCCCCTCCTTCTCGCCCGCCGACATCGGCGGGCCGGAGACACCGCCCTGCCCCGGCGTCGGCTCGGTCGGCGGCGTGACGCTCGGCTGGGTCGGCGCGGTGGCCTGCGCCACGAGATCGGCGAGCTGGGATTCGCGGCTCGGCGCGGGTGCGGCCGGGGTCTCGCGCGGGGTTTCCCGCTGCGGTTCGGGCGCCGGCGGCGTCGGCGTGGCCTGCTGGGTGCGGGAGACCGCTTCGGGGCGCGAGCGCGGCCGGGCCGAAGAGGCGAGCGCGAGCGGCGCCTTGGGCGCGGGCTCGGCCACCGGCTCGGGCGCGGTCTCGGGCGGCGCGGCCTCTTCCTCCTGCGGCACGGCAACCTCGATGTCGGGCTCGGGCGCGGTATCGCGCTGCACGGTCTCGGCCTCGGGCAGCGCGTCGGGCGGCGGCGGGGTCGGTTCGGGCGCGATGCGCGCGACCGGCCGCGGCCGCGGCGCCTCGACGGCGCTCGGCGGAGCGGGGCTTACCTGGTCGGGCGAGACGGCGGCGAAATCCGTGCTCGGGGCCGAGAGCGGCGCCTCGGGGTTGAAGCGCGGCGAGAGCGGCGCGCGTTCGGCCTCGGCCGGCGCGTCCGACGGCGCCGGTGCGGGCGTCTCGGCGGGCCGCTCGGGCGGGGTGATGACGGGAAGCGGGGGCTCCTCGGCGACCTCGGGCGGCAGGACCACCTCGCCGCCGCCGGGCGGCGCGGAGGCGGCCGACTGCGCGGCCTCGAACTCCGCATCGGTCACGAAGCTCACCGAGGTCACGGAGACCGGCTCCCGGTCGCGGGGAGATAGCCAGGGCAGGCCGAAGATCGCAGCCGCGATCAGCGCGCCATGGGCCGCCCCCGAGATCAGCGTGCCTGGTTTCATCAATTCCCGGACGAGCCGTCCTTTCCGTCGAAGCGGGGCCCGCCCTGCTCGGTCACGAGCCCGATGTCGTGGAAGCCGCTGGCGTTGAGCGCACCCATCACCTGCATGACCTCCTCATAGGGGATGGCGCCATCGGCGCGGAGGTAGACCTTCTCGCTGTCGCGCTCCTTCGAGACGGCCTGGAGCAGCGGGATGAGCTCCGCGCGCGCGACCTCGGAATTCTGCACGAGGATGCCGCCGTCGGCGGTGAGCGAGAGGGTGAGCGGCTCCTCGCGCTCGGAGGGCAGCGGCGCGGCGGCGGTCTTCGGCAGCTCGATCGGCACGCCGACGGTGAGCAGCGGCGCGGCGACCATGAAGATGATGAGCAGCACCAGCATCACGTCGACCATCGGGGTCACGTTGATCTCGGCCATCGGCCGGCGCCCGCCACGGCGGGATCCCCCCCTCCGCGCCCGGGCCGTCTGCACGCTCATGCCCATGTCAGCCTCCGGCCTGCTGGTCGAGCTGGCGCGAGAGGATCATCGCGAACTCGTCGGCAAAGCCCTCGTAGCTGCCGATGACCGCGTCGGTCTCCTGGCTGAGCTTGTTGTAGAAGATGACCGCCGGAATGGCCGCGAGCAGGCCGAGGCCGGTCGCGAGCAGCGCCTCGGCGATGCCCGGTGCCACGACCGCGAGGTTCGTGCTCTGCTGGAGCGCGATCTCCTCGAAGGCGTTCTTGATGCCCCAGACCGTGCCGAAGAGGCCGACGAAGGGGGCGACGGAGCCGACGGTCGCGAGGAAGTTGAGCCCGCGGCCGAGCGCGCTTGCCTCGCGGCCGATCGCGACGTTCATCGCCCGCTCGATGCGGGCCTGGGTGCCGGCGATGAGGCCGCCGTCCTTGCGGTGCGAGCGCTGCCACTCGGTCATGCCGGCGGCGAAGACGCGCGCCGCCGCCTCGGGCGGCTCGGGGCCGATGCGCTCATAGACGGTGTCGAGCGGCTCGCCCGACCAGAATGTTTCCTCGAAGGCCTCGGCATCCGCGCGGGCGCGGCGAAGGTCGAGGATCTTCTGGATGATGATCGACCACGACCAGAAGGACGCGATGATCAGAAGGAGCATCACGATCTTGACCGAGAACGTGGCTCGCAGGAACAGCGCCCACAGCGAGAAGTCGATCTGCTGCGCGGCGGCGAGAGTATCTTCCATGAGGGGAGCCTGCTGATGCTTGCCTGTAACACATCCGCCGGTTGATCCGGCGCTTTGGTGGCATACTAAACCGAATTTTGCGCCTTGTGGAGAAAAACCCGCGGCTTGTCCAGCCTGACGCAGCGACGCGGCGCCTCCGGGCCCGGAGGGCGTGCGCGGGGCGCCCCGCATCCGGCAGGGGCCTGTTTTGCAACGCCGCGGGCGGGCGCGCGGGATCTCGGGGCCGCGCGCCGCCCCGGAGGCGCCGGCGACACATCTTCGTGAGAGGCGCCCTGCCCTGCGCCGGGGCGCCGGATCAGCCCGGCAGCGCGGCCCAGACGGTCTCGAAGCGGGCGGCATAGTCCTGGGCGAGCGCCGGGCTTTCGAGCCCGACGCTGAGATCGTGGATGCCGAAGATCCCCGCCCGCGTCCAGTTGTGCGCGCCGACGAAGACCGTCGCGCCATCGATGACGCAGAGCTTGGAATGGAGCAGCACGTCCTTCTCGTCGAACTTCACCGCGATGCCCGCGGCCTTGAGCTGGTTGAAGAGCCCGGCGTTGATATGTGCGCTGTTGTAGGGATAGCCGTCGTCGTCCTGATCGAGGATCACGCGCACCGCGACGCCGCGCGCGTTGGCCGCCAGCAGCGCCTCGACGAGATCCTTCGGCCCCGGCGCGCCATCCACCCCGGCCGAACCGGTCGCGACGAACATCATCAGATCGACGCGTGTCTGCGCGGCCTCGAGCGCGGCCCGGACCGCGACCGCATACGCGGCATTGACGAGCAGCGTGCCGGGCGCCGGGTGCATCTGCTGACGGAGGGCGGCATGGAGCGCGCCGCGGTCGAGCTCGGCGGCGGCATCGCTCGCCAGAATGCCCTCGGCGGGGACGGCCGCCCGCCAGGCGCGCTCGGCGACATCGTCGAGAAAGGCGAGAAAGCGCGCGGCCGGGGTGCCGCCGGGGGCGCCGCGGCGCAGGCGCGTGGTGTGATCGCCGGTGAAGACATGGGCATCACCCGTCTCGAGCAGGCGCAGAAGCGCCGGGATGCCCGGGGCTTCCGCGAAATCGGCCAGACCGTCGATGACGATCATCGGCACGGCGGGTTCGAGATAGGCCGCGTCCGCGAGCCCCTCCACCGTCTCCGGGCCGATGCCCGGGATCGCGGCCAGTTCCGCCATGCCGTCGGGCCGCGGATGCCGGGCGAGATAGCGCGCAATGTCCTCGGCCCGCGCCGCCCCGATGCCGGGCAGGGTGTCGAGCTCGGCGCGCGTCGCCGATTGCAGGCCGATCGCCGGACCCGCCCCGTCGGCGCGGCGTTTCGGCGGCGTGATGCGGTAATAGCGCCGGAGACCCGCCGCCGCGGTGACGAGCGGCGCCTCGACCGCGGCCAGTGTCCGGCGCAGGAGGAAGGCCTGCCAGCGCAGCTCCGTGAGCGCGACATCATCGACGCGGTGCGGCACGAGATGGCCCGCGATCGCGCCGAGGCTGGCGGCGACGGCATCCTTCTCCGCCGCGGTCCAGGGGGTGGCGAGCGCCGCGGACCAGAGGGCGATGAGCGGGGCGACGGTGGCGGGCTCAAGCGGCATGGCGCGGCATCCCCCGTCCATTGCGCCAGAGGCGGAGGAACTCGGCGCAGAGCAGGTCTACCCCGCCGCCGGTGAGCGCGACCGTTTCCTCGAAATTCTCGCGGAAGGCGTCATCGGTCCAGTTCGCGCTGCCGACGAGGGCGAGATCGTCGAAAATGGCGAATTTCGCGTGCGAACCGAGCCGTTCGGGCGGCAGCGCGGCCTCCGGGTCGATCTCGTCGGCGAAGATGCGGCGGAGCGGCACGCCGCGCTCGGAGAGGAAGATGCCCGAGGCGAGGTTCGCGGTCTCGATATCGGCGGTGCGCGTGGTCGAGGCGAGCAGCACCCGCACATCGACCCCGAGCCTGCGGCGCGCCTCGAGGGCGAGCAGGAGGTCGAGCACGAGGCCCGCGACATCGCGGCCGGGCCGGATGTCGCAGATGAACATGCAGACCCAGACGCGGGTCGTGGCACGCTCGATGCTCTCGCGGGCGAAGGGCTGGTAGAGCCGGGCATCGACCATCGCGGCCATGCCGTCGAACCGGGGCGGGGCGGGCATCATCCGCCCCCGAGTTCGTCGAGGCGGGAGAGCGCCTGCAGGCGGCGGGTGACGAAGGTGGCATGGGTCTGGCGCGCGTTGAGCCGGCGCTCGGCCACCACGCCCATGCGCTCGGTCAGGAGCTCGGGCGGCATCGAGGCGGCGCGGCGCCGGAGCCCGGCCTCGATGCGGCCGAGCACGATGTCATGCGCCGCACTCGTGGCACGGTAGGCGTCGCAGAGATCGACGTAGCGCCGGGCGGCACGGAGGGCGCGCGTGGTTTCATCTCGTGTCATCGCCATTCAGAACTCTCCAGTCCATTCGAGGCCCCAGGGATCCCAGGTCGGGCGGACGGGCGGCAGGTCGAAGTCGAAATCCAGCCCGTCATCGGGATCGGGTGGCGGACCCCAGTCCGGGTCGAGCCAGTCGGGCGTGCCGTCATCGAAGAAGTCGTCGGGGATGTCGAAGAGGTCGATGTCGTCCTTGTCGTCCTTGGCGTCCTCGCAGAGATCGCATTCGAGGCATTCCGCGAAACAGCCGAGATCGGGATAGGACATGGCTAGCCCCCCGCCTTCACGATCCCGAACTGCCGCAGGCTGGCGCGCGCGAGATCGCGGAGCTCGTCGCGGGTGTGAAAATCCCGGTAGATCATCCGCAGGCGGTGGAGCTCCGTCGGCGGATCGCCGGGGCCGGCGGCGTATATCGCATCGACCGCCGCCTCGATCGCGGCATCGAAGCCGCCCGCGGCCGCGACCTTGCCCGAGAGCCTGAGGGCCGTCCGGGCGGCGCGGCGGGAGTCCGACGGAAGGGGCGGGATCGCGAGATGGGTGTCAAATTCGACGGCCACGGTACCCCCCGGTTCGGTCATGGATTTACACTCTTTATGCGACAACCATAACACGGAATGCGCCAAAATGCGCGCTCCAATCCGGCAGATGCCGCGGCAGTGGCCAGTGTCAGTCGCGGGGTTCGGCGGCCTTGAGGCTCGCGATCGTCTCGCGCAGGCTCGCCGGCATGCGCGCCGGGCGGCCTTCGGGTCCGATGCAGGCGAGCGCCACGTCGCAGCGCGCGAGCAGTTCGGCCTCGCGCAGGATCTGCTGCTCCATGAGAATGCGCGCGGCCCCGAGCCCGGTCAGCCGGGTGCGGACGACCAGCCTGTCCTCGAGCCGGGCGGGCGCGCGGTAATCGACGGCGATTCCCTTCACCACGAAGAGCAGGCCGAGCCGCTCGTGCAGCTCGGATTGCGAGATGCCGAGGCCGAGCAGCGCCTCGGTCCGGGCCCGCTCGGCGAATTTCAGGTAGTTGGCATAATAGACGACACCGCCTGCATCGGTGTCCTCGTAATAGACCCTGAGACGGAACTCGTGTGCCATGGCTTCCTCCGCCGCGCCGGCAGGGCAGCCCAACTCACTGGTTGAGCTGCTCCGCATCGATGTTGAGCACGTTGCCGAAGAGCTGCTCCAGCACGCCCATCGAACGGCCCCCGGTCTCGGTGGTGCGCGCGGTGAGGTTGACGATTCGGCCATCCTCGAGGCCGTATTTCGTGAGCCCCGAGACGACACCGTTCTCGTTGAAGTTCACCGCAAGCACCGTCCGGTCGACGACCCTTGGCGCGTGGTAGGTGTAGTTCTCGACGATACTCTCGACATAATACCACGAGCGGTCCTGCAGCAAACCGCTGGAAGACGGGCGGCCGAGGGCTTTCTCGACACTCTCGTAATTGTCGACACCCGGCCGGACGGTGGCGATGTCCGCCTCGGAGGGGACATAGCCATGCACCCGGACGGTCGGCGCACAGGCAGAAGCCAGCGCGCCCACGATCGTCAGGCCGAGAAGTGCGCGGCGCAGCGAAGTCGGGCGCATCCGATCCCCTTGATGACAGCAAAACTCCTTGCTCCCCTACTCTGCACATGGTCTAAATTCAAGGAACTTGGGATGATCGGCTCACGCAGCCGTCCTGACGGGGGGATCATGCGGGAACTGGCCAGAACATCACCTGACAATCCGGAATTTGCGCGGGTCGTGGAGCTCGCGCGGCTCCAGGACGGCGGCGACTTCGCGTTCGACATAAGCCCCGAGCCGGCCGAGGCTCAGGCGATCGCGCGGCTCATGGGCGCCCAGGCGCTGCGCAAGCTCCGCTTCCAGGGGCGGCTCTCGCCGCTCGAGCGCAAGGGCTGGCAGCTCGAGGGCGCGTTCGGCGCAACGGTGATCCAGACCTGCGTCGTCACGCTCGAGCCGGTCACCACCCGGATCGACCAGCCTGTGCGCCGGCGCTACGAGCCGATGACCGAGCCGGTCGCGACCGACATCATGCTCTCGGCCGAGGACGACGAGGATGTCGAGCCGCTGCGCCCGACGATCGACCTCGGGCTCGTGGCACTCGAGACCCTCGCCCTCGCGCTTCCGGCCTATCCGCGCAAGGACGGCGCGGCCCTCGGCCCGCAGGTCTTCGCCGAGGACGGCGTGACGCCGCTCGAGGACGAGGACGTGAAGCCTTTCGCCGCCCTCGCGGCCCTGAAGGACAGGCTCGACAACAATTCATGACCTTGCCTGCATTTGCCCTTGCGCACGCGCGCGCAATCGCTATGTTCCGCGCTTCGTTTTCCTGGCCATCCCGAAAGCTGGGGCGTGACATGTCGCGCAACATTCGTTATCGGGTGCCCAGCAAATGCAAGGGTGATCCGGGCCGGGGCCCGCGTGACATCGAGGTTGAAAAATGGCTGTACCCAAGAGCAAGATCACGCGCTCCAAGCGTGGTATGCGCCGCTCGCATGATTCGCTTGTGGCCGGCAATCCGAACGAATGCCCGAACTGCGGCGAACTGCGTCGTCCGCATCACGTCTGCGGCGCCTGCGGGCATTATGACGGCCGTGAAGTCGTTGCCGCAGTTGAGGAAATCGACCTCGACGACGAAGCCGCCTGAACGACGCCTGTGTGAGGTAGGTCCGGTATGACTACGGACGCTCCCCGGACTCACCCCACCGGCATGTCGGCTCCAGACGCAGGCGACATCGTTATCTCGATCGACGCCATGGGCGGCGACCGGGGTGTCGCCGACATCGTTCGCGGCATGGGCAAGTCGCTGGAGAAAAATCCGCGGCTTCGCTACATCCTCCACGGCGACGCCGCCGTGCTGAAGAGCGCGATTCGCGCCCGCACCCCCCTCGCCGAGCGCACCGAGATCCGCCATGCGGAGAGCGTGATCGGCATGGAGGACAAGCCTTCCCGCGCGCTGCGCAGTGCGAAGGGATCGAGCATGTGGAACGCGCTCGAAACCGTTCGCGACGGCGAATCGCCCGCCGTCATCTCCTGCGGCAATACCGGTGCGCTGATGGCGCTTTCGATGCTCGCGCTGCGCAAGGCGCCCGGCATCGACCGCCCGGCGATCGCCGTGCTCTGGCCCTCCCGAAATCCTGCCGGATACAACGTGGTGCTCGACGCGGGCGCCGATATCCGCGCCGATGCCGCCGATCTGCTGAAATATGCCCTGATGGGCACGTCCTATGCCCGCAACGCGCTTGGCGTGGTGCGGCCGCGGGTCGGGCTGCTCAATGTCGGCACCGAAGAGCACAAGGGCCGCTCCGAGCTGCATCAGGCCGCCGAGATGATCGGGGCCGCCGGACCGGCCGGGGATTTCGACTATATCGGCTATGTCGAGGGCACGGACATGCCCTCCGACCGGGTGGACGTGATCGTCACCGACGGATTTACCGGCAATGTGGCGCTCAAGGCCGCCGAGGGCACGGCCCGGATGATCGGGAGCCTCCTGCGCGAGGCCTTCACCCACAGCCCGCTCTCGCGCCTGGGCGGCCTCTTCGCCCTCACCTCGCTCCGCCGGTTCCAGAAGCGGATCGATCCGCGCCGCGTGAATGGCGGCGTCTTTCTCGGCCTCAACGGCACCGTCATCAAGTCGCACGGCAGCGCCGATGCGACCGGGGTGTCGGCCGCGATCAAACTCGCCTTCTCCCTCTCCGAAAGCGGGTTCACCGACCGCCTCGTCAAGCGCGTGGCGGTGGGCGCGAAGGAGAGTCACGTCGAGGGAGCGCAGGATGCGCTCCGGGGGAGTTCGGGGTCGTGAGCCTTGTTCGTGCCGTTCCGGTCAGCTGCGGGCATTACCTGCCCGCCCGCGTCGTAGAAAACGCTGAATTCGAGAAGACGCTCGATACGAGCGACGAGTGGATCGCGAGCCGCACCGGCATCCGGCGGCGGCATTTCGCGGCCGAGGGCGAGACGACCTCGGATCTCGCCATCGCCGCGGCAAAGGCCGCGCTCGCCAATGGCGGGCTGAGCGGGACCGACATCGACGCGATCGTGCTCGCCACCGCGACGCCCGACCAGACCTTTCCCGCCACCGCCGTGCGGGTCCAGACCGCGATCGGCATGGAGGGCGGCTTCGCCTTCGACATCCAGGCCGTCTGCGCGGGCTTCGTCTTCGCCCTCGCCCAGGCCGATGCGCTGATGCGGGCGGGCCTGGCGAAGCGGGTGATGGTGATCGGGGCCGAGACCTTCTCGCGCATTCTCGACTTCACCGACCGCGGCACCTGCGTGCTCTTCGGCGATGGCGCGGGCGCGCTCATCCTCGAGACACAGGAGAGCGCCGGCGGGCCGCAGGATCGCGGCATCCTCGCCACCAATCTCAATTCCGACGGGCGTTTCGCCGACATCCTCTATGTCGATGGCGGCCCCTCCTCCACCGGCACCGCGGGCGTCGTGCACATGTCGGGCCGCGAGGTCTTCAAGCACGCCGTCATCAAGCTCGCCCAGGCCGGCGAGGCCGCCCTTGCCAGCGCCGGGCTCGAGACCTCGGACGTGGACTGGCTGGTGCCGCATCAGGCCAACCTGCGCATCATGACCCAGACCGCCGCCAAGCTCGGCATGCCGATCGAGAAGGTGGTGGTCACCGTGCAGGATCACGGCAACACTTCGGCCGCCTCGATCCCGCTCGCGCTCTCGGTGGCCGCGGGCGAGGGCCGGTTCAAGCGCGGCGACGTGCTGCTGATGGAGGCGATCGGCGGTGGCCTCTCCTGGGGCGCGGCCGTGATGCGGTGGTAACAGCGCCGCGAGGGCTCCGCCAAGTCCTTGTTCCAAGATGATGTTATTGACTTGCTTTCCCTCTTTCCCATAGGCTTGTACGACCACGTACAACAGGGGAACGTCCATGAGCGACAAGACACTGACCCGCATGGAGCTCAGTGAAGCTGTGTTCGGCGCGGTTGGTCTCTCCCGCAACGAATCGGCGGAACTCGTTGAATCCGTTCTGCGCCACATGTCCGATGCGCTGGTCGAGGGCGAGACTGTCAAGATTTCCTCCTTCGGCACCTTCAGTGTGCGCGCCAAGTCCGCGCGGGTCGGGCGGAATCCCAAGACCGGGGAAGAGGTGCCGATCGAGCCGCGGCGGGTTCTGACCTTCCGTCCGTCGCACATCATGAAAGAGCGCGTGAACGCGGGGAACAAACGCTGAGATCGGAGAACGGCCTGTGGTAAGAAAGTCTCCGGAAGCCTTCCGCACCATCAGCGAAGTGGCCGACGTGCTCGACGTGCCGCCGCATGTGCTGCGCTTCTGGGAGACGCGTTTCACCCAGGTCAAGCCGGTGAAGCGCGGGGGCGGGCGGCGCTACTACCGCCCCGAGGATGTCAGCCTGCTGCGCGGCATCCGCGGGCTGCTTTATGATGACGGGATGACGATCAAGGGCGTGCAGAAGATCCTGCGCGAGAAGGGCGTGCGCCATGTGGCGGGGCTCGGATCCAGAGTGCAGGACGCGGAGGAGATCGCCGAGACCCAGACGGAGGACGTGTCCGTGCCGCAGGGTGTGGTCTATGCCTCCGGCGCCGTCGAGCGCCCCCAGATGGTGGCGGGGTTTGCGGAAGAGACCACGGCGACGCTCGAAGCGCCCGCAGGGGCTTCGCAATCCGCCAAGGGGGAGATGCGGATGGAAGAATCGGACGGGACCGAAGACGCTCCACGGCCGGACGAAATGCCGCAGGCCAGCGCGCGCGCGGACCGCAAGGCCGCTCTGAAGGCGCTCGTCGCCGAGCTTCAGGCGCTGCGCACCCGCATGGCCGAAGGCCTCCCGCAATGAACCTGCGCCCGCGTGGCGCTTTCCGCTTGCCCTCGCGCTGCGGCTGGCTATAAAGCGCTCCGTGTCGGGCTATAGCGCAGTCTGGTAGCGCGTTCGACTGGGGGTCGAAAGGTCGTGAGTTCGAATCTCGCTAGCCCGACCATTCTCCATTCCCTGCCCCAGGTGGGAATGGGCGTTGTCCCGTCGCAGGGAATTGCGGCGATGCTGGCCGATGGCCGGATCGCCGCCGATACGCCTCCTGTCCCCGGTCAGATCCAGCCCGCAAGCCTTGATCTCCGTCTTGGCACGCGCGCCTATCGGCTGCGTGCCTCGTTCCTGCCGGGAAGCCGCACGGTGGCGGAGCGGGTCGGCAGCTTTTCCATGCACGAGATCGACCTCACGGCCGGCGCGGTGCTCGAGAAGGGCTGCGTCTATCTGGTGCCGCTCATCGAGAGCCTCGCGCTTCCCCAGGACATGGCGGCAACGGCGAATGCCAAGAGCTCGACCGGGCGTCTCGATCTCTTCACCCGGCTCATCACCGACCGCGGAACGGAATTCGACCGGATCGAGCCGGGCTACACCGGGCCGCTCTACGCCGAGATCTCGCCACGCTCCTTCTCGGTGCTGGTGCGGCCGGGAATGCGGCTCAACCAGATCCGCTTCTCCACCGGTTCCTGCCGCCTCGACGACGATGCGCTGCGCCAGCTCGACGCGGAAGAGAAGCTGGTGGACGGCCCGGCGCATATCAACGGCGGGCTCGCCTTCTCGGTCGATCTCCTGCCGCGGGCGAAGGGCGTCGTGGGCTACCGGGCAAAGCCGCATACCGGCCTCATCGATCTCGACCGGATCGGATATTACGACCCGGCGGAATTCTGGGAGCCGGTCACTTCATCCGACACGCGCATCATTCTCGATCCCGGCGCCTTCTATATCCTGGTGAGCCGCGAGGCGGTGCATGTGCCGCCCGATTACGCCGCCGAGATGGCGCCTTATCTTGCCATGGTGGGCGAGTTCCGGGTGCATTACGCGGGCTTCTTCGATCCGGGCTTCGGCCACGGGCTGGCGGGCGGCACCGGGTCGCGCGGGGTGCTCGAAGTGCGCTGCCACGAGGCTCCTTTCGCGCTCGAGCACGGGCAGGTCGTGGGCCGGCTGGTCTACGAGCGCATGGCCGAGCGGCCGGAGCTGATCTATGGCGCGGGCATGGGCTCGAACTATCAGGGCCAGGGGCTGAAGCTCTCGAAGCATTTCCGCGAGGCGTGAGCCACCTCAACGCGCCGGCGTGACCTGCGCGAGCGGCCCGAGATTGAGCCACGATTCGAAAGCAGCCCGCGCGGCATGGCTGCCGATCACCTCCAGCCTCTCCTCGGTGATGGCGTGCCGCACCGACACGTCGCCGCGGATCACATGGATGATGTCGGGCAGCGCGCAGCAAAGATAGAGCATGATCTCATGGCCCGGATCCTCGAGGCAGAGCGTGCAGCGCCCCCCTTCGTTGAGGAACCACCAGAGGTTCCTGCCCTCCGCCTGATCGCTCAGTTCGAGCCGGACGACCGCCCGCTCCTGCCCGAAGGCATCGGGCCGGGCGAAGCGCTCGATGGTCCAGAGCAGCAGCCCGAGGTCGATCTCGCCCTCCTCCAGTTCGCGCCGCGTCCAGCGCCGCCCCCAGATGCCGAGCGCCTCGACGAGCGGCACAAATTCCCGCCCGGCGGCGGTCAGGTGGTATGTCGCGGTCCGGCGTCCTTCCGGCACATGGCGTTCGAGGATTCCCTCCGCCTCCAGCGATTTCAGCCGCCGCGAGAGCAGCGTCGGCGACATCAGCGGCACGCCGCGCTGGAGTTCGGAGAACCGTGTCGCGCCCGCGGCGAGGTCGCGCACGATAAGCGGCGTCCAGCGCTCGCAGAACAGCTCGGACGCCTTCGCCACCGGACAGAACTGGCCATAGCTCCGCATCCCGACCTCCTGCGACAGGATAGCACGACGCCGCGCCGATGGCAGGATCGGACTACACTTCCTGCAGTAGTCACACACCCGCCGCCGGGCGCAGGCTCCCGCCATTGCCGTGACACGGAGGATGCCATGCTTTCCGAACCCGAGACAGGGATCGAGACGACGCGCCGGGGCCAGCTCACCGGCAGCGCCGCCGAGGTCTACGAGACGTTCTTTCTGCCCGCGCTCTTCGCCCAGTTCGCGGACCCGGTGGCGGCGGCGGCCGGTGCCGCGCCCGGGAAATCCTTCCTCGACGTCGCCTGCGGCACCGGCGTGCTGGCGCGTGCGGCACGGAGCCGGGCGGGGATCGGTGCGCACGTCGCCGGGCTCGACTGCAATCCGGGCATGCTCGCCGTTGCCCGCGCCCGGGCGCCGGAGATCGACTGGTACGAGGGCCGGGCAGAGGCGCTGCCGTTCCCCGACGCCGCCTTCGACGCCGTGGCGAGCCAGTTCGGCATCATGTTCTTCGAAGACCGCGTTGCCGCGCTCCGCGAGATGTGGCGGGTCCTCGCGCCCGGCTGCAGGCTTGCAGTGGCGGTCTGGGACGCGGTCGAGACCTCGCCGGGCTATGCCGCCATGCTCGCCCTGCTGACCCGGATCTTCGGCCCCAGGACGGCTTCGGCGCTGCGGGCGCCCTTCGTGCTGGGGGATCGCGCGGCATTCGCCGCCCTGTTCCCGGCCGCAGGAATTGCCGAGGTGACGGTGGAAACGCGGCCCGGAACCGCCCGTTTTCCGTCGATCGAGGACTGGGTGCGGACCGACGTGAAGGGCTGGACGCTGGCGGACCTCATCGACGCGGAGGGCTACGCGCGGCTCCGGCAGGCGGCCGCGCGGGATCTGGCCGAGTTCGCCGCGCCGGACGGTACCGTGGCCTTCGCGGCACCGATCCACCTGGCCTGGGCGGTCAAGCCGGCGTGAGGCTTGCGCGCTGCGGGACACCGGGGCGTTGGACTCTTTTCCGCCAAGCGCGTATGAGGTGCAATCTTTGAGCCGAACCGGCCAGACGCACTGGCAAGACGCAACGGGAAGAACCATGCCGCACTATCGCTCTCGCACCTCGACTCATGGCCGCAACATGGCAGGCGCGCGCGGACTCTGGCGCGCGACCGGCATGAAGGACAGTGATTTCGGCAAGCCGATCATTGCGGTGGTGAATTCCTTCACGCAGTTCGTGCCGGGCCATGTGCATCTCAAGGATCTCGGCCAGCTCGTCGCGCGCGAGATCGAGAGCGCGGGCGGTGTGGCGAAGGAATTCAACACCATCGCGGTCGATGACGGCATCGCCATGGGCCATGCGGGGATGCTCTATTCCCTGCCCTCGCGCGAGCTGATCGCCGACAGCGTGGAATACATGGTCAACGCCCATTGCGCCGATGCGATGGTCTGCATCTCGAACTGCGACAAGATCACGCCGGGCATGCTGATGGCCGCGATGCGGCTCAACATCCCGGCCGTCTTCGTCTCGGGCGGCCCGATGGAAGCGGGCAAGGTCGTGCTCAAGGGCAAGGAGGTCGCGCTCGACCTCGTCGATGCGATGGTCGCCGCTGCCGATGACAAGGTGACGGACGAGGACGTCGCGACCATCGAGCGCTCGGCCTGCCCGACCTGCGGCTCCTGCTCGGGGATGTTCACCGCGAACTCGATGAACTGCCTCACCGAAGCACTGGGGCTTTCGCTGCCCGGCAACGGCTCGACGCTGGCAACGCATGCCGACCGCAAGCGGCTCTTCGTCGAGGCCGGCCATCTCGTGGTCGATCTCGCGCGGCGTTATTACGAGCAGGACGACACCAGCGTGCTCCCGCGCTCGATCGCGAGCTTCGAGGCCTTCGAGAACGCGATGAGCCTCGATATCGCCATGGGCGGCTCGACCAACACGGTGCTGCACCTGCTGGCCGCGGCGCAGGAGGGCGAGGTGCCCTTCACCATGGATGACATCGACCGGCTTTCGCGCCATGTGCCCTGCCTCTGCAAGGTCGCGCCCGCGAAGCAGGACGTGCACATGGAGGACGTTCACCGCGCGGGCGGGATCATGGCGATCCTCGGCGAGCTCGACCGGGCGGGGCTGCTCCACACCAAGTCGCCGACGATCCATGCGCCGAGCCTTGGTGATGCGATCGCCCGCTGGGACGTGCGCCAGACCTCCGCCGAAAGTGTGCACACCTTCTATCGCGCGGCACCGGGTGGCGTGCCGACGCAGACCGCCTTCAGCCAGGACCGGCGCTGGGACGATGTGGATCTCGACCGGGAGACCGGCGTGATCCGCGAGAAGGCGCATGCCTTCAGCCAGGACGGCGGGCTCGCGGTGCTCTCGGGCAACATCGCGCTCGACGGCTGCATCGTGAAGACGGCGGGTGTGGACGAGAGCATCCTGACCTTCTCGGGCCCCGCGAAGGTCTACGAAAGCCAGGATGAGGCGGTGAGCGCGATCCTGACCGGCAAGGTCGTCGAGGGCGACGTGGTGGTGATCCGCTACGAGGGACCGCGCGGCGGGCCGGGGATGCAGGAGATGCTCTATCCGACCAGCTACCTGAAATCGAAGGGGCTCGGGAAGGCCTGCGCGCTCGTCACCGACGGCCGCTTCTCGGGCGGTTCCTCGGGGCTCTCGATCGGGCATGTCTCGCCGGAGGCTGCCGAAGGCGGCGCGATCGCGCTGGTGCGCGACGGCGATGTCATCGACATCGACATCCCCGGCCGGACAATCAATCTCAGCATCAGCGAGAGCGAGCTCGCGGAGCGCCGTGCCGAGATGGAAGCCCGCGGCCCCAAGGCCTGGAAGCCCGCGTCGCGCGAGCGCAAGGTCTCGACCGCGCTGAAGGCCTATGCCGCCTTCACGACGAGTGCGTCCCGTGGCGCGGTGCGCGACCTGAGCCGGTTCGAGGACTGATCCGGGCGGGCGAGCGCGCCCCCGCCGGATCGCGCGAGAAACAGGGGAAAGGTGCCACGCTCCGGCGCGGCGCCTTTTTTCGTGGTGTGGCGACCGCGCGGCCTACCAGGAATTGTAGCTCAGGTATTTGCCCGACATCTCGACCTTCACGCGATCGCCCTTCGGGTGTTCGACGCGCTTCACCTCGAGATCGAAATCGATCGCGGACATGATGCCGTCGCCGAACTTCTCGTGGATGAGCGCCTTGAGGCTCGGCCCGTAGACGCCGACGATTTCGTAGAAGCGGTAGATGCAGGGGTCGGTCGGCACGGTTTGGGACCAGATCTTGGTCGGGCTCTCGGTGAGGATCGCGGCGGCCTCCTGCGGCAGGCCGAGCGCGGTGACGAGCAGATCCGCCTTTTCGGGCGGCATCGCGTTCATCCCCATGGCGGCGGAATGGGTCCAGACCGGCGACATGCCGATCCGCTCCGCGATTCCTTCCCATGTGAGCCCCGCCTGTTTCTTCGCCGACAGGATCATTGCCGTCACGTCTTCCCGAGTCATGTCTTCGGCCATGCGCAGTCCATCCTTTCTGGGGTATCTCCAAGCGGCGCTCCGGACGGCCGCTGCGCCGCGCCGGGATGCTCGCAGGTGCAATGTTAACCCGGGCCGGGGCCTTGCGCGCAAGGCCCGAGGCGACCCGCGCCGCGCCGGAAGCCGCAAATCTCTGGACCGGACAGGCGCGCGCCGGTAGGATAAGGAGAACGGGGCAGCAACAGACCCCGATCCAGAGGCGACAGATGCAGTATCCAGAGCGGTTCTCCGAGCTGCCGGAATACGCCTTTCCGCGGCTGCGGAGGCTTCTTTCCGGTGTGGCCCCGGGCGGCCCAGAAATTCTCATGACCATCGGCGAGCCGCGGCATCCGCTGCCGGCCATGGTCGGCCCCGCCATTGCCGCGCATGTCGCGGACTTCTCGCGCTATCCGCCGAACGAGGGCCTGCCCGCGCTGCGCGACGCGATCACCGGCTGGTTCGGGCGGCGCTATGGCGTGACGCTCGACCCGGCGCGGCAGGTTGTGCCGCTCAACGGCACCCGTGAAGGATTATTTAACGCCGCCATCGCACTCTGCCCGGAAACAAAATCGAGCAGTCAGCCGGCGATCATGATGCCGAACCCGTTCTACCAGTGCTACGGCGTGGCGGCCCTTGCCGTCGGCGCGGAACCGGTGATGGTTCCGGCGACGGCGGAAACGGGCTTCCTGCCCGACTTCGGGTCGCTCCCGGCGGCGGTGCTCGACCGGGTCACGCTGGCCTATGTCTGCTCCCCCGCGAATCCGCAGGGCGCCGTGGCGGATCGGGACTACTGGCGGGGGCTGATCGCGCTTGCCGAGCGGCACGATTTCCGCATCCTCGCCGACGAGTGCTATTGCGAGATCTATCGCGACACGGCGCCCGTGGGCGCGCTCGAGGTGGCGCAGGAGGTGGGCGCGGACCCCGAGCGGGTGCTGGTCTTCCATTCGCTCTCGAAGCGATCGAGCGCGCCGGGACTGCGCTCGGGCTTTGCCGCCGGCGGGCCGGAGACGATCGCCGCCCTGCTGCGGCTGCGCGCCTATTCCGGCGCACCGCTGCCGCTGCCGCTCCAGCATGCGGCGGTGGCGCTCTGGTCGGACGAGGCGCATGTGATCGAGAACCGGCGGCTCTATCGCGAGAAGTTCGAGCTGGCCGACGAGATCCTCGGCGGGATGCCGGGCTATCTCTCGCCGCAGGCCGGGTTCTTCCTCTGGCTCGATGTGGGCGACGGCGAGCGGGCGGCGGTCGAGATCTACCGCCGAACCGGGGTCCGGGTGCTGCCCGGGGCCTATCTCTCGCGCGATGCGGCTGATGGCTCCAACCCGGGGCGGGCCTATGTGCGCGTGGCGCTGGTGGCGGAGGCCGCGGAGGTCGGAGCCGGGCTCCGGGCGATCCGGACGGTCATGGAGACGGACAACATTCAGGAAAGGACGGTCTGAGATGGCGGCACGCAGCAAGGCCAAGCGCCGGGCACCGCTCGTGGAAAGCGATACCGAAGAGGCGCTGCGCCGGCGCGGCACGGAGCTTCTCGGCCTGATCCTTCTCGGTCTCGGGGCCCTCGCCTTCATCCTGATCTGGACCTATTCGCCGGATGATCCGAGCCTCTTCAACTCGACCGACGCGCCGCCACAGAACGCACTGGGGCTGGTGGGCGCCTGGATCGCCGATCCGCTCTTCCGCGCGCTCGGCTGGGCCTCCTACGGCATTCCGGCGGCGCTCATGGTCTGGGGCAGCCGGCTCGTGCTGCATGCGGGCGAGACCCGTGCGGTAAGCCGGGCGCTCGCCACCCCGGTCGCGATCCTCGCCGCCGCGGCCTTTGCCTCAACCCACGTGCCGCTCGCGGGCTGGCCGAACGATTTCGGACTCGGCGGCATGCTGGGCGATGCGGTGCTGGGGAACTTCCTCACGCTGCTGCCGCTGGGCGTCCGGCCGGCGCTGCTCACGGCGAGCTTTGCGCTCGGGGCGGTGTTCATCGTCACCACGGCATTCGCGCTCGGCGTGACGCTGCAGGAGGCGCGCCGCTTCCTGCGCTATCTCCGCGACGGCTCGATCACGCTCTATGCCGGGCTGCATCGGCTGACCGGCCGCGCCGCGAAGGGTGTCGCCAGTGGCGCGCGTTCGGCACAGAGCTATGCCTCCGAGCGCCGCGCCCGCCGCGCCGAGGATACCGTCGCGCCGCCGCTGCCGAAGCCCTCGCGCCGGTCGGGCGGCATCCCCCCCTTCCCGGCGCGCGCCGAGGCCGAGCCGATGCCCGCGGCGCGGCCCGATGAGGATGGCGTGATGGCAAAGATCACCGCCGCCGTCAGGGCCCGCGCCGAGGCCGATGCCGAGCGCACGCCGGTGCTGCGCAACACCCCGCCGCTCTCGGCCGGCACGGAGACGACGGCCGCCGCCGCGGCACCGCGCGCCTCCCTGCGCGCCCGGGAGCCCATCCCGGATTTCGAGGTCGAGGACGATGACGACGAGATCCTGATCGAACCGGGCGAGAGCCGGGTGAAGAAGGCCGGGCCGAAGCCGTCGCTGCGCAAGAGCCTCCGGGCGCGGGCCGAGGAACAGCCCGAGCTTGCGCTCAACGGCGAGGTCGAGATGGAGGAATATGCCCCTCCTGCCCTCTCGCTGCTCCAGCATCCCGACAGCATCGTGCGGCACGTCCTCTCCGACGAGGCGCTCGAGGAGAACGCGCGGATGCTCGAAAACGTGCTCGACGATTACGGCGTGCGCGGCGAGATCGTCTCGATCCGGCCCGGCCCGGTGGTGACGATGTACGAGCTCGAACCGGCGGCGGGGCTGAAGGCCAGCCGCGTGATCGGGCTTTCGGACGATATCGCGCGCTCGATGTCGGCGCTCGCCTGCCGCGTCTCGACGATTCCGGGCCGCTCGGTGATCGGGATCGAGCTGCCGAACGATCACCGCGAGAAGGTGCTCCTGCGGGAGATCCTCGCCGCCAAGGCCTATGGCGACAGCACCCATGCGCTGCCGCTCGCGCTCGGCAAGGACATCGGCGGCGAGCCGGTGGTGGCAAACCTCGCCCGCATGCCGCATCTGCTGATCGCGGGCACCACCGGTTCGGGCAAGTCGGTCGCGGTCAACACCATGATCCTGAGCCTCCTCTACAAGCTCTCGCCCGACGAGTGCCGGCTCATCATGATCGACCCGAAGATGCTCGAGCTTTCGGTCTATGACGGCATCCCGCATCTGCTGTCCCCCGTCGTCACCGACCCCAAGAAGGCGGTCGTCGCCCTCAAGTGGGTGGTGGCGGAAATGGAGGAGCGCTACCGCAAGATGTCGAAGATGGGCGTGCGCAACATCGACGGCTACAATGCGCGGGTGCGTGATGCGCTCGCCAAGGGCGAGGCCTTCACCCGCACGGTGCAGACCGGCTTCGACGACGATACCGGCGAGCCGATCTTCGAGAGCGAGGATTTTCACCCCGAGACCATGCCCTACATCGTCGTCATCGTCGACGAGATGGCGGACCTGATGATGGTCGCGGGCAAGGAGATCGAGGCCTGCATCCAGCGGCTGGCGCAGATGGCGCGAGCCTCCGGCATCCACCTGATCATGGCCACCCAGCGGCCTTCGGTCGATGTCATCACCGGCACGATCAAGGCCAACTTCCCGACCCGGATCTCCTTCCAGGTGACCTCGAAGATCGACAGCCGGACCATCCTCGGCGAGATGGGGGCCGAACAGCTCCTCGGCATGGGCGACATGCTCTACATGGCGGGCGGTGGGCGGATTACCCGCGTGCACGGGCCCTTCGTCTCGGACGAGGAGGTCGAGGAGGTGGTCCGCCATCTGAAGGCGCTCGGGCCGCCCGACTACGAGTCCGGCGTGATGGACGGGCCGGAGGCGGAGACCGAAAGCGAGATCGACCTCGTGCTCGGGCTCGGCGGCAACACCAATGGCGACGATGCGCTCTACGATCAGGCCGTTGCCATTGTCGCCAAGGACCGCAAGTGCTCGACCTCCTACATCCAGCGCAAGCTCGCCATCGGCTACAACAAGGCCGCGCGGCTCGTCGAGCAGATGGAGGACGAGGGCGTGGTCAGTCAGGCCAACCATGTCGGCAAGCGCGAGGTGCTCGTTCCCGAGCGCTGAAACCCCGGCGGGCGGCGCGGGCAGCCGCGCCCCCTCCCCTGCCCCGGCCGCCGGAACGCAACCGGGCCGCAGCACAATCCGGCGGCGGCTCGCCCTTGCTTAGGGCAGGACGGGCGGAAGTCATGCCTTCGTGTCGATCGGTGAAATGGCGAGGATGGGACTCGTCCGGGCGGTGTCGGCGCCGGTCTGGCTGCTCGGCTTCATCGGGACGTCAGAGATCGCGGGTGCGCTCACACGGATCGGGCCATGGCTTGCGCCGCTCGCGGCACTCGGGCTGCCTCTGATCCGGTTTCCGGCGATCCCGCGTCACATCATCTGGGGCGAGATCCGGATGTGGGCACCGGCCAACTTCGCGGCGCTGGCGCTCTCGCTCTTCGCCCTGCGGCGGAAGGCGCCGATCGCGCCGCGGGCCTGACGCAGGGCAGGCCCGCGGCGACGGATGCGGGCACGACAGGGATGTCCCCTCCCGTGCCCGGTTCGTTCCGGATTATTCCATGTAGCCCTTCACGACGTCGATCACGAGGACATCGACCTGGTCCTTGCAGTCGGCGGTGAGCTTTTCATGGATGGCGGCCGCAGTGAGGTTTTCCTGCTTGTCCATTTCCGAGGTCTGGGCCTCGATCCGGGCAATGGTTTCCATCTGGGCGGCGTTGTCCATGAGGGTGTAATCCCCGCACGTGACTTCTTCCTGAGCGAATGCGGGCAGGGCGAAAAGGCCAGCCACGGCAGCAGAAACGAGAATGACTTTCATGGTATTTCCCTCAGTCTGGAGTGAGACACCGGGGTCTGACGCCAGTGTCCCGGGTTGAAGCGGTTCTCTCGCACGCCCCGCCCAGGGCAGGAGGCGCGAAAGGGGGTTGCGGCACGCCGGAAGCGCGCCGCCGCATGCCCGCCGCCATCCACGCGCCGGGCGGGTATCCCCGGCCGGGCAGGATCGGATGGTGCGGTGCATCTGGTCATGAGGGGCCCTCCCGGCGCCTCAGAAACGGTAGGAGACGCCGATCGCAGGGCCGTTGAGCTGCACCTGCAGGTCGCGTCCGTCGATTTCCTTCTGGATGTCCAGGTAACGCCAGCCGCCCAGCACCGACCAGTTGTCGTTGAAGCGGTAGGCCACGGTCGCGAGCGCCTGCCAGGTCGAGTCGTTGCTGCCGTCGAAGCCGCCGAAGTCGAAGGCAGCGGTACCGACCCACTTGTCGGTGAAGGCGAAGCTGCCGCGCGCGCCGAAGACGGGGTCGGTCCAGCTCTCGCTCAGCTCCCGGCTTTCGCCCGGCAGGCGGCCGGGGGCGAACGAGACGTCGACCTTGGCATCATAGTAGCGGAAGCCGCCCAGCAAATCGAGCTTGAAGCGATCGGTCTCGTAGGCGCGGAAGGCGGCATAGCCGCTCAGGGCCATCACCTTGGTATCGACCTTGGCCGAGGAAAACAGCCGGCCGAAGGGCGTGTCCTCGGTCTGGGAGAGGTCGGAGTAGATCACATCGACGATCGCGCCCCAGCGCCCCTTGCGCGCTTCTGCCGAGCCCATGAAGGCGAAATCGAGGTCGGAGAGCGCGTCACTGCCGCTCGTATCGCTATCGACGGTGCCGAAGCGGGTATCGACGGAGGTCGAGAGCCCCGGCAGCCAGGCGTAGGGCGTGATGGTGAACTCCCAGCCGGTGTCCTGCGCCGCCAACGGTCCGGCCGCGAGCAGCAGACCCGTGGAGAGCAGCGAGGTCAGGGAGAGGTTCTTCATGAGGGTCGTACCTTTGCGATTGCGGTTGCAAGACCGGGGTCCGTTGTGGCGGGATACCGGGGAAATCATGGGGAACATGCCGGACCTCCTTTCCGGTTTGCCGCGCCTCAGCGGAACACGGCGCGGCGGTAGGCGCGCCGGTCGACACCCGCAAAGGAGACGGGCGTCAGCGGCATGCCGATGATGTCGATGAAGAGCGAGGCGTTGTCGGCGAGCTCGGGCATGTCACCGCTCAGGATCTCGACGGTGTAGTGCAGCTGATCCCCCTCGAGGACCGGATCGTGGAGCTCGACCACCACCTGGTGCAGCGTGCCGTCCTCGAGGATCGAGAGGTCGGCGTTGGGCGGATCGGAGAGGAAGCTGTCGCTGCCCTCGCTCCAGAACGGCACGAAGGCCGAGGTGCTCATGTTGCCCGCGATCCGCTCCGGCCGGTCGGTGAAGAAGAGGGTGACGGGGCTCACGTGATCGAGGGTCAGGCGGTTCTGGTCCGCCGAATAGGCCATGCCGCCGGAGGTCTGGACGAAGAGGAAATCGGCGGTCGGGGTTGCGGAGTCCTCGGCCCCGGCGCCTGCGGGCTCGGCGGCTGTCTGCGCGAGGGCGGGGCTGGCAAGGCAGAAGGCCGCGGCGAGGGCGGCGGCAAGGCGGAAGGCCGGGGTCATCCTGTCTCTCTTCCTCAGGGGGGCGGGCGCGCAGGCTCTTGCGGCACTGTCTGGCACCGGCGGCGGGGTGAAACAGCCCCTGCCCGGCGCGCCGGGCGCCAAGGCCCGCAGCGTTCTTGCGGTGCGGTCGGGGGCGGGTTCGGCGGGGCGTGCCGGTCGGGTGGGAAGTCGAAGGCTGTTCATCATCTTACCGCGAAAGGTGCCGAATGCCGACGGCATGGAGCGAGCGGGATCATAGCGGCAGGGCACTCGACGATTCTGCCCATTTCGTGCCAATTCGCATCACGATATGAGCACGGGAAATCATCGGGCCCGCAGCCCGGCGCGAAAGGCGCCCGGACAGGCTTTCGCGGCCTCCCGCGCCTGTGCTAACGTCTGCCCAGGCAGATTCAGGTACCCATGCAGACCGATCATTCATCCGGAATGCACTTCCTGTGCACCAGGACCGCTAAGTAATGAGGCGTGTGCCCATCGCCCGGGCCGCCCATCTGATTCTCTATACGGACCTTTTGCGCGCCATGGGTGCGCCGGTCGATCGCGATCTGGCCCGGTCGCATCTGCCCTCGCGGCTCGAGGACATGCCGGATGCCTATATCAGCGTGCCGCTCGGCCTCGATTTCCTCGCCCGCTGCGGCAAGGACGCGATGCCGACGGAGCTTGGCTTCCTGGCCGGCAACCTCATGACGCTCGGGACCTTCGACCGCGCGGTGCAGGCGGCGATCCTCGCACAGCCGACGGGGTTTGCGCGAATCGAGGCGCTGTCGCGCGTCGTCCATCGCGAGAACAGCGCGGTGAGGGTGCGAATGCGGCGGGAGGGCGCGCAGGTCCGGCTCATCTGTGATCTGCACGTGCCCGCGGAGATGGGCTCCACCGCCTATTCCGAATGGCTGAAGCTCCATGCGATGATCTCGATCGTCCGCAGCGTTGCGGGGGCGGGCTGGTGCCCGGCGGAGATGACATTCGTCTGCGCCGGCAAGCCCGTGACGGAACTGCTCGAGGCCTTCGGGAACACGCGCATTCTCGTGGGCCAGCCGCACAACTCGATCCTGCTCTCCTCCGAGGTGCTGGCGCGGGTCTGCCCGCAGCATCCGGCGACACGGGCCGCCTCCCCCCCGCAGGAGGAGGCGGTCTTCGAAGCCTGGGATTTCGTCGCGGCCATCCGTGCCGCGATCCTGCCCTATCTCGGTGACGGACATCTCGACATTGCGCTGGCGGCAAAGATTGCCGGCATGAGCAAGCGGACGTTCCAGCGCCGGCTGGAGAAAAATGGGCTGACCTATCAACAGATCGAGCAGCAGGTCCGGTTCGGAGCCGCCTGCAAGCTGCTGGCCGATCCGGATAACAAGATCATCGATATCGCGTTTGCCACCGGCTACGGCAATCCGCAGCACTTCACCCGCGCCTTCCGCCGGATCGCCGGGATCACCCCCTCGAGCTTCCGCGACATCGCCGCCCCCTGAGCCCTGCGGCCGCGCGGGTCAGGAGGCCGCGATCAGCCCCTCGAGCGGCAGGGCGGTCGTGGTGCGGACCGTCTCCAGCGCGAAGAACGAATTCACCCTGCGCAGGCGGATGGCATCGGTCAGCTCGGCATAGAAGCGGTCGAAGGCCGCCATGTCCGGCACGACGATGCGCAGCAGGAAATCGTGGTTCCCGGCGAGGCGATAGACATCCCGCACGGGCTCGAGCTTCCCGACCGCCTCCAGAAAGGCCTTGCGCCACTCGGCGGTGTGCTCGTCGGCCTCCACCATGACGAACGCGGTCAGCGAGAGGCCGAAGGCATCAGGCGAGAGCAACGCGGTGCGGGCCCGGATCACGCCCGCCTCCTCGTGCTTCTGGATGCGCTTCCAGCACGGGGTCTGGGAGAGGCCAACCTGGTCGGCGATTCGTGCGACGGGGATCGTCGCGTCCCGTTGCAGGAGATCGAGGATCTTGAGGTCGATGCGGTCGAGTTTCATGCCGTTTCCCTTTTGCCGACATGGGCGGGCAGAACGAGTCGTGGGCCAGCATGACAGAACGCCTCATAATGTCGATAGTCTTTATCGTGTTTTTGCAGGTTCGCTTTTCCGAGGGCGGCTGATAAAGACGATATTGATAATTGATACTCGTCATTTCCAGGACCACCTTGCGCGGATGATTACCCACAAGACCAAATACGCTCTGAAATCCCTCATGGTTCTTGCCAACGAGAAGGCCAGCGATGGCGAATCCCTGCGCATCGAGGAGATTGCAGAGCGCTCCGGCGCGCCGAAGCGGTTTCTTGAGCACATCCTTCTCGACCTGAAACGCGCGGGCCTCATCGGCAGCCGCCGTGGACGCAATGGGGGCTACGAGCTCATCAAGGATCCGCGGCGCGTCTCGCTTGCCGAGATTCTGCGGCTGATCGACGGGCCTCTCGCGCCGCTGCAGTGCCTGTCGCGGCGGGCCTATCAGCGCTGCGAGGACTGCAAGGATGAAGAGGCCTGCAAGGTGCGGGCGGTTTTCGGCGGGTTCTATGCCGCCTACATCCTGATGATCGAATCGCTGACGCTCGCCGATCTTCAGGAAGATTCGGAGCCGCTGGAGCGCCTGGCCGCTCCGGAGCGCATCAGCGGAGAATGATCCCCTAAAATCACGACCAAAAAGAACGTGATTTTTCCTTTGATAATCACGACCAATCCTGTCGTTATTGTGGCATCACACGGCGCAAGCGGCGTCCGGAGTGCGGGAGGCGGGCAGAAACCCGGCCCCGCCGGACGCAACTGCGCGCCGACCTGGCACCTGACTGCCGCCAGGGATCAGCGAAGGATTGACCGATGTACCGCACCATTCAGCTTGGCTCTCATGCCTTTGCCCGCGGGCGCTTCGTCCGCAGCCTTGGAGATGGCCGGATCGAGATCGAGACGGGCCAAGGGCGCCTGACCGGCCTGCCCGCCTTCGTACCCGCCCGGCGCGCCGATCTCCGGCAGCATCGGACGCGCGCCGCGGTCTTGCGGCGGCAACGAAGCGGCGCGCTGGCCGTGTTCGCGACGCTCGGGATCGCTCTTGGCGCCCCCGCCCCGCTCCGCGCCCAGGAGACGGTTCAGATCCTCAACGTCTCCTATGACCCTACGCGCGAATTCTACCGCGATTACAACACGCTCTTCAACGAATGGTGGACCGCGCAGGGCCATCCCGCAGTGAAGATCGAGCAATCCCATGGCGGCGCGGGTGCGCAGGCGCGCGCAGTGATCGACGGGCTCGACGCGACGGTGGTGACGCTGGCGCTCTCGGCCGATATCGACGCCATCGCCGAGCGGACCGACCGCATTCCGGGCGACTGGCAAGAGCGTCTGCCCCACAATTCCGCGCCCTATACCTCGACGATCGTCTTCCTCGTGCGCGAGGGCAATCCGCGCGGCATCGCGGACTGGGATGATCTCGTGCGCGACGATGTGCAAGTCATCACCCCCAACCCGAAGACCTCGGGCGGCGCGCGCTGGAACTTTCTCGCCGCCTGGGCCTATGCCGAGAAGAACAACATCGCGCCGCGGGAGTTCGTCGGCGCGCTCTATCGTCACGTGCCGGTCCTCGACACGGGCGCACGCGGCGCGACCACGACCTTTACCCAGCGGGGTATCGGCGATGTTCTGCTGGCCTGGGAGAACGAGGCCTTTCTCGCGCTCGACGAACTCGGCGATGATGCGTTCGACATCGTCGTGCCCTCGGTCTCGATCCTCGCCGAGCCGCCGGTGACGCTGGTCGATGGAAACATCACCTCGGACGCGCAGCGCGCTGCGGCGGAAGCCTATCTCCAGCACCTCTACAGCCCCGAAGCGCAGGCGCTGGCGCTGCACCACTACTACCGGGCCTGGGACACTTCGGCCGCGGCGCCGGAGGATGTCGCACGTTTTCCCGAGGTGACGCTCGCCACCATCGCCGATTTCGGCGGCTGGCCGAAGGTGCAGCCAGAGTATTTCGGCGACGGCGGCATCTTCGACCAGATCTACGAGGAGTGATCCGATGCGGGTTGGCATTCTCCGCGCGCCCTCGCCGCTGCCCGGCTTCGGGCTGAGCTTCGGGATCACGATGACCGTGCTCTCGATCGTGGTCCTGCTGCCGATCGGCGCGCTGCTGGGCCGGGGGCTGATGATCGGCCCGGGCGAGCTCTGGGACATGGTGAACTCCCGCCGCATCTGGGCGGCGCTGAGCCTCTCCTTCCGCGTGGCGCTCGCCGCCTCGCTCTTCAACCTCGTCTTCGGGCTCGCGCTCGCCTGGGTTCTGGTGCGCTACCGCTTCTGGGGCCGGCGGTTCATCGATGCGGCCGTGGATCTGCCCTTCGCGCTGCCAACGGCGGTGGCGGGCATCTCGCTCACCGCCCTCTATGCACCGAACGGCGCCTTCGGCCAGGCGCTCGCGCCCCTCGGGATCCAGGTTGCCTATTCCGAGCTCGGGATCTGGATGGCGCTGGTCTTCATCGGCCTGCCCTTCGTGGTCCGGACCGTCCAGCCCGTGATCGAGGAGCTCGACCGCGAGCTGGAGGAAGCCAGCGCCACGCTCGGCGCGCAGCGTCTCGCCACGCTCCGCCGGGTGATCCTGCCGACGCTCACGCCGGCGCTTCTTACCGGCTTCGCGCTCGCCCTGGCGCGCTCGGTGGGGGAATACGGCTCGGTGATCTTCATCGCGGGCAACCTGCCTTTCAAGACCGAGATCGCGCCGCTTCTGATCGTGATCCGGCTCGAGGAATACAACTACGACGCCGCAACAGCGATCGGCATCGCCATGCTGGTGATCTCCTTCGCGATGCTTTTCGCCATCAACGCCATCCAGATCTGGAGCAGACGGAGGATCGGACTTGTCTAGACCAGCTTTCCCGACCACCCGCGCCGATGATGCCGGCCCGCACCCGCGCGGCCTCACCCCGGAAGCGGGCCTCGCCATCGCCTTCCTCGGCGGCTTCGCCGGCCTCACGGGTGCAATCTTCGCCCTGGTGGGCAACGGCACCCCCTGGCTCGCGCTCGCGATCTATCTCGTCGTCGGACCGGCGGTCACCGTCCTCTGGGCGGCCCTGCTCGCCTGGGTCAGCGGCAGGCTGCGCCTGCGGGCCTTGCCCGAGCCCGCCTGGAGAGAACGTCATGTCTGAACTTGCCCTCGCCTCCGGCGGCGCGGGAGTTCCGCGCCCCACGCGCCCCTCCCGCCGACACAAGGAGATCACGACCGAGCCGCGCGGTGTGCGCATCGCGTTGATCGGCACGGTACTTGCGCTGATCTCGGTCCTGCTCTTCGCTCCGCTTCTCGCCGTCTTCGGCGAGGCGCTTCGGCAGGGCTGGGCTGCGTCGGTCGAGGCGCTTGCCTCGCCGGATGCGTGCTCCGCGATCCGCCTCACGCTCATCGTCGCGGCGATCGCGGTGCCGCTCAACGCAGTCTTCGGCATCGCCGCCGCCTGGTCGATCACGAAGTTCGACTTCCCCGGCAAGACCTTCCTCGTCACGCTGATCGACCTGCCCTTCTCGGTCTCGCCGGTTGTCGCCGGTCTCGCGCTGGTGCTGCTCTTCGGTGCCAATTCGACGTTCGGGGCCTGGCTCGTCGCCCATGACATGAAGATCGTCTTCGCGTTTCCCGGCATCGTGCTCGCCTCGATGTTCGTGACCTTCCCGTTCGTGGCCCGCGAGCTCATTCCGGTGATGATCGAGCAGGGCAGCTCGGAGGAGGAGGCCGCGCTTTCGCTCGGCGCGAGCGGGTGGCGGAGCTTCCTCACCGTGACGCTCCCCAACATCCGCTGGGCGCTGCTCTATGGCGTGCTGCTCTCGACAGCGCGCGCCATGGGGGAGTTTGGCGCTGTTGCGGTGGTCTCGGGCAAGATCCGCGGCGTCACCACGACCATGCCGATCATGATCGAGATTCTCTACAACGAGTATCTCTCGGTCGCGGCCTTTTCGCTCGCCGGCGTGCTCGCCCTGCTCGCGCTCGTCACCCTTGCCCTCAAATCGCTCCTCGAATGGCGTCATGCGGATCTGCTGGCGGCCACTCGGCGGCACTGAAAGGACATGCGATGCATATCGATATCGAGGAACTCGCCAAGGAATTCGGCACCGAACGGGCGCTGCATCCGGTCTCGCTCTCCATTCCATCGGGCGCACTCATCGCGCTGCTCGGTCCGTCGGGATCGGGCAAGACCACGCTCCTGCGCATCCTCGGCGGGCTCGAGTTTCCCACCTCCGGGCGGGTGCTGTTCGACGGCCAGGATGCCACCGGACTCACCGTGCAGGAGCGGCGGGCGGGGTTCGTCTTTCAGCACTATGCGCTCTTCCGGCACATGACCGTCTTCGAAAACGTGGCCTACGGGCTGCGGGCGCGGAAGCGCAGGGAGCGTCCGACCGAGGCCGAGATCGGCCGGCGGGTGAACCGGCTGCTCGACCTCATCCAGCTTCCGGACATCGGCGGCCGTTATCCGAACCAGCTCTCGGGCGGCCAGCGCCAGCGGGTCGCACTGGCCCGCGCGCTGGCGATCGAGCCGCGGATGCTTCTGCTCGACGAGCCGTTCGGGGCGCTCGATGCGAAGGTGCGCAAGGAGCTGCGCCAGGGTCTGCGCGAGATCCACGACCGCACCGGGATCACATCGGTCTTCGTGACCCACGACCAGGAGGAGGCAATGGAGCTTGCCGATCTCGTCGTCGTGATGTCGATGGGCCGGATAGAGCAGGCGGGCAAACCGGCCGAGATCCGCGCGAAACCGGCAACCGCCTTCGTGCGGGACTTCATCGCGGCCTGACCCGAGGCGGGGCGACGCTCATGCGCGCGGCGCCCCCTTCCCCATCGCCCGGTCGATCCAGCGGGTCGCGAGGGTGACCTCCGCCTTGCGGTGCAGCTCGGAAAACGTCTCGATCACGAGATTGCGGAACCAGCGGCTTCCAGGGTCGTTGCTCAGCCGGAAACTCCAGAGAAAGCGCAGCGGCATCGGTGCAATCTCTACCGGGGGCTGCAGCGCCAGGATGTCGTATTCCTCCAGCACATCGACCATGGTGATGGGCGGCAGGGTCGCGATGAAGTCGGTCCGCGCAAGCAGCGGCCCGAGGGAGGCGAAATTCGGGATCCGCGCCCCGATCCGGCGCGTGAGCCCGCTCCCGCGGGTCACCTCATCGACCGGGCTCGGGCTTCTCGTATCGACGGAGACCTTCACATGCGGCCAGGTCTTCCAAGCCGCCGGCCCCCAGTCCTGCGCGGCCGGGTGATCCCGCCGCATGTAGGTCATCCAGGTGTAGGGTTGCCCCTGATGCGCCTCGACGCCTTCGGGCAGCGGCGCCGAGCCCGCAAGCTCGCAGATGTCGATCTGGCCGCCCGCGACCATTGGCAGCATGTCGGCACTCGGGGTCAGCCATTCCACGGCCACTCCGGGGGCCTCCCGCTGCACCCGCGCATAGATGTTCGTGAGGAAGGCGCGCGAATTGTCGGGAAAGGCGATGCGGAACTGACGGCGGCTCGTCGCCGGATCGAAGGGTTCGGGCGGCGAGACGACATGCTGGATGCTGCGCAGGATCGGCACGATGTCCTCGTGGAGCCGCAGTGCATAGGGGGTCGGCGTCATCCGCCCGCCGGCCTTGATGAGGAGCGGGTCGCCGAGTTGCGCGCGCAGGCGGGCGAGCGAATGGCTGACGGCGGACTGCGTGCGGCCCAGATCCTCGGCGGCGCGGGTCACGTTCCGTTCGCGCATCAGCACGGTGAAGACCACAAGCAGATTGAGATCAAGCCGGCTCAGATCGATTTCGCTCATGATGCATGCAATCTATTCGTTAGACAGATTACAAGTTTCATTCATGATCCGGAGCACGGCAAGCCGGAAATGGCTGAAGCCGCAACGGGAGGAGAGGATCATGACGGTGAAGGTGATTGGTGCAGGTGTCGGCCGGACGGGCACATATTCGCTGAAGGCTGCGCTCGAGCGGCTCGGGTTCGACCCCTGCTACCACATGACCGAGGTCATGGCGCACATGCCGCAGGCGCTGCCGCTCTGGCAGGCCGCGGTGAAGGGCAAGGCCGACTGGGCGAAGATCCTGGCGGGCTATCAGAGCGCCGTGGACTGGCCGGTCGCGGGCTTCATTCCGGAGCTTTATCAGGCCTATCCGGATGCGAAGTTCATTCTCACGCTTCGAAGCCCGGAAAGCTGGGCGGCGAGCTTCAGCGAGACGATCTATGCGCTCTGCGCGCGGCAGAACGAGGCGCCGCCGCACATGCAGGCCTGGCTCGACATGGCGGTCGCGGTCATCAGCGCGACGGGGTTCCCGCCCGGGCTCGATGGGGCGCAGCTGGCCGCCGCCTTCACGGCGCATAACGAGAGGGTCAAGGCGACGATCCCGCCGGAGCAGCTTCTGGTCTTCGAGGTACGGGAGGGCTGGGAGCCGCTCTGCGCCTTCCTCGATGTGGACGTGCCCACAGAAGCCTTTCCGCGCACCAACGACCGCTCGGAATTCTGGGAACTGGTCCGGCAGGGCAGCGAACCGGCCTGACCGGAAACCTTACCCCCTTGATATTTCTATGACTTCAACATGGGAGGCTACAGGCGTCGCGTCTCGCCCAGCGCCGCCCCAGGCTGAAACGGGTTGCCGGAAAGCGGCGACCCGTCGAGTTCGTCGGCCTCGCGACAGGGGCGCAGCATCAGGAACCCCTCGTCTCGCGCAGGTCGTGCAGCTGGGTACGAGACGGGGCGTTCCGGCGGGCACTGCATTCGGCGTTCCGCAGGCGCAGACGCGGGTGAGCGAGGCGATGGACCGCTTCATGAGCGGTTCCCATCCGCAGATCCTGCCACACCACCGGCCGTCCGATGCGGCCGGTCGGGCCGGGACGCCGGACGGGAGCAAGGGGCGGAACGTCTTCGTCGTGACCCGTTGACTCCGGCCGGGCGGTGGGCAGATTCTTCCCGTTCGCCGCCTGCACATCCTATGCACATCGTATGCACGCCCCATATGCATGAAACGGCGCAAGGCCGCGGACGAAAGGAGCAGAGGGACATGGAAGGATTTCTTCAGGCAATCGGCGGGATCGGGCTCGTATTGCTGGTCGTGATCGGCCTGCTGGCGGGATGGCTCGCCTCGGTCGTCGCGGGCGGGCGCAACCGGGCGGGGTATCTCGTGCTCGGCGTGCTGGCCGCGGTCGCGACGCCTTTCGTGCTCGCCGCAATCGGCGTCGGCGTACTGGCGGCCGGCGGGCTCGCGGCGATCCTCGTCGCCGCGATCTTCGGCGCGGTCGTCGTGCTGGTGCTGGCGAAGTTCATCTTCGACTAGGCGATGACCGGAAGGCCTCCGCTGCCGGCGCGTCTCCGGATCGCGCTCAGCGCGCTTGGCGCCCGGCGGGCGCGGGCGCGCGGCGATCTCGAGAGTTATCGCCGCCACATCCTCGCGATCATTGATCTGGCCTTCGGACAGGCCCCGGAAGATCCCGCCGACGCGGAGGCATCGTGCCTGCGCGGGGCGCTGACCGAGTTCCGGCCGCTCGGCGGCACCAAGGGCGGCTTCTTCGCCTGCCTCGCGACCGATGCAGCGGGCACGACGCGCTTCGTCAAATGCGTGCCGACGCTCGGGCGTGAGATGCGGTTCTGGGACGCCTGGGAGCGCGGGGAGATCGCCGTGGAGGGCGCGCATTACCGCCTGCTGCCGCCGGTGGCGCGACAGCGCGGGCGGCTTCTGAGCCTGCTGGTCTTTCCCGACCTCGGGCCAAGCCCCGGCCTCACGAAACGGCGGACCTCGCGCTACACCGGCAATCTGGAGATCGTGGTGCGCGCGATCGCGGATTTCAACGCCAGCCACGCGGGCGCGGCGGCGCCGGCGCTCAAGGTTTCGGCCGGGGCCAAGGCGCACCGGGTGCCGACGCGGCGGCGTATCGTCCGCACGCTTTCGGTCGACCGGCGCTCGGCGCGCCGGATCGCCCGGTCGCTCCGGGCGGTGGAAGCGCGCTGGGGCGCGCTCAGGCAACGGCTTTACGGCGGGCCGCTCTGCCTCAGCCACATGGATTTCGGGCCGGGCAACATCCTCATCCAGCCAGACCAGCGGCCGGTGATCCTCGATTTCGGCCACGCGGCGCTGGCCCCGGCCGGATCGGACCTGCACACAGTGCTTCGCTATGCCCGGAAGGGGGACGGACCGGTCGATCCGGAGCGGCTGGCGGCGATTTATGCCGAGGTCTTCGCCGCCCGGGGGATCGCCGTCGAGCGCACGGCGGTCCTCTTCGCGGCGGAGACCCATTTCGCCTCGCGCTACCGCAACCTCCGGCTCGGCAGCACGCGGGACGTGTTCGACGAAGCACTGCACCTTTCCGAAGCGCTTGTGGGGGCGCGGGCGCCCAGGCGGGAACCCTGAGCCCGCACCCCGCGTTCTCTGCCCGAACAACAAGACAAAGGGGAGATAGGGCCATGGCCTTGCGATTGACCGGACTGTTCGGGGCGATGCTGCTGCTTGCCGCCTGCGGCGATACTGTCGGAGAGCGCGCCGCGACCGGCGGGGTTGGTGGCGCAGTCGTCGGCACAGCCGTTGGCGGCCCGATCGTGGGCACGGCAGCGGGCGCGACCATAGGTGCGGTGACCGCCGACTGATCTTGGCGCGCAGCAGATCCGATCAATTCGCGCAGCCGAGGCATTGATCCGGCTAGGGTTTTCGGGCAGGCTCAGGCCGATTGAAAGCCTCGGGAAAACCCATGTCCCTGCGTCTGCGCCTTCTTCTCTGCCTCCTGATGCCGGCCCTCGCGGCCTGCGGCAATACGGTCGAACAGCGCGCGGCCACCGGCGCGCTTGGCGGCGCGGCGGTGGGCACGGTGCTTGGCGGCCCGATCGTGGGCACCGCTGCCGGGGCGACAGTCGGGGCACTTTCCCACTGAAGTGTGACAGACGGGCGGGCGCTGCGCCGGAAGGATGGGTTCGCAGGCGCCACCCGCCGAGTATCATCTCCGTGACATGACAGGAACGGGAGGGCGGCACGATGCGGCGGGCGATCTGGGGTATGGCGATACTGGCGGCGATGGCACTGGCCCCGGAGGCACGGGCCGAGCGGCTCGCGATCCTGCCGGTGAAACTCCTCGACACCTCGGGCGAGGCGCAGGACCAGACCGCGGCGCATGACGCGCGGCTTGCCGCGCTGACCGAGGGACTTGCGCGCGACATGGCCTCGCAGGGGTCCGAAACGGTGGTGATCACCGCCGATAAGGTCGCGGCGGCCTGCCCGCGCGAGGTGCCGCAGTGCCTTCTCGATCTCAGCCGGGAGAGCGGTGCGGAGCGCGCGCTCTTCTGCTCGGTGCTGAAGACCTCCTCCCTCATCATGCAGATGTTCGTCCAGGTGGTGGATGTGGAGAGCGGCCAGGTGGTGCAGCGCCGCGACCTCAACTTCCGCGGCGACAATGACGAGAGCTGGGCCCGGGCCGAGGCGTTTCTGGTGAAGAACCTCGCGACGGGGGAGTGAGGCTCATCGGGTCACGCTCACGATGGCCTGGGGAGCAGCGGCCGCGCAGGAGTGGTGCGGATCCGGGAGGGTCATGGTGAAAACGGGGCGTTTCACCGTGAAAATTTTGCCATCTCTCTGATATATCTTGATAAAATCACTCATGATTCATTAATGGTGCCTTGGAGGCCGGCTTTTGTCCGGGCGGGAGGGGCGTTTTTGCGGGCGATCCTGGCCTCTGGTGCCCGGGAAGGGGCGGTCAGGTCGGGATGACGATCGGGCCGAGGAGGCTCGACAGCGCGCCGCGAGGTTTCGGGGCGCCGGCGAAATCCACCGCCGCCTCGATATGGCGGAGATGCGCCTCGATTTCCCGGCAGACCGCGGCCTCGTCGCGGCGCTCGATCGCATCGAGAATGCCCGCGTGCTCATCGACGGCGCAGAGGCTGCGCTGGTCGCTGCCATAGAGCCCGAGAACGAGGGAGGTGCGCATCGTGAGTTCCTCCAGATATTGCGACAGTACCGGATTGCGCCCGACCTCCGCCAGGATCAGGTGGAACTGGCGCGAGAGACGAATCGCGAGCGCGCGGTTTCCGGCGGCATTCGCCTCGTGTTCCTGGGCCAGATTGGCCCGCAGGCGGGCATGATCGGCAGGGTTTGCAAACTGCACGACATTTTTGCAGATCGTCATCTCGATGGCGCGCCTTGCCTCGAAGACGTGCCGGGCATCGGCCTCCGAGGGGGTGGCGACATAGGCGCCCCTGTTCGGCAGATGTTCCACGACGTGATAGCCGGTCAGCGTGGCAAGCGCGCGCCTTACCTGCGTGCGATTGCAGGAAAATATCTCGCTCAGCGACTGCTCGCCAAGCTTCGTTCCAGCCCGGAGCTTCTGGTCTGCGATGGCGTCGAGAACATGCTCGACGATCTGCTGTTCGGGTGACTGGCTCATTGCATCCCAAATAGCCAATCGTTGCGATCTGTTCAATATTTTCGGTGGAATCGTTTGTTGTCGATAATTGAATCCAAAAATTGTGAACAATTATGATAGACAGGGAGTGCGCATGACACAGGAGGCTCCCCTGAAACTCTGCATCATCAACCCCAATTCAACCGTCCGCATGACCGAGACGATCGTGAAGGCCGCACGGTCGGTTGCGGGCCCCGGCGTCGAGATCATCGGGCGCACGGCCCATGGCGCGCCGGCGAGCATCGAAGGCCACCGCGACGAGGTGATGTGCGCGCCGTATCTCCTTGCGGAGGTCCAGAAAGCCGAGGCCGAGGGCGCGGATGCGATCGTCGTGGCCTGCTTCGACGATCCGGCCATCGGCGCCTGCCGGGAGCTGGCAACCGGGCCGGTGATCGGGATCTGCGAGGCAGGCATCAAGGCCGCCAGCATGATCGCCACCTCCTTCACGGTGATCACGACGCTGTCGCGGACGGTGCCGCTCCTCGAGGAGCTGGTGCATCGCTACGGCCTCTCGACCCAGTGCCGCAACGTGCGCGCGGCCGATGTTGCGGTGCTCGCGCTCGAAGCGCCGGGCAGCAACGCGCGCGCCCTGATCCAGGCGGAAATCACCCGCGCCATCGAGATCGACAAGGCCGAGGCCATCGTCCTCGGCTGCGCCGGCATGGCCGATCTCGCCGCGGAACTGAGCCGCGAGAACGGCCTGCCGGTGATCGACGGCGTTGCCGCTGCCACGAAGTTTGCCGAGGCTCTTGTTGGCGCCGGTCTGCGCACCAGCAAGATCGGCGCCTATGCCGCGCCGCTCGCAAAACAGCCTGCCCCTTCCAACCCGAATACCAGACAAGGAGACGTGAATGAACGAGATCAAGCATTCATCGGATAACGGCCTGTCGGGCGGTGGCGCCGTCGTGGAGGACAAGCCCTTCGGCGAGGAGAACCTCGCCCCCCAGAAGACACGGATCATGGACCCCTGGTCCTATCTCTTCGCCTGGCTGGGCGGCTGTGTCTCCATCGGCACGTTCACGGTCGGCTCCGGCCTCGTCGGCACGCTCAATCTCGTCCAGACCATCGTCGCGATCACCATCGGCTGCCTCGTCATCGGGCTCGCGCTCGCGATCAATGGCCAGGCCGGGCACAAATACGGCATCCCGATGATGGTGCAGGCGCGGACCTCCTTCGGCTTCACCGGCAACAAGCTGCCGGCGCTCGTCCGCTCCGTTCCGGCGATCGTCTGGTTCGGCTTCCAGAGCTGGGTTGGCGCCGGCGCGCTCAATCTCGTCTCCGCGACGATGTTCGGCTTCGACAGCGTGATCTTCTGGTTCGTCGCCTTCCAGTTCCTGCAGATCGGCCTCTCGATCTTCGGCTTCCACGGCATCAAGTGGGTCGAGAACATCGGCTCGGTCTTCATCATCGGCGCGCTGATCTACATGTTCGTCTCGGTGCTGAACCGCTATGGCGATGCGATCGGCACCAACCTGGTGGATGCCGAGGGCACCTGGGGTGCGCCGTTCTGGGGGGCGACGATGCTCTTCATGGGGATCTACGCCACCATGATGCTCAACGTCTCTGACTACAGCCGCGAGCTTCACAAGACCGTCGGGCCGTTCCGGCAGGTGATGATCTATGCCAACTCGATCCTGCCCGCGACGCTCTTCATGGGCATGATCGGCATCATGGTCTCCTCGGCCACCGGCGTGGTCGATCCGATCGATGTCTTCGCCTCCGCCGTGGACAACCCGGTGCTGCTGGTGGTGACGCTGCTCTTCATCGCCTTCGCGCAGCTCACGACGAACATCCTCAACAACGTGGTGCCGCCGGCCTATGCGCTGATGGAGACCTTCGGGCTCAGCTTCCGCAAGTCCGCCGTCATCGTCGGCCTTCTCGCCTTCTGCGCCTTCCCCTGGGAGCTGGTGAAGGACGAGAGCGCCGCCGGGCTCAACCTCTTCATCCAGACCTATTCGGCCTTCCTCGGCCCGATCTTCGCGGTGATGGTGGTGGACTACTACGCGATCCGCAAGCGCACGCTCGATATCGCCGCCCATTACGACGCGACGGGCCCCTACGCCGGGATCAACTGGGCGGGTGTCATCGCCTCGGCCATCGGCGTGGTCTTCGCGCTGATCTTCTCGGGAATCTCCTGGTATGCGAGCCTGATCCCGGCCGGCCTCAGCTACTACCTGCTGATGCAGTACATGCCGTCGGCGCAGCGTTTCCGCCCCGAGGGGAACGCCGAGCTTCTCGCCACACCGGCCGAGTGAGCCCGGCGGGGATCTCCCCCGCCCCGAGAGACAACCGGCCGGGCCGCCTCGCAGCGGCCCGGCCTTTTTCGTCGGTGGCGCGCCCCTTCCGGGCCCGGTGCGGGGCTCAGAGCTGCGAGAGTTCGTCGAGGAGGTCGAGCAGGCGGCGGTGCTTCTCCGGGCCGAGCCTTTCCTCGAAGGCCTTCGCGATCCGCCGCGACTCGCCGATGTTCGAGTAGATGACGGCGGCGCCCGCCTCGGCGAGCGAGATGGTCTGGCGCCGCCGGTCGGAGGTGTCGCGGACGCGCCTGACCATCTCCTTCTCCACGAGGATCTGGATGGTCCGGCTGAGGCTCGGGGCCTGCAGGCAGGCCAGCTCGCCGATCGCGGTGATCGGCATCGGCCCGTGCTCGTCCAGCACCCGCAGGATGCGCCACTGCTGTTCGGTGACGCCCGCCTTCGCCAGCATCTCGCGAAATGGCCCCATCACCCGTTCCCGCGCCCGGATGAGCGCGATCGGCAGCGATCTCGATGTCGGCGGGTAGCGCGCGTCATCGGGCTCACGCGCTGGGCGGGCGGGGGTGCTCACGGGGGATGGCCTCTCGCTGGGTTTCATTGCAGCAATACCAGCGAGATCCACGGCACCGCAATCAGCAGGCCGAGGCGGACGATGTCGGCGACCCAGAACGGCAGGACGCCGCGGAAGATGGTCGCGAGCCCGACATCGGGCAGGTTCGCCCGGAGCACGAAGACGTTCATCCCGACCGGCGGGGTTATCAGGCTGATCTCCGTCACCACGACGACGATGATGGCAAACCAGATCAGCGCCATTTCGGGATCGGCGAGCAGGCCGGTTCCGAAATCGAGCTGCTCGATGATCGGATAGAAGACCGGCACGGTCAGCAGGATCATCGAGAGGCTCTCGAAGACGCAGCCCATCACCAGGTAGATCGCGACCATGATCGCGATCACGACCCAGGCCGAGACGTCGAGGTCGTAGACGATGTCGACGAGCGCGTCGGGAAGGCCCGCGAAATTCACGAAGGCCGAGAAGATCTCCGCGCCGATGATTATGGCGAAGATCATCGCCGAGGAGACGACGCTTTCGAGGCAGGCGCCCCAGAAATCGCTGAAGCTCAGGCCGCGGATGGCGAGGGCGAGGAGGAGGGCAAAGAGCGCGCCCATGCCGGCGGCCTCGATCGGGGTGAAGAAGCCGCCGTAGATCCCCACCATGATGAAGGTAAAGAGCGCCAGCGTGCCGAGCACGCCGACCTTGTCGCGCTGCGACATGGGCTCGGGCTGCGAGACGGGCGGGGCGAGCGCGGGGTTCAGCCGCACCGCGACGATGACGGCGAGCATGTAGAGCAGGATCCCGAGGAGCCCGGGCACGAGACCGGCGATGAAGAGCTTGCCGATGTCGGATTCCGTCAGCAGGCCGAAGATGATGAGGATCACCGAGGGCGGGATGAGGATCCCCAGCGTGCCGCCCGCGGCAATCGCGCCCGTCGCCAGGCTGTCGGCATAGCCGAAGCGGCGCATCGGCGGCATGGCGACGCGCGACATGGTGGCCGCGGTGGCCAGCGACGAGCCCGAGACGGCGGAGAAGCCGCCGCAGCTCAGGACGGTTGCGAGCGCGAGGCCGCCGCGCATCCGGCCGAAGAGGCGGTCGGCCCCGGCGAAGAGCCCGTGGGCGATGCCGGAGCGCGCCAGCACGTTGCCCATGAAGATGAAGAGCGGCACCACGGAGAGCGAGTAGCTCAGACCGGTCTCGAAGACGGTCGTGCCGACCATGGCGCCGGTCGCCTCGATGCCGCGCATGGCGGCGAAGCCGCCGGCCCCCACCAGCGCCATGGCGAACGCGATGGGAACGCGCGCGAAGACCAGGACGAGCAGGACGGCAAGCCCGATGAGCGAGATGGTCATGTCCGCACCGCCCGCCTGATCCCGAACCATGCCGCAAGCAGGCAGCACACGGCGCCGAGCGCCGCGAACGGCCAGTAGGGCACGCCGAGCGAGACGGAACGGGACCCCTCGTGCAGCTGGTTGAGGCCGAGACGTCCGAGCTGCCAGGCGAAGTAGACGAGCACGGCGGCCGATATCGCGGCGGCGGCGAGGCCCAGCCGGTGGTTCACGCGCGTCGGGAGCACGCTGACGAGCAGGTCGACCTCGACATGCGACCCGCTCTTGCTGACCAGCGGCAGGGCAGCGAAGACGAGAGCTCCGAGGATGAGCTCGGTCATCTCGAAGGCCCCCGAAAGGGGGGCGTTCATGAGATAGCGGCCGACCACATCGACCGCCGTCACGGCGATGAGGGCGAGCAGCAGCAGCGCCACCAGCCCTTCGAGACCACGGATCAGCACGCGCTGGGTCATTCCGAGATGCCTGTCATCTGGCGGAAGCGCGCGAGGGCCGCCTGGCCGTCATAATCGGCCCCGAGGCCGTCGGCCCAGGCCGCCTCACGCTGCGCCGCGTGCTCGCTTATGGCCGCAAGCACGGGCTCGGGCGCCGCGTAGACCTCGATCCCGGCCGCGGCGATTTCCGCCGTGGCGGCGGTGTCGGCATCATTCCAGGCCTTGCCGACGCGCTCGGCGAAGGCGAGGCCGGAGATCTTCTCGATGGCGGCCTGGTCCTCCGGGCTGATCTCGTCCCATTTGTCCTGGTCCATCACCATGAACCATGTGGTGTTGTAGATGCCGCCCGGCACCGTCATCGAATACTTGATGTAGTCCGTCAGATTGAACGCGGTGAGGGCCTCGTAGGTGAAGGCGACGCCGTCGATCACCCCGCGCGACAGCTTCTCGTAGACCTCGGGCGAGGACATGAAGACCGGCGTCGCCCCCAGATCGCCGGTCAGATCGGCGATGTAGCCGCCGGGAACGCGGATCTTCAGCCCCTGGAAATCCTCCGGCGTCTCGATCTTGCGGACGTTGTTGTGCAGGAGGCCCGGGCCATGGACGAAGAGGCCGAGCAGCTTGGTGCCCGCGTGCTCCTGCACCGCGCCGAGGTCTTCGGTGTAGACGGTCCAGAAGGCTTTCGAGGCCTCGACGGCATCGTCGCCCAGAAACGAGAACTGGCCGATCTTCGCGTTCTCGAAGCGATCGTCCTCGGTGAAGCTGTGGAGGCCGTAGGTAATGTCGGCCACCCCGTCGCGCGCCATGTCGAAATGAGCGGGCGGCGTGCCGAGCGGCTTGCGGAGCACGCGCACGCTCACGCGGCCGTCGGTCACCTGCTCGACCTCTTCCGCCCAGGGCTCGATCGCGTTGACGACGATCGGGTGGCGCGGCGGCAGCCAGCTCGACAGCACGAGCGTGGTCTCCGCCAGCACGGGCGACGCCATCAGGTTGAGCGCAAGCGTGGCGCAGATCGCAGGATAGAGTTTCATGTTCAGTCCTCCCTGTTGTTTTCCGGCGGGTGGCCCGGCCTTTCGCGTCCTGGCCGGACCATCGCCACCGGGTTGATCGGGTTACGGGTCAGGCGGGGCCGCCGGCGGCGGCCCTCGCCCGGTCGGGATGCGCGGCGATGAACGCCGGGTGCGCCCCGCAGGCTGCGTCGATCTCGCGGAGCCGGGGCATGCCCGACAGGTCCACCTCCCAGCGCCGCGCATTGTAGAGCTGGGGCACGATGCAGAGATCGGCGCGGGTGATCTCGCGCCCGAAGGCATAAGGGCCGGGACCGGCGAGCATCGTCTCGAGCGCCTGGAGTTCGGGCGTCAGTATCGCCCGGACCCATTCGCCCCGCGCCTCCGGCCGGCCGGTGAGGGCTTCGATGCGCGCCAGGATGCGCACGTTGCAGACCGGATGCATTTCGGCCGCGATGGCAAGCACGGCGGCCTCGATCCGCGCCTGCAGGAGCGGATCGGCGGGGCGGAGCGCCAGCCGCCCGGTCGCCTCGAGATAGTCGAGGATGGCCAGCGACTGGGTGAGCCGGGCGCCGTCGATCTCGAGCACCGGCACCAGCCCCTGGGGATTGCGGGCAAGATGCTCGGGGCTGCGCTGGTCCTGCGCCAGAAGATCGACCGCGCGGGTGCGGTATGCGATCCCGGCGAGGTTCAGCGCGATCCGCACCCGGTAGCTCGCCGAGCTGCGCCAGTAGTCCCAGAGGACGACCGTGCCGGCGGACGGGGGGCTCGTCCGCCGGTCAGGCACCCTGCGGCTCCGTTGCCCGGTCGGGCCGCACCGCGGCAGCCGCCTCCCCCGCCGGGATGGCCGCTTCGGGGCGGGTTGCGGCGCGCAGGGCTTCGCAGAGCAGGGCGTTGTCGCCCAGCTGGTTGGCAAGGATGAGGATCAGCCGCGCGTTGAAGGCGTCGCTTTCCGGTTTGCTGAGGTGTTCGTGCGCGGCGACGAGATCGGCGTAGAAATCGTCGGGGCGGGCGATGTTGGGGCTCAGGGTCAGGCTTGCCATTGGTCTCACTCCCTGCCGAGCGCGCGCCGCAGGGCCGCACGCACCGCGTTGTCGTCGAAGGCCGGCCAGCGCGCGGCGACGTGCTGGTCGGGGCGGATCAGGTAGACGGCCGCGGACGCGTCGCCGAGATAGCGCGCGCGGAGCACACCATCCGGATCGGAGGCCGTGTCGAGCGCGAGGCGGGTGGCCACGATGCCGTTCTCCTCGATCGAGGCCGGGGCCTCGGCGTCGATCGTCATCAGCGTGAAGCCCCCGCCGAGCCGCTCGAGCAGGTAGCCCCCGCCTGCGGGCGCATCCGGGCAGGCCGCGCCGGGGCGGGTGCGGGCCGGGCCGTCCGCGAGACCATCCGGCGTGTTGAGCGCGGAGCCGTCATAGACGCAGGGCACCGACAGGCGGCCCGAGTTCACCAGCGGCCGGGCGAAGGCATGCTGCTCGGCGAGATCGAGGACGGCATCGCGGAAGATGCGGCTGATCTCGGACTTCGGCGTGATGAAGTCGGTCGAGCGGGTCGAGTTGAGGATGTTCTCGTCCGCGCCATGAACCCGCTCGGCATCGTAGCTGTCGAGCAGGCTTTCGGGCGCGTGGCCGCCGATCACCAGGGCGAGCTTCCAGCCGAGGTTGTCGACATCCTGAATGCCCGAGTTGGCGCCGCGGGCGCCGAAGGGCGAGACCTGATGCGCGGCATCGCCGGCAAAGATCACGCGCCCGTGCCGGAAGCGTTCCATCCGCTTGCACTGGAAGGTGTAGATCGAGGACCAGACAATGTCGTAGTCGACGCCTTCGCCCAGCATCGAGTCGAGCCGGCGCCGGATGTTCTCCTCCTTCATCTCTTCCTTGCGATCGACCTCCCAGCCGATCTGGAAATCGACGCGCCAGGTGTCGTCCGGCTGCCGGTGGAGAAGGGTCGAGGCGCCGCCGACATGGGGCGGGTCGAACCAGAACCAGCGCTCGGTCGGGAAATCCGCCTTCATGCGGATATCGGCAATGAGGAAGCTGTCCCTGAAGACCTTGCCGCCGAAATCGTAGCCGAGCATGTTGCGGAGCGGCGAGTTCGCGCCGTCGCAGCCGATCAGCCAGTCGGCCTCGAGCCTGTAGGGGCCGTCGGGGGTCATCACCTCGAGGGTGACGTGGTCGTCATGGGCCTCGACGCCGTCCACCCGGTTCTTGCCGCGGATCTCGATCGGCGCGCCCCGGGCCTGCGCCTCGCGCACCCGCTCGATCAGGAACTGCTCGAAATAGGGCTGCTGGAGGTTGATGAAGGCCGGGAACTTGTGGCCGTCCTCCGGCAGGAGATCGAATTCGAAGATCTTGCGATCCTGGTGGAAGACCTTGCCGACATTCCACACGATGCCCTTGTCGAGCATCGGCAGGGCGCAGCCGTAGCGGTCGGCGATCTCGAGGGTGCGCTTGGCAAAGCAGATGGCCCGGCTTCCCATGCCGACCCCCTCGTGATCGTCGAGCACCACCACCGGAATTCCCTGCAGGCCGAGGTCGAGGGCGGCGGCGATCCCGATGGGGCCGCCTCCCATGACAACGACCGGGTGGCGCACCGGCGCATCGGCGTCCTGATCCACGCTGCGTGCGTATGGATAGAGCCTGAACGCCAGCATGTAGCGATCCTGGAACATTTTCTTTTTTCCTCCCTGGGTTCCGGCTCAGCCCTGCAGCTGGTTCCACATTTCCCGGTCGCGCTCGGCGGTCCACACGCGCGGCGTGTCGATGCCGCGGGCCTCGTCGTAGGCACGGGCGACGTTGAACGGCAGGCAGTGCTCGTAGATGGCGTAGTCGGCGAATTTCGGATCGCATTCCGCGCGTACGGCGTCCCAGGCTTCCTTCAGGGATCCGCCGCGGGCGACGACGCGCTCGACGGGCTTGAAGGTGGAGCGGACGAATTCGCCGGTGTTTTCCAGCGCCCGGGCGACCATCTCGGGACCGACCAGCGCATCGCCGCGGCCCGGAGCGATCGATTTCGGCTCGAACTCGGCGATGGCCGCGAGCGTGTCGGGCCAGTCGCGGAAATGGCCGTCGCCGCAGTAGCAGGCCGAGTGGAACTCGACGATGTCGCCGGTGAACATCACTTCCTGGTCCGGCACCCAGACCACCGCGTCCCCGGCGGTGTGGGCGCGGCCGAGATGGAGGATGTCCACCCGGCGGTTGCCGAGATAGACCGTCATCGCATCCGAGAAGGTCGTGGTGGGCCAGGTGAGGCCGGGGATCTCGTCATGGCCCTGGAAGAGCCGGGGGAAGCGGCCGAATTCGCTGTCCCAGTCTTCCCGGCCGCGTTCGGCCACCATGGCGCGGGCGGTATCGCTCATGATGATCTCGCGCGCGCCGTAGGCCGAGGCGCCGAGCACGCGGACCGCGTGATAGTGGGTCAGCACCACATGGCTGATCGGCTTGTCCGTCACGCTGCGCACGCAGTCGATGACCTTTCGTGCCAGCCGCGGCGTCGCCTGCGCCTCGACGATCATCACGCTCTCGTCGCCGATGATGACGCCGGTGTTGGGGTCGCCCTCGGCGGTGAAGGCGTAGAGCCCCTCGCCGACTTCGGTGAAGCTGACGGTCTTTTCCGCGAGATCGCCTGCGGAAGCGAATGCCTTTGACATTGTCTTGTCCTTTCTAGCGTGCGTAGGGATCGGCGAGCGCGGGCAGGACCTTGCCGGCGCACTCTCCGAATCCGATTCTGTAGCCGTCGCCGCGGGCCGCGCCGCGCAGGTTCAGGGTGTCGTTGTCGTCGATGAAGCTGCGGGTCGCGCCGCCTTCGAGCGTGAACGGCTCCTTGCCGCCCCAGGACAGCTCGAGGAGCGAGCCGCGCGCGTCCTTCTCCGGGCCCGAGATCGTGCCCGAGCCGAGCAGGTCGCCCACCCGCATCGCGCAACCCGACGTGGTGTGATGCGCGAGCTGCTGCGCCGCGGAATAGTACATCTCGCGGTAGTTCGTGCGCGAGATGACGGTTTCGGTGCCACCCTCCGGCGTCAGGCCGACCTCCAGCGCGATGTCGTAGAGGCCCGGCCGGGCTTCGGCGAGATAGGGCAGAAGCTCCTTCTCGCGCGCGGGCGTCGGCGTGCGGAACGGCTCCAGCGCGGCGGCGGTGACGATCCAGGGGCTGATCGTCGTGGCGGTGGCCTTGGCCTGGAACGGCCCCAGCGGCTGGTATTCCCAGGCCTGGATGTCACGCGCCGACCAGTCGTTGAGCAGCACGTAGCCGAAGATCATCGCCTCGGCCTCGGCCACGGTGACGGGCCGGCCCGCGGTGGAGGGCTGGCCGACGATCGCGCCGAACTCGAGCTCGATGTCGAAGCGCTGCGAGGGCGCGAAGCGGGGGGCCGGGTCGTTCGGTCCCTTGAGCTGCCCCCAGGGCCGGCGGACATCGGTGCCCGAGACCACCACCGAGGAGGCGCGGCCGTTGTAGCCGATCGGGATGTGCAGCCAGTTCGGAGGCAGCGCATTCTCGGGGCCGCGGAACATCGTGCCCACGTTGAAGGCGTGGTTCTTCGAGGCGTAGAAGTCGGTGTATTCGGCGACGGTGAACGGCATGTGCATGCGCACGGCCGAAAGCGGCACCAGATACGGCCGGACCTGTTCGGCCTGCGCCGCCCCGTCCGAGAGCAGGCGGATGAGGTCCGCGCGCAGGGCGGCCCAGGTTTCGGGGCCGGCGGCCATCAGCGCGTTCCAGGCCGGCGCGGGGAAGTAGGGGCCGCCGGCGAGCGGCAGAAGGCCGGCGGCCTCGGCGGCCCTCAGGTCGAGGACGCTGTCGCCGATCGCGACGCCGCACCGGGGCTGCGCGCCGTCGGTGGAGAAGACGCCATAGGGCAGGTTGTTGAGCGGGAAGTCGCAATCGGGCGCGTTTGCGCCTGCGACCCAGCTGCGCATCAGGGGCACGGGGGGTGTCCTCCTTTGAAGTGTTTTTCTGGCTCCGTCCGCGCCGCCACTGGTGCGGTGGCGCGGGGTGGATCGCGGTCGGATCAGTCCCAGTTGCCCTGTGGCGTGCCGTCGAAGCGCTTCTTCAGGCTGTCCCAGCAGTCGATATACGTGTCCTGCAGCGGCGCTTCCTTCGCGGCGAACTCGGTGAGCTGCTGCGGGAAGCGGGTCTCGAACATGAAGGACATCGTGTTGTCGAGCTTCTCGGGGCGAAGATCCGCGAAGGTCGCCTTCTCGAAGGCTTCGTTGTCGGGCCCGTGCGGAAGCATCATGTTGTGCAGGCTGATCCCGCCCGGCACGAAGCCCTGCGGCTTGGCGTCGTATTCGCCGTAGATGTTGCCCATGAGCTCGGACATGACGTTCTTGTGGTACCACGGCGGCCGGAAGGTGTTTTCCATCGTCATCCAGCGTTCGCGGAACAGCACGAAGTCGATGTTTGCGGTGCCGGGGACGCCCGAGGGGGCGGTCAGCACGGTGAAGATCGACGGGTCGGGATGATCGAACAGGATGGCGCCGATCGGGCAGTAAGTGCGGAGATCGTATTTCACCGGCGCGTAGTTGCCGTGCCAGGCGACGACATCGAGCGGCGAGTGGTCGATCTCGGTGGCGTGGAACTGTCCGCACCACTTGACGATCACGCGGGAGGGCACGTCGCGGTCCTCGAAGGCCGCCACGGGGGTCTTGAAGTCGCGGCGGTTGGCCATGCAGTTCGCGCCGATCGGGCCGCGGCCCGGCAGCTCGAGCTTCTGGCCGTAGTTCTCGCAGACGAAGCCGCGGGCGGGGCCCTCGATCACCTCGACCCGGTAGACGAGACCGCGGGGCAGGATGGCGATCTCCTTCGGCTCGAGGTCGATGATCCCGAGCTCGGTGCAGAAGCGCAGGCGGCCCTCCTGCGGCACGACCAGCAGCTCGCTGTCGGCGGAGAAGAAGTATTCGTCTTCCATCGAGGCGGTGGCGAGATAGACGTGTGCCGCCATGCCGACCTGGGTGTTGACGTCGCCCGCGGTCGTCATGGTGCGCATGCCGGTCACGAAGGTCTGCGGCACGTCGGAGTGCGGCACCGGATCCCAGCGGTACTGGCCGAGCGAGGTGACCTCGGGCAGCACGTGCGGTGCGGACTTCCAGTAGGGCATGTCGATGCGGCTGAAGCGGCCGACATGCTTCACCGACGGCCGGATACGGTAGCACCAGGTGCGTTCGTTCTGATGCGAGGGGGCGGTGAAGGCGGTGCCGGTCAGCTGTTCGCCATAGAGCCCGTAGGCGCATTTCTGCGGGCTGTTCATCCCCTGCGGCAGCGCGCCCGGCAGGGCCTCGGTTTCGAAGTCGTTGCCGAAGCCCGGCATGTAGCCCGCGGTCGTGCCGCAGGGCGCTTCGGCGCGGGTCAGGCCCTGCGCGGTGAACTGGTCGTCCATGTTAACCTCCTCCATTTGGTTGCTGTGTTAAAAGTTGCATTTGTAACCATCAAGACGTAATCTTGCCCCCATGACACATTCAGATGACCCCGACTTCGATCTGGCAGATTTCCTGCCGTATCTGCTGAACCAGGCTGCCGAAGCCGCCAGCCTGGGCTTCCAGAACATTTACCGTAATGATTACGGCATGTTGCGGACGGAGTGGCGGATCCTCTTCCATCTCGGCCGCTACGGCGACATGACCGCGACCGAGATCGGCAAGCGCTCCCTGATCCACAAGACCAAGATCTCCCGCGCCGTTACCGCGCTCGAGGAGAAGCGATTCCTCATGCGCAAGGACTTCGACTCGGACCGGCGCTCCGCGAGCCTTTCGCTCACCGCGGCAGGCCGGACGGCCTACCGCAAGCTCACGAAACAGGCCGCCGACTACGACCGCTCGCTCGCCCGGGCCTTCAGCGCGGAAGAGCAGGCGGTCCTCCGGAAGTGCCTCCGGCAGCTCGCTGCGCGGTAGCGGCCGCGGCTCCGCCGCACCGGATCAGGAGAACACGACCTGGATGTCGGTGTATTCGGCGAGGCCCTCTTCCGCGAACTCGACGCCCAGCCCGGATTTCTTCACCCCGCCAAAGGGAGCGTTGGGCTGGATCGCGCCGTGCCGGTTGATCCAGACCGAGCCGCATTCGAGGCGCTGGGCGAGTTGCCGGCCCGCCGCGATGTCCGAGGTCCAGATCGAGCCGCCGAGGCCGTTCTCCGAAGCGTTTGCCGCCGCGATCGCCTCCTCGACATCGGAGAAGGCGATGATCGGCAGGGCCGGGCCGAACTGCTCCTCGTCGACGAGCGGATCGCCGTTCTTCAGGCCCGCGACAAGGGTCGGCGGGAAGAACAGCCCCGTGCCCGCCTCGCCCCCGAGAAGGACGCGGCCCTTGGTCTTCGCATCCTCGACGAGGCGCCGGACCTTCTCGAACTGCATGGCGTTCTGGATCGGCCCGAGGATGCTCTGCTCGTCCATGCCGTCGCCGACGCGGATGGTCCGGGCATAGGCGACGAGCGCCTCGCAGACTGCGTCGTGGATGCTTTCGTGCACGTAGAGCCGCTTCATGGCCGCGCAGGTCTGGCCGTTGTTGAGGAAGGCGCCCCAGAAGAGCCCTTCGGCGATGGCCTGCGGATCGGCATCCGCCAGCACGATCCCCGCATCGTTGCCGCCGAGCTCGAGGGTCAGCCGCTTCATGGTCTCGGCCGCCGATCGCATCACCCGCGCGCCGGTGGCGCAGGAGCCGGTGAAGACGATCTTGCGGATGTCGGGATGGGCCGACATCGCCGCCCCGAGGTTGGAGACCTTGTCATCGCAGGTGACCACGTTGACGACGCCGGCCGGAAGCACCTCGCTCATGATCTCGACGAGACGGATGGTCGAGAGCGGGGTCAGCGGCGAGGGCTTGATGACCACGGTATTGCCGGTGCGGATGGCGGGCAGGATGTGCCAGACCGCGATCATGACCGGGAAGTTCCAGGGCGTGATCGAGCCGACCACACCGAGCGGCTTGCGGTGCAGTTCCACGCGGGCGGCGTTGTCGTCCTGCAGGACCTTCACCGGCAGCGACAGCCCTGCGGTGTAGGCCGCCCAGGCCTGCGCCCCGCCGATTTCCCAGCGCGAACCCATGCCGCCGAGCGGTTTGCCCTGCTCCCTGGTGACGAGCTGCGCGAGCTCCTCGGCATGCGCCCCGATCCGCGCGGCCACGGCCTCGCAGGCGGCGCGGCGCGCCTCGTCGGGCGTTTGCGACCAGCTTTCGAAGGCGGCTTTCGCCGCGGCGACCGCACGGTCGAGGTGCGCCTCGGTCGCATTGGGGGCGTGGCCCGCGATGTCACCGCTCGACGGGTTGTAGACCGGAAACGTGGCTTCGACCGAGACGGGCGCGCCGTTGATGGACAAGCTGAAAATGCTCATGCCCTGTTTTCTCCCTGATATCTTTGCCGGGCGGCCGCGCTGCTGCGGCCGCCCTTTTTCTGCATGGATGGACCTGGTCGGCGCCGGAGGCGGACGGGCCGCGTCCGCGACGGACGCAGGCACTGCCTCCAAGCGGGCCCGGGGCGCCCTCAGGCGACGGCGAGGTAGTTCTTGACGAAGCGGTCGGTCTTCACCGTCCACAGCACCGGCGTGCCCTTCTCGACGAACCAGCCCTCGCCGGGGCCGTAGGTGCGGCTCTCGCCGGTCGCCTCGTTCTTCAGCGTGACCTCGCCCTCGACCACGACGGCGTGCTCGTTGAACGGGTAGGTCATGCGGAAGACGCCCCTGGTGGCGCCGAAGTAGGCGCAGGAGACCGGATCGGCAGGCGCGCCGAACACCATCTTGCCCAGCGCGGCGCATTCGCCCTCGAGGATCTCGGAGCCGAGATCGGCGACGGTGCCCCAGCTGTCGAGCGCGGGAATGGTGTTGGTGTCGAACGGGGTCATCATCTTGGTCTTCTCCTGTGGTTTGGGAATTAGCGGCGGCCGTTGAAGTAGCCGGAGAGCTGGTGCCAGGCCTTGGCGGCGCTGGTGATCGGCGCCCGCGCGGCGTCTCGGCCGAGGATGGAGACATGCGGGATCGAGCTCATGAGATCGTAGCGGGCCGATCCCTCGCTCATGCCTTCCGCCAGCACCTTGCAGACGATGTGGCTCGGCGTGACGCCAAAGCCGGAGTAGCCCTGGACGTAGAAGGCGTTCGGGCGGCCATCGAGCGTGCCGATCTGCGGGAAGAGATTGGCCGAGCAGGCCATCGGTCCGCCCCAGGCGAGCTCGACCTTCACGTCCGCGAGATAGGGGAAGGTCTTCAGCATCAGGGCGCGGTTCCAGCCCGCAAGATCCTCGGGAATGTAGTCGAAGAGCCGGGTCGCGGACCCGTAGAGCAGCCGGTTCTCCCGCGTCACCCGGAAGTAGTCGATGACCGGGCGGATGTCGGAATAGGCGCCCCGGATCGGGCTGATCCGCTCGATCAGCGCATCGGACAGCGGCTCGGTCGCGATCTGGAAGGCGTAGGTGTTGATCGTCTTGCCGTAGATGGAGGGTTCGAGCTTGTTGAGGAAGCTGTCGCAGGCCCAGAGCAGCTTGGAGGCCGTCACCTTGCCCGCGTTGGTCCGCACGGTGATGCGATCCCCATAGTCGACCGAAATGACGGGGCTGTTCTCAAAGATCCGCGCGCCATGCGAGGCGAGCGCCTGCGCTTCTCCCAGCAGCAGGTTGAGCGAATGGACATGGCCGCCGCCCATGTGTTTCAGCACCCCGGCATAGACGTCGGAGCCGATCACCGAGCTGACCGCCGCGCCGGTCAGCAGCTCGATGTCCTCGTCCGGATCGACCGCGCTGAACTCCTTTTCCCAGGTGCGCAGCGTCTTCACCTGCCGTTCGTTGTAGGCGAGGTAGCCATAGCCCTGGCAGAAATCGGCGTTGATGCCGTATTTCTCGATGCGCTCCCGGATGATGCCCGCGCCGAGGTTGGCGATCTTGAAGAGCGTCTCGAGCCCTTCCGGCCCGACGTGCTTCTTGACGGCGTTGAGATCGTGGCCGATGCCGGCCATCACCTGCCCGCCGTTGCGGCCGGTGCCGCCGTAGCCGAGGTGTTTCGCCTCGAGCACGACGACGTCGGTGATGCCCTTTTCGGCGAGTTCGAGCGCGGTGTTGATGCCCGAGAACCCGCCGCCGATCACCACGACATCGGCTTCGATGTCCTGCGTCAGGCGGGGAAAGGCGAGATCGTATTTCTTCGTGGCGGTGTAGTAGTTGAGCGCGTCAAGGCGGTTCATGATGCGTCTGTCCAGGGCAGCCATGGGCAATCCTCCCGGTTGGCGCCGGATGCGGTCCGGCGCGGCGTTTCGGTGGGTTGGGGGTGGGGCGCCGGTCAGGCTGGCGCCGGTTCGAGGTGGGGTCCGGTCTGGAGCGGTCGCGGTGCCGGAGCGCGACCGGCTCAGTAGCGGCTCACCCAGTCCGGCATGATGACGCCGAGGGCGAGAGCGCAGAGTGCGGAGGACTGGCGGTCAGATTTCGGCAACCGCCTGGCCGAGCGCCTCGTAGAGGGCCGGGCGCCGGGCACGCAGGACGAGGGCGTAGAGCAGACCGAAGAGCCCGGCGGCGACGACGATCAGCGGGAGGAACCAGACGATCGGATTGTCGGTCCCTGCCAGAAGCGGCAGGTTGAGGATTACCACGGTGAGCGCAAGCGCGAGCCCGGCGACCGCGAGGGACGGCGCGATGACGCGAGGCCAGGCTCCGAGCCCCTGCGGCAGGCTCCGGAAGTAGGCGATGATCGAGACCGAGACCAGGATCTGCACCAGAAGGATGCCGATGACCGCGATCGCCGAAGTCCAGGAGAAGACGACCGCGTAGGGGTCGAGGCCGGAGATCACGAAGGCAAGGAGCAGCAGGAGGGCAATGATGCTCTGGGCGCGGCCGGCGATATGCGGCGAGCCGTGAACTTCATGCACCTGGCCGAGCCCGCGATGCAGCACGCCTTCGCGCCCCAGGGCGAAGAAGTAGCGGTTGATGGTGTTGTGGAACGAGAGGGCGGAGGCGAAGAGGCTGACGATCAGGAGAAGCTCCATCGTCGCGACCGACCAGGGCCCGAGCACGTCGGCCGCGGCGGTGAAGAAGAAGCTGTCGAGCCCGGCGAGCGCTGCGTCCTGAGCCGCGGCGGGACCGTAGTAGAGCGTGATGCACCAGGTCGAGAAGGCATAGAACCCGGCGATCAGAGCCACGGCCGAGAAGGTCGCGACGGGGATTGTCCGTTCGGGGTGCCTAGCTTCCTCGGAGAAGATCGCGGTGGCCTCGAAGCCCATGAAGGAGCCGACGACGAAGACGAGCGCAACGCCGATCCCGGGCACGAAGACGCTCGAGGGCGCGAAGGAGGTGAGGTTGATGCCGGCCGGGCCGCCGCCGCGCAGAAGAATGCCGAGATCGAGCAGCAGCAGGATCGCCACTTCGGCCAGCATGCAGGCGCCGAGCAGCTTGCCGGAGAACGCGATGTTCCGCGCGCCGCAGAGCCAGATCACCCCCTTCACAACGATGATCGGCACCCACCAGACGACCTCGACGCCGAGACGTGAGAGGGCGCCAGAGACGAAGATCCCGAAGAGCACGTAGACCGCGATCTGGATCGACTTGTAGGTCAGGATCGCCATGCTCGCCGCGGCGACGCCGACCGGCCGGCCGAGCCCCTTGGCGACATAGGTGTAGAAGCCGCCGGCCGATCCGGCGAAGCGGCTCATGGCGGTGAAGCCGACCGAGAAGACAAGGTAGAGTAGCCCCGCGAGCAGATAGATCCCCGGGACTCCCGCGCCGTTGCCGAAGGCGAACGCGGCGGGCGATGCGCCCACCACGGAGGCCAGCGGCGCCGCGGCGGCAACGACGAAGAAGACGATATGGGCAGGTCCGATGGATCCCCGGGCAAGCTGGGGCGCGGTCGGCTGCGCGTCGGGCAATGGAGAATTGGTCACAGGTGGCAGTCTCCCGTTGGTGGTGCGAACGAATTTGGTCTTGATTGATTGGGTGAGATAGAACCTAGGGGAATGGCTGCCCTGCGCAGATTGCAATTCACGCCAATTATTCGATAACATGCGCCAAGGGCGATGTGCGGCGGGCCGGGTCTTGGGGATCTGGCCCTGCGAAAGGAGAAAACTGGGGGTGGAGGCATCTTCGGCGGGCAGCCGATCCGGGGCCGGGCGCATCGCGCTGATCCGTGTCTCGTCCCTCGCGCCGATCGTCGCCGAACTCGACCGCCGGGCACACCGCGCGGAGAAGCTGATGGCGCGCCACATGCTGACGCGGGCGCAGCTGAAGGACCCCTACTGCGAGATCCCGCTCGCGCGCTACGTCGCCTTTCTCGAGGATGCTGCCGCGATCGATGGCGATCCGCATTTCGCGGCGCGGGTGGGGACCGGGTTCCGGCCGTCCCATCTCGGCCCGGTGGGGCTGCTGTTCAACTCCTCCTCCTCGCTGCATCGCGGCCTGAACCGGCTTGCCCGGTTCCTGATGGCCTGGCAGGGCGGGACCGCCGTCCGGGTGCATTCCGAGGAGGATCTGCTGATCTGGGACTATCGGCTCGAGGATCCCGAGCTGTGGCCGCGCCAGCAGGACAACGAGTTTACCGTGGCGGCGACCCTTGCGATTGCGCGCGATGCCTTCGGGCGCTCCGCCCGTCCGCTCGAGATCCATCTCGAGCACAAGCGCCCCGAGGACGCCTCCGAGGCCGCACGCATCTTCGGGCTGCAGCCCCTCTACGGCGCGCCGGCAAATCGCCTCGTCTTCGACCTGCGGGAAGCCGATCGCCCGCACCGGCAAGAGGACCGGGATCTGATCGCGATCCTCGAGCGCCATGTCGATGATCTCTATCAGCCCGCCGGAGACGGGGACGGGCTGCTGGGCAAGGTCCGCACGCTGATCGGCCTGCACCTGAGCGAGGGGCGCATCGGCCTGCCGCTCATCGCGGCCGAGCTCAACATCTCGACCCGGACCCTGCAGAGGCGGCTTGCCGCGCACGACACTTCCCTGCGCACCCTGATCCAGGAAAGGCGGATGGACCTCGCCCAGGTTCATCTGCGGCAGGGCCGCTCCTCGAATGCCGAGATCGCACGGGCGCTCGGCTATTCCGACAGCACGGCGTTCTGGCGCGCCTTCAAGTCCCACACCGGTGTGTCCCCGTCAGAATTCCGGCCGGGACGCTGAGCGAAGAGCCTGCGGGGTGCGGTGAAAACGGGGCGTTTCACCGTGAAAATTACACCAAATAATTGATATTTATAGATAAAATTCCTAAAGATTCATTAACGGGGCTGTGGGCGGTGGCTTTGCTTCGCCGGACGGCACGCAAGGACGAGTGGCAGAGGCACCGGAGCGGCGCCCAGCAGCATCGCCGTCTTCTCCGAGAGCTGGGCCCGGGCCGAGGGGTTTCTGGTGAAGAACCTCGCGACGGGGGAGTGAGGGGGCAGCAGGGCGCGCGGTGCCGGCGCAGCCCGGGCGCTTTCATGTCGCCTTCCATCCCGGCAGATCCGGGAGCGTGGCTTCAAGATACGGAACGCCCGGCCTTGCTGCTGCGGCGCATTCGACCGCCGCCGCGAGAACAGATTTCACCGGTGCGATCCCGGCAGGAAGGTCGGGTTTCTCGCTGGCATCTGTTTCGATACAGGTTTCCGTGTCGGACCAGTATTCGTCGTCTGACCAGATTGCATTATCGTCCCAGACACGGTCGAGCGGCTTGACGTTCGGTTTCCGCACCAGACGCGGTTTGCTGCCGACAAGCTCGCCGTGCTTGATCGCGAAGGCGAAATCCCTCAGCAGACGATAGGGCTGGTTTCTCGCCGCAACCTTGGCTCTGAACGTGCCGTCATCGGGAGGGGGCGCAGGGTGGCCTGCGGGGCCGTTGGTGTTCTTCCATTCCGCATGCAGGAGGCCCCAGAAGGCGTCGGCGGCAAGGATGGCATTCACCGCGAGGCGCATATCGCCGACATTCCGGCGTTGCGCCGCGACATTCGGCCTTACCACCTCTTCGAGAAACACCTCCGCCGTCAGCATCCTTCAGCCTTTCCGAGTGCCGCGCTGCGGCGCTCAAATCGTCGACAGGTGTCCCGCAGAGGGGCTTTCGCCGGGCATTGCGCGGCCCCCCGGCATCAGCCCATCCGCTTCTGGCTCTTGCCCCTGTAGGTCCGTGTGCCGCCCCTGCCGGCGGTCGAGCGGCCCCTGCCCTTCACGGCTTCCTCGGCGGCCTGATCTATCGCGGCCTGACGGGCAAGGGGGTCGTCGGCGACGGCGAGTTCGACCGCCTCGAGGCGCTTGATCTCGTCGCGGAGGCGGGCGGCCTCCTCGAATTCGAGGTTCTCGGCGGCCTTCAGCATCTCCTTGTGGAGCGCATCGAGATGGGTGCGGAGATTGGCGCCGACGAGCGGCTTCGCCGCGACCTTCGCAGTGACGCGCGACATGTCGGTGTCGCCCTTGAAGACGCCCTCGAGCACGTCGGCGACGTTCTTGCGCACCGTCGCCGGGGTGATGCCGTGCTCCTCGTTGTAGGCGACCTGCTTCTCCCGGCGGCGGTTGGTCTCGGCGATGGCGCGCTCCATCGAGCCGGTGATGTGATCGGCATACATGATGACCCGACCATCGGCGTTGCGCGCGGCTCGGCCCACGGTCTGGATGAGCGAGGTCTCGGAGCGCAGGAAGCCCTCCTTGTCGGCGTCGAGGATCGCCACCAGCGCGCATTCGGGGATGTCGAGCCCCTCGCGCAGCAGGTTGATGCCCACGAGCACGTCGAAGGCGCCGAGGCGCAGGTCGCGCAGGATCTCGATGCGTTCGAGCGTGTCGATGTCGGAATGCATGTAGCGCACCCGGATGCCCTGCTCGTGCAGGTATTCCGTGAGATCCTCGGCCATGCGCTTGGTGAGCACGGTGACGAGCACGCGGTTGCCCGCGCCCGCGACCTTGCGGACCTCGTCGAGCAGGTCGTCGACCTGCATCTCGACGGGGCGGATCTCGACCGGCGGATCGAGAAGGCCGGTGGGGCGGATCACCTGTTCGGTGAAGACACCGCCCGCCTGCTCCAGCTCCCAGGCGGCGGGGGTTGCGGAGACGAAGACCGACTGGGGCCGCATCGCGTCCCATTCCTCGAACTTCAGCGGGCGGTTGTCGGTGCAGGAGGGCAGCCGGAAGCCGTGCTCGGCCAGCGTGAACTTGCGCCGGAAGTCGCCGCGATACATGCCGCCGATCTGCGGGACCGACACATGGCTCTCGTCGGCGAAGACGATGGCGTTGTCGGGGATATACTCGAAGAGCGTGGGCGGCGGCTCGCCGGGCTTGCGGCCCGTGAGATAGCGCGAGTAGTTCTCGATGCCGTTGCAGACGCCGGTGGCCTCCAGCATCTCGAGGTCGAAGTTCGTGCGCTGCTCCAGCCGCTGGGCCTCGAGGAGCTTGCCCTCGGCGACGAGCTGGTCGACGCGGATGCGGAGCTCTTCCTTGATGCCCTTGATCGCCTGGCGCATCGTCGGGCGCGGCGTCACGTAATGGCTGTTGGCGTAGACGCGGACCTTGTCGAGCGACTCGGTCTTTGCCCCGGTCAGCGTGTCGAACTCGTGGATCGCCTCGAGATCGTCGCCGAAGAAGGAGAGCCGCCAGGCGCGATCGTCCATGTGGGCCGGCCAGATCTCGAGCGAATCGCCGCGGACCCGGAAGCAGCCGCGCTGGAAACCCTGATCGTTGCGGTGGTATTGCTGTTCCACCAGACCGGCGATCACGTCGCGCTGGGCATAGGCCTGGCCGACGATGAGATCCTGGGTCATCGCACCGTAGGTCTCGACCGAGCCGATGCCGTAGATGCAGGAGACGGAGGCGACGATGATGACGTCGTCGCGTTCGAGAAGAGCCCGGGTGGCGGCGTGCCGCATCCGGTTGATCTGCTCGTTGATCTGGGATTCCTTCTCGATATAGGTGTCCGAGCGGGCGACGTAGGCCTCCGGCTGGTAGTAGTCGTAGTAGGAGACGAAATACTCCACGGAATTTTCCGGGAAGAAGCCCTTGAACTCGCCGTAAAGTTGGGCGGCCAGGGTCTTGTTCGGGGCGAGAATGATCGCGGGGCGCTGGGTGGCCTCGATGACCTTGGCAATGGTAAAGGTCTTGCCGGTGCCGGTGGCGCCGAGCAGGACCTGGTTATGCTCGCCGGCGCGAATGCCTTCGGAAAGCTCGGCAATTGCCGTGGGCTGGTCGCCCGCGGGCTCGAATTCGGATCTGAGCACGAAGCGCCGGCCGCCCTCGAGCTTGTCGCGGGCGGGCTTTGCGGGCTGCGGCAGGATCAGCGGTCCGTCGGTTGCGCTGGGCATCGAAATCTCCCGGAAGGTCCTTTCCACATTGGCCTTTGGAGCGCCATTGGCAAGGTTAAGAAGTCGTTAACGAAGGTTAAAATTTTCCACCTTCAATACAGTCGATTTTAAGTAACTAAACCATTGCGTGTATGCCCGGTATGCGTGTATTACTAATCCTGCAAGCAGCACAGTGGTCGTCAGCCGGGTGCGCACACCCACCCCACCCCTCGCTCCCTCGTATCCGGTTGACGACCCGATCCCCTGCTCCCCTCCCCTCCCCCCGCAGATCTCCCCCCAAGCCAACGGCTTGATCCCGCGCCGGCAATTGGCCATAAGCGGAGACGTGTCTTGTGCGGAGTTGGTCCGATGATCGCCAGAATTTTCAAGCCCGCCCGGAATGCCATGCAGTCGGGTCAGGCCAGGACGAAGCGCTGGGTTCTCGAGTTCGTGCCGGCAGAGGCACGCACCCTCGATCCGCTCATGGGCTGGACCGGCTCGGGCGACATGAACTCCCAGGTGCGGCTGAGCTTCGACACCAAGGAAGAGGCCGTTGCCTATGCCGAGAAGAACGGCATCGTGCATCAGGTCTTCGAGCCGAAGCCGCGGGCGCATGTGCTCCGGCAGAACGGCTATGGCGACAACTTCGCCGCCCAGCGCCGCGGCGCCTGGACGCACTGAGAGACGGCCCCTTAGCTCAACAGGATAGAGCAGCTGACTTCTAATCAGCAGGTTCCGGGTTCGAGTCCTGGAGGGGTCGCCAATCCTTTCTTGATATAGCGCGAGTCTGCTTCAGAGTGAATGGCACTCTGAATGCGGGACGTCGCTCTGGTCGGCGCGCTGATTGCCATTCCGTGGCTGGCAACTGACCAGTCCTCGCCGAAGTGCAGGCCGAGGCGACAAGCCGGATGCATCACCCCGGCTTACGCGCCCATGACCGCTCGTCCATGTGAGATGTGAGACGCCCGGCGTCAATCGGCCGCGTCACAAGAGAAAATCGCCACGCCCCAGCGATGAAAGGTCAGAGATCTCGATCTCGAAATCGGCGCGCCCGTCTCCATTGGTGTCAGCCCTCAGGATTTCGTTGTGAAACCGGAGTTCGCCGGCGTGGCCACCAAAGGCATCATGCCCGATGAAATGAAACGCCTGATCGCCTCTGGCCTTCGTGTTCGCATCGATCGCCGCCAAGACGATAACGTCGTGCCCTCGTTCGAAATCCAGGATCGCGTCGCGCTCGCTCCCCCGCCCGGCCTCGGCCGCCGACCTGAAGACGAAGCGGTCATCACCGCTGTCACCGGTGAGCTTGTCCCGGCCGAGGCCACCGCGGAGCATGTCGCCGCCCGCGCCGCCGGAAAGCTCGTCGCGGCCGCCATCCCCGAACAGGCGATCGTTCCCGCCCCCGCCATAAAGCTTATCGCTGCCCGCTCCGCCGCTGATCGCATCGCGGCCGCTGCCGCCGTCAAGAGCATCATTGCCCCCGTTGCCCTTGATGCGATCGGCGCTGCCAAAGCCGAACAGCACGTCGTTTTGCGAGGAGCCGACAAGCTGGTCTGAGCCTGAGAGCAGGTAGCCTACTGCCCGTTCTGCATTGCCCGACTCCATGTAGGTGTAAAATGTGTGGGCGTCGCGACGGATTCCAGAAACTTCATACCAGGTTACACCCCGGTATGATTCGGAATACCCCATAAGCGTCCCGTAAACATTGTAGAACAGGTCATAGCTGAACTTACCGGTGTAGACTTGGGTCCACCCGCCGTCCTGTAATTGGATCGTCTTGTCGTTTGCAACGGTGATGGTTCCATACCAGCCGGAAAGTGCGCCCATATCTACGGCGAAATATGCCTTTGCATAGGCCATCTTAAATTCCTCACTAAAATATCTTGCGCGGAGCAGAGCAGCGCCTCGCGCATTGCCAATCCTACCTCAAGAATGGAGGTCGCTCCACGCGTTCTGACAGGGTTGGTTATCCTCCGGGGAGGGCTTCGCGCTGGCGGCAGCCGCGCGTCGTTTCGTGCGTCTTCGGAAACTTGCTTGTGGTCATTATTGCTTCACATCTACACACTCAATGTTGGCGCGGGGAGGAAGACAGGAGACGCATATGAGCACAGGAGCCGAGGCGATCGCCGAGGAACGGCGGCGCCAGATCGAGGTTGAGGGCTTCACCGCCGAACATGACGATCAGTATCTGAAGGGCGAACTGGCCCGGAGCGCCAACGCCCTCCTCCGCTGGGGCCGCTTCCCGCAGTGGCGTGCAGAGCCGCCGGGCGACTGGTGGCTGCCCGCGGCCTTCTGGAAGCCGCGCGACCGCCGCGCGAACCTCGTGCGGGCCGGGGCGATGATCGCCGCCGAGATTGACCGGCTGGACCGGCTTGCCGCACGCGAAGAGCGGGGAGACAGTGCCGCCTGACGCGGACGAGGCCATGGCTCACTGCTGCGGCCGCCGTCATCAGGGCGACCCTGACGAAACGCTCCTGGCCAAGCTTCCTCGCGGAACTCGCCACATAAGCGCTCCCACCACCGCTGGCGGCTGCTGACCGCCCTTGTTGCTCGGCGTGAGACGCGGACAACTATTGTTCTCGGTGCACAGCAATGCGCCGCAAGATCGCCTGTGCAGCATACAGTCCCGGAAAATCAGCTGATGCGCGATCGGCTCCCTGTATGAAGGCTGGGGAAGTGCTTTCGGCGCAGCTTACCCTTGATCTCAATGGCACGCTTCGGGCAGCGGGCGTGCGGATCTTTCCTGACGCCCCCCCGACCGATTTCATGCGGGAACAGACCGCTGAGGGCGGCAACCGGCGCCACCATATCAGGCTGCAGGACGCTCATGCGGTGGCCGTGTTCGACCGTGAAGCCAGCGCCTGCGCCGACAGCATCGGCGCCATAAGAAGGGCGACCCCATCTGCCGGGAAACCGGCGCCGCCGGGATCACAGCAGCACAGATCTGGCCGCAGTCCGGGTCCAGGCGTCTCGCACTTGGATGCGATGGGGAGGTGCCTCCGCGTTGCCGGCAAGGATCCGGGGACAGTACCCGACATCGAAGACGCGGCCGCCTGAGCGGCGGCCGCGCACCCGGTTCAGGCGGCCTTCGCCGCCCTAAGGGACGCGTAGAACGCCGTTTCGAACTCCATGTAGCCGGTGAAGGACACGGGATCGCCGAAAGGCAGGATTTGCGTCGCCCAGAAGCCACCGTAGCCGTTGTGCCGGTCGATCCAGTAGAAGAGGTTTGCGAGGCCCGCCCAGCCGAGCGCGCCGGCCGGCCGGCCCGTGGGCGCTTCCTCGTCGTTGACCATGAAACTGTAGGACCAGGACTTGGATTGCCCCGGAAAGAACTCGGCGTCGTTCGAAAGCGACGGGATCACACCGGGCAGCATGCAGATCTTCTTGTCGCCGAGGTGGTTCTTCTCTGCCATCGCGACGGTCTCGGGCTTCAGGACGCGGCCGTTCTCGCCCATCCCGTCGTTGAGCCACATGCGGATGAACCGCATGTAATCGCCCACCGTGCCGTAGAGGCCGTGGCCACCCATGTGGATCTCGGGCGTGTCGGGCAGCTCGAAATCCATCGGCGTCAGCGAACCGTCCGCACCGCGGGCGTGCATCCCCGCCAGACGCGCGCGCAAGCCGTCGTTCAACTCGAAGGTCATGTCCTCGATGCCGAGCGGCTCGAAGATGCGGGTCTGGAACACCTCGCCCAGCCGCTTGCCGGTGATGCCCTCGACCACCTGGCCGCACCAGTCGATGTTGGTGCCGTATTCCCAGCGGTCGCCCGGATCGAATTGCAGCGGTGTCATCAGCGAGGCTTTCGAGGCGGTGATGACGCTCGGCTGCCCCTTTTCCTGCGCGAGCCTGTTGTAGGTCTCGCTGAAGAAGTCGTAGCCGAAGCCGCCGGTATGGAGCAGCAGGTGCTTGGTGGTCACAGGGCGCTTCGGATCCCGCAGGATCGGCTCCCCGGCCGCATCGAACCCCTCGATCACCTTCAGCTTGCCGATGTCTGGGGCATAGGTGCTGGCGGGCGCATCAAGATCGAGCTTGCCTTCCTCGACAAGCTGGAGCGCGGCCGTTGCCGTGATCGCCTTTGTCGTCGAGAAGATCGCGAAGGCAGAATCGGTCGTCATCGCGGCATCCTGATCGAGCCGCCGGACACCGGCGGCGCCCTCGAAGATGTTCCGCTCCCGATCCGTCACCATCGCGACAACACCCGGCACCCGCGGGTCCGAGCTGACGACGCCGTCGAGCACGGACTGCGCGTTGAACTGATGGCTCATGTCTTTCTCCCTGTGTGGTCTGATTTTTGTTGAGCGCGCGCCCGCGTCTGGACCGGGCGCGCGCGATCTCTCCGGGCTCTAGGCCTCCTGCGGCGCGCCGGCCTTGCTCATCGCGAACGCCGGATAGCCCTCTTTCGCCATCTCGTCGCACTTGCCGCGATAGGTGCCGACACCACCGGTATAGGACAGCACGCGGCGCGGCTTCCCGGGAACGTTCGAGCCCGTATACCAGGAATTCGTCTTGGAGATCAGTGTGGCATTGGCGACCTCGTCGTGGTGACGGACCCAGTCATCCTCGCCCTCGGCTGTCGGTTCCATCACATCCTTGCCCGTCTCCTGCATATGGCGGATGCAGCCCGAGATCCACTCGGTCTGCTGCTGCAGGCACGTGGTCATGTTGCAGAGTGCCGCGGAAGGGGCCAGCGGCGCGCCGGTCATGAAGAGGTTGGGGAAGCCGAACTTCATCATGCCCAGGGTGGTGCGAATGTCCTTCCTCCATTCCTCCGCGAGCTTCATGCCGTCGCGGCCCGTGATGTCGATCCGCGCGAGCGCGCCGGAGCCTGCGTCGAAGCCCACGGCCATGATGATCGTGTCGACCTCATGCACGGTCCCGTCCTCGAGCCGGACCCCTTCGGGCACGATTTCCGCGATGGGATTGTCGCGCACGCTGACCGCCTCGACATTGTCGCGGAGATAGGTCTCGAGATACTGCGTCTCGAGGGGAACACGGTGGGTGCCGAAGCCGTAGTCGCCTTTCTTGGGCACCAGGATATCGATCAGGCGCGGATCCTTGAGGCGCGCGCGCATCTTCTCGCGGACGAATTCCGAAATCTCCTCGCTCACCTCCTCGTCAAAGAACATCTCGGCGAAAGACGCGAGCCAGAGCTTCAGCGAGCCGTCGGTATGGACCTCTTCCAGCACCGCGCGCCGCTCCTCGGGGGTCAGATCCGCCCAGGTGTTACTGAAGTCGTATTCGAACCCGGTGAAGGTATGCGGGATGGTCGCCTTCAGCTCATCGAACCGCCCCTTGTACCAAGCAGCCTCATCGGGACCGTATTTGGGGTTCTTCATCGGGAGGACATACTGGGGGGTGCGCACGAACACCGTGAGCTTTTCAACCTCCGGTGCGATCGTCTGGATCACCTGGATGCCCGTGGCTCCGGTGCCGATCACCGCGACGCGCTTGCCTTCGAGTGCAAGGCCCTCCTTCGGATAGCGCCCGGTGTGGACGATCTGACCCTTGAAGCTCGCCTGTCCGGGAAAGCGGTCCTCGAGCGGTGCGGAGAGCATCCCCGTGCAGCCGATCAGATAACGCGCGGTGATGGTCTCGCCCTGATCCGTCTCCACGGTCCAAAGCCCGCGCGCCTCATCGAACGTCGCTCGCGTGATCGTCGTGGAGAACGAGATGTCCCGGCGCAGGTCGAGCCGGTCGGCGATGTAGTGCATCCAGCGCTCGATCTCGCGCTGGCCCGGGAACCGTTCGCTCCAGGTCCAGTCCTTGTAGAGCTTTTCGTCGAACAGATACTGGTAGATATAGGCTTCGCTGTCGAACTTCGCGCCGGGGTAGCGGTTCCAGTACCAGGTGCCGCCCACATTGCTCGCCGTGTCACAGGCATGGACCTTCAGGCCCATTTCTCGCAGCTGGTGCAACTGGTAGAGTCCGGCGACGCCGGTGCCGATCACCAGGGCATCGAGCTCGGCGGGGACGGGATTACGCCGGGTCTGCGCGGAATTCTGTGTTGCGTCTAGCATCGAGTCCTCCTCTGTGGATGCAGCCGTTGGCCCGACTGCGTCTTTGTTGTCCGGGCACAGTGCCCGAAGCACGCGGCAAGGGTGACAGGCCGCCCCGTTGAAGGTCTTGAAGGATCGTGCGGGAAGTTTTGAATGATCCGGGCCGGCTCGCCCTGCATCGGCGCGATCTTCCGGATCAGCGCGCGCTGCGCCGGAAGACCGCGGGGGTCTTGCCGAATTCGGCGGAGAACATCCGCGTGAGATGAGCCTGATCGCAAAAGCCGCAGTCGACGGCGATTGCCTTGATTGGCAGGTCGGTTGTGGCCAGAAGCCGGCGGGCCTTTTCGAGCCGGCGCGCCTTCACGAAGGCGTAGGGCGGACAGCCGAAGCTCTGGCAGAACTGCCGCGCGAAGGCACAAGGCGTCATATCCAGCGCAGACGCCATGAGCTTGAGATCGAGCGTCGAGGCGAGTTCGGCATCGATGAATTCGAGTATCCGCCGTTCCTGCTGCGGCGAAAGCCCACCGTTGCAGCGCCTTTGCGGCAGTCTGACCGAGGCGTGGCGGCGGAGAAGATGCACCACGAGACCGCGCGCAACCGTATCCACGTAGAGCGCCCCGCCGAGCAGGCGGTTCCGGGCCTCGCAGGCGATCGCATTGGCCGCCGCCGTCATAACCGGGTCATCCGTCCTGAGGACGTCGTCCAGCATCACTTCGCTGACGCTGCAATCCATGACCTCGCTGGCCACATCCGCGACCAGCCTGCCGGACAGGTAGACATGGGTCACGTCGATCGGGTCTTCCCAGTTCCAGTAGGCCTTCTGGGCGCGAGTCAGCAGGGAGGCGGCACCCGGTCCGAGGGTTTCGCGCTTCCAGCGGCCATCGAAACGCCGCTGCATCGGCGTGCTGCCGGCACTGTAGCTCACGAGGAGGAAGTCCCGCATCGGCGGAACGATCACGTCCTGGCCGCAGTAGTGATAGGAGCGCAGCGCGACATCCTTCCAGTTCTGGCCATCACTGGCCAGAATAACGTTGCCCGGCACCCAGCTGGGCAGCTCCTCGAAGGCTATTAGCCCGTCCGTCAAGCCTACACCTCCCCTGGTGGCTCCTGGAGGCGAGATCGTGCTGCAAGTCTCGGTCCCGTCGCCCTGTCGGGTCTTTGCCGGGCCGCGCGCCCGACCTCTGGAGCTCGCTGGAGCGGAATTCTAGCAGCTGCGCACCGGAGGTGCCATTCGACCTTTTGCTACCCGTGGCTGTAGCCGGGGCCTGGTTGCAGACCGCTGCGCGTTCCGGCAGAGGTCCGTTCTCCGGCCAGGACAGGGGCCGTGCCAGCGTAGGCTCGGCGCCTTCGTCCCTGACAAGGAGGAGCTTCGGGGGTCAGGCAGCGATCCAGCCTTCGAGCCGGCTGGCTTCGGGGAGGCCACCGGCATGGACGAGCCGGCCATCGACGGCGATGCCGGGCGTCGACATCACGCCCGCCATCGCGATGGCCTTCGGATCGGAGATCTTCTCGACATCGACCTCGATGCCAAGATGCCGCGCAGCCTCGCGCACCATGCGCTCGGCCGTTTCGCAGCGCTTGCAGCCAGGGCCGTAGATTGTCACCCGTTTCATGCGGTCGCCTACCTAGAAGAGCGCGTTGAAGAGAAAGCCAACGGCAAGGATGCCGCTCGCAACGACGCCGATGAAGACGGCGATCAGGCGGAGCGTCAGCACCTGGCGGAGGATGATCATCTCGGGCAGGCTGAGCGCGATCACCGACATCATGAAAGCGAGGACCGTTCCGAGCGCCGCGCCCTTGCCAAGCAATGCCTCGACGATGGGGATGACGCCTGCCGCATTGGTGTACATCGGGATGCCGATCACCACCGCCGCCGGGACACTCCACCAGGCGTCCGCCCCCATGATGCGGGCCATCAGCGCCTCGGGTACATAGCCGTGGATGAGCGCGCCCATGCCGATCCCGAGGATGATCCAGACCCAGACGCGGGTGAAGATCTCACGCACGGCGGCGATGCCCTGACGATAGCGTTCCACCACCGTGAGCCCACCGCCCAGAGGCGCTTGCACGGCGCCTCCGGCGTGGATCTCGCGAACCCAGTCCTGCAGCCAGCCCTCCAGCCGCAACCGGCCGATGACGTAGCCCGCGGCAATGGCGACCGCGAGGCCAAAGCCCAGATAGGAGAGTGCGACCTGCCAGCCGACGAGGCCGAAGAGCAGCACCAGCGCCACCTCGTTGACCATCGGCGCCGCGATCAGGAACGAGAAGGTGACACCCAGCGGGATGCCCGCGGAGACGAAGCCGATGAAAAGCGGCACCGCCGAGCAGGAACAGAACGGCGTCAGGACGCCGAGCCCCGCAGCCATCACGTTGCCCACGCCAGCACGGCGGCCCGACAGCGCGGCCCGGGTCTTTTCCGGGCTGAAGAAGCTCCGGACCACGGCCATGGCGAAGACAATGAGCGCCAGCAGCATCATGACCTTCGGCACATCATAGAGAAAGAAGGCGAGTGCATCGCTCGCGTGACTTCCGGGCGCGAGCGGAACCTCGGTGGCGAGCTAGGCCGAGAGCGGCTGAAGCTCGCGGTAGATCAACCACCAGCTGAGCGCGGCGGTCGCAACCGCGATGTGCCACACCCATGGCGGTGTTACGCGGTGCGGCGGAAGGGTATGGATCTCGGTGATCACGCAGCACTCCTTTCCCCGCCCGGCGCTGCGGCGGGACCCGCGTCGCGCATGGTGTCGAGCACGGCATCAAGCACCGCGGCGATCTGCGGCGGCAGACCGGGATTGCGGCGGTAGCGCACCCATTGGGCATCCCGCCGGTCGAGCACGAGGCCCGCTTGCCGCAGCACCTGCATGTGCCGCGACATCCGGCTCTGGGTCGCGCCCAGCGCCTGCATCAGCTCGCAGACGCAATGCTCGTTCCCGTCGCGGAGCATGTGCATGGCCGCGAGGCGGGTGGGTTCGGCGAGGGCGGACAGGACGGGCAGAATCATCGGGGGCTCCTTTCATGCGCATCTGCGCATGAGCGGACGCAGCCGGCCTTGACCTCAATCATGCCCGCGAGCATTTCCGGGAAGGCTCATGCCCTCTCGCCGCCGCCGCGGAGCGAGAGGGCGAGCACGAGGGTCGCAATGCAGGGGAGCGCGGCAGCGCTCGCGAGCAGGGTCAGCGTGCCGCCCGGACCGACGAGCGCAATGGCTGCGGCACCGATCGAGGGCGCGGCGGCACTCGCGAGCAGCATCGGCAGGGCGAGCCGGCCCATGGTCTGCGCATAACGCTCGGGCCCGAAGAGCGTGAGCGGAAGCGCCCCGCGCGCAATCGAGAAAAGGCCGTTGCCCGCTCCATAGGCGACGAGGGCCGCCGAGGCCGGGATACCCAGTTTCAGCCCGAGAAAGCCCAGGAACACCAGACCCGAGGCCGCCCCCATGGTCCAGATCGGGTGATGCCGGCCGCGCCCCAGCATCTCGAGCACGCGGGCCGCGACCTGTGAAGGGCCGATGAGCGTGCCGAGCGCGATGGCCGCTGCGATCGAATGGCCGGCCGCGGTCAGCAGCGTCACGAAATGGGTCGACCAGATCGTCACCAGCATCGAGAGGGTCACACCCGCAACCACGATGCAAAGGAACCGCAGATCCCGAAGACCGGCCAGGTCAGGCGCCGGGCCGCTGCCAGCCTCAGGCCCCTGCGCGGCGGGCTCTGCCACAGGCGGTCGGCGCGGCAGCAGCAGGAGGCTCGCAGGCAGGGTCACACAGAGATGGAGCGCGGCATAGGCAAGGCACGCCCCGCGCCACCCCGCAGCCTCGACAAGCCAGGCCGAGATCGGCCAGCAGATCGTGCTGGCGAACCCGCCCCAGAGCGTGAGCTGGGTGATTGCGGCGCGGGCATCGCGGCCGAAGAGGCAGCCGAGGGTCGAGAAGGCCGCATCGTAGAGCCCGGCCGCCATGCCGAGGCCGAGAACGGCCCAGGCGGCGAGATAGACCGCAAGATTCGGCGCAGCGGCCAGAAGCATGAGCCCCGCGGCGATCAGGACCATGCCGCCCGCAAGCACCGGCCGGCCGCCGGTCGCCTGTATGAGCCGGCCCGCGGCCGGCGCAGCGAGGCCCGCAACCAGCAGCCCGGCCGAAAGCCCCGCCGAGAGTGCGGCAGTGCCCCAGCCGGTGTCGGCGGCCATCGGCCCTGCCATCACCGCCATGAGGTAATAGGTGCTGCCCCAGGCAAAGATCTGGATGACACCGAGTGCCGCGACGATGACCGCGCGGGGACGACCGGCCGCCGTCATCTCCTGCCCCTTCGGCAGCCGGGCAAGAGGGTAATTTCCGCGCGTTGCCGGACACCATATGCCATCGGAGACGCCATCTGCCCCTCCCTGCCCGCCGCTAGCGCGCCTCGAGCAGTTCCGTGACGAAGGCGGGCACCGCCTCGGTGGCGGGGCCATAGAGAGCGCGGTCGAAGGCATGGGCATTCTCGGACGGCGCGAGATTGACCTCGAAGGTCTCGATGCCGAGGGAGCGGGCGAGCTCGACATAGCCCGCCGCTGGATAGACCGCCCCCGAGGTGCCGATCGAGACGAAGAGCTCGCTCGCCTCGAGCGCTGCCTCGATCTCCTCCATGCCATAGGGCATTTCGCCGAACCAGACGACATCGGGCCTGAGGCAGTTGAGGCTGCCACAGGAGGCGCAGGTGTCGAGGATCGAGAGATCGTGCGTGCAGGGGGCGCGCGCGCCGCAACGGGTGCAGAGCGATTTCAGCAGCTCGCCGTGCATGTGATGCACATGGCGGCTGCCCGCGCGCTCGTGCAGATCATCGATGTTCTGGGTGCAGAGAAAGACGCCGCCCGCTTCGGCGACAAGCTGGCGCTCGAGCCGGGCAAGCGCTTGATGGGCGGGATTGGGGACCGCGGCGAGCAGTCCGCAGCGGCGGTGGTTGTAGAATTCATGCACATGCTGCGGGTCGCGGGCGAACGCCTCGGGCGTCGCAAGCTTCATCGGATCGAACTTCGCCCAGACGCCGTCGGTGTCGCGGAACGTGCCGAGCCCGCTTTCGGCCGAGATCCCTGCTCCCGTCAGAACGAATACATGCATGCCTGCCCCCTCCTGTCATGCCGCCGCCTTCATGCAGCTCTCCTTCTTCTTCTCCGCCCGGATTGAGCGCGCGCGGACACGCCGCGTCAAGGCCGCACCCCCCGGGGGGTGCCGTGCGGCCACCGGGAGAATTGGGCCCCGGGGAGATGCGGAAGGCCATTGAAACCGGGGGCCGGAATGTGACTTTCTGTAGCGGGCCGCCGCCGGCGGCCTGCGACACCCGGGCAGCCTTGCACGACCCGGATGCGACAGGACCAAGGGGGGGAAGACGCCATGGCAGCAGCCTCGGATTGCGGCACGGTTTCGGACGACACTCTTTTCGAGTTGCGCTATGCGCGGAGCCATGACGATCTCTGGAGCATGCTGGAGCGTCTCTACGGCGCGCATCCCGACTTCGAGACATTTCGCGTGGCCCTCGACGATAGCCTGAGGGAGGCCTGGCGCGAGAGGCCTGCGGATCTGAAGCTCCTCGATCTCCGACGCGATCTCGAGCCCGACTGGTTCCAGCGCCCCGGCATGACCGGATATGCGCTCTACATCGACCGTTTCGCGGACAATCTCAAGGGCGTGGCCGAGCGGCTCGACTACCTCAAGAGCCTCGGCGTCACCTATGTGCATTTCATGCCCTGTCTGAAGCCTCGCCCTGGCGACAGCGACGGCGGCTATTCGGTGATGGACTATCGCGCCATCAACCCCGCCTACGGCACCATGGCCGATTTCGAGGCGGTGACCGCGGCCTGTCGGGCGCGCGGCATCAGCGTCTGCGTCGATTTCGTCATCAACCATACCGCCAAGGAACACGCCTGGGCGGAGAAGGCGCGGGCGGGCGATCCGGCTTATCGCGACTACTACCTGATGTTCGAGGACCATGACCTGCCCGGCCGCTACGAGAAGACCCTGCTCGAGGTCTTCCCGGACAACGCGCCGGGCAATTTCACCTGGTATGCGGACTTCGAGCGCTGGGTCTGGACCACCTTCAACGAACACCAGTGGGATCTCAACTGGGCCAACCCGCAGATCTTCCTCGAGATGACGCGCGTCATGCTGTTTCTCGCCAACCGCGGTGTCGAGATCCTGCGGCTCGATGCAGTGGCCTTCATCTGGAAGCGGATGGGCACCCGCTGCCAGTCCGAGCCCGAATGCCACATGCTGCTGCAGGCGCTGCGCGCGGCCTGCCGGATCGTGGCCCCCGCGGTGATCCATCTCGAGGAAGCGATCGTGAGCCCCGCCGAGATGCTGCCCTATCTCGGCCGGGGCGAGCATGACGGCAAGGAAGGCAACCTCGCCTATCACAATTCGCTGATGGTGCAGTTCTGGTCGGCGCTCGCGGCGCGCGACACCCAACTCATGACCCATGTGCTCGGCACGCATTTTCCGCCGACGCTGACCAATGCAACCTACGCGACCTATCTGCGCTGCCATGACGATATCGGCTGGGCGGTGACGGACGAGGACGCAGCGGCGGTCGGGCTGAACGGGCCGATGCACCGGACCTTCCTCTCGGACTTCTACGAGGGCGATTTTCCCGGATCCTTCGCCAAAGGCGAGCCGTTCCAGTTCAATCCCGAGACCGGCGACAAGCGGATCAGCGGCACCTGCGCCTCGCTCGCGGGGCTCGAGAAGGCCGAGGCCGGAGCGGACCCAACCGCCATCGCGCGCGCAATCGACCGCATCCTGATGGGGCACGCGCTCATCGCAAGCTATGGCGGTATTCCCCTCGTCTACATGGGCGACGAGATCGCGCTCCTCAACGATTATGGCTACCATTCCGTGCCCGATCACGCTCATGACAGCCGCTGGCTTCACCGCCCGCGCATGGACTGGGACCGGGTTGCGCGGGCCGAAGCCGGCACGGACGCCGCCGCCGGGCAGGTGCTCGCCGGGCTGCGTCGGATCTTTGCCCGCCGCGCCGCGGTGCCGGAGCTCCATGCCGGCAACGCAACCGAAGTGCTCCAGACCGGCAATGCCGCGCTCTTCGTCTTTGCCCGCCGTGCCCCGACCGGCAGTGTCGTCTGCGTCTTCAACTTTACCGAAACCTGGACGGCAATCCCGGCGAGCTGGGCCGTGCAGCAGGGCGCGCGCAACCTCCGGGACATGCTCTCCGATGCGCCCGTCGGCGACGCGGGCGGCGTGATCCCGCTTCCGCCCTACGCCCGGCTCTGGATGCGTTGATCCCCGATTGTCCGCACCGCGGCGGGTTCCCGCCCGCGGCCCGGACAGCCCGGAACGCTTTTCTCCGACCCGCGTTGTCCGGCGGGAATGGCCCGACGGGTCAAGGGAGAAGGTAACATGTATCGAACCGCACTCATCATTGCAGCGCTGGGTCTCGGCGCCTGCAGCACGGCCTCGCCCTATGGCGGCACCTCGTACAATCAGGGTCAGAGCCAGGGTCCGAGCGCACGTAACATCAACTGCGGCGCAGGCGTGCTCGGCGGCGCGGTGATTGGCGGCCTCGCGGGGAACCAGTTCGGCAAGGGCTCCGGCAAGGATGTCGCCACGGCCGCGGGAGCGGGTCTCGGCGCAGCAATCGGCGCCACCCGGCAGGAGTGCCAGCCCAACGCCTACCGCCAGCCACAGGGCTACGGCCAGACGCATACCCCTGTTCTCGTCGGCTACGATCAGTACGGACGGCCGGTCTACCGCTGAGGCGGACTGCCCCGGGATCTGAGAGCGCGGCGGCAAGGTCTGGGGCCTTTGCCGCCGTCATGGCTATTTGCGCCTGCCTCCAAACAAGATATAGGTTTGCGGGAGCAGAGCGCAGCTATCAATGGCTGCCCGAAAATCACAGGAAAGAGGGTCCGCATGGTCCATGCCTCCGATCTCTTCGGCGAGGATTCCGCGTCGCAGGCCTATGACGCATCCGCCATCGAGGTGCTCGAGGGGCTTGAGCCCGTCCGCAAGCGGCCAGGGATGTATATCGGCGGCACCGACGAACGGGCGCTGCATCATCTCGTGGCCGAAGTTCTCGACAACTCGATGGACGAGGCTGTCGCCGGGCATGCGAACCGGATCGAGGTGGAGCTGCATGCGGACTACAGCGTCACGATCCGCGACAACGGCCGCGGCATACCGGTCGATCCGCATCCGCGCTTCCCGGACCGCTCCGCGCTCGAGGTGATCCTCTGCACGCTGCATGCGGGCGGCAAGTTCTCCGGCAAGGCCTACCAGACCAGCGGCGGCCTTCACGGAGTCGGCATCTCGGTGGTGAACGCGCTCTCGGACCTTGTGGTCGTCGAGGTCGCGCGGGGTCGGCAGCTCTATCGGCAGGAATTCAGCCGCGGCATCCCGCAGGGGCCGATCGCAAATCTCGGGGCGACGCCGAACCGGCGCGGTACAAGCGTGACCTTCCATCCCGATGCCGAGATCTTCGGGACGGAGGCCCGCTTCAAGCCGGGGCGTCTCCTGAAGATGGTGAGGTCCAAGGCCTATCTCTTCTCGGGCGTCGAGATCCGCTGGAAATGCGATCCCGCCTGCATCGGACCGAAGGACGACACGCCGGAGCAGGCGACCTTCCATTTCCCTGGCGGTCTCGCCGACTATCTTGCCGAACGGCTCGAGGGGGCGCAGTGCTATGCCGACACCGCTTTCGCCGGCAAGGTCGAATTTGCCGAGCGCTACGGAGCGGGTGCGGTCGGATCGGTCGAATGGGCAATCAACTGGACACCACAGCGCGACGCCTTCGTCTCCTCCTACTGCAACACCGTTCCCACGCCCGAGGGGGGCACGCATGAGCAGGGCTTCTGGTCGGCGCTGCTGAAGGGCATCAAGGCCTACGGGGAGCTCACCAACAACCGCAAGGCGGCGCAGATCACCCGCGACGACATCATGGCCGGGGGCTCGGCAATGATATCGGTCTTCATCGCCGAGCCCGAATTCGTCGGCCAGACCAAGGACCGGCTCGCGACGCAGGAGGCCGCGCGGCTCGTCGAGGGCGCGGTGCGGGACCGGTTCGACAACTGGCTGGCGGCGGACACAAAGACCGCCGGCGCCATCCTCGACTATCTGGTGCTCAAGGCCGAGGAGCGGGCGAAACGCCGCGCGGAGAAGGAGACGCAGCGAAAGACTGCAGTCAAGAAACTGCGCCTGCCTGGCAAGCTCGCGGATTGCTCGGGCGCCACAAAGGACGGCTCGGAGCTCTTTCTCGTCGAGGGCGACAGCGCGGGCGGCTCGGCGAAGCAGGCACGGGATCGCAAGACCCAGGCGGTGCTGCCCCTGCGGGGCAAGATCCTCAACGTGCTGGGCGCGGCCTCTTCGAAGATGATGGCGAACCAGGAGCTGCAGGATCTCTGCCAGGCGATGGGGGTGCAAACCGGGTCGCGCTTCAACGTCGCCGACCTGCGCTACGAGAAGATCATCATCATGACGGACGCCGATGTGGACGGCGCCCATATCGCCTCGCTGCTGATGACCTTCTTCTTCACCCAGATGCGGGCGCTGATCGACCACGGCCACCTCTTCCTCGCCGCGCCGCCGCTCTACCGGCTGACCCAGGGCGCGCGCTCGGTCTATGCCCAGACCGATGCGGAGAAGGACGCGCTCATCGAAAAGGGCCTCGGCGGGCGGGGCAAGATCGAGGTGTCGCGCTTCAAGGGTCTCGGCGAGATGATGCCGGCCCAGCTCAAGGAAACCACGATGAGCCCGAAGAGCCGGACGCTCATCCGGGTGACCGTGAACCTGCCCGACGACGAGGACGGCAGCGACGATACGGCCGGGCTGGTGGAGCGGCTTATGGGCAAGAAGCCGGAGCTGCGCTTTCAGTACATCCAGGAAAACGCCCGGTTCGCCGAGGATCTCGACCTCTGACCGGCAGAGTGTTTTATCGGTAAAGACAGAGCTTTTACTGTGACTCAGCGGGTTATTCCGTTGATATTTTCGGGGTTCCTTCGGTTAGCGGGCGGGAACACCCCGTTTCGCCGGCGCACTGTCAACCCTGTCGCGTGTCCGGCGCGTCTCTTGCGCCCGGGCGCCCAGCCTAGACAACACTCTCCCCCGCCCCCGGGAAGGCGCAAGCGCGCGCCCAGTGTCGGGCGCTTCCCTCGCCGCAGAACGGATGCGCAGGACCGGGCGGCGGCGATGCCTAGGCCGGCGGGCGCGAGAGGCTTTCGACGATGGTCTGGGGGGAAGGAATATTACTCTCAATGTCCAGCGCCCATTGCAGGTGGCCACCAGCTCGGAGAGCACGTGCGGCCTCCTGCATCTGGAATAGCGCTTCACGCGCCAGTTCAACATCATCGTTGCGTTCGGCGATTTTGAGTTTTGCCAAACCCTGGTCTCCAAGCGCATTGGCCCGATGCAATGGGGCCTCGTTCCAAGTCCACACTTTCAATGCATCTTCGTATGCCGACACCGCCTCGTCTAAGTGCGCAGTTCCGGGCTCTCGGGTACCAATGGTTGCGAGTGCGCTGCCGAGGTTCTTTCGAGCCAATGCCCACTCATGAGGAGTGCTATCCTGCGTCCATTCCTCAAGCGCTGAGCGATAGGCCAATACGGCCTTCTCCAGATGTTCATTACCCGGCTCGCGCTTACCCAAGCTGGCAAGAGCATTGCCTAGATTGTTCTGTGTCATAGCCCAATCAAGCGGCATCTGATTGCGTTCCCGTGCTCGCAAGACCAACGCCATGCGATGGGATTGCACCGCCTTCTTAAGGCGTTGCGTTCCAACCTCCCGCTCGCCCCAAGTACGGAGCACATTTCCGAAGGTGCCGAGCGTCCTCGCCCATTCACGTGGCGCACGCATCCGACTTATCATCTTCAACGCAAGACAAAAGGCCGACAGAGCGTCCTTAAGCCTTGCCGTGGAGGTCTCACGCGTACCGAGAAGGGCGAGCACAATGCCGAGGTTGTGCTGCGTCCTCGCCTGTTCGGCTGGCGGTAGTGTCTTCGTCTGTGCCTCCAACGCCCGAAACACACCCAGGGCCTCTTCCAGATGCACCGCTCCGCTTTCGCGTTCACCCAAGGTTGCCAAGCTGCCACCAAGATCGTTGAGCGCAATTAGCTGCTCGCCGGGGCTGAGGGCATGCTCCACGCAAGCTCGCGCCAGCGCAGCGGCGACTTCGATGTCAAGACGCGCCCCCTTGTCGCGGCCGAGTCCATACCAAACCTCCCTTTCACGCCGCAGCGCAGAAAAGACCTGCCTCGGGATAGGGGTTTCCAGGGTCACGCGCCGGACGATCTGGCGGGCGGCGCCCGCCGCATCGCGTAGGAGCAGGTGCTCGTCGATCGAGCGCGAGAGCAGCCGGAGCTTGCGCGCCATCGACTCCGCTTCCTCGCGTTCGAGTGCATCGTCCAGTTCCGAGATGGCGGCCTCATGCCGGCCCCTGGCCGACAGGGCTGCGGATCTGCGAAGAACCTCGTCGACGAAATCACCCAGATTGGAGCCATGCCGCCCCTCTTCCTGAACCTTCCGTGCGATGTCCACCGCGCGGGTGAGTTCGATCATTGCTTGCGGGATATCGTCGATGTCTGCCGCGATCGGACGAACCAGGCGAAGCAGAGCCTCCCTTGAGACGCCGCTCTCCAGTGCGGCATTCGCCGCCCCAGAGGCCTCGAGCCGTGAGGTCAATTCGGCATAACGCGCCTCCACTGCCTCGATCCTGGTCTCGGTTCGGCGCGTCGCTTCATCGATCCGGGTGAGAAGATTCAGCGCCACGCCCTGCCGTCGCAGGCTCTCGCGCCAGAGGACGGGGGTGATGCTGGCAATGTAGTCGGCGTCGGCGAGCATCCGGCCGAGGGTGAGGCGGGTAACCTCTCGGAAATAGGGTTCCGCGAGGGGGTGGGCCTCGAAGTCCTTCTTCTGCTCCGAGGCCTTGATGGCGCGAACCATGGCCTCGGTGACAGCGGCGGCGTCGAGCGCCACCGCCGCGAAGATGGACGCGTCGGCGAAGGCCTCGGGCGCCACCTGCCAGAAGATCGCCTTGGCATCCTCGAGCGCCGGGCCGGGATGGGTCATCCGCTCGGCCTGAGCCGCGGCCAAGGCCATGTCACGCGCGAGGGGGGGCAAGACCCGCGTCGCGCAGCGCAGCAGCGAGCGTTTTGCCATTTTCCGCGAGATCGGCAAGCGCCTTGGCTCCGTCGAGCGAGACCGGATCGGTCCCGAGCTTGCGCGCGGCGATGAGGACGCTCGCGAAGGCCTTGAACGTGGCAATCTCGAACAGGGCCAACCGAGCGCTCCCCCCCCAAAGGCGTTGCCCAAAGGATGGAGAGCGCGAGCCGCGACTGTCAAGCGCAGGGAAGGTGGAGCGACGCGCGGCGGGTCCGGAGATTTCTGGCAGGGGCTCCAGCGCGGTCGTGCGCCAGATCTTGGCGACGCCTCGCGCCTGTCACGCGAGCCGCTTTACGAAATGGCAATTCGGATCGCGCAGTAATGACCCCGCCTTCGCAGTGTTTGGAGAGCCGTGTGTCGGATGAGTTTCAAGCGGAGGTCGCAGCCGGTTCCCGTCAGGTCGGGAACATCTTCTCCGATCAGGGCGCGCGGGCGAATGTCGGCCTCCAGATGGCACCGCTTGCCGAGTGCGGCAGCGCGGCAGCGACTGTCGGCGGAGTTCTCGCGCTCCGCGGCCAGTCGGGATGATCTCCGAGGTGTCACTCAGTGGCAATGCGGCCGGGTGCGAGGATGGCTCAACAGCTCTGGCCCGGGTCGAACTCATGGAAGAGATCGAGCGTGGCGCGGAGGGCTTCCGGTTCCGGCGTGGGGTGCGGACTTATGCCGCGATCGGCCCCGAGGAGCTCAGCCTTATATTCGGTTCCGGCGGTCGGCACTCGATCCGCATCGACCGTATCGCGGAGAATGCCGCGATCGCGGTATATGTGAACACCGATCATCTGCTCACCAGGCACGTCTCGATCGCGGGCGTTACCGGGGTCGGCAAGTCCACCGCCGCGGCCTCGATCCTCAACGCGATATCGGAGGCCCGCGACGATCTCCGCATCGTGCTTCTTGACGTGCAGAACGAAATACGGCCGGGTTTTCGGGAGCAAGGCGGCGACGATCGGGGCGGAAAACCTGAAGCTTCCGTTCTGGCTGTTCAATTCCGAAGAGATGACCGACGTCATCTATGGCGGCAAGAATGCCGCGCCCGAAGAGGTCGAAATCCTCGCAGAACTCATCCAGGTGGCAAAGGCACTCTATCTCAATCACACGAGCGAGCCCGAACGGCCCCCGCACGAAAAGCGGCGGCCCTGGACGGCCTCGAGAACATCAAAGACTACCATGGCCACGGCGCCGGCGACCGGCTTCTCGCCGCCCAGGCCCGCAGGCTTTCGGGCATGCGGCCATCCTCGGACATGATGGGCCGCGCACCAGAGCATCCTGCGCGCGATCAAGGCGCTTGGCACTTCGCTCGGCATGATCATCGTCGTCGAAGACGTGGAGGCGATCGAGGAGCTGGCCTATCTCAAGAGCTTGACCGGGATCAGCTGTGCACTGGGTTTCCGCTTCTCGCGACGGCTCTTTCTCAACAGCTTCGAGGCCCCGTCCACGCATCGACACGAGGCGCGGCTCCTCAATCCGACGCGCGAGATCAGCGCCGGGCGGCTGCCGCAGGGCATCGCCCGGTGAGTGGCGCCCTGCCCACACCGAACCGCATCTCAGCGCCCGGCGGCACGGCGCCAGCCTGCAGCTTCAGCTTCGGCCTCGTCGCAGAACCACCTCTCGCCAGCCGCCTCGTCGATACGGGTGCGGGAATAGTATTTCGACCAGGGCGTGTGGTAGATCCGCTCGCCCTTCGCGTTGATGTTGCCCTTGATCGGGCAGTTCAACCGCGGCGCGACGGCAGCCGCGCGCTGCCAGCGGTCGGCGCGGTAGTCCCAGGCGGCCTGGGTTTCGGCCTGCCAGATCCCGCGTCGGGCGGCACGGGCCTCGGCCTCGAGCTCGGCGTAATCGTCGCTGTATTCCGTATAGGCCCAGGCGAGCCCCTCGCGGACGAGCGCAGCGCCGATATCTGCGCCATTGGCTGTGCAGGAGGCGACGACCCGGCCATAGGGGTCGCGCTCGCGACCGGTGCAGATGAAATCACCCTTCGCGGCGAGGGCGGCGAGGCGGTTTGCCGCTGCAGTGCCGCAATCCCAGGTGCCGCCGCCAGCCTCGGCGCAGCGCTGGCCGATCTCCGGCGCATCGACGCCGTGGAGGCGGATGCGGACGAGGCCGATGTCGAAGGTATCGCCATCCATCAGCCGCGGCGCGCCGGAAATCTCGGCACGGACGCCGCCGGCAAGGGCGAGCGAAAGGCCTGCGGCGAGACCGAAACGACGCGCGGAACGGGAGAGCGCGGGAAAGGAAAGGATTGCCATGTCGCATGTTGTGCTGAGGGGACTGCGAACATATGGTTAACCACGCGCCTGCGCCAGAGCCGAACCGGCGCGCCGACAAGGTTCCTGCCCCGCTCCGGGGCGCGCGACGGATGATGCGAATGAAACCGCTTTCTTCCCTGCTTCTGTTAACCTGCCTCACCGTGGCACCCGCGGGCTTGGCGGATTCGCTCGCGGTTTCCTCCGAGGATGGTGTGACGGCCGACATTCCCGCTGCGGAATGGCGCGCGATGGCCGAGGGCCGGACGCTGGTCTACCGCATCGAGGGCGAACTCTGGGCCTACGAGCACTATTATCCGGGCACGCACAACGTCACGCTGCAGCTTTATGACGGCACCTGCATGCAGGGAACCTGGGACTACAGCGCGCCACTCTACTGCTTCCACTGGGATATCGAGGGAACCGCCTGCTTCCGGCACATCCGGCGGAATGGCGAGATCCTCATCGTCGAGGCTGGCACCGACAATGGAACGCCCCTGATCCAGAAGATGAGCGAGGTGACGGATCACGCGCTGACCTGCAAACCGCCGACGAGCTGAGCTCCCCCGCGCCCGATCGCGCTGGTCGAGCAATGAAAAGGCCCGACACAAGGGCCGGGCCGATCATCGAAAACGCGACAAAGGCAGGCCTTGCCTGAACCCTAGTCGTCGCGGTGGACGCGCTCCTTGCGCTCGTGGCGTTCCTGCGCCTCGAGGCTCAGGGTCGCGATCGGACGGGCATCGAGGCGCTTGAGCGAGATCGGCTCGCCGGTCTCCTCGCAGTAGCCGTAGGAACCTTCCTCGATGCGCCGGAGGGCGGCATCGATCTTCGCAACCACCTTGCGCTGACGGTCGCGCGTGCGCAGCTCGAGCGCCCGGTCGGTCTCCTCGCTCGCCCGGTCGGCAATATCGGGGATGTTCCGGGTACCTTCCTGCATATGCTCGATGGTGCCACGGCTTTCCGCGAGGATGGAATTTTTCCAGTCAAGGAGCTTCTTTCTGAAGTATTCCTGCTGTCGCGGGTTCATGAAGGGCTCGTCTTCGCTGGGCTTGTAATCAACTTCAAACGACGTCTCGGCTTTCATCGCTGCAACCTCAATTGAACACTAGGCGCCCCGGGCTTCGCCCCGCATGGCACCCACACCCATGCCTCGTCCCGGTTGTCTTCCGCTGCACCCGATATAGGGAATCTCGGGGATTGTCACCAGTAACTTAAGGGAACTTGCTTAAGCGGTCGGCCTTGATAGTGTGCCTGCGCAATGCTTGGGCAAGGAACGGAATAACGATGAAATTCGTGGGCAGTGATGAGTATGTCGCCACAGCGGACCTCATGGTGGCCGTCAACGCGGCGATCACTCTGGAGCGCCCGCTGCTGGTCAAGGGTGAGCCCGGCACGGGGAAGACCGAGCTCGCGCGCCAGATTGCCTCCGGTCTCGGGCTGCCGTTGCTCGAATGGAACGTCAAGTCCACCACGAAGGCCGCGCAGGGGCTTTACGAATACGACGCGGTGAGCCGGCTGCGCGACAGCCAGCTCGGCGATGAGCGCGTTCACGACGTCAGGAACTACATCCGCCCCGGCCCGCTCTGGCGCGCGTTTTCCGCTTCCGGCAAGGTGGTTCTGCTCATCGACGAGATCGACAAGGCCGATATCGAGTTCCCGAACGACCTCCTGCAGGAACTCGACCGGATGGAATTCTTCGTCTACGAGACTGGCGAGACGATCCGTGCCGAGACCCGGCCCATCGTCATCATCACCTCGAACAACGAGAAGGAGCTGCCGGACGCCTTCCTGCGGCGCTGCTTTTTCCACTACATACGCTTCCCCGACGCTGAAACTCTGGCGCGAATCGTCGAGGTGCATTTTCCCGGCATAAAGCCGCAGCTCGTGCACAGCGCACTGACGCAGTTCTTCGAGATCCGCGAGACGCCGGGGCTGAAGAAGAAGCCATCGACCTCCGAGGTGCTCGACTGGCTGAAGCTGCTGCTGGCCGAAGACTTGACCGCCGGCGATCTGAGAAAGGCAACCAAACACGCCCTGCCGGCGTTACATGGTGCACTGCTCAAAAACGAACAGGATGTGCACCTGTTCGAACGGCTCGCCTTCATGGCGCGCGGGGAAAGGCGGTGACACCTATGCGCGAGACCATACACGTGAATTCGGATGACAACGCGCCCGCGCTACGTTATTGTGCGGTGCAGCATAACCTGGAAGAAGAAGAGAACAAGCATGCTGGGTCAATTCATGTCACTGAAGGCGGCGAATGCGTGGTTCACGCTCGCTGTGCACTACACACAGATGAATCTCGCGGCCGCGGAAGTCATCGCCCGCCGCACGGTCAAGATGAGTCAGGGCGGCATGACCGCGCCCGAAGCCGTCGGCATGGTGCTCGAGAAGGCGACAGCCTTTGCAGCGGCCGGCGAGAGTGCCGCCGTTGCAGTTGCGCGGGGCAGCGATCCCGTCACCGTGGCCTCGGCCGCGCTGCGCCCGATCCGCGCCAAGACCCGCTCCAACGTCCGCAAGCTGCGGGGCTGACCTCATCCACCCTTCTCCGTTCTGCCGCCGGAGGAAGGGTGTCATGATCGACCTCAGGCCGATCGAGGCGACCGACAAAGCGCAATGGCGGGCGCTTTGGCATTCCTATCTCGACTTCTACCAGACATCGTTGCCCGAAGAGATCTACGCCACGACATTCGCGCGGCTGATCGATCCGGCTGTGACCGACTACCACGGCATCCTCGCCCTTCAGGGTGACCATGCCCTCGGGCTCGTGCATTACATATACCACCGTCACGGCTGGCAGATCGAGGATGCCTGCTATCTGCAGGATCTCTATGTCGGTCCCGAGGCGCGCGGCACCGGCGCGGGCCGGGCGCTGATCGAGGCGGTCTACCGGGCGGCGGATGCCAACGGGACACCGCACGTCTACTGGCTGACCCAGGAGTTCAACACCACCGCCCGCACGCTTTACGATCGCGTGGGCGAACTTACGCCCTTCATCAAGTATCGGCGGCGGCCGGGATGATCCCACTCCGTACCCTGGCGCTCCTCGCAGCGCTTGCTGCGCTTGCGGGCTGCGCGCTGCCAGAGGGCGAGCGTCGGACGATCTCGAGCGTGCGGTTCGGCGACACATCGCGGCCCACCGGCGTGGCTCGCTCGAATGCGGATCTGGCGGAGGATTTCCTCGATCTCACCTTTGCGCTGGAGAGCGGCGAGACGCTAAAGGGGATGCTGCGCTACGAACGGCCGGTCCGGGTCTACATGCAGAGCCCAGCCCTTCAGGGGTACCGGCACGACCTCGACGCCCTTCTCGCCCGGCTGCGGACCGAGGCTGGAATCGATATCGCCGAGACCGGCAGCGCGGCGCAGGCGCAGATCGTGATCGAGGCGGTGCCCGAATCGCAGATCGCGCGGTTCTTTCCTGATGCGGCCTGTTTCATCGTGCCCGGGGTGACCAACTGGCGTGACTTTCTGCGGCAGCGGCCGGAGGCGCGCACGCGCTGGTCGACCCAGAAGACCCTCACGCATGCTGTGATCTTCCTGCCGCCCGACACGACGCCACAGGATGTGCGCGACTGCCTCAATGAGGAAATCACCCAGGCGCTCGGGCCGGCAAACGATCTCTACCGGCTTCCCGACTCGATCTGGAACGACGACAATTTCCACAGTTCGGCAACCTCCTTCGACATGCTGATCTTGCGCACGCTCTATCAGCCGGAATTTCGCAGCGGCATGACGCGCGCCGAAGCCGCGGCGGAGGTGCAGCAGGTGCTCGACCGGGTCAATCCGCAGGGGCGCGGGCTGCCGAGCCAGAAGCGCGCGCCGGAGTCGCGTGCCTGGGCGGGCGAGATCGAGACCGCGCTCTCGCAGCAGGCAAGCCGCGAGGAGCGGCTGCGCTCGGCGGTCTCTGCCACACGGATCGCGCTTGAGATGGACCCGCCGGACCAGCGGCTCGGCGTCTCGCTGCTCACGCTCGGCCGCCTCAGCCTGCGGCGCGACCCGGTAGCGGCGGCGCAGTATTTCACCGATGCCTACCGGCTCTTCCAGCAGGAGTTTGGCGACATGGACATCCGCACCGCACAAGCGGCGGTCCATGTCTCTGCCCTTGCCCTCGGCATGGAGCAATACGACCTCTCGATCGAGCTGGCTGACCGGCACGTGCCGGCCGCGATTGCGGGTCAGAACGCGATCCTCGTGGCAGGGCTGCTCTCGATCAAGGCGGAGGCGCTCGCCGATCTCGGCAAGACCGATTCAGCCGAGGAGGCCCGGCTCGACAGTCTGCGCTGGGCGCGCTACGGCTTCGGGGACAACTCGGGAGAGCTCGCGCGCGAACAGGCGCAGATCACGGCCATGCTCACCCCGCAACCCAAGTGAGGCCCTGGTGCTGATCGTCATTGCATTTATTCTCGGCGCGTTGTTCGGTTGGCGCAAGGCCCGGCTCCGGGGCGGCGACCGCCTCGACCGCCTCCAGTACAGCGCCGTGCACGGCATCCTCTTCGCGCTGGTGACACTGGCGCTCGTGGTGATGCTCCAGCGCCTCGGGGTTCTCTAGAGCGATGTTCACCGGCTTCTTCGAGGGGCTACGCGCCGCCAAGGTTCCGGTCTCGCTCCGGGAATACCTGAGCTTTCTCGAGGCGCTCTCGGCCGATGTCGTGCTCTATGACGCCGAGGGGTTCTATTATCTCGCCCGCAGTGCGCTGGTGAAGGACGAGCGGCATCTCGACCGGTTCGACCGTGTGTTTTCCACGATCTTCGGCGGCCTCGGCGAGCTGTCTCCCGAAGCGGTTCTCGAGAGCATCGACCTGCCAAAGGAGTGGCTGCAGAAGCTCGCGGAGAAACATCTGAGCGCCGAGGAACGCGCGCAGATCGAGGCCCTCGGCGGATTCGACAAGCTCATGAAGACGCTGGCCGAGCGTCTGCGCGAGCAGCAGGGCCGGCATCAGGGCGGCAACAAGTGGATCGGCACCGCCGGCACCTCGCCCTTCGGCGCCTATGGCTACAACCCGGAAGGCGTGCGCATCGGCCAGGACGAGAGCCGCCACCAGCGGGCGGTGAAGGTCTGGGACAAGCGCGAGTTCCGCAATCTCGACGACACGGTCGAGCTCGGCACGCGCAACATCAAGGTCGCGCTTCGCCGCCTCAGGAAATGGGCTCGCGACGGCGCGGCGGACGAGCTCGACCTCAATGCGACGATCCGCGCCACCGCCGAGCAGGGCTGGCTGGACGTGGTAACGCGGCCCGAGCGGCGCAATGCGGTAAAGGTGTTGCTCTTTCTCGATGTGGGCGGCTCGATGGACCCGCATATCCGCGTGGTGGAGGAGCTCTTCTCCGCGGCACACGCCGAGTTCAAGCATCTTGAATATTTCTACTTCCACAACTGTCTCTACGAGGGCGTCTGGCGCGACAACCGGCGGCGCTGGAACGCACAGATCCCGACCCATGACATCCTGCACACCTATGGCAGCGACTACCGCGTGATCTTCGTGGGTGATGCCTCGATGTCGCCCTATGAGATCGTCTATCCGGGCGGGGCGAACGAGCACTGGAACGCCGAGAGCGGCGAGGTCTGGCTGCGCCGGGTGTTGGAGACCTGGCCGCACGCGATCTGGATCAACCCGCTCGCCGAGCAGGTCTGGGACTATACCCCCTCGATCGGGCTCATCTCGCAGATCTTCGAAGGCCGGATGTATCCGATGACCCTCTCGGGGCTCGAGGAAGGCATCCGGGCGCTGGCGCGGTAGGTCGATGGCGAGTGGACCGCTTGCACGGATCGCCCGGCTTCAGGGCATGGATGCCGAAACATGGGAGCGGCATGCCAACCCCTGGAGCGGCTGGTCGCGAGTGCCGGTCGTGCCGCTCGTCTGCGCCGTGCTCTACTGGCGCGACGGGCTCGGGGGCTGGCTCTATGCCCTGCTGGCCGCGCTTGCGCTCTGGACCTGGGTCAATCCGCGCGCCTTCGCCCGCCCCGCGAGCACGAAGGCCTGGATGTCGAAGGCCGTGATGGGCGAGCGGGTCTGGCTCAACCGCGCCGTCATCCCGGTGCCGCAGCACTACACCCGCGCCATGCCGTTCATCCTCGGATTCACGCTGGCCGGGCTGCCCTTCATCGCCATCGGCCTCTGGACCGAGCAGGCCTGGCCGCTCGTGATGGGGGTCACCCTCAGCATGGTGGCGAAATTCTGGTTTCTCGACAGAATGGTGTGGCTCTACGATGAAATGAGCGCCGATCACCCCATATATGCGGCATGGCTGCGCTGAACGATCCTCCGATTGCGGGAACTGGCACCGGGCGGGCGCGCTCCGGCGAAAGGCTTGGCGCATGGTCTATCTGACGCCGATCCTCCTCGCGGTGCTCTACGGGCTCGTGATGTATCAGGTCTCGGTCTGGCGCACGGCACGAGCCCTCGACGGCCAGTCGCGCCCGCTCGTCGATCCTCGGCTCGAGGCGGTCTTCGGCCGGCTTGCCGGCGCGCTCGATCTGCCCGGGCTCAAGGTGAGGATCCTCGAGGCAGAGCCGATCAACGGGCTCGCTGCCCCGGACGGGCGGATCTTCATCACCCGCGGCTTCTACGAGGCGTTCCGCCGCGGTTCGGTGAGCGCAGAAGAGATCGCGGGTGTGATCGCCCATGAGCTCGGCCATGTCGCGCTCGGCCATTCCCGGCGGCGGATGGTGGATTTCAGCGGCCAGAACGCGATCCGGGCCGGGCTCGCGATCCTCCTCGGGCGCCTGCTGCCCGGCATCGGGATGCTGATCGCCAACCTCGCCGCGAGCCTCCTCGGCGCGCATCTCTCCCGCTCGGACGAATACGAGGCCGATGCCTATGCCGCGGCGCTGATGACCAAGGCAGGGCTGGGTACGGGTCCGCAGGTGAGCCTTCTGGCCAAGCTCGAGCGGCTGGCCGGGGCCGGCGGCCGTGCGCCGGTCTGGCTCGCAAGCCACCCGCCCACCGCAGAGCGCATCGCCGCGATCCGCCGTCTCGAGATGGGCTGGCAACGCTGAGCGAGCGCGGCGAGAGGCGGCATCATCAGAAAGCCCGGTTCGGATCAGGCCCGACCGCCGCTGACGGAAAGGAGACGGGGGTCGATCGAGAGGGTGCGCAGCGCGGCCTCCCACTTGCAGTCATCGCGGCCCGCAAAGACGAGATCCGGTTCCGCCGAGGTGATGAGCCAGCCGTTTTCCTGGATCTCGCTCTCGAGCTGTCCCGGCCCCCAGCCGGAATAGCCCAGCGCCAGCAGCGCGCGGTGAGGGCCGGCGCCGCGGGCCATGTCCTGAAGGATATCAAGGGTCGCGGTCATGGCGAAGCTCGGATTGACCCGCAGGCTGCCGCCTTCGACGGCATAGTCGGAGGAATGCAGCACGAAGCCGCGGCCATGCTCGACCGGACCTCCGAAATGCACCGGCGTCTCGTCGAGATCGACCATCGACGGGATCTTGAGCTGTTCGAGCAGGGTGTGGAAGCGCAGCTCCGGGGCGGGCTTGTTGATGATGAGCCCCATCGCGCCCTCGGGCGAGTGCGCGCACATGAAGACGACCGCGCGCTCGAACCGCGGATCGCCCATGCCGGGCATCGCGATCAGGAGCTGGCCATCCAGAAACTGTTCATCACCACCTGTCATTCGCAATACATGAGGCCAATGCCGGGCGAGATCAAGGAAATCGCGCGCCGGCACTCGCTTACTTGTGACCCCTGCAAACGTCTGCACATCTTATGTTCCCGGGAAACCGAAATTGCCCAGTTCCGAGTCGATGTCCCGTCATACCACCGCCCTTCTCGCCACATGTCTCCTTGCTGCCGCGCCAGCCCATGCCCAGATGGCGCGCGTCACCGCGGACGGCATCGCCGAGGCCGGGTTCATCGAAGGCTGGCGCACGGCAGACGGCGCGCGGATCGCCGCGGTGCAGATCCGACTTGCGCCGGGCTGGCACACCTACTGGCGCATTCCCGGCGAAACGGGCATCCCACCGCAGTTCGACTGGTCGCAATCCCGCAATATCGCCTCCGTCCGCTATGAATGGCCGCAGCCCGGGATCTTCGATGCGAACGGCATGCAGTTCTTCGGCTACGAGGGTGAGCTCGTGCTGCCGGTGCGGATCACACCCACCGATCCCTCCAAGCCGATCGACATCGATCTCGGGCTCTTCTACGGGATCTGCAAGGATATCTGCCTGCCCGCCGAGCAGACCCTGCGGACAACCGTCGCGCCTGACGATGCGCCGAGCGGCAGGACCATGATCGAGGCGGCGCTGGCGACGCGGGCGCTCACGCCGGACGAGGCAGGAGTGGAGACGGTTGATTGCCATCTCCGCCCTGATGGATCGGGCATCGATCTGACCGCGGCGGTAACCTTCGATGCTCCGCCCGCAGCGGGCCAGCTTACGCTGGTCGAGAGCAGCGATCCGAGCCTCTGGATCGCCCCACCCGAGAGCCATCTCGAGGGCAGTACGCTCGTCGCCGAGGCCCGCATCAATGCGGCCCACAGCGGCGCGATGCTGATCGACCGCAAGGCCATCCGGCTGACGGTGATCGACGCGCGGCGCGTCATCGACATTCCGAGCTGCGTCGCGCCGGGCTGAGGCCTGCGCCTTTTTCACGCCAGACGACGGCGAAGAACTCTCCCGAGCCTCAGGTCCGGCCGCCCGGGCGTCCACGTGCGGCGAAGAGCGCGAAGAGGCCGATTGCCAGCACAAATCCCGCGACGAGCAGTGCCAGCGCCCCGGCGCCGGAGCCGAGCCAGGGCAGTTCGCCCGCGAGCAGGTCACCGAGCCCTCTGCCCCCGAAAAGATGCGGCCCGAGGGTGAGCGCAAGCCAGCCGAGCCCGGCGAGAGCCGCGAGGCGAAGCGCGCGGGCGAACCGCTTTCCCCGCTGCCCGACCCGCAACGCGCGCCGCAGGGCATGGAGCGAGAGCGCGATGTCGCGTTCGATGACCACAAGGGCAGGCACGAGGATGAGCACCAGCGCGCCGCCGATCCCGAGCCCGTAGACGAGCGTGATCACGGTGGGCTTGAGGAAGAGTGCCTGCGAGCTCCGCTCGAAAAGCAGCGGTGCGAGGCCCAGAACCGTCGTCAGCGTCGTGAGCAGGATCGGCCGCAGGCGATCCCCCGCGGCCGCCACCACCGCCGGGACCGTCGCCCGGCGCGCACCATGGGCATCGAGCGTCGCGACCAGCACGATGGCATTGTTGATGATGATGCCCGTCATCCCGATCAACCCCACCACCGTGAAGACCGACAGCGCGAGCCCCCATTGCCAGTGCCCCCAGATGGTGCCGATGACGCCGAAGGGAATGATCGCGACTACGACCAGCGGGCGCACCCAGCTCTCGAAGATCCAGGCAAGCGTGAGGTAGATCCCGACGAGGCAGAGTGCGAAGCCGACCATGGCCTCACTCAGGAAGCTGCGTTCCTGCTCGGCAAGCCCGCCGAAATGGTATTCGACCCCGAAGCGCTCGGCGATGCGCGGCAGGATCTCGCCGTCAATCCGCCGCACGAGCTCCGCCGCGGCGGCGGGGTCGCTGTCGTCAATGTCACCCGTCACCTCGACCACCCGCTGGCCATTCTCGCGCCGGAGGCTCGAGAATCCGAGCTGGCTCCGCACGCTGACGATGTCCTCAAGCGGCACCTGGGCGCCATCGGGAGCCCGCAGCCGGGTCCGGCTCAGGAAGTCGGCGGTCTGCTCCGCCTCGGGCAGCGTCACGCGCACCGTCGCCGTGCGGGGCCCGGCGGCGAACTCCGCCGCCTCGATGCCGCTCAACCGGCCATAGAGCTCGGCCCCGATGGCCTCGAGCGAGAAGCCGAGTCGTTCGCCGAGCGGTGTAAGCTCGAGGATCAGCTCGGTCTTGTCGTAGGAGAGCGTATCCTCGAGCCCCGTCACGATCGCCGCAGGTGCGAGCGCCGCCTTGAGCGTCTCGGCGGCCTGCTTCAGAACCCGGGCATCAGGACCGTAGAAGCTCACGTCGAGCGCATCGCCCTCGGGGCCGCTCCCCCAGCTGCGGAAGCTCAGCGTCTCGATCATCGGCAGCCGGCGCACCTCCTGCTCCAGCGCCTGAAGGAAGAGCGAGCCGGAATAAGGCCGGAAATCCGGATCGATGAGCTCAATGTCGATGCCGCCGAGCTCGTCCGGGTCCTTCGCATCATCGCCCGGAAGGCCGCGCCCGGTCGTCCCGCCGATCTGGGTGATGACGGCGGTGACGGGCGCGCGGCCATATTCCTCGGCAAAGCGCGCGTTCACCGCGAAGGTCGCGCGCTCGAGCTCGCGCACCATGCCCATCGTCTCCTCCCGCGTGGTGCCGGGCAACATGGCGATGTTGCCTGTGACGGAACCCTGCTCCGGCGGAGCGAAGAAGCGCCAGACCACGTCACCCCGGATGAACATCGCCGCCGACTGCGCGAGCAGCAGCACACAGGCAGCCACGACCGGATAGCGCAACCGCACCACCCAGGCGACGAAGGGCATGAAGATGCGGAGGCGGAAGACGTCGAGACGGCGGTTGAAGGCCCTGCTCGGTCCGTTCAGCCACTCGAGGCGCGCACCCTGCCCGAGCGTGCCGGCCAGGTGATGCGGCAGGATCAGGAAACACTCGGCGAGGCTTGCGAGCAGCACCACGATCACGGTCACCGGGATGTCGGCAATGAGCTCGCCGAACCGCCCGCCGATCGTCGTCAGGCCGAAGAAGGCAATGACGGTGGTGAGCATGGCCGAGAAGACCGGCAGCGCCATGCTCCGCGCCGCGTTCTCGGCGGCGGCAGCGGGGGCCTCACGCAGGTGCCGGTGCCGCCAGTCGGCGTGTTCGGCCACGACGATCGCGTCATCGACGACGAGCCCGAGGCAAAGGATCAGCCCGAAGAGCGACATCATGTTGAGCGTGATGCCGAGCCCGTACATCATGGCGACCGCCGCCGCCATCGCCACCGGGATCCCTGCCGCGACCCAGATCGCGGTGCGGACATCGAGAAAGAGGAAGAGCAGCCCCACGACCAGAGCAAGCCCGAGGACGCCGTTCCGAAGCAGGAGGTCGAGCCGGTTGGTAATCTCTTCGGCGCGGGTGCGGACGAGCTCGATCTTGACCCCCGCGGGCAGGGTCTCGGCCAGATCCGCCGCGATTGCCGCCACCTTCTGCTGCATGGCGATGGCATCGCCCTTCGCATTGCGGTTCACCCGGATCATCACCGTGGGCAGCCCATCGCGGAAATAGGCCCTGCCCGCATCGGCGCCATCCTCGGTCACCGCCGCGACATCGCGGACCAGAAGATCCTCGCCGCCATCGGCCGAGCGCCGGAGCACGATCGCGCCGATCTCCTCGGCCTCGCGCCGCTCGCTGCCGGCCCGGAGCCGCGCGGCATCGGCATCGAGCTCGCCCGCCGGGCTGCCCGCGACGGCGCTCTCGATCGTGCCGGCGATCTCCCGAAGCGACACGCCCTGCCGCACGAGTTCTGACTCCGGCACCGCGACGCGGATCACCGGCGCGGTGAGGCCGCGGAGCACCGTCCGGGTCATGCCCTCCCCGTAGAGCCGGGCAATGAACTCGTCAGCGTAGCGGCCGAGCTGCTCCACCGGCACAGGCCCCCAGATCAGCACGTCCGTCACCCGGTCGTTCCATTGCCGTCGGTTGATGCGCGGATCCTCGGCGCTCTCGGGCAGGTTGGTGACCCCGGCGACGGCGCTTTCCACATCCGCCTGAGCCTGGCTCATGTCCCAGCCGGGCTCGAACTCGAGCTCGATCGTCGCCCAGCCCGCGGTCGCCGACGCCTCGCTGCTCTCCACCCCGTCCACAGCCATGAGCGCAGGCTCGAGCAGCGCGATGATGGCTTGATCGACGTCCTCGGGGCCCGCGCCCTGCCATTTCACCTTCACGGTGACGGTGTTGATGACCACATCGGGAAAGAACTGGCTGCGGATCAGGCTGCCGGCGATGAGACCGGAGACCAGCATGAGCACCATGAGCAGGTTCGCCGCGGTCGGATGGCGGGCGAAATAGGCAAAGAGCCCTGCCCCGGCCGTCCGGACCCGTGTTCCGAGCGCCATCGCCTCAGCCCCCCCGCGCCCCGGCCTCGATGCGCTCCAGGATCACCTGCGGCACCTGTTCAGCCGCAAGAACCGAGAGAAACTGGGCCTTGAGTTCGGGGGCAAGCCCGGCATCCCGCTCGACCGCGGCGAGCAGGCGAGTACGCATCTCCGGCGAGAGCGGCACGAGCGCGCCAGCGTCGCGCCCGGCACGGGCCGCCGCCGCTTCGCCCATCACCGGCTTCACCCTGACACCAGAGCTGAGCTGGGGCTGGCGCGCGGTGACGTAGAGCCGCCCGAAGGGCGCTCCGCCGATCACCACGTCATTGCCCTGGCGGCGCAGGATACGGACAGCCGCCACCTCGAGCCGGTCGTCCTCGCCCACGAGAAGGATGCGCCCCGCCGGATCGAGCGCCGCGGCGGGCACCAGCGCCACATCGGCGAGCGGCGGCTCGGACACCCGCACGGTCAGGAAATCACCTGGACGCAGGGGCCCCGGCACTTCCGGGGAGAGCCGCGCGTAGACGAGCCGCCCGCTTTGCCCGGAACCCGACGCCGCGCCGGTCCGGTCGAGGTGCCCCGGCACCGACACTTCCTCGCCACCGAGCCGGAGGCTTGCCTCGACATCGAGCGGCAGCAGATCGCCGGAAGGCTTCGAGATCCGTGCGAACTCGGCGTTCGAGACCCGGAAGGCCACCTCGAGCGCCGCCGGGTCGAGCAGGAGGCCGAGCTTTTCATTTACCGAGACCCGGCGCCCGAGCACGGCATCGACATCGGCAAGCAGCCCGTCGAAGGGCGCTACCGCCCGGGTGTTGGCGAGCATCCGCGCCGCCTCGTCGCGGGCGATGGCCGCACGGCGGCGCGCAATCTCGGCCCGGTTGATCCGGGCCTCGCCTTCGGCCACCTCCCGCCGGAGGCCGGTGAGGATCTGATCGGAGGCCGCAAGGGCGAGCTGGGCGGTCTCGATATCGGCTGCGGTGCCAACTCCCCGGCCCTGCAGGCTTTGCGCGCGGTCGAGCGCCTGCTGCCGCAGGGCCTGCTGCCGCTCGGAGGCCGCGAGTTCTTCGCGTGCAAGCCGCAGGCCGATGCGGGCCTCCTCCTCCTCGGCACGGGCATCCTCGAGATCGCTTTCGGCCAGCGCGAGCTCCGCCTCGAACTCGGCGGGATCGATACGGAAGATCGTCTCGCCCGCCTGCACCCGCCCGCCATCGCGAAAGCCCGGAGCGAGTTCGAGCAGCGTTCCCTCGGCGGCGGCACGCAACTCGAGCTGAACGGCGCTCCGGAGATCGCCATAGGCCACGAGCGTGGGGCGCACTGTCTCCGGCCCGAGCCGGGCGACATTGACCGAGAACACCCGCTCGGTCGCCGGTCGGCGCTGCCCCGCCGCAGCCTCGCGCTCGGCCAGCGCGCCGCGGACAGACTGTACCGCCATGCCCAGGAGCCCCAGGGTCACCACGAAAAGGGCGAGCCCGACGAGGCTCCGGGTCACGAAACGCATGCACTAGTTTCCTTGCGCCAAGGGCGGCGGACTGGTCAAATCGCGCAGAGCATACGAGAAAACACCAAAAACCGCAGGATCCTCCTGTGGTTTCCCGCGAAAATGTGATCTTTCCCTTACTGGCGCCGCTGTCGGCTCAGTCCTCGGGCGCGGTTGTGAAGGTGAGCGGATAGCCCTCCCGGCGCCCCATCTCGGTGCCTTGCACCGCTTTCGTCTCGGCGACGTCGCGCGTGAAGACACCCACGACGCAGACCCCGCGCTTGTGCGCCGTAAGCATCACATCCTGCGCCTGGGCACGCGTCATGCGGAAGATCGAGGCAAGCACACTCACCACGAATTCCCGCGGCGTATAGTCGTCATTGAGCAGAATGACCCTGTGCAACTTGGGCCGCGCCGTCCTTGCGCGCATCCCGGGCCGCATCTCCGTATTGATCTCGCTCATTGCCCTCCCCGTTTCATTCAATCGTGGCGAAAATGCCACGGTCAGCAAGGAAAATTTCTTGAGTCTGGAGGTGTGTTATATTTGCATATCTGTCAACCATCCGAAAGTCCTGCGCGAGGGGGCAGACAGGATCGGCGAAAGCGCGCCCAGAACCAGGCCAAATGGCCGAGCGACACGGCGGGCAATCTGCGCTACCATTGGCGGGATACGGCTGCTTCCGAGGGGAGACCCCGCCATGATCACCACACGCTGGTCCACTGCCGAGGATGCGAGCGCACTCGCCGCACTGCACCGCGAGGCCTGGCGGTATGCCTATGCCGGGATCATTCCGGGCCGGGCGCTGGAGCGGATGATCGGGAGTCGGGGGCCGCGGTGGTGGCGGCATATCCATCGGCGGGGGGCTTCGGTGCTCCTTCTGGAGCTTGACGGGCGCATTGCGGGCTATGCGCGGCTCGGGCCGTTGCGACCGCGGAGCTGGAAGGCGACGGGAGAAATCTACGAGCTCTACCTTTCGCCGGAATTCCATGGCGCGGGTCTCGGCGAGCACCTTTTTGTCGAGGCGAGACGGAAGCTTGTGGCTCGCGGGCTCACACGGCTGATGGTCTGGTCGCTGGCGACGAACGAGCTCGGCTGCCGGTTCTACCGGGCCCTCGGCGGGCGGGAGGTCGCGCGTTCGACGACGCGGATCGGCGGCGCGGCCCTCACCAAGATCGGCTTCGCTTGGGGCTGAGGCCCGATGCACAACGCATGCACATCGTATGCACAAGCCATATGCAGGATCTGCGGCGGGCCGGTCCGGGCGGAGACATCCGCGCCGCCGGAGGTGCCACATGCTGTCGCCCTCCCGCGCAACGCGCCTGATCCACCGGCCTGGCCGGTAAACGCCTCGGGCAAGGCCGGCCCGGACTTCAGCCAGGCCTTTCCTGACGCCGCCGCACCGCGCAGAGCTTCATGCGGCGTCGGGCCAGCGCCATCGGGCATGGCGACGTTGCCGATCAGCACGAGGTGACGAAGGCGGCATGGTTCATTCCGGCCGCCCCCTGCCCCATCCTTTGCGGGAACGCAGCCGCTTGCCGACAAGCGCGACGCCACGACTGCGCCGCCGAGTCCAGCCCCCATGGCGATCAGGAAGGGAAATGGCGGGCGCACCATGGTGCGGGTCGTTCGTTTCGCGACCGATCAGAAGGGAGCCCTGAAACATGGCCAAGCGGCCGATGACTGCTTCCAGCCCTGTATCAAATTCGGCGCCGGGCCGGTCGACATGTCGCGGCTTCTCGAGCATTTGCGGGGTGTCACCCTCGCAGGGTCCTGTGCCCCCGTGACAGGGCCCAGAGACATCAGCGCTCGGGGGATCCCGGCAAGCAGATCCGACCGTCGGCGGGCCGCTCTGCGCGCCGCTCGTGGCCCTGCCACGGCTGGCATGCCAACCGGGTGAGACACCTGACGGAGCGCGAGAGACCGCCGGCAGATGGCGGGCCGGCCTCTCGCCTCAGATGTCGGCTTCGGCCTCCTGCCTGTTGGCCTCGGCTTCTTCGGCGGACCATGTGCCGGCGGCTTCGACCGCGACCGGCGAGGCCGTCGGCAGGACGCCGAGATAGCTTTCGGTCGATTCCACCGGCGCGCCGGAGCGCTGTGTCATCCGGTAGAGGGCGTAGAGCGCGATGGCGATGAAGGTGACGCAGAGCACCAGCCAGAAGGCAAAGGGCCCGAAGTGCTCCATGACCCAGCCGGTCACCAGCGGACCGGTGATCGCTCCGAGGCCGAAGGTGAAGACGAGCCCGCCGGATGCGGCGGGCATTTCCTCGAAGGTGAGGAAGTCATTGGTGTAGGCGAGGAACAGGGCGTAGAGCGGCGTTGCGACCCCGCCTGCGACGAAGGCGGAGACCAGCATGAACTCCAGGCGGCCGCCGCCCGCAAAGCCGAGCGCGCAGGCCCCCGCCCCGACGACGGCGGCCCCGAAGATCAGCTTGCGCCGGTCCATCCGGTCCGAGAGCCAGCCGATCGGGTATTGCAGCACGAGCGCGCCGGCAAAGAGCGTCGCGACAAAGAGCGCGACGCGGTCCGCCGACATGCCGATCTGCGTGCCGAAGACCGCGCCCATGCCCGACTGTGTCGCGAAGATGCTGCCGAGCAGGAAGATCCCCACCGTGGCGAGCGGCGAGCTCGCGAACAGGCGGCGCAGCGTCATCGGGCGGGCGATCTCGGTCACGGGCGTCGGGCTCGCGGAGAGAAGGATCGGCGCGAAGGAGATCGAGACGAGGATCGAGGCGCCGATGAAGAGGACGGAGGTGCCGGCATCGCCGAGGGTGAGCAGCCCCTGGGCGCCGATGATCCCGACGGTCTGGGCAATCATGTAGGCCGACAGGACCTTGCCGCGGGTCTCGTTGGTCGATGCCGCATTCAGCCAGCTCTCGGCGGTGACGTAGATCCCCGACATGCAGAAGCCGATGAGCAGCCGCAGGAGGGTCCAGGCGATCGGATCGGTCAGCAGCGGAAAGGAGATCAGCGCGGCCGACATGAAGCTGCCCAGCGCGGCGAAGACGCGGACATGGCCGACGCGCCGGATCAGGACCGGCGCGTAGCGCGCCCCCGACAGGAAGCCCATGAAATAGCCGGAGGTGACGATGGCGAGCTCGGCGGAGGAAAACCCCTCCAGCCCGCCGCGCAGGCCGATCAGGGTGAAATGCATGCCGTTGCCCAGCATGATCAGGACGATGCCGAGCAGCAGCGCCCAGACTCCCAACAGTATACCGCCCACAATCCGCCCCTTCCGACGCTGGTCTGATCCTACCATGTGAGCCTTTGCCGGGATCGGCACAATGCTTCTGCGGCCACAGCGCCACAAGCAGGGCCGTTTCCGACAGCGCGGGCGTTTGTCGCGCACCGGGAGGGCGCCGCCCCGCCCCAAACCCGCCGGACAGATGGAGGGTCGGAGAGGGATCGCTGTCAGGGCTGTTCCGAAGCCGCCCGGTCCGGCACCAGCGGGATGTCGAGCGTGAAGCAGGTCCGGCCCGGCTCGGAGGTGACCTTGATGACGCCCCCGTGCGCCTCGGCGATCTGGTGCGCAATGTAGAGGCCGAGACCGAGCCCCTGGGGGCTCTGATGCGCCTCGCCGCGGTAGAACGGCTGGAACAACCGCTCCATATTTGCCTCGGGGATGGCCGCGCCGCCATTGGTGACGGAGATCATGAGCCGCTCTTCACTGGTGCACGCCGAGATCCGCACCGGTTCGCCCCGCGCACCGTGGATCAGGGCGTTGCCCATCAGGTTCGACAGGACCTGCTTGATTCGCGCGGTATCGCAGTGCACCTCGCAGTCCAGCGCGGCCTCGAGGACGAACTCGGTCTCGGGTGCGATGACCTGCATTTCCTCGACGACCTGCGCAAGCTCGCTGGCAAGGCCGCCGGTGGATGTCGCTTCCAGTTTCAGGCCGTCGCCCAGACGCACACGGGCCAGATCCATCAGGTTCTCGATGAGCTCGGACATGCGCGCGACGCTGCCCTGCATCTGGCGCAAGATTTCACTGGTCGCGTGAGAGCTGTCCTGACGGCGCAGCAACCTCAGGCCGGCGCCGAATGCAGTGACCGGATTGCGCAGGTCGTGCCCCAGCACCGCCAAGAACTCATCCCGCAACGCGGCTTCGCTGTCCTGGGCGGCGATGATGTCCACGTTGCCCTTGGCATCGGTCACATCTCTCACCGTGCAGAAGAAGAGGTCACGGTCAGGCACGGCGTTCCAGGACAGCCAGCGATAGCTGCCGTCTGCCGTCCTGTAGCGGTTTTCGAAGCTGAGGACCGGCTGGCCCGCGACGAGGATCTCGAAGGCCTCGGCCGAACGCGCGACGTCATCGGGGTGGACGAACGTCCAGTAGGACTGCCCCACCATCTCTGCCTCGGACCAGCCCAGCGTCGTCTGCCAGGCCGGATTGACCGAACTGAAGCGCCCCTCGTGGTCGAGGATGCACATCATGTCGGGGCTGACCCGCCACATCAGGCCGATCTCGTCTCGTATACCGGTCATGGGGTCAAACGTATGAATCCGAGTTGTTGCATCGCTTATCGGGGTTTTTCCGGTCTGTCCAACGTATCGCAGGCCTGAAAGAGGCGCCATCGGCCATCCGCGGACGCTTGCGCGTCAGGTCTCGTCAGGTCTTGCGAAGTGGCGCGTTGCCTGGAGGATCCGGGGGGGGCAATCCGTGCCCCAAAGGCGGCGTGACAGGACCCGGCCCCATGTTCCGAAGCTCAGGCTTGAGAGACGGTGACCCGGACATCGAGCGCCAGCAGGTCCGACGGCATTCCGTGAAAGCTGCCGCTCACCGGCGAGACCTGAGCCATACGCCGGGCCACAGCAACCGGGATCAGGTTGGCCGAGCCCATGGCGCGGTTGGTCGGGTCGAAGGCGATCCAGCCTGCGCCGGGGATGAAGATCTCGACCCAGGCATGGGTGGAGCCGGTCGCCGCCGAACCTGTCCTCTCGCCTTCCGGATCGAAGAGGTAGCCCGAGACCAGTCGCGCGCCGAAGCCAAGCGTCCGGGCGGCCTCGGCGAACAACACGGCGAAGTCGCGGCAGGACCCCCAACCCCGGTCTAGGGTCTCGAGCGGCCCCTGTGTGCCCTCGGTCTCCCGGCTCTGATAGGAGATCCTGGCGGTTATCCCGTTGCTGATGTCCTTCAGCAAGGAGAGCGTGTCCGTCGGCCGTACCATGACAAACCGTTCGACCCACTGCGACAGCCGCCCCGCATCATCCGCATATTGTGGTATGGCCAGGGCGCCGAGATCGGTCCAGTCGTCGGGGGTGTACACGAACGGGTAGGATGCGGCGGCGGCGGCGATCGGGAAGACGGGCCAAGCCGGTGCGCGCAGATCCACACATGTGCGCGACCGGATCGAAAGCAGCTCCGTCCTCGTGTCGAACTGTGCCGTCGCGATCGCGTTGCCGGCAACGTCATGCGACCAGTCGATGCGGGGCTCGGGACTGATCTCGAGGTTGAAGGACGTCAGGCTGAGGTCCCGCGTTTCCCGCGGACGCAGCATCAGCCGGTGCGGCCCAAGTGCAACCGCGGTTCGATAATGATAGTCGGTCTCGTGGATGATCGTGACGGATGGCATCGGGAAAACCTCTTATGACCGTCCGCCGGCGCGACGCGAGCCGTGTCCGCTGCTCTCGGAGACAGCCGAGCGCCAGGCCGCTGTCCCCTTGCAGCGGGAACATATCCGCTCGCCGAACCCTTCGCTCCAGAAGGTCGATCGGCATCTCAGGCAGAAGCGCTCGGCGGCAATGTCGGCCGTCGCCCTGATTGGCCCGAATTCGATGTCCACAGACTTGATCGTCATTTCCGCTCCCCGCGTTCTCTCAGTCGGTCCATGCCGCCGAGGGCACGCCTGATGAATTTCTGAAGGCGTTCATCCCCGGCCTCGGGCGCCGCCGCGCAACGATCGAGAAGAAACCTCCTCTTCTCCACGACCGCGATCCGGGTCCGCGCAGCATCGACAGCCCCCTTTTCGTCCGGCCGCTCGAGGGGCAGATCCTCGACTGCCTGCCGCGGCATTGGGCGCCTCCCCCCTATCCGGTCGAGCGTAATGGAGGGGGATCCCATGGGAGGACAAGGTGAAGTCTTCTGTCGGCGCCACCAGCCGCGTGCACCCTCCGGATTGCTGACGTGCGAGTGGAGCCCGTTCAGCATGGCGAGGAGTGGCGTCGGCTGTGGCAGGCGGAATGCGATCCGCATTCGGCTGCAAGCGCGTCGCCGTGGTCTGATCGTGGTGCCCTATCGTTCAGGACTGCACTCCCCGTTCGCGAGTTGAAAGCTGGGATCGCAGCGCCAACGGTTTCCGGATTGATCGAGATGCGCGTTTGCCGGAAGCTCGATCCGGATGCAGGCATTGTCGATGGGTTCAAATCCGCGCTCGCAGCGCCAACCCGGCCCGTAGGATGCCGGGTCGAGATACGCGTTCTCGGGAAGCGCCACAGGGTCGCAGCGTCCATCGATTTCGAAGAAGCCCCGCTCGCAAGCCCATTTGTCGCCGTAGTCCGCATTGGTGAGATAGCCGTTCTCGGGAACCGCAATCGGCTCGCAGGTGCCGGCCATGGCGGTGAAACCGCGCGCGCAGGCCCAGCCGGAGCCTGCGGTGTCGTCCGTGAGATAGGCATTGTCCGGCAGAACGATGGGAACGCATGTCTCGCGATCCTGCCAGTATCCGCGTTCGCACTGCCAGTCGTAGCCGGAGGATTGCAGGAAGGCATGCTCGGGCACCGGGATTGCCTTGCAGGACGTGTCTCCTGCTTCTTCGTATCCGCGCTGGCATTCCCAACCCGAACCGTAGGACCGCCCCGTTGCATAGGCATTCTCCGGGATTTCGACGGCGACGCACTCCCCACCCTTCACACGGAACCCGAGCGCGCAGTCCCAACCCCCGCCATAGTTCCGTGCTTCGGCGTGGTCCGGCACCGGGCCAGTGCCGTTCTGCGCGAGGACCGGAAACGCCAGGACGGCGAGCAGGCCGCCAGCCGCGATCACCAGTCTGCCTAGGCTCGGCCTCGAGCGCAGCTCTCTGACTGTCGCGATGAACCTGCTCATCCCTTGTCCGCCGCGGCTTCGGGGAGCCGGCGTGGCATGACGCCGTCCAGCGACGCCAGGCACGCCTGCGCGATGTCTCGGTCCGGCGCCTCGGCGCCCGGCCCAGTCGCCGGGCCGCCCCCGGTGAAGCCCACGCGGCCGCGAAAATCGGCGCCCGTCAGGGCACCATGGATGCCGGGCTTGCGCCATTCGGGACTGTTCATTCGCCTATCCTCCTGCGGAGACAGCGCCGCCACGCTGCGAAAGCTTGTCCGGGTCGCCGGTGCAGCGCGCGCTCTGTCCTCCGGCCCCGGATTGCCGCAGGCTGCGGTCACGCCGCCATCCGGTCCGAACGTCCCGCCGGGCGCCGGCGCGGCCGTCGCTTCTTCTGCGGTGTCGACGCGCCGTTCATCGCATCCCAGGGACGGCCGCCGGCGATCTCGACGCGGGCGCCGAGCACCTTTTCGATGGCCTTGAACTCTGCCACTTCATCGGCGGCGCAGAACGCAATCGCGCGACCGCTCTGGCCGGCGCGGGCCGTCCGCCCGATCCGGTGCACGTAGTTTTCTGGCACGTTCGGCAGGTCGTAGTTGTAGACATGGCCGACACCGGGGATGTCGATGCCGCGGGCCGCGACATCCGTCGCGACCAGCACGCGCACCGATCCGGCCCTGAAGGCCGCAATGGCCCGATCCCGTTGCCCCTGGCTCTTGTTGCCGTGGATCGACGTGGTCGCGAATCCGGCGCGATCGAGCTGCTTCATCAGCCGCTCGGCACCGGTCTTGGTGCGCGAAAAGACGAGCGCGCGGTCGTCGCGGTGCCCGTTCAGCAATGCGATCAGAAGATCCTGCTTCTGCTCATTCGCGACGAAATGGACGCTGTGAGCCACCTTGTCGGCGACCTTGCCCGGCGGCGAAACCTCGACGCGGATGGGCTTGTCGAGATAGTGGCGGGACAATTCCGTCATCGCCTTCGGCATCGTGGCCGAGAACATCATGGTCTGTCTGTCCTTGGCCAGCATCAGTGCGATACGGCGCAGTGCAGGGGCAAAGCCGATGTCGAGCATCTGGTCGGCCTCGTCGAGGACCAGGAACCGTGTCATGCCGAGGTCGATGGCCCGGCGCTCCATCAGGTCGATCAGCCGGCCCGGCGTCGCCACGAGGATGTCGGTGCCGCGCGCAAGCCTATCGGCCTGCGCCTTGATCGACTTGCCGCCGACCACGAGCGTGATGCGGAGATCTGCCGTCAATCCCTGCAGGCTCCGGACGATCTGGCCCGCCAGTTCCCGCGTGGGTGCGAGCACCAAACCGCGGGCCGAGTGCGGCACGGGGCGGTCCTGCCGTTTCGACAGGGAGACGATCAGTGGAATGCCGAAGGCGGCGGTCTTGCCGGTTCCGGTCTGGGCGATCCCCAGGATGTCGCGGCCTTGCAGCGCGTGCGGGATGGCCTGCTCCTGGATAGGGGTCGGCTCTGTGAGCCCCAGGGCATCGAGCCGCGAGACCATCCGGGCGTTCAGCCCGAGTTCAGTGAACGTCATGTCAATCCTTGGCCGGGCCTGGCGTCCGCTCCCGTCGAAGCAACGCGCCCGTTAAGTCGGGGTGCACCCGGGACGAGCACTCCGGCACCGTATTGTGCCCGGAGCCGCCTTGGGCGGCCTCCCCCCTTCGTGATGTGGGAAAACGATGCGTCACGGCCGGGGGCGGATGTAATCCCGCCTGCTCACGCGGCAGAGCGATAACGCGTTCTGTACATGGGGAGGCGTCGGGGGCTTGTCAATGACGCAGGATCGCCAACCATCGCCGAGAGAGGAATTTCACGATATGGCGCAACAGCCCTTGTATGTCGGCCCCAGAAGGCGCATGTCTGTCGTGCCATCGTTGTTCGCTTCGAACCGCTGCTTCCGTTCATCCGGCTTTCAGTTGATCGATTCAGTCTGACTTTGCCGGGCTGCCGCATCACGTGGGCAGCATTTGAACAGGAGACCACGGATATGGCCAATGGCACCGTGAAATTTTTCAATGCCCAAAAGGGCTTCGGCTTCATCGAAACTGAGACGGGCGGCAAGGACGTGTTCGTCCACATCTCCGCCGTCGAACGTGCCGGTCTGGCTGGCCTTTCCGACGCGCAGAAGGTGACCTTCGACGTCGAGCGGGGCCGTGACGGTCGCGAAAGCGCGACCAATCTCGTGCTCGCCTGACCTGCCCTGTGCCGGGTGCCTCACTGGCACCCGGACCCGGTTGCTCAGACCAACCGCATGCGCAATCCGTCCGAACCCATTCCGGCTGCGTCGCGGGACATCAAGGCTCGGCGGGAGCACTGCTGTGCGGCCTGCCGAACTCCACCCCTGACGCGAAGTCGCTTCGACTTGGCGGCAACCTCCAGTCCCTTTGCCGCGCTGATCACAGGGTCATGGATGGCATTGGCCATCAGCCTTCAGATCTCGGTCCTGCCCTGCCGGCGAACGCGGTATTCCTCGTGCGCCCCTGCATGATCGCGCACGATGGCGGGCACGCATCGTTCTGCCGCGACACGCGCCGGAATGACCCGGCGCGCCGCATCATCGGCATTATGACGCTGACGCCCCATGACGCAGGGCGGTGTACTCCCGCGGTCCGGCTGGCGATCGTGGCCACGCGCGTTGCGAACCGATGTGGCGGTCCTGTTGTTCGTTCATCTTTCCATGATGCTGCTGACAGCCTCGACCGGCTTGTCGCCGTTCCATGTCCAGCACCAGATCGAAGAGACATCCTGGCACCGCGACGCCGACTGGTCAGTGCGGGACGCCGCCCTCCACGGCGCATTGCGTCGCGACCGGGCGTCGGGTCTCGGCTGGATCACGGCAAACATCGGCGGGCACCACGCCATTACCTTGCCAGCCGAATTCCATTCTACCGTCCGCCGGAGGTTCTACGCGATGAAGAAATCCTCGCCGAGGCCCGGCGGCTGACGCTTGGGGAATATCTGCGGTGCGCGCGGCTCGCCCTGCGGGATGAACGCAGCCGAAGCCTCATTTCATTCGCCGAAGCCCGACGGCTCGCAACGGGTTCCGAACTCCGCCGAGCATGATACAGAACATTCAGGAGAGGATCCCCAATGGCACAATCGAATTCGGCAAGCCTCGTCGACACAGACCATAAGCTGTTCAAAGATATGACAAAGAAGCAGAAGAAGACTGCCAAGCCGAGTGCGTCGCCCGCCATTCTCGTGGGAGCGCACGGCCGATACCAGATCAAGTCGGGCTGGCTTGCGGGAACCTTCGTCGCACGGGCGTTTCCGAAGCCTCCAGCGAAGGCCCGCGGCATGATCGCCGAGGCAACGGGCGCGACGGAAGAGGAAGCTATCGCCGCGTTGCACAACGTCATCGACGCGCGCGAACATCGCAGGACGGGAGAACGGCGCGGGGATCAGCAGACAGGCATCGGCGTTCCGAGCGTCGAGGAATATGTTGAAGCGATCCGTCAGGTCACCCTGTCCGGCCCGCAATATGCGATGCTCACAGCCCTGTCGCTGGCGGGCGAGGACGGGCTGACGGACGCCCGCATGGCAAGCGCCGCCGGGTACAAGTCCGAGGCTTCGGCCAACAGATCCTTCATGGCGACGGGCTTGCTGATCGCCGAGTATCTTTCAGGTGATGTTCAGGCTGGCGACACTCCAGGCGCTTCGGAAGGCACCGCCCTCCTTGGTTTCCGGGGAGCGAAAGCAAAGGAGGAAGATGCGGGCTACTGGATACTGCATCCCGAACTCCGCCAGGCGGTGCGTCTGGCTCTCTTCTGATCCGGACGCATCCAAGCCCCACGAGACGAGCCTCAGCGGGATGACAAGGTGTTTCGCCGCGGTGCCCGCGTCACCGCATGGTCGGCGAGCATTTCCACAATCGCGGCGTTCTGCGGCAACAAACCGGCGCTGCCGCCGCCCACGCCCTGTAACGCCGGCTGTGCCCGCCGACCGGCGGACCTGCCCCGGCCCGCTGCCATCAGGGCCCCCGTCGCGCCGCCGCTCAGCAAGCTCGTTGCGAGCGTGAGGGCGGCGAGTGGCCGGTCCCAACATCTGGCGTCGGAGATCATTGGCCTTCTCCGTGATCTCAAGGTCCTCGGCGAGGCCCCGTGCCGCTCCCGATCTCCGGGACCGGTGCAGGTGGTAAGGCTCCGCCACCTTCGAAGCCAACCACGCAGATCGACGTGGTGCCAGACCGGGCGCATCTGGACCTGCGCTGGCTGAACGTCCTGCGCGTCGAGGCGGTCATGAAGCCCGAGCTCGCCAGTGACAGGTGCAAGGTGCCGCCGCTTGTGCTCGATCCAGCGAGAAAAGCCACTACGACTCCACGCTGTCGAGAGGTCCGGAGAATATCCGCCCTGGAGCTCGCTTCAGCCCCCTTTGGCGCGGCGACCAGTGCTCACCCCATCCCGGCACCCTTAGACAGCAAAGGAAAATTCGGGATACCTCCACAGCGGGGGAGCGCCTTCGCGAGGGCACTTAGCGGAGGGAATGGGTCTGATATCCGAACGTCTTCAGGCCGGGAGAGGTGCGGCGTGGGGTGGCGGCAGCCGGAACGTCATGATGCCTTTTCTGCGGGCGCGAGTGATCTGACGCCCGTTTGCCGCCGTATGGAGGGCAGAGAGAGATTTCTGACGAGACTGGAGCGGCGTGCGATGATGCAAGCGGGAACCCTTTATCTTCTCACGGCAGGGGTGTTCCTCGGCCTCGACTTTCTGGGCATCAAGTTTCTCATTCGGCCGATATTCGAGCGCCATGTCGGCGATCTGCTGGCCGAGCCCTTGCGGCTGGGTCCTGCGGCGCTGTTCTATCTCGTCTATGTCGCGGGCCTGTTGTGGATGGTGTCCTGGCCCGCGCTCAAGGCCGCTGATCCCATGCAGGCCCTTATAGGGGGCATGGTGCTGGGCCTTCTCTGCTATGGCACCTACGAGATGACCAACTATGCCACCCTTGCAGCCTGGTCCTGGGAACAGGTGATCGTGGATTCGATCTGGGGCACGGTGCTGACCGGCTTTTCAGCCTGGGCCGGGGTCGCCGTGATGTCGGGGCGTCTGGCCTGAGTCTCAGCCCAGACGCCGCGTCAGGCGCAGCGACAGGCCATAGGGCAGGATACGCAAGAGTTTCATCGCCAGCGTGAAGCGTCGTGGGAAGTGGATCTCGAAACCGTGCCGCCCCATGCCGCGCAGAACGGCCTCTGCCGCCTCGTCGGGGGTGATGATTGCCGGCATGGCAAAGCGGTTCTTCTCTGTCAGGCGCGTGCGAACGAAGCCCGGGCAGACAAGCCGCACATGGACGCGGGGTGCCAGTTCGACCACCAGGGTTTCGGCCAGATTGTTCACGGCCGCCTTGGTCGCCGAGTAGGGCTGTCCGCCCGGAAGGCCAAGATAGCCCGCCACCGATCCGAACAACACCAGTTGCCCGCCATCGCGCAGAATGGCCGGACAGAGGCGCGCGACGTCAAACGCGCCCAGGACATTGACCCGCACGATCTCTTCCACCTGCACCGGGTCGATATCCTCGACCCTGCCGGGCTCATAGAGTGCGGCGGTGCAGATCACCGCATCGAGCGGCGTCTCTTCCGCCAGACGGGCGGTCAGGGCCGCCAGTGCGCCCGGTTGCGCGAGATCCAGCGGTTCGACCCGCGCACCGGCGCAGTCTGCCGCCAGGGATGCCAGGGCATCACCGTCGCGCGCCGACAGGATGAGCTGCGCGCCGCGCCCGGCCAGGGCGCGGGCGAGCGCCGCGCCGATCCCGGCGCTGGCACCGATGATCCAGATACGGCTGCCCGCGAACTCCATCTCTCAGATCCGGAAGATCGGCTGCAGAAGGCGCGGCACCAGGGCATGGAAGCGCAGAGGCGCGTCGGTGGCGGCCAGGCAGATGCAGGGCGCACCGGCGCCGGCGATGGGCTGATGGTCGATCGCGTCATGCGCGGCCTCGACATCGCCCCGATGAAAGGCGCCTTCGCTGTCGGAAAAGCTGCCTTGGAGCACCAGCGTCAGTTCCATCCCACGGTGCCCGTGTTCGGGAACCGCCCGCCCCGGCGGGATATAGAGCAGGCGAAGAGACCCTTCGCGGTCGGCCGACAGGATCTGCTGACGGATGCCCCCGCCCAGCATCCGCCATTTCGGCGGCTGCCCGCCAAGCTCCGCCATCACGGGCGCGGGAAAAACGCCGGATCCGCGCGGAAGCGGCGGCGGGGGCGGTGCATCAAGGGCGGCCATCATCCGATCCCGGGCGCCTGCGCGGAGCGCCACGCCCTCAGCGCCGTTCAAAAGCACGCCGCCGATCATGTCCGCCGCCTCGATCCGCGCCCGGCACTCATCGCAGAGCGACAGATGCGCGGCCACAACCACCGCGAAGGCATGGGGCAGCGTGCCCGCACGATAGGTGTCGAGCACGTCGTCGGGGATATGGTGATTGATCTCGGTCACGGGGCAATCTTCCTCAGCTCGTGCCTCAGCCGGTCAAGGCCGAGGCGGATGCGGGACTTGATCGTGCCCAGGGGCAGACCCGTCATCTCGCTGATGCGGCTGTGGGGGAGGTCGTCAAAATAGGCGGCGCGGAGCGCTTCGGCCTGATCGGGTGCAAGACGAGACAGCGCCTCGGCAAGATGTCCGGCCTCCTGCCGGAGCGCGAGGATCTGCGCCGCGTCGGGTTCGAGGCTTTCGAGCTCGGGCATTTCCTCGGGTTGCGCGAGAGGACGGCGGCGGGCCATATCGATGCGGCGGTTGCGGGCGATGGCATAGACCCAGCCTGCGGCATCGGCGCGGTGCGGATCGAACTGCCAGGCCTTGTGCCAGACCGCCAGCATCACGTCCTGCACGACATCCTCAGCGGTCCCATCCCGCAGTCCGCCGCGCAGCATCATCGCCTTCAGCCGGGGCGCGAAATGGTCGAAAAGCCGGCCGAACGCTTCGCGGTTCCGGCGGTCGCGGACCTCAAGCAGGTCGCGGGTCAACTCGGACAGCGCCTCTGGCACCGGCTCAGTCATCAGTCGCGGCCCTCCCATCCAGCCAGGGCCCACTGGCGCGGCCGGCGGCATCGGCTTTTTATGGGGCTGTTGCCCGACGAGCGCAATCGAGGTGTCCATAACCGAGCTACGTCGTGACCTGCCCGGCGGATCACTGTGGGTGGAAAATATTTCGCCGTGAATGATCCAGAGGCGGCAGACCTGCGTAGGAACTGACAACAAGCGTGGAGAATTCATGCCCTTCGATCAGCTCAAAGGTGCCCCTCAGAGAGTTGCCATTGTCGGCGGCGGAATCTCCGGTCTGGCCGCCGCGAGGCTGTTGTCCCGCCAGCACCAGGTGACCTTGTACGAGGCCTCGCCCCGGCTTGGCGGGCACGCCCGCACCGTCATTGCCGGAAAGAACGGCGACCAGCCGGTTGATACCGGCTTCATCGTCTTCAATTATGTGAATTACCCGCATCTGACGGCGATGTTCCGCGATCTCGACGTGCCGGTGACCAGGAGCGACATGAGCTTCGGCGTCTCGCTCGAGGGCGGGCGGGTGGAATATGCGCTGCGGTCCGCAGATGCGCTGTTCGGGCAGCGGCGCAACCTCATCGACCCGCGGTTCCACCGCATGATCCTCGATATCCTGCGCTTCAACGACGGGGCCGAAGCCCAGGTCGCGGCTGCACCCGGCCTGACGATTGCGGACCTGATCGAGGCGATGCGGCTCGGGGCAAGGTTTCGGGACCATTACCTCTATCCCTTTTGCGGCGCGATCTGGTCGACACCAGACCAGGACATCGGCGCGTTTCCGGCGCTCGCGCTGGTACGCTTCATGCGCAACCACGGGCTTATGTCACGGGCTCAGCATCACCAGTGGTGGACGGTCGACGGCGGGTCGATGGCCTATGTCGAGCGTTTGGTGGCAGCCCTTGTCCGGTCCGGGGTCGATCTGCGGCCGGCTACAGGGGTGCGGGCGATCACGCGCCGGGACGGCGGCGTCACCCTGCGTGCCGAGGGGGCCGAAGGCGAAGTGTTCGACCAGGTCATCCTTGCCACGCATGCCGATCAGGCGCTGGCACTGCTCGCCGATGCCGATGGCGAAGAGCATGCCGCCCTCTCGGCGATCCGGTTTCAGCCGAACCGCACGGTCCTGCATGCCGATGCATCCGTGATGCCCCGCCGCCGCCGCTGCTGGAGTTCCTGGGTCAGCCGCGGCGATGCGGGGGGAGCGGGCGTCGGCGTGAGCTACTGGATGAACCGGCTCCAGAACATCCCCGAGGCCGATCCGCTTTTCGTCAGCCTGAACCCCGGCGAGCGGATAGATCCAAGGCTCGTCTATGACGAGGTGACGTTCCGCCATCCGGTCTTCGATCAGGCGGCGCTGGACGCGCAAGCGCGGATCGGGGCGATGCAGGGCAATCGCAACACCTGGTTTGCCGGAGCCTGGCTGCGCAACGGTTTCCATGAGGACGGATTTGCCAGTGCCGTGCGCATCGCGCGGCGCCTCCTGCCCATGCAGGTGCTGCCATGACACTGGCGTCGCGGCTGGCGCGTGGCGAGGTGCTGGCGATGCGGGCACGGATCACCCATGCCCGGCGCGGTGACCTGCGGCACGCCTTTGCCACCCATGCCGATCATGTGCTGCTGGCCCCCGAGACCTTTCGCCCGCCCCGGCTGATGGGGCATAATCGCTTCAGCCTGATCGCCTTTCACGATGCCGACCACGGCGGCCCGCGTGGCGCGGGCCTGGGGGCCGCATGGGCTTGGGCGCAATTTGCCACGGCGGGCATCGAGCCTCGGCCAGGGCGCGTGCTGGCGCTGCTGACGCAGCCCCGTTTCATGGGATTCTGGTTCAATCCGGTCAGTTTCTGGCTCATCCTCGAGGGCGATGCGCTGATCGCCGTGATTGCCGAGGTCAACAACACCTTCGGGGAGCGTCACAGCTATCTGCTGGCCCGCCAGGATCTGAAGCCCATCACGGCCGAAAGCCGGCTGACCGCGCAGAAGGTCTTTCACGTCTCGCCCTACCAGGACGTGGCGGGCGAATACCGTTTCAGCTTTGCCCTCAGCGCCGAGCGTATCGCCATCCGCATCGGCCATAGCCATGGTGCGGACGGCATAGACACTGCGATGAGCGGCGCCCTGTTGCCGCTGACCCGCCAGGAGATCTTCTCCAGTGCATTTCGCCGTCCCGGTGGCGCGCTGCGGGTGATCGCGCAGATCTACTGGCATGCGCTGCGGCTCAAGCTCAAGGGCGCGTCCTATCGTCGTCCTCCCGCCCCACCCGATCAGGAAATCAGCCTATGAGCCTCGCGACAGCCACGCTTCGACCCCGCTTCTTCTCCGCCCTGGAAGGCATCGCTGGGGGTCGGCTCCTCCTGACAACGCCGGAAGGAACGCGGCACAGCTTTGGCCAGCATGGCCCGCAGGTCGACCTCCAGATCCGTGACTGGCGTCTGTTGCAACGCCTTGCGCTGCGGGGCGACGTCGGTCTTGGCGAGGCCTGGATTGCCGGGGACTGGCACAGCGAGACGCTGGAAGGCGTGCTGTCCATTGCCTTGCGCAACCTTGGCAGGTTTGCCGGCTGGGGCGAGCCGGGGCGGTTGCAGGCCTGGCGGATGCGGCTCGTGGACCGGCTGGTGCGGATGAACAGCCGGCGTGGAGCGGCGCGCAACATCCGGAGCCATTACGATGTCGGCAACGAATTCTACCACCTCTGGCTCGATCCGGGCATGACCTATTCCTCGGCCCTGTTCGCCCCCGGCGACGATCTGGAACGCGCCCAGGCGCGCAAGAACCAGCGCATCCTGTCGAGGCTGTCTCAGGGCGAAAGCCTGCTGGAAATCGGCTGCGGCTGGGGCGGCTTTGCCGAGGCCGCAGCCGAGCGTGGTCATCGCGTGACCGCCATCACCCTGTCGCCCTCGCAGAAGGGCTATGCCGATGCCCGCCTTGACGGTCGCGCCGAGGTGCGGCTGCAGGACTACCGGGATGTCACCGGGCGTTTCGACAATATTGTCTCCATCGAGATGGTCGAGGCCGTGGGCGAACGCTACTGGCCCGCCTATTTCGCCACCCTCAAGTCCCGGCTGGCGCCGGGTGGACGGGCGGTGTTGCAGGCGATCACGGTGCCTGATGCCGAATTCTCGGTCTATCGCCGCCGCTCGGATTTCATCCGCCAGCATGTGTTTCCGGGCGGAATGCTGCCCTGTGACGCGGCGATCGCGCATCAGGCGCAGAAGGCCGGGCTGCGGGTGGTGGGCAGCCATGCCTTCGGGCAGGATTACGCCCGCACCTGCCGTATCTGGTCCGAACGGATGCATGCAGAGCGCGAGCGCATCGCCCGGCTGGGCCATGGAGAGGCTTTCCTGCGCGGCTGGCAGTTCTACCTCGACGGCTGCGCCGCGGCCTTTGCCACCGGGCGCTGCGATGTGGTGCAGGTGGAACTGGCGCATCTCGGTGAGGCCGCCTGAATGGCGGCGCCCAGCACCCTGTGGCTGACGCGCGATTTCCCGCAGTGCGGCAATCCCGCGCCGGCCATGCGGGACGTGAAGTTTCGCGGCGGTCGCGCGTTGCGGGGCGCGGGCGATCTGTTTCGACCTCTTCATCCCGGAGCTTCTCGCGGAAGGTTGCGACCCGGATGGAGATTGTTGCCGGCGATGGCTGGACGGGTTCGCCTGCAGCCCCAGCACAGAGGCGCAGGCAGGGGTTGAGAACATCCGGTCCTTCTGAGAGGTCAGACGCGCGCCTTTGCTGCACCTGAACACGCCCACATCACGACAATGGATATCTTGAGATGAATGACCGATCCGCCCGTCTGGCTATTCTGGCGCTGACGATCGCCTTTGCCGTATCACCGTTCCTGTCAAACGGCTTTGGTGGCTTCTATCCCGAGAGCTTCCCGGTACAGGTCGACCGCTGGCCCGCCCAGCCTGCGGGCTGGGCGTTTTCGATCTGGGGGGTGATCTATATCGGCCTGATCGCCTCCGCGGCCTGGGCGCTGTGGCGGCCCGCGACGATGCCGGCATGGAAGCACACGCTATGGCCCCTTGGCCTCAGCCTGTTCATCGGCGTCTTCTGGATCGATGCCGCGATGAATTCTCCGGTGCTGGCGACGGCCATGATCCTGCCCATGGCGGCGGGAGCTGTGCTGGCCATGTACCGCGTGGGGAGCGGCTGGCGGGAATGGGGGTCTCTTGGCCTCTATGCCGGCTGGCTCACGGCGGCCTCTGGTGTAGCCGTTTCGGTGGTTCTCACGGGGTACGGGATCCTGCCGCCGCGCGTTGCGGCAATCCTGCTGATATTGCTGGTGATGGTTGTCTCGGTCGCGGTTGCGGCGGCCCGGCCGCGCGTCTGGACCTATCGCGCCGGGGTGGTCTGGGCGCTGATCGGGGTGATCGCCGCCAATGTCGTTGCGGGGGATCGGTTGATCGTCGGCCTGTGCGTGCTGGGAATCGCGGTGCTTGTTGGCATGAACTTCGTACTGTCCGCGCGGAAGAAAGCGGTCTGAACCCGGCCGCATCCCGCCCGGAAGGCCCCGGGCTTGATGCCCGGGGCTTTGGCCGTGGTCGCCCGGCCGCGATCAGTTTGCCGGAGGCATGATCACCTTGTCGATGACGTGGATGACACCGTTCGACGCCGCGATGTCGGGGCCGGTGATATTGGCGTCATTGACCTTGGGCCCGCCGTCCAGCGAAAACGTGACATCGGCGCCCTGAACGGTGGCTGCACTCATGCCCTCGGTCAGGTCCGAGGACATGACCGCCCCCGGGACAACGTGATAGGTCAGGATAGACACCAGCTGATCCTTGTTCTCGGGCATCAACAGCGTGTCGACCGTGCCTTCGGGAAGCGCGGCGAAGGCCTCATCCGTCGGCGCAAAGACAGTAAACGGGCCGTCGCCCTTCAGGGTCTCCACCAGCCCGGCCGCCTCAACGGCGGCAACCAGCGTCGAGAAATCGCCGGCCGCCACAGCCGTATCGACGATATCGGTGGATGCGTCCTGAGCGAGGGCCGAGCCCGCCATCAGGACCGACGCTGCCGTCGCCATCATGACCTTGCGCAACATTTCAATTCTCCCTTGTTTCAATCCGAGGTCTTATGAAAAGGGCGGTCGTCCGCTGCCCTTCCATCAGGTTACGGAGGCTGGTGACCATCGGATCACCAATTGCCGTTCAGGAAAACTTGATCCGCGGAACCGGGCCCGTCATGGCGCGTGCAGGGTGTCGCGTGTGGAAACCGGGATGGACACCGTCCTGATCCATGGCGCCCCCCCAAGCCCCTGCACGCATTCCACAGGAGCGGCCCAGCCGGAGCGAGCGCGGCGAGCGGCTGGCCGGCAACGGGCGGGAAGCGGCGCCGACCGGAGCCTCCCGCGGCGCGGTCAAGCCGGGCAAACATCCCGGTTTGGGACACATGGGCGCCCGGAGACCGATCGTCCGGGTCGATCGCCCTGCCCTCCGACGCGCGCGTCAAGGGCGCAGCAGCGGTGGCAACCGGGCGAGAACGGTGGCCCGAGGCTGGAGAGGTGCGGCACGTGCGCGCATTGCAAAGGATGTCCCCCAGAAACAAGTGCCGCAAAGCCTACGGCTGTATGTTCTGCGCGAGCCTTCGGATTCGGGCCGGAGACTGCCAAAGAGACTCGGGAGATTGCCCATGAAGATTTCCACCCTGTCGCTGTCGCGACGCTCCCGTCCGGCCTCGAAATCCGCAGCCGGCGTGCTCGCTGCCAACGGATGCGCATCGCCGGTTCGAATGCTTGATCTGACACATGTTCCGCCAGCGCGATCCCGCCTAGCGTCGGACGTGGCTCCCAAGAAATGGAGACTGGGACTATGCTCATGAAGGTTAGATTTCTCGGTGCCGTCTCGGCTGTCGCGCTGCTCGTGACATCCGCAGCGGCCGAAAACTACAAGATGACGACGGATGTAGCCCCAGGCGTCGCGAGCCCTGAGCTCCTCGAGACGTCGATCGGCCTGCTGCGGCTGGAGGACGGCGTTCCGACGGATTGGTCGACCGACAAGATCTACGACAATCTCGACCGGTCGCGGGCGCTTCAGGCCTATCTGCTGGCCATCCCCATCGTGAACCAGGTCTCGATGCGGAATACGCTGAAGGAATACGGCCCCCTGAACACGACCGACGTGATCTGGGAAGACCTGGTGGATTCAAAGACCATCGAACTGACCGCCAACGACAACGTCGTCTACAGCTTCATCTGGCTCGACACGACCGACGGGCCGCTGGTGGTCGAGACCCCGCCGGACGTGCTCGGGCTGATCGATGACATGTGGTATCGCTGGGTGGCCGACGTGGGCATCACCGGCGCGGACAAGGGCAAGGGCGGGAAGTACCTGCTCCTGCCACCCGGCCATACCGGCGACGTGCCCGACGGTTATTTCGTCGTCCGCCCCACCACTTATGGTAACTGGATGCCGTTCCGGTCCTTCCTGAACGCGGAGGGCGATCCCAAGCCGGGGGTGGAGAAGGTCAAGGAGACGCTGAAGATCTATCGCCTCGGCGAGGCGGACAGCCCTCCGGAGATGAAATACGTGAACCTCTCGGGCGAGCCGTCGAATTTCGTCGCGCCGCAGGACTACTCGTTCTGGGAACTTCTGAACGAGGCGATCCAGGAGGAACCGTCGACCGGGTCCGATCCGACGACGCTGGGCCTCTTCGCCTCGCTCGGCATCGAGAAGGGCAAGCCCTTCGCGCCGGACGCGCGGATGAAGAAGATCCTTGCCGACGCCGCGAACGTGGGGGCGACGACGGCCCGCGCCCTCGGCTACCGGATGCGTGAGCGGGACGGTTACATCTATCCGGACGGCAACTGGCGCAAGCCGTTCTTCGGCGGCTACAAGTTCGAAGTGTCGCCGGGCGTCGCCAATCTGGACGGCGCTGCGTTCTTCTACTTCCTCGCCACCGGCGTCACGCCCGCGATGGCCGAGAAGATGGTGGGCGAAGGTTCGCAATATCCCTGGACCGCGCTCGATGCCGACGGCAACCCCTTCGACGGGGGCAAGACCTACAGGCTGCATCTGCCGAAGGACATCCCGGCCAAGCGGTTCTGGTCGGCCATCGTCTACGACACCCAGACCCGGTCGATGCTGCAGACCGATCAGCGGTTCCCGAGCGTCAGCAGCCAGAACAAGGACGTCAAGGTCAACGACGACGGGTCCGTCGACGTCTACTTCGGGCCAGCGGCGCCAGACGGCATGGAGAACAACTGGGTCCAGACCATCCCCGGCAAGGGCTGGTTCATGATCCTGCGCCTCTACGGCCCCTTGGAGACCTGGTTCGACCAGACATGGCGGCCGGGCGAGATCAGTCTGGTAACGAATTGAACAGGGATCTTCCGCTGGCAGGCCATGGTAGCGACCTCATGCACGCCTGAAGCGGAGATATGAAAGGAGAAAGGCACGCCCTAGTTGCGACGTGGTGCTCGGTCCCGCTTCTGATCGGCCCGGCCGGCGCGAAGGCCTCAGCGCAAAGCGCTGGCAAGCCGGCGTCTCCGAGCACCGCCACCGCCATCCCGGGCAATCGGCTGCCACCGCGCCACGGCATCCGATGCCGCACGCTCAAGGGCTTCATCACATACGCCCCTCGCAGCGGCGTTGTCATGTTGCCCAGTCGGGGCCATGAGGATATGGCGGCAGGAATGGGCCTTGGTAGCTCCGGAGATGTCGTCGGCCAGCATCGCGAAGGAACGCGCGACAATCAGATCGTTCCCCGATCCGTCCAGTGCCCGTTCGACATTGCACCGGGCTACGGGCACGAAGTCTGTTTGTCATCCGAGATTTCCGGAAGGGTATGCGCTGGGGTCGCTGATCTTGCGCGCGCCCGCAACGGCTTGGGGACCGGCCGCCACTGCACCATTCTCCCGACCGCCCTGAGCCGTCGTGTCGTTCTGCGCTGCCGGATCTTCTCGCGAAAAAGACGATGCCACGAACGCAGCAACCTCTTGTATTTTCGCGGTTGTTTCTCGCCGTTCTGTGACTATCGAGGCGCGCTCGAAGAGAGAAGCGGGCCGTATGGAGGCCCAATCCTCGTCGGTCCCCAGCCTCCGAAGGATAGATAGGTTCGCCGATGCCTTTTAAGCAAAAAAGGCCCAACTCGGGGCCTTCCGACAGATTCGATGTCTGAATATGGCGGAGGGAACGGGCCTGACCTCCAGCCCTTTCTGAGATATAAGTAAGCGTAATATATTATTTATTTTTGGTCAGACATGTCATCAGCCCAAGCCTCCTGCCGGCTGGAATGCGGTTGTGGAACCGGGCGGTTGCGACTGAAAGGTGTGGCCATCGGATCGACCGGGCCGCGCTGAAGCTGATGTGCTCATTTGCCGTCGCGCCGCTGCAGAACCCCTTCGAGGTTGCGGCGAAAATCTTTCGGAGCCAGACCGGTCGCCTTGCGGAACGCCCGCGCGAAATTCGCCGGGGCCGAGTAGCCGAGTTCGGTCGAGATTTCCGTTATCGACACTCTCGTTCCAGACAGGAGCTCCTTGGCGCGCTCGACACGGATGGAGTTCACCATTTCGCGGAACTCCAATCCATCGCGATCAAGACTGCGTTGCAGCGATCGGACGCTGGTGCCGAGCGCCCGGGCCGTACTGTCGATCGAGACTTCGCCCGACAGGACCTGTGCCCAGATCTGCGCTCGGACGACCCCCCGGAAATCCTCGAGGCTCGCAGGTTGAAATCGGGCGCGGGCCAGGTCCTCGAACGTAATCAGTTGCGCCTTCGGTCGCCGCACCGCTGGCCGATCCATCATACGGGCGTCGAAGCTGATGGAGATGGCCGCCGCGTCGAATGCGACCGGGCAGGCAAAGACGTCTTCAAAGACCGCCGCCGCACGGCGAGGCCGCGGAATGTCCAATTCCAGCAGGAGGGGCTTCCAGTCGACAGGCAGAAAGGTTCGAAGCAGGTTCAGCAGGACGCCGGCGGTGCCGTTGGCAACGTGAGCGTAGCCGGGGTTTTCCCGGCCAGCGTTGATGTAGCTTGCTCGCGCCAAGCCTCCTTCGACCGAGACCTCCATCCGATCGCCCCGGCTGTGATAACCCAAGGTGGAAATCGCCCGTGCGAGGGCGTCACGCAGTGTCTCGGCGGCCAGCACATAGTCGCCCCAGAGGCCATAACGGTCAATCGAGAGATGCGGCGCCATCAGCAGCCCAAGGTTGGCCTCGCCCGTCCGCCTTTCGACCTCATCCAGAAAGCCGGTCATCGTCGCGTGTGGGATGAAGCAGTCCTGGCCTTCGATCGACTCGATATCGAGCATCGCCGCGCGGTTCGCCTGCCTCAGGACCTTGTCGCCAAACGTGTGTCGAACGAGTGCCGGAATGCCCGCCATCACCGCGACGGAGACGACCGGCGCAGGTCTTGCTCTGAAGCCCCGCGAGAACGTTTTTTCGGCGACTGGCGTAAAATGAGTGGCGGGACCATTCACGGACTGCACCTTCACAAACTTGCAGCGGACGTCAGAGCTTCCGTTCGGGGGGGGGCGCTGGCTCTTTAGAATTGTTTGTGCGTCGGCGAGTTGCAAGCCGCCATGCACGGTCCGTTATCGCGCGGACAGCAGATACCGGAGAACGAACCCTATGCTAAAACAATGGCCGATCATTGTCGTGGCGGTCTGTGCCCTAGCGGCACCGCTACACGCGCAGAGCGAGGCTGAAATCCCGCCGTCGGTGTTCACTCCTGATCTGGTCGAGACCTCACGCGGTGCATTCGAGTTCAGGGACGGCGTTCCGACCGACGAGACGGCTCGGGCGCTTTATGACCAGCACGACTTCACCTTTGCCTATCGCGCCTTCATGGACACCCTGCGCGGGGTCAGCATCCGCGCCCTCCGCCGCGGCATGGAGGAGGCCGGCGTCAAGGAGAACGAGGTGATGGTGTTCTCCGAGTTGATGGATGCGAACTCCCTGTTCCTCACCCCGAACGCCGACACGATCTACGTCATGGGCTGGCTCGACCTCAGTGACGGCCCGGTGGTGATCGAATCGCCGCCCGAGTTCCTCGGCATCGTGCAGGACGCCTGGTTCCACTGGGTGACCGACATGGGCAACCCCGGCCCCGACCGCGGTCTCGGCGGCAAGTACCTGATCGTGCCGCCGGGCTACGAAGGCAAGCTTCCGGAGGGTGGCTACTTCGTCGCCCATGCCGGGACCACCGGGATTCTCTGGTTCGGCCGCTCCTTCCTGAAGGACGGCAGTGACCCGCGGCCTTCCGTCGACATGATCAAGGCGCACACGAAGGTCTATCCCTACAAGCCGGGCGGTTTCGGCACTTCGATCGCCGAGTTCCTCGCCGGTGACGCCACGCTCGGAAGGATCGCCGAGCCACCGGCGACCGTCTTCCACGAGGGCAGCGGCAAGGTGATGAACACGTTGCCGCCGAACGACTGGAGCTACTTCGAGATGCTGAACGAGGTGGTGCAGGACGAGCCCGCGACCTCGCTCGACGTCGAGCTGATGGGCCCGCTCGCCGCCCTCGGCATCGTCAAGGGGCAGCCCTTCGCGCCGGACGCGCGCATGAAGGGAATCATGACGGACGCCGTGGCGGTGGCGAATGCCGCGTCGCGCAACCTCTTTCTGAACCCGCGGGACCCCGACTGGTTCTATTATCCGGACTCGTCGTGGTTCAACATGCTCTTCGAGAGCGGCTACGAGTTCGAGACACCAATCCCGGAGATCACGTCGGAAGGCGCGAAGCCGTTCCCGCCGACCGGCTACCGGCAGATGGACGCCCGCACGGCCTTCTTCTACGGCATTACCGGGATCACGCCGGCGATGGCGATGCGGCTGACCGGGGTGGGCTCGCAATACCTCCTGACCGCGCGAGATGCTGACAGGAACTACTTCGACGGGGCCAGGACCTACAAGGTTACGCTGCCGAAGGGGATCCCGGAGGCGAACTTCTGGTCGCTGACGGTCTACGACAACCAGACCCGCTCGATGCTGGCGACGCCGCAGCGCTATCCGCGGGCGGGCAGCCAGAGCTACCCCTCGCCCGCGGCGGAAGCCGATGCCGACGGCTCGACCACGATCTGGTTCTCCCCCGCCCAGCCGGAGGGCGTCGGCCGGGGCAACTGGATCCAGACCGATCCGGAGAAAGGCTGGTTCGTGGGCCTGCGCCTCTACAGCCCGCTCGAGCCCTTCTTCGACAAGAGCTGGCGGATCAGCGAAATCGAACTGGTGGAGTAAGGCAGGAAAACGGGTGGCACCGCGAGCGTGCCACCCGGCGCTGTATCTGAAGCCGGTGGATACCAAACGAAATCAGTCGCTCTGGGAGATGGTATCGTGGGGCTATCAAGGCAAAACCCTGGAGGACGCCCCTACTGGCAGCGCATGAACGACATGCCGCTGTCGTGCCAGCCTGCCCCAGACAGCGCGGTGACCGAGGCGGGTGTGAATGGCCGATATTTCCCGGCTATCGACAATCACGAAGTCTGGGACGATCCGTCCATCGAAGGCTTGCTTAGCGCCACCCCCTATCTCAAGGACCTGAGTGTGTCCGCCGCGACGACATGATCTGCACCTATGACTTCGGGGGCGTGCGTTTCAGCACGCTCTGGACCAGGAAGGCCGATCGTGACTCGGCCTTGGCTTGGGACGCGACGGCACCCGTCTATCACAAGCAGCTCGAGCAGTTGAAATCCTGGCTGGACGACGCAGGCGGCGGCGCATCAAGACTTCGCCCGCCTCGACCATCTCGCGGAAGATCAGTGTCTGCAGACCGTAGAAGTGGAGCTGGCCGCCCGCATTGCGCTCCGCCGTCCAACATTAGAAGAGTGCGTGGACCTTGCGGCCCAGCCTGTCGTCGCCGCTCTCGGTGCCGGCACGATGCCAATGCTGATGGTGTTATTGACCAGCATCGCAAGGCCTTGGACGGGTGCGGATCTTCGCGCACGAGGTTGCGCACGGGAGCTCCGCCACGCTGATCTCGGTATCCCGGCATACGCCGGCCCTCCGTCAGCCGCCCCGTCATGCTTCTTCATACAGGGACGCCACCTACCCCACTGCGTCGACACAGCCCAAGTTGCTCTGACATCGCCCGGCGGAGCGTTCCACGCGCGAGGTCCAGGCAAGGAGAGCCTCCTCGGTCGCGCCCAGACGGCAGCCCGCGCCTCCGGTGAAGGTCAGGAAGGCAGGCCGGTTGAGGGCGTTCAGCCCGGTCAGGACCGGGATCCCGCGCGCGACGGCCTCGGCGATGACCGGGCGAAACCCGCGACCGGCGGCCTCGTGCTTGCCGAACTTGTTCAGGATCAGCAGGTCGGCGCCAGCCGCAAGCGCGGACGCGACCAGCCCGACCGCCTGTTCGAGCGCCGCCATGTCCAGCCTGCAACCGCGGGCGCCCGCACCGAGGTTCTGGGAAATGCGGATCACCGCGCCTTCCGGTAGGATGCGGATGTCCATGTCGCACTTGCTTGCCCCGGGACGGGTCGTATTGGTCTGAACGGCGCCGGCAAGGCGGGCGCCCCGCGCTGCCAGGGTCCGGGCCGTGCGGGCCAGCAGGGCATCGGTCTCGCCGCCCGATCCCGCCATGACATAGCCGATCTCCATCCCTGCCCTCCGGGTCAGGGATTCTGCTGAAGATAGGCGATCACGTCGGCGATCTCGTCGTCCTTCTTCAGGCCGGCGAAGGTCATCTTGGTGCCCTTGGCAAACTCCTTGGGGTTGTGCAGCCAGGCGGTGAGGTTCTCGTCGGTCCAGACCGCCCCGTCCGCTCCCTTGGCCTTGAGTGCGTCCGAATAGGCGAACCCGTCATCGCGGCCGGCAATCGGGGCGCCGACGACGCCATTCAGCTCGGGGCCGACCTTGTTCTTGGCGCCTTCGCCGATGTCGTGACAGGCCTTGCACTTGCGGAAGACCTTCTCGCCCTGGGCAGGATCGCCATCGGCGCTGGCGGCGAGCGAAGAGAGGCCGACGGTGACGGCCGCGAGGATCAGGACGGTGCGCATGAAGGTGCCTTTTCAGGTTGAGGGTCTAGGATTGCCGCCGGCACAGCACTGTGCCCCGGTCGCCCGCCGCCAGGACACGCGGCCCGGCGGCGCTGACGGCGCGCAGGCCGCCCTCGAAGCCCGTGCGGTCTGCCTGCCAGTGGCGGCCGTCGAAGACCATCGCGGACCCGGCGGTGCCGACCGCGACGGTCGTCGCGCCGTTGCCGTCGATGGCGAGAAGGTCGTGGCGCGCGCGCGCAGGTGTCGGCTGCCAGCTTCGCCCGTCGAAATGGCAGATCGTGCCCGAGAGACCGACGACGAAGATATCGTCCAGCGCCGTGCCGCAGACGTCGAAGAGGAAATTCTCGGTGCCTGAGCTGAATTCCTGCCAGGCGGTGCCGTTCCAGCGCAGCACCAGACCATAGTCGCCCACTGCCAGCAGGTGGTCGCGGTCGAGCCCCCAGAGGCCGTAGAGGGCCGAGCGGGTGCCCGAGACCATCCGCGTCCAGTCCTGCCCGTCCCAGCGCAGGATCAGCCCCTCGTCCCCCGCGGCGATGACAGTGCCGGCGCCGTCGCTCCACAGCGCCATGATGGTGACGTCGAGCTTGAGGTCGAAATGCATGCGCCAGTGCGTGCCGTCGAAGTGGTGGATCTCGCCCAGTTGCCCGGCGGCCAGAATCCCGCCGTCATCCGCCGCGGCCAGCGCATGCAGGCCAAGGGTGCCGGCGGGCGGCAGCCTCTCCCAGCCCGCACCGTTCTGGATGAGGACGGTGCCTTCTTCGCCGCAGGCATAGGCGGCGCCTGTTTCGGGGTGCTGCCAGACGCCCCAGAGCTGGCGGTCGGTGCCGGTCTGCATTCTGTCCCAGATCGGTGCCGGTGCGGCTTGTACGACAGGGGCGGCTGTGGCCTTGGTACCACCGGCGAGGAGCGTGGCGAAGTCGCCGACGGCAAGGACCTCGCCCGTGGCGCTGACATCGAGCCCGAGGAGGTCGTGCAGGGTGGCAGCGGCGAGCGGGGTGACGGTATCGCCGCGAATTGCGGCGCTGAAGCCGCGGTCGCCCACCGCCAGAGCGCCGCTGCCCAGCGCGCGCAGGGTACGGAGGCGGGGCGCGCCGGGGCCGGGGTCGAGCTTGTGGAACGCCTCGCCATCCCAGCGCAAAAGGTCGCCGCGGAAGCCGCCGGCCCCGATGAAATACCGCCCGCCGGCGAGGAGCACATGATCCGGCGCCAGCGCCAGCGCCGACTGGACCGTGGTGGCGACCGGGCAGGATTGCGGCGACCAGCGGCCGTCGCGGTCGCGGATCAGCACGGTCCCGTTGGCACCCGCCGCCAGCACGCGGCCATCGCCCAGCGCGGTGACGGCGCGCAGGTGGAACGAGGTGCCCGAGTCCTCGGGCAGCCAGCCCTCGCCGACGTCGCTGAGGATGACGCCGTTGTCGCCAACCGCCCAGAACCGGCCCTCGGCATCGCTGGCGACGCCGAAGAGTGGCGTGTTTTCGGCATCGGCGGCATATCTGCCGTCCGCGCCCTCAAGGCAGCCGCGTTCCAGCGTCCAGTCCGTGCCGTCGAAACGCCAGATCGCCCCCATCCAGCCGACCGCGACCAGCTGGCCGGCGGCATCGCTGGCGAAGGCGTGGACCGGCGTGCGGGTGCTCAGTTGCGTCCGGCTCCAGGCCGCGCCATTGAGGCGCAGGACGATCCCGTCGTCGCCGCCGACGAACTGGCCGTGCGGGCATGAATGGACCGCCCAGAAAACGTCGCCGGGCTGGGTCGGGGCACCTTCCAGCGCTTGCCAGCCGGTGATTGGCGGGCTGGCGGCGGCCTTGCCGCGCAGGAGGCCGCGGCGGGAAATCGTCGTCGCTTCGCTCACCGCTTGCCCTCCGCCGCTTCGGCCGCACTGTGCAGACGGCGGCTCTCGCCCTCCAGCATCCGGGCCAACTCCCGGCTCACCACCTCGCGGTCCTGCCCGCCGATCGCGGCAAGGGCGCGCTCCATCTCCTCGTCTGCAAGGTTCTTCTCGAAGACCTCGTCGAGGCCCCGGGCAACCGTGCCGCCGAAGTCGCGCCGGCCGAGCGCCGCGCAGGCATCGATGACAGGGCCAAAAGCGTCGGCGACAGGGACGCTGCCGTCCAGCACCACCGGCCGGCCATGATCGGAGCCGGCGGCAAGCGCCGGGTCGAGCGGCAGTTGGGCGAGGCTGGCGATCCCGAGCTCGGCGAGACGGCCAGCAAGGCCCGCATCGGGGAAGATATGAAAGGCGCCCTGGCAATGCGGGCAGGTTACGCCGGCCATGTTCTCGACGCAGCCGATCACCGGCAGGCCGCGTTCGGCGCAGAAACGGGCGGCTTTGAGGCTGTCCATCTGGGCGACCGCCTGCGGGGTGGTGACCAGAAGAGCCGAGGTGTTGCAGCCTTCGAGGAGGTCCGTCAGCGTGATGAGCTCGTTGCCGGTGCCGGGCGGCATGTCGATGATCAGGAAGTCGAGCTGGCCCCAGTCGAAGGATCCCACCAGGTGGTGGATGAAATCGTGCTTGAAGGCGTCACGCCAGACCACCGGCGACTCGTCGCTTTGCAGGAGGAAGGCGAGCGAGCCGACCTTGACCGGATAGGTCAGCGCCGGGTCGGAGAAGTCCTTGGTTTCAAGGCCGTGCCTGTCGACCCTGACATGGGCGCCTGCAAAGCCGAAGAACCGGCTCTGGTTCGGGCCGTGGATGTCGGCGTCCGCCATGCCGGTGCGGAAGCCCTGGGCGGCAAGGCCGGCGGCGAGGTTGGCGGCGACGGTGCTCTTGCCCACCCCGCCCTTGTTCGCCAGCACCAGGATGATCTGGTCGATATGGCTCAGCCGCGCTTCGACCAGCTTTTGGTTGTGGCTGCGCTTGTTCAGCTTGCAGGTCTGCTCCTGCGGGCAGAACCCGCAGGCATGGCCGAGGCCGCAGTCCTCGCCCTCTTCGTCCGGCAGCTTCAGGTTCGGATGCGCCATGTCAGTTCCCCACCGCCGGCGGCGCCGGGGGCTTCATGTCGGCGATGATCCAGTCCGCCGAGACCAGCTTCAGCCCGTCGCGCTGCTTGTCGGCGCCCTGCCAGATGGCGAAGGCCACCGGGATCGTGTCGCGGTCGAAGCTGACCTGATACTGACCCTCGTCCTTCAGGGGCCGCGACATCACCACGATCCATTCGCTGTCGTCGGGGTTGGAGCCGGTGGTATAGGCGCTGCCCCCGGTGACGGGCTGCTCATCGAGCCGGGTGATGCTGCCCGGGCCGCCGGCGGCGAGCGATTCCACATGGTTGTCGTCGGGGTGCCAATACCAGATGTTGACCGCGCTTTCCGGAGAGTCCCCCATCATGTAGGACGTGTACTCGTCATTGTCCGAGAACTCGATGGCCGCGCCGTCACGGAACTTGTCGCGCTCGGTCGAGATGTTCTTGGTCGGATCGGCCCAGCGGAGGCGGACGTAGAAGCGGTCCGAGGTCCGGGCGAGCTGGAAGACCAGGTTCTGTTGCGGATAGTCTTCGCTGTAGCGGATCTCGACCGAGGGATGGACCGGCGGCGCCAGCGCCATGTCGACGCGGTATTCCGGCACCCGCATCCAGATGATGTCGTCGGGATCGTTGATGGTGCGCAGGAAGATCTTGTCGGGGATCTTGGTGACGGGCACCGTGTCGCCGGGCTCGATCAGCTTGATATTACCTTCGTTCAAGCTCTGGGCGGCGAGAGGCTGGGCCGCCAGAAGCGCTGCGGCGATCACGGAAATCCTAAGTCCGGGCATGGTCTCCTCCTAACCCCAGAGATTTGTGTTGGCCGCTTGCGGGACGGAGCTCTGCTCGCGGTCCGTGGCCGAGCGGTAGGGGCCAACGCGGGCTTCAAGCTCGGCGATCTGGACGCGCGCCAGCTCGTGCAGGTCGCGGATCAGGCGGGCGAGCGTGGCATCGAGCACCCGGCCGGCGGGCCTGTGGATCGCGGCGCCGACCAGCGCCAGCAGCGGCTCGATGTAGCGGGCGAGGAAATCCCGCTGCGCCCGGCGCAGCGGGGCGGGGTCCCGGGCCTCGGCAATTGCCCGGGCTTCGAGATGGGCGAGGACGGCCATGAACTCGAGAAGGCAGGCGAGGTGGTCGGGCTCGTCCACCTTGCCTTCGTCACCGGTGGCCTGTTGCAGACCGAAATGGCGGTAGAAGGCGGCGGTGTTCAGCATGAAGGTGGGGCGGGCCAGACCGCCCAGGATCTCCTCGTGCTCGCCAGCCAGAAGAGAGGTCAGGCGCTTGCCGCCGGGGCCATGCTCGAAGGCCGCGATGTAGCCAGCCTCCAGCGCGGCGAAGCTTTCGGATGGCGCCTCGCGCGGCCAGGGTCGGCCGGTGAGCTGGGTCCAGGCGGTATCGAAGGCGGCGTGGAAGCTGCCATCCACGAGCGCGTCCTGGAACGGCTCGATCGGGTGGCCGAAGGCCAGGGCGGCGAGGCGCCAGAGCGACTCCTTGGCCTGCGCCCTTTCGGCGCTTTCGCCATGCGGCAGCGGGGGGCGGGTGAGAACTGACATCGCCTAGCTCAGCTTGAACATTTCGGCGTGGCGATAGCCGATCAGGGTATCCATCAGCTCGCTGTCGGTGCCGGCCTGCTTCTTGGCGCGTTCCGTCTTGAGCGTCGCCAGTGACCCGACGACCGCCTCGCCGAAGAGGCTTTTCAGGTAGTCCAGCGGCACCCGGGTTTCCTCGGTTGGCTCGCCCTCGCTGTCGATCCGCGGTGGTGCCATCGGCGGCACGTAGAAGACGTTCGGCTGGGTGCCGAATTCTGGATGCAGCGGGATCGCCACCTTGTATTTCTCGACCAGAAGGTGGATCGGCCCGGCCTCGTCGTCGCGGTAGCCGATCCAGCGGATCCGGCCGACGCATTGCTTGGCACAGGCCGTCGGCAGGCCCTTCTCGATCCGCGGATAGCAGAAGATGCATTTCTCGGATTTCGAGATCTGCTCGTTGAAATAGACCTTCTTGTAGGGGCAGGCGGTGACGCAGTAGCGATAACCGCGGCAGCGTTCCTGGTCGATCAGGACGATGCCATCCTCCTGCCGCTTGTAGATGGCGTTGCGCGAGCAGGCGGCAAGGCAGGCCGGGTTGGCGCAGTGGTTGCAGAGGCGCGGCAGGTAGAAATAGTAGCTGTTGGGATATTCGCCCCGGCCCTCGTCCTCGTCCCAGTTGGCACCCCAGGTGGGCTTGACGTTGGGCCGCAGCCAGGGGTCCGTCCCGGTCATCAGCGCCTGATCGTAGTTGTATTCCCAGGGGATGCCGTAGTCCTCGGCCGAGGGCGTGATGCCGATCTTCAGCGCCCCGTCCTCGTCGAAGCCGCCCCCCGAATTCTGGTAGTTTCGCGGATAGCCCTGTCCCGGATGCGTCTCGACGTTGTTCCAGTACATGTATTCGCGGCCGTTGCGGTTGGTCCACATGAGCTTGCAGGCCGAGGTGCAGGTCTGGCAGCCGATGCACTTGTTCAGGTCGAGGACCATGCTGAGTTGACGTTTGACCATTGGAGGTCTCCCAATTCCTGTCGCCGGCTCACACGGCTTCGATGTCGACGCTGTTCTCGTGTGCAAGCTGGTTGGCGTTCCAGTGCCAGAGCGCGAAATTCAGGTGCCCCCAGCCCCCGACCAGCTCGAGCGGCTGCAGCAGGGTCGCCATGCAGGCATTCATCGGGCGCCAGTTCGGGAACTGGTGCGGTTCCCAGCCATGCTCCATCATGATCGTGTCGCCGGGCAGGCTGGGATAGAACTTGGCCTGCGCGTAGAAGTCGCTGATCTCGTTGAAGACCCGAACCTGCGCGCCGTCCTTGATGCCCTTGGCCGCCGCCAGATTGGGGTTGATGTAGATATTTGGCTCGCCCCGTTGCAGGCGCATCATGAACTTGTTGCTGCGCCAGTTCGAATGGATACCCCAGCGGGTATGCGGCGAGAAGAACTGCAGCGGATAGTTCGATGCATCCCTGCCGGCATGGTGGCGCGCGGTCGGCACCGTGGCGCCCAGTTTCACGAAGCGGGGGTGATCGACGAAGAACGTGATCCGCCCTGTCATCGTCTTGTAAGGCTCCTTGCCCTCGGTCTGGCCGACGAAGGCATGGTAAGGCTCGTCCGGCTTCAGCGGATGGGTTGGCCCCGCGGCCTCGCCCATCACGAAGAAGCCGCGCTCGACCCCTTCCTCCAGCGTGGCTCCGTTGAACTCGGGGCCATTCTCGACGAGCCATTTGGTGGCATCGTAGTCGGTCATCAGCGTGCCGCCCATGGTGTAGTCGTCATGGATGGTGTCGAAGTCGCGTGTGACGTCGCCGTCCTGGTACTTGCTGATGCCGCGCGCCTTGGCGCGTTCCTGGATCTTCAGGGTCAGAAGCTCCATGATCTCCCAGTCCGATTTCGCCTCGCCGATCGGCTCCACGGGTCTGGAGAACACGTTGACGAAACGGTGGAAGGCGACGGAGCGCAGGTCCCAGGCCTCGTAATGGGACGCCGCCGGCAGAAGGTAGTCCGCCCATTGCGCGGTCGAGTCCATGCGGATGTTGATGTCGACGAACAGTTCCTCGACCTCGGCGAGGATCCTCTCGCGGTAGGCTTCTGCGCCCTTGTTGCGGCGGAACTTGTTGTCGGCGATCGAGATCAGTCCCTTCATGTCACCGAAGTAGGGCATCCAGCCCTCGTTGATCGACTCGTCGATCATCTCCTGCAATTCGTCGAGGTCGAAGCCGGTGCGGGCCTTGAGCTTCGCATTGTCGTAATGCGCCCGGGATTGCTCCATCATCCCGCCGCGAACGAACTCGCCCAAACCGCCCGCCTCCAGCCGCGGGAACTTCTTGAAGTCGGCCAGCGCCAGCTCCAGCCATTTCGGCTGATTCCACTCGATCCACGAGGTGTCGAGGCCGCCGGTCTTGCCACCGTGCCCGGTCAGCGCCAGCATCAGGGTCAGCGCCCAGCTGGTGTAGATGCCATTCGAATAGCGCCCGACGTTGAAGCCGGTCATCAACAGCGCCTTCTTGGCCTTCGCGAAGGTCTCGGCTTCGGCGCGGACCACCTTGGCGCCGACGCCGGTGACCGAGGCGGTCTCCTCGGGCGGGAACTTTGCCGCTTCGGCCTTCACCATCTCGAAGACGGTGGTGACGGGGATCTCGCCGACCATGAAGGTGCCTTCGAGGGCAGGATCGACCTCGCCAAGCTTGAGGGTCTTGTCCTCCGACCCCATCGAGCCCTTCACCTTGACCGGCTTCCCGGTCTTTGCATCCCAGTGGTAGAACACCTCGGCCGAGCCGTCCTCCTCGACATCGGCCTCGCGTAGCAGCATGCCGGTATCGGTGCGGACCAGGATCGGCAGGTCGGTCTGCTCCTTCATGAAGGCTTCGTTGTAGAGCTTGCCCTCGATGATGACGTTCACCATCGACATGGCCAGGAACGGATCGGCGCCCTGCTTGACCGGCAGCCACAGATCGGCGTGAATCGACGAGGGATTGTAATCTGGCGCCACCGAGACCACCCGCGCGCCGTTCCACTTGGCTTCCCAGATGAAATGGGCGTCCGGGATACGCGTGACGTTCGGATTGAACAGTAGCATCATGATGTAGTCGGCGCCGAACCAGGCGTCCGAGGTGAAGCTTTCCAGCGCGTTGCCATAGGCCAGATGCGCGCCGGTATTGAGGTCACCCACATCGGTGAAGATATCGAGCTGCACGCCGCCGACCAGCGAGGCGAAGCGGTAGGGCGCTGCCAGCCGAACCATCGACTGGTTGCCCGAGCCGGTATGCGTCATCAGCTTGCCGGGACCGTATTTCTCGTAGATGTCGATGACCTTGTCGGCGATCTCCTCGGTTGCCTGATCCCAGCTGATCCGCTGCCACTTGCCCTCGCCACGCTCGCCGGCGCGCTTCATCGGGTAGCGCAGGCGGTCAGCCTCGTACATCGAGGTGGAATGGACCGAGCCCTTCTGGCAGCCGCGCGGGTTGGCATCCGGTATCGCCGAGTTGATCTGCGGATACTTCGCCAGCTGCTCTTCGCGGATGACGATGCCGTCCTTGACATAGATGTCGAAGGCGCAGTTACCGAGGCAGTTGATGCAATGGGCCGCCTTGCCGATCTTGTCCCAGGTGAATTCGTTGCGGTAGAGATCCTCCCAGTCGCGGTAGGGATACTCTTCCGTCAGCGTTTCGCCGATCGGCTCCAGCCTGTTCAGCGCCCAGCCGCGGTTCGCGGCGAAAAGGCCGGCTCCTGCCAGCGACGCACGCTTCATGAGTTCACGGCGTGTCCAACGAAGCATGTTCCCTCCCTCGCCGCGTGCATCGCCGGTTTCATCCTCGGGCGGGATGGTCCTGCCGGCGCTGCCGCGGCCTGTTGTTTAGTCTTCAGGCAGCCTAGAACGGCGGAAGGGCCCCGGTGTTTGAGGTGATGTATTAGTTTGTAGGCGGTTTGTAACAGTTTTGCCCTGCGCGCTTGCCGCGCCGCCTGCTCAACGCCTATCGTCAGGACAAAAGGAGCCTTGGAGCTTGGCTGTCGTTGCCGGCCGGGAAAAAAATGATGCACGGACGGGAGGACGTCTCGCAATTTTTCGAGCGGCGCAGCAGCGCCCTCGTTGATGCTGCGATCGCCTGCGCCAAGGCCACCGGCTACGCGCGCTACACCACGACGATCCGCGCGGCCTGGGTCGAGGCCGTCGCCTCGGTCAACGAGGGGCTGGCCGAATACCTGCCTCGCGCCGAGACTGCTTCGGCGGAACCGAAGGCGCAGGTCAACTACGCGGCCGATCCCCGCTTCGTCCGGATGCGCGAGGTGGCCGAGCGGCACCGCGGCTACGGCGCGACACTGCAGCTCTACCTGGGTTTCTTGAAGCACTTTCGCGAGCTCTATCTCGAAGTGCTTGGCCCGGCCGGCGGCGATGCCGACAAGGCGCTGGCCCGAGACCAGGTGCGCGGCTTCTTCGATCTGGCCGAGCTCAGCATCGCTGCCGCCTGGGCGGACGTCAGCGCCGACGTGCGCCTGCGCGACCTGCAGGCCCGCAACCGCGCCGTGACGCTGGAAAAGGACCGCTATTTCTCGGTGTTCGAAAGCCTGCGCGATCCGGCTTTCCTCCTGGACCGGGAGCGTCGGCTGATCACCGGCAACCAGGCGGCGGCCGAGCTTTTCGTGGGCGAGGCGGCAGCCGGCGAGATCGTCTATCTCAGCGCCATGCGGACGCGCCGCCTCCCGCTGGAAGAGGCGCTGAGCGGTCTCGACCTCTGGAACCCCGACCGACCCGAGGGGGTGGACGCACTCTGGCTCGACACCCGCCTTGGCCGCCTTTGTTTCGATCTGCGTGTCCGGCAGCTGCACGATTCGGTCGAGAACATGCGCCTGGGCTATGTCGCGATCCTGCACGACGTGACCGAACACCGGCGCGCCACCGACGAGGCGCAGCGGGCGCAGCGGGCGATGTCGCAGTTTCTGGCCACCATGAGCCACGAGATCCGGACCCCCCTGCACGGGGTCCTCGGCGCCACCGAATTGCTGCACGACGCCGGGCCGGACGAATTTGACGGCTATCTCGATGCCATCGAAGTCGCCGGCCGGCACCTCCTACAGACCCTGAACAAGGTTCTGGACTATTCGCGCCTCGAAGCCCGCCCGCCCACGCCGACGACCCGGCCGATCAATCTGCATGCGGCGCTCAGCGACTACCGGGGCTTTGCCGCCACCCTGGCACAGAATGCCGGGGTCGACTTTCACCTGAAACGCTCGGCACGGCTGCCAAAGGGGGTCGAGATTGATTGGGAGATGACCCAGCAGGTCCTCACCAATCTGGTCTCCAACGCGGTGCGCTACAGCCGCGGCGCCGTGACGCTGACAGTCGGCAGGCGGGCCGGCCCCCCCGCCCTGCTGCGCTTCGAGGTGGCCGACGATGGTCCGGGCGTCGCCCCGGAAGTCGCCAAAACACTGTTCGAACCCTTCGGCGCCGTCACGCCTGGCCGCGGCGCCACGTCGGGATCTGGCCTCGGCCTTGCCATCTCGCGCCGGTTGGTCACGGCGATGGGCGGCAGCATCGGCATGGCCGGCCACAGGGGCGGAGCCACCTTCTGGGTCGAGCTGCCGTTGGCCGTGGCAAAGGCGCCCAGCCCAACCGCTCGCCTTCCTGCCTCCAGCCTCGCGCAGGCCGAAACACCGGGCGCGCTGCGCTGCCTCGCCGTCGACGACGACACGGTCAGCCTCTTCGTCACGCTCGAACATCTGCGCCGGCTGGGCATCGAGGCAAGCCAGGCCGGCACCATGCGGGCGGCGCTGGCGCTGGCTGACCGGCAGGACTTCGACCTCTTCGTCCTCGACTACCACCTCTCCGATGGCGACGGGGTGGACCTGCTGGCCGAATTGCGTCGCCGCGGCAAGATCCACAGCGGCACGCGCGCCGTCGCGCTCACCGCCAATGCCGAGCTGATCGCCGCGCAAGGCGGCGGCGTTGCACAGTTTGACGCTATCATCGCCAAGCCGGCCAATGCCGATGCACTGCGCAAGGCGTTGCGCGAAGAGAATGCCAAGGCAGGCGCGCCGCCGGGTCCCTGGCTCGAGGGGGTATCTCCCGGCATCGTCAGGGCCATGGTCGACGCCTTTGAAAATCAGTGGGATAGCGACCATTCCGCCTTCGTTGCCGCGCTCGACGCGCGCAATCCAGCCGAAGCCGCCCAGATCGCGCACCGACTGGCCGGCAGCTGCGCCGCTCTGGGCTTTGCCGATATCGCCGAGGCGCTGAAGGGGTTCGAAGCCAGCTGCCGCTGCGGCCTGCAGCCGCCCGAATTCACGCTGTGGCAGCACCGGCTGATGCCGATACTGGCCGCAGCACCCGCGCGGGCGCTGCGGCTCGCCGAGACGCAGGCGCTGCCATGACCCGCGAGCGCAACCGCATCCTGATCGTCGACGATGACGCCGTGACCCGTGCGATGCTGCGGGGCCTGCTAACCGAGGCCGGCCACCAGGTCGGCGAGGCCCGGTCCTCGGACGAGGCCAAGGCGGCGCTGCGCAATGCCTGGTGGGATCTGGTGCTGCTGGACCGGCGGTTGCCGGACGGCGACGGCCTCGTGCTGATCCGGCGCATCCAGGAAAGCTGCGACTGCCCTATCATCGTGCTGTCGGTGATGGGCGACGAGCACGACCGCATGCTGGGTCTGGGCCTCGGCGCGGTGGACTACATCTCGAAACCATTCAACGCCAACGAGATCCGTGTGCGGATCCGCAACCTTCTGGTCACCGACCGGCGGGTGCTGCAGGCGGCGATGGGCAGCCCGATCCAGCACGGCCCCTTCTGCTTGCGGCCGGCGACACGGCAGTTGCAGACCGCCAGCGGGACACAGCGCCTCAGCCCATCGGAGACCAGACTCCTGGCGATCTTCCTGACCCACGCCGGCCAGGTGCTGGAGCGCAAGCGCCTGACGCCGGGGGTTTTCGGGCGCGACTGGTCCTACGAGGATCGGGCGATCGACGTCCTCGTCGCCCGATTGCGAAAGCGGATCGAGCCGGACCCCAAGAATCCGCGCTGGATCGTGACGGTTCATGGCGACGGCTATTGCTTCGCCGAGGACGCTGCCGAAAGCGAGGCCCTGGTGTATTCGAACCAGCCCGCCTGAGCGTGGGGACGGCGGCACTGTCACGGTAATTCTCTGTGGC
>QKPN01000089.1 GCA_003258405.1 Rhodobacteraceae bacterium DSL-40 | reverse complement strand
ACCTTGGCGCTGATACGCGTATGGCCGGGATAGAGGGCCTGTACAGGAACGGTCGGGCCGCCCCAGTCCGGCAGGACATTGACCAGCGCGCCGGACATCAGGTCCGGGGCCACCAGCCAGTCCGGCAACAGTGCGAGGCCGGCGCCCGCCCGCGCCGCCGCGCAGGTCGCCGCGCCGGAATCGGAAGTCAGGCGCACCGGCACGGTCACGGATTTCCTGGCGCCGCGTGAGTCCACGAGCTGCCAGGCATCGCCAGGCTGCAGCGGCAGCACGTGCAGGGCGTCGCAGCCCGCCAGGTCGGCCAGCGTCGCCAGGCCGCCCTTCGCCGCCACGTAATCCGGGGCCGCGACAAGCCGCGTGCGGGACAGGGCAAGCCGCCGGGCAACAAGTCCGGAATCAGGCAGGTCGCCGATCCGCACGGCAAGGTCGAACCGCTCGCCGATCAGGTTGATATGGAGCGGCCCCTCACTGAATTCGATCTGGAGGCGCGGATAATCCGCCAGGAAGCTCGCGGCAAGGGGCGCAAGGTGCGTCGCCGTGAACGTATCCGGAGAGGCTACGCGCAGGAGGCCCAGCGGCTC
>QKPN01000088.1 GCA_003258405.1 Rhodobacteraceae bacterium DSL-40 | reverse complement strand
CGCTCGACAGGTTGTAGAAGAACCCGCCGAAGGCTTCGCCGAGCGGGCTCAGCGCGCCGCGCGAGACAGGGTTGCGCTTGGTCTCGTAGCTGACGGCCAGCTGGCTCATGTTCACGCGCTGCATCAGCGCCTTCATGCTGGATTTCAGCGAATCGATATCGCCGTTGACCCGCGCCAGTTCCCGTTCGGTTTCGAGCAGGTCACCCAGGTCGCCGGGCCGGTTTTCCAGCAGGTCTTCGATCCGCTTCTGCAGGGCTTGCTGCGCATTCAGCCGGGCATCGGTATCGATGATGGTCACGGTCAGGTCTTCCGCCGTGGTCTGGCGGCTGGTGACGTCGCCCTTCACCGCTTCGGCTTCAGCCTCGACGCCGTTCATGAAGGTTTCGATCCAGTCCGGCGTGGCGCGGATGTTCAGCGAGCCCGATGCCTCGTCTTCCGACCAGGCGTTGAGATAGGAATTGGTGACGATGCATATCGACGGGCCAGCCGCGTTGCAGGCGGCGATATGGCCCTGCATCACCGGCTCGATCGCGGCGACCGGCAGGCGCAGGCCGAGGGAATGCGAATAGGCGATGTATTGCTGAACCGTCGTGTCTG
>QKPN01000087.1 GCA_003258405.1 Rhodobacteraceae bacterium DSL-40 | reverse complement strand
CTTGCGCTCGTCGCTCATCCAGTCGGGCATGTAGATATCGACCCTGTGGCCAAGCGCCCGGCCGAGCGAGGTGAGGGCGATGCCAGCATTGCCGCTGGTCGCCTCGGCAATCGTGTCGCCCGGACGCAGCGCGCCGGACCGGATGGCGCGGCTGAGGATCGACAGGGCCATGCGGTCCTTGATCGAGCCGGTGAGATTGTAATGCTCCGCCTTGGCATGGATGACGCGCTCGACGCCGCGATAACGCAGGTGGATCGAGAGGAGCGGCGTACGGCCGATGAGGCTGGCGAGGGCGCGGAGGCGCGGATGCGCGCTGGCGGGCGCCATGCGGGCCGGGGAAACGCTGTCGATTGCGGCAAGGGCAATATGCGGCATGGGCATCAGCTCCATTTGAAAGAATGGGGAGATTCACATGGAGTCCATCAAAATGCATCGCAAATATGCGACATATTCGCTGGAATATGGGTAGAATATTCGGTAATTACCGTAAATGGAAGAAAAGATAGATGATGTAGACCGGATTCTCCTGCGCGCCTTGCAGGCGGACGGCACCCAGTCGCTCGAATCATTGGCGGGCCGCGCGGACATTTCGACCAATACGTGCTGGCGCAGGGTCAAACGCCTTGA
>QKPN01000086.1 GCA_003258405.1 Rhodobacteraceae bacterium DSL-40 | reverse complement strand
ACGGTGCGGCCGCCTTCGCGGATGGCGAAGCGCAGGCCCTTGTCCATGGCGATCGGCTGGATCAGCTCGACATCCATTTTCACATTGTCGCCCGGAAGCACCATTTCCTTGTCGGCCGGCAGCGTCACCACGCCCGTCACGTCGGTCGTGCGGAAGTAGAACTGCGGACGGTAATTGGTGAAGAACGGCGTGTGACGGCCACCCTCTTCCTTGGTCAGGATATAGGCTTCGGCTTCGAACGTCGTGTGCGGCGTGATCGAACCCGGCTTGCAGAGAACCTGGCCGCGCTCGACGCCTTCACGGTCGACACCGCGAAGCAGCGCGCCGATATTGTCGCCGGCCTGGCCCTGGTCGAGCAGCTTGCGGAACATTTCAACGCCGGTACAGGTCGTCTTGACGGTCGGGCGGATGCCGACAATCTCGATTTCCTCGCCAACCTTGACGACGCCCTGCTCAACCCGGCCGGTCACAACCGTACCGCGGCCCGAGATCGAGAACACGTCTTCGACCGGCATCAGGAACGGCTTGTCCAGCGGACGCTCTGGCGTCGGGATATAATCGTCCACGGCCTGCATCAGCTCGAGGACCTTGTCCTTGCCGATCTCGGGATTGCGGCCTTCGACAGCCGCCAGCGCCGAACCGGCAATGATCGGGATCTCGTC
>QKPN01000085.1 GCA_003258405.1 Rhodobacteraceae bacterium DSL-40 | reverse complement strand
CCGATCTCGACACCGACGGCATAGAGGGCCGGCACCATGAGCAGGGACACGAAGATGGCGAAAGCCACTGCGCAGGCGAGCGACACGATCATCGGCTTGAGGAACTGGGCCTGCACCGAGCGCACGGCGAGCAGTGGAAGGATGCCGACGAACGTGGTGACGGATGTCAGCAGGATCGGGCGGAAGCGGGACACGCCCGCGTCCACGAGGGCCTGGATGGCACCGGCGCCTTCATCGCGCCGCCGGTTGACATAGTCGATCAGTACAAGGTTGTCGTTGATGACGACGCCGGCGGCGGCGGCAATGCCGAAGAAGGCGAACATGGCCATCGGCGTATTGAAGATGGCGAGCCCGAAAATGGCGCCGCAATAGGCGAAGGGGAGGGCCATCATCAGGAGGAGCGGTTGGGAATAGGAGCGGAAGGCCACGGCCAGGAGGATATACATCGTGCCGATGGCAATGACGATCAGGCGGCCGATCTCGGCGAAGAATTTCTGTTCTTCCTCGAAGCCGCCTGCCTCGCCGCGCTGGACGTCAGGGAAGTGCTTCTCGAAATCGGGCCAGAAGTCCTTTTCCATGGCGCTCATGACCTGGCCGCGGCCGCCTTCGCCCTTGATCTCGGCATAGACCGAAACCGACCGGGTGCGGTTGCGCCGGATGATGC
>QKPN01000084.1 GCA_003258405.1 Rhodobacteraceae bacterium DSL-40 | reverse complement strand
TGGACGGGCCGCGTATCCGGTTCGAGCAGGCCTGCCTGCGAGATGGCCAGCTGATTTCCGAAGCCGAGATCACGGCCGTGATGATCCATGCTGACGGGCGCTTGCGCCGGCCGATCCGTGAAGTGGCCGAGCATCTGGAAGCCTTCGTATGGCGTGAATAAAGGCCGAATTTGCCTTCAGGCTGGATCAGAAGCGGATTTCGGCGGAAACGGGCAGGTGATCGGACAGCTGAAGCGCGAGACTGCGCCGATGTTCAAGGCTCACCAGGTCGGAATAGACGATATGGTCGAGATCGCGCTGCGGGCGCCAGGAGGGAAAGGTCGGGATTTGCGGATGATTGGCGATCTGGGCCTTGTTGGCCTCGGCGAAGGCCTCGAGATGAGTGGAACTGTTCGTACAGTTGAAGTCTCCGACCACCAGGAACGGACTCTTCCGGGGCAGGTGTTCGCCCACCGCTGAAAGTTGCGTGGCCTGGTCATCCCGGCCAAGGCTGAGGTGCAGGTTTGCGACTGAAATCCCCCGTCCTACCTGCACATTGGCGATGAGGCAGCCGCGACCCTTTACGCGTCCAGGTAGCTTGAAATCATGGATATCAGTCAGTTCGTACCGACTGAGAATGGCGTTGCCGTGCTGCGAGATGCCGGGGATCGTCCGGTTGCGCTGAACGGCGACGTGCG
>QKPN01000083.1 GCA_003258405.1 Rhodobacteraceae bacterium DSL-40 | reverse complement strand
CAGAACCCTGTAAACGCTGGCCTCCGACACGAAGTAGCACCGGGTATCGGTGAACCTGACCGCGAGTTCCCGGGGCGACAGCTCAGGCTGTTCGAGCGCGAGATCGACGATCTGCCGGCGCACCTTGTCCGGGATGCGGTTCCAGACCCGGGTCGGACGCGAAGGCCGGTCCTCGAGCCCGGCGGCTCCGAGAGACAGATAGCGATCATACCACCGGTAGAAGGTCGTGCGGGGCACGCCGATCATGTCGAGTGTCCGCTTCGCCGGCAGGTGAGACTGCTCTACCTGCCGGATGATCTCGAGCTTTTCGGACGCGGGATATCTCATTCCTGGTCTCCCCCATCCCCAAGCATGCTTTTTTTGAGAAGGCGGTTCTCCAGCGTGAGATCGGCCACGGCCTCCTTCAGCGCTGACGCCTCCTGACGCAGCTCTTTGACCTCGGGGCTGGTCGCCTGGCGGGACGTATCACCGGCGAGCCGCTTCTTGCCGGCCTCGAGGAACTCCTTGCACCAGCTGTAATAGAGGCTCGTCGCGATCCCTTCGCGCCGACAGAGCTCGGCGATGCTGTCTTCGCCACGCAGCCCTTCAAGCACGATGCGGATCTTCTCCTCGGACGAATGGTGCTTCCGTGTGCGCCGGCGAATGTCCTTAACCATCGCCTCAGCTGTAGGCTTCGATGTTCCGGGTT
>QKPN01000082.1 GCA_003258405.1 Rhodobacteraceae bacterium DSL-40 | reverse complement strand
CATTGAGGAAGTCTGGGTGCAGGGCGAAAGCGCCTATCGTGAAGCCAAGGACCTCGCCAAGCTGATCATGCCGAGCCAGGCCAAGAAAGTTCAGCAGTGGAAAGAAGACGATCCGCTGTTCGTGGCCGAAGCCATCGAGGACCAGCTGGATTCGATCTATTCGCCGACCGTGCAGTTGAAATCCGGCGGCTACCTGGTGATCAACCAGACCGAAGCCCTGGTCGCCATCGATGTGAACTCGGGCAAGTCGAC
>QKPN01000081.1 GCA_003258405.1 Rhodobacteraceae bacterium DSL-40 | reverse complement strand
CCAACCTGGAAGCCGCCGAAGAAGCCTGCCGCCAGATGCGCCTGCGCGACCTCGCGGGCCTCGTCGTGATCGACTTCATCGACATGGACGAGAACAAGAACAATCGCGCCGTCGAAAAGAAGATGAAGGATTGCCTGAAGGTTGACCGCGCCCGCGTCCAGCATGGCCGCATCTCGCAGTTCGGCCTGATGGAAATCTCGCGCCAGCGTCGCCGCCAGGGCGTGCTGCAGGCAACGTCGGACCCATGCGAAGTTTGCAACGGCACCGGACGTCGCCGTTCGATCCCGTCGGCTGCGCTGCAGCTGATCCGGGCCATCGAGGCGCGTGCCTCGACCGGCGGCCTGAAGAGCATATCGGTCAAGGCGCCGACAGACGTGGCGCTCTACATTCTCAACA
>QKPN01000080.1 GCA_003258405.1 Rhodobacteraceae bacterium DSL-40 | reverse complement strand
GATTGTTGCTGTCGGGGTATTGTCAGAGGAACCGGCCTTGAGGTGATCGATCCTGGTGTTTAGACTCGGGACATGGCTAAAAACCCTTTCCGGTACTTCAAAACCTCGCCAGAGATTATCCAGCTTGGCGTGCTGATGTACGTCCGATTTCCGCTCTCGCTTCGGAATGTCGAAGACCTTCTCCACGAACGCGGCATTGATGTCTGTCACGAAAGCGTCCGCCTATGGGTCGACCGGTTCGGGACTTATTTCGCTCACAAGATCAGGAAGCGGCGGTCCGAAGCGATGCGCCGGAGCCCGCAATGGCAGTGGCACCTGGATGAGGTCTTCGTCAAAATTCGAGGACAGCGCCATTATCTTTGGCGCGCTGTCGACCACGAAGGCGAAGTCTTGGAATCCTATGTCACGAAGAAGCGGGATAAGGCTGCTGCGTTGAAATTCCTAAAGAAAGCAATGAAGCGGTACGGCAATCCCAACATCGTTGTGACGGACAGGTGCCCTTCTTATCGGGCGGCAATGAAAGTGATTGGGAACGAGGGCCGCCAGGAGACTGGCCGGCATCTCATTAATCGCGCTGAGAATTCGCACTTACCTTTCCGAAGGCGAGAGCGGGCGATGTCTCGATTCCGGCACATACGAAGTCTGCAGAAATTCGTTTCAATTCATTCGTCAGTGCACAATCACTTCCATTTCGAAAGGCACATCAACCCCAGAATCCGGTT
>QKPN01000008.1 GCA_003258405.1 Rhodobacteraceae bacterium DSL-40 | reverse complement strand
TGTCCGGTCGAAACAGGGGCCAGTTCAATAGGGGCTTTGGCGCTCCCCTATCGCGTGTATTATGCTGCCCAAACTCAAAATATGCAAAATCTGCATGTTTGGGAGGTGTTGTGGAACAGAAGCAAGGAGGCATTAGCGACCTACCTTTGCAACTTCGGCCTGCAATAATCAAAGCGGCTGGCATGACACCGTCCGAGAAATATCTCGCACGGCTCGCCGACAGTTCATTCCTGTCTGACGTCAGCGCTCGTGGGACATCTGAGTTGATTTCATAACGGAGGGTTTCCGGCTCATCGTAACCGCCAAGGAGTGGAGATGAGACAGAAACCCGGAACAGCAAAGCCGACGGCCGAAGCCGTTGTGAAGGACATCCGCCGGCGCACGCGGAAGCATCATTCGGCCGAGGAGAAGATCCGGATCCGTTCAGATTTCGGCCATATCGCGCTGTTTCCCGGCCATTGGTTTTCTTCTTACAGAAGCAGTCATATCTGCTTCGCCAGAGGCTCCGCGCGCGGCCTCCTACACCCCCCTCGCGGTCCCTCGCCAAAGTCCAGGCATCTATTTCACGGCTCTCAGGAGATGACCCGAGAGGGCGCAGACGTTTGTCTGATCCGCCTCGCCGAAGGGTTGGCGGATCATCGAAACATCGATTTCGACCGCATTCACCCGTTTCAGAAGCAGCTTCTTGGAGAACCCGTCCGGATTGTAGTTCGTGATCCCGATATCGCGCTCGACATGCCCCATCAGGTAACGCCGCTGGGTATCCGGGCATTCCGCCTCGATCAGCAGATGATTGAAGGTGGTGCGGAAACTGTGGAAATCCCTGTTCGCATCGTAGATGCCGTTCTTCTGGCGATAGTGGGTGAACTGCTTAGAGAAGTTTTCTGTATAGGTTTTCTTGGCCTGGCTCCGTTCGATCCAGGGGAAGAGACGCGGCTCGTCCTGGGACTGGCGCAAGGCCACCAGCTTCATGATGCCGAGCGCCAGGAGGTTCTCGTGGATCGGAACGATCCTCCGCGAGGCCCTGCTCTTCAGGCTCTGGCCCGGTCCCTGACGCAGCACGATGCAGGGCACATCATCGAACACCTGGATGTCCGCAAGATAGAGCTGAAGGATTTCCTCGCTGCGGAGCCCCATGTGGACCGCGATCAGCGGCCCCCAGAACAGCGGATCCCCGGGATCCTTGAGATCGGACCGGAAGACCGGCGTGCGGAACAACGGATCGAGATGCCCGCACCAGGTCAGGCGTTCGTTGTCTTCTTCGAGGATCTGGCGCCGGTCCAGTTCGGCCGATTCCCAAATGTGTTCGGCCATGATATTCGACGCAAGGTGGTCCTTCTTTACCAGGAAGACACAGATGCGCTGAAAATCCTGCATGTGCCGATAGACCGTGCCCGCGCGCATCCGTTTCGTGCGCTCCAGGAGAATGCGGGATTCGATCTTGCCGGGGCTGTCCCCATTCTTTGCCATGCGTGCGCGCGTGATCGTGGCATTATGCAGGTCTTTGGAGTCTGCTTGGTCTGCGGCCTCCTGCGGCGAAAGCTTGCTGGTCGCCGCCTGATAGCCTTTGGGAAGTCGGACTATGAGCTCCCAGCTCCGCTTGATCTCCGCATCTGTCAGGGTATCGAAAGGCCTGTCTCCATGAATGCGGCTCATCAGGCGCGCTGTGGAGCGTACGTTATGCGCGGAGCTTTTCGCCCAGCTTTGGCCTGCATCGGCGTTCGCCTGTTCCTGCGCCTTGAAGGACCTGTAGCCCTGCGATCTCAGGGCGATATACTGCTCCGATCCAGCCATGATTGTAGGGCAAGCTGTTTTGTCGGCAATTTTGGGCTCCATCGTCTGAGTCCCGGGCCTGATGAGAGGCTTGGGTACGGGGAGACTTTCAGCCTCGACGTCTGCCGCCGGCGCGGGGAAGTTGGCATCGGTCATGTCCTGTTCTAAGTCGGACGCGCCCCTTGCCGGCGTCGGTGACGCCTGTGTTCCTGCGCTCTCCATCGCCGGAATTGCATGGACCTCGGCCTGACGACTTGGGTCGGGGAATGGCAGAGGCGCGATCAGCTGCCGCTGGCGAGCGGAGATCGCCATATCCCGCGGTCCCTGGATCGCGGGCCGGAGAGCGCCTGACAGCGCCGCTTCCAGATAGCGAGGCTCTCCCTGGAACTGGCCCTGGTCCCGGCGAAGGTTTTCCTCGCCAGCTTCGAGCAGGACCTGAAGGCCGCGCATCGCCAGGCGCGGCCAATCCGTGTCCTCTTCGTCGAGGACCACACCAAGGCGGGTGGCGACCTCACGAAGAGGCGCACGCGCGATGTCGCGGTTCCGGCACAGGATCGCGGTCCTGACGGTGTCGAGGGACGCCATGGCACAGGCCTGTTCGTAGCGGGCGGCATCGAGTGTTCTCTCGGGCGCCAGTTCGCGCGCGAGGTCTGCCGCTTCGATCTGGAAGCGGCAGAGTCCCACGAGCAGGGTGTCCATGGTCTGCGGTGCGATCGGCATCGCCCTCTCCGTCAAGGCCTGGAAGACGAGGTCGCTCAGGAGGGTCAGCCTCTGGGCGATCGTCTTCGCGTCGCACGGGACATGGGTGCGCAACGGGAAGAGCAGGAAAGATCCGGAGGGGGGTGGTTCGCTGAAATTTTCGAGGACCGCGCGTGGCCAGCGCCGGCGCCAGTGAAAACCGGTGGGGCGGTATTCGAGGTGTGTCTGGTTTCTTTTTCGCCGATTCAATCGCATCATTCCCGTCCGCCTGTGCCAAGCGGAGTGACAGGAAAAGTGCCAGAATCGGAAAAACCCCGATTCCTGGGACGGAAATCGTTCGAAAACAGAAGCTTAGAGGAATTTGGCTCCGGCGGTAGGGTTCGAACCTACGACCAATTGATTAACAGTCAACTGCTCTACCACTGAGCTACGCCGGAATGTGCCCCTTACGGGAGCGAGCCTATAGCAAAGCCGTTTCCGGGCGTCCAGAGCGATTTTCAGAGTTTCTTTCCGGAACGTCATCCAACCGACGAAATCGCCGGCCTTGCCTTTTCCCGGACCAGTGTCAGACTCCTCGTGAAAGGGATGTGCCCATGAGCCGACGGAACTCCTCCCCAGCCGCTACCGGAGCGGCACAGATTGCTCCCACCCGGCACCCCGTCGGCAAGGACGTCGCAGCCTTCTTGCGGCAGGCGGAGACCATCGCACCATCGGGCACGGCACGCGGCCGGCTTGTATTCGCGCTCGATGCCACCATGAGCCGTCAACCCACCTGGGACCTGGCCTGCCATCTGCAGGCAGGCCTCTTCGAGGCTGCTGCGAAGGCAGGAGGGCTCGACGTGAAGCTCTCCTATTTCAGAGGCAGGGACGAGGCGCGTGCCTCGGGATGGGTTCGGAACCCGAACCGGCTCGAGGCGCTCATGGGACGCATCAGCTGCCGGGGCGGCCTCACCCAGATCGACCGTATCCTCCAGCATGCTGCGGCAGAGGCCCGCCGCAGCCCGCTCGCAGCCCTCGTCTATGTCGGCGACACGATGGAAGAGGATATCGACCGGCTCTGCGCGACCGCCGGGGAGCTCGCCCTGCGGAACACACGGGCATTCATGTTCCTTGAAGGGCAGGACCAGACAGCCGAAGCCGCCTATCGTGAAATCGCGCGGATCACGGGCGGTGTCTTCCTGCGCTTCGACCCGCGGGCCGCCGCCCGGCTGCGGGCGCTTCTCGAAGCGATCGGCACCTATGCGGCAGGAGGGCGCACCGCGCTGGAAGCAACGGGAACCCGGGAAGCGCGCGAACTCCTCGCGGATCTCCGGCCATGACACCTCTCATTCTCTGGAGCGGGGGGGCGGTGGCCGCAGCCCTCCTCCTGCTTGCGGCGACACGCCTGCCGCCGCAACGCACCGCCGCACTGCTCGTCTTTGCCGTAGCCGCGGGTCTCGCACTCGCCCGCCAGTTTCCGCTTGCCCTGCCGCTCGCCTTTGCCGCCCTCTCGATCTGGCGCAGCGCCCCTGCCGCCAAGCGCCGCCGCGCACGCGCGCCGCAGTTCTCTGAAGTCGAAAGCGCATGGTTGTCGATGCGCCTCGACCACGACAGTGGCCGAATGGACGGCGTGATCCGCCGCGGCCCGCTGGCCGGGCAAATTCTCTCGCAGCTTTCGCCGACGGATCTCCGCGCGCTTGCTCAAGCGATCGGGAATGAGGGTGATGCCGAGAGCCAGGCACTTCTCGATGCCTGGCTCGAACGCCATGGACTGGGGGGCGCGGCAGACGACGAGTCAACCGAAACCAGCGGAGAGATGAGCGCGGAGGAAGCATACCGCGTGCTGGGGCTTTCCCCGGGCGCTTCCTTCGAGGAGATCAGGGCCGCGCATCACCGGCTCATCCGCAAAGTGCACCCGGACACCGGAGGCAGCGCGGCGCTCGCCGCACTCATCAATGCCGCCAAGGCACGCCTTGATCCGGCCCGGGACGGACATCGCCCTTAGAACGATGACCTAACGGATCGCCGTGACCTCGGCCACATCGAGGGATTTTCCTCCGGCGACCACCAGTTGCGTGGCCTCCTCACCCAGACGGACTTCGGAGACTTTCGAGAAGACCGTCCCGTCCTGGGTGCCGAGCGTGGTATCGCTGCCCGAAAGGCTCTCCAGCTGGAAACTGTAGAGGCCGGCAGGCAACTCCGCGCCCTTCTGGTTCTTGCCGTCCCAGGTTACCGAAGTCTCAGTCACGCTCGCGGGGATGCGCGCAACGAGCGTCCCGTTTTCATCGCGCACCAGCAACGTCGCCTTTTCGGCGCCCTCAACCTGCTCGAAGCCAATCTCGACCGGATCACCCGAATACCGGGTCTGTCCGCCCGCGACGAGAACCTCCTTGCCGATCCAGCTTCCCACGTCACCGCCCTGCCCGAGCGTCATCTGCTCGAACATCTTGGACAGCGTATCGTTTGTCCGTGTCTGCTGCTCGACCGCGGAGAAGCTCGCAAGCTGCGATACGAACTCCGTGTTGCTCGTCGGCTCCAGCGGATCCTGGTTCTGCATCTGAGAGGTCAGAAGCCGCAGGAAGGTATTGAAATCTCCGGAAAGTGCGCCAGCCGTCGTTCCCTCGCTGCCGCTCTTCGACTTGGCGCTCGAGGAATCCGCGCTCGCGGTGTTCGAATTCGTGGTTGATTTTGGGGTTGTCCCGGTGGTCGCGGGATTGGTCGAAGTCACGTCCATGTGGGGATCCTGTTGCTGAGGGGCTGGATCAAAGGCGGATATCGAGGTTTGCGAGGCCGGTAGAACTGCGGCGCGGCGCAGCGGGCGCCTCGAGCTCAGGCAGTCCGGCAGAGGTCGACGCCGTTTCGTCGCCCGTAGCCGCAGCTGCCACGACAGCGCCATCGCGATCCTGCCGTCCGCCGGTCTGCGCGCCGCCGCTGAAGTCAAGGGAGACCCTGTCGAAGCCGGCCGCGCTCAGGTCCCGGGTGAGCAACTCGGCATGACGACGCAGAAGATCCTGGGTCTCCGGCCGTTCCGCCATCACGACGGCACGCACCTTGTCATCGGCGGTGTGCATGTGAATCTGGACCCGGCCAAGCTCCGGGGGGTCGAGCCGCAACTCAACGGATCCGTCCCGAGCCGAACCGATGGCAACACCCATCTGCTCTGCAACAGGCATGGAGCGCATCGGCACTGCAGTGTGAACGGCCCCGCGAGCCTCTGCCGGCTGCCCCGACCCCGAAGCGGCATCAAGCCGCCAGGCTCCGGGCCCGCGCGAGGCATCAACCTGCACAAGCGCCTCGAAGGGCCGCGCATCGGTCGCCTGCGGCGCCTGTGGTGACACCGGCCTCGAGGAAGCGGACGAGTCCGAAGGAATGGCGTCCGGGATGCTGCCATCCCGCCGGTCGATTGAAACGCCCTCCGTTTCGCCATGGATCGAGGCAGGAGATGCGGGCATTGCCTTGGACGACGCGGGCACCGCATTGTTCGACGGCTGATCGGCCCGCCCGGCCAGCGTCGGCATCGCATCGGCGGCGGGTTTCGGGGTCTGCTCCGGCATTGGCGCAGGCGCCTCGCGCCCCCCGGCCTTCCGCGCCACCGGAACGGCCGGCGCCGAAAGGTCGGGCTCATCCGAAGCGGCGGAGTCATTTGGCTTCAGCTCGGGAGCCTGAACCAGGCCCGGTGCCGTCAGGGTGGCCCCCGCCGCTGCTGCTGCGGCGGCATCTTCCCCCGCCGCGTCATGGTCCGAAGCGTCGGTGGAAATATCCGGATCGTGGGCAACGGTCATTCCAGGTGTCGCGGAAACCTCCACGTCCTTCAACGCAGCAGCCATGACATCCGCGACCGCATCGACATCAATCGTTTGCTCGGCAACAGGCATCTGCACGCGATGATCTGCTTCGGCCGTCTTGGCCGGCTTTTTCAAGGCGGAAGAACCATGGCCCAGCTCGGACGCGCGGCTCGGACCGGACAGATCTGTCCACATCTTCCCCGATCCCTCCAAGTCCTTGACCGCTCCTACGTCCGAAGCAATTGCCTTGCTTCGAACAGGCTCCGCGACCTCCCCGACATCCGATGTGACGCCCTCCCCGTCCGGCATGTCGGCCAGCTCCTCGCCGGCGCCATCGCGCTGCAACGGTGCGACCACACCGTCCGCGATTGCACCTTGCTGCTGCAAAGGTGCGATCACATCGTCCGCGATGACGGCCACGGAAGCTGACACGGCTCCGGCCGGGAGTTCGTCCTGGCCGTCCGGAACCATTCCGATCGCGGCGTCTTTGGCCACGTCGCTTGCGGGAAGGCCGCCGCCGGGCCCGGAAGCCGTCTCGGAGGCGGGTGCGATGGCATCGGCACGGATCTTTGCCTCCGATCCGGCCTTTCCGGTCATCGTCGGGACAGGCCGCGTACCATCGCGCGGCTCCTTAGACACCTGCGCCGCAGCGGCGGGATCATCCAGCACAAATGCCGCGGCATCGGGATTGCGAGCGGCCTTTTCACCGCTCCTGCCGACCGAAGTGGCATCCTTGGCCGCGGACGGCCGTGCCGGACGCCCCAAGGCCGAGAGATCCGTCGGGGTCATCGGAACTCCATCACAAGGGAACAGGCGCTGTTCTTTCGTAAATCCCTTACGATTTGTTTACCGCAACACGGCAAAACGGATCGCAATTTAAGTGAAAGCGCCGGAGAACCGACTCATGGATCCGCTTGCCCTGCCCACCGTAACGCCAACGGGCCCGGCCGCCACGCCGCGCCCGCTTGCGCCGCAGACGGCAGACGAAGACGCAATGCGCAAGGCCGCGGTCGAATTCGAAGCGGTCTTTCTCTCAGAAATGCTCAAATACACCGGCATCAACAAGACGTCCGAGGAAGTCGGCGGCGGCGCGGGCGAAGATGCCTTCTCAGGCCTTCTCACCCAGGAATACGCGCGTGTGCTGGCAGAGAACGGCGGCATAGGCCTTGCCGAGCACATATTCGAGTCCCTCAAGGAAAGGACCGCGCAGAAATGATCTCCGAAGCCCTCGCCTCGACCCGCTATTCGATGGTTCTCAAGATGCTTGACGAGGAACGGCAGCTTCTGCTTTCGGGCCCGCTCGACAAGCTCGAAGCGCTCGTGAAGCGGCGGGAAGCTGCCATGACCGAGCTGCTGGAATCGGGTGTTTCTCTTCCAGAAGCCTTCATCATGGCCCTGAAGGCCCGTGCGGAGCGTAACGGCCGGCTCATCCTCGCCAGCATGGAAGGCGTGCGCTCCGCCCAATCACACATGCAGCGCATCAACGAGCAGGCCGACCGGCTGATGACCTACAGGGCCGATGGCAGCCAGGTCAACGTCAACGCGACGCCGAAGGCCACACGCGACACGCGCGCCTGACCTGAATAGGCGCTCCGGCTGCCAGCCAGCCGGGGCGCGCATCTCACATCAGTTCCATCTCCGGAACGTTTTCAGGAACGATGAGCTTCGCCCCAGTGGCCGCGAGGATCTCCTCGATCGAGACGCCCGGTCCGCGCTCCCGCAACAGAAGCCCCTCGTCTGTCGGCTCGATCACCGCCAGTTCGGTCACGATCAGCGTGATCCGCCGCACGGCCGTCAGAGGCAGCGTGCATTCCGGCACGATCTTCGCCGTGCCCTTGGCACTGTGCACCATCGCGACAATCACGCTCTTCGCGCCCGCCACGAGATCCATCGCCCCTCCCATGCCCGGCACCATCTTGCCCGGCACCATCCAGTTGGCGAGATAGCCGCGCTCATCGACCTGGAGCCCGCCGAGGACCGTCATGTCGAGATGCCCGCCTCGGATGAGGCCGAAGCTCATCGCGCTGTCGATCGATGCGGCTCCCGGCACTGCCGTGACGAAACCGCCACCGGCATCGGTCAGGTTGGGATCTTCCATGCCCTCGGGCGGGCGCGCGCCAAGCCCGATCACACCGTTCTCCGCCTGGAAGAAGACATGGACCGTGGGCGGCAGGAAATTCGCCACCATGCTCGGAAGACCTATGCCGAGATTGACGAGCTGACCCTCCCGGATCTCGCGCGCCACGCGCCGCGCGATGACTTCCTTCGGGCTCATGACGGCTTTCGGCATTTCTTCGATCATCGCCATCACGCGGCCCTCTCCAGAAGGTAATCCACCACAACGCCCGGCGTCTTGACCCCATCGGGCGGAATGACCCCGATCGGGACGATGTGATGCGGCTCCGCAATCACCGTATCGGCGGCAAGCGCCATGATCGGGTTGAAGTTATGCGCGGTGAGCGAATACTCGAGATTGCCCAGATAATCGGCCTGCTGTGCATTCACGAGCGCGAAATCGCCGCGGATCGGCTTTTCCAGAATGTAGGGCCTGCCGTCCACCTCGACGATCTGCTTGCCCTCTGCCACCAGCGTGCCGATGCCCGTGGCCGTCAGAATGCCGCCGAGGCCGACACCCCCTGCCCGGATCCGCTCGACAAGTGTCCCCTGCGGCACCAGCTCCACCTCGACCTCGCCCGATATCATCTTCGCCTGGGTTTCCGGATTGAGGCCGATGTGCGACGCAACGACCCGACGCACGAGCCCTGCGGATATCAGCTTGCCGATGCCCTTCCCGGGCATCGCCGTGTCATTCGCGACCACCGTCAGGTTGCCGATTTTGCGCGCGACCAGCGCATCGATCATCCTGATCGGCGAACCGACGGCCATGAAACCGCCAATAAGCAGCGTCGCGCCTTCCGGGATCAACTCTGCGGCCGCAGCCGGGCTAATCGCCTTCTTCATCTGGTCCGTCCCCCTTCTTCCCTCACGCCTGCGTCTCTTCTGCGAGAAGCGCCTTCGCTGCGCGCGCAATGACAAGCTCCTCGTTCGTCGGAACGACCAGGACATGGGTCCGGCTGAAGGAGCCGTTGATCCGCCGCTCGTTCCCCTCGTTCCGCTCCCGGTCCAGCTCGATGCCGATCCAGTCGAGCCCCTCGCAGATGCGCTGCCGGATATAGCGCGAGTTTTCCCCGATTCCGCCGCAGAAGACGAGCGCATCGAGCCCGCCAAGTGCGGCCGCAAGGCCGCCGAGCTCGCGCCGGGCCCGGAAGACGAAATAGTCGATCGCTTCCTTCGCCTCCGGCGTACCGGCGGCCTCCAGTGTGCGCATATCATTGGAAAGTCCGGAAATTCCGAGCAGGCCGGACTGGGTGTAGAAGAGGTCGCGCACCTCGTCGATCGTTTTCCCTTCCTGCTGCACCATGTAGAAGATCACGCCCGGGTCGATCTGGCCGGTGCGCGTCCCCATCGGCAGCCCGTCAAGTGCAGTGAAGCCCATGGTCGAGGCCACGGAGCGGCCGCCGAGCATCCCGCACATCGACGCGCCATTGCCGAGATGGGCGATGACAACACGGCCCTCGTAGAGCAGTGGTGCGAAGCGCTTCAGCTCGCCGGCGACATATTCGTAGCTCAGCCCATGAAAGCCGTACCGGCGCACGCCCTTGTCGTAATACTCCCGTGGCAGGGCGAACTCGTCGTTCACCTTCGGCTGATGCCGGTGGAAGGCCGTGTCGAAACAGGCGACCTGCAAGGCGTCCGGGAAAGCCTCGAGCGCCGCTTCTATGCCGGAAATGTTGTGCGGCTGGTGAATCGGCGCGAAGGGTGAGAACGCCCGCAGTTCGTCAAGCACCTGCGGCGTCACGTGAACCGGAAGCGTATACTTCGGGCCGCCATGAACGACGCGATGCCCGACCGCCGCCGCATGCAGGTGCGGGAACCGCTTGCGGAGCAGGGCGAGGGCCGTGCCGAGCGCGCTCTTGTGGTCCCGGGCCTCCTCCGGCGCCAATTCCTGTCGGACCTTGCCATCGAGCCCGCCGAGATCCGCCTTGAGCTGCGGCTGGCCACCGATACGCTCGACCAGACCGACGGCGAGCTGGCTCGGGGCTTCGCTAATATCGTAGACACCGAACTTCAGCGAGGAAGATCCGGCGTTGAGGGTCAGAACGATCGGCGTGGTCATTCGGCGGCAATCTCCTGCGGGATTTCCACTCCCGAGAGCCGCGCCTGATGGATCGCCGCCACCGCGCAGGACGCCAGCCGCGCCATGTCGTCATCGGCGCGCGAGGTCAGGATGATCGGCACCGACGCACCCAGAACCACGCCGGCAGCTTCGGCCTTGGCGATATACGTGAGCTGCTTGGCAAGCATGTTGCCCGCATCCAGATCAGGCACGACCAGAACCTCCGCACGTCCCGCGACCTCGGACTTGATGCCCTTCGTGCGGGCGGCCCCGAGATCGACCGCATTGTCCATGGCAAGCGGCCCCTCGACAAGCCCTCCGTGAATCTGGCCGCGATCCGCCATCTTCGAGAGCAGTGCCGCATCGACAGACGAGGCGATTGCCGGATTGACCGTCTCGACGGCTGACAGCACGCCGACCTTCGGAACGGCAATGCCAAGAGAGATCGCGAGGTCGATGGCGTTCTGCACGATATCGACCTTGGTGGGCAGGTCGGGCGCAATGTTGATCGCCGCGTCCGTCACGAGCAGCGGATGCGCAAGCCCGGGCACATCGACGACGAAGACATGCGTGAAGCGCCGCCCTGCCCTAAGCCCGTCCGGCTTGCGGAGCGCGGCATGCAGGAGGTGATCGGTATGAAGATGCCCCTTCATCAGCGCCTTGGCCCGGCCCGCGATGACGAGATCGACACCGGCATGCGCCGCTTTCGCATCCTCGTCGACGTCGATCAACTCGTAGCCGGAAATGTCCGCGCCGATTTCAGCGGCGGCGGCAAGGATCTTTGCGCGCTTGCCGATCAGAATCGGCGTGATGAGCGTTCGCTTCGCCGCCAGAACCGCACCCCCGAGGGAATTCGGCTCTTCCGGGCAGACGACCGCTGTCGGCATCGGCGGCAGGGGCCCGGCCCTGCGGATCAGCGCATCGAAATGCCGGTGGCGCTGCACGACCAGCCCCGGCAACTCATGATCGTCGAAGACCACCTTCTGCACCGGCGCGACCACGATCGCCTCGCCCGTCACGATGGGCATGCCGTCTTCGGCGCGCTTCACCTCGGTCGCAAAAACCACCGTTCCGTCCGGCCGCTTCTCTTTCAGCGTCACCTTTGCGACCAGATCCTCACCGGCATGGGCGCGCCCGACAAAGTCGAAGGTCTGCGAGCGATAGAGCGTTCCCGCCCCCGGAAGGACGTTGCCGAGCACGGCCGAGATCAGCGAGCCGACCCAAAGGCTCGGCGCCACGGGCTCGGTGCGATGGCTGCCATCGTCATCCATGCCCGGCAGATGCATCGGATTGTGATTGCCCGAGGCATTCGCAAACACATAGAGATCGTCGAGCGTGCAGACCCGATGAAGGTCCACGCTGTCGCCAACCCGAAGCTCGTCGTACGTCTTGTTCTCGCGGATCATTGCGCTGCCGTCCCTATTTCAGTGTCAGCCCCGAGCGGATCCTCCGTCACATCCTCTCGCGCCAGTGGGATGCCCAGAACCTCATGGAACCGCTGAAGCACCTCGAAGGTGTGCGGCGCCATTTCGTCGATCGGCCCCGGCACGAATTGCACGACCCGAACCGCAAGCTCGCGCGATGCGACATCCGGCAGAAGGTTCGGCAGTGTCTCGAGAGCGGCTTCCGGTTCGAAGGTCACGATGAGTGTCTGCTCGTGGATGATGCGCGCGCGCTCCTCCATGCTGAGCGACGCGAAGGGCTCGTCCTTTGTCAGAACCTTGGCCGAGCGTTCGAGCCGGTCCCGGCGCACATTGCCGCGCGATTCCGTCAGCAGGATCAGCATGCGGATCACCGCCTCCGCGAAGCCGCCGCTCGAGATATGCGCAAGCGCCGACTGCACTTCCGGCAGGAACTTGAGCGACTCCTCCGATCGCAGGGTCCGCCGCAACGCCTTGCGTTTGCCGTAGTAACGCGCCCAGGGCGTGTTCCAGATCGAGTAGAACATCATCTCGTATGTCGCATCGCGGATGTCGCGATACATGTCCATCGCCTGCGTGAAGAGATCAGCCCCCACCAGCTCGGCCTGCACGAACGGATTGTCGGGTTCCGCCGGCGCACGCGCTTCGGCGGTTGCCTGCGCGAGACCCTGAACCACGTTCATCACGGGATTGCGGCTCGACATGAGGGTGCGCTGAAGCCGCAACGGGTGCAGTTCGCGCGAGAGCTCCGCCATCGGTTCCGTGACGACGGACTGCACCACCGGCCGCACGAATGTATCGTAGAGCTCGGCCTGCATCTCGGAGTGCCGCGCCACCGCGCCGAAGGCGTCCTCGTCGGCCCGACCGTCATCGATCGCGTTGATGTCCTCGAACTTCCGCTCGACGAAGCTGACGGTATAATGGAAATCGGTTCCCTTGCCGCCCTCGACGGTCTCGATCCGCATCTCGTAGAGGCCCGGCGCCAGCGCCTCGATGGTCTTCAGGGTCGAGGCAACCTCCGTGTGCTCCTTCCTGGCAATCTGCGAGGAAACGAAGATCCCGAGATGGCCGATCTGATCGTGCAGCACGTAGATGATGCGCTGGCCGCGGATCCGGATCTCCTCGACGCTTGCATAGGTGTCGACAATCCAGTTGAGCGCCTGCTGCGGCGGCGTGATGTTGTCGCCATGGCTCGCGAAGACGATCACGGGCGCGCGGACCTTCTTGAGATCGATCGGCCGCCCGGTCTCGAGATAAGCCTCGTTGCGGGTAAGCTTGTTGCCGACGAAGAGCTGCTCGACGATCCAGTGGATCTCCGCCTCGTTGAGCAGGAAATATCCGCCCCACCACTTCTCGAACTCGAGAAAGCGTTTCCGGCCGGTGTCGACCGTTGCGAACATGTCGTAGTATTTGCGGAAATAGTTCCGGCTCGGGTTGAGCATCTCGAAATTCGAGACGAGATGGGCGCCGTCGAACACCCCTGCCCCCATGTCGGACCAGAACATCGGCTGCCAGGTGCCGCCGAGCACGCCGCCGTTGTAGCGCATCGGGTTGGTGCCGACCTCGCCCGACCAGGTCGCGACCGGCGCACCGCTCAGCACGATGGGACCGGTGATCTCCGGGTGGGTTGCGGCCAGCACCAACACCGCCCAGCCGCCCTGGCAGTTGCCGATGATCACGGGGCGCGGGCTGTCGGGATGGCGTCGCGTCACCGCGCGTACAAATTCGGCTTCGGCATGGGTCACATCCGCAAGCCGCTGACCCGGCTCGGGCGCCCGCTTGAAGCTCACGAAATAGACCGGATGACCCGCGCGCAATGCCACACCGACCTGACTGTCGGGCTTGAAGCCACCGATGCCGGAGCCATGGCCGGCACGCGGATCAACAATGATGTAGGGCCGCTTCGTCTCGGTGACGGAAACGCCTTCGGGCGGAACGATGCGGAGCAGCTGATAGTTGCAGGGCGGCGTGACATCCGCCCCGTCGATCACCACCTCGCAGTCGTAGACAAGGACCGGCGGGCATCCCGCCGCCTCGTGTTCAAGAAAGATGTCGCCGCGCTCGCGCAGCACATCAGTCGCCAGCAGCATCCGCTGGCCACGATCGCGGAGGTAGGCCATCCAGTCGTTCAGGAGGTCACCCCCCGCGCGCTCGGCATCCGTCATCTTCCGCGCACATTCCGCAAGGCTCTCCAGTGTTGCCTGGGTGCGCTCGGAATGGGTACGGGCGATGCTCGAGGTATGCTTCGATATGGATCGCATCATGAGTTCGCCGGCGGAATTCAGGTCCTTGTATTCCGTGGCGAACTTTTCCAGCCTTTCGCCGGGGGAGCTGGAGATCTGGCCGAATGCGGAGCGGGTGAAGTCCTGAGCCTTCTGGTAGCGCGGAAGCGAGTTTCTCATGTCGATATCCTTCAGCCTACGATGCTGTAGCCGCCGTCGATGGGATGAACTCCACCCGTCACGTTGAATGCCTCTCTGCTGGCGAGAAATGCCGCATAGGCACCCACGTCATCGATGGTCGCCAGCATGTGGGTGGGCGCACGCGCCGCGGCCGCGTTCAGGAGATCGTCGAACTCGGCGATCCCCGAAGCTGCCCGGGTCTTGAGGGGCCCCGGTGACAGCGCGTGAACCGAGATGCCCTTCGGGCCCATTTCGGCCGCGGCATAACGCACGACGGATTCGAGCGCGGCCTTGACCGGCCCCATCACGTTGTAATGCTCGACCACCTTCTCCGAGCCGTAGAAGGAGACGGTCATGCAGGTGCCACCCTCGTGCATCAGCGGCTCGGCGAGCCGTATCATGCGCAGGAAGGAATGCACCGAGATGTCCATCGCGAGGCCGAACCCCTCGGACGAACAATCAACGACCCGGCCGTGAAGATCCTCCTTCGGGCAGAAGGCAATGGAATGGAGCAGTGTGTCGAGCCGACCCCATTTCGAGCCGATCTCGGCATAGAGAGCTTCCAGCTCGCCAGGCCTGCTGACATCGAGCGGCATGAAGATCTCTGCCTCGAGTTCTTCGGCAATCGGCCTCACGAACCGTTCCGCCTTTTCGTTGAGATAGGTGACTGCGATATCCGCCCCCATCTGTCGCATTGCGCGCGCACAGCCGTAGGCAATGGACTGATCGTTCGCGATACCCACAATGAGAGCCTTCTGGCCCGCCAGTGAAAACATTCAGGTCTCCGATTCTGCAGCGCAAACACTTCGGATCTATGTTGCATTGCAGCAACTTTAACGACTTTTGAGGAGGGGGGAAGGCCAGATATGGAAATAGTTTTCGGCAATCATGGAAACTTTAGATCGCAGCTGAATGGTTTGCTTTTGCAGCATTCTTCCCTGCATCGCAAAAAGAAACGCACCCGAGCCATAAGGCCTATGCGGGGATCTTGCTGCGCTCATGCCTCGCCTCATCCTGTCCTATCAGGCCCGGAAGACGAAACCGTGACCATCGGCGTCACACCCCGCCCTTCGGCCGGGCTAGACAAGGTCGCGCCGGCGAGCGCCGCGCCTATCCCCTCGATATTTCTGTAATATTACCGAAAAGTTACGGCATAACGCGGTGCAGCGTGCGGCAACGGGAAAATGCCCCGGCACGTTTGCCCGTCAGCCCGATCCGAATTTTTCCGAACGGACGGCCTTCCGCATCGAACGGCGCCTCTGGCAGCCCCGCGAAACCAGAGCTTCTCTGGCAAGCAACCGCCCCGGAGTTCGCAGTGTGGACCGCCAGCCGCAGCTCACCGCGCAACGCCAGCGCACGGGAAACAAGACGCGCCCAATTCCCCGCTCACCGGCACAGCAAGCCATCCAGGTCTGAGCTTGCAGTAAATACCCGTTTTGAGATCACATGACATTGTTCGCAAGGGTGCTTCTCGCCGATGAACGGATGAGGCCGAAACGATTCAGCGAACCAATTTCCCGGCAAAGCTCCCGGATCCGCATGCAGCTCGTAAACCCGGATTTCGCAATCAAGGGCCCTCATCGCCTGTTTGATGTAATCAGAAGGCATCCGATGATACTCCAGCAATTCCGATGCCTTCTCAGCCTGGGATTGAATGTCAGGGTGCGGTATGACCCCCGGCCTTCGGGAGATATCATTGACAAACTGGTCACAGGCGTCGGTCATCGAGGCAGAGCGAATGCGGTTCGCGCGGAACCGGCCCGGACCCAGGAGTCGGTCCGGATCCTTGAATTCGGCCACGATCCAATTGCAGACTGCGATTCAATCTGAAGCGGGTTTGGTCTAATATCGGGTGAGACCGCCCCAACCGGACAGGCATGCCGCTCCGGAACTCCTGTCCTTAGACCCGAACACCGGAGCGAACGCCGGCCCAAGACCAGAAAGACAGCCAGACATGGACAGCCCACACCTCGACACCGCTGCCGAACATGAACTTGTGCTCGACCGGCTGCTTGCCGCGCCCCGCCCGGCGATATGGCGCGCCTGGACCCAGCCGGAGTTGCTCTGCCGCTGGTTCACGCCGCTGCCCTGGACGACACCCGCAGCCGAAATCGATCTCCGGCCCGGCGGCGCCTTCAACGTTACGATGCGCAGCCCGGACGGCGAGGAATTCCCGAACGAGGGCGTGATCCTTGATCTCGAGCCAGAACGCCGCCTCGTATCGACGGATGCCTACAGGGCAGGATGGCGGCCAAGCGAGAAGCCTTTCATGACCCTTGTCCTCACTCTCGATGATGAAGGGGAGGGCACACGCTATACCGCACGCGTGAGGCACTGGAGTGCCGAAGACCGCGCCCGCCATGAAGCCATGGGCTTCCACAGCGGATGGGGTCAATGCGCCGATCAGCTCGAAGCTCTTGCAAAGGAAATTGCCTGAAGGCGCTGCCTGCGGCGCGAACCTGCCGCAAGAGGCCGCACAGACCCTGTCACACGTGACTCACGCCGCGCGGGATACCGGCTCGCGGAGAAAGAACCGCATCATCTCCTTCGATGCATCCGGTCCTTCGGGGTCGGTGAAGCTGCCGCCCGGCCTCCCGCCGGACCAGGCATGTCCAGCCCCGTCAATCATCCAGCTTTCGACCTCGGGAACACCGCCGCCCCCCTCGATGAGCAACCGCCGAAAGGCCCGCCCGCCCGGGGCATACCCCTCTTCCTCTCGGATCTCCCCCTGAGGAAGCCGCGCCCGCGCCGCGCGCACGATGCGCTCCGCATTGGCCGGGTGAACCATCCGGTCCGCGCCACCGTGAAAGACGATCATCCGCGGCAGCGGCGCGTCACGTTCAAGTTCCCCGGCATGACCAAACTCGCCGCGCATGGCTGCAAACGCGCTCAGGACATCGCTCGCCGCACCCGGCGCGATCCCGGAATGCACACCGACCGCCTCGAAAAGATCAGGATAGGTCTCGGCAAGAATAGCGGCCATCGCCCCACCCGCCGACAGGCCCGCTGCATAGACGCGCCCGGACGCGAGCCCGTAGACCTCGCCCAGATGCTCGACGAGACCTGCAAGGATCGCCGGCTCTCCGGCACCGCGCATCTGGTCGCCCGGCCGGAACCAGTTCCAGCACTGCATCATGCTGTGGGCACTCGTCTGAGCCGGATAGGCCACGATCAGTCCCTCGCGCTCGGCAAGCGCGTTCATGTCGGTCCCGATCGCAAAATCCTCCGGACTTTGCGTACACCCATGCAGCATGAGCAGGAGCCCTTCCGCCCGCCGCGTTACCAGAGAGGGCACGTAGAGCCGATAATCCCGTGCGCCCGCCTTGCAGGCGAAGCTGTGGGTATGAAACCCGGCGCCGTCCGGCACCTCGACGTCCGGCGCGGGCCCGCGCAGCCGGTCTGCTACCTCTCCGAGCGCCGCGCGCCCGCCGCGCAGCAGCCGGACTGCCTCACCCAAGGTCCGCTGCGGTGCGCCCGCATCGGCCTGGCCCGCATCCGAACCGGGCGCGCCGGCCCAGCTTTCGGGCTCCTCGCCAAATCCCGATACGCGCCGACGCGGGCTGCCCCCCGATCCGGAGAAGGTCCGGTGGAGAAGCCCAGCGGTCGCTCCGAGCGGACGCCGACGCAGCGCACGGCCTGCCTCGCGCAACGACGTCATGAAATCCTCACTCACTGCCCGTTCCTCCTTGCGCGATCGTTCGGATCACGAGATGCCTTTGCGCTCCCGACCGTTCCGGCCGCTCACACCTGAACGCCTGCTTCAGACGATCGCTCCGCCGTTATGCACGCAAAGCAGTTTCAACAACGTATCCAGCGCTGCGGCGTACGCGCCGTACTGAAAGCTCGATGCACGGCACCGCACCACGCGATCTTCGACCCGAAATCACCGCCAGCAGCACCATTTATGCGCTGATCCTTCCAGAAATATGGGTATATGAATTCGCATACGCAATATTTCTTTTGCGGCGCAACCTCCCCGCCCTTTACGTGGCTTGCCGGCCGCCGGCGTGATAAGGACAGAATGCTCTTCGCAGGGAGAGAAACGCCATGTCAGCGCAACTCGTGCCGTTCGGACCTGATATCTGGACATGCGAGGGTCCGACGGTGCCGTTCTACGCCGGGTTTCGCTACCCGACCCGGATGGCCGTGATCCGCCTCGCGTCAGGCGGCCTCTTCGTCTGGTCTCCCATCGCGCTTTCAGAGCCACTTCGGGCGGAGGTCAACGCTCTCGGGCCGGTTCAGGAGGTCGTTTCTCCCAACCTGCTGCACCATCTTTTCCTCGGGCACTGGAAGGCCGCATGGCCGGAGGCCCGGCTTCATGCCGCGCCCGGCCTGACGCGGCGTCGCACGGATCTCGCCTTCGATACCATACTCGGCGATGAACCCGACCCCGCCTGGCAGGGTCAGATCGATCAGCAACCGCTTCACGGCAGTTTCGCGATGACGGAAGTTGTCTTCTTCCACCTGGCAAGCAGGACAGCGATCTTCGCCGATCTGATCGAAAACCTGCCGCAGGACTGGGTGAGCGGCTGGCGCGCGGTCGCTGCCCGCCTTGACGGCATTGTCGCCCCGCACCCGGGTGCGCCGCGCGAATGGCGCGCGAGCTTCCTCGATCGCGGCGCCGCGCGGCAGGCCCTCGAGCGCATTCTCGCCTGGCCGATCGAGCGGGCGATCATCGCGCATGGGGCATGCCCCGCCGGGGATGCCGCCACCTTCGTCGGGGACGCGTTTTCCTGGCTAGGTGGCCGGGCCCCGGGCTGAGCCGCGCCCGCCTCCACCGCAGCTTGAGGTCCCGCTTCTGGAAAAAAAGTGCGCAGATCTCCATATCTGGTGGAAACAGTCGCGCCAAAGTCATAAAACGCCGCGTCAGCCCGTGGGGGGAGGAAGGAAATTGCTGGACACCATGCTTTTGAGGTCCACGCTCGCCGAGCATTATGATCTCGTACCATCGCTCGACAAGGCCGAGGCAACGAAAGAGATCTACGCGCGTACCGATCGTGTGATCTCGCCGGCGGACTGGGCGATCTATGCACCCTATGTGCTTGAGATCAACAGGCTGAAGAAGAAACGCAACGCGTTCATTCTGGCCCATAATTACATGACGCCCGAGATCTATCACGGCGTGGCCGACTACGTCGGCGACAGCCTTCAGCTCGCCATCAAGGCGACCGAAGTGACCGCGGATGTGATCGTGCAGTGCGGCGTTCATTTCATGGCCGAGACCTCGAAGATCCTCAATCCGTCGAAGACCGTTCTCATCCCCGACATGACGGCGGGATGCTCCCTCGCCGAATCGATCACCGCCGAGGGCGTGGAGGAGATGCGCGCGAAATATCCCGGCGCACCGGTCGTGAGCTATGTGAACACCACCGCGGAAGTGAAGGCTGCATCCGACATTTGCTGCACCTCCGCCAACGCGCTCCAGATCGTCGAGGCGATGGAAAGCGACACGGTCATCATGACCCCGGACCAGTATCTGGCCCAGAATGTCGCCAATGCCTCGACCAAGAAGGTCGTGTTCTGGCCGGGCTCCTGCATCGTGCACGAGCTCTACACCGCCGAGGATCTCCGGGCCTACCGGGAGTTCGAGCCCGACACCAAGATCATCGCGCATCCCGAATGCACACCCGAGGTTGTCGCGGAGGCCGATTTCACCGGCTCGACCAGCGGCATCATCGACTGGGTGCACAAGCACAAGCCCGCCAAGGCCATGCTCGTCACCGAATGCTCCATGGCTGCCAACATTTCGGACGAGCTGCCCGAGGTCGAGTTCGCAAAGCCCTGCAACATGTGCCCCTACATGAAGAAGATCTCGCTCGAGAAGATCCTCTATTCGCTCCACACCATGAGCGAGGAGGTCGTCGTCGATCCCGAGATCTCCGCGAAGGCGCGCGTGGCGATCGAGCGCATGATCGACCTGTCCCGCTCTCTCGCCCGCTGACGAGCTGCCGCCGATGACCGCCCAGACCATCGAGACCGGCCGTGTCGTCATCGTCGGCGCGGGCCTTGGGGCCCTCTATGCCGCGCTGCGCCTCGCGCCGCGGCCGGTGGTGGTCGTATCACCCGAGACCCTTGGCGCGGGCGCCAGCTCGGCCTGGGCGCAGGGCGGCGTTGCCGCGGCGATGGACGCTCGCGACACGGCCGCCTCCCATGCCCATGACACCGAGATCGCGGGCGCCGGCATCGTCGATCATGATGTCGCAACCCGCGTGACCGAAGCCGCGCGCGAGCACATCCTGGCGCTCACCCGGATCGGCGCGCCCTTCGACCGGACACCCGAGGGCGGCTATGTGCTCTCGCGCGAAGCCGCACACAGCTTCGCGCGCGTCGTGCGCGTGCGGGGCGACCAGGCGGGCCGGGAAATCATGCAGGCCCTCATTGCCGAGGTCCGCGCGACGCCCTCGGTCCAGATTCTCGAAGGCGCCATGGCAACGGGGCTCGAGACCGAAGGCGGCCGCGTCACCGGCCTGCGCATCACATCCTCCGGCCCTGTCGGCTCGGCGCCCATCCTGCTCAAGGGGCCGGCCTATCTGCTTGCGGGCGGCGGCTCGGGCGGGCTTTTCGCTCTCACCACCAATCCCCCGCGCATTCGCGGCCAGGTGATCGGCATGGCGGCCCGCGCGGGCGCCGTGATCGCCGATGCCGAATTTGTCCAGTTCCATCCGACCGCCATCGACACCGGCGAAGACCCGGCGCCCCTCGCGACCGAAGCCCTGCGCGGAGAAGGCGCCGTGCTCATCAACCGCGACGGCGAGCGCTTCATGCTGAGCGTTCATCCGGATGCCGAGCTCGCACCGCGCGACATCGTCGCCCGTGCCATCTTTGCCCAGAGCCAGGCCGGGCTCCGGCCGATGCTCGACACCCGCGCCGTGCTCGGCAAGCGCATCCTCACCGAGTTTCCCGCCGTCACCGAAGCCTGCATCCGCGCCGGCCTCGATCCTGTCCAGGCCCCGATCCCGGTGGCGGCGGCCGCACATTACCATATGGGCGGCATCGAGGCCGACGCCTCCGGGCGCACGAGCCTCGCTGGCCTCTGGGTCTGCGGCGAGGCAAGCTCGACGGGCCTCCACGGCGCCAACCGCCTTGCGTCCAACGGCCTTCTCGAGGCGCTTGTCTACGCCGATCTCTGCGCCCGCGACATCGATGCGTCCTGTCGCACCTCCCCCGACCAGCCCGCAGCCTCGATCGACGTGCGTTTCGAAGGCACGAGCGATCAGCCCGACCCGGGCGCCATGGCCGAACTGCGCCGCACCATGACCGATTGCGTGGGCGTCGTGCGCGATGCGACCGGCCTTCGACACGCGCTTCGCACCATCGCCCGGCTCGAGGCCACCGCGGGCGGCTCTGCCTCCTTCCTCAACATGACCGCAACCGCGACGCTCATCGCGGCCGCGGCCTGGCTGCGCGAGGAGTCCCGTGGCGGCCACTTCCGCACGGACTTCCCGAACCCCCGCCCCGAGCTTGCCCATCGCAGCCGAATGACTCTCGCCGACGCGCTCACCCTGCGCGGCCGGTTGTCCGAGGAGTGAGAATGAGGACCGCCTACAATACCCTGCCCGACCTGATGCTTGAACCTCTGGTGCGCAATGCGCTGCTGGAGGATCTCGGCCTTTCGGGCGACGTCACCACCCGGGCGGTCATTCCCTACGCCACGACATGGCAGGCCCGCATGGTCGCGCGGGAACCGGGGATCGTCTCCGGCATGCAGATCGCGGCGCTTGCCTTCCGTCTCGTCGATGCCGAGCTCGACATTCGCGTCATCGTGCCCGACGGCGCACCCTGCGCCCCGGGCGATCTCCTGATGGAAATCACCGGCCGGGCCCATTCGCTGCTGCAGGCCGAGCGCGTTGCCCTCAACTTCGCGGGCCGCATGGCCGGCATCGCGACCCAGACGGCCGCCTTTGCCGCCGAGACCCGAGGCACCGACGCCCGCATCGCCTGCACCCGCAAGACCACACCCGGCCTGCGGATCATCGAGAAACAGGCGGTGATCCACGGCGGCGGCCACCCCCACCGCTACAGCCTTGGCGATGCCGTCCTCATCAAGGACAACCATATCGCCGCAGCCGGCGGCGTGCGCGAGGTGCTGGAGGCCGCCCATGCCGTGACCTCGCACATGATGCGCATCGAGATCGAGGTGGACCGACTCGACCAGCTCGAGGAGGTGATCGCTGCGGGCGGCGCGGATGTCGTGCTGCTCGACAACATGGACACCGAGACAATGCGGCGCGCGGTCGAAATGGTCGATCGTCGCATGATCACCGAGGCCTCCGGCAACATGCGACTGGAGCGCATCGCCGCCGTCGCCGCCACCGGAGTTGACTACATTTCGGTCGGGGCCCTCACCCACTCGGTCCGCACCCTAGACCTTGGTCTCGATTTCTGACCGGACCCGGGCTCTCCGGCACCCGACAATCAACTGGGCGCGCGGGTGACGCCATAGGTGCCCGGCACAACGGTTCGTGGCGGATGGCAGCCCGGATCGTGCCCAGGTGTTCAGCCGGCCGACCGCCCGGTCCAGGTTTCGTCAGCGTTGCGGCACCGCGCGAACTGACCCCTCCGCGAGCCCGGCGAAGCCTGCCCCGGCAACCTTCCCCGTCCGGCAGGGGCCGCAGCGAGACACCGCCCCCTGATCTCTGCCGAAGGCCTCGATCCGCGGCACCCGAACCGCGGCCTGTCACCTCGCCCCCCGCCGGCAGCGCCCGCCCGTGAGGCAGCGGCGGCACCGAGCTCGAGACCGCGCCAAACCACCCGCTGCACCGCAGCATTCCGCAACACGACGGCCGCTCAAATCGTTGGCAGGAAGGAGCCGCCGAGACCGGCGATATGCGCGAAGACCCGCTGGATCGTCGGCGTCAGGTCGAGGTCCTGCCGATGGAGCAGGAACCAGGTCCGCGCGATCGGCAACCCCTCATGGTCGAGGCACACCAGCCGCCCCGAGCGCAGCTCTTCCGTCACCGTGTGCTGCGAGATGAGCGCGATGCCGAGATTTGCCATCACCGCCTGCTTGATCGTCTCGTTGGTACCCATTTCGATCATCCGGTAAGGCGTCCCCTCGCCGATCCGGTCGAGATAGCGCGTCATCAGGATGCGCGTGCCCGAGCCCTCCTCGCGCCCGAAAAAGGTTTCGTCGAGCAGGGCACCGGCGGTGAAACGCCCGGCCTTTGCCAGTGGGTTCTCGGGCGAGGCAATCAGCACATGCGGATGCGCGCCCAACGGCACAGAAACCACCGGAGGCGTGCGCGGCGGGCGCCCCATGATCACAAGCTCGACCGTGCCTTGCTGCAAAGCGGCAAGAATGGAATCCCGATTGCCGACGCGGAGGATGACGTCGATGTCCGGAAAGGCCCGGCGGAGCTGCGCAACGAGCCCCGGCGCGAAGTATTTTCCCGTGCTCACAACGCCAAGGATCACCACGCCCGCCTGCCCTTCGCGAAGCGCGCGAACCTTCTCCACGCATCCCTGAAGCGCCACGCGGATGGTCTCCTCGGCAGCGGCCACAGCCCGCCCCTCCGGCGTGAGTTCGAACCGCCCGGAAGAGGTCCGGTCGATCAGCTTGCAGCGGAAGTTCTCCTCGATGGCGCGGATCTGGCTGTGAACCGCAGGCGGCGTCAGCCCCGTCGCCTCAGCCGCGCCCTTGATCGAGCCCTGCTCCGCCACCGCCCGGACGGCGCGAATCTGCTTCAGCGTGATCGCTTCGAGACGCGGCATTAGATTTTCCTGAATCCTGGTTCCAATATTTTAAATTTTCTATTCCCCCGCAGTGTGGAAAGACAAGATCAAAGCGCAGCAGACGCAATCGAACAGACAGGGTGGACCAACATGTTAGCGGAACCTTCGGCCATTGATGCCCGCCACGTTCCCGAGCCGCTCTTTCCGGCAGTCAATGCGATCTGCCGGATTTCGGCAGGGCTTTCGGCGAAGATCGCGCAGGGTCCGCTCGGCCAGTCCCTCGGCGACCATGTCGGCGGCACCGGCCACGGCGACGATCAGAAGGCGCTCGACGTGATCGCGGATGAGGCCTTTGCCGCGGCACTGCCCGGCACCGGCGTGCGCTACTACGCCTCCGAAGAACGCGAGACAGCAATCGACATCGACCCCGAGGGCCGGCTCGCGCTCGCCATGGACCCGCTCGACGGGTCTTCCAACATCGACGTAAACGTCTCGATCGGCACGATCTTCTCGATCTTCGAGGCCCGGGAGACGGCCGAGGCGAGCTTCCTGCGCCCGGGATCGGAACAGATCGCCGCAGGTTACGTGATCTACGGCCCACACACCGCGCTGATGCTGACCTTCGGCAAGGGCACGCTCCATTTCGTCCTCGACCGCCAGACCCGGCGCTTCGAGCTTGTCGAGCAGGCGGTCAGCCTTCCGGCGCGCACCCGCGAATTCGCGATCAACACCTCGAACTACAGCCGCTGGGTGAAGCCGGTCCGGGCCTATGTGGATGATTGCCTCGCGGGCGAGAACGGTCCGCGCCAGGGCACGTTCAACATGCGCTGGATCGCCTCTCTCGTCGCCGAGACCCACCGTATCCTGACGCGCGGCGGCATCTTCCTTTACCCCGGCGACGAGCGTCCGGCCTACCGACAGGGGCGGCTGCGCATGGTCTACGAATGCGCGCCCATCGCCTTCATCATCGAGCAGGCCGGCGGACGCGCCACTGATGGCAGCACACCCATCCTCTCGAAAAGCGCCAGCGCGCTTCACGCACGCACACCCCTCGTCTTCGGATCCTCCAACGAGGTGACGCGCGTGGCGACCTATCACGACGAACCCGAGGACGAGGTTTCCGCCCTTTTCGGGTCCCGCGGCCTCTTCCGCGCCTGATCCGCTCCAGATGCCAGAAAAAGAAGTGAAATGAGCAAGAAGCATCCCATCATCTCGGTCACAGGCTCCTCCGGCGCGGGCACGACGACGGTCAAGCATACCTTCGACCAGATCTTCCGCCGCGAGGGCATCAAGGCGGCCACCATCGAGGGCGATGCCTTCCACCGCTACGACCGTGCGGCGATGAAGGCCGAGCTTGAGGCACGCAAGGCCGCAGGCGACGAGACCTTCAGCCATTTCAGCTACGACGCCAACGTCCTCGACAAGCTTGAAGAGGTCTTCCGGAGCTACGGCGAGACCGGGGCGGGCACGACCCGCCATTATGTCCACGACGAGACCGAAGCCGCCCGCTGGAATGCCGCGCCCGGCACCTTCACCGAATGGGAACCCATCGCGGAAGGCTCCGACCTGCTCTTCTACGAGGGCCTGCACGGCGCGGTCGTCAACGACGCGGTAAATCTCGCCACGCTCGCGGATCTCAAGATCGGCGTGGTGCCGGTCATCAATCTGGAATGGATCCAGAAGATCCACCGCGACAAGGCCAGCCGCGGCTACACCACAGAGGCTGTCACCGACACGATCCTGCGCCGGATGCACGCCTACGTGCACTGCATCTGCCCGCAGTTCATCGAGACGGACGTGAATTTCCAGCGTGTTCCGGTGGTCGATACCTCCGACCCCTTCATCGCGCGCTGGATCCCGACCGCCGACGAGAGCCTCGTGGTGATCCGCTTCAAGAGCCCGCGCGGCATCGATTTTCCCTATCTCATCTCGATGATCCAGGGGAGCTGGATGTCCCGCGCCAATTCCATCGTCATTCCGGGCGGCAAGATGGATCTCGCGATGCAGCTCATCTTCACGCCGATGGTCAAGCGCCTCGTCACCGAGTCCCGGCGCGCCTGAGCGCGGCCCGAGGGAGAAAGAACATGAACAAGATCACCCCGATTTCGAAGACCACCGAAGACCTCATGGCCAATGCGATCCGGGTGCTCGCCATGGACGCGGTGGAGGCCGCCAGCTCCGGCCACCCCGGCGCGCCGATGGGCATGGCCGATGTCGCAACCGTTCTCTTCAACCGCTTCATGAAGATCGACCCGGCGGACGCCGCCTGGCCCGACCGCGACCGGTTCGTCATGTCGGCGGGTCACGGCTCCATGCTGGTCTATGCCATCAATCACCTGCTCGGCTACGATGACATGCCCATGTCGCAGCTCCGCGCCTTCCGCCAGATGGGCTCCCGCACCGCCGGCCATCCCGAATATGGCCACGCCAAGGGCATCGAGACCACCACCGGCCCGCTCGGTCAGGGCATCACCACTGCGGTCGGCATGGCACTCGCCGAGCGGATGCAGAATGCCCGCTTCGGCGATGGCTTGGCCGATCACTTCACCTATGTCATCGCGGGCGATGGCTGCCTGATGGAAGGGATCAGCCACGAGGCCATCGACTTTGCAGGCCATCTCGGCCTCGGTCGCCTGATCGTCTTCTGGGACGACAACGGCATCACCATCGACGGCGCGACCGACCTCTCCACCTCGACGAGCCAGCCCGCGCGCTTCGCCGCCGCCGGCTGGCATGTCCAGGAGATCGACGGACACGACAAGGAGGCGATTGCCGCCGCGATTGATGCGGCCCAGAGCGATCCCCGCCCCTCTCTCGTCGCCTGCAAGACCCTCATCGGCTTCGGTGCCCCCAACAAGCAGGGCACCGCAGCAACCCATGGCGCCCCTCTCGGTGCCGAAGAGATTGCCGCCACCCGCGAAGCACTCGGATGGGCCTCCCCTCCGTTCGAGATGCCTTCGGAGATCTATGCGGGCTGGCGCGCGGTCGCCGAACGCGGCGCAAGGGCGCGCGCAGCCTGGGAGGCCCGCCGCACAGGGGCGCCTGAGGCCGCTGCATTCGAGGCCTCCCTCCTCGGCCCTGATGCCGATGCGCTGCGTTCGGCGATCCGGAACCACACGCGAAAGCTCTCGGAGGAAGCGCCGAAGGTCGCGACCCGCAAGGCCTCGGAAATGGCGCTCGAAGTGGTGAATGCCACCCTTCCCAACACCATCGGCGGCTCTGCCGATCTCACCGGTTCGAACAATACCCGAAGCAGGGGCATGACCCCGGTCCGGCCCGGCGATTTCAGCGGCAACTACATCCACTATGGCATCCGCGAACACGCGATGGCCGCGATCATGAACGGGATTTCGCTCCACGGCGGCTTCATCCCCTATGGCGGCACCTTCCTCGCCTTCGCCGACTACTGCCGTCCGGCGATCCGGCTCTCCGCCCTGATGGCGCGTCCGGTCATCTATGTCATGACCCACGACTCGATCGGCCTCGGCGAGGATGGCCCGACGCACCAGCCCGTCGAGCACCTGGCCTCGCTCCGCGCCATGCCCAACCTCGATGTGTTCCGCCCCGCCGATGCGGTAGAAACCGCCGAGGCCTGGGAATGCGCCCTGCTCTCCACGAGCACGCCATCCGTCCTCTGCCTCTCGCGCCAGGGCCTTCCCACCCTGCGCACCAGACATGCGGGTGAGAACCTCACCGCCCGCGGCGCCTATGTGCTCCGCGAAACGGATGGGCCGCGCGATGTGACGCTCATCGCCACCGGCTCCGAGGTCGAGATTGCCATGCAGGCCGCCGAGGTGCTCGCCGTCGACGGCATCGAGGCCGCGGTGGTCTCCGCCCCCTGCTTCGAGCGCTTCGCGGCAGAGGACGAGAGCTATCGCGCCGGAGTTCTCGGCACCGCCCGGCGCATCGGCATCGAGGCCGCGGTCCGGCAGGGCTGGTGCACCATGCTCGCGACGACGGACGTCTTCATCGGCATGACCGGCTTCGGCGCATCGGCGCCCGCCCCCGAGCTTTACCGGCATTTCGGCATCACCCCGGAGGCCGTCGTCGAAGCGGCCCGGCGCCTCGTCTGACGCGGCGGCAAGACAACAGGGAGACCCACGCATGGCACTCATCACGCTGAGACAACTGCTCGACGACGCCGCCGACCGCAACTACGGCGTCCCGGCCTTCAACATCAACAACATGGAGCAGGGGCTCGCGATCATGAAGGCGGCGCGAAGCTGCGATGCCCCCGTGATCCTGCAAGCGAGCCGCGGCGCCCGTTCCTATGCCGGCGACATCATGCTGCGCCACATGGTCGAGGCTCTGGCCGAGATGAACCCGGACATCCCCGTGTGCCTCCATCAGGATCACGGCAACAATGAGGCGACCTGCCTCTCGGCCATCCGGCACGGCTTCACCTCGGTGATGATGGACGGCTCGCTCGAGGCCGACATGAAGACCCCTGCCTCCTACGACTACAACGTCGCGATCACCGCCCGCGTCGCGGACGCGGCCCATGCAGTGGGGGCGAGCGTCGAGGGCGAACTCGGCGTGCTGGGCAGCCTCGAGACCGGCGAGGCCGCGGCGGAGGACGGATCGGGGGCGGAAGGCACCCTCTCCCACGATCAGCTCCTGACCGACCCGGATCAGGCCGTCGACTTCGTGATGAAGACCCGCTGCGACGCCCTCGCCATCGCCTGCGGCACCAGCCACGGCGCCTACAAGTTCTCCCGCAAGCCCGATGGCGAGATCCTCGCGATGTCCACCATCGAGGCGATCCACGAGAAACTGCCCTCGACGCATCTGGTGATGCATGGCTCCTCCTCGGTGCCGCAGTATCTCCAGGATCTCATCAACGCGTCGGGCGGCGACATGCCGCAGACCTGGGGCGTCCCCGTCGAGGAAATCGAGCGCGGCATCGCCATGGGCGTGCGCAAGGTCAACATCGACACCGATTGCCGCATGGCGATGACCGGCCAGTTCCGCAAGGTCGCGATGGACAAGCCGAAGGAATTCGACCCCCGCAAGTTCCTGATTCCGGCGATGAAGGAACTCGAAGACCTCTGCCGCGACCGGTTCGAACGGTTCGGCACCGCCGGAAATGCCTCCCGGATCAAGGTGATCCCGATGGATGAAATGGCGGCACGCTACGCAAGCGGCGTGCTCGATCCGAGGATCTCCGCCGCCGTGGCGGCCTGAACCGAAGCGCCGCGGCGACACGCCGCATCAATGGCCCGAATGAACGACCGAAGCGAATGCGATGGGCGCAGCTCCTCGCACCAGGACACTCTTATCCGAAAGGGAAACGCCCCATGAACAAGATGTCAGACCCGAAGGAAATCCGCGGCAAGGAACGCTACAAGGCCGGCGTCCTCAAATACGCCCAGATGGGCTACTGGGATGGCGACTACGAGCCGAAGGACACCGACATCCTCGCGCTTTTCCGCATCACGCCGCAGGATGGCGTCGATCCCGTCGAGGCAGCAGCGGCGGTCGCGGGCGAAAGCTCCACCGCCACCTGGACCGTGGTCTGGACCGATCGCCTGACCGACTGCGAGCGCTACCGGGCCAAGGCCTACCGGGTCGAACCCGTGCCCGGCCAGGAAGGCCAGTTCTTCGCCTACATCGCCTATGACCTGATCCTCTTCGAGGAAGGCTCGATCGCGAACCTCACCGCGTCGATCATCGGCAACGTCTTCGGCTTCAAGCCCCTGAAGGCGCTCCGGCTCGAGGACATGCGCTTCCCGGTCGCCTACTGCAAGACCTTCAAGGGCGCGCCCACCGGCATCGTCGTCGAACGCGAACGGCTCGACAAGTTCGGCCGCCCCCTCCTCGGCGCGACCACCAAGCCGAAGCTCGGCCTCTCGGGCAAGAACTACGGCCGCGTTGTCTACGAGGGCCTCAAGGGCGGGCTCGACTTCATGAAGGACGACGAGAACATCAACTCGCAGCCCTTCATGCACTGGCGCGACCGCTTCCTCTACTGCATGGAGGCCGTCAACAAGGCGAGCGCCGAGACCGGAGAGGTCAAGGGCCACTACCTCAACGTCACGGCGGGGACGATGGAGGAGATGTATCGCCGCGCCGAGTTCGCCAAGGAGCTCGGATCGGTCATCGTGATGATCGACCTCGTGATCGGCTACACGGCCATCCAGTCGATGAGCGAATGGTGCCGGCAGAACGACATGATCCTGCACCTCCACCGCGCGGGCCACGGCACATACACCCGCCAGAAGACCCATGGCGTGAGCTTCCGAGTCATCGCCAAGTGGATGCGGCTCGCGGGCGTCGACCACCTGCACGCGGGCACGGCCGTCGGCAAGCTCGAGGGCGATCCGCCCACGGTTCAGGGTTTCTACAACGTCCTGCGCGAGCGGCACAACGAGGTGGACCTGCGGCGCGGGATCTACTTCGAGCAGGACTGGGCCGATCTGCGCAAGGTCATGCCGGTGGCCTCCGGCGGCATCCACGCCGGTCAGATGCACCAGCTTCTCGACCTCTTCGGCGATGACGTGGTGCTCCAGTTCGGCGGCGGCACGATCGGCCACCCGATGGGCATCCAGGCCGGCGCGACCGCAAACCGCGTGGCGCTCGAAGCCATGGTGCTCGCCCGCAACGAGGGCCGCGACATCGCGAACGAAGGCCCGGAGATCCTGCGCGCCGCCGCCAAGTGGTGCAAGCCGCTCGAGGCCGCGCTCGATACCTGGGGCAACATCACCTTCAACTACACCTCGACCGACACGCCCGACTACGTGCCGACACCCGTCCCCGCCTGATTCCGGCCAGCGCCCGGCAGCAACGCCGGGCAGCGCCAGAGAGCAGGACAGGCCGCAAATCCAAAGGAGACCAATCCCATGCGCATCACCCAGGGCGCCTTCAGCTTCCTCCCCGATCTCGATGACACCCAGATCACCGCGCAGGTCGAGTATTGTCTGCAAAACGGCTGGGCGATCGGCATCGAGCATACCGACGATCCCCATCCCCGGAACACCTACTGGGAAATGTTCGGCAACCCGATGTTCGACCTCCGCGACGCCAAGGGCGTGATGATGGAGCTCGAGGAGTGCCGCAAGGCACATCCCGACGCCTACATCCGCATCAACGCCTTCGATGCAACCGGCGGTTTCGAGACCGTGCGGCTTTCCTTCATCGTCAACCGCCCCGCCGAGGAGCCGACCCTGCGCCTCACCCGGACGGACGTGCGCGGCCGGACGATGAACTACGCCCTCTCCGCCGCTCGATGAGCCGCAGCAGGGAGAGCACGATGACCGCCAGCACCGTGGCCATCCCTGCAAGCGCGAACGGACCGGCGCCGGCGGCGAGCCCGATCGCCCCGGCAAGCCACATGGCCGCGCCCGCCGCCCCCGCCTCGATGATGCGCGTCGGGTCCGTGGTCCCGGTGGCGCTGAACCGCGCGAAGAGCTCGAAGGAGATCAGCAAATGGGTCCGGCGGCCCGCGGCGATACCCCGCCGCGGCGCCGCCACCGGCCAGGGCATCTGCATCTTGTCCTGCGCCAGAACCAAATCTGTTGCCATACGGATTCCATATCATTTCCATATCGATTCCATACGCTCCGGAGGAGCCTGAGATGAGCCTCGACACCACCGAAACCACCCCGCCGCAAAAGATCGATCTCCGGGCCGAATTTGAAAGTTCGGGTGTCGCCGAGGTGCTCCGGGACCTGGATCGAGAGCTCGTCGGTCTCGCACCGGTCAAGCAACGCATCCGTGAAACCGCCGCACTGCTCCTGGTCGATCGAGCCCGCCGCACAATGGGTCTCGCGCAGGAAACGCCGACGCTCCACATGAGCTTCTCCGGCAACCCCGGCACCGGCAAGACCACCGTCGCGCTCAAGATGGCGGGCCTCCTCCACCGTCTCGGCTATGTCCGCAAGGGCCACCTCGTCTCCGTCACCCGCGACGATCTCGTCGGCCAGTACATCGGCCACACCGCCCCGAAGACCAGGGAAGTGCTCAAGAAGGCCATGGGGGGTGTGCTCTTCATCGACGAGGCCTACTACCTCTATCGCCCTGATAACGAACGGGATTATGGTCAGGAAGCCATCGAGATCCTGCTCCAGGTCATGGAGAACAATCGCGACGATCTCGTGGTAATCATGGCCGGATACGCCGACCGCATGGACCGCTTCTTCACCGCCAATCCCGGGTTCCGCTCGCGTATCGCCCATCACATCGAGTTTCCCGACTACACCGACGGAGAACTCGGGGAGATCGCGGAAAACATGCTCGACGCTCAGAACTACCGCCTCGATGCGGGCGGCAGGACTGCGATAGCCGACTATATCGCGCTCCGCCGCGCCCAGCCGCATTTCGCCAATGCCCGGTCGATCCGGAATGCTCTTGACAGGGCGCGCCTGCGGCAAGCAAACCGCCTCTTCGAGACATCGCGAGGCCCATTGAACGCCGAGGCGCTCAGCACGATAACAGAGGATGACATCCGCCAGAGCCGCGTCTTCCGCGGCGGACTGGACGTCGACCGGGAGAAAACGACATGACCTTCGACCGCAACATCAAGATCGCCCCCTCGATCCTCTCGGCCGACTTCGCGAATTTCGGCGCCGAGTGTCAGGCCATCGAAAGCCAGGGCTGTGACTGGGTGCATGTCGATGTGATGGACGGCCATTTCGTCCCCAACCTCACGTTCGGTCCGGCGATGTGCAAGGCGATCCGCCCGCATGTCAGAACGGTCATGGACGTACATCTGATGATCGCGCCGGTCGATCCCTACATCGAAGCCTTTGCCGAAGCCGGGGCGGACATCATCACCGCCCATGCCGAGGCCGGTCCGCATATCCACCGCACGCTGCAGGCGATCCGCACCTCCGGCGCGAAGGCGGGCCTTGCCCTCAATCCCGGCACACCCGCAGAAGCGATCGATTATCTCCTCGACATGATCGATCTTGTCTGCGTGATGACGGTGAACCCGGGCTTTGGCGGCCAGAAGTTCATTCATTCACAGGTCGAGAAGGTTCGGACACTCCGCGCCCGCATCGGCGACCGGCCAATCCATATCGAGATCGACGGCGGCGTCGATCCGACCACCGCGCCCCTTGTCGTCGAAGCAGGCGCCGATGTTCTCGTTGCCGGCTCAGCGGTCTTCAAGGGCGGCTCGGTCGGGAAACCCGAGGTCTACGGCGAGAACATCCGCGCGATCCGAGAGGCCGCCGCGAAGGCCCTTCGCGCTGCAGCCTGATCCCGGTGATTTCTTAAATATCCTTCACGTTGCGGCCACACTGTCGCAAGAATGAAGTAACACCTAGTCTCCATGACATCGCATTGAACGATGCAGGGAGACCGAGGGATGAATCAGGAGAATCAGGCCGAGTTGACCGCGCTCGTCCTACAGGGCGGCGGAGCACTCGGCGCGTATCAGGCCGGAGCATACACCGTTCTTGCCCAAGGCGGTCACGAGCCTGACTGGCTGGCCGGGGTTTCGATCGGTGCGATCAACTCCGCACTCATTGCCGGCAATCCCCCGCAGCGTCGCGTCGAAAGGCTTGAGGCCTTCTGGACGCTGGCGACCTCCGGGCTGCCTTTCACCGCACCTCTCGCCATCCAGGGTCTCCGGCCCTTCATCAATGAGGCCTCTGCCTTCGAGGTGATGTTGGAGGGCGTTCCTGGGTTCTTTACGCCGCGCGCCCTGCCGGCCCCGTTTCAGCCTTCGGGAAGCCCCGGAGCCATCAGTTTCTACGACACAAGCCCGCTGCGCCGGACCCTGCTGGAACTCGTCGATTTCGACTATCTCAACAGCCAGGGGCCCCGGCTCAGCGTTGGTGCGGTCGATATCGAGACCGGGAACTTCGTCTTCTTCGATTCTCACGAAATGCGGATTGGCCCGGAGCATGTGATGGCAAGCGGCGCGCTCCCGCCGGGTTTCCCGCCTGTCGAGGTGGGCGGGCGGTTCTACTGGGATGGCGGTCTTGTCTCCAACACCCCTCTCGAACACATCTTCGAACACGCGCCGGCCGAACCGCTCTGCGTCTTTCAGTTCGATCTCTTCGATGCCCGCGGAACGGGCCCGAAGGATCTCTTCGAGGTCGCGCAGCGCGAGAAGGATATCCGCTTCTCGAGCCGGACCCGCCTCAACACCGACCGCTTCCGCGAGCGGCACGACATCGCCGCGGCCGCAAAACGCCTGCATGACCGCCTGCCGCCGGAACTGCGCGACGATCCGGATCTTCTCGCCCTCTGCGATGCCGGACCGCGTGGCGCGGTAACGCTGATGCATCTCATCTATCGCAAGCGCAATTATGAGGGGCAGTCGAAGGACTACGAATTCTCGCGCCGCTCGATGCGGGAACACTGGGCGGCGGGCGCCGACGATGCCGCCCGCGCCATCCGTCATCCGGACTGGGTCTCGCGCAAGGCTCCGACGAATGGCCTTCTCATCTTCGATCTCGGCGAACGTGATCGCCACCAGAAGCGCAGCAGAGACGCGGCTTCCGGCACGCGGAACACCCGGATCAAAAAAACGAAAGGGTAAGACAATGAACCTCAAGGGAAAACGCGCGCTCATCACGGGCTCCGCGAGCGGCATCGGTCACGGCATCGCCAAGCGTTTCGTTGCGGATGGCGCAAAAGTCGCGATTGCCGATCTCAGCCTGGTTGCGGCCGAGCGTACCGCGAAGGAACTCACCGAAATGGGTCCGGGAGAAGCGCTCGCCCTCGAGATGAACGTGACCGACGAGGCGGCCGTAAACGCAGGCGTGGCCGAAATGGTGAAGGTCTGGGGCGGGATCGACGTGCTCGTTTCGAACGCCGGGATCCAGATCGTTCACAAGCTCGAGGATTTTCCGTTCAACGAATGGAAGAAGCTGCTCTCGATCCACCTCGATGGTGCGTTCCTCACATCAAAAGCCGTGCTCCCGCATATGTACGAGGCGGGATCCGGTTCGATCATCTTCATGGGATCCGTCCATTCGAAGGAAGCGTCCCCCCTCAAGTCCGCCTACGTTACGGCAAAACACGGCCTGCTTGGACTGGCCCGCGTCATTTCCAAAGAGGGTGCCGAACATGGCGTTCGGGCGAACGTGATCTGTCCGGGCTTCGTCAAGACCCCGCTTGTCGAGAAGCAGATTCCCGAACAGGCCAAGGCACTCGGCATTTCGGAGAAGGAAGTGGTGGAGAAGATCATGCTCGGCGACACGGTCGATACCGAGTTCACCACCATCGAGGACGTGGCGAATGTCGCCTGGCTTTTCGCGGCCTTCCCCACCAACGCGCTTACTGGCCAGTCACTCGTCGTGAGCCACGGCTGGTACATGAACTGATCGCCGACAGCGCGGCCTCAGATCCGCGATGCTTCCAGCGCCTCGAGCCAGTGCGCGAGGCGCTCCTTCAGGACGCGCGGGCGCGCCAGCGCAGGCACGTCCTCGCCAAGTGCCTCGATCGGCTCGAAGGTGAGGGCATCCCCCCCGGAACGGTTCCACGCGGCCTGAAGCGCGGCATTGGGGTTCGTGCCCTGGCGCAGTGTGAAGAACTGCCGATTGGCGATCTTGTCGAGCGACGGCGTTGCGCCAACCCAGATCTTCCCCGTCGCGGCGCACCGAATCGCATAGATTCCTGCCGGCGCTTCGCGCTCCTTGTAGCGCCGGATCTCCGCCTTTCTGTCCATGGCTCCGATCTCCTGACCCCGCCCTAATTTCAGCTGGCGGACTATTTTACCCGGGCAAATATTGCAAGAATAATTTTGCCCGGGTATAAATTATTCGAAGGAGAGCCCGATGCCAGATTGCCATGAGAAGATCTTCACCCTGTTTCGGGACAACAGGCGTCTCGCGCGCGGTCCCCTGCGCGAGATTGCGCGACGCGCCCGTGGCGCGATGGAAGAGGGCGGCGCGACCTTGCAGATCTTTGATGACGCCACCGGGAAGCCCGTCGATCTCGACATTCGGGAAGCACAGGACGAATTGCCTGCCACTCCGCCGGAGCCACTGGAACCGGCGCCCCGGCCGCGCGGGCGGCCCAGGCTGGGCGTGGTGGCCAGGGAAGTCACCCTGCTACCCCGACATTGGGACTGGCTTGCAACCCAGCCGGGCGGCGCGAGCCAGACGCTGCGCAGACTGGTCGACGCCGCGCGCCGTGCCGATAACGGGCGAAGCCAACAGCGTGCAGCCATCGACGCCGCGTCGCGCTTCATGTGGGCAATTGCCGGCGATCTGCCGAATTTCGAGGAAGCCACCCGCGCGCTTTTTGCCAATGACCACGCGCGGCTCGAAACCCTGATGTCAGACTGGCCGGGAGACATTTGCGCCCATGTGCTCACACTGGCCGCTGGAGAAGGCCTTCCGCCGCAACTGTGACGCGCATTCAGACGCCCGCAAGCAGGATATCGAGCGCCCGCACAATGTCGTCGCGCATCGGGGCAAGCGACCCCACCCGCTCGCCGAGCTCCGGGAGCGCGAGCGTTGCGAGAAGCTGCGGCATCAGCACCACGCGTTCCGCCCCCATCTGGAACTCCGGATTGAGCCCTCGCATCGGCGGCCCGGCCCGGCCCACAGGCAGAAGTGGCGCGACCACACGGGTCCGTACCGCATCGAGCAGATCGTTCTGGATCACCACGACGAGCATGCCGTCGGACATGCGAAAGACATCAAATTGCTGCGCCACGCACCCGCCTCAGAACTTGCGCCGGGATGCGAGGGGGACGCCTTCGGCCTCGATATAGGCATTGAAGCCTGCGATCGCGGCTGCGTTCTCTGCCTGCCAGCTCCGCATACGCGCCGCCCGGACAGCTTCAGTGAGCCCAGCCTCCGCCGCCCGCGAGATATTCACGCCGAGCGCCCTGGCTTCGTCGAGCAATTGCCGGTCCAGCGTCAGGCTCGTGGAGCGTCTCTGCGCAATTCCCATACGCCCCTCCTGTAAGGGTATTCATTACATGCCAGAACATACCGCAAATTATGCGGCATGCCAATCCGGTAACCCGCTGCCCCTGCGACTTCCGCATCACATGAAGCGCTGAATTGCGCGGCTCGGCCTTGCACGTCTGCACGCGGGAGCATTAGCCTCCGGCATGGCGCGGCAACGCCGGATCCGGCCCGCGCCAGAGTCCCTTTAGACCCCCGGAGCTTCTCATGACGCCGCAAACCCGCCAGGCGCGCCTTACCGTCCTGTCTCTCGCCGTTGGCGCGTTCGCAATCGCCGTGTCGGAATTCGCAACAATGGGCCTCCTGCCCTATTACGCCAAGGGTCTTGGCGTTACCGAACCGGTCGCAGGTCATGCGGTCAGCGCCTATGCGCTCGGTGTCGTGATCGGAGCTCCGATCCTCGCCGTGCTCGGGGCCCGTCTGCCGCGGCGGCTCCTTCTCATGCTGCTGATCGGCACTTTCTCGATCGCAAACCTCGCGGGCGCCTTCGCCCCCGGCATCGGCTGGCTGGTCACCGCCCGGGTGATCGCGGGCTTGCCGCATGGCGCGTTTCTCGGCATTGCCATGCTCGTTGCCGCCAATGCCCAGCCCAAGGAACGCCGGGCTGCGGGCGTAGCCCAGGTGATGCTCGGCCTCACGATTGCCAACGTGATCGGCGTCCCCGCGGCGGGTGCGGTCGGCCAGGCCTTCGGTTGGCGCACCTGTTTCGTGCTCGTCGCCGCCATCGGCCTCATTTCCGTCATGATGATCGGGCGCTTCGTGCCCAAGGGCCGGCCCGACCTTGCCGCCGGGCCGCTTCAGGAATTGGGCGCCTTCGCCAACCGCGCCGTCTGGCTCACGCTTCTGGTCGGCGCCATCGGCTTCGGCGGTATCTTCGCAGTCTATTCCTACTTCTCGGCCGCACTCATACAGGCCGCCCATGCCCCGGCCTGGGCGATACCGCTTGCCCTCTCCGCATTCGGGATAGGTGCGACCATCGGCACACCGATCGCCGGGCGGCTCGCCTCCTGGTCGATCTTCGGCGGCGCGGCGATACTGTTGGCCGGCATGACCATCACCCCGGCGTTCTATGCATTGGTGATGGGAAACTGGCCGCTCATGATCCTGATGGTCTTTCTCCTCGGAGCGACAGCCGGGGTCTTCATCCCGCTCCAGACACGCCTGATGGATGTAGCCGGCGATGCGCAGACCCTGGCCGCAGCGATGAACCATGCCGCCTTCAACCTCGCCAATGCGATCGGTCCCTTCCTCGCAGGCCTTGCCCTCGCGGCGGGATTCGGTTGGGCCTCCACCGGCTGGGTCGGCGCAGCCCTCGCGCTGGCCGGCCTCGCGGCACTGGGTCTCGCCTATTTCGACGCCAGACGCCGGTAGCCGCGGGGAATCTTTCCCCGCGGGGACGACTTTGCGAGGGCCATCGGCGGATCCCCGCATCACGCACATGTTATGCTTGACCGCTACACGCTTTGCGACTTCCATAGTCCGTTAACCATAACCGGACCCAGACGGGTGCCGGGAACGGTCCCGGGGTGGGGCACGATCGGGAAACCATCCGTGAAGGACGTGAAGGAGTCGGGCCATGACACAGCGCGTGGGCATACTGACGCTGCCACTGCACAACAACTACGGCGGCATCCTGCAAGCCGCCGCGCTCTACAAGGCGCTGGAAAACGCGGGAAAGACACCCGTGCTCCTCTCCAAGAAGGCCGAGCGGCCAATCTGGACCCGCGCGGCCCTGCGCGTTCTCCAGACCGTTCCGGGCCAGAACATCGGCGACCTGCGCGCCCGCGAACGGGAGCGCGCGATCCACTATCCGTTCATTGCCGAGCATCTCCCCAACAGGACCGGCATCCTGCGCACAAGAGAGCAGTTTTCCCGCGCTCTGCGTCAACTCGGTCTCGATGCAGTCGTCGTTGGCAGCGACCAGGTCTGGCGCTTCGAGTATCACGGCGATGACAACCACATGATCTACTTCCTCGATTTCGTGGAAGATCCGGGAGTGCGCCGAATCTCCTACGCCGCCTCCTTCGGCCAGAAGGACTGGGCCTATCCGCGCAAGACCGAGGAAGCCTCACGACTGCTGGCCCGCTTCGACGCTGTATCGGCCCGCGAGACAAGCGGCGTCCAGATCTGCCGGACCACCCTCGGGCGACCCGATGCCGCGCTCTGCCTCGACCCCACCCTGCTGCTCGATCGCGCGCACTATGCCGCAATCGCCGCCAAGGCTCCCCCGCCGCCACGCGGCGCCGTTCTCAACTACGTGCTCGACCGCACATCCTTCGCCCGCGACATCTGTGGCACGGTGATCGCCACCTGCCCCGGCATCGGACGGGCCAACGAGATCACGATCCGGAAGGGTGGCGCGAAACCTGATATCCCCGCCTGGCTCCGCGCCTTTCAGGACGCGAACTTCGTGGTGACGGATTCCTTCCACGGCACGGTGTTCTCGATCCTCTTCGAACGAAACTTCATCTCGATCCCGAATCGCGGCCGTGGTGTCGACCGTTTCACATCGCTGCTCGATCAACTCGGGCTCGCCGACCGGATCTTTACCGGCGATGACCCTGCCGAGGCCTCCGCAATCGCAGCCCGCCCGATCGACTACGCCACCGTCGGTGCCCGCCTTGACAGACTTCGCGAAAGCTCATCCGATTTCCTGCTCGGCGCGCTCAGCGAAGCCCGAGCCGAGGCCGCCTGAGGTCGGGACTGCACAAGCTCTGTACGGCCGGACATCCCGGCCGCACAGGAAAAACACGATCCTGCCTCCACGGGCCCCGGCACACCTTGCCATTCGCGCCCGGAGCTCCATCCTGCATGCAAGAAGCCCCGCCGGGAGGGGCACAACCTGAGCAGGAAGGCGAGGCATGGAAATCCAGGGCTACACGGTTAAGGAAGGAAGTCCCTTTCCGCTGGGCGCAACGTGGGACGGGTCCGGTGTCAACTTCGCCCTGTTTTCCGCCCATGCCAGCAAGGTGGAGCTCTGCCTCTTCGACAGCCGCGGCCGCCGGGAAATCGCGCGCGTTCCCCTGCCGGAATACACCCATGAAGTCTGGCACGGCTACCTGCCGGATGTCCGTCCGGGCCAGCTCTACGGCTATCGCGTGCATGGGCCGTACGAGCCGCACCACGGCCATCGCTTCAACCCCAACAAGCTCCTGCTCGATCCCTATGCCAAGCAGCTCGATGGCGAGATTCACTGGCATGACAGTGTCTTCGGCTACCGGATCGGGCACCGCTCCGCCGATCTCTCCTACGACCGTAGGAACTCCGCTTTCGTGATGCCGAAATGCGTGGTCGTTGACGCCGCCGTCACCTGGGGGCGGGATGCCCCGCCCGCACATCCCTGGGCCGAAACGATCATCTATGAAGCGCATGTGAAGGGGTTTACGGCGCTCAACGCCGAAATCCCCGACAAGCTCCGCGGAACCTTCTCCGGCCTCGCCGATCCGCGCGCGATCGACCATCTGGTGAAGCTCGGTGTCACCGCCGTCGAACTCATGCCGGTACAGGCCTTCTTCGATGACCGCTATCTGATCGAGAAGGGGCTGACCAACTACTGGGGCTACAACACCATCGGCTTCTTCGCCCCCGCGACGCGATACCTGTCGCCGGGCTCGGACCTGCACGAATTCAAGCTCATGGTCCGCAGACTCCACGAGGCGAACATCGAGGTGATCCTCGACGTGGTCTACAACCACACCGCCGAAGGCAACCAGATGGGCCCGACGCTCAGCTTCCGCGGCATAGACAACGCCTCCTACTACATTCTGGCGGACGACCCGCGCTACTATTATGACACCACCGGTTGCGGGAACACGGTCAACCTCAAGAACAACCGCGTCCTGCAGATGGTGATGGACAGCCTGCGCTACTGGGTCGAGACCTGCCATGTCGACGGGTTCCGCTTCGACCTCGCGAGCTCGCTCGGGCGCGACCGCGACACGTTCAGCTCGGACGCGACCTTTCTCGATGCGGTCCGGCAGGACCCGGTGCTCAGTCGCGTCAAGCTCATCGCCGAACCTTGGGACACCGGCCCCTATGGCTATCAGGTCGGGAACTTCCCCCCGGGCTGGGCCGAGTGGAACGACCAGTATCGCGACACGATACGCTCGTTCTGGAAGGGCGACGGAGGCCAGACTGCGGGTCTCTCGGCCAATCTCATGGGCTCCGCCGGTCTCTTCGACAAGCGCGGCCGCAGACCGTGGGCCAGCGTCAACTTCATCACCGCCCACGACGGCTTCACCCTGATGGACACGGTGTCCTACAACGACAAGCACAACGAGGCGAACGGCGAGGACAACCGCGACGGCCACGACGACAACAAGAGCTGGAACTGCGGCGCCGAAGGCCCGACCGAGGATGAGGAGGTTCTCGATCTCCGGGACCGCCTGCGCCGCGCAATGGCCGCGACAATGCTGCTCTCCCAAGGCACGCCGATGATCCTGATGGGCGACGAGATCGGCCGAACGCAGGACGGTAACAACAACACCTACTGTCAGGACGCGCCCGCGAACTGGCTCGATCTTTCGGGCATGTCCGAACGCGATGCTGCCTTCCGCGATTTCGTCGCCGCCATGATCGCGCTGCGCAAATCGAACGTGCTCTTCCGTTATCCCAACTACATCCACAACATTCCCGAAGGCCGCCCCCAGATCACCGCCTCCTGGCTGCGCCCCGACGGGGCTTCCATGGAACAGGAGGATTGGGACAATGGCGAAACGCGGACGCTCGCCATGATGCTCTCAACCCCGGAGCGCCGTGCACTCATGCTTTTCAATGCCCATTTCGAGCCGGTTGAGTTCAACCTTTCCGGCGCCGCCGGAGAGAGCCGCTGGTCGCTTCTGGTCGATACCGCGACCGGGCTTGCCTCCCGCGTCGGGCTGCCAGCGTCGCTCGAAACCCCGATCAGTGTCGAAGGCCGGAGCCTCAAGGTTCTGGAGGGCCGGACTCGATGAGCGGCGACGGATCCGCCATCACCCTCTGGGGCCCCCAGCTTCTCGACAAGGGCGCCCGCTTCCGCCTCTGGGCGCCCGGGCTTGCGTCCCTCTCGCTCCGGCATGGCGGAGCCGAGCATGCCATGCACGCCGCCGCTGAAGGGTGGTTCGACATCGAGATCGCCGCGGCCCGGCCCGGCGACCCCTATGCCTTCATCCTGCCGGATGGTCTCGCCGTGCCTGATCCCGCCGCCCGCGCGCAGGCCGACTCCGTCCACGACCCGTCTCGCCTCTGTGATCCTCATGCCTATGAGTGGCGCATCCCGGATTGGCCGGGGCGCCCATGGGAGGAGGCAGTCATCTCCGAGATCCACATCGGAACCTTTACTCCGGAGGGTACCTTTCGCGCCGCGATCGAGAAACTGCCTCATCTTGCCGAGACCGGCATCACCGCCGTCGAGATCATGCCCGTGGCCCAGTTCTCCGGCGAGCGCGGCTGGGGATACGACGGAGTGCTCCCCTTCGCCCCGCATCGCGCCTACGGCACGCCCGAGGACATGAAAGCCTTCATCGATGCCGCCCACGGGCATGGGCTCATGGTGCTGCTTGATGTCGTCTACAACCACTTCGGGCCCGACGGGAACTACATCCACGCCTACGCGCCGGACTTCTTCGATCCGGAGCGCGGCACGCCATGGGGAGCGGCGATAGACTACGCAAAATTCCCGGTCCGCCGCTTCTTCATCGAGAACGCGCTCTACTGGATCGAGGAGTTCCGCCTCGACGGCCTCCGGCTCGATGCCATCGACAATGTTCGCGATCCGGACTCCGACCCTGAAATCCTTGTCGAGATCGCCCGCGCGATCCGTGCGGCCTTCCCCGACCGCCGGATTCATCTGACCACCGAGGACAACCGCAACATCACCGCGCTGCATGAACGCGATCAGGAGGGTGGCGTGCCACTCTATACCGGCGAGTGGAACGACGACTTCCACAACATCGCGCATGTGATCGCAACCGGTGAGTCCGAAGGCTACTACGCCGATTTCACCGAAGACCGCTGGGCCAAGATGGCGCGCGCCCTGGCCGAAGGCTTTGTCTATCAGGGGGAGACCTCCCCCGTTAGCGGCGCGGCGCAGGGCCATCCTTCCACACACCTCCCGCCCGCAGCCTTCGTCGATTTTCTTCAGAACCACGACCAGACCGGAAACCGCGCTTTCGGCGAACGGCTCCTGCCTCTGGCCCCTGCGCCTCTCGTCCGGACCCTCACCGCAATCCTGCTGCTTTCGCCGCATATCCCGCTCCTTTTCATGGGCGAGGAATGGGGTGAAACGCGGCCTTTCGCCTTCTTCACCGATTTCGAGGGGGAGCTGGCGGAGATTGTCCGCGAGGGGCGCCGCCGCGAGTTCGGGGCCTTCGCCGCCTTCGAGGACCCGGCACTTCGCGCAACAATCCCGGACCCGAACGCGCTCTCGACCTTCACTGCCTCGAAGATCGACTGGCAGGCCGCCGAAAGCCCGGAGGGCACCGCGTGGCGGGCATTCGTCCGCGATCTTCTCGCCCAACGTGCGAAGACGATCACACCGCATCTCGCGGCCACGGGCGGCAACTGCGGCCGGATACTCGCGGCGGAGGAAGGCGTGATCGCGGTGTCCTGGGCCCTCGCCGGCCGCGCCGTTCACATGCGCGCAAACCTCACCGCGACATCGCGCGCGGCACCGGACCTGCCGGGCAAGCTGTTTCATGCCGAACAGGGCGCCGGGAAATCCGGCGACATGCCGCCGTATGGCACGGCCTTCACCACCGAGCTGCCCGCTCTGCCGTGAGCGCGGCATCCCCCGCTCGTTCGAGATTTCGAGGCGAAAGTGATGACAGAGACATCCCGTCCCTTCCCCCGTGCCACCTACCGGCTCCAGCTCCATGGCGGCTTCGGGTTTGCCGACGCGGCCGCGATCGCGCCCTATCTTGCGGATCTCGGCGTAAGCCACGTCTATCTCTCCCCGGTCTTCGCCGCACGGCCAGGCAGCACCCACGGCTATGACGGGATCGATCACAACCTGCTCAATCCCGAGCTCGGCGGCGCCGAAGGGTTCCGCACCATGGCGGACGCCTTCCGAGCCGAAGGCCTCGGCCTGCTGCTCGACTTTGTCCCGAACCACATGGGTATAGGCGGAAGCACGAACGCCTTCTGGCTATCGGTTCTCGAGTGGGGTCCCGAAAGCCCGCACGCGAGCCGTTTCGACATCGACTGGCGGAGCGGACATCCCGGCCTTTCGGGCCACGTGCTCATGCCCTTTCTTGGCGACAGTCTCGGCAATCTGCTCGGCACCGAGGCCCTGCGCCTCGCATATGATGACGACGGCTTCTTCATCCTTGCCCACGACACCCACCGCCTGCCCATCTGCCCCCGGTGCTATCCTGCAATACTCGGCTGCGCCCCGCGGCTCGCGGCGCATGCCAATGCCTTTGCCGCCGCCGGCGACACGCCCGGCGGAGATCCGGTATGGGGCCGCCTCAAGGCGGGTCTCGCCGCCGCCCATGCGGATGATCCCGAAACACGCGCCGGAATCGAAACCGCACTCGCGGCCCACAACGGCGATGCCGCCCGGCTCGGCACGCTTGCCGATGCGCAATTCTGGCGTGCCGCGAAGTTCACGCTCGCGAATGACGCCATAAACTACCGCCGCTTCTTCACCATTTCCGATCTCGCCGGCCTGCGCGTCGAGGAGCCCGAGATCTTCGAGGAAACCCACCGGCTCGTTCTCGCCCTCATTGCCGATGGCACGATCGACGGAATTCGCATCGACCACATCGACGGGCTCGCCGATCCGAAAGGCTACACCACGCGCCTCCGCGCAAGAGCAGCGCGCCCTTTCTGGCTGCTCGTCGAGAAGATCCTCGCCCCAGGCGAAACCCTGCCGGAAAGCTGGCAGACCGATGGAACCACCGGCTACGAAGTCACCAACCTTCTCGCGGGCCTCCTCATCAACCCCGACTCCGGCCCCGAGCTTGTCCGCCTTTGGCGCGAGGTCACCGGCCGCCGGGAAAAGGCCCATGACATCGTGCTCGACGGCAAGCGCGCCATCCTCGAAGGCCCGATGGCCGCGGAATGCGAGGCGCTGACCTCCCGGCTGCATACCCTTGCCCGCGGGGACCGCCGCACCGCCGATCTTGGCCGCAGCGCGCTTCGCGCCGGGCTCATCGAGGTGATCGCAGCCTTCGGTGTCTACCGCACCTATGCCGATGCCAATGGTCTGCCCGCAGAGGACTGTCCGAGGATCGAAGCCGCAATCGCTGCTGCCCGCACCGCCCTGCCCGGCATCGAGAGCGGGATTTTCGAGTTCCTGCGGAGCGTTCTCACGCTCGATCTCGCCCGTGCGCGACCCGACGCCGAGCGCGCGATCCATGCCGCAGCCACCTGCTTCCAGCAGCTCAGCGGCCCGGTCATGGCTAAGGGGCTCGAGGACACGGCCCTCTATCGCTGGAATCCGATGATTGCGCTCAACGAGGTCGGCAGTGAACCCGGCTCCGCGCCGGTCACGCCCGAGGCCTTCCACGCCGCCAACACCGCGCGACAGCTTCGCGAGCCCCGCGCAATGCTAACCACCTCGACCCACGACACCAAACGCGGTGAAGACGCGCGGATGCGCATCGCAGCACTCACCTTCCACTTGCCCGAATGGGAGAAGTCGGTGGCCCACTGGCGGGAACTGCTCGCCGACCGGGAGAGGCCGGTCGATCCCAACGAGGAATACTTCTTCTATCAGCTGCTTCTCGGCGCGTGGCCTTTTGAATGGCGCGACCTGCCCGCGGCGGAGGCGCTCGAAGCCTTCCGTATTCGTGTAACCGAAGCCATGCTGAAATCGGCCCGCGAGGCCGGTGCCAACACCCGCTGGGTTCAGGGCGACCCGGCCTATGAGGATGCGCTTTCCGCGCTCGTAGCCCGCGCCCTGGAACGCGACGGCGCATTCCTTTCGGCTTTCCGCACCTTCGAGGCCCGGATCGCTCCGGATGCCCTCCGGCTATCGCTGGCGCAGACCGCGCTCAAGCTCACGGCGCCAGGCGTACCAGATATCTATCAGGGCGCTGAGCTCTGGGAGCAGAGCCTCGTCGATCCAGACAACCGCAGGCCCGTCGATTTCGCGCTCCGCGCGGAACACCTCGCCACGGAGCTCCCTGAAACCGTGCGCACCACCGAGGCCAGCTGGGATGGTCGCGAAAAGCTTGCGCTTACGGCAAGCCTTCTCCGCTTCCGCCGCGCCCGGCCCCGGCTCTTTGCCGAGGGCACCTACGAGCCGATCGAAACCGGCTGCGGCCGCATCATCGCCTTTCGCCGCGCGACGCCGGAAACCGAGCTCTTTGTCGGTGTCGCTCTGCCGCCTGAAACCCGCGGACCCGGCGCCGCGCTGGCGGCCGTGGCCTGCGCTCCGGGCTGGACGGACGTTCTGACCGGCGCGGATCTCTCCCGCGAGGAAATCCCCGAGGCCTTCGCTGAAAGGCCGATTGCCATTCTCGTTTCCAGGCGACCTTGACGCTCCCCGGACCCATTGCCATCAAGGTCGCCGCAAACGGCGCGATATAGTGGGCAAGACATGGCAGACAGGATCGAAGTGCTTCCGCTGGAGGCCTTCCCGGCACAAGTCACCGAAAACATTCGCTATGGTGACACCGACCGCCAGGGCCATGTGAACAACGCGGTCTATGCGACCTATTTCGAGTCTGGCCGCGTCGATCTGCTCCATGACAGCCTGCCGCTGCTGGAGGCAAGCGGCTGCCAGTTCGTTATTGCCCGGCTCATCGTTGACTACCTGCGCGAGATGCATTGGCCAGGCACCCCCGTGATCGGAACGGGCGTTCTGGCATTGGGCCGCAGCTCCGCCACCCTACGGCAAGCCGTCTTCCAGGACGGCATCTGCACAGCCATCGCCGAAAACGTCATCGTGTTGATGGACATGAAGACCAGACGGGCCACAGAGCTTCCGGAGATGATCCGTTCCGATTTCGAGCGGCTGAAACTCGCCGCAGGCTCCTGAGTTCCTCGTCCGACCTGTCTTTTCCGGCTTTGGTTAATCGCCTGCGGACGCTCGCAAACCGAAAGGCGTGCGCCACGCCACACAGAGCCGAAACGTCGCCATTTCAAGGCAGACACCTTGGCCCCGCGATCGGCCGCCCGCCCGCGCCGACATGCACGCTCGCCCATAACGTGCGGAAATATCGGTAAAATTCCCCGCCGCGGATTAACCAGACCTTTCTAATAAAATTGAAGCGGCCGGATCTCCTTGCGATAGACGATACGAGCCTGCCTGAAACGGAAAGCTGTGAATGCGTGCCGCACGGCCCGCATCCGGGGCAGCGTGGGAAAAATTGTTGATTACCGAGGTATTTCGCACTCAGCGAGGGGAGTTGCGGCATGAAGAGACCGACTGTTCCGATGGGGCGGAACACGCGCCAGCGTTCGGTATGCAGGCCAGCCATTCTGTGCGGCTTGATCGCGGGCCTCAGTCTCGCGGGATGCGTAACGACAACGAGCACTGCCGAGATCGCCGCATCTCTGCCTCCGGTTTCGGCGGAGGCAGGCGCACTCGCGGATAGCCCGTCTGCCGTGACATCCTCTGCAATGCCCGGCACAGGACGACTGCTCCTTCCAAACGCCACGGCTCTCCCGGGCGAGAACTTTCTGCTCTCCATGCCCGGCACGGGCCTCTTTGGTCCCTATGCCGTCGACGAGCTCCTGCGCCGCCTGGGCTCCATGCCGCACCCGTTCGAGTATGTCATCGCGCGCGATTTCATCCCAGCGGGCGGGCTCACAACGACCCTGTTTGTCGAGGATGAGCCCGAGCCCGGTATCACCTGTGTCCTCGCGGTCCGCCCGGCCGATGCCGGACGCACGACCGCCACCGTGATGCGCAACTGCGTCCCCGGAGATCGCGCCAGGGCGCTCGCACCGATGAGCATATCGGCCCTCTGACCGCACCGCTGCTGAGACCCCGGCTGAAAGGCAAGAAATGATCTATCACGGCATCTCCATATTCGGGAGCCTCGCCCGCCTTGTGCTCTGGCTCGCCGCCTTCGCGTGCCTGGTGGCGCTCATCAGCGTCCCGACCTCGCTCGGTGTCCAGGCACTGATGGGCGCAGCCGCGATCTGCTGTGTGCTCGTGCTGCGGAATTTCGTCAACATACGCATCTGGCGTCTTAGCCTTCTCGGCATCGCCTCGGTCATTGTCATGCGCTACTGGTTCTGGCGCCTCTTCGACACGCTGCCGCCCTTCGAGGATCACGCCTCCTTCGCGGCCGCTGTCGTGCTCTTCGCGGTCGAGACCTATCTGATCGCAGCCTTTTTCCTGAGTTGCCTTGTCGTCGCCGATCCCATCGACCATCGCCGCCCGAAGCCGGTGAAGGTCCGCGACCTGCCAACGGTCGATGTGCTCATCCCGTCGATGAACGAGCCGACCGACCTGCTCGCCATGACCCTGTCGGCGGCCAAGAACATGGCCTACCCCCCCCAATTCCTCAACGTCGTGCTCTGCGACGATGGTGGCACGGACGAGCGCTGCCTCAGCCCGGATCCAGGGATTGCCATGGCCGCACGCGCCCGCCGAGACGAACTCTCGGCGCTCTGCGAAAAACTCGGTGTCCTCTACCGCACCCGGCCCGAAAACCGCGCCGCAAAGGCCGGCAACATCTCCGACGCTCTTGCCACGCTCAACGGCGAGCTTATCGCGATCTTCGACGCCGACCATGCCCCGTCGCGCGACTTCCTCGCGCGCACCGTCGGCTACTTCTGCGAGGACGAAAAGCTCGCTCTGGTCCAGACGCCCCACTTCTTCCTCAACCGCGATCCGATCGCGCGCAATCTCAAGCTCCCGAAGGAAAGCCCGCCCGAGAACGAGATGTTCTACAGCCTCATGCACAAGGGGCTGGACCGCTGGGGCGGCGCCTTCTTCTGCGGATCGGCAGCCCTGCTGCGTCGGGAGGCCATCGAGAGCGTCGGCGGCATGCATGGCCGCACCATCACGGAAGATGCCGAGACCGCGATCCAGATCCACGGGCGTGGCTGGCGCTCGATGTATGTGAACCATGCCATGATCGCCGGGCTGCAGCCCGAGACCATGCCCTCCTTCCTGACCCAGCGCGGCCGCTGGGCCACCGGCATGATCCAGATCCTCGTGCTGTCGAACCCATTCCTGCTTCGCGGCCTCTCGCTCTGGCAGCGCCTCACCTATCTCAACTCCATGGTCTACTGGCTCTTCCCGGTGGTCCGGCTGCTGCTCCTGATGGCGCCGCTCGTATATCTCTTCTTCGGCCTCGAGATCGTGGTGACGACCGCCGCCGAAGCGTTTGCCTACATGGGCAGCTATCTCGCCATGGGCTACCTCGTTCAGAACATCCTCTTCGCGAATGTTCGGTGGCCCTTCATCTCGGAGGTCTACGAGATTGCCCAGGCGCCCTACCTGCTGAAGGGCGTGCTCCGCGCCGTCGTTGCGCCCCTCGGCGCCCGGTTCCGGGTGACGAGCAAGGACGAGACAATTTCCGAGACCCGGCTCACCGACGTCTATCGGCCGCTCTTTTACCTCTTCCTGCTCATGCTTGCAGGGGTCGGCGCGCTCGCCTGGCGCTGGCATGCCTATCCCGGCGACCGGGCCGTGCTCCAGATCGTCGGGGCCTGGGCCATCTTCAACACGCTTCTCGTCGGCGCGAGCCTCCGTTCACTTGTCGAGCAGCGCCAGCGCCGCGCCGCACCGCGGGTCGGAGAGCTCGCCTGCCCCGCAGTCGCGGAATTCACCACCGAGGCCGGTGCACCGATCGAAGTGCCTTGTGTCATCACCGACATCTCCTTCAGCGGCATCGGCATCGCCATTCCGCCGCGTGCCCTCACCCGAGACCTGCGCAGACCCGTGGCAGGCGACGCTTTCCGCCTCTTGCCCACCTCGCTCGAGGGCGTGGAGGAAATCGGCGAGATTGTCTGCACGGTCACGCACGGCGGCGCCGCCGATGGTCGACTCCATGTCGGCGCATCCCTTTCCGAAACGCAAACGCGCGAAGCCTATCTCACGATCGCAGCCCTCCTCTACGGCGACAGCCGCCGGTGGCAGGCGATCCGCGAGCGCCAGACTGCAACGCGCCACGGCCTGATCTGGGGAGCGATCAACGTCAGCCGTCTCGGCGTCGCCGGGATCTGGCACATGCTGCGGGCGCTTCTGCTGTCGCGTGGCAGTTCCCTCGCCGAGAGGGGCGCCAGCACCACGATTGCCGGCTGGAGCGACGAGACGCCGATCGAGGCGCAGGCCTTCATCGCCGCACGCGATGCCGGAAGCTCTGCCGCGCGGCGCGCTTACAGACCTCGCCCCGTGCCTTCGTCCGACGCCCATGGTGCGACCGGCGACGAGCGGTTGAACCTCGCATGAGAAGGCTTGCCATGATCCGTCCATTCGTTCGACCGGAGCTCCGCTGCCGCAGCCGCCTCGCACTGGCGCTTCTGCCCTTGCTTGCCGCCATGCCCGCCACGGCGGCAGAGGAGCCGGTCACGCTTGCAATCCCGCTCGCCGGGTTTCTGGGTCAGACCTCGGCGCCCGCGATCCGGCCCGCCGCCGCAGAGGCCGCGGCCGAGGCCCGTCCAGGCGCCATCGCGCTACCCCGTGTGACCGGCGCTGCGGCGGCTGTGCGTCCCTTAGAGCCGAAGACAGAACTCGTTGGGCCGCGCGTCGAGCTCGCAAATCCCGCCCCGGCTGAAGTCCATGCGCCCGAGGAACCGAAGCTGCCGCTCGCCGCGCTCTGGCCGCTCGACATGGGCCGGGTCTCGAGCGCCCGCGCACAGTTCCACGGCGAACATGACAGTCTCGCCTTCTCGCTCTTCGTTCCGCCGGGCATCGAGGCTCACGAACTCACCCTCGCTGCGGTCTCGAGCGCCTTCATCCTGCCAAGCCGCTCGACCTTGCGGGTTTTTGCCGGCGACGAGCTTATCGGCGAGATGCCGCTCCGGAGCATCTCGAAGCCTGAATCCGTGAGCTTCAAGCTGCCCAGGGGCACGCTCCATTCCGGCTTCAACCTCCTGCGAGTCGAGGTGAACCTCGCTCACCGCCTCTACTGCGGCGCCCACGCCGCATATGATCTGTGGACGAGCGTAGACCTCACGAAGTCGGGCATCCGCTATACCGCTGCGGGATTGCAGCCCGGCGGGGAAGCCTTCCTCGCCGCAGCCTCGGTCGCACGGGGAAGCGGCAAGGGCATCCTGGTCAGGGACAGCGAGATGAAGCGCGGCACTTCGGGCGAAATGCGCGAGATCAGCCGCCAACTCGGCCGCACCATGGGCGGCGGCCTCACCTTCACGACCCGCGAGGGCAAGCTCCGGAAGGGCGCGATGCCGCCGCCCGTCATCGAGATCAGCCCCGGCAAGACGAACCGGGTGAGCTTCCGCGCCGAGCCGGACGGACGCCAGATCATGGAGGTCCGTACGGATGGCTCCGCCCTACCCGATCTCTTCGGCACACCCGGAATTGCCCAGGCCCTCGCGCGCCTGCCGCTGATCCCGCAGGATGTGCCAGTGCCCCTCAGCACACTGGGCTTCGAGACCACACGGATCTCGCAGCACCTCTGGATCGAGGATATGGCGTTCCGCCTGCCCAACGACTGGCTCATCAACGTCCGCGAGCGCGCGGTGCTGCAACTCGCCTTCGCGTATCTCTCGGGCCTGCCCACGGGCGCCGAACTGCGCATCCGCATCAATGGCGAGGTGGTCCGCATCGTCCCGCTCGATCGCGGCGGACGCCTCGAAGAGAAACCGCTCGAGGTCCGTTTCGATGCAGGCCTTCTCAAGGCCGGACGCAATGTGCTCGGCTTCGAGGTCAGCGTTCCGGGGGACCCCGAAGACGAGCCGTGCCTTACGGCCGATGTCGGCCGGATCGAGATCCGCGACACCTCGACCCTCACCCTGCCCTCGTCGCCGAAGATGCACATGCCGGGCCTCTCGCACTGGATGTCGGGCGGCGGGCCGCTCTCTATCGAGGCGGCCTCCAATGCAGCCCATTCCGGCGACGATACCCGGCAGTGGGAGCTCTATCTGAGCCTTGCCGCCGCCCTCCACGGCGAAACGCCGGCCGCTGGACAGCCCGCCGCGGCCAAGCGCCTCGTCGTGCTGCGGGAGACCGACCTTTCCCGGGCGGCCTTCGGGGAATTCAGCATAGGCCGTCAGGTCACGCTCCTGGCCCTTCAGCCGCCGCGCACGCCGGTGCCTTCTCCCACTCTCGTCGCCGCCGCCACGGCCGCGACGCTACCCGAGGACCCCTTCGCCATTGCTTCCGCAAGCGGGGGAACCGGCCCGCTGAGCCAGATTGCATCGGGCGCGCAGGCGCTTGGCCTCCAGATCTCCACGCGGCTCTCACGGCTGATCTTCCCGGACCCGGTCTCCGAGCTCGCAGACTGGCTCGGCCAGACACGCGGGCAAGCGATCCTGTTCCAGCTCGATCGCGAGACGCCCGAGGATCTCTACCTGCTCCTCTCCGACAAGGCGCGCATCGACGACGTGCTGGCCGCTCTCGAAACCGTCGCTCAACGCGGCATCCCGCTCTCGGGGCACCTTGCGCTGCTGACATGGGACAATCACTGGCAGACCTGGACCGACGAGACCCGCCTGCCGGTTCTCGAGGAACCCGTCAGCGAACGCAACTGGCGCGGCGTGCTCGGGAACTTCGCCTCGGCCCGCCCGAGGATCTTCGTGGGTATCATCGCCGCCATCACCATCCTCTCGGTGCTGATCGCGAATTCCTATATTGGCGCCTCCCGGAGGCAGCGATGATCTCGCGGCGCGGTTTTCTCGCATCAGCAGCGATGGGCGCGGTGGCCTCAAGCCTCGGCTCGGGCCTCTGCGCCGCCACGGCCGCCACGCCGGATCCGCTCCTGCCGCTCTGGAAGGCGTGGAAGCTCATCCACGTCTCCTCCTCGGGCCGGGTGATCGACCGGCTGCAGGACAATGTCAGCCATTCCGAGGGACAGGGCTACGCGCTGCTCGTTGCCGAGGCGCTCGGAGACCGGGAGGGGTTCGATCTCATCCTCGACTGGACGCTCGCCAATCTCGCCGTCCGCGATGACGCGCTGCTTGCCTGGCGCTGGCATCCTGCGAACGGCGGCGGAGTCACCGATACGAACAACGCCACCGACGGCGATCTTTTCACCGCCTGGGCGCTGATGCGCGCGGCCGACCGCTTCGGCGAGCCCCGCTACGGCGAGATCGGCACCAGGATCGCGGCGGACATCTCGCGGCTCTGCCTCATACCCTCGCCGGGCAGCGCGCAGGAATGGCTTCTGCTGATCCCCGGGGTGGAAGGCTTTGCCACATCGGAAGGCGTCGTGGTCAACCCCGCCTACTACATGCTTCGCGCCATGCGCGAGATCGGCGAGCAGGCGGCCGAGCCTCGCCTCGTCGCGGCCGCCGCCGATGGCAACGCCATGCTCTCCCGACTTGCCCGCGAGCGCCTCGTGCCCGACTGGGTGCGGGTGACGCCCGAGGGGTTTTCACCCGATCCGGAGAAATCCCGCGCCTTCGGCTATGAGGCGCTCAGGGTACCTCTCTACCTGATCTGGTCCGGCCTGCCCGGCCATCCTGCGGTCGCCCGGGCGCGCGAGGCCTACCGCGCCAGCCTCGAAGAGGCGGGCGACACGATCCCGGTCGTGATCGATCCCGAAACCGGCGAAACCCGCGAGACGAGCAGTGATCCCGGATATCGCGCGCTTGCCGCCCTCACCGCCTGCGCCGGGGGCGCCCGCACCGGCGGGCTCATGCCCGCCTTCACCGCCGGACAGCCCTACTACCCGGGCGTCCTCCAGCTGCTTTCGCTTCTGGCTCAACGAGAATCAACCTTGGGATGTTACGTGCGATGAGAACCAGGATCCTTGCCGCCGGGCTCTGTGCCCTCGCTGCGCTTGCGCCGGCGCCTCATGTCACCGCTGCCGAACTGAGTGAAGCCGATCTCGCTGCACTGCGCTACTTCCTCTCGATCAACGATCAGGCCAGCGTGCAGGCCGAGATCGAGCGGCTCCAGACCGAGTTTCCCGGTGCAGATGTTCAGGGCACGCTTTCGGCGCTCGATGCAGTGGCCAGCCAGGTCGATACCACCCCGATCTGGCGACGGATCGACGCCGACGAATACGAAGAGGCTCATCAGCTCATCGCCGAGGTCAAGGCCCAGAACCCCGGCTGGGTCCCGCCCGGGGAGCTCGTGAGCGTCCTCGATGCCAAGGAAGGCCAGGCGCTCTTCGAGACCGCCTACGCCGCGCAGGACCTGCCCGCAGCCATAGCCGTCCTTGCCGATCACCCCACGATTCTCACCTGTGAGCGCATCAACAATCCCTGGCGGCTCGCCGAGATGCAGCGCGATGCAGCGCTCACCGCGGATGCGCTCTCGACCTATGATGGCATCCTGAAGATATGCCGCGAGGAGGATTTCGTCGTCGCAACGCTTCAGAAGGCAAGCGAGATCACCCGCAAGGAACAGCTCGTCGAGCTCTTCGGAGTGGCCCGCGCGCGCAATCCCGAACTCACCCCGCGGCTCGCCGCCCTGGAGGAAGAGCTCATGCCCGCACCGCAGCCGGCGGCTCCCGCTCCCGCCGCGAGCAGCGGCGGGACGGGTGGTCCCTCGCCGGTCGTGGCCCGCGCCAAGGCTGCGGCCGACCGCGGCGACTGGTCGACCTGCCTCGCGGTAACTGCCAATGTCGCCTCGATCGACGCGGTCAACCAGCGCGCCTGGTGCGCCTTCAATTTCGGCCGCACCCGCGAAGCGATCCAGGCCTTCGGCCAGGTCGCCCAGCGGGGTGGCGGCAGCATGGCCCGCGACGCCTCCTACGGCATGATCCTCGCCTATGCCCAGCTCGGCCAGCTCGATCAGGCCGCGAGCCTTGCGGGCCGCACGAAGCTGACCAGCAAGCAGCGGCAGGTGGTGAACCGCACGGTGATCTCGAAGCTCGCGGTCAAGTCCTTCGAGGCCGGGCATTACCGTGAAACGCTCACCTATATCGACCGGGTCCAGCGCGAGACCGGCAGCCTCGACCGTGGCCTCGCGATGCTCAGGGGCTGGGCGCTGCTGAAGAGCGGCCGACGCGCCGAGGCCCGGGCCCAGTTCCGCCGGATCCACGACACCTCGCCCGGCGACGACAGCCATCGCGGTCTGGTCCAGGCGCGCTGACGCGCCGGACCAGCCGCCCGAGTTCCGCCAACCACCGCATCGCCGTTACCCCTCTCGCCCAATACGGCCCGCGGCGGTTGGCGGAAACCCCACCCGCGCCGTGGCAGGCCATGCTCCTGCCACGGCGCCGCGATACGAGAATACCGATCCCCATGCCGACAACCCTGCCGCGGTCGGGGAAGCGGTCACGATGCTCCTTCGACAGAAGATGGACGTCTGCCAGGAGGTCAGCCCGAACTCTTGGTCCAATGACCACTGCAGGACGGCCGGAGCAAAGCGTTAGGGCCGCTGCCATGGGGCTGGAAAAGCCCCATGGTGGCGCCGGTCCGGCTTCGCACAGGTATGCTGTCCGGAGGGTCGCATCCGCCACGGCAGCGCCGTCGTCAGAGAACGAAATCCCCGCTATCCAGCGTGGGGCTCGAAGCCAGGATCAGCTCGAAATCGGCAACACCATCGCCATTCTGGTCGCCGGAAATGATATTTCCGAAGTAGCGCAGTTCGCGCGCGTGACCGGAGAAGGCATCACTGCCGATGAAATCGAACGCCTGGTTCCCGGCGCGATTGAGATTGGCATCGATCGCGGAAAGATCGATCAGGTCGATGTCTGGTGTGAAATCCTCGATCACATCGCTGATCATCGCGTCACCGGACTTCACACTGACCTCGGAGGCACTGCGGAACAGGAAGACATCGCGATCCTCTCCGCCCGACATCACATCGTCGCCGCGCCCTCCGACGATCGTGTCGCGCCCGAGGCCACCGGAGAGGTAGTTGCCTCCTGCATTGCCTTCCAGACGGTTGTTGCCGCTGTTGCCAATGCCCGACGTGTCGCCGGTGCCGACAAGTTCGAGCACCTCGACATTGTCGGGCAGGGTGAAGTTCACGCTGCTTCGAACCGTGTCGCGGCCCTTGACGCCATCGTCGGAGACGACATCACCACTGCGCTCGACCAGATAGAGGTCCGAACCCTCGCCGCCCTGCATCACATCCGCGCCGAGGCCGCCGTCGAGCGTGTCCGCACCCTTCCCGCCGACAAGCGTATCCGCACCATCGAGCCCGCGGAGACGGTTGTTCCCCCCGTTGCCGGTGAGGACATTGTCGAGCACGTTGCCCGTGCCGCGCAGATCAGCACGTCCGGTGAGATCGAGGTTTTCGATCTGAACGCCCAGTGCCCAGCTCAGCCCCGTCACGACCGTATCGGTTCCGCCGCCCGATCGCTCCAGAAGGACATCGCCACGGGAATCGACGTGATAGACATCGTCGCCAGCGCCGCCGATCATGCGGTCGGCGCGCCCGCCCCCGTCGAGCGTGTCCGCGCCGCCACCACCGATGAGCGTATCGGCGCTTCCGTAGCCCCGGAGCAGGTTGTTGCCATCATTGCCGCGGATCTCGTTTGCCCGACCGTTGCCGATCCCCCGGATGTCGTCGCTTCCGACGAGCGTCAGGTTCTCGAGCACCTTCGAGAGAGTGAAACTCACTGAACTGCGGATGAGGTCTGTGCCACCATCCGCCGCCTCGATCACCCGGTCACCGGTCTCGCCCACGACATAGACATCATCCCCGGCGCCGCCGAGCATCCGATCCAGCCCGTCGCCTCCGATGAGCGTATCGCCGCCCGCTCCGCCCAGCAGGGTGTCATCACCCGCGCGCCCCTCGATGCGGTTCGCGCCCGCATTTCCCGCAATGCGGTTCGCCACATCGTTGCCGATACCACGCAGCCCGGATGAGCCCGCCAGCGTCAGGTTTTCCAGCCCGAACCCAAGCCGGTAGCTGATATGCGCAATGACACTGTCAGTGCCGTCATACTGCGCCTCGACCACCCGGTCTTTCCGGTTGTCGATGACATAGACATCGTCGCCAGTGCCGCCACGCATGTAGTCGGCGCCGCGCCCGCCATCGAGCGTGTCATTGCCGTTATAGCCCTCGAGCGTGTCCTGGCCGCCAAGCCCGAAGAGCGCATCATTGCCATCGCCGGCAGCGAGGAAGTTCGCCGAGGCGTTGCCGGAATAGGCGATCCCGTCGAGGTAGGCCTTCTTCCATTCCGCCTCGGTGTTGCGGAACCCGGGGTCGAAGGTCACTCCCAGGTGAAGGATCCCGTCGACCTGCAGGAGCGTCCGGGAGACGGAATAGGTTTCGCCCGTGAGCGTATCGAAGGAGCCGAACCACTTCTGGACGATCTCCTTGCCCGCCAGCGGACCGGACTTGATGATCGAGCGGTTGACGACAAGGCTCTCGCTGTTGCGCACCGGCGCCCAGTCGCCCGTATCGTACCAGAAGCCCGTCGTGGGGCCGGCGGAATCGTAGATCTTGAGATGAAGCATGGCGGCTCGATGGATCCCTTGGCGAAAATCAGGATTTTGTCTTGAATTGTTGAAGGTTTATTACCGGACGCCACCCGAATCCGGAAAAATGAATCGTCTGAATGGTTAACCAGGGGGCGGGATCCGCACGAAAATGCGGTCAGTTATTAAGACAGGTTTTACACTTGAGAACGATAAATTCTCGCCAGTGGCGCGCAGAAGGCGCCTTGCAAGTCAAGCAACGAGTCCCGACAGCCGGGGCCGCAGGGAGCGGAAAGGCAGCACGACAGCTGTCTTCGAAGACCGGATCCTGAAGCCACCTGTCCTTGAATGCCATTCTGCCCTGAAGAGGAAGTCAATGAGGATCTTTCGCTCCCTCCCGACAGCATGCGCGCTGGTCGCGCTGGCCGCTACCCTTGCCGCGCTCCTTCTCAGGACGTCCGGGCCCGCTTCTACTGGCGGCTCAATGGGGTTCGGCCTCGATGTCCTGCTTGCGGCAGCCGTGGCAAGCGCTGTCTGGCTGATCGTGCGCCAGCGGATCAGCGCTCCCCTGCATCATCTCGGCGCTGCCGTCGCCGAGCCCGGAGCGGCGCTGCCGGAAACCCGCCGCGGCGACGAGATCGGCGCGCTCGCCCGTGCCATCACCACTGCGCAGACAGACGCCGACACGTCCGGCAAGCTGCGCGATCAGACCCAGACGCTCGCCGCCCTGGGTGACATCATGGGTGTGATCGAATTCGATCCGTCCGGGAAGATCCTGTCGGCAAATGCAAACTTCTGCAAGACGATGGGCTATGCTCCGGAAGACATCCTCGGCGAGCCGCATGCGATGTTTGTCGATCCCGCCACCACAGGCTCCGCGGAATACCGGCAGATGTGGCAGCGCCTTGCACAGGGCGACACCGGGCTCTCCGGCACCTTCACGCGCTTCACGCGCGATGGCCGCAAGGTCTATCTGCAGGGTGCGTACATGCCGGTGAAGGACGACGCCGGCAAGGTGATCCGGGTCGTGAAGATGGCGCGGGACGTGACGGCAGAAGAGACAGAACGCCAGGAGCTCGAGCGCGCCAGCCTTTCAGCCTCCGCGATCGTCGATGGGGTCGGTGCGCAGCAGGGGATCGTCGAGTTCACGCCAGACGGAAAGTTCCTCAAGGGAAATGCGAATTTCCTGAAAGCCATGGGATATTCCGAGGCGGAACTGGCCGGAGCGCACCATTCGCTCTTCGTCGAGCCGGAATTTGCCGCCTCCGCGGACTACCGCGAGATGTGGCGGAAACTCGCAAACGGCGAAACGGCCGCCGCCGTGACCCACAAGCGTATCGGCAAGGGCGGCCGGGTCGTCTATCTCCACGGCGCCTACACCCCGGTGCGCGACGCGTCGGGCAAGGTGGATCGGGTCGTCAAGATCGCCAGCGACGTCACCCAGATCGAGAACGAACGCCATGCCGCGGCGGAGCGGAAGGCCGAATTCGACCGCGAGCGCGCGAAGGTCGTCACCAACTTCAGCAGCTCGCTGACGCTCCTTTCGGAAGGCGATCTCACCACGCGCATCAGCGAGCCCTTTGCGGAAGAGAATGAGCCGCTGCGTCTCAACTTCAACAGAACGGTCGCGACGCTCGAAGAAACCATCGTCTCGGTTCTGACGGCGGTTTCATCGATCCAGAACGAGTCGTCTCACGTCGCGCAGGCCGCTGACGATCTCTCCCACCGCACGGAAAACCAGGCCGCAGCGCTGGAACAGACAGCCGCAGCCCTCGAGGAGCTGACGGCCAGCGTCAAGGCCGCCAGCCAGAACGCGGAAAAGGCCAACTCCGACGTCGGCAGCACCCGGCGACACGCCGAGGAAAGCGGCCGCATCGTGCGCGAGGCGGTCGATGCCATGGGCCAGATCGAGAAATCCTCCGAACATATCTCCCAGATCATCGGCGTGATCGACGACATCGCCTTCCAGACCAACCTTCTCGCGCTCAATGCCGGTGTCGAGGCGGCACGGGCCGGCGAAGCCGGGCGCGGCTTTGCCGTCGTCGCCTCGGAGGTCCGGGCCTTGGCCCAGCGGTCGTCCGACGCCGCGAAGGAGATCAAGGGGCTGATCCTCGAAAGCACGGATCAGGTCGGCCGCGGCGTCAATCTCGTGCGCAAGACCGGTGAATCTCTCGCCACGATCGTCGGGGCGGTCTCCGGTGTTGCCGATCTGGTGAACGAGATCGCGGTGTCGGCCCGCGAACAGTCGGTCGGGATCAGCGAGATCAACACCGCCGTGAGCCAGCTCGATCAGGTCACGCAACAGAACGCCGCAATGGTCGAGGAATCGACCGCCGCCAGCCACGCGTTGCGGAGCGAAGCCGAAACGCTGGCCGGTTTCGTGCAGCGCTTCCGCACCAGCGATGAGGCCGGCCCCGCGGCCAATGTCGCGGCGGCGCCCCGGAAGAAGCCGGTGATGGCGGCTGCGGCAAGGCACACCGCGCCGAAACCGGCCGCGGCGCCGGCTCCGCGCAGCCGCGGCTCGTCCATGCTTGCCGCCAAGGCCGACGAGGATCTCAACGACTGGGCCGAGTTCTGAGCGCCCCGCCTCCCCGGCGCTAGACCCGGAGATCCCTGCCGTTCCGGAAACCGACTGCTGCAGCTCTGTCTGCGGCAGTCGCATGTGAGGGGCTCCCCTTGACCCCGGCGGCGCGACAGGCAAGGTGAACCGGATCAGGCAGGCTCGCACGACACACCGGCCGCCTGCCCGCACATGCGGAGCAACCCCATGACCACCCCGGCCACCCCCGTGGAGACCGATCCGACGTCCGGCCCCGCCATCTCGGGGCGGCTCGTTCTCACCATGGCTGCCGCCTGCGGCCTGATCGCCGCCAATCTCTACTATGCCCAGCCGCTCGCGGGCGAGATCAGCCGTGCGCTCGGCCTCTCCGGCGCCGCCGCGGGCGTGATCGTGACCATGTTCCAGATCGGCTACGGCCTCGGGCTCCTGCTGATCGTCCCGCTCGGCGATATCCTCGAGAAGCGCGGCCTGATCGTCACGAGCCTCGGTCTGCTTGCCGCCGTGCTGCTCGTCGCGGCCGGGACCAGCGGCGCGACACTCTTTCTCGTGGTGGCGCTCCTCATCGGCATGGCCTCGGTCGGCATCCAGGTCATCGTGCCCTTCGCCGCCGATCTCGCCCCGGAGGCCGCACGTGGCCGCGTCGTCGGCCAGGTGATGAGCGGCCTCATGTTCGGGATCATGCTCGCCCGCCCGCTCTCGAGCTTCATCGCCGACATCGCCTCCTGGCGCTGGGTCTTCGGCCTTTCCGCCGTGGCGATGATCGCGCTCGCCTTCACCCTCCGCTCCGCATTGCCCCGTCGCAAACCGGAGCGCCCCCTCTCCTACCGGGCAACGCTCGCCTCGATGGGCCGGCTGGTCCTGAGCGAGCCGCTCCTACGCCGCCGGGCGCTGTACCAGGCCTGTCAGTTCGCGGCCTTCAGCCTGTTCTGGACCGTCACGCCGCTCCTGCTCATGGGGCCGGTCTGGGGCCTCTCCCAGAGCGCGGTCACGCTCTTTGCCCTGGCGGGCGCCGCGGGAGTGGTCTCCGCGCCGATCGCGGGCCGCGTTGCCGATGCGGGCCACGGCGCCGCCGCCACGGCGCTCGGCATGGCCATCGTCGCCGCGGGCTTTCTCATCAGCCACCTCGCACCGGCAGGCACGCCAATGGCCTTCGCGCTCCTCGTTACCGGCGCGATCCTGGTCGACTTCGGCGTGACAATGACCCTCGTGATCGGCCAGCGGGTGATCTACGGCCTCGGCGCCGACAACCGCGCCCGCCTCAACGCGATCTTCATGGCCACGTTCTTCACCGGCGGCGCCATCGGCTCCGCGGCGGGCGCCTGGATCTACGCCCATGGCGGCTGGACGGCGGCATCGCTCGCCGGAGCAGCACTTCCTCTTGCCGCACTCGCCTATTTTGTAGTGAACCGCCGCAGGCGAAGCCGAGAGCCATGATTTGCACCCCGATCAGCGCAGAACAAACTTGACGAAAGAACTCATGTTTATGTAACTGAGGCCGACCGCGCCCCAGCTCCCCGCCAGGAAGCGCACGACGAGACCGAAGTGGCGGGGGTTGAGGACATGAGACTGGGAGTGGGTGCGGCTGCCGCACTGGCCTTGGCGGCAGGAACTTCGGGAGAAACGGGCGCACAGGAGAAACCGGCGCCGGAGGCTCCCCCGGCCGAGACCCTGATCCTCGACCGCATTCTCGTGGACGCCGCGACGCGCGACACCCGGCCGCTCCTCGAAGCCACCGACACCGTCTCGGTGCGCGAGGGCGAGGCGCTCGCCGACCATCAGGCAACCACCTTCGAGGAGCTTATGGACGACATCCCGGGCGTCTCGATCGGCGGCGGCCCGCGCGGCATCTCGCAGGAGCCGAACATCCGCGGCTTCACCGACGACCAGATCGTGCTCCGTTTCGATGGCGGGCGCTTCAACTTCGACCAGGGCCACCGCGGCCGCTTCTTCATCGACCCGGAAGCAATCGAGCGCATCGAGGTGATCCGCGGCGGCGGCTCGACGCTCTACGGCTCAGGCGCCATGGGCGGCGTCATCTCGATCGAGACACGGGACGTGGACAACATGCTCGCCCCGGGCCGGAGCTTCGGCGGCAGGCTGCGCAGCGGCTGGTCCTCGAACGGCGAAACCGGCCAGGCCAGCGCAACGCTCTACGGGCGCGCAGGCCGCTTCGACGCGCTCGGTTTTCTCGGCTGGCAGCCAATGGGCACGGATCTGGAGGACGGCAGCGGCAAGGCCATTCGCGACTCCGAGATCGACGCAACGAACGGCCTCCTGAAGCTCGGTTTCGAACCCGACAGCGCCAACCGCCTCGAGCTCGGCCTCAGCCGCTATCATGACGAAGGCACCACGCCACCCAACGCCAATGCCGCGGCCTCGGTCGACACCAATGTGGCGCGCGAGGCAAATGTGAACACCGTCCGGCTCGGCTGGGATTACACCCCGGCGGCGAATGACCTGATCGACCTCTCGGTGCTCGGCTACTACAACGGCCTCGAGATCTCCGAGGATCGCAACGCCGACGGACGGCTTGACGTGACCGACTACGAGACCTTCGGTTTCGAGGCGGTGAACCGCTCCCGGCTCCACTGGGGCCGCCCCGTCACCTTCGTCTACGGTTTCGAGGCCCTGCGCGACAGCCAGTCGGCCACCCGCGACGACGGCCCCCGCCCGCAGTTCCCCGATGCAACCGCCGTCACCCTCGCCGCCTTCGGCGAAGCGACCATCGCCGTCACCGACAAGCTCGAGATCGTCCCCGGCCTGCGCCTCGACAGCTACGGGCGCGACCCCGACACCGCCGGTCTCGACAGCGTGGACGAGACCTTTCTCTCGCCCCGGATCGGCATCAGCTACCGCCCGACCGAAAGCTGGCAGATCTACGGCAACCTCGCCCGTGCCTTCCGTGCCCCGAGCCTGACCGAGCTCTACAATGATGGCGTGCATTTCGCGATCGACGGATTCGCGCTCGGGCCCGGGCTGACCTTCTCGGGGGTCAACAACTTCGTGCCCAACCCCGACCTCGAGCCGGAAAAGTCCACCCAGCTCGAGCTCGGCACCCGATTCGAGGGCCAGAGCGTGATCCGCTCCGGCGACCGCCTCGCCTTCGGCGTGAACGGCTACTATGCCGATGTCGAGGATTACATCAGCCAGACCGTGACCTTCATGGATTTCGGCACCATCACGCCGGGTGCAGAAGGAATGGTGGTCAGCGGCACCACAACGACGGAGAATGTCGACGCCCGTCTCTGGGGCTTCGAGGCCGAGGCTGAATATGACGCCCGCCTCTGGTATGCAGGCCTCGCGCTCTCGATCCCGCGCGGCGAGGCCAAGGATGGTGGCCCGCTCGGCTCGATCCCGCAGGACCGCCTGACCGCAACCCTCGGCCTCCGCCCGTCCGAGACCTGGGAGCTCGGCACCCGCGCGACCTTCGCGGCGGATCAGGACGATGTGCCCGAAGGCTCCGTCGCGGGCGAGGCCTTCACGGTGGTCGACCTGTTCGCCGCCTGGCGCCCGCAAGCCGGCCCGCTCGAGGGGACCGTCTTCCGCGCCGGCATCGACAACCTCTTCGACGAGACCTACACCATCTACCCGAACGAGCTGCCCCAGCCCGGACGGACCTGGAAGATCTCCGCGGCCGTCACCTTCTGAGGTCGGCTGCGGACCCGAGCGCAAAAGCTAAGGAGAACCCCGAGATGTTCGTCGCCATGAACCGCTTCCGTGTCGCCACCGGCAACGAGGCCGCCTTCGAGGAGGTCTGGCGGAGCCGCAAGACCCGCCTCGACGAGATGGAGGGCTTCGTGGAATTCCACCTTCTGCGCGGCCCCGCCCGTGAGGATCACACCCTCTACGCCTCGCACACGGTCTGGCGCGACGAGGAGGCCTTCCGCGCCTGGACGACCTCCGAACAGTTCCGCGCCGCCCACCGCGATGCCGGCACGCACAAGCCGCTCTACCTCGGCCACCCGGAATTCGAAGGCTTCACATCGGTCGAAGGCCTCTGATCCCCCAAGGCGGCGGCAGGTGCGAGATCCCTGCCTCCGCCTCGTTCCCGATCTCGTTTTCCGGGGTGCCATCCTCACCCGGGAATGCCGCCCCAGCCAAGGCGCACCGCTCCACCCGCGTATGCCCGAGCCAGGCACCGGTCCCGACAGGCCCCCTTTTCGGAGACAGCCCATGACGGACGCCCTCACCATCGACGAGCCTGCAGCGTTGCTCGCCCGCGAGGCCGCCCTGCGTGCCGACGGCCCGGCCCGGCGCATGCGGGATGCCGCGGCGGCGCTCGGCGTGCCCGAAGCCGCGCTGCTCGAGGCCCGCCGGAGCACCGGCGCCGCCCGCAGGCTCGACCCGCGCGACGGCTTCGCCCCGCTCCTCTCCCGGCTCGGTTCGGCCGGCGAGGTGATGGCCCTCACCCGCAACGAGGCCTGCGTCCATGAAACGCGCGGGCCGTACGGCGCGCCCGAGATCTTCGGCGCCATGGGCCAGATCGTGGGCGAGATCGATCTCCGGCTCTTTCTCTCCCACTGGCGCATCGGCTACGCGCTCTGCGAGGAAACCCGCTCCGGCCCCCGCACTAGCCTCCAGTTCTTCGATGCCTCCGGCACCGCGATCCACAAGGTCCATGCCACCCCGGCCACCGACACCGCGGCCTTCGAGACCCTGATCCGGGATTTCACCGACACCGCCGCGGAGCCCGCCCGCTTCGAAGAACCCGCAGGCCCCGCCGCCGAGCAACCCGACGCGGCGATCGACGCCGAAGGCCTCCGCGCCGCCTGGGACGCGCTTGAGCACAGCCATGCCTTCCACGGCCTCCTGCGCCGCTTCGGCGCGGGCCGGGTGCAGGCGCTGCGCCTCGGCGGCCCGGCCCGCGCCCGGCCCGTCGGCACCGGAAGCGCGGGTGAAACCCTCCGCCGCGCCGCGGCCGAGGCGCTGCCCCTGATGATCTTTACCGGCAACCCCGGCTGCGTGCAGATCCACTCCGGTCCTGTCTGCCGCATCGAAACCATGGGCCCCTGGCTCAACGTGCTCGATCCGCGCTTCAACCTGCACCTGCGCGAAGACCGCATCGCCTCGGCCTGGGTGGTTCGCAAGCCCTCGCGCCGCGGCGACATCCACTCGCTCGAACTCTTCGACGCCGCCGGCGAGATCATCTGCCAGATCTTCGGCGAGCGCCCGCCCGGCGGCACGGAGCGCGCGGACTGGCGCGCGCTTGCCACGGGCCTCCCGGACGCGGCCTCATGCTGACACGGCGCCAGACCCTCCTCCTCGCAGCCGCCTGCGGCGCCGTGGCCGGGCTCGCGGCGGCGCGCGCCCATGCTGCGGCGCCCGGCCGCGTGCTCGTCCTCGGCGGCGATCTCGCCGAGATCGCCTTCGCCCTCGGCGCCGGCAGCACGGTGATCGCCACCGACGACACCGCCCTCTGGCCCCCGGAGGCCGCCGCGCTCCCGAAGGTCGGCTACCTGCGTCGCATCTCCGCCGAAGGCGTGCTCTCGCTCCTGCCCGACCTCGTCCTTGCAAACCCCGGCGCGGGGCCCCGGACCGCGCTCGACCAGATCGCCGCCGCGGGCGTCCGCGTGGAAACCGGCCCGGAGGGCGAGAGTGCCGACATCGTCCCGGCCAAGATCGCCTTCATGGGCCGCGCGCTAGACCGCGCGGCGGCGGCCGAAACCTGCGCCGCCCGCTTCGAGGCCGAAATGGCCCGCACCGAGGCCGCCCTCGCCCCGCTCGACAGCCGGCCCCGCGTGCTCTTCCTGATATCGCTCGCGGGCGGAACCCCGATCGCGGCCGGAACCGGAACCGCCGCCGACGCCATGATCGGGCTTGCCCACGGCACCAACGCCGCCGCCGCATTCGCCGGCTACAAGCCCGTCTCGGCCGAAGCCGCCATCGGCCTTGCGCCCGACGTGCTGCTCCTGCCCGACCATGCCCTCGAGGGCTACGAAAGCCCCGAAACCGCCGTCCGCGCCGCGGGGCTCGGCGCGACTCCCGCCGGCCGCGAGGGCCGGGTCGTGGTGATGGATGGCCTGCGCCTCCTCGGCTTCGGCCTCCGCACCCCGCAGGCGGTCGCGGAGCTTGCCCGCGCCCTCCACCCCGATGCGGCTCTCGAAGGGCTCTGAGATGGACGCCTCCCTCCCCGCGGTCCCGGCCCGGCGCGGCTGGCCGCGCGCCAGCTGGATCCTCCTGGCCTTCGCCGCAGCCACCCTCCTGCTCGCGCTCGCGGGCCTCGCCCTCGGCCCGGTGCGCCTCGGCCCCGGCGAGGTGCTCTCGGCCCTCGCCGGCCAGGGCGATCCGCGCGCCGAAGCGATCGTCGGCGGCATTCGCGCCCCACGCGTCGCCCTCGCCGCCGCGGTGGGCGCCGGGCTCGCCCTCTCGGGCACCGCGCTTCAGGGGGTTCTGCGCAACCCGCTCGCCGATCCCGGCCTCATCGGCGTCACCGCGGGCGGTGCCCTGGGCGCGGTGGGCGCGATCGTCCTCGGCGGCACCCTGGCCGCCACCCTCCCCGCGCCGCTCCGCCCCTGGCTCCTGCCGATCGCGGCCTTCCTCGGCGCTGGTGCGGCAACCGCCTTCGTCTTCAGCCTCGCCCGCCGCGGCGGCGGCATCCACGCCGCGACCCTCATCCTCGCCGGTGTCGCGGTCAACGCCATCGCGGGCGCCGTGATCGGCCTCATGATCTACGCCAGCACCGACACTCAGCTCCGCGATCTCACCTTCTGGACCATGGGCGGCCTCGGCGGTGCCAACTGGCAGGTGGCGGGGATCGCCACCGCCTGCATCGCCGTCGCGCTCGTCGGCCTCATCCGCCTCGCCCGCGCCCTCGATCTGCTCCAGCTCGGCGAACGCGCCGCCTGGACCTCGGGCCTCGAGGTCGAGCGGGTGAAACGCGCCGCGGGACTCTGGTCGGCGCTCGCCGTCGGGGCGGGCACTGCTGTTGCCGGGCCGATCGGCTTCATCGGGCTTGTCGCCCCCCACCTCGCCCGGCTCTGCGTCGGCCATGGCCACCGCCTGCTTGCCCCCGCCGCGGCGCTGCTCGGCGCGGCGCTCCTGCTTGCCGCCGATCTCGCCGTGCGGCTCGTGGTCCCGCCCGCCGAGCCGCCGGTCGGGCTTGCCACCGCCCTCATCGGTGGACCGTTCTTTCTCTGGCTGCTGCTCGCGCGGATCCGCCGCGATGCTTGAGGCCTGCGGCATCACGCTCATGCGGGGCGGGCGCGCGGTGCTCGACGACCTCGCGCTCACCCTCCGCCCCGGCGAATGCACCGCGCTCGTCGGGCCCAACGGGGCGGGCAAGTCGAGCCTTCTCGCCGTCCTTTCGGGCGAGCTTGCTCCGGCACGCGGCCGCGTCACCCTCGCGGGCCGCCCGCTTTCGGCGCTCGGCGCCGCCGGCCTCGCCAAAGCCCGCGCCGTGCTCGAACAGGCCCCGAGCCTCTCCGCGCCCTTTCCCGTCGCCGAGCTTGTGGCGCTCGGCATGGCCGCCGTCCCGCGCGCCACGATCGACGAGCATGCGCTCGCGGCCCGGGCCATGACAGCGGTGGGCATCGCGCATCTCGCCGCCCGTCCAGCGAACCGGCTTTCGGGCGGCGAGCGCGCCCGCGCCCACCTCGCCCGCGTCCTCGCCCAGCTCTGGGCGGGGCGCACCGCAGGCGGCGGGCATTTCCTCATGCTCGACGAGCCGACGGCCAGCCTCGATCTCGCCCATCAGGTCGGGGTCATGACCGCGGCGCGCCGCGAGCGGGATGCGGGCACGGGCGTGCTCGTCGTCCTCCATGATCTCAACCTCGCCGCCGCCTTCGCCGACCGTGTCGTGCTGCTCTCGGACGGCCGGATCGCGGCCGAAGGTCCACCCTCCGCCGTCTTCCGCAGCGAAACCCTGAGCAGGGTCTACGGCACGCCCGTTGCGGTGGAGCGGGGCCACCGCGGCGCGCTCCGGATCGGCCTCGACCTGCCCCCCGCGGCCTGAGCCCCTCCCCTGCCCCGGATCAGCGCGCCGAGATGCGCACGTCGTAGTCGAGCGTCGACTGCACGCCATCGCCATAGAACCCGCCCTCGAGCGGCATGGTCGCGGCCTGCTCCGGCGCGGCGCAGAGCGCCACATGCCCGTCCGTGACGGGGCGCCCATGCGTCGGGTCATAGCCGCGCCAGCCCGCCCCCGGCAGCCAGACCTCCGGCCAGGCATGCAGATGGCGCTTTTCGTCGGGGCTCTCGGCATGCGCCTGATAGCCGCTCGCAAAGCGGGCCGGAATGCCGAGGCTGCGGCAGGCCGCCATGAAGAGCAGGGAAAGATCGCGGCAGGCGCCCCGGCGCGAGGCGAGCGTCAGCACCGCCTCATGCGCCATGCCCTCCGGCCGGATCTGCCTTTCGGTATTGCGGCAGAGCGTCTCGTTCAGGAGATCGAGAAAGCGCGGCGCCGCGCCGTCCGCCTCCGCCGCGAGATCCGCCGCAAAGGCCCGAACCGGCGCCTCGATCCCGGAAGCCTCGAGATAGGCCCCGAGCGAATCCCCCGGCTCGACCGGCCAGGGCAGGCGCGGCATCCGTGCCGAAACCGGGGCCTGCGGCTGCACGGTCTCGATCTCGAACCGGCTCACGAGGCGGAAATCATCGGTCTGCCCGTCGAACTCCACCAGCGTGACGCGATTGCCCCAGAGATCGGACACCTCGCGCCGGAGCCTCGGTGCCGGCGTGATCTCGAGGCTCTGCGCCAGCAGCCGTCCGGCATCCGTCCGCGGCGTCATCCGCAGCACATGCGGCGTCAGCCGGACGGGAGCGGAATACCGGTAGCGGGTTTCATGGAAGACCGAAAATCGCATCGCTTGCCTTTCAGGGCGGCGGAGCGGGCGCGCCGGTCCGCCGTCATGGTCCGTGCGGAGAGGCCAGCGCCTCCCCCCGGCGTGCGGACCTTCCGCGCGCCGGGGGCGATGTTAGCGAGCCCGCAGCGATCCGGCCAGCCGCCCGATCCCGGTGCCTCAGACCGCCGCCCGGGTCGCGACATGCACCGGAGCACCGGTCGCCATGTCCGTCCCGGTGTAGGGCCGCCCCGCCTCCTTCCAGGCGCCGAACCCTCCGGCCATATGCGCCACCGGCGCGATCCCCGCCCTGAGACAGGCCCGCACCACCTTTTCCGAACGCATGCCGGAGCCGCAATGGAACACCAGCCGCTTGCCCTGCTGCGAGGGCAGCCGGTCGGCCCGGAAAAACGCCATCGGCATCAGCAGCGATCCCTCGATATGCTCGAACATGTATTCCTGCGGTGTGCGCACATCGATGAGCGCGATCTCCCCGGCCTCGAGGGCGCGGGCCACCTCGTCGACGGTCCAGGTCTCGAGGGCGCCTTCAGGGGTGTCTTCGGTCAGCATCTTGGTCTCCTCAACGGCGGCCGGTCCTGATTCCGGCCCTCGCCCGAACCCTAGGCGAGCCCGCCGGCGCAGGCCATCCGCAAACCCCACTCCATGCCCGTAAAATACCCGTGTGCCCTAGCTCGCCCCCGAGTCCAGCGCCGCCGCGATGAACCGCGCCCCCGCCTCCGCACCGGCCTCGGCATCGCGCGCCCGCTCCCACTCGTAGACCGCCCAGCCGTCGAAGCCATGCGCCGCCAGCCGCGCAACGACCGCGCCGAGATCCGCGTCCCCCTCCCCCGGCGCCCGAAACGCGCCCGCCCGCCGGCCCCAGGGCAGGAAGCCTCCGAAATAGCCCGTGCGCCCGTCGGGCCGCACCGCCGCGTCCTTCACGTGAAACATCCCGATCCGCGCATGATAGATCTCGACGAAGGCCGCGGGCGGGATCCCCTGCAGCACCAGATGGGAGGGATCGAGCAGGATTCCCGCCCGCCGGTGCCCGCCGACCGCCTCGAGAAACATCTCCCAGCTCGCCCCGTCATGGAGATCGGTGCCGGGATGGATCTCGAAGCAGAGATCGACGCCCTCGCGCTCGAAGACATCGAGGATCGGCCGCCAACGCCGCGCCAGCTCCGCAAAGCCCTCGGCGATCATCCCTTCCGTCCAGCGCGGGAAGGGATAGAGATGCGGCCAGAGCAGCGCCCCCGACAACGTGCCGTGCCGCGCGAGCCCGAGCCGCCGCGAGGCCCGCGCCGCCCGCCCAAGCAATTCCGCGGCCCACCCTGCCCAGGCCTCCAGCCGGCCACGCAGGGCCGCCGGTGCGGCCGCCGCAAGCTGCGCCGCCTGCGCCGGATGAACCGCAACGAGCTGGCCGGCAAGATGCGAGGTGAGCTCGCTGATCTCCAGCCCCAGCCCGGCCAGCCGCCCGCGCAGCTCGTCGCAATAGGTGTCGCTCTCCGCGGCAAGGCCGAGATCGAGGAGCCGCGCATCCCAGGTCGGGATCTGGACTGCGCGATAGCCTTTCCCCGCCGCCCAGGCGCCGAGCCCCTCCAGCGTGTCGAAGGGCGGCTCCGCGCCCGCGAACTGCGCCAGCGCAAGCCCCGGCCCCCGGATCCCGCGTGCCCGCTCCAACCCGCCTGCCATCATCAGTGCTTCCCTCCCGCGCGCCGCCGGCCCCAGCGCGCGCCGCTCACGCCCCTCCGCGCAACACCCGCTCCCCCACACCTATAGTGCGCCGCAATGTGTTTCCCCGAAAGGCCGGAGCCGATTTCATGTCCCAATCGCCCCCCTCTTCCTTCTGTGGCAAACCCCACTACCGCCCGCTCACCCGGCGCGGGGCCTGCGGGTTGATCGGCGCCATGCTTGCGGCCCCCCCCGTCATCGGTCAGGTCACCGCGCCGGAGGTGACCCTGCGGTTTCACCATTTCCTCCCGGCAAATTCCAACATCCAGCGCGAGGTCATCGCGCCCTGGATCCGCGAGATCGCCCGGCAGTCCGACGGAAGGCTCGCGATCGAGGTCCACCCCGCCATGTCGCTCGGCGGAGCCGCACAGGATCTCGCACGCCAGGTCGAAAGTGGCGATGTGGACATCGCGCTCACCCTGCCCCAGTACACGCCCGGCCGCTTTCCGGTCGCCGAGACGCCGAGCCAACCCTTCATGATGACCTCGGCCGCGGCGACCTCCCGCGCGCTCTACCGGCTGATGCAGGAAGCCGGGCGGGCCGAATACCATCACACCCATCCCCTTGCCTTCTTCGTCGATGCTCCCGGCCAACTCCACACCGCGACGCGGCAGGTCTCGCGCCTCACCGATCTGCGCGGGCTGCGCCTGCGCATGCCGAGCCAGGCCCTCGGCGATCTCCTGGGCCCGCTCGGGATCGAGCCCCGGTTCTTCCCGGTCACCGATCTTGCCGGCGCGCTTCAGCGCGACCAGATCGACGGCAGCTGCCTCACGGCGGAAATCGTCACGACACTCGGGCTCGAAACCGCCCTCCCCTTCCATTGCGCGATCAACGCAGAGGGCCGCGGGCTCTACACCTCCTCCGCCGCCGTCCTGATGAACCGCGCGCGCTACGCCCGGCTGCCAGCCGACCTGCGGGAGGTGATCGACGCCAACAGCGGCGAGGAGATCTCGGTCCGGATCGGCCGGGTGCTCGACCGCTTCGAAACCGCGGCGAACGCGACCCTGCGGGCCGCCGGTCAGACCATCAGCGAGCTGCCGGAGGCCGAGGCCCAACTGCTGCGCGCGGCGGCCGTGCCGCTGCACGCAGCCTGGATCCGGACGCTCGATGCATCCGGCTACGACGGCGCCGCGATCTTCGCCCGCTACGAAGAGCTTCTGGGCGCAGCCGTCTGAGACCGGATCAGAAAAAGGCCTGCAGCCCGGTCTGCGCCCGCCCCAGAATGAGCGCGTGCACGTCATGCGCGCCCTCATACGTGTTGACGGTTTCCAGATTGACCATGTGCCGCATGACCGGAAACTCGTCGGAAATTCCGTTGCCTCCGTGCATGTCCCGCGCCATCCGGGCAATCTCGAGCGCCTTGCCGCAGTTGTTGCGCTTGACGAGAGAGATCATCTCCGGCGCCATCCGTCCCTCCTCGAACAGCCGGCCGACGCGAAGAGCCGCCTGCAGCCCGAGGCTGATCTCGGTCATCATGTCGGCAAGCTTCTTCTGGAAAAGCTGTGTCTGGGCGAGTGGCTTGCCGAACTGCTTGCGGTCGAGCCCGTAGGTGCGCGCCGCGTGCCAGCAGGCTTCCGCGGCTCCCATCGCGCCCCAGGCGATACCGTAGCGCGCGCGGTTGAGACAACCGAACGGGCCGCCGAGACCCTCGGCGCCCGGCAGCAGCGCATCCTCCCCGACCTCGACGTTCTCCAGCACGATTTCGCCGGTGACCGAGGCGCGCAGGCTGAGCTTGCCCTCGATCTTGGGCGCGCTGAGCCCCTTCATCCCCTTCTCGAGCACGAAGCCGCGGATCTTGCCGTCATGGGCTTCCGACTTTGCCCAGACGACGAAGACATCCGCGATCGGACTGTTGGTGATCCACATCTTCGCGCCGTTGAGGCGATAGCCGTCGGCGGTCTTCACCGCGCGCGTCTTCATGCCGCCCGGGTCCGAGCCCGCATCGGGTTCGGTCAGGCCGAAGCAGCCGATCCATTCGCCGGTCGCAAGCTTCGGCAGGTACTTCGCCCGCTGCGCGTCCGAGCCATAGGCATGGATCGGAAACATCACGAGGCTCGACTGCACGCTCATCATGCTGCGATAGCCCGAATCGACCCGCTCGATCTCGCGGGCGGCAAGCCCGTAGCTCACATAGCCCGCGCCGACCCCGCCGAATTCCTCGGGGATCGTGACGCCCAGCAACCCGAGCTCGCCCATCTCCGCAAAGATCGCCGGATCCGTCGTTTCGGTCCGATACGCCTCGCGCACACGCGGCGCGAGCCGATCCTGGGCATAGCTCCGGGCGGTGTCGCGGATCATCCGCTCTTCCTCGGTCAGCTGAAGCTCGAGGAGGAAGGGATCGTCCCATTGCAGGATGTTCTTCTGGGTCATCGTGGCGGCTCCCTGATCGCAGTCCGCCTCATTTCGCCTATCAGCGCGGGAAGCGCCAGAGCAGAGATCGGTCGAGAGCCCCCCTGCCCGGCTCAGCCGGTGATGCGGACCGTGCGCACCGAAGGATCGAGCCGCGCCGCGGCCACCGCAAGCCGCACCTTGAGATGCGCCTCGACATAGCTTGCGTGGAAGCGCGTCGGGGCCGCGAGGGTCAGGCAACCGGCCTCGAGCTCGACCTCCTGAAGGGTATGGAACCACGCGGCATAGGTCGTCGGATCGTCCTGATGCAGCATTCCTTGAATGCGCGACCAGAGACTGCCGTCCGTCTCGGGCGCCGGCACCGCACGAAGCGGCACCACATTGTCCGCGGCTTCGGGCGCGGCACGCCCGCTCAACCGCTCGACAAAATCGGGCCCGATGTTCGGCCAGGCCGGTCGGGTGTCCTCGAGCATGCGCGCAAGGTCGAGCCCGTAGCTGCTCACCCGCCCCCGCGCCCCCTGCCGCTTCAGCACCAGCCAGCCCTTCGCCCGCAGCCGGGCCATCTCGCGCTTGACGGTGCGCTCGTCCACACACCACAGGCGGGCGATCTCGGTCTGTCCGACGGAAAGCTCGTCCCGCTGCCAGTTGTAGCGGCTGGTGACGAGTGCCATGAGGCGGAGAACCTGTTTCTGACAGGAGGGATCGAGCGAAAGCGCATGCGCCATGAGCGCGGAGAGGATATCGTATTTCCGCGATGCGGCCTCGCGGCCCACGGGCCGTGGGAGCTGCATTGGTCTCTCCTGTGCTCGGCGCAAGATCTGCGCGGGCTGATCCTCAACGTTCGGGCTCTGGCGGCCCGTCGATCGTCCGGCTGTTTCCAACGCTCTTTCCGACCGTGCCCTCATTAGCGTCCAGAGGCGGTTTCCTGTCAAGCCGATTGTGCCGGTGAGCCTCGGCGAGGCCCCATATCCTTTTCGATGAAAAGGGTATCTCTGGTATTGGGGGACAGCTAGGGTGTCCCCCAATCGCGGGGAAATGTCCCCCAATATGCGGCGGGAGCCCTGTCCGAGTCCCCCAATATTTCGCGCCCTGCCCCAGATATCCGGGCTTGCGACTCACCCAGGCGATTCGCGGCCAAAGCCCCGGAGGCACAGGGAGAAATTTGTCGAGGCTCATTATAACTTCGGTTTTGATTTTTTTGCAAATCCGGCGTATTTGCGGATTGAGGCAGCTTTTACGTTTAGTTCAGAGGCAGAGCATGTACACGCACGAAGACCTGGCCCGGCTCCAGGCTCAGTCGCTCAAGATGCAGAGCTGGATCCGGCAGCAGACCTTCAGTCCGGAGAGCACGAAGAAACTCCGGCGATTCTCGAGCTGGGAGGTCTCGGAGCTCATCTTCCGCATCAACCAGTCCACCTTCCGCGGCCGGCTTGCGACCGAGCCGAACCTTCCCGGCGGGGAAGTCGAGCCGGACGGCCGGCAGCGCTGGTTCTCGCTCGAGGAGATCAACGAGCTGCGGCGGCGGATGAAGGTGAACCGCAAGTCGCTGATGCCCCCCCGCCCCTCCGGCAAGCGCGCCTTCCGGGTCGCGGTGGCAAACTTCAAGGGCGGCGCGGGCAAGTCCACCGTCGCCCTCCACCTCGCGCATGCCGCGGCGCTCGACGGCTACCGGGTGCTGGTGGTCGATTTCGACCCGCAGGCGACCCTCTCCCATTCGATGGGCCTGACCGATGTCGCCGAGGATTACACCGTCTGGGGCATCATGGCCCGCGACCTCATCCGCGAGACCGACCGGATGAACGAGGCCGCGGTCGGCGCCGCCTCGGGCACCGCGCCGCCGCGGCGCAAGATCCCGGCCTCGATCCGCGACATGGGGCTCGACGAGCTGCGGGTCAGCGACTTCATCAAGCCCACCGCCTGGTCGACGATCGACATCATTCCCTCCTGCGCCAACGCGGCGTTCGTCGAGTTCGCCTCGGCGCAGTATCGCCACCTCAACCCGGAATGGTCGTTCTTCGCCGCGGTGTCGCGCTATCTGGATACGCTGAACGATGACGATTACGACCTCATCATCTTCGACTGCCCGCCGGCCATCGGCTACCAGTCGATGAACGCGGTCTTCGCGGCCGACATGCTCTACATCCCCTCCGGGCCCGGCTACTGGGAATACGACAGCACCACGAGCTTCATCGGCCAGCTTGCCGAGGCGCTCGAGGATCTCTCGCACGGGTTCGACGCGACCTTCCCGGCGGGGAAGATCACGCTGCCGAAGGCCTTTGTCGAGATCCGCTTCCTGATGACGCGCTACGAGCCCGGCAACGATCTCCACCGCGCGATGTTCGAGGCCTTCCGCAAGGTCTTCGGCGATCATGTCGCCGAGCATCCGGTCGAGATGACGCGGGCGGTGGAGCAGTCGGGCCGCTTCCTGAGCTCGGTCTACGAGATCGACTATCGCGAGATGACGCGGGAAACCTGGCGCCGGGCACGGGCAAGCTTCGACCGGGCCTATGAGGAATTCAAGGTCCACGCGGTGGCGGCATGGGACAAGATCTGAGGGCAGGGCGATGAGCAAGCGACGCAGGATGTTCGATATCGAGATGCCGGATCAGGAGCCGGAAACCTTCCCCGCGGGGAAGTCCGAGCCCCCGGCAAAGCCCGAGGCCCCGGCGGCGCGCCGCGGCCCCATGGCCGCCGCGATCACCGAAACCGCCGTTTCGGTGCGCGAGCGGCGCGAGGTGGAGGACCGGATACGGGCCGAAAATGACGCGCTCGCCCATGAATTCGTCCGGTTGAAGAAGCTTGGCCTCGCGGTCGAGCTGGTGCCGCTCGAGCAGGTGGAGGCCCGCAAGCTCACCCGCGACCGCGCCGCCGGCCCGGACGAGGAGCTTTCGGAACTCAAGGATTCGATCCAGGCCATCGGCCTTTCGAACCCGATCCGGGTCGAGCGGCGGGCGGATGGCCGTTTCGAGCTAATCCAGGGCTTCCGGCGCCTCGCGGCCTATCGCGAGTTGCTCGGCGAAACCGGGGATCCTGCGCGCTTCGGCGCCATTCCGGCGGCGGTGTCCGAAGCGGGTGACAGCCTCGATGCGCTCTATCGCCGGATGGTGGATGAAAACCTCGTGCGAAAGGACATCTCCTTCGCGGAGATGGCGCAGCTTGCCCGCGAATATGCCGCCGATCCCGACACGGGCGAGAATGACCCGGACAAGGCGGTCGCGGTGCTCTTCAAGTCGGCGGGCTACCAGAAGCGCAGCTACATCCGCACCTTCATCCGCCTCGTCGAGCGCCTCGGGGCGCAGCTCCGCTTCGCCCCGGAGATTTCCCGCGCTCTGGGCCTCGCGCTCGTTGCCCGCATGGACGAGGATCCGGAAGTCGCCGCCCGCATCCTCGACGATCTGACCGGCTGGGAGGGGCGCACGGCGCAGGACGAGCTCGCCGTGCTCCGCCGCCATGCCCGGATCGAGGAAGCCGCGGAGCCCGCCCGGGTTCCGGCGCCCGCAGCACCGGCGGCGCCGGCAAAACCGGGGCGGGCAAAGACCAGCTTCCAGTTCGACCGGCCGGAGGGGCGGGCGAAATGCACCGCCGCCGCCGGGCGTCTCGAGGTGCGGCTCGACCGGGATTTCTCCACCGTCGATCGCCGCCGCCTCGAACGCGCGGTGCGCCAGATGCTCGACCAGCTCGACGGCTGAGCCCCCGATCTTCCCCACGGGGAAGGTCGCCTGCGACCCCGGTCCTGGCCTGCGGCGCAACGCTGCCGCGCGCCAGCTTCGGGGTCCCGACACCCCGTTCAGCGGCAATGAGCGTCCGCGCAAGGACGGGGACGCGACGCCCCCCGATCCTCCACCACGGCTGCGTCACTCCCGGATTTGCCCGGCCAACCCGCCGCCGCATCCGCCACCGCCGGACCGGTCGGGCAATCGCTTCGGGGGAGCGCTATCGAGCAGGACGAAACCGGCTTCCGAGCCTACTCTGAAATCACTGGTCATAGCGGACTAAGGCGACTAAACTAAGTCATATCAATCACCGAAGGTCGCGCCCCATGAAAAGCGTCAACATGCACGAGGCCAAGACCAACCTCTCCCGGCTGGTCGAAGCCGCGGTGGAAGGCGAGCCCTTCGTGATCGCCCGCGCCGGTCATCCACTCGTCCGCGTCGCGGCCCTCGCCGCCGATCCCGACACGCCCCGCCGCATCGGCTTCCTCGAAGGCCGCATCAGTCTCACGCCGGAGTTCGCCCTCGCCCGGCCCGGCGGCGGGGCAGGGGGCCCGGCCCGGTGAGGATCCTCTTCGACACGCCGCTCCTCCTTGCCGCCGCGGCCGGGGGCCGCCTCCTGCCGCCCGCCGCGCGCGCCGCGCTCGAGGCCGCCCGCACCCGGCCGGTCTTCAGCGCCGTGAGCCTCTGGGAGATCGCGATCCTCCAGCGCGAGGGCAGGGGGGGCTTTCAGGTCTCGCCCCACGAGTTCCGCCGCGGCCTGCTCGAGAACGGCTACGACGAGCTTCCGCTCGACGGCCGCCACGCGCTGGCCGCCGCCGCCCTGCCGCCGCTTCATGACGAGCCCTTCGGCCGGATTCTGGTGGCCCAGGCCCAGGTCGAGGAGATCCGCCTCGTCACCGCCGATCCGGCGCTCGCCCGCTACGATGCCCCGGTCGAACTCGCGCGGTAGGGCAGGGGAGGGCAGGGGCCGCAGGAGGCCGTCGCGGCGCGCAGTTGGTCTCCGCTGCAAACTGTGTTAGCGGAGCGCTTTCGCAGCAACTGCCCTGAAGGTCGCCATGTCCCGATCCGCGCATCCGCTCCCGACGGAGACCTACCGCCGGCTCGAACACCTCGCCCGCGAACGCATCCTCATTCTCGACGGCGCGATGGGCACCCAGATCCAGCAGCTCGGCCTCGCGGAGGAAGACTACGCGGGCCACGGCAGCGGCTGCGCCTGCCACGGGCCGCGCTCCGACAAGCCTCAGAAGGGCAACAACGATCTGCTGAACCTCACCCAGCCGAAGGTGATCGAGGAGATCCATTTCCGCTACGCCATGGCGGGTGCCGACATCGTCGAGACCAACACCTTCTCCTCGACCACCATCGCCCAGGCCGACTACGGCCTCGAGGCCGCGGTGCGCGATCTGAACTTCGAGGGCGCGCGTCTCGCCCGCGCCGCGATGGACCGCGCCGAGGCCGAGGACGGCCGCCCGCGATTCGTCGCCGGCGCCCTCGGCCCCACCAACCGCACCGCCTCGATCAGCCCGGACGTGAACAATCCCGGCTACCGCGCCGTCACCTTCGAGACCCTGCGCGCGGCCTATGCCGAGCAGGCCCGCGCGCTCGTCGAGGGGGGCGCCGACATCCTGCTCATCGAGACGATCTTCGACACGCTCAACGCCAAGGCCGCGATCTTCGCCTGCGAGGAGATCTTTGCCGAGCGCGGCCAGCGCCTGCCGGTGATGATCTCGGGCACGATCACCGACCTCTCGGGCCGCACCCTCTCGGGCCAGACCCCGACCGCCTTCTGGCATTCCGTGCGCCACGCGCGGCCCTTCACCATCGGCCTCAACTGCGCGCTCGGCGCCAATGCCATGCGCCCGCATCTGACCGAGATCTCCGGCGTCGCCGATACCTTCACCTGCGCCTATCCCAACGCTGGCCTGCCCAACGAGATGGGCGAGTATGACGAGACCCCCGAAGCCATGGCGGCCCAGGTCGAGGGCTTCGCCGCCGAGGGGCTCGTCAACGTCGTCGGCGGCTGCTGCGGCTCGACCTACGAGCACATCCGCGCCATCGCCACCGCCGTCGCGCCGCACAAGCCCCGCGCCGTGCCCGAACACACCCCGCTCATGCGCCTCTCCGGCCTCGAGCCCTTCACGCTGACGAAGGACATCCCCTTCGTGAACGTGGGCGAGCGGACCAACGTCACCGGCTCGGCCCGCTTCCGCAAGCTCATCACCAACGCCGACTATGCCGCCGCCCTCGAGGTCGCCCGCGATCAGGTCGAGAACGGCGCGCAGGTGATCGACGTCAACATGGACGAGGGCCTCATCGACTCGAAGCAGGCGATGATCGAGTTCCTCAACCTCATCGCCGCCGAGCCCGACATCGCCCGCGTGCCGGTGATGATCGACAGCTCGAAATGGGAGGTGATCGAGGCCGGCCTCCGCTGCGTCCAGGGCAAGGCCATCGTCAACTCGATCTCGATGAAGGAGGGCGAGGCGGCCTTCCTGCGCCAGGCCAGCCTCTGCCGCGCCTATGGCGCCGCGGTCGTGGTCATGGCGTTCGACGAGAAGGGCCAGGCCGATACCGAGGACCGCAAGGTCGAGATCTGCGCCCGCGCCTACCGGCTGCTGACCGGGGAGGTCGGCTTCCCGCCCGAGGACATCATCTTCGACCCCAACGTCTTCGCGGTCGCCACCGGCATCGAGGAGCACGACAACTACGGCGCCGACTTCATCGGCGCGACCCGCCGCATCACCGCCGAATGCCCGCATGTCCACATCTCGGGCGGCGTCTCCAACCTCTCGTTCAGCTTCCGCGGCAACGAGCCGGTGCGCGAGGCGATGCACGCGGTCTTCCTCTACCACGCCATCCAGGCCGGCATGGACATGGGCATCGTCAACGCGGGCCAGCTCGCGGTCTACGACCAGATCGACGCCGAACTGCGCGAGGCCTGCGAGGACGTCGTGCTCAATCGCGTGCCCGCCACCGGCAGCACCGCCACCGAACGCCTGCTCGAGATCGCCGAGCGCTTCCGCGGGCAGGGCGGCGGCAAGGCCCGCGAGAAGGACCTGTCCTGGCGTAAGTTCCCGGTCGAGAAGCGCCTCGAACATGCGCTCGTCAACGGCATCACCGAGTTCATCGACGCCGATACCGAGGAGGCGCGCCTGCAGGCCGAGCGCCCGCTCCACGTCATCGAGGGGCCGCTGATGGCGGGGATGAACGTGGTCGGCGACCTCTTCGGCTCCGGCAAGATGTTCCTCCCCCAGGTGGTGAAATCCGCCCGCGTGATGAAGCAGGCCGTCGCCGTGCTGCTCCCCTACATGGAGGAGGAAAAGCGGCTGAACGGCGGCGAGGGCCGCGAGAGTGCGGGCAAGGTCGTCATGGCGACCGTGAAGGGCGACGTCCACGACATCGGCAAGAACATCGTCGGCGTCGTGCTCGCCTGCAACAACTACGAGATCATCGACCTCGGCGTCATGGTCCCGGCCGAGAAGATCCTCGCCACCGCGAGGGCCGAGAAGGCCGACATCATCGGCCTCTCGGGCCTCATCACCCCCTCGCTCGACGAGATGGTCCATGTCGCGGCCGAGATGGAGCGCGAGGGCTTCGACGTGCCGCTGCTGATCGGCGGCGCCACCACCTCGCGCGTCCACACCGCCGTCAAGATCCACCCGCATTACGCCCGCGGCCAGGCGGTCTACGTCACCGACGCAAGCCGCGCCGTCGGCGTGGTCTCGGCCCTGCTCTCGCCCGAGCAGAAGGCACCCTATGTCGAGGGCGTCCGCGGCGAATACCGCGAGGTCGCCGAGCGCCACGCCCGCGCCGAGGCCGCCAAGGTGCGGCTGCCCCTGACGGATGCCCGCCACAACAGCCTGAAGCTCGACTGGAGCGCGTATGTGCCGCCGAAGCCGAGCTTCCTCGGCACCCGCTGCTTCGAGAGCTGGGATCTCGCCGAGCTCGCCGCCTATATCGACTGGACGCCGTTCTTCCAGACCTGGGAGCTCAAGGGCGTCTTCCCGCGCATCCTCGAGGATGCGGCGCAGGGCGAGGCGGCGCGCGCGCTCTACTTCGATGCCCAGGCGATGCTCCAGCGCATCATCAGCGAGCGCTGGTTCCACCCCCGCGCGGTCGTGGGCTTCTGGCCCGCCAACCGCCACGGCGACGACATCAGGCTCTACACCGACGACACCCGCCTCGCCGAGCTCGCAACGCTCCACACCCTGCGCCAGCAGACCTCGAAGCGCCCGGGCCGCCCGAATGTGGCGCTTGCCGATTTCATCGCGCCCGAGGCCATCGCGCCCGATTACGTCGGCGGCTTCGTCGTCACCGCCGGGCCCGAGGAAATCGACATCGCCAGGGGCTTCGAAGCGGCGGGCGACGACTACTCCGCGATCATGGTGAAGGCGCTGGCCGACCGCATCGCCGAGGCCTTCGCCGAGCGGATGCACGAGCTCGTCCGCCGCGACCTCTGGGGCTATGCGCCGGGCGAGGGCTTCACCCCCGTCGAGCTCATCGCCGAGCCCTATGTGGGCATCCGCCCCGCGCCCGGCTATCCGGCGCAGCCCGACCACACCGAGAAGGCGACGCTCTTCCGCCTGCTCGATGCCGAGGTGGCGACCGGCGTGACGCTCACGGAAGGCTTTGCCATGTGGCCCGGCTCCTCGGTCTCCGGCTTCTACCTCTCCCATCCCGACAGCTACTATTTCGGCGTGGCGAAGGTCGAGCGCGACCAGGTCGAGGATTATGCCGCGCGCAAGGGCATGCCGGTGGAGGAAGCCGAGCGCTGGCTCGGCCCGATCCTCAACTACCGGCCCGGAACCTCCCTCGCCGCCGAATAGCGGCGGCGGGGCAGGGGGCCGGTGCGCAGGCCGCGGGGATGCGCGAGCTCCAAAACGCACCAGCGCCCTCCCGCGTGCGGGAGAGCGCTGGTTGTTTGCCGGCATATCCGGTCAATTCCCGGATGGCCCGGCGTGGCGCTCTGCCAGAGTGAAATCTGCACCCGGCCGCGCTGCCGATCCGTCGAAATGCCTGCTCAAATGAATCGTTTTTGAAGCTGCATGAAAATGGTCCTGCTGGTCTCGTTCTTCATCGAAATTCTGGCGCGAACCGCCGACTTCGGTTCATGGCCGTCCGCCCCAGCCGGATGATATCTGTTTGAATGCGGTGTCGCATCCCCCTCACCCCGCATGCCCACTATGCGCCAAAAGGCGGTGTCGCCGCATTACCCAAATGGGGTACAGATACCGTTCCGGGGATACAAGTTAACGAGTCATTAACCTGCCGTGGCCGCTGCGCCGCCCCGTGCGCGCAGTGCTGCGCTCAGCAATCCCCGGCGGGCAGCATGGTCACCGAGGAGTAGCGCCCCTCCGTGGTGACGATGGCCGCACAGGCCCCGGTGGCGGGGTTGAGCCAGTAGGCCGTCAGCCCGTCCGAGCGGATATGCCGGAAGCCGAGGCTCTGGATGCCCATTTCCGCCTGCCCGGCGCGGGCGCCCTCGAAGGGCGTGAGGTCCGAAGCGCCGCCGACCACCGCCGCCTCGCTGTCCGCCGCGGTGTCGTCCTCCTTCGCGCAAGCCGCCAGCAGCAGGGCGGCTGCGCCGGCCGCAAGGATCCCTCTTGTCGTCATGATGGTTTCCCCCCCGATCTGGCGCGCTTCGGTCCGCTGCGTCACACGCTCCGGCATCCGGTCCGCCACCGGCCCCGGTGCGGGCGGCCATCCCTCAGACTAGCGCCATCGTGATCCGCGCGCCAACCTTTCGTGGGCGGCCCCTCCCAAGGGCCCCGCGCCCCGAACGCCGCCGCGGCTCCAGCCCCCGCCGGAGGGGCTCATTCATGATATGTTAACCACGAAAAATGAATGAAATCAGTGCGATAATTTTCGTTTCACGGTGAAAAGCCCCGTTTTCACGGCCGCGGGCCCCGCTTTCCCGCCCGATTTCCCATGGAGCCCCGCCCCCGGCCGCGCTAAGCCCGGAGGGAAGACCCGGGGAGGAGGGCAAGGCCATGGAAACCGGCGAGAGCTTCGATTTCATCGTCGCGGGCGGAGGTTCGGCGGGCTGTGTGCTCGCCAACCGCCTGTCCGAGGGCGGCCGCCACCGGGTGGCCCTCGTCGAGGGCGGTGGCAAGGACGACTGGATCTGGTTCCACATCCCCGTGGGCTATCTCTTCGCCATCGGCAATCCCCGCGCCGACTGGTGCTTCCGGACCGAGCCGGTGCCGGGCCTCAACGGCCGCGATCTCGCCTATCCCCGCGGCCGGGTTCTGGGCGGCTGCTCGGCGATCAACGCGATGATCTACATGCGGGGCCAGGCCGCCGATTACGACGGCTGGCGCCAGATGGGCCTGCCGGGCTGGGGCTGGGACGACGTGCTCCCGGTCTTCCGCCGCCATGAGGACAACTGGCGCGGCGCGGGGCCGCTCCACGGGGCTGGCGGCGAATGGCGGGTGGAACAGCCCCGCATGCGCTGGGAGATCCTCGACGCCTTCATCGCCGCCGCCGCCGAGGCCGGCATCCCCGCGACCCCGGATTTCAATACCGGCAGCAACGAGGGCTGCGGCTATTTCGACGTGAACCAGAAGCGCGGTCGCCGCTGGAGTGCCGCCCGCGGTTTCCTCGCCCCCGCGCTCGACCGGCCGAACCTCACCGTCCTGACCGGCGCCCTTGCCGAGCGGGTGGTGATCGAGGGCGGCCGCGCCACCGGCCTCGTGATCCGCCGCGCGGGGGTGCGTCAGGTGCTCCATGCCCGCGGCGAGGTCATCCTCTCCACCGGCGCGGTCGCCACGCCCGCGCTGCTCGAACGCTCCGGCATCGGCGACGGCGCGCGGGTTTCCGGGCTCGGGATCGAGGTCGCGCAGCATCTTCCGGGCGTCGGCGGAAACCTTCAGGATCACCTCCAGCTCCGGCCGATCTTCCGGGTCGCGAATGTGCCCACCCTCAACATGGCCTACCGCTCGCTCCTGCGCCGCGGCTGGATGGCCGCCGATTATGCCCTGCGCCGCCGCGGTCCGATGACCATGGCCCCCTCGCAGCTCGGCGCCTTCACCCGCTCGTCGGAAGCCTATGCGACCCCCAACATCCAGATGCACATCCAGCCGCTCTCCCTCGACAAGTTCGGCGATGCCATGCACCCCTTCCCGGCGATCACCACCAGCGTCTGCAATCTCCGCCCCTCGAGCCGCGGCACCATCCACGCCCGCTCGCCCGAACCGGATGCGCCGCCGCTGATCCAGCCGAACTATCTCGCCACCGCCGAGGATCGCCAGGTTGCCGCCGACGCGATCCGCGCCGTCCGCCGGATCATGGTGCAGCCGGCCCTCCGCCGCTATGCCCCCGAGGAATTCAAGCCCGGCCCGGATCTCGTCAGTGACGAGGACCTCGCCCGCGCGGCGGGGGATGTCGGCACCACGATCTTCCACCCGGTCGGCACCGCCAAGATGGGCGCGGAGAGTGACCCCACGGCAGTGACCGACGCCCGCCTGCGGGTGCGTGGCCTCGAGGGCCTCCGGGTCGCCGATGCCTCCGTCATGCCGACGATCACCTCGGGCAACACCAATTCGCCCACGATCATGATCGCCGAAAAGGGCGCCGCCATGATCCTCGAGGATGCTCGATGAGGGCAGGGGCGCTCACTCGGAGGGCTTCTGGCCCATGAGCTGGCGCTGCAGCCGGGTGAGCTCGATTTCGAGCACCGCGAGCTCGGCATAGAGCGGAAACCGGGCGCTCCGCCCGTCGCGGTACCAGTCCGCCATCTCCTGCCGCAGCGCTTCCCGTCGCCCGACGGTGTCGATGATCGCGGCCCGGATCTCGGCGATACGCGCCGCCTCGTTCATCGCGGCGCCTCCCGCGGCGGGCGGTGGTCCCGGCGATTCTGGCTCTGTCTCATGGGCGGACTCCCGAGATGGCTTGCGGGCCGGGCGTTTGCGGGAGGCAGGCGCCCGGATCCGGCAAGAAGAGGACGCCCGCTGCGCCCCGCCCGTCAAGAGGCTCGTGCCGGGCACAGCGATTCGGCTCTTGGCAAACCTCAAATTCCCGACTAATTTCAGTGGGAATTTCGGGGGCCATCCGCCCCCGCGCAAGCTCGCGCAGTTCGCGCCTCGCCAGCCAGCAGTACCGGGAACCCAGGCCTTCGGCCGTGCGGAACGCACGGGAAGGTCCATGCTTTCGTTCGTGGTGGCGGGTTTCCGGGATCAGGACGCAATGCTTGGGGATCCCTTCAGCCGGATCCCTCCGGGGGTCTGGAGGCACCATGGGCAAGATCGAGCGGGTGAGGGAAATGGCGCCGAGCGGCCGGGGCCGCTCCGGCGCGCGACGGGCAGGAGGCGGCGCACTGCTTCTTCTCTGCGTCGGGCTGGCAGGACCGGCGCCTGGCCAAACCGTGGACGGCCCGGCGGGGCCCGAGGCGCCTCTGACGATGGCGCCTTCCAGCGTTGCGCCCCCGATCGCGGCGCCGCTGGAGGCAGTGGTGCCGGCAGGGAACGAGTCCGCGGACACGAGCGCCCCGGCGACAGAGGCTCCGGCGCCCGGAGCGCTGCCGGCGGCGCCCGAGGCGGTTGCCGCCGGAGCGGTGGAGACGGACGCGGCGTCCGCCGCCGATATCGCGCCACAGGCGGCGGATGCAGGGCTCGAAACCCTGCCGCACGACCTCTCGCCCTTCGGCATGTTCGCCGCGGCGGATGCGGTGGTGAAGGCGGTGATGATCGGGCTCGTGCTCGCGTCCATCGCGACCTGGACGGTCTGGCTGGCCAAGACGATCGAGATCCTCGTGGCGAAGGCGCGGCTCCGCCGGGCGCTCGCGATCCTCGCATCCGCACGCGACCTCGATGCCGCCGACGCAGCGCTTGCGGGCCGCGGCGGGCCGGCGCCGCTCATGCTCGCGGCGGTGCATCACGAGGCGGGTGTTTCGGCCGAGGCCATTGCGCGGGGCGAGGGGCAGGGGCTCCTCGGCCGCGTCACCTCGCATCTCACCCGCATCGAGGCGCGCGCCGGACGGCGGCTCAACCTCGGGACCGGGCTTCTGGCGACGATCGGCTCGGTTGCACCCTTCGTCGGGCTCTTCGGCACGGTCTGGGGGATCATGAACAGCTTCATCGGCATCTCGAAGGCCCAGACGACCAACCTCGCGGTCGTGGCGCCGGGCATCGCCGAGGCGCTGCTTGCGACGGCGCTCGGCCTCGTTGCCGCCATCCCGGCGGTGGTGATCTACAACATCTTCGCCCGCTCGATCGGCGGTTATCGCGCGCTCCTCGGTGATGTGGCAGCGGCGGTGGAGCGGCTGGCGAGCCGCGATCTCGACAGCGGTCGGCTTTCCCGCCCGCAGCAGTGGCGCGCGGCGGCGGAGTGAGCCCATGGCCGGAAGCCTGACACGCAGCGGCTCCGACGAGGAGCTGGTCGAGACCCACGAGATCAACGTCACGCCGTTCATCGACGTGATGCTGGTGATGCTCATCGTCTTCATGATCGCGGCGCCGCTCGCGACTGTCGATGTCCCGGTCGATCTGCCGGGCTCGACCGCCGAGCCCCAGTCGCGGCCCGCGGATCCGGTCTATCTCACGGTGAAGGAGGATCTGTCCCTCGCCCTCGGGGACGCGGCCGTCGCGCGCGATGCGCTCGGGTCAGAGGTCGCCCGGGCAACCAAGGGCGACAAGGAGGCGCGCATCTTCCTCCGCGCCGACCGGACGGTCGATTATGGCGCGCTGATGGAGGTGATGAACCTGCTCCGCGCGGCGGGGTATCTCAAGGTGGCGCTGGTCGGTCTCGAGCAGACGGCGGGCGGCACCCCGGCGGAGGGGCGTGCGCCATGACAGCGCTTGCCGGATTGCCGCCCGGATTTTCCGACCGGATGACCGCGCGCGAGGCGCTGCTCTGGAGCGGCGCGGCTCTGGCGGCGCTGTCGCTGCACGCGGGCTTCGTGCTCTGGAGCCTGCGCACGCCCGAGGTATCGGCGGCGGCCGCCGCCCCGCCCGCTGCGGTGATGATCGATCTCGCTCCGGTTCCGGCCGCCCCCGCGGCGGAGGAGACCGAGATCGCGCCGGATCTGGTCGATTCGCAGCAGATCGAGGCGGAGATGCCCGACATGCCGGAGCCTGTCGAGAGCCCTGTCCTGCCGGTGCCCCAGCCTGCGGAGCCGGTGGAGCGGGCCATGCCGATGGACGCGCCCGAGGCGCCGAGCCTCGCCGAGCCGGTTCCGGATGTCACCCCGCCCCCCGACGCGCCACCCTCCGAGGTGGTCGAGGCGCGGCCTGTCTCGCGCCCGAAAACGCTCGAGCCGCTGTCCGAGCCGGTCGAGCGCCGCGAGGTGGCCGAGGCCAGGCGGAGCCCTGCGCCGTCGCAGGCCGCCCGCCGGGCAAGGGTCGCCGATGCCGCGCCCTCCGAGACCGCGGCGGCGCCGGAGACGAGCCGGGGTGGCGCGAGCCGCGTCGCGCCCGCGCGCTGGACCTCGCGGCTGATGGCCCATCTCGAGCGCCGCAAACGCTATCCTTCGGGCGCGCGGCGGCGGCATGAGGAAGGGGTGGCGCAGGTCCGCTTCCGCATCGATGCGCAGGGCAATGTGCTCGGGGTCGCGCTCGCCCGCTCCTCGGGCTTTCCAGAGCTCGACGCGGAGGTGCTGGCGATGGTGCGCCGGGCCTCACCGGTTCCGGCGCCCCCCCCCGGCGCGCCGCTCGATCTGACCGTTCCGGTTCAGTTCCGCGTCCGCTGATGATGGCCTTGCGCCGCCCGCCCGGGCGGCGCGGCCGCTCAGCAGGCTACGCGCGTGGCATGTTCCACGGTCGCGACGGACCGTGAGGTCGCTCTGCGCGCCATCAGCTCCGCTTCCAGCTCGCTGACCCGGGCCTCGAGCCGCGCGATGCGCGCGGCGGCGTCACCTTCGGGCTTTGCAGCGGGGGCGGGCAGGCGCGCGCGCAGGGCCCGGGTGTGACCTCCGAGCCTTGCGGCAAGACGCGCCAGGCGTTCGCGGAGTGCTTCCAGCGCGGCGCTCCGCAACCTTGTCAGACTGTCGTCGGGAGGCATGGCTGCGAGGCCCCAGCCCGCAACGCTGACCGCACCGAGCCAGAGGACGAAGCCCGCGCCGCCGCTTGCGAGGGGAACGAGGGCTCCGGGCAGCAGGGCGAGCGCCCAGGCGGCGTTGCGCGCCCGGGGCTGCTCCGGCGCGAGGGTCAGGCGGAAGGCTCGGCGGCGTTTCGGGTCGGTGGCGGCGAGCCAGCCGAGGGCGGCGAGGCTCGCGCCGGTGGCGGCAAGGGTGGCGATGGCGCTCATTCGGCGGGCTCCGCGGTCAGGGCGGGGCGGGCAGCCCCGGCGGGTTTCGTCAGGGCCCAGAAGGCGATCCCGCCCGCGATCAGCAGGAGATCGACGGTCAGGACGTCATGCTGGCCATGGAGCAGCGCGTCGGACCAAGTCATCCCGCCGGTGGCGAGCCGCAGGAGCGGCAGCAGGAGGCAGGCTGCGGCGAGCGTGCGCTGGAAGAGGCGGGTGAGACGGGCCGGCTCCGCAACGAGCAGGCCGGCGAGGATGGAGGCCCCCGCGCCGATCAGGAACCCGGCGGGCGTCCACCAGAAGGTATCCCCCGCGGGCCGGGCGATGCAGCACGCCCAGGCGGCGGTGAGCATGCCCAGGGGCAGGCCGTAGCCGGTGACGAGCATGGCGCGGCCGAAGGCGTCCCAGAGCGGTTGACCGGCGCGGCGGCGGACCCAGAGCCGCAGGCCGGAAAGGATCACGAAGCACATCGCGATCCCGAGCCCGCCCCAGACCGCCTGCGAGAAGATCCCGGCGAAGTCACCGAAATGGAGCGGGAACATCAGGCCATAGAGCGCGGAGCCCGCAGAGGGGGTCCGCCCGACCATCGGGGCCGCGCCGAGAAAGCTGCGGCTCGTGCCGTCGAACTCCTGCTTGACGGGAACGAGCCCACCCGGCGCCGGTCTATGCCAGACGGTGACGCGGGCATCCGCGCGGCCATAGCCCGCGATCGCGACGAAGGTTGCCGGGGCGCCGGCGCGCGCCGTCGAGTCGGCCAGCAGGTAGTCGAGGCTTGCAAGCCGGGCCGGGGTTGCGTCTTCGGGCACGGGGGGCTCGAACAGCGTTTCGGACATCGCCTCCTTGTCGCCACCGAAGGCGACGCTGGCGACCAGAGGGAAGCCGATCGTCGAGGCGAAGCTGAAGAAGGAGCCGGTGAAGGCGAGAAGGAAGGCAAATGGCAGGCTCCAGCTCGAGGCCAGCACGTGGCGGTCGCGCACCGAGACCAGCCGTCCGCCCGGCCGCTCCGCGACGAAGAGATCGCGGATCACGTGGCGGTGCATGATGAGCCCCGAAACCACGGCGGCCATCATCATCAGGCCGAGGATGCCGGTGACCAACAGCCCCCAGGGCTCGGGGAGGTAGAGCTGGACATGCAGGTCGACGAGGAACTGCTGCAGGGCGCTGGTCGCGTAGGCGGCGGGATCGTTCCAGACAAAACCGTCATGGCGCTCGAGCACCGTGCCCGTTCCACCATCGACCCGGAAGATCGTGCCGTAATCCTCCTTGAGACCGCTCTCGGGGTTGAGCCTGTGGTCGTGGAAGAAGATGTGGAGATCGTCGTCGTGCCCGGCCCAGACGCCCACGTCATGGAGGAAGGCTGGATCGACCTCCCCGGCGAGGGCGCGGACGCGGGCATCGACCGGGCCTTCGAGCGGCGCGCTTTCGCGAATGCCGCCCGCCGACCAGCGGCCGATCTCGCGGGCGAAGACCGCGGCGGTGCCGGTTGCCACCACCGCATAGAGCAGCAGGCCAAGCAGGACCGCCGACCAGCCGTGGATCGCGGTCAGGCGTTTCATCTGGGCCTGGGTGACGGCGCGGAGCGGGGCGGTCAGCATGTCGATCGGGGAGAATTTCATGAGGCGGATCCTTGCGCGCGGGCAGCGGGGTTCAGGAGAGCGCGATGGCGACGGCGGCTGCCTGGAGGACGGTCGCGCCGCAGATCACGCCGGACGCCTGCACGAGGTTTTCCGTGAGGCAGGCGTAGAAGAACGGGATGGCCCAGAGGAGCGGCGTGAGGATGATCGGAAGGGCGATGTCGTTGACCCCGGCTCCTCCTGCAGGCATCCAGAGCGGCATGGCCGCCATCGTTGCCAGAGCAGCGAGGATCGCGCCTGGACCGGCAAGCAACCAGCGCACGAGGCGCGGCCGGCCGCGGATCCCTGCCGCGAGGCGCGCGCCAAGGCCGCCTGGCCGGGCCAGCAGCCCGGTCGTTTCCATGTGTTCGGTGGCGGTGAAGCCCGCGTCTCCCGTCATGCCATACCCCCAAGCTTTTCGAGTGGCTGGCTACCGCAAGTCGGGTCGCGTCGCTGGTCTCAATCTGAACTGAAATTGTCGGAACTGCAAGCCGCGCTACCAAGTGTAGCGCAGCGTCGCGAGGGCCGTCCGCCCGTCACCGTAGTAGCATGTGCCGTAGTAGCAGGTGGTCTCGTATTCCCTGTCGAAGATGTTCTTCGCGCTCACCTCGAGCGAGACATTCTCGGTCACGCCGTAGGTTGCCGCGGCATCGACCACGACATAGCCGTCGATCCTGGTGGTGTTGGCGATGTCGCCGTAGCTGCTGCCGACATAGCGGACGCCGCCGCCGAGATTGAGCGGACCCATCCGGTCGCGGGCCGGGAGGGTGTAGTCGATCCAGGCAGAGGCCATGTGCTCGGGCACGCGCGGCGGGCGGTTCCCCACCACGGCGCCATTCCCGTCGCCGGTGATTTCCGCGTTCCAGTAGGAATAGGCAAGCGTCATGTCGAGCCCGTCGGCAAGGCCCATCTTGCCCTCGAACTCCAGCCCCTTGACGTTGGTCTCGCCGATCTGGCGCTGGACGCCAGGGCTTACCTCGGTCGGCACATTGCTCTGGGTGAGGTCGAAAAGTGCGAGGGTGAAGAGCGCGTTCAGGCCATCCGGGCGGTATTTGAAACCGACTTCGTATTGCTCGCCCTCCTGGGGATCGAAGCTGCTGCTGGAGTAGCCGTTGCCGGTGGGGCTCACCAGCGGTTGGAAGGACTGCGCGTAGTTGGCATAGGCCGAGGCATTCGGCGTGACCTTCCAGGTGATGCCCGCCCGGCCGGTGAAGGCCTCCGCGGTGACGTCATCCTCCCTCCCGGTATCGAGATATTCCGAGACGGTATTCACATGGTCGTAGCGCCCGCCGAGCGTCAAGATCCAGCGTTCGGCGACGGTGAGCTCCTCCTGCGCATAGAGACCGAGCGCCTTCTGTTTCACACGCCAGTCGACATATGGCCCAGGAAAGACGCAGTCGCGGCCGCAGTACTCCGGGTCGTTGAAATCTATCCCGCCGGCGTAGCCGTATCTGATGTCTTCGTGGGTGTTGTCATAGGTGTAGTCGAAGCCCAGGAGCGCACGGCTGCGGGCCCAGGCGAGTCTGCGATCGATCTCGAGCTGCGTGTCGATGGCGAAGCGGTTCGAATCGCCGTAGGTCGCAAACGCCTCGCGGGGCACATCCGCGGCAAGCCCGCCGCCATAGACTTCCTCGTAGTCGAGATCGAGTGTGGTGTAGCGCGCGTTCTGACGCAGCGTGACGCCCGGGGCGAAGCCGTGCTCGAAGAGATAGGCGATGCTGGTCTCTTCGGTGTCGAACCGGTTGTAGTCGGGTTCGCCGAAGAAGCTCGTCGGGTCGAAATCCGTGCCCTCGGGAATGCCGTGCGCGCCGGTGCCATTGTATTTCGAATAGCTGGTGAGGAAGGTGACGGAGGTATTCCCGTTCGGAGTGAAGGTCAGGGCGGGCGCGATGTAGAGCCGGTCGTCGTTCGATTCGTCCCAGCCCTGATCGGCGTCCTGCCAGAGCGCCGTCAGACGGTAGCGCCAGCGCCCTTCCGTGTCGACCGGGCCGCCGAAATCGGTGCCGAACTCGACGTGATCCTTGCCGAGGGTGCTGTAGACCTCGGCGTGCCGCGTCTCGAGCGGGCGCTTGGTGATTGCGTTGACGAGCCCGCCCGGCGCATTCAGCCCGAAGAGGGTGGAGGTCGAGCCCTTCAGCACCTCGATGCGCTGGAAGGCGTAGGGCTCGCGCCGGCTCGCGGTGAACCAGGCGGGGATGCGCGCGCTCAGGCCATCGCGATAGGTGCCAAGCGCGGTCTCGTCGAAGCCGCGGATGCGGAAATAGTCATAGCGGTCGTCCGATCCGAATTCATCTACGAGCACGCCCGCCGTATAGGAAAGCGCGTCCTGGAGATTGTCGACGCCGCGCTTGCGCATCTCGTCCTCGGTGATGACGGAGACGGCCGCGGGAATGTCGAGGATGGCGGTCGGGGTCTTGGTGCCGGTCGTGGACTCTTCGGCAACGATCGTCTCGTCGGGCCCGAAGGCGCTCGGGGCCTCGCCCGTCACGGTGATCTGGCCGAGCATGAAGTTGGTATCCTGCGCCGGGGCGGCCTGGGGCAGGGCGGCAGCCGCTGCGAGAAGGCCAAAAGCCGGGGCTTGCGCCCGCCGCCGCCCGCGGGCGGCGGCCCGCGCGAGTGCATGTGTCATCTGAAGGTTCCCCACCTGACGGGTTTCTGGTCCGCTGTCAGCGGGTGGGGAAGGCCTGCCATACTGTGGGCGCCGTGATCGCGGAGCCGGGAGGTGAAGTCAACCTCCCGCGCGCCGCGATGGCGGCTCAAGCGGTAACGATGCGTCCCGCGTCGAGCCGCAGGATCCGGTCCATCCGGGCAGCGAGCTCGGGGTTGTGGGTGGCGATGAGTGCGGACAGGCCGGTGCCGCGCACGATCTCCATCAGCATGTCGAAGACATGGCCCGCGGTCTCCGGGTCGAGGTTGCCGGTCGGCTCGTCGGCGAGCAGAAGCCGGGGCCGGTTGGCAAGCGCGCGTGCGATCGCGACCCGCTGCTGCTCGCCGCCCGAAAGCTCGGCGGGGCGATGTCCGGCCCGCGCGGAAAGCCCCACCGCGGCGAGAAGCTCATCGGCACGTGCCTCTGCCGTGGCACGCGCGACGCCTGCCGCACGCTGCGGGAGCGCGATGTTGTCGCGGGCGGTGAATTCCGGCAGCAGGTGGTGGAACTGGTAGACGAAGCCGATGGTCTCTCGTCGCGCCTTTGTCCGCGCCCCGTCGCCCGCGCGCGAGAAATCCGCGCCGAGGATCCGGAGCGCCCCCGCGCTCGGTGCGTCGAGCAGCCCGGCGATGTGAAGGAGCGTCGACTTGCCGGCCCCTGATGGCGCGACAAGTGCCGCGACCTCGCCGGCGGCAAGTGCGAGGGTCGCCCCCTCGAGTACCGCAAGCTCGCCGGGCTTTCCCGGATTGTAGATCTTGGTGATGCCCTCGAGCGCGAGCACCTCGCTACCTGCCTCAGCCATCGCGAAGCGCCTCCACCGGATGCAGCCGCGCCGCGCTGCGGGCGGGCCAGAGCGTGATGACGAAGGAGAGCCCGAGCGACATCGCCATCACCGCGAGCACGTCGAAGGGCCGGAGCCGGGCGGGAATCTCGGTGAGGAATCGGATCTCGGGATTCCAGACCGACCCGCCGGATATCCATTCCACCACCGCCTGGATGTCGTGGATGTAATAGGCAAAGAGGCAGCCGAGAATCACCCCGAGCCCGGTGCCGACCACACCGATCAGCGCGCCGCAGAGGAAGAAAACCCGCATGATCGAGCCAGACGTGAGGCCCATTGTGCGCAGGATGCCGATGTCGCGCCCCTTGTTCTTCACCAGCATCACGAGGCCCGAGATGATGTTGAGCGCGGCAATCAGCACCACGAGCGAGAGAATGATGAACATCACCCGCCGCTCGGTATCGAGCGCGGAGAGGAAGGCGCCGTTGGCGTCCTTCCAGGTCCAGATGAGGCCCCGTGGCCCCGCAGCCTCGGCGAGCGGCGCGCGCATCGTGTCGACCGCATCCGGGTTGTCGAGCATCACCTCGACCTCGTCGGCGCCCCCCTCGCGGTCGAAGAAGCTCTGGGCCTCCGCGAACGGCATGAAGACGCGGACCTTGTCGATGTCGTAGCGGCCGACACCGAAGATATAGACCACCTCGTAGTCGTTGAGCCGCGGCTGGGTGCCGAAGGGCGTGTCCATGCCCTCGGGCGAGATCAGCGTCACCACATCCCCCAGCCCGACGCCGAGCTCCCGGGCAACGCCCGTGCCGATCGCGATGCCCTTGTCGAGCTGTCCGAGATCGCCCGCACCCATTTCGGGATGGGCAACGAGCGGCACCTTCTCGAGATCCTCGAGCCGTTCGCCCAGCACCTCGACGCCCGCGGCACGGCCATGGGCCGAGGCCATGACCTGGCCGCGGATCAGCGGCGCGGCGCTCGTGACGCCGGGCACCTCGGCGAGCCGCTTCGCGAGCGCATCGTAATCCGGGATCAGCCGGTCGGGCATGCCGGCCTCGTCGGGCTCGGTCGCATAGTAGATACTCGCATGGGCATTGGCGCCGAGGATCCGGTCGGTGAATTCCTCGCGGAAGCCGATCATCACCGCCTGGACCACGATGAGAGTCGCGACCCCGAGCATGACCCCGATCAGCGAATACCAGGCGATGACCGATATGCCACCCTCGCGGCGCCGCGCGCGGAGGTAGTGCCAGGCGATGTTCCATTCGAAGGCGGAGAAAGGGGCGGGGCTGGCGGGCATGGGCGGCGTTGACCTCGGGCTGCGTCTGCGCGCGGAAAGTGTGTGGGGCGGCAGGGAAGGTCAAGGCACAATCCCCTGAGCCCAACGCCCCGGCGGGAAACCCCGACCGGGTCTGGAGGGGCGTGCTTTTCCGCGGTGCGGCAGAAATCGGGGTTTTGAAAACAATTCATTAGGGAATTGACGCTTTGATCCGGCCAACACCCGCCTGGCCAAGCCCGCATTCATTCAGATCATCCGCCGGTCGTTCCGGTCCCACCAGACCCCCGAAGGTGCCGATGCCCGTGTCTCGATTGAGTCTCTCCGCCGCCGTTTGCGCGTCGCTCGTGCTGCTTTCGGCCTGCGAGCCGCAACGCTCCTCCAGCTCGTGGGCGCGCAATGGCGCCATCGATCCGAGTGCGGCCTACATCCTGCCCGATCCCGGCGGCCCCGTCGTGGTCGGCGCGATCCAGCGCAATCTCGGCAATGCGATCGAACACGAGATCCTGCTCGGCACCTCGACGCGGACGCCGGGCCAGAATGCCCTCAGCCTCACCGTCTTCGGCCGCGGCTACCGCAGCGGCGAGGGCGGGATCGGTGACCGCCAGCCCACCGACGCGAGCATCGAAAAGGAGATGGCGGCGGCTTTCCCCGGGGTCGACATGCAGATCGCGCCCTTCTTCGTGCAGAACCGCTACGGGCCCTTCGGCTATGCCGTCGGCCGCGGGGGAGGGCGCGACACTTGCCTCTACGGTTGGCAGCGGCTGGAGATGACGAGCGGGTCGAGCCCGTTCTATGCCAACCGGTTCCATCTCCAGATCCGTCTCCGCCTCTGTGATTCGCGGCTCACCGAGCGGCAGCTGCTCGATGTGATGTACGGCTACACGCTCGCCTCCTATTTCGGCAGCCAGTACCCTGACCTGCAGCGTGTCGGCCCGCCCCGCGCCGGAACCGCGATCGGGACCGAAAGCGAGATCCGGCCGCAGGGCGGCGTCGAGGTCGCGATGGTCCTGCGCGCGCCCGAGCCGGTTGCCACCTCCCGGCCCCCTGCACCGCCCCCGGCCGAGCCCCGCGTTGCGGCGGAAGTCACCATCCCCGCGCCGCAGGGGACTGCCGCGGTGGCCGCCCCGACCCCTGCCGCCGTGGCGGCGGCGGGGCCGATCGTGCCGCCCCCAACGCTCGGCGGCGTCGCCGCGTCATCCGCTGGCGGAACGCCCGTCATTCCCGCCCCCGCGCAGCAGGCCGTCAGCGTCGCGCGCGAGATCGCCCTTCCAGCCGAAATTGCTCGACAGGTAGATAAATGAAGAAGATCGTTGTCTGGCCGCTCTGGGCGCTTCTCGCGCTGGTCCTCCTCTCGCTCGTGACCCTGCCGGTGAGCCTGCAGGCGCAGCTCGTGGGAAGCGCCATCATCCTCGGCGCGATGATCGTGATGAAGCAGTTCCGCCCCGATGGCGTCTGGCGCCTCGTGGCCCTCGCCTTCGGCACCACGATCGTGCTGCGCTATGTATACTGGCGCACGACGAGCACGATCCCGCCCGTCAACCAGATCGAGAACTTCATCCCCGGCTTCCTGCTCTATCTCGCGGAGATGTACAGCGTCGGCATGCTTGCGCTCAGCCTCTTCGTCGTCGCGAAGCCGATGAGCCCGCGGGAGCCGGTGATGCCTGCGGGCAAGCGTCTGCCCACCGTCGATGTGTTCATCCCGACCTACAACGAGGACGCCGAGATGCTCGCGAACACCATCGCGGCTGCGCAGGCGATGAACTATCCAAAGGATCTCGTGACGATCTGGCTGCTCGATGACGGCGGCACGGAACAGAAGCGCGGCTCCGACAAGATCCTCGAGGCTGCCGCCGCGGAGCGGCGCCATGCCGAGCTCCGGGGTATCTGCGACGACTTCGGCATCCGCTATCTCACCCGCGCCCGCAACGAGCATGCCAAGGCCGGCAATCTCAACAATGCGCTCCAGCACAGCCATGGCGAGCTGGTCGCGGTCTTCGATGCCGACCATGCGCCCGCCCGCGACTTCCTCGAGCGCACGGTCGGCTATTTTGCGGAGGACCCGAAGCTCTTCCTCGTCCAGACACCGCATTTCTTCCTCAACCCCGATCCGGTCGAGAACAACCTCGGCACCTTCGAGAAGATGCCGTCGGAGAACGAGATGTTCTACGGCATCATCCAGCGCGGCCTCGACAAGTGGAACGGCTCGTTCTTCTGCGGTTCGGCGGCACTCCTGCGCCGCGAGGCGCTCGAGCAGACCGGCGGTTTCTCGGGCGTCAGCATCACCGAGGACTGCGAGACGGCGGTCGATCTCCATGCGTCGGGCTGGAACAGCGTCTACGTCGACAAGCCGCTGATCGCCGGGCTCCAGCCCGCGACCTTCTCGAGCTTCATCGGACAGCGCAGCCGCTGGGCCCAGGGCATGATGCAGATCCTCCTGCTGCGCTCGCCGATCTTCAAGCGCGGGCTCTCGATGCCGCAGCGGCTCTGCTACATGTCCTCGACGCTCTTCTGGCTCTTTCCCTTTCCGCGGATGATCTTCCTGGTGGCACCGCTCTGCTACCTCTTCCTTGATCTCCAGATCTTCACGGCCTCGGGCAGCGAATTTCTCGTCTACACGCTCGCCTACATGGTCGCGAACATGCTGATGCAGAACTATCTCTACGGCTCCTTCCGCTGGCCATGGATCTCCGAGCTCTACGAATACATGCAGTCGGTGCATCTGTTGCCGGCCGTCATCTCGGTGATGTTCAATCCGCGCAAGCCGACCTTCAAGGTCACGGCAAAGGATGAGTCGGTGTCCGAGGACCGGCTCTCGGAACATGCCCGGCCGTTCTTCCTGATCTTCGGCATCCTGCTCGCCGGGCTCGCGGTCAGCATCTACCGGATCTATACCGAGCCGTGGAAGGCGGACGTGACGCTTGTCGTGGGCGGCTGGAACCTCCTCAATCTCATCATGGCGGGCTGCGCGCTCGGCGTGGTCTCCGAGCGCGGGCAGCGCCGGGTCTTTACCCACCGCGTCAAGGTGAGCCGCCGCTGCGAGTGCCGCATCTCCGATCAGGTCTATCCGGGCACGATCGAGGACGTTTCCGTTCATGGCGCGCGGGTCGTCATCTACGGCGTCAATGCAGCCGAGCTCTCGCGCGGCATGGCCGGAGAGATCAGCTTCGAGCCGCTTACCGAAGGGGTCGGCGGCAGCCTGCCCATCCTGATCCGTGCTGTCGGCGACGATGGCGACACCGTTGCGCTCGGCTGCCGCTATGCGCCGGAAACGGCGGAGCACCGGCGCCTGATCGCGGATCTCATCTTCGCGAACTCCGCGCAATGGAGCGAGTTCCAGATCTCGCGGCGGCGCAATCCGGGCGTGCTGCTCGGAACGCTCGGCTTCCTCGTTACCTCGGTGCGCGCCACCGGGCGCGGGCTTTCCTATGCGTTGGCCGCGGCATTCCGTGGCTCGGGCGCACGCGAGGAAATCAAGGGCGGAAAGAAGGCATGATGAAGCGCATCCTCCCCCTCCTTTTTGCCGCGGCGGTTGCGGCGCCCGCACTGGCGCAGTCCGTGCCCTTCGACATGTCGCCCGAGCGGCGCCCGGCCGATATCCGTGTCCTGCCGCTCGGCCTGCCCGTGCCCCAGGCGCCCGATGCGGCGGCGGTCGTCCCGGAGCCCCCCGAGCCTGCGCGGCTGCATCTCGTTCCACCGGCGGAGACTCTGCTCTCGGGCGAGATCGCCCTCCGGCGCTGGTCGCTCTATCTCAATGCCGACAGCCCGCACGATGCCGAGCTGCACCTCGGCTACCAGAACTCGGTGATGGTTGCGCCCGAGGCCTCGCGCCTGCGGGTCTCCATCAACGGCATGGCGGTTGCCGAGACCGCGATCCAGTCGCCGGACCGGGTCTCGGATTTCGTGGTGGCGATCCCGGACGGAGTTTTGCGGCACGGCCGCAATGACATCGTACTTGAGGCCTCGCAGCGCCACCGCACGGATTGCACCGTCGATTCGACCTACGCGCTCCGGACCGAAATCGACCCTGCGCGCACCTATCTCGCGTTCTCCGATTCCGATGGTCCGCGGCTTGCCCATGTCGAGGATATCCGTGGCCTGCCGATGGATGCGCGCGGGCAGGCACGCGTCGCGGTTGCCGCCCCGGGTCTCGGGGAGGACGCGACGGCGGACAATCTTGTGGCACTCGCCGAGCGCATCGGCCTGCTCGCCGAGATGCCGCAGCTCAGCTTCACCACCTCCCGCGAGATCGGAGAGGATTTCGCCACGGCGGAGCTCGCGGTGGCGATCGGGACCGCCGACGAGCTGGCGACCCTCGGCATAGATCTGCCCGATGAGGTCGGATACCTGCCCGTGTCGCGCTTCGTCGACGATCCCGTGCTCGGGCCGATCCTTGTCGTCGGCGGCCCGACCCCCCAGGCGGTGGAGCGGGCGCTGGCCGACTGGGCCAGCATCATGCACCCGCGGGGGGGCGCAACCGAAACATGGCCGGGCACCGATATTCCGCTGCTTGCCTCGGGTGGAAGCATCGACTTCGCGGCTGTCGGTCTCCGGACGGAGCAGTTCTCCGGCCGTCGCTACGCCCGCGAGTTCGATGTGGCCGTGCCCGCCGATTTCTACGCCCAGTCCTACGGCGAGGCGAAGATCATGCTTGATGCGGCCTTCGCCCGCGACGTGCGCCCGGGCAGCCGGATTGATGTCTATGTGAACGACCAGATCACCACGACGCTCCCGATCATGGAAACCGGGGGCGGCGTGCTGCGCCAGCTTCCGATCCGCGTGGGCTTGCGCGAGATGCGCCCGGGGCCGAACCGGATCCGGCTCGAGGCGATCATGGTTACCGACGCGGACGAGACCTGCGTGGCCGGGACCACCGCGTCCGAAACGCCGCGCTTCGGCCTCTTCTCGAGCTCGCGCCTCGTCATGCCGCGCTTTGCCCGCATCGCGCAGCGCCCCGATCTCTCGGCCTTCGCCGCCGCCGCCGCACCTTATGGCGGGGCGGGCGGACCCGTGCCGCTTGCCCTCGATATCCGCAGCCCCGAGACCGTCGCGGCATCGATGACGGTCGCGAGCCGGCTGGCGGCGGCTGCGGGCAAGGTCATTCCGCTCGAGGTCGTCGCGCCCGAAACCGATCTCGCCACGCGCTCGGCCCTCTTCGTCGCTCCGGCCGCGCGTCTTGCGCCCGCCGTGCTGGCTCAGGCCGGGATCGCGGCGCCGTCCGAGTCCGGCTGGATCGCTGACGAAGCCGCAACCGCCGCCGCCGTGCCTGGCAATGTCGACGCGCTCGAGGAGTGGCGGGCATCGCTCGAGAACAGCCCGGTGCGCCGGCGGCTCCGGGATCTCGGCGAGACCCTGCAGGAAAACTTCGACCTTTCGCTTGCAGCACTTCGGCTCACTCCTGGCAAGATCGAGCCTTATGCACCGTCGGAGGCGGACACGCTTCTCGTGGCCCAGGCGTCGAACCCGGCAGGCAACGGTACCTGGACCGTCATCACCGCACCCGATGCGGCTGCGCTCGGCGAGGGTGCCGCCGGGGTCTCCGAAGTGCGGAGTTGGGGCGCCCTTGCAGGACGGCTCACGGTCTATTCCGCCGTCGGCGGCACGATGGCCTCGCTCCCGGCGCTCGGCGTCGATCTCGTGCCCACCCAGCCCTGGACGATCGCCAATGTCCGGCTCATCGCGGCCAACTGGATGTCGGCCCATGCTCTTGCCTATTCGCTCCTGCTCGCGATTGCCTGCGTCCTTCTCGGCGTGGTGACGCTCGCGCTGCTCTCGCTCCTCGGCAGGCGATCATGACGTTGCGGCGAAAGACCAGGCAGGGTGCGCGCGCCGCGGCCTGCGTCGCCGCGGGGCTCCTCGCCGGACCGGCCGGCGCGCAGGCGGCGGCACAGCAACTCGTTCATGCCGACGAGTGGCAGGCCTATGCCGGCGCATTTGTCACACCCGAGGGCCGGATCACCGACGACGCGAATGGCGGCATCTCTCACAGCGAAGGACAGGGCTATGGCCTGCTGCTCGCGTATCTCGCCGGGGCGGAGGCGGATTTCGACAGGATCTGGCACTTCACCCTCGCCGAGATGAAGATCCGCGACGACGGGCTGGTGGCATGGAAATGGGACCCGGCGGCTACGCCGCACATCACCGATGTGAACAATGCTTCCGATGGCGATATTCTCATCGCTTATGCCCTCGCCCTTGCCGGCAAGGACTGGAAGAAACCGGAATATACCGCCGCCGCTGCCGATCTCACCGCGGCGATCGGGGCTGCGGTCCTCATCCCGGACCCGCACGGGCTCCTGCTCCTGCCGGGCGCCACGGGCTTTGCCGAGGGCGAGCGTGACGATGCTCCGGTCGTCAATCCTTCGTACTGGATCTTCGAGGCGATGCCGGTGCTGGCCCGCCTTGACCCGGCACATGACTGGGCCGCCGTCGCCGCGACGGGCGCGGCCCTGATCTCGGAAATCCGGTTCGGAACTCGGGCTCTGCCCCCGGACTGGCTCTCGCTCGCAGGCGAGCCGGAACCCGCCGCCGGGTTTCCGCCAGACTTTGGCTACAACGCCTTGCGCATACCGCTCTATCTCGTGCGCGCCGGCAACGTCGATCCGGCCATGCTGGCCCGGTTCCGGGAGGGCATGACGGCAGGCGACGGTATCGCGATCGTCAACCTCGCCACGGACGAGGTGACGGGCGCGCTTGACGATCCGGGCTACCGGGCAATCCCAGCCCTGCTGGCCTGCCTGCTCGGGGAAGGCCCGCTGCCCGAAGAGCTCACCACCTTCACCACCAGCCATTACTACCCCTCCACATTGCACCTGCTCGTGCTGAGCCATGCCAGAAAGGAGTTGCCGCAATGCCTCTGACTGCCGGATTCGCGCGGGATCGAGCCCTGGCCCTCGCCCTCCTGCTCGCGCTTCCTCTGCCCGCTGCTGCCGAGCAGATGGATGGGGCCGGCAAGGTCGCCGAGGCGCAGGAGACCATCAATGTCGATGAGTCGGCCCTCCGCTATTTTGCCCGCCAGGGCGACATGCGCCGCCTCAATGCCGAGATCGAACGCCTCAAGGCGCTCTACCCCGGCTGGAGACCCCCCGCCGATCCCCTTGCGTTGCCGCCCGGCGGCGATCCGCGGATCGAAGCGATGTGGCGGCTCTTCGCCGAAGGCCGCTATGCGGAGGTGCGCGACGCGATCGCGAAGACCCAGGCCGAGGATCCCGATTGGACCCCGCCCGAGGATCTGCTCAACCAGCTTGCCGCAGGCGAAACCCGCACGCGGCTCGTCAATGCCTCCGATCTCAAGCAATACGGCACCGTCGTGCGCGTCGCGACCGAGAACCCGGAGCTTCTCACTTGTGCCGACACCGATGTGCTCTGGCGCGTGGCAGAGGCCTTTGCCGAGACCGGCAAGGGCGAACGGGCGAAGGACGCCTACAGCTACGTGCTCGAGAACTGCGAGAACCCGGACGAGCGGCTCGCGACCATGCAGAAGGCGATGAACGAGCTTCGCCGGCCGATGATGGTCGATCTCCTCAGCCTCGAGCATACACAGACCGACGGCCGCGGTGAGTTCGACAGCATCCGCGACGAACTCGCACGCCGCGCGGTTGCCGAAGGCAATGCCGATGCAAAGCTCTCGGTCGAGCCCGCCGATCTCACCCGCGTCGCAGCGCTCTTCGAGACCAAGGGAGATGTGCACGATGCGCTCCTCCTCGGCTGGTATCACCTCCAGCGCGAGCAGATTTCGGAAGCCTCGACGTGGTTCGAGAAAGCACACGGCGTCGAGGATACCGCCGTGGGGGCGCAGGGGCTCGCCCTCACCCAGATCGCGGAGGGCCAATTCGCCTCCGCTGAAGCGACCATGGCGCCCTGGCGCGACGATTCCGATGCCGCGCGTTCGGTTTATCTCGCAGCATCGGCCAATCTGCTCGCGGGCGACCCGCCGGCCGTGCTCGATGAGGCGGTGCTCCAGCGCATGGTGCCTGCGGTTCTGAAGGCGCAGGATGCCGCCACCGCCCGCCAGCTCGGCTGGTATGCGCGGGCCTTCAAGCAGGAGAAGACAGCGGAACAGTGGTTTGTGACCGCGCTCGGCTGGAATGCGGGCGACGAGGATGCCGCTTACGGGCTCGGCCTCACGCGTGTGGCGCTCGGCGATTCCGCAGGTCTCAAGGCACTCAAGTCCGACTGGTCGGGCAAGTCGGAGCGCATCGCCGCGCTTGGCGTTCCCGCAAGAGGCGGCTCCGGTGGCGGCGGCGGCGCTGCGCGCGTCACCGACTGCACGCGCTACGTCAATCCCGCAAGCCTTTCTGCCGGCAGCGCACTGGCCCGCGGCTGGTGTCTGCTCGATGCCAACCGCGCGATGGATGCCGCCGCGGCCTTCGGCGTCGCCCTCGGCAGTTCCTCGGCCAAGACCCGCTCCGATGCAGCCTACGGTCAGAGCCTTGCCTACCTGCGCGCGGGACTTGTCGATCAGGCGGCGGCGGCGGCCACGCGGGCGACCCAGAGCGAGGGGCGATCCGAGGAACTCATGTCCTCGATCCTCTCCGAGCGGGCCACGGCCGCCTACAACCGAGGCCGCTACCGCGAGACGCTCGAGATCCTCGATCACCGGGCCAGCGTCGCACCGGAGCAGGTCGACCTCATGGTCCTGCGCGGCTACTCGCTCTACAATCTGCGCCGCTACCATCTCGCCGAGAAGGTCTTCGAGGCAGCTGCGCGTTCGGGCAATGCCGAGGCGGCTCGCGGCCTCAAGCTCACACGGGCGGCAAAGCGCAATCCGCGCTGAGCTAGGAAAAGGGGGCAGGGGAGTGCTGACCCCCGCCTCCGCGCTCCGCCACCGCCAAGGCTTTCCTCGCGGCGGTTTTCGCACGATACCGGGCCGGACACCCGGAGACCGCGCCCATGTATGTTCCTCCCGCCTTCCGCCTCGAAGATCCCGCCGAAATCCGCGCCGCCCTCGCCTCGTTCCCGCTCGCGAGCTTTGTGACTGCGGGCACCGAGGGCCTGATGGCGACGCCGCTGCCGCTTTTCCTCGATGAGAGCGAGGGGCCGCATGGAACGCTCTACGGTCATCTCGCCCGGGCCAATCCGCAGCAAAAGACCGATGCACGGGAGGGGATGGCCATCTTCATGGGACCGGATGCCTACGTCACCCCGAGCTGGTACGAAACCAAGCGTGAGACCGGAAAGGTCGTGCCCACCTGGAACTATGTCGCGATCCATGCCTGGGGGGAGATCGCGTTCTTCGATGATCCCGCGCGGCTTCACGACGTCGTCTCGCGCCTCACACGGCGGCGCGAGGCCGGGCGCGCCGAGCCGTGGGAGGTGGCGGACGCGCCCGAGCGGTTCGTTGCCGCCCAGCTCCGCGGCATCGTCGGCCTGCGGATGACGCTCACCCGGATGGTCGCGAAGAGCAAGATGAGCCAGAACCGCAATGCCGCGGACCGCAGCGGCGTGAGCCGCGGTCTCGCCGAAAGCGGTTCCGAAACGGACCGGAGCGTCGCGAACCTGATCCCGGAGTGAAATCCGGCCCCGCCGCACTAATGCAGCGGGGCTGGTGGTCCTACTGTTCCTCGACGAGCGCCAGAACGCCCGTGAGCGGGATATGCAGCCAAGCCGGCCGGTTTCCGAACTCGTAGGCGATCTCGTAAAGCCCTTTCTGCAGCAGGAAGAGGTCGAGCAGCGCGGCCTCGAGCGCCGGATCCTGGGGGATGGAAGCGGCACCCGCCACATGCGTGCGGTAGGCGGCGAGGAAGTCCTCCGTCGTCTTGTCCCGCCAGGCGCGCACCTGTGCCTCCGCCTCCGCGGTGTCGGCATCGAAGGAAGAGAGATGTTTCTCGAGAGCCATGGAGGCGGCATAGTCGAAGGAGCGTAGCATCCCGGCCACATCGCGCAGCGGAGAGGACTTCGCCCGCCGTTCCGCGAGGCTCCTGCCGGGCTCGCCCTCGAAGTCGATGATCGCGAGATCGGCCTGTGCGATCAGCACCTGTCCGAGGTGATAATCACCATGGATGCGCGAGCAGCCGCCGGAGGGAGCCATGCGCGCCACAGAGGCGATGCGTTCCTCGATCTTGCCGCGTGCCGCGAGAAGCCGCGCGACATCGCTCGCAACATCCTCGGTCAGACTGCTCTGCGCGGCCGCGAGTTTTTCGAGCACGGCATCCGCATCGGCGGCCACTTCATCCGCCCAACGGGCCAGACGCGCCTGATCGATGGGCTCCACCGCGAAGGCGGGGTTCTCCGTCGGGATCGCGAGCGCCTTGTGCAGCTCAGCCGTGCGCTGGCCGAGCAGCGCCCCGATTCCGAGCGGCAGACGAAAGGACTCGGGTTCGAAGGGCGGGTCGACGGAGGCCGAGCGCATCTCGCTGCTGGCGAGATCGCGCGCCAGCGCCTCGGTGACGGCGGCCCAGGCATCGCCCTGGTTGGGATAGAAGGCGAAGGCCGCGGCAAGCGTCGTCGGCTCGCTGTCGACAAGCTCGATTGAGCCGTAATAGGCCGGCGTGTTGGTGAAGCCCGCCTCTTCGGTGAGGAAGCGTGCAATCTCCACATCCGGCTGCTCGCCAGCCCGCAGGCGGCGGTAGATCTTCAGGATCACCGTGTCGGCAAACGAGATCGACACGTTGCTCTGCTCGACCCCGAGCGGCCGCGGCTCACCCACCTCCTCGATGGCGCGGAATGCCTCGGTCGAATTGTAGCGCACGGTGCCCGCCGGCCCCTGGTGCTCGTGGTTCTGCTGCATCTCGGCGATGAACTGTGCCGCCAGGCGCTCGTCATATGCTCCGTCCACCAGCGCGCCGACATTCGGGCCGCGCCGGATCTTGGCAAGCGTGTAGGAGAGCTTCGGTGCGCCGGGATGGAGATTGTCGTCGCCCCAGCGGGCTGAAATCGGCAGGAAGTAGCGATGCACCTCGCCGGAAAGCGTCACGTCGATGGCAACGAGCGAGAAGGCGCCCGCCACCAGCTCGCCGAGCGGCACGAGCTTCACCGCCTCGATCGCCACGTCCTTGTCCGCAAACCAGCGCTGCAGCGGCAGGAACTGCGGCAGTGCATCCTGCTCGAGCTGGATGCGCTCGCGCCCGGTGATCGCGGTTTCGATGCGGCCGTCGCGGGAGGTGAGCGTGATGAAGTCGGGCATGATTTCGGGCATGGTTTCGTGCCAGGCAGGCGCCTGCTCCTCTGCTGCGAGCAGGAACCAGTAGAAGCCATAGCCCGGCAGCGTCAGCATGTAGGGCAGGTCTCCCACCGGAGGGAAGGCCGAGCGCCCGGTGAGCTCCACCGGCACGAGGCCGCGGAAGCGCGCGAGATCCAGCTCCACGGCTTGCGCCGAATCCGCGAGATTGGCGACGCAAAGTATGGTGTCGCCATTGAATTCCCGCAGATAGGCGAGAATCTTGCGGTTGCGCGGATAGAGCAGGGTCATGAGTCCGCGCCCGAGTGCGGGGTGCTGCTTGCGCACCATGATCATCCGCCGCACCCAGTTGAGCAGCGAAGAGGGCTCGGAGGCCTGCGCCTCCACGTTCACGGCCTCGTAGCCATAGACCGGATCGAGGATCGTGGGCAGGTAGAGTTGTTGCGGAGTGGCGCGGCTGAAGCCCGCGTTGCGGTCGGGCGACCACTGCATCGGTGTGCGCACGCCGTCGCGGTCGCCGAGGTAGTAGTTGTCGCCCATGCCGATCTCGTCACCGTAATAGACGATGGGCGTGCCGGGCATGGTCATCAGCATCGAGTTCATCAGCTCGATCTTGCGCCGGTCGTTGCGCATGAGCGGTGCGAGCCGGCGGCGGATGCCGAGATTGATGCGCGCCCGGGCATCCTCGGCATAGGTCTTCCAGAGGTAATCGCGCTCGTCCTCCGTCACCATCTCGAGCGTCAGCTCGTCATGGTTCCTGAGGAAGATCCCCCACTGGCAGCCCTCGGGGATCTCGGGCGTCTGGCGGATGATGTCGGTGATCGGGTGTCGATCGGCCTGTGCCAGCGCCATGTACATCCGCGGCATGAGCGGGAAATGAAAGCCCATGTGGCATTCGTCGCCATCGCCGAAATAGGGCCGCGTGTCCTCGGGCCACTGGTTCGCTTCAGCGAGCAGCATCCGGTCCGGATAGTGCTTGTCGAGATCGGCGCGGATCGCCTTCAGCACCTCGTGGGTCTCGGGGAGGTTCTCGTTGTTGGTGCCCTCGCGCTCGACGAGATAGGGGATCGCGTCGAGCCGGAGACCGTCGACGCCCATGTCGAGCCACATGCGCATGACTTCCAGCACCTCCTGGAGCACGCGGGGATTGTCGAAGTTGAGGTCGGGCTGGTGGGAATAGAACCGATGCCAGAAATAGGCGCCCGCCACCGGATCCCAGGTCCAGTTCGACTTCTCGGTGTCGAGGAAGATGATCCGCGTCTCCGGGTATTTCTCGTCGGTGTCCGACCAGACATACATGTCGCGCTCGGGGCTTCCGGGCGGCGCCTTGCGCGCGGCCTGAAACCACGGATGCTGGTCGGAGGTGTGATTGATGACGAGCTCGGTGATCACGCGCAGGCCGCGCCGGTGGGCCTCGTCGATGAAGGCGCGGAAATCCTCCATGGTGCCGTAGCTCGGATTGATCGCACGGTAGTCCGCGATGTCGTAGCCATCGTCGCGCAAGGGTGAGGGGTAGAAGGGCAGCAGCCAGATCGCGGTGACGCCGAGCTCCTGCACATAGTCGAGGCGCTGCATGAGACCGGCAAAATCGCCGATCCCATCGTTGTTGGAATCCATGAACGCCTTGATGTGCATCTGGTAGATGATGGCATCGCGGTACCAGTCGGGCTGGCTGCGGTCGATTCCGGCGGTGCTGCTTGCGGTTTCGGATGTCATTCTGCGGTTACTCCTGCCGGCTGCCGGGCGCGTAGAGCTGCCAGATCGTGTAGGGGCGGCTATGCGGCTCTAGTTCGAGCAGCTGCAGCTTGCCGTGCCAGGTGAAGCTGTTGCCATGCACCGCGTCGCGCACCTCGATGGAGGCATCGTCCGGCAGGCCGAATTCCCAGAGCGGGACGTCGAATTCGAAGAACTGGGTTTCTTGGGGATCGAGATTGACGTGGAAGAGCAGGAAGTCGCTGCGGTCCGGCGTGAACTTGCCGTAGGAAAGCACCTTGTCGCTCGTTGTCCGGTAGAAGGCGAGATTGAGGAAATCCCGCATCCCCGGATGATGCTGGCGCAGATGGTTCATCAGCCGGATATCGTCCTTAATATGGCCGGGCCGGTTCATGTCCCAGGCGCGGATCTCGTATTTCTCCGAGTTGAGATATTCCTCCTTGCCCGGTACCGGCGTGCCGTCGCAGATCTCGAAGCCGTTGTAGAGCCCGTAGTTTCCCCCGAGGCTCGCGGCGAGCACCAGCCGCGAGCGGAACCCAGGCCTGCCGCTGGTCTGGAGCGGCACCGGGTTGATATCGGGCGTGTTCACGAAGAAGTTCGGCCGCATGTATTCGCGGCACTCCTCCTGCGTGAGCTCGGTGAGATACTCCTCAAGCTCCTCCCGGCCGTTGCGCCAGGTGAAATACGAATAGCTCTGGCTGAAGCCCACCTTTGCGAGCCGCTTCATCACCTTGGGCCGGGTGAAGGCTTCGGCGAGGAAGATCGCGTCGGGATGCCGGGCGCGAACCTCGCCGATCATCCACTCCCAGAACGGGAAGGGCTTGGTGTGGGGGTTGTCGACCCGGAAGATCTTCACCCCCTGATCGATCCAGAACAGCACGATGTCGCGCAGCGCATACCAGAGGCTCGGCAGCGCGCCGCGGTAGAAATGGACATTGACGATGTCCTCGTATTTTTTCGGCGGGTTCTCGGCAAACTTGATCGTGCCGTCGGGCCGCCAGTCGAACCACTCGGGATGCTCCTTGATCCACGGATGATCGGGCGAGCACTGGATCGCGAAATCGAGGGCGATCTCAAGACCGAAGTCGCGGGCGGTATCGACGAGCCTCTTGAAGCTGTCGAAATCTCCGAGCTCTGGATGGATTGCGTCGTGCCCGCCTTCGGGCCCACCGATGGCATAGGGGCTGCCGGGATCGTCCGGCCCTGGTGTCAGCGTGTTGTTCCGGCCCTTGCGGTTGGTCTTGCCGATCGGGTGGATCGGCGGGAAATAGAGCACATCGAAGCCGAGATCGCGGATGTAGGGCAGTTTCTCGATCACGTCATCGAAGGTGCCGTGGCGGCGCGTGTCGCCCGATTGCGAGCGCGGGAAGAGCTCGTACCAGGCGCTGAAGGCCGCCGCCTCGCGGTCAGCGAAGACCATGAGGGGTTTGTATTCCGTGAGGTTGGTGCGCGGTGCGGCGCGCTTCATCGTCGCCGCGATCGCCTTCGAGGTGAAGGCGGCCAGCCGCTCGCCGATCCCGTGCCCGGCCTCGTCCTGCCGCAGCAGGGCCGCGAGCACGGCCTTGTCCTCGGGCGCCGCATCGTGCTCGGGCGCAACCGCCGCCTCGATCAGGTGGCGCGCCTCGATCAGCTCGAGCGAAATGTCCTGGCCCGCGCCATGCTTCTTGCCGACGTCGTGCTGCCAGGTGCCGAAGAGATCGCGCCAGGCGACGATGGTGATCTCGTAGAAGGCATTCTCAGGTAGCGTAACTGTGCCCGTCCAGCGATCATTCACCAGTCGTGTCAATGGCGCTTCGCTTACCGGCCCGCCATCGGCACGGCGGACGCGGATGGCGGCATCGATACCGTCGTGCCCATCCGAGAAGATGTCCGCCTCGATCACCATGGGCCGGCCGGCGACCGCCTTGGCCGGGAAGCGTCCGCCGTCGATTTCTATGCTCACACCCTCGATGGCGATGCGGCTCGCGGCAAGCCCGTTCAGCACCGCGAGGGCTTCGGAGGTCCGGGACGTTTCTCCGGTGGTTGAGCGTTTCGAGACGGTGGCCTCCGGCGAGGAGACGCGTTGACCCTTGTTCACCATGATCCTCCCATTCGTCATTTTCCGTGGCGGACACATAGTGCACCGGACCCTGCGCGGCGAATGTGCCCGTCTTCGGCCCCATAAGAGGGGACCTGCGGTTGATGCTCAAGGGCGGATTGATCCTTCGAGGAACACGGTCTCGGTTATGCGGCCCGGATCGGGCCGCATGAGAGGGCATCACGCATCTGTGATGCCCGGGCCGCCCGGGAGGCGGCGGGCATGCCGCACACCAGCGGCGTGGCGGTTCAGGCAACCGCCGCGTGGAACGGATCGTCGCTCGTCAGGCGACCTGAGCGACTTTCACCGGTGTGGCCGCAAGGGCTTCGGCGCGGACATCCTCCATCTGCTCGGTGAGCTTGCGGAAGTTCTCCTGCGCAAGTCCTGCGGTCTTTTCCGCGATCAGCGTCGCCTCGGCAGTGTAGTCCTTGGTGAGGCCGGTCGCGAATTCCCGCTGAACGCAGATTGCGTCTTCCGCAGCGTGGCATTTCGCGAGCTTCTGCCAGAAATCGGCCTGGGCCTGCATGCGGCGGCTCATGAAGGCGAAGATCTCGGCTCCGGCCTCGAGATTGGCCTCGATGAGCCGTTGCGGCGATTCGATCGCCCGGGCCATCGCGACTTGGGTCATCTCCATCATGCGCTCCGCGCCTGCGAAGCTCGGTGTCAATGCCTTGGCCGCGGCATCTAGTTGGGATTCCTTTGTCATGGTGGCGGGCGTCTCCTCTGTTTGTCTTGTTCTGCCCGGAGCGTTTACCTTTCGCTAACCGCCCGCCTTGAGCCAGATCAACCGCCACGGCGGTGTGATCTCCCGTGATATGCTCGCGATGCGTTTGTCGACGTCTTCAGTCGGGCCTTATTTTTTCACACATCCGAATATGTCCGAATCTTCTGGAAACCCTCCGTATCGCTTGGGTAAATACGGCGACTCGGGGCATTGGCCCCCGTCGCGCAAGAAGCGACCGATCCTGTCGCCCGTTTCGGACGATGGGATCCCGGCAAGCGAGGAGACTTCCGTCCGTGACCACCGCAACCCGCATCCGCCATGAAGGCCTCCGCGCCAAGGTCATGAGCGCCGCAGACGCCGCACGGCTCATCAACTCCGGCACAACCATCGGCATGAGCGGCTTCACCGGCTCCGGCTATCCCAAGGCCGTGCCGCTCGCGCTCGCGGCGCGGATCGAGGCCGAGCATGCCGCGGGCCACCCGTTCCGGGTGCGCATCTGGACCGGCGCCTCCACCGGCCCCGAGCTCGACGGGGCCCTCGCCAGGGCCGATGGCATCGAATTTCGTCTCCCCTACAATTCCGATCCGATCGCGCGCGAGAAGATCAACAAGGGCGAGATGAATTATTTCGACATGCACCTGAGCCAGGTTGCGCCCATGGCCTGGCAGGGTTTCCTCGGCCCCCTCGATACTGCGGTGATCGAGGTCTCCGGCATCACCCCGGATGGCCGCCTGATCCCGTCCTCCTCGATCGGCAACAACAAGACCTGGCTCGATCAGGCCAGTCAGGTGATCCTCGAGGTCAACGCCTGGCAGAGCGCGGCGCTCGAGGGGATGCATGACATCTATTACGGCACCGCGCTGCCGCCGCACCGGGTGCCGATCCCGCTCGTTCGCCCCGACGACCGTATCGGCGAAGCCTATTTTACCTGCGATCCCGGGAAGATCGTCGCCATCGTCGAGACCGACTCGCCAGACCGCAACCTGCCCTTCGCCAAGCCCGACGCCGTGGCCGAGGCGATCGCCGGCCATCTGCTCGACTTCCTCAGGCATGAGGTAAAGGTCGGCCGTCTGCCTTCCACGCTCCTGCCGCTCCAGTCCGGTGTGGGCAACGTCACCAATGCCGTGCTCTCGGGCCTGCTCGACTCGCCCTTCGAAGGCATGACCGCCTTCACCGAGGTGATCCAGGACGGCATGATCGACCTGCTCGACGCGGGCAAGCTCGCAATGGCCTCCGCCACCGCCTTCTCGCTCAGTCCGGAGATGGCCGAGCGCTTCAATGCCGAGGCGGCGCGCTTCCGCGACAAGCTGATCCTCAGGCCGCAGGAAATCTCCAACCATCCCGAGCTTGTCCGCCGTCTTGGCTGCATCGCGATGAACGGGCTGATCGAGGCCGACATCTACGGATCGGTGAACTCGACGCATGTCATGGGCTCGCGGATCCAGAACGGCATCGGCGGTTCGGGCGATTTCGCCCGCAATGCCTATGTCTCGATCTTCATGACGCCTTCAACCGCGAAGGGGGGCAAGATCTCGGCCATCGTGCCGCAGGCGAGCCATGTCGATCACATCTCGCAGGACGTACAGGTCATTGTCACCGAGCAGGGGCTGGCCGACCTCCGCGGCCTCTCGCCGAAACAGCGCGCCAGGCTGATCATCGAGAACTGCGCGCATCCCGACTACCGACCGGGGCTCGAGGACTATTTCGCTCGGGCCACGGCAAAATCCTTCGGCCAGCATGCGCCCTGCCTGCCCGCCGAGGCGCTCTCCTGGCACCAGCGCTTCATCGACACCGGCTCGATGCTCTGAGCCCGCGCTTTGCCCCCGCCGCAATTGCATGCAGGCGGGGGAGGTGGGAGACTGGCGGCATGTCCGAACCGGAGAGGAGGAAAGCGATGCCAAAGTGGATGAGACCCCTCGGGGCCGCTGCCGGGCTTGCCCTGATCGCCACGGCTGCTGCCGCGCAGGACGGACCTTCCTTCAATTGCGCCCGCGCCGAGAGCTCCGCCGAAGAACTTGTCTGCAGCGATCCGGCGCTCGCGGCCCTCGACCGGCGCGTGGCGGAACGCTACGCCGCCGCACTCACTGCAACGGCGGGGTTTGCCGATGCGGCTTCGGCCGAACGGTCGCTCCGCGCCACCCAGCACGGCTGGATAAAGGGCCGGGACGATTGCTGGAAGGCGGAGGATCCGCGGGAGTGCGTCGAGACGGCCTATCTCATGCGGGAGGGCGAGCTCGTCGCACTCTACATGCTCGAGGACCCCGTCGGCGTCGCGACCTGGCAGTGCGACGGCAATCCGGCCAACGAGCTCGTGACCTATTTCTACGAGACCGAGCTTCCGAGCGCGCGTTTCGAGCGCGGCGACACCATCGATGCGGCCTACCAGACCCGTACAGCCTCGGGCGCGCGCTACGAATGCTCGTTCGGGCGCTGGATCTGGATGAAGGGCAACGAGGCGACAGTGGACTGGCCGCCCGACGAAGGCATGTCCTGCCGCATCGCCGAGCCGGGCTGAACTGCGGCATGGCGGCAGATGGCATGGAGGAGGATCCGCTCTGCGGCCTTTGCAGCCGCCCGATCCCGCCCGGCGTGCGGCAAAGCCGCCACCATCTCGTCCCGAAGCTCCGGGGCGGGAAGGGGGGCGAGACGGTGCTGCTGCACCAGATCTGCCATGCGGAGATCCATGCGACGCTGACCGAAACCGAACTGGCCCGCGACTACGCGAGCCTTGATGCCCTGCGTGGCCATCCCCGGCTTGCCCGCTTCATTGCCTGGGTTGCGAAGCGCCGTCCGGGTTTCCGTTCCCGCACCCCGATGCCCGGCGGCGGCCGGCGCCGCCAGAGCAGGGCTGTCAGGCGGTAAAGGGTGCGACCTTCGGCCGAAGCGCTTCCGCCAGCGCCTGGGGTGCGACGGAAAACACGTGGTGCGGCGTGCCGGCGGCGGCCCAGACCACGTCATAGGAAAGCAGATCGGGATCGAAGAATGTCTCGATCGGCGTCACATGCCCCAGCGGCGAGACGCCGCCAATGGCAAATCCGGTATGCTTGCGGATCCCTGCGGCATCAGCCTTCTCGAGCGGCGCACCGACCAGGGCGCCAGCCTTTGCAGGATCGACCTGATTGTCGCCGGCGGTCAGGAACAGCACATGCCGGTCGCTCTCCGCGACGCGGAAGATGATCGACTTCACGATCTGCCCGACCGTGCAGCCGCAGGCGGCCGCCGCGTCGGCGGCCGTCCGTGTTCCATCCTCGAGCCGGACCGGCGTGATGCCGAGACCAAGTGCTTCGGCCTCGGCGACCACGCGGCGGAGCGATGTGCTCCGCTTGGGTTCAGCGGTTCTCGACATCCGTGTAGTCGCGAAAGGCTGCACCAGTGTAGAGCTGACGCGGGCGCCCGATGCGCGCCTTCGGATCTTCGAGCATTTCCTTCCACTGCGAGATCCAGCCGACCGTGCGCGCCAGCGCGAAGATCGGCGTGAACATCGAGGTCGGGAAGCCCATCGCGTCGAGGATGATGCCCGAGTAGAAGTCGACGTTCGGATAGAGCTTCTTCTCGACGAAATACTCGTCTTCCAGCGCGATCCGCTCGAGTTCCTTGGCAACCTGCAGCGTCGGGTTGTTCTCGATGCCGAGAAGGCCCAGCACCTCGTCCGCCGACTGCTTCATCACCTTCGCGCGCGGGTCGAAGTTCTTGTAGACCCGGTGTCCGAAGCCCATGAGGCGGAACGGATCGTCCTTGTCCTTCGCCTTCTTGATGTATTCCGGGATACGGTCGACCGAGCCGATCTCGCGCAGCATCCTGAGGCAGGCCTCGTTCGCACCGCCATGCGCCGGACCCCAGAGACAGGCCACACCCGCCGCGACACAGGCGAACGGGTTCGCGCCCGAGGAGGAGGCAAGACGCACCGTCGAGGTCGAGGCGTTCTGCTCGTGATCGGCATGAAGAGTGAAGATCCGGTCCATCGCGCGGGAAAGGATCGGATCGACGTGGTATTCCGCGGCCGGAACCGAGAAGCACATGTTGAGGAAGTTCGAGGCGTAGTCGAGCGAGTTGTTGGGATACACGAACGGCTGGCCGATCGAATACTTGTAGGCCCAGGAGACCAGCGTCGGCATCTTCGCGATCATGCGGATGGTCGCGACTTCGCGCTGCCAGGGATCGTTGATATCGGTCGAGTCGTGATAGAAGGCCGACATGGCGCCCATCGCGCCGCAGACCACGGCCATCGGATGCGCGTCGCGCCGGAAGCCGCGGAAGAAGTAAGCCAGCTGCTCGTGAAGCATCGTGTGGTTGGTCACACGGGTCTCGAAGTCTTCCATCTGTGCGGCGGTCGGCAGCTCACCGTAAAGAAGCAGATAGCAGACTTCCAGGAAGTGGGATTTCTCCGCGAGCTGCTCGATCGGATATCCGCGGTAGAGAAGCTCCCCTTTCTCGCCGTCGATATAGGTGATCGAGCTCTCGCAGGACCCGGTGGAGGTGTATCCGGGGTCGAAGGTGAAGACGCCAGCCTCAGCGTAGAGCTTGCCGATGTCGATAACGTCCGGGCCGATCGTTCCAGAATAGACGGGGAGGTCGTAGGTAGTGCCCTTCAGGGTCAGCTTGGCGCTCTCTGTGGACTGGTCGTGCATGCGTCTTTCCCTCTGTCTTGGGTCCGCCGGGACTGCGGCCACCCTGTTATCCGCGGCGGCGGGAGCCGGTCCGCGCCGCGATTGCCCCTGGGGCCCGTCGGGCATCAGGAATTCGTGGTGAGCGCCTCCGCACAATCCTCGATCCGGGCCAAGGACTCTTCTTTTCCGAGGATTTCCATCATGTCGAAGACACTTGGCGAGACGGTGCGGCCGGTCAATGCGGCGCGCAGCGGCTGGGCGATCTTGCCGAGGCCCAGGGATTCCGCTTGTGCAAATTCGCGCACGACACCCTCCAGCTCACTCGCGGTCCAGCTAGCATGTTGCAGGCGCGAGGTCAAATCAATGAGCATACGTTGGGATACATTGGCGAGCGCCTTGCGGGCCGCGGCGTCGGGCTCAAAGGGTCTCGATTCGGTTGCAAACCTCGCCATTTCAAGGAGTTGAGGTATGGTCTTCGCACGCTCCTTGAGGCCGGGCATGGCCCTCAGAACCTGCGCACGCACCCGATCGGGCAGGGGGGCGTGACCATGCGCTGCAAGATAATCCTCGATATGGGCGAGCAGGACATCATCTTCCGAGGCACGAATATGTTGTCCGCAGAGATTCTCCAGCTTCGCGAAGTCGAATCGCGCCGGCGATTTCCCGATCTGCGGCAGGTCGAACCACTCCACCGCCTGCGGCGTTGTGAAGAACTCCTCGTCGCCGTGGCTCCAGCCGAGCCGGGCGAGATAGTTGCGCATCGCTTCGGGCAGGTAGCCCATCTCCCGATAGGCCTCGACCCCAAGTGCGCCATGGCGCTTGGAAAGCTTCTTGCCGTCCGGCCCGTGGATGAGCGGGATATGGGCAAAGACCGGCACGTCCCAGCCCATCGCCTGATAGATCAGCGTCTGGCGCGCGGTGTTGGTCAGGTGGTCATCGCCGCGGATAACGTGGGTCACGCCCATGTCGTGATCGTCCACCACCACCGCAAGCATGTAGGTCGGGGTGCCGTCCGAGCGCAGCAGAATGAGGTCGTCGAGCGTCTCGTTCCGCCAGGTGACTTCGCCCTGCACCTCGTCGCGCACCACCGTCACGCCCTCGCGCGGCGCCTTCAGCCGCACGGCGAACGGCGCGCCCTCGGGAGCGCTTGCCGGATCGGCATCGCGCCAGGGCGAGAGGAAGAGAGGCGGGCGCCCCTCCGCCTTCGCCGCCTCGCGGAAGGCAGCGATCTCCTCGGGCGTCGCATAGCAGCGGTAGGCCTTCCCGGCCGCCAGCATCTCCGCCGCGACCTCCGCATGGCGCCCGGCGCGCTCGAACTGGCTGACCGGCTCGCCGTCCCAGTCGAGCCCGAGCCAGCGGAGCCCCTCGAAGATCGCCGCGGTTGCCTCGGGCGTCGAACGGGCGCGGTCGGTATCCTCGATCCGCAGGAGGAAGCGGCCGCCCATGTGCCGGGCATAGAGCCAGTTGAAGAGTGCCGTGCGCGCGCCGCCGATATGAAGATAGCCAGTGGGCGAGGGGGCGAAGCGCGTGACGACGGGTTTGGGAGCGGGCATTCGTTAACCTCTCGGCAACCTTGGTCGGATTAGCGTTCTCTTAGGCGATTTCCGGACGGGAGAACAAGGGAGGTGGCCCGGCGGCATCGCACACCGGCATCTGCGGGCGCGGGAGCCCGGAGCGGAGGCGCTCCGTCCGAACCGCTTCCCTGCACGCCCGCGGAACTCGCATCATGCTGACCGCCCTTGCCGAATCCCAGCGCCGTAACCTGCCGCTCTGGATCCCGGTGTTTCTGGGGCTAGGCATAGGCGTCTATTTCGCCCTGCCGCGCGAACCGGAGCCCTGGATGTTTGCAACCCTAGGGGCGCTCGTCGCAATGGGTGCGGGCTCGCTCCTGCGGGCCGGGCCGATGGCCCGCGTCGTCATTCTCGCCGCGCTCCTGCCGCTCCTCGGCCTCTGCCTTGCCGGATGGCGCACCCACGAGGTCGGCGCGCCCGTGCTGTCCCGCGCCATGACGGTGAATGTGGAGGGCAGGGTGGTCGGGCTTGATCGCTCGGCGAGCGACCGGCCCCGCGTCACTCTCGATCACGTCATCATCTATGGCCTCGACCCCTTGCGCACGCCCGCGCGTGTCCGCATCTCGCTCGACCCCGCGACGCCAGCGGACGTGCTCCAGCCCGGTCTGCGCATCCTTGGCCAGGCCCGGCTCTCGCCCCCCTCCGCACCGGCCGAGCCCGGCGGCTTCGACTTCCGTCGCTATGCCTGGTTCGAGGCGCTCGGCGCGATCGGCTACAGCAACACGCCCTTCCTCGAGCGCCGTGCCGAAGGCGGTGGCTGGCGGCAGGGGCTCTTCGCCACCCGCATCGCGCTCTCCCGCGCGATCCAGGCCGCGCTGCCCGGTCCGACCGGCGGTTTCGCCGCGGCCCTGCTGACCGGTGATCGCTCCGCCGTCTCTCCCGAGGACGTTACCGCGCTCCGCCGCTCGAACCTCGCCCATCTTCTCGCGATCTCGGGTCTCCACATGGGCCTGCTCGCGGGCTTCGTCTTCGCCGCCATCCGCCGCGGCCTCGCGCTCGTGCCCCGCATCGCGCTCTGGTACAACACCAAGAAGATCGCGGCCGTTGTCGCGCTCGGTGCAGCGGCGGCCTATCTCGCGCTCTCGGGGGCGAGTGTCGCGACCCAACGCGCCTTCATCATGACCGCCGTGGTGCTCGTCGCCGTCCTGCTCGACCGGCCCGCGCTCACCCTGCGCTCGGTGGCGCTCGCCGCCACCATCATTCTGGTCCGGGAACCCGAGAGCCTCACCGAGGCGGGATTCCAGATGTCCTTTGCCGCCACCACCGCGCTCATCGCCGCCTTCGAATGGCTGCGCGGGCGGGCCTGGTGGCGCGAGACACAGACCGATCCGCGCTGGCGCTTCGTGCGGCCGGTGATCGGCGTCGCCGCGACGTCCTTCGTGGCGGGGCTTGCGACTGCGCCGATCTCCGCCTTCCATTTCAACACGCTGTCGCAATACGGGCTGCTCGCCAACATCCTTGCCGTGCCTGCGATGGGGCTCGTGGTGATGCCTGCCGGCGTGCTGGCGGGCCTTCTCGCGCCCATCGGCCTGGCGCCCCTCGCGCTCCGGATCATGGGGCTCGGCATCGATTACATCCTTGCCGTCGCAACCTTTGTTGCAGGGCTCGGCGGTGCGGTCCGGGCGATTCCGGCGGGACCGCCCGCAGCCCTTGCGCTCATTGCCTTCGGCGGCATCTTCGCCGTGCTCTGGGTCGGCCGGGGCAGGAGTCTTGCCCTCCTGCCGCTTGCGCTCGGCTTTGGCCTCTGGGCCGCAGCGGATCGGCCGGATGTGCTCGTCGCCGAAAACGGCCGGCTCTTTGGCGTCCAAAGCCCTGCGGGCCGCGTGGTGAATTCGGCGAGCGGCAACAGCTTCGCGGCCTCGATCTGGCTCGGCAATGACGGCGACGCCGCGCCCCAGGCCGAAGCCTATGCCCGGAGCGGCATGGAGCGCCGCCGGGGCTTCGCCGCGATGGATCTCCCGGGCGGGCCGGACGGCGGCCGCATCATCTATCTCGGCAGCAGCAAGCCGCCCGTGGATGCCGCCGAGACCTGCGAGGGCGCGGCTATCCTCATCGCGCCCGGCTGGCGCGAAAGCCCCGGCGGGCGCTGCCTCTTCATCGGCGCCGAACGCCTGCGCCGGGAGGGTGCGCTCGCCATCCGGCGGGAGGACGGCCGCCTCCGCGTCACCGGCGCCCGGACCAGCAGCCCCGACCGCCCCTGGACCCGACCCGACTTCTGATTTGCCCCTGGACCGATGCGGCAACCTTTCGCGGGCGTGGCACGCCTCTCTCTTTCATGACAGGCGGTGCGTCAGGGGGGGCCGATCGCCGGCAGGGCTCCAGCCTGCGAAGCCGTGCGCATGACCGAAGATGGCTCAGGATCGCTCCGCCGGTCTCGAGTTAAAGAAGCTGGTATTCAGCGGCAAATACCACCGGGATCGTTTCGCTACCATCAGTTGGCAGCTCAATGTCGGACGCGCGATGGGACTTCGCCCGATCTCGGACGAGGCATTCCGGGATCTGACGCGAAATCTGAGTTCCGACACGATCCAGCCGCTGCGCACAGCGACCGCCTGCCAGAAAATATCGGCATAATGTTAGTTATGTTATTTAGATGGACGCCAAATCCCGCTCCATCCTGCACTTCCGCATTGACCCCCCCGCATCGCGATGCACAGTCAGGCGAGTTCCCAGATTATCCGTCCGTGCGCCCGCGGCCGGATCGAGCAACGAGGCTTCCGGAATGCGCGCGAAACCCGCCCCCGAACACGGTCCCCCGAGCAACGGAGGTCGCCGGTGACCTGGCTAACGGCCCATCTCGAGATCGTCTTCGGGGGAACCCTCGCGCTCTTTGCCGTGCTGCTTCTCGTCCAGCAGCGCCGCTCGCCGCAATCGACCGCCGCCTGGCTGCTCTTCGTCTTCCTGCTGCCGTATCTTGCGCTGCCGATGTTTCTCGCCTTCGGCGTCCGCAAGCCCTACCGCGCCTCCCACCTCAACTTCTCCGAACCCGACCGGATCGAGCCCCCGGCCGCAGCCATGGATATCTTCTTCCGCGAACTCGGTATGCCGGGCGCGCGCAGTGGCAACCGGATCGAGATCTTCGAGGATGGGGCCACCGCCTTCACGGGCCTCAACCGCCTCATCACGGGCGCGGAGCATACCATCGACGCGGAATTCTACATCGTCGAGAATGACGAGATCGGCCGGGCCTTCGTCGAGCTTCTCACCCGACGTGCCCGTGAGGGCATTCGTGTGCGCCTGATGATCGACCGCTTCGGCGGGCTCTCCCGGCCGCGTCAGGCGCTCGAGCGGCTCCGCGAGGCCGGCGGCGAGGTGCTCTTCTCCTCGCCCTTCCTCGGGTTGCCCGGCCGGGGGCGCCTCAACCTCCGCAACCACCGCAAGACGCTCGTCGCCGACGGCTGCCGGGTGTTTGCGGGCGGCATGAACGTCGGCCGCGCCTACATGTCGGCCAACGCCGCGGCGCCCGCCCTCTGGACCGACCTGTCCTTCGCGCTCCAAGGCCCGGCCATCCGCGCCTATTCCGACATCCTGGCCTCCGATCTCGACGCCGCCCATCGCCGGGCCGCTCCCGAGGCCGGGGAAATCCAGCCCTCAGAGATCCGCTGCGCGGCCGTCCGGGAGGGCAACGCCGTGCTCCAGCCGATCCCCTCGGGCCCGGACATCTCGGGCGACACGCTCCACGACGGGCTCGTCGCCGCGATCCACCGCGCCGAGAGCCGGGTCTGGATCGTCACACCCTACTACCTGCCGACCGATCAGCTCGCGCACGCGCTCAACATCGCGACGCTGCGGGGGCTCGACGTCCGCCTGCTCGTGCCCGCGAAGTCGAATCAGACCCTCGCCGATCTCGCCCGCGGCATCTACATCCGCGGGCTTGCCGATGCCGGCGGCCGGGTCTTCCTCACCCGCGACCGCCGGATGATCCATGCCAAGGCCGGGATCATCGACGATTTTGCCTGGCTCGGTTCGGCGAATTTCGACGTCCGCTCGATGTATCTCAACTTCGAGGCGGCGCTCTTTGCCTATGACGCGGGAACCGTGGCGCACCTCGAGCGCTGGTTCGAGGACCAGTGCGGGCTCTGCAGCGAAGGACCGCCGCAGGCAAGCCTGCCCCGGCGCATCGCCGAGGGCGCCTTCCGCCTTGCGGCCCCCGTGCTTTGAAGGACATGCCGATGAAAGAGAAGAGCCGGCTCACGTCGAAACTGCGCGTCGTGAGCTATAATATCCGCAAGGCGGTCGGTACCGACCGCCGCCGCCGGCCAGGCCGCGTGCTCGACGTGGTGGCCGAGCTTTCCCCCGATATCGTGCTGCTCCAGGAGGCCGACCTCCGCCTCTTCGGCCGTCCCACCGTGCTGCCGCGGGACGTGATCGAGGCCCGCACCGGGCTGGTGCCCGTCCTCGTCGCCCGCAATGACCGCAGCCTCGGCTGGCACGGCAACGCGATCCTCGCGCGGCCCGACATGCTCCATGGCCCCGTGATCCAGATCGATCTGCCCGGCCTCGAGCCCCGCGGCGCGGTGATTGCCGAGCTCGACACCGGTGGGCGGCGGCTGCGCGTGGTGGCGGCCCATCTCGGCCTCCTGCGCACCTCGCGCCGCTCGCAGCTCGATGCGCTCAACGCCCGGCTCACCAACCTTCCGGGCCTGCCCACGGTGATCGGCGGTGATTTCAACGAATGGTCGGAGCGCGAGGGGCTCGGCCGCCTCGCGCGCCACTACGAGATCGTGACCCCGGGCAAGACCTTCCACGTCCGCCGCCTAATGGCCTCGCTCGACCGCTTCGCGCTCTCCCGCGAACTCGGCCGCGCTGCCACCGGCGTGCATATCAGTGCCACGAGCCGACTGGCCTCCGATCATTTCCCGATCTGGATCGACCTCGACCTCACACCGCCGCCGCTTTCGGTCGACGGCGGCTGAGGTCACTTCAGGCGAAATCGATCAGGTCATGCGTGTGAAAGATATCCGCATTGCGGAGGTTCTGGAACACGATTGTCTGATCGTCCACCACCAGCTGCGCCCGCCGGTTATCGACCCCGAAGACCAGGTCATCGACGGAATCGGCCGAGAACCCCTCGAGCCGGATCCGATCATATTTCCAGCTGAAATCGCGCACGATATCCGTTTCCGCTCCGTCGAGATCGCTCGCGCTGAAGACGAAGACATCCCGGCCGCTCTGGCCGAAGAGCACATCCGCGCCGCTGCCGCCCGAGATCTCGTCATTGCCGCTGCCGCCGCTGAGGTAGTCGTTGCCCGCGCCGCCCCGGATCGTGTCCGCGCCGCGGCCGGCGGTCAGCGTGTCGTTGCCGGCGAGCATGTCGATTTCCATGCCGTGCGTGGCGCTGAGCCGGAGCGTGTCGTTCCCGTCGGTGAGGCTGGTTATCGCTGCGCCGGGATCGCTGAACCCGCCGAGCGTCACCTCGGGCAGATCGCGGTCGGTGGCATCTCCGGCATGGAAAGCGAACTGATCCGCGGTAAGGCTCGCGGTCTGGACCCGGTCGAGGATGATCTTGCCGCCGTTCTCGAAGGTGATCATCGCGCTCCGGCGGTATTCCGAGATCTGAAGATCCTCGAAGCCGCCCGTGAAGTTGTTGATCTCGAGGGTGTCGCCCTCGGCGATGCGGAAACCTCGGACGAGGTCCGTGCCGGTGTCGTCGGCATGGAAGACCAGGCAGTCGGCGCCGCGCCCGCCATCGATCGTGTCCGATCCGGCGCCACCGCAGAGCGTGTCTGCGCCGTTGCCGCCCCGAAGCTGGTCGTTGCCCGCGCCGCCGTAGAGCAGATCCTCGTGATACCCCCCGTCGAGCCGGTCGTTTCCGGCGCCGCCCGAGAGGCTGTCCTGCCCGTGATCGCCGCGCAGATTGTCGGCATCCGCACCGCCATAGATCCGGTCGTTGCCGAAACGGCCATAGATCGTGTCCCGGCCCGTGCCGCCGAGCGCGAGATCGTCCCCGTCCCCGCCGTCCAGCCGGTCGTTGCCCGTATCTCCCTCGAGCGTGTCATTGCCCGCCCCGGCGCTGAGATTGTCGTTGCCGTCGCCCCCGATCAGCCAGTCGGCCCCGCCGCGGGTGATGATGCGGTCGGCATTGCCGAGACCGGCCACCGTGACATCTTCGCTGCCGGCAGAGGCAAAGGTATCCCGCAGCGCGGTGAGCACAACGACCCGCGCGGTATGAGGATCGACCACCTCGGGTTCGCTCGGCTCGTCCGGCGCATCGGGCGGCTCCGGCGTCGGGCTGTCTGCATCGGCCAGTGCGATGAGCCCGTCCGCCCCGACCACGAGCTGCTTCTGCGGGTCGAGATCGGTCCCGATGATCCGGTCGGCGGCGGTGAAATCCGTGACCCTGTCGCCGACGAGCTCTGCAACCGTGCCGGTGATGGTGTCCGCTCCGGCCCCGAGGGTGAGCACGTCATAGCCGAGCCCGCCGCAGAAGGTGTTGTCGGCGTCATTGCCGATCAGGATGTCGTTGCCCGTGCCGCAAACCGCGCCCTCGATCAGGCTCCGCGTGTCGCCCTGATCGAGCAGCGACATGTAGATATTGTAGCTCGCATAGACATAGCTGCCGGAGGTGTAGCCGAGTTGCGCCTTCTGCGCCGTGCCGCCGACATCGAGATCGACGCCCATGCCGGGGTTGAGATTGACGCTGATGTTCGTCGCATAGAGCGAGAAATCGAGCGTGTCGGTGCCGTTGCCGTCCCAGATCGTGCGGAAGATCCGGTTCGCGCCGGGAACGCCCGCCGAAACGCCGTCGATCTTCATCTCGCCGGTGGTCGGGTTGAAGGCATAGGTCGTGTTGCCGCTCCGCGTTGAATAATCGGCGCCGTAGATGTCCTGGATCGCGGCGATGTCGAGCATCATCAGCGATTGCGCGAAGCCGAAGGTCTCGTTGGTATAGCCGGTGAGCCCGTGCCCCACATAGGAGCGGTAGCTCATCACGGTGTATTCCATCGCATCATACTGCAGCGGCATCACGCTCGCGCCATCATGCGGATGGTCGAGGCCGAGCGCGTGCCCCGCTTCGTGGAGCGCCGTATGATAGGCATAGCTCCCGATCCGCCCGGAGGGGTCCGAGCTGCCCGAGAAGAAGGCCCCGGTATTGTTGCCGTTGACCCAGATGTCACCGCCCGCCGGATGCGAGGTCGGCTGATAGGCCCAGGCCGTCGGCCGTGCCGTCGAGCCCGCGATCTTCATGACAGGATTGGCGCTGCCAGAAATCTCGCTAAGGTTGAGCGATGAGACTTCATCCCACTGCGCCAGAACGCTGCGCATGATGGCCTTGCCCGAGGCGGAGAAGGCAGAGAAGGATGAAAGCTCTCCGTTGGCCGCCTCGCCGCTCTCATATTGCGAGGTCGAGGTGGTGAAGCCGAAGGTGAGTGACGTTGTCGTCCAATAGTTGCCGCACTCGAGTGCGGCCAGCACGCTTGCGGGCGGAGCTGCCGCCGGTGCAAGAGGCGCGCCGAAATCGCCCTCACCGGTTCCGGTCGTGTTCAGAAACAGGGGCAGGTCATCGGCATGACCCGCCTCGTCCGTGTCGGAATCAAACATTTCTGCCCCCTCGCACCACCGCCCCCGCGGCGCGCCACATGTCCTTCACATAGCGATCCGGCGAACCCCGGCAATGAGGATTCGTATCGCGGTCCTATGGCGTGGGAATGCGCCGTCCTCTCGGCGATTTGAAGCAAGGGCAGCCGGCAGAGTTTACGAGTAAAATCAGATGCATATTTGATTCGGATTGGGGGTTAGGCCGCCGGAGTGTCACCGATCTCCCACAACGGCACAAAAGCCGCCGGATTCCGGCCCCTTGGCCGGGACCGGGCCTGTGATCCAGGCGTGCCCGCCGCCGGCGAACGGGTGCGCGGGCGGCGCCGCGCCCGTAAACCGGTTCACCTTCCTTAACGCGCGGAGCGGCCCTGATGCGGCTATTTCAAGGCGCGTCGGTAAGTTCCCGTCAACAAACGATTCCCGGCCCGCCGCGCAGGCTGCGCGGGCGTCAGGCGAGCGCCACGGGTCTGCCTGCGCGCCAGACGCCGGCAAGCCGGAGGCCTGCATCGAGATGCACGAAATCCGCCGGGCCGCCACGGGCGAGACAGCCGAGTCGCCCGGACTCGCCGATCACCGAGGCCGGCACGGCCGTCGCCATCCGCAGTGCCTCGGCGAGATCGAGACCTGCATCTTTCACGAGCACCCGGATCGAGCGCGCCATGTCCACATCGGCGCCCGCAAGCGTGCCGTCGGCGAGCGTCAGCCGCCCGTCGCGGCGCAGGATCCTGCGCCCGCCGAGCTCGAACTCCGCCGCATCCGTTCCGGCCACCGCCATTGCATCCGTCACCAAGAACACCCGGTCCCGCCCGCGCTTCGCCGCGAGCGCAATCCGCAGGACGGCCGGCAGCACATGTACCCCGTCCGCGATCAGCCCGCAGCTCACATCCTGATCGAGAGCCGCGCCGGCAAGGCCCGGCTCGCGGTGGGTGAGCGGGCTCATCGCGTTGAAGAGATGGGTGACGTTCGAGGCCCCGGCGGCGAAATAGCGCAGGGCCTCGGCGGCGGGGCCGTCCGAATGCCCGAGGCTCACCACCGCGCCTGCGCGCGCCAGCGCCGAGACCTGCGCGAGGCTCACCGCCTCCGGCGCGACGGTCACCTTCAACACCGGGAGCCGCACCGCCGCGTCGCAGAGCATTTCGAGATCTGCGGCCTCCATCGGCCGGATGAGCGCCGTGTCATGCGCCCCGTGCCGCTTCGGATCGAGATGCGGCCCCTCGAGATGGAGGCCGAGAAACCCCGGCACACCGGCTTCCGCTGCCGCAACCCCGGCCTCGATCACCGCCTGCGTCGCGTCGGCCGTGTCGGTGATGAGCGTCGGCAGGAGCCCCGTCACTCCGAGCCGGGCATGGGCCGCGCAGATCCGCGCGATCCCCTCGACACCGGAGCCGCCATGGAGCATCTCCCCACCGCCGCCGTTGACCTGCAGGTCGAGAAAGCCCGGCGCGAGCACGCCGCCCGACAACGCCACCCGCGGCCCCTCGGGCGCGGCGGCCTCCGGCAGGATCCCGGCGATCTCCGACCCTTCGACCACCAGCACGGCATCGTGATGCATCCGCGCCCCGTCGAACACCGCAGCGCCGGAATAGACCGTGCGTGTCATATCGTCACCGTGACCTTGCGCAGATGCGGCGGCTCGTCGGGATTGAGCCCGCGTCGCTGGGCGAGCGCCTCGATGAAGCGGTAGAAGGCGACGACGAGCACGAGCGGCGCGGTCAGCGGATGTACCCTGGCCACCGACGGCAGCGCCACCACCGGTGCGCCCGCGCCCTCCGCGGTCAGGAAGACATCCGCGCCCTGCCCGGCCAGCCGCTCGGCGGTGGCGATCACCTGCGGCAGCGCTGCGTCCTGCACCCCGAGCGCCAGCACCGGGAAGCGGTCCTGCACCAGGGCGGCCGGCCCGTGCAGCACCTCGGCTGCCGAATAGCTCTCGGCATGAAGCGCGCAGGTCTCCTTGAACTTCAGCGCCATCTCGTTGGAGATGGCAAACCCCGGCCCCCGGCCCAGCACATAGAGCGAGCCCGCCTTCTCGAGCCGGTCGGCAAGCGGGTCCCAGTCGCAGGCCAGCGCGGCGGCGAACTGCTCGGGAAGAGCGTCAAGGGCCGCGCGCAGCCCGGCGTCCTCGCGCCACTCCGCCGCGAGCGCGAGGCCCGCGAGCACCGAGTTGACGAAGGTCTTCGTCGCCGCCACCGCGTTTTCCGGCCCCGCCTGCAGCGGCAGGGTGTGGGCGCAGGCCTCCGCCATCGGCGCGTCGGCGAAATTCGTCACCGCAATGGTGAGGCCGCCCCCCCGCCGCGTGCTCTTCATCATCTCGACGATGTCCGGGCTCTGGCCCGATTGCGAGATGCCGATGCAGACCGCACCGCTGACCCGGAGCGGCCGGTGATAGATCGAGGCGACCGAAGGCCCGACCGATGCGACAGGCACGCCCGCAAGAAGCTCGGAGGCATACTTGAAGTATGTGGCGGCATGATCGGAGGAGCCGCGCGCAACCGTCACCATCAGGCCGGGATCAAGCGCGCGGATCGCCGCGCCGGCCTCGGCCACGGCTCCGCGCGATTTCTCGAGGAAGCGCGCCGCCGCTTCGGGGATTTCGAGCACTTCGGCCCGCATCTTCGTCTCAATGTTCATCGTTTCACCTTGGTCATTCCTGAAGTCCTGCCGGGGCACCGCCCCGGCCTTGTCCGGCTCCGGGCCGCCCCTTTTGGGCGGGCGGCGGCCCTGTCACTGGGTCCGCCCCTCCTCCGGTGCCGGTATCCTGAGCTCGGCCGCGAAATCGTAGGCATCGCCCCGGTAGAGCGAGCGTGTGAACTCCACCACGCGCCCGGTGGGCAGATAGGAGATGCGCTCGATCCGAAGCCCCGCCGCGCCGACCGGCACGCCCAGAAGCTCCGCGTCGGCCGCGCCGATATTCGCCGCCGAGATCCGCTGCACCGCGCGGGAGGGTTGCAGCCCGCGTGCGGCCAGCACCTCGTAGAGCGAGCTTCCCACCACCACCGGATCGGGCAGGATCGACACTGGCAGCGAGGCGCGCTCGATGGCGAGCGGCACGCCATCGGCCTCGCGCACCCGTTCGAGCCGCGCGACCCGGTCGCCCGCAGCCAGCCCGAGCGCCATGGTCTCTTCCGGCGAGGGGGAATGCAGCGCACGTGCAAGCCAGACCGAGGTCACCCTCTTGCCCCGCCGCGCCATGTCCTCCGAGAACGAGGTGAGCAGAGAAAGCGCCTGCTCCACCCGCTCGACCCGCGGCGCCACATAGGTGCCCGAGCCCCGGCGCTGCACCAGATGGCCCGAGCTCACCAGCGCCTGCACCGCCTTGCGCACGGTCACCCGGCTGAGCCCGGTCAGATGCGCCATCTCCCGCTCGGACGGCAGCACCTCGCCGGGCTCGAGCGCGCCGGCCTCGATTGCCTCGGAGATCCGGCGCGAAAGCCGCAGATAGAGCGGCCCGCCGTCATGCGCCTCGAAGGCCTCGGGCGCGAAGAGATCCGGGATGCGGCTCATGCTCCGGCCCGCGCCATGGCAAGCGCGCCGTCGAGCGCGGTGCCGCGCGGCGGTTGGATCCGGCCGGGATAGCGCCCCGAAAGCCGTTCGGCAAAGACAGGTCCGATCCCGCCGAGGAAACAGATCGGCAGCAGCGCGCCGCCGCCCAGATGCTCGATCGCCGCAACGAGCGCGTCATCCGCCGCGCTCAGGATGTCGCAGGCCGCGACCTCGCCGCGTGCCGCCGCCTCGAGAAGCCGCGGCACGTAGCGGCCATATTCCGCGGGCGGGGCATCCGTCATCCGCGCCACCAGCGCCGCCGGGCCGCCGGCTTCGGCGATCACCTCGCGGAGCAGCGGATCGGCGGGGGCAAGCCCGTCGTGGGCGAGCAGCGCGCGCGTCAGCAGATCGCGCCCCATGCAGGCGCCGGAGGCCTGATCGCCCAGCCGGAAGCCCCAGCCGCCGATCATCCTGATCGCGCCCCCGCGCTGCGCGCCGAAGACCGAGCCGGTGCCGGTGACGAGCACGATGCCGTCCTCTTCCCCGAGCGCGCCCTTGAGCGCGATCACCGCATCGCTCTCGAGACCGGCCCGCGCGAAGGGCAGCCGCCCCTCGATCCGCGCCCGCGCCTGCGGCAGGTTCGCGCCCGCAAGGCCCAGCACGGCCTCGACCGCGCCGATCGCATCCGGATGTCCTGCCTCGGTGAGCGCGCCCATGGCGGCGGCGCGGATACTCTCCGCCGCCCCCTCCGGATCGGACCAGATATTTGCCGATCCCGCGGCGCCACGCCCGAGCACCGGCCCGTCCGCGGCGGCCACCACAGCGCGGCAGCTCGTGCCGCCGCCATCGATTCCCATGTAGAGGCGCATATCGACTCCCTTTTCGCTGTAAGATACCAATTCGATACCAAATGAGAAGCGGAATCTTGGATATCCCTTGTTTTTTTGCGTGCGTGAGATTTTTCTGGACAATTGGTATCTGTTTGGCATTATCAACGGAACAGGGGGAATCACATGACTGCATCACGAACGGAGGCAAGACACGCATTGGCCGAAGGCCTTCAGGGCCAGGCCCCCGCGACCGTTCTTGCGCGCCTCCTCGGCCAGCAGCGCGACGCCGCAGCTGCGGTCGAGGCCGCGATCCCGGCCCTCGCGCGCGCCGCGGAGGCCGCCGCGGCGGCGCTCGCCGCCGGTGGCCGCGTCGCCTATGCCGGTGCAGGCAGCGCCGGCCTTATGGCGATGGCCGATGCGCTGGAGCTCCCAGGCACATACGGCCTCGCGCCGGAAAGCACGCCGGTTCTCTTCGCGGGCGGGGCGGAGGCGCTTCTGCACATGAAGGGCGCGGTGGAAGACGACACGGCCGATGTCCCGGCCGCGCTCGACGCCCTCGGCTTCGGGCCCCGCGATGTCGCGATCTGCGTCTCGGCCAGCGGCACCACCCCCTACACGCTCGCGGTCGCCCGCGAGGCCGCCGCCCGCGGCGCCACGGTGGTCGGCATCGCCAATGTCGCAGGCAGCACGCTCCTCGAGGAGGCCGCGATTGCCGTCCTGCTCGACTCCGGCCCCGAGATCGTCGCGGGCTCGACCCGCATGGGCGCGGGCACCGCGCAGAAGATCGCGCTCAACATGCTCTCGACCCTCGCCGCGCTGCGCCTCGGCCATGTCCACGAGGGCCTGATGGTCAATCTCGTGGCCGACAACGAGAAACTCCGCAAGCGCGCCGCGCGCATCGTTGCCGAGCTCGCCGGGTGTGATGCCGCGGTCGCCGAGTCCGCCCTGGCCCAGGCCTCCGGCGCGGTGAAGCCCGCCATCCTGATCGCCGCGGGCGCACCGGGCCTTGCCCGCGCCGAGGCGTTGCTCGCCCGGGCCGCGGGCCACCTCGGCCCGGCCCTTGCCGCGCTGGCGGCGGCAAGAGACAGCTGAAGACAGAATAACCAGAACAGAACCGCCCGGATCCGGGCCAGAACAACGGGAGACTACCATGACCCAGACCGGACTGAAGCTCGCGCTTCTCGGCACAACACTGCTCGCGGCCGCCACCGCCCAGGCCGAGGACGTGACACTCAACATCGAAAGTTGGCGCAACGACGACCTGCCGATCTGGCAGGAGACCATCATCCCGGCCTTCGAGGCGAGCCACCCTGGCATCAAGCTCAACTTCACCCCCTCCGCCCCGGCCGAATACAACGCCGTGCTCAACTCCAAGCTTGATGCGGGCAGCGCGGGCGACCTCATCACCTGCCGCCCGTTCGATGCGTCGCTCCAGCTTTTCCAGAAGGGCCAGCTCGCAGACCTCACCGATCTCGACGCGATGGCGAACTTCTCCGATGTCGCCAAATCCGGCTGGTCCACCGATGACGGCTCCCAGACCTTCTGCGTGCCGATGGCCTCGGTGATCCACGGCTTCATCTACAACAAGGAAGCCTTCGCCGAGCTCGGCCTCGAGCCGCCTGCGACCGTCGACGAATTCTTCGCCGTGCTCGACAAGATCAAGGAAGACGGCACCTACATTCCGATGGCGATGGGCACCAACGACCAGTGGGAAGCCGCCACCATGGGCTACCAGAACATCGGCCCGAACTACTGGAAGGGCGAGGAAGGCCGCCTCGCGCTGATCGCGGGCACCGAGAAGCTCACCGATCCCGAATGGGTCGATCCCTTCCGCCAGCTCGCCAAATGGGGCCCCTATCTCGGCGACGGCTTCGAGGCCCAGACCTATCCCGACAGCCAGAACCTCTTCACCCTTGGCCGCGCCGCGATCTACCCGGCGGGTTCCTGGGAAATTTCCGGCTTCAACACCCAGGCCGTGTTCGACATGGGCGCGTTCAAGCCGCCGGTGCCCGCCGAGGGCGACGACTGCTACATCTCCGACCATGTGGACATTGCGCTCGGCCTCAACGCAGCCTCCCCCCATGCCGAAGAGGCAAAGGCCTTCCTCGACTGGGTGGGCTCGCCCGAATTCGCCAGCCTCTACGCCAACGCCCTGCCCGGCTTCTTCCCGCTCTCGGATGCCGCCGTCGAGCTCGAGGATCCGCTCGCGCAGGAATTCATCTCCTGGCGGCAGAGCTGTGCCAGCACGATCCGCTCGACCTACCAGATCCTCTCCCGCGGCACGCCCAATCTCGAGAACGAGACCTGGAACGCCTCGGCCAACGTGATCCGCGGCACCGAGACGCCCGAGGCCGCCGCCGAGCGCCTGCAGGAAGGTCTCGCGAGCTGGTACGCGCCGCAGCAGCAGAACTGACCGCTTGCCCCCGGCCGCCGGTGCTGATCGCCGGCCGGGGCCACCGCCGATCCCCGCCTCGCCCCCGGTGCCGACCGCCCGGCCGCATCCGCCCCAGCGCGGACGGCCGCCGGCACCGCTTTTTTCCGTCGCGCAAGCCTGCCTGCCCGCGCACACCCCCCGCACCCGAGAAGGACGCAAGCCTTGAGAGAGCGTAAAGCCTTCCGCTGGCACATCCCCATCTTCCTCGCGCCCGCCGTCATCGTCTACACCGCGATCATGATCGTGCCGCTCTTCGCCACGCTCGAGCTCGCTCTCTGGCGCGTGGTCGACGGCGCGACCGAATTTGTCGGCTTCGACAACTTCCGCATCCTCTTCACCGACCCCCGCTGGTCGGAGAGCTTCTGGAATGCGCTCGGCAACAATGCCTGGTTCTTCCTCGTCCACATGGTGGTGCAGAACCCGATCGGCGTCGCGCTCGCCGCGCTGCTCTCCTCGCCGAAGCTCCGGGGCGCGGCCTTCTACCGGACCGCCATCTTCATTCCGACGATTCTCTCTTTCGTCATCGTGGGTTTCGTCTGGAAGCTCATCCTTTCTCCCATCTGGGGCATAGCGCCCTCGATGCTCGATGCCGTCGGCCTGAAGGCGCTCTTCGGCCCCTGGCTCGGCAAGGAGGAAACCGCGCTCACCACCATCGCCCTCGTCTCGGTCTGGCAGTTCGTCGGCATCCCGATGATGCTGATCTATGCCGCCCTCCTCACCATTCCCGAGGAAGTGCTCGAGGCGGCGGAGATCGACGGCATCACCGGCTGGTCGCAGTTCTGGAAGATCAAGCTGCCGCTGATCCTGCCTTCGATCGGCATCATCTCGATCCTGACCTTTGTCGGCAACTTCAACGCCTTCGATCTCATCTACGTGACGCAAGGTGCGCTCGCCGGGCCGAACTTCGCCACCGACATCCTCGGCACCTTCCTCTACCGCACCTTCTTCGGCTTCCAGCTTCAGCTCGGCGACCCGCACATGGGCGCGACCATCGCCACCGCCATGTTCGGCATCATCCTCGCCGGCGTCTGCCTCTACCTCTTCGGCATCCAGACGCGGCTCCGCCGCTACCAGTTCTGAGGAGACACGCCATGTCCCAGGCCCGCAGCTCGCTGCCCCGCACGATTGCCGCCCACGCGGCCCTCCTCACCTACACCGCGATCGCGCTCTTTCCGGTCTTCGTGATCGTCATCAACGCCTTCAAGTCGCGCCGCGCCATCTTCACCGAGCCGCTCGCGCTCCCCGATGCCGAAAGCTTCGACCTGGTCGGCTTCCAGACCGTGCTGAAGCAGGGCGACTTCCTGCTCTACTTCCAGAACAGCCTCGTCGTGACCGTGGTCTCGCTCTTCTGCGTGCTGCTCTTCGGCGCGATGGCGGCCTTCGCCCTCTCCGAATACCGCTTCCGCGGCAACATGATGATGGGGCTCTACCTCGCGCTCGGGATCATGATCCCGATCCGCCTCGGCACCGTCGCGATCCTGCAGATGATGGTGGCCTCGGGCCTCGTGAACACGCTCACCGCCCTCATCCTCGTCTACACGGCGCAGGGCCTCCCGCTTGCGGTTTTCATCCTCTCGGAGTTCATGCGCGGGATCTCCGACGATCTGAAGAACGCCGGCCGGATCGACGGGCTCTCGGAATACCGGATCTTCTTCACCCTGGTCCTGCCGCTGGTGCGGCCCGCCATGGCCACCGTTGCGGTCTTCTCGATGATCCCGATCTGGAACGACCTCTGGTTTCCGCTCATCCTCGCGCCTGCCGAGGAGACCAAGACCGTCACCCTCGGTGCCCAGGTCTTCATCGGCCAGTTCGTGACCAACTGGAACGCCGTGCTCGCCGCCCTCTCGCTCGCGATCCTGCCGGTGCTCGTGCTCTACCTTCTCTTCTCCCGCCAGCTCATCCGCGGCATCACCTCGGGAGCGGTGAAATGATCGCCGCTTCCCCCCGGCCCGCCCCCGAACCCCTGACGAAATCAGAGAGTCCAGCCATACGAATGCCATATGGGTTCCATACGGAGTCCAGATGCGCCGGACACCCCGCAGGAGCCCGTCCATGACCCCGATCCGCACCCTCGTCGTCGGCCTCGGCAACATGGGCCGGAGCCACGCGCTCGCCTACCACGCCAACCCGGAGTTCGAGATCGTGGGTCTCGTCAACCGCTCGACCCCCGAGCTCCCGGAGGCGCTTGCAGGCTACCCGATCACTTCGGATTTTTCCGATGCACTGCAAAGGCTTGCCCCGGATCTTGTCTGTGTGGCCACCTATTCCGACAGCCACGCGGACTATGCCTGTGCCGCGATGGAGGCCGGTGCCCATGTCTTCGTCGAGAAGCCGCTCGCAACCACCGCCACAGATGCCGCGCGCGTCGTGGCCAAGGCGCGGGAAACCAGCCGCAAGCTCGTCGTCGGCTACATCCTCCGCCACCATCCGTCCTGGCAAAGGCTGGTCGAGGAAAGTCGCGCCTTGGGAGGGCCTTACGTCTTCAGGCTCAACCTGAATCAGCAAAGCTCCGGCCCCACCTGGGAGGTCCACAAGGCCCTGATGCAGACCACCCCCCCGATCGTCGATTGCGGTGTTCACTACGTGGATGTCATGTGCCAGATCACCGATGCGAAACCGGTCGAGGTCCGTGGCATGGGGTTGCGCCTTTCGGAGGAAATCTCCGAAAACATGTACAACTACGGGCACTTCCAGGTCCTCTTCGCCGACGGTTCGCTGGGCTGGTACGAAGCGGGCTGGGGTCCGATGATGTCCGACACCGCCTTTTTCGTGAAGGATGTGGTCTCGCCCAGGGGCGCCGTCTCGATCCGCATGCCCGAGACCGCCCGGTCCGACGACATCGACACCCACACCAAAACCTCCGCGCTCCGCATCCACCGGATAGGTGAACCGGATCAGGATGTCAGCATGCAAGGCGAGCCCGGCCACCAGGAGCTCTGCGACCGCGAAGCCGCCTTCGTCGCCCGCGCGATCACCGAAGATATCGACCTTTCCCGCCACATGGAGGACGCCGTCGCCTCGCTCCGGGTCTGCCTTGCCGCAGATGAGAGCGTGCGTTCAGGACGCCCCGTAAAAATCTGAAGGAAAACATGAAATGGGTTCTCTGAGGCTTTCCAGGATCACGAAATCCTTCGGCGCCACCGATGTCATCAAGGGCGTCGATCTCGAGGTGCGCGATGGGGAGTTCTGCGTTTTTGTCGGCCCCTCGGGCTGCGGCAAGTCCACCCTGCTGCGGATCATCGCGGGCCTCGAGGATGCCACCTCGGGCGACATCCTGATCGACGAGGCGCGCGTCAATGACACACCGCCATCGAAGCGGGAAATCGCAATGGTTTTCCAGAGTTATGCGCTCTATCCTCACCTGACGGTGCGCGACAACATGGGCCTCGGCCTCAAGCAGGCGGGCGAGGCGAAGGAGGCGATCTCCGCCCGCGTCACCGAAGCCTCGCGCATGCTCTCGCTCGATGCGCTTCTCGAGCGCCGTCCGGCCGAGCTCTCCGGTGGCCAGCGCCAGCGCGTCGCCATCGGCCGCGCCATCGTCCGTACGCCGAAGCTCTTCCTCTTCGACGAGCCGCTCTCGAACCTCGATGCCGCTCTCCGTGTCGCCACCCGCATCGAGATCGCCCGCCTCCACCGCGAACTGAAGGCGACGATGATCTATGTCACCCATGACCAGGTCGAGGCCATGACGCTCGCCGATCGCATCGTCGTCCTGAACGGCGGCCGCGTCGAGCAGGTGGGCGCGCCGATGGAGCTCTATGACAACCCGGCCAACGTCTTTGTCGCGGGCTTCATCGGCTCGCCGCAGATGAACTTCCTCAAGGCCGCGCCGCTCGGGCTCCAGGGCGAAACCGTGGGCGTGCGCCCCGAGCATCTGGAGATCTCGCGCGAGGCGGGCGAGATCGCGGGCACGGTCAGCCATGTCGAGCATCTCGGCGGCGAGACCAACATCTACGTCCGCACCGAGCCGCACGGCCTCCTGACGGTCCGCCGGTTCGGCAGCGCCGCATACGGGGTGGACGAGGCGGTCTTCCTCACGCCCGACCCCACCCGCCGCTTCTTCTTCGATGCGGCGGGTCTGCGGATCCGGGCCTGAGGCGGTAAATGAAAGGTAAATGTTTCACGTGAAGCCAAGTCCCTGATCTGGCTTCACAATCTTCTCGTCTCAGCTTCGGATGCGGTATCCGGTCTTGAAGATCCACCACACGATTCCGAGGCAAAGCGCTGAAAACGCGGCGATTGCGGCGATGCTGAGACCGACCGGCACATCGGCCAGTCCGAAGAAGGCCCAGCGGAATCCGGACACCAGATAGACCACCGGGTTGAAGAGGGTGATCGTCTGCCAGAGCGGCGGCAGCATGGTGATCGAATAGAATGTGCCGCCGAGGAAAGCGAGCGGCGAGATCACGAGCAGCGGCACGAGCTGGAGCTGTTCGAAGTTCTTCGCCCAGATCCCGATGATGAAACCGAAGAGGCTGAAGGTGATGCAGGTGAGCGCGAGGAAGGTCAGCATCCAGATCGGGTGTGCCACAGGCAGGCTCACGAAGAAATTCGCGGTCACATAGATGATGAGCCCGATGGCGAAGGACTTGGTCGCCGCCGCACCCACATAGCCGATGAGGATCTCGATGAAGGAGATCGGCGCCGAGAGCTGCTCGTAGATCGTGCCGATGAAGCGCGGCATGTAGATCCCGAAGGAGGCGTTGGAGATCGACTGCATCAGCACTGTGAGCATGATGAGCCCCGGCACGATGAAGGCGCCGTAGTCCACGCCTTCGACCTGATCGATGCGCGATCCGATCGCCGTGCCGAAGACGACGAAATAGAGCGAGGTGGAGATGACCGGCGACACGACGCTCTGGAACAGCGTGCGGAAGGTGCGCGCCATCTCGTAGCGGTAGATCGACCGGATTGCCTCGACGTTCATGACCGTTCCCTCACCAGATCGACGAAGATATCCTCGAGCGAGCTTTGCCGCGTATGAAGATCCCGCAGCGTGAACCCCGCCTCCGCCAGATCGCCGAGGAGCGAGGTGATCCCCGTGCGCTCGGCCGCGCGATCGTAGGTATAGACCAGCGCGTTGCCGTCCTCCGCGCGCTCGAGCCCATAGGCGGCAAGCGCGGGCGGGATCTCGGCGACCGGCTCCTGCAATTCGATGGTGAGCTGCTTTCGGCCCATGCGGTGGAGCAGGCGTTCCTTTTCCTCGACGAGCAGGATGCGGCCCTGGTTGATCACCGCCACCCGGTCGGCGATCGCCTCGGCCTCCTCGATGTAATGCGTCGTGAGGATGATGGTCGTTCCCGCTGCGCGCAGCCGGTCGACCGTTTCCCACATGCCGGTGCGGAGCTCCACATCGACGCCCGCCGTCGGCTCGTCGAGAAACAGAACGCTCGGCTCGTGCGACAGCGCCTTGGCGATCAGAACGCGGCGTTTCATGCCGCCCGAGAGCTCGCGCGTCGGTGTGTCGCGCTTGTCCCACAGGCTGAGGTCGCGCAGGATCCGCTCGAGGAAGGCATCGTCCCGGCGCTTGCCGAACAGCCCGCGCGAGAAGCGCACGGTGTTCATCACCTTCTCGAACGGCTCGATGCTCACCTCCTGCGGCACGAGGCCGATGAGGGAGCGGGCGGCGCGGAAGTCCCGCACCACGTCATGCCCGCCCACGGAGATGTTGCCCGCGCTGATTTCCGTGATGCCACAGATCATCGAGATGAGCGTGGTCTTGCCCGCGCCGTTCGGTCCGAGCAGGGCAAGGATTTCGCCCTGCTCGATCTCGAGATCGACGCCTTTCAGCGCCTCGAATCCCGAGCCGTAGGTCTTGCGGACGCCTCTGGCCGATACGATCGAAGCCATCGCCTCCCCCGTCTTGTGTTTCTGCGCCGGGTCCCGCCCGCACGCTGTCACCGCACATCTGTCCTGACCGGCGGGGGATTTCAACCCGGCTCGGCGGGCGGAGCGTGCATTGACCCGAGGGAATATGCAGGATATTGCAGGTTTGTGCATGATTCTGCGGAAGACAAGATGGATCTCAACAACCCCGAAATCCGGCTCTCCATCCTCCGCCGGCGCCTTGCCGACGGCGCGCCGCTGGTGGCGAGCGCGCTCGCCGACGAGTTCGCCATCTCGGTCGATACCGTCCGGCGCGACCTGATTGCGCTCGAGCGCCTTGGCGCGGCGCAGCGGGTGCGCGGGGGCGCGGTGCCGATGGGCGCGCCGGCCGTGGCGCTTCGCGAGAGGCTCGAGGCGCCGGTGCCGTCCGCGCTCGTGGCCTGTGCGCTGGCCCGGCTCGAGGGGGCGGCAACGCTCCTCCTCGACGGGGGCACCACCGTTCTGGCGCTCGCCCGTGCGCTCCGGCCGGCGCCGGGGCTCGTCGTCGTGACCCCCTCGCCCTTCGTCGCCGCGGCAACGCATCAGTCCGGCATCGAGACCATCACCCTGCCCGGCCGGATCAGCGCCCCCGGCGGCATCGCGGTCGGCGCGCCCTGCGAGGCGATGCTCGCCGAGGTCGCAGCGGATGTCGCGGTGCTTGGCGCCTGCGGGCTCGATGCGGCCTTCGGCCTTTCCTCCGACGATCTCGAGGAGAGCGTCGCCAAGCGCGCCATGGCGCGCGCCGCCCGCCTCGCGCTGGTGCTGACGGGCGGCGAGAAGCTCGGCCGCCGGGCCCGCCACCGCACCCTTGCGCCATCCGAGCTTGACGTGCTCGTCACCGATGCATCCCCCGAAACCACCGCGCCCTTCGCGGCGCAGGGACTGGAGATTTCCCTTGCCTGACATCCTCCGCGCGCGGCGCACGCCATGGCTTGCCGTCGCCGCCGTCTTCTTCCTCAACGGCGGCCTTTTCGGCGCCTGGGCCTCGCGCATTCCGGTCTTCGTGGAGCGCTTCGACCTCACGGCGGATCGCCTCGGCCTCCTGCTCCTCTGCATGGCCTTCGGCTCGATCCTCTGCTTCCCGCTCGCCGGCCGCATGGCCGACCGGCGGGGTGCTGCGCCGCTCAGCCTGCGCCTCGCGCTCTTCTCGGCCGTCGTGGTCGCGCTCCTGCCGTTTGCTCCCGCCGTGCCGCTGCTCGCCGTCGGCATGGTCTTCTTCGGGGCAGCGCAGGGTGGCATGGACGTCGCGATGAACGCTTGGGCGGCGGAGGTCGAGCGCCACATGGGCCGGCCGGTCATGTCCTCCTTCCATGCCGTATTCAGTCTCGGCGCCGGGATCGGCGCGGGCTCGGGCGCGCTCGCGGCCAGTGCGGGCCTGTCGCCTGCGCTGCATTTCCCGCTGGTGAGCCTCGTGCTCAGCGGCCTGGTGCTGGCGTTTGCCACGATCTCCTGGGCGTCCGCGCGGGTCGAGGGCGGCAGCGTCTTCGCGCTTCCCCGCGGCGCGCTCGCCCTCGTCGGCCTGATCGCACTGGCCTCCGCGCTCGGCGAAGGGGCGATGGCCGACTGGAGCGCGGTCTTCCTCGCCACCGTGGTCGGCGCGAGCGAGGCACAGGCGGCGCTTGGCTATGCCGTCTTTTCCGCGGCGATGGTGCTGGCCCGTCTCGCCGGGGATCAGGTCGTGCGCCGTCTCGGCCCGGTGACGAGCGCGCGGATCAGCGGCCTGCTCGCCGCGGGCGGCGCGCTGACGGCGCTGCTGGGCGGAAGCTTCGGCGTCGCTCTCGCAGGCTTCGGGCTCATGGGGGTGGGCTATGCCATCGTCTTCCCGCTCGCCTTCTCGCGCGCGGCCAATGATGGCGAGATCCCGCCGGGCAGCGCTATCGCAAGTGTCGCGACACTGGCCTATGGTGGCATGCTGGTGGGTCCGCCCGCCATCGGCTTCATTGCGGCGATGACCTCGCTCACCCATGCCTTCGGGTTGATCGCCGTGCTCGCGCTCGCGATCGTGCCGCTGGCCACGAGCCTCCGGCCCGCACCCCGCCGCGCGCGTCAGGAGCCCTGAGCGCGGCGGTCAGTCTGCCCCGCCCCCGCTGAACGCGGGCGGCCAGTCGAGCCCCGGGCGGACCCCGGCCGTTGCGCCGATCGCCGCCCGGATCTCGTCGGGGTCGAGGCCGAGCCCGGCCAGCACCGCCTCGGTGCAATCAGCCGCCAGGGCTTCGGGCGGCTCGGGCGGAGCCGTGCCGAAGCGTGGCGCCGGCGGCACGGTCCCCGCCGGCCAGCCCGGATGGCGCGCGGCGAAATGCGGCTCGCGCCAGACCTCGTCGGGGGCGAGTACCGGCGTGACACAGGCGTCGGTCCCGGCAAAGACCTCTGTCCAGTCGTCGCGCGGGCGCTGCGCGAAGGCCTCGGCAAGCGCCGCCTCGATCGCGGGCCAGGCGTCCTTGTCCATGTGATCGGGCGCCGTTCCCAGGCCGAGCCCGCCCCAGAGCGCCGCGAAGAACGGCGGCTCGATGGCGCCGACCGCCACGAACTTCCCGTCCGCACAGGCATAGCTGCGGTAGAAGGGCGCGCCGCCGCCAAGCAGGCCCTCGCCTCGCTCCGGCCACCAGGGGCTGTGCCAGAGCGGCAGATGCATCGCCATGAGCGAGAGCGATCCGTCGATCATTGCCGCATCCACATGCCGGCCCCGGCCCGTCGCGCGTGCCTCCAGCAGGGCGGCGAGAATGCCGAGGGCGGCCATCAGGCTGCCGCCCGCGAAATCCGCCACGAGGTTGAGCGGCGGTATCGGCGGCTCCCCGCTCGGCCCCATCGCTCCGAGCACACCCGAAAGCGCGAGGTAGTTGATGTCATGCCCCGCCTCCTGGGCCCGTGGCCCGGTCTGGCCATAGCCGGTCAGCGAGCAGTAGACGAGGCGCGGATTGAGCGCGGCGAGCGTCTCCCGGTCGGCGCCGATCCGCGCCGCGGCGCCGGGCCGGAAGCCCTCGACCACCACATCGGCGCCTTCGACCAGCCGGTGCAGCGCCTCGCGGCCCGCCGCGCTCTTGAGATCGAGGCGGATCTGCCGCTTGCCGCGGCCGAACTCCGGAATGGCAACCCCGGTGCGCCCGCCGCCGACCGCGATCACCTCCGCGCCCATGTCGGCCAGCAGCATGGTGCAGTAGGGCCCCGGCGCGAGGCGCGAGAGATCGATCACCCGCACCCCGGCGAGCGGTCCGGCCCGGCCCATCTCAGAGCCCCCGCGCGATGACGATCCTCTGGACGTCGCTCGTGCCCTCGTAGATCTGGCAGACCCGCACGTCGCGGTAGATCCGCTCGACCGGATAGTCGGCGAGATAGCCGTAGCCGCCGTGGATCTGGATCGCCGCCGAACAGACGGCCTCGGCGGTTTCCGACGCGAAGAGCTTGGCCATCGAAGCCTCCTGCAGACAGGGCTGGCCCGCCTCGCGCAGCGCCGCGGCATGGAGCACCATCTGGCGCGCCGCCTCGATCCGCGTCGCCATGTCGGCAAGCCGGAAGGCAATGGCCTGATGCTCGATGATCGGCCGCCCGAAAGTCACCCGCTCGCGGGCATAGTCCCGCGCCGCCTCGAAGGCCGCCCGTGCCATGCCGACCGACTGGGCCGCGATGCCGATCCGGCCGCCCTCGAGATTGGCGAGCGCGATCCGGTAGCCCTCGCCCTCCGCCCCGAGCCGGTTCTCGACCGGCACGCGCATGTCCGTGAAGGCGAGCGCGCAGGTGTCGGAGGAATGCTGGCCGAGCTTGTCCTCGACGCGCACCACCTCGTAGCCGGGCGTGTCCGTCGGCACGATGAAGGCCGAGATGCCCTTCTTGCCCGCCGCCGGATCGGTTGCCGCGAAGACGATGATCACCTTGCCGTTCTGACCCGAGGTGATGAACTGCTTGGCGCCGTCGATCACATAGGCATCGCCATCGCGCCGGGCGCGGGTCTTCAGCGCCGAGGCGTCCGAGCCTGCCTGCGGCTCGGTGAGGGCAAACCCCCCGATCCATTCGCCCGCGGCCATCTTCGGCAGGAAGCGTGCCTTCTGATCCTCGGTGCCGAAGCGCAGGATCGGCACGCAGCCGACCGAGCTGTGGACCGAGACGATGGTCGAGCAGGCGCCATCGCCGGCGGCGATCTCCTCGAGCGCCAGCGCATAAGCGATCATGCCGGTCTCCGAGCCGCCGTGCTCCTCCGGCACGAGCATGCCGAGAAAGCCGAGGGCCCCCATCTCGCGCAACTCCTCGCGCGGGAAGGCGTGCTGTGCGTCGCGCGCCGCCGCCCCCGGCGCAAGGCGCTCCTGTGCGAAATCGCGCGCCGCATCGCGGATCTGGGTCTGGGTCTCCGTGAGCAGCATCACGACACCCGTTCGAGCGCAACGGCGGTCGCTTCGCCGCCGCCGATGCAGAGCGAGGCGATCCCGCGCCTGAGATCGTATTTCTCCAGCGCGGCAAGCAGCGTCACCATCACCCGCGCGCCCGAGGCGCCGATCGGATGGCCGAGAGCACAGGCGCCGCCGTGGACGTTCACCTTGTCGTGCGGCAGGTCGAGATCGCGCATCGCCGCCATGGCGACCACCGCGAAGGCCTCGTTCACCTCGAAGAGATCGACATCGGCGAGATTCCATCCGGTCTTCGCCGCGAGCTTGCGCACCGAGCCGATCGGAGCGGTCGGGAAGAGGTTCGGCTTGTCGGCATGGGTCGCGTGGCCGACGATCACCGCCCTGGGCGTGAGCCCGCGCTTCTCGGCCTCCGAGCGGCGCATCAGCACCATGGCCGCCGCCCCGTCCGAGATCGAGCTCGAATTGGCCGCCGTCACCGTGCCGCCCTCGCGGAAGGCGGGTTTCAGGCTCGGGATCTTGTCGATCCGCGCCTTGCCCGGCTGCTCGTCGATCGAGACCACGGTCTCGGCGCGGCGGGCGCGCACGGTGACGGGCGCGACCTCGGCCGCGAAGCTCCCGTCCTCGATCGCCTTCTGGGCGCGCCGGAGCGAGGTGATCGCATAGGCGTCCTGCGCCTCGCGGGTGAACTGGTAGGCCTCGGCGCAATCCTCGGCGAAAGTCCCCATCAGGCGGCCCTTGTCATAGGCGTCCTCCAGCCCGTCGAGGAACATGTGATCGAGGATCTGCCCATGCCCCATCCGGTAGCCGCCACGCGCCTTTTCAAGGAGATAGGGCGCGTTGGTCATGCTCTCCATGCCGCCGGCGACCATCACGTCCCCCGAGCCCGCGCGGATCATGTCGTGGGCGAGCATCGCGGCCTTCATGCCCGAGCCGCACATCTTGTTGACGGTCGTGGCCCCGGCGCCAAGGGGGAGCCCCGCCTTGAGCGCTGCCTGCCGGGCGGGCGCCTGGCCCTGGCCCGCGGGCAGGACGCAGCCGAAGACGATCTCCTCGACGGTCTCGGCCGCAACGCCCGCGCGCTCCAGCGCCGCGCCGATCGCGGCGGCGCCAAGCTCGCTCGCGCGGGCCCCGGCCAGATCGCCCTGAAAGCCGCCCATGGGCGTGCGTGCAGCCCCGACGATGACGACGGGATCTTCTGCTGTCATGGTTCTTCCTCCTGAATTTCAAGGAGCCGGCGGGCACACGTCCGAGGCGCCGCCACCCGGCTTCGCATCTGGGCGGGCCACAAGCGCTATTTCGGCGCCATCCTGAGCGCGCCGTCGATGCGGATGACCTCGCCGTTCAGCATCTGGTTGCCGAGAATGTGCTGCACGAGCCCGGCATATTCCTCCGGCCGGCCGAGCCGCGGCGGGAAGGGCACACTCGCCCCGAGCGAATCCTGCACCTCCTGCGGCAGGCCCGACATCATCGGTGTGCCGAAGATCCCGGGCGCGATGGTGACGACCCGGATGCCGAGGCGGGCAAGCTCGCGTGCCGCAGGCAGGGTGAGCGCGGCAACGCCGCCCTTCGAGGCCGCATAGGCCGCCTGGCCGATCTGCCCGTCGAAGGCCGCGATCGAGGCGGTGTTGACGATCACGCCCCGCTCGCCGCTCTCGTCTGGCGCCTGCTTGGCAATGGCGTCCGCCGCGAGGCGCAGCATGTTGAAGGTGCCGATGAGGTTGATCGAGACCGCGCGGGCAAAGCTCTCGAGCTTGTGCGGCCCCTCGCGCCCGACGATCTTCTCGCCCGGCGCGATGCCCGCACAGTTCACGAGGCCATCGACCCGCCCGAAGGCCGCGCGCGCCGCCGCAACCGCCGCCTCGCCATCCGCGGCGCTGGTGACATCCGTTGGGCAGAAGAGCGCGGCCGCACCGAGCTCTTCGGCCATCGCGTCGCCCGCCGCGCGGTTCACGTCGAGTAGCGCCACCCGGCCGCCGTTGGCCGCCAGCATGCGCGCCACCGCCGCCCCCAACCCCGATCCGGCGCCGGTGACGAGAAACACCCTGTCGCTGATCTGCATGGCCTCAGTCCTCCGCGCCGTCGGCCCGCGCCGCTTCCATCCGCCGGAGCATGAAGCGCTGCAGCTTGCCGCTCGGCGTCTTCGGCAGCTCGTCCATGAACTCTATCGCGCGCGGATAGGCATGCGCCGAGAGCCGGTGGCGGACATGGAGCTTCAGCTCCTCCTCCAGTTCGTCGGAAGGCTCATACCCCTTCGAGAGCACGACATAGGCCTTCACGATTTCGGTGCGCTCGGGATCGGGCACGCCGATCACGGCCGTCTCCATCACCGCGGGATGCTCGATCAGCGCGCTTTCGACATCGAACGGCCCGATGCGGTAGCCCGAGGAAGTGATGACATCATCGCTGCGCCCGACGAAGCTCACGCTGCCGTCTTCCTCGAGCTCCACGGTGTCGCCGGTGCGGTAGTAGCCGCCCGCAAGCGCCGGCGTGTCCTTCTGCCAGTAGCCGGTAAACCAGAGGAGCGGCGACCGGGCGAGATCGATGGCGAGCACGCCGGGCTCGTTCGGCCCGAGCTCGTGGCCCTCGTCATCGAGCACCGCGACGCGGTAGCCGGGCATGGCGAAGCCCGCCGAGCCGGGATGGACGGCATGGGTGAGACGGTGATGGTTGTTCACCACCATTCCGAGTTCCGTCTGGCCGTAATGGTCATGGATCGGCGCGCCGAGATGCTCGGCAAACCAGCGGATCACTTCCGGATTGAGCGGCTCGCCCGCGCTGCTGACCACGCGCAGCCGCCCCTTCACCCGCTCCGCCGCCTCCGGTCCCGCCGCAATCAGCAGGCGGAACGCCGTCGGTGCCCCGGCCAGATTGGAGATCCCGAGCTTCTCGATGATGTCGTAGGTGCTTTCGACCGTGAACGGCCCGTCATGGAAGGTCGTGGCATGGCCGAGCATGAGCGGCCCGGTCACCGCGTAATAGAGCCCATAGGCCCAGCCCGGGTCCGCGATGTTCCAGAACCGGTCGCCGGGGCGCAGGTCGATCGCATCGCGCATGTAGACGCCGAAGGAAAGCAGCGCGTTGAGCGGCACCGGCACCCCCTTCGGAAGCCCCGTCGTGCCCGAGGTCGACATCATCAGGAAGAGATCGCTGCCCTTGCGCATCACCGGCTCGAAGGTGTCCGGCTGGCTGGCCAGCTCGGAGGCGAAATCGAGATCGCCGGGTGTCAGCGGCGCATCATAGGCGGCGCGCACCACTGCGGTCTTCGGCCGCGCGGGGATCTCGTCGAGCTTGTCGCGGTTGGCGGTGTCGGTCACCAGGAGCTTCGCGCCGCTGGTCGCGAGCCGGTGCTCGATCGCCTTCGGCCCGAAGGCGGTGAAGAGCGGCTGGTAGACCGCCCCGGCCCGCCAGGTCCCGAGGATGAGCGCCAGCAGCTCCGGCCGGCGCGGGAGCATCCCGGCCACCACATCGCCGGGCCCGACGCCCTGGTCCGCCAGCAGGTTCGCGACCTGCGCCGAAAGCGCCTGCATCTGCGCAAAGCTGTAGCTTTCCTGCCGGCCGTCGCTGCCGATCCAGTCGAGCGCGGTGCCGCCCGCCGCCACGTGGCGGTCGCAGCATTCGACGCAGGCATTCACGCCGGTTTCCAGATTGCCCGCGAGCAGAGCCTCGACCGCTTCGCGCCGGAAGGCCGCCACGGCGGCCGCATAGGTCTCGGTCCGGTCGACCGTAAGGGTGTCCGTCATCGATTTCCTCCCTGAACAGGGCCCCCTTGCCGCTCCGGGTGAGGGCTCATTGCCCACAGATGTAGTCCTTTCCGCTGTTGCAGACGAGGACGGGATCAATCTAATTTTTTGATCGGTTTTGCCATGTTTCGAGGAGGCCCGCGCCGATGGAGCGGCGAATGATCTCTCCGGGCTTCGTGGAGGATGCGCTGGATTGCCTCCGGCGGCAGGGAATCGCGGTAAAGCCGCTTCTGCGCGAGGCGGGTCTGCCCGAAACGGTCACCGAGCCCGTGTCGGCCGAACAGTACGGCACGCTCTGGCTTGCGATGGCGGTCGCCGCCGATGACGAGTTCTTCGGCCTGGGCGCGCGGCCGATGCGGCCGGGCAGCTTCACCCTGCTCGGGCATTGCGTGCTGCATGCCGGCACGCTCGAACGCGCGCTCCGCCGCGCGCTCCGCTTCCTGCGCGTGGTGCTCGACGATCCGCATGGCGTGCTCCTCGTGCAGGAGCGCGAGGCGGTGATCGAGCTCGTCAACGACGGGCCGCCGCGCACGGCCTTCGCCTACCGCACCTTCTGGCTGATCCTGCACGGCATCGCCTGCTGGCTCGTCGGGCGCCGCATTCCACTGCACCGGGTCGATCTCGCCTGTGCGCCGCCCGAGCACCGGGCCGATTACGGCTCCTTCTTCGGTGCGCCGGTGCATTTCCACCAGCCGGTGAGCCGCCTCTCCTTCGATGCGGCCCATCTCGCGCTGCCGACGATCCGCTCCGAACGCGCGCTGCGGGTGTTCCTGCGCGGGGCGCCGGCCAATATCCTCGTCCACTACCGCCACGAGGCCGGGCTCGTCTCGGGGATCCGGGCCGAGCTGCGCCGCACCGACCCCGCCGACTGGCCGGATTTCGAGACGCTCGCCCGTGGCATGCGGATGCCGCCCGCAACGCTCCGCCGCAGGCTCCGGGCCGAGGGTCAGAGCTTCCGCTCGCTCAAGGACGAGATCCGCCGCGCCACCGCGGTGCGCCTGCTGCGCGACAGCCCGCGCAGCGTGGCCGCCATCGCGGCCGATGTCGGCTTCACCGAGCCGAGCGCCTTCCATCGCGCCTTCCGCAAATGGACCGGCGAGAGCCCCGCCGCCTTCCGCCGCGCGGTGCCGCCGGCGGACACCGCCCCATGGAGCGAGGAGCCGCCGGACTGAGGCGGCCTCTCCGCGCCTAGGCCTCGTCGGCGACCGGGTTCGAGAGCGTGCCGATGCCGGTGATCTCGACCTCGATCCGGTCGCCTGCCTTGAGAAAGAGCGGCGGCGTGCGCCCGGCGCCCACGCCCGCGGGCGTGCCGGTCGCGATCACATCGCCCGGCAGGAGTTCGGTCACCGTCGAGAGATAGGCGATGATCTGCGGCACCGAAAAGGCCAGGTCGCTCACCGGGCTTGCCTGCACCTCGTCTCCGTTGAGCCGGGTCGCGAGCTTCAGCGCCGCGGGATCGGCGATCTCGTCCGCCGTCACGATCCAGGGCCCCATAGCGCCCGTGGCGACAAAGTTCTTGCCGGGCCAGAACTGCGTCGTGTGGCGCTGGAAGTCGCGGATCGAGCCATCCATGAAGCAGGTATAGCCCGCGACATGATCGAGCGCCTGCGCCTCCGGGATGGTGCGCCCGCCCCGGCCGATCACCACCGCGAGCTCGCCCTCGAAATCATACTCGGCGGAGGCCCGCGGCCGGACCAGCACCGCGCCGGACCCTCGCATCGAGCTCGGATAGCGCGTGAAGATCGACGGGTAATCCGCAGCCTTGCGCCCCATTTCCCGGATATGGGCGGCATAGTTGAGCCCGATGCAGATGATCTTGTCCGGGTTCGGCACCGGGGGCAGCAGAGACAGGCCGTCGAGCGGCACGGCCTCCCCGGCCTCCGCTGCCAGCATCCCGGTCGCGTCGGCGGCGAGCAGCGCGCGGAGATCCGGGTGGCGCGCGCGCAGATCGGGCGAGGCGGGGCGCAGGCCGCCCTCCTCCACGATGCCATAGCTGGGGCCATCATCGGCGAAAAAGGAGGCAAGGCGCATGGGACGGATCCTTCCGTAAGGTGCGGGCCGGGCGCCTGACCCGGCCGGCTGAAGTGTCTGGCCCATCGGTAAGGCGGGCGGCGGGGCACCGCAATGCCCCGCCGCCCCATCGCTCCGGAGGCCGGTCCGCGCAGGAGCGGCGGACCGGCCGGTCGTCATGTCTCCGGTTGCGCCCGCAATGGCGGCTCAGCGCCGGCGGCTTCCGCTTCGGAAGCCTTGGTCTTGCCGCGGCGTTCGACCAGCAGGTAGAGCACGATGCCGATCACCACAGCGTAGACCGTCGACTTCGGATCGGGCATCGCGAGCACCACCGCGACGATCCCCGCGACCCCGCGCTCCGTCGAGTTCCGGAGCTGCTCGATCCCGACCATGATGCAGATGTAGCCGGTGATGACGAGCGTCAGCGACAGCGCGATCGGCAGCACCGGCTTGAAGAGCGTGACGAGCGGCAGGATGAAGAGCGCGATGAAGCCCGCGATCCAGAACGTGCCGCCGCCCGAGTAGATCGACTGCATCGCCTTGCGGTTCATGCCGTAGCGCTCGGCGACGGTGGCATGCGCTGCGGTCCAGAGCGGCCCGGCGAGCCCCGGCCAGGGCGCGAAGAGCGCGTGCAGGCCGTTGCGGATCGCGGTGACGAGATGGATGCGGTCCACGTCGTCGTTGATCGCCTCGTCGGTGCGGATATGGTCCACACGCTCGATCAGCGAGAAGCCGACGATGATGTCGCCGAAGGCGATCACATAGGCGATGATCGCGGTGGGGATCGCGAGCAGGAACACCTCGTAGCCCGGCAGGCCGACACCGAGCGGCGAATACTCGAGCAGGAGCCCGAAATCGGGCCGCGTGATGCCCCATTCGACCGCCGGAACCTGGTATTCACCGACGATGACGCCGATGATCATCGCCGCGACCATGGCCGGAACCATGCCGAAATCGGCGATCTTCTTCGCGATCGGATGGCGGGCGCATTGCGCCTTGAAGGAGAGGGAGAACATCAGATACGCCGCGAGCAGCGAGCCCGCGATGAGCGAGATCGGCGTCGCCTCGATCCGGCCGCCTTCCTTGAGCTCGCCCATCAGCGCCGCGATGCCCGCGCCGATGATGATGCCTGACTTGAGCGAGTTGGGAATGATGTCCACGAGCTTGGTGCCGAGCCGCGTCACGCCGAGGATCACGAAGATCACGAAGACGAGGATCTGCAGCGCGATCATCGCCTGAACCGCCTCCGGTCCGGGCTCGAAGCCGCCGAGGAAGAGCAGCACGACCGGAATCGCCGGGGTGATCCAGCCCGGCACCAGCGGCACGCCGAGCAGCGCGGGCAGCATGTAGCCGATGCCCGCGATCACGCAGCCCGCGAGCGCGGCCTCGTAGGGCATGCCGAGATATTTTTCCAGCAGCGGGATCATCGCGAGCGACACGACGAACATGATGAGCCCCTGCACCGTCTCCGCGAGCTCGAGCCGGTAATGGACGAGGGGCAGGCGCACATGGAACGGCCCGACGGGCCAGAACGGCTGCTCCTCCCCATCCCTGCGGTGATAGATCTGCATTAGGCGTGTCCTCCAATCTTCTTGTCTCTGTCCGCCGTCCGGCGACGGCAGGGTTGCCTGATCCGCAGGCGCGCGCCGTCCCCGCCGGCGCACGGCTCTCCTGGCCCGTCCCGCGGGAGCGGGCAGGTGCGGTATTCGATGGACGCTGTCTGGCTGGCCGGGGGAGACGCCTCGCCCGGCAGAGCATGACCAGCACGAGACGGGCCGGGCGGGCCCGGTCTCGCGTCTCTTCCGTTTCGTCGTGCCGGTGATGTCTTCGAGGTCTCCGCCGGCGGAGCCCACTCAAACCCAGAGATGTTGCCCTAGTTTGAGGAAATTGTACGGAATTGTGTCAGGCGATACATTTCGGCTCCGGGGGGCGGGTGTTGCCCCGCCCGGACCGGGGTCAGAGCGCCTTGACGAGCCGCAGCGCGTCGTAGATCGCCGCGTGCGTGTTGCGCGCCGCGACGGCATCGCCGATGCGGAAGAGCGCGAACCCTCCGGCCGGATTGCCCGAAAGGGTCTGCCGCTCGCCCGCGACGAGCGCCTCGTGATCGACCGCGCCGAGATTGGAGGAGAGCGGCTTCAGCTCGAAATAGAGCTCGTCGAGCGGGCGGGTGCCACAGTTCACCACCACCTGATCGACGCTCCGCGCGCGGGTCGCATCGCCGTAGTCGCTGCCGAGCTCCGCGCGCAGCCGGTTGCCCTCGCGGTTGACGGCACGGAGCCGCCAGGTCGGCGTGAGCGTCACCTCCCGCTGCTGGAGCGCGCGGACATAGGGCACGAGGTTCATCGCCATCACCTCCGGCGCAAGGCTGCGCTCCGGCGTGACGATCTCGACGCGCGCCCCCGTCGCCGCGATCAGATCGGCGGCCTGCAGCCCTGCGTGATCGCCCGCGTCGTCATGGATCAGCACGTCGCGGCCGGGCTTCACGTCGCCGGAGAGAATGTCCCAGGCGGTGCAGACCAGATTCTCGCCCGCCTCGAGCCCCTCCACCGCGGGCAGGCCCCCGGTCGCGACGATCACCACCTCGGGGCGTTCGGCCAGCACGGTCTCGGCATCGGCGAAGGTGTTGAAGTGGAACCGGACGCCATGTTTCTCGCACTGGGCCATGCGCCAGTCGATGATCGAGATCATCTCGCGCCGGCGGCTCTGGAGCGCCGTGAGGCGCACCTGGCCGCCCGGCTGGCCGGCCGCCTCGAAGACGGTGACGTCATGCCCGCGCAGCGCCGCGACCCGTGCGGCCTCGAGCCCCGCGGGCCCTGCCCCGACGATCGCAACCCGGCGCGGCGCCGCGGCGCGCGCGATCTCCTGCGGCTCCGACAGCTCGCGGCCGGTCGCCGGATTGTGGATGCAGAAGGCCGCGCCGCCCTGATAGATCCGGTCGAGGCAATAGTTCGCGCCGACGCAGGGCCGGATGTCGTCCTCCCGGCCCTCGATCACCTTGCGCACCAGATGCGGGTCGGCCATGTGCGCCCGCGTCATGCCGACCATGTCGAGCTTGCCCGCCGCGATCGCGTGCCGTGCGGTGGCCACATCGGGAATGCGCGCGGCGTGAAAGGTGGGAAACCCCGTCGCCGCACGGATCTCGCCCGCGAAATCGAGATGCGGCGCGCTGCGCATCCCCTGGATCGGGATCACCTCGGTAAGCCCCGGATCCGTGTCGATATGGCCCCGGATGACATTGAGGAAATCGACGAGGCCGCTGTCGCGGAGCCGCCGCGAGATCTCGAGCCCCTCCTCCCGCGCGATGCCGCCCGGCAGGCATTCGTCGCCCGAATAGCGGATGCCGACGATGAAGTCGGCGCCGACGCGGGCGCGGATCGCGCGGAGCACCTCGAAGGCAAAGCGCAGCCGGTTGTCCAGTGTGCCGCCCCAGGGCGCCCCGAGCGTATTGGTGAGCGGCGACCAGAACTGGTCCATCAGATGGCCGTAGGCCTCGAGCTCGATCCCGTCGAGCCCCGCCGCCTGCATCCGCTCCGCGGCATCGGCGTAATCCTCGATGATCCGCGCGATGTCCCAGTCCTCGGCCACCTTGGGAAACGCCCGGTGCGCCGTCTCGCGCGCGGGCCCCGGCGCGATCGAGGGCAGCCAGTCGCCGGTATCCCAGCGCGTGCGTCGGCCGAGATGGGTGAGCTGGATCATCACCGCGCAGCCCTCGTCATGGCAGGCATCCGCCAGCCGCTTCATCCAGCCCACCACCTCGTCCTTCCAGGCGAGAATGTTGTTGAAGGCCGGCGGGCTGTCGCGCGCCACCGAGGCCGAGCCCGCCGTCATCGTCAGCGCAACGCCCGCGCGGGCGCGCTCCACGTGATAGGCGCGATAGCGCTCCTTCGGCATCCCGTCCTCGGCATAGGCCGGTTCGTGGCTCGTGATCATGAAGCGGTTGCGCAGGGTGAGATGCTTGAGGCGGTAGGGCTGGAGCAGCGGATCGCTGGACATCGGGCGGTCTCCGGAACGGGGCGGCGGATCCCCGGATCGAGCCATGAATGTGCACTTGTGTCAAGTTTCAGTTCAAGGATGACCATTCCGATTGCCGCCGGTCCGCGTTGCGGCTAGGCTCCGGGCATGACGCAAACGGCAGACATGGCGACAGGATGGCGCGGCTCGCGCGAAGGCTGGCTCGAGGCCGCCTATGACGCGCTGGTGCGCGAGGGGATCGATGCGGTGAAGATCCTGCCGCTCGCGGCGCGGCTCCAGCTCTCGCGCACGAGCTTCTACTGGTTCTTTGCCAATCGCGGCGCACTGCTCGAGGCGCTGGCCGAGCGCTGGGAGGAGCGGACCACCGCCCCGCTCGTCGCCGCGGCGGCGAGCTACGCCGAGACGGAAACCGAGGCGATGCTGAATGTCATCGCCTGCTTCCTGCAGCCCGGCGCCTTCGATGTCCGGCTCGAGTTCGCCGTGCGCAGCTGGGCGCTCGGCGATCCGGCGGTGATGGCGCGGCTCCGCGCGGCGGACACGCAACGTCTGGCGGCGCTCTCGGCCATGCTCGAGAGCTGGGGCCACGCCCCCGAGGACGCCGATGTGCGGGCCCGGACGATCTACCTCACCCAGATCGGCTATATCTCGATGCAGACCGAGGAGAGCCTCGCCACGCGGATCGCGCGCGTCCCGGCCTATGTCGAGATCTTCACCGGCCGCTGCCCGGAAGAGCGCGAGCTCGCCCGCTTCCGCGCCCGCGTCGCCGCGGAGCCCTGAGCCCCGCGGCGCGCCTCATTCCTCGTCCCCGACGAGGATCACATGCAGGAAGCCCGGCCCGTGGGCGCCGCGCACGTAGCTCCCCTCGATATCCGTCGTCCCGCTCGGCCCGGTGATGAGGATCGCATTCCGCGGAATGCCGTCCTCGCGGCCAAGCAGGGCTGCGTAATCCTCGAGATGCGGCAGCATCCGCCGCCGCTCCAGCACCAGGATGTGATGGAGCGGCAGGAAGCCCAGCAGGATCGGATTGTCGGGCGCCGAATGGATCACCAGCGAACCGCTTTCCGCAATGCCGTGCCGCGCGAGGCCAAGGGCCACCGGCTCGTCGGGCGCAACCGTGTCGTGCGGGGCGAGAGCGCTCCAGTCGAGGCCGGTCAGCTCGGGCGCCTGTTGCATGGCGAGTCCCGGTCCGAGCCCGTACTGCGCGAGATAGCGCGACACGGCCGCCGGAACCTCCGCCATGTCGGCCACGGTGTCGAGCGTGGTGCCGAGGCCCCAGGCCTTCGCCGCGAAGCTCTCCGTCAGGCTCGGGCCGGCAAGCTCGGGCCGGATGGCGTCCGGATCGGCCAGCAGCGCCGCCGCCTCCGCCGCGATGGCCGCGGTGTCCCGCGGCGTTGACCCGAGGCTCTCGCGAATGGCGCCAAGGATGCGGTCGCGTGCGCTCATGACGGTCCTCCCTTGCCCGATTGCTCGGCGCGATAGAGCTCCATGAAGGTCCGGCCCGCGGGCTTCGGGAAATCGCGGCTGCCGGTCCAGCCGCCGGCAAGCGGCAACCGGCTGATCCATCCGCCCTTCCCGAGCCGACGCAGCAGCCGCACCCCGGCGCCGCTCGCAAACCGGTAGAGCCGCGGCCGCCGCGCCACCGCCGCCCAGAGCCCGATGCCGTAGCGCAGGCCGCTGGGCTCCAGCCGCTCGCGCCAGCTCCGCCCGCGCCAGGCCCGGAGCAGTGTCGGCAGCGGGATCTGCACCGGGCAGACCTCGGCGCAGCGGCCGTTCATCGTGCAGGCCGAGGGCAGATCGCGCGAGCGCTCGAGCCCCGCCAGCACCGGCGTCAGCACAGCGCCCATCGGGCCGGGATAGACCCCGCCATAGGCATGTCCGCCGATCTGGCGGTAGACCACGCAATGGTTCATGCAGGCCCCGCAGCGGATGCAGCGCAGCATCTCGCGGAACTCGTCCTTCAGCATCCGCGACCGGCCGTTGTCGACCAGAACGATATGCATCTCCTCCGGCCCGTCGGCATCGCCCGGCCGCTTCGGCCCGCAATGGAAGGTGGTGTATTGCGTGAGCTCGCCCCCCGTCGCCGAGCGCACGAGCAGCCGCAGAAGCGCGAAGGCATGCGCCGTGCTCGGCACCAGCTTCTCGATCCCGGCGGTCACGATATGCACCCGCGGCGGCGTGGTGGTGAGCTCGGCATTGCCCTCGTTGGTGACGGTGCAGGTCGCCCCGGTGTCGGCCACGAGAAAGTTCGCCCCCGAGATCCCGACATCCGCGCTGAGGAATTTCGTGCGCAGCTCGTGCCGCGCGCTCTGCACCATGGTGGCCGGATCGAAGGCCGTGGGCGGCGGGTGGTGGCCCTCGGCGAAGAGCTCCGCCACCTGCTCCCGCGTGCGGTGCATCGCGGGCCAGACGATATGCGAGGGCCGCTCGCCCGCAAGCTGGATGATGTGCTCGGCAAGATCGGTCTCGGCCCGCTCGATCCCGGCATCGGCCAGCGCGTGCGGCAGGCCGATCTCCTCGCCGAGCATGGATTTCGAGCGGGTGACGAGCTTGGCATCCGCCTCGCGGCAGATCCGTACGACGATGGCGCAGGCCTCCGCATCGCTCGCGGCCCAGTGGACCTTTGCCCCGGCGGCGGTGGCGTTGCGCTCGAAGGTCTCGAGATAGTGGTCGAGATGGGCGATCACGTGATCCTTGATCGCCTTGCCGCGGGCCCGGGCCGCTTCGAATTCGGAGAAGGCCGCGACGGCGGCGGCGCGCTTGCGCTCCGCCGTGCCGGTGGTGCGGTCGATCGCGATCTTGAGTGTCGGGTCGGCGATCGCCGCCGCCGCGCGCGCCTTGAAGCCGGCCTGGGGTGCGGGGGCGCTCATGTCTCTTCTCCGATCGCCGGGCCGTCGGCGCAGCCCGCCACGACCTCGACCGTGTGGAAGCAGCGCACGCTCGAGCCCCGCCGCTTGAGTTTGCCCGCCATGTTCATCAGGCAGCCGAGATCGCCCGCAAGCAGGAGGTCTGCCCCGGTCCGTTCGATGGCCTCCGCCTTCTCGTCGACGATGGCGCCGGAAATGTCGGAATACTTGACACAGAACGTGCCGCCGAAGCCGCAGCAGACGTCGTTGCCCTCGAGCGGGCGCATCTCGAGCCCCTCGACATCCGCGAGGAGCCGCCGCGGCTGGGCCGAGATCCCGAGCTCGCGCAGCCCCGAGCAGCTGTCGTGATAGGTCGCACTCGCCTCGAGCCTGCGCCCCTGGGGCACATGGCCGAGCACGTCGACGAGAAAGCTCAGGATCTCGTGGGTCTTCGCCGAGAGCGCCCGGGCGCGCGGCCCCCAGTCGGGATCGTTCGCCAGAAGCTCGGGATAGCCGTGGCGGATCGTGCCGGCGCAGGAGCCGGAGGGCAGAACCACGTAGTCATAGGGCTCGAAAGCCGCGATGACCTGCCGCGCGAGCGCGGCGGTATCGGCATCGTCGCCGCTGTTGAAGGCGGGCTGGCCGCAGCATGTCTGCTGCGGCGGCACCTCCACCCGGCACCCCGCCTCCTCGAGGAGGCGGAGCGTGGCGAAGCCGATGCGGGGGCGGATCGCATCCACCAGGCAGGTGACGAAGAGCCCCACGGTCGGTCCGGTCGGTGTCATGTCGGCCTCACTGAGCCTTTGCTGCTGCGAGCGCCGGTCGGCCCCGGTTCATGGCCATGACCGTCAGCACACCCGCCGCCCAGACGATTGCCGCAATCCACCAGACATTCAAGCCTCCGGCGATGAGCGCGGTGCCGATCAGCCCGCCCTGCACCACATAGTAGCCCATGGGGATCAGCGTCTTGCGGATGATCGCGCCTTCGCGCCCGATCAGCCCCACCGTGGCCGAAGCCGCGACGACGTTGTGCACGCAGATCATGTTGCCCGCAGCCCCGCCGATCGCCTGAAGGGCGACAACCAGCGCCGCACCGCCCGCGCCGAGCCCGATCTGCTCCGCCGCCGAGAACTGGAAGAGCGAGAACATCATGTTGCTGATGGTGTTGGAGCCCGCGACGAAGGCGCCCATGGCCCCGATCATCGGCGCGAAGAACGGCCAGGCCTGCCCGGTCACCGAGGCGACACCTTCGGCCAGGACGATCGGCATGCTCGAATAGCTTTCGGAGGCCGAGTTGAGGAAGACCTGCACCATCGGCACGGCCAGCATCAGCGTCGGCGCCGCGGCGAGCATGGTCGAGCCCGAGGAGCGGAGCGCCTTGGTGTAGTCGCCGACCGACATCCGGTGCAGGAAGAAGGTGACGAGCGAGGCGACGATCAGCACCGTGCCGGGCAGGTAGAGCGGCTGCACGCTGGCCTTGATGCCCGAGCCGAACAGGTTCTCGAAGACGATCGAGACGCCGGGATCGGTCAGCATCGCCTTCACCGGCGCGACGGTGCGGGTGAGCACGAGCAGCAGGATCACGATGACATAGGGCGCCCATGCCTTCATCAGCGGCATGACGGGCAGCCCGGCGCGATGATCCTCGAGGTCGTCGAGCTTGCCGGTCCAGCTTTCATCCCAGGCATTGCGGGCCGGGAAATCGAAGCTCTCGGTCGGGATCAGCCAGCCGCGCCGCGCCACCGGAATGACGATCGCCAGGCCGATGAGGCCGCCGAGCAGCGAGGGGAATTCCGGCCCGAGGATCGCGGCGATCAGGAAATAGGGCACGGTGAAGGCGATGCCTGCGAACAGGGCGAAGCGCCAGATGCGGAGACCTTCGCGGAACGAGCGGTTGGCCCCGAAGAAACGGGTGAGCATGCCGACCATGATGATCGGGATGAGGAAGCCGATGAGCGCATGCATCATCGCCACATGGGTCGCGATGCCCATGAGGTAATCCATGAACGGCACCTGCCCGATGGTCTGCTCGACGAGCGGCTGGTCCGCGAGCCCGGTCTTGACCCCGACGAGGATCGGCGTGCCGACCGCGCCGAAGGAAACCGGCGTGCTCTGGATGATGAGCGTCACCATGACCGCGGCCATCGCCGGGAAGCCGATGGCAACGAGCAGCGGCGCGCCGATGGCGGCCGGCGTGCCGAAGCCCGAGGCGCCCTCGATGAGCGAGCCGAACAGCCAGGCGATGATGATCGCCTGCACCCGCCGGTCGGGCGAGATGCGGGTGAAGCCGCCGCGGATCGCCCGGATGCCGCCGCTTTCCTCGAGCGTGTAGAGCATCAGGATGGCGCCGAAGACGATGTAGAGCAGGCTGACGGCGGAGACGAGCCCGTTGACCGTCGCGCCCATGACCTTCTCGGGCGCGGTGCCCCAGATCACGAGCGCGGTGAGCGCCGTCACCACATAGGCGACCATCATCGAGAATTTCGCCGATCGCGCGAGCACGACCAGCAATATGAACACTGTTGCGATCGGCAACAGCGCCAGAAGAAAACTGACTGCGGCAGGCATGTGTCCCCCCTTCGGGCTGGGCGGCTGTCACGCCGCCCGGTTCGGTGTTGGATCAGGTGATTGGATGTGCTGGCCGGACCGCGGTCAGTGCCAGTGGGCACATTTCGAGGTCTGGCCGATGCCCGGGTTCAGGCTGTTGGTCGGATCGATCGACCGGTAGAAGTCCGCGAGCGCGGGCTTGGCCTTGTAGAGATGGCCGACGTTGTGCTCGGCCGGATATTCCGCCCCGCGCTGATCGAGCAGGTCCCACATGGCATGCTCGAGCGCGAGACAGTCGTGACCCTTCTTCACCACATAGTCCTGATGGAACACGTGGCAGAAGAAATGGCCGTAGTAGAGCTTCTTCTCGATCGCGGCGTCGATCTCGGGCGGCAGGCGCTCGAGCCAGTCGCGGTCGTTGCGCCGGAGCGCGATGTCGAGGGCAACGATGTCCTCGACCTCCTTCGCATGCACCGCCCGGTAGCGCACCGCCGCCCCCGCCACCGCGAAACGGTGCAGGAAGGCGGCCTTGCCCTCGGCGGCCGTGCATTCGAAGACATCCCCCGTCGCCGAGGGAAAGAGCGTCGCGAGATACTCCCGCGCCTCGGCGATCCCCGTGCCGCCCATCCGGAGCAGCAGGTGATGCTCGTAGCGGTCGCGGAAATCGTTCATCCGCTTCGGCAGGTGCTGCGGCGCCAGCGCGCTCACCGCCTGCGCCACCCGGTCGGAGAGCGTGGTGCCGAGCCCGAGCCGTTCGGTCAGCGCATCGACCTTGGCCTTCGCGGCGAAGAAGGCGGGCATCCGGTCGGTCCCGGCCTTCTGGATGAAGAGGAACGTGTCCTTGCCGTAGCGCGCGGCAATGTCATAGGCGTCGCGGTGGATATACTCGCCCGCGATCGGCAGGCTCTCGAAATGCGCGAGGATATGGCGGCGGATGCCGGTGAGCTCGCCCGGATCGTTGGTGCCGACATAGAAGACCGCGGTGTCCTTCTCGGCCTCGAACGTGTCGAGCCGCACCGCGAAGACCGCGAGCTTGCCCGCACAGCCCGCCGCCTCGCGCAGCCGCCGGGCATCGGCGTTGAAGCGCGCGGGCGTCTCCGCCTCCACGTCGCGCACATGGCTCACGTATTCGTGGTCCGAGGCCCAGGCGTTTGTCGGGTCCGGCTCCGGCAGATCGCCGCGCTCGACGCGGGCGAGGATCTCCTCGGGATCGTTGCCGAGCGCCAGCCCCAGATGGTTGACGAGCGCGACCGAGCCATCGGCGCGCACCTCGGCAAAAAGGCTCATCTCGGTGTAGGCCGGGCCGCGCTGGATCAGCGCGCCGCCCGAATTGTTGCAGACCCCGCCGAGCACGGAGGCGCCGATGCAGGACGAGCCGATCACCGAATGCGGCTCGCGGCCAAGCGGGCGGAGCCGCTTCTCGAGCGCATCGAGCGTCGCGCCGGGCAGGCAGAGCACCTGCTTGCCGCCCTCGATCAGATGCACGCCCTTGAGGCGCATGACGCTCACCAGCACGATCTCGCGGCCGTAATCGTCGCCCCAGGGGGTCGATCCGCCGGTGAGCCCGGTGTTTGCGGCCTGGAAGATCACGGCCCGGCCCGCGGCGATGCTGGCCGTCAGGACGCGCCACTGCTCGATGAGGCTGCCGGGGCGGACCACGGCCGCGACCGGGCCGCTGCCATAGCGGAAGCCGCGGGTGAAGCGCCGCGTGTCGCGCTCGGCGGTCAGCACATGGGATGCGCCCACGATGCGGCGAAGCTCGGCGACCAGCACGTCGCGCGGCGGGGTGAGCCGCCCTGCCCCGTTTTCGGGGCGTGTGGCTTCGGACTGCGCGGCGCGGGCGCCGGTTTCGGTCTGTTCCATCGGACAAGTCTCCTCCGGGCACGTCACATCGCCTGCGTCACGCCTGTCGCGGACGCCGATCGCGTGCATGCCTTGTTTTTTGCAACGGCTTGACCGCCGGCGCGGCAGGCCCCTCTGGCCATACCACACCCGGCCCCGTGCCGTCCGGGACCGGCTCCTCCGCGGTCAATTATGGTTCTTTGTTGTGACCTCTATATTTTCATTGGTAATATAATTTTACCACGCACGTCAAGTGCGAAATCGACTTCACCTTGGTGCCGCTTGCGGTTACTCTCCCCTTGTCCGAGGCCTCGCAGGCAACCAGTTGAAAAGTCGAGGCGTTCGGAAAACCCGGGAGAGTCGCATGGACGGGATCAAGGGAAGCAGCGCGGCGGAATCGACCGCGCGTCACATCGAGGATCTGATTCTCGAGGGCTCGCTGCGTCCGGGAGAGCCGCTGCTGCCCGAACGCGAGATGGCGGTGCGGCTCAATGTGTCCCGCCCGACCCTGCGCCAGGGCATGAAGATCCTCGAGGACCGCGGCCTGCTCGTGGCCGAGGCCGGCGGCGGCCGTGTCGTGGCGCCGCTCGCCACCAGCATCACCGATCCGCTGCTCGAGCTCATGTCGAGCCGGGCAGAGGTGGTCGGCGATTATCTCGAGCTGCGCGCCACGATGGAGCGTCTTGCCGCGAGCCTCGCCGCCACCCGCGCCAACGATGTCGACCGCCAGACGCTCCAGAGCTGCATGGCGCGGATCGACGCCGCCCACGAGATGGCCGATCCGCATGACGAGGCCGATGCCGATGTCGATCTGCACGTCGCGATCTACGAGGCGAGCCACAACATCGTGCTGCTCCAGATCATGCGGGCGCTCTCGGGGATGCTGCGCAAGGGCGTCTTCCACAACCGCGAGAAGCTCTATGCCCGCGCCGAGGTCCGCGAGGTGCTCCGCGAGCAGCACCGGGCGATCTTCGATGCGATCATGGCCCACGATCCCGTCGCGGCCGGCCAGGCCTCGGAGGATCACATGAGCTACACCCGCCGGGTGATGACCGAGATCGCGGCCGCCGAAGCCCGGCTGGAGATCTCGCTCCGCCGCATCGACGGCGGCAACATCAGCTCCCGCGCCCGTGCCCGCCCGACCTGACGCATCCCGGGACGCGGGTCCGCGCCCGACCAGCGGAGGCGCCTCGCGGCGCATTCATGATATGTTAACCAAAAAATCCAGTTAAATCAATGCGATTTTCGGATTTTCACGGTGAAACGCCCCGTTTTCACGGTCAAGGCTCCGGGGCCTGATCTCTGCGTCCGGGCGGCCAAGCGGGCTTTTGGTCACCCCCCGAAAAAATTACCGGCAAAGGGCGCTGCACCGGCGCGGATGCCTGCTAAAGTGCTGTCTGATCGCCCCGACAGTCCGGAAATGCGAGGGCCCGGCCCGGTCCGGGCGAGACCGGAACAGTCTCTCCTCCCCGGCGGTTGGGGCGGGGAACGCGGGCGTTGCGAACGAGAGGGAGGGAGCATGGATTTCTTCGAAAAGGCGGCCACGATCGTCGGCGGGGCGATGGTCGCCCTGCGGCGGGCAGGTGCCCCGCGGGTGCAGGCGGTGGGCACGGCACCCGACATTCCGGAAGCGAAGAAGCAGGGGATCATGACCCTCAAGATGCCGACCGCGCGCGGCTGGTCTCCAGGCCAGACCCCGGTCGCCGCCGCCGGTCTCAGGGTAAACGCCTTCGCCTCCGGCCTGTTGCACCCCCGCTGGATCGAGGTGCTCCCCAATGGCGACGTGCTGGTCGCGGAGGCCCGCGAACAGGCGAGCCCACCCAAGGGCATGATGCAGCGCGCCATGCAGGCCACCATGCGTCGGGCGCATGCCCTGGGGGAAAGCGCCAACCGCATCTCCCTCTGGCGCGATGCCGATGGTGACGGCACCGCCGAGATCCGCGAGACCTTTCTCGAAGGCCAGAACCAGCCCTTCGGCATGGCTCTGGTCGACGGCACCTTCTATGTCGGCAACACCGACGGCATCGTCGCCTTTCCCTACGGCGAGGGCGCGACCCGCCTGACCGGCCCCGGCCGGAAGATCGTCGACTTCAAGCCGGGGGGCCACTGGACCCGCAGCCTCATCGTCTCGCCCGACCGCACGCGGATCTATGCCGGGGTCGGATCGCTCACCAACATCGCCGACGAGGGGTTCGAGGCCGAAGAGGGTCGCGCCGCGATCTGGGAGATCGACCTCGCCACCGGCGGGGCGCGGATCTTCGCCTCGGGCCTGCGCAATCCGGTCGGCATGGCCTGGGAGCCCGGCAGCGGCACGCTCTGGACGGTGGTGAACGAGCGCGACGGCCTCGGCGACGAGACCCCGCCGGATTACCTCACCTCCGTGCGCGAGGGCGGCTTCTACGGCTGGCCCTACTGCTACTGGGGCCAGACGGTCGATGACCGCGTGCTCCAGGACGCCGCCCTCGTTTCCGCCGCGATCCGGCCCGACTATGCGCTCGGCGGCCACACCGCCTCGCTCGGCCTCTGCTGGATGCCCGAAGGCACGCTTCCCTGCTTTTCCGATGGCATGGTGATCGGCCAGCACGGGTCGTGGAACCGCTCGAAGCTGAGCGGCTACCGGATGATCTTCGTGCCGTTCGCCGATGGTCGCCCCTCCGGCCCGCCGCGCGACATCCTGACCGGCTTTCTCTCGGAGGACGAGAAATTCTCCTACGGCCGCCCGGTCGGCGTTGCGGTGGGCCCGGACGGCAAGTCCCTGCTGATGGCGGATGACGTCGGCGACGTGATCTGGCGGGTGAGCGGTGCCTGAGCCGGGCCGCTGTCGTGCCCCTCTTCGTGGGGGGGGCGAGCGTATTTCCGCGCATCGTCCCACCCCGGCCCTGTTGTCGGGGCCGGAAACGTTGAGACCGTTTGTTCGAGAAACTAGGTGTATCTCATGATCTGTGCCGCTTGCCCCCCGTTTCCGGGACCCGCCGCCGCGTTCCGTGTCCGCCTGCCCGCGATCCTGCCGTCGCTCCGGCACGCGCTCGCGGGCCTCGCCGCGCTCAGTCTTGCCGCCATCGCCGTCGCCGGCGAGGCGCCGCAGGCATGGGTGCCCGGCGTGCTCGAGATGCCCGCGGATGCCGAAGTGCTCTCGGACCGCGAGATCGGCTCCACCGTGCGCATGTTCTCCTTCAGCACCGCCGAGGATACCGGGGCGCTACTCGACACATGGGAACAGGCCCTGAAGGAGAATGGCTACGTGATCGAACAGGGCACGGACGAGCTGCTCGAGGGTGCGATCGAATTCTCCGGCGAAGGCATCGGCAACGCCAAGATCGTCGCCTCGCCCATGCCGGAATCCGGTCGCAACCTCGTCGAGTTCGACGCAACCCTGCGCTGAGCTGTGCCTATTCGGCGATCGGCGTGAGGTCGATCACCTCCGAGGCGCCGTCCCGCGCAATGCCCTTGAGCTTCTCGTTGAAGGCGCGGGTGTGCGGCATCTGGAGATGCGCGGCAAAGGCCGCCTCGTCGGCATATTCCTCGAGGATCGTGAGCCGCCCCGGCGCCGCGGTCTCGGCATAGACCTCGAAACGCCGATTGCCGGCCTCGCTCCGCACATCCTGCGCCAGAGCCTCGATCAGCGTGGTGAGCAGCGCCTCCTCGCCGGGCGAGGCTTCGATCCGGGCAACGACATATCGGGACATGGGCTTTCCTCCGGGATGTGCGCCCGTGCCGCCCGCGCGAGACGCGGCCCGACCGGGCTTCTGAGATTATTCATGCGAAGTGATTTATAGATCATCCCCGCCCGGAAAGACAGATCCTTGTGAGGCCACCGGCATTTTTCCGGGGCGGTCCCCGAAACGGCAACGGGCGCCCCGGCAATCTGCCGAAGCGCCCGTCACCTGCATGTCTGCCCCGGTCAGACCACGCGGCCGCCCGGGTCGACGACGCGGTAGGCCATCACCTTGAGCAGGTCCGTGACAAGGAACCAGGCCAGGGCGTAGCCCCAGACGACCAGAGCCCAGCCCCAGCCGAGGGGCGTCATGAAGAGCCCGTAGACGGCGATCAGCGTCGCAATGACCTGCGTGCCCGTCACCGCGACCAGAAGCGCGGTTGCCGGCCGGCTCGACCAGAACGGCCCGCGCGTCCGCGCCAGGAACACCGTCAGGTGCCCGGCCACCGAGAGCAGTAGATACATCAGCGACTGGATCTGGTCCCGCGGCATCTGCACCACACGGTCGGCAATGTAGAAGAGCCCGAAGGAGGCAATCGGCCCGACGATCCCCAGCACCGTCGCGATCCCCAGCACCCGGTGCATGTTCCACCGCTCCGGCGCCGCGCTGCCGGTCACGTTGTCATAGGCGATCGAGAGGATCGCCCCGTCGTTCAGCAGCGCCAGCATCACGATCATCACCGCGGTGAGCGGGTAGAAGTTGAAGACCATGATCGAGAGCGCCATGAAGAGCAGCACCCTGAGCGTCTCGGCGATGCGGTAGATGGCGTAGGAATTCATGCGCTGGAAGATCTTGCGCGCCTCCGTCACCGCATCGACGATCACCGAAAGCCCCGGTGTCGTCAGAACGATGTCGGCCGCGGCGCGCGCCGCGTCGGTGGCGCCGGAAACGGCGATGCCGCAATCGGCCTTCTTGAGTGCGGGCGCGTCGTTCACCCCGTCCCCGGTCATCGCGACGATATGCCCGCCCCGCTGCAACACATCGACGATGTGATACTTGTGCTCGGGAAAGACCTGCGCGAAGCCGTCGGCGCGCTCGATGGCATCGTCGGCCTTTGCGCCCTCGTGATGCTTCGTGTCGCCCAGGGTCTCGGCATCAAGGATCTCGGCCCCGAGACCCAGCACCCGCGAGGTCTCGCGCGCGATGGCGAGCTGGTCGCCTGTCACCATCTTCACGTCGATGCCCATGGCGCGCGCCCGGGCGATGGTGTCCTTGGCGGTATCGCGCGGCGGATCGAAGAGCGGCAGCACGCCGAGGAAGGTCCATGGCCCCTCCGCTTCGGCCCGCGCCACCCCGAGCGAGCGATAGCCCTTGGCCGCGAAGGCGTCGACCGCCGCCCCGACCTCTGCCGTCTCGGCCTCCGTGAGCGAACACATGGCGACGATCACCTGCGGCGCACCCTTTGCCGCGCGAAGCTTGCGGCCATCCGCGCCGCGCACCGCGGCTTCGGTATGCTTGCCCACGGGATCGAAGGGCTTGAAGTCGTCAACCGCCCAGCCCTTCAGCACGGCGGGATCGGCAAGCCCGCCGATCACCGCCTTGTCGATCGCATCGACCCCGTCCTCGCGGGAGGCAAGCGCACCGGCGAGGATCACATCGTCCCGCGCGACCTTGCCGAGACAGAACGGCTCGCCGAGCGTGAGCTGGTTCATGGTCAGCGTGCCGGTCTTGTCGGAGCAGAGCACATCGGCGCCGGCAAGCTCCTCGATCGCGGCAAGCCGGCTCACGATCGCCTGCTTGCCCGCCAGCAGCTTTGCCCCCACCGCCATGGTGACCGACAGCACCGTCGGCAGCGCCACCGGGATCGCCGCGACCGTCAGCACCAGCGCGAACTGCAGCGTGCCGAGGAAGGGATCGCCCCGGAAGAGCGAGACCAGGATGATGATCGACACCAGCGCGAGCGCCAGCATGATGAGATAGTTGCCGATCTGCTGGACGGCGCGCTGGAAATGGCTTCGCGCCCCGGTTTCCCCGACGAGCTGTGCGGTATGGCCGAAGAAGGTGTTGGCGCCGGTGGCATAGACGAGACCGGCGAACTCCCCGGTGCGGATGATCGAGCCCGAGAACGCCGCATCACCCTTGTGGCGTGCCACTGGCAGCGATTCCCCGGTCAGCGCCGACTGGTCGAGCTCGGCCTCCGCGCCATCGAGAATGCGCACGTCCGCCGGAACGATATCGCCGAGCCGCAGATGGACCACATCACCCGGCACCAGATCCCGCGCCGCGATGTCCTGCCAGCCGCCGCCGCGGCGCACGCGCGCCTTGGCTGCAAGCTGGCTCTTCAGGGCGGCAATGGCATTGCCGGCCTGATGTTCCTCGAGAAAGCCCACGAGCGCATTGGCAAGGAGCAGCACGAGAATGATGAAGAAATCGGGCCAGTGCCGGTTCACCGCCGAGAGCACCACCGCGATCTCGATCATCCAGGGGATGGGCCCCCAGAAATAGCCGAGAAACTTCCGCAGCGGACTGATCGTCTTCTCGGGGATCTCGTTGGGTCCGTATTGCGACAGCCGCCGCGCGGCTTCCTCGCCGGAAAGCCCCTCCGGGCTGGTGCCGAGCTGTGTCTCGAGCTCGGGCAGTGGCAGGGTCTGGAGCGCGTCCTTCGCCTGCGGGGCGGGCACCGCCGCCGGTTTGCCGGCCATCACGCGCCCCCTTTTTCAATGAGCCAGTCCGCGATGCCTGGCCAGGCGTCTTTGAGCGTGTGCGAGCCCATGAAGAGCCCGATATGGCCGCCGGGCACGAGCTTCTCGACGATCTCCGCATCCGGCGTTCCGAGCAGGCCGCGCGCGGCGAAGACCTGTTCGCGCGTCGTGATGTCATCGCCCTCGCCCGCGAGCAGGAAGGCCGGGCAGGTCACATCCTTGAGCGTGAGCTTGCGGCCGAGCCCCACGAACGCGCCCTTCGCGAACAGGTTCTCCTTGAAGAGAAGCTCGATGGCCTGGAGATAATAGGCGCCAGGCAGGTCGACCGGATTTTCGTACCAGCTCTCGAAGCGCTCGGTCCGCTCGATGTAGTTCTTGTCGTCGAGATGGGCGTAGAGGTCGAGATACTTCTCGAAATACTGCTTCTCGGGGTGCATGTTCTTCCAGCCCGCCAGCATGAACTTCCCGCGCATCCGGTCCTCGCCCGCCTCGACCATCTCGCGGTAGAAGGAAAGCGGTGTCTCGTGCGCCATCTTGCGGATGGGCCCGTTGCCCGCGTTCGTGTCGATCGGCGAGCCTGCGAGCACGAGCGATGCGACCTTTTCGGGAAAGCGTGCGGCATACATCGCCGCCATCCAGCCCCCCTGGCAGAGGCCGACGAAGTTCGCGCGTCCGCCCAGTTCGTCCACCACCACATTGATCTCGGCGAGATACTTGTCGATGTCGAAATCCCGCATCGCCGGGGTGGCGGTCTTCCAGTCGGTGACGAGGACCCGCCCCGCGCCCTGATCGAGCAGCACCTCGACGAGGCTCTGGCCGGGCGCATAGTCGGCAATGGTCGAGCTGTGCCCGGCATAGGGAGCATCAACGATCACCGGCACGGCATCGGTGCACGCGCCGTCACGGCAGAAGTCGCGCAGCCGCATGGTGTCGAGATCGAGGAGAATGCGGTTGGGCGTGGCCCACTCCGGGCTCGGCGGCCGGGTGATCTCGGCGGCTTCCTCAAGAAACTTCAGGTTCTGCCGAAACAGGTCCAACCCCGCCTCGCCCAGCTCGATCCCGGCCGCCATCGGCCAGAAGAACGGGACGCTGTGCTCTGTTCTGGGTTGTTTCATCTCATGTTCGGTCATGGTCCCTCCGATCGTAATCATGCCGGCCTCCGAAGCGGATGCCGGGCAAATGTGGCAGACGGCCACCGGAGACTGAGCCAAATTTGGTGCGCCGCGGAATGGGAGCTGCCGTAATATTCGCTATCTAGGCTCTCTTCATGACAATCGCATCATGAAACTGGCATTTTTCAGGAAAATTTGTGCGGGTGCACTGAACGTGAAGAAGTCTGCCCTTGCCGCGCTGCGGCAAATACGACCGGGGTGCCATATGGATTCCATATCGATTCCATACGGATTCCATATGCTTTTCCCGACGCGCAGAGGGCTCGGACTCAGACGCTGAAGATCTCGAAGCCGCGCCTTCGAAGCACGTCGAGCGCCTCGTCCGGCATCAGCACGGCCGCGGTCGAAACCGCGTCGGCAAGTGCTGCCGTCTCGGCCACCACCGAGACCTGCCGCTGCTGCGGCACGATCCAGCCGCGCGACGGATGAAAGATATGTCCAATGTTTTCCGAAGCGTAGAGCCTGGTGCCGAGTGGCATGGACGTGGCGACGGCCCGGTCCGACAGTCGAAGCCGCGGCCCGCCATTGGCGATCCGCACCGGCCATCCCTGCCCGTCCGCCGCGGTGCCGACTGCGGCGATCTCGCCGATATCCACCAGCACGTTCGAAAGCCCTTCCCGCCTCAGAAGTGCTGCGATCCGGTCCGTCACATACCCTTGCGCGACCCCGTTCAATGTCAGCGCCATCCCCGCCCGCGTAAATTCGACAGCCGATGCGTCGAATGTGACGGACTGGAAATCGACAACGCCGGCAATGGTTTGCAGGTCATTCTCCATAACCGGCCGGCCCGCCGCCCCGGCCTCGGCATAGAGCCTGAAGAGCGGCTGCACGCTCGGATCGAACAACCCGCCGGTTTCGGCATGCACGGCCCCTGCCAGTCCGAGCACCTCGAGCAACTCGGGCGGCGGGTCCTGAAGCCTTCCGGTCGCATTGAGCGTCGAAATCGCACTATCGGATTTGTAGAGCGAGAAAATCCGCTCGAGACGTGCGAGCTCGGCTTCCACCGCCGCGAAAACCGGTGCCGCCTCCGCCGGATCGAGATCCCGGATCCGCATTTCGGCATGCGCGCCCAGGGCAGCGCCCTGCCAGCGGGCTTCCGCTGCAGGCCCGGCTCTGCCAAAGAGCGGCATCGCTGTGGCTGCGGCGGCGATGAAGAGCGCCCTGCGGCGTGTCAGCCGGCTCATTTGACATCCTCCCCGGCGCCATGGTGATGGGGCGTTTCACCGGGCGCCGTCATGGGGTCTTCCTCCGCCGGCGCGCCGAACTGCGGCCGCACGTAGGCTTCCGGAACATCGTTCCAGCCGACGATGCGGCCACCTTCCGTCGCGATGAAGTCCTCGGCCGCCGTCTTCGTCCCGAAGGGGATCGCCTCCGGCACGCCCATCCCCCCCAGCCGGCGGCTTTCGATGACGAAGAGCGCGTCGTCCGCTGCGATCCAGTTCGACGCGCCGGGTAGCGCCCAGTCATCGGCGGCGGCCATGTCCGAGACATAGATCACGCTGATCGGGGCGACCTTTTCGGGATCATGGAGATAGGCGATGGCGTCGGAAACCTGGCTGAACCAGACGGGCTCCTGATAACCGTCCAGATGAACCTGAGCCTTCGGGCCGGGATGATCGGCGATGAACATCTGGCAGTAGTGCCCGAGTGCCTCGTCCGTCATGAGCGAAGGGGCCGGCGGTGCCGCATCCTCATCCTTGCAGGCGGCAAGGGCGAGAATGGCAGCCAGGATCAGGAGGGGTTTCATGGCTTGAGCCTCCGGGCCGCCGCGATGCCGCCGGCAACCGCGGCGAGCAACCAGCCGATCAGAATTGCCAGCACGGCCGTGGGCGGCACGGGCAGATTTCGGGCCAGCCCGTCGAGCCCGGCGACAGGCGCGCTGTCGAGCAGGACGAGATTGAAGAGACGAAACGCGTCGGCCGGGTTGGCGAGCACGAGCCATGGGAAGATCCGGGTCGCGAAGAGGCCGTCACCGCCCGCGACGAGCGCTCCGAGCAGCGCGATATCGTAGAGAACGACCAGCAGGAGCCAGAGGCCGACGGCAAGGGCCGCCGAGGTGCCGGTGCGCCGGGCAAGGGCGGAAATAAAGATGCCGAGGCTGACGAAGACTGCGCCGAGCAGCAGGCTCGTTGCGGTGAGGCGCATCCAGGCAGCTAAGCCTGCGGCGGTGGCGCCGCGCGCCGGCAGGGCAACGGCAAGCGCCGCAACGCCATAGCCCACGAGGATTGCTCCCCCGACCACCGCGATCTGAGCGAGGAACTTGGCAAGACAGAGTTCGCTCCGTGTGAGCGGTGTCGCCAAAGCGAGCGCCAGCGTGCCGCGTTCCATCTCGCCCGAGAAGGCATCATACGAGATGAGGAGCGCGATCAGCGGGATGAGATAGACCGAGAGTGTCGCGAGGCTCGCGGCGGTCAGGGTCAGCGTATCGGCTTTCACCTGACCAGACTGGCCGGCGGCGAAAAGTGCGAGCGAGAGCGAGAAGGCGGTCAGGAGCAGGGTTGCGAGGATCGCCCATCGGTTGCGCCGGGCAATACGGATCTCCTGCAATGTGGTCGCGGCGATGCGGACGACGGCGCTCATTCTTCTGTCCTCCCCCGTTCCGAGAAATGCCGGTAGACGTCATCGAGCGTTGGCAGCCGGACATCTATGTCGCGCACCGCCTCGTCAGACGCGAGCCGCCGGACGAGTTCGAACTTGTCGGGAACAGGGCAGCTCACCTCCACGGCGATACCGTTGCAGCGCCTGCCGCCAATGCGCCCCTGAAGTGCATCTGCCTCGCCCTGTCGCGCGGTGACCCGGATCTGCGCCTGAAGCGCGGCTTCGGCGGCAAGGGCCGCAAGGGCACCGTCCGCAACGAGACGCCCGTTCGAGAGGATCGCCACACGATCGGTGCGGTTCTGGACTTCCTCGAGCCCGTGCGAGGAAAGCACCACCGCGGCGCCTCGGGCCGCAACCTCGTCGACCAGCGCGTAGAAGTCGCGCCGCGACACCGGATCGAGGCCCGAGGTCGGTTCGTCGAGCAGCAGAAGCTGCGGCGCGCCGATGAGCGCCTGCGCGAGGCCAAGCCGTTGGCGCATTCCCTTCGACCAGGTGCCGACTGCGCGCTCCGCGGCATGGGCGAGGCCAACCTTTTCGAGAAGCGGGTCTGCGACCGTGGCGCGCTCGCCCCGGAGCCGGGCAAAATGCCGCAGGATCTCCCGGCCCGTCAGCGCGCCATGAAACGCGACGTTTTCCGGAAGGTAGCTCACGGCGCACCGCGCGCCTCTGTCTCCGGGAGCGTGACCGGCGATGGAGATCGTGCCGGAAGCTGGCGTAATGAAGCCGAGCACCGCTTTGAAAAGCGTGGATTTTCCCGCCCCGTTGTGACCGAGGAGCGCAAGCCGCTCGCCATTGACCACGGCAAGATCCACTCCCGTAATCGCGGTGTGGCGCCCATAGCGGACGGTCAGGGCGCGGGTTTCGAGCATGGCTGTCATGACGGAGCTCCGGCCGGGCCGGCGGCCCCGGGATCCAGAAGGGGAAAGCTGTCTGCCACGCCGCCGGGCAGCAGGCCGGGAAACCGTGACTGCGACCAGCGGACCAACTGCAGCGCCGGTGCGCCGAGCAGGAGTTTCGCCATCGGCTGGCGCCAGACGACCTGGTCGACGGCGTCATTCGGCCGGTAGGGGCTGTCGGCGCGGTTGTCGGCATCGAGATCGAAGGCGACGTGATCGGACCAGTAGTTTCCGGTGCCGTCCTCTGACCATTCGAGCCAGCGCGAGCCGACATACTTCACCTGTGTCCGGTTGTTTGCGAAGGCGTTGCGGGTCAGCACGTTGCCTTCCGAGCCTGCGGTGAAATGGATGCCGATGTCGCACCCCTCGAAGCGGTTGCCGCGAAAGCTGTTGCGATTGGCGTTGTAGACGAAGAGGCATTTCTCGCCGCCGTCGATAACGGCGTTCTGCTCGATTTCCGAGCGGTTGGCGAAATTCATGAAGATGCCGTGGCTGCGGTCGCCCTGCGAGATATTGCCGCGCGCGATGACCCGCGTCGAATACATGAAGGCATAACCGATCTCGTTGCCGACCGAGACGTTGTCGAGCACCTCGATGCGGTTGGCATACATGGAGTGGAAGGCGTAGCGGAGATCGCTGAAGCGATTGCCGCGATAGACGGCGACATCGGAAGTGGTGATGAAGATGCCGTCGCGCCCGAGTGCGATGTCGTTGCCTTCCACGAGCAGGCCCGGCGCGTTCCAGACGTAGATGCCCGGCCCTCGCTCCGGCACGCGAAGATCGTCACGGCCGCGGATCACGTTGCCACGCAGGGTGGCGTCGGGCGCGCCCTGGACGTCGATCCCGATCAGGTTGCCTTCGAGCCGATTGCCTTCGATCACGGCATCGGCGGCGGCTGCATCAAGCGCGATCCCCGCATCGAGCCGGTCGAGGCGCAGGCCCGAGCCGCTGATCGCAAGCCCCCGGATCGTGACGCCGGGCGCCCGCACCGCGATGACCGTGCCTTCTCCCGGCCCGTTGATCCGGGCGCCGGCCTCGCCCGCGAGGACGAGGGGCTTCTTGATCGTGACCGGCCCGGCATGGGTGCCCTTGGCGAGAAGAAGCGTATCGCCCGGCCGGGCCTCGCGGATTGCCGCGGCAAGCGCCCCGGGCTCCGCCGCGACGCGCAGGGTGCCGGCCTCCGCGAAGAGCGGCAGCAGCATCGCCAGCGCGGCGAGGAGCAGAACCCGGAAGCGCATCCCCTAAACCCGCTCTCAGGCTGCGGTCGGATGTACGAGCATCCGTCCGCGCATCTCCATGTGGAGCGCATGGCAGAACCACTGGCAGTAGTACCAGTGCACGCCGGGCCGGTCGGCCGTGAAGGTCACGGAAGCCGTCGCCTGCGGGCTGATCTCCATCGCGATGCCGTGGTTTCCGAGCGTGAACCCGTGGGTCAGATCGTCCACATCATCCATGTTGGTGATGTAGATCGTCACCTCATCGCCCTGGTTCACCTCGAACTTCTCGAGGCTGAACGTGGGTGCCACTGAATGCATGTAAACGCGCACCTTGTTGCCGTCGCGGATGACATCTTCTCCCCAGTCGAGGTCAACGCCGTCCTTCTCGGCCTGCAACCGGGCGTCTTCCCACATCGGATCGTCGCGGGTGTAGATCGAGGCCGGATTGACCTTGTCGGCGCGCACGAGGATGCAGTCATGCGGCTCGGCGAAGGTCGGGCCGTCGTGCACCAGGTCCATCTTGTCGCCGGAGATGACGATGAGCTGCTCGTTCTCGGGCTTGAGGGGGCCGACGTTGAGATAACGATCCTTCGAGAACTTGTTGAGCGAGATGAGGAACTGCCCGTCGGCTTCGAGCGTCTCGCCCATCGTCGTGTGGTTGTGGCCGGGCTGGTACTGCACGTCGATCTTCTCGACGATCGGATCGGCATCGGCGCCGTTGAACTTCTCGATCGCCTTGGCCATGTCCCATTTCACGACCTGGCTGTCGAGGAAGAGGGTCGTGTAGGCAAATCCCCTGCCGTCGAAGGCGGTATGAAGCGGTCCGAGGCCCAGTTCCGGCTCGGCAACGACGGCGCTGCGGGGCTCGCCGCCGTCGAAGACCGCATCGAGTTTCGTGACGTCGATTACAGTCACCGTGGGCGAGAGTTTGCCGTTGATACAGAGATGCACCTTGTCGGGCGCCATGTTGCAGCCATGCGGGCTATTCGAGACCGGGATATAGGCGGTGTAGGGCGAGCCGTGCCGACCATCGACGACCTTCACCCCCTGGTATTCCTTGAAATCGCCGCTGGCGATGCCTTCCTCGATCCGCTTGATGTTGAAGACGACGGCCCAGTCCTGCTCGTTCGCGGTCATTTCTGCGAGCGTCACGCCGCCCTCGGAATTGTAGCAGGTCGAGAAGGCATACTTGCCCTCGTAATCCGCATCGCAGTTGTCGAGGTTTCCATCCACGATCACCTGCCATGCGATTTCCATCGTATCGCCGTCGATCGCGGTGAAGAGCGAGACGTATTTGCCGGGCTCGTCGAGCACCATGCCGTCATTGGGCAGCGGGATCCGGTGTTCGCCATTGGCAAAGACATACCCCGTGCGCGGCCATTTCTGCGGGCGCAGGCCATGGATGTCGGACGTGTTCGGGATCTCGATGATCTTGTCGCACTTCATGATGTCGCAGCGGACGCGGGCCACGCGGGTGTTGGCCTTGTCGTTCATGAAGATATAGCGCCCGTCATAGGTGCCTTCGGTGAAGGACATGTGCGGGTGGTGCAGGTCGCCGTTCTCGTAGGTCTTCATCCCGCGCTTGGCGAGAAAATCCCTGGTTTCCGGCAGCAGTCCTTCGGTCAGGATCTTGAGGCTCTCGTTGGTGGAGCCCCATCCCGTTGCGGAGCAGCGGTTGAAGACCGGCACGCGCATGAGCTCGCGCATGGAGGGAATGCCGAGAATGCGCATCTCGCCGCACTGGCCTGAGGACCAGAAGCCGTAGTAGCTGTCGAGCTCCCCCGGCTTCAGCTCCGTCGGGGTGGTCTGGGCCCGCGCGGGCCGTGGTGTTCCGACGAGGCCCGCGAGCCCGCCGGCGCCAACGACACCTGCCGTGAGCGCGGCGCCGGCCGTTCCCGAGAACAGCCCCCTGCGCGTGAGGTTCGCCTTTTCCTGTTGGTTTTCCTTCCCGTCGCTCATGACAGAGCCTCCTTTTCCGGTCTGGACTTGGCATTCGGATGACCGCCCAGGTCGCGGGCGGGTGTCTTGGCTGCGAGCTCGGCGGCCGCACGGGCATCCCGATCCCTGCGGCGGTCCTTCGCGATGACGACGGGACAGCGGGCATGGTCCTGATAGAGGACCTGGCAGTTCAGGCAGGAGATGCATTCGTTGGGGTTGATCTCGCCGGTCGGATGGATCGCATCGACCGGGCAGTCGGCGGCACAGCGCTGGCAGGGATTGCCGCATTCGCGATAGCGCTTCAGCCAGCGGAACATGTGCAGCCGGGCGGGGATCGCGAGCCCGCCGCCGAGCGGGCAGACATAGCGGCAATAGAAGCGCTCGATGAAGAGGCCGGGCAGCAGCATCGCGAGGGCGAAGAGCACATAGGGCAGCGGCCGCGCGAACTTGAGGATGATCGCCGTCTTGAAGGGCTCGACCTCGGCATAGTGTTCGGCCATGTCGAGGGAGTAGAGCGACATGCCGAATAGCCCGAGGAAGAGCACGTATTTCAGCGCCCAGAGGCGTTCATGCAGCCCCCAGGGCAGATCGACCTGTGGCAGGCGAACGAGACGGGCGAGCTTGTTCGAGAGCTCCTGCAGCGCGCCGAACGGGCAGAGCCAGCCGCAATAGGCCCCCCTGCCCCAGAAGAGCAGTGCCGCCGCCACCGCGAACCAGAGCAGAAAGATCAGCGGATCCATCAGGAAGGTTTCCCAGCGGAAATCGCTGAACATGGCGGAGAAGACCGCGAGCACGTTCACGACCGAGAGCTGGGCGTTCGCGTACCAGCCGACATAGACCAGCGTGAAGACGAGATAGGCCGTGCGGATCCAGGCGAAGGCGCGCGCGTTGCGCGTGGCGAACTGCTGGAAGAAGAAGATGAGCGAGAGAACCGCGAGCGCGGCCGAGATCGCGACAAGCTGCGGCTGCTTCGCCTGCCAGATCCGTTCCCAGAGCGCGTTGCGCTCCGCCCCCGCGGTGGCAGGTACTGCGCTCTGCGCTGCAGGTTCGGCGGCGGGCGGCGGGGCGATCTCGCGTGTATAGACGCCCGGCAGGTCATAGGCGATCTCGTAGGTGCGGAAGACCTTCTCGATCGGGCCGACGGGGCGGTGAACCAGAATCTGGAGTCGCCAGGGCGCGGCGGGGTCGAAACCTGCGGCCGCCGGGATCACGAAGAGGTCCATCTCGGTGAGATGTGGCGCGCCATCCGCCGCCACCCTCACGAGCCGGGAATGCTCCTTGTCGCGAAAGCGATGGGAGATCTCGCCCTGAATGACCTGGATGCGGTCGAAAATGCCGCCGCGCACATAACCGGATCCCTTGAAGGACCAGCGCCCTGCGCCGAAGACTGCGATCGCCTCGTCACCGGGTTCGAGCCTCGCGGACAGATTGGCGTAGGCGCTTTCCCCGAGGAGACTCTTGCCGATGGCGGGCTGGCTTACGAGTGCGACCCAGAGATCGACATAGGCATCCGAGCCCGGTGCGGGCTCGGCTTCCTTTTCCGTGCGGGGATCGCCAAGTGCGGCAAAATCGGCGTTGACGGCATCAACGTCGAGCAGGAAATGCCGGAGCGCACCGTTGCCTGCCAGCGTTGCCCAGTCGGTGATCTCACCGGCCGTGCGGTCGACCTCCCGTCGCGGGCCTGTGGCTGCGGGTTCGGTGAAGCCGCCGAGGCCGAGCGCGCGGGAGACCTTGATCCCCGCCCTCAGGATGGAATCGTCGATCACCATGATCGTGACGGTCGCCCCCGAGACGATGTCGACATCCTCGGCGGTATGGCTTTCCTCCGCCTGGCGCAGATCGAGCCCGGCGTATTTTTCGGTCACCGCGCGGATGCGGGCTTCGGGGATGCCGACCAGCACGATCGGCTCGGAGTGCTTTACAAGGGTGACGCCGGTGATCATCGCCGCGTCCGATACGCCCGCGGCAATGTGGATCGGCTTGCCGGAGTATCCTGTGGTGGGCACCCAGTCTGAGGTAAGAAAGACCCATCCCACCCGCGTGCCGTTCCTCAGTGCCGGAGCAACGGCAATGTCATCGCGCACCGGACCGAGGGCATCGGCGCCAGGCACGAGTGCTGCGGGATCGAGATCCGGCAGGTAGCTCTGAAGGATGCTGTCGGCTTGGACCGGAGCGGAGATCAGGAAGAACAACGCGAAGATCAGCCAGCAAGCACAGGAAATGCCGTATGTGATCCAGTTCCGAAGAAACGAATACATTCTTCTTATAGAATGTAAGTATCCCATAGTCTGTTCTCGCTCGAGGCGGATGATCCGTCCTGGCGACATGCAGAACGCTGCATGCGGGGATATTTAAAAACGAAAAGACAAACGTTGTCGTAGCGCAAACTTCCGGAGACCCGCCTCCGCGGATCCGGGCCAGCGTCAGTGCGCCGGTCGCGAACGGGTCCCGCTCACAGTGCCACGCTGTGAAACCGGCCGCAGATGCGTCAGGTGGTTCAGGCGCGAACCGGTTCCGGTCAGCCTCTTCGCGGTCTCTGAGCCGGGGGGCCCCGCCAGCCCGGCGTGTTGCAGGACCACGCTGCGCCGCTCATGGCAACACATCGGCGCCAGGGCTCGGTGGCGGATGGTGGCTACCAGTGCGTCGCCGCGACGGGCCTGGCGACGCCTGTCGGGGCATCCTGCTCCGCACGCTCATGCACGTTGCGGGCAGGCCGGATCACCGCGTCGCGCCCTTCGGTGTAGCTCTGTTCCCGGACGATCTCGCGATACGCCACATTGAGCGCGCGCGCCCGCTCCGCCGAGGGGTAAAGCGCAACGGTCACATCCTTCTCGACCGCCTCGGCAAAGGCCGGATCGATCTCGCCCCCGGGCGTGAAGGCCCGCGACATGATCTCGTCATTGCTGCGGAATTCGTCGCCCGCCCCGGCCTCGGCCAGATAGAACAGGATCTCGCGCCGCCCGTCCGAGCGGAGCTGGTCCGGCGTGCCCGTGAGGCTCTTCTGGCTCCAGTGATACCAGCTGCGCGCATGGGTGGTCTCTGCGGCGAACTTGCGCGGGAAGGCAAAGGCGGAATCATCGGTCACGCCGACCCCGCCATGACAGCCCATGCAGAAGACCGTTTCCTCGAAAGTCTGCGGCCGGAGCGCGCCATCGGCATCCTCGATGAAACCCTGGTAGCGCCAGCCCGCGCCGTTGCCGAGGCCGGTCTCGAGATTGCCGAAGAACTGCGCCGTGCGGTCGGGGAAGGCCACGGTCTCCTTGGCCTCGGCCAGCGCGCCATCCTCCAGATCGGCATAGGTCTGCCAGCGCGTCTTGCGGCCGTAGCGGACTTCCTTGATCCGGGGAGCGAGGCTCACCGTGCCGGACGCGACATCGATATAGCGCACCGTGTGCAGGAATTCGGTCTCGAGCGGGAAGAGTCCGGCCGCGAGCGGCGCCTTGCCCGCAACCTGCGCCGCCTGCGCGGCACCCGCCCAGGACATCTCGATCCCCTCGAGCGGCGCCCAGGCGTAGGTGATCTGCCGCGCAGTGCCGAGCGTTCCGTCCTTGTCAAGATCGAGCCCGAGCCGGCGTTCGTCCGCCGGATCGATCGCCACGTCCTCGCGCTTGATGAGCGCTTCGGCGATCGCGAGGTTGATCTTGTAGATCTCGGGGTCATAGGTGCCCGCGGCATCCTGCCGGTAGATCTCCGGCAGACGGATCAGCACATCGTCGGTCGAGCCGTTGGCAGGCCAGAAGGTCGAGGGCAGCGGCATGTAGGCAAAGGCGCGCCAGCCCGTCGGCGTGCCGTCGGGCGCATGGTCGAAGCCCTCGTCATCGAAACGGAAGTAGCTGTCGGGAATGTATCCCGCCCAGGCGCCGTCCTTCTCGTAGTCCCATTCGGGGGGCAGATCGGCGAGCCTGCGCGCGAGCGTGATGCCGCCGTCCGCGTCGAAATAGTTGTCCTCCGCAACGTAGGCGTCGATCTCGGCATCGCGCGTTGCGGCGATGGCCGCGCTCCGGTCCACGAAGAGATTGGTCCACGGGTTTTCGAGCGCAGGCGCCGGAAAGGCGTAGTCGAGCTGGAGATCGCTGTCGTTGACGTAATTCGGGGCCCGCCCCCGGACGTGACAGGTGTAGCAGGGATTGTAGGCCCGGCCGGCGGCGGCATCCTCGGTCTCCGTGTAGCATTGCGGCGGGATGTAGGCCGTGCGGTTCTTCAGAACCGTGCTTGTGAGATCCTGCGCAAGGCCGGGTCCGGCAAGAAGGACGGCGGGCAGAAGGATCAGGGCCGGGCGCATGGGGCAGGTTCTCCGTCGTCGGAAGGGCATCGGTGTCGCGGGCGTGCGAAAGGCGCCCAAGGGCGCCTTCCACGTCGGCTTCAGGGGCGCGTGCCTTACTGCCAGGCCTTCATCGGGCCGATATAGCCGACATAGGCGGCAGCGTCGGACGGTTCCGCGAGCTTGTCCTCGTCGGATTCGCCATATGGATGCTGCACCACGGCCATCAGGTAGGACCAGCCGTTGATGTCGGGGTAGAAATAGGGCGAGGTCGTCTCCGAGCCGTAGGGCGTGGTGAAGATCCGCGTCAGTTCGCCGCTGTCGAGGTTGTAGGCCCAGATCGCGTCGTTCTGATGCCCATCGCCGGTGTCCTCGCCGATGACGAGCGTGCGCGTCCCGGTGATGAAGGTCACGTTGTCGGGGTTGGCGATGCCGTTGATGTCGCAGGTATTGGCTTCGGCCGCGGCCCCGCACATGGAATGCGACGGATCGCAGCTCGGATCCGAGGCGGCAGACATGTCGGCCTCGCTCACCGGCTTGCCTTCCACGAGCGCCTTCATGGTCTTGGCGACGTAGTCGGAGCCGATGTTCTCGTCGGAGGAGACGTCGAGGCCGTAGACCGCACCGCAGGGGTTTTCCGCAACCTGGATGTGGTCCGGGCCGCCGATGTCGTTCTTGCTGCCCGCGCCCATGCCCTTCTCGACTTCCGAGATGGCGACGAAGAGCGTGCTGGACGCCGGATCGAAAGTGATGCCCTCTTCCTTGCGGAGCTCGGTTGTGGCTCCCTTCATCGCAGCATAGCGGCGGGTTTCAAGACGCGAGGCGGCGAGCTCCATGCCGTCCTTGAGCTTGAGACATTCCTGGCCGGGCGAGGTATTGATCGAGGTGAAGCCCTCGGCGCAGCTGCCGTCTTCGCCCGGCGCCGCGGCCTCGAAGATGTCGCTGAAGGACGGTTTCTCGTCGACGATCGTCTTGATTTCCTCGGAAGTTGCGTGGCCGAGATCGACCCACTCGACATCCGCCGCGCCGGCGCCCTCGCCCGAGGTCTGGTTCCACTTCAGCGCATAGAGCGAGCCGGAGTCGAGATTGCCCTCGGCATCGCCCACATACATGAAGAGGCCGACATTCGTGCCGTCGTCGGAAAGATAGGCGGTCTTGCCATCCGGCATCACGTAGCCGAGCTCATGCGCGAGGCGGCCCATGGCGTAATGCTTGGAAACCGCAGTGTCTCCTGCCTCGTTGGTCACCGCGACTTCCGTCAGCCAGCCATAGGCGTAGGGATTGAAGACGGCGCGGAACTCGTCGAGCGTCATCTTTGACGGGTCGACGCCGAAATAGCGGGCCATCGGATAGAAATAGTCGTCGATATCCTCGAGCGCTGCCGCGTCCTGCACCTCGCGGGCGTCGGGCTCGTATTCCTCGGAGCCGAGATGCGAACCCCAGGGCGTGACCGACCCGGCGCAGGGCACCCAGAGGCCGCCGACGGAGGAGAAGTCCACCGGGCGCGTCGAGACCGCTGTCAGCAGGCCGGTGTCGGGATCCTGGCTGAGCTCGGAGACATACATCGCGCCGGGGCGGGATTCGAAGTGGCTGATCGAGAAGAGCTTGTCGCCCACCGGCAGGAGCGAGCTGAAATCGGCATCGGCGGAGACATGGGTCGAGCCGTCGGTGTTCATCACCGGCTTGCCGTTCTCGTCAGTGAGCTCCGCGAAGATGTTTCCGCCGATCTCGTCGCCGCTGCGGGCGAGGATGTGATAGCCGATGGCGTTCTGCGTGCCGTCGACGGTCACGCTGTCGGTGGCGACGACTTGGCGCTTCGCGGCATCGGTATCCGGAAACGGGACGGGCGAGAATTCGATGCTGTCGGCGTGGGCGGCGGTCAGCGAGCCGACGACAGCCGTCGTGGCGAGCAGAACCAGTTTCCTGGCGAACATGACGGACCTCTTGAGGCAGGGACGCTGCAACGGAATGCTTTGCGCGTCGTTGAGGATTGAGGCTCCCCGGTTACCGCGCCTTTGCGACAGTTACGTGACCAGTCGGAGAGAAATCCGGTGCAGAAGCCGCGGCAATCGCACTCTTGTGCCATGGTCCCCCAATACCGGCCAATGTTGACTTGTATGGAAGTATGGTATAGCAGGGGGAAGGGAGGATTTGAGCATTGGATCAGGCATCGTTCATCGTGCCGGCGCATTCGACGGCACAGCAGGTCTACGACTGGCTGCACGGCCGGGTTCTGCGCGGCGACCTTGCTCCGGGCGAGCGCATCAGCGAGACCGAGATCGCGGGGCAGATCGGCGTCAGCCGCCAGCCGGTGCGCGAGGCCTTCATCCGCCTGACGGCCAACGGGCTTGCCGAGGTCCGGCCCCAGCGCGGCACCTTCATCGGGCGCATCTCGCTCAAGGCGGTGCTTTCGGCGCGGCTGATCCGCGAGGCGGTGGAAAGCGACCTGATCCGGATCGTCTCGTCTGCCGCGCCCGATGCCGCGATCGCCGAGCTCGATGCCCAGCTCGCCGCGCAGCGCGAGGCCTCGGCCCGGCAGGATGTCGAGCGTTTCATCGAGCTCGATGATCTCTTCCACCGCAGTCTCGCCATCGCCGCCGGGCACGAGGACGTCTGGAACGTGCTCGAGGGGCTCAAGTCTCAGATGAACCGCCTGCGCTACATCACGGCGCGGGTCTTCGATCAGCAGAAGCTGATCGACCAGCATACGGCGATCGTGGACTCGCTCCGCCACCACGATCCGGAGCAGGCCGAACAGGCAATGCGACTGCACCTGCGCGAGCTGCTGAACGATCTGCCTGAGATCGCCCGCAGCAAACCGGAATTCTTCACGAAATAAGCACGTCATCGGGAGGAAACAGATGATGAAACTCAACCGCCGCCACTTCACCGTTCTCGCCGGGGCAAGCCTTCTGGCCGCGCCCGCGATCCGCGCATCCGCTGCGGAGATCACGCTGAAGCTCGGCCATCTCGCCAATGAACAGAACAGCTGGCACAAGGCTTCGCTGAAATTCGGCGAGGAAGTCGCGCGCCTGACCGATGGCCGCGTCGAGGTCCAGGTCTTCCCCAACGAGTCGCTCGGCAAGGAAATCGACCTGATCAACGGCATGCAGCTCGGCACGGCCGACATGACGATCACCGGCGAGAGCCTGCAGAACTGGGCGCCGATGGCGGCCTTGCTCGCGGTGCCCTATGCCTATCCCACCCTGGAATCGATGGACGCGGTCGCCTCGGGCGACATCGGCAAAAAGGTCGAGGCCGAAATCCTCGCCCGCGCCCAGATCCGCCCGATTGCCTATTTCGCGCGCGGGCCGCGCGATCTCACATCCAACCGCGAGATCCATACGCCCGACGACCTCAACGGCCTCAAGCTCCGCGTCCCGAACGTGCCGCTCTTCGTCAAGACCTGGGAGGCACTCGGCGCCGCTCCGACGCCGATGGCCTTCAGCGAGGTCTTCACCTCGCTCCAGAACGGCACGATCGACGCACAGGAAAATCCGCTCGCGCTGATCGATTCCGCGAATTTCTACGAAGTCCAGAAATTCGTGAACAAGACCGAGCACGTGCGCTCCTGGATCTACCTCACCATCTCGGAGATGACCTGGTCGCGCCTTTCGGACGCCGACAAGAAGGCCGTGATGCAGGCCGCGCAGACCGCGCAGGCCTATGAGCGCGAACTCTTCCTCGCCGACGAGCAGAGCCTCGTGGGCGTGCTCGAGGAAAAGGGCATGACCTTCGTCGACAGCGACAAGGCCGCCTTCGCCAGCAAGGCGAAGGACGCGGTGATCGCGAATGTCGACGCTGAGATCCGCCCCATCGTCGAGCAGCTCTTCGCCGCTCAGGGCTGATCCCCAGCCCCCGCGGCCGGGCCCGCCCCGGCCGCTCCCATCAGCAACATCCAACCTCGCAAGGGACGCCCGGCCGACCGGCCGCCGCGCGTCAAGGAGGAGTCATGGCCGCACTGATCCGTGCGTTGCAGACATTCCTGAGACTGGGCACCGGCGTGGCGTTCTCGGTCCTGATCGCCGCCGTCACCATCCAGGTCATCGGGCGGGGATTCGTCGGCAGCTCTCCGGTCTGGACGGAAGAGCTCTCGCGCTTTGCCCTGCTCTATCTCGCCGCCTTCGGCTCGGGGCTCGCGCTCTTCACCGGGGATCTCGTCAATGTCGATCTCGCCAGCGAAAGCGCGCCCGGCGCCTGGCCCTGGCGCTTCCGGCTGCTCTCGGCCGTGCTCGTCCTCGGCTTTTGCGCCCTGCTGATCGCCCCGGCCGCGCGCTTCACCCGGATCGGCACGATGCAGACCTCGCCCGCGATGGGCCTGCCGATGAACTGGGTCCACGGCAGCGTCCTGCTGCTGCTTGCAGCCCTTGCGCTCGCCGCCCTTCTGCGCGTTGCGGGCATGCTTTCCGGCGCCGCCGACGGCCGCCCCGAAAAATCCGAGGGAGACATCGAATGAGCCTCGCCGTTCTCGGCCTCACCTTCCTTTTCGGACTGGTGATCGGCATGCCCGTGGCGATCACGCTCGGCCTCTCGTCGCTGGCCTACCTGCTCTGGACCGGCATGCCGCTCGTGGTGATCCCGCAGAAGATGTATGCGGGCATCGACAGCTTCGTGCTGCTCTGCATCCCGGGCTTCATCCTGGCCGGCAACCTCATGAACGGCGGCGGCATCACCGGCCGGATCATTCGCTTCGCGCAAGCCATGGTCGGCTGGATCCGCGGCGGCCTCGCCCAGACCAATGTCGCCTCCTCGATGCTCTTCGGCGGCATCTCCGGCACCGCGGTCGCCGACGCCGCCTCCATCGGCGGGATGATGATCCCCGGCATGAAGAAGGCCGGTTATCCCGCTGATTTCTCGGCCGCCGTCACCGCGGCCTCCTCGACCGTCGGGCCGATCATACCACCCTCCGTGCCGATGATCATCGTCGGCTCGCTCGCGGGCATCTCGGTCGGCAAGATGTTCATCGCGGGCGCCGTGCCCGGCCTGCTGCTCGGCGGAGCGATGATGGTCACCACCTACATCATCGCGCTCCGGCGCGATTTCCCGCGCCAGCCCTGGCAGGGCTGGGGCGAGCTGGGCTCGGCCTTTCTCGGCGCGTTCTGGGCGCTGGCGATGACAGGGCTCATCGTCGGCGGGATGCTCTCGGGCTTTGTCACGCCCACCGAAACCGCGGTCGTCGCCTCGATCTACGCCATCGTCGTCGGCGCCTTCATCTACCGCGAGCTGCCGCTGCGCGCGGTGCCACGCATTCTCGTCAACAGCGCGGTCTCCTCCGCGGGCATCCTCGTCCTCGTGGGCACCGCGAATGTCTTCGGCTGGATCCTCGTCAGCGAGCGCATTCCGCAGATGATCGCCGATGCGGTGCTTTCGGTCACCGACAACAAGTTCCTGGTGATCCTGCTCATCAACCTGATCCTGCTCGTCGTCGGCATGTTCATGGAGACGATCGCGGCGCTCATCATCCTCTTCGTGCCGCTGATGACCCTGGCGCAGGGCGTCGGGATCGAGCCGCTGCATTTCGCGGTCTTCGCGGTCCTGAACCTCATGATCGGGCTCACCACCCCGCCGGTCGGCGTCTGCATGTTCGTCTGCGCCAATATTGCCCGGCTGCCGCTTGCCCCGGTGATCCGCGCCCTGGTGCCCTACCTCGCGACCAACATCTTCGTGCTGCTCCTCGTCTCCTACATCCCGGCGATCAGCACCTTCCTGCCTTCCCTGATGGACAAGTGACATGAGCGATCTCGCCTGCCGCCTCTATGCGGCCCATGACCTGCGGATCGAGGATCTGCCCGATCCTGAGACATCCCCCGACACCGCCATCGTCCGCGTCGCCCGCGGCGGCATCTGCGGCTCTGACCTGCACTACTACCACGACGGCGGCTTCGGCCCGATCCGGGTCAGCGAGCCGATCATCCTCGGCCACGAGGCCGCCGGCGTGATCGAGACCGCGCCGGACGGTTCCGGCCTGCGCCCGGGCCAGCTCGTCGCGCTCTGCCCCTCCCGGCCCTGCGGCACCTGCGAATTCTGCCGTGCGGGCCTCGAGCGACACTGTCTCCACATGCGCTTCAACGGCTCCGCCCTGCGGGTGCCGCACGAGAACGGCCTCTTCCGCACCCGGATCGCCCATCCCGTCGCGCAATGCCTCCCCCTGCCCGAAGGCATCGGGGCGGAGGCCGCGGCGGGCGCCGAGCCGCTCTCGGTCTGCCTGCATGCGCTCAACGTCGCCCCGCCGCTCGAGGGGGCACGGGTGCTGGTGACGGGCGCCGGGCCGATCGGGGCGATCTGCACCGCGCTCGCCCGGCTGCGCGGTGCGGCGGAGATCGTGGTGACCGATGTGCAGGATTTCACCCTCGGGATCGCCGAACGCCTCGGCGCGGACCGGGTGGTGAACGTCGCGCGCGACGCCGATGGCCTCTCGGATCTCACCGAGGGCAAGGGCCGGATCGACATCGTGCTCGAATGCTCGGCCAATGCCCATGCCATCGCCCAGGCCGTCGGCGTCACCCGTCCGCAGGGAACCCTCGTGCAGATCGGCGTCGCAGGGCCGACGCCCCTGCCCCTCAACCAGATCGTCGGCAAGGAGCTGCGGCTCCTCGGCACCCACAGGTTCGACACCGAATTTGCCGAAGCCGTGCGCATGATCGGGGCGGGTGAGATCGACCTTGCACCGATGGTCACGCAGGTTCTGCCTGCCCGCGAGGCGGTCCGGGCCTTCGATCTTGCCGGGGACCGCGCGCAGGCGGTCAAGGTGCAACTGGATTTCGCGGCCTGACCGGCGCGCGCAAGGAGGTTACGATGCGGCATACATGGCGCTGGTTCGGCCCGAACGACCGGGTTTCCGTCGACGACATGCTTCAGGCAGGCGTCCGGGGCGTGGTCACCGCGCTCCACCACCTGCCCACCGGCGAGGTCTGGTCGCCCGAGGAGATCGCCCGGCGGCAGCAGCAGCTCGCGGTGATGCACGACGGCAGCCCCTCGGGGCTCGGATGGGAGGTCGTCGAGAGCCTGCCCGTCAGCGAGGCGATCAAGACACAGAGCGGTCCGTGGCGCGAGCATGTCGCGAACTGGATCACCTCGCTCGGCCACCTCAAGGCGGCGGGCATCGAAGTCATCTGCTACAACTTCATGCCGGTGCTCGACTGGACCCGCACCGATCTTGCCTGGCGTCGCCCGAACGGGGCGACCTGCATGCGCTTCGACTTCACCGATTTCGCGGCCTTCGACATCCATATCCTGCAGCGGAAGGGTGCTGCGGAGGATTTCCCCGAGGAGATCCGCGAGGAAGCCGCCCGCCGGTTCGCCGAGATGGACGATGCGCGCCGCGAGGCGCTGGCGGGCAATGTCGTCTTCGGCCTGCCGGGTGCGGCGGAGCGCTTCAGCCTCGAGGATGTGCGCGCGCTGCTCGAAAGCTATGCGCCGGTGACGGAGGCGGTGCTGCGGCGCAATTTCCACGATTTCCTCGAGATGGTCGTGCCGGCCGCGGAGGAGCTCGGGCTCCGGCTCTGCTGCCATCCCGACGATCCGCCCTTCGGTCTGCTCGGCCTGCCGCGCATCATGTCGACCGAGACCGACTATGCCGAACGCGTGGCGGCGGTCGATCTGCCGGCCAACGGCATCACCCTCTGCTCGGGCTCGCTCGGGGCGCGCCCCGACAATGATCTGCCCGGCATGATGGAGCGGCTCGGGGACCGGGTGCATTTCCTGCACCTGCGCAACGTCCGGCGCGATGGCGATGCGATCCGCGGCTCGTTCTTCGAGGACGAGCATCTGGGCGGCCAGACCGACATGGTCGCGCTCGTCGCCGCGGTGCTCAGGGAGGAAGCACGGCGGCGAGAGGCGGGACGGGCCGATGCCGAGATCCCGATGCGCCCCGACCATGGCCAGGACATCCTCGACGACATTGGTCGCGGCGGCCAGCCGGGGTACCCCGCGATCGGCCGCCTGAAGGGGCTTGCCGAACTGCGCGGGGTCGAGGCCGCGCTGCTGCACCGGGGCGTGGCATGAACCCGCGCCTCAGTGGCACGGAGGATCTGCCCTCCGGTGTCGAGGTTCCGCGCTACGATCGCGCGGCGCACGGGGTCGGGATCCTGCATCTCGGCCTCGGAGCCTTCCACCGCGCGCATCAGGCGGTGGCGACGGATGATGCCCTCGCCTCGGGCGGCGGCGACTGGCGGATCCTGGGGGCGAACCTCCGGAGCCGCGAGATCCCCGACGCGATGGCGGCCCAGAACGGTCTCTATACCGTGCTGGTCCGCGGGCCGGAAAACCGCGCCCGGGTGATCGGCGCCCACGGCCCGACCCTCGGCGGCGATCCGGCGGCGATCCTCGAGGCGGCCTGCGACCCCGCGATCCGCATCCTCTCGCTCACCGTCTCGGAAAAGGCCTACGGCATCGACCGCGCGGCGATGGATGCTGACGAGACCCATCCGGCTGTTGCCGCCGACCTCAGGGCGCCCGAGGCCCCCACCGGCGTGCTCGGGCTCATCACCGCGGCCCTTGCCGCGCGCCGCGCGGCGGGGATTGCGCCCTTCACCGCGCTGAGCTGCGACAACCTGCCCGACAACGGCCCGCTCCTGCGCGCGGGCGTGCTGGGCTTTGCCCGGCGGAGAGATCCGGCGCTGGCGGACTGGATCGCGGAGAACGTCGCCTTTCCGGCCACCATGGTCGACCGGATCACGCCCGCGACCACGGCCCGCACCCTGGCCGATGCCGAGGCGCTCACCGGCCGCAGCGATCCGGCCGCGGTCGAGACCGAGCCCTTCAGCCAGTGGGTGATCGAGGAACAGTTCCCGCAAGGCCGGCCGCTCTGGGAAGCGGGCGGCGCCGAATTCGTGGCCGATGTGCGGCCGCATGAGGCGATGAAGCTCCGGCTGCTCAACGGGTCGCATTCGCTCATCGCCTATGCCGGGCAGCTGCTCGGGCTCGAGTTCGTGCGGCAGGCGGTCGCCGACCGGCCGCTGGCCGCCCAGATCGTGCGGCTCATGGCGGCGGCGGGGACCACCCTGCCGGGCAATGCCGGCCTTGACCCGGACGCCTACGGGCGGGCACTGATGGAGCGTTTCGCAAACCCTGCCATCGACCACCGGACCCGACAGATCGCCATGGACGGCACCGAGAAACTGCCCCAGCGCTGGTTCGCGCCCGCCGCCGGGATCCTGCGCGCGGGCGGGGATCTCCGGCCCCATGCGATGGCGAGCGCGATCTGGCTGGCCTGGCTCGGGCGGCTGGCGGCGCGCGAGGAGACACCGGACGATCCCCGCGGCGCGGTGTTGCGCGACCTTGCCCGCGCCGCAGGGGCGGATGATGCGGCGCTTGTGCGGTCGGTTCTCGGCCTTCCCGGTCTTGCGCCTGCGGAACTCGTGGAGGCCCCGGCCTTTGCCGAAGCCGTCATTGCCCGCCTTGCCCTGATCCGCCGCGAGGGGCTCGGGGCGGCGCTTGCACGGGACGACGCCGCATGACCCGCCCCCTGATCCTCTCGATCGGCGAAGCCATGGTCGAGCTTTCCCGCGCGGCGGGGAGCGATGCCAGCCTCTGGCGGCTGGGGATCGCGGGCGACACGCTCAACGCCGCCTGGTATCTGCGGCGGCTTCTGCCGCGGGACTGGCGGGTGGGCTATTTCAGCCGGGTCGGCACGGGCGAGTTTTCCGACCGGATGCTGGCCTTCCTTGCCGAGGAAGGCATCGAGAGCGCACATGTCGGGCGCGATCCCGCGCGCGAGATCGGGCTCTATGCGATCGCGCTCAGGGATGGCGAGCGGAGCTTCAGCTACTGGCGCGACAGTTCGGCCGCCCGCGGGCTCGCCGACGATCCGGTGGCGCTGGCCGCGGGGCTCGAGGGCGCGACGGTCGCGCTGCTCTCCGGGATCACGCTCGCGATCCTGCCGCAGGCGGGGCGCGAGGCCCTGCGGGCGGCGCTCGCCGGGGCGCGGGCGGCGGGGACGCGGGTGGTCTTCGATCCGAACCTTCGGCCGCGGCTCTGGGCCGATGCGGCGACCATGCGTCGCGAGGTCGAGGCGATGGCGGCGCTCACGGACATCATGCTGCCGAGCTTCGATGACGAGCGGACCCATTTCGGCGATGCCGATACCGGGGCCACGGTGGCGCGCTATCTGGATCTCGGGGCGCGGCAGGTGGTGGTGAAGAACGGCGGCGATCCGGTCCGTTTCGGCGGGGCCGAGGGCACGGGGCTGGTCGAGGGGCTCGAACGCGCGGTGCCGGTCGATACGACCTCGGCGGGCGACAGTTTCAATGCGGGCTATCTCGCCGCCCGCGAGCGCGGCGCGGAGATCGACGAGGCGATCCGGCAGGCCCATGAGGTGAGCCGGATCGTGATCCGGCACCCGGGCGCGCTGGTGCGGGAAGCGGTGCCGGATATGGCGGTCTGAGGCCCAAAAAACGGCCTGACGCCGGGGCGTCGGGGGTGTGAAAACAGGGCGTTTCACCGTGAAAACCGGATTTTCGCGTTGGAATTGTTGAATATTTCAGTAAACAAATCATGAATCGGCGGGCTTGCACGCAGGACGCGGGCCGGGCCCGCCAAAGGCGACAGAAGAGGGAGGAGCCGGGCATGCGGGCCTGTTTCATCGGCGACAGCTTCACGCATGGCGTGGGCGATGCCGCGGGGCTCGGCTGGCGCGGGCGGGTCGTCGCGCGGATGCAGGCCGGGGTGCCGGACCTGACCGCCTATGATCTCGGTATCCGGCGCGACACCAGCGGCGATATTCGCAGGCGCTGGGAAGCGGAGGCCTTGGCGCGGCTGGCGGCGGGGTTCCGGCACCGGCTCGTCTTCTCTTTCGGGACCAACGATTGCGCCGATGACGGGACGGGCGCGGCGCGGGTGCCGATGGCCGAGAGCCTGGGCCATGCCGATGCGATCCTCGCCCGCGCCGCCCGGATGGCGCCCACCCTGCTGATCGGGCCGCCGCCGGTGCTCGACGATCCGGCCGCGGATGCGCGCATCGCGCGGCTCGAACCGGAGCTTGCCACGGTGGCGGGGCGCCATGGCGTGCCGTTCCTGCCGGTCTTCGAGGCCCTGCGGCAGGATGCGGCCTGGCGCCAGAGTGCTGCGGCGGGCGATGGCACGCACCCCGATGGCGCGGGCTATGCCGCCCTCGCCGCGCGGATCTGGGACTGGCCCGCCTTCCGGCACTGGGCGGGCTGAGCGCGCGCCCCGGTTCAGGCCGCGGGGTGCGCCGGCATGGCACCGGAGGGTGCGGCCGGGGGCAGGTCTTCGGCAAAGAGCGGGCCGATGCCGCGGGCCTCGATCCGGCCTTCGGCATCCCGGAGCAGGAAGAGCGCGTCGAGCCCGCGGGCGCGGGCGCAGGCGGACCCACGCTCCGCCCCCATCACCATGAGGGCGGTGGCCCAGGCATCGGCTTCGGCGCAGGTGCGGGCGACGACGGTGACCGAGGCCGGAGCATCGACGAGCGGCGCGCCGCGGCGGGGGTCCATGCTGTGCGACAGTCGGCGGCCGCGCACCTCGACCCAGTGCCGGTAATCGCCCGAGGTGGCGACGGCGGCATTCTCGAGCGCGAGGATGGCATGGGGCGCGCGGCGCTCCGGGTCGGGGGCCTCGACGGCAATGGTCCAGGGGGTGCCGTCGGGGCGGAGGCCCGTGGCGCGCATCTCGCCGTCGATGCCCGCCAGCGCGGCCCGGATACCGAAGCCCGCGAGCACCTCGATCAGGCGGTCGGCGCCGTAGCCCTTGGCGATGCCGTTGAGATCGAGGCGGAGGGGCGCATGCTTGCGCACGCGGGCGGCTGCGACATCGATCTCCAGCGCATCGGCGGCGGGCCAGCGCGGCCCGGCCATCGCGGCACGGATCCGGGCGGGGTCGGCCGCGTCGGGGCCGAAGCCCCAGGCGGTGACGGCATCGCCCATCGCGATGTCAAAGGCGCCTTCGGAGGCGCGGCCGATCTCGAGCCCGAGGCCGAGCACGGCGAGAAGCCGCGCGGGCACCGGCACCCAAGCGCCGGGGGCGGCGGCATTGAGGCGCATGAGATCGCTTTCCGGCTTCCAGGTCGACATCTGGGCATCGACCTCCGCCACCGCGGCCTGAAGCGCGGCGCGGACCGGTTCGGGATCGAGGCCGGGGTCTGCGTGGAAGAGCGCGGACCAGCGGGTGCCCATGGTGGGGCCGTTGAGCGCGATGCGCCGGAGGCCGGCGGTTTCAGTAGATGTCTTCGACATAACGTCCCTCTGCCTTGAGCGCGACCGGCGAGAGGCCGGAGGGCGCGAGGATTTCGGTGAGCGCCTCGGTCACGCCCGCGGCCATGTCCCGCCCGCCGCAGACCATGATGCGCGCGCCCTCCCGGATCAGCCGGGCGACCTCGAGCCCTTCGGCGCGGAGCGCGTCCTGGACATAGCGCGGGCCGGGGCGGCGCGAGACGGCGGTGACGATCCGGGCGAGGCGGCCGTCGGCCTGCCAGCCGGGGAGCTCGCCGCCGTAGAGGAAGTCGCTGCCGGGATGGCGCATGCCGAAGAAGAGGTGGACGGCGCGCCGCCCGGCATTGCCGCGGATGAAGCCCGCGAGCGGGCCGATGCCGGTGCCGGCACCGATGAGGATGAGGGGTGCTGTGCCGCGGCCGGTGCGGAAGCCCGGGTTGGGCCGGAGGAAGCCCGGCAGGCTGTCGCCCGGCGCGAGCGCGTGGAGCTGGCCCGAGCAGAGGCCGCCGGGGTGCTTGCGCACGACGATCTCGATGAAGCCGTCGCGGCGGCCGGAGGCGAGCGAGTAGAAGCGGGGCACCGCCGCGCCGTCGGGCAGGATCCCGAGGAGGTCGCCCGCATGGAAGCGGCCGAAGCCGCGGCCGGTGAGGCGCTGGCGGAGCGGCACCTGCGGCAGGGCGAAGCGCAGGATGGCGGTGGGCGCGCCGACCTCGGTGCCGTAGTCGCGGCGCGAGACGAGGGTGAGCGCCGCTGCCGCGGGGCGCTCCGGCTGGTGGGCGAGCTCGAGCGGGAAGCCGAGTGCCGCGCCGAGATCGCGGCCCCAGCGGGCGAAATCCTGCGGCGACTGGCGGTCGACGGTGGCGGGCGGCAGGAGCTCCGGCCAGCCCTGCGCGGCGGCGGCCTCCGACACGCTGCGGGCAAAGCCGCAATAGGCCGGGAAGCTGCGGTCGCCGAACCCGAGCACGGCGAGCGGGATCCCGGGCCGCGCTTCGGCGCGGGCGAGGCGCGCGAGGAAGCCCCTGGCGGAGGCGGGCGCCGCGCCGTCGCCGTAGGTGGCGGTGAGGAGGAGGATGCGGCGGGCCTGGGTGTAGCGGGCCGGATCGAAGGCCGACATCGGCGCGATGTGGACGGTTTCGCCCGCCGACGTCAGCGCCGCGCGCAGCGTTGCGGCAAAGCCCCAGGTGCTGCCGCCTTCGCTGCCGACAAGGAGGATGGTGCCGGCGCGGGAGGCGGGCTGGTTGCCGCGGAGGCGGGGGCGGCCGCGGCGGCCCGCCTGCCAGAGCAGGACGCCGGTCGCGGCCATCACCGGCACGCCGAGCGCCATCAGCCCGAGGACGAGACCGAGCGCCGCCGCGCCCTGGCCGGTGTGAAGCCGGTAGATCGTCTCGGAGACGCGCTCCCAGCCGGAGAGGCCCGCCCAGGCGAGCTCGGCGCCGGTGCCCTGGTCGATATAGCCGGTGCCGCTGTCGGTGCGCAGGGTGAAGACATCGGTCGCATCGCCCGGATAGGGGAAGGAGAGCTCGCGAAGGTCGGAGACCGGCGTGGCGGCGAGCCGCGCCATCCCGGCGACGGGGGCGCCGGTCTGGCCGCTCACCGCCGCGGGAAAGGCGGGCTCGGAGGCCGCGTCGGGCAGGAGGCCGAAGGTGGAGGCGGTCATCCAGAGCGCGGTGAGCGCGGAGAAGGCGAGACCCGCGACGCTGAAGCGCGCGATCTCGATGTGGAGCCGGGCGGCCAGCGGCCCGCGGAGGGGCGCGAACCAGTGCCGCCATCCCCCGGCGCGGCGGGCGACGAGGCTGGCGCCCGAGGCTGCGAGGACGAGCAGCGCCGCCGCCCCCGCCGCCATCGCGAGCCGCCCGGCATCGCCGAGGAAGAGCGAGCGGTGGAGGTTGGTGAGCCAGCGGAGCAGCGGGTCGGGATCGGCGGAGGCGACGGGTGCGCCGGTCGCGGGGTCGATCACGGCCGCGCCCGGCGTGCCATCCTCGAACCAGAAGGCGGTGATCCGGCCCGAGGGCGCGCGCCGGACCTGTTCGAGGCCGGGGATCGCGGCCTCGATGCGCGGGACGAGCTCCGCCACGCTCATCTCCGCCGCGCCCCCCGGTGCGGCAAGGCGCTCGGCGGCGGGAAAGAGCGAGAGCGCGGCCCCGCTCAGGGAGAGCACCAGGACGAGGGCCAGTGCGAGAAGCCCCGGCCAGCGGTGAAGCGCGCGGATCATCGCCCCCTCCCCCCTCACATGCCGTATTCGAAGCTGGCGATGTAGCGGCGGCCGGGGACCGGCGTGCCTGCGCCCTCGCGCGTCAGCGGCACCGCGATCTCGTTGGGGCTGTCGCGCATGTCCTCGACGGCGGCGTCGATGTGGAGCGTGTAGCCCGCATCGAAGAGCGCGTCGGCGAGATCGAGGGTGATCTCGAGCGTGCGCCCGGCCCCGACGCTCGCGCCGGTGATGCCGTTGATCTGGGCCGGATCGCCGCCGGTGGCGCGGAACCAGTCGGTGAGGTGCTTGTAGTATTTCGACTTGCCGCCCGCCATCCAGAGGCTGCCGGCATAGGCGCCCTGCGGATCGGTGACGTAGAGCACGAGATAGGCGCCGTCGCCGCCATAGGCGTTGAGCGTCGTGGTGAGCGTGACCGGACGGGCGGAGACGGCGACGGCGGGAAGCGTGAGGGCGGTGGTGAGCGCGAGCGCTGCGAGAACGGATTTCATCGGGAACTGCCTTTCATCGGGAAAGCGGACGGGGTGCGGGCCGGGCCTCAGTTCACCTGCGCCTTCGGTGCGGCACCGGGGGCGAAGAGGCCGTTCTGCGGCGGGGCGACCGTGCCGGCCGGAGCGGGATTGCCGCCGCCACGGCAGGCGGTGCCGCGGCAATCGTCGTCATCGTCGTCATCATCATCGTCGTCGTCATCGTCGTGGCCGCGGCGGTGATGGGTGTCGTCATCGTCATCGGCGCTGGCGAGGAGGAGGCGAAGCTCGCGGAGCTCGTCCTCGAGGGCGGCGAGCGCATGACCGGCGGGATCGGCCGGGCGCTGCGCGAGGCTCCAGGCGGGAATGGCGATGGCGGCGGTGAGCGCGGTCGTCGCGGCGAGGATGGTGATCTTCTTCATCATGGCGGGGTCTCCCTTGGCTTTCGATGCGGAGAGACTGGAGCGGCCACCTGAGGGTTTGCTGACGGGCGCGCGGTTTCCGCTTCAGCCTCCCGTCAGGAACGGGCCGGCCTCAGTGGTGGCCGGAGTGCGCGTCCTCGTATTCCAGCTCGATCACCTGGAGCGTCTCGGGATGGACCGTCACCTCGATCGGGCGGCCGGTGGCATCGCTCCCGTCGATCTCGTAGCAGCCGTCGTCGATCTTGATCCGGCGCACCGTCCAGCCGTTTTCCTCGGCGAGCCGGGCAACCGCGCTCCGTGGCTGCCAGTCGGCCATCGGCACGAAACAGTCGTCATCGGCAAGCGCTGCGGCCGCCGGCAGGGCGGCGAGAACGCACAGAATTGCGGTCGTCGTCTTCATGGGCCAATCTCCGGGTTGCGGCCAGTGTTGCGCGGACCTTGCGCGGTGAAGCTGACGGGAGCCTGAAGCCCGGAGGCTGCCTCCGTCAGCATCGCGTCAGTCCCGGAGGCGACAAGAACGAAACGGCCGGAAGGAACGGGACAAGATGCGCATCCTGCTGATCGAGGACGATACCGTGCTGGGGGGCGCCGTGCGCGACCAGATCGCGGGCGACGGGCATTCGGTGGACTGGGTCACCCGGCTCGATGCCGCTGCGGATGCGATGGCGGGTGCCGCGCATGACCTGATCCTGCTCGATCTCATGCTGCCCGACGGCCGGGGCATCGGGTTTCTCAAGGCGCTGCGGGCGCGGGGGAGCGTGACGCCGGTGATCATTCTCACCGCGCTCGATCAGGTCTCGGACCGGATCGAGGGGCTCAATGCCGGGGCGGACGATTACCTCGTCAAGCCCTTCGATCTCGCCGAGCTTTCGGCCCGGATCGGCTCGGTGGCGCGGCGCTACAGCGGCAATCCGAACCCGATCATCACCCATGGCGGGCTCGAGATCGACCTCGCCGCCCGCAGCATCCGCCGCGACGGCCGGCCGGTCCAGCTCACCGCGCGGGAATGGGCGCTCTTCGAGGCCTTTCTCGCCCGCCCCGGCCAGCTCCTCTCCAAGCCGCAGCTCGAGGAAAAGCTCTATTCCTTCGATGTCGAGGTCGAGAGCAACACGATCGAGGTGCATGTGAGCCGGTTGCGCAAGAAGCTCGGCACGGGCGTCATCGAGACCGAGCGCGGCCTCGGCTACCGGCTCGGCGCGCCGTGAGGGGGCCGCGCAGCCTTCAGGCCCGGCTCGGGCTCACGCTCGGCCTGCTGCTGACGCTGCTCTGGCTCGGGGCGGCGACGGTGACGGCGCTGTTGCTGCGCGGCGAGATGAACCGGGTGTTCGATTCCGCGCTGCAGGAGACGGCGGAGCGCATCCTGCCGCTCGCCGTGCTCGATATCGTCGATCGCGAGGAGGATGGCGTCACCCAGCGGCTCGCCGCGATCCGGGAGCATGACGAGTTCTTCACCTATGTGGTGCGTGATGCCGAGGGGCGGATCCTGCTGCAGTCCCATGCCGCGGATCCGGCGGATTTCCCACCCTACGACGGCCGCGGCTTTCGCCAGACAGGGGCCTTCCGGCTCTATAGCGACGAGGCGCTCCGGGGGACGGTGCGGATCACCGTGGCCGAACCGCTGGCGCATCGGGCGGCGCTGGCGCGCGAGATCCGCATGGGGCTCGGGTTGCCGCTTCTCGTCGTCCTTCCGGTGGCGCTTGCGGTGATCGCCCTCGCGGTGCGGAGAAGTTTCGCGCCGCTCCGGCGGTTTCGCGAGCGGCTGGCGGCGCGCACCGCGCGGGACCTCTCGCCGGTTCCGGCCGGGGATCTGCCGGCCGAGATCGCGCCGGTGGCAGCGACCCTCAACTCGCTGCTCGCCCGGCTCAAGTCGGCCTTCGATGCCGAGCGCAGCTTTGCCGCCAACGCCGCGCACGAGCTCCGGACGCCGCTGGCGGGCGCGATCGCCCAGGCCCAGCGGCTGCGGGTCGAGACCGCCGACGATGCGGTGGAGCGGCGCGCGGCGGATATCGAGGCCACGCTGAAGCGCCTCACCCATGTCTCGGAGCGGCTGATGCAGCTTGCGCGCGCCGAAGGCGGGCGGCTGCGGCTCGACGGCACCACGGATCTCCGTGGCGTGCTCAGGGTGGTGGCGGAGGATATTGCGCGGGCCGCGCCGGGCGGGCGGGTGGAGCTCGCGCTCCCCGAGGCGCCGGTGGTCTCGGATCTCGACCCGGACGCCTTCGCGATCCTCTGCCGCAACCTCATCGACAATGCCCTGCGCCATGGCGCGGCGGCGGGGCCGGTCGAGGTGCGGCTCGACGCCGACGGCCTGCTCACGGTTGCCAATGACGGGCCGGTGGTGTCGCCGGAGATGCTGGCGCGGCTCACCGGGCGGTTCGAGCGCGCGGCCGGCGGTGCGGAGGGCAGCGGGCTGGGGCTTGCCATCGTCGCGGCCATCGCCGGGCGGATCGGCAGCCCGCTCGCGCTGGAATCGCCCCGCCCGGGCCGCGCCTCGGGCTTCGAGGCACGCCTCCGGATGCCGCTCGCCGGCGATGCGGCCCCCTCCGGGGCAGGAAGCCTCTGACCCTTCCGGTTGAGTGCGCTCCGATGGCTGTGGGGCGGCCCGCGTCGGCCGCTCGCCGGGCGTATCTGGGCGTCATACCCATCTGAAGATATAAAACTATCACACTGGAAAATAACATAATTTCTCCTTTTTGTTCCGGGAACCCGCGTCGTGTTTGCAGTGCGCGGTAGCCTCTTTCCGCGCCTTTTCTCGCCGGATCGGCCCTGTCGCAGTCCGTGCAGGTAGCTTTATTTGTGATACCCTATGTTGACAAAAGTAAATTCCGATGCATTGTCGCGGGACCTGCTTACGGAAAGCCCGAGCGCGATGATCAGACACGAGACCACCCCTTCCCTGCCCGATGCGCGCGACGCGGCGTTCGACCGGCTTGCGCGCCTTGGTGCGGCCGACGTGCTGATCCTCGGCGGCGGGGTGAACGGGGCGGGCACGCTGCGCGATCTCGCGCTCAACGGCGTCTCGGCAGTGCTGATCGACAGCGGGGATTTCTGCGGGGGCGCGAGCAGCGCCTCGAGCCGGATGGCCCATGGGGGCCTGCGCTATCTCGAGGGCCGCGAGTTCCGGCTGGTGGCCGAAGCCGCGCACGAGCGGAACCTGCTGCTGCGCCAGGCGCCGCATCTGGTGCATCCGCTGGAGATCGTCGTGCCGCTGCGCACGCTCACCGGCGGCTTCTTCCGCGCCGTGATGCGGTTTCTCGGGCTCTCGCGGCAGGCGGGGCCGCTGAGCCTTGCCGCGCTCGAGGGCGCGCTGGTGCTCTACGAGATCTTCGGACGGCTCGACCGGACGCTGCCGCGGTTCCGCACCCTCCTGCGCCGCCGCCGCTTCCCGGCCGGGCTCGCGCGCGAGACGCGGGCGGTGGTGAGCTATTACGATGGCCAGATCCTCAACCCCGAGGGGCTGGTCTTCGAGATCCTCGCCGACGCCACGCGGGCCGGAGACGCCGCGGCGCTCAATCACATGGACTGGGCAGTGCTGCCCGACGGGGCGTTCGAGCTCAGGGACCGCGAGACCGGACGGAGCGCCATCGTGCGGCCGAAGGTCGTCATCAACGCCGCCGGGGCCTGGATCGACGCGGTGAACGGGCGGCTGGGGCTCGAGACGGCGTATGTGCGCGGGGTGAAGGGCGCGCATCTGGTGATCCGCAACGAGCGCCTGCGGGCGCGGATGGCGGGGCGCGCGTTCTATTTCGATGACGGCAGCGGACGGATGGTGATCTGCCTGCCGGTGGGCGAGACGATCCTGATCGGGACGACCGAGGTCGAGACGCGCAACCCCGACGACCGTGAGGTCGCGGGCGACGAGATCGGCTATCTCCTGCGGGCGCTCGGCGGCCTCTTCGAGGACATTCCGCTCGGGCCCGAGGATGTCGCGGCGGTGACGACCGGCATCCGGCCGCTGCAGGCCGGGGGCGGCGCCAATGCGACCCAGGCCGCGCGCGACCATGCCATGACCGAGGACCGGATGCCGGGCGCGGCCGGGGCACCGGTGCTCTCGCTCATCGGTGGCAAGTGGACGACCTTCCGCTCTTTCGCCGAGCATGCCGCCGACCGGGCGCTGGCGCTGCTCGAAAAGCCGCGGCATGTCTCGACCCGCAGCCTCTCCTATCCGGGCGCGAAGCCCGTGCCGCCCAAGGCGCTGGCACAGGAGACGGGGCTGGCCGAGGCCCGCGCCAGGGCGCTCCTCGCGCGCTATGGCGGCGTCGCCCGCGAGGTGGCGCTGCATTGCGCCGCCGGGCCGGACCGGCCGGTCGAGGGCGCGCCGGAGCTGAGCCTCCGCGAGGTCGAATGGCTGATCCGGTGCCGCGCGGCGCGGACGCTCGAGGATCTTCTCCTGCGCCGCACCCGCCTTGTCTATTCGGGCAGGCTCGCCGCCGAGACCGTCCGCGATCTGGGCGCGATCCTCGCGGGGACGCTCGGCCGGGATGCGGAGTGGCGCGCGGCGGAAATCGGCCGGGCGCTCGCCGATCCGCGCATCATGGGCCCGGAGGCGGCGCAATGACCGCCGCGGCTCTCCCCCTCGTTCTCGCCATCGATGCGGGCGGCACGGCCGTCAAGGTCTCGCTCATCGACACGGCCGGCCGGATCGTGGCCGGCAAGGCCGCGGATGTGCGGACGGATTTCCTGCCGGACGGGCGGGTCGAGCGCGATCCGGAAGCCTTCTGGACCGCGACGGCCAAGGCGATCCGCGCCGCGGTCGACACCACCGATCCCGACCGGATCGCCGCCATCGGCTGCACCGGCTTCGGCAACGGCGTCTTCCTCACCGATGCCGATGGCCGGGGCACGCGGCCGGGCATCGTCTCGGTCGATCACCGGGCGCAGGGGCTGGTGGACCGGCTTGCGGCCGAGGGGCGGGCCGATGCGCTCGCCGCGATCAGCCGCCATCGGCTCTGGGGCGGACAGACGCTCACCCAGATCGCGCATCTCCGCCATGCCGAACCGGAGGTGATGGCGCGGACCCGCTGGGCGCTTGCCTGCAAGGATTTCATCCGCCTGCGCCTCACGGGCGAGGCCTTCACCGATCCGACGGATGCGAGCGGCGGCGGGCTCATGGCGCTTGCCGAGGGCACCTACGGCCGGGCGCTCTTCGACGGGCTCGAGATGGGCGATGTCTGGGAGAAGCTGCCGCCGATCGTGGAGAACTCCGCCATCGGCGGGCGGGTGAGTGCGCGGGGCGCGGCCGAAACCGGGCTCCGGGCCGGCACGCCGGTCGCGGGCTCGATGATGGATGTCGCCGCCTGCGCGCTCGGCGCCGGGCTCATCGACCAGAGCGCGCTGGTGATGATCGCCGGCACCTGGTCGATCAACTGCGTCGAGACCGATGCCGAGGACCGCGGCGCGCCGCCGATCCTCAACATGCTTCACCGCGACCGCGCCTGCCGGCTTGTGGCGGAGGGGAGCCCGAGCTCGGCCGCCAATCTCGGCTGGTATCTCGACCGCGCGATGGGCCGGGCGATCTCGCCGGCGGAGGCCAGCGCGCGCGTGGCGCAAAGCCCGGTCGAGGCGCGGCGCTGCCAGTTCCTGCCCTTCGTCCACGGGCCGGCGCCGCGGCGGGGCGCCTTCGTCGATCTCGGCGCGACCGATGACGACGGCACGATGCTCCGGGCGATCTGCGAGGGCGTCGCCTTCCAGCACCGGGTGCATGCCGAGGAGATCCTGCCGCATGTCGGCGGGGTCTGGCCCGAGACGATCCGGCTCGCGGGCGGCGCGGCGCGCTCCGAGCCCTGGGCGCAGATCTTCGCCGACATCTGCCAGCGTCCGGTGGAGGTCTCGGAGGCCGAGGAGGTCGGCACGCTTGGCGCCGCGATCTGCGCCGCCGTCGCGGGCGGGCTCCACCCCGATCTCGTCACCGCCGCGCAGGCGATGACCCGCGTGCGCCGCCGGCATCTGCCCGACGCGCGCCACGCCGATTTCTACGAGGAGCGGTTCAGGGAATTCCTGAGGCTCGACAAGGGCATGATGGCCCTGCTCGCGCGGCCCGGCGGCTGAAGTGCGCCGAGGCTCCGGACAAAAGAAAACCTGCACAGGGAGAGATCAACCATGACGTCACGAAACTTCCTCCTGGGGACGGCCTGCCTCGCGCTCCTGCCCGCGATGGCGCTGGCCCAGGACGCGGCCGAATGCAAGGGCAAGGTGCCGACGCTCAACGTGATCGGCCAGGGCATGCCCTCGGTCACGGCGCTCGACAAGTTCCTGCCGGAATTCGACGAGAAATGGGGCACGGAGGTGAAGATCACCCTGCTCGGCGAGAACGAGCGCCGGGCGAAGTCGCGCCTCGATGCCTCGACCGGCGCGGGCGCCTATCAGGTGCTCTACATCGACGAGGCGAACCTCGCCGAATATGCGACTGCGGGCTGGGTCTATCCGCTGGCGGACGTGGTGCCCGCCGACTACGATCTCGCCGATTTCCGCGTCGATCTCGCCAATGTCTCCTCCTATGACGGCGTGCAGTATTTCGCCCCCTTCGTCGGCGGCGGCGACGTGATGATCTATCGCAAGGACATTCTCGAGGAGAAGGGCATCGCGGTGCCGCAGACCCTCGACGAGCTCGTCGCCGCGGTGAAGGCCACCACCGATCCCGAGGCGGGCATCTATGGCTGGACCGCCCGCGGCCAGCGTGGCTCGGGCATGAACGTCTGGCGCTGGACCCCGTTCTTCCGCGGCCTCGGCGGCGAGTGGCTCGACGGCGACATGCCCGCCTTCAACTCCGAGAAGGGCGTGGAGGCGACCGAGGTCTACATGGACCTGATGAGCTACGGGCCGCCGGGCGTGGGCACGTTCAACTGGTCGGACTCGGTCGAGGCCTTCCGGGGCGGCCAGGTCGCGCTGGTGATCGAATCCGACGTCTTCGGCCCCTGGATGGAAGATCCGGAGAAATCGCAGGTCGCGGGCAAGGTGGGCTATGCCCCGCCCCCCGAGCCGCTGCCCTCGGCGGGCTGGGCGCATGGCTGGGCGGTCTCGACCGCGGGCGCCAAGGACGACTGCACCAGGGCCGTGGCAGGTGATTTCGTCGGATGGGCCACGTCGAAGGACATGGAGATGCGCCGTCTCGAGGCGGGCATCGCCTCCGACATCGGCCGCACCTCGACGCTCCAGAGCGAGGCCTTCCGCGCCGCGGTGCCGCAGGACTACATCGACGCGCTGCTCGCGACCGGGCCGCGCACCAGCCTGCTCATCATGGCAAACCCCGCCTGGCCGGAGATCGGCGACACGCTCGGGCTTGCCCTCGAGGAGCTCTTCACCGGCACGCGCACCGACATCCAGGGCGCGCTCGACGAAGCCGCCTTCGACGCCGAGGACAGCCTCGCCCGCGTCAAGTGACCGCCTGCCCGGCCTGCTCCCCGCGGGGGGCGGGCCGGGACCGCATATTCCTGGAGGGGCAATGACCCGAAAGCACTTCGTCTTCTGGACGCTGGCGCCTGCGACCGTGGTGCTGGCCTCGCTGGCGCTCGTCTCCATTGCCGGTGCCGTCTGGTTCTCGCTGATGAACCGGACCCTGCGCTCGCCGGACTACGAGTTCGTCGGCGCCTACAACTACCTGCGCCTGCTGCGGGACAGCCGTTTCTTCAACGCGCTGCAGATCTCGGCGATCTGGGAGATCGTCACCGTCACCGGCACGCTGGCGCTCGCGATCGTGCTGGCGGTGCTCGTGCATGAAACGGTGAAGAGCCCGCTCCGGCGCAACCTCATCTGCTTTGCCTTTCTCGCCCCGGTGTTGCTGCCGCGCGTGGCCGCGGCCTTCATCTGGCGCTTTCTCTACTCGCCGTCGCTGGGCCTGCTGAACTATCTTGCCGGTCTTCTGGGCCTCGGGCCGATCGAGTTCCTGGCCGATCCCTCGATCGCGCTCCTCTCGGTGGCGGTGGTCGATATCTGGCAGTGGGGGCTCTTCTTCACCGTGATCCTGGTGAAGCTGCTCGAGACACTGCCGAAGGATCCGATCGAGGCGGCGATGCTCGACAACGCGAGCCTCTGGCAGATCCATGCCTATGTGACGCTGCCGATGCTCAAGGCGCCGCTCATCTCGCTGGTGCTGGTCAAGGCGGTGGAATCGCTCCGCTCCTTCGACCTCATCTTCGTGATGACCGGCGGCGGCCCCGGCAAGGCGACCGAGACGCTCGATCTCTACGCCTACCAGAGCGGCATCAATCTCGGTGGGCGGGTTTCCTATGCCTCGGCGATGTCGATCCTGCTGCTGATCGTCACCACCATCGCCTTCACCATCATCTGGCGTGCGGGGAAGAAATGGGCCGGCTGATCTCAAAAAACCTGGCGCGGACCGTACTCGTGCTCGTCGTGCTCGTGGCGCAGATGCCGATCCTCTGGACGCTGCTCGGGGCCTTCAAGTCGCTGCGCGACATCGTGACGCCGGTGCCGAAGCTCTTCTTCACGCCGACGCTCGAGAATTTCGCCACCATCCTGCACAACCCGACGATCCGTGACGGGCTGCTGCATTCGGTGATCGTCGTCTCGATCGCGGTGGCGCTCGGCGCGATCCTCGGCATCCCGGCGGCCCACACCCTTGCCCGCCACGCGCGGCGTTGGGGCCCGGACATGCAGTTCTTCGTGCTCTCGCTGCGCTTCATGCCGCCGGTGGCGATCGCGATCCCGTTCATCGTGATCTATCTCGACCTCGGGATCTACGACACGCTCTTCGGGCTCATCCTCGTCTATCTCGTCACCACCGTCTCGACGACGATCTGGCTCGCGGTGCCGGCCTTCGAGCGGGTGCCGCGCGAGATCGAGGAAGCCGCGGCGATGGAGGGCTGCTCGGACGCCGAGATCTTCTGGCGCTTCTCGCTCCCCATCGCGGCACCCTCGCTCTTCGGGGCGCTGGTCTTCACCTTCGTCCTGGTCTGGAACGAGCTCCTGCTTGCGCTCACCCTTGCGGCCCAGAACGCGACGCTGCCGGTGGTGGCGGCCTCGATCACCTCGCTCGGCAAGGAAGTGCCCTGGGGGGTCATCAACGCGGCAACGGTCGTGCTCGTGCTCCCGCCCCTCGTCTTCATCGGCCTTCTCATGGGCGTCATCAATTCCATGGTTCGCGGCGGCGGGCCGAAATAGGACAGTCACTCATGGCGAATATCTCCTGTTCCAGCATCACCAAGGCCTACGGCACGCATACGGTGATCGAAGGGCTCGACCTCTCCATTCCCGACCACGAGTTCGTCGTCTTCCTCGGCCCCTCGGGCTGCGGCAAGTCCACAATGCTGCGGATGATCGCGGGGCTCGAGGAGGTGACCTCGGGCAACGTGGTGATCGACGGAACCGATGTCACCCACCTCGCGCCCGGTGCGCGGGGGGTGGCGATGGTCTTCCAGTCCTATGCGCTCTATCCGCACATGACGGTGGCGGAGAACATCACCTTCGGGGTGCGCCGCCAGGGCGTGCCGAAGCCCGAGATCGCACGGCGGCTGAAGGACGTGGCGCAACTCCTCGGTCTCGAACCGTTTCTCGAGCGCAGGCCGAAGAACCTTTCGGGCGGCCAGCAGCAGCGGGTCGCGATGGCGCGGGCGATGATCAAGACGCCCAAGGTCTTTCTCTTCGACGAGCCGCTCTCCAACCTTGACGCGAAGCTGCGCGAGAAGCTCCGCACCGAGATCCGCAAGATGCATCTGGCGCTCAAGACCACGACGATCTTCGTCACCCATGACCAGCTCGAGGCGATGACCATCGCCGACCGGATCGTGCTGATGCGCGCCGGCCAGATCGAGCAGCAGGGCACGCCCGACGAGATCTTCGACCGGCCCGCGACGCGCTTCGTGGCCGATTTCATAGGCTCGCCCACGATGAACTTCCTGCCCGCCTCGATCGAGCGGATGGGCGAGGCGCTCACCGCCGCGGCGGGGCCGATCCACATCAGCCTGCCGCCGGAGCGGTTTTCAGGCCTCAAGACCGGTCAGCAGGTCGAGCTCGGCCTCCGTCCGGCGCGGATGGATCTCGCCCCGGAGGGCAGCGCCAACCTGCTCGAGGGCCGGGTCGTGCTCATCGAGAACATGGGCAGCGAGGGCCAGGTGATCGCCGATGTGCACGGAACCGAGATGTCCTTCGTCACCAAGGATTTCCGCTCCGTCCGGCCCGGCGACCGCGTGCGCTTCGCGATCCGCCCCGAACATGTGCATGTCTTCGACCGGGCCTCGGGCCGGTCACTCCTGAACGATGGACTCTGATACCATGACCGCAATGACGCCGCTGGACGGCACCCGCTATCTCGACAAGATCACCCGCATCCGCGCCGGAAACTACCGCAAGGGCGATTTCATGATCGCCGACGCCAAGGACGCCGATCTCTCGGGCGGCGTCGTGACCGCCGGCCGCCGCCGCGATGCCGCGGGCCGGGTGACGGGCAACCGCACGCGCCAGGAGTTTCTCGACCAGATCCGCGGCCTCGTCACCCAGGACAAGGTGGACATCCTGCTCGCCTCCGCCGGGAACATCGAGGTGCTGAACGCCGAGCGGGCCTTCGAGGGCACCGGCATCCTGCCCGCCTTCCGCGCCAACGAGGCGACCGATGTCTGGGGCAACATCCGCGGCGGACGCTATCGCGAGGCCCCCTCGCGGCCGCACCGTGGCGCGAACCTGGCCTTCGCCCCCGCGCCCCTCTGCCTCTACTCCGTCACCTTCAACAACGATGCCGAACGCGATGCGGCGGCCCTCGAGACCTATGCCGCCTTCCGGGCCGAGGCGCGGGCGGCGGGCGTGATGCATTTCCTCGAGGTCTTCAATCCCAATCTCGACCTCGGCTTCGGTGCGGCCGAAACCGGGGCCTATGTGAACGACTGCATCCTGCGGGGGCTCGCGAGCCTCACCCGCGCGGAGCGGCCGGAATTCCTCAAGGTCGCCTACAACGGGCCGGAGGCGCTCGAGGAGCTTGCCGCGCACGACACCAGCATGGTCGTCGGGGTGCTCGGGGGCGGCAGCGGGACGCATCGCGACACCTTCGAGCTCGTGGCCCAGGCCGAACGCCATGGCGCGCGCATCGCGCTCTTCGGCCGCAAGATCAACAGCGCCGAGGATCAGCCCGCCTTCATCGACTGGATGCGCCGGGTGGCCGATGGCGAGGCGGATCCCGCGGAGGCGGTGCGCGGCTATCACGGCGATCTCGCGAAACGCGGCCTCACGCCCGATCGCGAACTGGACGCTGACCTGCGCGTCACCGAAGATGTTCTCCGCCCTGCAGCCAAGGCGGCCTGATTTCCAGGCCGGGCGCAGCAAGCCGGGAGTCAGAATGACACGCATCAATCATCCCTCCGACAGGGCGGTGGCCGAAGTCGCCTGGCTCTATTTCGTCAAGAACATGACGCAGGGCGAGATTGCAAAGACGCTCGGCCTGTCGCGCCCGACCATCATCAGCTACCTCCGGCTCGCCAAGGAGCGCGAGATCGTCTGCATCAAGATCGCGGGCGAGCATTTCAGGATCAACTCGCTGGCCGACAGCCTCAAGTCGCGCTTCGGCCTCGAGACGGTGCAGGTGATCCCGGACAACGGGCTCACGGGCGAGCCCTTGGCCCGGCAGGTCTGCGAGGCGGCGGCGCAGGCGCTCCCCGATTTCGTCGCGCCGGGCGACGAGCTGGGGGTGAGCTGGGGCCAGACGGTCTGGTTCGTCTCCGAGAGCGTGCCGCGCTGGCCGGTGGGCGATCTGGTGATCCGCCAGCTCATCGGCTCGATGGCGAACCCGGTGCTGCCGACCTCCGAGAGCTGCTCGACCGAGATCGCCCGGCGCCTCTCGGCCTTCTGCGTCAACCTCAACGCCCCGGCGGTCTGTTCGACGGCGGAGCTGGCTGCGGCCCTGATGGCCGAGCCGATCATCGCCGAGCAGCTTGCCAATCTCGACCGCTGCAACAAGGCGATCTATTCGCTGAGCCCCTGCACGCCCGACACGCATGTGGTGCAGTTCAAGATCGCCTCGGTGCAGGACATCGCCGATTACGTCGCCCGGGGCGCGGTGGGGATCATCGCGGGCCGCTTCATCGATGCCGAGGGCGCGCCGATCCTCGGCGAGCTCGACGACCGGCTGATCGGTGCGGGCCATGCCACGCTGCGGGCGATGACGGGGTTTCTCGTCGTGAGCGGCCTGGCCAAGCTCCACGCCACAGCCGCCGCGCTCCGCGGCGGCTATGTCGATCACATGGTGGTGGACGCGGTGCTGGCCGAGGCGTTGCTGACAGCCTGAGCGGGGCGCCCCCCCCCCTCGCCCGCTCAGGCCAGGGTGGAGGCTTCGTGGAGGATCATGCCGTCCCGCAGGGCCATGGCGTGGCCTTCAGGAAGCTCCACCCAACCCTCGCCGTTGAGCGGCACGCTCGCAAGCAGGATGGTGCTGCGCGGCAGGTCTTCGATATGGGCGCCCTCGGCATGCCAGTGCGGGCGGCCGGGCTCGCGGCCGAAATGGCGCATGCAGAGCCCGGGCGGGCGCGGCGGGGTGAGGCCCTCAGGGGTCTCGTAGATCCGGCGATGGGCGTGGGCAAACAGCGTCTCGCCATCGTGGAAGAGGAAATTTGCGGAGCCGAGCCCGACCATCTCGGCGCAGAACGCCCGGAAGCGCGCGAAGCGTTCGGCCGTCGCATCCTCCCCGTGCCCCACGCCCTCGAGGCTGCGCAGGAGGATCAGGAAGGCGAGCTCGGAATCGGTGTCGCCGACGCATTCGGCGCGGAGTTCCGCGGCGCGCTCGTCGATCCCCGCCAGCGTGCCGTTATGGGCGAAATGCTGCATCCGCCCGTTCTGCACCCGGCCGAAGGGGTGGGTGTTGGCGAGATGCGGATGCCCGCGCGAGGCGCGCCGGACATGGGCGATGAGGTGGCGGCAGGGGAGCTCGCGGTCGACCACCATGCGGGCGAGCGCGCTGTCGGACGCGGGCCGCGCCTCGCGGAAGACATGGGCGTCGCGATCCTCGGCGAACATGATGCCCCAGCCGTCGCGGTTGCGGTGGCGCTCGCCGCCCTCGCGCGCGAACCGGTCGAGCGTGTATTCGACGACCGCGGGGCGCGAGGCGCTCATGGCGAAGAGTTCACACATCAGCGCTGTCCTTCCCCGCGCGTGGTTCCGGTCATGTCACATCCTTTCCTTCAGGCCCTTGCGGATCAGCCACCAGTTCATCGGATAGGCCGTTGCGAAACCCGCGATCATCGCGAGCTGCATGGTGAACCAGAAGACCGGCGAGGCCGCGCCGGGCTCGGTGCCGAAGATCGGACGATAGACGCCGAAGACCGCGATGGCCATGAGCCCGTACATGCCGACCTGCCAGGCTGTGAGCGAGAGCGTATCGGCCTTGAGCGCGGCCTTGAGCCCGTCGCGGAGGCCGAGGCCCCGCATCGGGGCGATGCTGAAATACTGGAACACGATGCCGATCACGAAGGCGAAGACGAAATCGAGCATCCAGACGGCGAAGATGCGTTCGGAAAACACCGTCTGCCAGCCGAAGGCGAGAAGGACCGCGGGCGCCATGGCGGCGAGGGTTTCGGCCAGGACGTCACCCAGCGTGCAGCCCGAGCCGCAGTGGAGCGCCCCCTTGGCGACCGCGATGGGAAACGGCGTTTCCTGACCGTGACCCTGCATGTGCCCGTGGTCCCGAGGCCGCGGCGCGCGGCCGTGCCGGAGGTAGAACCACAGCAGCGGGAGCGCGCCGAAGAGCGCGCAGAGCGGCCAGACCGCGTTCATGATCGCCATGTGCTGCGGGCGGCGGAGGCAGTCCTGTGCGATCCAGAGCGCGCAGATCAGGGCAGTGGCAATTGAGAGCCACGATACGAGGACGAGGCTCTGCGGCATCGGCTTACTTCAGGAAATTGTTGCGGAGCAGCGCCACGACCTCCTTGCCCCGCCCGCCGAGCACGGCCCTCATGCCGAAGAGCGCGGTGGAGGCGACCTGGGAGGCCTCGATCTTCGGCGGCATGACGAGCTCCATCCGGTTGACCTTCACGTCGAGGAGCGCCGGCCCCTCGGCGTCGAGCCAGCTGCGCATCGCGGTCTCGAGCCCGTCCGCGCTCTCCACCCGCCAGCCGCGCAGGCCGCAGACCTCCGCGAGGTGGCTGAAATCGGGATTGGTGAGGCCGGTGAAGGCATCGAGAAGGCCCTCGACGCGCTGCTCCATCTCGACGAAGCCGAGCGAGCCGTTGTTGAAGACGAGGAGCTTCACCGGCAGCTCCTCCTGCACCAGCGTCAGCAGGTCGCCCATGAGCATGGTCATGCCGCCATCGCCGCAGAGCGCCACGACCTGACGGCCGGGATAGGCCGCGGTGATGCCCATCGCCTGGGGATAGGCATTGGCCATGGTGCCGTGGAGCAGGCTCGTGAGGAAGCGCCGCTCGCCGCGGGCGGTCAGATGGCGCAGCAGCCAGACCATGGGCGAGCCGCCGTCGGCGGTGAAGATCGCATCCTCCGCCGCGAGACGGTCGAGCATCTGCGTCACGAATTGCGGGTGGATGAGCGAGGCATCGCTTTCCTCCGCCTCGTCGGCATAGCCCTCGCGATCGGTCTTCCAGCGCGCGAGCGCCTTCTGCAGGTGGCTGTCGTCGCTGCGTTCGGCGAGCCGCGGAAGAAGCGCCGCGATCGTCGCGCCGACATCGCCGACGAGGCCCATGCGCACCGGCGCGCGGCGGCCGATATGGGTCGGATCCCGGTCGATCTGGATGACATGCTTGCCTTCGGGGTAGTATTGCGTCCAGGCGAAATCGGTACCGAGGCAGAGCATGATGTCGGCGGCGTCGATCGCATCCGCTCCGGCGCGGTTGCCGAGGATGCCGGTCATGCCGACGTTGAAGGGATTGGCGGGCTCGATGAACTCCTTGGCGCGGCTGCTGTGCGCGACGGGCGCCTGCAGCCGTCCGGCTAGTGCCACCACCTCGTCATGCGCGGCGCGGGCGCCGATGCCGGCATAGATCGTCACCGACCCGGCCTCGTTGAGCAGCGCGGCAAGCGCGTCGAGCTCCGCCTCGGACGGGCGGAGGACCGGCTGCGGGCGGTGGACCGCCCAGGCCAGATCGTCGGAAACCGTCTCGGAGAACATGTCGCCGTTGACGATCACCACAGCGACGCCGCCCCTGGTGAGCGCGGCCTGCGCCGCCAGCGTGGTGATGCGCCGGGCCTGCGAGGGGTGCGAGATGTATTCGCAGAAGACACTGCACTGTTCGTAGATGCGCCGCTGATCCACCTCCTGCGGGAAGTTGAGCCCGGTTTCGGTGCGCGCCACATCGGAGGCGATCAGCACGACCGGCGCGCCGTTTCGGTGGCTCTCGAAGATGCCGTTGACGAAATGCAGGCTGCCGGGGCCGCAGGTGCCGGCGCAAAGCGCGAGCTCGCCCGTCATGTAGGCCTCGCCCCCGGCGGCAAGCGCCCCGGCCTCCTCGTGCCGGACATGGAGCCAGCGCAGGTCGGAGCGCCGCACCGCGTCGGTGAAATGGTTGATCGTGTCGCCCACGATGCCCCAGCACCGGCGGGCGCCGGCCTCGTAGAGCGTTTCGGTGACGATGTCTGCCACGGTCTTGGACATGCAGTCTCTCCGTTATCCTGTGGTCGGGATTTCCGGCCTTGCCCTGGCACGGGCTGAAACGAGATCGATCGCCGGGCGGAAGCTGTCGGCGCGGGCCGCCTTCCACCAGTCGGCGTAGAGGGTCTCCTCCGGCGCATCGAGCAGGATGCCCTCGGGGAGGAAGGTGTGGACGCGGTCCATTGCCACGGCCTTCTCGGGCCCTGCCCGGTGCATCAGGTGATGGGCCTCGAGCTCACGCGGGTGCTTGAGGCCGACCGAGGCGATGATCTCGGAAAGTGCCTCGAGCGTCTTGGCATGGAAGCGCGCGGCGCGTTCGCCCTGCACCTCCGGGATGAGACCGCGCTGACGGGCCGGGTTCTGTGTCGTGACCCCGGTCGGACAGGTGCCAAGATGGCAGCGCTGCGCCTGGATGCAGCCGATCGAGAACATGAAGGCGCGGGCGGCGTTGCACCAGTCCGCGCCCTGGGCAATGTTGCGGGCAAGCCCCATGCCGGAATAGACCTTGCCGCTCGCGGCCAGCCGGATCTCGCCCTTGAGCCCGGCGCCGACGAGGGCGTTGCGCATGAGCACAAGCCCCTCGGAGAGCGGCATCCCGACCCAGTCCGAGAGTTCGAGCGGGGCCGCGCCGGTGCCGCCCTCGCCGCCATCGACGACGATGAAATCCGGGTGGATGCCGGTTTCGAGCATCGCCTTCACGATGGCGAAGGGCTCGTGCGGCAGGCCGATGCAGAGCTTGAGGCCGACCGGCTTGCCGCCCGAAAGCTCGCGCATCCGCGCGGCGAACTCGAGCATCTCAACCGGCGTCGAGAAAGCGGAATGGCCGCGGGGCGAGAGGCAGTCCTTGTGGGCGGGGACGTTGCGGATCCGGGCGATTTCCTCGGTGACCTTGGCGGCGGGCAGCAGCCCGCCATGGCCGGGCTTCGCGCCCTGGCTGAGCTTGATCTCGGTCATCTTCACGGCATCGCGGCCCGCGCCATCGCGGAAGCGCTCCGGGTCGAAATGCCCGTCACGGTCGCGGGCGCCGAAATAGCCCGAGCCAAGTTCCCAGACCAGATCGCCGCCATGCTCGAGATGGTGGTCGCTGAGGCCGCCCTCGCCGGTATCGTGGTAGAAATTGCCCTTCAGGGCGCCAAGGTTGAGCGCCTTCACCGCATTGGCCGAGAGCGCGCCGAAGCTCATCGCCGAGATGTTGAGCAGCGAGGCCGAGTAGGGTTTCGTGCACTGACTGCCGCCGACCATCACCCGCGGATCGGTCTCCGGCTCGGGTTCCGGGGCGATCGAATGGCCGATCCAGTGGTATTCCTCGTCATCCGGGTCGCGCTCGGTGCCGAAGGGCTGGGTGTCGGTCTCGCCGCGGGCGCGGGCATGGACGAGGTTGCGCGCCTCGAAGGGGAACGGCGTGCCGTGCAGGTCGTCCTCGACGATATAGGCGCGCAGATAGGGGCGCAGCTTGTAGAAGAGCCAGCGGATCCGCCCGGCGACCGGGTAGTTCCGGGTGATGGTCCAGTGGGTCTGCATCCGGTCGTAGACGCCGAGCAGGACCACGGCGAGGCAGAAGAGCGCGAGCAGCACTGCCCCGGAGGCAAGGGCCGCGATCCCGATAAGCGCCGCGGCAATGGGAATGATGGATCTCTTGAGGGTGTCTAGCAAGCTATCAGCGACGCCGGGGGCGAAGCTCCGTCTGAGGGACAATGGCCGAAACAATCATGCGGCCGGGAGCCTTGTCCATCCCCGCTTCTATGACCGTCCGAATTTCCAACGCAGCAGGCCGGATCGGGTTCCGGCGGAATTTCGCAAGGCCGCCCGGCGCGGCAGGCGTTGATCGGTGCGGTCCCCGCGGGCATTCTATGGCAGACGCTTCGTGTCGTCATGCCGCTGACGGGGCCCGGATGCTGCGTTTCGGAAGAGCTGCTCTGCTCGCAACTGCGCTCTTGGTCGCGCCGGGGATATCCGGCGCGAAGGGCGAAACGCCGATCCGCTTTACGCACGTCGTGGAAGCCGGAGGGCGCAATGTGCCGGTGGCGAGCGAACTCTACATGGCGGCGTTGAGCGACACCGTCATCGCGGTGAAGGTGGCCGGGAACCTCGGCGCGCTGCAGGCCGCGTTGCCCTCGATGTTCTCGAGCGTGCTGGAGAACACCTGCAAGCGCCGGGTGGGCCTCGAGGTGCAGCAGGTGCGCGCCGAGGGCGATCAGGTGCGGCTGCACGGGCGGATCCAGATCCTCGCCTATCGCTGCAGGGATCCCGAGGATTTCGCGACCCGGCAGCGCCTTTTCAGCACCACCAGCGGCTTCGATGCGCTCTTTGACGGACAGATCGTGGAGAACTGCCTCGAGGCATCGCTCGAGGAGCTGACGCTGGAACCAGGCGGTTTCGGGTCACGTATCCTCAATGTCACCGGCCTGACCAGACGGATTGCCGAGCGGGCGCGGGAGGGCGTCAATGCCGCGATCGAGGAGAAGCTCGCCTGCCTCGACCTGCCCGAGGAGTTCCGCATCATCGACACGCGGCTCCGGAGCGGCGGCTTCCGCGATTTCGGCGGCGGCGAGATGGGCTTCGTGGTCAAGGGCACGGTCGATGTGCGGGCGGGCAACGTGATCGCGCTGATCTCTGCTCTGGCCCGGAACGGCCAGCTGCGCGACTGACGCGGCCGCAGCCAGCCCGGCGCTTGTGGCCGCGAGTCGGGCGGTGGCCTATACCGCCACCCCATGCCGCCGGTCTCGGCGAGCCGGCTCTCGCACGCGGTCGCAGCCGCATCGGATCACCGAACTGTGTCCGGCAGGCGCCCCTCAACCGGCAGGAGAGAAGGAAAAACCTCCCGTTCCGGATTGTCCGCCCGAGGCGGCTGGACTAGCCTTGCCCCGGAGCCGGGCGCGTGCTTCCGGTTGCGCCCCGTGCTCCTTGTGACCCCGGCACTTTCCGCCGGCTGGATGGAATTGCAGGCGCCGGACGGCGAAAGAGATCATGGCTCAGAGTCTTCTCCGCTACAGGCGCGTGATAGAGATCGTCGGCGACACGCTGAAGGTGGGTGTGCCCGAGGCCGCCGGAGGCGCCGCGGCCGTCCGGCTCGGCGATCTGGCAACGGTCCGGGGCGTCGACGGCACGCAATCGCTGGCGCAGACGATCAATATCGACGACACCGCCGTGACGTTGCAGATCTTTTCCGGCACCAAGGGGATCTCGACAGGAGCCTCGGCGACGTTTCTCGGCCACCCCATGCAGGTGCCCTATTCCGAAAACATCCTCGGCCGGGTGATGGATGGCTCGGGTCGGACGATCGACGGAGGCCCGGAGCTTTCGGACGAACCGAAGGCGGTCATCGGCGGCCCTTCGGTGAACCCGGTCGAACGCACGGTGCCGGCCCGCATGATCCGGACCGATGTGCCGATGATCGATGTCTTCAACTGCCTCGTGGAGAGCCAGAAGATACCGATTTTCTCTGTTTCCGGAGAGCCTTACAATCCGTTCCTCGCACGGATCGGCATTCAGGCCGATGCCGATGTCGTGGTTTTCGCCGGGCTGGGGCTGATCTTTGACGACTACTACCTCTTCCGGCAGGCCTTCGAGGACGCGGGCGTCTTCGCCCGCACGGTGATGTTCGTGAACCAGGCTTCCGACCCTCTGGTCGAACGGCTCATGGTCCCCGACATGGCGCTGGCGGTGGCCGAGAAATTCGCCGTGGAGGAAGGCAGGCGGGTGCTGGTCCTGATGACCGACATGACCGCCTTTGCCGATGCGATGAAGGAGGTCGGCATCAGCCAGGAGCGGGTGCCCTCCAACCGCGGCTACATGGGCGATCTCTACTCGCAGCTCGCACGCCGCTACGAGAAGGCCTGCAACTTCGCCAAGGGAGGCTCGGTGACGATCCTCACGGTGACGACCATGCCGGGCGACGATGTCACCCATCCGGTGCCGGACAACACCGGCTACATCACCGAGGGCCAGTTCTACCTCCATGACGGCGTGATCGACCCGTTCGGCAGCCTCTCGCGCCTGAAGCAGAACGTGATCGGCAAGGTGACGCGGGAGGATCACGGCCAGATCATGAACACCATGATCCGCTTCTATTCCGAAAGCCGCGAGGCCGCGCAGAAACAGACCATGGCCTTTGAGCTGTCGGATTACGACCACCAGCTCCTGCGCTTCGGCGATCTGTTCCGAGGCCGCTTCATGGACATCAACGTCTCCCTGCCGCTCGAGGAGGCGCTCGACCTCTGCTGGCAGACGCTGGCGGAGTGCTTTCAGCCGGGCCAGTTGCTGATGCGTCAGGCGCTCGTCGACAAGTATTTTCCCGGAGATGCCCCGAAGGTTGCCGATGCCGCGCCTGCAGCTCAATAAGTCCGCGCTCGCGCGTGAACGGACGCAGCTTGCGACCTTCCGGCGCTTCCTGCCCTCGCTGGATCTCAAGCGCCAGCAGCTCCTGGCCGCGCGCGCCGCGGCGCGCGCCGAAGCCGCGCAGGCCGAGGGGGCGGTCGAGGCGCTGGCCCGGCGCGTGGGCCGCGAGGTGCCGATGCTGGCGCTCGAGGATGTCGAACTCGACGGGCTGGTGCAGCTCGCGGATTTCGAGCTCGGAAGCGAGAATGTCGTCGGGACGAAGCTGCCGACGCTCCGGCGCATCGAGGTTCAGGTGCGGGACTATTCCGCCTTCGCCCGGCCGCAATGGGTCGACGCGGTCGCAGCCCTTCTGCACGACATGCTGGAAGCCCGGTTGAAGGTGCAGATCGCGCAGGAACGCGTACGGCTGCTCGACCGCGCCGTGACCACGATCACCCAGCGCGTCAACCTCTTCGAACATGTCCTGATCCCGACCGCGCAGGCCAACATCAAGAAGATCCGCACCGCGCTTGGCGAGGAGGAGATGCAGGCCGTGGTCCGCTCGAAGATCGCCAAGCGCAAGAAGGCCTCCGCGGCATGAGCATCGCGCGGCAGAAGAAGATCTCCGTTCTCGGCCGGACGCAGCAGGAAACCGAGGTGCTTTCGGCGCTGCAGGAGCTCGGCTGCATGCATCTCCTGCCGCTCGGCCCGCCGCCCGCGCATGTCGAGGAGGCGCGGGACCGGACCGCGAAGGACGCCTATGTCGCGCTGCGGTTTCTCGCCGATGCGCCGGAGCGGCGGCGGCAGGTGCGGCGCGATGCGGGCTTCGACATTCACGCCTTCGTGCCGCAGGTTCTCGAGATCCGGGCGCGGCTGCGCGAAACCCTCGACCGCTGCGATTTCCTCGAACACCGGATCGAGGCGGTGCGACCCTGGGGCGATCTGGTCTTTCCGCCGAAGGAAGAGCTCGCCGGCTATCACCTCTGGTTCTACCGGCTGCCGGTCCGGCATCGCGAGGCGCTCGAACGGGTCGAGCTGCCCTGGGAGATCGTCCATACCGACACGAAATTCGCCTATGTGGTCGTGCTCTCGCCCGCCGAGCCGCCGCGCGATCTCCTGCCGGTACCGCGGACGCATGTGGGTGCAAGCCCGATCACCGAGCTCGAGGCGGAGCTCGAGGACACGCGGGTCGCGCTCGAGGAGATCGAGGCCGAGCGCCAGGCGCTGACGCGCTATCTCGACCTGATGCGGCTCAGCATGTCGGCGGCCGAGACGAAGGCGGAGCTCGACTTCGCCCGCCAGCAGGTGCTCTCGGACGATGCGCTCTTCGCGGTGCAGGGCTGGGTGCCGGCGGACCAGGCGGCGGCGGTCGCGCAAGCCGCCGAAGGCCTCGACTGCGCCGTGCTCGTCGAAGACCCCGCACCGGACGACAGGCCGCCCACCCTGCTCGTGCAGCCGGAGACACGCGCGGCCGATGTCGATCTCGGGCTCTTCTACCAGATCCCGGGCTATGACGACTGGGATCCTTCCGTGGTGGTCACCGCCTCCTTCGTGATCTTCTTTGCGATGATCCTCGCCGATGCCGGCTACGGGCTCGTCATCGCGCTGATCGTGCTCCTGCTCTGGCGCCGGCTCGCGGGCTCCGCCCACAGCCGGTCCTGGCGGCGGCTTGTGGTGGCAATTTCCGGGGCGACAATTCTCTTCGGCATGCTGCTCGGAAGCTATTTCGGTGCGAGCCCGCCCAAGGGCAGCCCGCTTGCCAGCCTTCAGCTCATGTCGATCGACGATTTCGCCACCATGATGCGGCTCTCGGTGGGGGTGGGCGTGCTGCATCTGGTGCTCGCCAACGCGATGACCGCGCGGATGCGCCGCGGCAGGACCACCGCCTTCGCGAGCCTCGGCTGGTGTGCCGCCCTGATCGGCGGGCTGGTGCTCTGGCTCGGGGCACCCGCGGCGGGCGGGACGCTGATGGGGCTCGGTCTCGCCGCCGTCTTCGCCTTCAGCAGCGACCGCCCTCTCACCACGCGCACGGACGCGCTCTGGCGGCTGGCCGGCGGGGTGCAGGGGCTTGCCGGCGCCATGGGCGCGTTTGGCGACGTGCTGAGCTACATGCGGCTCTTCGCCCTCGGCCTCGCCTCGGCCTCGCTCGCACTCACCTTCAACGATCTGGCCGGACAGGCGCGCGACGCGGTGCACGGGCTCGGCCTGCTGCTTGCGCTGCTGATCCTGCTGGTCGGTCACGGGCTCAATTTCGCGCTCGCGATCATGAGCGGCGTCGTCCATGGGCTGCGGCTCAATTACATCGAGTTTTTCAACTGGGGATTGTCGGGCGAAGGCATGGCCTTCCGGCCCTTCACCCGGAAGGAGGTTCAGGAATGAACGAGCTTGTCCTGGCCCTGGGCTGGCTGGGGATCTACAGCCCCGTGGCGCTCGGCGCCTGCGGCAGCGCCATCGGCTGCGCCATCGCCGGTCAGGCCGCCATCGGCGCCATGGTCGAGACGGAAGGCGGCTACGGCCGCTTCGTCGGCATGTCGGCGCTCCCCTCGACGATGGTGATCTACGGCATCGTCATCATGTTCTCGCTCAACCGCGCGGTGACGCCCGAAAACGCCGGCGCGCTCTTCGGGATCGGCTTCATGGCCGGGATCGCCTTCTTCGTCACCGGGGTCTGGCAGGGCCGGGCCTGCGCCAGCGCCGTCAATGCCGCCAAGGAAAAGCCCGAGATCTTCGGGCTCTCGCTCGCACCGGCCGCGATCATCGAGGGTTTCGCGGTCTTTGCCTTCGTCTTTGCCCTCGTCATCAGCGGCGGGATCCAATGACCGAGACCTCGAGGATCACATCGCGCGGTGTCGACAAGCTGATCGCGAAGCTCAGGGACGACGGCGTCGCCGCCGGCAGGGACGAGGCCGCGCGCCTGAAATCCGACGCCGAGGCCGAGGCCGCGCGCCTTCTGGCCAGGGCCCGCGCCGAGGCCGACAGCTATCTGGTCAAGGCGAAGAAGGAGGCCGATGCCTATCGCGCCGCCGGCGAGCAGGCGCTGGAAACCTCGATCCGCGATGCGGTGCTGCGCCTCAGGGCCGGGATGGCGGGGCGCTTCCGCGACGAGATGCAGCGCCTCGTGAGCGAGAAGCTCGCCGACGAGGAGATGCTGAAGGCCATGATACTGGAGATCGTCGGCCGGGCCCGCGACAGCCTGGACACCCGCGGGGCGGCGGAGGTGATCCTCCCCGCCGCTGTCGTCGGCGCCGAACAGATCCGCGAGAATGCCGGCGACATCCAGTCCGACCGTCTTACCGGCTATGTCCTGGGGCTGACGAGCGACATGCTGCGGGACGGCGTCACGCTTCTCGCCGCCGACGGCCGGCAGGGCGGCATCCGGGTGCGGTTCCAGGAGGGCGACATCGAACTCGACCTGACCGACGAGGCGGTCGCGGCGCTGCTGCTCGCGCATATGCAGCCGCGGTTCCGCGCCGTGCTCGAAGGCGTGATCCGGGGCTGATGCCGTGGCCGATCCGGATGCCTATGTCGCCCTCATCACCAGCCTTCCGCGCCACGAGGAGCTTTTCGTCGCGAAGCAGCCGCCCCTCTCCCGCCTCCGCCTGGAGATGCGCCTGAAGGCCTTGTCGGTGGAGGATGCCGCGACCCTCGCGACGCTCGAGCATTGCCTGAGCTGGCCCGCCTATGGGCTCGAGACGACCGAGGCGGAGGCCTTCGCCCGCGGCCGGGCGGCGCTGGACGCCGTGCCGCAGCCCGAGCTGCGGAGCATCCTGCGCGACCGGCTGCAGATGCGCACCCTGATTGCCGCCCTGCGCCGCAGGAAGGCGGGCGGCGGCCCACCCCCGGCGCAATGGGGTTTCGGCGGGATCGCCCGGCGGATCGCGGCCAACTGGCAGGAGCCCGCCTTCGGCCTCGAGCGCCCCTACCCCTGGCTCAGCGAGGCGGCGGGGCTGCTCGAGCGTGGCGATGCGTTGGGCTTCGAGCGGCTCGTCCTGACCGAATCCCGCGCGATCACCCGGCGCCGGGCCGAAGGCCACTACTTCGATTTCATCGCCGTCGCGGCCTATGTGCTGATCTGGAACATCCACGATCGCTGGGCACGGGCCAATGCCGCGGCCGCTGCCCGCCGGTTCCATGCGCTGGCCGATGCCGCCCTCGGGGCGCGCACAGACATCTTCGCGGAGAGATAGGATCATGCTTGGCACGCCCATGGCCCGGATTGTCGCGGTCCAGGACGACCTTGTCGAAATCGAAGCCCTCGACGGCCCCGACGGCGCGCCGCACCCGCTGGTGATGAACGAGGTCATCTTCATCCTGCCCACCCGCCCCGGCCCGGGCGGCCGGCAGGAGCGGCTCAAGGCCGAGATCCTGCGGATCGACGGCCGGCGCGCCAAGGCACAGGTCTATGAATCGACGCAGGGCGTCGCGGCCGGCGATCCGGTGGAGCAGTCGGGCGAGCTGCTGTCGGTCGAGCTCGGGCCGGGGCTTCTCGGCGCGGTCTATGACGGGCTGCAAGCGCCGCTCAAGACGCTCGCCAACGAGTTCGGCATCTTCCTGCCGCGCGGCGCCGAGGTGGCCGCACTCAATCCTGAGGCGAGGTGGTCCTTCGATCCGGCCGTCACCCGCGGCGAAAGCCTCCGTGCGGGTGACGTGCTCGGCACGGTGCCCGAAGGGCATATCGCCCACAGGATCATGGTGCCCTTCAACTGGCGCGGCCGCTGGACCGTCGACTGGATCCAGAAGGGCGCGGCGCGCGTGCATGACCCGGTGGCGCGCCTGATCGATGACGAGGGCACCCGGCGCGAGATCACGCTCAGCCAGCGCTGGCCGGTGCGCCGCGCGCTGCCCGAGGCGCTCCTGAAGCAGGCGCTCTCCCGGCGCGACTATCCGTCCGAGCCGATGCTCACCTCGCAGCGGATCATCGACACCTTCTTCCCGATCGCCCGTGGCGGCACCGCCTGCATTCCCGGCCCCTTCGGCGCCGGCAAGACGGTGCTGCAGAACCTGATCGCCCGCAACGCGCAGGTCGATATCGTCATCGTGGTGGCCTGCGGCGAGCGCGCCGGCGAGGTGGTCGAGACCATCGCCGAATTTCCCAAGATGAGCGATCCGGCCACCGGCGGCAGCCTGATGGACCGCACCATCATCATCTGCAACACCTCCTCGATGCCGGTTGCGGCCCGCGAGGCCTCGATCTTCACCGGGCTGACGCTCGGGGAATACTACCGGCAGATGGGCTATCACGCGCTGCTGATCGCCGATTCCACCTCCCGCTGGGCCCAGGCGATGCGCGAGACCTCCGGCAGGCTCGAGGAGATTCCCGGCGACGAGGGCTTCCCCGCCTATCTCGAAAGCCGGATCAAGGGCGTCTACGAGCGCGCGGGCGTCATCACCACGAATGCCGGCGCGACCGGCAGCCTCACCATGATCGGGACGGTCTCGCCCGCGGGCGGCAATTTCGACGAACCTGTCACCCAGGCGACGCTCTCGACCGTGAAGTGCTTCCTTGGCCTCTCGGCCGAGCGGGCCTACCGGCGCTTTTATCCGGCCGTCGATCCGCTGCTCAGCTGGTCGCGCTATCTCGACCAGCTCCGCCCCTGGTACGAGAGCGAGGTCGCGCCCGGCTGGACCGACTGGGTGCGCCGGATGCAGGAGCTTCTGGTCCACGGCAACCAGGTCGGCCAGATGATGCAGGTCACGGGCGAGGAAGGGATCACGATGGAGGATTTCGTGACGCAGCAGAAGGCGCTCTTCCTCGACATGGTCTATCTCCAGCAGGATGCCTTCGACAGGGTGGATGCCTGCGTCCCGCTCCCGCGGCAGAAGCTGACCTTCGATCTGGTGCGGGAGATCATCAACAAGCCGTTCACCTTCCGGGACAAGGCGGAGGCGCGCACGTTCTTCACCGCGTTGACAAGCGATTTCAGGAACTTCCACTACGCCGTTGAAGCGACACCCGATTATCGGAGCTACCTCGCAAGCATCGCCCGCCGCGCCGGTCTCACTCTCCCGGCCGAGGCCGGAGAGGACGCCCCCGAACCGCCCGCCGCCCCATCCTGAGCGGTGGGGGCGAGGCGCGCCTGCCCCTCGGGCCGGGAGTTGATACCGAGGGGCCAGCCAAGCCGGCAGCGGCGTGAAACCGCGGGCATTCATGATATGTTAACTGCCAAAATCCATTAAAATCAATGCGCTTTCCGGATTTTCACGGTGAAACGCCCCCTTTTCACGCTCAACCCCGCCGCGCCGGGCACGCACCGGCGACCCTGGGAAGATGGCCCGGAGGGAAGCCGCTCCTCAGGCTGCGCCGTCCTCGAGATCCGGCCCCGGTATGGCGTGAGACCATAACAGTCATCGACGCGACCGGCTTGCGGCAGGCAACTTCCATACCGACACGAGGCACATTTCAGGTGATCCGGATGACAAAGATCGAGCGGATAGAGACGCAAATCATCGACCTGCCGACCATCCGCGGGCACGTGCTGTCGATGACCACCATGGTCTCCCAGTCCATCGTCCTCGTGCGGGTGCGGTTCTCGGACGGCTCCGTGGGCCTTGGCGAGGGCACGTCGATCGGCGGGCTCAGCTATGGTGCGGAAAGCGCCGAGAGCATCAAGTCGGCGATCGACACCTACATCGCCCCGCTCCTCGAGGGCATGGATGCCGACAATATCAATGCCGCCCGCGGCCGGATCGAGAAGGCGGTGCGCGGCAATCCGATCGCGCGATGCGCCGTCGAGATCGCGCTCTGGGATGGGCTCGGGCGCCGCCTCGGGGTTCCGGTGGCCCAGCTCTTCGGCGGCACCGTCCACCCCGCGATGGATGTCGCCTGGACCCTTGCCTCGGGCAATTCCGACCGTGACGTCGCCGAAGCCGAGGAGATGCTCGCCCGCCGCCGGCATCGCCAGTTCAAGCTCAAGATCGGCAAGCGCGAGGTGCGCGAGGACATCGCCCATGTCGGCCGCATCTGCGCCGCAATCGGCGATCGCGCCCGCATCACCGTCGATGTGAACCAAGCCTGGGATCTGCATCAGGCACGATGGGGCCTCAAGGGGTTGCAGGAGATCGGCGTGGCGATGGTCGAACAGCCGATCGACGCGCGCATGGGCGAAAGCCTCAGGATGCTCTCGGACACCTACGAGATCGCCGTCATGGCCGACGAGGCGCTTCAGGGGCCGGTCGATGCCATGCGGCATGCCGCGGGGCACCGCACCGACGCCTTCGCGGTGAAGATCGCGCAGTCCGGCGGGCTGGCGCGGGCCTCCGAGGTCATCTCGATTGCCGCAGCCGCCGGGATCGGCCTTTATGGCGGCACGATGCTCGAGGCAGGGATCGGCACGGCCGCTGCTCTCCAGCTCTTCTCGACCGTCGAGACGATGTTCTGGGGCACGGAACTCTTCGGGCCGTTGCTTTTCAAGGACGAGATCCTGGCCGAGCCGCTCCGATACGCCGATTTCCAGGTCCACCTTCCCGCAGGGCCCGGTCTCGGGGTCGCCCTCGATGAGGACAAGATTGCCCATTACACCCGCGGCCGCGTCGCCCCCGTCAGCATCCCCGTCAAGGCGATCTGAGCAGCAATCCGGGCCCACGGGCGGGCCCGCCAAGGGCGCCCGTGCCGAAGCGGACGCCCGCCCTCATCCGCTCGCAACCGCCTTCGGGACACGTGCGAGCAGCCTGTCGAAATGCCCGGTCAGGCCCACCGCGCGAATGACGGGCGCCGAAACGATACAGGCCGCAACCACGCCCGACATCGGCAGGCCCGGCCCGACGGTGCCGAGCGGGCGGCAATCACGGGCGCGGACGCATCCCGAAGGAGCCGGGAGGCGCCGTTCAGCCCCGGACCGGCCGGCACCCCGACAACGTCCTCACGCATCGGCGAGTGCGGCGATCGGCAGGCCCAGAAGCCTGCGGGCCTGCTGCCAGGTGGCAACCGGGCGCTCGTATTTCTCGCAAAGCGCGGTGACCCGGGAAACGAGCGCGGCATTGGAGGGCGCAAGCCTGTCGCGGTCGAGGCGCACGTTATCCTCGAGCCCGGTGCGCGCATGCCCACCGCTCGCCACGCACCATTCGTTGAGCACGATCTGGTTCGGTCCGATCCCGGCGGCACACCATTCCGCGTCCGGTGCCAGCCGCTCGACGGTGCGGATGTAGTAGTCGAAGACATCCCGGTCGACCGGCATCGCGTTCTTCACGCCCATCACGAACTGGATGTAGAGCGCCGCCGGTATGCGCCCGTCGCGACGCATCGCCACCGCCTGATGAATATGGCTGAGATCGAAGGCCTCGATCTCGGGCTTCACGCCATGGGTCCGCATTTCGGCCGCGAGCCAATCGACGAGATCGGGCGGGTTCTCGTAGACGCGGGTCGGGAAGTTGTTGGACCCGACCGACAGCGAGGCCATGTCCGGGCGCAGCGAGAGCATGCCGCCCCGCGAGCGCCCTGCCCCCGAACGGCCACCGGTCGAGAACTGCACGATCATCCCGGGGCAGTGGCGGCGAAGCTCTTCCAGCAGGCGGCCAAACCGCTCGGGATCCGAGGAAGGCGTGCCGTCGTCGTTGCGGACATGGGCGTGGACGATGGCGGCGCCCGCCTCGAAGGCTTCCTGCGTGCTCTCGACCTGTTCCGCGACCGTGATCGGCACGGCCGGATTGTTCGCCTTGGTTGGCAGGCTGCCGGTGATCGCAACGCAGATGATGCAGGGTTTCTCGGTCGGCTTGGTCATGATCGGGCCTTCTTCATGGATGCGCGGCACGCCGGTCGCGGCTCTGCGCCGCGACGCGGGTCGTTTCTTCGGGAGAGGCAGGCTCCGCTCGGGTGAGGAAGCCCGGGAGGCCCGGACAACGACCGGCCTCGCGATTCCCGCACCCTTCGCAGGGTGCGCCGGACCTGCTGCCGCTCATGGCCTTCCTCCGGTGATCTGGTGTCTGGTGTCGTGATCCGTCAGGCTGCAGCCTCGGCCCGAGCCTTCCCGGCCGGCATCTTCGCCAGCGCCTCGATGAAGAACGGCCGGAAGCCCTCCGGGTGCTCGCTCATCGGGAAATGGCCGAGCTCGTCCATCACCGCGAGGGTCGCGCCGGGGATCGCATCCGCCGTGCGCTGCGCATCCTCCGGCGTGCAGGTGAGATCATAGGCGCCGACGATGATGTGGACCGGGGTCTTGGCGGTGTCGATCCGGCCGAGCCGGCCGATCAGGCTGTCGTCCTTCGTGTAGAAGCTCAGATCGCCGCGGAAGACACCCGGCCCGGACGCCATGAACATCCAGAGCGTGTTCCAGCGCTCCACGTCCGGGGCATGGGGCGAGATATTGGCGGAGACGAGGGCCGCGCCCATCTCGCCGCCATGGGCATCAGGGCGGTGGAACCAGTCGATGTCATACCAGGCGGGCTGGAAATCCGATGCCTCGATCGCGATGAAACCCGAGAAGCGGCCGGGATGCAGCGCGGCGAGCTGGAGCGCGATCCGCCCGCCCATCGAGCAGCCGGCAAGGACGGGCCGCTCCAGCCCGAGCGCATCGATCACGGCGAGGATCGTCTCGATATAGGCCTCGGTGGTCAGCAGGTATTCCTCGGTCTGGAAGCCCTCGGGGGGCAGTGACTTGCCGTGCCAGGGCATGTCGAAGGCAATGAGACGGTTCGCCGCGGTGACCTCGGCATCGTTCATCAGATGGCGCCACTGCCGCGTATCGGCACCCGCGGTATGGAGGCAGAGCACGGGACGCCCTTGCCCGGCTTCCTCGAAATAGATCCGGAGCGCGCGGCCCTCGACCTCGACGGTGACATAGCGTCCGGTGATCGCCTCGATGCCCATCATGCGGCCTCCTTCGCCATCTCGCGCGGCAGCGCCATGAATTCCTTGAAGAAGCGCAGGTTCTTCACGAGGCTGAGAATGTCTCCCGCCACCTGTCCGCGGCCCATCTTCACCAGACCGAACAGGTCGTGAAACCCGGGCTTCGGGACCGGACGCCAGAATTCGGCAAGCGCCTCGGCATCGGTGAGGAGCGCGAAGCGGTAGGGTGTCTTGCGGCTTGGGCCCGGCGTGATCGCCTCCAGGCGGCCCTTCTCGAAGGTGAGGTAGTATTCGTCGCCATCGACGGAGAGGAGCACGGTCTCGCAGAAGAGACGCCCGAGCCGCAGCAGGTGCGGCGTGGCGTTGAGCCGGGCCTGCATCATGGCCAGTTGGTCGATCATGTTTCCTCCGCGCATCGGGTGTCCGCTTTTCCCGAACCTGCGCTTTCAGGGCGCCCGCGGCAATGTCCCGGCCGGTATGCCGCGATACCTTCGCGGGCGCCCTGCGGCGCGGCGGTTCCAGAGTATTGCGCGATACCGAGAAAGGCATTGGTCGGGCGCGGCAATGGGCGGATGGTCCACGGACAGAACAACAGGCTGCGCCGCAGGAATCGTGGCGAGCTCGATAGCGGAGGAAATGTGATGGCAAAGGTCACACTCGAGAATATCACCGATGTCGTCATCGGCTCTCTCGGCCAGAACGGTGAGATCACCGAACGCCAGCGGGAGATCATGACGGCGCTCATCCGGCACCTGCACGGCTTTGCCAAGGACGTGAAGCTGCAGCATTACGAGTTCATGGCAGCCTGCGACTACCTCGCCCGCGCCGGCCAGACCTGCTCGGACAAGCGGCAGGAATTCATCCTCCTCGGCGATATCCTCGGCTTCGAAGTGCTCGTCGACATGCTCTCAAACGAGGTCTCCGGCAACGAGAGCGAAAGCACGGTGCTCGGCCCGTTCTACCGCCACAATCCGCCGGTGCTGCCCAAGGGCGCATCGGTCGTGCAGAAGCATTTCGAGGGCGAGGAAACGGTCTATTTCGAGGGCTATGTGCGCGATGCGGACGGCAGCCCGCTTCAGGGCGTGATCCTCGACGTCTGGGAAGACGCCCCGAACGGCCTTTACGAGAACCACGACCCCGACCAGCCGGACTACAACCTCCGCGGCCGGTTCGAGACCGACGCGGACGGGCACTATGCCTTCCGCGCGCTGCGGCCCGTGCCCTATCCGATCCCGGACAACGAAACCGCGGGCGAGCTTCTGCGCTTCATGGGGCACCATCCGAACCGCCCCGGCCACATGCATTTCATCCTGAGCAAGGACGGACACCGCCCGCTGATCAGCCAGATCTATGACAGCTCTTCCGAGTGGCTCGACAACGACTCCGTGTTTGCGGTGAAGGACAGCCTCGTGGGCGAATTCGAGCCTGCGGGCGAGGATCTCGACACCGACCTGCACGTGCGGTTCGACTTCGTCCTGAAGGCGGAGAAGACGGAACAGAAGGTCGCGGAGGAGGTCGCTGCGGAATAGTCCCGCGTTCCTCTCCGGTTATGGGGCGCCTGCATGTCGGGCGCCCTTTTTTTCGTGTAGGCTTCCCCATGCCGGGAGGGCGACGCTGATGAACTTCAAACAGCTGAAATATTTCATGGCCCTTGCCGAGGAGCTGCATTTCGGGCGCGCCGCGGAACGGCTGGGGATCGCCCAGCCGCCGCTCTCGCGCCAGATCAAGCAGTTCGAGGAAGAGCTCCAGGCGGTCCTCTTCGACAGGGGCCGGAGCGCGATCACGCTTACCCAGGCAGGCGAACGGCTCCGCCTGCGCGGCCAGACCATTCTCGATCTGATCGAGGATACCCGGCTCGAGGTCCGCCGTATCGGCCAGGGCGCGGAGGGGCGGCTCCGGATCGGGTTCGTGGGCTCCTCGACCTACGGGATCCTGCCCAACATCATCAAGTCGTTCCGGGCGAACTTCCCGCAGATCGCGCTGAGCCTCATTCCGATGAACAATGCCCAGCTCCACCGCAAGCTGGTCGCCCGCGAAATCGACGTGGCCGTCGCCCGGCCCGCGCTGGTGGATGCCGAGCTGGCCAAGCTCAAGCTCCGGGACGAGCCGCTGATCCTCGCGGCGCCCGACACGATCGACACCGGCATGCGCAAGACCGTGAGCCTCGCGACGCTCGCCGACCAGAACTTCATCCTCTATCCGGAATATCCCCGCCCAAGCTATGCGGACTTCGTGCTGTCGTGTTGCGAGCGGCAGGGCGTGGAGGTCAGGAAGCGGGTCTTCACCATGGATCTCCAGACCGCGCTGAGCCTTGTCGCCATCGGCGAAGGCATCGCCATCGTGCCGGAATCGGTGGGAAGCGCCACGCGGAACGGCATCCGCTACCTCCCCTTCGACCCCGCGCTCGGCACGACGGAGCTTTCGCTGAATTACCGGCTCGACGAGCGGGGCGTCCATGTCCGCACGTTCGTCGAGATCGCGCGGAAGGTCGCGCGCAAGCCCTTCGAGTGAGAGGGAGCGGAAAGGCCCTCAGGCGGGGGCCGTCCATGGTGTGGCGGCGGTGAAAATGGGGCGTTTCACCGTGAAAATGGAAAACCGCCTTTGATTTCATTGAATTTTCGTAGTTAACATATCATGAATGCGCGCTGCCCGAGGGCTGGGGCGACGACCTTCGCGACGGGGTGCCGGCCGGTCTGCGCGCCGCCGCGACACGGGCATGGCGGCAAGAGCGCCGCGCGGCCGAGGCCTTCGAACCGGATTTGGTCGCGGCGTGACGGAACCTCTCCCTCCTTCGGCGGTTGACCCGCAAAGCTTACTGCCGGGCGTGTCCCGATCGGTGGCGCGCGGGGTCCTTCGGGGCACGCGTTTGCAACGGAAGGGAGTGCAATGGCACCAGCAAGTTCCACCACCTCGATGAAGGTCTCGTTCAGGGTCAACGGCACGCCGCGGGAGCTGGAGCTCGATCCGCGCGTCACGTTGCTCGATGCGCTCCGCGAGCATCTGCACCTGACCGGGGCAAAGAAGGGCTGCGATCACGGCCAGTGCGGCGCCTGCACCACGATCGTGAACGGGGCGCGGATCAACGCCTGCCTCAGCCTCGCGGTGATGCATGCGGGCGACGAGATCACCACCATCGAGGGCATCGGCCAGCCCGACGCGCTGCATCCGCTGCAGGCCGCGTTCATCGAGCACGACGGCTATCAGTGCGGCTATTGCACGCCGGGCCAGATCTGTTCGGCGTTGGCGATGCTGGAGGAGATCGACCGCGCCGTGCCGAGCCATGTCCAGGAGGACCTCCTGCAGAAGGCCGGGATCACCGAGGCCGAGATCCGCGAACGGATGAGCGGCAACATCTGCCGCTGCGGCGCCTATGCCAACATCGTCGCCGCCATTCTGGAGATCGCGGAGGGAGAGACGGCATGAAGGCCTTCAGCTACGAACGCGCCCGGAGCCCGCAGCAGGCCGCGGCGGTGGTCGCCGCCAATCCCGAAGCCCGCTTCATCGCCGGGGGCACCAATCTCATCGACCTGATGAAGCTCCAGATCGAGGCGCCGCGCCATCTGGTCGACGTGCAGGATCTCGACCTGCACCGGATCGAGGCGAAGGAGGACGGCGGCCTGCGCATCGGCGCGCTGGTCTCGAACACGGCGCTGGCGACGGATGAACGCATCCGGCGCGATTACGGCGCGGTCGCCCGGGCCATCATGGCCGGTGCCAGCGGCCAGTTGCGCAACAAGGCGACGACGGCGGGGAACCTGCTTCAGCGCACGCGCTGCCCCTATTTCTATGACACGGCACAGCGCTGCAACAAGCGCGCGCCCGGCTCGGGCTGCGCGGCGATCGAGGGGTTTTCACGCGGCCTCGGGGTGATCGGAACCTCGGAGCACTGCATCGCGACCTATCCGGGGGACATGGCCGTCGCGCTGCGGCTCTTCGAGACCGTGGTGGAAACGGTGGATGCCGAGGGCGCGGTGCGGATGATCCCGCTGGCGGAGTTCCATCGCCTGCCCGGCACCACGCCGGAGCGCGATACCGTGCTGGAACAGGGCGAATTCATCACCGCGGTCCATCTTGGGCCACCGCCGGAGGGCCGGCAGTTCTACCAGAAGGTCCGCGACCGGGCCTCCTACGCCTTTGCGCTGGTGTCCGTGGCCGCCCTCCTCCGGCCCGACGGGACCGGGCGGGTGGCCTTCGGGGGCGTCGCGCCGCGGCCGTGGCGGGTGGAAGAGGCCGAGGAGCTTCTCCCGCAGGGCGCGCGAGCCGTGACCGACCGCGCCTTCCGCGACGCGCGGCCGACGGCCGGGAACGCCTTCAAGCTGCCGCTTGCCACCCGCACGCTGGCGTATGTCATGGCGCAGGCGAAAGGCTGAGATGATGAAATTCGACAGACCCGCAGAGCGCAATCCCATCGACGATCAGACGGTCGTCGGGCAGCCGACGTCGCGCATCGACGGCGCGCTGAAGACGACCGGGCAGGCCCGCTATGCCTATGAGCAGCACGATGTGGTGCCGGATCAGACCTACGGCTATCTGGTCGGCGCGGGCATCGCCCGGGGCCGGATCCGGGCCATCGACAGCCGCGCGGCGCGCGACCTGCCGGGGGTGATCGAGGTCATCACCTGGGAAAATGCCGGCGATGTGACCTATCCCGGCGGCGGCACGCCCGATTATCTCGCCGGGCCGGAGATCCAGCATTACCATCAGGCGGTGGCGCTGGTGGTGGCCGAGAGCTTCGAGGCGGCCCGCGACGGCGCCTTCCTGCTCGAGATCAGCTATGACCGCGCGCCGGGGCGCTATGCGCTGCCTTCCCTTGCCGAGGGCGACTGGCCGGCGCCGGACGAGGCGCGCGAGGGGCTCGAGCCCGTCGACAGCGACACGGTCGGCGATTTCGAGGCGGCCTTCGCGGCGGCGCCGGTGCGGATCGAGCAGCGCTACCAGACGAGCCACGAGAGCCACGCGATGATGGAGCCCCATGCCACGATCGCGCATTGGGCCGATGGCCGGCTGACGCTCTGGACCGCGACCCAGATGGTCGGCTGGGCGCAGCGGTCGCTGGCCCGGCTGTTCGGGATCGAGAAGAGCGATGTCCGGGTGATCGCGCCCTATGTCGGCGGCGGTTTCGGGGCGAAGCTCGCGATCCAGTCCGATGCCGTGCTCGCGGCCATGGCCGCGCGCAAGGTCGGCCGGCCGGTCAAGGTGGCGCTGACGCGGCCGATGGTGATGAACAACACCACCCACCGCTCGGCCACGCTCCAGCGCGTGCGGCTGGGGGCCGAGCGCGACGGGCGGCTGACGGCGATCGCGCATCAGGGCATCTCGGGCAATCTGGCCGAGGGGCGGCACGAGCCGGCGGTCTCCCAGACGAAGCTGCTCTATGCCGGGGCAAACCGGCTCACGGCGATGCACATGGCGATCCTCGATCTGCCCAAGGCGAGCGACATGCGCGCCCCTGGCGAGGCGCCGGGGCTGATGGCGCTCGAGGTCGCGATGGACGAACTTGCGGAGGCGCTCGGGATGGACCCGGTCGAGCTCCGCATCCGGAACGACACCCAGAGCGATCCGGCCGACCCGGAGCGGCCGTTTTCCGAGCGGCATCTGGTCGAGTGCCTGCGGACGGGGGCCGAGCGGTTCGGCTGGTCGGAGCGCAGCACGACCCCCGGCACGCGGCGCGACGGCGACTGGCTCCTCGGGATGGGGATGGCCGCGGGCTATCGCGACAACCTGGTCCGGCAGTCGGCGGCGCGCATCCGGCTGGAACAGGACGGCAGCCTGACGGTCGAGACCGATATGACGGATATCGGCACCGGCTCCTACACCATCCTGGCCCAGACCGCCGCCGAGATGCTGGGCGTGCCGCTCGGGCGGGTCGCTGTCCGGCTGGGGGATTCGGATTTCCCGCTCAGTGTGGGTTCGGGCGGGCAATGGGGTGCCAACAACGCGACCGCCGGTCTTTATGCCGCCTGTGTCCGGTTGCGGGCGATGATCTGCGAGATGCTGCAGATGCCGGAGGCCGAGGCGCAGTTTGCCGATGGCGCGGTGACCGGGGCCGGGCGCAGGGTGGAGCTCGCGGAACTGGTGCGCGATGAGGCGATCAGCGCCGAGGATCGCATCGAATACGGCGATCTCGACGAGACCCATCAGCAGGCGACCTTCGCGGCGCATTTCGTGGAGGCGGCGGTCAATGCCTGGACGGGCGAGGTGCGGCTCCGCCGGATGCTCTCGGTCTGCGATGCCGGGCGGATCCTCAATCCGAAGACGGCGCGGAGCCAGGTGATCGGGTCGATGACCATGGGGATCGGCTCGGCGCTGATGGAGGAGCTCGCGGTCGATGCCGGGGCGGGCTTTTTCGTCAATCACGATCTCGCCGGCTACGAGGTGCCGGTCCATGCCGACCTGCCGGAGCAGGAGGTGATCTTCCTCGATCATCCCGACGCCTTCTCCTCGCCGATGAAGGCCAAGGGGGTCGGGGAGCTGGGGCTCTGCGGCGTCGGCGCGGCGATCGCCAACGCCCTCTACAACGCCACGGGCATCCGGCTGCGGGAGTATCCGCTGACGCTCGACGGGATGCTGGAGCGGCTTCCTCCGCTCGCGCCGCCCGGGCCCTAGCCAGGGGCGCCCGGCGTCTTGAACGCCGCGGAGGAGCCCCCAGCTTTCAGGGTCCAGGACCAACATTGAGGGGAGAATCCCATGACCGACACGGACAAAACCGACAGGAAACCACAGCCCGATCCGGCCGAGGAGAACGCGTTTTTCCCCTCGCCCTATTCGCTGAGCCAGTTCACCGCGCCGAAATCCGATCTTTCCGGCGCGGACTATCCGGAGCCCTACACGGGCAACCGGAAGATCCTGATGATCGGCGCCGACGAGCGCTATCTGCTGACCGACAACGGCAGTTTCTTCTCGACCGGCAACCATCCCGTCGAGACGCTCCTGCCGATGTATCATCTCGACAAGGCGGGCTTTGCCTTCGATGTGGCCACGGTTTCGGGCAATCCGGTGAAATTCGAGTTCTGGGCGATGCCCTCCGAGGATGAGGAGATCAAGGGCCTCTTCGCGCGCTACAGCCCGCAGTTCCGGCAGCCGCTGAAGCTCGCCGATCTGGTCGCCGGGGGGCTCGACGACTATGCCGCGCTCTTCATTCCGGGCGGGCATGGCGCGCTGATCGGCCTGCCCGAAAGCCGGGATGTCGGCGCGGCGCTCGAATGGGCGGAGGAGGAGGATCGCTTCGTGATCTCGCTCTGCCACGGTCCGGCGGCCTTCCTGGCGGTGGGCGAGAGCGGCATCTACCGGGGCCGCAAGATCTGCGCCTTCCCCGATGCGATGGACGCCCAGACCCCCGATATCGGCTACATGCCCGGCCATCTGACCTGGAAGTTCGGGGAGGCGCTGCAGTCCATGGGCTTCGAGCTCGTGAACGACGACATCTCGGGGGCGGTGCATCGGGATGGCCGGCTGCTGACCGGCGACAGCCCGATGGCCGCCAATCCGCTCGGCCAGCTCGCGGCGAAGACCATGCTGGAGGAGCTCGCCCAGGGATGATCCCGCCCTGCCCCAGCGACTTCGCCGGGACCGGGCGCATGACATCGGCCAGAGGGAGACCGGCAGCGTTGCGCCCTGCATTGATCTAGGCGACGGCCTGGGCGCGGACGCCGCCGGGCGCGTGGGCGGTCGCGACGCCTCTTGCCTCGAGCGCATGGCCGACCTTCAGCGCGAGATCCTCGCGCCAGGGGGGCGCGATGATCTGAACCCCGATGGGCAGCTCGCCCGGGCGGAAGACGGGGACGGTGACTACCGGGAGGCCGATGCAGGAGAAGGGCTGCGAGAGCAGGCCGAGGCTCGGGCGCAGGGGCAGCTTCCGGCCGGCGAGATCGAGCACCGTCTCGCCGCGCCGCGGGGCCGGAACGGGGGTCGCGGGCACGATCAGCACATCGGCGACGCTGAAGGCGGCCAGCGCCTGTGTCAGCCACCAGGCCCGCACCCTTTGCGCGCGCGCGACCCAGGCGGCGGGCAGAAGCGCGCCGGCGAGAAAGCGGTCCCGCGTGTCCGGGTCATAGTCCTGCGCCCGGCTGCGGAGCCGCTCGATGTGAAAGGCCGCGCTTTCCGAATTGGTGATGAGATAGGCGGCGGCGCGCCCGGCCTCGGCGGCATCGAGATCGACCCGCATGATCTGGCCGGAACCCGGCAGCCCTTGCAGCACGCGGCCGACGGCCTCCCGCGCCTCCGGCCCGTAGCGGGTCTCGAACCAGCCGCCCGGAACGCCGATCCGCAACCGCCCCGGCCCGTCGGCGAGCGCGGGCAGCGCGGGCTCCACGCCGCGCCGGGTGCAGGCATGATCGCCCCCGTCCGGCCCCTGCATCGCGTCATAGGCCAGCGCGAGATCCCTGACGGACCGGGCGAAGGGGCCGAGGTGGTCGAGACTGTCGACGAAGGAAAAGGTCCGCGTCCGGGGCAGCCGGCCGTAGGTCGGTTTCAGGCTGAAGACGCCGCAGAGCGAGGCCGGGACGCGGAGCGAGCCATTGGTATCGGAGCCGAGCGAGATCGGCGCCATGCCGGCCGCGGTCGCGGCGCCCGAGCCCGAGGACGAGCCACCGCTCATCCGCTCCGGATCATGGGGGTTCCGGACCGCGCCGTCATGGGCATTCTCGCCGGTGAAATCGTAGGCATATTCGCCCATGCCGAGGGCGCCGACGAGAATGGCCCCGGCCGCCCGCAGCCGCTCGACGAGCAGGGCATCGCGGCTGGCGGGCGTGCGGTCGCGATTGATCTTCGATCCGCAGAGCGTCGGAAGGCCCTTGATATCGAAGAGATTCTTGACCGCGAACGGGACACCTGCGAGCGGGCCCGGCGCCGCGCCCGCCGCGATGGCCCGGTCGAGGGCCGCGGCTTCGGCGCGGGCGCGCTCCGCCGTCACGGCGGTGAAGGCATTGATCCGCGGATCGACCGCGGCAATCCGCCCGAGTGTCGCCTCGATGACGCTTGCCGCCGTCCGCCGGCCGCTCCGGACAGCCTCGGCGATCTCGTGGGCCTGGGCCCAGGGAAGATCAGTCATCCTTCCCTCCCGCGAAGGCATCCGGGCTGTAGACCGGCGCCATCACCAGCTCGGCGTCATCAAGCGCCACCGTTTCGAGGAGCTGTGCCATTTCCGCGGCGAGGCCGAGGAACCGGACGACGCCGGGCTTCCAGTCCGGCGTGACGGGGAGGTCGATGACCTCCGCCGCCACGTCCACGTATCTGTCGAGATCCACCGCGCTCACTCCGCCGGCTGTGCGACGACGGCTTCGGGCTCTGCCTCCGTGTCATGGGTCCAGCCCAGCCGGGTGCAGGCGACGAGGAAGACCGCCACGATCGCATAGGCCAGCGAGATCGAGGGGGTGACCGCGATGCCGACGGCGGGCCCGTGCATGAAGCCGAAGAAGGTGAGGATCGCGCCCGCCCCGGCAAAGCCCGCGGCCCATTCGTATTTGCGCTCGATGATGAAGACACCGATCGCGGCCAGAACCAGCCCGGTGAGGATCGCCCCGTTGCCGAGCACGCCCAGCCCTTCGTAGAGCACGCCGTTCTGGCCCATGCCGGCGATGAGTTCCGGCGTGACCTGGGCGCCCGCCGCCCCCAGCGCGCCGTCGATCAGCGTCTTGGCCCAGGCCGCGAGATGCGGAACGAGGCCGAGCACGATGGCGGGCGCGTGCTTCATCGGCGTGGTCTGGAAGGCCTGCGCGCCGATCAGCATGCCGATGTAGAGCAGGATCGGCGAGATCGCGACGACCGGCACCAGGTTGAGGAACACCGCGAGGATGCCGAACCAGGCGAGGCAGAGCACGAAGATGCCCGTCCCGACCGAGTAGCCGATGCGGCCGCCCATGCTCTTCCAGCCCGGGTGGCCGATGTAGACGGCGTTGGCGAAGGGCGAGCCCAGCAGGGTGCCGATGAGCGAGATGCAGCCCTCGGCCGAAATCGCCTCGGTGGTCGAGTAGGTGTCGCCCGCGGCCTCGGCACTTTCCACGTTGTCCATGGCCTCGACGAGATCGTAGACGCCGAAGGGAATGGCGGTCACGAGGATGAAGCCGAGGAATTCGAAGCCCGAGAACACGTGGTTGAGCGCCGGCAGCGGGATGGAGAAGCCGAAATTCGCGAAGCTTTCGCTGAGCCTCGCGGCACTCATGCCGCCGATTTCCGGCATGCCGAGCGCGGCGGCCCCCCAGGCGATGGCCATGCCGACAACGATCGCGACGAGGCCCGCAGGAATGCCGCGGGGGTATTTCAGCCCGCCGAACCAGCTCACGAGGATGATCGCGAGGCAGGTGAGCCCGATGATGGAGGTCATGAAGATCTCCGTCGCCGGCCGCATGGCGATGAAGGCGATCGAGACGCCCGCGAGCGTGCCGAGGAGCGCGGCGCGCGGCGTGATCCGGCGGATGAAGGGCGCGACGAACGAGCCGCCGATCAGGATGAAGCCCTGCAGGAACACCCAGGCGAGGCCCGCTTCCCAGGCCTTCACCGGGTCGTTGGTGCGGCCGAGGATCGGCAGCATGATGACGAAGACCACGATGAACATGTGCGGCACCGACGGGCCGGAGGGCAGCGCACAGACATCCGCCCGGCCTTCCTTCTTGGCGAGCTTCCAGCCCATCCAGGCGTAATACATGTTGCCGAGGAAGAGCATCAGGCCCACCGCCGGCAGGATGCGCCCGAAGGTGAGCTCGTCCGGCAATCCGACGACGAACTTCAGAAGCCCCGTCATCACCAGCAGGTTGACGAGCACGTTGGTTCCCAGGCCGAACAGGGCGTTCCAGTCGCCCGGGGTCCAGAGGGAAGGTGTCCTGGTCTCATGCATCTTCATCTGTCCTTTTCAACGGGAACGCCCCGGCCCGAGCGGCCGGGCCTGGGGGGGATGCGTCAGGCGGCCTTTGCTGCGGCGAGCGCTCCGGCGAGGCACGCGCTGTCGCTCACCCAGCCGAAGATGCCGCCCTGGGCCTTGATCATCTCGAGCCCGACGCGGTGGAATTCCGGGAAGTAGGAGGCGCAGGCATCGCCGATCGCCACGCAGCGGTAGCCGCGGTCGTTGCCTTCGCGGATCGTGGTATGCACGCAGACTTCGGTGGTCACGCCACAGACCATGAGCGTGTCGATGCCGCCGTTCTGCAGGATCTGGGCGAGGTCGGTCTGGTGGAAGGCGCCCTTGCCGGGCTTGTCGAGCACCACCTCGCCCGGGGCGGGATAGAGGCTTGCGACGATGTCGTGGCCCGGTTCGCCCCGGATGAGGATGCGGCCCATCGGCCCCGGATCGCCGATCCGCTTCGAGGGCGCGCCGCGGGCGATCTTGGCGGGCGGCGCGTCCGAGAGATCCGCGCGGTGCCCCTCGCGGGTGTGGATGACGAGCATGCCGGCGGCGCGCGCCGCGGCCAGCACCGTCTGGCAGGGCACGACCGCGGCCTGGAGCAGCGAGACATCGTTGCCGAGCGTCTCGCCGAAGCCGCCCGGTTCGAGAAAGTCGCGCTGCATGTCGATGATGACGACGGCGGTGCGTGCCGGGTCGAACCCGAGCGGCGCCGGTTCGGCGGGGAGTTGCACTTCGCTCATTTCTGGCATTCCTTTCTGCGGGCGAGACACGCGAGAGGGACGGCATGGAAAAATTCGATGCGGATGCGGTCGGGGCCGAGATCCGGGCGGCCTTCGAGGCCTATGAGGCGGCTCTCGGGGCGAACGACGTGGAGGCGCTGGCCTCGGCCTTCTGGGAAGACCCGCAGGTGGTGCGGCTCGGGCCCGACGGCGGCCTCTATGGCCACGACCGGATCAGCGCCTTCCGGAAGGGGCGCGACACCGGCGATCTGACGCGCGAGATCTCCGAGGTGCGGATCATCGCCTTCGGCCCCGACTGGGGCATCGCCACCTGCGAATACCGCCGCACCGGATCGGGCCGCCGCGGCGCGCAAAGCCAGGTCTGGATGCGCCGCCCCGAGGGATGGCGGATCGTTTCGGCGCATGTGAGCCTCGGCGCCCCGCCGCCCGGCCCGGAGGACTGATCCCCCGATCACGCCGCGCTCTCGGCGATGACCCGGCGCCAGGAGCCGAGCGCGGTCACCTCCTCGGCACCGGCAAGGCCCGCGACCTCGCAGAGAAAGCCCTTGGGCGTCGTGCCATCGGCGAGCGCGAGGGTTCCGATGCCGAGGGGGCTCGGAATGCCCGCGAGGAAGCTGCCGACCCCGGCTTCGGGGAGCGCCCAGACCTCGAGGGCAATGGCCGCCCCCTGCCCGTCCCGCACGAGGCCCGGACGCTCGGGCGGCCCGCCGGCGAGGCGATAGAGCCGGTATTCCGGCAAGGTCTCGGCGGCGCGCAGGAACCGCCCGCCCCGCGTGGTCAGCTCGCCATTGAGCGGCAGGCCGGACATGTGCGCCCCGCAGACGGCGATCTCGATCTCTCCGGGCATGGCCCGCGCGAGGCGCGGCGGTGCGGGCGGCACCGGCCAGCCGGTCGCGCCGAGCTGGCGTTCGCCCAGCCGCTCGATCCGCTCCCCGAGGCTCGCGAGCAGAGCGTCACGGCCGGGAGGCGCGATCAGGGTCACGCCCCCCGGCCGGCCGTCGCCCCGCGCCGGAGCCGGGACGGCGAGCCCGCAAAGGCCGAGCAGGTTCACGAAATTGGTATAGGTCCCGAGCCGGGAATTCGGCCCGATCGGGTCGGCGTCGAGCTCCGCCAGGGTGCAGAAACCCGGCATCGACGGCAGGCAGATGACATCGATGCGCTCCAGCACCGGCGCCACTTCGCGGCGCAGCTCCTCCAGCCGATAGAGCCCGCGAAAGGCATCCGCGGCGCTCTGGCCTTCGGCCTTGCCGACGATCTCGCGGATGACCGGCAGCACCGCCTCCGGATCCTGCGCCATCACCGGGCCCACGACGGTATCGCGCTCGGCCACCCAGGGCCCGGCGTAGAGCAGCTCCGCCACCGCGTGGAACGGCGCAAGATCCACCGGCACGAGATCGAAGCCCATCGCCCCGAGCGCCGCGATCATCGAGGCGAAGGCCGCGTCCTGCTGCGCATCGCCGAAGAAGCGCAGCGATCCCTGCGTCGGCACCCCGACCCTGCATCCCGGCGGCACGGGGGAAAGCGGCCCGACGGGCAGTTTCCGCGAAAACGGATCGGCCGGATCGAAGGCGGCGGCCGTCTCGAAGACCGCGAAGGCATCGGCGACGGTGAGCGCGAAGATCGACACGCAATCAAGCGTCCGGCAGGCGGGCACGACGCCCCGGGTGGAGAGCGCCCCGAGGCTCGGTTTCAGCCCGACGATGTTGTTGAGCGCCGCGGGGACCCGGCCGGAGCCGGCCGTATCGGTCCCGAGCGCGAAGGGCACCAGCCCGGCCGCGACTGCGACCGCCGAGCCCGATGAGGACCCACCCGGCACGATTTCCGGATCGAGCGTATTGCGCGGCACCGGCCAGGGCGAACGGACGCCGACGAGGCCGGTGGCGAACTGGTCAAGATTGGTCTTGCCGATCGGGATCGCCCCGGCGGCCACCAGCCGCGCCACGACATGGGCATCCTCCTGCGGGGCGTAGGCGAAGGCGCGACAGGCCGCGGTGGTCGGCATGCCCGCGACGTCGATATTGTCCTTTACCGCGAAGGGCATCCCCCAGAGCGGCCGCTCGGGATCGAAGGCGCCGAGCGCCCCGGCGCGCGCGAGGCTCTCGGCAAGGGGCGCGAGGTGGATGAAGATGCCCGGATCACCATGCGCCTCGATCCGGCGATATGTCTCCCGGATCACATCCGCCGGGCTGGCCCCCGCGGCATAGACCTCTCGCAAGGATGACAGTGTGAATTCCAGGTCCCGCAACGCCACCCCCAACACGATATGTCGCTCACGGGCAGAGCATGCGGCAAATTGATGTTGACTCATACTGCTATGATTTCACCAATGTGCTGCATAAAATGCAGCACCAGGCCAGACCATGCGTCATCTGCGCATCTTCGAGATGATCCGCCACGTGGCGCGCGCCGGATCGATCCGCCGCGCCGCCGAGGACATGAACATCACCAGCTCGGCGCTCACCCGGCAGATCCAGCGCTTCGAGGCGGAATTCGGCGGGCCGATCTTCGAGCGGCTGCCGAAGGGGGTGCGGCTCAACCCGGCGGGCGAGCTGCTGATGCAGCACATCCGCACCCAGGTGAGCGATCTCGAACGCGTCCGCGGACAGGTCGCGGATCTCAGCGGCGAGCGGCGCGGCCATGTCGCCATCGCCTGTTCCCAGGCGGTGAACCCGATCTTCCTGCCCCGCGAGGTCGCGCGCTATCGCAAGGCGCATCCGCGGGTGACCTTCTCGATCAGGGTTCGCGACCGCGCCCAGGCGGAGCGGGATCTCGGCCAGTTCGCCACCGATCTCGCCATCGTCTTCGAACCGGTCTACCTGGTGGATTTCGAGGTGATCCGCGCGGTGGAGCAGCCGGTCGCCGCCGTGCTTTCGGCAAGCCACCCGCTCGCCGGGCAGGAGATCCTGCGCCTGCGCGACTGCCTCGCCCACCCCCATGTGGTGCCCTCGGTGGAATACGGCGTGCGCCACCTGCTCGAGAAGGCGACGCGCGGCCGCTCGCTGAACCTCAACCCGGTGATCGAGGCCGACAGCTTCGAGCTCATGCGGCAATACGTGCTCTACGAGGACGTCATCAGCTTCCAGATCCCCATCGGCGTCGTCCCGCCGGTCGATCCCCGGCTGGTCATCCGCCCGATCGATCCGGCCGACATCGGCCCCGGCCTGCTGCTGATCGGCCAGCTCCGGGGCCGGACCCTGCCGGTTGCCACGGCAAAATTCGCCCAGCAGGTCGCCGACGCGCTTGGCGCGCGGTGATGCCGGCCGAGATGCCCGGGAAAGCTGAATACCTATTTATTACGAGGTGTTAAAAGGTATTGTTCGATTGATTTCATGGCCATTCCGCTGCTGGAGGGCATCGTGGTGGCACTGGTGGATGAAAAGGTGGAGGTCGACGTTCGCGGCGATCGCGCTGGAATTCCTGCGCTTTCCGTTCAAACGACAAAACCCCGCCGGAGGGGCGGGAGCAGGAATGGATTGACGGCTTGCTCTGGCAAGGGCGTTCCCGATGTCTTTCGCAACGTCGGCTGCCAGACGAAATGGGACGGGCCCTGCCTTGTGGTCATCGGCTACACGGCGGCGAAGGCCACAATTGCAAGCTCCTACTGACGGCCCGGCCCCCGATCCATTGTCCCCGCGGTGAGCGGGACGACAAGACCGCCTGTTACCTGCGTCGAATAGCATCGGGCACGAGCGGGGCGATGCTCTGCTCTGATGGGTCCGGCGGTGTCGCCAAAGCGGAAAAGGGCGCGGGCGGCATAACAAATGTTGCCGGAACGAATGGTCCGAACCGGCATTTAACCTGACATTGCGGTCCCCGACACCGGCCCGCTGTTCAAGGAAGCACATCATGCCAGCACCTGACGGACGAGGCGTCTTCCTCGGACTGATGACGCTTGCCGTCCTGATGCCCGCCGTGGCTGTCCCGGTGGTCGCGCTGGCCGTGCTGGTTCAGGCCGTGCTCGGGGGGTTCAACCTGCATTCCGGGCTTGGCCTGAAGGCTGGCAGGCCCGACGCGCGGTCGCGGTGCGCGGCGACGGGCCGGCGGCGGTTCTCGGTCCACGTGGCGACCCACGACGAACCTCCCGCCGTTGTCGCGCGCACGCTTCGGGCCCTCGCCTCGCAGGTCGGCGCGCCGGAGTTCGAGGTCATCGTCCTGGACAACAATACCGCCGATCCGGCCCTCTGGCGGCCGATCGAGGCGCTCTGCGACACCCTTGGTCCTGCATTCCGGTTTTACCACGAGGAGGGCGTCACCGGGGCAAAGGCGGGCGCGCTCCAGATTGCTCTGGCCCGCACCGATCCTGCCGCCACCCATGTCGTCATAGTGGATGCCGACTACGAGGTCGCGCCGGATTTCCTTGCCATCGCCTGGCAGGAGCTTCGGCGCGGCGGCGAGGACTTCGTCCAGTTCCCGCAGGCCTACCGCGGCGATGGCGGATCGGCGCAGGGGCTGTCGCTTGAACTGGCGGATTATTTCCTGCGCCACGCGCGTCATGCGAACGTGGCGGGCGCGATGCTGCTGACCGGGACGCTCAGCGTGATCAGACGGGACGCGCTCGAGGCCGCCGGGGGCTGGAGCTGCCGGACCATCACCGAGGATGCGGAGCTTGGCCTGCGCCTGCACCGTATGGGCTATCGCGGGCGCTTCGTGGACCGGATCGTCGGACGGGGCCTGCTGCCTCTCGACCTCGGCGGACTGAGCTTGCAGCGCTACCGCTGGGCAGCCGGCAACATGGACACGGCCTGCGGCAGTCTGGGCTGTCTGCCGGCGCGCACGACACTTCAGGTCTTCGCGCAGCTTACCGCCTGGGCCAACCTCGCGCTTCCCCTTGCAGCCGGGCTGATCGGCGGCGGGATCGCGCTCTCGCTTGGCCACCACGCCGGGGTGAGCCGCTTGCTGGTGACGCTGTCGGGGATAGGTCTGGCGTTCGTCTACCTGTCGGTCTGCCTGCCGATGGTCATCGGCATGATCGTCCGCGGTCACCCGCCGCTGAACGCCTGCCTCGCGGCTCTGGCGGCGCGGACTGCGATGATCCTGCCGTCGGCGCTCGGAACGGTGGACGCCCTCATGGGCCGGTCCGGCAGGTTCCAGCGCACCGCGAAGGATGTGACCGAGGTCTCCGATGCCGTCGGGCCGATGCTGCCTGCGCTCGCCCTTTGCGGCGTTGCCCTGCTGGCCGTCCCGCACCTGCCGGCCGCTGCCATGCTGGGCGCCGTGCTTATCGCGCTGCCCTATCCGCTGGCCCTCGCCACACGTCGCCGTCTGGTGGCCTACCGCACCGCGCTTCACCCTGCTTGAGGAGAGACCCGATGACACCCAGCGTCACGATCGTCATCCCGACCTACAACCGCGCCCACACCCTGCCCCTGGCCATCGATGCGGCGCTCGGGCAGTCGCATCCCGACACCACGGTGATGGTCGTCGATGACGGCTCGACCGACGGCACCGGATCGGTCATCGCGCGCTATGCGGATCATCCCCGTTTCGTCGGCGTCAGCCTCGCCGGCAACGTCGGCACCGCGCAGGCGAAGAACGTGGGCATCGCGCTCAGCTCCGCGGATGCCATCACCTTCCACGATTCCGACGACCTGCCGCACCGCGACAAGGTCATGCGGCAGGCACGCGTGATCCGGAACGAAACGATCAGCGCGCATCCCTGCCTCAACTGGCGCCTGTCGGGCCGCGAGCCCGAGACGCGCATCCAGGTGGGCGGCGTGCTGACCCATCACGAGCTGATCCTGCCCGACGGCGAGCGGGTCGAGATCCGCCGCACGCTCAGCCTTGTCGACGATTTCTTCCCGAACCTGCAGATGGCCGCGGGGGTGCCGGGGGACTGGACGCATGTGAATTCCGGCCTGTTCCACCGTTCGGTCTTCGACCGGCTGGGCGGGTTCTCGGACTGCATCGAGGAGGATCGGGAGTTCCGCAACCGGCTGATCATGGCGGGCGAGGTGCTCTGGGTCATCCCCGAGATCCTGCTGACGAAGATCGAGACGGCCGACAGCCTGACCCAGGCGGGCGAGACGGATTACGACAGCCCCCGGCGCATCGCGGATCGCAAGCGGGTCTGGGACGCGGTCGGCCGCTGGTTCGCCACGCGCGAAGTCGATCCGGTGCCGATCGATCTGACGGGCGTCGGCATCCGGTCCTGCACCAACCCGGCCCTCTGCGAGCGCGGGGCGCTTGCCCGGATGACGGCCCTTAAGGACCGGGTGGCATGAGCGGCGGGATCACCTTCGTCGATGTGCTGGCGCCCCGTGCCTACAGCGGCGTGCGGGGAGAGCTCGCAGGGCTTGGCGGGACGGAGGCGACCCTGGTGCGCATCGCCGAGAGCCTCGCCCCCCGCATCCGCGTCACAGCGCGCCAGTCCGCGCGGCAGGGGCCGGACACGCTCTCCGGTGGCGTCCGGTATGGCGGGTTCGACGTCAGGCGCCCCTTGCCCGAAGCGCCGGGGACCATTGTCGTGGTCAATTCCTGGAAGGTCGCGCCCCGGCTGGCGCGACTGCATCCCGGGGCGCGGGTCATCGTCTGGCAGCACGTCTTCCCCGGCCGCCACAACCGGGCACTGGCGCCTTCGCTGCGCGCGGCAGGGGTGGAGGTGCTTTGCGTCTCCGCCGCCCATGTCGACTGGCTGCGCCGGTTTCTCGGCACCGATGCGCCCGCCGTCGGTCACATCCACAACCCGATCGCCGACGATCTTCAACCCGACGACACGCCCCGCGATCGCGACCTGCTGCTGTTCGCCTCCTCCCCTCACAAGGGGCTCGGACAGGTCTTCCGCCGCTTCGAGGCGCTGAAGGATCGTCTGCCGTCGCTGCGCCTTGCCGTGGCGGATCCCGGCTATCTCGCCTGGCCGACCGGGCCGGTCCCGGACGGCGTCATCCCACTCGGGCGGCTCGACCAGCCCGAACTCATCGGCTGGATGCGCCGGGCGCTCTGCCTCTTCTCCCCGCAGGACCACTTCGCCGAGACCTTCGGGCTGGTGATCGCGGAGGCCAATGCCGTCGGCTGCCCGGCGCTCCTGCACCGGGGCCTTGGTGCGAATGACGAGGTCGCCTCGGATCCCTGTCAGTGCATCGACACCGCCGACCCCAAAGCCATCGCGGCCCGGATCATGCAATGGCGCGAGGCCACGGGCCTGCGCCCCCTCGCCACCGCGCGGCCGGAGTTCCGGCTGTCGCGCGTGGCCGAAGAATGGGCGGGCCTGCTTCATCCCGCAACGGCCGACCGGCCCCGCACCCACGCCATGCAAGACTGAAAAGGGAAGAGATCGACCATGAACGACGACAAGGCCCCCCGCAAAGGCAACGCCGGCGAAATCCACCAGGTCGCCGGTGACGGTCACGAGACGATGACGACGCAGGCCGGCATGCCGATCTCGGACGACCAGAACACGCTGAAGGTCGGGCAGCGCGGCCCGCACCTGATCGAGGACCAGGTCTTCCGCGAGAAGCTGTTCCATTTCGACCACGAACGCATCCCCGAACGGGTGGTCCACGCCCGTGGCTACGGCGCCCACGGGACATTCGAGTTGAGCGAGGACCTCAGCGACCTCACCCGTGCCAGGATCCTGACCGAGGTCGGCGAGAAGACCGACGTGTTCGTGCGCTTCTCCACCGTCGCGGGCAACAAGGGCTCGCCCGACCTTGCCCGCGACGTGCGCGGCTTCGCGGTGAAGTTCTACACCAAGGAAGGCAACTGGGACCTCGTCGGCAACAACATCCCCGTCTTCTTCATCCAGGACGCGATCAAGTTCCCCGACCTGATCCACGCCGCCAAGCAGGAGCCCGACCGCGGCTTTCCGCAAGCGCAGACCGCCCATGACAATTTCTGGGACTTCATCTCGCTGATGCCGGAAGCCATGCACATGGCGATGTGGATCATGTCCGACCGGACCATCCCGCGCTCCTTCCGCTTCATGGAAGGCTTCGGCGTGCACACCTTCCGGCTGGTGAACGCCGACGGCAAGTCGAGCTTCGTCAAGTTCCACTGGAAACCCCGGCAGGGGATGCAGTCCGTCCTCTGGGACGAGGCGGTCAAGATCAACGGCGCGGACCCCGACTTTCACCGCCGCGACCTCTGGGACGCGATCCAGAAGGGCGACAATCCCCAGTGGGATCTCGGTCTCCAGATCTTCGACGAGGACTTCGCCGACAGCTTCGATTTCGACGTGCTGGACGCCACCAAGATCATCCCCGAAGAGCTGGTCCCGGTGCGGATCGTCGGCACCATGACGCTGAACCGCATGGTCGACAACTTCTTCGCCGAGACCGAGCAGGTCGCCTTCCAGACCGGCAACATCGTCCCCGGCATCGACCATTCCAACGACCCGCTGCTGCAGGGGCGGAACTTCTCCTACCTCGATACGCAGCTCAAGCGTCTCGGCGGCCCGAACTTCAGCCATATCCCGATCAACGCGCCCAAATGCCCCTTCGCCCACCTGCAGCAGGACGGGCACATGGCGATGCACAACCCGAAGGGCCGGGTGAACTACGAGCCGAACAGCTTCGGCGAGGGCCCGCGCGAGGACCCCGAGCGCGGGTTCACGTCCTATCCGGCGGAAGAGTCCGGGCCGAAACAGCGCATCCGGTCGGAGACCTTCGCGGACCACTACAGCCAGGCGCGGCAGTTCTACCTCAGCCAGACGGATATCGAGAAAGGGCACATCGCCGACGCCTTCATCTTCGAACTTTCCAAGGTCGAACGCCTTGCGATCCGGCAGCGGATGGTCGGGCACCTGATCGTCGTCGACGAGGGTCTGGCCCGGATGGTCGCCGACGGGCTGGGCCTTGCCGAGATGCCGGCGCCGGCCGAGCCTGCGCGCAAGGTGGTCGAGACCGAGCCATCCCCCGCGCTCAGCATCCTCGCCAACCCGCCCGAGAGCTTTGCCGGCCGCAAGCTGGGCGTGCTTCTCACCGACGGCATCGACGGCGGGGCCTTCGATGCGCTGAAAGCGGCCGCCGAGGCGGAGGGCGCGCAGGTGACGGTCGTGGCCGAGAAGGTCGGCGGGGTGACCACCGCGCGCGGCAAGACCATCGAGGCGGACGAAAAGCTGGATGGCGCACCGTCTGTCCTGTTCGATGCGGTGGCGATCCTCGCGTCCGGGGACGGCGCGGCCAAGCTGGCGGGCATGCACGGCGCGCGCAGCTTCCTGGCCGACGCCTTCGCGCACAAGAAGTTCATTGCCCTGACGGCGGAAGCGAAATCCGCCTTCTGGTCGGCTGCGGTGCCGGACGAGGCCGATGACGGCGTCTTCGTCCTCGACGGCGCGCCGGACGACTTCATCGCCGCCTGCAAGGACCTGCGCTTCTGGGAACGGGCGGCATGACACGCCACGCCCCCGCCCGGCGCAGCCTCGCCTTCGGCCCGGACACACCGTGGCCCGCGGCGATCACCGTCCCTGCCCGCAACGAGGCGGAGCGGATCGGTCCCTGCCTCGAGGCGGCGCACACGGCCTTGCGGGGTCGAGGCGGGATCGTTCTGGTCGTCAACGGCTCGGACGACGCGACCTTTGCCAGCGCGCAAACCTGGTTCGACGCGACGGGCACGGCCGGTCTTTTGCTGGACCTGGCCGACAGCCCGCCGGGGGGTGTCGGCGCGGTTCGGCGGCAGGCCGTGACCGCCGCCGTGCCCCGGCTCGCCCCTGATGGCGTCGTGCTGACCACCGATGCGGACAGCCGGGTCTTTCCCGACTGGCTCGACGCCAACCTGGCGGAGCTGAAACAGGCCGACCTGATCTGCGGCACCGTCTTCCCGGATGCCGGCGAGTTCGCCCGCCTGCCGCCGATCATCTCGCAGCGCGGCGTGGCGGAGGGCGAGTATGTCGCGCTCACCCTCGCGCTCCGCGCGCTGATCTATCCCCTCGCGCACGACCCCGCCCCCTGCGGACTTGGCGCGGCCGGCGCCAGCCTTGCGTTCCGGATGCCGCTCTATGCCGATACCGGCGGCATTCCGGCGCTGCCGAACAGCGAGGATCGCGCCTTTGCCGAAACTGCAGAGGATCGCGGCTGGCGTGTGCGTCACAGTCCGAAGGCGCGGGTCACGACCTCGTGCCGGCTGGACGGGCGCGCGCCGAATGGCATGGCCGAAGCGCTGGCGGGTCGCATCTCCGAGGACGATCCGCTGGTGGACAGCGCGCTCGAGCCTGCCGGCCAAACCGCCCTGCGCCTGCAGCTTCGGCAGGCACGGCGCAGGGCCATATCGCGGTTCGGACCGGACGCGCCGCAGGTGGCCGGGATCGACGCGCAACTGGGCGGGCTGCCGCGCACCCGGATGCGTCTGTCGGACGTGGTACGCGAATTGCCCCTGCTGTCTGCGGCGGTGTCATCAGCGCAAATGAATACGGAAAGGCTCACCGCATGACGATGGCCCCCGCAAGATTGTCGCCGCCCCTGAGCGAAGCCGCCGCCCTCGACGCCGTCGCGGCGGGTGCGCTGGATGCCGATGCAGGCCGCCGCGACCTATCGAGCGACATGCACCTTCTCGTGACATCCGGCCTGCTGGACCGGCTCTGCACCTTCCCCGCCACGCCGCGGGAGGTGCGGGCACAGGCCACGTTGCTGCGCCGCATCGGCCGGGCCAGCCTGTCGGTCGGGCGCCTCGCCGAAGGACATATGAACGCGCTGAAGCTCGTGAGCCTTTACGGCACGCCCTCTCAGGTGAAACGCCACACCGCCGCTGCGAGAGAGGGGGCGATCTACGGCGTTTGGGGGGCCGACGGTGACCCTCCGGTACGCATCGACGCCGACACCGGCGGCCTTCTCCGCCTCTCCGGCGGCAAGCGTTTCGCCTCGGGGCTCGGCACCGTCAGCCATGCCGTGGTGACGGCGGGCGGGAGCGATGGCCTTCGCCTCGCCATTGCGGAGGTCCGCGACCCCCAACGTGCAGATGCCGCCGCGTGGGACACCTCCGGCATGCGGGCCACGGCGTCGGGCTCCCATGATTTCAACGGCGCCGCGGCAGAGCCCCTCGGTGCGGCCGGTGACTACATGCGCGAGCCGCATTTCCAGGGCGGCGTCTGGCGCTATGCCGCTCTGCACACCGGCGGGCTGGAGGCGCTGGCCGAAGAGGTTCGCCGCGCGGTCGGCGCAACGGAGTCCCCCGGCGAGGCTCAGCTCCACCGCCTGGCCCACATCGCCGGCCTCGCCCACCGCGCACGGCTGATGGTCGAGGATGCCGCCGCCCGGGCAGAGGCGCCGGGCGCGGGGCCGGAGGCCGTCGCGCTCAGCCTTGCGGCGCGCGAAGAGGTCGAGGCGGCCTGCCTCGAAGGCATCGCGTTGGCCGACCGCGCCCTCGGCACACGGTCCTTCGCCAAGGGCCACCGGGTCGAGCTCGTCCGCCGCGACCTCGGCTTCTTCCTGCGGCAGGCCGATCTCGACGGCAAGCTGCGGCAAGTGGCCGAGGCCCTCTGCGCCGCCGACGCCCCCATCGGAGAGATCTGGTCCGAATGACAACCTTCACCGCCATCGTCGCGCAGTCCGGAACCGCGCCCTACGCCCGGCTGGAGGATCTCACCGGCCCCGGCGCCGTGCTGGTCCTCGCGCCGCACCCGGACGATGAATCGCTCGCCATGGGCGGGGCCATCGCCGCAGCCTCCGCCGCGGCTCACCGCGTGCACGTGGCCGTGATCACCGACGGGTCGATGTCGCACCGGAACTCGAAGGCCTATCCGGCCGCCGCCCTCGCCGCCCTGCGCAAGTCCGAAGTCGAGACCGCGGTCGACATCCTCACCGCCGGACGGGAGGCGCCGATCTGGCTGGGCTACCCGGATCTGGCCGCGCCCGACGATCCCGAAACCTTCGCCGAGGTCGAGGCGCGGCTGGCCGGCCATTTCGACGGCGTCACCGCGATCTGGACCACCTGGGACGGCGATCCGCATCCTGACCACCAGCGCGTCTGGCGGCTCGCCCGGCACATCGCCGATCGGGTCGAATGCCCCATGTTCGGCTGCCCCGTCTGGGGCCGGGTGCAGTCGCCCGTGGCCGGAGCGTCCAGTGAGGGCCTCAGACGCTTTCGGACCACCGCCGTCCGCGACCTCAAGGCGCGCGCCGTTGCCGCCCATGTCTCGCAGATGACCGGGCTGATCGACGACGACCCGGAGGGCTTCCGGATGCCGCAGGACCTCGCCGCGCATTTCGTGGCGGCCGACGAGATCTTCATCCCCGCATGACCCGCGACGCCGCATCCTTCGACCGTCTCTACCGCGAGACAGGCGACCCCTGGAACTACGAAACCAGCGCCTACGAGGCGGAGAAATACGCCCGCTGCCTCGCCCTCCTTCCTGCGCGCCGCTTCGCCCGCGCGCTCGAGGTCGGCTGCTCCATCGGCGTGATGAGCGAAGCGATCGCGCGCCACTGCGACAGCCTTCTCGGCCTCGACTTCGCGCCGACCGCCATCGACCGCGCCCGCGCGCGGAACATCCCGAAGGTGCAATTCGAGGTGGCCGGCGTGCCCGAAGGCTGGCCGGAAGGCGAATGGGACCTGATCGTGCTGTCCGAAGTGCTCTACTACCTCCCCCCGGACACGCTGGACGAGACAATCGGGCTGATCGTCCAAAGCCTCGCCCCCGGCGGCGCCTGCCTCGTCGCGGGCTACCTCGGCCCGACCGAAACGGCGCTTACCGCCCGCGAGGTCGAAACCCGCCTGCTGACAGCACTTGCTGTCGCCTGGCCGGATCACGTCATTCGCCGCGACGCCGCAACCTCCTGGATCGCAGCGGTCTTCGAGTGCGGCGGTGATCAGCCCTCAGGCCCGTAGAAATAGGACGGATCGAATTGCGCCAGGCGATGCAGACGCGCCCGGTCGTGGATTTGCGCAAATCCGTCGCGGATCGTGCATGCTCCGCTCTCGCGAAGCTCCCTGCAAACGCGACTGATATGGACCGGGGACAGCCCGACGATCTCGGCAAGGTCGGTCTGCAGAAGGCGCAAGGGAAGGCAGTCGCCCTCGATTTCCCCAGCTTCCTGAAGCCGCATGTCCATCTCGCTCACGAAATCGGCCACCGCCGCCAACGCGCGCAACCGGCTTCCGCGATAGATCCAGTGCCGGTGGATCGAGGCGTCGATCATCGTCAGCCGCCACAGTTGGCGTGCGTACCGGTGGGACTGGTCGATGATCCGGTTCAGCGCCGTGTGGGGAAACAGCGCGATGCGCACGTCCGTCAAGGCCACGATATCATGATCCAGCTGCTTCAGCGGGAGGGCATGCAGGTCGACGAAATCCCCCGGCACGCTGATGGAAACAATCCCGCGCTGCGTCCGGCCCTCGAATGCCCCCCGGACATAGCGGCCCATCAGCCCGTCCAGCAGAAGCGCACTCGCCTCGAGCCTCTCTCCCGCTTCGGACAGCACCTCGCGGGCGTCGAGGTGTCGTGTCCCGGAACACGCCGCGCTCAACATCTCCCACAGTTCAGGGTCGAGCCGCCCCACGAGGCCCCGCCGGCTTCTCTCCGGCAAGGGGCTTTCTCCAACATCCGACATTGGTGCCACATTCGAACGTCCCGGGCTGCCAATCCGTCCGCCCTTCATCAATCATCTCCTGCCTTGCTGATTTCCACGATCGGGGAGCCGGATGTCCAGGATGAGTCCCATTTTGACCTATGGCTGACTGAATGCATTGTGAACGCGCATGCCCGCACAGTGTTCCGAGGCGATCCGGGAGTCCCGAAATCGGGACGTTCTGCGAACTACGGTGAAAAGCCCCGTCTTTTATGAACGCTTTCCTGTCCCGCTTCTGCTGCCGCACGAAGTCGATTTGAGACAGCATCCCGCTACCCGCTTGCTTGCGTATCGGATGGTTGAACCTATCCCTGTGCTGACCTGGGGTCGCGAAGGATGTCCTCGAGACGCCGGACCTGCCCGGATCGATGTCGTTTCGTGGCCCCTCGTTTTCGTCGGCCCATTTCCGGACCGGCTGAACTGGCCCCTGTTTCGACCGGACA
>QKPN01000079.1 GCA_003258405.1 Rhodobacteraceae bacterium DSL-40 | reverse complement strand
ATGCCACCGGCACAGTCAAACAGGACCGAGTCGAAGGCCGGGTCGGCACCGTCCTGGTAACCGGCGACACCGTTGCCTGCCGAGGTTTCCCAGCGGAAGCACTCAGTGACTTCCTTCACCACGCCGTTGACATAAGTGCCGATCGTACCGGTGTTCAGGCGGAACGCATTGCCACCCGCATCGCCGATGAAGGTGAAGTTCGAGACCTTGGC
>QKPN01000078.1 GCA_003258405.1 Rhodobacteraceae bacterium DSL-40 | reverse complement strand
CATCGCCGATGAAGGTGAAGTTCGAGACCTTGGCATCGGACGCCGGCGTGATGCCCGCGACACTGCTGGCCTCGACCATATTGTCACCACCCGCAGCGCGCTGCTTCACGATGATATATTGCAGGCTGCCATTATAGCCATTGTCGGTGTCCAGCGAGTCATCGTCCTCACCGGTCAGCACCAGGTGCTTGGCGTTGACCGTGCCGCCGAAGAACTCGATCCCGTCATCCGAGCTGTTGTGAACCTGGACATAGTCAATCGTCGTACCCGAGCCGACGCCACCCAGTGAGATACCGTTCAGTTCGTTACCCGTACCGATTGCGAAACCGGAGAAGCGCAGCGAGACATAACGTAGCGTGCCGCTGCTGTCAGCGGCATCGGCGCCGCCATAAACGGCGTCGGGATTGCTCACGCCTTCGATCACATTGTCGCAATCGACCGTCGCCGGCGTCGCCGCATTGCGGCAGCGGTTGATCGGCGCCTGGCCGAGAATCACCAGGCCGCCCCATTCACCAATATTATCACCGCC
>QKPN01000077.1 GCA_003258405.1 Rhodobacteraceae bacterium DSL-40 | reverse complement strand
TCAAACGCGGAGACCTGGACAGGCACCCCGATATCGGCGGCGGCGACCAGTCCGCAGTAGGCCGCCGCAGGCTGGAGCACATGCGCCGGGCGCAGGCCCGCAAACGTCATCGTGCCCTCAGCGCGGAAACATGGCCCGAGCGGCCGCGCCGTCAGCCCGTCGATCCCTGACGGCACATCGACCGACACGACCCGGCCGCCGCGCTGCGCCAGCTCGGCTGCCACGCCGTCGAGCGGGCGCGACAGGCCGCCGCCAAAGAG
>QKPN01000076.1 GCA_003258405.1 Rhodobacteraceae bacterium DSL-40 | reverse complement strand
CAAGAACGATAGCATGTGGCGCCTGCACGGCGGCTTCGAGCGGATGAACCTCACCTTCCCAGAGCGCCGCTGCCTTCGCGGCGTCGCCGGTCAGCGAGGCGATATCCACGAGGCAAAAAACGTCCACTTTGCGCCACAGCTTGGACAATCGTGCGGCCGCGACGAACCCGTCGCCGCCATTGCCGCCCGGCCCGCACAGGACCTGTACTATTCCTTCGGGCCAGCGTGCATGGAGGAACTCCGCGACGGCCGTTCCGGCGCGCGTCATCACCTCAAAACTGTCTGTGCCTGCCGCGAAGACCGCCTGCTCAGCGGCGGTCATTTCCTGTGGTGTAATGATTGGTCTGCCCATGGGGCGACCTCATAACACGCGTGTTGCGGATTCGCTTCCATATTCAGCAACAGAAAGCAGGCCGCTTGCCCGCGTCAATTGCGTTACAGAACAATGCCCCGGACGAAACACGACAACCCTCGGATCCGCCTC
>QKPN01000075.1 GCA_003258405.1 Rhodobacteraceae bacterium DSL-40 | reverse complement strand
CACCCCGCCTGCCAACATGCAGACCCTGCAATCCTATGCCCGCGCCGATGATGTCGTCTGGCTCTCGGTAATTTCCTCCGCCCCCGGAAAGCAAGGCCACGTAACCGGCGACGAAGCCAATGAACTGACAGCCGTCCGGGATGCGATGCCTAACCACGTCCTGCTCGATGAAACTGGCGAGATCGGCCACCTCTACGGTGCCAAGACCACGCCGCACATGTATGTGATCCGCCCCGACGGCACGCTCGCCTATGAAGGCGCCATCGATTCCGAGCCCTCCGCCCGCGTCGACGACATTGCCGGCGCCGCCAATTATGTCCGCGCCGCCCTCGACAGCGTCGCCGCCGGCGAAGCCGTCGCCGTCCCCAGTTCCAAACCCTATGGCTGCTCGGTGAAATACGAGTAGGCGACAAGGCAGGGGCTCATCCTGAGCGAAGTCGAAGGACGGGCCCCTTGCCGTTGAGCCCATGACCCCCACCCAACCTCCCCGTTTCAGGGGGAGATCGAGGGGGATCATAGGGATTTCCGCCCGGCGCCCAACCCCATATCCCCAGCGCAGGCAGGCGCGGCGAACCCAACGCACCCGGCATCCCCAGCGTCAGGCTTGTCTTAACCGGTCCCGCATTTATGACAGGGGCGTCAGGTAAAGAGGATTCGCCATGAGTTCACGCCCCGAAGGAATCGTGCGCGACCAGCCGGCTGAAATGCCATCCGAGGGTGGCCCGCTGCTGGAATACAGGGGCGC
>QKPN01000074.1 GCA_003258405.1 Rhodobacteraceae bacterium DSL-40 | reverse complement strand
AGAGGCCGGCGATGATCAGGCAGGCGCCGATGGCGTATTTCACGGTCAGCGGCTCTTTCAGGAAAAAGGCGGCCATCAGCGGCACCAGCACGAAGGTGAGCGCCATGAAGGAATAGGCCATCGAGAGCGGCACCATTTTCAGGACATAGACCCAGGCGAGGGTGGCGATGCCATAGAGGGCGACCGCGACGAGGAAGACCGGGCTGAACAGGATCGAGTAGAAGGGCGCGTCCGGCTTGTCGGCGAGCTGGATGCCGGTCTGCTTGAAGAGGACCTGCCCGAACGCGATGGTCATCGGTGTCAGCACGAGCAGGCCGTAGACCGGCAGCGACAGGGCTTTCATCGCGCTCATTGGCCGTCGGCGGTCCGCTGGGCAGGCGAGCCGGAGGCTGGCAGGTCCTGCCGGCGATCGACAAGCGGCGTCGTGCCGGAACGGTAATGCTCTCCCCGCGATGGCGCGATCGAAAGGTAATGGATGCGTTTCTGTTCGGCGCGGCCGCGCGCGACCGAGTCGAGGATGACGCCGGCAATGAAGGTCATCATCGCGCCGAGCAGGAGCGTCATGGCGAGCATCCATGTCGGGATGCGGTCGACCAGTCCGGTAGCCAGATAGTCGCGGATGACCGGCGCCATCAGGAAGACCGACGCGGCCAACAGGAAGGTGGCGACATAGCCGAAGAACAGGAAGGGGCGCGTCTCCTTCATCAGCATGCCCATCATGCGCAGAATGCGGAAACCGTCGCGGAAGGTCGAGA
>QKPN01000073.1 GCA_003258405.1 Rhodobacteraceae bacterium DSL-40 | reverse complement strand
GCGCGCCGATTCCGACGGGGACCAGCCAGGCCTGCCTGCCGGACAGTTCGAGCGTGGCGAAGCCGTAGACCAGCAGGGTGCAGGGCAGGCCGAACCAGACGACCCGTCCCCACATCAGGAGATCGGCGTCTTCCACGCCCTGGAAGGTGAGGCCGGCCATCAGCCATAGCGTGCCCACCAGAGTCACGATGCCGCTGCGCCAGGCGATGCCGGAGCTGATGGCCAGCCCGACAACCGCGCCCATGATGAATTCCATGGTCATCGGATAGAACAGGAGCGCGCTGTAATCTCCGGCAAAGGGCCGGGACAGGCCGAAGGCCGAGCCGCCGGCGATCATCGC
>QKPN01000072.1 GCA_003258405.1 Rhodobacteraceae bacterium DSL-40 | reverse complement strand
AGGGCCGGGACAGGCCGAAGTCCGAGCCGCCGGCGATCATCGCGCCCCAGGCGAGGAGGATCCAGAGCCAGAACCGGCGGGGCACGAGCAGCATCAGCGTGAAGGCGGCGTAGAAGTACATCTCGTGGACGAGTGTCCAGCCGACACCAAGCACCGGGGGCCCAGCCTGCGGCACCAGAAAGATAGATTTGACGAGATAGGGCACGAGCGGCTCGCCCTGGCGTGCACGGTCCCAAACGTCCTCAAAGCCGATGGCGCTGTAGATGACGAACATCACGGAAATGAGGCCGGCAAAGACCCACCAGAGCGGATAGATCCGGGTGACGCGGGCGAACAGGAAATCGAGGCTCGACCTGATTCCCGCCCGCATGCCCTGCGTGACATAAACCATGATGAAGCCCGAAATCACGA
>QKPN01000071.1 GCA_003258405.1 Rhodobacteraceae bacterium DSL-40 | reverse complement strand
GAGGCCCAGCGGCGCGATACGCATTGTGATCGACGGGGTCAGGTGTACATCCGGATCACCCGCAAACGCAGGCTTGCGGAACATTGACAGTGCGATCGCCGCCATGGCGACCGAAAAGGCCAGCAATAGCTGGCTGCCATCAATCTGTTTTGCGATCGTCGACCCGATGATCGACCCGGCAAAACCGGACAGCGCAAACACGATCGCGCACGGCCATTTCACCGTGCCGCCACGCCAGTGCCCGATCAGGCTGAACAGCGCGATGGCCGCCACGGCGGCCGCCGATGTACCAATCGCCATGTGCGGGTCGGTGACGCCGACAACATAGAGCAGGAGCGGCGCGGCCAGCACCGACCCCCCGCCACCGAACGTTCCAAGGAAGACGCCAATGATCGCCCCGCTCGCGATTGCGGCAAAAATCACGAGGGGCGTGAACTCCATCATTTTCCGGACCTTTTCGTCGGGCGCGACCAGGGCTTGTGCGCCTTCCGTCCCGCCCGCGCGTCACTCGCCACCTGGTCGTCCAGGACGAACGGGCAGGCCGCAAAACAATCCTCCGGTCCGCCGGCCCCCTGCAGATCGGCCAGGATTTCCGGGCAATAGATCGCCGCCAGGGTCAAGATCACGCGGCTCGCAGCCGGGTCGGCAATGGAATAGAAAATCGACTGGCCCTGCCGGCGCGTGCGCACGAGGCCTTCCTGGCGCAACACGCCAAGATGTTGTGACAGCGCGGATTGCGACAGGGCGGTGCCCTCGCGCAATTCGCC
>QKPN01000070.1 GCA_003258405.1 Rhodobacteraceae bacterium DSL-40 | reverse complement strand
AGGAGCACGTTGTCGTCAGCGCCGGCAGCATGCACGGCGGCGGCGATATTGCGGAAACTGGTGGTCGGCTTGCGGTCGAGTTCGAGAATGGCGCCTGACTGTTTCGCCCAGAGCAAGACGTCGGTCAGCTTGGGCGGGGAGAAGTTCGTGCGTTTGCCGTCATTGTCGACCATGCGGAGACCGGAGAGGTCGGCCCAGTCAGTGTCGGCGACATAGCCGTCGCCGGTGGTCGTGCGGTTGAGGCGGTTGTCATGCATCAGCAGCATCACGCCATCGCGGCTTTCGGCCACGTCGATCTCGAACACGCTGATGCCGTTGGCAAAGCCGTGTTGCAGGGTTTCCAGCGTGTTTTCCGGATAGCCGGGCGCCGGGCCGCCGCGATGGGCGGCGATGAGCAGGCCCCTGTTCTCGCGCACGCAGTCGAAATACGCCGGGAGGGGCAGCGCGGGCGCGGAAATCGATGCAGGCGTTGCCCCGGAGTCGCCGGAACTCGCCTGAGGGGATGTGTCGCCGCAGGCGGCCATCGTCGCCAGCACCACGCCAAGCAAGGCAAATCTCAACATGGTCGCACTCCTAGTTCCTTGCGCTGCAGCAATAGCCCGAATAAACCCAATCTCAACGATGAAAAAACGCTGCCGAATGGCAGCACTGAGGAGGATATCGATGCAAGGCATCATGCAAGACTGGCCGCTGACGGTAAACAAGATCCTGGAACACGCGAACATGCAGCACGGCGCCCGTGAAATCATCACGCGGCGCGTCGAAGGCAATA
>QKPN01000007.1 GCA_003258405.1 Rhodobacteraceae bacterium DSL-40 | reverse complement strand
GTTTGACTGAGTTTTGAATCAGGCTCTAAGCTTTGCCACCCGGCTCGGCTTGGAAAACCCGAACATTTTCCATCTCGAGCTGCTCGGCGAGAATCCGTTCCGGATCCTTGAGCAGATCGGCCGGTTCATCGGCGACGCGGCGACCGGCAACTCCTTCCGGCACCTGGGTCGACAGTGCAAGGACAATCCACGCCAAGTACTGTCGAAGGAGAAAACACCTGGCGCCTGCACACTGTGCTCAATGCGGATCCGTTGCTTTCGCCCAAGCTCGCGGCCGCTGTTGACGCCCGCTCCGAGGTCTCGAACCGGACGCTGCGGAAGAGCCTCGCCAAGGCCCTACCCTCCGAGAATCAGACAGCGAAATCGCGTGGAGAGGGCAACACGGCCGCGAGAGAAACGGCGAGCTTTTCATAAACCATTGCAGATACACGATGCAGCGGCATGATGCCGACCGGGGCTTTCTCCCGGCCCTGCCCTCGCTGCAGCGGAACAACACGCATGTTCGTGATCCAGATCGGTCTTCCCGGCGTCAGTGCGCATTTCCTGCAGCGGCATATCCTTGCAAAAGCCCGCGACCTGATTGTGCTGCGCCGCGGGCAAGGAGCGCCTGAACCTGTCCTGGCCACCTTGCGCGCCTATGTCCGCTGCAATGAGCTCAAGGCACAACTTCTGCGGTTCCGTTTGCACAGTCAGCTCGCGCCCCTCATCCAGCGCGCTCGCGCCGAAGAACGAACTGTTGTACTAGCCGACGAGTTCCTCGCCTTCGGCGCAACGAACTTCTGGCACAACCGTGGCCCCAGCCCGGAAAAGGTGGCGCGCCGCATCGCCGGGCTTTCGTCCTACACCGTCACCGGTCTCACACCGATTCGCGTATCCCTGCTGCTGCGGCGCCAGGACCAATGGCTCGCCGAGCGATATGCGACGGCTTCGAGCGATCTTCCGATGCCAAGCCAGAGCGATTTCGACGCACGGATTGATGCGATCATCGCAGCGACAGATCCAGAGGGGCCTTTCGCATGGCTCGATCACCGCCGGATCTATCGCGACTTTGCTCGTGAGCTCGGCGTCGACAATATCCTCGTTACCCGCGAAGAGCGCCTTGCCCGCCGGCCGCGACGCACGATCGCCGCACTTGCCAATTTTGTCGAAAGCGGGGATCTGCCGCGAACCATGCGTCAGGCGATCCGACTCGAACGCACTGCAGCGCAGACTGGAATGTCTGCTCCGCGCATGACGTGGCAGCTGAACACGACACCACCGACGCGGATCGATCTGGGAAAGGCGCGTCGTAGGCAGATCCTCTCGCATTTCGCGGATTCGGAAAAAGGCCTGCACCGTCTCATTGACGCGACCTTCTGAACCAACCAATCGAAGGCATGGCAACTCTGCGGCGCTTGTTTTAGTTTCCATCGCATCAGGAGCATTTGTCCTACCAAGGACAATTGCAGGGAACGGCTACGGATCGAAGGCCGGGATGGCCGGAGAGGGAAGAATGACCGCGAGCAAGTCGCACTACATCATCGGCATTGCATCGTCGGCCGGAGGGCTCGAAGCCCTGACACAGCTGGTGCAGAACCTTCCTGCCGATTCGGGCGCAAGCTATGTCATCGCTCAGCACATGTCGCCAACGAACAAGAGTCTGATGTCGACTCTGATCGCGCGGGAATCGGACATGGAGGTGGTCGAGATCGGGCAACCCATTGTGCCCGAACCGAACAAGATCTACTTCACACCGCCGAATGCCGACATCGTAATTCAAGATGAGAAACTGACTCTGGTCCCGCCCATTGGCGGCGCGCGCACCCCAAAACCCTCGGGTGACCGCCTCTTCACCAGTCTTGCCCGAGAATGCGGCGAGAACTGCATGGGGGTCGTCCTTTCAGGCACCGGCAGCGATGGCAGCTACGGTGTACAGGCGATACGCGAAGCTGGTGGCATCACCATCGCACAGGATCTCGCCACGGCGAAATACGACGGCATGCCTGCGTCCGCGGCAGAGACAGGCTGTGTCGATCTTGTCATGTCGCCGCACCAGATCGGTCAGCACCTCCTGCGCATTCTCTCGAACCCGAGAAACCTGGATCCGCTCCGCACCGTTTCGAACAGCCGCAACAAGATGTCGGACCTGCTTCACATTCTGCTTGCGCGCACCCGCGTCGATTTTCGCGATTACAAGGAGAGTACCGTACATCGCCGTATCCAGCGGCGGATGATCGCGCTCGGCATCGCCGATTACGAGGACTACGTCGCCCACTGCCGCTCGTCGGTTAACGAAGTCGATGCGCTCTTCAAGGACCTGCTCATTTCGGTGACACGGTTCTTCCGGGATGGCCCCCAGTTTGAATGCTTGTGCAAGGCAATCGCCGAGCAGGTCGCACATTGCGCCGACGGACAGCTCCGCATCTGGATTGCGGGGTGCGCCACAGGTGAGGAGGCCTATTCCGTTGCGATTCTCGTTTCCGAAGCGCTTGGCGGCATAGAGCATCTCACGAAGGACCGGTTGCTCATATTTGCTACCGATATCGACCTCAGTGCCCTTGATCTCGCGCGTGCCGGATCCTATCCGCAGTCGGCGGCGAACGATATTCCCTCGAATCTGCTCGACCGCTACTTCGAGATTTCGGATGGCAAACTGCACGTCCGGCAGGTGCTTAAATCGGTGATCCGTTTCACTGCGCACAACGTTTTCCAGGATCCACCCTTCGTAAACATCGACTTGGTGAGCCTTCGGAACCTGCTGATCTACTTCAACCCGCGGCTTCAGGAGCGGGTACTGAACCGCATACATTATGCGCTCAATCCCAATGGCCTGCTCTTTCTCGGAACATCCGAGAGCATCGGAGCGCTCAATGTCGATTTCGAGGCTGTTTCGGAACCCAACAAGCTCTTCCGCAAGCGCAGAATCGCGCGCAACAGCTCGAAATCGAACGCAGCCAATATCACGCCTGACACGGCCCCCTGGCAATCGACGCTAGCGGACAGGCCAATGTTGGAAGGTACTGGACTGCAGCGCGAGATGTTCGACGCACTTGCCCGGGCCATCTCTCCGAATGCGCTGCTGGTCACAGCGAACCACGACATCATCCGTGTCTACGGCAAGCTCAACGATTTCGTCGAGATTTCGGAAAACACCCGGCTCGATCTGAAACTGTCGTTGCTGAAGCCGCCACTGCGCGGTGAGGCCCCGAGCCTCTGCGCGGTTGCCCTCCGGCGTGGAAGCCGCCGCAAGGGCATACTGCACGAACTTCCGGGTTCAGACTACACGCATGTCAGGATGGAGGCCTTTCCGATTTCGATGGCAAACGACTCGGAAAAATATGCATTGCTCACCTTCACAACCTCAAGCAACGAGATTCCGGAGATCGACTACGAGAAACTCTCGAATGGCACCCGGGACAGCATGATGCGACAGCTTCAGGTCGAGGTGCTGACGACACGGGAGGCGTTGCAGCAATCGATCGAGGAGTTGCAGACCTCGAACGAGGAGCTGCAGTCAGTTAACGAGGAACTCCAGTCGACCAACGAAGAGCTTCAGGCCAGCAACGAGGAGCTCGAGACGGCCAACGAGGAGCTTCAATCCACCAATGAAGAGCTCGTCACGGTAAACGAGGAGCTTCAGGTCAACTCGGCCGAACTGAAGGAGGTCACCGGCGAACTGACCTCGGTCCTTCAGTCGGCCCCCTCGGCCATTCTCGTTGTCGACAACGCGCTCCAGATCGTACGTGCAAGCCGGAGCGCAGAGCTTACCTTCGACCTGCCTCACACGACCAACAAGCGCGTGCATCTCAGCCAGTGCGCCCTGCCCGCGGGGTTCCCTGCACTCACGCATATCGCCAACGAGACGTTCCGGCTGCGCGAGGTGCAGGAGCATCAGTTCGAGCAAGGATCAAAGATCGTCAGTTTGAAGTCCGCTCCATTCTTCGACGAGAATGAAACGCTGCGCGGCGTGACGTTGATCTTCTCGGAATATGACGCCTACGAGGAACACATCCTGCGCGAGGAACTGATAACGCGTGCACGCCTGGTCGAGGCCGCAGATGAAGTTGCCCATTTCAAGGTCGACCTCCGTGACAACAGCGTCACTTGGTCGGAGAAGATGTTCGACATATTCGGCATCGCACCAGATGGTCAGGCATTAAGCCCGGAAGAGACCGAGGCGCGTTTCGACACCGCAACGCGGGACCTCGCCCAAAGCGCAATTAGCAAGTCACTTCGGACAGGCAAGCCGTACTACCTGAAGCGGGTACTCCTCCGAGCGGACAGCCGGAAAATCGATGTCGAGATTCTCGGAGCGCCCGTTCATGATGGCAAGGGCGTTGTCGTGGCGAACGTGGGCGCTGTGCGGAAGCTGGGCGACCATGTGGAACCGACGCTCCACTCCGATTCTGGCGCTGATGACACCTGAGCAGGAAGCCCACTCGTTTGCCTGCAGGACAGGCAGACCCGAGCGCTTCACTGCGCTGAGGAACTGAATTAACCATTTGGAAACCAAAGCCCCATAAGCCTCAGCAAAGGCAAAAATTTTCGTCAAATGGTGGCTATCCTCAATGAACCAGGTTGTGTCGTCCCCGGAGGCATCTGACGTCTTCTCCATGACTCTGTCGCGGGTCAACGGCGGAGCTTTCTGCGTGCGCTCTGTGGAGATTACCGGCACCGTCATGCGCCACCGGATCACCTTTCCGCGTGCCGATACTATCCACGGGGTCTTTCGGGAGGAGCTTTCAGACAGCATTAATCGGCTTCTGGAACACCTGCCGATGTCGGCTCACGTCTTTTCTGACCCCGAGCTGGTGATCGAGTTGCCGAGCCTTACCCTCGCCCGACTTCGCGCCCTGATCCATGTCGCCGAGGACGGAGCCTGTCAGGTCATCCTGCGCTTTCGCTATTTCATTGGCGCACTGCAGAATGCGTTCCGGTCCGACACGCACTTCACCATACCCACTCTCGAACATCGCGAGCAGATCGCCATCCACACACTTGCTGATATCGCCACACCGATCTTCAGCCTTGCCCTCAACGGCTCCGATGTTCAGCATGATCCGAGGAGCCGGGAACTTGTCGCCCGTAAGCTGGAGGATCTTTCCCGGCAGGCCAGCGAGCTCAATTTCTACCTCTCGCTGCTCACACGCTACGTGACGGATTGTTCTCCGAAGCGCATGGAAAGCCGTGTCGCCGCTGCACCGATTGCGCGCATCGCCTGACTTCCGTGGCTATTACCCCAGCGCATTCTATGCGTCGCGCTGCAGCAGCTCCCTGATTGTTAACAGCAGTTCGTCGATCGGCACGGGCTTTTCGAAGAGGACGTCTGCTCCCACATCCCGCGCCGAGCGCAGCGCGCTTGCGCCTCCCTTGATTGCGAAGCCTCCCGATATCGCGATGATCGGCAACTTCTCGGAGCTGATGTGATCGATCTGGCGTAATTTTGAGATCAGAAGCAGTCCGCCATTCGGTACATGCTGACCATCTTCCTTGACGAAAATGTCGCTGAGCAGAAGATCTACGGGATGGGTCTCGAGATGCGTGAAACATGCCGTGGCATTGGGAAGGAGCACCACCTCGTGCCCGTCTCTCCGAATGATCTCAGCAAGCAATTCGCCTTCCTCTGCGTCATCTTCCATAAGAAGCAAACGCGCCATTCGACCCTCCCCCCACAGATCGACTACCCAGCAACGTCGCAGCGCGTTGGCAGAGCCGAACCATCCGTTTTGTAACGCGTGTTCGTGGTTTGCACGCTTTGTTGTTTGCCCTCCTGTGCCAGACATCCCCTGATCCGGCAAGCTTATCAGGTCGATGATCTCTGGAAGTGCGGCCACTATGAGGGCGCATGATGAATATTGCGGAACCCAATGCGAAACACTAGAGATGGCCTCGGACCGTGGAGGTCAGGCTGTCGCTCGCCCGAGTGGCGGAATTGGTAGACGCAGCGGATTCAAAATCCGCCATCGCAAGGTGTGCCGGTTCGAGTCCGGCCTCGGGCACCAGCAGCACCGGGATTCCCGGTGAACACTGCAAGGTATTCAACAGGCAAGAATCCTGTGGCGATAAAACCGTTTGCCGCCAGCGAGAAGCCACGCGAGCGTGGGTCCGACGCGCAGTTCGTCTACGGTCGGCTGCGCAACGAGATCCTCGACCTCTCGCTCGCCCCGGGAGGACCGATTGATGAGGTCCGGCTCGCGAAACAGGTCAGAGCATCGCGGGCTCCGTTCCGCGAAGCACTAGCACTCTTGCAGCTGAAGAGCTCGTCAGTACATTCCCCAACCGCTCGACGATCGTTTCTCAAATTGACTTCCTCAATCTCCAGCACTTCTTCGACGCTCTGGCATCGATCTATCGTGTCGTGATCCGAGGAGCCGCAGCGTTTCATAAAGCCCCGGATCTGGCGAAGATACAGGCTCCACAGGAGGACTTCGCCTAGGCCGTACTTACGCAGAATGCCCTGTCCATGATTGCCGCCGATCGGAAGTTCTAGATCGCAGTGGCGGAAGCAGGGCGAAATCCATACTATACAGCATTGTTCTCGCGATTTCTCGATTGGGCGCCGAAGACTGCTGAGGATTTAATACTCTCCTTTCAACGACCTACTTCCCGTGCAATACGTGATCGAGCAGGTGCACATGATCACGGCGAAAAGTGCTCGCTACATCGAGGCGTGCGCTCGGCTGGCAACGGTCCATGCAGAGCAGATTGTCGCCAAGTTCCACAATCTCATCAGCGCCAATCGCCTGTTATATCGAACTCTAAGAGCCACGCGCGCTTTGATAAAGGACTGCCTGCGGCCTCCATGTCGTCAGTTAACGACATCGAGGCCGAATTTGCGCATCCGCTCGAGCGAGTCCATTTCCGCACTTGTCAGTTCGATGCCGTCCCTCAGTGCCCGACCGCGTGCCGTGAAGCGGCGCTGAGACGGCAGGCGCGCACCCTGCCCGGCGATTGCCTCGAGAAGCATCTCAGCACGGGCGAAGGGATCACCAGGACGCCCAGCGGCAAAACGCTTCGGGCTGAAGGCAACGATCAGCTCGCCGTGATGCGGAAGGAGCGCCGTTGTGCCAAGATAATCGAGCGCCTCAGGGCTTGTCAGGTCCCCAATCATCGCGCCAGCAAGCAGCTCGACCATGGTCGAAATGGCTGAACCCTTGTGGTTGCCGAAGGGCAGCATTGCACCAGCCAGCGCCTTCTCAGGATCGGTGGTCGCTTGTCCCTCCGCGTCGATTGCCCAGCCTTCCGGCAGCTCGGTGCCGGTGCGTCGGTGCAGCTCGATCTCGCCCCGCGCGGCTACGGAAGTTGCGAAATCGAACACGTAAGGCGGCCGCTCCGGGCGCGGCCAGCCAAAGGCGATCGGGTTGGTCCCGAGCAGGGGCGCGGTTCCACCTGACGGCGCCACCGTTGCATAGCTTGGGCACATGACAAGCGCGGCCAGACCCTCGTCGGTCAGCCGTTCCACCTCGGGCCAGAGCGCGGAAAAATGCGTGCAGTTATTGATTGCCATGGCAGCTATGCCGAGCTTGTGCGCCCGTTCGGCAAGAACCGGAGCGCCAAGAGCAAAGGCCGCAGTGGAAAAGCCGTCGTGCGCGTCCACCTGGATCACCCCCGCGCCATAGTCATGCAGCTCGGGATCGGTATCCGGCCGCACCTTTCCGGCCTTGACCGTCCGCAAGCACCCTTCGATGCGATAGATCCCGTGGGATTTGCAGGCATCTCTCTCGCCCGCGACGATCACGGCGGCAACTGTATGTGCCTGGCTGTGACAGAGGCCGGCTCGCGCGAAAATGTCGACTACGATTTCCGACAGCTGTTCGACGGTCAGTCTGTGGACGTCCGGCATCTTCGCTCCCTCCTTCAAGCGGCGCAAAGCGCCACATATTTGGATACATGGACCATACAAACATGCAGAGGCTAGCAAGCATTGAACATCAGCTCTGATCGTGTCGCCTGTCTGTCGTCGAAGCGCCTGTCGCGCGAAGCGCCTGTCGCGCGAAGCGGCACCTTGGGAGAAATTGCTTTCGTGAGGCGCGAGCTACAGTGTGTTCGCCTTGCGCTGGTGGCATAGGCTGAATTCCGCTCACGACCACCGTCGGCGACCAGCCGCTTGCGATGGCGCAAGATTTAAATCCTAACGCATTGATTTTAAATATATTATTATGGAACTTTAGCTCTTTAACCGGATAGAATCTTGTCGACGCGGATCAAAAAGCCAAGCGATCCGGGACCGTGGCAAACACGCCACTGTTATTCACGTATTGCGACACAAGCAGAGAATCTGGTTAATGGATTCATGATCTCGGAACACGGATCATCGGGCCCAGACGACTTACCCCACCCCTCAATCTCGTCGTCTTGGCTTCTGTTAATGACGGGCGTTCGATGTATTACTTCCGAACGCCCGTCAGCCCTTTCTGGGGATATGCCGATTTTGCCGCGTCTGAATTGTTGCTGTTTTGGCTTTGGCCGCGGCCACGGCTAATCGCACTCCGTGTCGAATCTAATGTCCGGAGCCTGCGACCGCTCCAGAACCATTCTCGCATTTGGAAGATCGTTACCCTCTGCTCGCAAACGAGCCAGCTCCGGCTCCAATCCATGATCGAGCCACCGCTGGACAAGCCGCCGCCGAAGTTCTTCGTCATTCGCCTCGACCATGACAGACATATCGAAAACAGAACTCAATGCACGCCAAGGATCGACGTCGAGCAGAAGATAGTTCCCTTCCACAAGCACGATACGGTGTTCTGGTGCAATGATCCGCGCGGAGGCACGCGAGAGATCCAGCCCCCGGTCAAAGACCGGCACAGCAACGGGCTTACCCCCCCGCACGATCCGCGCCAGATCCGCGAGCAATCCATCCACATTGAAGGTTTCCGGTGCGCCCTTGCGGGCCATGAGGCCGCGCTCTTCCAGAACGGCATTGTCGTAGTGGTAGCCATCCATCGGAACGAGGGCGGCTCGGCCGGGGGATGTGGCTTCGAGCGTGCGCAGGAGCGCCTCTGAGAGGGTCGACTTGCCGGAGCCTGGCGGTCCGGCAATGGCGACGAAGAAGCGCTGCTGCGCATCGCCGGCCCGCGCGAGGATCTGCTCCGCGAGTGCGGCCGCTTTGCTCACGCCGCCATCGCCTCAGCCGGCGGCTCCTTTGCGCCGGTCATGAAGGCCACCGCGTCCGACATTGTGAAGTCACTGGGCTTGATGACACACAGCCGTTTTCCGAGACGGTGGATATGGATCCGGTCCGCGACCTCGAAAACGTGAGGCATGTTGTGGCTGATGAGCACAATCGGTAGTCCGCGGGAGCGCACATCGAGAATGAGATCGAGTACCTTGCGGCTCTCGCGCACGCCCAGCGCGGCGGTCGGCTCATCGAGGATCACCACCTTCGAGCCGAAGGCCGCGGCCCGCGCCACCGCCACCCCCTGGCGCTGACCACCCGAAAGCGTCTCCACCGCCTGGTTGATGTTCTGGATAGTAAGCAGACCAAGCTCCGAGAGCTTCTCGCGGGCGAAACGCTCCATCTCTTTGCGGTCGAGCTTGCGGAACCACCGGCCCATCACGCCGGACTGCCGGATCTCCCGCCCCATGAACATATTGTCAGCGATTGAAAGCGCCGGTGACAGCGCAAGGTTCTGGTAAACAGTCTCGATCCCTGCAGCCCGTGCATGCATCGGCGAAGTGAATTGTACCGGCTTGCCCTCGAGCCGGATTTCGCCTTCATCTGGAATGACAGCCCCGGAGATCGCTTTGATCATGCTGGACTTGCCAGCCCCGTTGTCGCCGATCACGGCAAGGATCTCGCCCTTGTGCAGATCGAAATCAGCGTAATCCAAGGCGGTGACGCGGCCATAGCGCTTCACCAGCTTGCGTGCGGTCAGAATGGGTTCAGCCATGGTTCAGCTCGCAATCTTTCTGATCCACTGGTCAACGGCGACCGCGGAAATGATGAGAACACCGATGAGGAGATAGGTCCACTGCGGGTCCGTTCCAACAAGGCGCAGACCAAGGCCGAAGACGCCGACGATGAGCGCCCCGAACAGCATTCCCAGGATCGAACCGCGGCCGCCGAAGAGTGAAATGCCCCCGATTACCACAGCGGTGATGCTCTCGATGTTGGTGAACTGGCCAGCTGTCGGCGAAACCGAGCCAAGGCGGCCGATCAACATCCAGCCCGCCAGTGCACACACAAGGCCAGAGATCACATAGACCGAGATGAGCATCTTCTTGACCTCGACGCCCGCGAGCTCCGCCGCGTCGGGATCATCGCCGATCGCATAGACATGCCGACCCCAAGCGGTCTGCGTCAACACATAGTTGAAGCTCAGGACAAGGATCACCATGGCGATGACGCCAAACGTAAATACCGCGCCTCCGACACGCACGCTCTGTCCGAAGAACTGGAGGATCGGCGCGTTGGCGGCAATGTCCTGGCTGCGGATTGTCTCGTTGGCCGAGTAAAGGAAGTTGGATGCAAGCACGATTTGCCACATTCCAAGCGTCACGATGAAGGGTGGCAGCCGCACGATCGCGACAAGAATACCGTTGATGAGGCCACACAGCCCACCTACGGCAAAGCCACACAAGATCGAAATCTCGGCGGGTAGTCCGTAGCGGAAGGTAAACTGACCCATCACCACCGAGGAGAGCACCATGATTGCGCCGACCGAAAGGTCAATCCCGGCCGTCAGGATCACCAGCGTCTGCGCCGCACCTACGATACCGACGATGGCAACCTGCTGAAGGATGAGTGTCAGCGAAAAGGGAGAGAAGAACCGGCTGCCGAGCATCAGCCCAAAGACAAGGATCGAAGCTAGCAGAACGATAAGCGGCACCAACGCCGGATGCGAATGCAGCGTATGCTGCAAGCTTTCGAGCGGTGTGTGCTTGCGACGCTCGAACGAGGCAACGTCCTTGGACGCGCCGTCAAGCGCCCGTTCGAACTCCTGAGACGGTTGGGTCTTGGCCGAGGCCGACATCTTGTGGTTCCCCCTATTGCATGTCGCTTGTGGCTTTGCGTTGCGGTACCGGGCCAAGGCCGCATTCTGCGGCGCCCGGCCCTGCCGTCAGTCGGTCTTAAGCGACCGCGCTCAACCCCAGCAGAGGGCCAGGCCTTCCTCGGAGGTGATGGAGTCGATGCCCTCCATCGGCTGATCGGTCACGAGCGCAACGCCTGTATCGAAGAAATCCTTGCCTTCGGTCGGCTTCGGCAGCTCGCCGGTATCGGCATAGGCCTTGATCGCCTCAATACCGAGAGACGCCATCCGCAGCGGATATTGCTGCGAGGTAGCGCCGATGACTCCCTCCTGCACATTCTTCACGCCGGGACACCCGCCATCGACGGATACGATCGTCACGTCGCCCTCACGGCCCACCGCACGCAGGCCCTCGTAAGCACCGGCCGCTGCAGGTTCGTTGATCGTGTAGACGACGTTGATGAGGGGATCCTTCTGCATGAGGTTCTCGATCGCGGTCCGGCCGCCCTCCTCATTGCCGTTGGTCACATCATGGCCAACGATTCGCGGATCATCCTCATCTCCGATCACATCGGGATTGCCGAGTTCGATGCCAAATCCCTTCATGAAACCTTGGTCACGAAGCACATCCACCGAGGGTTGCGAGGGCGTAAGGTCAAGAAAGGCGATCTTTGCATCCGCTGCAGCTTCGCCAAGTTTGGCCGCTGCCCATTTACCGATGAGCTCTCCTGCAAGGAAATTGTCGGTCGCGAACGTCGCATCCGCGGCATCGACCGGCGAGAGCGGAGTGTCGAGCGCAATGACGAGAATTCCGGCGTCCCGCGCCTTCTGAACGGCAGGAACGATCCCAGCGGTGTCGGAGGCAGTGATAAGGATCCCCTTCGCGCCATCGGCAATGCAGGTCTCGATTGCGCTTACCTGGCTCTCCGAGTCGCCATCGATGCGGCCAGCGTAGGACTTCAGCGTCATGCCGAGCTCCTCGGCCTTCGCGGCCGCGCCTTCCTTCATCTTTACGAAGAAGGGATTGGTGTCGGTCTTGGTGATGAGACAGGCGGTCATGTCCTCCGCAGAAGCCTGCCCTGCGCCCAGCGCAATAAACCCGGCCCCCGCAAGCGCTGCGGCCTTCATCGATTTCAGCATTTATTCCTCCCAGTTTCAGCCGGCACGTCGAGCGTCCGGTTGTGCAGATTGGACCGCAAACCGAGCGCCCTGTCAATAAATAACTCCATGTGATTTATTATTTGCCGGATGACAGGTCGCTTCGGTATCCTTAGCTAGACTGAGGACGGAGAAAGGGGTGAGATGTCGGGACAATCCGGAATAAGCGGTCCGCTTGAAATCCCTGGCCGCGCCCAGCGCGGGACCAACCAGGCGGGTATGCGAGCGTATAACGAACGCCTCGTGCTCACCTTGGTACGTCGCCACAAGGCGCTGGCGAAATCCGAGATTGCCCGCATGACCGGCCTCTCGGCGCAGACCGTGTCGGTCATCATGCGCCAACTTGAGGCAGATGAATTGCTCATCCGTGGAGAGCCGCAGCGTGGGCGGGTGGGCCAGCCCTCCGTACCGCTCTCAATCAATCCGGATGGTGCCTACTTCATCGGCGCGAAGGTCGGTCGCCGAAGCCTTGAAATGGTACTGGTTGATTTTGCCGGCGGCGTCCGACGCGCCACTCGACAGGCCTATGCCTACCCGACCCCCGAAGCGACAATCCGGTCGATACACGCCGAGATCGAGGCCTGCATGACCACGGCGGGCATCGCGCCGGAACGCATTGCAGGGCTCGGCATCGCCATTCCATTCCAGCTATGGGCCTGGGTTCGGGAAATCGACGCTGACGCTGGAGAAATGGATGCCTGGCGGCATATCGACCTTCGCGCCGAACTTGCCGCAGAGCTCCCTTACCCGGTCTATCTCCAGAATGACGCGACGGCCGCGTGCGGGGCCGAACTCGCCTTTGGCGGGAATTCAGACCTATCCGACTTCATCCATCTCTATGTCGGCGCCTTCATCGGCGGCGGCGTCGTGCTCAATCGCGGACTCTATCCGGGACGAACGGGCAACGCCGGCGCAATCGGCGCAACCCCCATTCCGGATGGTACAGGTGGCTCCGTCCCGCTCTTCGATCGCGCCTCCCTCGTCATTCTGGAACGCCAGCTCATTGCCGCTGGCATCGACACAAGCGGTATCTACAGCATCGATTCTGACTGGGCGCCCTTCGGGGTACTTCTCGACGACTGGCTTGCCAAAGCTGGGCATGCGATTGCGCATACCGTAGCATCCTCAGCCGCGGTGATCGATTTCGAGGCCGCAGTGATAGACGGATCGTTTCCACCGGATGTGCAGGCCCGTCTGCTCGGGAAAGTCCGGAGCGAACTCTCCAAACTCAACCTCACCGGCCTCGTGCCCCCGGCAATCCGCGCCGGCACAATCGGCCCCATCGCGCGCGCCCTTGGCGGTGCAAGCCTCCCACTCTTCAATCGCTATCTCCTCGACCAACACGACATCGCAGGCAACTGACTGCTCGGAGCGCGTAATTGCACGGTTCCCTATGCGCAGATCACTCAGTTCAAAATTTCACACAAACATTCAGTTCTTGATATGCATAAAGGGAAGCCTATATTCGGCATCAGACAAGGAGGGCCAATCCATGAAACCTCAAGTGCATGCTTTTTTCGACGAGGCCACCAACACCGTTTCCTTCGTGGTGAAGGATCCTGAGGGCCGAAAGTGCGCCATCGTCGACAGCGTCCTCGATTTCGACTACGCATCAGGCCGCACCGACACACGCTCGGCCGACGCAATCATCGCGTATGTGCAGGAGAACGGTCTCGAACCCGAATGGCTGCTCGAGACCCATGTCCACGCCGACCATCTCTCTGCCGCGCCCTACATTCAGGAAAAGGTCGGCGGCAAGCTCGCCATCGGAGAGAAGATCACCGCGGTGCAGGACACTTTCGGCAAGATCTTCAACGAAGGCACTCGATTCCAGCGCGACGGCAGCCAGTTCGACAGGCTGTTCAAGGACGGCGACACCTTCGAGATCGGCAACCTGCACGGCCGGGTCTTGCACACCCCTGGCCATACGCCCGCATGTCTCACCTACGTCATCGAAGATGCGGCCTTTGTCGGAGACACGCTCTTCATGCCTGATTTCGGCACTGCGCGGGCAGACTTCCCCGGAGGCTCGGCTGAAACGCTCTACAACTCGATCCAGAAGATTCTCGCCCTTCCCGATGAGACACATATCTTTGTCGGACACGACTACAAGGCGCCGGGCCGTGATGTTTATGCGTGGGAAACCACCGTGGCCGAACAGAAGGCACTCAATGTCCATGTTGGCGGCAGCGCCACGGCTGAGGACTTTGTGCGGATGCGGACTGAACGCGATTCCAAACTTGACATGCCTAAGCTCATCATCCCCTCGATCCAGGTCAACATGCGCGGCGGACAAATGCCCGAGCCGGACGATCAAGGCAAACGCTACCTCAAGATCCCAGTGAATGAGCTTTGAGCATGTGGCAGGCGGACTGGACGTTTGGCCTCATCGGCGGGCTGATGATCGGCTGTGCAGCCGCGATTTTTCTCGTGATGAATGGTCGCATCATGGGAGCAAGCGGCATCCTTGGCGGCCTTGTTGATGGCACTGGCCGCTCGAATCTCACGGAACGCCTCGCCTTTGTTCTGGCTCTGGCGGGCGCGCCCGCACTTGCCGCCAGCGTTTTCGGTGCGCCTGCAACAAACGCAACCCATTCGGTCGCTTTGCTCATCGCGGGCGGTCTGCTCGTCGGCATCGGCACGCGCATCGGAAATGGCTGCACTTCCGGCCACGGCGTCTGCGGAATTTCACGGCTTTCAATGCGGGGCATCGTCGCAACGCTTTTCTATCTCTTTTCGGGCGGCGTCACGATGCTGCTCGCCCGCCATGTTCTGGGATTGATCTGATGCGCAACCTCTTCTCCGCACTCTCAGGCGCTCTCTTCGGCCTCGGGCTCATGATCTCAGGCATGACCGATACTACTCGCGTGCAGGGCTGGCTCGACCTCTTCGGCGCATGGGATCCGACGCTGGCTTTCGTCCTGACCGGCGCCATCGTGCCAATGGTTTTCGCGTGGCTCTGGATACGCCACCGCGGCAAGAGCCTCCTCGGCTCGCCAGTTCCCATGCCAGCCCGAAGCGAGGTGGACCGCCCACTTGCGATCGGCGCCATTATCTTCGGCATGGGCTGGGCGCTTGTCGGCCTCTGCCCCGGTCCGGCAATGGCCTCGATCAGCTATGGCGGCCTTCCCGGCGTCATCTTCCTTGCAGCGATGATGGCAGGGATGCTACTTGCCCGCCCGCTTCAGGCTGCAGTGCCCGCATTTCATCACGCCTGACCCATACACTTCGTCACAGTCCGGCATTGCCGTCATGCCGCCGTGCGCGACAATAGATCTGACACAAAAATACCACAGCATCGCAAGATGGGCAGTCCGAGTTGATCCGTGTCAAGGTCCGCGCTGCGCGCTTGTCCGATGGAAGCCTGACTTCAAGAGTGAGGCTGTATCATGAAAACCTTTCCGATCGCCGCCGCCGGCTTGACCGCCGCTCTGGCACTTACCGCTTTTCCCGCTCTGGCTCAGCAGAAGGGCGACTGGACCCTCGGTCTTGGTCTCGGCTACGTTGTGCCCAAGGACGACAATGGCACTGTCCTCAACGGCGCAGCGACACTCGACATCGGCAACAGCCTGCGCCCGACCGTTACTGCTGAGTATTTCGTCTGGGACAACGTCGGCATCGAAATTCTTGCCGCTTGGCCGTTTGAGCACTCGATCAACAGCGATCAGCTTGGCGGCAAGATCGGCACGACGCAGCAGCTCCCGCCGACGGTCTCTGTGCAGTATCACTTCCAGAACACGAGTCCGGTCACACCATTCCTTGGTGTCGGTCTGAACTATACGACCTTCTTCAACGAAGAAACCCAAGGCGCACTTGAAGGCACCAGTCTCAGTCTCACAGATTCTTGGGGTGTCGCGTTTCATGCCGGCCTCGACTACGATCTCAATGAACGCGGTTCGCTGCGGGCCGACGTGCGCTGGATCGACATCAACAGCGACGTGAAGGTGAATGGCGAAAAGATCGGCAAGGCCGAGATCGATCCGTGGGTCTTTGGTGCAGCCTACGTCCTGAAGTTCTAAATCTCTTGTGGCTGGCGCATAAATTACGCCAGCCACCCGACTATCAGCTCGATCACAACCGCGCTGGCCATGGCAATCGCCCTGTCCTACTGGTCGCATGCCATCCTACGCCTGTGCTACGATCCGGAACCGGGTTGTCACTTGCCCGGGGAAATCGGGTGGGTGGAGAGGCCGAATGTCGCAGGACAGCAACAGCGCGCAGCCGCAGCATCCTGCCATCCTGAAGCATCTCGCCGAACTGGAAGCGGGTGAAATCGGCCGCCGGGAATTCTTGATTCGCTCCACCGCCCTTGGGCTCGCGGGTTCTGCGGCTCTCCAGCTCGCGGGGCTCGCACCTGCACCGGCTCAGGCCCAGACCGACTCCATTCGCTCCGGCGGAGTCTTGCGCATCTCGATGGCCGTGATGCCGATCACCGATCCCCGGCTCTTTGACTGGTCCGAGAAGGGTAATATTGCGCGGGCGTTCATCGAATCCCTGATCCGCTTCACCTCTGACTTTACATTCGAGCCACACCTCCTCGAAGGCTGGGAGGTAAACGCCGACGCGACTGAGTACACGCTGTTCCTCCGGCCTGGCGTGCGCTGGACCAATGGGGACGCGTTCACCTCCGATGACGTGATCTACAACTTCAGCCGCTGGTGCGACGCCTCCGTGCCCGGCAACTCGATGGCCGCCCGGGTCGCGGGAGTCGCCGCAAGAATATCTGCCGGGAGCGGCGGCACTGAACGTTACGGCCTTCGGCCCGGTGCGGTGGAGCGCGTGGACGATCTGACAGTACGCCTCTCCCTCTCCATCCCGGACGTCACCCTTGTGCCGAGCCTCTCCGACTATCCGGCCCTGATCGTCCATCGCGATTTCGACGCATCGGGTGGCGATCTCGCGCTCGCGCCGGTTGGCACCGGGCCCTGGCAACTCGAGGAGTTCGCTGTTGGCGAGCGCTGCCTTCTCACGCGCCGCACGGACCCGGGCGGCTGGTGGGGCGAAAAAGTACAGGGCCCCGTTTTCCTCGACGCGATCGAATATGTCGATCTCGGCACGGACCCGTCCGCCGAAATCGAAGCGTTCGAGACTGGACGAATCAACTGCAACTTCGAAACCACGGCCGCCTATGTCGATCGCTTCGATGCTATCGGTCTGGCGCGTACCGAGGTGGTCTCTGGAGCGACAATATGCGTGCGGATGAACGTCGACCACCCTCCCTTCGACGACCCTCGTCTTCGGCGAGCGATCCAGTTCGCTGTCAGCAACCAGACGCTGCTCGATCTCGGCCATGAAGGGCGAGGACAGATCGCCGAGAACCACCATGCGGGACCCATGCACCCGGAATACGCACCCTTGCCGCCGTTCGAACCCGATCTCGAGCGCGCGCGAGAACTGCTCGCCGAAACGGGGTTCGCTGAGAAGGAAATCACTCTCGTTTCCATTGATGATGACTGGCGCCGCAATACCTGCGATGCGGTTGCCGCACAGCTTCGCGACGCAGGCTTCAACGCCACGCGTCGCGTCCTCTCCGGTGCAGATTTCTGGTCAGAATGGATGAGTTATCCGTTTTCCGGCACAAACTGGAATATGCGTCCGCTGGCGATCCAGACCTACGCGCTCGCCTACAGGACCGGCGCGCCTTGGAATGAAACAGCCTTCTCCGATAGTCGCTTTGACAAGTTGCTCGACCAGGCGCTCGCACTCAGTCAGGCAAGCGACCGTCGGCGGCTGATGGCGGAGATGGAGCAGATCCTTCAGTCTTCCGGCATCATGATCCAGCCCTACTGGCGGTCGCTCTACCGTCACATGCAGCCCGAGGTGCATGGTCTTGCAATGCACCCGACCTACGAAAACCACCTGGAACGAGTATGGCTCGACATCTGACCAGATGACCCACCGGCAAGTTGATGCCGGCATTCAGACTAAGGAAAGAATTGCCGCGTCAATTGATCGCATTTGTGGCAGAAGGCCGCGAATGCGGGCACGCGAAGCGACCCGGCCATTAGGCTCCCGTGTGCGATTGTGCCGGACTTTCGGCAACCGGAGGATGAATAGGTGAATGACAAGCTGACCACCCCCACGGCGGGGCTGCGCGGCATGAAAAGTTTGTTCGTGGCGATTGGAGTCTTCAGCGCCTTCGTGAATGTGCTGATGCTGACCGGCTCGCTCTACATGCTTCAGATTTACGATCGGGTATTGCCCAGCAAGTCGGTTGAGACGCTGCTGGGCCTAACGATTCTCGTGGCCGGGCTGTACGCGCTAATGGGTCTTCTCGACTTCATTCGCGGACGTGTCGCCGCTCGGATCGGGGCAACGCTGCAGAGCCGTCTCGATGCTCGCGTCTTCAAGGCAATACTGCGCCGCTCCGTACTGTCGACCGAACGTTCCCGGCCCGCGTCTGGCCTCAAGGATCTCGAATCCATCCAGCGCCTCCTCGCCTCACCCGTGCTCTTTGCTGTCTTCGACATGCCTTGGGCGCCGCTCTTCATATTCGCGATCTATTCCTTCCATCCCTGGCTTGGGCACCTTGCCATCGTGGGCGGCCTCATCCTCGTCGTGATCACCCTCTTCAACCAGCTCACCACCCGGCGCCACGAACTCGACGCCTCTGCTGCCACAGCCCAAGGTGAGGCATTTGCTGAGACGATCCGGCAGCAAGGCGAGATGGTCCGTGCACTCGGAATGTCGGGATCGGTGATGGAGCGCTGGCAGATCCTGCGCGAACGCGCGCTCCGGGCCCAGATCGCCTCAAGCGATCGGGTCAGCCAGTTCTCGACCATGAGCAAGACCTTTCGGTTCTTTCTCCAATCGGCAGTTCTGGGGCTCGCGGCCTATCTCGTACTCCATGGCCAGCTCTCTCCTGGTGCCATGATAGCGGGCTCGATCCTGCTTGGCCGCGCCCTGGCTCCCGTGGAACAGGCAATCGGTGGCTGGCCAATGGTCATCCGCGCCCGCCAAGGTTGGAAGCGTCTGGAACTGCTTCTGGGCTCGACACCTGAGGAGCTCGAAGTCACCGCCCTGCCGCGCCCGAATGCGCGCCTCGAAGTCAATCAGATCACGGTCTTTCCGCCTGAGCAGCAGAAGGCAAGCCTTCGGATGCTTTCCTTCAATCTTGCCCCGGGCCAGGCGCTCGGCGTGATCGGTGCTTCAGCTTCTGGAAAATCCACACTTGCCCGTGTGTTGTCCGGCATCTGGCGCCCTGCTTCAGGAAGTGTCCGCCTCGATGGGGCGGCGCTCGATCAATATGAGCCAGACGTACTTGGCAGCTACATCGGCTATCTACCTCAGGATGTAGTCCTTTTCGACGGCACCGTCGCCGAGAACATTGCCCGGATGCAAATGCAGCCGAATGCCGAACAGGTCGTCGCGGCAGCCAGGAAAGCCGGCGCCCATGACATGATCCTCGGACTGCCACAGGGCTACGACACGCCAGTTTCGACCGGTGGCGGTCGGCTGTCCGGCGGCCAGAAGCAGCGCATCGGCCTTGCCCGCGCCTTCTATGGCGATCCGGTCTTCCTAGTGCTCGACGAGCCCAACTCCAATCTCGACGCAGGCGGCCAAGACGCGCTCAACCTCGCAATACGCCAGGCGAAGGCAGAGGGACGGATCGTCATCATCATGGCGCATCGCCCAGCCGGTATCGCCGAATGCGACCTCATCCTCATCATGGACAATGGCACCGCTAAGGCCTTCGGTCCTCGCGACGAAGTATTGAAGGCGCATGTGCGCAACTACGCCCAAGTCGCCCCCCGTGTTCAGGCGGAGTAAACTGATGAAGATCGCATCCCAATCAGATAGCTGGGGCCTCCGCCGCTTCATGCTGATCGGCTATCTGGCTGTCGCCTTCCTCGTCTTGGGCGCGGGTGTATGGGCATCCGTAACCCGCATCGCTGGCGCGGTTGTCGCTCCCGGCACCGTGGCGGTCGAGGGCAATCGGCAGGTGGTCCAGCATCCGACCGGCGGCGTAATCGCCGCAATCAACGCGCGCAACGGCGATGAAGTCGCTGCCGGTGACATTCTTGTCGAACTCGACGGCCAGAACCTCCGCACCGATCTCGGCATCGTCGAAGGACAATGGTACGAGATCCTTGCGCGCAAGAGCCGCCTTTCGGCTGAACGCGATGGGCTCAACGCGATCACCTTCGATCCCGCACTCGTCGAGAAGGCACAAAAATCGAAAGAGGCCGCCGGACTGATCGCGGCACAGAAGCAGCAATTTGAGGCGCGCCGGGCGCTACTCGCAGAGGAAACGAAGCAGCTCGAGGAACGCCAGACTCAGATCGCCAACCAGAATGATGGCCTCGTCGCGCTCAAGGATGCGACCCGCGAGCAGATCGACCTCCTCGCACGCGAGCTCAAGGGCCAAGAAGAGCTGCTGTCCCAAGGCCTCACGCAGATTACCCGAGTTCTCACCCCCCAGCGCCAGCTTGCTTCGCTCCGCGGCACGGCAGGCCAGGTCGAAGCTTCCATCGCCGAGAACCGCGGCAAGATCGCCGAAATCGAGATTGAGCGCGTTCGTCAGGAAGCGCAGATGCGGGAAGAGGCGATCCAGGAACTCCGGGACCTCGAATACCGCGAAATCGAGCTGCGCGAGCGTCGCCGTTCACTCATCGAGCAAATCAGCCAGCTCGACCTTCGCGCCCCGGTGACCGGGATCGTGTACGGCAGCACGGCCGACACCCTGCGCGGCGTTATCCGCGCCGCCGAACCGGTAATGTATATCGTGCCGAAGGACACACCGCTTATTGCCCGTACACGGATCGAGCCCATCCACATCGACCAGGTCCATCTAGGTCAGGAAGCCACGATGCGCTTTTCTGCCTTTGACAGCCGTTCGACACCGGAGGTCTCGGGGCATATAATTGCGATCTCAGCCGATGCGATCGAGGATCCTCAGCACGGAGTGCGCTACTTTCAAGCCGATATAGAACTCGATTCGACCGTATTTGAGAAGCTCGGCGACAAAGTTGTGCTGCCGGGCATGCCGGTCGAGGCGTTCATCCAGACCGGCGAGCGCTCGGCTCTCAGCTATTTCCTGAAGCCGATGACCGACTACTTCAAGCGGGCGTTCCGGGAGGGCTAATCCCCCGGCCCCGCATCACTCACTCGACGGTCTGCTCCTCCTTGGGTGCAGACCTGGTTTCACTGGTGATCTCAGAACTCGCCTGACCCGCAGCGGGTATGAAGGATGGCTCCGGCATCGCATTGCGGGCCTGCAGAATTGTGATGGCAGCATCAGATGAGAAGCTATCGGGCACCTGCGCCCAGTCGGAATTCTTGAGAGTGTGCGATGCCTCGGGCAGAAGCGACCAGACGAGCACGCTCATCAGGAAACCGGCGGCAATGAACTTCAACGCAGCTGGGGAGGGCATGGTTTGACTCTTTAGGTTACCGGGAACTCCGCGCCGACAATCGGAAAAGATACTTAACAGGGCCTTTACGACGGTCGGGACCCGCAGCCGCGCTTGCCGCTCCGCCCCGGCATCCTGTATGGGATTTGCCATGTTCGACGAGACCGAAATTCATCCGCTCTTCCACGGCGCTCCGACCTCGACCGGGTTCCGAAAGCTGCGAAAGCGCATCATCCGCCAGACCCGCGAGGCACTCGAAGCCTACGGCATGGTGAAGCGTGGCACACGCTGGCTTGTCTGCCTCTCGGGCGGCAAAGACAGCTATACGCTGCTCGCAGCCCTCGTCGAACTACAATGGCGTGGCCTTCTGCCAGTAGATCTGCTCGCCTGCAATCTCGATCAGGGGCAGCCGGGTTTTCCCGCGACCGTCCTGCCCAAATTCCTCGAGCGGATGGGCGTGCCTCACCGCATCGAATACCAAGACACCTATTCGGTGGTTCTCGACAAGGTGCCGCAGAACAAGACCTTCTGTGCGCTCTGCTCGCGCCTTCGGCGGGGCCACCTATACCGCATCGCCCGCGAGGAAGGTTGTGAGGCAATAGTGCTCGGCCACCACCGCGACGATATTATCGAGACATTCCTGCTCAATCTCTTCCACGGCGGGAAACTCGCCGCCATGCCGCCGAAGCTTCTCAATGACGAGGGCGATGTCTACGTCATGAGGCCACTTGCCCACGTTGCGGAAGCGGACTGCGACAAGTTCGCGCGATCGATGAACTATCCGATCATTCCCTGCAATCTCTGCGGCAGCCAAGATGGCCTCCAGCGGCTGCATATCAAGCAAATGGTGAACGAGTGGGAGGCCCGTAGCCCGGGCCGGCGGCAGATTATCTTCCGGGCCCTTACCCAAGCCAATCCGAGCCACCTGCTCGACCCCAATCTGTTTGATTTTAGCGCACTTTAGAGGCGTAACCGGTCAATCCCTAAAATTTTCAGCGAATTCCCCTCACGCGAACGTGGCGACCTTAACGAATGGGATGTCGGAAGGCGCTACCTTCCGGCCCATGACGACCCAGACCACATCCCCCTCCGGCGCGGCGCCGGACCGTCAGTTCGTGCGCGTCACGATGCTCGTGATGTGCGTCGGGTTGATCATTGCGCTCAGTTCGCATCTGGTTCTCGAGCGCGCGCTGCACTGGGAGCGTGTCGCGAGTGAAATGGCCCTTGCAAGTGCCAACGAAGCCGCCGCGGCACGAACAGTGATCACGACGGCCGATCGCCTGACGATCCTGCCCATTGGCCCCGAAAGCCGCAAGACGCGTACACGGCTTGCTTGGGACATCGAGCGCCTCGCCACCGCCTCTGAGCGGCGCACGGCAATGTCGCGGGAAACTATTCCGCGTGATGAAATGCTCACCAATGACATTTCCGCCGTCATCACCGCAGGTCTTGCCATCGCGCGTGATGAACGCGGTGCCGCAAAAGGTGCGCGCGTCCTCTCTGAACGCATCGAGAACGACATTCTACCGAAGCTCGACCTCATCGCCGTGACCGACCGCGCCGAGGCGGATCTCAGCCGCACCCGCTGTCTCTGGGCTCTCGCGGCGTCGCTTCTCCTGCAGGTGGGAGCAGGCCTCTCGCTCTACTTCCTTCTCGTCCGCCCAACCCGGCGCAAGATCGAGACATGGGTCGCCAAATCCTACGAGACCGATCGCGAAAACCGCTTCCGGCTCCTGCACGATCCCATGACCGGGATGCCGAACGGCGCCTACCTTCATGCCTACATTTCCCGCCTCGCACTCGGGGCCGAGCGCCGCAGCACACAGACCGCCGTGATGCGGATCGATTTCGATCGCTTCAAGATCCTGCGCGAAGCGCTCGGGACACGTGTCGCTGACGAGGTGATCCGCATTGCTGCCCGCCGCGTCCAGCAATGCCTGCGCGGTGGCGATTTCGCCGCCTATCTCGGCCAGGACGATTTCGTGGTCGTGACCGGCGATCTCGAAGACGGAAACTCGGCCGCGGCGATCGCGGGCCGCATCCAGGCGGCACTCACGAAGCCCTTCTCGATCCGTGGCGGCGCGCGGCGACTCTCCTGTTCCATCGGCGTGACACTCATGTCCGACGACGAGGCCGACCCGGACCTCATACTCGCCAATGCCGCTATCGCGCTCTCGGAGGCCCAAGCCGAAGGCATGGGCCTGATTCGCTATTTCAGTGCGAGCCAACGAGAAGAAGTCCGACGACGCGAAACCCTCTATGCCGAGCTTGTCCACGGCCTCGAGAATGGCGAGATCATTGCCTATTTTCAGCCTCAGATCGACCTCGCCACCGACATGCTCGCAGGTTTCGAGGCGCTCGTGCGCTGGAGGCACCCCAAACGCGGCCTGCTTGCACCTGGTGCCTTTCTCGATTTCGCCGATCAGACCGACCTTACCGAACGTCTCGGCGAAGTTGTGCTTACCCGCGCGCTCGAAGCACTGACCGCCTGGGATGCCCAAGGGCTCGCGGTGCCTAGGGTTGGGGTGAACTTCGCCCTTGCCCAGCTTCGCAATCCACGCCTCATCGAGAAGATCAAATGGGATGTGGAGCGCTTTGATGTCGAGCCCCAGCGCCTCGCGATCGAGGTGCTTGAAACGGTGCTAATTAAGAGCGACGCGGACATGGTCGTCCGCAACTTGAGGGGTCTTGCGTCCTCCGGCTTCGTGATCGAGCTCGACGATTTTGGCACCGGACATGCCTCGATTTCCAACCTGCGCCGCTTCATGGTCAACCGGATCAAGATAGACCGCAGTTTTATCCTCGGCATAGAGACGAGCGCCGAGCAGCAGCAGCTCACTGCGTCGATGATCGCAATGGCCGGAGCGCTCGGCATCGAAACACTCGCCGAAGGCATTGAAACCGCTGAGGCCCAGTCGATGCTCGGCAAGCTCGGCTGCGACTTCGGGCAGGGTTACAAGATCGCAAAGCCGATGTCGCTCGAGGAGACGTTCAACTGGCTGCGCACCCATTGCGCGGCCGCCGAACAGGATCAGGAGGCTGACGCCTCAGCCCGTGTTGATCCGAATACACCTTGACCTTTCATTGCAGCCCCTGTTGAACCCCTGTCAGATTTCCCGCATCTGACCGGAGCCGTTCTTATGGACGACCAGAACAGAAACTTGATCTTGGCGACCGCGCTGAGTTTCGCCGTCATCTTGGTCTGGTTCCTGCTGTTCCCGCCTCCCGAGCCGACCACGCCCCCCGAAACGGCTCAGACGGAGGTTCAAGCAACCGAGAGCGGCACGACTACCGGCGTCGCGGTTCCCTCTGGTACCGGCGAGCAGGCCGGAACGCCCCAGATCGCGCCCGTGGAGACGAAGACTCGGGCCCAAGCGCTGGCCCAGACGCCGCGTGTGCCGATCGAGACCGCGCGCCTTAGCGGCTCGCTGTCGCTCGTCGGCGGTCGGATAGATGACCTGAGCCTCAACAAGTATCACGTGACGATCGCGAAGGACTCTCCGAACGTTACCCTCTTCACGCCCGCGGGCGCACCGGAGGCGTATTATGCGCTCTACGGCTGGGCGCCTGCTGGCGGGCTCTCTTATGACGCCGTTCCGGGCCCGACAACGCGCTGGGAAGTCGAAAGTGGCACCACGCTCAGCGAAGACAATCCGGTCACCCTGCGCTGGGACAACGGCAACGGCCTGATCTTCCGCCGCACCATCTCGGTCGACGATCATTACATGTTCACCATGACGCAGTCGGTAGAGAACACGACCGGTGATGAAGTGCGCATGGCGCCTTATGGCATCATCGCCCGTCACGGCACCCCGACAAATCTCAAGAACTTCTATATCCTCCACGAAGGCGTCATCGAGATGGCCGATGGCGAGCTTGAGGAGCTCAAATACAAGAAGGTGGTTGATCTTCCGGTTGATCCGGGCGAACGCGCCGCCGCCGAGCGCCGCGACATTTCCAGCAATGGCTGGATCGGCTTCACCGATCATTACTGGATGTCGACGCTTATTCCCGACCCCGGGCAGTCCTTCACCTCCGTCACGAAATACACCCAAGGCAACGACACCTTCCAGACGGACGTGAGGCTGCCCGTGATGACCGTCGGTGCCGGCACGACCGAGCAGATGAGCACCTATCTCTTTGCCGGTCCGAAGGAATGGGAAACCATCCGCTACTACCAGAACGATCTCGGCATCGACCGTTTCGTCGACTCGATCGACTGGGGCTGGTTCTTCTTCCTCACCAAGCCGATCTTCCGTGCGCTCCACTTCCTGCATGGCGTGCTCGGCAACATGGGCCTTGCGATCATCTGCCTCACGCTCTTCATCAAGGCGCTGCTCTTCCCGCTCGCCTACAAGTCCTACGTCTCGATGTCGAAAATGAAGAAACTCCAGCCTGAAATGGAGCGGATCAAGGAACAGGCGGGAGACGACCGGATGAAGATGCAGCAAGAGGTCATGGCCCTCTACAAGCGCGAGAAGGTCAACCCGGCGGCAGGCTGCTTGCCGATCCTGTTGCAGATCCCGATCTTCTTCTCGCTCTACAAGGTGATCTTCGTCACGCTCGAGCTGCGCCAACAGCCATTCTTCGGCTGGATTCACGATCTGAGCGCACCTGATCCGACCTCAATACTAAACCTTTTCGGTCTTCTGCCCTTCGCGCCTCCAGGCCCCGGCAGTTTCCTTGCGGTATTCTCCATCGGCGCATGGCCGATCCTCATGGGGATCTCGATGTGGCTGCAGATGAAGCTCAATCCAGCTCCCACCGACAAGACGCAGGCCGCGATCTTCAACTGGATGCCGCTGATCTTCACCTTCATGCTCGGCCGTTTCGCATCTGGTCTGGTGATCTACTGGTTCTTCAACAACATCATCACCTTTACCCAGCAATTCATCATCATGCGCAGCCAGGGCGTGAAACCAGATCTACTCGGCAACATGTTCGGCCGTCTGCGGAAGAAGACAAAGGCGCAGTAAGGAGTGGAAGCCCGGGTCACCAGCCTCTGGCGCCACCCGATCAAGGCGCACGGGGCCGAGGCAATCTCGGCCTCGGCCTTTGAGGCCGGGCAAACGATGCCTTGGGATCGAGTCTGGGCGATCGTTCATGATGCCTCCAAGGTCGGCAATAGCGTGATCGGCTGGGTTCCATGCGTAAACTTCAGCCGCGGCGCCAAGTCCCCCTCCCTTATGGCAATCCGCGCCCAAACTGACGAGGCAACCGGCCAAATAACCCTCACTCATCCAGACTTGGCGCCACTCACCGTCAATCCCGATGATCCCGCGGAAGCCGTGCGTCTTATCGACTGGGTTCTGCCACTTTCCAATCCCGGCCGGGCGCGGCCGAGTCATGTCGTGCGGGCGGGCGGGAATGGCTTCACAGACAGCCGCTTCGCGTCTGTCGCAATCCTCAACCGCGCGAGTCTCGCGGATCTCTCCTCACGGACTGGCTGCGATCTCGCGGAAGAGCGCTTCCGTGGCAACATCTGGCTAGAGGGCCTCGCCCCTTGGGAAGAATTTGATCTCGTGGGCCGCGAAATCCGAATCGGAACCGCCACATTTGCCATTCGCGAACGCATCACCCGATGCATGGCAACGGCCGCCAATCCCGAGACCGGACGGATCGATGCAGACACGCTCGGTACCTTAGAAGCGAACTGGCACCATCGCGACTTCGGTATTTATGCTGAAGTGACCGGCAGTGGACGGGTCGCACTCGGCGACATAGCCACCCCCGCATGACCGGACCCTCCCCCGAAGCGCTCCACCCCCTCGCGGATTTTCCCCGCGTTGTGTTTCCGCGTGCACTCGTCGCAGGCCGCACGAATGTCCATATCGGCGAGTTCTCCTATTATGATGCCCCGGCGGAGCCTGAGGCGTTCTTCGAGAGGAACGACCTCCACCATAGTGACTTCCTTGGTGACCGCTTGGTGATCGGGCGCTTTGTTGCCATCGCAAGCGGTGTGCGAATTCTGATGAATGGCGGAACCCTCGCCATTGCCGGTTTCTCCACCTACCCTTTCAATGTTTTCTGTGGCGCTTGGGCGCAGGGCTTCGATCCGGCCAGCCACAAGAGCGAAACGGTTGTCGGATCTGATGTCTGGATCGGCACGGATGCTGTTCTCATGCCGGGCATCACCATCGACCCCGGCGCCCTCATCGCCGCCCGCAGTGCCGTTATCCGCAACGTGCCGGCCTACGCGCTCGCCGCCGGAAACCCCGCTCGGATTGTGCGCCGTCGCTTCAATGAAGCCACGGTCTCACATCTCCTCGCACTAGCTTGGTGGGACTGGCCCGTTGACCACATCACGGCCCCTTTCGACGCTATCCGCGGCGCCGACATCACAGCACTCAAAAAGGCCGCTCCATGAAGGTTCCCTTCACCCTTGCCCCCGAGCCCGTGCAGGACCAGGCCGAAACTGGCCGTTTGCTCTTTGCGGGCCCCTGCGACTTCCTCAAAGGCGTCACCGCAATGGAGGCGCTACCCCCAGCCGACCGCCTTGAGGTCTGCTTCGCCGGGCGCTCCAATGTCGGAAAATCAAGCCTCATCAACGCTCTTACCGGCCGCAAGGCACTCGCGCGCGCCTCGAATACCCCGGGCCGGACCCAAGAGATCAACTATTTCACGCTGGGCGAGGCGCATTACCTCGTCGATCTGCCAGGCTACGGCTTTGCAGAGGCGCCGAAAGACGTGGTCGCGCGCTGGCAGACCCTTCTGAAGGCCTATCTCTCAGGCCGTCCGACACTCCGCAGAGCCTTTGTCCTTGTCGACGGCCGTCACGGGCTCAAGCCAGTCGATACCGAGATTATGAAACTCCTCGACCGCGCCGCCGTTACCTTTCAGGTGGTGCTCACCAAGGCAGACAAGCCCAAGGCGAAGGATCTTGAAAAGATCATCGAGGGCGTGAAGGCCGGTCTTGCGAAACATCCCGCCGCCTTTCCCGAAATCATCGTCACCTCGTCGGAGACCGGACATGGACTTGCAACCCTCCGTGCCACCATCGCCGGAATGAGCTGAGTGCCACCGGGCGCTCAGTAGCGGGTCCTAGAGACGTAGGGGCTGATGAAGCCCGCCTCACGTGCCACCCTGATCGCCTCGGAAGCCGCACCTTCGCTGCGGAACGGTCCAAGAAAGATCTGCCGTCCGAGACCCTCCGCGCCCACGCTGCGCGAATTGTAGCCGAGCGCGGCGAAATAGGTCGTCACCCGCGACTGACTAGTGAACCCATCGACAATTCCAGCCTGAACCGCGACCGGCGGATGAAGGGGCGTGCCCGAATCCGTCACCACATGCGGCGAGAGCCGTGCCTGAGCAGCGAGCAGCCCCTGCAGATCCTTCTGCCGGGTGATACAGCCATCCAACCGCAAGAGCTGCGCCTCGCGGGCGACAGTGGCATTCTGGTTGTAGGGGTCGAGGTGAGAATTCTGGAAATTTCGTCGCGCAGATTCGTAGGCCTTGAAATGCGCACGGCACACCTCGGGATCGCGCCAGCCCCTTGGAGGCGGGACCGCGGTGCAGGCCAAGGCCGCAAGTAGTACCACACAGCTGAGGAGCCCTCTCACCCGCCCGCCGGAGACGATCCGGGAACGGTTCATCCGACGAATGTCGTTACATAGGGATAGGCAAAGCCGCCCTCCCGCGACGCCTCCATTGCCGCATCCAGTGCCCCCTGCGTCGTGAACGGCCCGAGATAGACGCGCCGCCCAAGTCCCGGCTGACCGATCGAGCGCACTGTGACACCGCGCGCCTCGAAATATCGCTTTGCTCGCCCGTCATCGCCCATGTCAGTCACCACCCCGGCGTGGATCATCGTCGGGCCAATTTCCGACCCCGAGTTCACCACCGGCACGACTGGCCCTTCGAGCGTCAGATCAGCGCTCTTTGTCATGCAGCCCGCCTGCTGCAGACGAGCGATCGGAAACTGGAGCGCCGCCGGAACCGAAGCTCTGTCATCCCGACCTGTCGGCGTCGACATCGTTGCCTTGACCGTATCGAAATACTGGAACCGCGCCACGCAGCCGGATCCGGCATCCGCCTGCGAGACCTCCGTGCCGGATGTTCCGCCACTCGGCTCCGAACACGCCGCGAGCACAAGTGCCGCGGCTCCGAACAGTGAAATCCGTAGCATGGTCAGAGCTGCCTCCTTGTTTCCCGCCTCGCCATCCAGTATCTCGCCTCGGCAGTTCGCGGGCAAGCGCCATGGGCGCATTTCGGCAGGGAGAAGAGCGTGAGCAACAAGGAAGTGAAGAGCTCTGCCGCGCGCGAGCGCGATAACATGATAACGGCGCAGACGCTTTCCGAGGCGCTGCCCTATCTCCAGCGCTACGACGGCTCGACCATCGTAATCAAGTTCGGCGGCCATGCCATGGGCAATTCCGAGGCAATGAAGAAATTCGCCCGCGACGTCGTTCTGATGAAGCAGTGCAACGTCCATCCGGTGATCGTCCACGGCGGCGGCCCGATGATCAACGAAATGCTCGACCGGCTGAAGATTCCCTCCGAGTTCATCGACGGCAAGCGCGTGAGCAACGCCGAGGTCGTCGAGGTCGTCGAAATGGTACTGGCCGGCCGCATCAACAAGGGTATCGTCCAGGCAATCAACGCAGAGGGCGGCCAGGCTGTCGGCCTCTCGGGCAAGGATGCCAATCTGATGATTTGCGAGAAGGATCTCAAGACGGTTATCCGGGACGGGGTCGAAACCACAATCGATCTTGGCTTCGTGGGCACGCCGGTCGAGGTGAACCCCGACCTTCTGCTCGGCTTCGTCGGCTCCGACTTCATCCCTGTTGTCGCACCGGTTGGTATGGGTCGCAACGGAGAGACCTTCAACGTGAACGGCGATACCGCTGCGGGGGCAATCGCGGCCGCCATGGAAGCCGACCGGCTTCTGCTGCTGACCGATGTGGATGGCGTGAAGAACAAGGCCGGCGAAGTCATTTCCCAGATCACGGCGCAGGAAGTCCGTGACATGACGGCCTCGGGCGTTATTTCGGGCGGCATGATCCCGAAGACCCAGACGGCCCTCGATGCGATCGAGCACGGCGTTCGCAAGGTCGTGATCCTCAATGGCAAGAAGGATCATGCCGTCTTGCTCGAGCTCTTCACGGAGCACGGCGCAGGCACCTTAATCAGCGCGTCGTGATTTGACCTGCACCTCCCTCCGGGCAGCTTGGATGCCATGGAAAACGAAACCCTGATCCGTCTCGGCGCATTCGCCGGGCTGTTTCTTCTCCTCGCCGCGGCGGAGGCCCTGCTGCCCCGCCGCCCGCGCAGCCAACCCCGCGCCCGTCGATGGCTTACTAACTGGGCGCTCGTTCTCCTAAGCAGCCTCATGCTCCGGCTCCTCGGGGTCGCAATTCCCCTGCTCGCCACCGGAGCGGCCCTTGATGCCGCGGCGCGCGGCTGGGGGCTCTTCAATGCACTCGCCTGGCCTGCGGCGCTCGAGATCCTGCTCTGCGTTCTTGCCTTGGACCTGTTGATATGGGCGCAGCATCTCGTAGCCCACAAGATACCGCTGCTCTGGCGTATCCACCGGGTGCATCATGCCGATCGCGACATCGACGTTGCGACCGCCATCCGCTTTCATCCTTTTGAGATCGCTGTGTCCATGGTGCTGAAGGTCAGTGCCGTATACGCGCTCGGCGCGCCGGCGGTCGCAGTTATTTTCTTCGAGATCCTGCTCAACGGCATGGCCATGTTCAATCACGCCAATCTCGCGTTACCGCCCCAGTTCGATGCCGCACTCTGCCGGGTTATCGTGACGCCTGACATGCACCGGGTCCATCACTCGATCCATCGCGACGAACATGACAGCAACTACGGCTTCTCGCTCTCTCTTTGGGACCGCCTCTTCGGCACCTACCGCGCATCGCCGCGCGGCGGCCAGCTCGGCATGGAGATCGGACTTGGCCAATGGCAGGATACGCACCCCAACCGTCTTGGCTGGAGCCTCCTTGTGCCGTTCCGCAAACCATGACCCTCGCAGTCATCGAGGCCGCTGCAAAGGCCGAAGGTCTCGCACTCATGGGCGCTTTTCACACCGCACCCAGCGACAGAACACCTCCGGCCACCCGGACTCTCGTGCTGCTTGGCCCCGACGGCCGGGTCTTCTGGGAACGCTTCCGCCCGAGCCCGGAACAGTCCGACGGTCACCCCGATCCCATCGATCGCTGGTCTGAACGTGTCATTGGCGAACTTGCCAGTCGTTTCGACGCTCTGCCGCTCTTTCCCTTCACTGGCCCGCCCTGGCATCCCTTCACCAGCTGGGCGCTGCGCAGTGGCCGGGCCTGGACCTCGCCCGTGGTGCTCATGGTCCACGACCGTCAGGGCCTTTTCGCCTCCTTCCGAGGCGCACTGGCCCTGCCGACCAGGCTAGAGCTGGAGGCCACAAACGCCTCCGGCCCCTGTGAGACCTGCGAGGCCCCCTGCCGCACCACCTGCCCGGCAGGCGCGCTCGGTTTCGGCCGTTACGACACCGCCACCTGTCATCGCTTTCTCGATACATCCGCGGGCAGCGATTGCCTTTCCCGAGGCTGCGCCGTGCGCCGCGCCTGCCCCGTCGGTCGCGCTGCGCGCATCGATGCACAATCGGCCTTCCACATGGCCGCCTTTCATGGCACGCAGAAAAAATGAAACGCCTCATCCTCATGCGCCACGCCAAGTCGAGCTGGTCCGATCCGGAGCAGAAAGACATTGACCGTCCTCTCAACAAGCGCGGGCTCCGCGATGCGCCCGCCATGGGCAAGTGGCTGGCCGGGAAGGGCTATATGCCCGACCAGGCCTTGGTGTCCTCAGCAAAGCGCACGCAAGAAACCTGGTGCGGCGTCACCTCCGAAATCCCCGACTGCCTCGCGGAATTCCAACCGCAACTCTACCAGGCGGGGCCGGCTGCAATGATGACCGCACTTCAAGGCGCGCCAGCCACCGCAGAAAGCCTTCTCATGATCGGGCACCAGCCCGGCATCGGCGATTTTGCAAGGCGCCTGCTCGCCATGCCGCCCAACGATGGTGATTTCGACCGCTATCCCACGACAGCCACTGCGATCATCGACTTCAAGGCCGATGCGTGGTCCGCCATCGCGTGGAACTCTGGCACTCTCAAGGATTTCATCATTCCGCGCAATCTCACCTGAGCGCAGCTCTTTCCAGGAGCCAGGTCGAGTGCCACGCCTGCCGCCGCCGTCATGACTGAATCCCGCAAACGGATCACTCAGGAAACATTCATGACATCGTGATCCGCCCGCCCAGCCGCGCTGGCCACGAGTTGGGAATGCTTTTTGCGCTCCCGAGCCTCTGCGGGGGATCGTTCCACTTCATCCGCATCGCTATCCACGAGCCTCCACCGCTCACCATTGGATTCCTGCGAGTGGGCCGCCGCACTTGCTCTCTGGAGCTTTATGGTGGCCACCCCGCGCCGCGCGCGGCAGCTGGCTCGCATTTCTCGGAATGAGATTTCTCAACAACGTCCTGCCCTTCGGCCTCATCGTCTAGAGGCAGCAGACCATCGCCTCGGCCTCGCGGCGATCCTCAACGCGACGACCCCGCTCTTCACCTTGCTCGTTGCCGGACTGGTTCTGTTCGGCGACGAGCGCCCGGGCGCCCTGAAGCTGCTCGGAGTGGCGATTGGGTTGGCGGGATAATCCTGATGATCGGACTCGATGTGCCCGCGAGCCTGGTGTCCGGCAAGTTCGCAAAGGTCGCCGTGCTCTGTGGTGCGCTCAGATATGCGAGCGCCGAGGTTTTGGGTCGCCGCTTCGCCCGGCTCAGCGTCGCCTCGGCCGTCACCGCCGCAGGCCAAGTCACGGCCATTCTGCTCAGCATGCTTTTCTCGGCGAGCGACTTGAATGGATCGACGCAACAGGCATGATCTTGATCACTGCATGGCTCGCAACGATCGATGGACGGTTCCCCGCCTAGCTCGTCAGAGGAAGACAGCTGCGTTGTTCAACAGGATGATGCGGATTGCGTAGAGCGCAAAGATCACGATCAGCGGCGAGAGATCCAGCCCGCCCATGCTCGGCAGCACCCGGCGGATCGGCCCGTAGATCGGCTCCAGGACCCGATTGAGCCCGACCCAAATCTGCCAGACCAGTGGCTGGTTTCGATTCAGCACGTTGAAGTTGATCAGCCAGCTCATCACCACATGGGCGATCACGAACCACCACATAATGTCGAGGACGAGCAGAAGGATCTGTAGCAGAGACATCATGCGACGCGGTTCCGGTGGCTGCGGCTTGTATATGAACACTACCTAATCGTGCGCGCTCCCGCCCGCAAGTCCGGCCTTTGCAGAAGCGACGGCAGGTCTTAGAACGCTTATGCAGTGCCCTCTTGGGAAATCCCATGACTGAACGCCGCCAAAGCCGCGGCATCCTCGCCTGGATGCTCTTCGACTGGGCCAACCAGCCCTTCCAGACTCTCATCGTCACCTTCGTCTTCGCGCCCTACTTCGTGACGGCAGTCATCGACGATCCGGCCGAAGGTCAGGCACTCTGGGGCACGGCGATCGCAGTCGCGGGCGGCGCGACGGCGCTTCTTGCTCCGATCCTCGGCGCCATCGCCGACCGGACGGGTTCGCTCAAACCCTGGATCGCAGTCTTTTCGATCCCGTATGTGATAGGCTGCGCAGGGTTATGGCTCGCGATTCCGGCCATGCCGGCTCCCTTTCCTGTCCTCATGCTCTTCGCGCTTGCCTTTGCCGCATCGGAACTCACCCTCATCCTCACCAATGCGCTGCTGCCCCAGCTTGGCGAGGGCCGGACACTTGGCCGCATCTCCGGCTCGGGCTGGGCGCTTGGCTATGTCGGTGGCCTGCTCTCCCTTGTCTTGGTGCTTGCCCTCATTGCACCCGAACCGGGCTCAGAGCGGACCTTGGCGGGTCTCGCCCCCATTTTCGGCCTCGATCCCGCCGCGGGGGAACCTGCGCGGGCGACCGGGCCGTTGACGGCGCTCTGGTATGTCGTGTTTGCCTTGCCGCTATTTCTCTTCACCCCCGACCGCCCGCGCCGCGGCACGCTCGGCCCGGCCATCAGTGCAGGCTTGCGCGACCTCGGCAGCACTATCGCTCGAGCCCGCAGTCACCGCAACCTCTTCATCTACCTCCTCGCTTCCATGCTCTATCGCGATGGTCTTGCAGCACTTTTTGCTTTCGGTGGCATCTTTGCGGCGGGCGTTCTCGGCTGGGGCCTTTTCCAGCTTGCCACCTTCGGCATCCTGGCCGCAGGAGCCGGCGCGCTTGGCGCCTGGGTCGGCGGCAGGGCCGATAGCGCCTATGGTCCTCGGCCAGTTGTCACCACCGCGATATGGATGCTCGTCGCGGTCTGCATGACTGTTCTGGCGACCAGCCGGGAGAGTTTCGCCTTCCTCCCTCTTCCCGCAGGCTCATCGCTCCCCGATATCATCTTCCTGGCCGCCGGAGCGTTTCTGGGGGCTGCCTCGGGCGCGCTCCAGGCCGCATCCCGCACCCTCCTCATCGACATCGCGCGCGCGCGGATAGATAGCGCACAGGCGTTCGGTCTCTATGCTCTCTCGGGCCGTGTCACCGCCTTCATTGGCCCTACCCTCATCGCGACCATGACGGCGGTCACAGGATCGCAACACCTCGGGATAAGCCCTGTCATCCTCCTTTTCGTAAGTGGGCTCGTGCTGCTACAGTTCAGCGGAGGGGGCGAGCGACAGGAAACGAGGAAAAGGCACAGATGATCCGACACTGGTGTGCCGCAATCACCGCCCTGATCGCATCTGTAATACTTGCGATCTCCCCATCCGCCGCGGACGCTCAGGATGCGAAGGCCCTCTTTTCCCGCAAGAGCACCCCCTCACCGCACGATCCCTATTCCATCGGTCGCCATGCTCAAGGCTGCCTTGCTGGCGCGGTAGCGCTGCCCGAAAGCGGCCCGACCTGGCAGGCGATGCGCCTTTCGCGCAATCACTACTGGGGCAACCCGGAGATGATCCGCTTCGTGGAGGAACTCAGCCGTGCCGCGACAAAGGTCGGCTGGAACGGGCTCTATGTCGGCGATCTCAGCCAGCCCCGCGGCGGCCCGGTGCAAGGCCACGCATCTCACCAGATCGGCCTCGATGCGGACATCTGGCTCCTGCCACCGGGACGTCTCAATCTTACCCCGGCTGAGCGCGACAGCATCTCCTCGCTGAATGTTCGCTCATCCGACCAGCGCTCGGTCAACGGCAACTGGACCCGCGCTCATGCCCGCTTGCTCGAAGCCGCGGCGCGCGATCCGCGGGTCAACCGCATCTTCATCACGCCCCCTGTCAAGCTCAAGATGTGCGCCGATGCCCCGGCCGGAGACCGCGCTTGGCTCGGCAAGATCCGCCCCTGGTGGGGCCACAACACCCATTTCCATGTTCGGCTCAACTGCCCCAAGGGCGCTAAGGGCTGCGTCAATCCCGATCCGGTTCCGCCCGGCGACGGCTGCGCCGACGCCGTCTGGTGGGTGACCGACGCGCTTGGGCCGCCAGATCCCAAGGCGCCAAAGCCGAAACCCAAACCACCGCTTCGGCTTTCTGATCTCCCGCCGCAATGTGCCCAAGTGCTGAGCGACGAATGAAGACCCGTAGCCTTCTCCTCCTACTCCTCCTATTTCTGCCTGCCACCTCCACCGTGGATGGAGGGCAGTCCCTCGTGTTTGAGGCAGAAGTAACTTGGCGTGCGCCGCTCGAACGCTTCGGTGGCTTCTCGGGCCTCGCCATACTCGACGGCGGCCGGAGCCTCGTCACGATTTCCGATCGCGGCTCATGGGCCCGCGCCCGGCTCGAGCGCCGTGACGGCAGGCTTGAGGGGGTCGAGCTCATGGCTATGGGCCAGCTCCATGCCATCTCCGGCAAGCACCTCGGAGAGCACGAGACAGATGCCGAGGACCTCACCATTGCCCCGAATGGCACGGCCTACATCTCCTTCGAGGGCTTCCACCGCATCCGCCGCTATCCGGATCTCGACGGCCCGGCCCTTAATCTAGACGGCCATCCTGAGTTCCGCCATCTTCAGAACAACTCCGGCCTCGAGGCCATAACCTTCGATGCCGACGGTACGCTCTACGCCATCCCCGAGCGCTCTGGGCGCCTCGAGCGCCCCTTCCCCGTATATCGCCTCAAGAACGGCCGCTGGGACAAAACGCTCTCGATCCGCCGCGATGGCCGCTACCTTGTTACATCTGCGGATTTTGGACCCGATGGACGACTCTACGTGCTCGAGCGCGATTTCCGCTGGTTGGGGGGCTTTACCACCCGCGTCCGCAGCTTCCATCTCGGTCCGAACGGCTTCGATGATGAGCGCACATTGCTTGAAACCCGGTTCGGTGAGCTCGACAACATGGAGGGCATCTCGGTCTGGCAGGACGAAGCGGGCCGCGTGCGTGTCACGATGATTTCTGACGACAACTTCAATATGATCCAGCGCACCATGATCGCCGAGTATATTCTCGACGAGTGATTGCCTCCTCCCAGGCAGGCGCCCATATTGGACCTGTCGGACGCTGGGTCTGCTGTGCATTGCCTGCGTCCCTAACAATCGGGCAACAAGAACAACCACAGGATCAGACTCATGCCTCTTCTGAGTGAAGAAGGCCGACGCGCCGTCGGCGAAGTTGCCACACGCCACGGCGTCAGCCAAGATGCCGTCACCGAGCTTCTGCGTGCACTCGCCGCGGGCTACGGCACCCAGGCACAGTTCAATCATCCTGATCTCGGCGGCATGGGGCAATGGTCCCAGGGCGGAATGACGATGGTCGGCGACATGTTCAACAATTCGCTCAAGGCCCGCGTTGATGCCCTTTGTACCGAGCTTTCGGGCCTTCTCCGCAATGAGCGCCTCTTCGTGGCCCGCCCGGCCGCTTCCCAGTTCCAAATTCAGGGTAGTGGCGGCGGCACCCCCGGCGTCAGCCTCTTCGTGTCAGGCGGCAGAACATGGTGGCCCGATACTCTTGGTAGCCCGAGTTCGAGCGGCGCCCAGAACAACCTCCGCTATGCCTTCTTCCCAGCCGTGCACCGTCTTGCCATCGACATTGCGGGCAAGGTCACGATCTATGACACCGGCGAGCACATGATCTCGGGCGTATCCCAGCAGCAGAGTGGCGACCAGAGCCTTACCCTTACAAGCCAGCTCGGCCTCGTGAGTCTCTCTGACCTTCCAATCGTTGCTCCGGCAACCACTGCACCTGCGGCACAGCCACCCAGCCCGGAAAAGCCCCCCGAATCATCCCTCGCCGAACCTGCGGCAACACTTCAGGCTAACCCGTCTCCGGCGGTTCACTCTCCTGAGCCCACGCGCGCCGGTCAGGGATCTGCACCTGCACCAGCCAAACAGGAGGCCGACATCTTCGCGATGCTCGAACGTCTTGCTGCGCTTCATGAAAAGGGCATCCTGACCCAGGCGGAATTTGAGGCCAAGAAAGCGGAATTGCTAGCCCGCATTTGATCAGCGCATCAAGGACGCACCGTCACGAAAGGATCGCAGTGCAATTGTATCTTGTCGCATGAGGATCAAAGGTTAATATTGATTCATTAAATGCAATGTATCAATATGAAAGCCAGTCAAACCATGCAAGCCAGAATTCTCAAGCTAGCAGCCATCCTCGGCGCAACCGCCTCCGCAGCCTTTCCCGCCGCCGCCCAGCAATTGCGCGAAGATGCCCTGAGCTACTTCGAGCCGATCCCGCAGGGCCCTGTCACCGTCGATGGCGCTCTTCCGAGCAGTGAACAGATCGAGCTCGGCAAGATGCTCTTCTTCGAGCCGCGCCTCTCCGAGGGCCACAACATCTCCTGCAACACCTGCCACAATCTTGGCACCGGGGGCGCTGATCTCGCCACAGTCTCGATCGGTCACCGCTGGCAGAAGGGCGGTCGCAACTCGCCGACCGTCTTCAATGCCGTCTTCAACACCGCACAGTTCTGGGACGGTCGCGCCGCAGACCTTGCAGATCAGGCCGGTGGCCCGATGGTGAACCCCGTCGAGATGGGCTCCACCCAAGAACATGTCATGGAAATGCTGACGGGGATTCCTGGCTATGCCTCCTATTTTGCCGCAGCTTTCCCCACTGATGGCAACCCGCTCACCTTCGAGAATGCCCGCGAGGCGATTGCTGCCTTTGAGACGACTCTTGTCACGCCCAATGCCCCCTTCGACCTCTTCCTGCGTGGTGATGACACTGCGCTCAGCGAGACCCAAAAGGCAGGGCTCCAGCTCTTCATGGATTCTGGCTGCACCGCTTGCCACAACGGCATCAACCTAGGCGGCGACAGCTACCAGCCCTTCGGCGTCGTCGAAAAACCCGAGTGGTCCGTGCTGCCCCCGGACGACCGCGGCCGCTACGAGGTCACGCGGTCCGAGTCTGATGCCTATGTCTTCAAGGTCCCGACCCTACGCAACATCGAGCTGACCCTGCCCTACTTTCACTCGGGTGCGGTCTGGAACCTCGCCGATGCGGTCGAAATCATGGGTGTCTCGCAGCTTGGTGAAGCTCTCTCGAGCGAAGATGCCGCGAAAATCACCGCCTTCCTCACCTCGCTCACTGGAGACGAGCCGGTAGTCACCTACCCCGCACTCCCCCCGAGCACGGCCGACACGCCACGTCCGCAGCAATAAGGGCCGCCCACCAACCACCTTCAGATCGAAAAACGCTCCGAGCCGACGTAACTCTGGACCGCTCCATCTGTGGAGCGGTCCTGATCTAGGGGCCAATCTCCCCCGAGAACGAAAAAAGCCTGCCGCTATGGACAGGCTTCTTCGGCTTTCTGCCCGCCGGATTGGGCTGAGGCGTCCGGAGGGCCTAGATCACTTGATCTTGCCTTCCTTGTATTCAACGTGCTTGCGCGCAACCGGATCATATTTCTTTACAACCATCTTTTCGGTCATTGTGCGCGAATTCTTCTTCGTCACGTAGAAATGTCCGGTGTCTGCGGTCGAGTTCAACCGGATCTTAATCGTCGTCGGTTTCGCCATCTCTCATCCTTCCCCGCGGGTCCCCGCGTAAAACCGCCCGGGCCGCGGAGAGCGCGGCCAGAATTCCAGAGCGTCCTTCTACCTATCCGCATGGCTCTGTCAAGATCAGAGCAAGCGGAAATGCGAGCCATCCTCGGCATGATCGAAGAACGGCACCGGTCGAGCCTCTCCCGGAGCGGCGAGCCGCGCTTCCATTTCCGAGAGGACAACCTCGGTTATGAAGGGCAAGGGCATCTGCCGCGCCGCGGCGATGTCGAGCCACTGCAGATGCCGCAGCTCGCCGTCGTTCTCGAGCGTATGGGCATCATCCGCCCACTCCCCGCCCGTCTCGTAGAGAAAGAAGCGTGCATCGAACCGCCGCGGACGGCCCGGGGGGGTGATCGCCCGGAAAACAAGTCGAAGCGCGGAGACATCTGGCACGACGCCGCGAGCGTAAAACCCCGCCCACCCGGGGGGAACCGGCCGCGCAGCGGCGCCGGCATCGGCCCGGCCGAGCATGATTCCGGTCTCCTCCCAGAGCTCGCGCACTGCCGTGTAGGGAAGCGCGCGCGCCACCTCAGGATTGCTGCGCACCAAGAGCCGTGCACGTGTTTCGGCATCCTCCGGGGCCTCTTGAGCCAGCGCCGTGTCTTCCGCGTCAAGCGCTCCACCTGGAAAGACGAACTTGTCGGGCATGAAGACGGCCTTCGCACCCCTCTGACCCATCAGGACCTGCGGAACCCCGCTGCGCTCACGTACGAGTATGATGGTTGCGGCATCTCGGATCCGCGCCGCCGCATCCGGCTCGGCCACCTGTTCAGGCTCCCGTCATCGCATCCGAAGGCGAGACGCCAAAGCCGTGCATCCGCTTGGCCCATTGCAGCCCGACGAAAGCGCCCTTGATGCGGGGCAGCATCCAGAGAGAGAGCAGCACGAAGACCACCGAAAACCCAAGAGCCATCACCCAGCCCTGGGGCCGGAAAACCTCGAAGACGATGAGCATGAGCGGCGCCATGATATGGCCCGAGAGCAGGATCGTTGCCCAGGCCGGCCCGTCATCCGCGCGATGGTGGTAAAGCTCGGTGCCACATGCCGGGCAGGCATGAGCCACATCCAGATACCCCTCCATCATATGCCCCTCGCCGCAGGCCGGGCAGCGCCGCCGCCAGCCCCGCAAGATCGACTGTTTGGTGTCGCGTGGCGTCTCCATGCCAGTCCCGTTCTCTTTCGTCTCGATCATGGGCGGGAACATAGCCGATGCCGGCCCGCGCAGCCAGCCCCACCGCCTCGCGCTCCCGTGATAACTTTTTTGCGCCGGAAATCCGCATCCCGCCCGTTTGACCTCACATCAGAACGGCACACACCAGCCGGAAAAGTCCAGGAGAGCAAGATGACCACCAAGTCCCGCCTCACCGCCGCCGCCATCCTGCTGGGAACGCTCGGCGCAACCGGCCTTGCGGTCGCGGATACCGGCTTCAGCCACGGCGGCCCCGGCATGGCGCGCGAGATCGACTTCACCATGATCGACACCAATGGCGATGGTCTCCTCAGCCGCGACGAACTGGTTACCCGTGCCACCGAACGCTTTGCAGACGCTGACACCAGCGCCGACGGCAATCTGGACCGCGCAGAGATCGCGGCGCAGATGCCCGAGCCCCGCAATGGCTTCGGCAACATCTTCGGTGTCGATCGCGCACAGCAGCGCGCCGACCGGATTCTTGCCATGGTCGGCGCGACCGAAGCAGGCCAGGCCCCCATCGCGGCGTTTGCCGATCAGAGGGTAAACATGCTTCTGAGCTTCGCCGACGAGGACCGCGACGCCGCGATCTCGGAGGCCGAAGCAGCTGCGCTGCCCACCGGGCTGATGAGTAGCCATGGACGCCACAGCAGTTCGGACGGGGGTAAGGGCCAGATGCAGCGGGGTCGAATGACGGATGACGAGCGCGGCATGCGCGGCGGCGACGGCCCGCGCGGCCAGATGCGCAGTGCCATGCAGAATGAAGACGGCGCCTGCCAGATGCGCGGCGGCGGCAATGGCCAGCAGGGCTGGAACTGACCGAAGCAGCGGATGCGCCCCCGCCTGGGGGCGCATACCCCGCTTTTCAGGGTGACTGAGGCATCCGTTTGAGCCAAGACGAGTCGCATGAGACCTCTTCCCTCCAGCAGGTCCACCGGACCGGCCGACACGGACCTGCTCGCGGCCTACGCTGCGGGCGACCAGTCGGCCGCGCGAGAGCTCACCCGGCGCTTCACTCCGCGGATTTTTGCTGTCGCGCAGCGCATGCTGCACGATCCGGCGGAGGCGGAGGATGTGACGCAAGAAGCCATGCTCCGGCTCTGGCGCATTGCCCCCAACTGGCAGAAGAACGGCGCCAAGGTCTCGACCTGGCTCTACCGGATCACGAGCAATCTCTGCGTCGACCGATTGCGCAAGCGGCGCGAGCATACCACGGATGCAATACCCGAGATGGCGGACGATACGCAGGGCGTGGTCACTCGCCTCGAGGAGAGCGATCGTGCTGCCGCCCTTTCCGCGGCCCTCGCGGCCCTGCCGGAACGTCAACGCCTTGCTATCGTGCTCCGGCACATGGAAGAGCGCAGCAACCCGGAGATCGCCGAGATCATGGAGACGAGCATCGAAGCGGTCGAGAGCCTGCTCACCCGCGCCCGCCGCGCGCTCGCGGCGGAACTCACCCCTAGGCGCTCCGAACTCGGACTTGCCGGAGAGCCACAATGACGGGAAGGATGGATGGATCGATGACGACTGACAGGGATCATGCCGACGCCGCCTCGCTCGAGGCCTTCTTCGCAGCTGCGCGCAAGGAAACTGTCGCGCCCCGTCTCGAACTGATGAACGCGATCCTAGCCGATGCCGCCGGCCTCGACGCCGAACGCGCGGCAGCAGCGCCAAGAGTATCCCGCGCCGCACCGAAGCCACAAGCTCTCGGCGCACGTCTCGCCGGGCTCTTCGCGGGTCTCGGCGGGTGGCGCGTGGCGGCGGCGCTCATCGTCTGCACCGCGATCGGCTTCAGCGCCGGGCTCAGCGGCAGCGTAAGCCTCTCAAACAATTTCGGCATTTACGACACGGCCAGCTACGATGACACCGCGACGGGCGTGACCGCGCTCTATGATTTGGCGCTTGCGGAGGGATAGACCATGACAGCCGGCAAAATACGGCGGAACTGGCTCGCTTGGACCCTCGTCGCCTCTCTCTGCGTGAATCTCGCCGTCGTCGGCCTCGTGATCGGCGCCGCACTGCATGGAAAGCCCGACAGGCCGCCGCCAGGCGGAGAATGGGCAATGGCACGGGACCTGCCCGAACCATACCGTGAAAACATGATCGCCCAGCTGCGCGCGGGACGTGACAAATGGATCGGCCCGCGCGAACGCATCGGCGCGCAGCGCAGCGCGCTCGCCGATGCGCTTGAGGCAGAACCCTTCGACATCGACCGGGTGCGCGGCATTCTCGAGGCCGGACGCCGTTCGCTGGACGAGCTCGCCGAGCACGGTGCCCGCCTTCTCGCTGAACAAATCGCGGAGATGCCGCCTGATGATCGTGCAACCTATGCCATAGCGCTGCGTCGTAGTCCGCATGACAAGCGTGAACACGGGAAAAGGGACCGGGACTGAAAGCCCGGCCCCCGGCTTCTCAATCGCCCGATCCGGAACCCGGCTGATCCGGTTCCAAAACGTCAGGCCGCCTGGGCGAAAAAGGAAACCCGGTTGCGGCCGCCTTCCTTCGACTCAAAGAGCGCAAGGTCCGCACGGCGGATGATAGCTTCCGCATCCTCGTCGGAGGAATCCGCGATTGCTACTCCGATCGAAACCGTAACATGGGCCTCGCCTGCGCCATGGGGCAGAATGAAGGGAGCGCCCTCGATGGCGCCCCGTATGCGCTCCGCCGCGGCTGCTGCTGCCAACTGATCCACATCCGGCATGGCAACGAAGAACTCCTCGCCGCCGAAGCGCGCAACGAGATCCACCCCGCGAATATTCTCCTGCAGCCGCCGAGAGAACTCGCGCAGCACCGCATCGCCAGCGTCATGGCCGTAGCGGTCGTTGATCACCTTGAACTTGTCGAGATCGATCATCATCACCGCGAAAAGCCCGTCAATCTCGCGCGCCCGCTCCATCACCCGGTTCATGTGCTGCGCGGCATAGCGTCGGTTGTAGATCCCGGTAAGCGGATCGATCACTGCCATCTTTAGCCCGTTGCGCACACTCGAGCGCAGCCAGTCGGAATACCGCTTGCGCCGGAGCTGCGAACGGATCCGCGCGACGAGTTCGCTCGGATCGAACGGCGCCTCGATGTAGTCCGACGCCCCGAGATCGAGCCCCTTTGCCGCGGTTTGGATGTCGCCATTTTCGACGACAAGGATGATCGCGGACTGCCGCGTCTCGGGCCGGGCCCGGAGTGCAGAGACGAATCGCAGCCCGTCGCCGCCTTCCATCAGATGTTGATGCACCACGAAACAGTCTGGCAGCTCAAGCCGGGCGAGGTTGAGTGCCTCACGCTCCGAGGATGTGAGAATCGTCGGCACGTTCAGCCGATCGCGCAGGAAAGCATCCCATTCCTCGCCCTCGCGCTGGCAACGCGGGGCGAGCAGGATCGGGCCACCGACCTCGGGCTCCATGTCCTGTTCAGAAATGTAGTCGGTGAGCCCCAACTCGCGCGAGGTCATGTCGCGCAGTCGCAACTCGTCGAACATCATCTTCATGCGCATGAGGTTGCGTACGCGGGCAAAAAGCGCGAGGTCGTTGAAGGGCTTCGACAGGAAATCGTCCGCCCCCACCTCGAGCCCGCGAATCCGCTCCTCGGGCGTGTCTAGCGAGGTCACCATGATGACTGGAATATGGGCCGTCTCTTCCTGCGACTTCAGGATCGAACAGACGGTGAAGCCATCGATGTCCGGCATCATCACGTCGAGCATGATCATGTCCGGCTGCTCGCTCCGCGCCAACTCGAGCGCCCTCGTGCCGTTCTCAGCAACGACCACGTCGTAGTAGGCAGATGAAAGCTTGGCGCGCAACAGCAGTCGGTTGGTGGGCACATCGTCCACAACCAGAACCCGACCAGACATTCAGGCACCTCCAGAAAACATATTGAGAGCCGTTCATCGAACGCTTAGGACACTAGGGCGAAATGTATTAACGAATGGTTTCGGGCCGCCCGTTTTGATGGGACACATCGTGAACACCGACGCTGCGAAAACGCTCGCACAGGATGCGCTGATCTGGCTTTCAGGCGATCCCGAAGCCCTATCGCACTTCCTCGCCGCCACCGGCCTTTCCGCCACCGACCTCCGGGCACGGCATTCGGACCCCGAGTTTCTGGGTTTCCTGCTCGATTTCGTGCTGATGTCGGACGAGAATGTACTTGCACTTGCCGGGGCAGCATCGGTCGACCCCGCCGAGATCGCCCGCGCTCGCGCCGCGCTGCCCGGCGGAGATCTCCCGAACTGGACCTGATGCAGCCGTGATCTCTGGCCCGCGCCACTACGCTTGCGGTGGTGGCACGGGCCGGACTAGGCTTCGTGCTCCTCAGCAAATGAAACTGGATTTCGGCCCGACATGATCTTGCCCCGGAATGCTTCCGCGCCGCCCGAGATCGCGGGACTCGTTTTTGACAAGGACGGCACACTCTTCGATTTCGAGAGGACTTGGGCGAACTGGTGTGCGGATTTTATCCATGGCCTGACGGGAGGCGAGCCCGAAAGCACCCGTGCCCTAGCCCGCGCCTTCCACTACGACCTCGAGACGCGCCGCTTCGCGCCGACGAGCCCGATCATAGCCGGAACGCTCGAGGTAATCGTTGAGGCCATACGCCATGTTCGGCCCCATCTCGACGAACGCGCTGTGCGGCGGCACATCACCGCGGCAACGGCCGACGTTCCCCAGATCGAGGCCGTCCCACTCGTGCCACTCCTCGACCGCCTGCGCGGGGCAGGCTTCGTCCTAGGGGTTGCCACCAACGATGCCGAGGATCCCGCCCGCGCGCATCTGGAAGCCGCAGGCGTGCTCGATCGCTTCGCCTTCATCGCCGGGTACGACAGCGGCTACGGCGCCAAGCCCGGCCCCGGCATGCTGCGCGCCTTCTGCGATATGACAAGTCTTGCACCTGAGCGCTGCGCGATGATCGGTGACAGCACGCATGACCTCGCAAGCGGGCGCACGGCGGGAATGCACACCGTGGGTGTCCTAACTGGCCTTGCCTGCACGGAGGATCTCGCCGTGCTCGCTGATGTGGTCCTCTCCGATATCGGTGAACTGCCCAAGTGGTTGGGCATGACAGCCGACGTTCGAACCATGTTTTGAGGTCCACCTTGCAGATCCCTGGATTTGAAAATTCTTTCGGGATCAAGAAGAGCCGAGAAACCGGCAGCTGTCAGAAGGTAAGCTCTTGAGCACCAACGCACAGGTTCCGCCCGCGGTGCTTGGCCGCGTAGAGAGCACGATCGGCACGTTCCACGAGCACGTTCTGGCAATCCCCTTCGATCCGGAGCGCATAGCCGGCCGAAGCCGTGATCTGACCGATCTCGCCACCGTCGGAGAGGCGCTGCCAGTGCACCTCCTCAAGCCGCCGGCGCACCGCCTCGGCGAAAATCGCCCCGCCGTTCTCGTCGCGACTTGAAAGAAGCACACAGAATTCTTCGCCCCCCCAACGCCCGCCAAACGCACCCATCGCGCTGCATTCCCGTTTCAAAAGCCCCGCGAACTCGCGCAGCACATTGTCTCCGACCGCATGGCCATGGGTATCGTTGACGCGCTTGAAATGGTCGATGTCGAACATCACCACGAAGTCATGCCCGTCGATGCTGCAGGAACGCCGCACCATCGCTGCAAGCCGCGCATCGAGCGCGCGGCGGTTTGCAATGCCGGTTAAGAAATCGGTGTTCGCCGCCCGGACGCAGGTCTCAAGATCCCGCTCGATCGTGGCGAGCCGATTCCGCGCGACATCAAGCCCTTCAGTCATGAGCGTAACATTGTTTGACTCCTGCACTACAATCTCGCGAATGCGCTGCACGAGCCGCATCATCTCCTGTGAATTTGCCCGACCGGTCAGCCCAGAAGAAATCCGTGTGAGCTCGCCCCGCGACCGGATCGCACCATCGAGTCCGCTGCGGGTGATCCGTTCGAGCGACGAGAGTTCGACACCGAGCTCGGCTCCAATGCAGTCCACCGCCATTGCGAGATCGCTGCCGCGCAGGAACTTCTCGTGCAGCACGAGCACCCGCTCGGTATCGATCCCACCGTTGGCAAGCTCCGCATCGACCGCCTCAACGATCTCGGCGTGATCGCCGGCAAAGTAACCGAAAACCAGCTCATAGACCGCCGGCAATGGTGATATTGCCCGCTCGGAACAGAAGGTGAGAACCTTCCGCGAGATTTCCTCGACGCTGCACGTCTGTTGCGCCGGATGCGTCTGGACCCCAAAACCGCCGCTGAAAACGGCGGCGAGTAGACCCGCCGGATCGTTGGCAACCTGCTTCTTCGCCATTCGACTCATCCTCCTTCATCCCTTCTAGAAAGAACGCGGCGTGTGAAGGCGAAGACCGCTCTGCTTTCCGCCCAAATTCCCGAGCCGGAGGAAAGCGCGAACAGGCTTGCGAATCTGTTAATTTCCCAGAGAAACTCGTGAGAATATCAGTCTCGAACCGGTGTGGAGGTGGAATACCGGCCGGGCTGGTGGGTGATGAGAGACTCGAACTCCCGACATCTTCGGTGTAAACGAAGCGCTCTACCAACTGAGCTAATCACCCGGAACTGCAAGTCGCAGCGGTCCGGCGAGGCCGATCCCCGTCAAAGAGTCGGGGATGGTGGGCGATGGCAGGATCGAACTGCCGACATCTACGATGTGAACGTAGCGCTCTACCGCTGAGCTAATCGCCCGGTGGACGGCGACATACAGGCTCCGTTCCCGGTCATCAAGGGGTCTTCTACACGATCCCCGTCAAAAAATACCGCTTCACCGCGCCGATGCCTCGAGCGCGGGATAGCGCAGCCCAAGCGTGATCCCGCGGGTCACGTTCAGCACCATGAGCGCGGCCCAAAGACCGTGATTGCCGAGCGATGGCACTAGCAGGAATAGCGCACCGACATAGACCGCAACCGACATGATCATCGCGTTGCGAAGCTGCCGCGTCCGGGTCGCACCGATGAAGATCCCGTCGAGCATCCAAGCGCCGATTCCGAGAAGCGGTGCTGCCGCCATCCAGGGCAGGTAGACCCGCGCCGCCTCCTGCACCTCGGGCGCCTTCGCCATCAGGTCGATGATTTTGGGCCCCAGCGCAAGGAAGACTGCCGCCAGCGCGACCGCGAACCCGACACCCCATTGCGACGCGGCGATCGCCGCTTGCCGCAATGCGACGGGACTCCTCCGCCCCATTGCCTGCCCAACCAGAGCTTCGGTGGCGAATGCAAAACCATCAAGAGCATAAGCAGTTATCGACAAAAACTGAAGCAGAACCTGATTTGCCGCCAGCGTCTTATCCCCAAATCCCGCGCCAAGAAAGAGAAACACCGTGAAGCTCGCCTGAAGGATCACCGAGCGGATCATGATGTCGCCGTTAACCGCGGCCATCTGTGCAAGCCTTCCCCGATCGAAGACCCGCGCCCAGTCGCGCCACTGATCCCCTGCAAAGGCCGCGCCGCAGAGCCAGAGGCCCAGCGCAAGCCCAGTGTATTCCGAAATTAGCGTCGCCGCCGCCACGCCCTCGATACCCCAGCCGAAGCTGAGCACAAAAAGGAGGTCGAGCACCACGTTGATGCCGTTCATCACCACCTGGAGCACCAGAACGCCCCGGGTCCGCTCCATCGCGATCAACCAGCCGGTGAGCGCATAGACTGAGATTGCCGCCGGCGCCCCCCAGATACGGATCGCGAGATAGGAACGCGCGAGGCTCTCGACCTCCTTCGAGGCGGGCGCAAGCGCGAAGGCCGCGCGGAAGACCAGCGTCTGGGCCGTGATGAGGAAGAGCCCCGCGACCGCCGCAACAATCACGCCGCGCATAAGCAGCGCCCCAGTCTCCGTAGCATCCCCTGCGCCGCGCGCCTGAGCGACGAGCCCCGTCGTGCCCATCCGCAGGAAACCGAATACCCAGTATATCGAGGAGAGGATCACCGCGCCGATCCCCACCGCCCCGATCGGCGCTGCTTGCCCGAGCTGACCAATTACGCCGGTGTCGACAGCACCGAGGATCGGGATCGTGGCGTTGGAGAGAACGATCGGAAGCGCAATGCGGAGAATCCGGCGATGCGTGATCGCTTCAGACATCCCCGTCCTGCCGCATCAGGAAATGCCCGGTCGCCTGCGCAAAGAGCCGCGCGCGGTTTTCCTGCCAAGCCTCGACATGGACGCTCGCATAGCGCCGCCCGACCCGATTCACCCGCGCCCGTGCGTAGGAATCTCGCGGCAACCCCGAACGCAGGTAATCCACCGTAAAATCGATCGTCCGAGGAAAGGCCGGAAACCGCCCAGCCTCGATCTCGGCCAGCGCCATGCCGCCCGCCTCCATCCGCTCCCATACGCCCTGCCAAGCCAGTTCCATGATCGCGGTGATTTCGAGAAACGCCCCGATCGCCCCACCATGCAGCGCCGGCAGGGCCGGGTTGCCGATCAGCCGCTCGTCATAGGCAAGCCGCGCGGTCAGCTCGTCGCCCCGCCTCTCGAATGCAACTCCCAGATGCTGCACATAGGGCACCCCGCCCGCCATCCGCGCGAGCGCCTCGTCGCGGCGCTCTTCCATCCGTTGAATCGATTCTGGTTCGACGCTGCGACGGGTCATTCCACCGCCCTCGCAACGGTGAAGGCGCCATGGGCCGCAGCCACCGGTTCGTCGGGGCTGTCGGTATAGGCAACCGCGCGCACGAAGGCGACATAGCGCGTCATCCGGTAGCATTCGGCGCGGGCATGTAGCTCTCGCTCTGGCGCCGCGGGCCGCATGTAATCGATGCGCAAATCGATCGTCGCCGTCGACAGCCCCGCCTCAGGATGGCTCAGCACCGCCGCTCCGCCGCATGTATCGAGCAGTGCCGTGACAACGCCGCCATGCAGTACACCCGTCTCCGGATCGCCGATCAGCCGCTCGTGATAGGGCAGCGAAAGATGCGCCCAGCCGGGGCCAATATCGACCAGATCCATACCCAGATCCCGCGAATGCGGAATGCTTGCGACAAAGCCCCGTGCGCGCTCCTTGTCCACGCCGCTAGCCGCTCCGCTCATCTCCGTCTCCCGAACCAAAGGTCTTTGGCAACTTGCTAGGCTGCGCGCCCCGAAAAGCCAAGGGGCGCAGCCACCCGCCAGGCAACCAGCCGGAAGCCAACAAGAGCTTCATACTGCCTTGCCAACATCGGGAGCAGCTAGGCTGGCGCGAACACATGCCAGCTCGGCAAACAGCAGTGCGCGAACCCGCGCGGACGACCTGGTGGCAACAACCGCGCGCGGCATAAGCCCCCCTTAATTGTCCCACCTGACGCAGCGTCAACTTGACGCGAACGTCACCCTTTTGTCTTGCACCTCGCCTATAGCGGGACCATCCTGCGCCCCGGGCAGGAGCGAAATGACGGAAAAAGGCATGGGCGACACCCTTCTGACCATTGGCGAGATGTGCGCCGAATTCGGCGTGACTCCCCGCACCCTCCGGTTCTACGAAGCCAAGGAACTCATCATACCTCGACGGGTAGGCACCCGCCGCCTCTATACACGGCGCTGCAGGGCACGGCTGAAACTGATCCTGCAAGGCAAGCGCTTCGGCTTCAGCCTCGAGGAGATCCGCCAGCTGCTCAATCTTTACGATATCGGCGACCAGCAGAAAACCCAGTTCAGCCGCACCTATGCCCTCGGCCTCGAACGCCTCCGGGCGATGGAGGCTCAGCGCAGTGAGCTCGACGCTGCGATCACCGAGCTCCGCCAGCAGCTCGCCTGGGGTGAACAGATCCTCGAACGCGAAGATCTCCAGCGGGCGAGCGCCTGAACGCCCCTCTGGATCATGGAGACGTATACGATGGCAGACTACATGCCCCCGCTCCGCGACATGGCCTTCCTCCTCCATGACGTGCTCCGCATCGCGGAAAGCCCGACACCGGGCTATGCGGAGCTCGATCCCGACACCACGGCTGCGATCCTCGAGGAAGCCGGTCGCATCGCTCGCGACGTGCTGGCCCCCCTCAACGCAGTGGGCGATCGCGAGGGCTGCGTGCTTGAGAACGGCGTCGTGCGCACGCCCTCGGGCTTTCGCGAGGCCTTCGAGCTCATGCGCGAGGGCGGCTGGCCAGCGCTCGACTGCGACCCCGAGCACGGAGGCCAGGGCATGCCCTACGTGATCGCGACCGCGGTCGGCGAGATGCAGGTATCGGCAAACATGGCCTTCAACATGTATCAGGGCCTCGCCCATGGTGCCTACTCTGCCATCCGCGCCCATGGCTCGGAAGAGCAGAAGGCCCTCTACTTGCCGAAACTCGCAAGCTGCGTGTGGACCGGCACAATGAACCTTACCGAGCCCCATTGCGGCACCGATCTCGGCCTCCTGCGCGCCAAGGCCGAACCACAGGGGGACGGCAGCTACCGCATCACCGGCCAGAAAATCTTCATCTCGGCGGGCGAACACGACCTCGCGGAGAACATCGTCCACCTCGTGCTCGCGAAGATCCCCGGCGGGCCCGAGGGCGTGAAGGGTATCTCCCTCTTCATCGTGCCGAAGTTCCTGCCCGATGCCGGAGGCGGCGTTGGTGCGCGTAACGGTCTCTCCTGCGGCAAGCTCGAGGAGAAGATGGGTATCCACGGCAACGCCACCTGCGTGATGAACTACGACGGCGCCACGGGCTACCTGCTCGGCGAGGCGCACAAGGGCCTCCGGGCAATGTTCACCATGATGAACGAGGCCCGCATCGGCGTCGGCCTGCAGGGGCTTGCCCAAGCCGCCGCCGCCTATCATGTCGCAGCCGCCTACGCTCGCGACCGGCTCCAAGGCCGCGCGGTGACCGGCCCCGAAAATCCCTCCGGCCCCGCCGATCCGATCATCGTCCACCCCGACATCCGCCGCCTGCTCCTGGACCAGAAGGCCTTCGTCGAGGGCGGCCGCGCTTTTGTGCTCTGGGCTGCGAGCCTTGTCGATGCCCATGTCCGCGGAGGCGACACGGCCGCCGAAGGGCTCGTCTCTCTCCTCACCCCCGTCGTGAAGGGTTTTCTCACCGACAAGGGCTTCGAGAGCTGTGTCGCCGCGCAGCAGGTCCTCGGCGGACATGGCTACATTGAGGAATGGGGCCTCTCACAATTCGTCCGGGATTCACGCATCGCGATGATCTACGAGGGTGCCAACGGCGTGCAGGCCCTCGATCTCGTCGGCCGCAAGCTTTCTCAAGACGGCGGGCGGCACCTCATGGCCTTCTTCGAGACCGTGAAAACCTTCATCCGGGAGAACGAGACCGAGGACGCGCTGAAGACCGGTTTTCTCGACCCACTCAAGTCTGCGTCGAAGGATCTCCAGGCCGCCGCCATGTTCTTCATGCAAGAGGGCATGAAGAACCCCAACGAGGCGCTTACGGGCTCGACTGACTTCCTGCACCTCTTTGGCCATACCGCCCTCGGTCTGATGTGGGCGCGGATGGCGAAGGCCGCTATTGCGGGCGACGAACCGTTTCACGCCGAAAAGCTGGCAACCGGCCGCTACTACATGGCCCGTCAGCTCCCGGCGACGAAACTCCACCTCGCCCGCATCCTCTCTGGCGCCGAGCCGGTCATGGCGCTGCCCGCGGAGGCATTCTGATGCTCGAGGCGGGCTTTAGCGGCGGCTGCCAGTGCGGGGCAGTTCGTTATGCTGTGTCCCCCGGCCCTGTCGGCCAGACACTCTGCCACTGCCGCATGTGCCAGCGTGCCACCGGTGGCCCCTTCGCCGCACTTGCCGAGGTAGCCTCAACCCGCATCGCCTGGAACGGCAGCCCTTCCACTTGGGCCTCCTCCAACATCGCCAATCGCGGCTTCTGCTACCGCTGCGGCACGCCACTCTTCTACCGCGAGACCGGCGGCACGACGACCGAACTCACCGCGGGCAGCCTCGATCGCCCCGAGACCTTCCGCCCGACGGACCACCACGGCAGTGAACGCCGCCTCACTTGGCTCTCCGCCCTCGACAGCCTGCCCCAACGTCCCACCCTCCTCGAGGCAGGCATCACCCTCGAAACCTACCAGGATCCGCGCGGCGCCTGAGCCGCGCAAGCAGGAAGACCCAAGGATACACCCTGATGCACAACTATCGGCTTCACTGCTTCGCCCAGTCTGGCAACGCCTACAAGGCCGCCCTCGCGCTGTCGCTCGCAGGCGCCGACTGGGAAGCCATCTTCGTCGATTTCTTCAACGGCGGCACCAGGACGCCGGAATACCTCGCGATCAACGAGATGGGCGAGGCCCCGGTCCTCGAACACCGCGAACTGAAAATCAGCCAGTCCGGTGTCATCCTCGACTACCTCACCGGCACCCTCGGCCGCTTCGGTCCGGAGACCGAGGAAGAGCGCCGCGAAATACTGCGCTGGATCCTTTGGGACAACCACAAGCTCACGTCCTACATTGCGACCCTGCGCTTCCAGCTGAACTTCTTGCCGGAGGAGAAGCGCAGCGCCGAGGTGATCGACTTCTTCCGCGGCCGCGCCACCGCAGCGATGAAGGTGCTCGAGTCCCACCTTGCCGCGCACGAATGGATCGCTGCCCCGCGTCTCACCACCGCGGACATCTCTTGCGCGGGCTACATGTATTTCACCAATGAGTTCGGCGCCGACATGGCGGCCTTCCCCAATATCGCCCGTTGGCGCGACGCGATCGCCCGCCTCCCTGGCTGGAAACACCCCTACGACATGATGCCCGGCCACCCCCGGACCGGAGCGGTGTGATGGAAGCGCACACCGGGGCCCCGGTCAAGCCGGTCACCGGCGGCTGCCAGTGCGGCACAGTGCGCCATACTGCAACCGGCGGCGTCGTCTCTAGCAGTGCCGCATGTGCCAACTCACAACCGGCACTGCCGTTGCCCTGCTCGTCACTGGTCACGGAGTCGTCTTCGAGGGCACGCCCGAGCGCTTCGCTTCCGCCGACGTCGCCGCACGCTGCTTCTGTGCGGCCTGCGGCACCCCGATCTTCCACGCGTTGGCAAACACGGAGGCCAAGTTGATGATCGGCAGCCTCGACGTTCGTGACACGGCTACACCTGGGCTCCGCTGCGGTGTTGAGAACCACAAGCCCTGGCTCCACTTCGCCCACGGATTGCCCGAATACGGACCCCGCCCCGGCAGCCCATCCGGCCTCGGTCCAGCCACCATTGAAAGCCGGCAGGACCCGGCAGGGGCGCGCGCCGGAAAGGAAACTCCATGACAGATGCCTTCATTTACGACGCGCTCCGTACGCCCCGTGGAAAGGGCCGCAAGGACGGCAGCCTCCACGAGGTCACCTCCCTATGCCTCTCGGCCTTCGTGCTCGACGCGCTTATGGCCCGCACCGGTCTGCCCGCCAACGCGGTGGAAGATCTGGTTTGGGGCAACGTCACGCAGATCGGCGAACAGGGTGGCTGCCTCGCCCGTTCGGCGGTACTGGCCTCGGGCCTCGGCGAAAGCGTTCCCGGCCTCTCGATCAACCGTTTCTGCGCGAGCGGCCTCGAAGCGGTGAACCTTGCCGCCAACCAGGTCCGCGCAGGTGCGGGCGAGGCCTATGTCGCGGGCGGCGTCGAGATGATGAGCCGCGTGCCCATGGGCTCGGACGGCGCCGCCATCGCCGTCGATCCCGCGCTGGCCATGAAGGTCCATTTCGTGCCGCAGGGCATCTCGGCTGATCTCATTGCCACCGAGCATGGCTTCTCGCGCGAGGACTGCGACCTCTACGCGGTTGAGAGCCAGAAACGCGCCGCCGCCGCCTGGGAGGAAGGCCGCTTTGCCCGCTCCATCGTGCCAGTTGTAGACCGGAACGGGCTCCCGATCCTGGAGCGGGATGAGGCCATGCGCCCCGGCACGGACATGCAGTCGCTCGGCGCTCTCAATCCCTCCTTCCGCGAGATGGGCGAGATCATGCCCGGCTTCGATGCCGTCGCTCTGCTGAAATATCCTCATCTCGAGCGCATTCTGCATGTCCATCATGCGGGCAACTCCAGCGGTATCGTCGATGGCGCCGCTGCCGTGCTCATCGGAAACCGTGACTTTGGCACCCGTCACGGCCTCACGCCGCGCGCGCGCATCACCGCCACCGCCAAGGTCGGCACCGATCCGACCATCATGCTCACCGGCCCAGTGCCCGCGGCTGAAAAGGCGCTCGCCGCAGCGGGCATGACGGTCGCCGACATCGACCTCTTCGAGGTGAACGAAGCCTTCTCCGCCGTTGTGCTCCGCTTCCTGCAGGCCTTCGATCTCGATGCCGCGAAGGTCAATCCGAACGGCGGCGCTATCGCCATGGGCCACCCGCTCGGAGCGACGGGGGCGATGATCCTCGGCACCGCCCTCGATGAACTCGAACGCAGCGGCAAAGGCACGGCGCTCGTAACCCTTTGCGTTGCCTCCGGCATGGGGGCCGCCACCATCCTCGAGCGCGTGTAAGGTCCGCGCAGCACGGAGAGGAACCAGCGATGCCGAAGGTCGAACTTCCGCCCCTGGTAATGCAAGCCGCCACTGGCTATGCCGCACCCGCCGACGATCCCGGTCCCTTCGCCACCGTTGCGCTCGGCGATCTCGGCGGCCTGACCCAGTTCGGCGTGCGCATCGAGACCCTCCCGCCGGGCTCAACCTCGTCCATGCGCCACTGGCACTCAGCCGAGGACGAATTCGTCTGGATCCTCGAAGGACACCTCACCCTCATAGAGGATACCGGCGAAACCGCGCTCGGGCCCGGTGCGGCCGCGGCCTTCCCCGCCGGACGCCGCAATGGCCACTGCCTCGTCAACCGCACGCGGCAGCCTGCGACTTTTCTCGTCGCAGGGTGGCGGGACGGCGAGGATGTCTGCACCTATTCGGGCCGCAACCGGCTTTGCGTGAAATCGGGCGGCATCCCGCGCTTCACCCGCCGGGACGGCACGCCGCTCGCTCCCGAAGAGGAAACCGGCTCTTTCGAGGATCCGGCCCCGCAAGGTCCGGGCGGTGTGATCGACATCGCTGCGCTTCCCGAGCGCACCGGAGCAAGCTACCCCGAGCCTTGGGGCACAATGATGAACGGCCGCCACATCCGCCGCCTGGGCGACGCGAAAGGCCTCACCCAGTTCGGCGCAAGTCTCGTCACGATCGACCCCGGCGGCCTCTCGTCGCTCCGCCACTGGCACGCGCGGGAAGACGAGTTCGTCCTTATGCTCGAGGGGCGGCTCACGCTGATTGAGGACGCGGGCGAAACTTCGCTCAAGCCCGGCGACATGACGGCTCATCCCGCGGGCGTGCCCAACGGCCATCACATGCGCAACGACACCGGCCTGCCCGCCCGCTTCCTCGTGCTCGGCACCTGCAGCCCCGAGGAGACCTGCGACTATCCAGGCGTTGATCTCCTCGCTCATACTGCGGGGGCGCGCGCGTGGTATGCCACCCGCGATGGCCGCGTGCTGAAGGAGCTCTGATCGCGATGACTCCGAGGCAAAAGGTTAATAAGGCGGCCTGTTTCACGCGCAACGCGAAATTCCAGCGAAACGAATTCAATGCTTTTTGTGGAGCTTTCACGGTGAAAGGTCTTGCTTTCACCGTGGAAATGCTCCCGCAGCCCCAAGACCCGAGGGAGGATCTCCGATGACGAGCTTCACGAGCACGACCGACGCAGAAGGCGTCACGACAATCACTTGGGATCTCGAGGGAAGGTCCATGAACGTGCTGACCGAAGACGGCATCCGCGAGCTCGACGTCGCAATCGACGCGGCCCTGGCCAATGAGGACGTGAAGGGCATCGTCATCACCAGCGGAAAGCCCGACTTCGCCGGCGGCATGGATCTCGCCGTACTCGCGGGCATGAAGGAAGCGGCAGGCGATGACCCGGCCCGTGGCCTCTTCGATGGCATCATGGCGATGCACGACCTCCTGCGGAAGATCGAGCGGGCCGGCATGGACCCGAAGACCCTCAAGGGCGGTAAGCCGGTCGCCTGGGCCGCCCCTGGCCTCTCGGCGGGCATAGGCACCGAGATCGGCCTTGCATGCCACCGCCGTTTTCTTGCCGACACCCCGAAAGCGAAGGTAGGCCTCCCCGAGATCCTGGTCGGCCTCTTTCCCGGCGCGGGCGGAACCACCCGCGTGAGCCGCATGCTCGGCCTGATGGCAGCGGCGCCCATCCTGCTCGAGGGCAAGATGCTGGCACCGAAGCTCGCGAAGGGCGCCGGCCTCGTTGACGAGGTCGTGCCCCCAGAGGAGCTGCTCTCGCGCGCTCGAGCCTGGGTGCTCTCGGCGAAGGAAGACGAGATCGTGAAGCCTTGGGATCGGAAGGGCTGGAAGATGCCTGGGGGCGCCCCCTACCATCCGGGCGGATTCATGACCTTTGTCGGCGCCTCAGCCATGGTCGCAGGCAAGACCCAGGGGGTTTATCCAGCGCCGAAGGCCATGCTCTCGGCGATTTACGAAGGCGCGCTCGTTCCCTTCGATACCGCGCTCAGGATCGAGGCCCGCTGGTTCACCTCGATCCTGCTCAACCCTTCCTCCTCTGCGATGATCCGCTCACTCTTCCTCAATAAGCAGGCACTGGAAAAGGGCGCCGTCCGCCCCACCCTGCCGGACGAGAGCGTGAAGAAGCTCGGCATTCTTGGCGCCGGCATGATGGGAGCTGGAATCGCCTATGTTGCTGCCATGGCCGGCATCGAGGTCGTGCTCATCGACCGAGATCAGGAATCCGCTGACCGCGGTCGCGCCCATGCCGAGGGCATCCTCGACGAGGGCGTGAGACGACGGAAAACGACCCCGGAAAAGAAGGACGAGGTTCTGGCGCGCATCACCGCGAGCCAGGACTACGCCGCTCTTTCGAGCTGCGATCTCGTCGTCGAGGCGGTCTTCGAGGATCTCGGCGTCAAGGCCGAAGCCACCGGCAATGCAGAAGCCCATCTGCCCAAGGATGCAATCTTCGCGACTAATACTTCAACCCTGCCGATCAGCGAGCTCGCGAATTCCAGCCGCAATCCGGAACAGTATATCGGCATTCATTTCTTCTCGCCGGTCCATAAGATGATGCTGGTCGAGATCATCAAGGGCCGCAAGACTGGCGACCGCGCCGTCGCGAAAGCGCTCGATTTCGTCCGCCAGATCCGCAAGACTCCGATCGTCGTCAATGATTCCCGGTTCTTCTATGCGAACCGCTGCATCATCCCCTATCTTAACGAGGGTGTGCGGATGGTCGCCGAAGGGATCGAACCCGCGCTGGTCGAGAACGCCTCCAAGCAGCTCGGTTTCCCTCTCGGGCCGCTCCAGCTCTCCGACGAGGTCTCGATCGACCTCGGCGTGAAGATCGCCAAAGCCACCAAGGCCGCGATGGGAGACGCCTATCCTGAAAGCCCTGCCGATGACGTGCTCTTCCGCCTCTTCGAGGAGGGTCGGTTGGGTCGCAAGGCTAAGGCAGGCTTCTATACCTATGATGAGAAAGGCAAACGCCAGCTGCTCTGGACGGGGCTCCGCGAACACTGGCTACCGCTCAGTGATCAGCCGGACGTAATCCGTGTCCAGCACCGGCTCGCAATGGTCCAGACTCTTGAGGCCATACGGGCCCTTGAGCAGGGCGTTCTTATGGACATCCGAGAGGGCGACGTCGGCGCTATTCTCGGCTGGGGTTTCATGCCTTGGTCCGGTGGCCCGTTTTCCTGGATCGATATGCTAGGCCCCGCAAATGCCGTAGAGATCTGCTACGAGCTTGCCGCCGCAGAAGGCGAGCGTTTCGCCCCGCCTCAGCTTCTCTGCGAAGTGGCCGAGCGTGGCGAGACCTTTTACGGCCGCTTCGGCACAGAGAGCTCCGAGGCCGCGTGAATGCTACCGGATCTGCGCTGCCTGGCTGACACACCCAGTGGAGCTGAATTAACCACCTTCAAGATGTAGTTATCGGCGCGCGAGCTTATTGACCCGAGGTCGTTCCACCGCAACGATCGCGACATATTGCGATAAACCGATGAGAGGCAGGAGCGCATGACAGACAGGCTTGGAAATCCCGGTCGGCGGCAATTTGCCCGTATGGCCCTCGCGGGGGGTCTTGCCCTTGGCGCGGGCCGGGCGTTTGGCGCGGAAACCACGGATGCGCTCGGCGAAACGATCACCGATGGCCCCGGCCGGATCAAGCGCCGCATATCCGGCCTCCAGAGCCGCGCGTGGCAGGACTACTTCACCACTCTAAAGAATGACGCCATCCTCTGCGACATGAATGACAGGGTGCTGCATTACTGGGGCGAGGATGGGTTCTATCGCATTTACCCGACCTCCGTGCCGCTCACCGACGAGATGAGCCGGCGCGGGCGCACACAAATCGTGATGAAACGCCCTGCCCCAGAATGGCGCCCGACCCCGAACATGATCGAACGCAACCCCGATCTTCCGCGCTATGTCGGTCCCGGCCCCGAAAATCCGCTAGGCGTGCGGGCAATGAATCTGAGTTGGCAATACTATCTGATCCACGGCACCAACGATATCCGCAAGATCGGTCGGCAATCCTCCTCGGGGTGCATCGGCCTCTTCAACGAGCACATCGTCGAAATCTTCGACCGGGCGAAGGTCGGCACCCAGGTGCTGCTCGTCTGAGAGGGCGCTGATGCGCCCGCCTCAGGCGGGCGCCCCCTCCTGCACGAACACGATCCCCGCGCGCGTTCCGGTCTCGATGATGGCGCCAATGTCCGGCTCGGGTGCATTCTCCGGAAACATGGTCGCGCCCACGGGCTGCGCCTGACCGCAGAGGGAATAGAACTCCTCGTGCACGCGGCCCGGCGTGTTGTAGATGAGCAACCGCGCCGGCGCCTCGCCGCTGTTGCGGAATGCATGCACCGCCCCGTCGGGCACCGCGAGAAAGCCGCCCGCGCCGAGCGGGATCGTCTCGCCCTCCACCGTGAACTCGAAGGTGCCATCGAGCACGTAGAAGGATTCCGCCTCGCCCGCGTGGCGGTTCGGCGGCGCGCCCGCGCCGGGGGCGATCAGCCCCTCGACGACGGTGCAGGTCCCGCCCGTGCCGGAATGGCGGGCGTGGAACTTCAGCAGGCATCCGAGAAGCCAGTAGGTATCACTTCGATGATCCGCCATCACGAATCTCCTTTGATCCAAAAACGAGACTCGTGTATCATTATGGGACAATCGTCTCAAGAGGAATGCATGCCGACCAATACGAAGGGGCGCGCGCGCCAGAAGAGCCGCACCCGCGCGGCCATGCTCTCGGCGGCGCGGGAGCTGCTCGATGCGGGCCAGCCCGTCACCGTCCATGCCGCGGCCGAGGCGGCGGGCATCTCGCGCGCCACGGCCTACCGCTATTTCTCCGACCCTCAGGCCCTCACCATCGAGGCGGTGCTGAGCGGCAAGGTGCTGAGCCCCGAGGCGGTGGTGGGGGATGCCCGGGACATCGAGACCCGGGTACTGCGGGTCTATGACTACCTGCTCGCCCTCGTGCGCGAGTCCGAGCCGCAGTTCCGACAGTTCCTCGCCCGCGTGCTCGATGCCTGGGTTGCCTCGGGGGACGGTGCGGCGCGCGTCTCCCGCGGCGCCCGGCGGGTGCCGATGTATGCCTATGCGCTCGGCCCCGCCCGCGACAGGCTGACCCCGGCCGATTTCGACCGCCTCGTCACCGCACTCGCCTCGGTCTCGGGGGTTGAGGGTCATCTCGGCATGAAGGATGTCTGCGGCCTCGACGACGCGGCGGCGGATGCCAACGGCCATCTCATCGTCCGGGCGCTCCTCGCCGCCTTTCTCGGCCCGGACGCGGGCTGAACTTCCCGTGCGGCATTTGCGCCGACTTCTGCTAGGCTCTTCCCAAAACAATGGGAGGACCACCCAGATGCACAACCTCATGCAGGACATGCCCCTGAGGGTGGGGCGGCTGATCGACCATGCCGCGAGGTTTCATGGCAAGCGGCCCCTGACCGGGCGCAGTATCGAGGGGCCAATCGTCACCAGCACGTGGGCGGAGCAGCGCATTCGCGCGCTCCGTGTCGCAAAGAAGCTCAATGCCGACGGCTTGGGGCGCGGCGACATTCTGGGTGTGATGGGCTGGAACACGCTCCGGTTCCTCGAGCTCTGGTATGGCATTCCGGGCTGCGGCGCCGCGCTGCACACACTAAACCCCCGGCTCGCACCCGAACAGCTCGTCTACATCATCAACCATGCCGGCGACCGGATGCTCTTCGTCGATCTCGATCTCGTGCCGATCATCGCCAGAATCCGCGATCAGTTGCCTGCCGTAAGGAACGTGATCGTGCTGACCGATGCCGCGCATATGCCGGAAGGTTCGGACGGGATGATCGCCTACGAGGAGTGGCTGGCGGAAGCAGATGGCGATTTCGACTGGGTTCAGGGTGACGAGCACGATGCTTGCGGCATCTGTTATACTTCTGGAACGACAGGGAATCCCAAGGGGGTGGTCTACACCCACCGCTCGAACACGCTGCATGCGCTGGCAGTGCAGAGCCCCGACATGTTATCCCTCGGCGCCGCCGACACGTTGATGCCTGTGGTGCCGCTCTTTCACGCTAATGGCTGGAGCACGGCCTTCGTCGGGCCGCTGTCGGGCTGCGCGCTCGTGTTGCCAGGGCGGGACCTGACCCCCGCCGGGGTCTACGAGATGCTCGAGATGGGTGTCACTATCACCGCCGCCGTGCCGACGGTCTGGCTCGGGCTACTGAGCTATCTTGATGCGGGTGACCTCCGCTTCTCGACGCTGAAGCGCGTTGCAATCGGCGGATCCTCCTGTCCGCGTGCGGTGATCGAGCGCTTCCAGAACCATTACGGCATTCATGTGCTCCATGCCTGGGGCATGACCGAGATGTCCCCGATCGGCACGATCTGCTCGTTCAAGCCAGAGGTCCTTGCTCTGTCGGCGGAGGAGCGGCTCGACTTCCAGGAGACGGTGGGCCACCCGCCCTTCAGTGTCGATCTGCGGATCGTTGACGAAGAGGGGCACGACCTGCCTTGGGACGGAGTCGCCCAAGGCAGGCTGCTCACGAAAGGCGACGCCGTGGTGCGGCGATACCTCAAGGCGGACACGGACGCGACCGATGCCGATGGCTGGTTCGATACCGGTGACATGGCGACGATGACCGAGAGCGGCTATGTGCGCATCACGGATCGCTCCAAGGACATCATCAAATCGGGTGGCGAGTGGATCAGCTCGATAGCGCTGGAGAATGCCGCCATCGCCCATCCAGAGGTTGCCGAGGCTGCCGCAGTGGCCTGGTCGCATCCGAAATGGGGCGAGCGGCCGGTGCTTTGCGTCGTGCCGAGGCCGGGCACCACTCCAGACCCGGAAAGCATTCGCGCCGCACTGGCGGAGCATTTCGCGAAATGGCAGCTTCCTGACGACATCCTCTTCCTTGAGGAGTTGCCGCACACCGCGACGGGCAAGATCTCCAAGCTCAACCTGAGGAAGAATCTTGTAGCCTCAGGTTACGCGCTCGGCTCGTGACAAGCGCCGCGGAGCGGGATAGGAGCAAAGGGCTGCAACAGTTCCCGAGGACATTCTGCTCCGCCGCATGACCGCACTCGACCGATATGTCCGCCTCGAAACCACCGGGATCTGGCGGGAAAGTTCCGACGCTCCGCCGAAAGAGGTTCTCGTGACCTTCGGCACGTCTACGATCACGCTGACCGATTCCAGCGAGGCACCGCTCGGGCACTGGGCGCTGGCCGGAATCCAGGTTATCGGGCAGGACGGCGACGCAACGATATACGCCATGAACGCCGAGGGAGACGAGACGATCGCCATCGGCGACACCATGATGATTTCGGCCATTGCCGAGGTGTCTCGCGGGGAGATCACACCAGGACAGCCGGCCGCAGGCACCCGCCGGAGGCCGCCCTATCTCATGCTTTCGGTGATAGCGCTCCTGATGATCGGCATCGCCTCGGTGGGTCCCGGCACTGTCCGCAGCCAAGCCATTCGCATGGTCCCAGCGGAGCAGGCCTCCGAGTTTGGCGACCGGATGCTCATCTCGCTGATGGAGACCGGCGGCGGTATCTGCGGCGGCGTGGCGGGCAACCGTGCGCTCGACCGGATCGCAGCACGGCTTGTCCCCACCGATGGTCAGGCCCCGCGGTTGCGGGTGCTCGGATTACCCGATGGTGCGCCGGTCGCGACATTGCCGGGGCGCACCATCCTGCTCGACCGGGCCACGATCGCAGAGGCCGACGGCCCGGAAGAGGTCGCGGGCTGGGTCGAGATCGGCCTCGAGCGAAGCCCTGTCGAGCGCTTGATGGAAACCGTAGGACCAGCGCAGAACCTCCGCTATGTCCTGACGGGGGAAATCGGTGCGACCGCCTTGGCCGATGCTGCTGACGCGGCCCTGACGCCACCGACACCCGCCGAGGTCGCCGAGGCGATTGCCCGGCTCGCGCGGCTCGGTATAGATCCCTCGCCATTCGAGGCAGCACTGGCAAGACGCGATCTTCTTCCCCGAACCGGCACGGAAGATGCACCCGCCTTCACACCCGCCGCTGCGCGCACACGCGGATCCAGGCCGCTCCTGCCGAAGCAGGACTGGTCAGCCCTGAAGGCGGTCTGCCGCTGAGCGGGCGCTGGAAGAGCCCGTTCAATCTTATTCACGAAAGAAAAAGGGCCGCCTAAGGGCGGCCCTGATGCTGACCTGCAATCGCAAGAAGGTCAGTGCGCCGGGACGCCCCCACCCCAAATGTAAACGGCCGCAAAGAGGAAAAGCCAAACCACATCAACGAAATGCCAATACCAAGCGGCCGCCTCGAAGCCCACATGCTGTTCCTGTGTGAAGTCGCCGTTATAGGCGCGGATCAGGCAAACGGTGAGGAATATAGTGCCGACGATGACATGGAAGCCGTGGAAGCCCGTCGCCATGAAGAAGTTCGCACCGTAGACGTTGCCGGAGAAGCCGAACTCCGCATGACTGTATTCATAGGCTTGGAAAAAAGTGAAGAGCACCCCAAGCACGATCGCAAGCCAGAGGCCCCACTTCAGCTGCTGACGGTCATTCTCGTGCACGAGCGCATGGTGAGCCCAGGTCGCCGCACAGCCGGAGCAGAGAAGAATGAGCGTATTGATGAGCGGAAGGTGCCAAGGATCGAAAGTCTCAATGCCCGGCGGCGGCCACGTTTCGTCGATCGCAGGCATGGGATACAGAGCGTTCTTGAAGAAAGACCAGAACCAGGCCGCGAAGAACATGATCTCGGAGACAATAAAGAGGATCACTCCGTAGCGCAGGCCAATGCGCACAACCGGTGTATGATCCCCGATCCGGCTCTCGGAGATCACGTCGGACCACCAGCCATACATGACGTAGAGCACGGTCACGAGCCCGATCAGCAGGATCCAGGGGCCCATGTCGTGGAAGAACAGCACGGCGCCCATCAGCATAACGAAGGCGCCGACCGCTCCGATGAAGGGCCAGATGCTCGGAGCGAGTATGTGATAGTCGTGGTTCTTGTGGCCTGCCATTTTTGCGGTCTCCCTATTGTCTCGTCGTGCCGTCCGCCACGGGAGCGGCCGCAAGTTGCGTATTCAATCCGGTTTCGAGCGCGGCGGCGCCGCCCTCCGGCAGCTCGGTCCGGTTCATCGTGTACGACAGGGTTACATCGTTGACGTAACGCCCTTCACGGTCAGTGAGCATGTCGGGGTCGACGTAGAAGCTCACCGGCATCTCTATCCGCTCGCCAGGTTGGAGGATCTGCATCGAGAAGCAGAAGCAGGCGATCTTGTCGAAGAACGCCCCAGCGGCATAGGGTGATACATTGTAGCTCGCCGTACCTGCGATCGGTTCATCGGTCGGATTGTAGGCCTCGTAGAACGCTAAAGCCGTCTCGCCGAGCCGCACTTTCATCGTGCGCTGGACGGGCCGAAACTCCCAAGGCATGCCCGGAGCCGTGTTGGCATCGAAACGCACCGTGATGAGTTGGTCAAGCATCCTGCTCGAGGGACCATCGGCAACCGATGTAGTGCCGCCGTAACCCGTTACTTTACAAAAGAGGTTGTAGAGCGGCACGGCGGCATAGCTGCCTCCGAGCATCACCGGCACGATCAGCAAGAGCCAGAGTGCCGTCCGGCGGTTCCGGGGAGAAGACATGGCTTAGTTCTCCTCCGTCTTGGGCAGCAGGCTCGTACGGTACTGATGATCGAAGGCCTCCATTTTCTGACCCTCCGTGAGCTTCACCACAGTGACAGCAAAGACGAGCAGGACGAAAGCGCCAAGCACCAACCCAAGGCCGACATTGCGGCTGCGGCGGCGGGAATAGATTTCGTGGCTGTCGGGCCTCATCGCATCACCTCAAGAAAGCATCGGCCAATGTGCCGGCGACAGATCGACAGCGCGCAGCCCCGTCTCAATCAGGATCAGCACAAAATGCAGGAAAAGATAGAGGATGGAAAAGCCGAAGAAGCGCTTCTCGGCCCGATAGCGATCGGCTTCAGCCATCGCGTCGTTGCGCCGCCAAAGCCCCCAGGCCCCACCGAGGAACATCACGTTCAGCACCAGCGCCCCGGCGAGATAGACCGGCCCGCCAATCGTGGTAAATGCAGGCAGGATTGCTGCAGGCGCAAGGATGAGCGCATACGTAAGAATATGGTTGCGCGTGACCCGCGTTCCGGCTGCGACTGGCAGCATTGGCACTCCCGCCCGGGTGTAGTCATCATTGCGGAAAAGCGCCAAGGCCCAGAAATGCGGCGGGGTCCAGAGGAAGATCAGCGCAAACATCAGCACGCTCTCGACCGAGACGCCGCCTGTTGCCACGGCCCAGCCGATCATCGGCGGGAACGCCCCGGCGGCACCGCCGATGACGATGTTCTGCGGGGTCGAGCGCTTGAGCCACATAGAGTAAATGACTGCGTAGAAGAAAATCGTGAAGGCCAGCAAGCCGGCCGCGACCATGTTCGCAAAAAGCGCGAGCATGACCACCGCGAAAACCGAGAGCACGAGCCCAATCGCCAGCGCCTCGCCACGCTCCACCCGTCCGGAAGGGATGGGCCGGCCGGCAGTCCGGCGCATTACCGCGTCGATATCCCAGTCCCACCACATGTTGAGAGCCCCCGACGCCCCGGCCCCGACCGCGATGCAGAGGAGGCCCGCAAAGGCAATCACCGGGTGGATGGGCGCGGATGCGGCGAACATGCCGACCGCAGCGGTAAAAACAACGAGGCGCATGACCCGGGGCTTCAGAAGCTCGAGGTAATCGCCAAAACCTGCTTCCCGCGGGCCGGAATCAGCGCCAACCCAGCTTGCATCGGTCATCTAATGAGCCTCAGTTGTTCATCGCGACATTTTCAGGCCGCGTGCCGCCATATTCGTCAATCGCCCAGTCGAGCCACTTTTCATAGGCTTCTTGGCTCACGACCTTGACGGTGATCGGCATGTAACTGTGATCCTTGCCGCACAGTTCTGAACACTGGCCAAAGTAGACGCCCTCCTCTTCCGCGGCAAACCACGTCTCGGCGAGGCGGCCGGGCACAGCGTCGAGCTTCACGCCGAAGGCGGGGACCGTCCAGGAATGGATCACGTCGGCACCGGTCATCTGCATCTTCACCACGGCACCGACCGGAACAACCATCGATGTGTCGGTCGCAAGCAGGTAAAGATCATCGTCATAACCGTAGGAGGCGAGGTCGTCCTTTGGCAGCAGCAGGCTGTCGAAGGTCATCTCGTAGTCAGGATACTCGTAGCTCCAGTACCACTGGTTGCCGGTCGCCTTTATCGTGATGTCGGCTTCCGGGATCTCGAGCTGCTTGAAGAGAATTGGCAGCGAGAACGACCCAATCACGATGAGAATCAGGACGGGAATCAACGTCCAAGCGATCTCGAGCTTGGTGTTGTGGGTAAACCTGGCGGGCGTCGGATTGGCACGGCTGTTGAAGCGGAAGATCACGATCCCAAGGAGTGCCGTGACGAAGAGCACGATCACGATCATGATCGCGTGGATGCCGCCCGAGAGCCAGTGAATGTCATGGGCAAGCTCGGTCGCGGCGATCTGGTGATTGATCCCGCCCGGCGTTGGGGCACCGAGGATCGGCAGGTTCTGGGGCTCCCCTGAGCTCTGGGCAAAAACCGGGGCTGCGACCAAGCCTGCGAGCACACCCGTCGCGCGGCCGATCCACTGTTTCGTCATGCTGTCCATCCCGTGCTGGCCGGGCCGCGTACGAAGGGAGGTCGCCCCCGCGCGGCCCATTGTCTTGTAGCTTGATCCAGATCAACCATATTACAGTGCAAAGGACAAGACAGGCAGTACCAACGTATGCCCTTCACGGGCTGCGCTATCCATCGGAGCAAGCATGCAGACATCCGAGCGTTTCCGCCCCTTCGACACGGTGCTCGACGTGGAGACCGCCCTCAGCGTGCTGCGATCCGCCACGGCCGGTGCAGATGATGGCGAGATCTTCCTCGAACGGCGCAGATCGGAAGCCCTCTTCTTCGATGACGGACGCCTGAGGACTGCAAGCTACGATGCCGCCGAGGGCTTCGGGCTTCGCGCAGTTCGGGGTGAGACCGCGGGATATGCGCATTCGACCGAGATTTCCGAGTCCGCGCTCAAGCGTGCCGCCGAGACTGCTCGGCTTGCGGTGGGAGACGGCGGAGGCACCATGGCCCCTGCCCCGAAGGCCACGAATCAGCGCCTTTACACTGATCACGATCCATTCGACGATGCGGTCTTCTCGGTGAAGGTCGAGATGCTGCGCGAGATCGACGATTTCCTCCGAACACTCGACAAGCGCGTAGTCCAGGTATCCGCAAGCCTTGCGGCCTCGATGCAGGAGGTGGAGATCCTTCGCCCTGAGGGGCTGAGGCTTGCAGAAGCCCGCCCTATGGCGCGGCTCAATATCTCGGTGATCGTGGAGGAGAACGGCCGCCGAGAGAGCGGTTCGGCCGGCGGTGGCGGGCGGCACGGACTCGCGCCGCTCATGGGCACTGATCACTGGAAAGGTGTGGCGCGCGAGGCGCTGCGCATCGCGACGGGGAACCTCCGCTCGGAGCCTGCGCCGGCGGGTGTCATGGATGTGGTGCTCGGGTCCGGGTGGCCGGGCATCCTGCTCCATGAGGCAGTGGGGCACGGGCTGGAGGGCGATTTCAATCGCAAGAAGACCTCAGCCTTTGCAGGCCTCATGGGCCAGCAGATCGCGGCAAGGGGCGTAACGGTCGTGGATGACGGCACTATCCCCGACCGCCGCGGCTCGATCAGCTTCGACGATGAGGGCACTCCCAGCGCGCGCAACGTTCTCATCGAGGATGGTGTTCTTGTGGGGTACATGCAGGATCGGCAGAATGCGAGGTTGATGGGCGTTTCCGCAACGGGAAACGGACGCCGTGAGAGCTATGCGCATGCGCCGATGCCGCGGATGACCAACACCATCATGGAGGGCGGCACGACGGACCCCGCCGAGGTGCTCGCAGAAATGAAAAACGGGATCTATGCTGTCGGGTTCGGTGGCGGTCAGGTGGATATCACCAATGGCAAGTTCGTATTCTCCTGCACCGAGGCCTACCGGGTGAAGGACGGCAGGGTCGGCGCCCCAGTCAAGGGGGCCACTTTGATCGGCGACGGCGCAACCGCGCTCAAGCAGGTGCGCGCCATCGGCAACGACATGGCGCTCGATCCAGGCATGGGAAATTGCGGCAAGCAGGGACAGTGGGTGCCTGTCGGCGTAGGACAGCCGACCATCCTGATCGGCGGGCTCACTGTCGGAGGGTCGGCCGCCTGAAATTGCTGATCCGGTTTCTGCATGGCCCAGAAGAGCTTGGCGAACATCAGGCTGGTTCTTCAGGCAAATTCTCCTCTTCCTGCGCATCGCCAAGACTGCGCAGAGTCTCCAGCACATCCCAGCCTGCGATGCGCGGGCGCGTGCCGATGACGTCATCAGCGTGGAAGATTGCAGCGTCAAGCAGGCCGCGTCGTGCCGCGATCAGAACTGCCTGAAAGATCGATTTGACGCCGAGCTTGCGAACGATCTGCATCTGTAGGGTTTTTGCCGACCCGTAACGGCAATCCATGGCGAGCGCCTTGGCCGGATCTTCGCTGATCGCAATAAGGCGCAGGAAGTGGATTTCCTCCGCCTCGAGCTTCGCCATCGTCGAAATACCGACCTGCGAGAAGTAGACCAGCGCGTCACAGGTCGCGAAGGCGAGCGCCTGCAGGTCATCGCGATATTTGCGATACTGGGTACGGGCAAATTCTGGCGTCCGGCAGGTATTGAGGATGACGGCGGCGACAAGTCCACTGGGATAGGCAATCTTGAAGATGACGCCGTTGATGCCGATCCCGCGAGCGAGCGCGGCTTTGGAATACGGTCGCGGCGCGGTCACATCGGTCGGGAGGAGTTCGTCCAGATAGAGCTCGTGCTCGCGGGCTACAATGCCGCCAATCAGCGGATCATTGTCAAACAGACGGAGCGTCTGGTAGTCGGTCCACCACTCATCTGGCAGCGTGGAAATAACCCGGCGGGACAAGTAACGCCCCCCTTCGTTGAGGATTATGAGCGTCGCCTCGTCGAAGCCGAACTCAACGGGGATATCCCCGAAGATCGCCGCCGCCTGATCAAGTGTCTCGGCATCCGAGAGACGCGTTTCCAGCATCGCGGTCGCCTCGTGACGGGGCAGCATGCCGCCATCCTTGGACAGACGGTCCCGAACTCGGCGCAACTCGGCAATAGTGTCGGATCCGATCCGCTCATTCTGAGCAATCAGGTCATCCAGCACTTCAGCGAACCAATTCATCTTCTTCCTCCGGCTGCCTGGTGGGATCACTCTACTCCTTGTCAGAGAGCGGGCACGTCAGGCGCATGCACGGACAATACAACGGAAAATTGCTTACCTGCGCGTTAGAGAATTTGTCCGATTTTTAGAGTCTTTTTAGGTTAATGCGGGTCGTGATCTGCAATGTCGGACAAGGCACAGGCGGCGAAAAGAAACGACCCGACGTGATGCATGACGCACTAACTCAATAAAGACAGTAATTTGAGAAAAATTTTGAAACGAAGTTGGCAAGTTGATCTCAGCGATGCAACCAGCCGGCCGGAACAGGATCTGCCCAAGTCCGCTAAAGTTTTAGATTTTAAGGGAAGATGCACGGTCCATGCTGCGATCTCGCGAACGGCAGTGGGCACTTGAGCAAGTCAGCCCGGAGCGCATCTAGCACTCGGGCTGACCATAGTTGCGGGATGGCCGTCCGAACGCGGCCGATCAGGTCGCAGGCTGGTAGCTCATCTCACGAATGTCGATGACGGGGCTCTGATCGAGAGCAGGAAATCCGCCGGGACCGAAAGCCCCGTTCGCGAGCTGCGTCGTTTTGACAACAATCTGCCAGTCCGGCGCGGTCGAATCTTCAGGATAGAGACGTGCCTTCACCACATCACCAACGACCTGCACATCCAGCCAGCACCAGGCGCCATATTCCCAGGCAACATCGGTGGTTGCAAGCTGGGTAGTGTTACCCTTCGAGCCGACATACTCCCGCGCATGGAGCTTCGAAGCGCCATCCGATGTCTTGTAAGCATCGATCCTGATTCCGGTCCAATCGGCCCCGGTCTTGGCAACGCGCGCCCCGAAGCTCATGCGGCGGTTGAGGCTATAGTCAAGTTCGTCCCCGGACCAGCGGAGCAGCGTGCGATAGAGCCCGTCCCCACGCGCCTTGGTCCAATCACCATGAGCGCGAGAGTTGCTTGCTGGCACCAGCCGCGCAAAGGTCAACCCCGCCTCGGACGCAAGGCTCCACTCTGGCTCGACATAGTAGAGATGGCTCATCGAGGCGAGGGCATCGACGCTTTCGAAGACGGTCCGCGTCGTGTCAGAAGCCTGCAGATCCGTGATCTTGATAAGGAATTCATGCAAATCCGATGTCTCGACCGACCCGAGGCTTACCTTGACCTCGATGCTGTCACGCGCCGCACCCGATTCAACGGTCACGTTGCCGGTCTGAGGATCAATCGTCACACCGTCGCCATCATTGATGAACGTCAGGGTCGCCCCCGTGGACACTACTTCAGCCAATGTAATTGCTCCTTGTAGCACGGCTCCATGCACCGTGATGCGGCACACGGAGAGATGCAGAAATTGTTTCAACTCGAATTTCGCGCGCCGTGGCAAAGAGGGCCCGCCACCCTTACCCAGACAGGATCGGAGAACGAACCCCACGGAAACTCGGATGCGCGCCCTAGAAGGCATGGCCTCACCGATACCGGCCCGCTCTGCCGATTTACTGCGATTTGCCCGCAAGCGACCAGCGCGCAGACAATAGCGCATCAATCGGAAGTTGAACATAAATGATCTTGCGCCGCACGCACCTAACACAGCGAACGCAACGACCGCGCACCCGGCCTCGCGTGGGTCCACTGGCCGTTTCCGCGCGCAAACGTGCCGTGAACTCGCGAAGCATGGTACCGCGGTGCGGGCACAGGCTCTCTCCCGTGCGGGAAACTTCCATCATCCTCGACACCATGAGGCGCAAATAGCCCGGCGCAGGCAGCAAGTTCCGGGTCGGCTTCGGCGCGCACCTCCTCGAGGCCCACTACCGGCGCCTCAACTCTCGGGCGGGAGAACATTTGTGGCGTCAGCTAGGAACCCTCGACCAGACTGTATCCGTAACGCGTCTCGCCATCAATTGGAGCACCGGGCGCACGCGAGCTCTCAATGTCGCGATAGAGCGTCCGTTCCGATACACTTGTTTCCGCCGCGAGCTGAGCTGCCGTGGCCGACGGCTGCAGGTTTCGCAGCAAGTGAACAAGACGCATCAGACGTTCGCTGCAACTTGAGGCCCGCCCCAGTCTCGGCACAAACCGTCGGGAGCGCTTCAATATAGCGCCATCAACATAAAATAACCGAAAGGAATCCCCCGTTATGCTCACGCTCTATCATGCTCCCGTCTCGCGCTCCACGCGACTGATCCGGCTCGCCTATGAACTCGACATCATGGAGCAGCTCGACATTCGGATTGTCAGCATCCGGCGTTTTGATGGAAGCGGCCAGCCAGATTCTTCCAACCCGCATCCGGAGGGCAAGGTGCCACTTCTCGTGCATGACGGCGAAATGATCTGGGAAACGGCGGCGATCATTCTCTATCTGACCGATCTCTTCCCGCACAAACGCTTTGCGCCGCTGTCCGGAGAGGCCAAGCGCGGAAGCTATCTCAGCTGGCTTGCCTATTATGGTGACGTTGTCGAACCGACCATTGTCTTCTCACGCATCGGCCTGGAGCATCCACTGCTTCACACGACGTTCCGCGATTTCAATGCGGTTCTCCAACGACTCTCTTCGGCGCTCTCCGACAGTGCCTTCCTGCTCGGCCCGGAGTATTCGGCCGCCGACCTTCTGATGAGCTCGCCCTTCCACTGGTTTCGCGAGGCCATTCCGGAAGATTCAGTCGTCCGTGACTGGGTAGAGCGTTGCGCGACAAGGCCCTCTATGCAGGCTGCAGCTGACTTCGACGAGAGACAGTCAGCGACCTGACAGACCCGCTCATTCATGCCCCGTTAACACGGTTCGGGTCTCTGATGAGGCAAGGAGAACCCATGCCCGAAAAGCCCTCGTGCAGCGACAAGATCCCTAGCTCCGCGCTGCCGACGACGGAGCAGGGCGCAATTGCCTGGCTGAGACTCTTCCGATCGAGCCGCGTTGGCCCTACAACCTTCATCCGCCTTCTGCGGGAACATGGCTCGGCGGAAGCCGCCCTCGCGGCCCTGCCCGAAGTCGCAGCCGCTGCCGGCGTCCGGAACTACGTCCCCTGCAGCCGCGCGATCGCGGAGGAAGAATGGGCAGCCGCCCTCGCCGTCGCAGCCCGACCGCTGCTGCTCGGTGCTTCGGACTATCCGCCGCTTCTTGCAACCATCGCAGACGCTCCCCCCCTTCTTTGGGCGATAGGCGATCCGGCTCTGGGCTTCCGGGCGTCCGTAGCTCTCGTGGGCGCACGAAATGCGTCAGCCATCGGAACGCGGATGTCCGCGCAGCTCGCCCGAGACCTCGGCGCGCTTGGCTATGTCATCGTCTCCGGTCTTGCGCGCGGCATCGATACGGCGGCGCACAGCGCGGCAATCGAGCACGGAACGATCGCGGTCCAGGCGGGCGGTATCGATACTATCTACCCCGCCGCGAACACGTCGCTCGCCGCCGAGATCGCGGATCGGGGTCTGCGGCTCAGCGAGATGCCGGTCGGCCATGAACCGCGACCACAAGATTTTCCTCGTCGCAACCGTATCATCTCCGGCCTCGCGCAAGGCGTGGTCGTCGTCGAGGGAGCGCTTCGGTCCGGAAGCCTCATTACGGCACGGAATGCCTTGGATCAGGGTCGCGAAGTGATGGCGGTTCCCGGAAGCCCTCTCGATCCACGCGCAGGTGGTTGCAATCAGTTGATTCGCGACGGTGCAGCGCTCGTGCGCACCGCCGAAGATGTGCTTGAGGCTCTCGCATCCCAGAAAATGCCGCATATACAAAAGGATCGTACGCCGCGAAACGGAGCCCGTCCAATAGAGCACCCGCAATCGTCCGAAACGGTAGCGACGCCGCCGCCTCGTTCTGACGAACCGCTTCTCACGTTGCTGGGCCCCGTTCCGGTGCCTGAGGACGTGCTGATCAGGGAAACCGGTCGCCCCGCCGCCCAGATCGCCGCCGAGCTCACCGATCTCGAACTTTCGGGACAAATCCGACGCCATCCGGGTGGGCTCGTGAGCCTCGCGTGACACCGCGCCGGACCGTGTTCAGGTTGACAAGCTCCGTCCCTGCGCTCATTTAACCGCCCGGCGTCCGCCGAGCCCCGGCGGCGGCGCGGGAGATGTTTCATGGCCGTAGTTGTTGTTGAGTCGCCTGCCAAGGCAAAGACAATTAACAAGTATCTCGGATCCAATTATACCGTCCTGGCCTCCTACGGTCACGTGCGCGACCTTCCTCCGAAGGACGGTTCCGTCGATCCGGACAACGAATTCGAGATGAAGTGGGAGATCGCTTCGGACAGCCAGAGGCACGTCCGGGCGATCGCCGAGGCGCTGAAGGACGACGGCAAGCTGATTCTCGCAACCGACCCCGATCGCGAGGGGGAGGCGATTTCCTGGCACTTGCTCGAGGCGCTGACCAAACGCCGAGCGGTGAAAAAAGATACGGAAATCGAGCGTGTCGTTTTCAATGCAATCACCAAAAGCGCCGTGACCGAGGCCATGAAGGCCCCCCGCGCCATCGACATGGAGCTTGTCGAAGCCTATCTCGCTCGCCGCGCGCTCGACTATCTCGTCGGCTTCAAGCTCTCTCCCGTGCTCTGGCGCAAGCTGCCGGGCGCGAAATCAGCGGGGCGTGTGCAGTCCGTGACGCTCCGTCTCATCGTAGAGCGCGAGATGGAGATCGAAGCCTTCAAGGCGCGAGAATACTGGACCGTCAAGGCCGTGCTCGAAACGCCCTCAGGCGAATGCTACGACGCCCGGCTCGTCAGCCTCGACGGCCAGAAACTCGACAAGTTCGATCTCGGAGACGAAGCTGCTGCGACGGATGCCGTCAGAAAGATCGGGGCGCGCGATCTTACCGTGACATCGGTCGAGGCGAGGCCTGCAACCCGCAACCCCGCCGCGCCGTTCATGACCTCGACGCTCCAGCAGGAAGCAAGCCGCAAGTTCGGTTTTGGTGCGCGCCAGACCATGTCGACCGCGCAGCGTCTCTATGAGGCTGGCTACATCACCTACATGCGGACCGATGGTATCGACATGGCGCCCGAGGCCGTCATGGCAGCCCGTGACGCGATCAAGGCGCGCTACGGAGATTCCTATCTGCCAAAATCGCCGCGCATGTACAAGAACAAGGCAAAGAATGCCCAGGAAGCGCACGAGTGCATCCGGCCCACCGACATGTCCCGGGCGCCAGGCGATCTGCCAAGGCTCGAGCCCGATCAGGCCCGGCTCTACGAGCTGATCTGGAAACGCTCCATTGCAAGCCAGATGGAAGCGGCCCGTTTCGAACGCACTGTAGTTGAGGTCGGTTCGGTCGATGGCGTGGTCGGACTGCGTGCAACAGGTCAGGTTGTGACCTTTGACGGCTTCCTCAAGGTCTATTTCGAGGGTCGCGACGACATCGAACTCGACGCCGAGAACGAAGACGACCGCCGTCTTCCAGCGATCTCGCGGGGTGAGGCCGCAAAGAAGGGTGAGATCACGCCCGAGCAGCACTTTACGCAGCCGCCGCCACGCTACACCGAGGCAACGCTGGTGAAGCGCATGGAGGAGCTCGGCATCGGCAGGCCTTCGACCTATGCCTCGATCGTATCGACGATCCAGGAGCGGGCCTACGTGCGCAAGGACAAGAACCGGCTGATCCCCGAGGACAAGGGCCGTCTCGTCACCGCCTTCCTGGAAAACTACTTCGGCCGCTATCTCGACTACAATTTCACCGCCGATCTCGAGGAAGATCTCGACCGGGTTACCACTGGCGAGGAAGACTGGAAGCATCTTCTGGCAAATTTCTGGACCGACTTCTCCAAGGCACTTGGCGCGACGGAAGGTCTCCGGATCACCGAGGTTCTCGAGAAGATCAACGATGTACTCGAACCGCATCTCTTTCCGGCAACCCCCGAGGATCCGGAACCGCGCCGCTGCAAGGCCTGCGGTACCGGGCGTCTCTCGCTGCGGACGGCACGCTCAGGGGGCGCATTCATCGGCTGCTCGAACTATCCCGAATGCCGCTACACCCGCCCTCTCTCCGGCGAGGTGCCCGGCGGCGATGCTGCGGGACCGGACGGAAAGCTCCTTGGACATGATGATGCAGGCGAGAAGGTCACGCTCCGCGCGGGCCCTTATGGCCTCTATGTCCAGCTCGGCGAGGTGACCGAGGAGAACAAAAAGCCGAAGCGGTCTTCCATTCCAAAAGGCATGGACCCTGAACGGATCGACCTTGAACGGGCCCTTGAACTTCTGTCCCTTCCTCGCCTCATCGGGATGCACCCCGAGGATGGGGAAAAGGTCGAAGCAGCCATCGGTCGCTTCGGACCTTATGTGAAGCACGGCAAAACCTATGCCAGCCTCAAGGACCCCGAGGAGGTTCTCACGATCGGCATGAACCGCGCTGTTGAACTCATCGCCCTGAAGGCCGCACGCGGCGGTGGACGAACGGCCGCAAAGCCTATCCGGGAACTTGGCGAACATCCGGATGGCGGCTCGATCGGCGTCTACGAAGGGCGCTACGGACCTTATGTGAAATGGGAGAAGGTCAACGCGACCCTTCCTGAAACCATCACGAAGGAAGATGTGACCCTAGAGCAAGCTGTCGAGTTGATTGCTGCCAAGAAGCCGAAAAAGAAGACAGCGGCTAAGAAAACCCCAGTGAAAAGGGCTGCATCCCCAAAGGCCGCGAAAAAGAAAACAGCAGCGAAAAAGACTTCTGGCCAGGACCCAGAAGACGACACCAAGACGGCTGCCGAATAGAACGAGCCCTGCTCTGCAAATAATCTCAGTAAGCCAAGATAGAAATCCTTCAACATACGATTTTCGGCTTCATGCATGTTGAGATGGCTATCCTAGTCCGGATCTTTTTTTTAAAGTGACGGAGTCCAGCATCACCCTTCCACTTAATCTTCTTCGCTTGCGAATGACGTGACGGTTTCGATGGGCCGTCGGTCTTGATTGCGTAGCCCAGATCCGGGCGCTCGGTGTTGCAAGTGGACGAGCCAGGCGGGGGGGGGTACGCGTCACCGCATCAGCACGGAAGGGCCGCAAACCCTTCCGCGGTGGGGGCGCGTCTGATGCCCTCGACCGACAACTTTCAGGCCCCACAGAATATTGGAAGGTTTGCAAATTTTAATCAGTCGAAAGTGCATCCTCAAAAAAACATCATATCTTCAGATTAATTGGAATTTAATAAAAATGTATTTTATAAATATTTCGATGAAAACATTTTATTACGCTTGAAATCTGGGACCCGGATCTCAAGGAGGTTATCGTGGATAGAGTGAACAGGGTCGTTTGAAATTGTGGAGCATTTCCGTAAATATTGAGCATGCCGCGTCATTATCTTCCCTCCTTCCCTCTTCGCGCCGCTCGCGTACATGAAATCTGCGGTCCCGCAGCCTTTGCCTTTACCGCGATTACAGCCGCTTTGACGCGATGCACCTTTCTCTGGGTGCATGAAGCATGGCGTGCGGACAGACTGCATCCCGCAGGCTTCATTCCCTTTCTGACTCCATCGGATCTACTGCTTGTCTGCACTCGGAATCAAACCGACAGTCTGGCCGTAGCAGAAGAAGCCTTGAGAGATGGCACCCTGCCGTTCGTCGTGATCGAAATTACCCGGCCACTGAACCTGCGCGAAGGGCGCAGGCTTCAACTCGCAGCCAAGTCGGGGAGCACAACGGGATTGTGTATCATCCCAGAGGGGATGGGATCTAATGCAGCCGAGACGCGCTGGCGGGCCACGCCGATCTTCGATCCCGAGAAGGATGACTCGACTCTGATGCGATGGGAAATTATCAAGAACAAATCAGGAACACCCGGAGCCTGGAATGTTCGATGGAATCCGGAGACGCATCGTCTGCATGTGGTTTCCGCGCTTGGCAATCGAGCGGGCACTACGGATATGCCCAGTTGAAGGCCCTTTCGTACTCACGCTGAGAAAGGCCAATACCGAGCGGATCTATGGCCTCAACGCGCAGGCCGAGGCGCGAGGACTGCATTGCGGCATGAGCCTTGCCGATGCACGCAGCTTTTCTCCCGAACTGACCAGCCGTTCCGCCCGCTGCGATCTGGATGCACGTTTCCTCTCGGCCCTGCGCCGATGGGCCACGCGCTATTGCCCTTGGGTCGGCCAGGACGGCGTGGATGGACTGATGCTGGATGTTACAGGCTCAACCTGGCTTTGGGGGGGCGAAGCCGCAATGCTGGAGGATATGCGCATCCGGGCCAGGCAAGCGGGTTTGACACTAAGGCTGGGGTGCGCAGATACGCGCGGCGCGGCCTGGGCTTTCGCGCATTTTGCCGAAGGCGGGAGAGAACTGAATGACCTGCCCGTCGCGGCACTGCGCCTTGCCCCCCAGACGATGATCGGCCTGCAGAGGCTGGGACTGCGCAGCATCGCGGATCTGAGGGCCACCGCCCGCGCACCACTCGCACGCAGGTTCGGCCCTGACCTTCTGCTGCGCCTTGATCAGGCGTTGGGCCATGCTCCCGAGCCCATCACTCCAGAAACCGAGCCGCCACACTACGCCACCCGCATGACATTGCCCGAGCCGATCGGACGGATGCCTGATGTGATGGCGGTCATCGCACGGTTGCTGAGCCCACTCTGCGACAAGCTGGCAATGCAACAGACAGGCGCACGCCACCTGACGCTGAGCTTGCGCCGGGTCGATCTGGACAGCCAGCGGGTGGAACTGCACCTAGCCGCACCGATGCGCGATGCTTCCCGCATCCTGCCCCTGTTTGAACGTGGCGTGAGTAATGTGGACGCAGGATTTGGAATAGACCAGATCCGGCTGGAGGCCACGCAAGTCGAGCCCCTGCCCATCCAGCATACAAGCCACGTAACCGTTCGGGCCAATCCCAATCAGCTAAGCGATCTGATCACCCGTATCGGCACCCGGATCGGTCTGGAAAATATCCAGCGGCTTCTGCCTGCTGACAGCCATATCCCCGAACACAGTTTTCTCATCGCACCCGCAGCCTTCAGCCAACCAGAATCCAACTGGATTTCCTCGCGCCCACGCCCGATCCGGCTGTTCCCGCCAGAGCCGATCACGGCATGCGGCTCCCATCCCCCCCAGCGGTTCTGCTGGCGTCGTCTGCACCTGACCACTGCCCGCGCCATCGGCCCAGAACGGATCGCGCCCGAATGGTGGCTGTCGGACGACGCATGGCGTTCTGGCATGCGTGACTATTGGAAAATTGACACACGCGAGGGGCGCCGCCTCTGGCTGTTCTACACACCGCAAAGTCCGGGGTGGTTCGTGCAGGGGGAATTTGCGTGATCAAAGCCGATCTTCCCTCCTTTCCAGATATATCCCGCGAGCTGTTGTCAGACGACGGAGGCAGCACGTTCTCAATGCCACACGCCTATGCCGAACTTTGTGTCACCTCCAACTTCACCTTCCTCACCGGCGCGTCCCATCCCGAGGAGTTAATGTTGCGAGCCGCCGAACTGAACCTGGAAGCAATCGCGATTACTGACCGCAACTCGCTGGCAGGTGTGGTGCGAGCCTATTCAGCCCTGCACAACTTGTGTCAGAAGGCCGAGGAGGCGTTGAGCATCCGCTCCACCCAGCAGATCGATCCCAGTTCGCGTCAGCAGGTGGGGCAGCCGCGCGATCTGCCACGCCCAAGGATGCTGAAACTCCCCAAGCTGATCGTAGGTGCCCGGCTGATGCTGCGCGATACCTCGGTGGAGTGGGTCGCCCTGCCTACCGACCGGACGGCCTATCACCGGCTGGCACGGCTCTTGACGCGGGGCAAGCGGCGCGCCAGCAAGGCCGAATGCCATCTGGGTCTCTCCGATCTGGAGGCCAGTTGTCAGGGCATGATCCTGATTGCACTGCCGATCTCCGGTATGGCCACCGCATGTAAGCCCCTGCAGCGGCTCGCTCGCTGCTATCCGGGTTCTGTCTTTCTGGGCGCCGCACCAAGATACGACGGTTCGGATCAGAGCTGGTTTTGCGACTGTGCGGCAATGGCGCTGCGCTGCTCGACACCAATGGTCGCTATTGGCGATGTGCTGATGCATCACGGCAAGCGTCGCCCGTTGGCCGATGTGCTGACCTGCCTGCGCGAAGGTATAACCATCGACCAGATCGGCACCCGTGCCCTGCCCAATGCCGAGCGACGGCTGAAAGGCGCTCCCGACATGGTGCGGCTTTACCGTCATCATCCGGCAGCGATCCGTCAAACGCTGGAAATTGCAGCGCGCTGCAATTTCGATTTGTCCGAACTGAGTTACGAATATCCTGACGAGATCAGCGAAGGCGAAGCTCCACAAGCACGCCTCGAACGTCTTGCCCGCGAGGGGATAATTCGGCGTTACCCCGACGGCGCCCCGGACCGTGTCCATGCCTTGGCGGACAAGGAACTGCGCCTCGTCGGAGAACTGGATTATGCGGCCTATTTCCTGACCGTCCATGACATCGTCGCCGAAGCCCGCCGCCGCGGCATCCTGTGCCAGGGACGAGGCTCTGCAGCCAATTCGGTGCTGTGCTATCTGCTGGGGATCACGGATGTCAGTCCTGACATGATAGCGATGGTTTTCGAGCGCTTCATCTCCCGCCATCGCGGGGAGCCACCCGATATCGATGTCGATTTTGAACATGAACGTCGTGAAGAAGTGATCCAGTGGATCTATGAAAAATACGGACGTCACCGTGCCGGGCTCTGTGCCACGGTGATCCATTTCCGCACCCGCGCCGCGATCCGCGAGGTGGGCAAGGTGATGGGGCTTTCAACCGATGTGACGGCGGCACTGTCGTGCCAGATCTGGGGACAGTCAAATGGCGGAGTCAATCCCGAGCATATCCGCGAGCTGGGCCTGAACCCTGATGATCGGCGACTTGCCCTGACGATCCGCCTGATCGGCGAGTTGATTGGCTTCCCTCGCCACTTGTCACAGCATGTCGGCGGGTTTGTTATAACGAAGGGCCGCCTCGACGAACTCTGTCCGATCGAAAATGCTGCGATGAAAGATCGCACGGTGATCGAATGGGACAAGGACGACATCGATACACTTGAGATCCTCAAGGTCGATATACTCAGCCTTGGAATGCTCACTTGCCTGCGCAAGGCATTCGATCTGCTCGACGCCCATAATGGAATTCGTCACAGGCTCGACACGGTGCCTCAGGAAGATCCAGCAACCTATGCGATGCTGCAACGCGCCGATGCGGTGGGGGTATTTCAAGTCGAAAGCCGAGCGCAGATGAACTTCCTCCCCCGAATGAAGCCTCGGGAATTCTATGATCTCGTGATCGAGGTCGCGATCGTCCGCCCGGGCCCCATTCAAGGCGGCATGGTCAAGCCATATATCCGCCGCAGGCAGAAGCTGGAGGCCCCTGAACCCTTCGGTCCCGCACTGGAAGAAGTCACGCGCAAGACGCTGGGCGTGCCGCTGTTTCAGGAGCAAGCGATGCAGATCGCGGTCGTGGGCGCGGGCTATTCTGCCGAAGAAGCCGATCAACTGCGCCGCTCGCTCGCCTCCTTCCGCCGTATGGGCACGATCGCCGCACATCGGGAACGCTTCATCACGGGGATGCTGAAGAACGGCTACACTCAGGACATCGCTGCAGCGTGTTTCTCGCAGATCGAGGGATTCGCCGATTACGGTTTTCCAGAAAGCCACGCGGCCGCCTTCGCGATGCTGACCTATGTCTCATCCTGGCTCAAATGCCATCATCCGGCGATCTTTGCCTGCGCACTGCTCAATTCGCAGCCGATGGGGTTCTATGCCCCCGCGCAGATCGTGCGCGATGTACGCGATCACGGGGTCGAGGTGCGCCCGATATGTGTCAACCAGTCAGAATGGGATCACAGGCTTGAGCCGCGCGCGGATGGGCAGCTGGCATTACGGCTCGGGCTGCGCCAGATCAAAGGCTTTCGCGCCGAGGATGCGGCTTGGATCGTCGCGGCGCGAGGTAATGGCTATCCCGATCCCGAAAGCCTCTGGTTGCGGGCAGGGATCGCACCCGCCACCTTGGAACGTCTGGCTGAAAGCGACTCCTTTGCCAGCATGGGGCTGAGCCGGCGTGATGCGCTCTGGCAGGTGCGGGCGATCCGCACGCCCGTACCGCTTCCGCTGTTTTCCGATCCGCTGGATGGAGAAGGTCTGCGCGAACCCCCCGTCCATCTGCCATTGATGCATCTAGGCCAGGAGGTCATCGAGGATTACGTCGCCACACGGCTTACGCTGCGGGCTCATCCGATGGAACTCCTGCGCCCATCGATCCCCGGCCTCACCCCGCACAATCAACTGCCCACAGCCCCGCTGCAGCGCCTCACCGTCTGCGGACTTGTCATCACCCGTCAGAGACCCGGCACGTCTTCAGGTGTGATCTTCCTGACGCTGGAAGACGAAACAGGCGTTTCCAATATTGTCATCTGGCCTCGCGTTTACCGCCGTTTCCGGCGCATCGTGATGGCTGGGCGATTGCTGCGTGTAACCGGGCGGCTGGAACGCGAGGGCATTGTCATTCACCTTATCTCTGATCAGATCGAGGATCTGTCTCACAAACTCGCTGAACTCGATCATCCTTCAGGCGACATGGCTGGCGTCACCCAGTCCCCGGCCGTTTCCCCCTCCCGCTTCTCGCATCCTCCAGCCGGCACCCGCCATCCGCGCGAGCAAGCCAAGCAACTGTTCCCGAGTCGCGACTTCCATTAGGGACCGCCGACAATAACAGGAGACACGCGATGAGAGAGCTTCAAGCTTCCACCCTCCAGTGACCGTCTTCGGAGCGTCATCAACGCCCACACCAACGTCGCAATCGAAATCTGTAATCGCCATATTCCGGCTTTGATGACCACGGCAGCCACCACAGCGCCGCGATCAAATTTCCTGAAGTAAATTTCTTCAATTCTGAAATCGCATCGCACAACAAGATACAGATGCCATCGAAGAAATATTTCTCAGACAAAGATTCTTCTTTGATTTTATCGAAATCAAATTCGATATCAATTTGGCGGAAGCGGTGGGATTCGAACCCACGAACGAGTTACCCCGTTGCTGGTTTTCAAGACCAGTGCCTTCAACCACTCGGCCACGCTTCCTGAAGGACTTCATCCGGGCCGAAATGCCCGGATCCATCGCTGCCGTAAACCACGAACGCTTCGCCGGTTCAATTTGAAATAATCATCGCCGCCCGACGAACACAAGGAGAACACTGGCTTCCCTTTTCAAAACGGGCCGCGTAATCTCCCGCCATGAGCACTTGGTCAGAAGACGAAACGGAAGCCTTCGAGGCCGCAGCACGGCCGTTGTCGGAACGCGCGATGGCTGCGCGACCCGCACCCTATATCGACGGCCTAAATCCCGATCAGCGCGCCGCCGTAGAGACACTCGACGGACCCGTTCTCGTGCTTGCCGGCGCAGGTACCGGCAAGACTCGTGCCCTGACGACGCGCATTGCACATCTGCTCAATACAGGCCGGGCAAGGCCCAACGAGATCCTCGCGGTCACGTTCACCAACAAGGCTGCCCGCGAAATGAAGACCCGAGTGGGCAGCCTCGTCGGCGGAGTAATCGAGGGAATGCCCTGGCTTGGAACGTTCCATGCTCTTTCGGTCAAGCTCCTGCGCCGCCACGCAGAACTCGCTGGTCTCAAATCGAACTTCACCATTCTGGACACCGACGATCAGCTTCGGCTGCTCAAGCAACTCATCGAAGCTGAAAACATCGATGCGAAGCGCTGGCCTCCGCGAATGCTCGCGGGCTTGATCGACGGCTGGAAGAACCGTGCCCTTTCACCAGAGAAACTTCCCGCATCCGAGGCCGCCGCATTCAACCGCCGCGGAGGCGAACTCTATGCGCAATACCAGGAGCGCCTGAAGACGCTCAACGCCTGTGATTTCGGCGATCTGCTTTTGCATGTGGTCATGATCTTTCAGGCGCATCCGGACATTCTGGAAAGATACCAGCGCTGGTTCCGCTACATCCTCGTAGACGAGTACCAGGATACCAACGTCGCGCAGTATCTCTGGCTCCGCCTGCTGGCGGGCGGGCACAAGAACATTTGCTGCGTCGGCGATGACGACCAATCGATTTACGGCTGGCGGGGAGCGGAAGTCGGCAACATCCTGAGATTCGAGAAGGACTTTCCGGGCGCGAAGGTGATCCGGCTGGAGCAGAATTACCGCTCGACGCCCCACATCCTCGCCGCTGCCTCCGGCGTGATCGCAACGAACGAAGGCCGTCTCGGCAAGACGCTCTGGACAGAGCTTGACCAAGGGGAGCGCGTGCGCCTCATCGGCCACTGGGACGGCGAGGAGGAAGCGCGCTGGATCGGCGAAGAGATCGAGGCTTTCGGGAATGGCACCCGAGGTCTTGACCCGATCTCCCGCGATGGCATCGCAATTCTGGTACGAGCATCCTATCAGATGCGTGCCTTCGAAGACCGGTTTCTTACAATCGGTCTGCCCTACCGTGTAATCGGCGGGCCGCGCTTTTACGAGCGGGCCGAGATTCGTGATGCCATGGCCTATTTCCGCGTGGCCGTAAGCCCTGATGACGGCCTTGCCTTTGAGCGAATCGTCAACAAGCCCAAGCGCGGACTAGGAGACAAGGCCGTGCTGGAGATCAATCGCGTCGCGCGGGAGAATGGACTCTCCTTGCTCGAGGGCGCGCGGCGACTTGTCGTGGAGGGCGGCCTGGCTGCCCGCGGCCGCAAGGCACTCAGTGAGCTTGTGGCCGGTTTTGACCGCTGGCATGCCCTCGTGCGTGCCGGAGAGACCGATCATGTGGAGATCGCCGAGCAGATCCTCGACGAAAGCGGCTACACTGACATGTGGCGCGCAGAGCGCTCGCCAGATGCCGCGGGTCGGCTTGAGAACCTCAAGGAGCTCGTAAAGGCACTGGGAGAGTTCGAGAATCTCCAGGGGTTTCTGGAGCATGTCTCTCTCGTCATGGAGAACGAGCAGGATGACGGCACCGCGAAGGTCTCGATCATGACACTCCATGCCGCGAAGGGACTGGAATTCCCATGTGTTTTCCTTCCGGGGTGGGAGGACGGACTTTTCCCCTCACAACGCGCAATGGACGAGAATGGCCTCAAGGGTCTCGAGGAAGAGCGTCGTCTTGCCTATGTCGGCATCACCCGGGCCGAGCGGATCTGCACGATCTCCTTTGCGGCAAACCGCCGCGTCTATAACCAATGGCAATCGCAGTTGCCGTCCCGCTTCATCGACGAACTGCCAGCAGCCCATGTGGAGGTTCTGACTCCACCCGGCCTTTATGGCGGCGGCCCTGCGGGCGGGCGAAGAATTGATGAAGGCCATGGTGGCCTCGCCGAGAAGGCTGCAGAAGCCGACGTTTACAACTCCCCCGGCTGGAAGCGGATGCAAGCCCGCGCCGGCAACCGCCCGGTTTCCCAGCCGCGCGAGACACGAAGCATGGTGATCGACGCCGAGGCCGTGGCGGCCTTCGACCCCGGGACGCGGGTCTTCCACCAGAAATTCGGCTATGGCACGGTCGCGGCCGTCGAAGGCGACAAACTCACCATCGATTTCGAGAAGGCGGGGCGCAAGAACGTCGTCTCGCGCTTCGTGACGGAAGCAGATTCGATCCCGTTCTGACAAAGGCTTTTCTCGTGATGCCCCGGTACCATGAGTTCACCTCTCACGTTGTCTGGACCGGAAATCGCGGCAACGGCACCAGCGGCTACCGCGCCTATGACCGCAAATGGTCGATTGAGGTGCCGGGTCGCCCGGTAATCCATTGTTCGAACGATCCCATGCTTGGCGGTGACCCTGCCCTTCCAAATCCTGAGGATCTTCTTCTTTCTGCCCTCTCAGCCTGCCACATGCTCTGGTATCTGCATCTCGCCAGCGATGCCGGCATCATCGTCATGGCCTACGAGGACAGCCCACTGGCTCATGGCGAAACGGCAGCCAACGGCGCCGGCCGTTTCGTGTCGGCGGTGCTTCGCCCGCACATACATGTCCGCCACGGAAGCGATCTCGATCGGGCAAACGCGATCCACGGTGAGATTCACCACGTCTGTTTCATCGCCCGCTCGGTAAATTTCCCCGTGACGATCGAGGCCCGTTTTTCTGAAGTTTTCTGAGAGCCGCTCCGCAACGAAGAGAGCCGGACGCGAACGCCCGGCCCCATCGAGACAGTTCGAATTGATGCAGCCGCAGCCGCGTCAAGACTTACGCGCCGTAAACGCTTTCCCAGGCAATGGCCTTGAGGCCGAAGCGGGACAGACCGAGATCGTTCAGATCACGGGTGTCGAGAGCACGAAGCTCATTCAGAGTGCGCCGGTACAGCCGGTAGTCGGCAACGCGCTTTTTCAAGCGCGCAACAAAGCCGGTTTCGTTGGCGAAGCTGTAGTCACGGTTGTAAAGAACTGCGTCGGTCATCGTTCACTTCCTTGTCTCGACCGCCCGGGCGGATCCCCGTAGCGGATATATCTGTTCATGCCCTCGCAATTGCGCGATGGCCGTTCCTGTGCGACATGGCCCTCATGGCCATCCGCAAATTCCTCCGGTTTGTCTGACCAGCTGGGGCTTGGCATCTATCTGCCCGCCAACTCGGGATATGCGGCCTCTGCCGTTTCTCCCGAAGACGTTGCGCCGCCGGACTTGTTCGGTCCACGCCGGGTCATGCCCGTCCGTTTCCCTCTATGTTGCATTGCAATATACGTGGTCTCGCGCTCTGGACAACCGGACGAATGCTCAAGTCTGCCATGCGTCCTGCGCAAGCCGATTTACCGTTTGCAAAGATCTCGCCGACGGCGGTTGCCCGCAAAACACGCTTCCCAGAGCCCGCTTTGGCGCTTGCAACGAACGCCCCGGAGAGCGAAACCTGCGCCTCGAATGCAGGAAAGGAGAGTCCATGGCCATCGATCGCGAAACGGTACTTGCCGCGCTGCGCAAGCTGGAGGTTCCAGGACGCGGCGAGAACATTGTTGACGCCGACATGATCCGGGCGCTCTCCGTCGAGGGTGGGACCGTGCGTTTCGTGATTGAAGTTGATCCGTCAGAGGGACCAAAACTCGAGCCGCTTCGCGCCAGTGCCGAAAGCCTTGTCGCGGCATTGCCGGGTGTCGAACGAGCCTCTGCAGTGCTGACCGCACATGGACCCGCGCCACAGAAGGAGCCCCCTTCCCTCAAGGTCGGGCGTCATCCAACCCCTCAGACCGGACCTTCCGCCGTGCCCGGCCTCAAGCACGTGATCCTCGTCGGTTCCGGCAAGGGCGGCGTCGGGAAATCCACAGTGGCCGCCAATCTTGCAGTGGCCCTTTCCCAAGCGGGGAAGAAGGTGGGGCTGCTTGATGCCGACATCTATGGTCCGAGCCAGCCGCGCATGATGGGAGTCTCCGGCCGCCCCGCGTCGCCCGATGGACAAAAGATCATGCCGCTGACCGGTCATGGCGTCACGATGATGTCCATTGGTCTCCTCGTTGGAGAAGGTGAGGCAGTGATCTGGCGCGGCCCCATGTTGATGGGCGCGCTCCAGCAGCTCATGGGTCAGGTCCAGTGGGGAGAGCTCGATGTTCTGCTCGTCGATCTTCCACCCGGCACGGGGGATGTTCAGCTCACCCTCTCACAAAAGTACGCGCTTACCGGCGCGATCGTGGTCTCGACGCCACAAGATGTCGCCCTGCTCGATGCCCGCAAGGCCATCGACATGTTCGAGAAGACAAAGACGCCAATTCTGGGTCTCGTCGAAAACATGTCGACCTACATTTGCCCCAACTGCGGCCATGAGGCGCATCTCTTCGGACACGGCGGGACGCGAGCGGATGCCGAGAGGAAGGGATTGCCCTTCCTCGGCGAGGTGCCCCTGGATCTCCGAATCCGGGTCAGCGGCGATGAAGGCGTGCCGGTTGTCGTATCGCACCCCGAGAGCCCGGAAGCAGGCGCCTTCCGCTCCATGGCTCGCCGTCTCATCGACGCCGGTTACGTCTAGGGCGCAGGTCTGGCGCCAGGTCGCGGAACAGGGGCCCGGCGGGTATTCAGAACTCGCTCCAGTCATCGACCGGCTCCCGACGCGCTACGGCGGCCGGGCTTCCCGCAACGGCCGCCACCCGGCGCGGCGCAGGCTTGTTATTGCCCTGCGGCCGAATGGGGCGCGATGCAGACACGGGTTTTGAACTCCCGGCGGGCTTATGATCCTTGCTGGAGGTTCGCGCACTCCTGATAGAACTTGCCTTGAAGCGCGAGAAGAGCCCGGCAAGCGTCTGAGCCTCCGATTTGAGGTCATTGCTTGCTGCGGTCGCCTCCTCCACCATCGCCGCATTCTGCTGCGTCACGCGGTCAAGCTGGTTGACCGACGTGTTTATTTCCGAAAGTCCGGCCGACTGCTCCCGCGCCGCCGCGGCCATGTCGCTCACGAGTTTTGCCACGCCGCTCACGGCATCTACGATTGTCTCGAGAGAGCTGCCCGTTTGCCGCACCAGATCCACGCCCCGCTCGACCTGATCGGAACTCGCCGAAATCAGCGCCTTGATTTCCTTCGCGGCTTCCGACGAACGCTGGGCGAGCGACCGGACCTCTGACGCGACAACCGCAAACCCGCGTCCGGCGTCGCCGGCACGGGCCGCCTCGACGCCTGCGTTAAGCGCAAGGAGATTGGTCTGGAAGGCGATATCATCAATCACACCCACAATCTGCGAGATGTGCTCCGAGGATTTCTCGAGCTCCCCCATTGCTGCGACTGCCTCACGCACGACGCGGCCACTCTCGGAAGCATTGTTGCGGGTCGCCGTGACGTTTTGATCCGCCTGCTCCGCATGCTGCGCAGCCGCACGCACACTTGCCGTAAGCTCTTCGAGCGCCGCTGCGGTTTCCTCGAGCGCCGCTGCCTGTTCCTCCGTGCGATGTGAGAGATCGTTCGAGGCCGATGCAATCTCGGACGAATTGTTGTCGATCCGTGAAGCACTCTCCGCAAGCCCGCCGATCACTTCGGAAAGTGTGCCAAGAGCGTCGTTGAAGTCGACGCGGAGCTGCTCATAGGCATCCGGGAATCGATTATCGATGCGAGTATCCAGATCGCCCGCCGCGAGCCCCTTGAGACCTGCGGCAAGAGCCGAAACGATACGCTCCTGTTCCGCCGCATGCGCCGTGCGCTCGGCTTCGAGCTTTGCGCGAGCTTCCTCCTTCTGCAGCCGCTCGCTCGCCTCGCGTGCACGTTCGGCGGCCTCTGCTTCGGCCTTGCGCTTGCGCTCGGCATCTTCCCGGGCGCGCTGTTCCGCTTCCGCCCGCCCCCGTGCCTCGACCTCGCGACGATGCGCCTCCACCTCTCTCTCGCGCTCCTCCTCCTCGAGGCGTGTCCGTTCAAGCATGTTGTTGCGGAAGACCCCGAGTGCGGCCGCCATACGCGCAATCTCGCCTCCCTGCCGCTCGAAGCCCTGGACCGGCGCCATGTCTCCCTGCGCAAGTCGCTCCGTCACACGGGTGAGTGCAAGAAGCGGCCTCACTGCAAAAATCATTGAACCGACAGCCGTAAATGCCAGAACGGCGACGCTGATCGCACCGATGATGAGCATGATCGCGCGGCCACGGGCCGCCGATCCAGCAAGATCTTCGCTTGCCGAACCGATCTCGGAAACCGACCCTTGACCCAGCCCCCGCGCCGCGGCAGCGATCGCGTCAACCTTTGCCGCCGCCAGTGAAGATGCCTCGTCGGCATCCGCACGCGCCTCGATCACCGCACCACGGGCATCGAGAATACTCTCGTCTCCGGCCGCCTGGGTCAGGACCTGGTCGATTGCTGCGGTGACCGCATCGTCCAGACTGAGCGCAGCGCTGAGGTCGTTGATCCGGGAAGCCAGCTCGTCTGCCGTCTGGCCTGCCCTTTCGACACCTGCGGCATCGTCAGCAGACGCGCCAGTCAGAACAACCGACTGGATGCTCTGGATTGCCCGCTCAAGGGATATCGACCGGTCGAGCAAATCGCGCACACGCGGCAATCCTGCCGAGCCAGAGACGGTGTCACCACGCGACACGTCCAGAAGCAGCGTTTTTTGCAACGTCGCGATGCCATCCGTGGCGATCCCTGCGGCAGCGGTCAGATCATCCGCTCCCGAAAGAGTGCGCTCATCCATGCCGATATCTTGAATGCGTGCCGCCACAAGCCGTGGGACGAGCGTTTCAAGAGCATCGAAATCAGCGTCCATCGCCGGCGGCGCATTCTCACCGAGCCCCCTGGCCGCAGCGCGCAGTGTTTCGATCGCCGATCGGATCTGTTCCGCAGCGGCGCGCAGGTCATCCTCCGATCCCGCCATCAGGACAGCCGACAGCCCCCGGCCGATATCTCCAGCAGTGTCGACCATCTCGGAGCTTTCGCGAAGGCTTGGAACCAGCTCACCTTGAAACTGAGCGGTAGACTGCGAGAATCCGCGGAATACCACGAAACCTGTAACTGTCGATGCAACGATCAGAATGCCGAGCAGAAACAGCATACTGCCGATCCGAACGACGAGACTGCCACCTGTCTTGAGCTTCGATGCGGTCATGCCGAACTGGTCCTTGTACTTGTCTGGTGAAAACGCGCGTCGAACCCGGCGCTGTTGCAGCCGCTGGTCGCACGGCGGTCTTCCTGTCTTGCCGATAGCGGACAAGCGTTAAGCGCCCGTTGACGCCTTTCCTTCCGGCTGCTGCCTGGCAGATGGCCTGGCAGCATATGATTTCAGGCACGCCGCTTGCGATGCTGCGCCAAGCGGCTAATCTCGGTGCAACGAATCTCGCCCGGCGCCCCGGGACACCAGATGGGAGCCTGAAATCAATGTTTTCTTCCGGGAGACTTCATATGAGACGCATCTTGCTCGCGACAGCCGCAGGAACCCTTCTGGCCGGAGCAGCCTCCGCCCAGGACGCGGTCAATGTGGGCATCATCCTCGGTTTCACCGGACCGCTGGAGTCGATTACGCCGGGGATGGCCGGCGGCGCCGAACTGGCATTCAAGGAAGCGTCCGACAGCGGCAAGCTTCCCGGCGGCGCCACGTTCAACGTGATCCGTGGCGACTCCACCTGCATCGATGCGGCCGCGGCAACCACCGCCGCCGAGACACTCGTGACCTCCGACAATGTCGTTGCGATCATGGGAGCTGACTGCTCGGGCGTGACGACCGCAATCGCCAATAATGTCGCGGTGCCAAATGGCGTCGTAATGGTATCGCCATCGGCGACCTCGCCCGCCCTCTCCACGATTGACGATAACGGCTATTTCTTCCGCACGGCGCCTTCGGACGCGCGTCAGGGAGAAGTGCTCGCCGACGTCGTCAAGGGCCGCGGCATCGACACTGTTGCAGTCACCTATACCAACAACGATTACGGCAAGGGGCTCGCCGACAGCTTCGCAGCTGCCTACGAGGCCGAAGGCGGAACCGTCGCACTGAGCGAAAGTCATGAGGACGGAAAGGGCGATTACTCCGCCGAAGTCGCTGCACTTCAAGCTTCGGGCGCCGAGACACTCATGGTCTTCGGCTACGTCGACCAGGGCGGTGTAGGCATCGTGCAGGCCTCACTTGACACCGGAGCGTTCGAGAGTTTCGTCTTTGCCGACGGGATGTATGGCCAGAGCCTGATTGACGCCGTCGGACCAGAGATCAACGGCAAGGTTATCGGCACACTTCCAGGCACCGAAGGCCCGGGCGCCGATGCCTTCGCCAAGGTTGCCGAAGCAGCCGGCATGGACCCCACCGGCACCTACGTTCCCGAGAGCTATGATGCCGCGGCCCTGATTGCCCTCTCAATGGCTGCGACCGGTTCGGCAGACCGTACCGGTATCCGCGACCATCTCATGGAAGTCGCAAATGCACCGGGAGAACAAATCCTTCCCGGCGAACTCGCCAAAGGGCTCGAACTCGCAGCTGCCGGCACCGACATCGATTACGTCGGCGCATCGGGCGTGGAACTCATCGGGCCGGGCGAAGCCCAAGGTTCCTACCGGGTCTATGAAATCGTCGACAACGCGCCGAAAACAATCGAGTATCGCTGAGATACAGTTATTGGCCCGGTCCGCGCCAAGCGGACCGGGCCCCGCACCGGGAGCCGCCATCAGGTGATCCGTGTTGAAGACCTCCATATGCATTTCGGCGGAATCCGCGCCGTCGACGGCGCCTCGATCGAGGTTGCTCAAGGCTCCATAACTGGCCTCATCGGCCCAAACGGGGCGGGAAAGACAACTCTTTTCAATGTCATCGCCGGTCACTACACACCCACCTCGGGTCGGGTCTTTCTCGATGGTGGCGAAATCACCGGCCTTCCACCGCACGAGCTCTTTCACAAGGGCCTGCTCCGCACCTTTCAGATCGCCCACGAATTCCCGACGCTCACAGTGCGCGAGAATCTCATGATGGTACCACCTGCGCAGCCCGGAGAAGTGCTATGGGATGCCTGGTTCCACCCCGGCCGCGTCAAGGCGCGAGAAGCGGAAGTGCGGCGAAAGGCTGATGAAGTCATCGACTTCCTGGAAATCCCCCATGTTGCCGACGAACTTGCGGGCAATCTTTCGGGGGGCCAGAAGAAGCTTCTCGAGCTCGGCCGCACGATGATGGTGGATGCCAAGATTGTTTTTCTCGACGAGGTCGGTGCCGGTGTGAACCGCACGCTTCTGCGCACCATTGGCGAAGCAATCAAGCGGCTCAACACCGAGCGCGGCTACACCTTCTGCCTCATTGAACACGACATGGACTTCATTGCCCGGCTTTGCGACCCCGTCATCGTCATGGCCGAGGGCAAGGTTCTGACCAAGGGCGCCCCCGACGCGGTGATGGCCAACGAAGCCGTCATCGAGGCCTATCTCGGTCGTGGTCTCAAGAACAAGCCTGCCCGCGCGGAGCGCCAGCCATGAGCTATCTCTCGGGCAGCCACATGACCGGCGGCTATGGAGGAGCCGACATCCTGCACGACTGCACGATCGGCGTGGAGAAAGGCGAGATTGCGGTGATCGTCGGCCCCAATGGTGCGGGCAAGTCGACCGCGATGAAAGCCGTCTTCGGAATGCTCAAGCTGCGCTCCGGGGCAGTAACGCTTGATGGGCGTGATATAACTGCGCTCACTCCTCAGGACAGAGTCAAGGCGGGCATGGGATTTGTTCCCCAGACGAGCAATGTCTTTGTGAACCTCACGGTCGAGGAAAATCTCGAGATGGGCGCCTACATCCGAGACGACGACTTCTCCGACACGATGGAGCAAGTGTACGACCTGTTTCCGATCCTGCGCGAAAAACGTCTTCAGCCAGCGGGTGAGCTCTCCGGCGGACAGCGGCAGCAGGTCGCAGTGGGCCGCGCGCTCATGACAAAGCCAAAGGTCTTGATGCTCGACGAGCCGACCGCGGGCGTCTCGCCCATCGTGATGGATGAGCTCTTCGACAAGATTCTTGAAATCGCCGCAACCGGGCTCGCCATTCTCATGGTTGAGCAGAACGCACGCCAGGCGCTCAACATTGCCGACCGCGGCTATGTTCTTGTTCAGGGGCAGAACCGCTACACCGACACCGGCGAAGCGCTTTTGGCAAATCCGGAAGTCCGCCGGACATTTCTTGGCGGCTGACTGTTACGGGCAGCGTCTATGCTGCCCCCCTTTCACCTCAGCGATAATGCGGCGGTTCTCCACGCCATCGCACTGATGCTGTCGTGAGACTGTGTGACAATAGACGCTTCGAGCACCCGGCCCGCACAGCTGTGGATCTCAAAATGGAGACAGCAAATCACCTGACAGGGCTTGCTTCTGCGTATGTCTTCATCACTCGCCGGACTGTGCAGCCACTTCCCAAGAGCGCAAGTCCAAGTGTTTCTGATTTCGAATAGCGGCATGTGAGTGCGCCAGGTCCGGATGGCGGTCTTGGGTCGAGGCTTCCAGGCACCGTGCTGGCCGATGGCGAAACGGATTGCGGATCAAATATTCTCCTCGAGGGGTCATCTCTCTTGCTTCCTCACAGTACATTGCTTTCGTATATTTTTTGCTCAAGCCACCATATCTTGGAGCTTCTCCAACCCAACGCTGCCAGCGACGTGCAGGCCGGGCTTGACGGATTGCCGGAGGTGTCACACACCTGAGAGAAAGGCACTCTCTGCGGCGCAACCGAACCTTCAATGGGAGCATCAATGGACTTCTGGAACGCACTCGTCCTGCTCTCGAACTTCGTCCTGATCCCGGCCTTGGCCTATGGCTCTCAACTCGCACTTGGCGCACTAGGCGTCACGCTCATTTATGCGGTTCTGCGCTTCTCCAACTTCGCCCATGGCGACATGATGGCCTTCGGCACCATGGTCACGATCCTTGCGACCTGGGGGCTTCAATCCGCCGGCATTTCTCTAGGGGTTCTGCCGACCGCACTCCTCGCCATGCCTGCGGGCATCGCTGCTGCAATCCTGCTCGCCCTCGGCACCGACCGGATGGTTTACCGATTCTACCGTCGACAGCGCAGCCCCGGCGTCGTCTTCGTGATGGCCTCTGTTGGGGTCATGTTCATCTATAACGCGTTGACCCGCCTTTTTATTGGCACCAGCGACCAGCGCTTCGAAGACGGCGCGCGCTTCGTTTTCCGGGTGAGTGATTTCAAGGCGTGGACCGGCCTCGACCAGGGGCTTGCGCTTCGCACCAGCCAGCTTGTTACCGTGCTCGTGATGATCATTGTTGTCGCGTTCGTCTTCTGGTTCCTGCAAAAGACCCGTACAGGCAAGGCGATGCGGGCATTCTCTGACAACGAAGATCTCGCACTGCTTTCGGGCATCAATCCGGACCGTGTCGTGCGCATCACCTGGATCCTCGCCGCGACCCTCGCCACCATTGCCGGCGTGCTGTACGGCCTCGACAAGTCCTTCAGACCCTTCGTGTATTTTCAGCTCCTGCTGCCAATCTTCGCTTCTGCCATCGTCGGAGGGATCGGCCAGCCGCTCGGGGCAATTGCTGGCGGCTTCATCGTTGCCTTTTCGGAGGTGACCGTAACATACGCCTGGAAAGGCGTGTTGCGATACCTCCTTCCCGAGGACCTGCAGCCTGACGGCCTGGTGCAGCTTCTCGGCACCGACTACAAGTTTGCGGTCTCCTTCATCATACTTGTCGTTGTGCTCTTGATCCGCCCCACAGGCATATTCCGGGGGCGAGTGATATGAGACAGCTGCTTCGGCCTTTTCTGCCTCCAGCATTTCAGGCACCTGCCCGAGTCCGGCAGAGCGATCATCTCGTGTGGATTCAAAGCCGGAGGGATCGCGCATGATCTTCTTCGACCGTTTTCGTGTGCCAATCCTTTATGCTGGCATGGCCGCACTCCTCCTCCTCGTCGGTCTCGCCCAGAGCTGGCAGGTGATGCTCGCGATCCTCAACCTCTGCCTGATTTCGGCGGTAATGGCGCTCGGGGTGAATATTCAGTGGGGCTATGCCGGGCTCTTCAACGTCGGCATCATGGGATTTGCGGCTCTGGGCGGCGTTGGCGCAGTACTCACAGCCATGCCCCCGGTCCCAGCCGCCTGGGCTGCCGGTGGAATCAATCTGGGCCTCACGGCACTCGTGATCGCCCTCTTTCTCGCCCTCATCCTGTTCGTGAGAAGCCGCATCACGGCCTACCGCGGGCCAGTCACCCTGATCCTCGTATTCTTGGCCTATGGAGTGATGCGTCTCTTCCTGGACCCAGCCTCCGACGCGATCGAGGCGGTGAATTCGGCCGCCCAAGGCTATCTCGGTGGCGTCGGCCTCCCGATCCTGATCGGCTGGCCAGTCGGCGGGCTGTTCGCCGCGGCCGCAGCCTATGTCATAGGCAAGATCGCCTTGGGCCTGCGCTCCGATTACCTTGCCATCGCAACCCTCGGCATCTCCGAGATCATTCTTGCCGTCATCAAGAACGAGAACTGGCTGACGCGCGGGGTCAAGAACGTGACCGGCCTGCCCCGCCCGGTTCCCTATGAGCGTGACCTGCAATCGGCCGACTGGCTGATCTCGCTGGCCAACCGTCTCGGCACCGATCCGACCACGGCGTCGACGATTGCCGTACGTCTCGCATATGCCTGCCTCTTCACAGTGGTTCTCATTGCCATTCTCTGGCTGTCCCAGCGTGCACTGCATTCGCCCTGGGGACGGATGATGCGCGCAATCCGCGACAACCGCGATGCGGCCGAAGCTATGGGCAAGGACGTCGCCCGCCGTCATCTTCAGGTCTTTGTTATCGGCTCGGCCGTTGTCGGGATCGGCGGTGCAATGCTCACCACGCTCGACGGCCAGTTCACCCCGTCATCCTACAACCCGCTCCGCTACACCTTCCTGATCTGGGTAATGGTGATCGCCGGTGGCTCAGGCAACAACTGGGGGGCGGTGCTGGGCGCTTTCGTGATCTGGTACGTGTGGGTGATTGCCGAGCCTGCTGGACGCTGGCTCATGGAACTGGTGACTGCGGGTATGGATCCCACGGGTTTCCTGCGCAATCACCTGCTCGAAGGTGCAGCGCATCTCCGCCCATTCTTCATGGGACTCATCCTTCTTTTGGTCCTGCGCTTTGCCCCTCGCGGCCTTATTCCCGAGCGAAAGGGTCGCTGAGCCATCCCTGCTCGCGACCAAGGTTTGATTGCGGTCCGCTTCTGGAACAGCAAGATGCGTGTTCCGGAACGAAAGGGAAATCCTGTGCTGAAAGCGCTGCTTCTGGCGGCAATTGTTCTTGCTGGCGCGGCAGCGCAAGCCGACGAGCTTCTCACGAATGCAGAGGTTCAATTGCGTTCGCTTGGCGAGGCGATTGCGGACGCGGCAGGATCCGGCGACCCCGCTTCCGTGCGGTTCCGCATCTCAGCCTCTCCGATTGTCGAGGCTGCCGCGGTATGGGATGCGTCAGGTCAGCTTATGTACCCAGATCCGGACTCACTCCCTCACCTGATCGACGCCGCGGCTCTGAGAGCCTTGCCTGCATTCGACGCCCTCCGCATCTCGGCCGACCCGGCCACGTGGGAGGCCAGCGATGCGAGCGGAGAGACGCTTCGCTACTGCCTTGCACGCCCGGACCATGTTTGCCTCCTCGCCAACAGAACAGCGCTTGCCGATATGATCGGAGCGACGCCGGATGCCCTCACCGCGGCGCTGTTCGAGCCCCAAACCCGCCCTTGGCGGCTGGCAATTCCTTTCGTGCTTGCGCTAGCCGCCCTCGCCGCATTTCCACTCGCCCGTCGCGGCATCCTGCGCCGCTCGGCCTCGCATCCCACTGATGATCCCGATGCCTTCACCATTGGAGATCTGAACGTCAGCCCTCGCCGCCTATCCGGACGACGCCCCGGCCTAGAAATCGATCTCACGGCGCGGGATATTCGCCTTCTGCGATGTCTTGCAGACCGCCCCGGCGACGTTCTCTCGAAGAATGCGCTCTATGACAGCGGGTGGGGCCGGGATTTCATGCCGAACAGCCGCGCACTCGATCAGCATATTCTGACACTCCGCCGCAAGCTCGACCCCGATCGCTCGCGCCCGACCCTGATCGAGACAGTGCATGGCCATGGCTACCGAGCACCAACAACCTGACCGAGCTTTTTGCAAACTTCTTGCAACGATTTCGCAGGCTCCTGACACTCCGGCGGCCCACCCGTGCTCAAATCGAGCCCATCGATCCAGACAGATCCGGAAAAGAGATTCATGTGGCAGAGCCTCAGAGTGGCAGCAGCAATCACGGCCCTCGGAATCGCCAGCCCGGCCCTCGCCGAGCAGGGCATCGACGGTAGTGTGGAGGGCACTCTCAATCCCGAAGAGCTTTCAATCCGCGGGGCACTGGATCGCCTCCGCCATGACGAGGCGGATCCCATGCTGGGCATCTACGGCTATGCTGCTGCCAAAGCCGGAGACAACGTCACGGCCCGCGAACTGTTCGGACACCTCGCGCATCGTGGCAATCCGGAGGCCATGGAGTGGATGGCCTGGCTTGAAGACAACGGCCTTGGAGGCCCCGAAGCACCAGACCAGGCCGCCGAATGGGACCGGCGCGCGATGGTCGCGGGCAGCGAAATCGGCCAGTTCAACTACGGCCTTGATCTCATGCGGGGCCGCGGCGTTCCGCGCGATGTTGAAGCCGGCAAGGCTGCCGTCCGCGAGGCGGCGGGGCGTGGTGAGACATCGGCACGTATGCTCGTCGAAAACGATTTTGATCTCGACGTCGTCACGCCTGACGCCGATGACTGGAAGTACGGCGACCGCCTCTACTGACCCTTCCGCCATCCGACGCCCTTGCCGATCCGGGAAGCGGATGCATATGCTTTGGGCATGTGCACCGCCACACCGAGCTACACCATTCATGCCCGCGATCACCATTTCGGCTGGAGCAACCGGCTCGAACCCGTCCGGACAGTCGCTCCCGGAGATCGTGTCGAGTTCCGCTGTCGCGACGCGTCAGACGGCCAGATCACGCCGGTAAGTACCGCAGCCGATCTTGCACGAAACGACCCGGATCGCGTGAACCCCGTCACAGGCCCGATCCGCATCGACGGCGCCGAGCCCGGCGACATCCTGAAGATAGAGATCGATGGCTTCACCCCCTCCGGCTTCGGCTGGACGGCCAACATTCCCGGCTTCGGTCTTCTTGCGGATCAATTCCCCGATCCGGCCCTTCATCTCTGGCACTATCAGACAGGAACGGATGCGCCGATGGCATTCGGAGACATGGCCCGTGTTCCGCTCCGGCCCTTTGCCGGCACACTCGGCGTCGCTCCGGCGGCAAACGGCTGCCATTCGATCATCCCCCCGCGGCGGGTCGGTGGCAATCTCGACATTCGGGATCTGACAGCCGGAACCACCCTCTATCTTCCTATTGAAGTCAGTGGTGCCCTGTTCTCGATCGGCGACACTCACGCAGCTCAGGGCGACGGCGAAGTCTGCGGCACCGCGATCGAAAGCCGGATGGATGTCACCCTGCGCTTCGATCTTCTTAAGGCGACACCCCTCGCCTTCCCCCGCTTCACGACACCCGCCCCCGTGACAGGTCATGTCGACTCCAATGGATACGAGGTCACCACGGGGATAGCCCCCGACCTCATGGAGGCCGCGAGATCTGCCGTTTCAGGCATGATCGACCTCCTGGGCAGGCTACATGGAATGGGCGCGGTCGAGGCCTACATGCTCAGCTCAGTCTGCGGCGATCTTCGCATCTCGGAGATAGTCGATGCTCCCAACTGGGTCGTCGCATTCTACATGCCGCGCAGTATCTTCAACTGAAGCAACAGGGCCGCTCACGCCGCGATTCGATCCGGAAAGAGACGACGCAGATCATCCCGGCAGGCCGAACAGATGCCCCGCTCCGTTATCAGCCCGCAAAGGTCTCGCGCCAGCGTGATATCCGGCGCAACCTCTGAAACAAGCGGCAAGGCACCATCGCCGCGGAGCGGCAAACCGCCCCAGCCAATCGCCGTGGACGTTACAGCCGCGTAGCAGGGCACGCCATGGGCCCGCGCAACTGCAGCCCAGCCGCTCAATGGCTCGAGATTACGCACATCGCCTTGGAGCGTCACACTCTGCGCTCCCAGGAGCACAAGATCGACAATGCCCGATTCCATCATCGCGGTACCATGCCCGACGGTGATGGCGGTCCGGGGAATCCCCTGCCCTGCAAGTTCCCAGCGCATGACCGCGGCACTCGCCCGATCGGCTGCAGTCTCGTCAAGAAAGACGTGGATCGGAATGCCTGCCGCATGCGCCCGATAGATCGGCGCCATGGCCGTTCCCCAATCCACGGTCGAAAGCCACCCCGCAGTGCAGGGCGCGATGATATTGAGCCGCCGACCAGGCGTCTGCTGCGCAAGATCCTTCAGAATCCTCAGACCATGCGTGCCAATTGCCCGGTTATGCTCGACATCGGCCTCGGAAAGCTCGAGCGCCCGCTTGTAGGCCGCCTCGCGTCGCTCCCAAGGGCGGCGAAACAGCAGCGCCTTGTTCATTTCCCGCAACGCCCAGGCCGCCTCGGCGCTCGATGCAGCAAAGCTTGCGAGATGCGCGCAAGCCCGCATCAGCGAAGCATTCGAGGGATCCTCCAGCATCGCGAAAGCCGTTCCATAGGCACAGACGGCTGCGGTGAGCGGTCCGCCACGCACCTGCCCGTCGCGGATAGCCGCCACAGCCTCTTCAAGCGTTGCGATCCCGACGATCCAGAATTCATGTGGAAGCCATCGCTGATCAATGATCCTGACAGTGCGACCATCGTGATCCAACCAGAGCGAGCGATATGACTTGCCGTCCACCTTCATGAAACTCTTCCCGGCAGCACCAACCGTCTCCGAACCAAATCGAAACCAACGGGAAACTCGCAACTCTAGGGCACTGACGACTCAACCCCGGCACTTGGATAGCTGCGCCCACCGAACATCCAGTGTTCGCGCTCCAATAGTAGCAATAGTGACAGATTGATCGGATCACGAAAAGCGGATTCCTTGGGGAAACGCATGGCGTATTCATGAAAACCAACGGCCAGTTCGTGAACCCGAATTCTGTCGCCCTGCACCACATGCTCGGAGATCCAGCGCATTTCCGGCTCGTCCGCCACGAACGCGGTAAGCTGACCTGACGCAAGCGCGGCAAGCCCCTTGTCGATCGAATCGAACACCTTGATGTCCGCCCCAAGCTGCCAGAGCCTGCGGCGCAGGTTGCTGTCCTGCAGCGTGCCGACCGATGCGCCTGAAATGTCGGATGCGGTGGAAATTTCGACGGATCCAACGGCCCGCGTGATCCGCGCGGTCAGCTGTGCGGTCACGACCGAGGTCAGGATAAGGGCTGCATACATCCAGAACACAGCGGCGAGACGTCCAGCGTTGGTGATGGGCGTCTTGTCGCCATATCCCACTGTTGTCATTGTCACCACAGCCCACCAGAAGCCGTTGCCAAGACCCTTGCCCATCTTCGGCGGAAAATTCCGCGCGTTGCGGTGCCGCTCGGCGAACCAGACCACTGCGCCCGCGACGAGCGCAAGCAGCGAGAGGATCCCTATCGTCGCAAGAAACTCCGGCGAGCCAAGGGCGGCGAGGGTAATTACGATACCGCGCCAGCGATTTTCCGAGGTTGCGATACCGTAACCCGCCCGATCATAGGGATATCCGAAATCGATACGTCGGATATCCGCCGGGCGGACCTCAACCGGAGCAATCGAGAGATCCACGGCGCCGCTCGCCACTTGGGAATCCGGATCCCGCGCCTCATCCTCGACCCAGATGAAATCATAGCCCCTGTCTTCGGCAATCCGGTTCCAGAGATCGACATTGAGCCCGTCCCAGCTGCCATCCTCGCGTTTGATCGCATAGGGCGGCCTCTCATGTATCCCGATCCGCAGACTCGTCCGTGCACGATCTGCAGTCTCTGCGGACGCGGGCTCCACTGCGAACACGAGGCACGCAATAAGCCATACAAAGAGGAAGAATTGTCGCCGAAAGAGATGGCGGGCGCCCGCCATCTCAGACCCGGGCCGCCGATGCCGCCCAGGCAACCACCTCGCGCAGGACCCTCTCGGTCGCGGTATCGAATGCAGGCACGATCACCGCCGCGCTGTCGTCGCTTGCCCGTGCGTCCGCCTCGAAACGCCGGCGAGCGGCGACACGGCCGTCGCCTTCATTCAAGACCGTGACGCTGAGGCGCACGACCACGTGCACGGGTGCCGGAGCACCTTCCGGCGCAATCTCCGCCTGGAAGGCCTCGATATCCACCACAAGAGTGTGGTCAGGCAAGGGTCCGGTGCTGTTTGTCGTAACGAGGCCGAACCGGCCGGTGCTCGAAAGCGAACGGGTCAGGAGCTGCTGGATCAGGACCGGTGCCGGATCGACCCAGCGCCCGTCGCCGAGAAAGGCCACTTGCAGCGCGTCAGGCTTGATGACGATCCGGTCAGATGCGATCGCTCCCGAGGAGGTCGGAGCGCTCACGGCAAGCGTCGGCCCGCCGCTCCGCGCCGCTGGCCCCGCCGCTTCGACGGCCGTGAGTTCATAGGTGTCAAGACTGCGGGACGCCGAGTCGAGTGATGAGATCGTGCTGCATCCGCCGAGTGCGAGCAATGCGATGGCAAGGGGAGAAGAGGTCAGTCGCATCCTGTCTCCATCAACGTCTGTAGTCGGGCGCCTGCCCGCCAAGAAGGAACCGCGCCGGATCGCGCTCGAGCCGCGCCGCGATCCGGTCAAGTCGCAGAACCAGATCGCGCAGTTCCCGGCTGAGCAGCGTGAACTCGGGAAGCCCTTGCTGCGAAAAGGTCTGTACCGGGCCGGCAGCCCCTGACACAATGGTGTCGACGCGCCCCATCACATCCGACGCCTGCGAGATCACCCCGCGCAAATCTGCCGCCGCCGCCGGAAGATCCGCCGAAATCTGTTCGACGGCATCCCCCACCCGCGCGGCAGCGAGCCGGATATCAGCGGCTGTAGGCTTCGCCTCATCCTCGAGAATGCCGTTGACCGTATCAAAGGTCGTCGAGGCCGCCGAAAGAGTCCTTTCCGCGCTATCCATGGCACCATCGAGCCGCGCCAGTGTGCCGTTGACGTTGTGAAGAGTATCCACTGCCGCGGCCAGCGCGCCCTGCGCATCCGCCGCGAACGGCGCCATCTGGCCGGTGAAGGCCGTGACATCCGCGCCGACCTGCGTCACGACGCGGTTTGCCGTTGCCACAGCATTTCGCACATCTGCGACGACGGCAGGCATGTCACTGTCAAGCACCTGATTGACGGCATCCAGAGCCTTGTCCGTGCGCGCAAGCGTTGCGCGTGCCTCGCTGACCAGCAGGGTTCCATCGCCATCAACCAGATCCTCGAAACTCTTCGAGGCCGAATCGACCGATTCGAGCGTGACGTTCGCCTCGGTCATCACTGCATCGATCGCCGCCAGCGTCTTCTCCAGATCGTCGAGTCGCGCCGTCGCCCGCTGCGCCGTCGTGCCATAGTCCTGCAACACACCGCTCGCTTCGCCGGCGATCTTGTCAAGCGCCGCCCGCAGGTCGGTAACCGTGCCACGCAATTCGGCCAGGGTCGCTGCGCCGTCTTCCCGGACGAGCCGGTCTGCCTCGCTGAGCGCCCCATTCGCCGTGCCCAGGGTGTTCGTCGCCGTCTTGAGCGTGGTCTGGGCATCCGAAAACGTGGTAGTTGCCTCGCTCAGCATCGTGTCGGCCTTCGCCAGCGTCTCCTGGAACGCCGAAGCGACCGGCGCAAGTTGATTGGTGAACGCCGCTATCTCTCCAGTGGCATCGGAAACCGTGTTGGAGATCGACGAAAAGTCGGCGAGCGCGGTCTCGAGCTTGGCCGAAGCCAGATCGACATTCTTCAGAATGCTGGCGATGTAGTCCTGATTGTCGCGGCTTGCAAAACCGCGCAGGTCGCGCAGAAGGCTTACCGCCTCGCTGATGAGATCAGGCGCATCCTCCGTCAGCTTTTCCACCACCGAGCGCTCCGCCATCAGTTCTGGCACGCCGGTCGCGGGCTGTGGTGGTGGCTCCGGCGCCGTCGGGCTCCCGCCCGAAAGCGAAACAAAGGAGGTGCCGGTAACACCGAGCACCTGGAGCTGCGCCCGAGTATCTGTCTTGACCGGCGTTCCAGCCTTGATTTCGATCCGCACCCGCACGAGCGAGGGATCGTCCTCGGCGAGCCTAAGGCTCACCACGCTTCCCACCGAGAGGCCATTGAACCGCACATCCGCAGCCTGCGACAGACCGGAAACATCCGAAAAGAGAATATCGTAATAGTCGTATTGACGATCGACCTGGTATTTCGCCAACCAGACGAAAAACCCGAGCAGCCCGAGGATCCCGGCAAGGGTGAAGGCCCCGATGAGGACGTAGTTGGCACGCGTCTCCATGGTTCCTCCTCAACCCCCAGCCAGTGCGGCACGGGCACGCGGCCCGTGAAAATACTCACGCACCCAAGGGTGATCGACCTTCAGCATATCCGTCATAGTTCCGGTTACGAGAACCCTTTTCTCGGCCAGCACCGCAATCCGATCGCAGATGGCATGAAGGCTGTCCAGATCGTGCGTCACCAGAAAGACCGTAAGTCCGAGTGCGTCCGTGAGCTTTCGGATCAATGTGTCAAACGCCGCCGCGCCGATCGGATCGAGCCCGGCGGTAGGCTCGTCGAGAAAGACGATTTCGGGATCGAGCGCAAGCGCACGGGCGAGCCCCGCCCGCTTCCTCATGCCCCCCGACAACTCCGAGGGAAACTTTTCGCAAGCGTTCTCCGGCAGACCGACCATCACGACCTTGAGCCGCGCCAGGGCCTCGCGCGTGGCCCGCGCGAGCTCCGGAAGCTGCTCGCGCATCGGCGCCTCGACATTCTGCTGCACATCAAGCGACGAAAAGAGCGCCCCATCCTGAAACATCACGCCCCAGCGCTGCTCGACCGCGCGCCGCGCCTCTTGCGGGGCGTCCAGCACATCGGTGCCGAAAACCCGAATCGTGCCCGCGCTCGGCCGCATGAGCCCCGCAATCTCGCGCAGCAGCACCGACTTGCCCGTGCCCGATCCGCCGACGACGCCAAGCACCTCACCCCGGTAGACATCGAGATCAAGGCCGTCGTGCACGACGTGATCGCCAAAGCGTGTGGAAAGCCCACGCACCTCGACCACTGCCTCACGCATCTCCCCGGCCACGTTCGTCACTTGCCCACCAATGCAAAAAAGATCGAGAAGACCGCATCAAGCACGATGACGAGAAAGATCGCCTCGACAACGGAGCGCGAGGTCCGTGCCCCGAGCGACTCCGCATTGCCCTCGACCTTGAGGCCCTCGTAGCAGCCAACGAGGGCAATCGTGAGCGCAAAGAACGGAGCCTTCACCATGCCGATCACGAACTGCCAGACGTCCGTATCGTCCCAGAGGCGCGCGACAAACATCTCCGGCGAGACGCCGAGCGTGATCCAGGACATGAGCGCACCACCGATCAGGCCTGCCAGGTCGGCGATAAAGCCGAGGATCGGAAGCATGATGACGAGCGCCAGCACCCGCGGGACGATCAGCACACTCACCGGATCGAGCCCCAGAGTGCGCATCGCATCGATCTCCTCGCGCATCTTCATCGAGCCGATTGCCGCGGTGAATGCCGAGGCCGAACGCCCTGCGACGATGATGGCCGTAAGCAGAATGCCAAGCTCGCGCAGGATCGAGATCGCGATCAGGTCCACCACGAAGATTTCCGCCCCGAACTGGCGCAGCTGCACCGCCCCCTGGAAGGCGAGCACGACGCCGATCAGAAAGGCCATCAGGCTCACGATGGGCACGGCATCGAATCCGACCGCCTGCATGTGATGAACAAGCGCCGTCCAGCGCAACCGCAAGGGGTTGAACACCAGCCCCACGCACCGCACGATGATCTCGCCGAGAAGATTCGACATCTCGACACAGGTCCGCCAGGCGCCGCTGGTCGCCTCGCCGATATGCTCGAGCCAGCATATGAAACCGGGCCTGCCTGGTTGCGGCGGCGCACCGGGCAGGCTTGCCTCGACGGTGTCCAGAAGCCCCTGCCATTGCGCCGAAAGGCCGGCAAACCGCACCGCTCCCCCCTCGGCTTCGAGTCTGCGGGCCAGCGAAAGCACGAACCAGGCACCGGCGGTGTCGAGTCCATGGATTTGCGACATATCGAGCACAATGCCCTCGGCCGGCTTCCCCGCCGCGATTTGTGCGGCGGCGCCCCGACCAAGGGTTTCAAGCTCGGGCAGATGGCGAATGCGCAGCACCCCGCCCAGTCGCAGCAACGCAGGGCGCACTCCGAGATCGACTTCGAGCGTCGGAAACCCGTCCGCGAATGCCTGCCCGTTCATCTCGCCTCTCGATTGTGTCACGGCGATCTGAGCATGCCTGCGACATGAGAGCAACCGCCGCAATCATCCGGCCACGGGCTCGCGTCTCGCGCCGATCGCCCGACCCGCCGCGTCCGGCAGCGGCAGCCCGCTCTGGGCCTCCGCAATCGGCCGAAGCCGCTTCAGAACCGCCGCATCCGCAGGAGCTGCACGACCGGCCGCCATGTCGACATGCAGGAGCATCTGCTCGATCGAGGCCACCACCCGGCCCTTCACCGCGAACCGCACGAAGACATGCAGCCGCTTTTCGTCGGCAGCGATGAGCTGGAGTGTACCCGTGAGGAGATCGCCCGCCTTGCTTTCGCCGAGGTGCTGGATATGGGTCTCGACGGTGTAGTAGCTCTTTCCGCTCGCCACATAGGCCGGATCGGCGCCAATCATCCGCAGGAACACATCCGTCACTTCGGAGCAGGCCAGCAGATACCGGCCTTCCGTCATGTGACCATTGTAGTCGATCCAGCTCGGAACGACGCGAAGACGCGCAAGCTCAAGCGGCGCGGCGAGCCGGTCTGCCGGAAACTCTGGAATTGTCAGTCGGGTCAAGGCATCCTCCCGCCGCATCGGTCTCATGTTCGGCGAACCATCGCACGCGCCGTCGCTCAAGGACAGGGGTTGAACTCCACGCTCGATTGGCGAAGCTGTGCAGAGCCCATGCTCGCAGGAGAAGAGCCATGACCACCCGCTTCCCGTTCCGCACGACGCTTGTCGCCGCCAGCCTTCTGCTTGGCCTCGCAATGGCGGGCAACGCCCAGGACGGGCAGGAGCGCTGCTACGGTGTCGCCCGCGCCGGGGAAAACGACGGGATCGGCGAGCGCGAGGCGCCCGGTTCCAGCACCCAGGACTGGCAGGGGGACGCTTGGGTCCGCGTGCCGACGGGAAGCTGCACCCGCATGGTTCTGCCGGTCCAGCCCGACGGGACGCCACGCCGCGGCGCGCTGGAGCCCCTGGAGCGCGATACCGGAGCCTGAGCGCGGCTTAGCGCGGACCAGGGCAGGAGCGCGGATCGCGGCTTGAAAGTCCGCTGCGAAAGGCCGTTTCGCGGGCCTGATCGTCGGAAAACAGGAAGATGTCGAGCGCAGGCTGATCAGCCTGGCCATGGCCCGACTTCTGTTCGCTAAGATACTGCGCCCGCTGCATGAGCCGGGCATAGAAGCCCGGCGGCACGGTTCCGAGACGGTTCGCCGCCATGCCAGCCCAGACCCCGGCGAGGCAGTCGGCCTGCAATGCCAGCCCACGGGTGAACTCGGGGTCCTCCCTGCCAATGGCGGCATCGGGCACGCCCAGGGCTGCCTGAATGTGTTCCGCCATCACGCGGGCGACGACCAGCGCGGTGCCCAGACCGCTGTCCCGGTCCATCCGCTTCTCCAGCGCGTTGAGAAAGACGAGATCGAACGCGGCGGTGTCATCAATCGGGCAATAGAACGGCCCGGTCGCCGGGGCAGAGCCTGCGCAGGGCGATGGCAGCGCATTCGTGAACAAGACAAGCTCGGCCGGCGGCGGAACCGACAGGCCACGCGAGCGGAACCAGTGCGCCCAGCTCAACTCGGCATCGTCGAACGCCACCCCCACCCGGCGCGACACCCCCGCCGCGCGCTCGGCGGAAAGCTCCGGCATCGGATCGATATCCGACCGGACGGAGAGAAATTTCCAGATGAAGGTGCCGGTCACGCCCGAAATGGCGACGGCAGCAGCAAGCGCGAGGAGAATGGTCGCCAGCCGGCGCCGGGTAAGGCCCGCCGCAGACGGCTTGATCTCCTCGATCCGGCTCATTCTCGCTCCCTGCCCTGCGGCCCGCATCCATCCGCATGCCGGTCCACCAACGCGCTTGACGCGACCGGCGGAGCATGCTGCTAGTCCCTGTCAGTATCGTTAGAAGGTGTGAATGAAGTGCTACGAAGGCTCTACGATTGGACTTTGTCACTTGCCGCATCACCCCATGCCATCTGGGCCCTTGCAGCTGTCAGCTTCATCGAGAGCTCAGTTTTCCCGATACCGCCCGACATCCTCCTGATCCCGCTCGTGATTGCCCGGCCACGGCAGGCCTGGCTCATCGCGGGGGTCTGCACGCTTGCCTCCGTCCTCGGTGGGGCGTTCGGCTACTTCATCGGATGGGGCCTCTTTGAACAGGTCGGCAAGCCGGTGCTCCAGTTCTATGGGATGGAAGCGAAATTCGGCCAGTTCTCCGAGACTTACAACCAGTGGGGCGCCTGGGCCGTGCTCATTGCCGGCATAACCCCCTTCCCCTACAAGGTCATTACCATCCTCTCGGGCACCACCGGCCTCAACTTCGGCATCTTCATGCTCGCGAGCCTGATCGCCCGCGGGTTTCGTTTCTTCGTCATTGCCGCGCTTCTCTGGAAGTTCGGCATACCGATCCGTGACTTCATCGAGAAGCGGCTCGGCCTTGTCTTCAGCCTGTTTGTCGCCGCACTGGTCGGCGGCTTCGTGATCCTGGGATTGGCGCATTGAACGAACTGCAACGCCGCGGCCTCGGCGCCGCCATCGGATCCGCCGCCCTGCTCGGGGCGGCCCTTGTCTTCCAGTATGTCGGCGGCCTCGCCCCCTGCCCGATCTGCATCTGGCAGCGCTGGCCGCATGGGGTCGCAATCGCCTGCTTCGCGCTGCTGATCGTGCTGCCGATCCGATTCTGGGCCTTTGTCGGCGGCCTTGCGATGACGGTGAACGCAGGTATCTCGCTCTACCACACCGGCATCGAACGCCGCTGGTGGCCCGGCCCGGACAGCTGCACAGGGCCAGACGTCGGCTCCATGAGCTCCTCCGAACTGCTGGACCGGCTGCTCGATACGCCGGCCGTCCTCTGCGATCAGGTGTCCTGGGAGTTCCTCGGCCTCTCGATGGCGAGCTGGAACGGCATCTGCTGCCTCATTCTGGCGTGGCTCTGGTTCCGCGCCTACGCCTCCAGCTCGGCATCCCAGTAAAGATAGTCCATCCAGCTTTCATGAAGATGATTGGGCGGAAACTTGCGCCCGACATTGCGGAGCTGATCCGGGGACGGCCGTGCAGGCCTGCGTCGCAGGCTCATCCCGGCCTGGCGGAGCGTCTTCGACCCCTTCTTCAGATTGCAGGGGCCGCAAGAGGCCACGACATTTTCCCATGTCGTACGCCCGCCGCGACAGCGCGGGAGCACATGGTCGAAGGTCAGATGATCCTTCGCACCGCAATACTGGCACGAAAACTCATCACGCAAGAACAGGTTGAATCGGGTGAAGGCCGTTGATTTCGCCGGCTTCACGTATTCCTTCAGCACCACCACCGAGGGGATGCGGATGGTCAGACTTGGCGAGTGTACCGTCTCGTCATATTCCGCAACGACCATCACCCTGTCGAGGAAGGCCGCCTTTACGGCTTCCTGCCAGGGCCAGAGCGAAAGCGGGAGATATGAGAGGGGGCGGTAGTCCGCGTTGAGGACAAGGGCCGGATGATCGCGCAGGCCGGTCGGCCTTCGGACAAAACTCGGCGTATGGGTGCTCTGCAGCATGCGCTCTCCCGACTGGAGGCAGCCCGTCCCGGCACCGATCCGACGGCGCGGGCCGTGCAAACCATCGCTTGACTATATCTCGTCCGGAACACCACACAAGCCTCTACATGATGCAGTATTCCGGTCGTGTGGCACGCTAGCCCCCGCTCTGCACAAATTTATGACAGACGGCAGAACAGCTGCCGCACCGTGATGCTTTCAAGGACAGGGATATCTTGCCCCGCGCTCATCCATCAGCGCGGCGCACCCGGTTCCGCAAGCGATCCTGCGCCCACACCGAAAACAGGTTCCATCGGCCGGCAGCGTGTCGCCACCTGCGCTTGACCGGAGACCTTGGTGGCTTCAGCCTTCGATCCCGAGCTTTGCCCGGATGAACTGAAGGGCGAGCCCAAGCCCGTCGGGCGCGATCCCGTGCTGCATCCCCTTGGACACATGGGCATAGGTCTCGACGCCAACGGTCACCAGCGTATCCGCGGCTTCCTTGAGGCTTGCGAACGGCACCACCGGGTCCGCATCGCCATGCACAAGAAGCACCGGCGGCTTGCTGGCGATCTCGCCGGCCAGCGTCTCGGGTCGCAGCAGCCGCCCGGAAAACCCGACGATCCCGCCAAGCGGCGCCTTGCGGCGCAGCCCGACCTGAAGCGACATCATCGTTCCCTGGCTGAAGCCGAAAAGCACCGTCCGCTCCGGCGGCATGCCAGAGGCCTCAACCTCGTCGAGAAATGCGTCAAGCAGCCGAAACGAGGTCTCCGCAGAGCCCAGCGCCTGCGCTTCGGACGAGCCGTCCATCCACGGGATCGGAAACCACTGATACCCCATCGGATTGCCGACGCAGCGCTCCGGCGCGTTTGGCGCCATGAAGCGTGTGTTCGGCAGATGCGGCGCAAGCGGATCGGCGAGTCCCACCAGATCGTTACCATCGGCACCGTAGCCATGGAGAAAGATCACGAGGCTGTCGGCCTCGCCGGACACGGCAGGCCGCTCGGGCCCGGTCAACTTTGTCATCGGGTCGCTGTCTCTTCTGTTCGATTTGGGTGTGTATTGCGGCGCCCGACTCTCGGAAATGCCTCGGTCGGTGTCAATGTCCTGCACGTCGAAGCTTCAGCGCACGCCGTCGCGCTGGTTCAGGATGCGGTAGTATTCCCACAGCAGGCGCGCGGCCACGGAGCGCCAGGGCGACCAGGCAGAGGCCATGTCGCGCAGCGCCCTTTCGGTCGGCCTTGCGGGCAGGTCGAAGAGCTTCTGCGTTGCATCTCGGAGCGCAAGGTCCCCGGGTGCGAAGACGTCGGCCCGTCCGAGCGCGAGCATCGCGTAGATCTCCGCGGTCCAGATCCCGATACCCTTCACCTGCACGAGTCTGGCGACGACCTCCGCGTCCGGGAGCGTCCGCAGCGCCATGAAATCCATGCCGCTCCCGGCAATGGCGCGCGTGTAGGCGATCTTCTGGCGCGACAGCCCGCAGGCGCGCAGGTCTTCGTCGCTGCAGGCTGCGATCCGCGCGGCCTCGACCGGCCCAAGCGCCTCGACCCGCGCCCAGATTGCCCGCGCCGCGGCAGTGGAGACCTGCTGGCTGACGATGGCCGAGAGAAGCGGCGCAAACCCGTCCGGGCGCCGTCGCAGCGGCAAGGGCCCCATCTGCTCGAGCGCCCACGCGAAGCGCGGCTCGACACGGGCAAGATGCGCCGCACCTTCCGCGACATCCTCCGCCGTCTCGATGATGCGCCCGACCATGCCCTGCTCCTCCGCCTCTCGCTGATACGCACGAGCTTGCTGTCCCCGCTAGAGCCCCTGCGACGCGCAGGCAACGCAGGCATTGCGTGCAGCATTCCGCTGGCTCACGCTGATCCGCTCCAGATCGCGCTGGACCGAGCGGACGATCAAGTCGCAACGCGAAACCTCGTAGGTGTCCACGTCGGCATTGAGCCGGCTCCAGATCTCGAGCTTGTGCAAGGCACCACAGACGGTCTTCACCGGGATCTCCGCGACCTTTTCGGCAATCCGGTCCTCCAGATCGAACAGCATCTCCATCTCGCGGCCGCGCTGCTCCTCCGCGTCCCGGTCCGTCTCGCAGTCGCCCGCGGCCTCTTCGAGCAAATACCAGATCACGCCAAGAAATGCCGCGAGCTTCTCCACATCCTCCGGCAAGGCGCGCGGGCCCTGCAGCAGAACGCGGAGGAATCCGCCGTCCAGCCTGTCGACCATGTTCTTGTTCTCCCACTGTCCGTTGCTTTTCGCTGCTTCAGCCCCGAGCTGACGCGCTTCTCTTGCTTCCCGGCACATGGGACGTGGTATCGCATACTAACATTGTCAATGACATTGTCATTGACAATGTCATCTTATTTCCACAAACATATGACATGTCCAGTTACAGACCCGCCGGAGCCCGGCACTCACCGAAATCGAACCAGCGCGAGGCAACGAAGCGCAAGCTTCTCGAGGCCGCGCGCGATCTCTTCGCGATGCAAGGCTTTGAAGAGACAAGCGTGACGCAGATCGCGGCGCAGGCCGGCGTCTCGCACTCGCTGATCAACGCCTATTTCGACGGCAAGGCGGGCCTGCTCTATGCCGTGATGCACGAATTCCACCAGAGCCAGATCGACCGTCTCGCCGGGCCGCTGGCCCTGGAAGGCGACACCCGAGAGAAGATCAGACAGATCATAGGCCCCTGGGTCGAGCATGAGCTATCCGACCGCCCGCTCCTTGCCGTGCTCCAGGCCTATGCCTGGCAATGGCCACCGGAAACCGAACAGCAGAACCGTGAACAGCTCCGCGCCGCCTTCATGCCACTCCGCGAAACCCTCGAAGACGGCATCGCGTCCGGCGAACTGCGTGCGGATCTCGACATATCCGGCACGCTCTACGTGGTCCTCGCGATCTTCACCCAGGCGCTGCGCTTCAGCCTTCACGACAATGACCCGCCCGAAACCTGCCTCGAAACGGTCATGACCCGCATTGACATCGTTCTGGATGGAGCCCGCGCGCAAGCCTGACGAGACCGCCGCGCCACCCCGCCGGGCAAACATTCAGGAATTCACAGGAGCGCTTGGAAAATCCATCGGCGGGCGCTAGAAGCCAGCCCATGAGCAGCGCCGATACCCCCCTCTCGTCCGAGATGACAGATGGCGACGCAAGGGCCCGCCGCAACGTGCGCGTCCTTGTCGCGGCCCAGGTCATTCTGGGCAGCCAGATGCCCATCACCTTCATCCTCGGCGGCCTCGCCGGCCAGTTGCTCAGCCCCAACAAGTGCTGGGCAACGCTGCCGATTTCGCTCATCGTTTTCGGCTCCATGCTCTCGGCCCCGGCGCTCTCGCATCTCATGCAGGTCCGCGGCCGCGCGGCGGGCTTCTACGCCGGCGTCACCGGTGGCGCGATCGGCTCGGCGCTGTGCGCCTGGGCGCTCTGGAGCAATTCCTTCGCGCTCTTTCTGCTTGGCTCTTTCCTGACCGGAAGCTACATGTCGGCCCAGGGCTTCTACCGCTTCGCAGCCACCGATGGCGCAAGCGCCGAATTCCGTCCCAAAGCGATCTCGTGGGTGATGGCCGCAGGCCTCGCCTCGGCAATCCTCGGGCCTCAGCTCGTCAAACTCACCGAAGGCGCGCTGGCCCCGGTTCCCTTCGCCGGCGCCTATGTCGCGGCCGTCGTGCTCAACATCCTCGGCGCGACGGTCTTCGTCTTCCTCGACGCCCCGAAGCCCCCGGCGCCGCAGCCCGGCAGCCCCCGCGCCCGCAGCCACTGGGATCTGATCCGCACGCCCCGCATCGCGGTGGCGATGATCTGCGGCATGGTCTCCTACGCGCTCATGAACCTCGTGATGACCTCGACGCCGCTCGCCATCGTCGGCTGCGGCTTCGGCACGACCGATGCGGCCAACGTGGTCAGCGCCCATGTCCTGGCGATGTTCGCGCCCTCCTTCATCACCGGCCATCTCATCACCCGCTTCGGTGTGGAACGCATCCTTGCCCTGGGCCTCGTGATCCTCGCGGGAGCCGGCGCCGTCGGGCTTGCGGGCGTCGATCTCGGCCATTTCTTCGCCACCCTCATCCTGCTCGGGATCGGCTGGAACTTCGGCTTCATCGGCGCAACCACGATGCTCACCTCCGCCTATCGCCCCGAAGAGCGCGGGCGGGTGCAGGGCATGAACGATTTTGCCGTCTTCGGCATGGTGGGCCTCGCCTCGCTCGCCTCGGGGGGCCTGATGAACTGTTCGGGGGGAAGCGCTGTCGAAGGCTGGCAGGCGGTCAACCTCGCGATGATCCCGATGCTCGCGATGGCCGGTGGCGCACTGATCTGGCTCACCCTGCTGAGCTGCGACGACAGGCCCTGATCCCGGCTCTCACCACCGCCCGGTGAAGGCCACCCAGGCAAGCCGGGCCCGCCGCTCGAATTCCGAGAGCTCCATGCCGCCGATCCCGAAGCCTGCCTTGCTCTTCAGCCCCTGCCGCAACCGCGCCGCGGCCAGCGCGCCGGGCAACAGGGCGGGCAGCACACCTCCCGGCACCTTGCGCCGCGCCCGCCGTGCCTGCGCAATCCGCCCAAGCGCCGTCCGGGCCAGCTCCGCCGGCTCCGCTCCGGGCGGCAGTGGTTCATGCCCGCGCTGGGCATATTCCGGCAACGCCCTCAGGAAGGCCGCCGTTCCCGCGCCGCAGGCATACTCGCGCACCACCGAAAGCGCGGCATCCGGCGCTCCGAGACTGCGCGCCGCCAGCACGGTCATGTGCCCCGCCGTCCGGTTCACATGCCGCTCGAACGCTGCCACATCGGCGAAACGCGCGACCTCCGCATCGAAGAGCCGTGCCTCGATCGTCTCCAGGAAAAGCGCCTTGGGCAAATCCGCACGCCGGATTACCTCGGCAAGCGGCTCGACCACCTCATGCCGGCGCGGCGCCGCACCGGCATAGATCTCTTCGATGGCATCGGTCCACCAGCGCAGCCGGATCTCGGCCAGCAGCGGCTCTGACGCCACCCAGGGCGCCCGCGCGATCTCGATATTGAAGGCATGGAGCGCCATCAACCCGGCACGAGCCTCCGGCGCGGCCAGCGAGGCCGCGCGCCAGCGATCCGCATCGGTGCGGGCCACCAGCGCCGCGCAGGCCTCGACGCTCACGCGACCCCCGCCACCTCGGCCTGGTCGCGCACCAGCTTCCAGAGGATCGCGTCGTGGATGGCCTGAAAGCTCGCATCGACGATATTGGCCGAGACACCGACGGTCGACCAGCGCCGCCCCTGCCCGTCCTCGCTGTCGATCAGCACGCGCGTCACCGCCTCGATCCCGCCGGAGGTGATCCGCACCTTGAAGTCCGCCAGCCGCATGTCGTCGATGAAGGCCTGATAGGGTCCGAGATCCTTCACCAGGGCGCGGTAGAGCGCGTTGACCGGCCCCTGATCGGCGTGGGTCACCGGGTCCTGACTTTCGGAAACGCTCATCACGCGCTCGTCGCCGAAGCGCGCCACCACCACCGCCTCGGAGACGGTCACCATCTCGCCCTTCGCGTTCATGCGCCGCTCCACCGTCACCCGGAAGCGCTCGACATCAAAGAAGCGCGGCATGAGCCCGAGCGCGCGGCGGGCCAGAAGCTCGAAGCTCGCCGATGCGCTGTCATAGGCAAACCCGCGGTCTTCCCGGACCTTCACCTCGCGAAGAATGTCGGCAAGCCGCGGATCGCCCGCCTCGAGCGCCATGCCGGCCTCCGCCAGCCGGTTGCGCAGGTTCGAGAGCCCCGCCTGGTTCGACATCGGAATGAGCCGCGCATTCCCGACCAGCTCCGGCTGCACATGCTCGTAGGTCGAGGGATCCTTGAGGATCGCGCTGGCATGCAGCCCCGCCTTGTGGGCGAAGGCCGAAGAACCGACATAGGGCGCGCTGCGATCGGGCACGAGGTTCAGCATGGTGTCGAGCATCCGGCTGACCCGCGTGAGCGAGGCAAGCCCTGCTCTGCTGACCCCGATCTCGAACCGGCTTGCCCAGGGCTCCTTGAGGAGCAGCGTCGGGATCAGGCTCACGAGATTGGCGTTGCCACAGCGCTCGCCGAGCCCGTTGAGCGTGCCCTGGATCTGCCGCGCCCCGGCCTCGACGGCCGCGAGACTGTTGGCAACCGCATGCTCGGTGTCATTGTGGGTATGGATGCCCAGGTGATCGCCCGGAATCCCCGCGGCAATGACCGCCTCGGTGATCGCCTTCACCTCCGCGGGCAGTGTGCCACCATTGGTATCACACAGAACCACCCACCGTGCGCCCGCCTCGAACGCCGCCCGCAGGCAGTCGACCGCATACCCCGGATTGGCCTTGTATCCGTCGAAGAAATGCTCGGCGTCGAACTGTGCCTCGCGGCGCAGGGAAACCAGATGCGCGATGGAATCCCTGATGTTTACGAGGTTTTCTTCAAGCTCGATGCCAAGGGCCGTATGCACATGGAAATCATGGGTCTTGCCCACGAGACAGACCGAGCCCGTGCCCGCATTCACCACACCTGCCAGCACATCGTCATTCGCCGCCGAGCGCCCGGCCCGCTTCGTCATGCCAAACGCGGTAAGGCGCGCGGTCCGAAGCAGCGGAGGGTTGGCGAAAAAGGCACTGTCGGTCGGATTGGCCCCGGGCCAGCCGCCCTCGATATAGTCGATCCCGAGCGTATCCAGCGCCTTGGCGATGGCGATCTTGTCCTCGGCGGAGAAATCCACTCCCTGCGTCTGCTGCCCGTCGCGCAACGTCGTGTCGTAGAGATAGAGGCGTTCGCGGGTCATCTCAGAGCCTCCAGTTTCGCGGCATCAAACTCGGGCGCAAGCTCCCATGTCGCGCCCTGCGCCGTATCCTTGACCACGACACCCGCCGCAGCGAACCCGTCGCGCAGCGCGTCGGCGCGGGCGAAATCCTTCGCCTTCCGCGCCGCGCTGCGCTCGGAAATCAGCGTCTCGATCAGCGCACTGACCGCGCCACCGGCATCCGGGGCCTCGGCCCAGCCGCCGAGCGCGTCGGTCAGGAGCCCCAGCAAGGCCGCCGAGGCCTTGAGCCCCCCGGCATCGCCTGCGCCCGCGAGCCGGTGAAGCTCCGCGATCGCCGCCGGCGTGTTGAGGTCCTCCCCGAGCGCCTCAACCACCGCCGACGCCACGTCCTGCGAAGGCTCGGCCGCTGCGGTGAGCCCGCGCCACTTCCGGAGCGTCCGCGTCGCTTCCTCGACCTTCGCCTCGGTCCAGTCGATCGGCGCGCGGTAATGGGTCGAGAGCAGCACGAAGCGGATCACCTCGCCCGGCACGCCCTTCTGCAACAGGTCATGCACCGTGAAGAAGTTGCCGAGCGATTTCGACATCTTCTCGCCCTCGACCTGCAGGAAGCCATTGTGCATCCAGACATTGGCGAAGCTGCCTTCGGGATGCGCGCAGCAGCTTTGCGCCAGCTCGTTCTCATGATGGGGAAAGGCGAGGTCGATCCCGCCGCCATGAATGTCGAAGGAGGCCCCCAGCAGGTCATGCGCCATCGCCGAGCACTCGATATGCCATCCCGGCCGCCCGCGCCCCCAGGGGCTTTCCCAGCCGGGCAAATCGGCGTCCGAGGGCTTCCAGAGCACGAAATCCATCGGATCGCGCTTGTAGGGCGCCACCTCGACGCGCGCCCCCGCCCGCATCTCGTCGAGCGAGCGCCGCGCAAGCCTGCCATACTCGGGATAGCTCGAGACCGAGAAGAGCACATGCCCCTCGGCCACATAGGCATGCCCCCGCGCGATCAGCACCTCGCACATCGCGATCATCTGGCCGATATATTCCGTCGCGCGCGGCTCGAAGGTCGGCCGCAGCGCGCCGAGCGCGTCCATGTCCGCGTGATACCAGCCGATGGTCTCGTCGGTGATCTCGCGAATGCCCCGCCCGTCGCGCTGGGCGCGGGCGTTGATCTTGTCGTCCACGTCGGTGAAATTGCGCACATAGGTCACATGTGCGTCGCCATAGACATGCCGAAGCAGCCGGAAGAGCGTGTCGAAGACCACGACGGGGCGCGCATTGCCGATATGCGCCCGATCATAGACCGTCGGACCGCACACATACATCCGCACATTGCCCGGATCGATCGGCCGGAAGGGTGCCTTGCGCCGGGTCCGTGTATTGTAGAGCGTGATCTCGGTCATTGCGCCTCGCATGCACTGGCTCTGCCGGTTTCAGGCGCGGCGGGCTAGCACATGTCGCGGAGAATGGGAATGCAGAAGCGCGCCGCCGAACCTGTCAGCGGCAAATAATCTCGGGTGATCGGGTCATCTGCAGTTTCATGGCGCCTGAATGCCGCAGCATCGCGCCTGATACAAGGGCAAACGCGTCCCGCCTCCGCGGAACGCGTTTGTGCTCATTTGCGGCGCGCGGTGCGCCCGACCTCCGCCGCGGCCAGAAATGCCTGGGCGAGATCGTCGATGCCGACCGCCCGGCGCGGCGGCGGCAGCATGCTTCGGGTGAACGACGCCATCAGAACCCCGAAAAGCGCCACTGCGAGGAAGATCAGCCCCACGACGAGCGACGCCGCGGCCGAACCCCAGAGGGACGCGAACCAGGTCCAGAGGGACGCGCCGATAAAGCCGAGCCCTCCGAGCGCCATGACAAGCGCCAGAACCGACCAGAGCACGGAGCGAATGAGCCGGCGTGCGCGCAGGTCTGCGGAAAACAGGAGATGCTCACCCAGCATGCCGACCGCTTACTTGCGCGCCGTGAGGAAGCCGAAGATCATGCCCACGGCCGCGGCCGCAAGCAGCGCCACACCGGGTTTCTCGCGCACGGTATCGAGAGCCTGATGGCCGAGATCGTCGGCGCTCTGGCGCAGGTTCTGGATCTGGCCATGCGCTTCGCTGCGCACCGCGGCGATCCGGCGCTGACCTTCGTAGAGCGCCGCGTCGCGGCTCTGGAGGCCGAGCTCGCGCAATGTGCTCGCGATGTGAGCGAAGTCTTCCTTGAGCGCGGCGAGGTCGCGCGAAAGCTTTTCGGTATCGACAGCCTCGGCCGCCGCTTCCTTCTTCGTCACTGATTCATTTGCCATGTCGTGCCTCCGTGTTCCGTCGGGATTTAGCACTCAACGTCGGGATCGGGAACCGGTTCCACAAGGTTCGGGCCCAAAAGAAAATCGTTCCGCGTGCCACCGCCTGTCGGGATCGCAGCACTTTCTGCCATCGACCCTCGACGCAGGCGGCCCGCTGCGGGCGCGTCAGGCGACCCGGTGGAAGACCTGATCGCTCACGCGCCGCTGCAGATACGTCCGGTTGAGCGTATCGACATCGAAAAAGACCTCGACCTCGCTGGCGTCCCGCACGATCTCCGCGCCGGCCTTGCGGGCAAGGGTCAGGAAGGACCGGTTTTCCGCCATGGTGTAGGCAACGATCCGCTTCACACCGCGCTGCTGCAGCAAACGCGCCGATGTCTGGATCAGATAGGTCGCAACGCCGCGGCGCCGGAGCGACTTGTCGACGCTGATGCCGATCTCCGCCGCGAGCCCGTGGACGGAAAACTCCGCCAACGCCCGGATCGGCCCCGGCCGGTGAAACGGCCCCGACCAGAGCGGCCCGTCATGGGCGGCAAGCGCAAAGGAACTGCGTTCCAGAAGCTCCTCGGCATGACGCACCACATGGCCGTCATTGACGGAGGCACAGAAGCGCATGCGCCGGTCCTCGGCGTCCAGCGCGCGCAGATGCTCGATGATCTCCGGAACGTCACTCCGGAGCACTTCCCGCAACCCGAGCCCGGCATGACCTGCGCACGGAATAGGGACCGGGTAACCCACGAAACTGATATTTGGCAGCCCGAATGCCATTGTTGTTTCCTTTCGCCTACCTGCCCCGACACTGCACTTACATTTTGTTAACAACTTGTGCATGTGCGCCGAGGATTCCGCGATTGCGAAGCACCTTCCACTCAGCTCCGAGCCTCACGATGCCGGGTCGGTTGAGGCTGATATTGCGCTCCGAATTTATTTTGCAATGCATCACAATTGTTGCATCTGCGAACTAGTGGCGGTCGGGCAACATTCACGCACTTGCGAAGCATCGTGATTTGCCAAGTAGTTGTCGATTTTTCCTTTGGAATCAAATCAACGCCCGCGAATGCGCGGATCAAGAGCATCGCGCAGTCCGTCGCCGATGAAATTTATGCTCAGAACCGTTAACGAGATCGCCAGCCCGGGCCAGATCACCCGCGCCGGGTTCAGCATCATGAAATTGGCCCCGTCAAACAGCAACCGCCCCCAGGTCGGAAAATCCGAAGGAAAGCCAAGGCCGAGGAAGCTCAGCGCCGACTCGGTGATGATCGCGTTCGCCACCCCGAGCGTCGCCGAAACCATGATCGGCGAGAGGATGTTCGGCAGGACGTGGCGCAGGATGATCCGGTGCGACGGCGTACCGATCGAGCGCGCCGCCAGCACGAATTCCTGCTCCTTGAGGGTGAGCACATCGCCCCGCACGATCCGCGCCGTCTGCATCCAGCTCGTGATCCCGATGATGAAGACGATAAGCAGGAAGATCCCCGTCTCCGGCCCGAAGAGACCGCGCAACGTGTCGCGAAACAGCATGATGATCACGAGCAGCAGCGGCAGGAGCGGCAGGGCGAGGAAAAGGTCGGTCAGCCGCATCAGCACCCCGTCGAGCCTGCGGAAAAAGCCCGCGAGCACCCCCACCAGCGTCCCGAGCAGCAGCGAGAGCAGCATGGCCGTCACCCCCACCGAGAGCGAGACGCGCCCGCCCTGCAACACCTGGGCAAAGATGTCCCGGCCGATATTGTCCGTCCCCATCGGATGCGCGAGCGAGGGCTGGGCATTGCGCGCCCGAATGTCGATATGCTGCGGATCCACCCCATGCAGCCAGGGGCCGATGAGGATCGCGAGCACGATGATGCCCAGGATGATCACCCCGGCCACTGCGCCCCGGTGATGCCGGAACTGGTACCAGACATCGCTCCAGAGCGTGCGCTCGGGCGCCGCGGCCCCCGTGATCTCAGTCATAGCGGATCCGCGGATCGAGAATGCCATAGAGCAGATCGGCGATCAGGTTGAAGAGGACGATCAGGATCGCGAAGATGAAGGTGAGCGTCTGCACCAGCGGGATGTCGGTGCCCTGGATACCTGAAATCAGCAGCTGCCCGAGGCCGTTTACCCGGAAGATCTGCTCCGTGATGATGGCGCCGCCAAAGATCTGCGGCACCCCGATCGCGATCACCGTCACCACCGGAATGAGACTGTTGCGCAGCACATGGACGAGCAGGACCTTGCTCTCGCCCATGCCCTTGGCCCGCGCCGTGCGCACATAGTCCTGATTGAGGTTGTCGAGCATCGAGGCGCGCATGAAGCGGCTGATCTGCCCGGCATTGTAGAGCGCCAGCACCATGACCGGCATCGCCATCTGCTTCACCTGCAACCAGAAGCTCGCGAGATCCGTCACCTTGAGGTTCGTGTCATAGATCATCGGCAGCCAGCCGAGATGCACCGAGAAGATCATGATGAAGACGAGCCCGGTGAAGAAGGTCGGAACGGAGTATCCCACCATCGCAAAGAACGTGCCGAACTGGTCGAACCAGGAATACTGCTTCCAGGCCGAAAGCACCCCGATCGGCACCGCGATGAGAATGCCGAGAAGATAGGAAAGCCCCACCACCCAGAGCGTCTGCGGCAACCGCTCGGCGATGAGATCGACCACCGGCGAGCGCGTCTGCCAGCTGATGACCCGCATCCGCCCGCCATCGCCAATCGTCCAGCCGGTCATCTGCTCCAGCACGTTCAGCGGCTCGTTGATGCTGAACTGGTGCAGCCACTTCAGATAGCGCACCATGAACGGCTCGCCGAGGCCGAAGCTCTGGCGGATCTGCTCGCGCACCTCCGGCGGGATCGTCAGCGGCAGGTTGGAGGTCGGATCGCCCGGCGAGAGATCGAGCAGGGCGAAGATCAGGAAACTGATGACGAGCAGCGTCGGAATGGCGAAGAACAGGCGCCGGAGCGTGTAGGTCAGCATGAGACCGCAGATCTCCCACGAATGTCGGTGGCGCGGCCCCTCGCATAGCCTGGAGGGCCCGCGCCGGAAAGCTCAACTCTTGACGCGATACCAGTCGGCGGCGTTCCAGAGCTCGCTGTCCCAGGGGTTGAGATCGACACCCCCCAGCGTGTTCGACTTCACCGAGATCCTGCCGCGATGGACAAGCGGTATGAACGCGCCCGAATTCACGATCATGTCGTTGAGCTTGATGATGATCGCCGCACGCGCCTCCGCCCCGGCCGTCCTGCCGAGCTCGACGAAGAGCGCATCGTATTCAGGCTCGCAGAAACGCGAGAAATTGCTGCCTTGCCACTGGGTTTCGGGGCTCGGAATGCCGGAGCAGACCCAGTCTCCGAGATAGGCTTCGGGATCGGTGCCGGAAAACTCGTTGGCGAATTCTTCCATGTCGGCATAGAATTTCTGCATCGTGTCCGGCGAGCCGGGATCGCCGCCAAAGAAGACCGAGCCGTCGATCTGGCGCAGTTCCGCCTCGACACCCAGCTCGCCCCACCACTGCTTGATGAGCGCCTGTGCCGCCTGCCGCACCGAACTCGTCGAGGTCTGGAAGAGCAGGCTCATGCGCACACCGTCCTTGGCGCGAATGCCGTCGCCCCCCTTGACCCAGCCCGCCTCGTCGAGAAGCCGCGCGGCCTCCTCCATGTCCTGCGCCTTGCACCAGTCGTTGTTGGTCGAGGCATTGATCTCCGGTGCCGGGATGAGATTGCAGGTCACGCGCCCGCCCGCGCCGTAGCCGGTTTCGACCAGGATCTCCCGGTCGATCGCGAGGCTCAGCGCCTTCACCACCTGCGGGTCCGAGAGGAAGGGATGCGGATGCCCCACCGTCGAGCGCTCCGCGCCCAGCGCGGGGTTCGGGTCGGTCTGGTTCACATGGATGCGCTCGACGAGCGACCCGAAGGCTGCGAGGATCTCGCCTTTCCCGGCCGCTTCCATCTGCGCGAGGATTTCCGGCTCCACCTGCGGGTTCCAGGCGTAGTCGAATTCCCCGGTCTCGAGCACCGAACGCGCCGCCGAGGCCGCATCACCGCCCCCCTTCAGCACCACGTTGGCAAAGGCTGGCTTGGCGGCATCGCGGTAGTTCGGATTGGCTGCGAGCGTGATGACGTCATTGGCCTTGAATTCCGTCACCACGAAAGGCCCGGTGCCGATGGGGTTGAAATTGGCCTCCGTGCATTCGGCAGCCTTTGCGCCCAGGCAATCGGCAAACTGCGCCTTCTGCAAGACCGGCGCCTCGACGCTCACGAACGCGCCGTAGGGATAGGGCGTCGGTTTCTCGAACGTGACCTTCACCGTGCGGGCGTCGAGCGCCTCGACCGTCTCTATGCCCGCGAAGTTCGAGGCCTGCGAACAGCCGCCCGCGGGATCGGTGCAGTATTGCCAGGTGAAGACGACGTCCTCCGCCGTCACCGGGCTTCCATCCGACCAGAGCAGCCCCTCGCTCAGCACCCAGGTGATGCTCGTGAGGTCCTCGGAGATACCGCCATTCTCGCGCGTCGGGATCTCGTCCACCAGATAGGGCACGAGATTGCCCTCGGGATCGAAGCGCGCCAGCGGTTCCAGCACGAGGCTCGCACCCTCGATGTCCTTCGTCCCGTTCGACAGATACGGGTTCATCGTCGAGACCGCCTGCCAGTAGAGGATGTTGAGCTGGCCGTCGGAGCCCCGCTCCGCCAGTGCGGCATTCGCACAGAGGGCCGAGGCCGCCGCCGCGCCCAGAAATATTCCTCTCGAGATCATCCACTTCTCCTCTGCTGAATGTCGGGGCCCGGCTCCCCCTCCGGCTCGACCAGATGACAGGCAACGCGACGCCCCTGACCCGCGGCGCGCAGCGCGGGGATCTCCCGCCGGCAGCGGTCAAAGACCTTTGGACATCGCGTTGAAAAGACGCAACCCTCCGGCGGATGCCGCGGGCTCGGAACATCGCCCCGGAGCACGATCCGCTCCCGCCGCGCCTCGAGCTCCGGATCCGGGCTCGGCACCGCCGAAAGCAGCGCCGCGCTGTAGGGGTGCAGGGGGCGGGCATAGAGCGGATCCCGCGGCCCGAGCTCCATGATCCGCCCGAGATACATGACCGCGACCCGCCGCGCGAGATGGCGAACCATCGAGAGATCGTGGCTGATGAAGAGATAGGTGAGCCCGAACTGTTCCTGCAGATCCTCGAGCAGGTTCACCACCTGCGCCTGGATCGAGACATCGAGCGCTGCGATCGGCTCGTCGCAGACGATGAACTTCGGATTGAGCGCCAGCGCCCGCGCGATGCCGATCCGCTGGCGCTGGCCGCCCGAGAACTCGTGCGGGTAGCGGCTGGCATAGGCCCGCGCGAGACCGACCGCATCGAGCAGCTCCTGCACCCGCGCCCGTATCTCCTCCCGCCCCATCCCGGTGTGCTCGCGCAGCGGTTCGGCGATGATCGAGCCCACGGTCATGCGCGGGTTGAGGCTCGCCTGCGGGTCCTGGAAGATCATCTGCATCCGCGGCCGCAGCGCCCGGAGCTCCCGCCCGTCCAGCCGCGAGATCTCGCGGCCCTCGAGCCGCACGGACCCCGCGGTCGGTGCATAGAGCCGCAGGATCGCACGGCCGGTGCTCGACTTCCCGCAGCCGCTCTCGCCCACCAGCCCGAGCGTCTCGCCCGCCGCGATGTCGAAGCTCACGTCATCCACCGCCCGCACCGCCCCCACCCGCCGCCGCAAGAGCCCGCGGGTGACCGGAAAATGCACCTTCAGCCCCTCGACGCGCAGGAGCGGCTCCCCGGCGGTCTCAGGGGTCATGGTAGGGCTCCCCCGCGGAGAAATCCCACCAGCAGGCGACGTCATGGCCCTCGGAGACATAGCGCCGGCCCGGATTCTCGACCCGGCACCGGTTGAAGGCCTGCGGGCAGCGCGGCGCAAAGGGGCAGGCGCGCGGTGGGCCCGTCAGCACCGGTGGCTGGCCCTCGATCGCCGGCAGCCGCCGCGCCCGCGTGCCCGTGACACGCGGCACGGTCGCAAGCAGCGCGCGCGTGTAGGGATGCCGCGGATCGGCAAAGATCCGGCGCACCGGCCCGTGCTCGATCACATGGCCCGCATACATCACCATCACCCGGTCGGCGAGCCCGGCCACCAGCCCGAGATCGTGAGTGATCCATATGATCCCCATGCCAAGCCGCGCCCGCAACTCGCGCACGATCTCGAGGATCTGTGCCTGGAT
>QKPN01000069.1 GCA_003258405.1 Rhodobacteraceae bacterium DSL-40 | reverse complement strand
CAGCGCGCCTGAAATCCGTCTAGAGGCCTTCAGCCGTCTCGATCACGAGGTCGACCGCCGGGCGCGCCTTGTAACCTTCTTCGCGCAGCGTCTTCCTGATCGTCCCATCGGCGCCAATAAAGATGATCGCGGGATGCGGAATGCCTTCATAGCGCGAGCCCGGTTTCATATCCGTGTTCAGCAGGTTGAACGCCTTGATCGCGAGCGAGCCTTCATCCGACAGGAGCGCGTAGGACAGGCCTTTGTCAGCCTTGAAACCGGCAAGCGTTTCGACCGGGTCATAGGACACAGCCACCAGCGTCCAGCCGGCGTCCGCCAGCGGCACAGCCGCCGCTTCGAGGTCGATCAGTTGTTTCTTGCAGAAGGGGCACCAGTCGGCCGAGCGTACGAAGGCCACGACCGTGCCCCTGGCGCCCGCGAGCGTTTCGAATGTTTGCGTTGTCCCGCTTGTATCGAGCAGCGCAACGGCCGGCGCCTGAACGCCGTCAGCCAGCCCGATTTCCGGTGTTTTGGCCAGCGCCGTAACGGCCTTGTCCGCTTCGACGGATTTTGTATGCAGTTCGGTGTCCGTCATTTCCTGCGCGCCAGCGGCGGCAGGCAAGAGGGCAATCACGGAAGCGAGGGAAAGGGTGCGTAACACGGGCGGTCTCCTTGAACGGTTGCGTGGCACGCTAACCGCAAATCACCTGCCGGGCGAGACGACTCAGGCCTGCCTCACGCGCCTTTGATCCGGCGTGACCGCCAGTCATCGGCACTCTGGCCATAGACGTCCCACATCTGGCCTTCAA
>QKPN01000068.1 GCA_003258405.1 Rhodobacteraceae bacterium DSL-40 | reverse complement strand
GCCCTGGTCGAGCAGCTTGCGGAACATCTCGACACCGGTGCAGGTGGTCTTCTTCGACGGACGGATGCCGACGATCTCGATTTCGTCGCCCACCTTCACGATGCCGCGCTCGATGCGGCCCGTCGCCACGGTGCCGCGGCCGGAGATCGAGAACACGTCCTCGACCGGCATCAGGAAGGGCTGGTCCACCGGACGCTCGGGCGTCGGGATGTATTCGTCGACCGCCGCCATCAGTTCGCGGATCTTGTTCTCGCCGATTTCCGGATCACGGCCTTCCATCGCCGCCAGCGCGGAGCCCGCGATGATCGGGATGTCGTCGCCCGGGAACTCGTAGGAGGTCAGAAGCTCGCGCACTTCCATCTCGACGAGCTCGAGAAGCTCCTCGTCATCGACCTGGTCGACCTTGTTGAGGAACACCACCATCGCCGGAACACCGACCTGCTTGGCCAGCAGGATGTGCTCGCGGGTCTGCGGCATCGGGCCATCGGCCGCGTTCACCACCAGGATCGCGCCGTCCATCTGCGCCGCGCCCGTGATCATGTTCTTCACGTAGTCCGCGTGGCCGGGGCAGTCGACGTGGGCGTAGTGACGCGCGTCCGTCTCATACTCCACATGCGCCGTCGAGATCGTGATCCCGCGCGCCTTTTCCTCGGGGGCCGCGTCGATCTGGTCATACGCCTTGAAGTCACCGAAATACTTCGTGATCGCCGCCGTCAGCGTCGTCTTGCCGTGGTCAACGTGGCCGATCGTGCCGATGTTAACATGCGGCTTCGTGCGCTCAAACTTTGCCTTCGCCAT
>QKPN01000067.1 GCA_003258405.1 Rhodobacteraceae bacterium DSL-40 | reverse complement strand
CGCTGGCGCTTGACGAGTCAGCGCATTTTGCGCCCTTGAATGTGGCAACCGAAGCCGAGAGCAACGGCCAGGGCTACACGCTGAACGGCATGAAGCGCTTCGTGCCCGGCGGCCATGATGCGGACATGTTCATTGTCGTCGCCCGCACATTCGGCGAGGCCGGTGACCGGCACGGCATTACGCTGTTCCTCGTGCCTGCCAAGGCGAAGGGCGTCACCGTCCAGGAATTGAAAACGGTCGACTCCCACGGTGCGGCGCATGTGACATTCGACGATGTCATGGTCGGGGCAGGGGCGGTGCTCGGCCCGGTCGACGAAGGCGCCGATGTGCTCGAACCGGTGCTTGACCGCGCCGCCATCGGCATGGCGGCCGAAATGCTCGGCTCGTCCGAAGCGGCCTTCGAGATGACGCTTGAATACCTCCAGAGCCGGAAACAGTTCGGCCAGCTGATCGGCTCGTTCCAGTCGATGCAGCACCGCGCGGCGAAAATGTTCACAGAGATCGAGATGACCCGGTCATGTGTCGCAGCAGCCCTGGCGGCGGTCGATTCCGGCAAGGGCGACGTGGCCGAACTTGCAAGCCTTGCCAAGGCAAAGGCCAGCGAGCTCGTGCATCTCGTGTCGAACGAATGCGTCCAGATGCATGGTGGTATCGGCATGACGGACGTGGCTGATCCGGGCCTCTACATGAAGCGAGCCCGCGTGCAGGAAGCCCTGTATGGCAGTGCCAGCTGGCACCGCGACCGCTACGCGCGCCTGCAAGGATTCTGATCCGATCCAAAAACCAGACATGAAAAAGCCGGGCCAGCGATACTGTGCCC
>QKPN01000066.1 GCA_003258405.1 Rhodobacteraceae bacterium DSL-40 | reverse complement strand
TCTCGCTGTCGGCGCGATCCTTGCGGGACGGCTTGTGTTCGCAGACCGACTGCTCGATCGTCTCGGAGGTGGTTGCCTGGCGGGCCACCTCGACGCGGACCGGATTGTGGAGAAACTCCTCGGTGATCCGGGTGATCTCCGGGGCCATGGTGGCCGAGAAGAAGAGCGTCTGGCGGGTGAAGGGCACCAACTTGAAGATGCGCTCGATGTCGGGGATGAAGCCCATGTCGAGCATGCGGTCGGCTTCGTCGATGATCAGGTAGTCGACACCCATCAGCAGCAGCTTGCCGCGTTCGAACTGGTCCATCAGGCGGCCTGGGGTCGCGATCAGCACGTCAACGCCGCGCTGGAGCAGGCCTTCCTGTTCCTTGAAGCTGACGCCGCCAATGAGCAGGGCCATGGTGAGCTTCAGGTGCTTGCCGTATTTCTCGAAATTCTCGGCGACCTGCGCGGCGAGTTCGCGCGTCGGGCAGAGGATCAGGCAGCGCGGCATGCGGGCCCGGGCCCGTCCGCGCGCAAGGCGGTGGATCATCGGCAGCACGAAGGCCGCCGTCTTGCCGGTGCCGGTCTGGGCGATGCCCGTGACGTCGCCGCCAGCGAGGATGTGGGGGATGGCTTCCAGCTGGATCGGCGTGGGGGTTGTATACCCCGCCTCTTCCACAGCCTTAAGTACGTTCGGCCCAAGGCCGAGATCTGCAAATGTTACGTCGTTCAAAGTGTTTCCAGTCCAAGGATTGTTGATAATACCCGACGCTGCCCGAATGGCAGCTTTGCCGGGCGAATCCTGAGCCCGGAGCGTCTGTTGCGCTGCACATAATGCAAAAACGCCCACCAGTACAGGTGGGCGT
>QKPN01000065.1 GCA_003258405.1 Rhodobacteraceae bacterium DSL-40 | reverse complement strand
CTTGCTCTGAGCGCCGAGCTGTCAGCATGACGATAGGAATTGACTTGGTTTGGGGATCGTTTTTCAGGCGGCGTAAAACCTCAAAGCCATCCATGACCGGCATCATGGCATCCAGCACGATAAGACTTGGCAGGGTTTCCTGGGCAACCGAAAGAGCTTCGCCACCATCTCCAACCGATATAACTTCGTAGCCGGCAAAGGCTAATTTGTGCTCAAGAAGCCCTCTCAGCATACGATCATCGTCCGCGATCAGGATACGTGTTTTACTCATCGTCTGTCTATTCCACCATTCCGGCCATTTCGGCTCTGTTTAAAAGTGTCGCAGATCAGAGCTAATATCTTTTCTCTGGAATAGGAGAAATTTGTTCTAATTTTTCAACGATAGAAGACGGTTCCAGTGGAGTAGGAACTGATCGGACGAAAAAGGCTTGCTGATCGTTTCATTTGCTCCAAATCGCCTGGCAATACGCAGGTAGAAATCTGCACCAAGGCGCCCGCCACCACTCATGACCAGCACTTTCGCATTGGGGTGAGCTGACCGGACCATGGTCAGGATTTCAAGGCCATCCTCATCAGGCAGCACGATATCTACAACGAGAATTGTCTCTTGCGGATGGTTGAGCGCTGCAATGACTTCGGTCCCCGACCGGGCCTGGATGACTTCAACCCCTTCGGATTCAAGTATGGATGTGACGTTATTCATCCAGAAAGAATCGTCCTCGACGATGATGGCTGTCAATGCGTGATCCATTTCTGTGGTTCCCATCAGGATGCTTTCTGAAAGCCGGAGCTGGCAAGAAAAGTATCGACGTCTGATAGAAGCGAGTCCTGCTCGCGGTCTCCAGCCACTATC
>QKPN01000064.1 GCA_003258405.1 Rhodobacteraceae bacterium DSL-40 | reverse complement strand
CGCGCATGTTCCCTGCTTCGAGTAAATGGGCGCTCAGGGCCTTGCGGTCAATAGGTTTCCCTGCGTTCACAAAGTCGAGGATGCAGTCCCGTATCTGGCTGACGTCCGGATCGGGAAAGGCCGACACGGCCAGCGTTTCGGCACCGAAGTCGAGCAGGTAGGGGCTATCGACGGCTCGAACGATCGCCCCGAGGCCGCGCAGCTTGGCTGGCGCGCCGCCCTTGAGCGCTGCCTGTCCGGATTCTCCTGACGCGGGATTGTGTCCCGTTCCGGGGCGATTCCTGCTGTTGTTACTGCGGTTTGCCTGACGCACCTGCCAGAAGTGATCGCGCATGCGCGCCTTGAGGTCACGCTCATAGGCCGCGCGCACACCGGGGTGCTTCACCTGGGCCGCCGCCGCCGCCAGCCGCGCCTCCAGACCGGCCTGGCGTTCGGGCGTATCAAGCGGCTCAGCATCACGTTCCCGGCGCCAGAGCAGTTCTGACAATGCAAGCCGGTTATCCAGCGCCTCGGCCATCGCGGCGGGCCCACGCTCGCGAATCAGGTCGTCCGGGTCCATGCCGTCGGGCAGCAGCACGAAATACAGCGATCGGCCGGGTTCGACATGCGGCAGGGCCCGGTCGATTGCCCGGAAGGCGGCGCCCAGGCCGGCCCGGTCGCCATCAAAGCAGAGCACCGGCTCCGGCCCGGCGCGCCAGAGCAGCGCGATCTGGTCTTCGGTCAGGGCGGTGCCCAGCGGCGCCACGGCATGGCCGAACCCCGCTTCGGTCAGGGCGATGGCATCCATATAGCCTTCGCAAACGATCAGCCCGCCGCCTTCGCCATGGCCCAGCGCCTCGCGCGCCGCCTTGTAGC
>QKPN01000063.1 GCA_003258405.1 Rhodobacteraceae bacterium DSL-40 | reverse complement strand
TCCGTCGCTTCCACCCCGATTCCAACAAGGGTGACCGGTCGTCTGAGCACAAGCTGCAACGGGTGATCCGGGCCGGCAAGCTGCTCAAGGCGGGCGGGTTGATGAAGGACTAGGCCGGAGCGTGCACGATCTCCTGGTCATTGGCGGCGGTATCAACGGGGCCGGCATTGCGCGCGATGCAGCTGGCCGGGGCCTGAAAGTGGTCCTCTGCGAGAAAGACGACCTGGCCGCCCATACGAGTTCAGCGAGCACGAAGCTGATCCATGGCGGCCTGCGCTATCTCGAAATGTATGACTTCGCGCTGGTGCGCAAAGCGCTGATTGAGCGGGAAATCCTGCTGCGTGCGGCGCCGCACATTATCTGGCCGATGCGGTTCGTGCTGCCTTATGACAAGGACCTGCGTCCCGCCTGGCTGATCCGGCTGGGCCTGTTCCTGTATGACCATATGGGCGGGCGCAAGATGCTGCCGCCGACCCGGACGCTGCGGCGGAACAAGACCGACCGGCTGGATCCGCTGCGCGAGGAATTCCGGCTGGCATTCGAATATTCCGACTGCTGGGTCGAGGATTCGCGGCTGGTCGTGCTGAACGCCGTCGACGCGCAGGAGCGAGGGGCGGAAATCCTGACGCAGACCGCCTGTGTCGGACTGGCGCGCCATGCCGATCATTGGGAAGCGACCCTGCGGGGACCTGATGGCGAGAAGACCGTCATGGCCCGCGCCGTGGTCAATGCGGCCGGCGGCTGGGTCGACGAAATCCTCGGGCTGGCCGAACCGGGTACGCGGCAGCAGAACCTGCGCCTCGTGAAGGGCAGCCACATCATCGTGCCGAGATGGCATGAAGGCGACTATGCCTAT
>QKPN01000062.1 GCA_003258405.1 Rhodobacteraceae bacterium DSL-40 | reverse complement strand
ATGCCGACACGATCCTGGGGCTGGATTCCGGGGCGAATGATTATGTCACCAAGCCGTTCAAGTTCTCCGTGCTGCTGGCGCGGGTACGGGCGCATCTGCGCAGTTTCGAACAGTCCGAAGACGCCACCTTCCAGGTCGGCCCGTACGATTTCCGCCCGTCGATGAAGCTGCTGGTGACGGCCGAAGGCCGCAAGGTGCGCCTGACGGAGAAGGAAACCAATATCCTGAAATACCTCTACCGGGCAGGCGGCAAGCCGGTGGCGCGCGAGGAACTCCTCTCGGAAGTCTGGGGCTATAATGCCGCCGTCACGACGCACACGCTGGAAACCCATATCTACCGCCTGCGGCAGAAGGTTGAGCCGGACCCGTCGCACGCGCGCCTGTTGCTGACGGATGCTGGCGGGTACCGGTTGCAGCCTTAGGGCTGCCCCCTTCTCCCCAAGGGGAGAAGGGGCGGGGATGAGGGGGCTCCGGTCCGCGCGTCCGCAGCTATAATTTCCTTGTTGCAATGCCCCCTCACCCCTGCCCCTCTCCCCCGAGAGAGAGAGGTGTGCCCTTGCCCGGAAACACCTTCCGGCGCCCGGCAAACCTGTCTGACTGAGGCGGGGATTCAGC
>QKPN01000061.1 GCA_003258405.1 Rhodobacteraceae bacterium DSL-40 | reverse complement strand
CGTCCATGGATACCTGCTTTCGCAGGTATCTTCGGGGGGAGAGATGCACCCGCGTCCGCACACTCCGCAGAATGCCCGGCCACTGGTCTGACAAGCCTGTCGGACTCAGCTTGAATTATCCCATTTTTCCAGCGCGGCACTGAGCAGGCCCGGCAGGGCCGTCGCAATCGCGCCGAGCTCCGGACGCAACCGGTAGGCCGATGCCATGGGCAGGGCGACGGGCTTCGGGTCGCCGCGCCTGCGCTGGCGTTCAAGCGACCGGGCCAGGCGTCTG
>QKPN01000060.1 GCA_003258405.1 Rhodobacteraceae bacterium DSL-40 | reverse complement strand
AGAGCCCACCCGGAAAAGAGTTGAGCGTCTTCAGTTGGTTGTGGTTCCGTTCGGTTTGCACGCTGAATGGAGCCGACAATGCCCTGGACTGAAGCCGCTCGACGGGAGTATCGGCGGGAATGCCCGCGTTATGCAAGCGACCTGTTGGATCGGGAATGGGCGTTGATCGAACCTTTCCTGCCACCGCCGAGCCGCCTCGGTCGCCCGCGCACGACGGATCTGCGCGAAGTGATGAATGCGTTGCTCTACATCGCTTCCACGGGGTGTCAGTGGCGTATGCTGCCGAAGGAGTTTCCTCCGGTCTCGACGGTGCAGGGCTATTTCTACGACTGGCGTGACAGCGGCCTGCTGCAGACGATCCGTTTCGCGCTGACGATGGAGACCCGGGACCTGGAGGGGCGGGAAGCCAGTCCGAGCGCGGGCGTGATCGACTCCCAAACCGTGAAAACCACTGAAAGCGGGGGGATTTCCGGTTTCGATGCCGGCAAGAAGGTCAAGGGGCGCAAGCGCCATATTGTCGTGGACACCTTGGGCCTGCTCTTCGGAGTAGTCGTTCATTCCGCCGATATCCAGGATCGGGACGGGGCGCCGGCGGTGCTCAGGACGATCCGCCATGCCTGTCCCTGGCTCCGTCACATCTTCGCCGACGGGGGCTATGCCGGACCGAAGCTGCGCGGCGCGCTCAGACACATGGGCGAGTGGACGGTCGAGATCATCAAGCGCTCTGACACCGCAGACGGCTTCGAGGTCTTGCCACGCCGCTGGGTCGTTGAACGGACCTTCGCCTGGCTCGGTCGATGCCGCCGTCTCGCCAAAGATTGGGAGAAATCCGTCGCCTCCGCCGAGGCCTGGATCAACATCGCCCATATCCGTCTCACAACCAGGCGCCTCGCAAGGTATTGCTATGTTTGACTGAGTTTTGAATCAGGCTCT
>QKPN01000006.1 GCA_003258405.1 Rhodobacteraceae bacterium DSL-40 | reverse complement strand
AACTCGCGCACGATCTCGAGGATCTGTGCCTGGATCGTCACGTCGAGCGCCGTGGTCGGCTCGTCGGCAATCAGCAGCTTGGGATCGCAGGAGAGCGCGATCGCGATCATCACCCGCTGCCGCATGCCGCCCGAGAACTGGTGCGGATAGTCGTCGAGCCGTCGCGCGGCATCGGGAATGCCCACCAGCGCCAGCAGCTCGGCCGCCCGCGCCCGCGCCGCCCGCCGGCCAAGCCCGAGATGCGCCCGGATCGGCTCCATGATCTGGTAGCCCACCGTGAAGACCGGATTGAGGCTCGTCATCGGGTCCTGGAACACGAAGCCGATCTCGCCGCCGCGCAGCCGCCGCCGCTCGCGCCCCGAGCGCGTGAGCATGTCCTGCCCGCGGTAGAGCACCGGCCCGCCGCTCACCTGCGCGGGCGGGCTCGGCAGCAGCCCCATGAGCGCCATCATCGTCACGGATTTGCCCGAACCGCTCTCGCCGACGACACCCAGCACCTCGCCGGGGGCGATCGCGAAGCTCACACCGTTGACGGCATGGATCTCGCCGTCGCGGGTCGCGAAGACCGTCCTGAGATCCGACACCCGCAGAACCGGTTCGGGCCCGTCCAGCATGCTTCACTCCCCGCAGCTCCGTTCCGGCGCGCCCGGCCCACCGGCAGGCCGCGCCTCGGGCATGTCCGGCAGCTAAGCATGAACCCGCGCCTCCGCTCAACCTCCATCTGCGCCTTGACGCCGCTCCGGCAGATCCGCAAGACTCCGGGCCTTGCAGCAAGGATCTCTCATGGCACCGGCCCCGGTTTCCCGCGACATGCTCGCCCGTCTCGTGGCATTTCCCACCGTCTCGACGGCGAGCAATCTCGATCTCGTCGCCTTCGTCGAGGGCTGGCTCGCCGAGCATGGCATCGCCCCGGTCCGCGTCCCCGACCTTGCCGGGGGCAAGGCGAGCGTCTTTGCCCGCATCGGCCCCGACGTGCCCGGCGGCGTCGTGCTCTCCGCCCATACCGATGTCGTCCCGGTCACCGGCCAGGCCTGGAGCAGCGATCCCTGGACGCTCACCGAGCGCGACGGCCGCCTCTATGGCCGCGGCACCTGCGACATGAAGGGCTTTGCCGCCGCCGCCCTCGCGCTCGTGCCCGAGATGACCGCCGCGCCGCTCCGCCGCCCGATCCTCATCGCGCTCAGCCATGACGAGGAGATCGGCTGCCTCAAGGCCCCCGAGCTGATCGAGGCGATCCTCGCCACAGGCCCCCGCCCCGAGGCGGTGATCGTCGGCGAGCCTTCGGAGATGCGCGTCGTCACCGGCCACAAGGGCAGCTGGGAGTTTGCCGGGCACGCCCGCGGCCACGAGGTGCATTCGAGCCTCGTCCACACCGGCGTCTCGGCCGTCACCGCCGCGGCGCGCATGATCGCCTGGACCGCCGACACCATGGCCGAGAACGCCCGCGCCGCCCTGCCCGGCGCCTTCGTGCCCCCCTACACCACGCTCCATGTCGGGGTGGTCAAGGGCGGCACCGCCAAGAACATCACCGCGCGCGACTGCAGCTTCATCGGCGAGGTCCGCGTCATGCCCGAGGAGAGCATCGCCGAATGGCGCGCGCGCCTCGAGGCCGAGGCCGCCCGGATCGAGGCGGAGATGCAGGCCATTCGCCCCGAGACGTCGCTCATCCTCGAGAGCACCATCGCGATCCCGCCGCTCGTGCCCGAACCAGACGGCGCCGCCGAACGCCTCGCCCGCGCGCTGACCGGAGACAACGGCACCCATGTGGTCTCCTATCAGACCGAGGCCGGACAGTTTCAGGAACGCGGCCTCTCCACGGTGGTCTGCGGCCCGGGCTCGATCACCGAAGCCCACCAGCCCGACGAATACCTCTCCCTCGACCAGCTCTCCGCCGCCGAGACCTTCATCCGCCGCCTGATCCGCCACCTCTCGGAATAGCCGCCTCAGGCCGGGCCGAAGCCCGCGAGAAACCGCTCGATCGCCGCAAGCGCCTGGTGAAACCCCGGCGTTCCCGGCAGGAAGATGTGATTGTCGTCGTCAAGCAGCACGAAGTCCGCATTCGGCAGGGTCATGGCGAGCCGCCGCCCCTCCGCGTCCGAGACCGAGCGATCGCCGCGGGAATGCAGCAGCAGCACGGGCGCGGTCACCTCCCGCGCCAGCGCCTCGATGTCGAGCCCCACCATCAGGTCGAGATTGGCGAGGATCGCCGCCGCATCACAGGCCCGGCGCTGCATCTCGTCGAACTCGCGCGCCACGGCGGGCGAGCTGTCGGGAATGAGCCGCGCGGTGAAGAAGCGGCGATACTCCGGGTTGCTGTCGTTCCAGCCCGCCTCGATCAGCGCCCGGCTCCCCTCGTATTTGCGCCGCCCGGCCTCGTCGCCGGTCGCGACCCAGCCGCGCCCGAAGCCACCCCGCCCGATGATGCCGAGCACCCGTTCCGGGTAGCGATGCGCGAAGGCGATCGAGAAGGCGACCCCCTGCGACGGCCCGAACAGCAGAAACCGCTCGAGCCCCGCGGCATCGGCCACCGCGCGCATATCCTCCACGATGTCCCAGAGATCGAGCGGCCCGGTGATACGGTCCGAGAGGCTCGTGCCGCGCTGATCGAAACGCACGAGTCGCACATGCGCGCCGAGCCTGCGATAGAACTCCGTGAAGATGAGGCTCCGCGCCTCCATCTCGATGTTCGAGATCCAGCTCGGCGCCTTCAGCATCGGCAGTCCCTGCCCCGAAGCCGTCCAGGCAAGCCGCGTGCCGTCCACTGACACGGCGAAACGGATCGGCGCCTGATCGAGTGCCCCGACCTCCTCCGTCCCCGCGGGCTCGGGCCCTGCACGCTCGGGCAGGGCCAGCCGGTAGCCGAACCTCGGCAGTGTCTGCACCAGCGTCCGCTGACCGTCGCCCAGCGCGCGGCGAATGTCGGCGACACATTGCACGAGACTGTCCTCGGTCACCGCGATATCGCCCCAGACCCGGTCGATCAGCTCCGCCTTCGAGACCCCCTGCCCCCGGGCGCGGACGAGTTCGGCCAGCACCCGCGCCGATTGCGGCCTCAGCTGCCGCGTCTCTCCCGAGGCATCACGCAGCACCCCGCACCCCGTATCGAACACGACGTCGCCCAACCGGACGTGCTGCGGGCCTTCGCCATCCATGCGCGCCCCCCTCTTGCGCTCCCCTGCCGTCACCTCCTGAAAACGCTTCTGTTTCACGGGCAAGCCATAGACTAAAGTCTACACTGCCATGCCTGTCATTCCTAGCAAAGCCTTGTCCCGCCGTCGTTGAATGCCGCACCGAGGCCCGGTAAGCCGGGAGCAACGCAACCCCACGCCGCCCGTGAAAAGAGCCCCATGCCCGTCATCAACCGCTTCGCCGAACTCGCCCCGGAGATCACCGAATGGCGCCGCGATATCCACCGGCACCCGGAAATCCAGTTCGAAACCCATCGCACCAGCGCGCTCGTCGCGGGCAAGCTCCGCACCTTCGGCTGCGACGAGGTGGTAACGGGCCTCGGCCGGACCGGCGTCGTCGGCGTGATCCACGGCCGCAAGACGGGGTCGGGCCGGGTGATCGGCCTCCGGGCCGACATGGACGCGCTCCCGATCCAGGAGGAGACAAACCTCCCCTACGCCTCCGCCACCCCCGGCGCCATGCATGCCTGTGGCCATGACGGCCACACCGCCATGCTCCTCGGTGCGGCACGCTACCTCGCCGAGACCCGCAATTTCGACGGCACCGCCGTGGTGATCTTCCAGCCGGCGGAGGAAGGCGGCGGCGGCGGGCGCGAGATGGTCGAGGACGGCCTGATGGAGCGTTTCGGCATCGAGGAGGTCTACGGCCTCCACAACGATCCGACCCGCCCGCTCGGCGAATTCGCCATCCGCTCCGGGCCCTTCCTCGCCTCGTCCGACAAGTTCCGCATCGAGATCACCGGCCGCGGCGGCCACGCCGCCTTCCCGCAGACCTGCATCGACCCGACCCTTGTCGCCAGCCAGATCGTCATCGGCCTCCAGAGCATCGTGTCCCGCAACACCGATCCGCTCGAAGCCGCCGTCGTCTCCGTCACGAGCTTCCGCACCGAAGGCAACGCCTACAACGTCATCCCCGAGCGCGTGCGGATGAAGGGCACGATCCGCACCCTGCGCGCGGAGATCCGCGATCTTTGCGAGGCCCGCCTGAAAACGCTCGTCGAGAACACCGCCGCCGCCTTCGGCGCCACCGCCGCGGTCGACTATTCCCGCGAATACCCCGTCACCTCCAACCACGCCGCCCCGGCGGAATTCGCCGCAGGAATAGCCGAGGAGATCGCGGGCGCCACCGGCGTCGTGCGCGGGGCGCCTCCGATCATGGGGGCGGAGGATTTCTCGTTCATGCTCAACGCCCGCCCCGGCGCCTTCATCTTCATGGGCAACGGCGTCGGCCCGGCGCTCCATCATCCGGGCTACAACTTCAACGACGAGGCGATCCCGGTCGGCTGCTCCTACTGGGTCCGCCTCGTGGAGCGGGCCCTTCCTCTCAGCTGAGCCCGGATCAGGCGAACCTCCGATCGGACCCTGGATCCGGGTTGCCTCGCGCTCGACACGAGCATGCGGTCGATGAGCGCGGCCCGGTCAGGAAGCGCGCCTCCGTGTCCTGCCGGCAGCAGAAGCCGGTCAGCCGCCGTCCTTGAACGCCTCGTAAGCTGCCAGCGCGCGCTTTCGCCCCTCGGCCAGCCCGACGCGCCGCTCCGGCAACGGATCCTCCGGCGAGAGCCCCCAGCTTTCCGGCACCGCGTCGAAATAGGAGCGCGCCACCGCGTCATCGCTCCCCTCGAAGCCCAGCAGGTAGCGCGCACGATAGGCGCCCTCCGGGTCGAACTTCTCCGCCTGCGTCTCCGGGTTGAAGACGCGGAAATAGGGCGCGGCATCCGGCCCGCAGCCCGCCACCCACTGCCACCCCAGCGCATTCGAGGCCGGATCCCAGTCGATCAGGCAATCGGCGAACCAGCGCATTCCGATCCGCCAGTCGGTCAGCAGATGCTTGGTCAGATGGCTCGCGACGATCATCCGCGCCCGGTTGTGCATCCGGCCGGTCACATACATCTCGCGCATCGCCGCATCGACGAGCGGCTCGCCCGTGCGCCCCTGCCGCCAGGCTGCGGCATCCGCGCTCTCGCCGCGCCAGGGAAATCCCTGCCACTCCGCCCGCCACTCGCGCTCGAAAAGCTCGGGCGTGTGATAGCCGAGGTGCCAGGCGAATTCGCGCCAGCCCAGCTCGCGGCGGAAGGCGAGCGCGCCGTCGCGCTTGCCCCCGCGCGCCGCCCGGCCCGCCGCATGCCAGGCCTCGCGCGCCGAGATCTCGCCCCAGGTGAGATAGGGCGAAAGCCCCGAACAGCGGTCGAGATCGAGCCGGTCGCGGCCCTTGGCATAGTCCCGCACCGGCGCGTCGAGAAAGGCCTCGAGATGCGCCTGCGCCGCCGGCTCGCCCGCCTCGACATGCCCCGCGACGACGTCGGCGCCCCGCCGCATCCCCGCCCCGAGCGCCCAGTCGGCAAGCGCATCCGTCCCGGGCCAGTCCCGCGGTGCGGCAAGCGCCTCCACCGCATCGAGACAGGGCCCCGGCTCGATCCCTTCAAGCGCCCGGAAATACGGCGTGAACACCCGGTAGACATCGCCCCCCGACTTCGGCGCCACCGCCCAGGGCTCGAAGATCAGATGCCCGGGGTGGCTCTCGGCCTCGAGCCCCGCCGCGCGCAGCGCCGCCTTCACCGCGCTGTCCCGCGCAATGGCGGCAGGCTCGTAGAGCCGCGTCCAGTGCACCGCGCCCGCGCCGGTTTCCTCGGCCAGCGCCCGAAGGCAGTCGAGTGCCTTGCCCCGCCGCAGCACCAGATCACTGCCAATGCCGCGCAGGCGTTCGCGAAATGCCGCGATCGCCTGCTCGAGCCGCCATTTCGGCGCGGCGCCGATGTCCTCGGTCTCCGGATCGAGCACGAAGACGGGGATCACGGGGCGTCCCGACTGCTGTGCCGCAGCGAGCCCCGGGTGATCGGAAAGCCGCATGTCGCGCCGGATCCAGTAAAGAAGCGGTGGGTGCCTGGTCATGCCTGCGGAAACTGGCACGGTTTGGCGCAGGGTCAATCTCCGATCAGCGATCCTTGTCGAGTCTCACACACGCGCCGCCTGCACGCGATACGACAAGACGCATCGGAGTATCCCGGCCCCGCCTCAAGCCAGGGCCGCCCCTGTATCTGAACCAGGACCACAGCACTATAAAAATTTATTTTATGTTTCAAAAATTTATTCATCCATGCCTAAGTTTTCAGCTTTCTGTTCTCCCCAGAAACAACTTGACCGCGACTCCACCATTTGGCAGTAATTTACCAGAACCAACAACCTTGAATTGTTGAGCCTCGCTCGAACGAGAGTCGCCGCAGTGGGGTCTGGAACCGCGAACGGCTTCACCGCCGGTCTTGGGCCAACGCGACCGCTCCAAGGGAGCGGGATCGCGCTGTAAGCCGGAGGGATTGCATGAGCATTGGCGGCGCGGCGCATCGCATCTCGAGCTACGCCCCCGCTGCTGCTGCCATCTCTCTCATCCTCGCCTTCGGCACCGTCGCCGACCGCACCACCAGCGAGCTTGCGCTCCAGACCGAACGTGATGCCGTCGAGCACCATCTCGATACCCTGAGACTGCGCCTCGAGCAGATGCTCGACACCCAGTTCGAAGCCCTCGTCCGGCTCGCGGGCGTGGCCGCCACCGACCCCGGCCTCTTCGATGGAAGCCTCGAGGACATAACCGCCGCAATCGCATCGGATCCTGCGCCCATCATGGGCCTCGCACTGCTTCCCGGAGGCGGCGACAAGCTCGTCGCGGCCGGCAAGATGCCCAGCAACGAGACGCTTCTCACGCTCCTGCGCCAGGGCAACCCGGACGAAAACGGCGCCCGCAGCCTTCCCGGCGCCGTCACACCGGCCTTGCTGCTCTGGGCGCCGGTCCGCCTTGCCGCTCCGAATGCCGGCGATCAGCTCTGGGGTCAGGCCATTGCCGCGATCGACGCCGGAATGCTCTTTGCCCGCGCCGGGCTTCGCGACAGCGGCGCTTTGTTCGATGTCGCGCTCACCGAAGGCGACCGGCAGACGCAGGCGGGTCCGGGTCTGCGCGCGCTTCTCGTCGGCAGCCCCGAGGTACTCGGCGCCGATCCGGTGATATCGCCCGTCCACGTACCCGGCGGCGACTGGATGCTCGCCGCCCACCCCGTCAACGGCTGGAACCCCTCCTCCACGGCGCTCTGGTCCATCCGCGGGTTCACGATCGCCTCCGCGATCGGCTTCGGCCTTCTGCTCATCCGCATGCGCAATCTGACCGAGCAACGGCGGCGCAACGTCGCTGCGCTGCGCCGCAACGATCAGGCGCTCTCGCTCGCGACACGCCGCCTCACCGTCGCGGTCGAGGCCTCCCGGCTCGGCGTCTGGGAATACAACGCCACCACCGGCAAGGTGGAATGGGATGCGCGGATGCGCGAGCTCTACGATATCCCCGAAGATCAGGCGGAGCTGCGCTATATCGACTGGCTCGACCGGGTGCACCCCGAGGACCGCCTCGCGGCCGACGCCGCGGTCCGCACCGCCCTGTCCTGCGGCACGCCGCTCTCCACGACGTTCCGGATCTGTGACCGCCACCGGGTGAAGTATATCGAAGCCACATCGAACTGCGCCCGCGAAGCCGACGGAATGCTCATCATCATCGGCGTGAACCGCGACATCACCGCGACGGTCGAGCGCAATGGCGAGCTCGAGCGCAGGCAGGTCCAGCTCGAACGCGCCGCCGCCAATCGCTCCCGGTTCTTTGCAACCATGAGCCACGAGATCCGCACACCGCTCAACGGCGTCATGGGGGTGCTCGACCTGATGCTCCACGACACCCTCTCCGCCGCCCAGCGCAAACGCGCGCAGATCGTCCACTCCTCCGCGCGACAGCTCCTCAACATCGTCAACGACTGCCTCGATCTCTCGAAGCTCCATGCCACGCAACTCGCGATTCACCCGACCGAGACCGATGTGCGCGACCTGGCGCGCGAGGTCGTCTCGCTCATGTCCGCCTCGATCCGTGGCGGTGCGGTGACGCTCACGGCATCCTTCACCCCGGGGATCCCCGGCGCGGTGATCTGCGACCCGATGCGTCTGCGGCAGGTCCTGACCAATCTCGTCGGAAACGCCCTCAAATACACCGACGAGGGTTCGGTCAAGCTCAGCCTCGACCACGTGCCCGAGGGCGGCGGCATGCTCGCCGTGGAGGTCAGCGACACCGGCATCGGCATCCCGGCCGTGGCGCTGGATACCCTCTTCCAGCGTTTCACCCAGGCCGACGCGGATGAAGCCCGCCGCCGCGGCGGCACCGGCCTCGGCCTTGCGATCTGCAAGGAGATCATCGTGGCCATGGGCGGCGAGATCGGTGTCGAGAGCCGCGAGGGCAAGGGAAGCGTCTTCCGCTTCCGAATTCCTGCCCCCGCCGCGCAGCCGCAGGGCAGCCAATGGCCAGACCCCGAGCCCCTGGCCCTCTGCGAGGAAGACAGCGTGGCCGCGGAGCCGCCACTGCCCCGCGGCGCCGCGCGGATCATCCTGACCGCACAGCCGGGCGATGCCCGCCGCATTCTCGCCTCCTACCTCTGCCTCGGCGGCAACGAGGTGACCTTTGCCACCCATGGTTCGGAGGTGATCGAGGGTGTGCTCGGCGGGCGGCTCGATCTCGTTCTGCTCGACCTCGACATGCCGGGGCTCGATGCGGCCTCGGTGACGCGCCGGGTCCGCCGCATCGCCGCGCCGATGGGCTCCGTGCCCGTGCTCGGGATTGCCGACCTCCCCTTTGGCGACAAGGCCGCCGCATGCCGTGCGGCGGACATGACCGCCATTCTCGGCAAGCCCGTAACCGCCGAGAGCCTCTACGGCGCCATCGAGCGCGCCCTCGCCCCCCCGGCCCTCGGCCCCCTTGCCGCGGCGCCGCTCCACCACGATATCGGCCGCCTCGAAAACTCCGCCTGAGCCTGCGGCGCGCAGCGGGCCTCTTTCCTTTCCCCCCGCGATCTGGCAGAAACGCGCGCAGGGGTCCGGCGATGGCGTCGCCGGCCGGCATTGGGCCACATCCCATACCCCCCTCGTCCTGTACGCCGGGAAGCACGGCATTGCCGGCTCCACCGGAATGCCCGAGACGAGGAAAGTGCCATGACGCACCCGTCTTCACGCCCCGACTTCTTTGCCTTCCCGAATGGGCCGAGCGCCACGCTGCCCTTCGCGGCCGAGGAATACGAGACCCGCCTCGCGGGCCTCCGCGCCATCCTCGCCGACGCCGGGCTCGACGCGGCCCTGCTCACCTCGATGCAGGCCATCGCCTACTATTCGGGCTTCCTCTACTGCTCCTTCGGCCGCCCCTACGGCCTCGTGGTCACCGCCGAGGCCAGCACCGTAATCGCGGCGAACATCGACGCAGGCCAGCCCGGCCGCCGCTGCCACGGCGAGGCGCTCACCTACACCGACTGGCAGCGCGACAACTTCTGGCGCGCCGCCGCCAGCCGGACGGGCACCGGACGCCGGATCGGGATCGAGGGCGATCACCTGACGCTCCAGGCCCGCGCGAAGCTCGACAGCTTCCTCGCCCCCTCGGCCTCTGCCGACATCGCGCCCGCGATCATGGCCCAGCGCATGGTGAAATCGCCCGCCGAGATCGCCCTCATCCGCGAAGGCACCCGCGTCGCGGATCTCGGCGGCGCGGCGATCCGCGACGCGATCCGCCCCGGCGCGCGCGAGATCGACATTGCGATGGCCGGTCGCGACGCCATGGAGCGCGCCATCGCCGAGGCCTTCCCCGAAGCCGAATACCGCGACACCTGGGTCTGGTTCCAGTCGGGCCTCAACACCGACGGCGCCCACAACCCGGTCACCGCCCGCGCGCTCCGGCCCGGCGACATCCTGAGCCTCAACGCCTTCCCGATGATCTCGGGCTACTACACCGCGCTCGAACGCACGCTCTTCCTCGGCGAACCCGACGCCGCGAGCCTCCGCATCTGGGAGGCCAATGTCGCGACCCACGAGCTCGGCCTCTCGCTCATCCGGCCCGGCGCGCGCTGCTCGGAGATCACCGAGACCCTCAACGCCTTCCTCGCCGAACGCGGCCTGCTGGAATACCGCACCTTCGGCTACGGCCACTCCTTCGGCATCCTCTCGCACTACTACGGCCGCGAGGCGGGGCTCGAACTGCGCGAGGACATCGACACCGTGCTCGAGCCCGGCATGGTCGTCTCGATCGAGCCGATGCTCACCATTCCCGAGGGCCAGCCGGGCGCGGGCGGCTACCGCGAGCACGACATCCTCGTCGTGGGCGAGACGGGCGCCGAGAACATCACCGGCTTCCCCTTCGGCCCGGCGCACAACATCCTGCCCGCCTGAGCGCGGCGCGGCCCGGTGGCGCGGCACCGCGCCCGCTCACCGGGCCATCACATACTGGGCGGCAAGCTCGCGCAGGAGCTTCCGCCGCATCGCCTCAGCGTAATCCTCGTAGGATGCCGTCACCTCGAGAAAGGCCCCCGGCCCGTGCAGCACCTCGGCCCGGTAGAAGGGCACCGGCGGCGGCACCTCGCCCTCGATGACGAGCCCGTTCACCGTGATGCCCGTCATGTCATTGGCCCTGTAGGTGCTCCGCGGCGGAAAGCCGTGGTTGTTGACCCCGTCGCCCGCCACATCGATCACCTGCCGCAGACAACGCTCCGGGGCGTCCCGCAGACGGGCAAGAGCATGGCCGAGCGCATAGCCAAGCGCGGTCGGAAAGCCCTCCGAGGCGCGCCGCGCGGCCGCGACCCGCGCGGCGGCCCGGCCGATGGAGCCCGCATCCTCGACATGCGTCCACTCGAGCCAGTCGAACTGCTGTTCCGTCCCGCTCCATTCGAAGGCGGTGATCCAGATGCCGCCCTGCGCCGCTATGGCCTCCACCACCGCCGGATCGGCAAGCGCGGCGGCCAGCCCCTCCCGCTGAAGCCGGTATTCCCGGCCATCGACCGAGGAGGAGACATCGAGCGCGAGCACCAGCGAAAGACTGCAGGCCGCGCCGGCCTTCGCCGCCGAAACCGCCAGCAGGCCGAGGGCGAGAACGGCGCGGCGGCCCAGCCGCCCGCATCCCCTGCCCCTCCGGGCGCCTCGCGCCATCGCCGTCCTCCCGAACCGTAAGCAGCCAGGGGAGCACGCCCGCGCGCCCCGAAGCCGGGATCCCCGGCCGAGAGCCTACGCGACCGGAGCCGGAACACCAACCTCAGTGCGCATGCAGCGCCGCGAGCATCCGGTAATCGCCGTCGTAGCTTTCCCGCACGCATGCGCCCAGCTCCTCATCGGCCAGCGCCGCCCGGGACGGCAGCCCCTCGCCCGCCACCCAGGCCTCGCGCAGGACCTCGGCCGGCACATCGACCGCGCTCGTGCCCTCCGAGCCATAGGCGGTCGGATTTTCCGGCTTCCGGAAATACTGCCCGGCGATCTCCGTCCCGACCAGCGCCGCCATGCCCTCGAAAAGCTCCCAGAGCGGGAAGACCGCGTCATAGCGGATCGGAAGCAGATGGGCGCGCTGGGGCTGCACATGCACGTCCCGCCGAGCAGGCTCACGGCAGTAGCCGGTCACGAAGCTGCGGAAGCTCGCCGTCTCCGGCTCCTCCTGCATCACGCGGCGGAAGTTGTTGAAGATGCCGCGATTTCCACTGCGGACGACGAACTTGTTGAGATAGGCCGAGATCAGCCGTTCATACGGATCGCGCGTGACGAGAATCATCCGGGCGCAGCGCTCGAGTTCGGCATGGCTGCGGATGCGGTGATGGGCGTTCATGAACTGGATCTCCGCCCCGCGCTCGGTCCCCGGCCGCCCCGCAGGGGAGGTGTCGCAGATCAGCTTCTTGAAGCACGTACAGCCATTCTTGCGGATATAGCAGTAGCCGAAGCGCGTCCCGCCGGCATCGAACCAGTAGTGCGGGTGCGTCGCGAACCCGATCTCGTCCCGAAGGTCCAGTTCAAGCATCTTGTCTCCTGGCCGCCCCTTTGCCCGGCCGCGAAGCATACGGGCCGGCATAACGGGCGCGACCTTCACCGCAAACTCCGGCCGGGCGCAAGGGCCGCCGCGCGCAGCCCCCGGCCCCGCGCCGCCCGGATCACCCCTCGGCGCAGAGCGGTGCGGCCGTTGCCCCGAGCGCGGCTCTCGCGGCCTCGGGCGAGAGGAGCAGGATCAGGCCGCGCTTGCCGCCATTGATACCCACCTCGTCGAACCCCAGGGCCGAGGCCTCGAAGGCCACCGGCACCCGGCGGCGCTGGCCGAAGGGGCTGATGCCTCCGGTGTGATAGCCGGTCAGCCGCTCCGCCTTCTCGGGCGGCATCATCGCCGCCGCCTTGGCCCCGAAAGCCGCGGCCACCCGCTTCATCGAAAGCGTCCGGTCGCCCGGCAGGACGGTGCAGGCCGGCTTGCCGCCCACCTCCACCATCAGCGTCTTGAGCAGCAGCCCCGGCGGCAACCCGAGCGCCTCGGCCGCCTGCAACGCCACCCGGTCATGGCCGGGGTGATAGTCGTATTCGACGGCACGGAACGCGACATTCGCGCTCGCGAGAAACCGTGTGGCCGGTGTGCCGGTGCTCATGGCGCCCCCTTTCCCGTCGCGCAGGCCCGTGCGGGGTCATATCCCATCTCGCGGTCGATCCACCGCACGAGGAGCGCGACGATAGCCGCCTGTTCCTGCGGGCTCAATTCCCGCCCCGGCACGATCCCGTGCCATTTCTCGAGACAGGTCCGGCAGCAGCAGGCGGTGGCGTGCTGGGCGATGAAGACCGGATGCCCTCGCATCGGTGTCTGCCGCCCGTCGTTGCGCGGAAAGGCGGGCGCGAGGCGCTCCGCGACGAAATCCTGCGCATGGGCCGCGATCACCGCACGGCCCTTCGCATCCGCATAGGCCCGCTCCCGCGCGCCAAGCCGGAAGCGGCTGCGAAACCGCGACCGCGCCAGCCGCGCGAGGATGTCGCCGTCAGCGTCCATGCCGCGCCTCACCTCCCGATCACCACCCGGCTCTCCGGCCGCCAGTGCGCGAGGATCCAGCGCAGGTCGTCGCGGCGGAAGGCGACGCAGCCTGCCGTCGGGCGGCGCGGGCCGCGCCAGACGTGGAGGAAGATCGCGCTGCCCCGGCCGGGCACCACCGGAGCGCGGTTCCAGTCGAGCACCGCCACGAGATCGTACATCGGATCGGCCCGCCGCATCGCTTCGTGCGAAAAGCGGTGCGGCCGCTTCACGAGGTCGTTGTAGGCCGGGTCCGCCGGATCGTCCGACCAGCCGTCGCGGAGCCCGATCGGGCGAAAGTTGACAGGAAAACTTGCCATACGGAGTCCATACGGATTCCATATGCGTTCCATACGCCAGAAAACCGCCTCGATCCGGTGGCTGCCCATGGGCGTGACCCCGTCACCTTCGCCGGTCTTGACCCCGATCCCGCCGCGCCCCGTGGCACAGGGAAAGCGCCGCCCGAGAAACCGCGCCCCCCAGCGCCCGACGGCGAGATCGCCGGATCTCACAGGAGATGCCCGCTCTTCTTCGCCTTGGTATCGAGGTAATGCGCATTGTGCACGCCACGCCCCACCCGCAGCGCCACCCGCTCGACGACGCTCAGGCCGCAGTTCTGCATCATCGCCACCTTGGCGGGGTTGTTCGTCATCAGGCGAACCTTGGAAAAACCCATTGTTCTCAGAATGTTGGCGCCGATACGGAAATCGCGTTCGTCATCCTCGAAGCCGAGGCGGTGGTTTGCCTCGACGGTGTCGAAGCCCTGATCCTGCAGCGAATAGGCCCGCATCTTGTTGGCAAGCCCGATCCCCCGGCCCTCCTGATTGAGATAGAGCAGGACACCCGCCCCCTCCGCTCCGATCTGGGCCAGCGCGGCCCGAAGCTGGTGGCCGCAATCGCATTTGAGGCTGCCGATGAGATCCCCGGTGAAACAGGCCGAGTGCAGGCGGCAAAGCAGCGGCTCCGCCCGGTCCGGCGTGCCGATCTCCACCGCATAATGCTCCTCCGCCCCATCCCGAGGCCGAAACACATGCACCCGCCCCGCCTCGGAAACCTCCAGCGGCACCCGCGCCGCGGCGATCTCGACCATCTCCGGATCCGGGCGCTCGAGAGGCAGGTGCGAGAGCTCCACACGGATGAGACCGGCCGTGGAGACAAGCCGCTCCGCAACCTCCGAAGCGACAGGAACGACAAGCGCCGCAGGGAGGAGATGCGCCTGTTTGCAAAGGGTTATTGCTGCGAGATGCAACGAGGCATCGCCGCCGCGCCGCGAGAGATACGGCCCCTTCATCGGATAGAGGAGATCGAAGGAGGGATCGGCCGAAGCCCGCACCCAGCCGAGATCGACGTCCCCCGGCACCGTGACCCGCGCCAGATCGCCGTCATAGGCCCGCGCGCGGAGCGTCCGCGCCCGTCGCGCCGTGAGCGCAAGATCAAGGGGCCCGAGCGCACGGAGATCCGCAAGGCGCTCCTCCGTCGCGGCTTCGGCCGCAAGCACCACGGCATCCCCTGCCGCACCCGAAACGAGGATCGCCGCCCCCATCCGGAGGTCAGCGCGGGCGCGCGCAAGACGTTCCTGAGGCGAGAAGAGCAGGCTCATGATGTCGGTCCGATCGGATTTTCCCGTCGCGCGTTTACCGCCATTCACAGCAAAATGAAACATAAGCCATCCAGGGGACACAGTGCCGTGAGTTCCGATGTGCAGATATTGTTCCACCCGATGTGAACGAGCAGGTCATCACGCGAAAGGGAGATCACAAGATGAGTGCAGTGAAAAAGATCCTGATGGTCGACGACGACAGCGACCTGCGCGAGGCGCTCGCCGATCAGCTGGTCCTGACCGAGGAATTCGACGTATTCGAAGCCTCTGACGGTGCCGACGGTCTCACCCGCGCCAAGGAACAGCATTATGACCTGATCCTGCTCGACGTCGGCCTTCCCGACATGGACGGCCGCGAGGTCTGCCGCCTCATGCGCAAGCAGGGGGTCAAGAGCCCCATCGTCATGTTGACCGGCCACGCCACCGACAGCGACCAGATCCTCGGCCTCGACTCGGGCGCCAACGATTATGTCGCGAAGCCCTTCAAGCTGCCCGTGCTGCTTGCGCGCATCCGCGCCCAGCTCCGGCAGCATGAACAATCGGAAGACGCGGTTTTCTCGGTCGGGCCCTACACCTTCAAGCCGGCCGCGAAACTTCTGCTCGACGAGCAGGATCACAAGATCCGGCTTACGGAGAAGGAAACCAACATCCTGAAGTTCCTCTACCGCGCCGGAGCGGATGTCGTGCCGCGCGACGTGTTGCTTCACGAGGTATGGGGCTACAATGCGGGCGTCACCACCCATACGCTCGAGACGCACATCTACCGCCTGCGCCAGAAGATCGAGCCCGATCCGTCCAATGCACGCATCCTCGTGACCGAGCCCGGCGGCTATCGTCTCGTGGCGGCCTGAGACCGGCCCCTCGACGGACGCGCCCTTCGTCCGGAGGGCACGTCCGCAGCGCCAGGGACGGATTCGAGGTTGTCGCGGCGGGTGCGAACGTTAAAACTCCGGCAGAACAACGCCGGAGCCTCCATGCCGCTCAAGATCTGCACCTGGAACATCAATTCGGTCCGCCTGCGCGAGCCGATCGTGCTGAAGCTCCTCGAGGAGGAAGCGCCGGACATCCTCTGCCTTCAGGAAACCAAGTGTCCGGTGGAGAAACTGCCGCTCGAAGGGTTTGCCGCGCGCGGCTACACGCACGTCGTCGCACGCGGCCAGAAGGGCTACAACGGCGTGATGATCCTCTCCCGCGTGCCGATCGAGGATGCCGGCCATCGCGACGTCTGCCTCAAGGGGGATGCCCGCCACGTTGCGGCGCGCCTGCCCTCCGGCGTGCTCCTGCACAATTTCTACATTCCGGCCGGTGGCGACGTGCCCGACCGCGAGGTGAACCCGAAGTTTGGCCACAAGCTCGATTTCCTCGCCGAACTTCAGGGGTGGTTCAGAGCAGAGCCGCCGCAAGCCGCCATCCTCGTCGGTGATCTCAACATCGCGCCGCGCGAGGATGACGTCTGGAACCACAAGCAGCTCCTGAAGATCGTTTCGCACACACCGGTCGAGACCGAGGCGATGGGCGCGATGCAGGCCGCGGGGGGCTGGGTCGATGTGACCCGGAAGGACATTCCCGAGGGCCTTCTCTATTCCTGGTGGTCCTACCGGGCCCGCGACTGGGACGCCGCCGACAAGGGGCGGCGCCTCGACCATATCTGGGCAAGCCCCGATCTCGCGCCGAAATCCGGCGGCAGCCGCATTGCCCGCCATGTCCGCGGCTGGGACCAGCCCAGCGACCATGCTCCCGTCTTTGCCGAATTCGAGGTCTGAGGCCATGATCGACGCTGAAATCACCGGTCCGGTGGGCCGCATCACCCTGAACCGCCCCGAAGCGCACAACGCGCTCGACCGCACCGCGATGGCGGAGATGACGGGCGTGCTCGAAAGCTGGTGGGAGCACCCTGACCTCCGCGTGCTTGTCGTCACCGGCACCGGCAAGAGCTTCTGTGCCGGGGCCTCGCTCGGGGATGTGGCCGCGGGCGGCAACGACTGGTCCGACAATCCGCTTACCAGGCTCTGCGACACGCTGGAGGAGTTTCCCGCCCCGACCATCGCGCGGCTCAATGGCGGCGCTTACGGCGGCGGCGTGGAGATCGCACTGGCGTGCGATTTCCGGGTCGGCATCACCGGCATGAAGGCCTTCGCCCCGCCCGCCCGGCTCGGCATTCATTACGAACCCGCGGGCATCCGTCGCGCCATGGACCGGGTCGGCGCGCAGATGGCCCGGCGCATGTTCCTCCTCGCCGAACGCTTCGAGGCGGAGGATCTGCATGCCATGGGCTTCCTCGATTTCCTGATGCAGACAGGCGAACTCGACGAGAAGGTGGACGAGCTCGTCGCAATCCTCTCGAGCCTCGCCCCGCTCGCGGAGCGCGGCATGAAGCGCACCATCGTGGAGCTTTCGCGTGGCACGCTCGACGCGGAGGCGGCCCGGGAACGCGTCGCCGCCTGCTTTGCTTCCGCCGATCACGCCGAGGGGCTGGCGGCGCAGGCAGAGAAGCGCCCGCCGGTCTTCGTCGGCAAGTGAGCGCGCGGATGAAAGCTCACCAGGATCCCCGCGCCTTTCTCCGCAGCCTTCTCGACGCTGCCGTCGCCGCCGCCCTTCCCGACAGCTCCGTCGCGGCCTTCCTGCCCGAACGGCCAAAAGGGCGCACCATCGTCGTGGGCGCGGGCAAGGGCGCGGCCCAGCTCGCCCAAGCCTTCGAGGCGCACTGGCAGGGTCCGCTCGAAGGGGTCGTCGTCACCCGCTACGGCTATGCCGCGCCCTGTGAGCGCATCGAGGTGCTCGAGGCCGCCCATCCCGAGCCCGACGAAGCCGGGCTCCTCGCTGCAAGACGCCTGCTCGACACCGTCGAGGGCCTCAGCGAAGACGATCTCGTCGTGGCGCTGGTCTGCGGCGGCGGCTCGGCGCTGCTGCCCTGCCCGCCGGAAGGGCTCTCCCTGGCCGATGAGCTTGCGGTCAACCGCGCGCTGCTCGCCTCGGGCGCGCCGATCACCGACATGAACATCGTCCGAAAGCACGTCTCTGGCATCAAGGGCGGCCGCCTTGCCGCCGCGGCTTACCCGGCCCGGGTCGTCTCGCTCATCGTCTCCGACATTCCCGGCGATGATCCCGCGATGGTTGCCTCCGGCCCCACCGTACCGGATGCCGCGACGCCGGAAATGGCGCGCGCCATCGTCGCCGAATACGGGCTGGATCTGCCGCAAGCGGTGCATGACCACCTTGCAGGCCCCGACTGCGCCGCACCGCAGCCCGGAGACGAGGCGTTTGCCCGAAACGAGGTGCATGTCATAGCCTCGGCCGCCGTCTCGCTCGAAGCGGCACAGGCCGCCGCCGAAGACGCTGGCATCCCCGCCATGATCCTCTCGGATGCGATCGAGGGCGAAAGCCGCGATGTTGCCCGGGTCCATGCCGCAATCGCCCGCGAGATCGCGACCCGCGACCGGCCCTTCACGAAACCCGTGGTCCTGCTCTCGGGCGGCGAAACCACCGTGACCATGCGCGGCAAGGGCAAGGGCGGACGCAACAGCGAGTTCCTGCTCTCGCTTGCACTTGCGCTCGACGGGATCGAGGGAATTCACGCGCTCGCCGCCGATACCGACGGCATTGACGGCTCGGAGGACAACGCCGGGGGCTTTGCCGATGGCGGCACCGCGGGCCGCATCCGCAACGCCGGAGCAGATCCCCGGGCGCTTCTTGCGCGCAATGACGCCTGGACTGCGCTCGATCATGCGGGCGACATCCTCGTCACCGGGCCGACCGGCACCAACGTGAACGACTTCCGCGCCATTCTCATCCTCTGAGGTGCCGTTGACAAACCGCGCCCGGCGCAGGACTGTCGCGGCCGAGCAGAAGACAAGACGGACGGATGGGGATGAGCGAGGACCCGTATGCCGATCTCGGCGTCGCAAGGACGGCGAGCCAGGACGAAATCAAGAAGGCCTACAAGACGATCGCGAAGGAGAGCCATCCGGATCTCAACCCAGGCGATGCCGGTGCGGAGGCGCGCTTCAAGGCCGCGGCTTCGGCCTACGATCTCCTCAAGGATCCCGAGAAGCGCGCCCGGTTCGATGCCGGCGAGATCGACGCAAGTGGCCAGGAGCAGCCCGAGCGCCGGTTCTACCGCGAATATGCCGAAGGCCCGGAAGCGACCTACCACACCTCGCGCGGCTACGAGGATTTCGGCAACTATTCCGACATCTTCGCCGATCTCTTCGGCCAGCGCGCACGCCAAAGCGGCTCCCGGCAGGGCGGGTTCGACCCGCGTGGCTTCCGACAGGGGGCGGGCGGCCAGGAGGCCCATTTCGAGATGCGCGGACCGGACGAGCGCTATGCGCTCGAAGTAAGTTTCCTGGAGGCAGCGAAGGGCGCAACGAAGCGCATCACCCTGCCCACAGGCGCGACGCTTGATGTGAAGATCCCGGAAGGCCTCGCCGATGGCCAGACGATCCGCCTGCGCGGCAAGGGCGGTGCGGGTTTCGGCGGCGGCCCCGCGGGAGATGCACTCGTGCTCGTTCACGTCGAACCCCACGCCACCTTCCGCCGCGAGGGCGAGGACATCCATGTCGAGCTGCCGATCGGCCTCGACGAGGCCGTGCTCGGCGCCCGGATCGAGATCCCGACCATCGATGGCCGCGTGGCGCTCCGCATTCCGAAGGGGGCCACCACCGGCCAGGTGATGCGCCTCCGCGGGCGCGGGATAAAAAAAGGTGCGACGCACGGCGACCAACTCGTGACGCTCAAGATCGTGGCGCCGCCGGAGGTCGATCCCGGGCTCGAGGAGTTCTTCCGTCGCTGGCGCGAAACCCACGCCTATGATCCACGCAAGGGGGTGTTCTGATGGGCCGCTTCTATTCCCGAACCGAGATTGTCGCACGGGTCGAGGGACTTACGGTCGCACACCTCGAAACCTACGTCGCCGCCAACTGTGTCGTTCCCTGCAATCGCGACGGCGCCCCGGCCTTTACCGAAGCGGATCTTGCCCGGCTCCAGCTCCTGACCGAACTCGCCTCGGACTTCGAGCTTGACGAGGACGCCGCGGCCATGGTGCTCGGGCTGGTCGACCAGATCCATGGCCTCCGGCGCGAACTGCGCGCGCTCGGCGAAGCGTTGGCCGAGGAGCCCGAAGAGACCCGCGCCCGCATCCGCAGCCGCCTCGGCGCAACCGGCTGAACCAGCCGGCAGCGCCTACCGCCAGCCGAGTGCCGGCGCGACGTGGGTCAGGATCGCCTCGATCACATGGGCGTTGTATTCGACGCCAAGCTGGTTCGGCACGGTCAGGAGCAGCGTATCAGCCTCGGCAATCGCCTCGTCGCGCGCGAGCTCCGCGATGAGGGCATCGGGCTCGGCAGCATAGCTGCGCCCGAAAATCGCCCGCGTGGTCGCATCGAGCATGCCGATCTGGTCTCGGCTCTGGTTGCCGCGGCCGAAATACATCCGGTCCCGGTCGTCGGTCAGCGCAAAGATCGACCGGCTGACCGAAACCCGCGGGGTCCGGGCATGGCCCGCCTTTGCCCAGGCCTCGCGGTAGGCACGGATCTGCCGCGCCTGCTGGATATGGAAGGGCTCCCCGGTCTCGTCGTTCTTGAGCGTCGAGCTCTGGAGGTTCATGCCCCGCTGCGCCGCCCAGACGGCCGTGGCATCCGACGCGGCCCCCCACCAGATACGCTCAAGCAAGCCTTGCGAATGCGGTTCGAGCCGCAGGAGACCCGGCGGGTTCTCGAACATCGGCTGCGGATTGGGCTCGGCAAAGCCCTCTCCGCGCAACATGTCGAGAAACACCTCGGCATGTTCGCGCGCCATCTCCGCATCACCTTCGCCTTCGCGCGGGCAGTAGCCAAAGTAGCGCCAGCCGTCGATCACCTGTTCGGGCGAGCCGCGGCTGATCCCGAGTTGCAACCGCCCGCCCGCGATCAGGTCCGCCGCACCGGCATCCTCGGCCATGTAGAACGGGTTTTCATAGCGCATGTCGATGACAGCAGTGCCAATCTCGATGCGCTTCGTACGCGCGCCCACCGCGGCAAGAAGCGGAAAGGGAGAGGCAAGCTGGCGCGCGAAGTGATGCACGCGAAAATAGGCGCCGTCCGCACCGAGCTCCTCCGCAGCAACCGCGAGTTCAATCGACTGGAGCAAGGCATCCGAGGCCGAGCGCGTGCCGGATCCGGCAGCAGGGCTCCAGTGCCCGAAGGAGAGAAAGCCGATCTTCTTCATTCGTGAGCTCCCGAGATGCGCGGCGCGGCGGGAGCTTCGGCGCAGGGCACGGCCTTGTCCAGTACGAACGAACCCGGACCCAGCGTTCCACACGGTCTTTTGGTCAGCCATGCGAGTCGCCGTCACGGCCCATATGCGCCTGGGCGGGCCCGCCGTCATGCCGCGAAGCGTTTCGCTCCGGCCACACAGAGCACGACGACAAGCGTGCAGGCAATCATCGGCCAGGCTATCGGCTCCCCGAGCAGCACCGCAGCGATACCAAGCCCGAAGAAGGGCTGCAGGAGTTGCAGCTGCCCGACGCCTGCGATGCCGCCAAGTGCGAGTCCCCTGTACCAGAATACGAAACCCAACAGCATGCTGAACACCGCAACATACCCAAGGCCCATCCAGCCGGAGGGAGAGACACCGCGCAGGGTGCCCGGCCAGGCCATGATCGCCAGCCCGCACATGACCGGCAGCGACAGCGCGAGCGCCCAGCAGATCACCTGCCAGCCGCCGAGACGGCGCGAAAGCACGGCGCCCTCGGCGTAGCCGAGCCCGCAGACGATAATCGCGGCAAGCATCGCGAGATCGCCCTCTATGGAACCGCCGGCCCCCTGCAAGAGCGCAAAGCCCGCGACCGAAACCGCGCCGAGAATCGAGAAGAACCAGAATGCCGGTTTCGGCCGCTCGCCACCGCGCAGGACCCCGAAGCCCGCCGTTGCGAGCGGCAGGAGCCCGATGAAAACAACCGAATGCGCCGCGGTGACATGGCGGAGCGCAAGTGCGGTCAGCAGCGGAAAACCGATCACCACGCCCAGCGCGACAACAAGGAGCGGTCCGAGATCGCGCCGCGCCGGCCGGTTCTGTTTCAGGGTCCGCAGCACCAGCAGGCCGATCAACGCCGCGATCACCGCCCGTGCCGAGGTGAGGAAAAGCGGCGTGAAATCCTGCACGGCGACGCGCGTTGCGGGCAGCGACCCGCTGAAGATCAGCACCCCGAGCAGCCCGCTGCCCCAACCTGTTCTGTGATGTCCCATATCAGCCTCGCGTTTCATCCGATTGGCATAGGTCGGAAGGGCTGGCGCGAACAGACACACAGCAATACAATATCCCCAAACTGTATTGCCTTCAGAAGCATTACAGTCTGGGGGGGGAACGCACGGAAGCATGACCAAGACCGGGATGTTGATGCAGGTGGTGCGCGACAAGATCGCGCGCAGGGCGCTTGTGGCTGGTGACCGGCTGCCCTCGATTCGCGGCCTCGCCCGAGCGATGGAAGTGTCACCCGCAACCGTGGTCGAAGCTTATGACCGCCTCGCTGCCGAGGGCATCATTCACGCCCGGCCCGGCTCGGGATTTTTCGTGACCGGCCTCGCCATTCCGCCGCTGAATGTCGCTGCGATGGGTGCACGGCGCCCGCGCAATGTCGATCCGTTCTGGGTTTCACGTCAGGCGCTCGATGCAGAGCCCGGTGCGCTCCAGCCGGGATGCGGCTGGCTCCCGGAGGACTGGATGCCACACGCCGCCCTGCGGCGCGGCCTGCGGGCCCTTGCCAAAGCTGACCCGGCCCTGCTCACCAACTATGCCGCGGCCCGCGGGTCACCCGCCTTGCGGCGGTATCTTCTCGGCCGTTTCGCCGAAGAGCGCCTCCCGGCGGAGCCGGATCAGCTCATGCTGACCGCTTCGGCATCTCAGGCGATGGATCTCATCTGCCGTCTGCTGCTTCAGCCCGGCGACACGGTGCTGGTGGACGATCCCGGCTATTTCAATTTTCATGCACTCCTGCGCGCCCACCGGGTGGACATTGCCAGTGTGCCCCGCATGCCGGAAGGACCCGATCTTGCCGCCTTCGAGGCCGCGCTTGGCACTGCGACCGCGCCACGACTCTACATCACCAATTCCGCGCTCCACAATCCGACCGGCGCCGCGCTCTCGCCCCAGACCGCCCACCGGGTGCTGGCACTCGCGGAGGCCCATGACGTGACGATCGTGGAGGACGATACCTTCGCCGATCTCGAACCCGAACCCTCACCGCGCCTTGCGGTGCTCGACGGCCTGTCCCGCGTGCTCAGAATCGGCGGATTCTCCAAGACCCTCTCGGCCTCTGTCCGCTGCGGTTACATTGCCGGACGCGCGGACTGGATCGAGGCGCTGACCGACCTTCAGGTCGCGACGAGCTTTGGCGGCCCGAGCCCGGTATCGGCCGAACTGATCGCCGGCGCGCTCTCGGGCGGCGGCTATCGCAAGCATCTGGCCGAAATCCGCGCCCGGCTTGCCACGGCCCGCAGGGCCACCATCGCCAACCTCCGGCCGCTCGGGATCACGCCTTGGGTCGTGCCGCGCGGCGGCTTCTATCTCTGGTGCCAATTTCCCGACGGTATCGATACCGGAGAGGTGGCGCAGCGCTGTCTTGAGGAAAACATCATCATGGCGCCCGGAAATGTCTTCAGCCCCTCGCAGTCGGCCGCCGCATTCATGCGCTTCAATGTCGCCCACATGAGCGAGGGAAGGGTCTATGCGGCACTCAAAGCTGCGATGTCAGCCTGAGCATGACCGGCAGAAGCCTGAAACCGCATGGCGCGGAAACCACGGGCTTTCGTGGTAGGCCCGGAGGGATTCGAACCCCCAACCAAAGCGTTATGAGCGCTCTGCTCTGACCGTTGAGCTACAGGCCCGCCATGGCCTCCGTGCTAGCCAGTCGCCGTAAGCGGGTCAAGCGCCTGTTCCGCCAGCCGGAGACGTGTGCGCCATTGCCCTCTCCCTCAGCCAAGGGATACCGGCACATGTTCCCTTGGCTTGAGACTTGCGCTAGAGGGCTCACGGCGCAACACCCAAAGGACGGGGGGATAATCCGTGACCGAACGCAAGACCGGGCTCACCTATGCCGCAGCCGGCGTCGATATCGACGCAGGCAATGCGCTCGTGGACCGCATCAAGCCCGCTGCGGCCGCCACGAAGCGCCCCGGTGTGATGGATGGGCTCGGCGGCTTTGGCGCAATGTTCGACCTCCGCGCCGCTGGCTACAGCGACCCGATCCTCGTTGCCGCCACTGACGGCGTCGGGACCAAGCTCAAGATTGCCATCGACACCGGCCGCCTCGATACGGTCGGCATCGACCTCGTGGCGATGTGCGTCAACGATCTCGTCTGCCAGGGCGCAGAGCCGCTACTCTTTCTCGACTACTTCGCCACCGGCAAGCTCGATGTCGAAGGGGCTGCCAGCATCATCGAGGGCATCGCGGAGGGTTGCGCCCAGGCCGGCGCCGCGCTCATCGGCGGCGAGACCGCGGAAATGCCGGGGCTCTACGCCAAGGGCGATTTCGACCTTGCAGGCTTCGCGGTGGGAGCAATGGAACGCGGCGGCCACCTGCCTTCCGGCATCGCCGAAGGGGATGTTCTGCTCGGCCTCGCCTCGTCGGGTGTCCATTCGAACGGCTACTCGCTCGTGCGCCGCATCGTCTCCGAAGCCGGTCTCGGCTGGGACACACCCTGCCCGTTCGGCGAAGGTGCTCTGGGCGACGCGCTGCTGACGCCAACGCGCATCTACGCAAGGCAGGCGATCAAGGCGCTCCGGGCCGGAGGGCTCAAGGGCCTTGCCCACATTACCGGCGGCGGGCTTACCGAGAACCTGCCGCGCATCCTGCCCGAAGGCGTCGGGGCAGAGATCGACCTCGATGCTTGGACGCTGCCAGCGGTCTTCGCCTGGCTCCGGACAGAAGGTGGTATCGAGACCGCCGAGATGCTCAAGACCTTCAACTGCGGAATCGGCCTCGTCGCCGTCGTTGATGCGGAAGCCGCCGATACGCTTGCCGAACTGCTCGCGGCCGAAGGCGAAACCGTTTTCCGCATTGGCACGCTCGTGCCCGGCGCGGGCGTCAGCTACCGGGGCAACCTGTGATCCGCAAGCGCGTCGCCATCCTCATCTCCGGCAGCGGGTCCAATATGGTCTCGCTGCTGCGCGACATGTCCGACCGCCAGCATCCGGCGCTCCCCTGCGTCGTGGTCTCGAACCGGCCCGATGCGGGCGGTCTCGCCAAGGCCACCGAACTCGGTGTCGAGGCGCTTGCCATCGACCACCGCATCTTCAAGGGCGACCGTGCCGCCTTCGAGACACAGCTCACCCGAACGCTCGAGGAGCACGGCACCGAAATCGTCTGCCTCGCCGGCTTCATGCGCGTTCTCACTCCGGGCTTCATCGAGCGCTGGGCCGGACGGATGCTCAACATCCATCCCTCGATCCTGCCGCTTTTCCCCGGCCTTCACACCCATGCCCGCGCCATTGATGCCGGCATGGCGATCCATGGCTGTACCGTTCACGAGGTCACGACGGATCTCGACGCCGGGCCGATCCTGGGCCAGGCCGCTATTCCGATCGAACCGGAGGACACGCCCGACAGCCTTGCCGCGCGCCTCCTGCCCATGGAGCACAAGCTCTATCCGGCCGTGCTGCGCCGCTTTGCCGCCGGCGACCGCCGAAAGGTTTCATTGCTCGGCTGAGCCCTGAAGGCCTCCAGACCATACACCTGTGGGCGTTCCAGAACGCAGATAAATAATCGCATAACGACGAAACTGGTGTGTTTGCGCATCTTTGGGTCTGCACGCGCCTTTCAAACGTAGTAACATTGCGCCATGGGCCCCGTCAGAGGACCCGAAGAAGAAGACCATATCGAGGAAACGCAATGGCGGGACGAACCCAGACCGCGCTCGTATTTCAGGGCGCCGGTGCGGTCGGAGCCTATCATCTCGGCGTCTGGAGACGTCTCCACGAAGCTGGGATCAAGCCGGATATCGTCACGGGCGTTTCGATCGGTGCAATAACCGCAGCCGTGCTCGTGGGCGCCGCGAGCGGAGACCCGCTTCGCGAGCTTGAGGACATCTGGAAGGAATTCACGGTCGGCGCGCCGTTCCTCTTGCCACAGGCGGGCCGGGCGCTTTCCTCGGTCATCAATTTCGGCATGTACCGGCCCCGTCTCGACGTCTGGGCTGCACCCACCTGGACGGCACTGCTCTCGACCGATCCGCTCCGCAGCACGCTCGTGCGCCATGTCGATTTCGACAAACTCAACGACAGCCCCGTCGCCTTCGCGACCTCCGCGATCGATGTGGAAACCGGCCGGATCCAGTGCTTCCGCAATCGTGGCGGCGCCTATGTCGCCCTTGACGACATCGTCGCGAGCGGCAGCATGCCACCGGGCTTTCCAATGACCGAGATCGACGGTCACAGCTACTGGGATGGGGGACCATTCGACTCGACCCCGCTGCAACCCGCGCTCGATCTTTTCGACCACGGACCCAACATTCGGCGCCGCCTCATTCTTGTCGCCCCGCTCCCCTGCCGCGGCAAGGTGCCGACAAACATCAACGAGGTCTCAGAACGCATGGTGGAGCTGCAGTTTTCGGGCCGGCTCCACTCCGAGCTACAGCGCCTCAAGACCCGCAACACACTCATCGAGATCATTCGGGATCTCGAGCCGGAGGTGCAGCGGCGCTTCATGGACGCCTTCCCCGGCGCGCGCGGTCTCGCCCCGGAGAGCTATCTCGACGAGATCATCCATATCGGCAGCTCGGACCCGCGCGTCGTGACCGGCGCCTCGGATTTCTCTGCTACCGCGATCCGCCGCCGGATCGAGGCCGGGTATCAGGATGCAGAGTCCGTGCTTGCGGCCTCCGAAGCCAGCGTCTGACGGCACATGTGGCGCCCGGCTTGCGGCCGAGCCGGTTTGCGCGCAATCTCGGCTCCGGCAAACGAGGGGGAAAGGAGACTGCGCCATGATTGACAGCCGCCGTGAAGCTTCGACCGAGCTTGCCGGAACCCTACCCCGGCGCAGGGCACTCACCCCATGATGGGGCCCGACACCCACGCGGCGGCAATCACGCCCGTTCGGAGTGACGACGATATCGCCTTGGCTTCGCAACTCGCCCGTGCCTTTTTCGACTACATGCGCGCGGCTTGGCCCGAGCGCGCCGGATTGATCGATGACTATCTGATCGCGCAGGATTTCGAAGGTCAGCTTGCCGATTTTCGCAATCACTTCACGCCGCCCCATGGCGAGTGCCTGCTGGCGCGACTCGGCGGCGAAGGGGTCGGGATCGTCATGCTGAAACCCTATGCGCCAGAGGTCTGCGAACTCAACCGCATGTATGTCACCCGCGCCGCTCGCGGGCACGGGCTCGGCAGGCGGCTTTGCGAAGAACTCATCTCGCAAGCCCGTGCCCTCGGCTATCGTGAAATCCGCCTCGATGCGCTCAACGAACGGGTCGATGCGGTGCCGCTCTACCGCAAGCTCGGCTTCGGACCGGACCCCGATCCGCCCGCCTTCACCCGCCGCGATCCCGAGATCGTCTCGCTTCGCATGACGCTCTGAACTTCCACCGGAGGCCCCATGGCCCATCCCATATTCTGGCCGACGGCATTGTTGGCCGGCCTCGTCGCATCCTCAACCCTCGCCCAGGATGTCGATTGCGCGAAGGCCTATACCCAGTTCGACATGAATGTCTGCGCCGACCAAGACTACAAGGCTGCCGATGCCGAACTCAACGCAGCCTGGACGGAGGCGAAAGCCACCGCGGATGCGGTCGGCGCAGGCCCTGCACTGCTCGATGCACAGCGCAAATGGATTGCCTATCGCGACGCAGCCTGTGAGGCGGAGGCCGCGCAATACGAGGGCGGGTCGATCCAGCCGCTCATCCGCCTCTCCTGCCTCACCCGGCTGACCGAACGGCGCAGCACGGATCTTCGGGAATTCTCGCGACCCTGAGCGATCGCGGCAGATACCGGATGGAAGCGAACTGCCTCGGTTCCGGCATTCACACCGGATTCAACGGCCAAAAATGACTATTTTCTGAGCAATTTGTCGATCCCGCTCCAGTGGGGGCTTTTGCCCCCGGCGGCGTGTGTGTCAGTCTGCACTCAATTGCGCGCTGCGACAACAGCACCCCGGAGGACAAGACCCCATGCCCACGCCCATCTCCCGCGCCGCCTATGCCGACATGTATGGCCCTACGACGGGTGACAGGCTGCGGCTGGCGGACACCGACCTGATCGTCGAGGTCGAGCGGGATCTGACCACCTATGGCGAGGAGGTGAAGTTCGGCGGCGGAAAGGTCATCCGCGACGGCATGGGGCAAAGCCAGTGCACCCGCGCCGAGGGCGCGGTCGATACCGTCATCACCAATGCCCTGATCCTAGACTGGACGGGCATCTACAAGGCGGATGTCGGGCTCAAGGACGGGCGGATAGCCGCCATCGGCAAGGCCGGGAACCCGGACACACAGCCCGGCGTCGACATCATCGTCGGCCCTGGCACGGAAGTCATCGCAGGCGAAGGGAGGATCCTGACTGCAGGCGGGTTCGACGCGCATATCCACTTCATCTGCCCGCAACAGATCGACGACGCACTGCACTCCGGCATCACGACGATGCTGGGCGGCGGCACCGGCCCCGCCCATGGCACGCTCGCCACAACCTGCACGCCAGGCCCGTGGCATCTCGGCCGGATGCTCCAGAGCCTCGACGCCTTCCCGATGAATTTCGGGCTCGCGGGCAAGGGTAACGCCTCGCGGCCAGCCGCGCTCGAGGAAATGGTCAAGGGCGGCGCCTGCGCCCTGAAGCTCCACGAGGACTGGGGCACCACGCCCGCGGCCATCGACTGCTGCCTCTCGGTCGCGGATGACATGGACGTGCAGGTGATGATCCACACCGATACGCTCAACGAGAGCGGTTTCGTCGAAAACACCGTAGCCGCCTTCAAGGGCCGCACCATCCACGCCTTCCACACCGAGGGCGCCGGCGGTGGGCACGCACCCGACATCATCAAGGTCTGCGGGGAGGCCAATGTGATCCCCTCTTCCACCAACCCGACCCGCCCCTACACGGTGAACACCCTCGAGGAGCATCTCGACATGCTCATGGTCTGCCACCACCTCGACAAGGCGATCCCCGAGGATGTCGCCTTCGCCGAGAGCCGGATCCGAAAGGAGACCATCGCCGCCGAGGACATCCTCCACGACATGGGGGCCTTCTCGATCATCTCGTCCGACAGTCAGGCGATGGGGCGCATCGGCGAGGTCATCATCCGCACATGGCAAACCGCCCACAAGATGAAGGTCCAGCGCGGCCGGCTGCCCGAGGAAACCGGTGCGAACGACAACTTCCGCGTGAAGCGCTACGTCGCGAAATACACCATCAATCCCGCGGTGGCGCACGGGGTCTCCAGGCACATAGGTTCCGTCGAAACCGGAAAGCGCGCCGATCTGGTGCTCTGGTCGCCCGCCTTCTTTGGCGTGAAACCCGAGATGGTTCTGATGGCTGGCACCATCGTCTGCGCCCAGATGGGCGACCCCAACGCCTCGATCCCGACACCGCAGCCGGTCTACACCCGGCCGATGTTCGGCGCCTATGGCCGATCGGTCGAGAACTCCGCCGTGCTCTTCGTCTCCGCCGCCGCCGAGGCCGAAGGTGTCGGCGCAGCACTCGGCCTCGCAAAGCAGACGCTTGCCGTAGAGAACACCCGCGGCGGCATCGGCAAGGCCGCCATGAAGCTCAACGACACCTGCCCCCGGATCGAGGTCGATCCAGAAACCTACGAGGTGCGCGCAGACGGTGAACTCCTCACCTGCGAGCCTGCCGAAGAGCTCCCGATGGCGCAGCGCTACTTCATGTTCTGAGTACCCGACGGGTCACGGCCAGACCAGGAAGACATAGGCCGCATATCCCGCGAGCAGCACCGCGCCTTCGCCCCGGCTGAGCCGCCGCCCGGTGAAGGCAAAGACCATGACGATGGCGGAAATACCCACCATCACGAGATTATCGAAGCGCACTATGTCCTGCGGCACCGCGGTCGGCGCGATCATCGCGGTCACCCCGCCGATGCCGAGAATGTTGTAGATGTTCGACCCGACGATGTTCCCGAAAGCAACGTCCGTCTGCCGCCGGAGTGCAGCCATCACCGAGGTAACGAGCTCCGGAAGCGAGGTGCCGAGCGCAACGACGGTCAGGCCGATCACCGTGTCGGAAATGCCCAGCTGATGGGCAAGACCCACCGCCCCCTTCACGAAGAACGCACCGCCGCCCACGACAGCCGCAATGCCAAGGAGCGCGGTCGCGAGTGGCAAGAGCAGAGCGCCCGTCTGTGCCCGGCGCGGCACGAGCGCCGCTTCGACCTCCGACAGTGCAAGCCCCTTGTCGTAGACTGCGCCATGATCGTCCGGGATCTGGCGTTCCTGCCGGAAGGCGAGCCAGATGTAGCCGCCGAGCGCCAGGACGAAGAGTGCGCCGAGCGGGCGACTTATAGGCACAAAAGCCGCCAGCATGGCGAAGGCAAGAGCTACGGCAACCATCGTTGCGCCATCGCGCTTCAGCGCCGCCGAGGTCACCCCGATCGGAAAGAGTAGCGCCGCCGCCCCGAGAATCAGCAGGATGTTGGCAATGTTGGAGCCGACGATATTGCCGTAGGCGACGCCGGGATAACCGTCGAGGGCAGCCTTTACCGAGGTGACGAGCTCGGGTGTCGAGGTTCCGAAACCCACCAGAGTGAGGCCGATAACGAGTGGCGAAACGCCGAAGCGTTCCGCAACGGCGACGGCCCCGCGCACAAGCAGCTCGCCTCCACCGACGAGCAGAACGAGGCCGACGAGAAGCGGTAGAAGGATTTCCATAAACCGATGACCTCAGGCGCGGAAGCGCGCGAGGGCAAGGTGGGGGTGCAAGGGCAGCTTTTCCAGTAGCCGCCCCGCGAAATCAGGTGGTGAGCATGCGGAGGCCCTGCGTCGCATCAACACGGATCGCGAGACGCAGACCCGGATCGTCCCCGGCCCGCAACGCGGCGATGATCTTGCGGTGGTTTTCGGTCGCCGCCTTGCGTTGCAGCCGTTCGTAAAGCGATCGCATCGTCGGGCCGGATTGCAGCCAGACCGTCTCGGTCAGAGCCAGCATCGCGGGTGCCTGCGCCCGGAGATAGAGCGTGCGGTGAAACTCGAGGTTCGAGCGCACATAGCCGCCCGCGTCGTGCTTCTCGATCATCTGCTCGATCACCGTGTTGATCGCCTGCATCCGCTCGATCAGCGCGAAATGTGCCCGCGGCAAGGCACGTGACGCCAGCTCCGGCTCGAGGAGGGCGCGCAACGCCGCCAGCTCCTCGATACGGTCGTTGGTGAGTTCCGGTGTCGAGACCCGCCCGGAAGACGAGAGCTTGAAGGCACCTTCGGCCACAAGCCGCCGCACCGCTTCGCGCGCAGGCGTCATGCTCACGCCGAACTCCGCGGCAATCCCCCGGAGCGTCAGCGCTGCTCCGGGCGGCAGCGCGCCATGCATCACCCGCGCCCGCAAGTTGCGGTAGACACGCTCATGCGCCGGAACTGTATTTTCGGTGGGGCGGTCTCTGTCAGCCATGTTGAACATGTGATCACAAACAGCCTCCATGTCAAATTCCCCTCCGCGCCTCACGCTGGCCCGAAATCGAAGAGATGCAATGTCGCCCCGCTGCGCCGGAGCCAGTCCCGCGACGCGGCATGATCCGGCAACAGCTGCTCCACCACCGCCCAGAATCGGGGCGAGTGGTTCATCTCCGCCAGATGCGCCACCTCATGCGCCGCGACATAGTCGAGCACCTCGGGCGGCGCCATGACGAGCCGCCAAGAATACATCAGCCTGCCATCGACACTGCACGATCCCCAGCGTGAGCGGGGATCACGCAGCGTGACGCCGGAGAAACGCCGACCGAGCTGCGCGGCATGAAACTCGCTCCGCGCGATCAGAACCTGCCGTGCCGCCTCACGCAGCCAGCCCCGCACCTTTGCAGGAACCATCTCGGGCGCCCCCGGAACGCTCAGCACACCGTCCGCGAAGGACATCCGCCGCTGCCCTTCGGCCCGGCGCACGCTGAGGGAGCCACCCCGGAACGGCAGGATGGCACCGTCAGCCACGGCGACGCGTGCGCCGCTCGCCATCAAGCGCGTGCGCAGCCAGCCCTCGTTCGCTTGAAGAAACGCAATTGCCGAGGTGGCAGGTACGCCCCTCGGCAATGTCAGCGCCGCGCCCTGCCCGTCCCGCGACACGCGCAGTACAAATCGGCGGGCCTGCGCGTGTCGGCGCAGGCGGATCTCGATCGCCGGATCTCCGATCCTGAGCGTCTCCGCCATTGCGCGGAGATCAGCTGGCGACGGCCTGCCGGTTCGCGCGGATGAAATCCCGCACCTGCGGCTGGGTGATGTTGCGCCAGCGCGAGCCGTTGAAGACGCCGTAGTGGCCGACACCCTCGACAACACAATGCTTCCGCTTGTCGTCAGGAAGGTTCCTGGCCAGCGTATGCGCCGCTTCGGTCTGGCCGAGGCCGGTGATGTCGTCGGTCTCGCCTTCCACCGTCATGATCGCGATGTCGGTGATCGCACCCGGATCGACATGCGTGTCGCGGTGGTAATACTTGCCCTCCGCCAGCAGACGCTTCTGGAATACCCGCTCGATGGTCTGGAGATAAAACTCCGCCGTGAGATCCATCACAGCCATGTATTCATCGTAGAAACGCTGATGCGCCTCGGCGCTCTCACCGTCCCCCCGCACCAGATTGCGGAAATGGCCAACATGCGCATCCATGTGGCGGTCGAGGTTCATGGCAAAGAACGAGGAAAGCTGCAGGAATCCCGGGTAGACCCGGCGCATGAAGCCGCGATTCGGCCAAGGAACATGGGTGACCACATTATGCTCGAACCAGCTGAGCGGCTTGCCCTCGGCAAGAATGTTCGGCTGCTTCGGATTCTGAGCCGTGTCGATCGGCGATCCCATGAGGATGATCGACGCCGGGCGCCGCGGATTGTCCGACATCGCCATCAGCGAGGCCGCGACCGTCACAGGGATCCCGGGCTGGCACACCGCCATCACATGCACCCGCTCGCCGCTCCTGGAAAGGAACTCGATCGCCTCGATCAGATAATCCGAATAATCGTCCAGATCAAAGCTGCCCTCGGAGACGGACACGTCGCGCGCATCCTTCCAGTCGGTGATATAGACATCATGCTCGGGCAGCATCGCCTTCACCGTGCCGCGGAGCAGCGTGGCATAATGGCCCGACATCGGCGCAACGATCAGCAGCTTCGGATCGTCGCGGCCGTCGGCCGCGGCCGAGTCGCGCTTGAAATGCAGCAGGTCGCAGAAGGGCTTCGTCCAGACAACTTCTTCCTGGATTGGGGTCTCGATTCCGTCAACGACCGTCGATTCGATCTCGAATTCAGGCTTTCCATAGCGCCGCGTAGCATTGATGAACATCTCGAGCGCGGCAGAGACGGTGCGGGAACCATAGGTTTCCGCCACCGGATTCAATGGGTTCCGCAGCACTTCCTTTCCCATTCGCGCAACTGTGCGCATCGGCGAAATCGCCGCATGAGTCATCTCATAGGCATGGTACAGCATAGTCCACCAGCATCCCGTATTATCGCTTGCCGCAACAGTAATATTTTCACGGCCGCCTTCAAGCAATTTTATTACTCCGCGGCAAATGTATGACGGTGAGGTTAAACCTTGGTGACGATCCGCAAAGCCTTTGACAACACCGGACCCGCATGGCATCGCACGCCGGATTCGCTCTCAACCTGAACGAGGACACATATGCCCAAAGAAGAGTGGGGCGTGAAACGTATTTGCCCGAGTTGCTCCACGCGGTTCTATGATCTCCGCATGGATCCGCTCACCTGCCCCAATTGTGGCGCGAGCTTCTCGCTCGAAAGCCTGACTGACAGCAAACCCAAGGCCTTGCGGCCCGAGAAGGCAAAGCCAGCGGCCGCCGATGAGGTCGAGGATCTGCCCGATATCGAAGAGACCGATGACGTCATCGACGGCGACGACGATCTCGACGACGACCTCCTCGAGGATGACGATGACAACGTCTCTCTCGACGAAATCGCCGACGTTGGCGGAAACGACGACGACGAGTGAAAAACCTGCTTTTTTGGGCTTGCGCTGTCTGAGGCAGCTCAATATGAAGCGGACCTGCAGCGACGGTCAGATGGAAACATCCACCGGCCGTCGCGCAAATGGGGCCATAGCTCAGCTGGGAGAGCGCTTGCATGGCATGCAAGAGGTCAGGGGTTCGATTCCCCTTGGCTCCACCAAATCTTCTTCTTAAAATAAGATCTTAGATCATCCGGGGCATCCACGCCTTCGGGCTTCGGAGAAGCGCGCGGGCCTATTCCCTTGGCGCTGTCGTGCAAGTCTTCCTGCTCCCGAGGGATAAGCGCGTTTCGCAAGCCCTGGAGCCCGAAAACAGCGCACGGAGGGCGAGACCGGGCGAACCCTGCCCGGCCGCAGCATATACACACCACGCGGATCGCCTAGGCCTCGGCCAGGGCCGCCCTCAGCGCGGCGACAAAGCGATCCGCCTCGGCAAATCTGAGGCAGAGCGGAGGCCGGATCTTCAGCGTATGGCCAAACTTCCCTGCCGCACCGATCAGCACGCCATGTCCGCGCAGCCCGTTGATAACCGTCGCTGCGAGTTCGGGATCCGGCATCCCCGCATCTCCCTCGCGACAGAGATCGAGCCCGAGAAAGAGCCCCGCGCCCCGGATCGCGCCGATCCGGTCGTCCCGTGCAGCAAGCCCGGCGAGTCCGGCCGCGAGATGCGCACCGACCCGGGCGGCATTCTCCATGAGCCGCTCGTCGGCGATCACGTCGAGAACAGCGAGTCCCGCAGCAGCAGCCACCGGATTGGCGCCAAAGGTATTGAAATACCCGAACTGGGCGCAGAAGGCCTCGAGAAGCTCCGGCCGCGCGGCCATGCCTGCCATCGGGAAACCGTTCCCCATCGGCTTGCCCATGGTCACGATGTCTGGCTCCACGCGGTGCCGGGTGAAGCCCCACATCGCGCTGCCTGTCCGCGCAAAGCCGGGCTGCACCTCGTCGGCGATATAGAGCCCGCCCGCGGCCCGCATCCGCGCCACCGCCGGAGCAAGAAAACCTGCCGGATCGGCAAAGACACCGTCGCTTGAAAAAATCGAATCACAGATGAGCGCGGCAGGCCGGTGGCCGCGCGCAGCAAGCGCCTCGGCCGCGCGCTCGATGGCGGCGGCAAATCCGCCCGCAATGTCGTCGCCATAGGCTTCCGGCCCCGGCGGCGGCACGCTTTCGACCCAGTCGGGCGGCCCGCCCATCTTGAAGGCGGACGGCGAGACCTGCATCACCAGATCGGTATTGCCGTGGTAGGCCGTCTCGGTGACGACAACGCCCGTGCCGCCCGTCGACATGCGCGCGAGCCGGAGCGCAAGATCGTTCGCCTCGCTCCCCGAACAGGTCAGCACCACATTCGAGAGCGCCTCGGGCAATTCTCCCTTCAACCGCTCCAGATAGGTCTCGAGAATCTGAGTCAGATAGCGGCTGTTGGTATTGAGCGTTGCGATCTGGCGTGACACGGCCTCCACCACGCGCGGATGGCAATGCCCGACCGAGGGGACGTTATTATAGAAGTCGAGATACCGCGTGCCGTCGGCAGCCTCCATCCAGGCACCTTCCGCCCGGACCATTTCGATCGGTCGGCGAAAGAACAGCACCGAGGCCGCGCCCATGTTCTGCTGGCGCCGCACAAGCAGCGGATCGCCGCCATTGCCGTCGCGGGAGGCGTCGAAAGCGTTCATGTCGAGAATCTGGCGGGGTTTCGCGTCCATCTCTCAGGACCGCCCGGACAGGAAGCGCTCGGCGATGGCAAGCGTGCCATCAGTGAAGCCCGCCCCCATCTCCTGCGCCGTCGGTGTCTCCGCATGGCTCGCGATCCACGCGGTCAGTTGCAGGCGGCGCAACATGATGAAGGTTTCCATCTGCATTTCTGCCGTTACGGGCAGCTCTGCAACCGAACGGTAGCCATCGAGCCAGGCCGCCTGCAAACCGGGGATCGCAGGATCTGTCTCGAAGAAACTGATTGCCGCCGCGAAATCGAACAGGAACCAGCCAAAACCGCAGTCGTCGAAATCGATCACCGCGATACGCCCCGAATCGATCAGCAGATTCGCGAGCCGAAGATCGGCATGGATCAGTCCGAAGACCTCTGGCCCCGTGCCGATCTCGGCAAGCCGCCGTTCGAGTTCAACCGTTGCGCGCTCGAGCAGTTTCCTGCCCGGTTCCCGCAGGCCCAACGCCGCACGCCAGTCGCCCCAATGCGGCCGCCGGCCCACGGTCGTGTCGAAATCCCAGGTCTTGCGCACGAATCCAGCCGGACGCGTCCAGCGCCGCACGTGGGCGTGCAATCGGGCGCTGATCTCGCCAAGCTCGCGGAAACCCTCCTCAAGATCCTCCTCCGGCAAGGGCTCCCGGCCTGACATGAACGCAAAGGCGACCACGTCGCGCCGCTCGCCATCAAGATCGAACCCCGCCACATGCCCGCCCGAGCGGCAGGGCAAGGGCGCGGGCGTCGGCAAGACGTTTTCAGCCCGCAGCGCCTCAATCCAGGCAAGTTCAGACTCGATTTCGGCCCGTGTGTGATACCCTGGGCGATGAACCCGCAGGATTACCGGCGCTTCCCGCTCCGGGTCATCTGCGCGGAAGGTCGCATTCTCGGAAATCGTCAGGAGAGAAACCTCGGTGCGTCCGGAGAGCCCCCATTCCCCAGCCAGCGCCATGGCTCCGGCCCGCAGCCGCTCGAGGAAACTCTCAGTATACAATCCGCCCATGATCCGGTCCCGGTGCTGCCCAGTTTTGATGCAAGTTAAACAGTTTTCCTGTGACTCACAACAAAACTTCTTGCAGAATGTGACAGAAGCAGGTCTCCTGCTCATGTTTTCGGCGTTGCGCCCCTCGCCAGGATCCGCATCCAGGCATCAGGCCGACGCTGCTCAGGTATGCGGCAGACAGAGAGAAGAGGAGGCGTGACAATGACATTCACCCGAAGAGAATTTAACCGCGGCGTTCTCACGCTGGCGGGTCTCGGCGCGATGGGTCTGGGCTCCCGTGCCCTTGCTGCGCGCACCGACGAACTCAACATTCTGTGCTGGGAAGGCTACAATACCGACGACGTGCTCGGCCCCTTCCGCGAGGCGCACGCCGGTGCCACCGTCCGCGCCGAAAGCGGCACCTCGGATCCGGACATGGTCAACAAGCTCCGCGCGGGCGAGATCAAGGTTTGGGACCTCATAAACCTCAACCAGCCCTGGGCCCGAGCGCGGCTCTATCCCGAAGGCCTCATCAAACCGCTCGAGAAGGAGCGGTTCATGCCCTATTTCGAGAAGATGGCCCAGGGTTTCGCAAACCCGCCCTATCCGCTCGCCTTCGCCGACAATGGTGATCTGATCGGCATGCCCCAGCGCTACGGCCCGTTCTCCTTCGTGGTGAACACCGACAAGATCAGCCGCGAGATGGCCGAGGACCAGGGCTGGAAACTCTTCCTCGATCCGGCGATGAAGGATCGCTACGGCATCCTCACCTACGACAACTGGAACATCATCCACATGTGCCTGACGGGCGACCAGAACCCGTTTGCGCCCCTTGAGGGTGACGGGCTCGAGACGTTCAGAGCCACAGCCGGCCAGATCTTTGGCGGCGCGAAACTTCTCTCTGACGATCTCGTCGCGATGAACACTGCACTCATCAACGGCGAAATCGATGCCTATTTCACGGGCGGCACCTACACCGCCAGCCCCGCCCGCCTCGACGGGCTGACGAATATCCGCGGCATCACACCGAAATCCGGCCCCCTCGACGGCAAGGGCGGCGTCGTCTGGATCGAGCTCACATCTGCCGTCAACAACCCTGACCCCTCGCCGCTCGCCGAGGATTTTCTCGAATTCGTTCAGGCGCCGGAGATCTGCAAGGCCGTGGGCTTCGCCGAAGGCACCTACAATCCCGTGGCCCAGATGGGCAATCCGGAGGTCTTCGCGCTCTGGGACGAGGAGGAGCTCGACGCGATCCAGTGGGACAGCCTCGAGGAAGAGATGGCCCGCTCTGTCCAGTACGACGTGGTCACGTCCTATGACGAACTCTACACGATCTACAATGCGGCCAAACGTGCTTGAGGCATCCGCCCCCGCCGCCATCAAGGCTCCCGCCCGGACAATCCTGACGATTGCCGGGCTGGAAAAGACCTTTGATGACTTCACCGCCCTGCACGGGATCGATCTCCACGTGCAGGACGGCGAATTCCTGACCATCGTGGGTCCCTCCGGCAGCGGGAAGACGACCCTGATCCGCCTGCTCGTCGGAATGGAGACCCCGACGAGCGGCTCGATCTGGCTCCGCGATCAGCGGATCGATGAACTGCCGCCCAACAAGCGCCCGACCTGCATGGTCTTCCAGTCGCTGGCACTCTTCCCGCATCGGACCGTTGGCGAAAATATTGAGTTCCCGCTCAAGATCCGGGGCACTCCGGCCGCTGAGCGCAAGGCCCGCGCGCTGGAGCTTCTCACCCTTTTGCGCCTGCCACCCGACTATTACAGCAAGCGCATTCAGCAGTGCTCCGGCGGCGAACGGCAGCGCGTGGCGCTTGCCCGCGCACTCGCCTTCGACCCCGAGATCCTCTTCTTCGATGAACCGCTCTCCGCGCTCGACTACCGGCTGCGCAAGACGCTCGAGAAGGAACTGAAGGATCTTCATGCCCGCACTGGCAAGACCTTCATCTACATCACCCACTCGCTCGAAGAGGCGATGGTGATGTCCGACCGGATTGCGATCATGCGCGCCGGCCGCTTCGAGCAGATCGCTACGCCGGACGAGATCTACGCCCGCCCCGTCAGCCGTTTCGTCGCGGGCTTCATGGGCGAGGTGAACCTCTTCGACGTGACGGCGGATGGGACGGACATGGCCGGCTCCGGCCTCGTGATCCGGCCGGGTCTCGCGGCGGAGACGGGCCTCAAGGGCCCCGGCACCCTGGTCGTCCGGCCCGAAGCCGTCCGTTTCCTCGACTTCGGAGAAGCCGCGGATTTCCAGATCCAGGGCGTCCTCCACGCCGAATATGCCCTCGGCAGCCGCCTGCAGTACGAGATCGACCTCGCTGACGACCGGAAGGGCACGGTTGAGGTCCTGCGCGAGCAGCGTATCACAGGCAAACCCGGAACTGACGTCCGTCTCGGCTGGGATCTCTCGAGCTGCCATCTCATCAAGGGGGCCTGAGCCATGGACCGGCTGAATGCCCGCCTCGGTTATCTCACCGCGTTGCCGATCACGGCGCTGCTGCTCCTGAGCTTCGTCGCACCGCTCGTCGTTGTGGCCGCGTTCTCGATCATGCCCCAGAAGGTCTTCTCGCTCGCGCATCTGCCCGACTTCTCGGCCTATGGCGAGATCCTGCGCCAGGGCTACTGGCGCTCGCTCATCTGGTCGCTCGGCATGGCGATCGCCGCAACCGCAATACTCTTCGTGATCTCCTGGCCGCTCGCCTTCGCCATGGCCAAGGTCTACCGCCGCTTCACCTTGGTGCTGACTGTGGGTGTGGTGATGACCCTCTTCGTCTCGGAGAACATCCGCCTCTTCGGCTGGGTGCTCACGCTGATGAAGGGCGGGCTCATCGAGGGCTACCTCCGGTCCTGGGGCTTCGCCGGCTTCGACGGGCTGCTCTACAACGTTCCCGTGATCGTGTTCGGCCTCGTCTACGTCTACTTCCCCTTCATGCTCTTCCCCCTCGCCCAGGGCATCGCCATGGTGCCCGACGACGCCCGCGAGGCGGCCGTCGATCTCGGTGCCTCGCGCTGGCAGCTGCTGCGCGAGGTCGAGCTTCCCCTCGCGGCACCGGGCATCGTCATCGGCTGCCTCCTCTGCTTCGTGCTCTCCGCGGGCGCCATCGCCGAATCGAAGCTCCTCGGCGGCCAGGCGGTGATCGTGATGGGCGACGAGGTCGAGACCGCCTTCACCTACGGCCAGAACTGGCCGCTTGGCGCTGCACTTGCCATGGTGCTCATCGCCATCATAGGAGCCGTGGCGCTCTTCAGCGTGAGCCGCGTGGATCTCGACGCGATGTTCGGCGGGAGAAAGTGAGATGAAACCCACCGCCGTCACCCGTGCGCTCCTCCTCGGCTATGGCATCCTCGTACTCGCCATCCTCTACCTCCCCATCGTCGCCGTGGGCTTCGCATCCGTTTCCAAGGCGCGTTACCTCACCTTCCCGATCCGCCGCTACGCCTTCGACTGGTATGGCGAGGCGATCGCAAGCCCGACCGTGTCCGACCTTCTCGCCACCTCGCTCCGCGTCGCTGCCATCGTCACCGTCATCTCGATGGTTGCGGGATTCTTCGGCGCGCTCGCCTATGCCCGCTACCAGTGGCGCTACCGGCGCCTCTTCCAGAAGCTCATCCTGCTGCCGATATTCTTCCCCCAGACCGTGCTCGGCCTCGCCCTGCTCATCTGGTTCAACGCGATCGGCGTCACCCCCACCTGGAAGACAGCCGTCATCGCGCATCTGGTCTGGATCGGCCCGATCGCGACGCTCGTCATCGCCATCCGCGCCTACAGCTTCGATCCGGCGCTCGAGGAAGCCGCCCGCGACATGGGTTGCACGACTTGGAGCGTGATGCGTGAGGTGACGATACCGCTGCTCATGCCCGGCGTGATCTCGGCAGGCCTCTTCGCCTTCCTGCTCTCCTGGGGCAACTTCCCGCTCTCGCTCTTCACCACGGGAGCCGACTCGACCTTACCCGAATGGCTGTATGCAAAGATGGTCTCCGGCTATTCCCCCCTGGTTCCGACCGTGGGTATGCTGAGCGTCGCCGCCTCCGCGCTGCTGCTTGCCATCGGGCTCACCCTGCCCGCCCTGCTGCGCCTCCTGCGCGGCCAAACGACCGACTAGAATAGGAAGGAGACGCCCATGCTCACACCCATCGCCGGAAAAGCCGTTCTCGTTACAGGCGGCTCGAAGGGCATCGGCAAGGGGATCGCCCGGGTCTTCGCCAATGCGGGCGCCAAGGTCATGATCGCGGCCCGCGGCGAGGACAGTGCCCGCCAGACCGCGGAGGAGATCACCGCAGCCGGCGGAACCGCAGCCTATGTCTGCGGCGATGTCTCCGATTGGGCGGATGTCCAGACCATGGTGGAGGACTGCGTCCGCAAATTCGGTGGGCTGGACATCCTCTGTGCCAATGCGGGCATCTTCCCCCAGACCAAGATCATCGAGATGGATCCGGACGACTGGGACAAGGTGCTCGCGACCAACCTCAAGAGCGCCTTCCTCGCGGTGAAGGCGGCAATCCCGCAGTTCGAGAAGGCGGGCCGGGGCCGGGTCATCCTCACCTCCTCGATCACCGGCCCGGTGACGGGCTTCCCCGGCTGGTCGCATTACGGCGCCTCGAAAGCGGGACAGCTCGGCTTCCTGCGCACCGCCTCCATGGAGCTCGCGCGCTACAACACCACGATCAATGCCGTGATGCCGGGTAACATCATGACCGAGGGCCTCACCGGCCTGGGAGAGGAATATCTCGAAACCATGACCGCCTCGATCCCGCTGAAGCGTCTCGGCAAGGTTGAGGACATCGGCAACGCCGCCCTCTTCTTCGCCTCCGACGAGGCCGGCTACATCACCGGTCAGACCCTGGTGGTCGACGGCGGCCAGATCCTGCCCGAATCCCTCGAGGCGATCTCGGAGATCTGAGCCGCGCCAGAACTCCGCCCGGCGGGGCGCGTGCAGCCTTTCCAGATTGGAAGGCTGCGCGTCGCCGCGCTCTAGCCCTCCGGCCGCTCCACAAACCGGACGGTCACGACGCCCGCCGCATTTGTGAAGCTGAGGCGCGCGCCCGACCGCTTATAGCTGGCCGTCCGGTCGAGTGCCTCCAGCATATCCTGCTCGAGTTTCATCCGCTCGGACAGGCACATCATCTTCGTCCCGGCAATCGGCTGCACGAAGGCGATCCGCCCCGCCGAAAGCGCCGCCCTCCCTCGAAAGCGGTTGCAGCCGCCAAACATCGAGAAGGTCCCATCCTCGAGAAAGGCGATGGTCGGCGGATCGTCTGCCACGAGCGCCCGGCCGCCGATTTCCGTCACGGCCCAGGGCACGCCACTGATGCGCGCCGCATCCGCCGGAGGCGCCTCCGCCACCTGCTCCAGAACGATATCGGCCCGCTCCGGTGCGCCGCGCGTCAGCACCGGCCAGGCCGTCATGGTGCGATGGCTCACACGTCCCCCCGTCCGGAGCACCGCGGCAACGACATAGGTCATCCGCGGGTCGATTGCGGCAGGATCGTAGGAGAGTCGCAGCGAGACCGGAAACGTGCTGACCGCCACCCGCCCGGAGGTGATCCGGATCGAGGATGCGTCCGCCCGAGAAACATCCAGCAGTTCCACCTCCAGCTCCGCGCCGGGTGGCAGCGGCTGCTCCTCCTCCAGGCGCACGCTCACCGGCAGCGATGCGCTCTCCGCAACGGCAGCCATCGTCCCCGCGGCCAGCAGAATCGCCCCGATCAGCGCAATGTCCCCCAGCCGCGTCTTCCACCTATTGCCTGTCCGCAAGAGCCTGCTCCATGTCGAGGATCGTTGCGCGGAGCGTGCTGTCATCGGCGAGGATGAAGCCCGCGTTGCCGCGCCGGAGATCGATGATCGTGTACATGATCGCGCTGAGAAAGAACGCGAAGGCATAGGCCCGCCAAGTGAGAAATTGGCCGAGCATGCCTGCGCGATTGCCCACGAGAAAGAGCGCGGTGGCGGCGGCCGCGAGCACCATGGCCTGGGTGAAGGCCGAAACCGGCACCGAAAAGGACGAAACCCTGTAGAGATGTGCGTCCAGCACCGCGTTCATCGCCCCGGCCACGAAGGTCTGGATCGGCGGCGGCGTGGGATCGCGCGTCGCCTCGAGCGTCAGCGGCCAGAGCCGCGCCTGAGCCGTGAGCGTCGTCTCGAGAAAGGCGTTGAGCTTTTCCTCACTGTCGATCGGCGCATGCTTCGGTACGACCCTGGTCCGGCCATACTCGAGGAGCGCGCGTTGAAGCTCGGTCCGTCCGGGCTCGGCGAGATAGTCCGCGCGGAGAAAGGCGGTGCCGAGCGCGGAGGCCTCGTCCGTGGTCGCCGCCTTGATCGAAAGCGAGACGGCGAGCGAATTGCCGAAGGTGAAGGCCAGCAGCAGACCGAGAAGCGCGAGAAAGGCGTTCATGGCCATCTCGCCGACCACGACATCGACCGCGCCGCCCGCCGCGAGCAATCGCTGCCGTCTGTGCCGGCCCGACGCAAACCCTGCAGCCACCGAGAGCGGCAGAACGACAAGCAGGATCAGGGCAACGAATGGCAGGCCGAGCGTATTGATGGATATCTCGTCATAGGCCGAAACGGAGGTTGAGGGCGTCATGATGCGTGTCTTCGAAAAGGTTGCGCCAGCCCCGTAGGATAGCACGCCTTCAATGCCTTGCATCTATCTCCGTGACGCCACACGGCACCGCTGCACATGCGGATGGCGGGGCGCCGTGCGCCCGCCACCCCGGCTCAAGCCGCTGCGCGCTACTCCGCCGCGAGTCGGTTCTCGTCGGCCTCCGCCGATGCCTGCGCTTCCACAACCGCCAGCGCGGTAAGGTTGAGCAGCCCCCGCACCGTCACCGACTGCGAGGCGATATAGGCTGGCTTCGCCGCACCCATCATGATCGGCCCGACGGGCACCGCCCCTCCCAGTGTCTTGAGCAGGGTGAGCGAGATATGCGCCGCATCGGCATTCGGCATGATGAAAAGGTTCGCGGGGCCCCTGAGGCTGCTTCCTGGCAGCGCCTTCGCCCGGAGCGAATCGACGAGCGCAGTATCGGCATGCATCTCGCCATCGAACTCGAAATCCGGTTGCCGCTGGCGCAGGATCTCCACGGCCCGGCGCATCTTGCGTGAAGAGGCGCTCGGCCGGTCACCGAAATTCGCATGGCTCACGAGGGCCGCACGCGGCTCGAGGCCCATGCGCCGGACCGCCTCTGCGGCGCGGATAGCAAGATCCGCCACCTCCTCAGCCGAGGGATCGACCGAAACATAGGCGTCGGCAATGAAGAACGTTCCGGAGGGCATGACCAGCGCGTTCATCGTCGAAAGCCCCGTCGCTCCGGGCTTCAGCCCGATGATGCCCTTGAGCCGGGTCAGATGATGGGCAAAGCGCCCGCCGGTGCCGCAGATCGCCGCATCCACCTCACCGCGCTCGAGCATCAGAAAGGCAAAGACCGAGGGATCGCTGCGCACGCCGCGGAGCGCTTCCTTGGGCGAGATGCCGTCGCGGCCGACAAGACGGTGAAGCTGGTCGGCATAGCTCTGCGGATCGATCTTCTCCGGATCTGCGACCTCGATCTCCTTGCCGATGGTCAGGCTCAGCGAGAGCTCGGCGATCTTCTGACGGATCGCCTCCGCGTTGCCGACAAGCACCGGCCGCGCGATCCCGTCGCGCGCCGCGCGGGAGGCGGCATGCAGGACGCGCGTGGAATCCCCTTCGGCGAACACCACCCGCCGCGGATCGCGCTGCGCCCGTTCGAAGACCGGCTTCATGAGCATGCCCGAACGGTAGACGAAGCTCTGGAGCTTCTCCCGATAGGCCGCCATGTCCTCGATTGGAAGCGTCGCGACGCCGGTATCCATCGCCGTCTGCGCGACCAGCGGCGCGATCTCCAGCATGAGCCGCGAGTCGAACGGCTTGGGAATGATGTAATTGGGCCCGAACTTCAGATCCTGATTGGCATAGGCTGACTGCATGTCCGCCGCTTCGGCCCGCGCGATGCGCGCGATTGCCTCGGCACAGGCACGCTTCATCGCATCGTTGATCTCCGTTGCGCCGACATCGAGCGCGCCGCGGAAGATGAACGGAAAGCAGAGCACGTTGTTGACCTGGTTCGGATAGTCCGAACGCCCGGTCGCGACGATCGCATCCGAGCGCACCGCCTCCACCTCTTCCGGCCGGATCTCCGGCTCGGGATTGGCGAGGGCGAAGATAAGCGGGTTCGGCGCCATCGAAGCCACCATGTCTCGATCGACCGCACGGGCGACCGAGACGCCGAGAAACACGTCCGCCCCCTTCATCGCATCGGCCAGCGTCCGGGCCTCGGTATCCCGCATCCAGGCGGTCTTGTACTTGTCGAGCTGTGCGGCGCGGCCTGAATGCACCACGCCCTTGGAATCGCAGACGAGAATGTTTTCCTTCCGCGCTCCGAAGCTCACCAGCAGCCCGATGCAGGCGAGCGCCGCGGCACCCGCGCCGTTGCAGACGATCTTCGCTTCCTCGAGCGACTTGCCGACGAGATCAAGCCCGTTGATCATGCCTGCGGCCGCGACGATCGCCGTGCCGTGCTGGTCGTCATGGAAGACCGGAATACCCATCTCGCGCTTGAGCCGGCTCTCGATCTCGAAGCAGGCCGGGGCGGCGATATCCTCGAGATTGATGCCGCCAAAGCTTGGCTCCAGCCGCCGCACCGTCTCGCAGAAGGCATCAACGTCGGTTTCATCCACCTCGAGATCGACCACGTCGATCCCGGAGAATTTCTTGAACAGCGCGGCCTTGCCCTCCATCACCGGCTTCGAGGCGAGCGCCCCGATATTTCCGAGCCCGAGCACCGCAGTGCCGTTGGAGATGACCGCAACGAGATTGGCGCGCCCGGTATAGAGCGCGGCCTTTGAGGGATCGGCGGCGATTTCCTCACAGGGCACCGCCACGCCGGGGCTGTAGGCCAGTGCCAGATCGCGCTGCGTTGCCATTGGCTTTGTCGGCAGGATCTGCAGCTTCCCCCGTGGCTCGGCGGAATGATAGGCCAGCGCATCGCGCCTGAAATCTTCGGACATTTTCCCCTCCCTGTTTCAAGGCACGCTTGTTTTTCTGATTATGCCCCGCCCCACCTTAAGACCATTTCCGCCGCGATGAAAAGCCACAGGCCAAGAGCTGGCCGCAAAGCCATTCGGGTCGCGGTGATGTCGGAAAAGACCGGGAAGAATAGCGCTCCGGCGCGGGATCATCAGGATCTCCGAGGGAGCAGGTGCGGCCACCGAGGCCGGGGGCCCGGGAACCCGTCTTCCGCGCTGGCTGCCCCGAGGCGGACGGAGCGCAGGGCAGCGGCTCCGTCCCGAGGGGGCTGGCTGGCGCGTTCTGAAGCGGCTTAGTCCGCTTCGTCGGCGGACTTGGCGTTCAGCAGGCCGTATTTCTCCTCGCCGAGCTTGCCAAGCAGATCGAGCTGGGTCTCGAGGTAGTCGATATGGCCTTCCTCATCGGCGATCAGTTCCTCGAAGAGGTTCTTCGAGACATAGTCGCCGACCTTTTCGCAGTGCTCGCGCGCCTCGATGTAGAGCTTGCGCGCGTCATGCTCGGCGGCGAGATCGCACTCGAGGGTTTCCTTCACCGTCTCTCCGATCCGGAGCGAGTCGAGCTTCTGCAGGTTGGGATGACCTTCGAGGAAGAGGATCCGCTCGATGAACTTGTCGGCGTGGTGCATCTCTTCGATGCTTTCGGCCCGGGACTTCGCCGCAAGCTTGCCGAAGCCCCAGTCGTCCTGAAGCCGGAAATGCAGCCAGTACTGGCTGACTGCGGTCAGCTCGCTGCGAAGCCCCGCGTTCAGATATTCAATGACTTTCTTGTCGCCCTTCATGTGCGCCCCTCTTGGATTCTGCGCCGCGAATGCCGGCGCAACCTGGAAACCTCTCGGGTATCCCCTTCGCTCCAGGCCCTGTCAACCGCCCGGAACCGCGCGATCGCCCGGTTTGCCTCAGATGGGTTCGACGCCGTCGAAGGCAAGGCGGAGCCTGCGCTCGACCTGCACCATGCGCTCCGAAATCTGTCGCTGTTCGCCCTGCAGTTCCCGAAGCTCGGCCAGGCATTCCTCCACCACGCGATGCGCCTCCTGCCCGGCAAAACCCGGCTGCTCTCCGCGCCCGCTTATCAGCCAGATCATCGAGACGTTGAGCACACCTGCCAGCATCTGAAGCTTGTTGGCCCGCGGCTCCGCCCGGTCCTCCTCCCAGTTCTGGATCGTCGTGAGTTTCACCCCGAGCTTCTCGGAAAGCCCCAACTGGTCAAGGCCGAGCGCCTCGCGCGCCAGCGTGATGCGATCTCCGAATGTGGCCGCGGCATCGGAATAGTCTTCGCCGTCCGAAGCCGCGGGGTTGCCGGAACTGGTGCCGGACATCTGCGTCTCCCTTGCGCTGAACCCCTCGCGCTCGTCTGCCTGCAGGCTTGCCTGCCTTCGCGGTGGACCCTAAGACACCGGGGTCGCGATTGCAAAGGGGTGCCCCATGTCGTTCCTGTCCGCAGCTCTCGGGCGCATCAAGCCCTCCCCCACCGTGGCGATCACCGCCAAGGCGCGCGAGCTCAGCGCGGCGGGGCGCGACATCATCAGCCTCAGCGCCGGCGAACCCGATTTCGACACGCCGGAAAACATCCGTGCCGCCGCGAAGGCCGCGATCGACCGCGGAGAGACCCGCTACACCTCGCCCGAGGGACTGATCGAGCTCCGCCGCGCCATCTGCGGCAAGTTCTCCCGCGAGAATTCGCTCGACTATGCCCCCGAACAAGTCATCGTCTCCACCGGCGGCAAGCAGGCGCTCTTCAATGCACTGATGGCCACCGTCGATCCCGGCGACGAGGTCATCATCCCCGCGCCCTACTGGGTGAGCTACCCCGACATCGTCCGCCTCGCCGGCGGCACGCCGGTGATCGTGCCCGGCACGATGGAAAACGGCTTCAAGATCACCCCCGGCGCGCTGCAGGGCGCCATTACGCCGAAGACCAAGTGGCTGATCCTCAACTCGCCGTCGAACCCGAGCGGCGCGGGCTATTCGCACGAGGAGATGAAGGCGCTTACGGATGTCCTCGTCGCCCACGATCATGTCTGGGTGCTAAGCGACGATATCTACGAGCACATCGCCTATGACCCCTTCCGCTTCTGCACCCCAGCCGAGGTCGAGCCCCGCCTCATCGATCGCACGCTGACCGTCAATGGCGTCTCCAAGGCCTATGCGATGACCGGCTGGCGCATCGGCTATGCCGCGGGCCCCACGCCGCTCATCCGTGCGATGATCACGCTCCAGGGCCAGTCGACCACCAACGCATGCTCGATCAGCCAGTGGGCCGCGGTCGAGGCGCTCGAAGGCCCGCAGGACTATCTGTCCGAAGCGCGCACCGCGTTCCGGCGCCGCCGCGATCTCGTGGTCGAGCGGCTCAATGCCTGTGAGGGGCTGCTCTGCCCGGTGCCGGAAGGCGCCTTCTACGTCTACCCTTCGGTCGCGAAACTCATCGGGCGCCACACACCCGAGGGAGCCCGGATCGAGACCGACGAGGATTTCGCGCGGGAGCTTCTGGATGCCGAAGGCGTTGCCGTGGTTTTTGGGGCCGCTTTCGGGTCCGGGCCGAATTTCCGCATCAGCTATGCGGCCGCGGACGCAACCCTCGAAGAGGCCTGCGCCCGCATCGCGCGCTTCTGCAGCCGGCTCAGCTGAAGCTCGGCTGCAGGAGCTTTGCCGCGCAGTCTTACTGCTGCGCAGGCTGGGTTTCTTCCGCGGCGGGCGGGGTGCTCTCGTTCACCATGCCGCGGATCTGGCTGTCGATCGAGGACTCGTCACCCGCGGGCGCCGTGGTCTCCGGTGTGGTGGTTTCCGGCGTCTCCGGGGCCGTCGTCTCGGGCGTGGTGGCGTTGTCGATCTTCTGGATTGCCTCGTTGGCTTCCTCGCGTACCGCGTCAGTCGCCTCCTGCGCCTTCTCCTCGATCGACTGGACCGCTTCCCCGGCCGCATCCTGCGCGTCCTGAGCCGCCTGGCCCGCACTCTCGGCGGCGTTGTCCACCGCATCGCCCGTGGCCTCGAGCGCATCCTGTGCGGCCTGGCCCGCGTCCTGCGCCGCTTCGCCGGCATTCTCGACAGCAGCATCCGCCGGCGATTCGGGGGTGGTCTCCGTGACCGGAACCGGGGTCTCGGTCTCTTCCGACCCCATGAAAAGGGTGTATCCGAGAACGATTGCGATGATGACGACGATCACCCAAATGAAACGCGACATGCGAAATTTCCTCCTGAGGTCTGCGAGCCGAATGACTTCTGCCAGCGATGAAATGCAGCGCTGCTCGCTCGCTTGCAACATGTCCCACGGTTCTGTGATCGCCTCACGACGATTTCGGCGCGGCCCCGCGCAGCGCTACGAATCGGCGGACGGACACCGAAGAGCCTTCACTTTGCTGCGGTTTTGCACTATGTTAAGGCACGATACCGGGGCAGTGCTCCGGTTTTTTCGTCCCGTCAACGATCAAAAGGAAGCAACGACCATCGCCCGCAGACCACATAATGCTCCGCCGACCCGGGATACCGGGCCCCGCGTGAACGAACGCATCCGTGCTTCGGAGATCCGTCTCATCGGAGCCGAAGGTGAGAATATCGGCGTCATTTCTCCGGACCGCGCCATGATGCTCGCGGCAGAGGCCGGGCTGGATCTGGTGGAAATCTCCCCGAATGCCACGCCGCCGGTCGCCAAGATCATGGATTTCGGCAAGTTCAAGTATGAACAGCAGAAAAAGGAATCCGAGGCCCGGAAGAAGCAGAAGACCATCGAGGTCAAGGAGATCAAGTTCCGCCCCAACACCGATACGCATGACTACGACGTCAAGATGCGCTCGGTGGTGAAGTTCCTTGAGGGTGGCGACAAGGTCAAGGTGACGCTCCGGTTCCGCGGTCGCGAGATGGCGCATGCCGATCTCGGACGCAAGCTGCTCGAACGTGTCGCCGGCGATATCGAGGAACTCGGCAAGATCGAATCCATGCCGCGCCTCGAAGGTCGCCAGATGGTGATGATGATCAACCCGATCAAGCACTGAACTTCCGCGCGCCGGGGCCCGCTCCCGGCGCAGGGCACTTCCCGCTTTCCTCTGCCCCCGCGCGCGCGGCAGAGCGCACGCGCCCCTCGCAGACGGGTCCGCCGCCTCCGGTGGACCGGGATTTCCATGGCCAAGAAGAATAGAAACGCGCTCCTCGACCGGCTCGCCAGCGTGCCGGTCTATGCGCTGGTGGAGTTCACCCGTCTCCTGCCGCATCGCGCGCGCGCCGGCCTAGGCGGCTTCATCGGCCGACAGATCGTCACCCGCAACCGCCGCCTGCGCCGCCGCATCGAAGCCAATCTCACCTATGTCCTCCCCGAGCTTTCGCCCGGAGAGCGAGCACGCATCGTGGGCGAGACCGGCGACAACTTCGGGCGCACCTTTCTCGAGACGCTGCATGGCGAGCGGTTTCGCGACGATGATCTGCTTACGCCGCCGCCCTCCGGGCCGGGCGTGGAGGCCATTCGCGCGGCTGCCATCAACGGCAAGGGAGCCGTGCTCGTCTCGGGGCATTTCGGGCAGTGGGAAGGCTCGCGGGCCTGGATGTCATCGCTCGGTATCACCTGCGCCGGAGTCTACCGGCGGACGGAGAACCCTTATATCAACGCAATCTACAAGCGCGGGCTGGATGCGAATGGCACCCCGATGTTCGAGAAGGGCGCCCGCGGCACCCGCGGCCTCGTGGCCCATCTCGCCAAGGGCAACATCGTGGCACTCCTCATCGACCAGTACGATCACCGCGCCGAGCCGCTCGATTTCGTCGGCCGTCCCGCCCCCACCTCCCTGGTCGCAGCCCAGCTCGCGCTCAAATACGACGTGCCGCTGATCCCGACGTTCAGCCATCGCCTGACCGACCGGATGCATATCGAGGTCGAGGTCGATCCGCCGATCGCGCGCGGAACTGCCAGGGAAATGATGCAGGCAGTGAACGACGCGCTGGCGGCCCGGATCCGCGCCCATCCCGGTCAGTATTACTGGCTGCACCGGCGCTGGTCGAAATCCTTGCCGGCGGCGACGGAACCCGGTCCGACCTGAAGCCGCGCGCGGCCTGGGCTGCGGCTCAGTGCAGCTCGGCGGCCGTGACGACCGGTCCGGTTCCCGCTTCCTGCACGATGACCGCGACGGGCTGATCCGGCGCGAGATCGGTGATCTCGAGATCGAGCGGCGTGAGCCCGTCCCAATGCGCCACCGTGCGCCAGTCGGTCACGATGTTGGTATAGGTCATGTTCCGGCCGGCATTCTCGCCACCCTCGATATCCACGCCTTCGGATTCGAGAAACTGCACGAGCTGGACATCGAAGGGCCCGGGCAGAGCCGCGCCATCGCGCGAGGTCGCCCGGATCGACAGGATCCCGCCTGCGCCCCGATCGATATCGAGCCGGACGGGCGAAGGCTCGGACATATAGGCGTTGAGCGCCTTGACGATCTGCGGCTCTTGATGGCCGACGATGATGTCCTGACCCTGGATGACCGCCTGCGGCGTGTAGAGCGGCCGGTGATGCAGCGCCTTGGCATAGGCCTTCTGCCGCTTGGTGTACTGGACGTTGCCGAAGGAATCCTTCCAGCCGAGATAATCCCAGTAATCGACATGCAAGGCGAGCGCGATCACGCCGGGCATGTCGGCAAGTTTCGGCAGCAGCGCGTCGGCGGGCGGGCAGGACGAACAGCCCTGGCTCGTATAGAGCTCGAGCACCACCGCGTTTTGCTGCGCGCGTCCGGCCTGCGGCGAAACGAACAGGAGTAGCGCAAGGACAAGCGCGAGAAGAGGCATCGATGCTCCGTGTCTTTTGGGGCCTTACAGGGGTAGCCGCACGGCACGGGGGGCGCCAGTAAAGCCTTCGCGAGCGCCGGGCACTCTGTCGCCGAAGTGAAGAGAAGGCAGGGGGAAGAGAAGGCGGGCGCCGGATCAGCTCCGGCACCCGCCCTTCATCGCGGAGCGGGTCAGGCGCGGGCGAGGTTGCGCAGCACGTAGTGCAGCACGCCGCCGTTCTCGACATACTCGATCTCGACCGCGGTATCGATGCGGCACTTGAGCGTAATCTCCTTGGTCGAGCCATCGCCGTAGGTGATGGTCGCCGGAACCTGCGAGAGCGGCTTCAGATCGCCCGACAGGCCCTTGATCGAGACGGTTTCATCGCCCTTGAGGCCCAGCGTCTTGCGGGTGTCGCCGCCGGTGAACTCGAAGGGAATGACCCCCATGCCGACGAGGTTCGAGCGGTGGATGCGCTCGAAGCTCTCGGCGATCACCGCCTTGACGCCGAGAAGGCTCGTGCCCTTCGCCGCCCAGTCGCGCGAAGAGCCTGCGCCGTACTCCATGCCGCCGAAGATCACGAGCGGCGTGCCCTCGGCCTGGTAGGCCATCGCGGCATCGTAGATCGAGGTCTGTTCGCCGTCCGGACCCTTGGTGTAGCCGCCTTCGACCCCGTCCAGCATCTCGTTCTTGATGCGGATGTTGGCGAAGGTACCGCGCATCATGATCTCGTGATTGCCGCGGCGCGAGCCGTAGGAGTTGAAGTCGCGCACGCCGACCTGACGCTCGATCAGATACTTGCCCGCGGGCGTGGTCTGCTTGAAGGAGCCCGCCGGCGAGATGTGGTCGGTGGTGACCATGTCGCCGAGGATCGCCAGAACCTTCGCACCCTCGATGTCGCTGATCGTGCCCGGCTCCATGCCCATCCCCTGGAAGTAGGGCGGGTTCTGGACATAGGTCGAGCTCGTCGGCCAGTCGTAGGTCTCGCTGTCGGTGGTCTCGACGCCCTGCCACTTCTCGTCGCCCTTGAAGACATCGGCATACTTCGAGACGAAGGCTTCGCGGGTCACGACCTTCTCGACGAGCTCGGCGATCTCGGCATCGGACGGCCAGATGTCCTTGAGATAGACATCCTTGCCATCCGAACCCTGGCCCAGCGGCTCCGAAGTGATGTCGATGTTCATGTCGCCGGCGAGCGCATAGGCGACCACGAGCGGCGGCGAGGCGAGGTAGTTGGCACGCACGTCGGGGCTGATGCGGCCCTCGAAGTTGCGGTTGCCCGAGAGCACCGCGGTCGCGATCAGATCGTTCTCGCTGATCGCCTTCGAGATTTCCGGCTGAAGCGGCCCGGAGTTGCCGATGCAGGTCGTGCAGCCATAGCCAACGAGGTTGAACCCGATCGCGTCGAGATCTTCCTGCAGGCCTGCGGCCTCGAGATACTCGGTCACGACCTGAGAGCCGGGAGCGAGCGAGGTCTTCACCCAGGGCTTGCGGGTGATGCCGAGTGCGCGCGCCTTGCGGGCGACCAGACCGGCGCCGATAAGCACATAGGGGTTCGAGGTGTTGGTGCAGGAGGTGATCGAGGCGATCACGACCGAGCCGTCCTTGAGCTCATACGCCTCGCCCTCGACCTTGGCCGTCTTGCAGACGTCGACGGGCTTCGTCGCCACCGGGCCCTCGTCCGCCATGTTCTTGGCGTCATCCGAGAGATCGAGACCACGATAGTCGGCAACGACCTTCTCGAAGGCCGAGGAGGCGCTGGTGAGCGGCAGGTAGTCCTGCGGGCGCTTCGGACCGGAGATCGCCGGAACGATCTCGCCCATGTCGAGATGCAGGGTCGAGCTGTAGATCGGCTCGTAGTCGGCGCCGCGCCACATGCCGTTGGCCTTGGCATAGGCCTCGACGAGCGCGATGGTCTCCTCGGGGCGGCCCGTCTGGGTGAGATAGCGCAGGGTCTCGCTGTCGATCGGGAAGAAGCCGCAGGTCGCGCCGTATTCGGGGGCCATGTTGGCGATCGTGGCGCGCTGCGCGAGCGGCAGGTTGTCGAGCCCCTCGCCGTAGAACTCCACGAACTTGCTGACGACGCCGTGCTTGCGCAGCATCTCGACGACCTTGAGTACGAGGTCGGTGCCGGTCGTGCCCTCGACCATCGAGCCGGTGAGCTTGAAGCCCACGACCTCGGGGATGAGCATCGAGATCGGCTGGCCGAGCATCGCGGCTTCGGCCTCGATGCCGCCCACGCCCCAGCCGAGCACGGCCGCGCCGTTGACCATCGTGGTATGGCTGTCGGTGCCGACCAGCGTGTCGGGATAGGCCACCAGCCCGCCCGCCTGATCGGTATCGGACCAGACGGTCTTGGCGAGGTATTCGAGGTTCACCTGATGGCAGATGCCGGTTCCCGGCGGCACCACGCGGAAGTTGTTGAACGCCTTCTGGCCCCACTTGAGGAACACGTAGCGCTCCATGTTGCGCTCGTATTCCCGGTCCACGTTCATCTGGAAGGCGCGCGGATTGCCGAACTCGTCGATCATCACCGAGTGGTCGATGACGAGATCGACCGGGTTCAGCGGGTTGATCTTCTGCGCGTCACCGCCGAGCGTCACGATGCCGTCGCGCATCGCCGCGAGGTCCACGACGGCCGGAACGCCGGTGAAGTCCTGCATCAGCACGCGGGCCGGGCGATAGGCGATCTCGCGCGGGTTCTTGCCGCCATTCGTCGCCCATTCGGCGAAGGCCTTGATGTCGTCGACGGAGACCGTCTTGCCACCGTCCTCGAAGCGCAGCAGGTTCTCGAGAACGACCTTGAGGGATGCGGGAAGCTTCTCGAATGCGCCAAGGCCAGCCTCTTCCGCCGCAGCGATCGAGTAGTAAGCATATTCGGACCCGTCCACGCTCAGTGAACGGCGGGTCTTTGCAGTGTCCGTTCCCACTTGAATGGTCATGGTGGCTCTATGCTCCCTCGTGATTGTGTGAATCGCGGCTCCCGTGCCGCCCGTGCGTCCTCTAGCACATGGCAGGCACGGTGAAAAGAATACAACGGTATACATTTCGGAGAAATCTGCACCGTCCCTTGCCAGCCTCGCCCTTTCCGGCGCCGCGTCAATAGTCTATGCGGAGATTCATGCGCCTCGACGTTTCCGATCTCGCCTGTCAACGCTCCGGTCGCCCCGTTCTCGAGGGCGTTTCCTTCACGCTCGACGGCGGCGAGGCGCTGGGGCTGCGCGGACCCAACGGTTCGGGCAAGTCCACGCTCCTGCGCGTGCTCGCAGGCCTCCTGCCGCGAAGCCGCGGCGCGGTGACCCTCGACGGCATCCCGCTCGGCCGCGACCATGACGCCTATGCCGAGCGCATCGCCTATGCGGGCCACCTTGACGCCATCAAGCCACAGCTCACCGTAGCCGAGAACCTCGCCTTCTGGGGCGCGCTCTTCGGTTCGCCCGACATCGCGCCCGCGCTCGCGGCCTTCGATCTCGGTGCGATCGCCGCGCGCCCCGCCCATGCCTGCTCCGCGGGCCAGAAACGGCGGCTCGGCCTTGCCCGCCTGGCGCTCGCCCCCAACCGGCCGCTCTGGCTGCTCGACGAGCCCACCGTCTCGCTCGACGGCCCCGCCTGCGCCCTGCTCTTTTCCGCCATCCGCGCGCATTGCGCCCGCGGCGGCGCCGCGATCATCGCAACCCACGTGCCCCTTGATGTCGGCAGCGCCCGCGACCTCACGCTTGCGCCCGTCGTGGCCGCCAGTCCCGGTACCGCCGGCCATCACGATCCGTTCCTCGAAGGCCTTGCCCCATGAAGACCGCCTCCGCCGTCCTCGGCCGGGAACTGAGGCTCGCGCTCCGCTCCGGCGGCGGCGCCGGGCTCGGCCTCTCCTTCTTCCTCATCGTCGTGCTGCTCGTCCCCTTCGGCACCGGCCCGGACCCGGAAAGGCTCCGCGCCATCGCTCCCGGAACGCTCTGGCTCGCCGCGCTGCTTGCCTGCCAGCTCTCCCTCGACCGGCTGTTCCAGACCGATTACGAGGACGGCACCCTCGACATCCTCTCCCTCTCGCCGCTGCCCCTCGAGGGCCTCGTGGCGCTGAAGGCGCTCGCCCACTGGCTCACCACCGGCCTCCCGCTGGTGATCGTGGCGCCGGTGCTTGCCATCACCCTCAACCTGCCGGGCGATGCCTTCGCCTGGCTGATGGCCAGCCTCGCCCTCGGCACCCCCGGCCTCAGCTTTCTCGGTGCAATCGGCGGGGCGGTCACCGTCGGCCTGCGGCGCGGTGGCCTGCTCCTCTCGGTGCTCGTCCTGCCGCTCTATATCCCGACGCTGATCTTCGGGGCCCGCGCGGTCGCCAGTGCCGCCGAAGGCACCGACCCGATGCCCGCCCTCACCCTGCTGGCGGGCCTCACCCTCTTCATCCTCGCCCTCGCCCCCTTCGCCGCCGCCGCTGCCCTGCGCATCAACCTGCGCTGACGCCTGCACAGATTGCTGCGCGGCATGATTGCCCGGCGCATACCGTTCATGCTATTCAACCTATGCGGGAATATCTCCCGGAGAGGAGTTGAGAGACATGACCGGACGCGCCCTCGCCGCTTGCCTCCTCCTCGCGGCCTGTGCCGGCGGCGACCCCGACGCGCGCCCGGAAGCCGCCCCGCCCGCCCCCGCGGCAGACGCCCCTCCCGCCTACCGTCAGGGCTTCGATGACGGCTGCACCTCCGGGCAATCCTCCGCGGCGGGCAGCGGCCCGCGCCTCCGGGATGCCACCTCCTTCGAGAACGACACCGCCTATGCCCGCGGCTGGAGCGATGCCTTCACCCGCTGCGGCGGCAAGGACACTGCTTCGGCGGAAACCGTCGCACCGGCCGAGGCCGCCCCCCGCGCCGCCACGCCCATCGCCCTGCCGCAGACCGCGCACCCCGTCGCGCCAGCGCCCACCCTCGCCATCGCGCCGGCAACCGCATCCGCGCCGCCCGCCGACCTGCCCCTCGACCCGCTTGCCGGGCCCGTCGGCGAGCCCGGCGTGATCCTGCCCTGAGCCCTCGCGCGCCCACGAAGGTGTTACAGTACTTTCAGGCGATTGAACCGCGCGCCCGTCGGCTCTAAAAGGCGGCATGTCGATCTGGAAATTCGCCAATCCCGTGCAGTTCATGCGCCTCTCCGGGGCGCTCCTGCCCGCGTTCTCGGGGCTCACGGTCCTCTGCCTCGCAGCCGGGCTCGGCTGGGGCTTCTTCGGCACCCCGGACGACTACCAGCAGGGTGCCACGGTGAAGATCCTCTTCATCCACGTCCCCGCGGCGCTCATGGCCATCAACGCCTGGTTCATGATGCTGGTGACCTCGATGATCTGGTTCATCCGCCGCCACCACGTCTCAGCCCTAGCCGCCCGTGCCGCCGCGCCCATCGGTGCGGTGATGACGCTCATCACGCTCTTCACCGGCGCGATCTGGGGCGAACCGATGTGGGGCACCTGGTGGGCCTGGGACCCGCGCCTCACCTCGTTCTTCATCCTCTTCGTCTTCTACCTCGGCTACATCGCGCTCTGGTCCGCCATCGACGACCCGGAAAAGGCCGCGGACCTCACCGCGATCCTCTGCCTCGTCGGCTCCGTCTTCGCCGTCCTCTCGCGCTACGCCGTCTTCTTCTGGTCGCAGGGGCTGCACCAGGGCCCGTCGCTCTCGATGGACCAGCGCGAAAACGTCGACAACGCCTTCTACTGGCCGCTGCTCCTCTGCATCGCGGGCTTCGTGCTGCTCTTCATCACCCTCGTGCTCCTGCGCACCCGCACCGAAATCCGCGCCCGCCGGCTGCGCGCCATCGAACAGATGCAGGCCCAGCAGGCCGCCCCCCGCCCCATGGAGGCCCACAAGGCATGATGCCCGACCTCGGACGCTACGCCGGAACCGTCCTCGGCGCCTATGGCGCGACGATCGCCCTCCTCGCCGCCCTCGTCGCCGTCTCGCTCTGGCGCAGCGCCCGCGTCCGCCGCGCGCTCGAGCGCGCCGAGGCCGAGATCCGGGGGCGCAGCCGTGGCTGAGCGTCGCTTCAACCCGCTGATCGCGCTGCCGCCGCTCCTCTTCATCGCCTTCGCGGTCGCCGCCTGGTTCGGCCTCCAGCGCGAGGACCCGAACGCGCTCCCCTCCGCGCTCATCGGCAAGACCACCCCGCCGCTCGCCTATGTCTCCGAATTTCCCGGCAGCCCCACGCCCACGGACGCCGACCTCACCGGCCCCGGCATCAAGCTCGTGAACTTCTGGGCAAGCTGGTGCGCGCCCTGCCGCGCCGAACACCCGGTGCTGATGGAGCTCGGCACCCCCGAGCGCCCCGTCATCGGCATCAACTACAAGGACAGCCCCGAGAAGGCCGCCGCCTTCCTCGCCGAGCTCGGCAACCCCTACGCCATGGTCGGCGAGGACGCCTCGGGCCGCACCGGCATCGACTGGGGCATCTACGGCGTGCCGGAAACCTTCGTCGTCGGCCCGGGCGGCAAGATCCTCTTCCGCCACCCCGGCCCGCTCACCCGCGAGGTCATCGAGAAACGCCTGAAGCCGGTGATCGATGCCGCAGGATAGCACGCCGCCCCGCAACCTCCACTTCGACGAGCCCGAGTTCCGCGCCCGCCAGCAGGCCGTGCTCGCCGAGATGGAGCGCGCGGGGCTCGACGCGCTCCTGCTCTTCCGCCAGGAAAGCATGTACTGGCTGACCGGCTACGACACCTTCGGCTACGTGCATTTCCAGGCCATGGTGCTCACCGGCGACGGCCGCCTCGTGCTGCTCACCCGCTCCGCCGACCGCCTCCAGGCCCGCTTCACCTCGCGCGTGAGCGACATCCGCATCTGGACCGATGGCGAACATGCCGCCCCGGAGCGCGAGCTCCGCGGCATCCTCGCCGAGCTCGGCCTCTCCGGCCGCCGCCTCGGCGTCGAGTGGGAGGCCTACGGGCTCACCGCCGCCAAGGGCCGCCGCCTCACCGACGCCCTCGAAGGCTTCGGCAGCCTCGAGGACGCCTCGCTCCTCGTCACGCGCCTGCGCGCCGTGAAGAGCCCCGCCGAGATCGCCCATGTCCGCCGCGCCGCCGCCCTCGCCGACGAGGCCCTCGCCGCCGCGACCGCAGCCACGCGCCCCGGCGCCTACGAGGGCGACATCCTCGCCGAGCTTCAGGGCGCGATCTACCGCGGCGGCGGCGACGACCCGGCCAACGAGCAGATCATCGGCTCGGGCCCCGGCGCGCTCATGTGCCGCTACTTCACCGGCCGCCGCACGCTCGATCCCGACGACCTCCTCACGCTGGAATTCGCCGCCGCCTGGCGCCACTACCACGCAGCACTCATGCGCACGGTCGTCATCGGCCGGCTCGACCCGCGCGTCGCCGCGATGCACGCCGCCTGCGAGGAGGCGCTGCTGGCCGCCGAGGCCGCGCTGCGCCCCGGCGAGCCCGCCCGCGCCGTCTTCGAGGCCCATGCCGCCGTGATGGAGGCCCGCGGCCAGGGCGCCAACAAGCTCAACGCCTGCGGCTATTCCCTGGGCACCACCTTCGCGCCGAACTGGATGGACTGGCCGATGTTCTACGAGGGCCAGAGCTACATCCTCCGCCCCGGCAACACCTTCTTCATCCACATGATCCTCTTCGACGAGGCCAACGGCCTCGCGATGACCCTCGCCCGCACCTCCCTCGTCACGGAAACCGGCGCCGAACCCCTCTCGCAGGCCCCGCTGGACCTGATCCGGCGGTAGGGCGGATCGTCCATGCACAACTGCCGCCTAACCTACTGCGAAACAACTCGGCCCCCGGCCCCGAACAAGGCGCGCAGCGCCGCCGGGCCTGCGGCCCTTCCTCTGATCTGCCGAACCAAACGACTACCTTCGGCCCTAAGCTGTCGTTCGTTCTGCATTCGTCGGATGGCCGCTTCCAACCGATAGTGGTTAACCATCGCGGATAAGCGATCCGCCTTGCTCGAAGATGACCAGCGGTATGTGCGGTGCCCACCATACAGCGCTCGATTTGTCCATCTGCCGTGCAGACGCTCTTGAAGAAAAAACGTAATTGCGCCACCTTCGGTGATCGGAAAACGAAAGTGTCCGCAATTTCGGGACTCAAATGGCATATTTGGAAGATGTTTTCGTTACGGAGGGCGTGCCTGAATTCACATTCGTGAAGCCCCCTAACTTCACAGCACTTCTCGTCGATTTGCGACGCAAAGGAAAGCCGGTCGTCGTCGAAGGTCAATCAGGCACAGGTAAGACTACAACCGTCAAGAAAGCGCTTGCGGAAATCTTCCCTGAGAACGCACCAAGACTTTTGACGCCGCGCGAGCCCAAGGATCTCCCGATCATCGAGGCTATTAGCGAAGAATCCGGTGATGAGACCTTCGTCGTTGACGACTTCCACCGTCTCAACAAAGAAACGAAAGAACGTCTTGCTAATCTGGCAAAAGTGATTGCCGAACGGGATAATCGTGATGGGCTGCCAAAGCTCATCATTATTGGGATCAACAACGTTGGATCGGACCTCATCCAACTGGTCCCGGACATTGCGAAGCGCATGGGCATTCACCGCATTGCCCCGGGTACTCCTGCCGTGATCGGCGAGATGATCAAGCTCGGAAGCATTCGACTGAACATCAAAATCGAAGAGCAAGAAGCCATTATAACGGACAGTAGGGGCGACTATTGGCTCACCCAGCAGATATGCAAAACGATCTGCATCTCGGCGAATGTCGATCAAACTCGCGAAGTGACGCACCACATCAACTGGACACAGGACACGATCAAGGCTCAAGTCGTGGAGACGCTCCATCACAACTACGATCCGGCGGTTCGCGAATTTTGCCGCGGTAGGCGTTTCCGTCCGACGAACGATCCTTACTACAAGCTGCTGCGGGCTGTATCCGAGTTGGAGCAATCGAACGTCGACCTGAACGAACTCGCGAATGCTCGTCACGACATCAAGGGCAGCATAAACAATGTCAAGGATCACCGGTTGCGAGTTCTACTTGATCAGAAGGAGACCTGCGCCCGATTGTTTTACTATGACGCCGACACCAAAAACTTCGCGATCGAAGACCCAGCCCTTTTCTACTACATCAAGAACCTGAACTGGGAAGACCTTCGCCAGCGCTGCGGTTTCCGCGATGATCCTCGTGATTTCGAGTGGGATATTGCAATATCCTTTGCGGGTGAAAACCGCGACATTGCCGACTTCATCGGCCAGAAACTCCGGGAACTCGACATCTCGGTGTTCTACGACCGCAACTATGAAGACAATTATCTGGGCGGCCTTTGGTCCCAACAGTTCTTGGACATATTTGTCCGAAAATCGCGTTTGGTTGTCGCAATTCTTGACCAGCACCACAAGGACAAGGTTTGGCCCACTTTCGAGCGGGACTGTTTCACCCAAAGGGTTTCGGAGGCTGAGGTGATCCCCGTCTTTCTCGACAAGACGATTTTCCCTGGCATCCCTACCGATCTCGTTTCGATCCACTTCGATTACAGTGGCGACATCGATGCGCAGGCAGACGCGATTATTGACGACATAGTTCTGCGCATCGCGGGCAAGCTCACCAGCCTCTGACCTCGTCAACAAGGTTCGGTTGATCAGTCCGCCTCCTCTGTACACAGGGCCAGAGCGCTGGGCAGGCGTGCTAATCGCTCCTTGTATGGCAACCCACAACGGCTTCGTTTGCACTCTTGCGGACATTAGTTTTGGGCGCAGCGAACAACCGCTTCCCGCCCTTCATGTCCGGGATGCAGTGCACCGCCGCACACGAATCCAAGGTCCGACCAACCAAAACCGGCGCAATGTCGGCCCTCAAAGGCCAACAAAACGCCCATTCACAATTTGTTAGCCACTTTAATCCGAAATTTCAGCAACTTACCAAAATTTTCACGGTGAAAACCCCCGTTTTCACGGTCAGGGCACCCCGGCCCCTCACACCCCTTCGTCGGCCTTCTGGACGATCGAATAGCGCTGGAAGAGCGGGAGCTGGGCCATGACGAAGCCGAAGTTGGCGATCGGAAGCACGAACGTACGGAAATTCACCCACATGTCCGTCCCTAACCCGCGCCAGACCACCTCGTTCAGCACCGCGAGAAACAGGTAGAAGACCACGAAGCGCCGGGTGAACTTCATCCACCCCTCCCGCTGCATCGGCAGGAGCTCGTCCATCAGATAGCGAAGATAGCTTTGCCCACGGAGCAGCCCGAAGCCGAGGATGCCCGCGAAGATGCAGTAGAGGATCGTCGGCTTCATCTTCACGAAGGTATCGTCATGCAGGACGATCGTGAGCCCCCCGAACACCACCACCACGATCGCCGTGATGACCGCCATCTTCGGAAGCTTCCGGGTGAGCGCGAAGCTGATCCCGAGGGTCGCGAGGATCGTCGGGATGAAGACCTTGGTCGAGAACAGGATCTGCTCGAGCTGGCGTTCGGTCGCATCGAGCCCGTCCGGCACCGGCGCCATCCGGTAGGCCAGGAAGAAGATCGCGATCGGCCCGACTTCGAGGGCGATCTTGAGAAGGGGATGTATCTTGCGCTCAGCCATGTCCGGCTCCTACCGCGGCTTTCAGCCGAATTCCACAATTACCGCGCCAAGCGCGATCAGAACTACGAGAGCCGCCCGCCAGGGCCCGACCCGCTCGCCGAGAAAGAGCCAGCCGATCAGCGCGGCGAAGACCACCGAGGTCTCGCGCAGGACCGCCGCCTCCCCCACCTTGTCGAGCCGGGTCGCCATCATGACCGAGCCGAAGCTCACATAGGCCACCAGCCCGCCGATGATCCCCCGTCGGAACAGCGGCCCGAGGTCGGGCGGATCGGGCATGGTCGCGTAGTGGCGCAGCGCGATCCAGGGAAAGAGCACCCCGTCTAGCACGAAGAACCACGCGAGGAAGGTGAAGGGGTTGGGGGTCTCGCGGATCCCGTAGGCGTCATAGGTCGTGTAGGTCGAGACCAGCACCCCGGTCACCATCGCCCAGGCAAGTGCGGCCAGAAGCCGGCGCCGCCCGATGCTGACGCTCGCGAGATTGAAGGCCGAAAGCGAGAAGATCCCGCCCGACAGGAGCAGCACGCCCGCCCATTGCACCGCCGAGTAGCTCTCCGAGAAGACCACCCCCGCCGCCGCGACCGTGACGAGCGGCCCCATGCCGCGCACGATCGGATAGACGACCGTGAAGTCTCCCCGGTCATAGGCCCGCGCCTGGGCGTATTTGTAGGCAAGATGGATGATCGCCGCGCCGAGGAGAATCAGCCACTGCCGCCCCTCCGGCCAGGGCACGAGCAGCAGCGCGACCGGCAGCGCCATCAGCGAATAGCTGATGTCGATCGCCCCGCGGGAAAGCCAGGGGTCGTGCCGGCCCTTCTGGAGCGCGCCGAAAACCGCGTGGCTGACCGCGGCCAGCAGGGCGAGCGCCATCGCGAGGTGCTCCGCGGCCGGCGTGCCCTCGAAGCCTGCGATCCACGCTTCCATCGCCTCAGAGCCCCGTCAGGGCGCGGGCGAAGTCCTCCGGATCGAAGGGCGAGAGATCGTCGATCCCCTCGCCCACGCCAATCGCATGGATCGGCAACCCGAAGCGGTCGGCCAGCGCCACGAGAACCCCACCCTTCGCCGTGCCGTCGAGCTTCGTCATCACGAGGCCCGAGACATCGGCGATCTTCTGGAAGATCTCGACCTGGGCGAGCGCGTTCTGCCCGGTGGTGGCGTCGAGCACGAGGAGTGTGTTGTGCGGTGCCTCCGGATCCTTCTTGCGGATCACCCGGACGATCTTGGCGAGCTCCTGCATCAGGTCGTTGCGGTTCTGGAGCCGCCCGGCGGTGTCGATGAGAAGCAGATCGGCGCCTTCCGCCTCGGCCTTCTCCATCGCCTCGAAGGAAAGGCTTGCAGGGTCCGAGCCATGCGGCGCAGTGAGCACAGGCACCCCGGCCCGCTCGCCCCACACCTGGAGCTGCTCGACTGCCGCGGCGCGAAAGGTATCGCCCGCCGCGATCACCACGGACTTGCCCGCGGCGCGGAACTGGCTCGCGAGCTTGCCGATCGTCGTGGTCTTGCCCGAACCGTTCACCCCGACGACCAGCACCACCTGCGGCCGCTTGGGATAGATCGGCATCGGCCGCGCCACCGGCTCCAGCACCGCGGCAATCTCGGTCGCGAGCGCCTCACGGATCTCGCGCGCGCCCACCCGGCGGCCGAACCGGCCCTCGGCGATGTTGGAGGTGAGCTTGAGCGAGGTCTCGACTCCCATGTCCGCCGTGATCAGCAGATCCTCGAGGCTTTCGAGCATCTCGTCATCGAGCACACGGCCCTTTTCGGCCCCGCCGAAGAGCCGCCCGGCAAGGCCGCGCCGCGGCTCCTCCGCCGCTGACGTATCCGGCGTGGACGCAGGCGCCGGTGCCGGCGTGGCAGGCCGGGGCTCGGGCTCGGCTGCACGCGCAGCCGGTTCCGGGGCGGGAGCTTCGGGAACCTCCGCCGCGTCCGGAGCCTGATCCTCGCCCTCGCTGATGATCGCATCAAGGCCCTCCTCGATCTTCGAGGAGGATTTGAACAGCTTGTCCTTGAGCTTGCGGAAGAATGCCATGCAGCCACCCCCAGAAAACCGACGCCAACCCCTAAACCGGGGCGGCGGCGGATGCAAATCCGCGCAAGCGCCGAAGCGCCAACGTCCGGCGCGACGCGTGCGAAAATCGCGCCCCCCCTTTTCCTGACACCTGAATCATATATTGTCGTGGAAACCCAGTTAGGAACCGCCCGCCATGACGCACACGATCAACTACGGCCGCCTGATGCACAAGGCGCTGCGACAGCTCATCATGGATGTGCTGAGCCAGGTCGCGGAAGAAGGCCTGCCGGGCAACCACCACTTCTTCATCACCTTCGACACGGCCCACCCCGGGGTCGACATGTCCGAGTCGCTCCGGCAGCGCTATCCGAAGGAAATGACGATCGTGCTCCAGGAGTGGTTCGACAATCTCGCCGTCATGTCCGACCGCTTCACGGTGACGCTCAATTTCGGCAATGTGCTCGAGCCGATCGTGATCCCGTTCGAGGCGATCAAGACCTTTGTCGATCCTTCGGTCGAATTCGGCCTGCGCTTCGACGGGCAGCAGGATTTCGACATCGAGGACGACGATGAGGACGAAGACGACGAGGATGCGGCCGATGAGGAAACCGCCGAAGCCTCGTCAAAGCCCAAGGAACATGATGCCGAGGTGGTGAGCCTCGACAAGTTCCGCAAGCACTGAGCCGGGGCCGCCTCAGGCGAGGACCGCCGCCACCGGGCGCCGAAGCGCACGCGGGGCGGCGGGGCCAGGCCCGAAGCGCATCAGAAGATCCGGCCGCCTATCCGTTTGGAGATAGCTCTGAAGCTCGGCACGTACCGGCACCGCTTCGATCGGCTGGTTGAGAAACGAGCAGCGGATATCGCGACTGGTGGCGGCAAGCGCGAACCGCTGCGCTGCTCGGCCTGCGGCGATCCAGCCCTCCGGCTCTGCCCGATCGGCGATAAATACCGCGACACCCGAAGACGAGGCGACCTGACGCTCGTATTTCCGGTTCTCCGCATCCGCATTCAGCAGAAGATCGAACAGGCGTCGCCCGAGCCACGTCGGCATCGAGGGCGCGCCCGTGGTCGCCGAAAAGAGACCGTCACCTGTCTCGGCGGCGGTGAAGCCGTTGAAGCGGATCCAGCGGCGCAGCTCCTCGCGAAAGGCCGGGTCGCCGAGCTGCAGCGTATTTCCGGCGACCACCAGCTCGGCGATCCGGACGAGCGCCTGGCGGTCGGTCAGGAGCCGGATCTCCACGCCGGGGATCGCAGCCGCCTCGGCGAGAGCGGAGATGGTCGCCGCATCGAGTGGCATGCCGGCGAAATCGAACCGGACGGACTGGCGGCGCGGCAGGGCGGCGAAGAGCTCGGAGGGTCGTGGCGCCGCGGGATCGAGGCGAACGATCACACCCTGGTCATTGCCGGTGACAGAGGCCACGAAACCCGAGGCCTCGGCGGCGATGCGCAGGTTCTCCGCCGCACAGCCAAGACTCGCATAGAGGTGATGGTCGTCGGGATCCACCACCGGCGTGCGCCGCGAGAAATCCGGGCGGATCGCAATCCGGTCGGGAAAGAGGTCGAAATACCAAGCTTGGGTGTTATGCGCATTTGCCGCCAGGGTCGCGAAGTGGACGAGGCGGCGATAGACCTCCGCGGCCCCGTATCCGGACGGCATCCCGGCATCGGCCCAGACCGCCGTGACCTCCGCCTCGTAGGCGCGCCCCGCCGCCGCGTTGAAGGCCAACAACCCGCCGCCCGCGGCCGCAAGCGCGCCGCCTCCGACCAGAACTCCGCGCCGCCCCAACATTGTGCCTCTGCCTCCGGCCAATCCTGCAGAAGCCTTCGGGATGTGCGGGCCGCGCAGCCATGACGCAGATCAAGCCGGACAGGTCCGGCTCAGGTGAGGCGGCGATTCAGTATTCGCCGGTCTCGACGAGATCGCTGCCATCGAAGATCTTGTCCACACCCTCGTCCCAGTGTTCGGCGAGATGCGGGTGGGTGAGCAGATACTCGGCGGTAGATCCGGAACGACGCTGCATCGCAAGCTGCACCGCCTCGTCCCATTCCTCGGGCTCCATGTCGCCGCGGCCGATCCACATCAGCGCGACGAGTTCGGCCTGCTGGTCGGGCTCGAGATCCTCGATCTCGGAAATCACCTCGTCGACGGAGAGATTGCGATCATCGCCGAGATAGCGGGCCGAGGCCACTTCATCGACGGTATCGCTGTCTTCGTTCGAGAGCTCGCTGGTCTGCGCCATCACCGCTCGCGTCTTGAGGATCAGCTCTTGCAGGAACCGAGGGTTGAGCGACAGCGCGTCCATCGGATTTCCCCTTTCATACTGTGAATTTGGCGCGTCTCACTACGCGCCATTCGCGTGGAAGTGTCAATCACATGATACCTTTCGCGTTGCGCGGCAAGCCCGGGCCCGCTCACCTCGCGAAAGAATATTGCGAAACACCCGGCTTCGGCATCAATTAGCCGTTGGATTTCACAGCTCCGCAGCGATATACGAAGCGCGAATTCCACATGCAGGAGGGGCAGATGACCGCGACGCGCACCGAAACCGACAGCTTTGGACCGCTCGAGGTTCAGGCCGACCGCTACTGGGGCGCCCAGACGCAGCGGTCGATCCTGAACTTCCCGATTGGCTGGGAAAGACAGCCGGTGGCGATCGTCCGCGCGCTCGGTGTCATCAAGCGGGCCTGTGCCGAGGTGAATGCAGCCCAGGGCAAGCTCGATCCGAAGCTCGCCGAGGTGATCTCGGCGGCGGCAACCGAAGTGATCGAGGGCAAGCTCGACGACCATTTCCCGCTCGTCGTCTGGCAGACGGGGTCTGGCACCCAGTCCAACATGAACGCCAACGAGGTGATCTCCAACCGCGCGATCGAGATGCTCGGCGGCGAGATGGGCTCGAAGAAGCCGGTACACCCGAACGACCACTGCAACATGAGCCAGTCGTCGAACGACACCTTCCCGACCGCAATGCATGTCGCCGTGGCGATGACCGCGCGGGACGTGACGCTGCCCGGCCTGCGCAAGCTCCACGCCGCGCTGGTGGAGAAGGCGGAAGCCTTCAAGGACATCATCAAGATCGGCCGCACCCACACCCAGGACGCGACGCCGCTGACGCTCGGCCAGGAATTCTCCGGCTATGCCTATCAGGTCGAGCAGGCGATCAAGCGGGTGACCGCGGCCCTTCACAACATCTATCCGCTCGCGCAGGGCGGCACGGCGGTCGGCACCGGGCTCAACACCAAGACGGGTTTTGCCGAAGCGGTCGCCTCGAAGATCGCCGAGATCACCGGGCTGCCCTTCGTGACCGCCCCCAACAAGTTCGAGGCACTCGCCGCGCATGACGCGATGGTCGAGATGTCGGGCGCGCTCAAGACCGTCGCCGCCTCGCTCTTCAAGATCGCGAACGACGTGCGCCTGCTCGGCTCCGGCCCCCGCTGCGGCCTTGGCGAGCTGATCCTGCCCGAGAACGAGCCCGGTTCCTCGATCATGCCGGGCAAGGTGAACCCGACGCAGGCCGAGGCGCTCACCATGGTCTGCGCCCATGTGATGGGCAACGATGCCGCCGTCGGGTTCGCAGGCTCGCAGGGCCATTTCGAGCTCAACGTCTACAAGCCGATGCTTTCCTACAACGTTCTTCAGTCGATGCAGCTTCTCGGCGACGCCGCGGGCGCCTTCACCGACAACTGCATCGCGGGCATCAAGGCCGACGAGGAGCGGATCTCGAAGCTGATGTGGGAAAGCCTGATGCTGGTGACGGCCCTCGCCCCGACCATCGGCTACGACAACGCGACCAAGGTGGCGAAGACCGCGCACAAGAATCGCACCACGCTGAAGGAAGAAGCGATCAGGCTCGGCTTCGTGGACGAGGAAACGTTTGATAGAGTGGTTCAGCCAAAGGACATGCTTGGCCCGAAACCCTGAACGGAGGCAGCCATGCGCTGGCGCGGACGCAACACGAGCAGCAACATCCAGGACCGGCGCGGAGCCGCCGGCTACCGGGGCAGCCGCACGACACGTCACGTCAGCGGCATCGGCGGGCTCGGCCTGCTGGCCATTCTGATTGTCGGCGCCTTTCTCGGCGTCGACGTGACCCCGCTGCTCCAGGGCGGCGGGGGCATGGGAAGTCTCACGGAGCAGAGCGCACCGTCGGGGCCGAACCAGATCAACGATTCCCAGGAAGAGTTCGTGGCCGTCGTGCTCCGCGAAACGGAGACCGTCTGGTCCGACATCTTCGCGCGCTCGGGCTACACCTACGAGGAGCCGACGCTGGTGCTCTTCGAAGGCGGCACCACCTCGGGCTGCGGCTATGCGCGCTCGGCCATGGGGCCGTTCTACTGCCCGGCCGATCAGAACATCTTCCTCGACATGGATTTCTTCCGCGTCATGCAGCAGGATCTCGGCAGCCAGGGCGAGTTCGCCCAGGCCTATGTGATCGCCCATGAGGTCGGGCATCACGTGCAGGATCAGCTCGGGCTGCTTGGCAAGGTCAACGAGAGACGGAGTTCGGTGAGCCGGGCGGAGGCGAATGCGCTTTCGGTCCGCATCGAGCTGCAGGCCGATTGCTATGCCGGGCTCTGGGCCCGGGATGCGGCGAGCGGGCTGGAGCTGACCGAGGACGACATCCGCAGCGCGCTCGACACTGCGGCACGGATTGGCGATGACGCGCTCCAGCGCGCGCAAGGAGGCCAGGTCGTGCCCGACAGCTTCACGCACGGGACGAGCGCCCAGCGCCAGCGCTGGTTCGACACCGGCTTCCGCACCGGCGATCCTGCCGCCTGCGATACTTTCGCAACCGACGCGCTCTGAGGCAAGGACGCGGAGGGGCGGCGATGAGCAAGATCATGAACCTGCGTACCATCCGCAAGCAGCGTGCCCGTGACGCTGCTCGCCGCGACGGCAGCGGCACGGCTGCAAAAGCCGGCGAAAGCCGCGCAGACAAGACCGCGCGCCGCCTCGAGGCCGAACGCGCCGCGCGCCAGCTCGACGGCCACCGGCGCAGCGACGGCGATGGCGGCGAGAGCGGGATGTAGCGCGTTCGCGATGCACACGTCCCGCCCGCAGAAGCATTCCCTGACCCTGCGCGGCCATCGCACTTCGGTTTCGCTCGAGCCGGCGTTCTGGATGGCGTTCCGTGCAATCGCAGCCGCCGAGGGGCGCGGCCTCAACGATCTCGCCGCCGAGATCGATGCCGCACGCGGCGCCGACTGCGGCCTGGCCTCTGCGATCCGCCTTCATGTGCTCGCCTGGTATCAGGCGCGCGCCAAGGCCGCGGAGACACCCGCCCGCTGACGGCGGCCGAGCTCCGACGGAGCATGTGCCCAAGGATCAGGCCAATGCCCTACTTTCGGGCGCGCACGGTTGATGCGCGGCCCCCTGCCATGTTTTGATGGAACGGCAGCACTCCCTGACCGTTACTTGAACAAGTAATTCGCCAAGCCGTCATTGAAGCTCAGGAGATCACGCGATGCCTCACTCCCCGCCGCGCTACACGCCTGCCGCCGTCCTTTTCCTTGTGAGCGCCCTCGCGGGGCTTGGCATTTCGCTCTATCTCTATCTTGTTCCGCTGACCGGTGTGACGGGCAGCTTCGGGGCGATGCTCGTCGCAGTCGCCTGCGGGCTGCTGGCGATCGCGGGCCTCGTGATGATCTTCGAGCCCGCGGGCGAAGCGGCGACCCTCTTCCGTTTCCTTGGCTTCATAGGCGCAGCCTGCACCGCCGCGGCGGCCTGGTTCCTGCACAGCCCCTGGCTGCTCGGTGCGATGATCGCGGCACTTGTCTTCGTTCTATTCGACTCGATTGCGAAGCGGGGGTATCCGGCATGATCCGTCTCGTCTCCCCTCTCGCCCTCCTCGCCAGCCTTGCCGCCACACCTTTTTCGCTTGCGCAAGAAGCGAGCTCAGAAAGCGCTCCCGCAGCCGTTCCTGCCCCGGAGGAAGCCGCAACGGAGCCTGTACCGCTCGTGCCCGACGGGCCGGTCTGGAACAGTTTCCATGGCCAGCTCAGCGCGCAGAAATATTCGCCCCTCGATCAGATCGACACCTCGAATGTCGGCAAGCTCGAGAAGGCCTGGGAGTATCATACCGGCGATGTCTCGGACGGATCGGGCGAACGTCCCGCAACCGTTTGGTCCGCAACGCCCATCTTTGCCAACGACACACTCTATATCGGCACGCCCTTCTATCGGATCGTGGCGCTCGATCCCGAGACCGGTGCGGAGAAGTGGACCTTCGACACCGAGTCGACGCTCGAGGCGCTGACGCAACCGGCGCTCAAGAACCGCGGCGTGGCCTACTGGGAGACGAGCGCCCCGGCCGGGGGCGAAAGCTGCCAGAAGATCGTCTATCTCGGCACGATGGACGCGCAGCTCTTCGCGGTCGATGCCGACACTGGCACGCCTTGCAGCGGTTTTGCCAACAACGGCGTGCTTGATCTCAACCAGTGGAACACCACGAATGCACGCTGGCCGCTCTCGCTGTTGCAGCCACCGACGGTGGTGGGCGATCACCTGATCCTCGGCTGGGCCGGCAAGGACTGGGCCTTCGCCGAAGCACCGCCGGGGTCGGTCTTCTCTTTCAACGCCCGAACCGGCGCGCTTGAATGGACCTTCCAGGCGCTGCCGGAGGCGGTCCGAGCGAAGACGGGAACCGCCAATGTCTGGACGGCGATGTCGGTCGACGAAGAGCGCGGACTGGTCTACCTGCCGGTTTCTTCACCCTCGCCGAACTACTGGGGTGGCAACCGGACCGAAGAGATCCCGCTGGCGACCTCGACCACCGCGCTCGATATCGAGACCGGCGAAGTTGTCTGGTCGCGGCAGTGGGTGCATCACGATATCTGGGATTACGACATCAACGCAGCGCCGACGCTCATGGACATCACCGTCGATGGCGAGGAGATCCCGGCGCTCATCCAGTCCACGAAGCAGGGCTTCCTGTTCGTGGTCAATCGCGAGACGGGCGAGGATGTCTGGCCGATCGAGGAGCGCCCCGTGCCGGCCGGCAGGATTGAGGGCGAGGTCTATGCGCCGACCCAGCCCTTCCCGACCAAGCCCGCTCCGCTGCTCGATCAGGCGGAGAAGCCCGAGGTCTGGTGGCTCGCCAATCTCCTCGGCTTCGGCCAGTGCTCGCGCCTCTTCGACAACCTGGAATACGACGGGATGTATTCGCCGCCGACCACGAAGGGCTCGGGCGTGCTTGCCTACCCCGACAGTTCGGGCGGCGTGCAATGGGGCGGCGTCGCCTTTGACCCGGAGAGCCAGACGGCAGTCGTCAACACCTCGCACATCGTGCAGGAGATCAAGCTTTACCCGCGGGACGAATACGAGAAGCTCGCGGGCGGCTCCGGCAACGAGAGCGGCTTCTATCCCCAGGCCGGCGCGCCGTACGGGATGTCGCTTGATGTGGCGATGAACTGGCTCGGCATGCCCTGCTGGAAGCCCCCCTACGGCGAGCTTGTTGCGCTCGACATGCACACCGGTGATGTAAAATGGCGCGTCCCGATGGGCGCATCGCAGAAATACGGTTTCTACATGCCAGAAAGCATGGGCTCGCCAACAATCGGTGGCCCGGCGGTCACCGCGGGTGGGCTGATTTTCATCGGCGCTTCGATGGATGCCAAGGTCCGCGCCTATTCGCTCGAGACCGGAGAAGTGCTTTGGGAAGACATCGTCGCGGCCCCCGCCGTCGCGAACCCGGCGGTCTACGAATACAAGGGCCGCGAGTACGTGGCCTTCGTCGCCGGAGGCAACACGATCATCAAGGATCAGGTCGGCGATCAGGTCGCGGTCTACGCGCTGCCCGAGGAATAAGCCGCGCAGCGCACAAACGGAACCGGCGGGCAGCGCTACCGCCGGTTCCAGCCGGGGGTCAACCGGGTCCGCGACCTGGGGCTATCCGATCTGACCGAGTGCCGGGAAGGTTTCGAGCAGCCAGAAGGAAAGGCTGCTGAAGGCGCCGGTCATCATGAGAAGCCCGACGGCCACCAGCAGCACGCCCATGGCGCGTTCGATCGCCCCCATGTGACGCTTGAGATGCGCCATCACGCCCAGCGCGCGCTGGAGAAATATGGCCGTGAGCAGGAAGGGAAGCCCAAGCCCCACCGCGTAGAATCCCATGAGCAGCATGCCCCGCTCGACCGAGCCTTCCGTCGCGGCCAGCGAGAGAATCGCGCCCAGAACCGGGCCGATGCAGGGCGTCCAACCAAAGGCGAATGCGAGCCCCAGCACATAGGCGCCAAAGGCCGTGCCGCCCTTTGCAGCGGTCTCGAAGCGCGCCTCGCGATAAAGCAGCGGAATCCGGATCACGCCGAGAAAATGCAGGCCGAAGATGAGGATGACCGCACCTGCGAGCATCGCCATCTCGCGCTGATGGCTGAGCAGCAGCCGTCCGAAAACCGAGGCCGCGAGGCCCAGGAAGAGGAAGACTGTCGAGAGCCCAAGCACGAAGAAGACGGCGGCCTGAAGCGCGCGCCGCGTGCCACCGCGACCCGTCGCCATCTCGTCCATGGATGCCCCGGCCATGAAGGCGAGATAGGGCGGAACGATGGGCAGGACACAAGGGGACAGGAAGCTCAACACCCCCGCGGCAAGCGCCACGCCGAGCGCCGGCACCAGCGAGGCATCCCAAAGATCCACACCGAACATCTCTTCTCCGTCTGCCTGCCCCGGACTGGCGCGCAACCTAGCGGCTTCCCGCCGCTCCGTCACCTCCGGAACGCGTCACATTGGCGTGGACAAGCGCAAGGCCGGAAGCTAGCTCTCGGCCCATGAACACGGGCACGAGCTGGGATGCGGAACTCGATGCGCGGGGGCTCCTCTGCCCCCTGCCGGTCCTGCGCGCGCGCAAGCGGCTTCTCGGCCTCGGCCCCGGCACGGTGCTGCGCGTGCTGGCCGACGATCCCGCCGCCCGCATCGACTTCCCGCATTTCTGCGCCGAGCAGGGCTATACCTTCGCGGGCGAGGCCGACATAGGCGACGGCGTGCGAGCCTTTCTGATCCGAAAGCCGGACTGACTGCGGATCTGAGAGGAACATCTGGGCCACAGCAAGACGCGGCTGCGCGGATCGTTTCTCATCCGCAGAAGCGGCAGTTCCGACCAGACATGCCGTCAGAGGCCTTTGGAACGGTAGCTCTGTGCAACCCGGCTGATCGAGACGATGTAGGCGGCGATACGGAGGTCTTCCACATCCTTGCGGCCATGCCAGATCTCGCGCATCGACTGGTATGCGATACGCATCGTGTCGTCGAGGCCGGAGCGCACAAGCTCAAGCTCGCCTGCCCCACGCACGAACTCCTGCTTGAAGGCATCCGAGAGGTTCATCTGCGCGCCGGTCTCGTGCAGGATGCGCTCGATCTCGTTGACGAGCATGAGACTGTGCGCCTCTTCCTGGCGCCGCTGCATCCTGCCGAAGCGGATATGGCTGAGGTTCTTCACCCACTCGAAGTAGCTGACAGTCACGCCGCCTGCGTTGACGTAGAGATCGGGCATGATCACCGTGCCCTTCGCCCGAAGGATCTCGTCTGCGCCAGCAGTGACCGGGCCGTTTGCCGCCTCCACGATCAGCGGCGCACGGACGCGGGCCGCGTTCTCGATGGTGATGACCGCCTCCATCGCCGCCGGGATCAGGATGTCGCATTCCATTTCCAGGACGGAAGAGCCATCCTCGACATATGTGCCGCGCGGGAAACCCTTGACCCCTCCGTTCGCGCCGATATGGGTCTTGAGGAATTCGATCGGAATGCCCTTGGGATTGACGATGGCGCCGTCGCGCTCGATCACCGCGACAATCCGGCAGCCATCCTCTTCCGAGAGGAACTTCGCGGCATGGAAGCCGACATTGCCGAGCCCCTGCACGATCACGCGCTTGCCATCGAGAGTGCCATCAAGACCGGCCGCCTTGAGATCGTCCGGGTGCCGGAAGAACTCGCGCAGCGCATATTGCACACCGCGCCCGGTTGCCTCGACGCGGCCATGGATGCCACCCGCATTGAGGGGCTTGCCGGTGACGCAGGCAGCGGAATTGATGTCGGTCGTGTTCATCCGGCGATACTGATCGACGATCCAGGCCATTTCCCGCTCCCCGGTGCCCATGTCGGGCGCGGGCACGTTCTGGGACGGGTGGATCAGGTCACGCTTGGCGAGCTCATAGGCGAAGCGGCGGGTGATGAGCTCCATTTCGTGCTCCTCCCACTCGCGCGGGTCGATCCGGAGCCCGCCCTTCGAGCCGCCGAACGGCACTTCAACCAACGCGCACTTGTAGGTCATCAACGCGGCAAGCGCTTCGACCTCGTCCTGATGCACGCTGGGCGCGAAGCGGATACCGCCCTTGACGGGTTCCATGTGTTCGGAATGAACGGAGCGGTAGCCGGTGAAGGTGTGGATCGAGCCACGCAGGCGAACGCCGAAACGCACGGTGTAGGTCGAATTGCACACCCGGATCTTTTCCTCGAGACCGGGTGAGAGATCCATCAGGCGCACGGCCCGGTTGAACATAATGTCGACGGATTCGCGGAAACTCGGTTCCCGAAGCGGAGCGTTCATCTCGATCCTCCCTGAGCGGCTTTTGTCTGCCTCTTCCTTGAGCACTAGAGCACTCCTGCGCCGCGCTCTCAAGGAAAAGCGGCGCCGGTCAGGATCGCCGCCGCACCGTTCTCCGCGTTGGCTCAGCGGCGACGGGGTCCTCGGGCCAGGAGTGCTTCGGGTAGCGGCCGCGCAGGTCGCGCCGCACATCGGCATAGGAAGAGGCCCAGAAGCCCGGCAGATCCGAGGTTGTCTGCACCGGCCGCTGCGCCGGTGACAGCAGGTGAAGCACAAGCGGAATGGCTTCGGGCCCCACCGTCGGGTGTCGCGTAAGGCCAAAGAGCTCCTGGAGCCGCACAGAGACCGAGGGCGCATCGCCGCCATAATCCACGGGCAGGCGCGTGCCGGTGGGCGCGGTGATCGCAGGCGGCGCAAGGCGATCAAGCATCTGCCGCTCCTCCCATGAAAGCCGCGCCTCAAGGATGGCGAGCAGATCGAGCCCCCCGAGCTGCTCTGCCCGGCGGACGGCGCCAAGATGCGGTGCCAGCCAGTTCTCAAGCGTCGCGATCAGGCCGTCGGGCGAAAAGTCGGGCAGTTCCGCACCTCCATGGGCGCGGAGCCATTCCGCGCGTCCCGCAAACCGCCGCGCGGCATCGCTCCAAGGCAGGATCTCGAGGCCGAGATCACGCACCCCCTCCACCATTGCCGCTGCAAGCGCCTCGGGTGGCACATCGCTCCAGCGCCTGTCCTCCAACGCGAGTGCGCCGAGCATCAGGCGGTCGCGCGCGATCACTGCCCGATCCCGCCGCGACCATTCGCAAGACTGAACATGCCGCAGCCGTCCGCCATGCAGCGCACGGATTTCGGCTTCGGTGACGGGCGCGGCAAGCCGGATGAGGGCCTCGCGCGGATTGCCGTCCAGATCGCCGGCCACCAGCATCTGCGCGGCGCCGAGCGGCTCGCCTGGTGCGGTCAGAGCCCCCTTGCCGCCGGACAGCAGGAAGCGCGGCGCCTCGCCGTCGCGGCGCTTGCCGATCCGATCGGGATAGGCGAGCGACAGCGCCCCTCCGACGGAGAGCTCTCCCGCGCCGGACGCTCCTGGAACGAGACGCCGAAGGCGCGCGGCTTCCTGCCGGATCGCGGCGAGCGCCCCGCGGTCCACCTCGACCGGCACGTCCCGCATCAGCTTGGCGGCATCTGCAAGCGCCCGGATCCGCAGGAGAAGGTCCGCAGGCGCGCGACCACCTCCCCGTGCGCGCAACGGATCACGATTTTCAAGCAACGCCGCGAGATCGGCCGCGAGCCCGGCACCGCCACGCTCCTGTGCCGCAACCAGCATGTGGGCGAGCCGGGGGTGGACTGGCAGCCGGGCCAATTGCCTGCCGTGGCTGCTGATTCGCCCGTCGGGGTCGAGCGCACCGAGCTCCGCGAGCAGCATACGTGCCTCGGTGAAGGCCGCATCGGGCGGCGGCGTGAGGAACGCGAGCCCGTCGGTCTCGGCCGCGCCCCAGAGCGAGAGTTCAAGTGCGAGCGGCGCGAGATCGGCGGAAGCAATTTCGGGAGGCGGGAAGGCGGCAAGCGCCCCTTCCTCCCCCTTCGTCCAGAGCCGATAGCACCAACCGGCGGCAACGCGTCCGGCGCGGCCACGCCGCTGCTCGGCTTCTGCGCGCGTCACGCGTTCCGTCACCAGGCGCGACATGCCGGAGCCGGGATCGAAGCGTGCCCGGCGCGCACGGCCCGCATCAACGACAACCCGCACATCGGGAATGGTGAGGGAGGTTTCCGCAATGGAGGTGGCGAGCACGAGCTTGCGTCCTTCGGCGAGCGACGTCAGCGCGGCCCGTTGCGCAGCGAGCTTGAGACCGCCATGGAGAGGCTGGATCATCACGTTTCGCGGCACGCGGCGTTCGAGAAGCTGAGCCACACGCCCGATTTCCGCCTGTCCTGGCAGGAAGACGAGCACACCGCCTTCGGTTCCGGCAAGTGCTGTCTCGACGAGATCGGCCGCCGCCGCCTCGAACTGGCCACGCCGCGGCGGGCCGCTCGCCCAGGGGCGATCGAGCCAGAGGGTCTCGACCGGGAAGGCTCGCCCTTCCGAAGTGACGAGCGGGGCATCTCCGAGCAGAGCCGCGACGGGCTCCGCATCGAGGGTTGCGGACATGACGATGAGTTTCAGCTCGGGCCGGAGTGCGGCACGAAGCTCAAGTGTGAGCGCAAGGCCGAGATCGGCCTGAAGCGCGCGCTCGTGAAACTCGTCAAAGATGACGCAGCCAATGCCCGGAAGTTCGGGATCGGACTGGATCATGCGGGTGAGGATCCCTTCCGTCACGACCTCGATCCGGTTGCCGGGCACGCTCTCGCCGCGGATGCGATAGCCAACGCGGCCACCCGGCGTTTCACCGAGGCTTGCGGCCAGCCGCTCGGCGGCGGCCCGCGCCGCCACCCGCCGCGGCTCAAGCATGAGAATACGCCCGTCGACAGCGCCGGCCTCGAGCAGGAAAAGCGGCACCCGGGTCGTCTTGCCTGCACCAGGAGGAGCCTGGAGCACGGCGCAGCCGCGCGCCGCAAGGGCGGCGCCGAGCGCGGGCAGGACCGGCTCGATCGGCAGTTGCGCCATGCTGCCCGCGCCTATTTTCGCACGAGCGCGGCACGGCCGAACTGGGTCTTGGTGTCCAGCCGCTGGAGTTGCGCAACGCCGTCGCCGCGATCGCGGAAGATCGCCTTGAAAGGATAGGACGAAGAGGTGTTGAAGGTCTGCTCTTCCCCCTCCAGCCGCTCGTAGCGGCCATTGCAGAGGATCTCGCCATCGCCCTGCATCTCCGGCTTCCCGAGCGTGATCCGCGAGCGCCTCGAGCCGTCGAAGACATCCACCGACTTCCCGCAGACCTCGCCGACCGGCACATCGCGCAGGAGCGCGAAGCTTGCCGAAACCGGATCGAGCGTGCCTGTCTGGTTCGAGGGATCCGGCGAGGTACTGCGCTCGGGCTTCACCGAGACGAAGACTGGCGTCCCGTTTTCCCAGTCGATCCGCGTCTCGCGCGCGGCGCGAGGCGAAACCGAAGAGGCCCGGAAGACCTGCGGGACGATTCGACCGTCCCCCGCCACGCCTCCGGCCGCCGTGCCATCGAAACGGAAATCCGCGAAGATCCCGACCAGCCCGGCGGTGTTCACCTTGGCCCGTGCCTCGTAGGTGCGGCCGGACTCGACACCCCCCATCGAGATCTCCCCCGCCCGGATGCCGGCGATACGGAAATCGAAGGCAGCCTCGTAGGTCTCCGCCGCCGCGGCAGGTGCTGCCGCGAGCGGCGCAACTGCCAGCGCCAGAAGGGCATTTCGGATCGGGCGGAGCATCATTGGGAGAAACCTCGGATCAAGGGGCGTCGCGACAGGCCAGGCGTCGGCAGGACGGGTGAAGCGGGCGGGCATGAGGTTGACAGCGGGCAGCGCGTCTTGGTGTATGCCAAAGCCGCGGGGCGGGGCCAAGCACGAACCCGTACGGTGTGTTGAAGCTTGCGTGAAGGACTGGACGGCATGAGCGATAGGGATGGCGGCACGACAGAACTTGCGGCAAGGCTTGCATCGGGCGACCGGCGCGCGCTGGCAAGGGCGATCACGCTGATCGAGTCGAGCCGCGCTGATCACCGGGCCGAGGCCCGCGCGCTCCTCGCCTCCCTGCCCCCGCGCGAGACCCCGGCTCTCCGCATCGGCCTGACCGGGACGCCCGGCGTCGGCAAGTCGAGCTTTACCGAGAGTTTCGGCCTCCTGCTGACCGAACGCGGGCTGCGGCTGGCCGTTCTTGCAGTGGATCCGTCCTCGGCGCGCTCGGGCGGCTCCATCCTCGGCGACAAGACCCGCATGGAAAAACTCGCGCGCACACCCGGCGCCTTCATTCGCCCCTCCCCAAGCCAAGCCACGCTGGGCGGCGTGGGTCAGCGCACCCGCGAGACCATCCGGCTGGTCGAAGCCTGGGGCGCGGATATCGTGGTCATCGAGACTGTCGGCGTCGGTCAGTCGGAGACCATGGTCGCGGACATGACCGACATCTTCGTCCTCCTGCTCGCGCCGGCGGGCGGCGATGAGCTGCAGGGCGTGAAGCGCGGCATCATGGAGATGGCCGACATCATCCTCGTCAACAAGGCCGACGGCGAGTTGAAGTCCCAGGCGCTCAGGACCTGTGCAGACTATGGTGGGGCGTTGCGCCTGCTGCGCGCGCGCCCCGGCGACCCGGAGGGCTTTCCCTGCGCGCGCACCGTTTCGGCCTACACCGGCGACGGTCTCGAGGCGGCCTGGGAGACGATCGAGAAGCTCGCGAAAGGCCGCCAAGCCAACGGCAGCTGGGAGGCACGGCGGCGCGCGCAGGCTCAGACCTGGTTCTCCCATGCGATCGAGACCGGCCTCATCGCGCGGCTTCACAAGAACCCAGAGGCGGCCGCGCGGAGAGCAGAGCTCGCGCGACAGGTTGCCGACGGGGAACTCACACCGGATATTGCGGCAGAAACCCTTCTCGATGCCTTCGCGCCGGTTTCACACCCCTCCTGAGGCTCACGCCACGGCACGCAGCACGTCGAGCCGAAGCCAGTGCGGGATGAAACGCCCCACGGCATCCGTCTCGCAAGCGGTCGCGAAGGCGCGCTCCATTGCCGCGCGCCCCTCGGCGTCAAGCCTACGGCGCGGATCGACCGAGAGCAGCAGTTCAACGAGCGCATCGACACTTTCCGTGCGGAATTTCGTTGCGAAGAGCAGCTGGGCCTCGCGACGGCAGAAGCCTCCGGCGACCTGAGCCTCGATAGCAGTGACGGCTTCGGCATGAACAGCACTCTCGTCGTCCACATGCCGCATGACTGGCCAGAACGGATCAGGACTCACCGGCTCAAGCACAGCAATCCGGCCCGCGGGCCGTAGCAGGCGGATCGACTCGACGAGGGCCGCTGTCATGTCGGGACAGTGATGCAGGCTCTTGCTGAAGAAGACGAGATCGAAGGCAGCCGAGGCGAGCCCTGTAGCCTCCGCGCCGGCAAGGACGTAGCTCGGCCCGCCGCCTGACTGCACCGCCGCGTCGAGTGCCTCGCGCGAGGGTTCAACACCGGTCACATCCGCGCCGGCCGCAGCAAGGCGCCGCGTCACATCGCCACGGCCCGCGCCCATGTCGAGCACCCGAAGACCCTGCAGGCTCCCCAGCGCGCGCGAGAGTACCGTTTCGAAATCGAGGTATGGCGGCGCGGCCAGCGTCATGTTGCGCCTCCGTTCAAGCCGAGGATCCGGCAGGTTTGCTCGAAGGTCTGCTCCCGCGGTCCGGTTGCGTCCACATGCGGCCACTCGACCTCGCCCGCATCGTTCAGAAGCTGCTGGCGCACTACAGTCTCATCGGCATCGGAGGCATCGTCCTGACGTGCGGCAACGCGCGCAAGGAGCCTATCCGGATCGACTTCAAGCCAGATCCCGTCGAAGGGCACCCCGATACGCTCGGCAAGTTCCACAAGCGCCACGCGCTCGGAACCGGTGAGATAGACCGCGTCGAGAAGTACCGAATAACCTGCCGCGAGGATCGTCTCGGCCCGGATTCTCAACCGCTGATGCACGTGTCGGTTCACGACCTTCGAATAGCTGTCAGGCGGCAGGTGCGTCAGCGGATCGACGCAGAAGATAGCCTTGCGCTCGAGATCGCTGCGGATATGCACGGCGCCGGGCGCCGCGCCGAAAAGCGGTGCAAGCGAACGGGATAGTGTCGATTTTCCCGATCCCGAACGGCCGCCGATGGCGATGAGGCGCGGCGCCGGCGGCGAGAGTACTTCCAGCGCCTCATCGAGATAGGCCCGCGCCTCGGCAACTGAGCGCCCCGGCGTGCTGCGGGCATGATCGGTATGGATCTCGACCATCGCCCGTATGCCTGCCCGGACCGCGATGAAAAGTGGCATCGCGGCAACCCCAGGGTCTTCCATGCCACGCTCGGTGTAGAGATAGGCGTTCAAGACCATGTTCGCCGCGCGGCCAAGTCCTTCGTGGCGAAGATCCATCACAAGAAAAGCGAGGTCGTAGAGTACATCACAGATCCCGAAGGTCTCGTTGAACTCGAGCGCATCGAAGGGCACCGGATGGCCATCCACCAGCACGATATTGCAGAGATGCAGGTCGCCATGGCAGCGGCGCACGTGCCCCGCCGAGCTTCGCGCGGTAAGGGTCTCCGCGACCGCCGCAAGCTGCCGCTCGCACCCCTCGAGAAACCCCGCGATCCGTTCCGTACCGAGTTCTTCTTCCATCTCGCTGAAAGCCAGGCGCAGTTCCTCGACGATCTCCGCCATGAGCACCGCGCCATCATCCTCGCGCGGTTCGGAATTGGCGTGATAATCTGCGATCGCATGGCCCAGACGATCGGCGAGCACGTCGGTGAGCTCACCTCGTTCGGCAATTGCGGAAAACTCCATCTCGGCCGGAAAACGCCACATCCTCAGGACCCACTCGACCGGTGGCCCATTGCCGTCGAGCGCGAGGCTCCCGTCCGCCTCGCGGGTGACGGGAACGACATCCTCGTAGATCATCGGGGCGGTGGGATGGTTGAGTTCGAGCTCACGATGCAGCATCGCCTGGCGTTGTTCGAGGCTCGAGAAATCGAGGTAGTCGTATTTTACGGCCCGCTTGATCTTGAGCGCGGTATCCCCGCACAGAAAGACATGGGCGGCGTGGGTCTCCACCCGCTCGACCGGGCCGTCTTCCCCATAAATTGCAGGATTCGAAAGAAAACGGATCACCTCATCCTGGCTGCCGCCGTCCTGCGGTCGCTCATCCCGAAGCCCGTTCAACGCATCATCCATCGTGTCGAGAGGCCTCCGTTTTCATCGAGGGAACCAGGACAGCCGCACCGGTCAGGCGCCCCTGCTTCAGATCGTCGAGCGCCGCATTTGCCGCCTCGAGCGGATAGGGCACAACTTCGGTCCGGACACCAGCGGCTTCGGCAAGCGGAAAGAACTCTTTCCCGTCGGCACGAGTGAGGTTGGCAACCGAGCGGATCACCCGCTCCTCCCAGAGATCAGCATAGGGAAAGGACGGAATGTCGCTCATGTGGATACTGCCAGATACGACGCTGCCCCCCTTGCGGACAGCCTTCAGCGCACGCGGGATCAGGGCCCCGACCGGCGCGAAGATTAGTGCGGCATCGAGGAGTTCGGGCGGCAGCTCGCTCGAGGAGCCGGCCCAGCTCGCTCCAAGGCGGCGGGCGAACGCCTGTCCGGCTTCATCGCCGTCACGGGTGAAGGCGAAAACCTCCCGGCCCTGCCAGACCGCGATCTGGCAGAGGATATGCGCCGCTGCACCGAAACCGTATATGCCGATGCGGCCCGCGTCTCCGGCGAGCTTCAAGGTGCGATAGCCGATGAGGCCCGCGCAGAGAAGCGGGCTCAGCTCGACCGGATCTCCGGCCTCCGGCCGCGGAAAGACATAGCGGGAGCGCGCCGCGCAATACTCGGCAAAACCGCCATTGCGCGTGTAGCCGGTAAACTCCGGTCCGTCGCAGAGGTTTTCCGCCCCGTGCGTGCAGTAGTGGCACCGCCCGCAGGTGCCGCCGAGCCAGGGCACCCCAACGCGCGCACCGGGCGCGGGTCCCTCGACCGCCGCGCCGAGCGCCTCGACCCGGCCGACGATCTCGTGTCCTGGCACGAGCGGCAGCACGGGCCCCCTGAGATCACCATCGAGGATATGCAGATCTGTCCGGCACACCCCACAAGCCTCGACTCGGATGAGAATCTCGTCGTCCGCGAGAGCCGGCATGGGCAGATCCCGCAACTGCAGCAGCGTTCCTGGCCGCTCGAGAACCATGGCGCGCATCACCGGCCTCCCCGGACGTTCCCGTTCCAACGCCATTGCGCAAGGCTTCCGTGCCGGGAGTCAAGGTTGGGGCGCCTGGAAATCGTGCTGCGGCGCGCGAATCCGCGCTGTCTGCCCCGTCTGGAGGCAGGCTGGGGTGCCTTGGTTCAGGCCCTGCGGATAGCGCCGCCGGGTGCCCTCTGCACGATCCGGGCGAGTTCGGCGGCATCGACAGGCCGCGAGAAGAAAAATCCCTGCAGATCCGGAGAGCCGAGCTGGGCAAGCATCTGCCACTGTCCGTCCGTCTCGACACCTTCCGCGACAACCTCAATCCCGAGCGCATCGGCAAGATCGAACATCACGCGCATCATCGCATCGTTATCCCGGCCCGCTCCCATGTTCTGGATGAAGGTGCGGTCGATCTTGATCCGATCGACCCGGAACCGATGCAGGTAGCGAAGCAGTGAATACCCGGCGCCGAATTCGTCCAGCGCGATGGAGACCCCCTCGCCCCGAAGCCGGCTGATGGCCGCCGCCACCATGTCGTCGGCTTCGATGAGCGTGTTCTCGGCGATTTCGAGCTGCAGGCGCCGGGCCGGAAGGCCGACCTCGGCAAGAATACCCAGAACAGCGTCGGCAAAGTCCGGATCCGCACATTGCTGCGGCGAGACATTGACCGAGACCAGTGGCAGTGCGGTCGCAAGTGCCGTGCGGCAAGCGTCGCGCAGGATCCACGCCCCGAGCTCCCCCCCCAGTCCGCGCTCCTCGGCGATACCAATGAGTACCTGCGGCGGAAGCTCGCCATGCAAAGGATGATTCCAGCGGAAAAGCGCTTCCGCGCCCCGCAGCGTTACGCCATCGGTCGCAAAAAGCGGCTGGTAGAGAAGGGCGAGACCCTGCCCGCCATGAAGGGCTGTCCGCAAATCCCGCTCCACGCTCCGCTTGCGGCGCACGATGTCATCGAAGGAATCCTCGAAGACACAGAGCCGCCCCTTGCCGCCGCTCTTGGCCTGGTAGAGTGCGATATCAGCCATGCGCAAGAGTTCGCGGCCGTCCCGCGTACTGTCTGGCGCAAGCGCGATGCCGATGCTCGATCCCACGAAGGCCTGGTCGGCATGTAGCAGGAATGGCTTCTGGATCGTTTCCATGATGCGCTCGGCGAGGATTTCAGGATCCCGTCGCGACTTGACCCCGGTCTGGATCACCACGAACTCGTCACCGCCAAGACGCGCCACCGTGTCCGTCTCGCGCACGACAGCCGCCAGGCGCTCCGCAACCTGCCGGATGAGCTCGTCTCCGGCGGGATGGCCGAGTGTGTCATTCACGTTCTTGAAGCGGTCGAGGTCGATATAGAGCAGCGCGACCCGGTTGCGGCCCCGCCTAACCTCCGCAATCGCCTGACCGAGCCGGTCATTGAAGAGGTTGCGGTTCGGCAGGCCAGTCAGCGTGTCGTGGAAAGCGAGATGCTGGATCTCGATCCGGCTCTCGTGCACCTCACGGATCGCTCCCCGCAGATTTCCGATAAGCCAGGCGATCAGGCCGAGAAGCACGAGCGCGGCAGCCATGGTGCCAGGAGCCACCCTGCGCATGACCGCAAGACCTGGCCGCTCCCGCTCCCAGACCACATGGCCCAGCACGCCCTGCTGCTCGCTTGTCACCGGCAGCCACGCGCCCTTCGGCAGCGGTTGGCCCTTTGTCACAAAGCCGAGCTTGTGGATCAGGTTGCGCTTCCCGATGCGCGGAAGAAGATCGCTGTCGAGATAGCGCAAGACGACATGTACATAGACATCTTCGGGCTCGTAGGACAGTCGGTCGGTATCGGGCACAATCGCCCGAATGCTGACAATGGCCGGGTGGCCTGCAACCCGCAGGAAATTGACAACACCGGCCTCCCCCGGATCATCCGCCTCGGCCACCTCGTTTCTCAGATCGCGGACCAGTGGCAGGATTTCCCCCTTCTCCGCGTTGAATGTACGGGGTGGCACGGTCTTGCCATCGATCATGGCATGAACTGGCTCGTCGACTGCATCGAGGACAAAGGCCTGATCATGACCATAGAAGTCATGCAGCCAGACACCGAGGTTTTCTTCCATCCAGATCTGGTCGTCACGTCGCGTCGCGAGATACGCATCATCCCAGACCGTAACGCTCTGTTGCTCCTGCGCGATCTGGGCCTTCTCATCCTCGAGCGCGCGTGCGAGCAGCGTCTGTTCGCGCACCTCTGCTAGCGCGTCGACTTCTGACATCGCCCAGGCCCCGATAAACAGAACGGGTACGATGGCGAGCAAGATGGTCGCGATAACGGTGACCCAGATCTGCCTGGAAAAGGTATGGACCTTCGAAAGGCCCGAAATCCCTTTGGGGGAATAGGCTTCCACCGGGTCAGCGCCCTGCTGTACCACGCCGCCATCGGGCGTTTCTGGATCCTGTCGCTGTTCCATCACGGATCGGCCCTTGTCCACCTGCGGCGAAATATGACCGGGAAATGTTTTTTTCACATTAATCCGTTACTGCCAAAGCGATATTTCCGTACCACTTTAGTGCCGGATGTTCGGGTCAATTTGGCCCTCGGGCAAGCAGACCGAGCAGACCACGATAGGGCGTGAAGAGCAGATCCTCGTCCACCACTTCTCCCGCGACCCAGGTCGCGACAACACAATGCTGGCGCCCGTCATGATCCGTCGCGAGAGTCGAGAGATTGACCACGCCCGGTTCGGAGCCGCCCTTGAAGGCGACAGTGTTCCAGTCCGCGCGTTCCGCCACGCCCGGGTTGATACCGAGGCTCGGCGAGCCATCGGTGGCTCCGAGCACGGCGCAGAGTTCACGCGCTGTGAAATACCACTCGACCTCCGGTGTCGGCGCGGTTCCGATCGCCTCGACCTCCGGCAACGGATCATCGGCAAGGCGCTCGACAATCCCCCGCCGCGCCGCTTCATCCCCGGCGCGCCATTCGGCTCTCAGGATTCGATTGCCCCGGCTCTTGAGGATGAACAGCTCGCGTGTTGTCAGGAATGGGCGGTTGCGCGGCGCCTTCGCCTCGACCGCATCGCGTCCTACAAGCGCAATCAGCGCATCGGTCGCCGTATTGTCACTCTCCGAGATCATCAGGTTCGCCAGCGTCTCGACCGTGACCGCGGAACCTTCGGGCCAGTCCTGCAGCCGACCTGACGGCAGTGAGCGCCATTCCGGGCGGAGTGTAACAACGTCCGGCCAGCCGATCTGGCCTGACGCGATCGCATCCTGGAGGGCAGCAAGGACTGCGAGCTTCGCGGCCGAGGCGACAGGAAGCGGTTTATCGGCTTCGTGTTCGAACATCACCTCGCCATCAGTGACGACAAGAAGCGACACTTGCCCTGGCAAGCTGGTGATCGCAGCCGCGAGACTTTGCAGATTGCCGCGCGGCTGCGGTGGATGGAACCAGAGACCCGCGACACGGCCGTCATCATCGAGCACGATATCGGTCGGAACATCCGCGCGCTGGTAACGGAGGATGAACCGATCCTTCCGTGAAATGACCTCTTCGAGCGTGCCCCATTTCGCGCGCTGGCCCGCCGTGATTTCAGCCACGTCCTCCGACGCGATCTGTTGGAGAAAGCCCGGCGCGAATTGCGCCGCCTCTTCCGCCCTACCACCGGCGATGGCCTCGAGGGTTGCCCGCGGATCCGCCGTCTGGGCATGGAGTGGAACAGCCGACGCAAGAGCCGAGCTCAGGATGGCGGCGGTCAGCAGTCTGGCGGGCATCGCATTCTCCCTTGGCGGCGCGGCCGCACAATAGGCGCCCCCAGCAGACAGATGGAAGCCCGCGCGCAGCGATTGGCGGCCCCTTGCAAGGGGAGATGGTGGATGTTAACGAGTCTCATGATCCGTTGGGGTGCCCATCCGGGGCTGAGAGGCGACGTCGCCAACCCATCGAACCTGATCCGGGTTGCGCCGGCGTAGGGAACGGATGCAGGTGAGCCTCCTCCCCGTCCGTATCATCCCAGGCCGTGCAAGCCGGATCCGAACGGCCAAGGAAGGACGAGGCGCCATGCATCCGGTTGCACTCACGATTGCGGGCTCCGACAGCGGAGGCGGCGCGGGGATCCAGGCGGATCTCAAGACCTTCTCCGCCCTCGGGGTCTTCGGCACCAGTGCTCTCACCGCCATCACGGCGCAGAACACCCGCGGTGTTTCAGGGGTCGAGGCCATCAGCCCGGCCATGGTCCGCGCCCAGATCGATACGGTTTTCGACGACATCGACATCGGCGCGGTGAAGATCGGCATGCTCGCAACCCCCGACGTGATCCGGGCTGTAGCAGAAGCACTTGCCGGGCGCGATGTGCCGGTGGTGCTTGACCCGGTCATGGTGGCGAAATCAGGGGATGCGCTTCTGGCCGAAGACGCCATCGCCGCGCTCGTTTCCGAGCTCCTGCCCTGCGCCGATCTCATCACGCCGAACTTGCCCGAGGCCGCGCGGTTGCTGACCGAGCCCGAAGCCGCAAGCGATACGGAAATGATGGCCCAGGGCACAGCGCTCTGCGCCCTCGGGCCAAGGGCGGTGCTGATGAAGGGCGGGCATGGCGGCGGCCCGGTCTGCACCGACATTCTGATCCGGGTCGGGAGCGATCCCGTCAGCCTTTCCGCCCCCAGGATCGCCACGGCCAACACGCACGGCACCGGTTGCACCCTTTCTGCAGCAATCGCGGCGGGGCTGGCCCGCGGGCTCGAGCTGGAAGCCGCGGTTCGCGAGGCCCATGCCTATCTTCAGGGCGCAATTGCCGCAGCTGATCGGCTTGGCATCGGCGGGGGTCACGGCCCAGTGCATCATTTCCATGCGCTCTGGCCCGCGGAGGTTCGGCGAGAGCATGCCTGATTTCACGATCATCGGCGCCGGTGTTGCGGGCCTCGCAGTCGCAACCGAGCTTGCCGCCCGCGGTGCCGGGGTCGCGATTGCGGATGCCGGCGGCGGCCCCGGCGGCCATGCCTGCTCCTGGTGGGCGGGGGGAATGCTTGCACCCTGGTGCGAGGGTGAGAGCGCCGAGGAGCCGGTCGTGCGCCTCGGTCAGGAGGCTGCAGGCTGGTGGGCGCGCCACGCAGGCGGCGTCACGATGAACGGCACGCTCGTTGTGGCCCCCGAACGCGACCGGCGCGAGCTCGACCGCTTCGCCCGTCGCACCAGCGACTTCGAATGGTGCACCGCCGACGGCATCGCGGCACTCGAACCCGATCTTGCCGGGCGCTTCCGCACCGCGCTCTTTTTTCCCGCCGAAGGCCACCTCGCCCCGCGCATGGCCCTCGCGGCTCTCCGCGACGGGCTGCGCAGCCAGGGGATCGAGATCGCGAACGAGCAACGCGTGCTCAAGCCCGGCATGATCGATTGCCGCGGGCTGGCTGCGCGCGAGGCACTCTCAGATCTGCGCGGCGTGAAGGGCGAGATGCTCGTGCTACGCTGCGCTGACGTCACACTGTCGCGGCCGGTCCGGCTCCTGCATCCGCGCATTCCGCTCTATGTGGTGCCGCGCGGCGATGGTGTCTTCATGCTCGGCGCCACCATGATCGAGACGGGAGAGCGCGGGCGGATCACCGCGCGTTCGATGCTCGAACTGCTCTCGGCGGCCTGGGCGCTGCACCCCGCCTTCGCCGAAGCCGAAATCCTCGAGATCGGCGTCGATGCGCGCCCCGCCTTCCCCGACAACCTGCCCCGCATCCGCCGCCGGGGCGGGATCATCCACGCCAACGGCCTCTACCGCCACGGTTTCCTGCTCGCACCCGCGCTCGCGCGGCAGGTGGCCGATCTGGCACTCGACGGCCGCAAACCGGAGTTCTGCGATGAAGATCTGTCTTAACGGAGAAGACCGCGAAACCGCCGGCCCGACCCTCGCCGCCCTCGTCGAGGAAGCCGGCTTCGCGGCAACAAAGATTGCGACGGCAGTGAACGGCGAGTTCGTCCCTGCCCTCGCCCGCAGCCAGAGAACACTCACCGAGGGCGACAGGGTCGAGATCCTGGCCCCGATGCAGGGAGGCTGAGCGCATGCGCGATTTTTACGGTGTCACCCTCGCCAACCCGCTCATGCTGGGAACGGCGCAATATCCCTCGCCGGCGATCCTTGCGGATGCCTTCCGCGCTTCCAAGGCTGCGGTTGCCACCGTCTCGCTCCGCCGCGAGCAGGGCGCAGGCCAGGATTTCTGGGCACTCATCCGCGACCTCGGCGTGCGTGTGCTGCCCAACACCGCCGGCTGCCACACGGTCAAGGAGGCCGTCACCACCGCCCATATGGCGCGTGAGGTTTTCGAGACCCCCTGGATCAAGCTCGAGGTGATAGGCCATACCGACACGCTCCAGCCGGATCCCTTTGCGCTGGTCGAGGCCGCGCGGATCCTCACCGAGGACGGCTTTCACGTCTTCCCCTATACCACCGAGGATCTTGTGCTGGCCGAACGGCTCGTCGAGGCGGGCTGCCGCGTGCTGATGCCCTGGGGGGCGCCGATCGGCTCCGGGCTGGGGCTCAACAACATCTACGGCCTTCGCACCCTGCGCGCGCATTTCCCCGACATCCCGCTCGTGATCGACGCGGGGCTCGGCCTGCCCTCCCAGGCAGCGGCGGCGATGGAAATGGGCTATGATGCGGCCCTCCTCAACACGGCGGTTGCGAAGGCTGGCGATCCGGTGGCCATGGCACGCGCCTTCGCGCTCGCGATCGAGGCCGGCACACTGGCCCACGCAGCCGATCCGATGGAACCGCGGGACATGGCCACGCCCTCGACCCCGGTCATCGGCAAGGCCTGGCTCGCATGACCGATCCCTGCTCTCACGGCCGGACGCACCTCCACCACCCGGCACTACACTTCTGCGCAATGGAATTTTGCCCATGATCGACCGCTTCTATCCGATCTTCGACAGCGCGGACTGGCTTGCACGCATGCTCCCCCTCGGTGTCACCTTCGCCCAACTTCGCATCAAGGACCGCGACGAGGAGGAAATCCGCGCCGAAATCCGCGAAGCGCTCGATCTCTGCGAGGAATACGGCGCGACCCTTGTGGTGAATGACCACTGGCGTCTCGCCATTGAGGAAGAGGCGAGCTTCGTCCATCTCGGCCAGGAGGATCTCGACGAGGCCGATGTCGGCGCCATTCGTGATGCGGGCCTGCGGCTCGGCGTCAGCACCCATGACCACCTCGAGCTCGACCGTGCGCTCGCGCTGGAACCCGACTACATTGCGCTCGGCCCGGTCTATCCGACCATCCTGAAGAAGATGCGCTGGCACGAACAGGGGCTCGAGCGCGTCAGCGAGTGGAAGGAAAGCATCGGCGACGTGCCGCTCTGCGCCATCGGCGGGCTGACGGTCGAGCGCGCGCCCGGCGTCATCGCTGCGGGCGCCGACATCCTCTCGGTCGTCACCGACATCACCCTCAACTCTGATCCGGAAGAGCGCGTGCGCGCCTGGATCGCGGCAACACGCACCGAAATTCCCGAGGAAATGCCATGAACCGCCTGATACCCGCGCTCCTTGCGAGCTGCCTTGCCCTGCCTGCCGCCGCGCAGGACAAGATGACGCTCATGCTCGACTGGTTCGTCAATCCCGACCACGGGCCAATCATCATCGCAGAGGAAAAGGGATTCTTTGCCGATGCAGGGCTCGAGGTCGAGGTGATCGCGCCCGCCGATCCCTCCGACCCGCCGAAGATGGCCGCGGCGGGGCGCGCGGATCTCGCGGTCTCCTACCAGCCGCAGCTCCATCTCCAGATACACGAAGGCCTGCCGCTCAAGCGCGTCGGGACCCTCGTCGCGACCCCGCTCAACTGCCTTCTCGTGCAGGCCGACGGCCCGGTGAAGACCATAGCCGATCTCAAGGGCCGCAAGATCGGCTTCTCGGTCGCGGGCGTCGAAGAGGCCATGCTCTCCGCCCTCCTCAAGGCCAACGGGCTCAGCCTCGACGACGTGGAGCTCATCAACGTGAACTGGGCGCTCTCCTCGGCGCTCATGTCCGGCCAGGTCGATGCGGTGATCGGTGCCTACCGCAATTTCGAGCTGAACCAGATGGAGATCGAGGGGCGTCCCGGCCGCTGCTTCTATGTCGAGGAGGAGGGACTGCCTGCCTATGACGAGCTGATCTACGTCGCCAATCCCGAGACGATGGACAAAGCCATGATCGCCCGTTTCCTCGGCGCGACGGAGCGTGCAACCCAGTATATCCTCAACCATCCCGAGGACGCCTGGGAGACCTTTTCCGCGACCTCTGCCGAGCTTCGGAACGAACTCAACAAGAAGGCCTGGTCCGACACCTACCCCCGCTTCGCTACCCGCCCGGCGGCAATGGATGCGGGCCGCTACGCGGCTTTCGAAACCTATCTCGAGGACTACGGCCTCATTCCCTCGGTCAACCCTGTCTCCGATATCGCTGTGGACGTGACCGCGGAATGAGCACGCACCTAGAGTATGGCACCGCCTTCCGGCTCTGGCGCGAGCGTGCCGGGCCGGTCTGGGACGACTATACCCGCCATGCCTTCGTCGCGGGTCTCTCCGACGGGAGCCTGCCGCGGGAGAGCTTCCTGCATTATCTCCGGCAGGATTACGTCTTCCTGATCCATTTCTCTCGGGCCTGGGCACTTGCCGTCGTGAAGGCGGATACGCTCGACGAAATGCGTGCGGCGGCCGAGACCGTCCGAGTGCTGCTCCTTGAGGAGATGCAGCTTCACGTGCGGACATGCGCCGCGGCCGGCATCTCCGAGGCGGAGCTCGAAGCCACAGTGGAACGGGCGGAGAACCTCGCCTATACGCGCTTCGTGCTCGAGGCAGGCTATTCCGGCGACTTTCTCGATCTGCTGGCGACACTTGCGCCTTGCGTGCTCGGCTATGGCGAGATCGGTGCGCGGCTCCTCACGGAAGCCGCACAGGACACGCCCTATCGCGACTGGATCGAAACCTATGGCGGACCCGACTACCAGACCGCCTGCGTCGAGGCCGGCCGCCTGATCGACGGTGCACTGGCGCGCCGCTTCGGCACTGGCTGGACAGGGCTGCCGCGCTGGCAGGCGCTCTGCGATCGGTTCACCATGGCTTCGCGTCTCGAGGTCGGATTCTGGGACATGGGGCTCCGGCCGGAATGACGCCTGCGCCCGCCGTCACCGTGGAAGGCTCCGCCCGGCTGGGCCAACAGCCGCTCTTTCCGCCGGTCTCGCTGCGCCTTGGGGCCGGCGAGTGGACCTGCCTGCTCGGGCCTTCGGGTGTCGGAAAATCGAGCCTGCTCCGGATCATCGCAGGGCTCGAGACGGGCATCGATTTCACGGGTCACGTGACGACCGGAGACGGCGCGCCGCTTGCGGGACGGATCGCCTACATGGCGCAGAGCGACCTGCTCTTCCCCTGGCGCAGCGTGACGGAAAACGTGCTGCTCGGCGCCGCGCTGCGGGGGACAGCGCCCGACCGGGCGCGGGCCCGCGAGCTGATCGGGCGTGTCGGCCTGACGGATCATGCTGGGAAACGGCCCGCCGCCCTCTCGGGCGGGCAGCGGCAACGCGCTGCGCTGGCGCGAACCCTGATGGAGGATCGGCCCGTCATCCTGCTCGACGAGCCCTTCTCCGCGCTCGATGCGCGGAATCGTGCGGCAATGCAATCACTTGCTGCCAGCCTGCTCGCCGGGCGCACGGTGCTTCTCGTCACTCATGACCCGGCCGAGGCCGCCCGCCTCGGACACCGGATCCTCGTCATCGACGAAGCAGGACTGCGTGAAATGCCACGGCCTGAAATGCCGCCGCTGCGGCCGGTGAGCGATCCGGCGACGCTTGAAATCCAGATGGCGCTCTTTGCGGAGCTGGGGCGGGGGGCTGAATGAGCGGGGTGCGGAACGGAGTGGTATCGGCGCTGGTGGGGATTGGCGCCTGGTGGCTCGTGGTGATTCTCGCGGGGCTGCCTCCGTTCATCCTGCCGGCGCCGGACCGGGTGGCACGGGCGCTCTGGACCTCGCGGGAGACGATCGCGGAGAATGCCGTGGTGACGCTCGTGGAGGTGCTGGCGGGGCTTGTGCTCGGCGCCGTGCTCGGAGCGCTGACGGCGATCCAGCTCGCGCTCTTTCCGCTGGCGCGCACGCTCATCCGGCCGATGCTGGTCTTCTTCCAGGCCGTGCCGGTCTTCGCGCTGGCGCCGATCCTGACGCTCTGGCTCGGCTACGGCATCTGGTCGAAGCTGGCGATGGCGCTGCTCATCATATTTTTTCCTGTAACATCAGCATTTTATGACGGCCTCACCCGCACCCCTCAGGGCTATCTCGACCTCGCCCGGGTAATGGAGGCGCGGCCCTGGGCGGTGATGCTCCGGGTGCGGATTCCGAATGCCCTTCCGGCGCTCGCTTCGGGGCTTCGGCTGGCGGCTGTCTATGCGCCGATCGGGGCTGTGATCGGGGAGTGGGTCGGGGCCTCGAAGGGGCTTGGATATCTCATGCTGCTCTCCAACGGGCGGGCGCAGACGGACGTGATGTTTGCCGCCCTTTTCGTGCTCGCGGCGATGACGGTGCTGCTCCATACGGCGGTGGACCGGGGCAGCCGGGCGATCACCGCGCGCTATGCGCCGGACCACGGATAGGCCGGATTCGGCGCGTCTGGATTCCATATGGAATCGATATGGAATCCATATGGCAATCGTATGGCAACGCCGCGGCCAGGTTCGCCCCTGCCGAGCGCCCGCACGAAGACCTTGACCCGCCGCGGGACTGTCAGGCCGGATGCCCTGAGGAGGCCCGAACAAGCCCATGACGCGGCGGGCTTTTGCCAGCGGGACCACCCTGCCCGGCCCGGATGGCTTTCGGCCGCAGCGCGACACCGGACCCATTCACGTCAAAAAATATCTCAAATAATCGTTTGAGGAATAGGGTTTCTGAACATACTATTCCCAAAGGATAGCGAGATGAGACTCGGAACTCTGCACCGATCTGGAAGATACCGCGCAGATCTACCGGGCCGCCTCCATCACGGAAACCGCGAAACGGCATAGAGACCCTCTGGAAATACAGGGGGCGAACTGCGGAGCGTGAGAGATTTGACCTGTTCCCGACGCGGAGCTTTGCAACCGCGCCCTTACCGAGTCAGCCCGCAATGAGACCGCAAGGGACGGGACCTGCCGGGCCCCGTCTCCCAACACGGGGGGGATATCACAGTGAACTTCGACACAAAGAGCAACATCGTCGTGCTGAGCGACGTGCATATCGGGACCAACCAGCCGACATGCTGGTATCAGGCAAGCGTGCATGAGCCCTACCTCATCGCGATCCTGCAATGGGTGAAGGACAATGCGGCCTCGATCGACCAGCTCGTCCTGCTCGGCGATCTGGTGGATTTCTGGACCTACCCTTGCGAGAACCCCCTGCCCGGCTTCACCGACATCACCGGAGCAAATCCCAACATCTTCGGGAGCGCAGGCGCGCTCGGCGCGACGATCGATGCGCTCGGCGGCGAGGTCTACTACCTTACCGGCAATCACGACATGAACGTGACCGCGGCAGACATTGGCGAGATCGTGAGCCCGCAGGGGCACTCGCCGAAGTTCCTCGATGTGGGCAACGGGCTCGATGAGCTCGGGTTCTATCAGCCGATGCTGCCGAGCGGCGCACCCTCGGGCATCGCGCTCGGGCACGGGCATTACTACACGCTCTTCAATGCGCCCGACGAGAATACCAGCTGGGAACCGATGCCGGTCGGCCATTTCGTCACGCGGATGATCGCGAGCCATTGGGCCAGGACGCTCCAGCCTGGGCAGACGGTCGCGGATCTGCCCGGACAGGGGGCACCGATGGGTATCACCATGCTGCCCTTCCTGCTCGCGACCCTTTCGGAGCCCTGGAAATCGGGCGGCAACAACGCGAACATCCCCGCGCTGCTCCTCAACTGGGTCGCCGGGCAGATGGGGTGGAACGACACCAATCCCATCGTGATGCTCGATGGCGGCACGACGACGCTCGACGAGGTGAAAACGGTCTACCAGAACCTCTGGTCCAACTGGGCCGCACGGCAGGCCGCGCTGATGAACAGCCCCGAGGCAGGGCAGATCGCGGCCTACAAGGCTGCGCTTGCCGATGCACTGGCCTGGTATCTCGGCTGGTTCGCACAACAGGCCTCGATCCAGAATGGATACGACCTCGTGGTCATGGGCCACACGCATGTGCCGATCGCGGGCATGACCGGGGGCGTCATCAACTATGTCAATTCGGGCTTCGAATGCCCGTCGGTTCCGGACATGGGCACCCAGCAGATCTCGTTTGCGGTGATCGACCGCGACACGAAGCAGACAACGCTGCTGCAGGCGCGCAAGTCCTCTTCCGGGCCGATCGAGATCGTGCCCTGCCCGGCGGCGAGCGTTTCGCCCGTGCCGCCCCCGGCCATGGACTTTTCCTGCTACATCACCATCGAGAACAACCAGGGCTTTCCGCTGACCCTCACCGGATCGACGATCGGGCACGGCTATCTCACCGGACCGCTGCCGCAGCAGATCGCGCCGAACTCGGTGGCGCGCATCTGGCTCACCGACTATCCGGGTGGGCATGGATCGGACGGCTCGGTGACCTACCAGTATCCGGGCGGCGCCTCCTACACCTTCGCCTTCGACTGCCCGACCGGCGTCCTGCCGAATACCTGCTCGGGCGGAAGCTGGTTCAAGACGAAGGCGGGCGATCCCAACGGGCCCTGGGGGCCCATCGGCAGCATCGCCCGCTACGGCCATCCGTTCTCGGTGACCTTCGGCGTCGAGAGCTGACCGCGCCTCAGGTCGGCGGCAGCGCCACGCCCGCCCAGAGCAGCCATTCGTCCCGGGTGCCGGAGAAGACGTTGATGTCGGTATCCCCGGCAATCCCCGGCACCATACCGGTGCCGGTATACTGCCAGAACGTCCAGTGCTGTTCCGGATAGGTGTTGGAGGGGTGATCGGCGACCGAGCGGAGCCAGAACTGGTAGCCCTTCACCCGCCAGAGCTCGTTGTCGCGATAGAAATCCACCGTGGTGTAGATCAGCGGGCGCTTGCCGTAATGCCGGGTGACGAGGCCGAGATAGGTTGTCATCTCCGCCCGCACGCGCTCGGCTGCGGGACGCAGCGGGCAGGTGCGCGAGAGGTGGTTCCATTCCACATCGAGCACCGGCGGCAGGGCGGAGGCATCGCGCGGCACATGGTCCATGAACCAGCGCGCCTGCTCGGCTGCGGGGCGGCAGAAGTAGTAGTAGTGATAGGCGCCGCGGGGGAGGCCGGCGGCCGCGGCGCCGCGCCAGTTGTCGAAGAACCGGTCGTCCGTGTGATCGCCACCTTCTGTTGCCTTGATGAAGGCGAAGGAGGCGCCGGAGGCCCGCACCCGGGTCCAGTCGATGTCGCCCTGGTATTTCGAGACGTCCACGCCGTGAACCGGGTAGTGCCAGGGGGCGACGGCCGACCATTCCCAGGGATCGCTGTCGTCGAATCGCGGGGCGACGGCGACGGCGCGGCTGGCGCTCAGGGCCGCGATGACCGGGCTCGTGGCCATGGTGGCGGGCGGGGGGGATGGCGGACGCGAGGGTCCGCAGGCGGCGAGCATCACTGCCGCAAGGAGTACGGATAGGCCGCGCAAGGATCTCTGCTCCGGTATGTCTCTGCCTGTCACGCTCGGGCGATCTGCTTCTTTGGCATTGTTCGCCTCGCGCGTGGTCGAAAGCGTATCAGATTGACGGTCCTGCGGCAATCTTCCCGCACCGTGCCCCGCCGGATGCACATGTGCAATTTTAGGGAAATGCACTGGTGCAATCCTCGGCAGATTGACGCGCGGCGGCGAGATTTCCGGCACCCGGCCGCGCTTTCCGGTTGATCTCGGGCGCGGCCGATGGCCGATTGGAGCAAGGCCCGGCCCGCTGGTGCGGGTCCGCAGGGCACACCCGGGAGGGGTATCGCGCGTGGCAGACAGGCTGAGGATCGTCGTCGTCGAGAAGGACCGCGACCGGGCCATGATGATCATCGACGGATTGCAGGACACCGGCGATCACGATGTCACCGTGATCGGCGATGACACCGGGCTTGCCCGCAAGCTCGCCGCGATCGACCCGGATGTGGTCCTCATCGATCTGGAGAACCCGAACCGCGATGTGCTGGAGGCGCTGACGCTTGCCTCAAGCCCGCAGGAACGCCCGGTCGCGATGTTCGTCGACCGCTCCGACGAGCAGGTGATGCGGGCGGCGATCGAGGCGGGCGTGAGCGCCTATGTGGTGGCCGGGCTGGCGCGCGAGCGGATCCGGCCGGTCTTGACGGCGGCGATCGCGCGATTTCACATGGTGGCCCGCCTGCGCTCCGAGCTCGACGCGACCAAGGCCGCACTCGAGGAGCGCAAGACCGTCGACCGCGCGAAGGGCCTGCTGATGAAGGCGAAGGGGATCGGAGAGGAGGAGGCCTATGCGCTCTTGCGCCGCACGGCGATGGATCAGGGCAAGAAGCTTGCCGAGATCGCGGCGGCCCTCATCACCGCGCTGGAACTGCTGAAATGAGCCATGTGCCGGTAGATGTGGGCTTCGTGCCGCTGGTCGACGCGGCCCCTCTGGTGGTGGCCCGCGAGATCGGCTTTGCCGCCGAGGAAGGGCTCGAACTCACGCTTCACCGCGAGGCTTCCTGGGCGACCCAGCGCGACCGGCTGGTCTGGGGGCAGTATCAGGCGGCGCATATGGTGGCGCCGATGGTGGTGGCGCTCTCGGCCGGTATCGGCGGGCTCAAGGCGGAACTCGACGCGCTCTCGGTGCTCTCGGTCAACGGCTCGATGATCGGGGTTCGGCCCGAGATGGCCGACCGCATGGGCGCGGCCGATCTCGGCTTCACGGATGCCGCCGCGGTGGGCGAGGCGCTTGCCCGCACCGCGCGCGGCAGGCTGCGGATCGGGGTGCCCTTCCCCTATTCGATGCATGCGCTGCTGCTCGGTTACTGGCTGAACCGACCCGGCCAGCCGCTGGCTCATCAGCTCGTGGTCGTCCCCCCGCCGCAGATGGCCGACGCGGTGGCGAGTGGCGACATCGACATCTTCTGCGTCGGCGAGCCCTGGGGGTCCGTCGCGGTGGAGCGCGGGGCGGCCGATCTGCTGCTGCCGACCAAGGCGATCTGGCAATTCGCGCCCGAGAAGGTGCTGGCGGTGCGGCGGGACTGGGCGGAGGCCAATCCGCGTGTCGCCGAGGCGCTGGTCCGCGCGGTGTGGCGGGCGGCGAAGTGGATCTCGGAGCGGGGCAATATCGGCGTCGCCACCGAGCTCCTGGCACTCGACCGCTATCTCGGCGTGCCGGCGGAAATCCTCGAGCGGGTGCTTTCGGGGCGGATCGTGGTCAACGGCCATGGACGGGTCGAGCGGGTGCGGCGGAGCGTGGAGTTCTTCGACGCTGCCGCGACGTTTCCCTGGCGGAGTCAGGCGCTCTGGATCGCCGAAGCCCTGGCGCGCGAGACCGGCCTGCCGGCCGGGCCGCTCCGCGACGTGGCGCGAAGCTGCTTCCGGAGCGACATCTACCGCGCGGCCGTGGGACCGATCGGCGCGGATCTGCCGGGCGCCTCGGAAAAGCTCGAGGGGGCGCTGCAGCACCGCACCGAGGTCGCCTCGACCCTCGGCCGGCTCATCCTCGGGCCCGACAGCTTCTGCGACGGGCGCGTGTTCGATCCCGAGGACCTGGCCCCCGTTGCCGGACCCGCGCAATGAGGCCGGCGTAAAAGGTGTAAAAAATTACTTGATATTGCAGTGCAGCGGTGAGATAAGGTCCGCAACGGTTCGACGCTGAACCGGTCAGAATTCCGCCCCGATGCTGGGGCAGTCCGAGCAAAGCCGCTCAATCCAGTCGCAAGATCGCGATTCGGATTGGGCGGCTTTTTCCGTTTCCGGGCCTCTGCCCTCCCCTGACTCCCTGAAGGAAAGAGACGAATGCGTTCCATCCTTGCGACCACCACCGCCCTCGGCCTTCTCGCCTCGCTCGGCACCGCCCATGCGGAAATGCTCGATGTCGAAAAGGACGAGCTGACCTTCGGCTTCATCAAGCTGACCGACATGGCCCCGCTCGCGGTGGCCTACGAGAACGGCTATTTCGAGGACGAGGGCCTCTTCGTCACGCTCGAGGCGCAGGCGAACTGGAAGGTTCTGCTCGACGGCGTGATCGACGGCACGCTCGACGGCGCGCACATGCTCGCCGGCCAGCCGCTGGCCGCCACCATCGGCTTCGGCACGGAAGCCCACATCGTCACCCCCTTCTCGATGGACCTCAACGGCAACGGCATCACCGTGTCGAACGAGGTCTGGGAGATGATGAAGCCGAACATCCCGGTGGGCGAGGATGGCAAGCCGGTGCATCCGATCTCGGCCGAAGCGCTCAAGCCGGTGGTCGAGGCCTTCCGCGCCGAGGGCAAGACCTTCAACATGGGCATGGTCTTCCCGGTCTCGACGCACAATTACGAGCTGCGCTACTGGCTCGCCGCCGGCGGGCTCGAGCCGGGATTCTACAGCCCGCAGAACATCACCGGCCAGATCGGCGCCGACGTGCTGCTTTCGGTCACCCCGCCGCCGCAGATGCCCGCGACCCTCGAAGCTGGCACGATCAACGGCTATTGCGTGGGTGAGCCCTGGAACCAGCAGGCGGTGTTCAAGGGTATCGGTGTGCCGGTGATCACCGATTACGAGATCTGGCCGAACAATCCCGAGAAGGTCTTCGGGCTCACGGCGGAGTTCGTCGAGCAGAATCCCAACACCACGCTTGCCATCACCAAGGCGCTGATCCGCGCCGCCATCTGGCTCGACGAGAACGACAACGCCAATCGTCCGGAAGCGGTCGAGATCCTGTCGCGCTCGGAATATGTCGGCGCCGACCCGGAGGTCATCGCCAATTCCATGACCGGCACCTTCGAATACGAGAAGGGCGACACCCGCGAGGTGCCCGACTTCAACGTCTTCTTCCGCTACAACGCCACCTATCCCTACTATTCGGATGCGGTCTGGTATCTCACCCAGATGCGCCGCTGGGGCCAGATCGCCGAAGCCAAACCCGACAGCTGGTACGACGAGGTCGCGAAGTCGGTCTACAAGCCCGAGATCTACCTCGAGGCTGCGCGGATGCTCGTGGACGAGGGGCTCGCCGACGAAGCGGACTTCCCCTGGGACGCCGACGGCTACCGCGCCCCGGTTTCCGACATGATCGATGGCGTCGCCTATGACGGCCACACGCCCAACGCCTATCTCGAGCAGTTCCCGATCGGCCTCAAGGGCGATCAGACCGTCACCGGCAACGGCGTCGAAGGCTGAGGAGACCGAGGACCATGGCAATCGCAGCCGACACCGCCCCCGACGCCCTCCGCGAAGAGCGTCTCAACCGCCGCCTTGCCCGCATCGCCCGGATGGAAGGCACCCTCAACGTGCTGGCGCTCGGCTTCGTGCCGCCGCTTCTGCGCGCTGCCGCCGGGGACGCTCCGGCCGCCAACCTCCGGCAGGCGGGACGGATCGTGGGCATACCCCTCGTCTCGATCCTTCTCTTCCTGCTGGTCTGGGCCTGGCTGGCCCCGCAGGTCCAGACCTCGCTTGGCGCCATTCCCGGCCCGGTGCAGGTCTGGGACCAGGCCGTGGCGCTCGACAAGGACGCCGCCCGCGAGGCGGCCAAGCGTGACGCCTTCTACGAACGCCAGGAGGAGCGCAACGCCCAGCTCGTGGATCAGGGCAAGGAAGACCGGGTCAAGTGGCGCGACTACACCGGCAAGCCGACCTACTACGGACAGATCTGGACCTCGATCAAGACGGTGATGTTCGGCTTCCTGATCGCCACGGTGGTCGCGGTGCCGCTCGGGATCGCGTCCGGACTTTCCCCGGCGGTGAACGCGGGTCTCAATCCGATCGTGCAGATCTTCAAGCCGGTCTCGCCGCTCGCCTGGCTTCCGATCGTGACCATGGTGGTCTCGGCGCTCTATGTGTCGGACAACCCCATGTTTTCCAAGAGCTTCCTCGTCTCGGCGATCACGGTGACGCTCTGCTCGCTCTGGCCGACGCTCATCAACACCGCCCATGGCGTCGCCTCGATCGACAAGGATCTCGTCAACGTCTCCAAGGTGTTGAAGCTCTCGGCCTGGACCAAGATCACCAAGCTCGTGCTGCCCTCGGCGCTGCCGCTCATCTTCACCGGGCTCCGGCTCTCGCTCGGGGTTGGCTGGATGGTGCTGATCGCCGCCGAGATGCTGGCGCAGAACCCGGGGCTCGGAAAGTTCGTCTGGGACGAGTTCCAGAACGGCTCCTCGCAGTCGCTCGCCAAGATCATCGTCGCGGTGCTCACAATCGGAATCATCGGCTTCATCCTCGACCGGATCATGTTCGCGATCCAGTCGGCCGTCAGCCACAACGCGCGCAGCTGAGCCGCGCCTGAGGGAGAGCGACATGGCCATCCTCGAGTTGAAGAACGTCTCCAAGAGCTTCGGCGACACCCCTGTCCTGAAGAACATCAATCTCAGCGTCGAGGATGGCGAGTTCGTCGCGATCCTCGGGTTCTCCGGCACCGGCAAGACGACGCTCATGTCGCTTCTGGCCGGGCTGGAGACGCCGGATCAGGGCCAGGCGCTCCACAAGGGCAAGCCGATTGCCGCGCCCGACCCGTCGCGTGCGCTGATCTTCCAGTCCTACGCGCTGATGCCCTGGCTCACCGCGGCGAGCAATGTCGGGCTCGCGGTCAATGCGGTGCATGGCGGCAGGAGCCGCGCCGATCGCGCCGCGCTGGTCGACAAGTATCTGGCAATGGTCGGGCTCTCCCACGCCAGGGACCGGCGGCCCTCCGAGCTGTCGGGCGGCATGCGGCAGCGGGTCTCGGTGGCGCGTGCGCTCGCCATGGAGCCGGAAGTCCTGCTGATGGACGAGCCGCTCTCGGCGCTCGATGCGCTCACGCGGGCCAATCTCGCCGACGAGATCGAGCGGATCTGGGAAGCCCAGCGCCGCACGGTGGTGATGATCACCAACGATGTCGACGAGGCGGTGCTGCTTGCGGACCGGGTTCTCGTGCTCAATCCCGACGGAACCATGGGGCCGGACGTGGCAATCACGCTCCAGCGGCCGCGCGACCGGACCTCGCTCAACGACAATGCGGTCTTCAAGGCCCTGCGGGCGCAGATCACCGGCTATCTCATGGATGTCGGCATCCGCTCGAAATCCGCGGCGACCCACAGCCTGCCCAATGTCGTGCCGCTTCATGCGCTGCCCTCGGCCTATGCGGACGCGGCCGTCTCGACGACCGAGGACCGCTACCTGCAGTTCTCGCAGCTCCACAAGGTCTATCCGACGCCGAAAGGGCCCCTCACGGTGGTCAGGGACTTCAACCTCACCATGAAGAAGGGCGAGTTCGTCTCGGTGATCGGCCATTCGGGCTGCGGCAAGTCGACGGTGCTCACCATGGCCGCGGGGCTCAACCCGATCTCGCAGGGCGCGATCATTCTCGACGGCCGCCATGTGCAGGGTGCGGACCCGGAACGCGCGGTGGTGTTCCAGAGCCCGAACCTGATGCCCTGGCTCACCGCGAAGGAGAATGTCGCGATCGGGGTGGACCGGGTCTATCCGAAGGCGACGCAGGCCGAGCGGCAGGAGGTGGTGGAATACTATCTCGAACGCGTCGGGCTTGCGGATGCGATGGACAAATCCGCCGCCTCGCTCTCGAACGGCATGCGCCAGCGGGTGGGGATCGCGCGGGCCTTCGCGCTCAGCCCGAAGCTCCTGCTGCTGGACGAGCCCTTCGGGATGCTCGACAGCCTCACCCGCTGGGAGCTTCAGGAAGTGCTGATGGAGGTCTGGAGCCAGACCCGCGTCACCGCGATCTGCATCACCCATGACGTGGACGAGGCGATCCTGCTCTCGGACCGGGTGGTGATGATGACGAACGGGCCGGAGGCCACCATCGGCAAGATCGTCGAGGTGCCCCTGCCCCGCCCCCGCACCCGCAAGGCCCTGCTCGAGCATCCGGACTACTACCACTACCGCGCGGAAGTGCTCGAATTCCTCGAGGAGTACGAGCATGGCGCGCACAAGACGAAGGACGCGGCGTGATGACGCCGCGCCAGACGGACCTCGTCACGGAGAGCTTTGCCCTTCTCGGCGGCATGCAGGCCGAAGCGGGCCGGTGCTTCCATGAGCGGCTCTTCGGGATCGCGCCGGAGCTCCGGCCGATGTTCCCGGCCGATCCGGGCGAGCAGGCAGAGGTGCTGATGGAGACGCTTGGCCGGATCGTCGCGAGCCTCGGGGATGCCGAGGGGCTGCTGCCGGTGATCTCGCGCCTCGCCTCGCGGCATGTGAGCTACGGGGTTGCGCCGCATCACCATGCGATCATCGGCACGGCGCTTCTCGCAAGCCTCGAGGACTGCCTTGGCGATGCCTTCACCGCGGAGACCGCGGCGGCCTGGGATGCCGCTTACGGCGCCCTGTCGCAAGCGATGATCGACGCGGCCTACCCCGAGCTCGTCATCGCCGAACTTTCAGCTGCGGAGTAGTCAGATGACACCCGATCAGATCGGTCTCGTGAAGCAGAGCTACTATCTCATCGCTCCCGTCTCGCATCAGGCGGCCGGGCTCTTCTACGGGCGGCTCTTCAGCGTCGCGCCGGAGGTAAGGCCGCTCTTCGACCGGGCGAACATGTTCACCCAGGCCGACAAGCTCTGGGCGACGCTCGGCAAGATCGTCGACGTGCTCGACCGGCCCGAGGCGCTCGAACCCGCCGCCGCGAAGCTCGCGGTTTCGCATCTCCACTACGGCGTGATGCCGGAACACTACGCCCCCGTCGGCGACGCGCTGGTCTGGGCCCTCGAACAGGGGCTTGGCGAGAGCTTCAACCCGGAGGTGCGTGACGCCTGGACCGCCGCTTACGACCACATTTCCCAAGCCATGATCTCAGCCACGAACGCGGCCGTCCGGAACGCCGGAGCAGAGGCCGCAGCAGGAGAATGACCGCCATGACCGAGAAACTCGTCGTCATCGGGGCCGGAATGGCCTCCGGCCGCGCGCTGGAGCACATCCTCGAAACCGATCCAGCGAAATACGACATCACCCTCTTCGGCTCCGAGCCGCGGGGCAACTACAACCGCATCATGCTCTCGCCGGTGCTCTCGGGGGAGAAGACCTTCGCGGAGATCGTCACCCACGATACCGCCTGGTACGAAGCCAATGGCATTACCACGCGCTTCGGCGAGGCGGTCACGCAGATCGACCGCGATCGCAAGGTGGTGGTGAGCGCGGGGGGCGAAACGCCCTATGACAAGCTGCTGATCGCGACGGGCTCGGCGCCCTTCATCATCCCGGTGCAGGGCAAGGACCTGCCGGGCGTCATCGCCTTCCGCGATCTCGAGGACGTGGAGACGATGCGGGCGGCGGCAAAGCCCGGCGCGAAAGCTGTGGTGATCGGGGGCGGCCTGCTGGGGCTCGAGGCCGCGGCGGGGCTCCGGATGCTCGGCATGGAGGTAACCGTGCTGCATCTCATGGGCCATCTGATGGAGCGTCAGCTCGATGAGGCGGCGGGCTACCTGCTGCGCAAGGCGCTGACCGATCGCGGCATCAAGGTCATGTGCCGGGCCTCCACCGCCGCGATCCTCGGCGAGGAGCGCGTCGAGGGCGTGATGCTCGAGGACAACACCGGCATCGAGGCCGATCTCGTGGTGATGGCGGTGGGCATCCGGCCCGAGACGCGGCTTGCCAACGATGCCGGGCTCGAGGTCGGCCGCGGCATCGTGGTGGACGATCACATGGTGACCTCGGACCCCGACATTCTCGCGGTGGGCGAATGCGTGGAGCACAACAAGCAGCTCTTCGGCCTCGTCGCACCGCTTTATGACCAGGCGAAGGTGGTGGCGAACACGCTGCATGGCGCGGGTGGGGCCTTCATGCCGAAGCAGACCTCGACGAAGCTCAAGGTCACTGGCGTCGACCTCTTCTCGGCCGGAGATTTCGCCGAGGGTGAGGGCCGTGAGGATATCGTCTTCCGCGATCCGGCGCGCGGCGTCTACAAGCGGCTCGTCATCGAGAACGACCGGTTGATCGGCGCGGTGATGTATGGCGATACCGCCGACGGGAGCTGGTTCTTCGGGCTGATCCGCGATGGCGAGACCATCTCGGAGATGCGCGACACGCTGATCTTCGGGCCGTCATATCAGGGGGGTGCCGCACTGGACCCTATGGCGGCCGTTGCAGCCTTGCCGGATGAGGCAGAGATCTGCGGTTGCAACGGCGTCTGCAAGGGAAAGATCGTTCAGGCCATCACCGAGGGCGGCCTCACCACACTCGACGAGGTGAAGGCCGTTACCAAGGCCTCCTCGTCCTGCGGGACCTGCACCGGGCTCGTGGAGCAGGTGCTGGCGGTGACGCTGGGCGACGATTTCGTCCTGCCGACGGTGAAACCCGTCTGTGCCTGCACCGATCTCACCCATGAGGACGTGCGCCGGCTCATCAAGGCCCAGGACCTGAAGTCGATGCCGGCGGTCATGCAGGAGCTCGGCTGGAAGACCACCTGCGGCTGCCATGTCTGCCGCCCGGCGTTGAACTTCTACCTGCTCGCCGACTGGCCGGACGACTACAAGGACGATTACCAGAGCCGGTTCATCAACGAGCGCGCCCATGCCAACATCCAGAAGGACGGCACCTTCTCGGTGGTGCCGCGGATGTGGGGCGGCGTGACCACGCCCGCCGAGCTGCGCGCGATCGCGGATGCGGTCGAGAAATACGACGTGCCGCTCCTCAAGGTGACGGGCGGCCAGCGCCTCGACCTCCTCGGCGTGAAGAAGGAGGACCTGCCGGCGATGTGGGCGGATCTCAACGCCGCCGGGCTCGTTTCGGGCCACGCCTATACCAAGGGCCTGCGCACCGTGAAGACCTGCGTCGGCTCCGATTTCTGCCGCTTTGGCACGCAGGATTCGACGGGGCTCGGCATCAAGCTCGAAAAGCGGCTCTGGGGCTCCTGGACACCGCACAAGGTGAAGCTTGCCGTCTCGGGCTGCCCCCGCAACTGCGCCGAGGCGACCTGCAAGGATCTCGGCATCGTCTGCGTCGACTCGGGCTACCAGATCGGGGTCGGGGGCGCCGCCGGGATGGACCTGAAGGCCACCGAGCTGCTCACCACGGTCGCGAGCGAGGAAGAGGCGATCGAGATCTCGGTCGCGTTCGTCCAGCTCTACCGGGAGAACGCCAAGTATCTCGACCGGCCCTACAAGTGGATTGCGAAGGTTGGGCTCGACTGGGTGAAGGCCCGCGTCGTCGATGACCTCGCCGAACGGGCAGCGCTCGTCGCGCGCTTCGATCACAGCCAGACCATCTACCAGAAGGATCCCTGGGCCGAGCGGGCACAGGGCGGAAGCCGGCACGAGTTCACCCCGCTGGCCGATTTCAGCTTCAAGGAGGCCGCAGAATGAACGCCGTCGTCTCTGATACCTGGCTCGACATCGGATCGGTCGAGGACATCCCGGTGCGCGGCGCGCGCGTCGTGAAGACCCCGCATGGCTGCCTTGCGGTCTTCCGGGTCGCGGAGGGCGAGATCTATGCCCTCGACGACCGCTGCCCGCACAAGGGCGGCCCGCTCTCAAACGGCATCGTGCACGGCCGGAGCGTCACCTGCCCGCTGCACAACTGGGTCATCAGCCTCGAGACCGGCGCGGCGCAAGGCGCCGACGAGGGCCGGACGCGGGCCCATGCCGTCCGTGTCGAGGATGGCCGCATCCTGCTCGACGCCGCAGCCGTGGGGGCCTGAGCGACATGGCACCGGTTCGCACCACCTGTCCCTACTGCGGCGTCGGCTGTGGCGTCCTCGTCACCCCGGATGGGAAAGGCGGGGCGGCGGTGAAGGGAGACCCCGATCATCCGGCGAATTTCGGCCGCCTCTGCTCCAAGGGCTCGGCGCTCGGCGAAACGCTCGGCCTCGAGGACCGGCTGCTTGCCCCCCGCGTTCATGGCGCGGAGGCAAGCTGGGACACGGCGCTCGATCTGATTGCCACGCGGCTGCGCGAGACGATCGCGGCGCACGGGCCCGACGCGGTGGGGATCTACTGTTCCGGTCAGATCCTCACGGAGGATTACTACGTCGCGAACAAGCTGGTGAAGGGGTTCCTCGGCACCGGCAATCTCGACACCAATTCGCGGCTCTGCATGTCGTCGGCGGTGGCGGGGCATCGGCGGGCCTTCGGCACCGACACCGTGCCCGGCACCTACGAGGACCTCGAAGAAGCCGACACGCTGGTGCTGGTCGGCTCGAACCTCGCCTGGTGCCATCCGGTGCTCTACCAGCGTATCGCGGCGGCAAAGGCTGCACGGCCCGAGATGCGCGTCGTGGTGATCGATCCGCGGCGGACGGCGACCTGCGATCTCGCCGACCTGCACCTGCGGCTCCGGCCCGACACCGATGCGGCGCTCTTCAACGGGCTGCTCGCGCGGATCGAGGCACAGGGGGCCATCGACACGGATTACGTGGCGCGGCATGTCTCCGGCTTTTTCGAGGCGGTGGCGGCGGCGCGTGTCTGGGGCCGCGAACGGGTGGCCGAGACCTGCGGCATAAGCTTTGCCGATCTGAGCGCGTTCTACCGGCTCTGGATCGGGCGGGAAAGGGTCGTCACGGTCTTCAGCCAGGGGGTGAACCAGTCGGGTGGCGGCACCGACAAGGTGAACGCGATCATCAACTGCCACCTCGCCACGGGCCGGATCGGGCGCCCGGGAATGGGGCCATTCTCGGTCACCGGCCAGCCCAACGCGATGGGCGGGCGCGAAGTGGGGGGCCTGGCCAACATGCTCGCGGCACATCTCGATCTCGAGGACCCCGCACATCGCGCGGCGGTGGCAGGGTTCTGGAATGCCCCTGCGATGGTCGAGCGCCCGGGACTGAAGGCGGTCGATCTCTTCGAGGCCTGCGGTGCGGGGCAGATCCGGTTTCTCTGGATCCTCTCCACCAATCCGGTGGTGAGCCTGCCCGATGCCGACCGGGTGGCGGCGGCAATCCGGGGCTGCGATTTCGTCGTCGTATCCGACACCAACGCCGCGACCGACACGATGCAGCTTGCCCATGTGCAGCTTCCGGCCGCGGGCTGGGGCGAAAAATCCGGCACGGTGACCAATTCCGAGCGACGGATCTCGCGGCAGCGGAGCTTTCTCATGGCCCCCGGCGCGGCGAAACCCGACTGGTGGGCGCTGGCGGAAGTCGCGCGGCGCATGGGCTGGGCGGAAGCCTTCCCCTATGAAAGTGCGGCCGACATCTTCCGCGAGCATGCCGCCCTGTCGCGGCTTGCGGCCGGGCTCGGACGGGATTTCGACATCGGTGCGCTCGCGGAAATCGACGACGAAGGCTATCACCGGCTCGAACCGGTGCAGTGGCCCGTCGGGGGACCGGCGCGGTTCTTTGCCGAGGGCGGCTTTTTCACCGGCGACCGCCGGGGCCGGATGCTGGCGATCACGCCGCCTGCCCGCGACACGGCACCGGGGCTGAAACTCAACACGGGCCGGGTGCGCGACCACTGGCACACGATGACGCGGACGGGCAAATCGGCGCGCCTGAGCCAGCACATCGCCGAACCCTTTGCCGAGATCCATCCGAAGGACGCCGCGGCGCGCGGCATCCGGGCCGCCGATCTCGTCCGGGTCTCGAGCCCGCGGGGCGCGGTGATCGTGCGGGCGCTGGTGACCGAGCGGACGGCGGAGGGCGCGCTCTTCGTGCCGATCCACTGGACGGGACAGGCGGCGAGCGCCGGACGGGTCGGCACGCTCATCCCTGCCGTCACCGATCCCGTTTCAGGCCAGCCTGCACTCAAGGCCGGCCGGGCCGAGGCGGAACGCTTCGAGGCGGCCTGGCACGGATTTGCGGTGAGCGCGGAGAAACCCGCGCTCACCGGCGCCGACGGCTACTGGGTGCTGGCGCGCGGCGAGGGCTGCTGGCGGACAGAGATGGCGGGCACAACCACGCCCGCGGACTGGGACGCCTTCGTGCGGACAATGTTCGGCGCGGAGGATGCGGAGATCGCGAGCATCATCGATACGAAGCGCGGGCTCGCGCGCTTCGCTCTGCTCCGCGAGGGCCGGGTGATTGCGGCGCTTTTCACCGCCCGCGAGCCAGTGGAAGTCTCCCGCGCCCATGTGGTAGGAGCCTTCGGATCGGGCGATGCGGGAGGATTGCTCGCAGGCCGGCCCGGCGCCGCGCAGCCCGATGCGGGGCCGGTTGTCTGCGTCTGCTTCAATGTGGGCGTGAATACCATCCTCGATGCTATAACCTCGGGTGCGGCCAGAACGGTCTCGGAAATCGGCGAGGTGCTGAGCGCCGGGACGAATTGCGGCTCCTGCCGCCCCGAACTGAATGCCCTGCTGGCCAGCGTGCCGGCTGATGTCGCCGCCGAATAGGCGCAGCGGCGGATCTCGAAGAGGAACCGGTCATGAAGACCTTCCCGATGTTCCTGCGGCTTGACGGCCGCCGCGTGGTGATTGCCGGCGGCGGCGAGCAAGCGGCGCAGAAGACACGGCTCATGCTGAAGACCGAGGCGGCGATTGTCGTCGCCGCCGGAGAGCTCGATCCGGAGCTCGCGGCCCTCGCAGCCCGGGGCCGGATTGAGCAGGATGCGGGCCCGGTCTCGGCAGAAACCTTCCGGGGCGCGGCACTGGCCTTCATCGCGACGGGCGACGCGGAGCGGGATGCGGCCTACGCGGGTTTCGCGCGGGCGGCAGGCGTGATTGCCAATGTGGTCGATGCGCCCGACCTCTGCGACGCCTATACCCCTTCGCTCGTCGATCGTGACCCGGTGGTGGTGGCGATCGGAACGGAAGGCACGGCGCCGGTGCTCGCGCGCCAGATCAAGACCCGCGTCGAGGAGATGCTCGAACCCCGGCTCGGCGATCTCGCAGCCCTGGCCGGGCGGTTGCGCGACCAGGTCGCGGAGAAGATCAGCCCGGCCCGGCGGCGCGCCTTCTGGGGCTGGGTCTTCTCGGACGCGCCCCGGCGGCTCCATGCCCGCGGCGCCGAGCGGGATGCGGCGCGGCTGCTCAAGGAGGCGATTGCGGCGGGCGGCATTGGCGCGGAAAGCGCCGCGGGCTTCGTGAGCCTTGTGGGCGCCGGCCCCGGAAGCCGCGATCTCGTCACGCTCCGCGGCGTGCAGCGGCTGCAGGAGGCGGATATCATCTTTTACGACCGGCTGGTTGATCCCGGCCTGCTCGAGCTGGCCCGGCGCGACGCCGAGCGCGTCTATGTCGGCAAGGAAGTCGGCTTCCCTGCCTGGCCGCAGGAGCGGATCAATGGCGTGATCGTAGCGGCGGCGCGCGAGGGCAAGCGGGTGGTACGGCTGAAGAGCGGCGATCCGGGAATTTTCGGCCGCGGCGCGGAGGAGGCCACGGCTCTCGACGCCGCCGGGATCGGCTGGGAGATCGTGCCCGGCGTGACCTCGGCCTCGGCCGCCTCGGCAGCACTCGGCGGCTTTCTCACCGAGCGCGGGGTGACGGATACGGTCGTCATCACCACCGGCCAGACGCGCGACGGCGTGGCGCAGGGCGACTGGGCGAGCCAGCTCCGCCCCGGCACGACGCTCGCGCTCTACATGGCGGTGGCGAATGCGGGCCGGATCCAGGCCGACATGCTGGCCCAGGGCCTGCCCGGCGATCTGCCGGTCGATGTGGTCTGCCGCGCCGCGGCACCGGATCAGGAGATCCTGCACACCCGGCTCGACCGGATGGCGCCGGAGATCGCGGCGGCGGGCATTGCCAACCCCGCGATCCTGCTCCTGCGCCACCCGAAGGATCATCGCGCGGCCCCGGCACTCCATCTGAAGACCGGGGCCTGAGAGGCCGAACCGAAGGCGGGCCGCCCGGCGCGAAACCGGGCGGCCGGCGGGCTCAGGCGCCCTTCACCTCGATCTGCACGTCCACGTTGCCGCGCGTTGCGTGGGAATAGGGGCAGATCTGTTCATGCGCTTCCTTGGCCAGCGCCTCGAGGTCGGCCTGGGGCAGCGAGGGGTCCTCGACCACCATGCGCACGGCCAGGGCAAAGCCACCGCCGTCGCGGGCGCCGATCGAAACATGGGCGGTAACGGAAGCGTTGCTCGCATCCTTCTTGTGCTGGCGGCCGACGAAGTCGATGGCGCCACCGTAGCAGGCGGCATAGCCCGCGGCGAAGAGATGCTCCGGCGTGGTCGTGTCGGGCTTGCCCGGGCCACCCATGGCCTTCGGAACAGAAAGATCGGCCGAAACCGAGCCGTCCTCGGCCTCCGTATGCCCGTTGCGTCCGCCCGTCGCGGTCGCGACCGCCGTGAAAACCGGTTTGATCGTATCCATGGAGTAAGCCTCCCTCCCGTCTGGATCGGCGGCCGCCCATGCGGCGGCGCGCCGGTTCATGCAGTATCACCGGCAGTGACGTAGCGATGATTCCGCACAAGGCAACCTCGGCCAGGCAGTGCGGCAGGCGCAACCCCCGATGCGCGGGGCGACCGGCGGGATCCCGGGCTCCCCCGGCCCGCCCGCCGGATTGCCGCGGGGCAAGCGCGCCCTTCAGGCGTCCGCGTCGAGAGGCAGGTAAAGCTCGCCCCCTTCGCGGAACCTCTCGGCCATCCGCTCCATGCCCTCCTTCTGCGCCTCGGCGCGGATGTCATGGCTGATCCGCATCGAACAGAACTTCGGCCCGCACATCGAGCAGAAATGCGCAACCTTGTGCGCTTCCTTCGGCAGCGTCTCGTCATGCATCGACCGCGCAGTCTCCGGATCGAGGCTCAGGTTGAACTGATCCTCCCAGCGAAACTCGAAGCGCGCGCGGGAGAGCGCATCGTCGCGGATCCGCGCCGCCGGATGGCCCTTGGCGAGATCCGCGGCATGGGCGGCGATCTTGTAGGTGATGACCCCCGTCTTCACGTCGTCGCGGTCCGGCAGGCCGAGGTGCTCCTTGGGGGTGACGTAGCAGAGCATCGCCGTGCCGAACCAGCCGATCATCGCGGCCCCGATGCCGCTGGTGATGTGGTCGTAGCCCGGCGCGATGTCGGTGGTGAGCGGCCCCAGGGTGTAGAAGGGCGCCTCGCCACAGACCCCGAGCTGTTTCTCCATGTTTTCCCGGACCTTGTGCATCGGCACGTGGCCGGGGCCCTCGATCATCACCTGGCATTCCTTCGCCCAGGCGACGCGGGTCAGCTCGCCCAGCGTTTCGAGTTCGGCAAACTGGGCGGCGTCGTTGGCATCCGCGATGGAGCCAGGGCGCAGGCCGTCGCCGAGCGAGAAGGAGACGTCATAGGCGCGGACGATATCGCAGATGTCCTCGAAATGTTCATAGAGGAAGCTCTCGCGATGGTGGTGCAGGCACCACTTGGCCATGATCGAGCCGCCGCGCGAGACGATGCCCGTCACGCGGCCGACGGTGAGCGGGATCATGTGGAGACGGACGCCCGCATGGATGGTGAAGTAATCCACCCCCTGCTCCGCCTGCTCGATCAGCGTGTCGCGGAACACCTCCCAGGTGAGGTCCTCGGCAATGCCTCCGACCTTCTCGAGAGCCTGATAGAGCGGCACGGTGCCGATCGGGACCGGGGCGTTGCGGATGATCCATTCGCGGATGTTGTGGATGTTGCGGCCGGTGGAGAGGTCCATCACCGTGTCTGCGCCCCAGCGGGTCGCCCAGACCATCTTCTCGACCTCCTCTTCCATCGACGAGGTGACGGCGGAATTCCCGATATTGGCATTGATCTTCACGAGGAAGTTCCGGCCGATCGCCATCGGCTCGGCCTCGGGGTGATTGATGTTGGCAGGAATTATGGCGCGGCCGCGCGCGATCTCGTCGCGGACGAATTCGGGTGTGACGAAATCGGGGATCGCGGCGCCGAAGCTTTCGCCATCGCGGGCGCGGGCTTCCGCCGCGGCCTTGCGGCCGAGATTCTCGCGGATCGCCACAAACTCCATTTCCGGTGTCACGATGCCGGCACGCGCATAGGCAAGCTGTGTCACCACCCGGCCCTCCCTGGCGCGGCGCGGGCGGGCGAGGTTCGGGAATTCGGGCGTCAGGCGCTCACCGCTGGCAAAGCCGTTGTCCGCCGGCTCCACCCGGCGACCCTCGCAGGCTTCGGTATCGCCGCGTGCGGCGATCCAGCTCTCGCGCAGGCGCGGCAGGCCGCGCGTGATGTCGATCTCGGCTGCCGGATCGGTATAGGGGCCGGAGCTGTCATAGACGGTGACGGGCGGCTCGCCCGCAGTGGGATGAAGCGCGATCTCGCGCAGGGGCACGCGGATCTCGTTGTGGATCCGGCCGGGCTCAAAGATCTTGCGCGACGCGGGCAGCGGCCCGGTGGTGATCTGCGGCATGCCGTTGGTGGTGGTTGTGGTCATTCCGTGAGGCTCCAAGCTCGATGTTGGAGACCCAGTTCGAAGCCGGAAGGATGAGATGCCGCCGGGCCGAACCCAGGTATGGGGACAAATCCGCCCCGCGCAGCACTCGCACCATCCCTACGCCAGTGTGAACTGGATCAGGTTCTATGGGTCACTGCGCTGCCTAAGCCAGCAGTATCTCAGCCCCTTGACGGGACCCCCCAGGTGAAGGCCCCGACCTTGGCCTTGCGCCACGGGGCTTGTCAACGGAAAGGATCGCGCGACTGCACGCAGCACGCGGCGGATGCACAATGCCAACGGCCAAAGCCGTCAGGGCCGCCAAACCTGCCCGGACCAAGCCCGCCGCGGATGTGATGGAGACGGCCTATCGCCATGTGAAGGAGAAGGCGGTCGGATATCGCTTCCGGCGCGGCGAGCGGATGAACGAGGTCAAGCTTGCCCAGATGTTCAGCGTCTCGCGCAGACCTGTGCGGCAGGCGCTCAACCGGCTGGTGCATGAGGACGTCATGACCTTCGTGCCCAATCGACGTTTCTACGCCCGGGAGATTGCGCCTGCGGCCCGCGTTTCCTCGAGGAAGCGGGGATTGCTGATTTCGAGCTTGCGCTCGACATGGCTGCGAAGGATCCGGCGCAGCGCAGGTCCGTCGTCGACGTCGCGGCGGCGCAAGGCCGCAGCAAGCTCCGTCGCCGTGCCGAGACCCTCGCGTTCCAACACGGCCTCGGGCGGCTCGGCCGCCGCGGCTTCGGCCAGCAGCACATCCAGCGCCCGCCGGAGCATGGCCCCGGCATAGCGCTGACTGGGGGGAAGCTGCGGCAGGATCTCGTTGGTGTATTCGGCGCAGGCGGCCTCGAGCAGGCCGCGGGCGGTCCGGGATGCTTTCATGGTTGGGGCTCCTCGATCATGTCGATCAGGTTGAGAATGTTGAGCTCCATCTCCGGCGGCATGACCCCGGTGAGCGCGAGCTCGAGGGTGATCTCGGTGCCGGAATTGCAGCGTTCGCCCTGCTGAAGCGCGATGATCGCCCAGCGCAGCTCGGCCATTACCTGCCAGTAGGGAAGGATTGCGCGCGCGACCTTGCGGCCCGCGACACGCTCGTAGCCAGCAAGGAACGGATCGAGCCCCGCGACGCCGCCGACCTCGCAACCGTCATTGCCAAAACGCCAGCAACGCGCGGTGAGCCAGCCGATATCCTCGTCCGGGTCGTTCCAGCTCGCGAATTCCCAGTCGAGCACAGCGCTCAGGTGCCCGCCGTCGACCATGTAGTTGCCGGTGCGGAAATCCGTGTGGCAGAGCACCGGCCCCTGCGGCGGCGGCGCATTGTCCTCGAGCCAGTTGAGCGCATATTCGAGCACCGGATGCCCGCCCGGCAGCGCGTCGAGATCGGCGCGATACTGTGCGATCCGATGCAGGACAGGGCTTCCCTCCGGCACCGGCAGGAAGGCAAGATCGGCAACGGGCGGCGTCACGGCATGGAGCCGCGCCAGCGTCTCGCCGAGCTCCTCGGCCAGTGCTGCACCGAACTGCGGCAGGGCCGGATCGCGCACGATCTTGCGCGCATGCGCCGTGCCCTTGCCGCGCGCCATGACATAGAACGCGCCGCCGATGAGGCTTTCCTCCTCGCAGAGCGCGATCGGTTCGGGCGCGGCCACGCCCGCTGCATGGGCAACCTTCAGGATCGCGTATTCCTCGGCGCGCGGCAGCGAGGTCGCGATGGTCGAGGGCGCGTCGGTCCGGAGCACCCAGGCCTGCGGCCCCGGGCGGGAACCGCCCTCGCAGATGGCATCGAGGCTCCAGTTCTCCTGGATGGCGCCGCCTGCGAGCTTGCTCATGCCGGTGATCTCGACACGCTGGGCGCCAAGCGCCTCGGCGAGCCAGGGCCCGAGAGCCGCAAAGCGGCCGGCAACGGCGTCAGAGGTGTTGGTTGCAGCTTCGCTCATGGCTCAGACACCCCACCGCCAGTAGTCCATGCCCTCGGCGGCATAGCTGCGCGCGAGCACCATCTTGTGGACCTCATCGGCGCCATCGACGAGCCGCGCCTGCCGCGCATAGCGGTAGATCCATTCGAGCACGGTATCCTTGGAGTAGCCGCGCGCGCCGTTGAGCTGGATCGCCGTATCCACCGCCTTGTGCAGCGTGTTGGCGACATGGACCTTTGCCGAGGAGATCTCCTTGCGGGCAAAATCCCCCTGATCGAGCTTCCAGGCGGCATGCATGACGAGCAGCCGGCCGATGCTGATCTCGTGGGCAAGCTCGCCCATCTTGATCTGCACCGACTCCCGGTCAGCGAGGCGGATGCCGAAGCCTTCGCGGCGCGAGGTGTATTCCGCGGCAATTTCCATCGCCCGCTTCGCGAGGCCGAGCCACCGCATGCAGTGGGTGAGCCGTGCCGGGCCAAGGCGGATCTGGGTCGCCTTCAACCCGTCGCCGAGCGTCATCAGAAGGTTCTCTTCCGGTATCTCGAGCCCTTCGTAGACGATCTCGCAATGGCCGCCGTGCTCTTCCGGCCCCATGATCGGAATGCGCCGCTCGATGCGCTGCCCGGGCTGGTTCGCATCATAGAGGAAGGCGCTGAGCCCGCGGCGCGGATCGTCGGAGGTGCGGGCAATGAGAAGGAAATGCTGCGCCGCCTCGGCACCGGTGATGAACCACTTGCGACCGTTCACCACCCAGCCGCTGTCCGTCTTCTCAGCGCGGGTGAGCATCATCCCCGGATCGGAGCCCGAACCCGGATGCGGCTCGGTCATCGCGAAGGCCGAGCGGACCTTGCCGTCGATGATCGGCTGGAGCCAGCGGTCCTTCTGCGCCTCGGTCGCGACCTTGGAAAGCAGGTTGATGTTGCCATCATCGGGCGCCGCGCAGTTGAGGCAGGCCGGGCCGAATATCGAGCGGTTCGCCTCTTCGTAAAGCGCCGCCCAGCCCGTGACGGGCAGCCCCATGCCGCCGCGCGCCGTCGGAGCCTGGGGCGCCCAGAGCCCGGCCGCACGGGCCTTCCCACGGATCTCGTCGAGCAGATCGGTGCGGATGTTTTCGTGTGCGTCGTAGCTTTCCGGGTCCGCCTCGAGCGGCAGCACCGTTTCGGAGATGAAGGTCCGGGTCTTCTCTCTCAGCGCATCAATCTCGGGGGAAAGCGAGAAATCCATGTCAGTTCCTTGTTCTGTCGAGCCGCGGATGATCGGTCAGAGGCTTGCGAGCAGATGCCCGCCATCGACGGGGATCACCGCGCCGGTGATGAAACTGCCCCGGTCGGAGACGAGCAGCAACAAGAGCCCGTCGAGTTCCTCCAGCCGTCCGATGCGCTGCATGGGGATGCGTTTGCGCAGGCGCGCTCCCGCCTCGCTCGCGAGGAAGTCCTGGGTCAGCTCGGTCTCGAAATACCCCGGCGCGATCGCATTCACCCGGATGCCGTGGCGCGCTAGTTCAAGCGCCTGAATGCGCGTCATGTGGGCGACCGCCGCCTTGCTGACCGCGTAGGAGGCCGCGCCCCCGACCGCGCGCAACCCGGCAATCGAGGCGATGTTGACCACCGTCCCGCCCTGTTCCGCTGCGCAAAGACGCTGGCAGACGTGCTGCGCCACATTCCACACCGCGGCCTGGTTGACCTCGAAAACCCGTGCTGTCTCTTCTGCCGGGGCGCCAAGAAAACCGTGCTCTCCGGCGAGGCCTGCATTGTTGATGAGGATGTCGATGACCCCGAGCTTGCCCTCGATCGCGTCAAGCGCCCGGGGCAGATCGGCCGCATCCGTCACGTCGCAAGCGACCGGGACGGCAGTGCCGCCCGCCGCGCTGATCTCCTCGGCCAGTGCTGCCAGCCGATCCGCGCGGCGAGCCATCAGAGCAACGGAGGCGCCGTCCGCCGCAAGCGTCCGCGCGAAATGCGCCCCCAGCCCGGAGGATGCCCCCGTCACCAGGGCCACGCGATCCGTCAGGTCGAAATAGGTCAATCTCCCCTCCCGTCATTGGTGTAATCACTATTGTCTTTTTCTTTGGAGCGACCAGAAGCTCACGCACACGACCCAGGCTGCGCGCGCCTGCCGCTCTTGCACAACTTTTACATGCCTCCTTGAGCCGCATCGACGAGTAGCGAGCAAGCCTTCGAAGAGGAACGCAAACAGTTGCGGCGCACGGGCCGCACGGCATAACGCGGTCGACGAAACGACTTATCTGGCGGAAAGCTAACGGCCGGGCAGCAACGCTTCAAGCGCGGCCGGCATGTCGTCGAGATCGCGGCAGGGAATTGTGCCGAGGGCCCCCACATCCGCCGAGACACCCACCGGCCGGCCAGAATTCGTGTCGTCCGGGGTCTCGTTGATCCGCCCGCCGACACGGATCGTCGTCGCCTCCGCCCTCCGCGCGGCCACAGGGCGCTCGACGAGTGACGCGTGTTTGGCCAATCGATGGCAAAGCTCTGCGCCGCCATGATCTCTCCCGGATCGGGACTGCGCCGGCGCGCGATCGCATGGGAACGAGGTCGGCGGAATCGGGAAGGTCGGTCATCCTCCGCACTGTCGGCCGGGACGCCCGCCGGGCTGGTCCGACGCGTGGGGCTTTCCCGGTTACGCTGCCGCGAGTGCCCGATCCAGTGACCCGGAAACGCTCACTCGATCATTTCGCGTTGGGGCTCGCCACGGGGCTGCCCCTGCCGCCGCGGCCAGCGAAAGAGCCCGGCGGCGCCCGAACGCAAACCGCGATAGGCGCGAGGCTCGAACATGTAGCCGAACTCCCCGCCCAGCGTCGGCCGCAGCGCCTCCGTTACCCCGAGCGGCGCCGTGCAGGGCCCCGGCACACGGTAGGTTCCGAAAGCTCGGTCGAAGATCGAGAAGACGGTGGCGAAATTGGTCTGGAAATACAGCGGATCGGCGGCGTGGTGCCAGCGGTGCATCGCCGGGGAAACGAGGACGAGGCTGGCCCGGCCGAAGGTCCAGGGCAGGTCGGCATGGATGAGATAGCCGTAGTAATGCCGGACGAGATTGTTCGCGATGATCGCGTAGGGCGGAAACCCGAGCAGAAGCAGCGCCGCATTGTCGAGCACGAAGGTCGTGATCCGGTTTACCGGATGGAAGCGCTCGAGAGTGAGCCAGGTCATCTCGTCGTCGGAGTGATGGACGGCATGCGCAGGCCGGAGGAGCGGCGTATGTTCGAACCGGTGGCGCCAGTAGCCGGCGAAATCTCCAGCAAGGATCGCGACGACCACCACGGCAAGCGGCGGCCAGCCGACCCAGGACTCCGGCCCGATCAGCAGCAGGTGCCAGACCGCCGCCAGTTTCCGGCGCGCCATGCGCCGGGTCGCCAAGACGCGGTTGCGCCAGCTCAGGCGAATGTCACCCCCGGCGCACCGGCCTCCATCCGACCGATCACGGCGACTTCCGCGAAATCACCGGAACGGAAGAGCCCGAGCACTGCATCGGCACTCTCGGGCGCGCAGGCCACGAGCAGCCCGCCGCTCGTCTGCGGGTCACAGAAAAGCGCCTGATCCACCGCGGGAAACTCGCGGTCAAACGCAACCGAGGCGCCATAGCTCGCCCAGTTCCGTCCCGAAGCGCCGGTCACATGTCCTGCCTCTGCCAGCGCCCGCGCGCCCTCGAGCAGCGGCACGGCAGCCCAGTCGATGACGGCGCGGCAGCCCGAACCACGCGCCATCTCGAGCGCATGCCCAGCCAGCCCGAAGCCGGTGACATCGGTCATCGCGTGAACACCCGGCAGCCGCGCGAGATCCGGGCCGGGCCGGTTGAGCCGGGTCGTCGTCGCGATCAACTGCGCATAGCCCGCCGCATCGAGTGCGCCCTTCTTGAGGGCTGCCGAGAAGATCCCGACCCCGAGCGGCTTGCCGAGGATCAGCACGTCGCCGGGTCGGGCATCGGCATTGCGCTTGAGATGGGCCGGATCGAGCAGGCCCAGCGCGACAAGCCCGTAGATCGGCTCGACCGAGTCGATCGTGTGCCCACCCGCCACCGGAATCCCCGCTGCGCGCGCGACTGACGCCCCGCCGTCGAGGATGCGGCCGATGGTGGCCGCCGAAAGCACGTTGATCGGCATCCCGACGATGGCAAGCGCAAGGATCGGCGTCGCGCCCATGGCATAGACATCACTGATCGCATTGGTCGCGGCGATCCGGCCGAAATCCTCCGGATCGTCGACGATCGGCATGAAGAAATCCGTGGTGGCCACCACGGCCTGCCGTTCGTTCACCCGGTAGACCGCAGCATCGTCCGAGGTCTCGATACCCACCAGAAGATCCGGCGGAACCGGCAGGGCAGCACTTCCGCGCAGGATGCCCTCGAGCACGCCCGGTGCAATCTTGCAGCCGCAGCCGCCGCCATGGGCCAGCGAGGTGAGACGCGGCTCGGCGGAGGGGCCGGCTTCCGGCGCGGCGACGCTGAGCGAGAGACTTTCGGTCATGTCCGACTTCCTTGCAGAAACGTCCGCCAGCATCACAACAGGTGCACGCCATGCGCAAGCCACTCCGGCCGGAGAGCCGCCGGAGCGATCACTTTTTCGGGCGGATGCCCGGCTTTCTTGACTTGCACCGGGGAAAGCCCGAGCATTCCCCGACATGTCACTGGAGAATGACAGAGGGAGATTTTCGTGAACATTGACCTTTCGCGGCGCGGCTTTCTGGGCCTTGCGGGCGCGGGGGTTGCCGGGACCTCGCTGGGAGCGATGGGCTTCGGCGCGGCAGAGGCGGCCGAGGCCGCCCATGTGCGTGCCTTCAAGCTCACGACCACCACCGAGACCCGCAACACCTGCACCTACTGCTCCGTGGCCTGCGGCATCATCCTCTATTCGAAGGGCGACCTGCGGGCCGGAGAGAAGGCCGAGCTCTTCCACGTCGAGGGCGACGCCGACCATCCGACCAACCGCGGCACGCTCTGCCCCAAGGGGGCGGCGATCAAGGATTTCGCGCTCGCCCCGACCCGGGCGACCACACCGCGCTACCGCCGTCCGGGCGGAACCGCGTGGGAAGACATCACCTGGGAAGCGGCGCTCGACAAGATCGCCCGCGCGATCAAGGACGACCGCGACGCGAACTTCATCGCGGAGAACGCCGAGGGCGTGACGGTGAACCGCTGGACGACCGCGGGTTTCCTCGCCGCGTCGGGCTCGACGAACGAGTCGGCCTGGACCACCTACAAGGTGGTGCGCTCTCTCGGCATTGTGGGATTTGATAATCAGGCGCGCGTCTGACACGGACCGACGGTGGCCAGTCTGGCTCCAACATTCGGTCGCGGCGCGATGACCAACGCCTGGACGGACATCAAGAACACCGACCTCGTGCTGGTGATGGGCGGCAATGCGGCCGAAGCGCATCCCTGCGGTTTCAAATGGGTGACGGAAGCAAAGGCGCAAAGGGGCGCCCGGCTCATCGTGGTCGATCCACGCTTCACCCGCACGGCGAGTGTCGCCGATTACTACGCACCGATCCGGCCGGGTTCGGACATCGCCTTCCTGATGGGCGTGATCCGATACTGCATCGCGAACGACAAGGTGCAGTGGGAATATGTGAAGAACTACACCAACGCCGCCTTCCTCGTGAAGGAGGGGTATGGCTGGAGTGACGGCCTCTTCAACGGCTATGACGCCGAGACCCGCAGCTATGACATGTCCGACTGGGACTACCAGATGGGCGAGGACGGTTACGCGAAGATCGACCCGAGTCTCGAGGATCCGCGCTGCGTCTGGAACCTCCTGAAAGCGCATGTCGACCTCTACACCCCCGAATTCGTCGAGCGGGTCTGCGGCACGCCGAAGGAGCGCTACACGGCGATCTGCGAGATGATCGCCGGCTGTGCCGCCCCCGACCGCGTCATGACCTCGATGTATGCGCTCGGATGGACCCAGCATTCCAAGGGCGCGCAGAACATCCGCGGCATGGCGATGCTCCAGCTCATCCTCGGCAATGTCGGCATGCGCGGTGGTGGGGTGAACGCACTTCGCGGGCACTCCAACATCCAGGGCCTGACCGACCTCGGCCTCATGTCGAACCTGATCCCCGGCTATCTCAGCATTCCCAGGGACAGCGAGCCCGACTTCGAGACCTACATGTCGAGCCGGGCAAACCTGCCGCTCCGGCCGAACCAGACCAGCTACTGGCAGAACTACCGCAAGTTCATGGTCAGCTTCATGAAGGCAATGTGGGGCGACGCCGCGACGGCGGAGAACGACTGGGCCTACGATTACCTTCCCAAGCTCGACGTGCCGACATACGACATCCTGCGCATGTTCGACATGATGAAGAACGGGGAAGTGAACCTCTACTTCTGCCAGGGCTTCAATCCGCTGCTCTCCTTCCCCAACCGGACGAAGCTCACCGAGGCGCTCTCGAATCTCAGGCTGCTCGTGGTCATGGACCCGCTCCAGACCGAGACGGCACATTTCTGGGAAAACCACGGCGTCTTCAACGATGTGGACCCGGGCGCGATTCAGACCGAGGTGCTCGAGCTTCCCACCACCTGCTTCGCGGAGGACGAAGGCGCGCTGGTAAATTCCGGGCGCTGGCTGCAATGGCACTGGGCTGGGGCGACCCCGCCGGGCGAGGCGCGGCGCGACACCTGGATCATGGCCAACATCCACCTTCGGCTCAGGAAGCTCTACGAGGCAGAAGGCGGCGCCTTCCCGGACCCGATCCTGAACCTCTCCTGGGAGTATGCGGACCCGGAAGAACCGACGCCCGAGGAACTGGCCAGGGAGATGAACGGCCGCGCCCTCGGCACCGTCTACGACGCGAAGGATCCGACGCTCGTCATCGCGAAGCCCGGCCAGCAGGTGAAGAACTTCACCCAGCTCCGCGACGACGGCTCGACCATGTGCGGCTGCTGGATCTTCTCTGGCTGCTGGAACGAGGATGGCAACATGATGGCGCGGCGGGACAATTCCGACCCGGGCGACGCAGGCATGTTCCTCAACTGGTCCTTTGCCTGGCCGCTCAACCGGCGCATCCTCTACAACCGCGCCTCCGCCGACCTTCAGGGGCGGCCCTGGGATCCGGAGAGGTTGCTGATCGAGTGGGACGGCGAGAAATGGACCGGCTACGACGTGCCCGACATCGGCGTCACCTCGAAACCCGAGGAGGTCATGCCCTTCATCATGACCGGCGAGGGTGTGGGCCGGCTCTTCTCGCGCAAGCTCATGCGCGACGGGCCGTTCCCGACGCACATGGAGCCCTTCGAGAGCCCGGTCGCCAACCCGCTCAACCCGGCAATCCGCGGCAACCCGGTCTCGCGCATCTTCCATGACGACCTCGCCCAGCTCGGCACCAGCGACGAGTTCCCCTATGTGGGCACCTCCTACCGCCTCACCGAGCACTTCCACTACTGGACCAAGCACAACCCGGTGAACGCGGTGCTCCAGCCCGAGTTCTTCGTGGAGATCAGTGAGGAACTCGCGGCGGAGAAGGGCATTGTCAGGGGATCTCAGGTTCGGGTCTGGGGCCGCCGCGGCGAGGTCTGGGCCAAGGCCGTGGTCACCAAGCGCATCAGGCCGCTCACCTGTGACGGCAAGATCGTGCACGTGATCGGCATTCCGCTGCACTGGGGCTTCATGGGGGCCGCCCGCAAGGGGTTCGGGCCCAACAGCCTCACCCCCTTCGTGGGCGACGCCAACATCGAGACCCCGGAATACAAGGCCTTCCTCGTCAACATCGAACCGGTGGAGAAAGGGCCCCTGGCATGACCGATCGCGCGCCGCAGCCAACCACGGCGGTCGCCAACCCGCCGGTCCAGCCCATGGAGGAAAATCTCGGCGCGGGCGACGTCGTGCGCGCTTCGGCCATGGCCGATCTGCCGCCGCCCGATCGCGAGCTCACCAAGGTCGCAAAGCTCATCGACGTCTCGAAATGCATCGGCTGCAAGGCCTGCCAGTCGGCCTGCATCGAGTGGAACGACACCCATCCCGAGCTGGAGACCAACGTGGGAGTCTACGAAAACCCCCACGACCTCACGCCCGAGATGTTCACGCTGATGCGCTTCACGGAATACGAGAACCCCGAGACGAGCGATCTCGAATGGCTGATCCGCAAGGATGGCTGCATGCATTGCGAGGATCCGGGCTGCCTCAAGGCCTGCCCCGCGCCGGGCGCCATCGTGCAGTATTCGAACGGCATCGTCGATTTCATCCACGACAACTGCATCGGCTGCGGCTACTGCGTCACCGGCTGCCCGTTCAACATTCCCCGCATCAGCAAGGTCACCCACAAGAGCTACAAGTGCACGCTCTGCTCGGACCGCGTGGCCGTGGGCCAAGGCCCGGCCTGCGCCAAGGCCTGTCCGACCCAGGCGATCGTCTTCGGCACCAAGGACGACATGAAGGCCCATGCCGCGGAGCGGATCCAGGACCTGAAGTCGCGCGGCTACGAGAACGCCGGACTCTACGACCCGGAGGGCGTCGGTGGCACCCACGTCATGTATGTGCTCCACCACGCCGACAAGCCGTCGCTCTACGCGAACCTTCCCGACGAACCCCGGATCTCGCCGCTGGTCGAGACCTGGAAGGGTGCGACGAAATCCATCGGCCTCGCGGCCATGGGCCTCGCCGCCGCCGGCGCCCTGCTCCACGGGCTCTTCGCCCGCGCCAACCGGGTCTCGGTGGAAGACGAATGGGACGCCGCGGAGCTTGTCGCGCGCAGTGGCGAGGGAAAGGATGAACAATGACCGGTCGCACCTTCTCCGCTCCCGGCGATCACCTCGAGAAGCAGGACCCGATAGCGGTCAGTCGCTACCGCGGCCTTACCCGGATCAACCACTGGATCACCGCCGCCGCGCTCGTCGTGCTGCTGCTCTCGGGTCTTGCGCTCTTCCACCCTGCACTCTTCTTTCTCACCGGCCTCTTCGGCGGCGGGCAGACGACGCGCTGGCTGCACCCGCTCGCGGGCCTGCTGCTCACCGCAAGCTTCGCCCTGCTCTTCGTGCAGATGTGGCGGCTCAACCTGCCCCGGCGCGAGGACGTGCAATGGGCGACGCATCTCGGCGACTACCTCAGCGGTCACGAGGAGCGCGTGCCCGAAGTCGGCAAGTACAACGCCGGCCAGAAGGTGGTCTTCTGGGCGATGGCCGGGCTCATCCTCCTGCTCGTCGCGAGCGGCGTCATGATCTGGGAGCAGTATTTCCCTCATCTCGTCTCGATCCCCGTCCGCAGGACGGCCATGCTCGTCCATTCCATCGCGGCGATACTCGCGATCCTCGTCTTCATCCTCCACGTTTATGCCGCGATCTGGACCCGCGGCTCGCTCCGCGCGATGACCCGCGGCACTGTCACCGGCGGCTGGGCCTGGAAACATCATCGGAAATGGCTGCGCGAACTTGCTGGACGCGGCGGCTCCGGATCGGCAGAGTAGCTCGACCAGACACCTCAATCCTTGTGGCCGGTCGGCCCGGAAGTGAGAGTATGACAGCAGATATCAAGCCCGACCCCTCGGTCGTGGGCGGCGTTCCCAGCGCACCGCTTGCGTTTCTTCCTGATCCCGGCAAGATCTTCCCCACCCGCGCAAAGCGCTTTGCCTTCCTCGCCGGCACGAGCCGCCTCGGCCCCTACCTCTCGTTTCTGGGCGAGCTCTCGGAGCTTCAGGCCCGACTCTCTGCCGAGCTGCCGTCGCTTCCTCCGCTCGATGCACGGGCGGTCGCGGAAGCACGAACGGACCACCGGCCCCCGATAGACCGGAGCCGGCTCATCGAAGATCCGGCACTGGCTGAAACGCTCGCGCGCCTCTGTGCCGAGGCGAGCGCGCTCTCGATGCCCGATCCGGCAAGCAAGGCGCTTGAGGCCGTCGCCGCGGCCCCGCCCGAGGACAGGCGCTGGCTCATGTCCAACGTGCTCACGGATTCGATCCCCGAGGACAGCGCCGCGCCGCATCTCTTCGTAGCAGCGGCCGCGCAGATCCACCTTGCGCGCCTCGCGGCCCAGCTCGAAGCCGGCGCGCTCGTGCCGGTCCATGTCGGCATCTGCCCCGCCTGTGGCGGTCGACCGGCCACGTCGAGCGTCACCGGCGCGCCAGGGATCGAGAACATCCGCTATGCTGCCTGTGCCGGTTGCTCCACGCGCTGGAACGAGGTCCGGATCAAATGCCTCTGCTGCGGCTCGACCAAGGGGATCAGCTACCGGTCCGCCGAAACGGTCGATGCGACCGTGAAAGCCGAGGTCTGCAGCGAATGTGCGAGCTGGGTGAAGATCTTCTACAGCATGAAGAACCCGACGATCGAGCCGATCGCCGACGACGTCGCAAGCCTCGGTCTCGACCTCCTGATGAAGGAGACGGCACTCAATCGCGGCGGGTTCAATCCCTTCCTCGTGGGTTACTGAAACAGGTTCCGGCATGAAGGCCTTGCGCGCGCTGCCCTCAGTCGATCAGTTCCTCCTCTCGGAGCCGGGCCGGGCGCTGATCGCGCAACACGGCCGCACCGAGGTCCTCGCCGCCTTGCGCGCCCGGCTCGACGAGACCCGGCGCGCGATCCGTGCGGGCGAGGCGGGCGACGGGCTCGCTGCCGGGCTCGCCGGGCAGGTCGCAGCTGATCTCGCGGCCCGGGCGCACTCGCGGCTCCGCCCGATCCTCAACCTCACCGGTACGGTGCTCCACACCAACCTCGGCCGGGCGATCCTCGCCGAGGCCGCGATCGAGGCGGCGACCGCAGCGATGGCCGCCCCCCTCGCCCTCGAGTTTGACCTCGAAAGCGGCGGCCGCGGCCAGCGCGATGACCATCTCCGCGGGCTGCTCTGCGAGCTCACCGGCGCGGAGGATGCGACCATCGTCAACAACAACGCCGCTGCCGTGCTGATCGCGCTCAACACGCTCGGGGCGGGGCGCGAGGCCATCGTCTCGCGCGGCGAGCTGATCGAGATCGGCGGCGCGTTCCGGATGCCCGACATCATGACGCGGGCGGGCGTCCGCCTCGTCGAGGTGGGCACAACCAACCGCACGCATCCCCACGACTACGAAGCCGCGCTCGGACCTGATACTGGCCTCATCCTCAAGGTCCATACCTCGAACTACCGCATCGAGGGCTTCACCGCCGAGGTCCCCGCCCCGCGCCTTGCCGCCATCGCCCGCAGCGCGGGCGTGCCGCTCCTCAACGATCTCGGCTCGGGCTCGCTCGCCGACCTCTCCGCCTTTGGCCTCAGGCGCGAGCCGACGGTGGCCGAGGCCGTCGCCGAGGGCGCCGAACTGGTGAGCTTCTCAGGCGACAAGCTGCTCGGCGGGCCGCAGGCAGGCTTTCTTGTCGGACGGCGCGATCTGATCGCCGCGATCAACCGCAACCCGCTGAAACGTGCAGTCCGGCTCGATAAGATCCGCATCGCGGCGCTGGAGGCAACGCTCCGGCTCTACCGCGATCCCGACCGACTGGCCGAACGCCTGCCCACACTCCGCCTCCTCGCCCGGCAGCAGGCCGAGATCGCAGCCCAGGCCGCGCGCCTCGCCCCGGAGGTCCATCGCCGCCTCGCACCCTTCAGTTTCGCCGCCGAGCCCTGCGCCTGCGCAAGCCAGATCGGCTCCGGCGCACTCCCGGTCGACACGATCCCGAGCGCGGGCCTGCGGCTCACGGGGCACGGCGGCAATGCGCCGGACCGGATCGCCGCCTGGCTCCGGGCACTCCCTCGCCCGATCGTCGGCCATATCCGGGACGGCGCGCTGATCCTCGACATGCGCTGCCTCGAACGGGACGCGGACCTGCTGGACGCGCTGCCCGCGCCATGATCGTCGGAACAGCGGGCCATATCGATCATGGCAAGACGGCGCTGGTGAAAGCGCTCACCGGCACCGATGCCGACCGGCTTGCCGAGGAGAAGTTGCGCGGCATCACCATAGATCTCGGCTTTGCCTATGCCGATCTCGGCGCCTGCACCCCCACCGGCGCCATCACCGGTTTCGTGGACGTGCCGGGCCACGAGCGGCTCATCCACACCATGCTCGCGGGCGCGGGTGGCATAGATTTCGCCCTCCTCGTCATCGCCGCAGACGACGGCGTGATGCCGCAGACCCGCGAACATCTCGCGATCCTCGATCTGCTCGGCATATCCCGCGGCATCGTCGCCCTCTCCAAGGCCGATCTCGCCGACGAAGCCCGTCGCGCCGCCATTACCGCCGAGATCCAGGAGGCTCTGGCCCCGACCGGGCTCGCAGGCGCCCCGGTGACACCTGTCTCCGTGTTCACCGGCGAAGGGGTCGAGACCCTCCGCGCCGCTCTCGCCACGGCAGAGGCGGAGACCGCCGCACGTCCTGCCGATGGCCCCTTCCGCCTCGCCGTCGATCGCAGCTTCACGCTCGCGGGCGCCGGAACCATCGTCACCGGCACCCTGCTCTCGGGCCGCGTCACCCTTGACGACGAGGTGATCGTGAGCCCGAGCGGCCTCGCCGCCCGCGTCCGCGGCATTCACGCCCAGAACCGCCAGGTGGCGGAAGGCCGCGCCGGGCAGCGCTGCGCCCTCAACCTCACCGGCGAGGGCGTGACCAAGGGGGCGCTCCGGCGCGGCAATGTCGTGCTCTCCCCCGGGCTCCACGCCCCGACCGACCGGATCGATGCCGAACTGACCGCGCTGGGCTCCGAACCCAGGGCGCTCGGTACATGGTTCCCCGCCCGTCTCCACAGCCACTCCGTCGAGACGGGCGCGCGTATCGTGCCGCTCGCCGAACCGATTGCGCCGCGCGAGCGCGGCTTCGTCCAGCTCGTGCTCGACCGCCCCATCGCCGCCGCGGTGGGCGAGCGCTTCATCCTCCGCGACGTGTCCGCCAGCCGCACCATCGGCGGCGGCCGCTTCCTCGACCTGCGGGGCCCGGCCCGCAAGCGCCGCACCCCAGAGCGCATCGCCCGCATCGCGGCCGCCCGCACCGCCGATCCCGCCTGCGCGCTTGCGGACCTCGCCGCCATCGGCCCGGTCGATCTCCCCGCCTTCCTCCGCGACCGCTCGCTCGCCCCGGAGACCGGGCCCGGGCTCACGACCGCCGCCGGTCTCGAGCCGATCGGCGCTCTCGTCCTCTCGCAGCGCTGTCTTGCGGATCTCCGGACCGGGGCGGCCGCAACCCTCGCGGCCTTCCACGCCGAAGAGCCCGATCTCGCCGGGATGAGCCGCGAGCGCCTGCGCCTTGCGCTCACGCCACGCCTGCCCAAGGACGCCTTCCTCATCTTCCTCCGACAGGAGGCACTTGCCGGGCGTGCCGTTCTCGACGGCGCCTTCGTCCGCCTGCCCGGCCACGAGGTGCGTCTCTCGCCCGAGGACGAAGCGCTGTTCACCCGCCTTCTGCCTCAGCTTCAGGGCGAAACCCGCTTTCGCCCACCGCGGGTACGCGATTTTGCCAAGGAGACCGGCATCGAGGAGCGCGAGATCCGCCGCGTCTTCAAGCTCACCCAGAAGCTCGGCCGCACCGACCAGATCGCCCGCGACCATTTCTTCGACCGCTCGGTCACTGCTGAAATGGTCGGGATCTTGCTTGATGTTGCGGCCTGCGCAAGGGACGGCTGGTTTGCGGCACCCGCCTTCCGCGACAGGCTCCAGAACGGCCGGAAGGTCGCGATCGAGATCCTCGATTTCTTCGACCGCCAAGGCCTGACCTTGCGCCGCGGCGATCTGCGCCGCATAAATCCGCACCGAGCCGATCTTTTCGACGGCTGAGCCGCGCGGCGCTCGAAGGAAGGGAATCGTCCCCGGTGGGGCGGCCGGACTTCAAATCCGGTTGGGGCAGCGAGCCTGTCCCGGGTGGGTTCGACTCCCGCTCCCCTCCGCCAGCGCCCCCGAGAAGGAGACCCCGCTCATGAGCTTTCCCCTCTTCGACCTCAGCGGCCACCGCGCGCTCGTCACCGGCTCGAGCCAGGGCATCGGCTTCGCGCTCGCCGCCGGGCTGGCCACGCATGGCGCCGAGGTCGTGCTGAACGGCCGGAGCCGCGACAGGCTGAAGGATGCGGCCGAAACACTCCGCGCCGAGGGCCATGCCGTCGCCACCGCAGCCTTCGACGTGACGGACCCCGGCGCCGTCGCCGACGCCATTGCCGCGCTCGAGGCCGAAGCGCCGATCGACATCCTCGTCAACAACGCCGGCATGCAGTTCCGCGCGCCGCTTGAGGATTTTCCTCATGACCGCTGGCGGCAACTCCTCGAGACCAACATCTCGAGCCTCTTCTATGTCGGCCAGGCGGTGGCCCGCGGCATGATCGCACGCGGGCGGGGAAAGATCATCAACATCGCCTCGGTCCAGAGCGAACTCGCCCGGCCCGGCATCGCCCCCTACACCGCCACCAAGGGCGCGGTCCGCAACCTCACCCGCGGCATGGCGACCGACTGGGGCCGCCACGGCCTCCAGGTGAACGCCATCGCACCGGGCTATTTCCGCACGCCGCTCAATCAGGCGCTGGTCGAGGATCCCGCCTTCACCGAATGGCTCTCGGGGCGCACCCCGGCCGGCCGCTGGGGCGAGGTCGGGGAGCTGGTCGGCGCCGCGGTCTTTCTCGCGGGCGAGGCCTCGTCCTTCGTCAACGGCCACACGCTCTTCGTCGACGGCGGCATCACCGCAAGCCTCTGATCCGCTGGACCGCCCTGCCATCCGATGGCAAGAAAGGGTCCCGCCGGACTGCCGGCCGCTGGAACGAGGACATCTTGGAAAAGCTGATTCGCGAACGGACCCACCGTGAGAGATGCGTGATCTGCGGCCGCGAGCACGCCCGCAAGGATCTGGTGAGCTGGGATCAGATGCGGCCCGGCGTCTCCGCGCTGATCGCGAAGGAAACCCCGGACTGGGGGCCGGGCAAGTTCATCTGCCGCTCCGATCTCGCCCGCTTCCGCCGCGCCTATGTCGAGGAGCTGCTCGCCGAGGAGCGCGGCGAACTCGGCCAGCTCGAACGCCAGGTGGCGGAGAGCTTCGAGACCGGCGGACTCGTCTCGCAGAACCCCGTCGAGATGGACGAAGCCGACACGCTCGGGGCGCGCATGGCCGACCGCGTTGCGAGCTTCGGCGGCAGCTGGACCTTCATCCTCGGCTTTTCGGTCACGCTGATCGCCTGGATGGCGCTCAACGTCTCCGGGCTGCTCGCGCACCCCTTCGACCCCTATCCGTTCATCCTGCTCAACCTTGTCCTGTCGAGCCTCGCCGCCGTCCAGGCGCCGATCATCATGATGAGCCAGAAGCGGCAGGAGGAGAAGGATCGCCGCCGCGCCGAGAACGACTACCGGGTGAACCTCAAGGCCGAACTCGAGATCCGCCAGCTCCACGAGAAGATCGACCACCAGATCGCCCGGCAGTGGGAGCGCCTGGCCGAGCTGCAGCAGATCCAGATCGACCTGCTCGAACACCGCGGCGAAGGCCGGGGCTGAGCCCGCCGGCTACCGCGCGAGGGCCTCGAGCTCGTCCGGAAGCCGCGACAGACCGGGCACCAGCGGCAGCAGCGTCGCCTGAAGCGCGTGATAGATGTCGGGCTTGCCCGCGAACTGCGTCGCCGCCGGGCGGCCCGCCGCATCAATCTCGGGAAACCAGCCGCCGCGGGTCTCATCGATGAAATGGGCGTCCGCGAAATGCCAGAGGCGGCGGTAGAGCGCCTCGTCCTCCGCGCGGCCATCCACCTTCAGCAGCGCCGAGACGGCCCCGATCGCCTCCGTCACCGGCCACCAGTAGCGCGACCGGATCGCGGGCGCGCCATCGGCCCCCAGCGTATAGACATAGCCGCCGCCCGCGGCCTCATCCCAGCCATCGGCATGAGCGCGCGCCACGAGATTCCGCGCCCGCTCCGGCGCGCTGCCCCCGCTCCGGCCGCAGAGGTCCCAGTGCTGCAGGGCAAGGCGCGCGAACTCGAAGGAATGGCCCGGCGTGGTGCCCGCAGGCCGGAACATCGGATTGCCCGCATAAGCCGCATCGGCCTGCCAGTCCTTCGTGTAGTGCTCGGGAATCCGCCAGCCGTGCTCCGGCGCCATCCGCCCGGTAAAGAAGTCGAGAATCCGCCCGGCCCGGTCACGGTAGATCCCCTCGCCGGTCACCTCATGGGCCGCGAGCAGCGCCTCGACGCCGTGCATGTTCGCGTTCATCCCGCGATAGGACGAGAATTCCGTCCAGTCGCGGCGGAACTCGTCGCAGAAGAGCCCACGCGACTCCTCCCAGAAATGGCGCTCCAGGATCTCCGAGGCATCGGCAAGCAGCCGGTCGGCATCCGGATGACCCGCATGTCTTGCGCTCGCCGCGGCCAGCAGCACGAAGACATGCCCGTAGGCGAGCTTGGTGCCATCCGCGATCGCATCGCCCCGGACCGCCCAGACATAGCCGCCATGCACCGGATCGCGGTGCCGCCGCCAGAGCGCCTCCATGCCCGCATCGATGATCGCATCGCACCCGTCCGCGCCCAGCGCCTTGCCGAGCGCATAGGAATGCACGAGCCGCGTCGTGACATGCAGCTCCTGCGCCACACCGGGCATCGCGCGCCCCGCCGCGTCGAGCGCATCGAACCCGCCATCGGGCCGCAGGCTTGCCCGGAAAAAATCAAGCTGCCGGAACGCCTCGCGCCGGAGCCAGTCCCGGTGCGCCGGGTCGTCGAGCCAGCTTCCCTTCTGCGTGTCATTGCCGATCGGATCGCTCACCTGCATGCCAGCTCTCTTTTCCTGCTTCCTCGCACACGGGCATCAATGCCGGTCGAGCACGTCCACGGCAAGCACCGTCGGCAGATGCCGCGCAATCTCGTCCCAGCTCTCGCCTTCATCGGTGCTGGCAAAGACCGAACCGCTGTTGGTGCCGAAATAGATCCCCGCCGGATCGCGCCGATCCGCCGCCATGGCCTGGCGGAGCACGGTGAAGAAGCAGTTCTCCTGCGGCAGCCCCTTGCGCTGTGCCGTCCAGCTCGCCCCGCCGTCCCGCGTGCGCCAGACCGCCGCCGCGGCATCGGGTGGAAAGCGGCCGGCGCTGTCGCCATTGAGCGGCAGCGTCCAGACCGTCTCGCCGTCGCGCGGATGCACCGCGATCGGAAAGCCAAAGGTCGAGGGCAGCCCGGCGGTCACATCCTCCCAGCTCCGGCCGCCGTCGGCCGAGCGCCAGACGCCGTGGTGGTTCTGCTGGTAGAGGAGATCACCAGATCCGGACGCGCGCGCGAGATTATGGACGCAATGCCCGACCTCACCATCCCGCGGGCCCGCCGGATGTCCAGCCTCGAGCGTCGCCCCCGCGTTCGAGAGCCGGTTCCGCCGCTCCCAGGTCTCGCCGCCATCCTCGGAGGCAAAGACTCCCGCCGCCGAGATGCCGATCCAGAGCTTTTCGGGCACATCCGGGTCTGCAACGATGGTGTGGAGCACGAGCCCCGCCCCGCCCGGCATCCAGCTCTCCGCCGAGGGATGGCGGTTGAGCCCGTCGAGCCGCACCCAGCTCCGCCCGCCGTCCCGGCTTTCGAGCAGGCTCGCGGGCTTGGTGCCCGCCCGGAGCACGCCATGCGCCTGCGAGAGCGACCAGACCTGCGAGAACGCCGCCCCGAACGGGAGCGGCTCTGCGTTCCAGCCGATCATCGCCGCGAAATCCGGATCCTTCTCGGCCCAGTCATCCATCTGCCCGCGCGTGAGGCGGCAGAGCTCCCAGCTCCCGCCGCCATCCTCCGAACGCCAGACCCCGGCGCCGTGCCAGTCGCTGCCGCCGCCGGCCCAGAGCGCGCCTGTCGACGGGTCGGCGGCAAGCTGGTTGATCGGCCAGCCGCCGCAAAGCGGCCCCGAAAGCCGCCAGCCGCTGCGCCCGACGCCGCCCGCGATCAGGAAGGCGCCCTTGGTGGTGCCGACCAGAAGGGTGACACCCTCCGATGAAACCGCAGACATGGAAAATACCTCCTGCCGTTCGACCGCGGCCGGTTTGCCCCGGCCTTGCCGCCTCCCGTGCTCAAGGATGCGCGCGGGGGGCGGAGCCTATCCCTCCCGCCCGGTTCCGAGCGGCGGCCACATGCGCGACCAGACCCCGTCCCGGCGGATGAGCGCGTGCTGGAGCGCCGCCGCGATGTGCAGACCCAGAAGCGCGATCAGCGCGAGCGCGCCGGCGTAATGCAGCGCTTTCGCGGTATTGGCCAGCATGTCGGATTTCGGCAGCAGCGTCCCGATCCCGAACGCGTCGAGCGCCTCGATCGGAAAGCGCCCCGCCCGCACCCGCACATAGCCGAAGACCGGCATCAGGAGCAGCAGCGCATAGAGCCCCTTGTGGCTCAGGTCCGCGGCGCGCCGCTGCCACGCCGGCAGTGACGCGGGCAGAGGCGGCGGCGCATGGCGCAGCCGGTAGATCAGCCGACCGAGAACGAGGAAGAAGAGCAGCACGCCGACATTCTTGTGAAAGAGGAAGAGCGTGTCCTGCACGGTCCGGTCGAGCCCCTTCGTGGTCATCACGAGGCCCGCCGGGATCATCAGGAGCACAAGCAGCGCCACACCCCAATGAAACAGGCGTGCCGTCCTGCGGTATCCGGTCAGACCGTTCGGCATCGGAAGGGTATCCGGTTGCTGTCTACCATTTCGGGAGGGTAGCGCAGTTGCGGCCTCAATCAAGCGTGATCTCACGCGCGGTGATGCCTTGACGGCCCGCCGCCCGCGTATAGCCTCGTCAGGATGAGCAACCTCGATCCCAGCCTCGACGTCCGCCCGCCCGGTCCGGCGCTCCCGACCGGCAGCACGGCCCTGCGGCCGGGGTTGCACACTGCGGCCCTTGCCGGGCTTGCGGCACTGGCGGGGCTCGGCCTGCTCGGCCTTCCGGGCAGCCCCGCGGTCTGGATCGCGACCGCGGCCGGCTTTCTCCTGCTCTGCGCCTGGCTCGAGCGCCTGGCGCTGCGCCACTACCCGCATGCGGCCTTCGGCGCCTGCAACGGGGTCACCCTCTTCCGCGCCGCCCTCGCGGCCGCCCTGGCGCCGCCGCTTCTTGCAGGGGCCGCCGCGGGCTGGGCCGTTGCCGCCATCGCCGCCACGGCACTGGCGCTCGACGGGCTCGACGGCTGGCTCGCGCGGCGGAGCGGGCTCGCCTCCGCCTTCGGCGCGCGCTTCGACATGGAGGTGGACGCAGCCCTTGCCCTCATTCTCGCACTCCATGCGCTCGCCGGCACCGCCGTCGGGCCGGAGGTGCTGCTGCTCGGCCTCGCGCGCTATGCCTTCGTCGCCGCCATGGCGCCCTGGCCCTGGCTCGCCCGTCCCCTGCCCCAGCGCTTTCGCCGCAAGGCCGTTTGCGTCTTCCAGCTTGCAGCCCTGATCGTCCTGCTGCTCCCGCCCCTGCCGCCCGAGGCCGCTGTGACGCTTGCCCGCATCGCCACCGTTGCGCTGGCGTATTCCTTCGGCGCCGACATCCTCTGGCTTGCGAGACACCGGCCGTGAGCGGCACGCCGGTCCGCCGCATCCTCTCCGCCGTGGCCGCCGCGGCATTTCTCCATCTTCTGCTCGTCATGCCCGACCTCCCGGGGGAGCTTACCCCCGCAGCCCTGGTCGCCCTGCCGCTCGAGCTGCCGGTGATCCTGCTCCTGCTGCTGGCCATGGGAGACGGCCGCGCCGGGCGCGCGCTGCGCGGCGGCCTTACCCTCCTGCTCACGGGCATCACCCTGCTCAAGCTTGCCGATCTCGCGATGCGGAGCGCGCTCGGGCGCCCCTTCAATCCGGTGGCCGACCTGCCGCTGGTCGACGCCTCGGTGCGGCTTGTTGCCGGGGCGGTCGGGCCTGCCGCGGCCGCCGCCGCGGTGGTCGGTGCAGTCCTCCTCGCCCTCCTCCTCGCCGCGGGGCTCTGGTGGGCGACCGGCGTCTGGGCGCGGCTTCGGCCACCCCGGCATCCGCGTCTCGCCGCAGGTGCCCTTGCGGCCTCTGTCGCCCTCTTCGCGACCCAGGCTGGCCATGCCGCGGGCAAATGGCACCTGCCACTCGCCTGGGCTGGCGACACCGACACCACGCGCTTCGTCCTTGCGCGGGCGGCCCTCGCCCAGCGCACCGTGACGGAGCTGCGCGCCTTCCGCGTCGCCGCCGCCGAGGATCGCTTCGGCGGCGCCACCGGCCTCATGAACCGGATCGACCGCGACGTGATGGTGATCTTCGTCGAGAGCTACGGCCGCACGAGCTTCGACACACCCTTCTATGCAGAGGACCATCTCCCGCTCCTTCATGCCGCCGAAGAGCGCCTTGCCGCCGCAGGGCTCGCCATGCGCTCGGGCTTCCTCACTTCGCCCACCCAGGGCGGCCAGAGCTGGCTTGCCCACGCAACCTTTGCCAATGGCCTCGAGATCACCGACCAGACCCGCTATCAGGCGGCGCTGGCAAGCGGCCGGGCGAGCCTCTTCCATCAGGCCCGGCGCGCCGGCTTCCGCACCGCCGCGGTCATGCCCGGCATCACCCGCCCCTGGCCCGAGGCGGCACAGATGGGCTTTGACGAGGTCTTCGCCGCGTCCGATCTCGGCTACCGCGGCAAGCCGTTCAACTGGGTGACGATGCCCGACCAGTTCACCCTTGCCGCCGCCGACCGCCTGCTGCCCACCCCGAGCGATCCCCGGCGCAGCTTCACGGAGATCGCGCTCCTCTCCTCCCACGCGCCCTGGACGCCCGTACCGCATCTCCTCGACTGGGACACGCTCGGCGACGGCCAGGTCTTCGACGCGATGGCGGTTTCGGGCGATCCGCCCGACGTCGTCTGGCGCGACAGGGAGCGTGTGCGGGCACAGTATCGCGACTGCATCTCCTACACGCTCGAGACCCTCACCGAATACGTGCTGCGCCACGCTGCGAACCCGCCGCTCCTCTTCATCCTCGGAGATCACCAGGCCGCGCCCGGCATCGCGCTCGACGACCGGCGCGACGTGCCATTCCATGTCATCGGCCCCGCGGCGCTCGTCGATCCCACCCGCGGCTGGGGGATTGCCCCGGGCCTGATCCCGGCAGAGAGCGCAAAAGCCATTCCCATGGAACGGATGCGCGACCTCATCCTCGGCACTTTCACCGAAGGCGCAAGCGCGCCGCCGCCCTCATGAGGATGCTGAGGATCGCGCGCGCCGCCCGGATCCTCGTGACCGTGGCGCTCCTCTGGCTGCTCTGGTCGCGGCTCGACGGCCCCGCCGCGCTGCGCCAGCTGGCGGGGGCCGACCCCGGCTGGCTCGGCGGCGCGCTCCTTGCCCTGACCGCGCAGACGGTCCTCTCCGCCTGGCGCTGGCGCCTGACCGCCCGCGGGCTCGGCCAGAGCATCCCGCCCGGCCGCGCACTCAGCGAATACTATCTCGCGCAGATCCTGAACCAGACGCTCCCCGGCGGCATGCTCGGCGATGCGGGCCGCGCGGTCCGGGCTCGGGCGGAAGCGGGTCTCCGGCGCGCTGCCGAAGCCGTGGTGCTCGAACGCCTCGCAGGCCAGGCAGGGCTCCTCGCCCTCATGCTCGCGGGCATCCTTCTGGCCATCTTCCTGCCCGGCGGCCCCGCGCTTCCCGCGCCTGTCCTGGCAACCGCCGGCGCGCTCTTTCTCATTGCCATATCCCTTGCCGCCGCCATCGCCGCCGCACCGCGCCTGCCCGGCCGCGCGGGCCGCGCCGCCACCGGGCTCCGCCAAAGCATCGGCCGCGCGCTTGTCGGCCCCCGCGTGCTTCCTGCCCAGATCACCCTCAGCCTCGCTACCGCCGCGGCAAACCTGCTGGCCTTCGATTTCTGCGCACGCGCCACCGGCACCGTGCTGGGCCCCGTTGCCACGCTCGCGCTCGTGCCTCTGGTGCTCTTCACCATGGTCCTGCCCGTCACGATCAGCGGCTGGGGCCTGCGCGAAGGCGCGGCCGCGGCCCTCTTCCCGTTCGTCGGCGCGAGCGCGGCCGCGGGCCTTGCGGCAAGCGTCGCCTTCGGCTTCATGGTCCTCGCAGCCGCCCTTCCCGGCATCGCCGTGATCGCCGTGAGCGACCGCCGTTCCGCCCCGACCCCAGCCGCAACCGCTTGCCCGGAGCGCCCGAGCGCCTAGCTCTACAGGATACGGAGGAAATCCCCATGATCCCCACGACACTGACACGGCGCAGGCTCCTCGCAACCGGTGCGGCCGGGCTGGCCGCCGCATCCGGCCTCGCCTGGCGACCCGCCCGTGCCGCCACGCCTGTGAGCCTCCAGCTCTCCTGGCTCCATTCCGTCCAGTTCGCCGGCAGCTACATCGCCCGCGAGAACGGCTGGTGGCAGGAAGACGGGCTGGACGTCACACTGCTCCAGGGCGGCCCCAACGCCCCGGTCGAACCGCCCGTGGTCTCCGGCACCGCACTCGTCGGCATCTCGGCCGCCGATTACACCGCCGCCGCCGTCGCCGAGGGGGCGCCCTTCCGGATCATCGGCGTCGCAATGCAGAAGAACCCCTTCGCCATCGCTTCGCTGCCGGACAATCCGGTGAACACGCCCGCCGACCTCAAAGGCAAGCGCATCGGCATGGCCCTCGCCAATACGCCGGTGCTCAAGGCGCTCTGCACCCTCAACGACACCGACATGGACGCGATCGAGATCGTGCCCACCCAGTATTCCGCCCAGCCGCTGATGGCAGGCGAGGTCGACTGCCTGCTCTGCTGGGCCACCGACCTGCCCGTCGCCATGGCGATCCAGGGCATCGACAGCGTGACCATGCTGATGGCCGATCACGGCTACGCGGTGCATTCCCAGACCTACATCGTCACCGACGACAGCCTTGCGAACCGCCGTGCCGAGATCGTCGCGCTCATGGCGGGCGAAAGCCGCGGCTGGGAGACCTACCGCGACGATACCGACGCAGCCGCCGAGCTCACCGTCGAGCTCTTCCCCGACGCGGGCCTCGACCTGCCGACCCAGATGCTGCAGGCACGGCGCCAGGTGCCGCTCATGTTCTCCGAGCTCACCGAAGCGCACGGCTTCGGCTGGTGGACGCCCGAGACGGTCGCGGCCAACATCGAGACCCTCGCGCTGCTCGGCCGCCAGGTGACACCGGCGCTCTGGGACCGCTCGATCCTCGAAGAGGTCCATGCCGGCTGATCCTCCCCCGCGCGCGCCCGCCATCACTTGCACCGGGCTCGCCAAGACCTTCCCCGGCGGCCGAGAGGTGCTGCTCCCCACCGACCTCGCGCTCGCGGGCGGCAGGACCACCGCGCTCGTCGGCCCGTCCGGCTGCGGCAAGTCGACGCTCCTGCGCCTGATCGCGGGCCTCGAGCGCCCGAGCGCGGGCACGGTGCGGATCGGCGGCCTCACGCCGGCCGAAATGCGCCGCCGCGCCGGGCTCGCCCTCGCCTTCCAGGATCCTTCCCTGCTCCCCTGGCGGACGGTGCGCGGCAACATCCGCCTCGCCCGGCGCCTCGCCCGCCTTCCCGCCGATCCCGAGCGGATCGAGGATCTCATCCGCCTCGTCGGCCTCGAGGGCTTCGGCGATACCCGCCCCGCCGCGCTCTCGGGCGGCATGCGCCAGCGCGCGGCCATCGCGCGCGCCATGGCCACCGACCCGCAGCTCCTCCTTCTCGACGAGCCCTTCGGCGCGGTGGACGAGCTTACCCGCCGCCAGCTTGCCCGCGACCTGCCCCGGCTCTGGGAACCCCGCGGCACCACGACACTGCTCGTCACCCATTCGGTTGTCGAAGCCGTCCTGCTCGCCGATCGCGTGCTCGTGCTCTCGCCCCGCCCGGCACGGATCGTCACCGACATCGCGGTGCCGCTGCCCCGGCCACGCGATCCCGCCATCACCGCGACCGCGGCCTTTCACGCCCTGACCGACCGCGTCTCCGCCGCGCTGGCCGACGGCGCGGCCCGGGCCCACCCGCCGCTCGCCGCACAATGACCGGCACGGCAACGCTCCCCCGGTCCGGCAGCACCGGCCGCGCCACGCTCCTCGGCCTCGCTGCCCTCGCGCTCGCCTGGGAAGCCGGCGCCCGCCTCCTTTCAGGCAGCTTCGTCCTCGCCGCGCCGTCCGAAATCACCGCCTGGATCGCCACCCACCCCGGCCTGCTCGCCCGGGCCCTCGGCACCACGCTTGCGAATGCCACAGCGGGTTTTCTCGCTGGCAACCTCGCCGCGATCGCCCTCGCCGCCGCCGCCCTGCTCTGGCCAGGCGGCCGCCGCCTCGTCACCGGCTTCGCCCTTCTTGTCTTCTGTCTGCCGCTCGTCGCCACCGGCCCGATCCTGCGCGTGCTCCTCGGCCCCGGCGACGGCCCAGAGATCGTGCTCGCCGCCCTCGCGGTCTACTACACGACCCTCGTGCCGCTCCTCGTCGGCCTCAATGCCGCCCCCGCCGCCTGGTTCGATCTCGTCCGGAGCTACGGCCGCGGACGGCTGGCCGAGCTCACCGCGATACGTGCCCGCGCGTCCCTCCCCTATCTCTTCGCTGGCCTCCAGATCGCCGCGCCCGCCGCCCTCCTCGGGGCCATGGTCGGCGAATTCACCGGCGCCGAGCGCGGCATGGGCGTGCTCACCATCCGCTACATGCGCGCCCTCGACGTGCCCGCGATCTGGGCGCTCGCAACCGCCGCCGCCGCGGTCTCGATCCTCGCCTACGCCGCGATCGGCCGCCTCGCCCGCGCCCTGCTCCACGAAAGTCCGCCGGTGATCCTCGCCCCCCCACCAGACACCCGGGCCACCCGCGGCACGCTGCCGGCGCTCCTCCATGCACTCGCGGTCCTCACGCTCGCGCTCCTGCTCTGGTGGGGCGCCATGGCAGCCTTCGGCCTCAACCCCTTCTTCGCCAAACGCCCCGGCGATGTGCTCGCGGCCCTCGTCTGGGCACCCGACGCTGCCGAAACCCGTGCCACCCTCGCCACGGCCCTGGGCGAGACCGCCCGCGCCGTCCTGCCCGGCTATCTCGCCGGGCTCGGCCTCGGCGCGGCCCTTGCCGTCCTGCTCACCCTCGCGCCGGTCCTCTCCGCCGTCGCCATGCCGCTTGCCGTCACCCTGCGCTCGGTCCCGATCGTCACCACCGCACCGCTCATCGTGCTGCTGCTCGGGCGCGGCGCGGCGGGGGCGATCGCGCTCGTCGCGGTGATGGTCTTCTTCCCGACCCTCGTCGCCTGCCTCTACGGCCTTCGGCAGGCACCGGGACAGATCCTCGATGTCTTCGAAAGCTACGCCGCCGGGCCGCTGCCCCGGCTCCTGCATGTGCGGCTGCCCGCGATGCTCCCCGCCTTCTTTGCCGCGGCCCGCATGAGCGTGCCCGCCGCCATCCTCGCCGTCACCGTGGTCGAATGGCTCGCCACCGGCCGCGGTCTCGGCAGCCTCATGGCGCTCTCGGCCTCGCTCTCGGACTATGACATGCTCTGGAGCGCGGTCGCACTGGTGGCCCTGCTCTCCGTCCTCTGCCACGCCGCCGTCGCCGCACTGGAGCGGCGCGTCCTCTCCGTCTACGCCGCCGAACAGGTCCCCGCATGAACCAGCGCCGCCCCGCCGCCTTCGCCATTCCCGGCGACATCACGAGCCTCAGCGGCGGCTACATCTACGAACGCCGCCTGCTCGAGGAACTCCGCGCCCAGGGCCGCGACATGCTGCATCTCGAGCTCCCCCCGGGCTTTCCCGACCCCACGCCCGCCGAAATGGCCGAGGCGCTGGCGGCCCTCAGGGCGCTGCCACCCGAACGCGTCCTGATCCTCGACGGGCTCGTCTTCGGCGCCATTGATACCGCTGGCCTCGCCGCCGTCGCAGCCCCCGTTGTCGCGATGATCCACCACCCGCTTGCGCTCGAGACCGGCCTCGATCCGGCGCGCCGCGATCACCTCTTCCGCACCGAGCGTGACAATCTCCGGCTCGCGCGCCACGTTCTGGTGCCAAGCCCCCACACCCGCAGCATCCTCACCAGCGGCTACGGCGTCGCGCCGGGCCGGATCTCCGTCGCGCGGCCCGGCGCCGCGCGCCCCGCCCTCGCGCCGGCCCCCGCCACGCCACCGCTCATCCTTGCCGTCGGCATCCAGCATCCGCGCAAGGGTCATGACATCCTCATCGACGCGCTCACCCGCATCGCCGACCTCGACTGGCGCGCGGTGATCGCCGGCAGCCCCTGGGATGCCGGCCACTCCGCCGAGCTTGCGGCAAGGGCCGAGGCCACCGGCCTCGGGCCCCGGCTCAAGCTCGCGGGCCGGGTCCCGGGCGCAGAGTTGCAGGTGCTCTATGCCGCCGCATCGGTCTTCGCGCTCGCAACCCGCTACGAGGGCTACGGGCTCGTCTTCGATGAGGCACTGAGCTACGGCCTGCCAATCGTGAGCTGCGCGACGGGCGCCGTCCCCGAAACCGTGCCCGAAGGCGCGGGCCTGCTCGTGCCGCCCGAGGATCCCGAGGCTTTCGCCGGGGCGCTCCGCAGCCTCCTCGAGGATCCGGCCCGCCGCGCCGCGCTCGCCTGCCACGCCGCGGCCGCCGGAGCCCATCTCCCCGGCTGGACCGAAACCGCCGCCGTCGCAGGCACCGTCCTCGACGGCCTCGACCGCAACCGCACCTAGGCGCTGACAATACCGACGCCTTTCATGCGCAGGCATCAGGCCCAACCTGAACCGCCGTCTGCCATCACCTCTCGACCGTCAGGTCGCCCTCGCTGCGAGCGACCGGCGCAATGCGTCGTTCTAATCATGATCATTCAGCTCGAAGCGCGGCGCCGAGCGGCCGAGGCCTTCTCTGCCATCGCCTCGACATCGCTTCCGGGCGCGCGGTCACGCGCATCATGCGCCGAGCAAACCCGTCAACACGGAAAATCCCTCCCTTCCAGCCGCCGCTCGCCGCGACAGTCATGGGCCCACCGCCTGAGCAGGGCGATGCACGGAGCGGCCCGCTCGTCGGTCCGGCAGTTCGGGAAGGTTGATGTGGTGAAACACGCCGGGCTTCTGCGGCAAGGGGGCAGGCGCAGATGCCGAAGAGCCCACTCTAGATCGTCGCACCGACCGTGCCGGACCAGATGATCTCCTCCGGATTCTTCTGCAATCCGCCGCGCAGCCATGTTGCCGCCCGAGAGGCGCAGCATGTTGAGCGTCACATCCGGCAGATCCTTCGCGACCTGCCCGACGAAAGGGTTGGTCTTTTTCTCTTCCAGCGAGGGATGATGGACGGTGAGCACGCCCGCCATGGCGGAGCGCCCCGATCCGACGGGCGGGGATAGCCGGCATGTCGATGATCCACCGTCGACGGCCTTTGCGATCGGCGTGCCATAAACCGGCATGCCCGCAAGGAAGGAAGCGATGCCGTCGATCGGGTCGAAAGGCCAGACGCCATCCGCGCCGGGGCTCCCCGTGCTTCGGCGTGCGGCCGTGATCATCTCCCGCACCGGTCTTCGATCATTTCGATCGTCAGGTCGGTGGCGTCACGAAACGGAGGTCGGCTTCAGCGTGCGGTCCCGAGGGGCGGTTCTCGC
>QKPN01000059.1 GCA_003258405.1 Rhodobacteraceae bacterium DSL-40 | reverse complement strand
GGTGATCGCGGGGGCGGTGACAGCCTCCGGCGCGGGGGCGGTAGGCGCGCCGCAGGCGGCCAGCAGGAGGGTGGCAAGGACGAGGCAGGGGGTGCGCATGGGGGCGGCCTTCCGGTCAGGGCGTGGGATACCCCGACCTGAAAGCCCGCCCGCCGCCCTGTCAAGGTTCGAAGGAGAAGACCTGCTCGAACGGCACGCCGAACGCGTTGGCGATGCGGAAGGCGAGTTCGAGCGATGGCGCGTACTTTTCCTGTTCGATGGCGATGATGGTCTGGCGCGTCGCACCGACCGTTTCGGCGAGCTGCGATTGCGTCAGGCCGCCCTCGCTCGTGCGCAGTTCCCTGATGCGATTGCGAACCTTTCCCTTGGCCATGGACCTAGAGCCTGTAGAGCACGAGCGTGGCGATCATCTTCACGATGTGCGCGGCAAACAGGAGCGCCAGAAGGGTGAAGATCACCCCGCTGGTCGAGATGATGGCCAGCGGCGTGAAGAGCGGGCTCGGATAGGCGTCCTGCAGGATGAGTTGGAGGACCAGCACATTGACGACTGCAATGAGGAACCAGTGCGAGATGAGCTCGGCACGGCGCGCAATCATCTGGTCTCGCTCGTCCTCGACGTTGGCCGCAGCCGCACCGTTCAGCATGGTCTCGCCGATGGTGGACCCGGCCGTCACGACGATCTCGCCGACGATCATGCCGATGGTGGCGATGACATAAGTGCTGAGCATATGACCGGCCCGCACGTCCACGACCTGCCAGCCGTCAAGGAACCGCATCTGGATGAACCAGAGGACGAAGCCGGCAATGATGAGCGATCCGAAGGCGCGAATTTCCGTGCGTGCCATGGGTTTGACCTTTCCCGAATATGTAAGACATGTTTTACATAAGGGCCTGGCGGAAGAATGTCTAACATGTTGGACTTTTTGTAGTCCGTCCCAAAATATCGCGCGCAAACAAAAACG
>QKPN01000058.1 GCA_003258405.1 Rhodobacteraceae bacterium DSL-40 | reverse complement strand
CCCGCCTGACCGATGATACCCCATCCTACGAGTTTCCGCATCCGGACCCTGGCTTCACCGTTTGGGATCGCATGTGTCATTTTACCACCTGCTGCGGGAAGATGGCGTTCCAGACCGCTATATCCGGCGCGCAGATCTCCTCGATCCGGGCACGCAGGGCCGGGTTGTCAAGCTCGCTCTGCGAGCCCGGCCGCTTCTTGCGGACGTTCTCGCGGCCAATCCGGATCCGCACGCCCAGCGCGCTCTGGATGTCCCGCTCGAACGGCCCAAGGTCGGCAAGATTTCCGACCACATCGAGCCGCTTCAGATTGCCGATAGCCGCCGCAATGGCAACGTCGGAGGTGATGCTCTCATCCTTCGGCAGGCCACAAAAATATTCCACATAGGTCGCCCCCATTCGCCGAGCGCGCTCCGTGGAAAGGAACGTCTCGAAATCCTCCTCGATGCGCGCATGGGCATGCGGCTTTCCGTAGCTCCAGTGGTAATGCGAGATGAAGCGGGAAACGGGCTCCCTCAGAACGGTGATGAACTTGTAGAGATCCCGGAACCGGTCGTGAGCCACATTCGAGAACCGGACATGCAGAGAGATGCCGCGAACATCCTCGAACATGTGATAGAGCATCATCTGCTCGCGCAGATCGAGCACATCGATCAGCATCTGCTGCCGGTCCTCACGGCCGGTGAAGGCCTCGAAGGCCCGGAAACTCGATTCCGGTACCACAGTCGCCTGACTGAGGATGTAGCGCTTCCGGAGCGCGCGCCCCACCGAAGTCCCCCCGCATTTCGGGACATGATGGAAAACAAAGCGCTGCGGGACGAGTTTCTCCCGCAGGGTGTGGCTGAACGACTTACCGATATCGACTAGGCTCATTCCCATCCGTCCACACAAAGGGTTACGCAACAGCGCAGGCCGCCGCCTTATTCCCCGCCCCACCTGGAAAGATCGAGCGCGAATTCTTCCGCAAGCCGGGCGTTCGACTCCATGAACTCCCCACGCAGCCCCGAGATCAGGGCCCGCT
>QKPN01000057.1 GCA_003258405.1 Rhodobacteraceae bacterium DSL-40 | reverse complement strand
GCGCCTCTGCCGCGCCGCGCGGCCGCGCTCGATGGCTTCATCCAATGGCTGGAGGTGCGAATCGCTGGCGTGCAGCGCTCTGACATCTTCCGGGCCGCCTGACGAGCAAGGGCACAACTCTCAGAAAGGAAGCTCTTCATCCTCATCAGATTGTTCAGGGTGCGCGCCGGCAGGCAGGGACACGTTCGTCGTGACAAAGAGATCGAGAATATCGCCTCGATCCATGAACAGAATTTGCGAGCGCTTCGGCGCGTCGAGCTGTGCGCCGAGCCAGTTCATGGCCTGCTTCGTAATCTCGCCACCGGCGACTATGAACGCATGGTCCACCAAGACCTTTCGGTTCAAATCCTGATCGAAAATTTCGTGACCCAGCATCATGCTGACTTGGTTGTGGATTTCCGCAACGTTAGCGTTTCCCGACTTGCTTACCCCAGATGAATCCAGCTTTCCCTTTTTTACCTGAATTCCGAAGTATAGAACGTGACCTGTCGGAAGCGTATACTTCATCCAGATGTCCTTGCCGTACTCCAAGGCCTTGTCCTTGTGCCCTGCCGCCGTGATGCGGCGAAATCCGAGATTTCGGAACAAGGGCAGGAGCACTCCCTCGATTAACTCATCCTCGGAACACCGATCCAGGTAGTCGGACAGATGCTTTCTGCGAGTGATCTCCTCTGACGACAGGGGACGATGAGGATTTATGGGTTGGGCGCTCGTCTTCGTCTTGATGTGTCGCAGCCGGGCGACGGAGTCCTCATCGTAGAACGCCTCCCAACCTTCTTGTTTGAGAACCGTATTGACGGCGGCCAGCGCATTAGCGCGGTCTTCGTCACCCGTCTGCGCTTCCCGCGTGTCGAGCAAAGTTTGAATAATGCGAAGGAACGGATCGGGAGGAAGCTGTGGCGACTGCTGAGGAAGCGCCAAGACTTCCTTCAGCCGATCCGAGACCCAGCGCCAACGCGTGCTGCCATAATGAACATACTCAAGATCGCAATCCTCGAAGAATTCCGTGAGGCGGGAGCTGGACCGATACGGAAAGTACTGACGCGCCTCATCGTCCCCGCAGATCATACGAGCAAGCTCTCTAACGCTTCTCTCCGTCCACTTCATGACAACCGTCTCTCTCATCAGTCCGTCTGCCAGAATGTGGGACTATTTTGACCAGGGCGGAAGACGATACTCCAGGGTCAGAGAGACTGTTGAGTTGGGAGGGACGCCCACACGATCTGCGGCCCCCCAGTGACTTCATGACCAATACCCCTTCCCG
>QKPN01000056.1 GCA_003258405.1 Rhodobacteraceae bacterium DSL-40 | reverse complement strand
TGGACTTGCCCCTGTTTCACCGGACAGTCAGGCGGTTTCGGTTCTGGCCCTGATGAACTCGCGAGGCGAGCGCCACTTCAGGCCTGAGTGCGGGTGGTTGTCGTTGTAATCCTCGATCCAGTTTCCAATCAACGAGAGAGCGGTTGCGGCGTCAGGTAGTGGCGTGACGCGGACATAGTCGCGCTTCAGCGTCTTCACGAAGGCCTCCGAGATGCCGTTCGACTGGGGGCTGCCCACCGGCGTGAAACATGGCTTGAGGCCGAGTTTGCGGGCGAAGATGCGGGTTTCCTTCGCGGTGTAGGCGCTGCCGTTGTCGGAGAGAACCTCGATGATCTCGGGAGCGCGATGTGTCCCGAACCGGCGCTCCACGGCCTCGAGCAGCATGTCGCGCACATCCGATCCGCTGATCCCGGCTCCAGTGAGCGCGCGCCAGGCAATCACCTCGCGGTCATGGGCGTCGATAAGGAAGGCGGCCCGGATGATGTCACCGTTCCAACAGATGAATTCCAGTCCATCGGAACACCATCTGAGGTTCGAGCGCAGCATGATCACCTTGCCGTCATGGGTGCGCTCGGGACGAGGGAGGCCGCTGCGCTCCAGGAGCAAGGCGTTGTTCTTCATGATCCTGTAGATGCGCTTGTGGTTGGTGGGGGAAAGTCCCTCCGCCCGCAGCTCCCGGTTCAGAACCGCGGTGATGCGGCGATAGCCATAGGTCGGGCGCTCCGCCAACAGGCGTTTGATCCGGGGCAGCAGCGTCGCGTCGCCTGCCTTTCGGTAGGCGCTCCGCGGCTTCGCGCTTCCCGTCATCCGTTCATGCAGGTTCGAGCGGGACACGCCCAGCGTCTCGACCACCGCCTTCATCGTGAACCGTCCTTCGGCAAGGACAGCGCATGCAAGGTCGGTTTTTTTGACCTCGATTTTTCGAGGGCTTCCTTGAGGATCTCGGCCTCAAGCGTCTTGCGCCCGAGTTGCCGCTCCAGCTCCCGGATGCGCGTCTCCATCTCGCGAACGGTCTTGTTGCTGGTCACGTCATCGTCGCCGGTCACCGCGACACTCCCTCCCTCCAGCATCAGCTTCCGCCAACGATACAGGAGATTGGGGGCCACGCCATGGCGGCGGGCGACCGCCGATATGCTGTCGCGTCCATCCAGTGTTTCTTCAACAATCCGGAGCTTCTCCTCTGCAGACCGGCGCTGCCGCCGGCCTCCATCAGTGATGATCTCAAATTCAGACATAAGTACGTGCCCAGGCATATGCCTAAGCCTCCATGGCTATGCCTGACTGTCCGGTCGAAACAGGGGCCAGTTCA
>QKPN01000055.1 GCA_003258405.1 Rhodobacteraceae bacterium DSL-40 | reverse complement strand
CATTCGGCCGAGGAGAAGATCCGGATCGTGCTCGAGGGCCTGCGGGGCGAGGAGAGCATTGCCGAACTCTGCCGGCGCGAGGGGATTGCGACGAGCCTCTATTACAGCTGGTCGAAGGAGTTCCTCGAGGCGGGCAAGAAGCGACTGGCCGGCGACACGGCGCGGCAGGCCAGCAGCCCAGAGGTCAAGGACCTGCGCGCCGAGGCCGCCGCGCTCAAGGAAGCCGTCGCGGACCTCACCCTGGAGAACCGCCTGCTCAAAAAAAGCATGCTCGGGGATGGGGGAGACGAGGAATGAGGTATCCCGCATCGGAGAAACTGGAAATCATCCGGCTGGTGGAGCAGTCGCACCTGCCGGCCAAGCGGACCCTCGACATGATCGGGGTCCCGCGCACAACATTCTACCGCTGGTACGATCGCTACCTGGCCCTCGGCGCGGTGGGGCTGGAGGATCGGCCCTCGCGCCCGTCTCGGGTCTGGAACCGCATCCCGGATAAGGTGCGTCGGCAGATCGTCGACCTGGCGCTCGATCAACCCGAGCTCTCGCCACGGGAACTGGCGGTCAGGTTTACGGACAGCCGGCGCTACTTCGTCTCGGAGGCCGGCGTTTACAGGGTTCTGAAGGCGCATGATCTGATCACCAGCCCGGCCTTCACGGTGATCAAGGCGGCAGACGAGTTCCAGGAGAAGACCACTCGACCGAACCAGCTCTGGCAGACCGACTTCACCTACCTGAAGGTCATCGGCTGGGGCTGGTTCTACCTCTCGACCATCCTCGACGACTACAGCCGCTACGTCATTGCCTGGCGGCTCTGCACGACGATGAAGGCATCGGACGTGACCGCGACGCTGGAAGATGCCCTGGTGGCCTCGGGTTGCGAGCAGGCCAGGGTTGCCCATCGACCCAGGCCGCTGAGCGACAATGGCAGCAGCTACATCTCCGGGGAACTGGCCGACTGGCTTGCCGCCGAGGGCATGGATCATGTCCGTGGAGCGCCCCGACACCCTCAGACCCAGGGCAAGATCGAGCGCTGGCACCAGACCCTGAAGAACCGCATCCTCTTGGAGAACTACTTCCTGCCGGGAGCCCTGGAACAGGCGATCGACGCCTTCATCGACCACTACAATCACCACCGCTACCACGAGAGCCTCGGCAACATCACCCCCGCCGACGTCTACTTCGGCAGATCGGAAACCATCCTCAAACGACGAAAGGAGATCAAGGCCAGGACCTTCGAGACGCGCCGCTTGCTGCACCGCAAGTCAGCGGCCTAAACTGAAGCACCAACGAGCCAGGCCCTCCATTCGAGATCAGGCGCTCGTGTCCCAAATCATCTGAC
>QKPN01000054.1 GCA_003258405.1 Rhodobacteraceae bacterium DSL-40 | reverse complement strand
CATGAAGGTCCTCGTGCCTGTGAAGCGGGTGATTGACTACAACGTTAAGGTTCGCGTGAAGGCGGACGGGAGCGGCGTTGATCTTTCGAACGTGAAGATGTCGATGAACCCGTTCGACGAGATTGCGGTGGAAGAGGCGATCCGTCTGAAGGAGAAGGGTGCGGCGAGCGAGGTTGTCGCGGTTTCGATCGGCGTGAAGCAGGCGCAGGAGACGCTGAGGACGGCGCTGGCGATGGGCGCGGACCGTGCGATCCTTGTGACGGCGTCGGAGGACGTGCAGACGGACATCGAGCCCCTGGCGGTTGCGAAGATCCTGAAGGCGGTTGTCGATGCGGAGGCGCCCGGCCTGGTGATTGCGGGCAAGCAGGCGATCGACAACGACATGAACGCGACGGGCCAGATGCTGGCGGCGCTCCTCGGCTGGGGTCAGGCGACGTTTGCCTCCGAGCTCGAGATCTCGGGCGATGTGGCGAAGGTCACGCGCGAGGTGGACGGCGGGCTTCAGGTCCTGGAGGTGAAGCTTCCGGCGATCGTGACGGCGGACCTCCGCCTCAACGAGCCGCGCTACGCGTCGCTGCCGAACATCATGAAGGCGAAGAAGAAGCCGCTCGAGGAGAAGACGCCCGGGGATTACGGCGTCGATGTCACGCCGCGGCTGAAGGTGGTGAAGACCGCGGAGCCGCCGGTGCGCAAGGCCGGCGTGATGGTGGGCTCGGTTGACGAGCTGGTGGCGAAGCTCAAGGAGACGGGGGCGATCTGATGGCGGTTCTGGTCTACGCGAAACACGACAATGCCACGCTGAACGACGCGACGTCGAAGGCGATGACGGCGGCGAAGGCGATCGGCGGCGAGATCACGGTTCTGGTTGCGGGCGAGAACTGCGGCGCGGTTGCGGCCGCGGCGGCGGAGCTCGAGGGCGCCTCGAAGGTGCTCCACATCGAGGGCGCGCAGTATGCGCACCGTCTGGCCGAGCCGCTGACCGATCTGGTGATGAGCCTGGCCTCGGGTTACAGCCACATCGTCTTTCCGGCGACGACGACGGGCAAGAACGTGGCCCCGCGGGTTGCGGCGCTGCTCGACGTGATGGTGATCTCGGACATCACCGGGGTGGTGGATGCCGCGACCTTCGAGCGTCCGATCTATGCGGGCAACGCATTGCAGACGGTCGAGAGCTCGGACAGCGTGAAGGTCCTGACGGTGCGGGGCGCGAGCTTCGAGGGCGTGGGGTCGCAGGCGGCCTGCCCGGTGGAGACGGGCACGGCGGCGGCGGATCCCGGGGTCTCGTCCTGGGTCGAGGACCGGGTGCAGGCGAGCGACCGTCCGGAGCTGGCGTCGGCGAAGGTGATCGTCTCGGGCGGCCGGGGTGTCGGTTCGGAGGCGAATTTCGCCCTCATCGAGGGTCTGGCCGACAAGCTCGGCGCGGCGGTGGGCGCCTCGCGCGCGGCGGTCGACTCGGGCTACGCCCCCAACGACTGGCAGGTCGGGCAGACCGGCAAGGTGGTCGCCCCCGATCTCTACATCGCCGTCGGCATCTCCGGCGCGATCCAGCATCTCGCCGGCATGAAGGACAGCAAGGTCATCGTCGCCATCAACAAGGACGAGGAGGCCCCGATCTTCCAGGTCGCCGACTACGGCCTCGTCGCTGACCTCTTCGACGCCGTCCCCGC
>QKPN01000053.1 GCA_003258405.1 Rhodobacteraceae bacterium DSL-40 | reverse complement strand
GTCAGAAGAGGACCAAACCCTGAACAGAGCTAACTCATAAACGCGGACTCCAACGGGAGCAGGTCAAGAGCAGTGAATCACGTCGGCGCCTCAATGGGAGACCTATTGCAGGCGTCCAGCTCAACTCTTGTCCAGCCAGCTACAATACTGATCTCCACTCATTAAGCTTTAGTGTCGGGCATATAAGGACCATTCAAGTATTCAAGAACCATTGATTGCCCTCCTCCCTTCAGTTTTCCTTTAAGCTTATCGATATCGCTAAGAAGAGATTTAGGAATAACGTTGGTTTCGAGGCTTGAAAATTCAAATTCCTTTTTGAAGCCAATAGATAACATGTACTTGTTACTATCTACGTCGGAGAACGCACTGCGGAAAATTTCTCCAAAATATGGGTCTCGATCAAATTGCAAATGCGTAAATCCGTCTGCACGACCTTTACTCGACCCATCCAATACGTACGAGATATAAATATTATTCAAATAAAAGGCAGAGTTTGTATTGCCCTCAAAATTGTACTTCCAGGTCCCATCTATTCTAAAAATTTTCGCGTTTACTTTAATATAATCGAAAACGAAACTAATACTCATAAAGACGACGCTTCTGATTTCTCTTGTTGGGTCGTCGCTCGCGAATGAAAAAGATATCCACGTTCCCTTTCTGTCAACTACCCTACTATCAACAAGAAGCTTACTTTCCTCGCTACTACTATGGTCTACGATGTAGTAGTCTTGACTCTGCTTATCTCGATCGCGCAATCGTCTCTGATACCTATTAAACGTAAAATCCTTCAAATATTCAAAGTAATTCTCAAAGAGTCAAACAAAATTTATATTGCTGGATCTAAATATCGCACTTTTATCTGAAGCTTGATCAGGTAGCCATCCAAAATATACAATTTTACTATTTGATTTGTTTGTATTAGAAGTAGTATCGGAAATATCCAGAATTGTAAAATTGATAACTTTACTTCCTTCTCTCAAGATATATACAAGGTGATTACGTAATGATATATTTCCTGTTTTTATTTTTCTGAATCTATCAAAATAGAAGTCAGAATACGATACAATGTCTATCCATTGACCGTTGGGGTTTTTCTTCAACCAGTTCTCATGTGCTTCCCTCATCTTGTCTTCAATGTCGGAGCTATCACTTCGTGCTTGGGGCGTAGATATAAAAGTTTTCTTTACGCTTACAGCATTATTGATGTCTCGAATATAATGATCCATGGAAGTGGTAGAGATTCCAATAAAATTAATATTAAAAGCACAATTCTCTATAAATTCTATTTTTTAGATTAGATTATTTATTATATTATAGTGATCGGTTATTATTTCTGTTCTTATGGAATTGAGTGAGATATCAATTTTATTGTTTGTTGATTCTCTATGGCTATCAATACTCGAGAATTTAACATACAGATAGATAATAATCGAGGTGTTAACCCCTAAATATGAAAGTAACATCCACTTCAGTTCTGATTCATGAATGGAAAGTAATCCGATTAAGAAAAAAAATAAACCAATTACACCGACTAATATTTCAATTTTGTTCTCTTTTATCATTCTGCATATTCCCGGTAATCTTTTCCATCAGCTTATCTATCGTAACTACTCACGTGGCTGGCAGAATGCAATTCATTCCACTTAGCGCGCGGCCATCAACGAGAGCGCGGATGGTGTTGAAAACGGTGTGACCGTGAAGGCGGCCTGTGCTCGGGAGGGCACTGTCACGGTAATTCTCTGTGGC
>QKPN01000052.1 GCA_003258405.1 Rhodobacteraceae bacterium DSL-40 | reverse complement strand
GATGCCGCATATAGGCGATCTTGTAGCGGAGATGTTGGCGCAATATGGCGTTGAGCTTGTGTTTGGGATGCCTGGAGGGCAGACGACGGCGCTGCATGACGGGATATCCCGGCGGCAGGATCGGATCCGCCACATTCTGATGCGGGACGAGCGGAACGCGGCGTATGCGGCGGATGCCTATGCGCGGCTGACGGGCAAGCCCGGGGTGTGCGACGTGACGGTCGGCCCGGGGGCGAACCTGCTTCCGGCGGGGTTTCTGGAGGCGCTGAACGCGTCGATCCCGATGGTTGGGATCGTGGGTGAGCTGCCGCTCGACTGGCTGCCGCTGAAGGAGAAGGGGATCGCGAGCCAGGGCTTCGATCAGCTTTCCTTCTTCAAGACCTGCACGAAGGATGCCTGGCTGGTGCCCTCGATCACCGCCCTGCCCGAGCTCATCCGGACGGCCTTCCGGGTGGCGACGGCGCCGCGACCGGGGCCTGTGGCGCTGATCATTCCCCATGACATCTTCGATGCGGAGTGGGACGAGGATCTGGTGAAGATCGCGGTGGACGACCGGGCGAAGGCGATCCCCTATCTGCGCTCGACGGCGCCGGGGGAGGACATCCAGGCGGCGGCGGATCTGATCCGGCGGGCGAAGCGGCCGGCGCTGGTCTGCGGCGGCGGCGTGCACGGCTCGGATGCGGCGCGCGAGGTGACGGGGTTTGCCGACCGTCTCGGCGGTCTGGTGGTGACCTCGCTCTCGGGCAAGGGATCGGTGCCGGAGACGCGGGCCTATGCGGCGGGTGTGCTGAACCCGCTCGGGTCCTGGGCGGCGATCGAGCTGATCAAGGAGGCGGATCTGGTGATCTGGTGCGGCTCGAAGGTGAGCCAGAACACCGGGATGAACTGGTCTCTGCCGACGCCGGAGCAGGCGACGATCACCATCGATTCCGATCCGCTGGAGCATGGCCGGACCTTCCGCCCAACGATCCCGCTCCTGGGGGATGTGCGCGAGATCGTGACCGCGCTCGATGCGGCGCTGGGGGCGAGCCTTGCGCCGGTGAACCGGGACTGGCTGGCGCGGATCGCGGAGGTGAAGGCCGAGGGCGAGCGGGTGAAGGCGGCGGAGACCGCCTCGGCGGCGATCCCGATCGCGCCGCCGCGGGTGATGGCGGAGATCGCCGCGCGTCTGGGCGAGGACGACATCGTGGTCTCGGACGCCTCGTTCTCGGCGGGCTGGATCGCGGGCTACATCCCGGCGAAGACGCCGGGTCGGCAGTTCCTGTTTGCCCGCGGGCAGGGGGGGCTCGGCTATTCGGTTCCCGGTGCGATCGGGGCGGCGGCGACGCGGCCGGAGGCGCGGATCGTGACGGTGGCGGGGGACGGGGCGTTTTCCTACACGGTGGGCGAGCTGGCGACCCAGGCGCAGTTCAACCAGAAGATCGTGAACGTGGTGATCAACAACGGCCGTCTGGGCTGGATCCAGCTCTGGCAGGAGATCTTCTTCAAGAACGTGCAGTCTGCGATGCTGGAGACCCAGAGCGTGCAGCCGGGCTATGCCGGGGCGGCGGAAGCGCTGGGGCTGAAGGGGATCTACGTCGAGAAGCCGGACGACATCGGGGCGGCGCTCGATGCGGCCTTTGCCCATGACGGGCCCTCGGTGGTGGAGGTCCGGATCGACGACCGGGCGACGCCGATCCACTCGTTCAAGCGGCGGATGCAGGAGGGCGAGGACACGGCGCGCCCGCGTCCGGGCACGGTCTACAAGCTCCGGGACTGGAAGATCTCGCCGGACCTTCCCGAGCCCGAAGCCCGGGCTGCGGACCCGGCGGAGACCGAACCGGCGGAGGGCTGATCGGGGCCTGCCTGCACGTCTGGAATCCGTATGGAAAGCGTATGGAATCCATA
>QKPN01000051.1 GCA_003258405.1 Rhodobacteraceae bacterium DSL-40 | reverse complement strand
CAATTGTTTGTTGTGACTATCTCTTTTTTGACGCCTTGTCAAGATAGGGATATGTTGATTTTTTATGTTTTAATACATAGTGTTAAAAAAGTTGCCCTTGAGGCCAATTTGTTGCGTTTTTGAAAGTGAAACACATGCAGACCCCCAAGATTTCGCGTCTCGAAGAAGCTTTGACCATAGAGCTCACAGAGGTCTTGGGGCGAATCAAAGAGCTGGAGGGCGAGGCGGCGGCACTTCGGCGTCAGATCGCGAAGGCTGCTGCAAATCGCCAAGGCTTGGAGTTTGCCACGCGCAAAAATAGCCTGAATCGTGTCTTGGCAGAGAACAGCGTTCTTGAGGCGCTGAGGGCCTCCGACAAGCCGTTAAAGACCTATGACCTCTACAAGATTGCCCGCCAGTCGAACGGTTCTTTGAAAGAAAACACCTTCAGAACGTATCTGCACCGTATGAAAAAACGGGGTGCAATCCAAAATGCGCGGCGTGTCGGCGAGTGGAGGCTTGTTTTGTAGCGGCTTTCATATTGAGCAACTAGGATTCTGTCCGAGAGCGGGCTTACCGGCCGAAAAAGCGAGCTAAGAAGCTGCGCTGAGGCCTGTTGTCAGATAAAAGCGCCATTATGCGCCCTTCAGAGCTGTCCAGGCGCTTCCGAAGATCGTTGATCGTATCGGTCATTTGATCCTTTTGGGCTTCTAAGCCGCTGGTCTTCTCATGCGCGACCGCCAGCGCTTTTTCTAGTTCAACAACGCGTTCTAAGTTGCTGTGATTGGATGCGGAAATTGCCTGTTGCGTGTCGTTGCTTTGCGAGTGTTGCGCATCGCGTTGCGCAGCGGCGGGCGGAAAAACACGATGCAACTCGGCTGGGTCGATCTCATATGAGCCACTGTCACCTTTTGTTGCTGAAATCTTTCCGCTTTTGATAGCTCTTTGGATTGTGGTCTTGTTCTTTCCGGTGGCCTTTGCTGCCTCGGATAATGAATACTTCATGTCGTTGCGCTCCGTTTCTTATTGCCTGTTGCGCAACAGATTATCGCGTTGCGACCTGCAAAGCCAAGGAAACCTGATCGAGGCACCTCGACCCCAGTTAACGCAGGCTGCTCTGCTTCCCGCAGTAAGCTACAAAGGCAGCGCCTGCATTCTTTGGTGGGTTGCCTTTGGCGGCTTCGCTTTTGGCAAATGAGAGCCAGTCGGAGCGCAGGGCGTGGTAGTCCCGGCGCTTCTCCCTGGCGATGGCTCTGGCCTTGTCCTCAGCCCATTCCGGTAGTCGGATCTCGGGGGAGAGATTGCTCTGCGGCGAGCGCGGGCGGAAGATTACCAGATCTTCGGCGGTCAGTTCCATGCGATAGAACGGCGTGTGATCGTCCTCGATGATCTGGCGGATGTTCAGCCGGAATTTTTTCAGGGGCGCGTTGCTGCCGGTCTTTTCCTGAAGCTTGGCGAGGCCGATCTGCCACTTCGGCTGGCCCCCACAATGCTTGCGACCGATCTCGTAGAGGCGGCGTTCAAGCGGGCGGCGCAGGCGGAAATAGTCGTTCGAGATCGTCACGACCTCGTCGCCCTCGATCGCGCGCATCACCCAGTCGGACAGGATCACTTCGCAATAGTCGAGGCGCCACTTGCCTTCTTCCTTCATGACGAACCCACTGCCCGATTCAAGCAGACTGAAAAAGCGTGTCTCGCGCTTGTTCCCAGTCTGGATATCGGTCTGAAAGGTTGTCCCGATGAGCCTCTGAAATGCTTGTTCCAGGCGTTGATACTCGACCCCGCCCGTCTTGCGGTTGGTGGTGATCATCAGTTCACGGGCGCTGAAACGCACTCGTTTGCCGATCTTCTCGCCCCGGTTCTTGCGGTGCATGAGCTGGCTTACGCAGAAGATCAGAATGTCCTTGTCGAAGATCGTGGGCAGGCCGACCCCGGACGGCACGATTTTCAGCCGGTTGTCGCCCCCACGATATTCGAGGTGGCGCATGTCTGGCTTGGTTGCGAGCGAGAACAGCGGATGCTCCATCGAGGCCATGTCGTCCTTCGGCACCACATCGGAAATGTCGAGGATGAAAAAGTCCTTTTGAGGGTGTCTATCTGGGAGCAGGGGCATCCATTCGCCTTGGCTTGGTTCGTTATATCTGGAACCAGCATCAGGCAGAGCGAAAGGCACGTCAAGTTCGTTATATCAGGACCCAATTTGAGGCTGAATCTGTTCGTTAGTTTCGGAACCCAGATTCGT
>QKPN01000050.1 GCA_003258405.1 Rhodobacteraceae bacterium DSL-40 | reverse complement strand
CCCAGATTCGTTAGTTTCGGAACCCAGTGGATAGTTTCCTTCTTTTTCACCAGTAGGTTATGGGCAATTTTTGGCCCCGTAACTTACTCCGTAGGTAACACTATTAACACTAGGGTCAGCGACCGTGGCTGTGCCCCCGATCACGTTCTGGATCATCGCGGTTAATTTCATCAATATCCCGTTCTATCGAAGTTTCCTCCCGAACCGCGGGAGCTGTCAGGCCAAGATTTCTCTCGTGACGCTCAACCTCTGCTCCGGCTTCCTGTGGCCAGCAGGTTCTCTCTTCGATCTGAGGAACATCAGAACGAAGCACATTTTTCACCGATGCTTCAATCCTCGCCATGAACGCTCCGCACTTCGCCACCACAGCCGCCAAGTGCATCCGGTCAGATAAGCTGGGGAAGAGATCGCGCCCAGCTTCATAGCGATCATCCATATTTGCACGTAGCCCCATACCAAACCGATGTGCGGCCTCGTACACCCGTTCAGCACCCGACCTGACAGCGTTGATCAGCGGCCAAGGATCGGTATGCACATCCCCACCCACGCGATGTAGGGCCAGAGCGCCCTCAGGAGGCTCGTAGGAGCGTCCCTGGGCCTTGTGGTGGGCAATCTCCCCCTTGAGCATCAGGAGGTCGCTTAGGGCCTCTGTGTCGCGTTCTGACAGGTCGGTGTCCCTGATGGCCTCCCACAGCCCCTGAGAGGGCGCTCTGACGCTCTCACGGGCCTTGTCCATGACCGCCCCATAGGTCTCCGGCGACAGGTGCTGGCGCTGCGTGATTTCCTTGCGGGTGCCGCGTATAATTTCGGCGTCCAGATTTTCGCGGCACCAATCGGCCCAGGACGTCTGCAAGGCGGAGTATTCGTTGCGCTCGCCGGTGGCCTCCTTCACCTCCCGCAGAGCCTTGTTGGTTGAGATCACCGGCTTGCCCCGGCTTTCCCGGACGGGGGAGATCAGCACATCGACCACGGCCCCGCCCTTCTCATCGAGATCGAGGCGGGTGGCGATCACCGATCCCTCGCCGCCCCAGCTTTCGGCCCATGCCTTCGCTTGGTCGAAGAGCTGGCGGTTATGCGGGTTGTCGGGGTCGTGCAGATTGCCGGCCTTTTCCACCCATTCCGGGGAGACCACGCAGATGGCCTGCAAGCAGAGCGGCGAGCCTTTCCGCTCACCCGCCCCCAGCTCGGACTTGTGGGCTTTGAAGGCGGCGAGATAGTCCCGGTCGTTCTCGGCCTTCGACCAGGCTAGACCGAAGCCGGGTTCCGCATCGTCTCGGACACGGGACTTGCCGGTCTCGTCGTGACGCTGTGCATGGAGGGACGCCCCGCGAAGCTGGGCGATGGTGGAGAGCTTGTTGACGCGGATAGCAGCTTTGAACATGGGGGCAGGATAGCCGGGAGAGGGAGAATTGTCATTTCAAATGACAACCCACTAGGCAATTCTCTGCGAGCCGCTCCGCTAATTGCCGTTGGGCCGGAGGCGCTGCGCCCTCCTGGACCTCCTGCTAGAAGCCGCCCGAGGGGCGGCTGCGTCCATCCCGCCCCTGCCATATAGGGGCCGGTCGGAATGGGCGCGGAGCCAGCTCGAACCGGAGACCTCCGAATATCGGAGGGCCGGGCTGGCGGGGTTAATCTATGGGGTAGCCTTCTCTTTTTGTTTTTCCTGAGCGGCTAGAGCGACACGAGCATCAGCTATGGTCAGGTACATGCGAGCGGGTTTATTTGGATCAAACGAAGAGAAGCCTAGTCGGGCATAGAACGCTAAGCGACGGTCGAAATTTTCATCTTCGAATACATCCAGTACAATGGCCGAGATCGGGATTTCTTTGGAAAGCTGCGCAGCCTTTTCGATTGCGTGGCCCATTAGCGCTTCTCCAAGACCCATTTTCTGGAACCGGACATCGATGGCTAGGCAAGTCAGATACAAAACCGGGATAGGTTTCCGGTCTTTCCTGCGCGCAAGTGGACCAGCTTCTTCAGGCACAACGCTGTGCGGGTTGAGGGCATAGGCGCCGAACAATGTTCCATCTGGATCAGTGCCACACCAGAGGCGCACTCGATCATTCTTGGTCTCATCTGAGATTGAGGTCTTGATCCAGTTATCTATGGGCGGGACCCCACATGAAAAGGCGCTGCGGTCATGCAGCGCCTTTTCGAACTGAGTAATTTTGTATTTTTGTTCAGTCATTCACAAACAATGCTCGGCTCTTAGCTATGCTAGAGGCCAAAGCATCGTTTTGTTTGCCTTCCTGGTCAACTGCTGCTGTGAAAGCCTCGAACTGTTCGTTCGAGAGCGCAGTTGTGTACTGAGCCAGCTCAATTTCCTTCGCGCGCTCAAGGGCAGCAGTTGTGATGAACGCAGTGGGGTCCATGCCCACACTACGTGCGGCGTTCTTGATTACCTCAAGAACAGAAGGCTGAAACTTCAGCTCTTTCCGTGCGGACTTCGCCTCAGCGTGAGGCGCGGTATATTCCTGCATTTGGATCATGGTGCGCTCCTTACTACACGAGCTTTCTCAAGCGATTTGGTTGCTTATACGTATATAGTACGTACGCAACGCAACACTTGTTCCATCGGGTGTAATGAAAAGAGATAGTCACAACAAACAATTG
>QKPN01000005.1 GCA_003258405.1 Rhodobacteraceae bacterium DSL-40 | reverse complement strand
CCTCGGCGTGCCCTACCGCTTCTTCGGCTTCGACAGCGCGATTTCCGAGGTCGTGACCCATGCGAGGCGTGTGGACGAATGGATGCGCGCGGGCGGGCGAGAGCAGATCGCCGCGACGCTCGGACTGAAGATCGCGGCAGAATAAGAACAACGGGAGGACGCAATGTATCATCAGGGCATTCAGGGGATACCCTACTACCTCGGCATCCGCTCGCTGGCCGATATCGCAACCCGCGAGGACCGGGTCTGCGTGCTGAACATCATGGGCGGTGAAAGCCGGCAGGTGACGCCGACGAGCCATGCCTTTTCGGGCGGCAATGTGGTCTTCGGCACCTCGCCCGGCCGCGCCGGTCAGGTTCTGAAGACGGCCGCGGGCGACATCCCGGTCTTCAACAACGTGCGCGAAGGGCTCAAGGCCGGGCACGCCTTCAACACCGGCGTCGTCTACCTGCCGCCCTCGGGGGTGCGCGACGGCGTGGCGGAGCTGATCCGGGTCAATCCCGAGCTTCGCAAGGTCATCATCATCACCGAGAAGATCGCGGTGCATGACGCCCGCGAGATCCGCGCGATGGCGCAGGCCAATGGCGTCGACATCATCGGCGGCAACTGTCTCGGCGTCGCGGATTCCTGGAGCCGGGTGCGCATCGGTGGCGCGCTCGGCGGCGACCGGCCGGAGGAATCCCTGCTCAAGGGCTCCATCGCCATCTTTTCGAACTCGGGCGGCTTTACCACCACCATCGCGCAGTATCTCGCGACCGAGGGCTGGGGCACGACCACGCTGGTCTCCTCGGGCAAGGATGTCTACATCCACTACGCCGCGCCGGACTTCGCCCATGCCTTCGCCGCCGACGACCGCTCCCGCGCCGCGGTGCTCTATGCCGAGCCCGGCGGCTATTACGAGCACGGGCTCACCTGGGAGAAGCCGGTCGTCGCCTGTGTCGTCGGGCGCTGGAAATCCAAGCTGACCCGCGCCGTGGGCCATGCCGGCGCCATGGCGGGCTCGGGCGACCGGGCGGAGGACAAGGAGCGCTGGTTCATGGAGGCGTTCGGGGTGGACAGCATCTTCACCCCCGACAACCCGGTGGTCTCGGCGAAGGGCGCGGTTGTCACCAACATCGCCGACATTCCGGCCGCGCTGACCGCGGTCATGGCGATGAACGGGACCGGGCCGGATTTCGCGCCGCGCGGCAATCTCGCGCTCAAGCCCTGGATCGGCAACGCCCAGGGCCTCGAGCTGCCGCCGGAGATCGACATGCCTCTGGTGACGGCGCCCGAGCCCTATGCCGGCCAGATCGCCGCGCTCTCCGACCAGATCGGGGCGGTGATCGCGCGGCAGAACATGAAGGACCGCTCCGGCGCCAGCGTGATGGATTCGAAGACCCAGGTGACGAGCATGCACGGCCATTCGGTGCTCGACCTGGCGCTGCAGCCGCTCGAGGCCTGCTTTGCGCTGCCCCTGGTGCATGAGATCGCGAACGAGAACGACCGCGCGATGCTGGACGTGGCCGTGGCGGCCGAGGTCAATCTCGTCGGTGATCCGATCCTCGTGGCGGCCGATGCCGCGCGCGAGGCCGGCAACGCGCCGAACGCGGTGATGGCTTCGGCGGTGGCGATCGTCGGACCGAAGCGCGTGGAGCGCCCGCTTGCCTGCATCCGCGCGCTGATCGACGCCTTCGCCCATTCCGGGCTCCGGGACGGGCGTGACCAGAGCTTCGATACCTCGAAGATCGTCATGGACGACGCCACGCGGGCGCTCTTTCTCGCCACCGAGGCGGATGCGGACGACCCGCGCCCCGAGGCGATGCTCGCCGCGATCGAGGCCCGCGGCGGCAAGTCGGCGTTCCTCACCTATCTTCAGGGGCTGGGCGGGCGGCTCAATCGCGACGCGATCCTCGCCGCCATCGCCGCGACGATCGCCTGGGGGCCGCTGATGCGCAAGCGCATCTCGCGGCTCACCGCCGAGACCCTGCCCTGGTATCTGCGGCTCTATGGCGTGATGGTCGGCGCGACGATCCCGGGCCAGCACCACCAGTCCGGCGCGCTCTGGGGCATCTCCCGCGAGGAGCGCTTCGGCTCCTGGACGATGGCCGATCTCTGTTTCCTTGCCATGACCGGCAAGAAGCCGACACCGGAGGAGGCGCTGCCCCTCCAGATCCTCGTGGGGCTGCTGATCTCCAACGGGCCGGGCGCGATCTCGGCGCAGGGCGCCAAGGGTGCGGTCTCGGCCGACGGCCCGCAGACGCCCGCGCGCGTGCAGATCAACAAGGGCATGCTGGGCTTTCTCACCCACACCGGCTACAGCCATGGCGGCAACGGCTTCGAGGGCATGGCCTTTCTGCTCGAGCAGTTCCGGGGCACCGGGCTGAAGGACCCCTCCGATCCCGGCCACGGGCTCGATCTGAAGGCGATGGCGACGGAGTTCGCCCGCGGCTATCGCCGCGACAAGAAGGCGGCGAAGGAACTCGGGACGGAGCCGCGCGCGCTCCCCGGCGTTCATCACCCGGTCTTCAAGGGCAAGCCGGTCAACTACGATCCGCGCGAACGCTTCATCGCCGAATACATGGTGAAGAACGATCGCTACAATGTGTTCCACGCCTTCTATCGCGAGCTTGTTCAGGCCCTTCACGAGCAGGGCGCAACGCCCTACGTCTTCTGCGTCAATGTCGATGCGGTGATCGCGGCACTTCTGCTCGCCCTGCTCTGGCCCGACTACCAGAGCGGCCGGCTGGGGGAGCGGGATCTCGAGACCGCTGCCTTCACCGTCTTCCTCTACGGACGGATGATCGGCGCCGCCGCCGAGATCGACGATCATCTCAACCGGGGCCGCAACATGGACACGCGCACCCCCGCCTCAGCTTGTGGATACGTCGTCTGATGGCCAGTTCCGAAACACCAGTGGCCGCCCCGGCCGAGACGCCGCCCGCCACCGCGCCGGTCATCCGCACCATTGCGATGCCGGCCGACACCAACCCCGCCGGCGACATCTTCGGCGGCTGGCTGATGTCGCAGATGGACCTCGCGGCGGGGTCCATCGCGGCGCTGACCTCGCGCGGGCGCAGCGCCACCATCGCGGTGGAGGGCATGATCTTTCATCGCCCCGTCAAGGTCGGCGACGAGGTCTCGCTCTTCACCGATCTCGTCCGGGTCGGGCGGAGCTCGATGCGGATCCACGTCCAGGCCTGGCGGCGCGAGCGGCACCGCCAGGAGAGCGAGAAGGTGACGGAGGCGACCTTCACCTTCGTCGCCCTCGACGAGGCGGGACGGCCGCGCGAGGTCACGGGCTGAGCGCCCGCGATCAGCGGCGCGCCGCCTCGACACCCGCGCCGCCCCCATAGGGTCGCAGCCACGTCACCTGACGTGGCTGCCCACCGCCCCTGTCCCCCGAACGGTCCGTCTCCCCGGCCTCAGGGGGACGGGGGCGGAAAGGTTTGGCGCCAGAGCTCGAGCAGCTGCTCCCGCTTCTGGCGGTCGAGCCCGACCAGCAGCACCGGCGAGAGCGGGATCGGCCGCAACGCATCCGGCGCACCGGGCACGATGGTGAGATAGGTCTCCGCCATCGCCGCCTGCCCCGGATCGGAGAGGAGAAAGTCGATCAGCGCCCCGGCCGGGCCCGGCTCCCGCGCATCCTTCGGGATGAAGGCCGCGCGCGACATGACCAGGGTGTAATCGGAGGGCGACACAACCACGAGATCCGGGTTCCCGGCGGCACGGGCCAGCGCATAGGGGCCGAGCACGTTGTAGGCGATGAGATACCGGCCCCTGGTCACGCCGTCGATGATCTCCGCCGAGCAGCAGGTCGCGACCACATCCGCCCGCGCGAAGGCCTCGATCAGGCTGCCGAAGGTGGTGGCCTGCTGCGAATCGAGAAAGGCGAAGAGATAGCCGACCCCCGAGCGCTCGATGTCATAGGTCGCGACGCGGCCGGCGTAGGTGCCCTCGTCGCGGCGGAGCAGGTCCAGCAGATCGAAGCGCGATTGCGGAGCGTCACCCTCCGGCACGAGGCGGCGGTTGTAGACCATGACCGCCGGTTCGTGCGTGAGCCCGAAGAGCTCGTCGCGCCAGATCCGGTCCGTCGGCAGCCTCGTGGCCAGGGCGGACCGGAACGGCTGGGCACAGCCGTCGTTCACCAGCTTGACCTGCTGATCCATCGAGGAGCTGATGACGAGATCGGAGGGCGTGGCCGCGCCGCGGCAGGCCGCGGCCGCCTGATCGTAGAGATCGTTGGTGTTCCATTGCTCCAGCGTGACCTGTGTGCCGGGCGTCACCGCGACAAAGGCAGACAGCGCCGGGAAGAAGGAATCGATGTCGAGCGCGCCGCGCACCAGGATGTGGAAGGGCGCCTCGGGCGGCCCGAAATGCGCCACGGCCTCCGCCTGTGGCAGCGCCGCGGCGCCGGTCGCCGCGCCGGCGAGACATGCGGCCAGGGCAAGGGCGCGACGGATCATCCGGCCGCTCCGGTGGCGGCGCGCAGCACCAGCGCCGCCTCGAAATGCCCCTTCGCGGTGCGCCCGAAGCGCAGATCGCCGCGATGCGCCACCGCAACGGACTTGACGATGGCAAGGCCGAGCCCGGCGCTGGTCGGCGACACGCCCGAGCTGCGCGCATAGCGCGTCGTCGCATCGGCCCAATCCTCTTCCGGCAGCCCCGGCCCGCAATCCTCGACCGCCAGCACCGCCCAGCCCCGTTCCCGCCGCGCGGTGACGGTGACCGGGGGCGTGCCATGGCGCAGGGCATTGAAGAGCAGGTTCTTGCAGGCTTCCACCAGCGAGAGGGAATCGCCGATGCACCAGACCGGCTCGTCGGGGAGATCGAGCTGGAGCACGTCCTCCGAGGCGAAGAGATCATGATCGGTCTCGTCGGTGGCCTGGATCGCGACCGTCCGGAGATCGAGCCGCGTCCGGGGCGCCGCGTCGGCCCGGTGGATGATGAGCGCGTGGTTCAGCAGCTGGTCGGTCAGCCGGCCGAGGCTCACCGAGCGCTCGTGGATCCGTGCGACGATCGCCCGCTGCCGCGCCGGATCGGATTCCTCCGCGGCGAGCTCGGCCTGGGCGCGGAGCGCGGCGATCGGCGTGCGGAGCTGGTGCGAGGCATCCGCGATCAGCGTCCGCGTGGTCATGTCCTGCCGCCTCAGCCGCTCCATGAAGCGGTTGAGCGTCCGCACCAGACCGCCGATCTCGGAAGGAACCGGGGTCTTGAGCGGGGTGAGATCGGTCGGCGGGCGGCCGGCGATCGAGGCCTCGATCCGGCGCAGCGGGCCGAGGGCGGAGCGCACCGCGAAAGCGGCCAGCGCCGACATCAGGACGCCCGCGAGCGCCATCACGGCGAGCGCGTTCTCGGTGATCTCGCGGGCAAGCCTGTCGCGGGCGCGCGTGGTCTGGCCGACCACGATCGCGGCGGCGCCGGTGAAATCCCGCTCGGCGAAGATGTGTTCGGTCGCCACGAAGCGCGCCGGCTCGCCGGTGATGTCGGCGGAATAGAAGGTGTCGGCGCCGGAGGCCGGACGGGGCAGCGGGTAGCCGGTCACGATCTCGCCGTCTGGGGCGAAGACGGCGTAGACCACGCGGTCCTCGGGGGCGAGCGCCAGCAGCTCGAAGGCGCTGACCGGCAGGTTGACCATCACCCTGCCGTCGCCCAGCGTGGTCGCATCGGCGATCTGCCGGGCCGCGCCGATCAGCAGGCGGTCATAGGTGCGCTGCGCCGCGCTGCGGCCATAGGCGAAGGCCAGGACCGCGACGATCGCCGCACCGACCACCAGCAGCAAGGCAAGCGCCGTCGCGAGCCGCGCCGTGAGCGAGAGGCTGCGCGGGGGATCGGTCGGCGGGGCGGCCGCGGGTCTCGCGCTCATCGGCGGCCCGCACCGGGTCGCTTCCGCCACGCGCGGCCCTCGGCGTTCCGCACCATGGCCTAGCGCTCGGCGACGAGCTGGTAGCCAAGGCCGCGCAGGGTCTTGATCGAGACCCGGCTGCCCTCGAGCTTGCGGCGCAGCCGCGCGACATAGGTCTCCACCGCGTTCATGCCGACCTCCACCTCGTTGAAGGAGAACATCCGCTCGAAGATCCGTTCCTTCGCGATCACCCGCCCGCGGTTGGCCAGCATGATCTCGAGCAGGCTGAATTCACGGCGGGTCAGGACGACCGTGACCCCGCCGACGTCAAGCTCGCACCGGGCGGGATCGAACACGATGTCGCCGAACTCGATCAGCGCCGAGCGGTTTTCCTGGGTGCGCCGCGCCAGCGCCCGCACCCGCGCCTGCAACTCGCGCAGATCGAAGGGTTTCACGAGGTAATCGTCTGCGCCGCCGTCGAGCGCGGAGACCCGGTCGTCCACGTTTGCCCGCGCCGTCAGCACCAGCACCAGCGTGCCCTTGCCGGCCTGGCGCAGGTCCCGGAGCACCTCGGTGCCCTCGCCGTCGGGGAGCGTCACGTCGAGGATCGCGATATCGTAGTCCTGCACCGCAACCAGGTCCCGCGCCGCGGCGAGCGTGCCCGCGTGATCGACGGCATCGCCGCGCCGCGTGAAGCACGCGACGATGGCCTCGGCAACGTCTTCGGTATCCTCGAGGAGCAGTAGGCGCATTTCCAACCCTGCCTGGCCGCTCGTGCGACCCCGGTCACTTTTGTCAAACCATAGGTCAGATGGGGCCCGTCGAAAAGACTTGACCTGCGACAGGCCCATGACAGCTTTGCGCGGTACGCATGGACACATCACGGCGCCCAACGCCGGTGATCCAAACGAAAGCAACAAGATCCAGTGGAGGAACCCTTGTCCAGATTCGCACCTTTCGCCCTCGCCGCGGCGGCTGCTGCCGCCTTCGCCCTTCCCGCCGCCGCCGAGATCGACCGGCCGGAATGCATCGCGCCGGCCCAGCCCGGCGGTGGATTCGACCTCACCTGCCGCATCGCGCAGCAGGGCCTCGAGCCCTTCCTCGACCGCCAGGTTCAGGTGACCTTCATGCCCGGCGGCATCGGCGCCGTGGCCTTCAACATGTTCAACACCACGCGCACCGACGATCCCAACGCGATCGTGGCCTTCTCGACCGGCTCGCTGCTCAATCTCATCACCGGCAAGTATGGCGACTGGAGCATCGATGACGCCCGCTGGCTCGCCACCGCCGGCACCGACTACGGCGCGGTCGTCGTGCTGGCCGACAGCCCCTACAAGACCCTCGACGATCTGATGGCGGCGCTGAAGGAAGATCCCTCGAGCATCACGATCGGCGCAGGCGGCTCGGTCGGCTCGCAGGACTGGATGAAGGCGGCCCTGCTCCTGAAGACGATCGACGGCGATCCCCGCAAGATGCGCTATGTCGCCTTCGACGGCGGCGGAGAGGCGATTGCCGGCGTGCTCGGCGGCGCCATCCAGGTCTATACCGGCGATATCGGCGAGATGACGTCGCATATGGACGGCAGCCTGCGCATTCTCGGCGTCATGGCCGACGAGCGCCTCGCCCCGCCGTTCGACCAGTTCGCGACCCTCAAGGAGCAGGGCTACGACGCCGTCTGGCCGATCATGCGCGGCTTCTACATGGGCAAGGACGTCTCGGACGAGGACTACCAGGCCTGGGTCGACATCTTCGAAAAGGCCCATGGCAGCGAAGAATACCGCAAGATCCAGTCGGAGAAGGGCCTGCTGCCGCTCGACCTCTCGGGTGAGGAATTCACCGCGGCGGTGCGCGCGCAGACCCAGCAGCTGCACGATCTCGCAGTGGAAACCGGCCTCATTACCGAGTGATCCGGGTGCCGGTCGCGGGCCAGGTGCCACGCGACCGGACAGTGTTTCAGGCCGGCCGGAAACCCGAGGTCTCCGCGCCGGTCCTTTTTCTCCATGCAGCTGCCCTGCAGCCACAAGCCATGAGGTTGCCATGCCTGACCGGATCTTTGCCGCAGTGCTCCTCTTTCTTTCCCTCATCTATGCGTTCTATGCTTTCTTCGTGATCAAGGCGCCGTTTCAGTACGACCCCCTCGGGCCGGAAGCCTGGCCGCGGCTGCTCTCCGTCATCATGATCCTCTGCTCCGGCGCGCTCCTCCTGCGGCCCCTCGTGCAGAATTTCGATGTCGACGGCGCGACCTGGAAGCGGCTTGCGATCGTCCTCGCGCTGCTGGCGGGCTACGCCGTGCTCTTCGAGCCGCTCGGCTTCATCATCTCGACCGTGCTTTTCGCCACGGTGACCTCGCGCCTGCTCGGCGCCGTCTGGAAGCGCGCCGCGCTTTTCGGACTTGGCGTCGGTGTGGGCGGCTATCTCCTCTGCGCCGGTCTTCTCGACCTCAACCTCCCCGCCGGCCCGCTGCCGCGCCTCTAAGGAAAATCCCAGATGATGGAAGTACTCCATGGGCTCGGGACCGGTTTCGCGGTCGCCCTAAGCCCTCTCAACCTGCTCCTCGTGCTCGCCGGGTGCTTTGCCGGCACGCTGATCGGCGCCCTGCCCGGCATCGGGCCGATCAACGGCGTCGCGATCCTGCTGCCGATCGCCTACGGCCTCGGATTTCCGCCGGAATCGGCGCTGATCCTGCTCGCGGGCATCTATTACGGCGCCGAATACGGCGGCCGCATCTCGTCGATCCTGCTCAACGTGCCCGGTGACGCCGGCGCGGTGATGACCACGCTCGACGGCAACCCCATGGCCCGGAACGGCCAGGCGGGCAAGGCGCTCTCGCTCTCCGCCGTCGCGTCCTTCGTGGGCGGCACCATCGCCGTCGTCCTGCTCTCGCTCTTCGGCCCGATGCTCGCGCGCTTCGGCGTGAAGTTCCAGCCGTCCGACTATGTCGCGCTGATGGTCTTCGCCTTCGCCTGCCTCGCCTCGCTCGTCGGGTCGAGCCCGCTCAAGACGCTCACCGGCGCTCTCATCGGCCTCATGCTCGCGACCATCGGCGTCGATGCCAACACCGGCGTGCAGCGCTACAGCTTCGGCATTCCCGATCTGCTGGCCGGGATCGACTTCCTCGTCATCGTGATCGGCCTCTTCGGCATGGCCGAGCTCTTCCACCTCGTCGAGCAGCAGATCCGCGGCCGGCTCACCACCGTGCCGATCGACAAGAGCTTCGTCAGCTGGGCCGATATCGCGCGGACCAAGTGGACGATGCTGCGCTGCTCGCTCATCGGCTTCATCATCGGCACCCTGCCCGGCACCGGCGCCTCGGTCGCCTCGGCCGTGGCCTATGGCACCGAGAAGCGGCTGGCAGGCTCCACGGCCGGCACCTTCGGCACCGGCGACATCCGCGGCCTTGCGGCGCCCGAAGCCGCCAACAACGGCTCGGCCACCGGCGCGATGGTGCCGATGCTCACCCTCGGCATCCCCGGCTCGGGCACCACGGCGATCCTCCTCGGCGCGCTGCTGATGTTCAACGTGACACCGGGCCCGCTGATGTTCGAACAGCGCCCGGAAATCGCCTGGGGCCTGATCGCGTCGATGTATATCGGCAACATCGCGCTCCTCGTGCTGAACCTGCCGCTGGTCGGGCTCTTTGCGCGGATGCTCACCATCCCGCAGCACTACCTGACGCCGCTGATCGCCATTCTCGCCTTCATCGGGATCTACTCGATCGTCGGCAACCCGTTCGACCTCTACATGATCATCGGGCTCGGCGTCTTCGGCTGGATCCTGCGCAAGCTCGACTTCTCGCTGGCGCCGGTGATCCTCGGCTTCGTCCTCGGGGGGCTCTTCGAGAACAACCTGCGCCGGGCGCTGTCGATCTCGGGCGGCGACTGGGGCATCCTGTTCTCGACCGTCGACAGCTTGGTGCTCTACGCGCTGGCCATCGCCGTGGTCGTCATTCCGCTCTGGCTGGGCCGTCGGGCGGCCCGGCGCGCCAATGCAGCCTTCGATGCCTAAGGCTGTCCTGATGACCCCGCTCCGCACGCTGCTTGTCGGCGGTGCGGGGGCCGGGATTGCGGCCGCGGCGGGACTTCCCGCCGCGGCTCTTATCGGTTCGAGCCTCGCCGTTTCGGCCGCCGCCTGGTCGGGGCTCGGCGTCGCCGTGCCAAACCGGCTGCGCGATCTCGCCTTCGCCGGGATCGGCGTCTCGCTCGGCTCGGGCATCAAGCCGAGCATTCTCGACGACCTCACCACCTGGGCGACGAGCATTGTCCTGCTCTGCCTGTCGCTCATGGCCACGATCGCGGTGTCCGTGCTGATCCTCCGCCGCATGTTCCGCTACGACCCGGAGACCTGTCTCCTCGCCTCCAGCCCCGGCACGATGTCCTACGCCGTCGCCGTCGCTCAGGAAGGGCGCGGGGACGTCATCACCGTTCTGATCCTGCAGAGCCTCCGGTTGCTGATCCTCGCCTCGGTGCTGCCGATCGCGATCTTCGTTGCCATCGCACCGCCGGCCGCCCCCGCCCCCCTGATGATGGGCGCTGTTGCCAGCGTGATCCTGGTTCTGGCCGGCCTCGGGCTCGGCACACAGCTCGCGCGCCTCGGGTTGCCGGCGGCCTGCCTCGTCGGGGGCATGGTGCTCTCGGGCCTTGCCCATGCCCTGGGTCTGGCCTCGGGCCGGCTGCCACCCCCGGCGATCTTCCTCTGCTTCGTGATCACCGGCAGCATGATCGGCACACGGTTTTCCGGCATCTCCGGCCGCCAGATCGTCGGCCTCCTCGGCGCGGCATTCGCCTCGACGGGAACCGCGGCCCTCGTCTCCGCAGGCTTCGCCTATGCCGCCGCGCAGTTCGTTGATCTGCCGATCGGCCAGGTCTGGGTCGCCTTCGCCCCCGGCGGCGTCGAGGCCATGGCGGCCATCGGCCTCGCCCTCGGCTACGACCCGGCCTATGTCGCGGTTCACCACCTCGTCCGGATCGTGTTTCTCATCATCATGCTGCCGATGCTGCTGCGCCTCGTTGCGCGCCAGCCGGAGGATTGAGTGTTCAGATGCGTACGGTGCTGCCTGCCTGGCCACATCAGAAGCCTCGGCAGTTGCATTTGCCAGCCTCCCTACCCTCCCTAACGTGTTGGGGAGGGGCGCAACCAGCTCTGGTTCCGCTCAGGCCTTTTCGATTGCCAGCGATGGTGTATGCGCCCTCGACGTGCCGGAATAGCTACAGGACCGCAGAGTGAGAGAGGCGCGGATCAAGCTGCGAGGTGCACCAAAAGCGAATCCCGGATTACCAAGGCAAGTCGCATTATCAAGACCAAGATACACATCCGTTTGGCACCGATCCCTGCACGAGAGTGAAGGAGAGCTCTTGATGCTCCTTCCGAGACACGCGACCATCCCCTTCGGCAACGCCCCGGGTCCGGCACTTACCTGCGGCCGCTGGGGGTCGGGTTCCTGAAGATGATCTGGTGGCGCGACATGGTGATCACGCCCTCGCTGCGCAGCTTCTCAAGCGAGACCGACAGCCACTGACGCGAAGTGCCCAGCATCGTCGCGAGCTGCTCCTGGGTGATGACCCGGTCGATCAGGATACCCTCCTCCGTCGGCCTCCCATAGGTTTCGGCCATGATCTCGAGCAGGAGGGTCAGCCGTTCGGCAGCGGAGCGGGTGCCGAGCATCTGCACCAGCGCCGAATAGCATTTTCCCTTGGCGACCAGCCCGTCGATCAGCGCCAGCGCCACTTGCGGCACCCGCTCGGCAAGCCGCCGGAGAACCGTGCCGGGGAGGAACAGCACCTCGGACGGCGCCTGGGCATCGGCCGACCAGACGTGCCGGCCACGGCCGAAGATCTCGGGGCCACCCACGAAATGGCCCGAGGTCCAGTAGGCGAGGGTCATCTCGCGCCCCTGGGCGCTGACATAGAAGGTGCGCAGCAGCCCGCTCTCGATGACCCAGACCCCGCCATGCACCTCGCCCTGGGAAAAGAGGAGCTGGCCGCGCGCGAGCTTCACCACGCGCCCTTCCTCGCGCAGCTTCGCATGCTCCTCGGCACCGATGCTCTCGAGAAAGCGCGCACCCTCGTTCAGTTCTGCCATGTGCTCCGACAGAAAGAGTGCACTCGGCAACTGCGGTGCGGCCATCGACGGGCTCCGTGGTCTGGGCGGGGAGAGAGCGGCAGGCGCGCCTGTTCTCCGCGGCAAGCGCAACCGGGACTGGTGTGTCGCGGCCTTCTTCGCTGTCATACCGTCTATCGCTCCTGGTTCTCGAATGCACGCAGGCTCTGCTCGCGTATCACCGCAAGACACTGGCGCTTGGTCTCGACAAAACCGGGCTCGGTGGCCATTTCGGGACGGCGCGGGCGGGGAAGCGGCACGCGGATGTCGGAGATCACCCGACCGGGGGCCGCGCTCATCACCAGAACACGATCGGCGAGGAAGATCGCCTCGTCCACGTCATGGGTCACGAAGACCACCGTGGTGCCGAATTCCTTCCAGATCGCCAGCAGGTTTTCCTGCATCACCAGCCGGGTCTGGGCATCGAGCGCGCCGAAGGGTTCGTCCATCAGCAGCACGCTGGGATAGTTCGCGAGCGCGCGGGCGATGCCGACCCGCTGCTGCATCCCGCCCGAAAGCTCGGCCGGGTAGCGGTTCGCGTAGAGCGAAAGGCCGACGATATTGAGAAAGGTGCCCGCGGTTGCATCCGCCTCGCCGCGACTCTTGCCCGCGAGGCGCGGCCCGAGGGCAACATTCTCGCGGATCGTCTTCCAGGGCAGCAGGGAATACTGCTGGAACACCATGCCGCGGTCCGATCCGGGGCCGGTGACGGCGACGCCATCAACCCGGACCGCGCCGGTCGTCGGGCGGACGTGACCCGCGATCGCGTTGAGCAGCGAGGACTTGCCGCAGCCCGAGGGGCCGAGCAGGCAGACGAACTCGCCGGGCGGGATCGCGAGCGAGGTGCGCTCGACGGCAGTGTGCGCAGCCGGGCCCGATCCGAAGACGACGGAGACATCCTCGATGTCGATCCTGCCCTCCTCGGTGCTCCGGCGGGGGGTGCCGTGCTGCCGGAAGAGCGTGTGGGTCGTCGCGACATTCATTGCGCTTGCCTCCATCGGTTCTAGCGGGCCTTTTCGCGCCAGCGCAGCAGAGGCCGCATTGCGCGATGAACGAGATTGGTCGAAAGCGAGCCGAGCAGGCCGATCATCAGCATGCCGACCACGATGTCTGGGGTCCGCACCATCGAATAAGCATCCCAGGTGAAGTAGCCGATGCCGTACTGTCCGGAGATGATCTCGCCCGCGAGCAGGGAGAACCAGGCGACGCCCATGCCGATGGCAAGCCCGGCGGCGATGGAGGGCAGCGCGGCAGGCAGAACCACGTGCCAGAAGATGGAGAGCCCCGATCCGCCGAGCGAGCGCACGGCACGCACCAGCACTTCGGGCGTCTGCTCCGCGCCGTGCATGGCGTTGAGCACGATGGGAAACACCGCGCCAAGGAAGGTGATGTAGACGATGGAGGATTCCTCGGTCGGCCACATCAGGATCGCGAGCGGAATCCACGCGACGGCGGGGATCGGCCGCAGGATCTCCACATAGGGCATCGCCATGGCGCGGAAGAGGCGCAGGCGCCCCATGAGCAGGCCGACCGGGACACCGACCGCCGTCGCCAGGGCAAAGCTCAGCGCGACCCGCTTCACGCTCACCAGCAGGTGGGTATGGAACACCGGGTCCGTGATGTTGGCGAGAAACGCCTCATAGACCTCGAGCGGTCCGGGAACGTTCGAGAAATTGACGATATACTGCAGGTCGCGCTCGGTTGCGATCTGCCAGAAGACCACCCCGAGCAGGAGTGCCAGGCCGGCGATGGCCGCATCCCGAAGCCGGGGAAGCATGGAGGCGATGCTCTGACGGGACTTGGGTGCAGGCATTACCTGGCCGGATCCCGCGCCCGCCTGCGCCGTGGTCCGGGTGTCGGCCGGTTCCTCCGAACCTGCCTCGGTGTCGGCCGCCTCAGGCCGGATGATGGCTGCAAGGGTCACGTGGCTGAACTCCGCCAATGGGAAGACAAGGAAGGCGGACGGGCACCGGCCCGTCCACGCGCAGGATCAGCTCGAGATGCCGTCGAGGATGCTGTCATAGTCGAGGATCTGGCCGTTGCTCTCGGCCGCGAAGCTCTCGGCATCGGCGCGGTTGAGAAAGGCCGCGTAATCATCGCCCGTCTTCACGTAGAAGGCGACATTTCCGAACAGCTTCAGCCCGGAGGACTCATCGTAGACGTAGGTCGCGGCCGGCTTGAAGCCGCTGTCGCGGATCGCGGCCACAGCCTCGAAGAACTGGCCAAGCGTCTCATAGCTCGAGATCCCGTCGCGCGGATGCCAGATCTCGCTGGGCAGGCCCTCGTTATCCACGGCGGTATCGACAACGCTCCCCACGAGCACGTCATAGTCCATGCCCTTCACCTCATAGGCCGCGCGCACGAAACTCGGGTCAACCCAGCGGTCGAAGTCGAGTGGCGGCACATCGCGCTCCTTCGCGAGCAGGGCGTGGCTCTTCTTGAGTGAGGCCACCCATTCCGGCTTGAGCGAGGCCTCGAAGGTCGAGATGCCGCCATTGCTGAAATAGAGGTAGAGCACTTCCTTCTCGATGCCGGTCCATTCCGAGACCTTGATCGCGGCGTTGAGCGGATCGGCCACGACCCACTCCTGGGCCTCGAGTGTCGCGTCCATATAGGCGCTCACGATCTCGGGATACTCGTCGGCGAAGGATTTGGTCACGACCGTTCCGTGAAAGGTCGGAATGTTCGACGCGCTGCCGTCGAAGATCTTGCGGCCCGTGCCGCGGAACTCCATCACTTCCGACCAGGGGGTGAAATCGGCGTGGGCATCGATCCGGCCCGTCGCGATGTTGTTGACCCCGACCGGCGGCGACTGGTTGGCAAGCGCCACCTCGTCGAGCATGCCGCGCTCGGTCAGCACGCTCAGCACCATGCCCCAGGAGGCGCTGCCGAACGGGGTGGAGATCGTCTTTCCCTTCAGTTCGTCGAAGGAATAGACATCGGATGCGACCGGCACCACCACGCCATTGCCGGTGCCCTTGAGGTTGTAGCCGGTGATTGCGATCAGCCGGGTCTCGTCCTGTCCGCCCTGCTGGAAGGTCGCCCCATTCACGATCAGCGGGTAATCCCCCATGACGCCGAACTGAAGCCGTCCGGCGACCATCTGATTGGTGATGGGCGGGCCGGAGGTATAGTCCCGGTAGATCACCTCGTAATCGACATCGGCGTATTTTCCGGTCGTGGGCAGATGCTTTTCGAGCAGCTCGAGCTTCTCGAGGATGATGCCGCCGGGCACCGTGTTGGTAACCGTGCTCTGATGGCCGATGCCAATGGTGATCTTCTCGGCGTAGGCTGCGCCACCAGTTACGAGAGCCAGGGCGGTCAGCGCTCCGAGCGCTGTCACTCGGGCCGGATTTCTTGCTTTCGTGCCGTGGCTGAAAAGTGTCTTGATCATGCTAGGCCTCCATTCCCATAAAGACTACCAATGTAGTCGCGTATTGGAATTCCAAACATTTCTGGCCGGAGAGAAGTTGAGTCTCCTTTGGGCAAGCCCCTCACTCCATTCGAATCTGTTCTTTGTGATTATTTGAGCCCCGCCCCGCAGCGTCCAGAGCGCAGCACCCTTAATCGAATAAAAAATCGGCCATATCACCATATTGCATATATATCGTACATAATTTTCGAAATATCTGCACATAGCTATGGCAAATAGGTGCAAGCGGAGGGTTGAAATGCGGACTCAGAGGAAGTGGCCGATTCGAGTTGAAAGAAATAAGACGTCATTATCAAAGTAAATACAAATACAAATAAGGTCAGCGCGAGATCATTAATGAACTCACGCAGACCTTGATATTTATTGTGGCTATTTATCTAGGCCGACAGCCTGCCGATCGCCCAGCGTACGTTCTTGCGAACGTCGGGATCCTGATCGTCGCGATGGGCGCCAAGATAGGCGAGCCCGGCACTGTCGCCGATCTCGCCGAGCGCCGCGGCGCATTCCTTGCGCAGGTTCGAAAGCGGATGCGCCATCATCCGCCCGATGTGCTGGACCGCGGCGCGCGCGCGCAGCTTTCCGAGGCTCCTCACCGCCTTCAGACGCACTTGCCAGGCATCGTCCGAAAGCACATCGATCAGCGAAGACGTGGCTTCGGGCGATGCTGTCTTCGGCAGCGTCTCCGCTGCGACTTCCCGCACCCGCCAGTCGGGATCGCCAAGCGCTGCGATCAGTGCCGCGCAGGCATCGAGGCTTTGCGAGAAGCCGAGAGCACCAACGGCCAGAAGCCGCACCTCCGCCGAAGGGTCGTGCGTCGCGCCGATCAGGGCGGCGAGGCCCGCCTCATCCTTCAGCCAGCCAATGACACCCACCGCCTCGGCACGAACCTCGGCCGAGGCATCCTCGAGCGCAGCCGTCGCCGGCACGAGTGCTTCGGGGCGGCGCAATTCCCGGATCCCGCGGAGGGCCGATGCCCGCACGAAGGGCGTGGCGTCCGAAAGATAGGACAGAAGCGGCGCCGCGGCCTCTGCCTCCTTCAGCTCGGTGAGGCTTGCGGCGGCTGCCTGCGCAACCTCGGCATCGGAATCGGAGAGTGCACCAGCCAGTGCCGCCGAGGTCTCCGGCCCGTCATATTCCCCGAGCGCGAGCGCGGCCTGGAGGCGGACACCCGCATCCGGATCGCCGATCGCCCGCGCCAGAAGCGGAATGGCGGCGGGATCGGCGCTGTCGGCCAGTTCCATCACTGCCACACGCCGCGCGCCCGGATCGGGATCCGCGAGGTTTTCCTCGAGGTCGTCGAAATCCGCAAAATCGTCGAAGATACCGTTCACCTGGACCTCACTTCAGCAGATAGGGCAGGTTGACCTTGACCGCGCCGGTCGGGCAGTCGGCCTCGCAGGGCATGCAGTACCAGCATTCGTCATAGGCCATGTAGGCCGTCTTGCGGCCGTCCAGGGTCTCTGCAATGCGCAGCACGTCGAGCGGACAAACATCCACGCAGACGGTACAGCCCTTGTCGGCGATGCATTTCGCATCATCGACGACGACGGGCACGGCGGTAACGGTTTGTGCGAGAGGCATGGGATAACTCCTGAACGGGCCCGTTATTCCGCCGCGACGGTCTTGAGGGCATTGCTGCCCACGCGCTGGCGGTAATAGGCATCTTTTTCCGTGTCATCGATCTCGACGACGTAAGGGGCGACGGGCTGCTTGCGGAGCGTCGGCATGCCATCCCGGCCCCGGGTGAGAAGCGTGTGGCAGAACCAGTTCTCGTTGTCGCGGCCCTCGAATTCGACGCGATTGTGATAGAGGCCCCAGCGACTCTCGGTCCGGAACAGCGAAGCCGCAGCAGCCATGTCGGCACAGTCGAGGATCGAGGACGCCTCGAGCGAACGCAGCAGTTCGTGCGAATTGCGCACCAGCATGCCGCTCGAAAGATCCTCGCGGATCTCGGCGAACCGCTCCTGGGCCAGTTCCATCTTCGAGGTGACCTTCGGTGGCTGGAGGTAGTCGTTCACCATGCGGCGGGTCTTGTACTCGATCTGGTTCGGCGGAATGCCATCCTCGCGCAGGGTCGGCGCGAGCACGCGGCGGCGCTCCGCCTCGATCGCGCCCTCGTCGATGGCGGCATGATCGACATCGCGGATCCAGTCGCCGGCGTGTTCCCCGGCCACCGCGCCATTGGTGAAGGCGCCGAGCATGTAGTTGTGCGGAACGCTCGCCATGTCGCCCGCGGCATAGAGCCCGGTCACGGTGGTCCGCGCGTCCTCGTCGACGAAGACGCCGGACGCGGAATGCCCCGAGCAGAAGCCGATTTCCGAGATATGCATCTCGATCATCTTCTGGCGGTAATCGGTGCCCCGCCCGGCCTGGAACGTGCCCCGCGTCGGGCGCTCCACCTTGTGCAGGATGTCCTCGATCTCGCCGATCGTTTCGGGCGCGAGGTGGTTGAGCTTCAGGTAGACCGGGCCGTTGCCCGAAACGAGTTCATCGTAGAACTCCTGCATCATCTGGCCCGACCAGTAGTCGCATTCGATGAAACGTTCTCCCTTCGCGTTGGCGGTATAGGCGCCGAAGGGACCGGCCACGTAGGCGCAGGCCGGACCGTTGTAATCCTTGATGAGCGGGTTGATCTGGTAGCACTCGAGATTGGCGAGGCCCGCGCCGGCATGATAGGCGAGCGCGTAGCCGTCGCCGGAATTGGTCGCGTTCTCATAGGTCCCGTAGAGGTAGCCCGATGCCGGAAGGCCGAGCCGCCCCGCTGCACCGAGGCAGAGGATCACTGCCTTGGCGCGGATCACGAGGAATTCCGCCGAACGGGTGTTCACGCAGATTGCACCGGCGATCCGGCCCTCGCCGGTCAGGAGCCGGGTCGCCATGTAGCGGTTCGAGATGTTGATCCGGGCCTTGCGCAGCTGGCGGTAGAGCGCCTTCTTCACCGTCTCGCCATTCGGCATCGGCAGCACATAGGTGCCGATGTGGTGCACCTTCTTGACGTCGTATTCGCCGTTCTTGTCCTTCTGGAACCGGATGCCGAAGCGATCGAGCTCCTGGATGATGTCGTAGCAGTTCTGCGCGTAGCGATAGACGGGTGCCTGATCGACGATCCCGTCATTGGCGATGGTGATCTCCTTCACATACTGCTCGGGCGTGGCATGGCCGGGGATGACGGCATTGTTGAGCCCGTCCATTCCCATCGAGATCGCACCGGAGCGCTTCACATTCGCCTTCTCGAGCAGAACGACATTGGCGCCGGGATTGCGGGCCTTCGCCTTGAGCGCGGCCATCGGGCCTGCCGTTCCACCGCCGATGACAAGGATGTCGCAGTCGATGCGATTCATCCCGTCTCTGATTTCATCCATGGCTGGCTCCTTGCTTACTTGCTGCGATCCTGCGCGCCGACGCGGACCGGGTTCTGTCAATTAATTGACACCGGAGAGCGCGGCGGGCGTTTCGGCGATCTCCCGCAGATAGGTCCAGGGGTAGATCGCGCGGTCATGACCGTCCGAAAAATGCAGGTTCACCCCCATCGCACCGACGCAGGCCGCGTCCACGAGGCGCAGCCCCGCCGCAACCGGGACGCTTCCGCGCTCCATGCGAAGACGGACCGATGCGGCATCCCGCGCCGCCGCCCTCAGGGCCCCGGCCGGGATATCGCGGCGCAGGTCCGCCCAGGCGACGCTCAGATGCGCACCATCGGCGCTGATTTCGATTTCGGTGGGCTCCATCGGTTCTCCTTTCGCTGTGCAACCAGACTGGCCGGCACAGGTCGGGGCAAAACAGCAACTACTTGACGGACAGCCATGTCATTCGCGGGTTTTCTGCCGGCAACCAGACCCGGGAGACCCGAAATGACCTACGTCGTCACCGACAACTGCATTGCCTGCAAGTTCACGGACTGCGTGTCCGTCTGCCCTGTCGATTGCTTCTACGAAGGGGAGAACATGCTGGTGATCCATCCGGACGAATGCATCGACTGCGGCGTCTGCGAACCGGAATGCCCCGCCGACGCCATCCGTCCCGATACCGACCCGGAGATGGAGACGTGGATCGCGTTCAACGCCACCTGGGCCGAACGCTGGCCCAACATCTCGACCGTCAAGGAGCCCCTGCCCGGCGCCCTCGATATGGATGGCAAACCCGGCAAGCTCGAGAGCCATTTCTCGGCCAATCCCGCAACCTGAAGGAGACATCCATGACCCGCATGGAGGCCCTGTCGCCCGCCGCTACCAATCCCGACGCGCAGATCGTGACATCCGTGACCCACTGGAATGACACGCTCTTTTCCTTCCGTGTCACCCGACCCGCTGCGCTTCGATTCCGCTCCGGCGAATTCGTGATGATCGGCCTGCCCAATGAAACCGGAAAGCCGATCCTGCGCGCCTATTCCATCGCCTCGCCCTTCTGGGGAGACGAGCTCGAATTCTATTCGATCAAGGTGCCCGACGGCCCGCTGACCTCCCGCCTGCAGCGCATCACGCCGGGCGATCAGGTGATCGTGCGGCCCAAGCCCACGGGCACGCTGGTGCTCGATGCGCTTCTGCCCGGCAAGCGGCTCTGGATGATCTCGAGCGGCACGGGGCTCGCGCCCTTCGCGAGCCTCATGCGGGATCCGGAGACCTACGAGAAGTTCGAACGGGTGATTCTCACCCATACCTGCCGCACCGTGAGCGAGCTCTCCTACGGCGCAGCGCTCGAGGCCGGACTTCGCGACGACCCGCTGATCGGCGAGATGGCCCGCCCGAGGTTCATCCGCTACGCGACCACAACCCGCGAGCCCTCGGAGCGCAAGGGGCGCATCACCACGCTGATCGAGACCGGCCGGATCTTCGAGGACCTCGGCCTCCCGCCACTCGACCCCGCGATCGACCGGGTGATGATCTGCGGCTCGATGGGGCTCAACCTCGAGGTCAAGGCGCTGCTCGAAGCCGCGGGGCTCACCGAGGGTGCCAACAACAGGCCCGCGGAATTCGTGCTGGAGAAAGCGTTTGTTGGCTGAAGCATCTGGCTGGGCAGCCGCACGGCCTTCCCGCCTGCGCGCGCTCCTGCCGGGGGTAGGGCTTTGCGCCATCGTCGCGGCCGTTGCGGACCTGCTGGCGCGGCTCGAAGCCATGGCCTTCGGCGCTCCGGGGCTCGGCGGCGTGATGTGGGCCCTCGTGCTCGGCATCCTTCTCCGGACCATTCGTGCGCCGGACCGCGCCTGCGACGACGGCATCGCCTTCTCGGCGCGGCGATTGCTCGAAATCGCGGTGATGCTCTTCGGCGCGCTCCTGAGCACGAGCGCGCTTCTCGAGCTCGATCCGCTGCTTGCCGCAGGCATTCCGGTGGTGGTGCTCGCCACGATCGCCGCGAGCTACGGCGTGGCCCGCCTGCTGGGCGTCGCGCCCCGCCTGGCCGCACTGATCGCCGCCGGCAATGCCGTCTGCGGCAATTCCGCCATCGCCGCAGCGCGGCCCGTCACCGGCGCATCCCCTGCGGAAGCCTCGGTGGCAATCGCCCTGACGAGCGTGCCGGCGATCGCAGTGACCCTCGCCCTGCCGCTCGCCGCCGCCAGTCTCGATCTCGGGCCGGGGCATTCGGGGGCGCTCGCGGGGCTCATGGTCTATGCCATCCCCCAGGTCTTCGGAGCAGCGGCCCCCATGGGGGCCCTGAGCCTTCAGGTCGGGCTCGTCGTCAAGCTCACCCGCGTGCTCACGCTCGGACCCGCAATGATGCTGCTCGCGCTGCTCCTGCCGGATGGCCCGCGCGGTGGCCGCGCCATCCTGAGCCGCATGCTGCCCTGGTACATGCTGGGCTTCGCCGCTCTGCTGCTCGCGCGGACAATCGGACTGTTCCCGGAAATGCTTGTTCCGCCGGTCGGCGCCACCGCACACACTCTGGCCATGCTCGCGATGGCGGCGCTGGGACTTCAGACGGACCTTTCGGCGATCCGCCGCCTCGGCTTGCGCGAGCTCGGTGCCGTCGCGCTCTCCCTCACGATCCTTGCGTCTCTCTCACTCACCCTTCTCGCATTAGTCTAGGGGTTCAATCTCCACCCTTGCATCATCCAGAGTGGTCCGCCCCCCAACGCTCTCAGGGCATGTTGGCGAAGCCGTCGCGCAGGGTCTGGCTCCAGGCCTCCGACATCTGGGAGAACGTGGGATCGCCCGCCTCGATGCGCTGGTGGGTCGCGATACGGAACTCGTTGGTCGGGATGATCGCGAGATCGAGCGGCATGCCGACGGAAAGATTGGAGCGCAGGGTGGAATCCATCGACAGGAGCGCAGCCTTGCGCCCGTCCTCGAGCGAGGTCGCGGGCGTCACCACGCGGTCGAGGATCGGCTTGCCGTATTTGTGCTCCCCGATCTGGAGATAGGGCGTGTCATCGGTCGCCTCGATGAAATTGCCCTGCTGGTAGATCAGGAAGAGCCGCGGCTGGCCGCCGCGGCGCTGGCCGGCGAGGAGCATGGAAGCGCTGGCCTGCTGCTCCATCGCCTTCATCTTGCTGTTGATATCGAGGCTCACCTGATGGAGCGTCCGGCCAAAGATCTCCGCCACCTCGAGCATGCTCTCGGCCCGCAGGATCGATTCGCTGGCGCTCGCCTCGGTGTTCGCCATCCGGTGCCGGATCTTGGCGAGCACGGTCTGGGTGACGGAGAGGTTGCCCGCCGTCATCAGAACCATGGCGCGCTCGCCGGGCACCTCGAAGGTGAACATCTTGCGGTAGACGGAGACGTTGTCGATGCCCGCGTTGGTTCGGGTATCGGACAGGAGGACAAGGCCGGCATCGAGGCGCAAGCCGACACAATAAGTCATTTTCGTGGTCTCCGGCTATCGGCGCTATTGCTGCGAAGACACCATGACCGCGACGTTCATCGCTTCGGCCCCGCCTCCGCGCGATACACCACGAATCGGGGCGGCATCAACAGCGTCGCGGCCCGAGCCGAGCCGGATGTAGCGATCATCCGGGCAATTTCCGTTCGCAGCATCAAAGCCGACCCAGCCGAGCCCCTCGATGAAGATCTCGGCCCAGGCATGGCTTGCCTCGCCCTCGCTGCCCTTCTCCTCGACGAGCAAATAGCCGGTGACATAGCGCGCCGGCATCTCCGCGAGATGGGCGAGCGCGATCAGCACATGGGCATGGTCCTGGCAGACCCCCTCGCCGGCCTCGACGACCTCCGCCGCGGTGGTGTGGGCATGTGTCGTGCCCGGGCGGTAGGCGACGCTTTTCGCGACGAAATCCGCGAGGGCGTGGGCACGGGCGAGATCGCTCTTGTCCTTCAGCCCCCGGAGCGCCTTCTCGAGCAGATCTTCAAATCCGAGGCCGGGCTTGGTTGGGCCCGTCGAGCGCAGGAAGCAGCGCGGCGAGACCCGTTCGGCATGGCCACGGAGCACGCCCGAGGTGTCGGACGTCTCGACCACGCCCTCGACGAGCACCTCGACGCGCGATACCGGCCCGTCGACGGTCATTGTGGTGACAAGGTCGCCGCCGCCATCGGTGAAGGACGCACCGAAGACCGCGCCCTCCGCTGAAACGTTCCAGGATACCACCTTCTGGCCCTCGGAATTACCGGGGGTGAGCCGGTGGCTCTGCGCAACGAAGCGCATCGGCACATCGTAGTCGTAGGCAGTGGTGTGTCTCACGGTCAGGCGCATTCAGTTCACCCCGAAGAGGTAGCCGTCCGCCACGTCAAGGCTGAGGGCGGCGTTCTGGTTAATGAACCGCGAGAGGAACTCGTGAAGCCCTTCGCTGATGATGTCCTCCACACGCGCCTCGGCAAGCTCGGCCAGGAGGCCGCGCTGCCGGGCATGGGCCTTGACCGAATGGCCGTATCCGCGCGCGAGCCGCTCGAGATGGAAGCCGATCTTGTCCTGGCAATGCAGCAGCGAGCGTGGGCAGGCCTTGTTGAGGATGAGGAAGTGGGCGATCTTGCGCGGGCTGTATTCGCTGCCGTAGGTCCAGTGGAACGAGCGGAAGGCGGAGAGCGCGCGCAGGAGCGTGGTCCACTGGTAGGTGTCCACCCCGCCGCCGACCATGTCGGTCGTGGGCAGCAGCACGTAGTATTTCACGTCCAGCAGGCGCGCGGTGTTGTCGCCACGCTCGAGATAGCTGCCGATGTTGAGGAAATCGTAGCCGTCATTCTGGAGGTGTGTCGTTTCGGTCGTGCCGCGCAGGAGCGCGCTCTGACGCTTGGTCCAGTCGCAGAGCTCGGGGAGCGGCGAGGCCGAGCGGGGCCGGCGCTCGATCTCCTTGAGTTCGAGATAGGCGACGTTGAGCGCGTCCCACATGCTGGTGGTGAGCGCAGTGCGCACCGCCCGGCCGTTCTGGCGCGCCGCCTCGAGGCAGGAAATCACCGAGGAACCGTTGTCGCGATCGTAGAAGAGCCAGCTCTCAACGTCGCGCTGGCGGAACTCCTCGCCGTATTTCGCCTCGAATCCGGCCGAGGAGCCGGCCGCGGCCACGAGCGAGGCCCATTCGTTGCGGTAGCCCGAGCCCGTCGAGGGCATGAGCGCCATGCGATAACCCACCTCAAGCAGGCGGGACATGGTGTCGGCGCGCTCCATATAGCGCCCGATCCAGTAGAGACTTTCTGCTGTCCGGCTGAGCATGTCTATTCCCTCAATCCGCCAGCACCCAGGTGTCCTTGACCCCGCCGCCCTGGCTCGAGTTAACCACGAGCGAGCCTTCGCGCATCGCGACGCGGGTGAGACCGCCGGGGCTGAGGTAGACTTCCTTGCCGACGAGGCAGTAGGGGCGCAGGTCGACATGGCGGGGCGCGATGCCCTCGTCCACGAAGGTCGGACAAGCCGAAAGCGCCAGCGTGGGCTGGGCGATGAAATCCTCCGGAGCCGCCTTGATGCGCTCGGCGTAGGCTGCGACCTCTTCCTTGGTCGATTTCGGTCCGACGAGCATGCCGTAGCCGCCCGAGCCGTGCACCTCCTTGACCACGAGATCCTTGAGGTTCTCGAGGACGTATTTGCGATCCGAGAGATCTGCGCATTTCCAGGTCTGGACGTTGTTGAGGATCGGCTCCTCGCCCAGGTAGAAACGGATCATCTCCGGCACATAGATATAGACCGCCTTGTCATCGGCCACGCCCGCACCGGGGGCGGAGGCAATCGCCACCCCGCCGGACCGGTAGACGTTCATGAGGCCGGGCACGCCCAGCATCGAATCGGGCCGGAAGCAGAGCGGATCGAGGAAACTGTCGTCGATGCGGCGGTAGATCACGTCGACCCGTTTCGGGCCTTCGGTCGTGCGCATGTAGACGAAATCGCCCTGCACGAAGAGGTCCTGGCCCTCGACGATCTCGATGCCCATCTGATCGGCAAGGAAGGAGTGTTCGTAATAGGCCGAGTTGAATGCGCCCGGCGAGAGCAGGACGCTCACCGGCGTATGCTGGGCCTTGCGCGGCGCGACGGAGGCGAGCGTGCGGCGCAGGTGGTTGGGGTAGTCGTCCACCGGCAGGATCCGCACCGAGCGGAAGAGCTCGGGGAGCATCCGCATCATGATCTCGCGGTTCTCGAGCATGTAGCTCACGCCCGAAGGCGTGCGGCAGTTGTCCTCGAGGACGAAGAAGTCGCCGGGCCCGGTGCGCACGAGGTCGATGCCGACGATATGACTGTAGACATTTGCGGGCGGATCGATCCCGACGACGGCGGGCTCGTAGGCGTCGTTGCGGTAGACCAGATCGGCCGGGATGACCCCGGCACGGATGATCTCGCCGCGGTGATAGACGTCATAGAGGAAGGCGTTGAGCGCGCGGGCGCGCTGCTTCACGCCCTTCTCGAGCTTGCGCCATTCCGCCTCGGTGAAGACGCGGGGCATGATGTCGAAAGGGATGAGTCGCTCGACGTCGCCGCCCTCGCCATAGACCGCGAATGTGATGCCGATGCGCCGGAAGAGGGCTTCGGCCTCCTGTCTTTTCTGTTCGAGCACTTCGGGTGGGGTGCTCTGAACCCACTGGTTAAGCTGTTCATAGGCAGCCCGTACCTGGTTGCCGTCGAACATTTCATTGAAGGTTTTTATCGACCCGCTCCCATTTTCCAGTCCCCACTTTCTGGTCTGGATCTACTAAATTGTTTTCGCGACTGAAGCGCAAGCGTGCAAAGTAGCGTTTGCAGAGCCTGCGCCGAGTTTTCGGGCAGAAGCCTGCCATGGCCCGCGGTCTGGACCGCACCGAAATCTCCTTTACCGGCATGCGGGAGGAGAGGGGGTTGGCGTATTTCGCACAAGAAAAAGGCATGGCTCTACATTCGCGTGTTTAGCGGGCGTTTTTGGGTCATGAAATGACGAATTCCGACTTCGGAGCGGTGCCAAACGGAGGTATTTGCATCAAGGGTGGCGATGTGCTTAGCATTCGCACAGGATTTTGGCGTGGTGACCGCCTGTAATCGGGGGAAAGACATGGCAGCCGAACCCGGCGAGGGGGCATTCGTAGCCTTCGAGCATGTTCAGAAGAGCTACGACGGCGAGACGCTCGTCGTGAAAGATCTCAATCTCTCGATCGGAAAGGGCGAGTTTCTCACGATGCTCGGGCCCTCCGGTTCGGGAAAAACCACTTGCCTGATGATGCTTGCAGGCTTCGAAACGGCCACCCATGGCGAGATCCGCCTCGCGGGGCGGCCGATCAACAACATCCCGCCGCACAAGCGCGGGATCGGCATGGTGTTCCAGAACTATGCGCTTTTTCCCCACATGACGGTGGCGGAAAACCTCGCCTTCCCGCTCGAGGTGCGCAAGATGAGCCGCGCCGAGCGAGACGCCAAGGTGAAGCGTGCGCTCGACATGGTGCAGATGGGCGCCTTCGGCGGCCGCCGCCCGGCACAGCTTTCCGGCGGCCAGCAGCAGCGCATCGCGCTTGCCCGCGCCCTGGTCTTCGATCCCGCGCTCGTTCTGATGGACGAGCCGCTCGGCGCGCTCGACAAGCAGCTGCGCGAGCACATGCAGTACGAGATCAAGCATCTCCACGAGAGCCTTGGCATCACCGTGGTCTATGTGACCCACGACCAGTCCGAGGCGCTGACCATGTCGGACCGTGTGGCGGTGTTCAATGACGGGGTGATCCAGCAGCTTGCCGATCCGCCCACGCTCTACGAGCGGCCGGACAATTCCTTCGTCGCCCAGTTCATCGGCGAGAACAACAAGCTGCATGGCCGGGTCACGGCAATCGACAATGGGCGCGCGCGTGTGAAGCTCGACGATGCAGCGGGCGAGGTGAACGCGATGGCTGTGTGCTGTGGCGCGGCGGGCGAGCAGACCATGCTCTCGATCCGGCCGGAACGTGTCATCGTCGGGGCCGGGCCCGAGCAGAATGCGCTGGCGGCGCGCGTGGACGAGCTCATCTACCTCGGCGACCATATCCGCTGCCGCATGAATGTCGCCGGCCGCGACGATTTCATCGTCAAGATCCCGAACAGCAGTGCCCACGCGGCGCTGCGTGTCGGGGTCGAGACCAACGTCGGCTGGCTTACCGAGGATTGCCGCGCGCTCGACGCGGCGTGATCATGTGCCCGCACTGGCGGGACCAGGAGCGCGAGGGGACACGGACCCGAAATGACATCTAGGGAGACCATCATGAGAATGAGACTATTGCTGGGCGCGGCTGCGGTCGTTCTTGTTCCGGCAGCAGCCGGAATGGCGATCGCACAGGATATTCCGCCCTGCGAGGATTGTGCCGACAGCATGACGGTAATCTCCTGGGGGGGAGCCTACCAGACTTCCCAGCAGAAGGCCTATTCCGAGCCTTACGCCGCGGAAACCGGCACGTCCTTCACCTGGGACGAAAGCTCGAACGAGGCGGTGGCAAAGCTGCGCGCCATGTTCGAGGCCGGAAACGTGACCTGGGATCTCGTGGACGTGGAAGGCCCGGACAGCCAGCGCCTCTGCGACGAGGGGCTGGCGATGGAGGTCGATATCGACGAGATCCTCGCCCCCGCCCCCGACGGCACGCCCGCCAGCGAGGATTTCGGCGATTCCCTGATCAACGATTGCTTCATCCCGCAGATCGTCTTCTCCACCACATTTGGCTACCGCACCGACGTGGCCGCATGGAACGGCAAGGAGCCGGAGGATCTCTGCGCGGTCTTCGACCTCGAGAACTTCCCGGGCAAGCGGGCGCTCGAAAAGCGGCCGAAAAAGAACCTCGAGTGGGCGCTGCTCTGCGACGGCGTGACCAAGGACGAGCTCTATGACGTGCTTTCGACGCCCGAGGGCGTGGATCGCGCGCTCGCCAAGCTCGGCACGATCAAGGACCAGGTCGTCTGGTGGTCGGCAGGCGCCGAAACGCCGCAGCTTCTGGCCGACGGCGAAGTCGTGATGGGCTCGACCTACAACGGCCGCCTCTTCTCGGTCATCGAGGAGCAGCATCAGCCGGTGAAGATGCTCTGGGACTGGCAGGTCTTCGACTTCGACGGCTGGATCATTCCCGCCGATCTGCCCGAGGAGCGCCTGAACCGGGTGCTGAACTTCCTCTATTTCGCGACCGACACCCAGCGTCTTGCGGACCAGGCGAAGTACATCTCCTACGGCCCCGCCCGCGCCTCGTCGCAGCCGCTGGTTGGGGATCATGCCGAGCTCGGCATCCCGATGGCGCCGCACATGCCGACCAATCCGGACAACATGGGCAACTACCTCGTCAACAACATCGAGTGGTGGGCTGACCATCAGGATGACGTGGAAGCCCGCTTCCAGGTCTGGCTGACCCAGTAAGGGCGACACTCCGGCCAGCGGCCCGCCCGCGCGGCAGGCCGCCGGCCATCCGACCAGTTCAGCCGGGACCACCGTTGGACCCGGCTCCTGCCCCAGCGAAGGGAGCGCGCCGCCCGTGTCCGAAGCCAACGCACCGATGCTTGCCGCCGATGGCAGGCCGCTCAAGAAGAGTCTTCAGCGCGCCCTGAGGGCGCAGAAGCTCCGCGCGCTCCTGCTCATCGCGCCGTTGCTGCTCTTCATCCTTCTGAGTTTCCTCTTGCCGATCGGCGACATGCTGTTCCGCTCGGTCGAGAACCAGATCGTACCCGATACCCTGCCAGACACCGTGAAGGATCTGTCAGAGTGGGATTCCGAAAGCGGCAACCTGCCGGACGAGGCCACGTTCCAGGCGCTCTATTTCGATCTTTTTCTTGCCGCGGAGGCCAAGCAGCACTCTCGCCTCGGATCGCGCCTCAACTACGAGCGCCCCGGCATTTCCTCTCTCTTCCGCTCCACCGGCCGCCGCCTCGATGATCTGGGCGAGCAATATCAGGACGTCTTCGCAGGGTTCGACCCCTCCTGGGAGGATGCGGGCTTCTGGTTCCGGCTGATGTCGGCTCAGGGCGATGACGACGCAGCGCGCGACGTGCTCGGCGCCGAACGCAATCGCGTCGCCAAGCTTACGGGCATCGATACGGGCGGCGACATCGGCTTCGTGCCCTCGGCCACAATGGCCGAGCTTCTGCCGCGCACGACCCGCGAATACACCGCCTTTGCGGTCTATACCGTGAAGGACAAGAACGACGTCGTCGCCGAGGAGGAGCCTTGGGAATCGGTCTATGCCGCACTCGGGCTCGATCTCGAGGCCGCCGACCCTTCGGCGATCGCCGCCTATTCCGGGCCGGGCGCCGAGGTGCTCAAGGCTGCTGCGCTTCAGGCGGGCCAGCTTCCGGTGATCGACTACCGTCAGGCCATGATCGACATCGACGAGGGCTGGGGCCAGGAGAGCAACTGGCAGACGCTGAAGCTCTACTCCGGCGAGTATACAAACGGCTACCTGCTCAACGCCATCGACATGCAGAAGACGCCAGAGGGGCCGGAGCTCAAGCCGGAGAAGCAGCGGATCTACATCAAGCTCTTCCTCCGCACGATGGCGCTGAGCCTCGCGATCACCTTCCTCTGCTTCCTGCTCGGCTATCCGATCGCCTTCCTGCTGGCGACCCTGCCGCTCCGAACCTCGAACCTCATCATGATCCTCGTGCTGCTGCCGTTCTGGACCTCGTTGCTTGTGCGCACGGCATCCTGGAAGATTCTGCTCCAGCAACAGGGGATCATCAACGATCTGCTGGTCTGGGCCGGGATCATCTCGAATTCCGGGCGGCTGGTGATGATCAACAACGCCACTGGCACGATCATCGCGATGACGCATATCCTGCTGCCGTTCATGATCCTGCCGCTCTACTCGGTGATGAAGACGATCCCGCCCTCCTACATGCGCGCCGCCCGCTCGCTCGGCGCAACCGACTGGACGGCGTTCTGGCGCGTCTACTTCCCACAGACGGTGCCGGGGATGGGCGCGGGCGCGATCCTCGTCTTCATCCTCTCGATCGGCTACTACATCACCCCGGAACTGGTCGGCGGCACGAGCGGCATCTTCATCTCGAACCGCATCGCCTACCACATCTCGACCTCGCTCAACTGGGGCCTCGCGGCCGCACTCGCGACAATGCTGCTCGTGGTGGTGCTGGCACTCTACTGGATCTATGACAAGATCGTCGGCATCGACAACGTGAAGCTCGGTTAAGGAGGAACGCGATCATGGCTGGCCTACCCCCCTACGCCTCCACCGGACAGCGGCTCTGGTACTGGAGCTTCCGCGCGATCTGCGTCGCGATCCTGTTCTTCCTCATCGTGCCGATCCTCGTGATCATACCGCTGAGCTTCAATGCAGAGGACTTCTTCACCTTCACCAAGGGAATGCTGGCGCTCGATCCGGACGCCTATTCTCTGAAGCACTACCAGGACTTCTTCACCAATTCGGACTGGCAGCAGGCGCTCTGGAACTCGGTGCGCATCGCGCCGGTGGCGACGTTGATCGCGGTGGTGCTCGGCACCGTCGCCGCGATCGGGCTCAGCCAGCCGCATGTGCCGTTCCGCGGCGCGATCATGGCGATCCTCATCTCGCCGATGATCGTGCCGCTCATCATCTCGGCGGCCGGGATGTATTTCTTCTACTCGCGCCTCGGCATCCAGGGCACCTATCTCGGCGTGGTGCTCGCCCATGCCGCGCTCGGCATTCCCTTCGTGATCATCACGGTGACGGCGACGCTGGTGGGTTTCGACCGCAGCCTCGTGCGCGCCGCCGCCAATCTCGGCGCAAATCCGGTCCGGACCTTCTTCAAGGTGCAGATGCCGCTCATCCTGCCCGGCGTGATCTCGGGAGCGCTCTTTGCCTTCATCACCTCCTTCGACGAGGTGGTCGTGGTGCTCTTCGTGGGCTCGGCACAGCAGAAGACCCTGCCCTGGCAGATGTTCATCGGCCTCCGAGAGCAGATCTCGCCGACCATTCTTGCGGTCGCGACGATCCTGGTCGGGATCTCCGTTCTGCTGCTCACCACGCTCGAGCTGCTGCGGCGACGCTCGGAAAAGCTCCGGGGTATGTCGCCGGGATGACAGGCCCCCTCCCCCATTCCACCGCCCGAGCCCCGCATTCGCATGCAACCTGTTGATACGGCCTCGCGTCTGCTCGACGCGGGAGCCCCGGAAATCATTGCCTGTACTGTCTGCGACGCGCTGCACGAGGTGAAGGAGATTCCCGAGGGCGGGCGCCTGCGCTGCACCCGCTGCGGCGCAACCCTGCTGCGCTCGCCGGGCAAGGCCCTCGACCGCATCCTCGCGAGCTCCTTCGCCATGGTGATCCTGGTACTCTCGGCGCTCTTCTTCCCGTTCCTCCAGATCTCCGCCTCCGGGCTCAGCAGCGCGACGACGCTTCTTCAGACCGCCTTTGCCTTTGACAGCGGCTTCACAGCGCCGCTCGCCTTCGTTCTTATCCTGCTCATCATCGTGCTGCCGGTCACGCGGGCGGTGGCTCTGGCCTACGCGCTGCTGCCGCTGCGGCTCGGGCTGCGGCTGCTGCCCGGCACGAAGGCCGCCTTCCGACTCGCGGGGCATCTCCGTCCCTGGTCGATGGCCGAGGTCTTCATGGTCGGCTGCGTGGTTGCGCTGGTGAAGATCGGCGGGCTCGCCCGTGTCGGGCTCGGCCCGGCGTTCTGGGAGCTTGCCCTGATCGTGATGATCGTGGCACTCGAGGCTTCGACCTTTTGTGAAAAGACCATATGGCGCATGATCGATCAGAAGAGCCGGTCCTGACCGCCCGCGCAGCCGGTCTCGCCGGATGCGGGGCCTGCGGCGCGGTGAGCACGCCGGGCGTCGAGACGTGCCCGCGCTGTGGCAACGCGCTGCACGGACGGCGGCCCGGCAGTCTCGAGCGCGTCTGGGCCTGGTGGTTTGCCGGTCTCATCGCCTATATCCCGGCGAATCTCTACCCCATGCTCCGCACCCAGTTCCTCGGGCGGGCAACCGACTCGACGATTGTCGGCGGGGTCATCGATCTGGTGCATCACGGCGCCTATCTTGTCGGCGGCATCGTCTTTCTCGCCTCGGTGATGATCCCGGTGGGCAAGTTTCTGGCGGTCGCCTATCTCGCGATCTCGATCGGCCGGCACAGCCATCTCTCGTTTCACCAGCGCACCGTGCTCTATGAAGTCGTAGAGTTCATCGGCCGCTGGTCGATGGTGGACGTCTTCGTGGTCGCGATCCTCACGGCGCTTGTCAATCTCGGCTTCGTCATGGCCTTCAAGCCGGGCACGGCCGCAGTGTTCTTCGCCCTTTCTGTTGCCTTCACAATGATATCCGCGCTATCGCTCGATCCTAGGTTGATTTGGGACGATGCCGAACCTGACGGGGCACCACATGACTGAGCCAACTCCTTCCCAGCCGAAGGTCGAGGCCGGCCGGCGGCGGATGCCCCGGTTCTCCGCGACCTGGCTGGTGCCGCTTCTGGCCCTCGTGATTTCGCTCAGCGTCGCCTGGCGCTCCTACAGCTCGCGCGGGCCGCTCATCGAGATCCTGTTCGATTCCGCCAGTGGCATGGTCGCCGGCGAGACGAAGCTCCGCTTCAAGGATTACGACGTGGGCACGGTCGAGACGGTGAATTTCACCGACGATCTGAGCAAGGTCGTGGCCATTGTACGCCTCGACAAGGACATCGCCGAATATGTCGGCGATGATGCAAAATTCTGGCTGGTGAAGGCCCAGGTCGGGCCGCAGGGCATCTCGGGCCTCAGTACTGTGCTTTCCGGGGTCTATATCGAGGGTTCGTGGAACGCCGAGAAGGGCGAGCGCAAGACCAAGTTCACCGCGCTCAAGAGCCCGCCGCAGACGCCGCTCGACGCCCCCGGCCTGCATATCAAGCTGCGCGCGCCCAACGGCGGATCGCTCTCGGTCGGCGCACCGATCCTCTTCAAGCAGATCCCGGTCGGCACCATCGAGGCGGTGGAGCTGACCCAGGCGGGCGACGTGATGGTCTCGGCCTTCATCCGTGCGCCCAACGACAAGCGCCTGACGAATCTGACCCGGTTCTGGAACGCCTCCGGCTTCTCGATCGATCTCAGCACTGCGGGCGCTTCGCTGCGTGTCGACAGCCTCGCCTCGCTCATCCAGGGTGGCGTCTCGTTCGACACAGTGAATTCCGGCGGCACGCCGGTGGAGCAGGAGCACGTCTACCAGCTCTACGCATCCGAAAGCGCGGCACGCTCGTCGGTCGTCACCCAGGACGAGGGCGCGGCGCCACCTGTGGAGTTCGTCGCGATCTTCGACGGCTCGGTGAGCGGGCTCGAGGCCGGCGCCGATGTGAGGTACCGCGGGATCCCCGTGGGCAAGGTGATCGGGCTCACCGCCAGGACCGTCGAGCGGCCTGATGGCGGCCCGGGCGTCGACCTGCTGACGAGTTTCGAGGTCATGCCGAACCGGATCGGCATCAATGCGACCGATGCCGCCGCCGAGAAGGAACTGCTCGACATGGTCGCCGCGGGCGTGAAGCGCGGGCTGCGCGCAAAGCTCGCGCGCGCAGGTCTCATCAGCCCCTCGCTCTACGTCGACCTCATCGATGCACCCGACGCGCCGCCGGCCGAATTCGGCGAGAAGATCGATGGCGTTCCGGTCATGCCGACCGTCCACACCGATGAAGCCGATCTGCTCACCTCTGCCCAGGACGTGATGGAAAAGGTCGCCTCGCTGCCAATCGACGACGTGATGGAAAGCGTGATGACGCTGATCGGCAATATCAACGCGCTCGTCACCGATCCGGAATTCAAGGCCGCACCGGGCAATATCGGCGGAATGATTGCCGATCTGCGCAACAGCGGCGCCATCGACAACGTCAACGCGGCCCTCGCCTCGCTCCGCAACGTGACCGACCAGATCGCGGCGGCGCAGATCGCCGACAGGCTCGAAACCCTGATGCAGGAGGCCGATCTGGCGATGAGCAATGTCAACACCGCGAGCGAAGGCCTGCCGGCGCTCATCACATCGGTGCGCACGCTCACGGACAAGGCCAACAGCCTCCCCCTCGACGAGCTGGTGAGCTCGGCCGACGGCCTCGTGAACACCGCCAACGGGCTTCTGGGCAGCAGCGGCATGGCGGATCTGCCGCCGCGGCTTGCCGATGCGCTGCGCGAGCTCGAGCTCACGCTTGCCGAGCTGCGCGAGGGCGGCACGGTGAAGAATGTGAACGCAACGCTGGCCTCGGCGAGCGATGCGGCGAATGCGATCGCGGCGGCGGCGGCCGAGCTCCCCGCGCTGGTCGATCGGCTCAATCAGGTGGCGCTCCGGGCGGATCAGACGCTTGCCACCGTCGGACCGAATTCCTCGCTCAATCGCGATACGCTGGCGCTTCTGAACGAGGTACGCGCGGCGGCACGTTCGGTTCAGTCGCTCGCGACCGCGCTGGAGCGCCAGCCCAATTCACTGCTTTTCGGGAGGTGACCGGATGGGTCTCATGAGGCTCGGCTCAGCCATGACCGCGCTCGCGCTGCTTCTGTCAGCCTGCGGCTCCGGTCCGGATTATTACATGCTGCCCGCCCAAGCGCGGCCCCCGGTACAGTATCCCGCGCCCGTCTCGGGCATCGTGGTGACGGAAATCAGCCTGCCGAGCTATGCCGATGCGCTGGAGATCGCGGCGCTGCAGGAAAACGGCGCGCTCAAGCTGGAGCGTGGCGTAAGCTGGGCGGACGAACCGCGCCGGGCCCTCACCCGGCATCTCGCCGCAGCGCTTGCCGCGCGGCTTGGCACCCAGGTGACGCCCGATCCCTGGCCCGGTTTCAGCACGGATCCGGACCTGCGGGTGGATGTCGCCGCCGATCGCCTCATCGGTTCCGAAGGCGGCGGGGTCGATTTCGAGGGGCAGTATTTCATCGTGCGTTCGAGCACGGGGAGCATCTTCGCCTCGGAGCGCTTTCGGATCAACGTGCCGCCGCAGGGCGCGGGCTATGGCGGGCTTGCCGCCGCCCATGCCCGCGCGATCGAGACACTCGCCGATCAGATTGCCGCACGCATCGCCGGGCGGAGCGCACCCGCTTCCTGAGCAGGCGGGCTCAGAGCGTCTTGCGGGCGAGAAGGGCTGCGCCAATCGTGCCGTCGTCGAGATAGTCGAGTTCGCCGCCGACCGGCACCCCCTGCGCCAGAGAGGTCAGGCGGATGCCAAGCGGTTCCAGCTGGTCGGCAATGTAATGGGCGGTGGTCTGGCCATCGACGGTGGCATTGAGCGCGAGGATCACCTCGCGCGTGCCCTCCTCGCCCGCCCGCCGGACCAGATCGGGAATGCGCAGCGCCTCGGGTCCCGTGCCGTCGAGAGCTGAAAGCACCCCGCCCAGCACATGATAGCGGCCGCGGAAGAGCCCGCCACGTTCCATCGCCCAGAGGTCGGCGACGTTCTCGACGACGCAGATCTCGCCGGTGGCGCGGGCCGGATTGCGGCAGATCGCGCAGGTCTCGGCTGTCGAGATATTACCGCAGGTCGCACATTCACGCACCGTGGCGGCGACCTCGGCGAGCGCCTCCGACAGGGGATCGAGCAGCACGGCGCGGCGGCGGACCATCGCGAGCACGGCCCGGCGCGCCGAGCGCGGCCCAAGGCCGGGCAGACGCGCCATCAGCCCGATCAGCCGCTCGATCGCGGCGCCATCCGCCTCGCCCGTCATCGCCTGTCGCGCCTTCGGATCAGAACGGGAGCTTCATTCCCGCAGGCAGGTTCATCCCCTCGGTGACCTTGCCCATTTCTTCCTGTGCCGCGGTCTGGGCATGGAGCTGCGCGTCCTGGATCGCGGCAACGATCAGATCCTCGACGACTTCCTTGTCCTCGGCGCTGAAGAGCGAGGGATCGATATCGATACCCATGATCGCGCCCTTGGCGTTGGCGGTGACCTTCACGAGACCGGCGCCGGCTTCGCCCACCACCTTGATCTCGTCGAGGCGGTTCTGCGCCTCGGCCATCTTCGACTGCATTTCCTGCGCCTGCTTCATCAGCTTGGCCATGTCGCCCAGCTGTCCCAGCCCCTTGAGCATGGTTCACTCCTCTTCTGCAAAGGGATCGAAGGGATCCCAATCGTCTTCCTCTTCGAGCTCCGCATCGAGCGCGGCGCGTTCAGCTTCCTGCTGCCCGCCGGTTTCGAGCGCATCGGCCGGACGGACATCCTTGATCTTCGCGCCCGGAAAGGCCGCGAGTGCCGCCAGCACCAGCGGATGCTCGCCGGCCTTCGCAAAGAGATCCTCGCGATGGGCCGCGCGCGTCTCGGCTATGGTGGGCGCCCCGCCGGAGCTCACGACCGAGAGCCCCCAGCGCACCCCGGTCCAGAGCCGCAGCTTCTGGCCGATATGGGAGGCAAGCTCGGGTTCGGCAACGTCAGAGGGCTCGAATTCAATGCGGCCGGGCGTGTAGGAGACGAGCCGCACGCCCGTTTCGACCTCCATGAGCAGGCTCATGTCGCGCCGGGCGCGGATAAGTGCCACGACATCGTCGAAGGTGGCGTAGCGGGCAAGCGCCGTGATCTCCTGTGAGGGAACGGGCCGCGCCTCCCCCCGCGGCTGCGCGGCCTGGGCGGAAACGGCCCCGGCGCGGACCGCCATCTGGGTCCCGCGGCCACCGCCGCCGGCCGGCCCGGGCTGTGCCCCGTCGCCCTGCCCCGCCTCGCCAGAGGTCAGCCGGCGCACGAGATCCTCGGGACTCGGCAGATCCGCGACATGGGTGAGGCGGATGATCGCCATCTCGGCCGCCATCATTGCATTCGGAGCGGTCGCGACCTCGTCGAGCGCCTTGAGCAGCATCTGCCACATCCGGGTGAGCGCGCGCATGCCGAGCTTGCCCGCGAACTCGATGCCACGGGCGCGCTCGTCCGGGCCGATGGTGGGATCGTCCGCCGCCTCGGGCGTGATCCGCACCATGGAGACCCAGTGCGTCACTTCGGCCAGATCGCGCAGGATGGCGAGCGGATCGGCCCCCGCAGCATATTGCGCCGAAAGCTCGGCGAGCGCGGCGCGAGCATCGCCCGTCATCACGCTCTCGAAGAGGTCGAGCACCCGGCCACGGTCGGCAAGGCCCAGCATGGCGCGCACCTGATCGGCAGTCGTCTCCCCCGCGCCGTGGGCGATCGCCTGATCGAGGAGCGAGAGCGCATCGCGCACCGAGCCGTCGGCCGCACGGGTCACGAGAGCCAGCGCGTCCCCGGCAACATCGGCGCCTTCCCTGGCCGCGATGCCGGAGAGATGCGTCATCATCACCTCGGGCTCGATCCGGCGCAGGTCGAAACGCTGGCAGCGGGAGAGCACCGTAACGGGAACCTTGCGGATCTCGGTGGTGGCGAAGATGAACTTCACATGCTCGGGCGGCTCCTCCAGCGTCTTCAGGAGCGCGTTGAAGGCCGAGGTGCTGAGCATGTGCACTTCGTCGATGATGTAGACCTTGTAGAGCGCCGAGGCCGCGCGGAAGGCGACCGAGTCGATGATCTCGCGGATGTCGCCCACGCCGGTGCGGGAGGCCGCGTCCATCTCGAGCACATCGACATGTCGGCCCGCGGAGATCGCCCGGCAGTTCTCGCAGACACCGCAAGGCTCGATGGTCGGCCCGCCGGTGCCATCCGGTCCGGTGCAGTTGAGGCCCTTGGCGAGGATGCGGGCCGTGGTGGTCTTGCCCACCCCGCGCACGCCGGTCAGCACGAAGGCATGCGCAATGCGGCCCGCCTCGAAGGCATTGCGGAGGGTGCGTACCATCGCCTCCTGGCCGATCAGGTCGGCGAAGGTCTCGGGGCGATATTTGCGTGCGAGGACGCGATACGGTGCGGGCTCGGATTGCTCGCTCAAGGGGGATCCGGGAGTTGCTCGTTTGCCGCACCCTAGGCGGGCGCGAAGACCGGAGCAAGGGCAGACCCGCAACCCGGGCCGGAAGACGGCAGCTTCAATGCCGGAAGGGCCTCAAACGCAAACGCCCGCCTCCGGGAGGCGGGCGTTGCTCCTCGCGCGGCGCGCGGGGGGTATTCAGGCGCTCTGCCTCATGCCTTGGCGGCTGGCAGAGGGCGCCGGAGCAGCTCTCAGCCGACCAGCTCGAGGCCGGAGAAGAAATAGGCGATCTCGGTCGCGGCCGTGTCCGGGCCGTCGGAGCCGTGGATCGAGTTCTCGCCGATCGAAAGCGCGAATTCCTTGCGGATGGTGCCGTCCGCGGCATCAGCCGGGTTGGTCGCGCCCATGACTTCGCGGTTCTTCGCGATGGCGTCTTCGCCCTCGAGAACCTGCGCCACGATCGGCTCGGAGCTCATGAACTTGGTCAGTTCGGCGAAGAAGGGGCGTTCCTTGTGGACCGCGTAGAAGGCTTCGGCCTGAGCCAGCGAAAGATGGATGCGCTTCTGGGCGATGATGCGCAGGCCGGCAGCCTCGAGCTTCGCGTTGATCGCACCGGTCAGGTTCCGCCGGGTCGCGTCCGGCTTGATGATCGAAAAGGTTTTCTGAATCGCCATGAGATGTAGCGTCCCTTGTTGTTCGGGCGGGCAGGTAGCACGCGGGCGAAGGCCGGGGAAGGGAGAATCTGCTGCAGCGCGGCGCGCCACAGGCGGGCTGTTGTTGACAAGCCTCATGGCGCAAGCCAAATCGGCTTCATGCTGGCATTCAGGAATATCGGATTCACACTGGAAGGCAAGCGTCTCTTCGAGGACGCCTCGGCCATGATCCCTTCCGGGCACAAGGTTGGCTTCGTCGGGCGCAACGGCACCGGCAAGACGACCCTTTTTCGGCTGATTCGCGGTGAGCTTGCGCTCGACGCCGGAGAGATCGAGGTCGCGTCCCGCGCCCGGATCGGCGGCGTGGCGCAGGAAGCGCCCGCGACGAACGAGAGCCTGCTCGACACGGTACTGGCCGCCGACACCGAGCGCGCCAGCCTGATGGCGCGTGCCGAGGTGACGCGCGATGCCACCGAGATCGCAGAGATCCAGATGCGGCTTGCCGATATCGAGGCGCACTCGGCGGAGGCGCGCGCGGCCGCAATCCTGAACGGGCTCGGCTTCGACAGCGCCGCGCAGGCCCGCGCCTGCTCCGAGTTCTCGGGGGGCTGGCGGATGCGGGTGGCGCTCGCGGGCGTGCTCTTTTCCCGGCCCGATATCCTGCTGCTCGACGAGCCGACCAACTATCTCGATCTCGAGGGCACGATCTGGCTCGAGACCTTCCTTGCGCGCTATCCGCATACCGTGCTCGTCATCAGCCACGACCGTGACCTGCTCAACCGCTCGGTCGGTGCGATCCTCCATCTCTCCGATCGCAAGCTCACGCTCTACCAGGGCAATTACGACACGTTCGACGACACGCGGCGCGCACGCCTCGAGCAGCAGATGGCGGCAAAGAAGAAACAGGACGCCGCGCGGGAGCACATGCAGTCCTTCGTCGACCGGTTCCGCGCCAAGGCGTCGAAGGCCCGTCAGGCCCAGAGCCGCATCAAGGCGCTCGAGCGGATGAAACCGATCGCGGGCGTGGTCGAGACCGAGGTGGCGGCCTTCAACTTCCCCACGCCCGAGGAGCTCTCGCCGCCGATCATCCGGCTGGAGGACGTCTCGATCGGCTACGACGGACGCCCGGTGCTGAAGGGGCTCGACCTCCGCATCGACCAAGACGACCGCATTGCGCTTCTCGGTGCGAACGGCCAGGGCAAGTCCACGCTCTCGAAGCTGCTCGCGGACCGGCTTCCGGCAATGAAGGGGCGCAAGATCGCCTCCTCGAAGCTGCGTGTCGGCTATTTCGCCCAGCATCAGGTCGACGAGCTGCATCTCGACGAGACACCGCTCCAGCACCTCCAGCGGCTGCGCCCTGACGAAGCCCCGGCCAAGCTGCGCGGCCGGCTCGCGGCGGGCGGTCTCGGAGCGGATGTGGCGGTGACCGAGGTCGGACGGCTCTCGGGCGGGCAGAAGGCGCGCCTCTCGCTTCTGCTCGCGACGCTCGATGCGCCGCACATGATCATCCTCGACGAGCCGACGAACCATCTCGATATCGAGAGCCGCGAGGCGCTGGTGCAGGCGCTGACGGAATATGGCGGCGCTGTCATCCTCGTCAGCCACGATCCGCATCTCGTCGAGCTGGTCGCCGAACGGCTCTGGCTGGTGAAGGACGGCGCGGTGAGGAGCTTCGACGACGACATGGAGGCGTACCGGCGGCTCCTGCTCGGTGAGCGCAGCGGCAACGGCGGCGCGCGAAACGAGACGAAGCCGAAGGCCCGGCCGCGCGCCGCGCGCTCGGAACTGCAACCGCTCCGGGCGGAGGTCGCGAAATGCGAGGCGCGTGTCGCCAAGCTCGAGGAGATGCGCGAGACGATCGACGCGCGGCTCGCCAACCCGATGACCTATGATCGCGGCGACACCGAGAAGATCGCGCAGCTCCAGAAGAAGCGCGCGGAGGTGATCGACGGGCTCTCTCGCGCGGAAGAGCTCTGGATGGCGGCCCTCGAACGCCTGGAAGCCGCGGGGAGCGAGGCATGATCTCGACCGATCTGCTCTTCACGACCTTCGTCACGCTCTTCGTCGTGATGGATCCGATCGGCTCGACCCCCATCTTCGTGACCCTCACGAGCGGCATGAGCAAGGCCGAGCGCCGGAAGATCGCCATCCGCGCAATCGTGATTGCCGGATGCCTGCTGACGCTCTTCGGGCTCGGAGGCGACTCCGTGCTCGGCGTCATCGGCATCGGGATGCCGGCATTCCGGATTTCGGGCGGGCTGCTGCTCTTCCTCATCGCGGTCGAAATGCTCTTCGAGCGGCGAAGCGAGCGGCGCGAAAAGCAGTCGAACGAGGCGCCGCCCGATCCTTCGGTGTTTCCTCTGGCAATGCCGCTGCTTGCGGGGCCCGCCTCGCTTGCGACCATGGTGCTGCTCACCAGCCAGGTACAGGGCGATTATGCCGCGATTGCGGCGATCCATGGCGTGCTGTTCTTCGTTCTTGCGGTGGTCTTCGTGCTCTTCAGCCTCGGTGGGGTCATCGAGCGCGTCCTCGGTCATACCGGTATCGTGGTCGTCACCCGGCTTCTCGGCATCCTGCTCGCCGCGCTTTCCGTCCAGTTCGTCCTGAACGGGCTCGGGGATCTCGGCCTGCTTCCGGGCTGAGCCGCGCGTGGCCGTGCTGGACGATCCCGACACGATCGCCCGCCTCGCCTATCTCTCGCTCCTGCTCGTCTTCGTGGCCGGATATTTCTTCACCGCGCGCCGTTCGCTTGGGCGCACGTTGCGTGACGTGCTGGTCTGGGTGCTGATCTTCGCGATGGCGGTGATCGCCTACGGTTTCCGCGACGTGATCTGGCGAGAGCTGATGCCGCGAACGGCGATGCAGGTGAGCGGGGACACCGTCGAACTCCGCCGCGATACCGACGGCCATTTCCGAGCGACCCTCGCGCTCGATGGCGTGCCCGTCACCCTCGTCGTGGATACCGGCGCGAGCCAGATCGTGCTCAGCCGTGCCGATGCGGCCCGGATCGGGATCGGCGCCGAGGCGCTCGACTATAGCGGCCGGGCGCGCACGGCGAACGGGCCGGTTGCGATTGCGCCCGTGGTGCTCCGCACTGTCTCGCTCGGCCCCTTCACCGAGCGCAACGTGCGGGCGTCAGTCAGCGGCGGGGATCTGCATTCCTCGCTGCTCGGGATGAGCTATCTGCGCCACTTCGCCCGGATCGAGATCTCGGGCGATACGATGCGGCTCGTGCGCTGAGGCGCTTCAGTCGGGGACGAGCTGGAAGCCGCGCCCCCAGACTGCGACGAGCCTTCGGGCCTCGTCACCAAGCTTGCGGCGCAGGCGCCAGACCAGCACATCGGCGATCTTCGGAGTCGCGACCTTGTCGAGCCCCGAATAGAGTGCGCCCATCACCATCGCGCTCGTCACCACCGCACCATCGGCTTCGGCGAAGACCTGCAGCACACGCCATTCCGACGGCGAGAGTGGCAGGACCGTGCCATCGATATGGACCGTCCCGGCATCGAGATCGATCTCGACGGCACCGAATGTCCGGATGCCGGAGGTGACCGTCTGCGGCCGCCGGCGCCAGACCACCGGCGGCCGGCCACCCGTCGCGCTCGCACTGCGCCACTCGGCCAGCTCATCCGTGGAAAGACCATAGCGGCGGCAGGCCTCGTCCGCCGCGATCTGCCCGCGTTCGATGCCCTGGATCACCGCGTGCTTGCGCTGGCGGGTCCAGCGCACCCCCGGTTCGGGCAATGGCTCGGGTGCAGGATGTCTGGCCTCGTTCCGGCGCATCTCGCCCCTGCACGCGGCCATGTCATCCTGCGCCTTGAGCTTGCGGACGATCATCGGGCGGCGCGGACCGGTATCTCCCGGCGCTGGCACCCGATCTGGCTGCGCTCCGCCTCTGCGGAACCGGTAGTCGAAAGTCATGCCTCATGTCCCTGACAGATTGCGCCGGTTTTCATCTTCCAGCGCGCGATCGCGCCTCTCATATCCTTCCCGGAGGCCGCTGACAGGCGGATTGAGAAACGCAAGCCATAATCCGCCTGTTTCGCCGCGGCCATGTCACGCGCCGGATTCCAGCTCGAGCAGCTGAATCGTGCCGCGGTTCGACATCTCGAGAATGATCTTGGTGAGCTCGATCTGGGCGGCCTCGCCCTCCTTGGCGGGCACCGGCGGCATGGCGGCAAGATCCTCGGTGTAGCGCTCCGCGAGACGGCGTGCGAGATTCGAGATGATGAAATCTACGGTCGCGCTTTGCTGCTGCTGGCCGCGCTTGAGCGCCTTGAGCACCTCTTCCTCGTCCATTTCGCGCAGCACGCTCGAAACATCGCGAGAGTTGAGCCGCGTGGCGATGTCGTCGAAGGTGAACATGGTCCGCTGGACCTCGAGCGCGAGCTGTTCGTTCTTGCTTTCGAGGAAGCCGAGGAAGCCCTCGCGCACATCGCTCGAGATGTTGTTCATCAGGGCCGCGATCAGTTCGGCCGGGCGGCGCTTGCTGAGCGTGCTCTGCAGCACCGAGAGGAAATCCCGGTCGATGGCCGTCTTCATGGCATTGGCAACCGCCTTGTCCATCGAGGGGATGCGTGCAAGCCGCAGCACGACAGACTGGGCGAAATTGCGGTCGAGTTCGCCGAGCACGCTCGCAGCGACCTCCGGCCGCAGCTCGGTGACGATGACCGCAACGGTCTGCGGATGCTCTACCCCGAGGAAGGCCGCGAGCGCCTTGATCGGGGCTGCGTTCAGTCGCTCCCACACGCCACGCCCCTTCGCCGCCGGAATCGAGCCGAGGATGCGGTCGATCTCGTCGTCGGGAATGAGGCCGGCGAGCAGCTCTCGGGTGACGCGCTCACCCCCGCTCAGCTCAAGCCCGGTGGTCAGCGCTTCAAGAAACTCGATGATCACTGCGTCGAGCAGGTCCTGGCTGACCTTGCCGAGCGCCCCGAGGGTGCGGGCGATCCGCTCCATGTCCTCTTCGGCAAGCTCGCGAAGGCAGCCGGAGGCGAGCTCCGGACCGATGGCCGCAAGCACGACCGCGGCCTTCTGGATCTGCGAGAGGCTCTCGGTGCTGACGGGCCGCTTGGGCTCGATCGTGGCCGGCAACCGGTTGCGCTCCTCGCCGCGCGGGGCAAGCGCCAGCTCTCCCCGCGACAGCACGGTGGCAAGGGCGTTTTCCGAAACGGTGGCGGCGTCGCTCATTGGGTGTAACTCCTGACAAGGGCGCCCGCGAGCAGGCTCCAGCCATCCGCGACGACGAAGAAGGCGAGCTTGAAGGGCAGCGAGACGATGGCGGGCGGCACCATCATCATCCCCATCGACATGAGAATGGCGGCGATCACGAGGTCGATCACCAGGAAGGGCAGGAAGAGAAGGAAGCCGATCTCGAAGCCGCGCTTGATCTCGCTCAGCAGAAAGGCCGGCACGAGGGTTGCAAGCGGCACCGAGCCGTCGGCCGTCTCCTGGCGGCGCGGCGCGGCTTCGGTGAGGATCTCGAGGGTGCGGGGCTCGACGCGGCCCTCCATGAAGGCGCGAAAAGGTGCCATAGTCGGCGCGAACGCCTGCTCCGGCGTGATCTCCCCGGCGACCATCGGCGCGATCCCCGCGGTCCAGGCCTCATCGAAGACCGGCTCCATCACGAAGTAGCTCAGAAACAGCGCCAGGCTGATGATCATCATGTTGGGCGGCGCCTGGGTGACGCCGATCGCCTGCCGCAGGATCGAGAGCACCGTCACCATGAAAGGAAAGCAGGTGACCATGATCGCGAGCCCCGGCGCGAGGCTCAGCAGCGTTATCAGGATGATCAGCTGGACCGTGCGCAGGCTGAAGGATTGCCCGTCGCCGAGGTCGATCGAGATCTGCTGCGCAAGCGCCGGCCCGGCCCAGAGCAGGATCGCGGCCGACGCTACGGACGCGCCGAGGAGTGAGATCCGGAAAGGGAGGCTGTCAGACGTCATTCGAGAAGTCGGCCACCTCGGTCAACCGGACCCCGAGCCGGCCGGAGCCGTCCCCGATCTCCTGCAGTTCGCCGCGCGCGATCAGCCGGTCGCCGATATAGAGTTCGACCGGATCGTCGATGGAGGAATCGAGCGACAGGACCGAATCGCGGCGCAGTTCGACAAGCTCACTGACGAGCGGACGCGCCTTGCCGACCGAAATGGTGATCTCGATCGGAACGCCCAGAAAGGCGCCGGAGCGGCCCTTGCCGGGCTTTTCACGCCCCTCGGGCTCGGCCGGCGCCTGGGCGGCCGCCGGGCCGGTGCCCGCTGCGCGCGCCTCGATCTCGTCTCCGGGGGCCGCCGCGTCCGGCCCCTCCGGCTCATGCGTATCCGCGTCGCTCATGCTGCTCGCTCCCGTTGTCCTGACTAAAATGGGCAGACAGCACCTCCCGGATGCGGGCGATGCAGGCGTCGAGATCGATCTGGTCGTAGCCCTGATCCCAGAAGATCTGCGCCTCGCGCGGCAGCAGCTCCGGGGCCTCCTCGATTTCGGCGGAGATCTCGCGTTCCTCGACCAGACGCTGCAACGGCACGGCGAGCTCATGGGCGCAGCGGATGCGCGGGCGGGCCTTCGGCGCGCTCTCGATCGCATCACTGACGATCCGGCTGACCTCGCCGAGCATGCCTGCATCCGCAAGGCTCGGCGCGATGGCAAGGGCGATCGCCTCGATCAGCGGCGCGATGCTGGCAGCCACGTGCATGCGGGCCGCCTCGTTGGTCATCCCCGCGTCGCAGAGCGCCTCGACGAGTTCGCTGGTGAGCCGGCTCTGATCGGCGAGATGGGAGTCGGTCGCCTCGGCCTGGCCGTCGATGAAACCGGCTTGGTAGGCTTCCTCACGGGCCGCCTGAAGCTGCTTCTCCAGTTCTTCGGCCGTGTTGTCTTCCACGACAGCGGGCTTCGGCTCGGGATCGGGGGAAAATGTCGGGAAGCGGAAATTACTCATGACCCTGCTGGCTCCTTCTGACCTTCTGGGGCTTCGATCCAACTCCGCAGGACACGCGCGGAATCGTCGCTCCGGCTCGAGATCACGTCGCGAAGCCGGTCAATCTTGCTGAGGCTGTTGGCGGGCAGCTCGTCGAGGATGTCGTCGGCTGCCTCGTCGGTCATCTCGGCGGTGATCCGCGCGGGCTCGGCCTGTCCTTCCGGACGCCCGAGCAGGTCGGGATCGACGCCGGAAAGCTCGGCCATCACCGGAGCGGGTTGCCGGCTCATCATCGGCCGCAGCACGAAGAAGATGAGCGCGATGATGATTCCGGCGAGCACGCCGACCTGGATCAGCCGTGCGCCATAGGCCCTGAGGAAACCCTCCTGCCCCGATTCCACCAGCGTGCCCTGATCCGGTGGCGCGGTGAACTGAAGCGACTCGATCGTCACGGTATCACCGCGCTCGGCATCGAAACCGGCGGCGGTCTGCACCAGCTGGCGCAGCGTCTCCATCTCGTCGGCCGGGCGCGGCTGCCATTGCTGCGTGCCGTCCGCGGCGGTGTTGATGATGCCGTCGACCATGACGGCCACATTGATGCGCCGGACCTGGCCCGGCAGGATCACCCGCTCGCTGCGGGTCTCGGAGACATCGAAATTCTGCCGTTCGCGCTGCTGGTTCGAGGACCGGTTGTTCTCGCCGCCCCCACCCTGCACATCCCCGTCAGGCAGATTGCTCGCGACCGTGACGCCGGGGCTGGTGCCGGTGGAATTCTCCGAGCTCTGTTCGGTCTCGGAGCTGATCGCGACGCGGCTGTCGGGGTCGACGCGGCGTTCGGTGATGGTCTGGCTGTCCATGTTGGCATCGACATTCACCTCGACGATCGCCTTGCCGCGGCCGACGCGCGCCTCAAGCAGGCGCTCGATGTTCTTGCGCAGCTTTTCCGCGCGCTCGTCCGGCTTGGTGACACCGGCGCGGGCAAGCTCATCCTCGTCGCCGGTGAGCACGACGCCGCGCGCCGAGTCGATCACCGCAACCTCCTCGGGCGTCAGCCCGGCCACGGCGGAAGAGACAAGATAGCGGATCGCCTCGGCCTGCTTCTGGTCAAGCGCCCCGTTCGTCATCGTCACGGTGACGGCCGCGGAGGCGGTCTGGGCGCGCGAGAAGGGCTGCGATATCGGATTTGCGATATGGACGCGCGCCGCACGCACATTCGGCGAGGCGACGATGGTGCGGGCAAGTTCGCCCTCCTTCGCCCGCCAGTAGGCCGCGTCGAACATCTGGCTCGTGGTACCGAACCCGGTCAGCCCGTCGAGGATCTCGTAGCCCGCGGGCCCGCCCGACGGCAGACCGTCCGCGGCCAGATCCATGCGCAGGCGGTCACGCTCGGCCCGGTCGACATAGATCGAGCTGTCGCGCACGTCGAACTTGACCCCGTCGGCCTCAAGCGCCGCAACGACCTCACCGGCCGCGGAATCGTCCAGTCCGGAATAGAGCAGAGCCATGTCGGGCGCGGTTGCGACGCGGCTGATCCCGAACATGGTGGCAAAGATGGCCAGAACCGCCAGGATCGCGACGATGCGCTGGCGCGGCTCGAGGCCTTCCCACAGAGTCTGGAACTTAGTCGGCACGGCGGATCAACATTCCTCTGGATGGCCCATGGATGGCGCAAGGGTAAGGCGCTCATTTCCAGGGCCGATATTCGGAGGAACAGGCTTAACATTTGGTTAGTGATGAGCCGGTTAGATTGCTGGACACACAGCCAATTCTTTCGCCGGAACCCGCATGACCGATGCAGCCTTGGAATCCGGGGAGACTGCCCCCCCCGTCAAGAAACCCTCTGGAAAGAAGCCGCTGATCTTCGGCATTCTTGGCGCCTTGATCCTCGGCGGTGGCGGATTTTTCGCGGTCTACTCCGGCCTGCTCGATTCGAAGGGTGGCGGGGAGGAAGCGGCGCATGACCCGCACGCGGCGGTGGAAGCCGTGCTCCAGCAGGTGAGTTTCGTGCCGATTGAACAAATAGTGATCTCGCTCCCGCGCGAAGCTTCGGCACGGAACCTGCGTTTCACCGGCGAGCTCGAGGTCGCCCCCGGACAGGCCGAGGCGGTCGCCGCCTTGATGCCGCGCATCCTCGATGTGCTCAACACCTACCTCCGCGCCGTGGACGTGAAGGACCTCGAGAGCCCTTCCTCGGCCGCGCGCCTCCGCGCCCAGATGCTGCGGCGCATCCAGGTCGTCGCGGGCGATGGCATGGTGCGGGATCTGCTCATCACCGAATTCGTTCTCAACTGAGGAGGCAGCGCAATGGAATTGCTGATGAACGGCCTCCTGATGGCGGCGACGCTCTTTGCCGGCGGGTACTGCTGGGTGCTGTCGCGCCGCGTCAAGGATCTCAAATCGCTAGACAAGGGGCTCGGGGCCGCGATCGTGACACTGACGCGCCAGATCGAGCTCGCCCGCACGACGCTCGAGGAGTCGCGCAACAAGGAAAAAACCGGCCGCAAGGAGCTCCAAAGCCTGATCACCAAGGCCCAGGACAGTGCCGATGCCCTGGTGCGTGTGACCCATTCGGCGCGGGACGCAGAGCGCAATCTCCGCTTCCAGATCGCGCAGGCCGGAGAACGGATGCGCCACTCTGCCACGCCGGAACCGGAGGCTCCCGCCACCGCACCCGCCGCTGCACGCCCCGCCGTGCAGCCGGCCGCGCCCGAGGCTCCGGCGCCCGCCGCGGAGCCCAGATCAGCGCAGGCAATGGCGCCGCAACCGGCCGATGACACAGCGGACACTCCTGCCGCCGCTCCGGAGCCCGAGGCACCGCAGCCCCAGGAAACCGTTGCCGCCGTCGAGGAGGCCCCCGCAGCGCCGGCGAAGCCGCGCAGGGGGGCAGCCCTGTTGCGGCTCCGGCCCCAGAAGCCGCGCGAGACCACGGAGGTGGACCTTCCGAAACCCCGGCCCCTTCCCCCGCTCGGCAACCCGCTCCGCAACCGCGCGGCACTGCAGCCCGTCAACAGCGAGGAAGACCTGCTGGAAGCCCTGAGCTCCCTAGCCGCTGGAGGAGGAAACCGCTAAGCGATGGCAGCCCGGACCTCCGCCCCCGCGATCGGGGGCCTCAGCCTCATTGTCGCCTGCTTCGTCGGCTCCGCCGTCATCCGGCTTGCGGAGAGCGCACCCGCCTTCGCCGAAGGTCTCGGCACGATGGCGGGCAATTCCGGGATCGCGCAAAATCCTTCGGGCAGCCCGCTCGGAACGGCGGAGGCCGATGCGCTGCTGCTCGCCATCCGCGATCGCGAGACCCAGCTCGATGACAAGGCCGCCCAGCTCGCCGACCGGGCCCAGGCGCTGAGCGTCGCCGAGCAGAAACTCAAGGAGCAGCTCGCCGCCTTCGAGACCGCCCAGCGCAACCTCGAAGGCACGCTGGCCCAGGCCGACAAGGCCGCCGAGCGCGACATCGATCGGATGACGACGGTCTACGAGAACATGAAACCCGGCGACGCCGCCCGCATCTTCGAGCGCATGGACGTAAGCTTCGCCGCAGGGCTCCTCGCCCGCATGCGCCCCGAGATCACCGCGAGTGTGCTTGCCGGCATGGAGCCCGATGCCGCCTATGCCGTGACACTCGTGATCGCGAGCCGCAACTCGGCCGTGCCGACCCAGTAGACCAGGACCATTCCGGACCAGATCGCGGCCGGCAAGAGGATACGGCTCCCTGCAACGCATCGGAGCGAGATCCCGGCTTCGGGCCGCTTCAATCCGAACCGTCTGCGCTCTAACCCCCGGCGCTTGAAGGTTTCTTAAAGGATGATCGGCTAGAAGCCGCCCAAGGAAGAGTTCGCGCATAACGCGCTTTATCAGTCGAGTAGTGTCATGATCGGATTGGTCGGTATCGCCATCGTTTTCGCCATGGTTTTTGGCGGTTACATGCTCGCCGGGGGCAAGATCGAGATCATCCTGCACGCGGCACCCCACGAAATCATGACCATCGCCGGCGCCGCCCTCGGCGCCTTCATCATTTCCAACGACACGCACGGCATCAAGCAAACCGCCAAGGACATCAGCAAGGTCTTCAAGGGCGCGCACTGGAAGACCAAGGATTATCAGGACCTGCTCTGCCTGATGTTCCAGCTCATCCATATTGCCCGCACGAACCCCGTCCTGCTCGACAATCACATCGAGGACCCGGCGGCCTCGCCGATCTTCGGCGCCTACCCCAAGATCCTCAAGGACAAGGAGGGGGTGGCGCTCATCTGCGACACGCTGCGTTCGGCCTCGATGAACTACGACGATCCGCATCAGGTCGAGGAGGTGCTCTCCAAGCGCATCGAGGCGAGCTACCAGAGCGCGCTGCACTCGGCCCACACGCTCCAGTCGACCGCCGACGGCCTGCCCGCGCTCGGGATCGTCGCCGCCGTTCTCGGCGTCATCAAGACGATGGCTTCGATCGACCAGCCGCCCGCGATCCTCGGCGGCATGATCGGCGGCGCCCTCGTCGGCACCTTTCTCGGCGTGTTCCTGGCCTATGGCTTCGTCGGTCCGTTCGCGGCCCGCGTGAAGGCGGTGATCGACGAGGACCAGCATTTCTACAACCTGATCCGCGAGGTGATGGTCGCCTATCTGCACCAGCATGCGCCCAACATCTGCGTCGAGGTGGGCCGCCAGAATACGCCCGCGGGCCTGCGCCCCTCCTACGACGAGCTCGAAGGCGCGCTGAAGGACTCCAAGCACAGCATGGCCGCCTGATGCGACACGCGCTTCCCCTCGGCCTTGCGCTGATGATCGGCGCCGCCCCGGCGTTCGGCGCCGAGGGCGGCGCGATCCGCAGCGGCGAGCATGACGGTTTCTCACGGCTGGTGATGCAGGTCGAGCCGCAGACCGAATGGTCTCTCGAAACCGGCCCCGGGCGTGCGGTCGTGACCTTTCCCGGCAAGCCGCTCACCTTCACCACCGCCGGCGTCTTCGACAAGATTCCGCGCACCCGCATCACCAGCGTAAGGAGTGAAATCACCCCGGCGGGCACGCGCATCACCGTCGAGCTCGACTGCGAATGCCGGGTGAGCACGTCCTTCGTCGGCGCGCAGTATCTCGCGCTCGATATCGCCGACCGCGATGCCGCGCCCGCCGAGGTCACCCCGACCCAGGCCGAGGCCGAAGATCCGGCCGCCCGCGAGGCCCGGGAGTCGGCCCTCGTCTACAACGCCGAGGAAAACCTCCTGCGCCAGATCGAACGTGCCGCCGAACAGGGCCTCGTCACGCTGCCGCCCGCCAAGGACTCCCCGGCGGAAACCGCCGAAGGCCCCCCGCCGACAAGCCTCTCCGAAGCCTATCCCGAGTTTGCGGAAACCACGCCTCCCGCGCTCCCGAACGCCCCGGAAGAAAGCGAACCGCCTGCACTTCCGCTCGCCATGCCGCCCCAGCCGCGCTCCGGCGATGGCCTCGAGGGCCTGTTCGCGTCCGACCAGATCCAGGCGACGACGGTCTTCGACCGCTACAGCGCGCGTGCGACGGACCGCCTGACACAACCCGTCCTGCCGCCTGATTGCGTGCCGGACTATCGCCTCGACATCGGCTACTGGAGCACCACGAAGCCGCTCTTCGACCAGGTGCCCGAACTGCGCCAGCGGCTCTACGGCGAATTCGACCAGGTCAATCCGGTCGCGGTCGTCGAGCTTGCCAAGCTCTACATTCGCTACGGCTTCGGGGCCGAGGCCGAAACCCTGCTCACGGATTTCGACGTCGAGACCCCGGACAAGCGGCTGCTGATCGATCTTGCCCGCGTCGTGGACGGCCGTGCGGTCACGCCGTTCGGGCCCCTCTCGCGCGACACCATCTGCCCCGGGCGCCACGGCATGTGGCTCGCGGTCGCAGGCACCACACCCGCCTTCCGCGACGCCGATCACTTTGCAACGGTTCAGGAGGCGTTTGCCGACCTGCCGCCGGATCTGCGCATGCTGATCGGGCCGCACCTCATCGGCAACCTCCTTGATGCCGGCCGGCCGCACGAGGCGCAGCTCATCTTCGACACGCTGTCGCGCGTGGGCGATCCGCCATCGGCCGAACTCGTTCTCGTCACCGCGCGTCTCAAGGCCGCCGAAGGCGAACCTGTCCCCGCGATCCGGATCATGTCCGGCCTCGTCGAGCACAGCGCACCCAACGCAATCGAGGCGCTCGAGCGGATGGTCGAGATCGCACTCGTGGAGAACTTCGCCATTCCCGACCGCACCGTGACCGACCTGCGCAGCGCGGCGCTCGAGAACCGCCGGACGCCCGATGAGGCACCGCTCCGCGCCCTGCTGGCCCGCGCGCTGGCCGCACGCGGCAATCTCGGTGAGGCCGTGGAGGAAATTCGCGATGCCAAGGCCGATACCGCCGCCGACGCCTTTCTCGACAGCGTCGCGGTGCATGTCCTCGCGAGCGCCGACCCCCAGCGTGTCGGCCCCGCAACCTATGCCCGGATCATTCTCGCTTCAGGCGATCTCATCTCCGAGATGCCCGAGAACGACGCCGCCCGCGAGGAGATCGCATCCAGGCTGCTCGAACTCGGCCTCGCCAAGGCCGCCCAGAGCATCGTCATTCCCGCCGCCGGGCGCGACGCCGCCGGGCGGCTGCTGCTGGCGCGGGCCTATCTGACCCAAGGCGATGCGCCGATGGTGCGGCGGGTGCTCAAGGACATGGACGGCGCCGAAGCCGCCGACCTGCGCGCGCGATCGTTCTTCATCGAGGGTGATTTCACCGCGGCGCAGGCGGAGCTCGACGCCGCGGGGCTCGATGCCGAGGCGGCCTCCCTGGCTTGGCCCTCGGGCGACTGGCCGCGGGCCGGCGAAGCCGTCACCGACCCCGAGCGCGCCTCCATGGCCCGCTACATGGCGACACGCACGGGCGAAACAGCCGCGCCCCCGCCCTCGGAGGATCCTTCGGCCCTCGCTCCGGATCAGGCCTTTGTGGAACCCCTTCCCCAGCTCGAGGATCCGAGCCTCGATGCCGCGCGCCGCCTGCTCGCGACCGGGGGCAAGCTCGAAGACTTCATCCAGTCCCTGCTCGCCAAGGACTGATCCGCCGCCGGCCGCCCGCGCGGCACTAGCCGCCGAGCCGCGCAATCTGCTTTCCGATCAGATCGAGCACGCGGGCGACCGGCGGCGGCGGCCGCTCCCCGTGCCGCTGGATGAGCGAATAGGTCGAGACCGCGAGATCGGGCGTGACGTCCAGCAGCCGGATATTGCCCCCGAGCCCGCTCCGGGCGGTGTAGAACTCGCCGACCGATCGCGCCACCGGAGCAATCGCGTTGGTCTCGCTGATGATCGCGAGCGTCAGCAGCAGCGAGGACGTGCCCAACACCCGCTGCGGCAGGCGGTAGCCGGTCTCGAGCAGGTATGTCTCGACCGCCCGACGCTGCAGCCCCCCCGGCGGCTGCATCACCCAGTCATAAACGAGACAATCCTCGAGCCTGACCCCCTCCTTCCGCGTCAGCGGATGCTCGAGACGGACGATGAGCCCGACCGGCTCCGGCCCGATCGGGCGCATCTCGACGGCGCGGGCATCGGTATCGGCGAGCAGCCGTCCGATATAGAAATCCAGTTCGTGCGAGAGCAGGGCCTCGGAGAGCTTGTCACTGGTATCCACGATCACCGCGACCTCGATCTCCGGATAGGTCACGCGCAGCTCGCGAATGACCGGCAGGACGATCTCGAGCGCGGGCCCCGTCACCGCGCCGATGCGCACGAGGCCGCGCAGCCCCTGGCTCAGTTCGGCAATCTGGTCGCGGGCATCGTCAAGCTGGCGCAGGATCGCGCGCGCGGAGGCCGCGAAGCGCCGCCCTGCCTCGGTCAGGATGATGCCGCGCGCATGGCGCTCGTAGAGCTCGGTGCCGGTCGTCCGGTTGAGCTCGGCCAGAAGCCGCGAGGCCGCCGGCTGCGTGATCGCCATCTGGGCCGCCGCCGCCGAGATCTGGCCGGTTTCCTCCAGCGCCGCCATCAGGCGGATCTGCGAGAAGCGCAATCCCTTGCGGACGAGTTCGTCGCGCCGCTTGTAGTCGTCTTGCGACATGGAACGCCAACATGCTTTAAATGATATATCTTACATCCATATGCTGATTTGATTGCAATGTCTAACCTTGTCACGCTCGCAGCCGCAGGGGTCAGCCTCACGAAGACGTGCGCGCGCGCCCCGCCAAGAGTGATCGCCCGGCATCCCGCGCATCCCATGCGCAGCCGGGCGGCGGGCCAAAGGGAGGACTTCATGAAACTCATCTCGCGCGTACTCGCGACGACCATACTCGTGGCGCTGGCGGCGCCCTCCGTGATGGCGGAAGACAAGGGTTATGTCGGGATCGCCATGCCGACGAAATCGTCCGCGCGGTGGATCTCCGACGGCGACAACATGGTGAAGCAGTTCGAGGAGGCCGGCTACACCACCGACCTGCAATACGCCGAGGATGACATCCCGAACCAGCTCGCCCAGATCGAGAACATGATCACCAAGGGCGTCAACGTGCTCGTTATCGCGGCCATCGACGGCACCACGCTCTCGAACGCGCTCGAGAATGCGCATGCCGCCGATATCAGCGTCGTGGCCTACGACCGCCTGATCCGCGACAGCGCCAACGTCGACTATTACGCTACCTTCGACAACTTCAAGGTGGGCGTGCAGCAGGCCACCACGCTGGTCGACGGCCTGAAGGAACGCTTCCCCGATGCGAAGCCGTGGACCATCGAGCTCTTCGGCGGCAGCCCGGACGACAACAACGCCTACTTCTTCTACAATGGCGCGATGAGCGTGCTCCAGCCGATGATCGACTCGGGCGATATCATCATTCCCTCCGGCCAGATGGGCATGGACACGGTCGGCACCCTGCGCTGGGACGGCTCCGTCGCCCAGGCCCGCATGGACAACCTGCTTTCGGCCAACTACACCGACCAGCAGCTGAATGGCGTGCTCTCGCCCTATGACGGGCTTTCCATCGGCATCATCTCCTCGCTCAAGGGCGTCGGCTACGGCTCGGGCGACATGCCGATGCCGATCGTCACCGGCCAGGATGCGGAGATCCCCTCGGTCAAGGCGATCCTGCGCGGCGACCAGTATTCCACCATCTTCAAGGATACCCGCGAGCTTGCCCGCGTGACCGTCGGCATGGTCGATGCGCTGCTTCAGGGCGGCGAGCCTGAAATCAACGACACCACGACCTACGACAACGGCGTGAAGGTCGTGCCCTCCTATCTGCTGGAGCCGGTTCCGGTGACGGCGGCCAACTGGGAAGAGGTCCTGGTGGGAAGCGGCTACTACGCCGCCGACCAGATCCAGTAACCTCCGGCGCGGAGGTCGGGCTCCCCCCTGTCTCCCCCTTCGCGCCTTCCCGCCCCTTTCTGCGAGGGGCGACCGCTTCCAGAATGAAGGGCTGAGCATGGCCACGATCCTCGAAATGCGCGGGATCACGAAGGAATTTCCCGGCGTGAAGGCGCTCGACACCGTGAACCTCTCCGTCGAGGAGGGCGAGATCCACGCGCTTGTCGGCGAGAACGGCGCGGGCAAGTCCACACTGATGAAGGTGCTCTCGGGCGTCTATCCGCACGGCTCCTACAGCGGCGACATCGTCTATGACGGCGAGGTGCAGGCCTTCCGCAACATCGCCGACAGCGAGCGTCAGGGCATCATCATCATTCACCAGGAGCTCGCCCTCGTTCCGCTCCTCTCCATCGCCGAGAACATCTTCCTCGGCAACGAACGTGCGGAGCGCGGCATCATCGACTGGCGCGAAACCAACCGCCGCGCCACTGAACTGCTTGCCCGCGTGGGCCTCGCCGAACGCCCCGAGACCCGCGTCGACGACATCGGGCTTGGCAAGCAGCAGCTCGTTGAGATCGCCAAGGCGCTCTCAAAGAACGTCCGGCTCCTCATCCTCGACGAGCCCACATCCTCGCTCAACGAGACCGACAGCGAGAAGCTCCTCGAGCTGCTCATGGAGTTCCGCCGCAAGGGCATCACCTCGATCCTCATCTCCCACAAGCTCAACGAGATCTCCAAGGTCGCCGACACCATCACCGTCCTGCGCGACGGCTCGGCCGTCTCGCGGCTCGACTGCTCAAGCGGCATCAGCGAAGGCGACATCATCCGCGACATGGTCGGCCGCTCGCTCGAAGACCGCTATCCGCCGCGCGCGCCCGAGATCGGCGGGGTGATCCTCGAGGTTCGCGACTGGACCGTGCACCACCCGATCCATGCCGATCGCAAGGTGGTCGACGGGGTGAGCTTCAACGTCCGCCGCGGCGAGGTGCTGGGATTTGCCGGGCTGATGGGGGCCGGCCGGACCGAGCTCGCCATGAGCCTCTTCGGCCGATCCTGGGGCCGGGACATCTCCGGCCAGGCGCTGATCGACGGCGCCCCGGCTGATCTCTCGACCGTACGCCGCGCGGTGAACGCCGGCCTCGCCTACGCCACCGAAGACCGCAAGACCTACGGGCTCGTGCTCGACGACACGATCCGGCGCAACGTGCCGCTCGCCAATCTCGAGGCGATCGCCGACACGATGGTGGTCGACCGGCACAAGGAGGCCGAGGTCGCCGAGCGCTACCGCAAGCGCCTCGCGATCAAGTGCTCATCCATCGAGCAGGAAACGGTGAACCTCTCGGGCGGCAACCAGCAGAAGGTCGTGCTCGCCAAGTGGCTCTTCGCCGATCCGGACATCCTCATTCTGGACGAACCGACCCGCGGCATCGACGTCGGCGCGAAATTCGAGATCTACACCGTGATCCGTGACCTCGCGATGGCGGGCAAGGCGATCATCGTCATCTCGTCCGAAATGCCGGAGCTCCTCGGGATCACCGACCGCATCTGCGTGATGAACGAGGGCCGTCTCGTCGGCGAGATGGCCACGGCCGAAGCCTCGCAGGAGCGGATCATGTCCACCATCATCAGATCGACCGGGGACCGCCGATGACCCAGACAACCACGAACCCGGAGCATGTCGAGCCGCAACGCTCGGTCCTGCGTCACAGCCTGGGCTTCATCCGCCACCACATCCGCGAATACGGCATCCTTTTCGCACTCATCGCGATCATGGCCTTCTTCCAGATCGCAACGGGCGGCATCCTGCTGAAGCCGGTGAACCTCACCAACCTGATCCTGCAGAACAGCTACATCATCATCATGGCGATCGGCATGCTGCTCGTCATCGTCGCGGGCCACATCGATCTCTCGGTCGGCTCGGTGCTCGGCTTCGTCGGTGCGCTGGCCGCGGTGATGATCGTGCACTGGGGCGTCAACTACTGGGTCGCCGGGATCATCTGTCTCGGCGTCGGGGCCGTCATCGGCATGCTGCAGGGCTTCTGGATCGCCTATTACAAGATTCCCTCCTTCATCGTGACGCTCGCGGGCATGCTCGTCTTCAAGGGGCTCACACTCTGGCTTCTGGCCGGACAGTCGGTCGGCCCCTTCCCCGCCAAGTTCCAGCTCATCGCCTCGGGCTTCATTCCCGATCCGCTCGGCGGCGACGGCATGAACCTCTTTTCCTTCGTGCTCGGCGTTGCGGTGGCCGCCATCCTGCTGCTGATGGCCGTCAGGACACGACGGCACCAGGCGCGCTCCGGCGTCGCCGACGAACCCTTCGCCTTCTTCGCGATCAAGAATGCGCTGATCTTCACCGCGCTCGTCTACATGAGCTGGCTGATGGCCGATTTCCGCGGCCTGCCCAACGTCTTCATCGTCATGGCGCTGCTGATCGCGGTCTATTCCTTCATCGCGAGCCGCACCACGGTCGGCCGGCGCATCTATGCGATCGGCGGCAACGAGAAGGCCGCGCGGCTTTCGGGCATCAACTCGGCCCGCCTGACCTTCTTCACCTTCGCCAACATGGGCATGCTCGCGGCCCTCGCCGGTCTCGTCTTCGCCGCCCGCCTCAACACCGCCACGCCCAAGGCCGGGCTCGCCTTCGAGCTCGACGTGATCGCGGCGGTCTTCATCGGCGGCGCCTCCATGTCGGGCGGCGTGGGCACCATCGTCGGCGCGGTGGTCGGTGCCTTCATCATGGGGGTGATGAACAACGGCATGTCGATCCTCGGCATCGGCATCGACTGGCAGCAGGTCATCAAGGGCCTTGTCCTGCTTGCCGCAGTGATCTTCGACGTCATGAGCAAGAAGAAGGGGTGAACCATGCTGCTCTCGCAATACCGCAGGGATGACGGGCACATACAGGTCGTTGCCCGCGACGGGACCGAAGCCTACGAGGTCCGGACCGACGCAAGCCTCTATGATCTCGCGATCGACTGCGCCGCCACCGGCACGCGCCTGCGCGAGCGGATCGCGGATCTCGGCCTCAACGGCGCGGCCGATCTCGAACGCCTCTATGCCGAAGGCCGTCTGCTCCCGCCCGTGCTGCACCCCGACCCGGCGCATCTCCACCTGACCGGCACCGGCCTCACCCACCTGGGCTCGGCTTCCACGCGGGCCGCGATGCACGCCGGCGCCAAGGCCGAGAACGAGACCGACTCGATGAAGATGTTCCGCATCGGCCTCGAGGGCGGCAAGCCGGCCAACGGCCATGCCGGCGCGCAGCCCGAGTGGTTCTACAAGGGCACGGGGGCGGCTCTCGCCGCGCCCGGCGCGCCGCTTGCCGCCCCGGCCTTCGCAGAGGACGGCGGCGAGGAGCCCGAGATCGCCGGCATCTACATCATCGGCACCGACGGCACGCCGTTCCGCCTCGGCTTCGCGCTCGCCAACGAATTCTCGGACCACGTGATGGAGCGGCAGAACTACCTCTATCTCGCCCACTCCAAGCTCCGCCCCGCCTCGGTCGGCCCCGAGCTTCTGGTGGGCGAGCTGCCCGCCACAATCGAAGGCACCTCCCGCATCCGGCGCGGCAACAGCATCCCCTTCGAGAAGCCGTTCCTGTCCGGAGAGGCCAACATGTCGCACTCGATCGCCAATCTCGAGCACCACCACTTCAAATACGAGATCTTCCGCCAGCCGGGCGATGTGCACATCCACATGTTCGGGACCGCAACACTGTCCTTCGCCGCGGGCATCGCCTGCGCGGATGGCGACATATTCGAGATCGAGGCGGCGCCCTTCGGGCTCCCCCTCCGCAATCCGCTCAGCTTTCCCCGCCGCGAGGAGACGCAGGAGCGCACGGAAATCAGGGCGCTCTGAGGGCAGGACCATGGACTTCAAGAAGGCAGACTGGCCGAGACGGCTCCGCAGCCAGGAATGGTATGGCGGCACGTCGCGGGACAACATCTATCATCGCGGCTGGCTCAAGAACCAGGGCTACCCGGACGACCTCTTCGATGGCCGCCCCGTCATCGGCATCCTCAACACCTGGTCCGAGCTCACGCCCTGCAACGGCCACCTGCGCGAACTGGCCGAGAAGGTGAAGGCAGGCGTCTGGGAAGCGGGCGGATTTCCCCTCGAGGTGCCCGTCTTCTCCGCCTCCGAAAACACCTTCCGCCCCTCGGCGATGATGTATCGCAACCTCGCCGCCCTCGCGGTCGAGGAGGTGATGCGCGGCCAGCCCATCGACGGCGCCGTGCTGCTTGTCGGCTGCGACAAGACCACGCCGTCGCTGATGATGGGGGCGGCCTCCACCGACATCCCCTCGATCGTCGTGACCGGCGGGCCGATGCTAAACGGCTGGTTCCGCGGCGAGCGCGTCGGCTCCGGCACCGCCCTCTGGCAGATGAGCGAGGACATCAAGGCCGGCCGCATGAGCCACGCCGATTTCCTCGAGGCCGAACAGGCCATGAGCCGCTCCTCGGGCACCTGCAACACCATGGGCACCGCCTCGACCATGGCCTCCATGGCCGAAGCCCTCGGCATGGCGCTCTCCGGCAATGCCGCGATCCCGGCCGTCGACTCGCGCAGGCGCGTGATGGCGCAGCTCTCGGGCCGCCGTATCGTGCAGATGGTGAAGGACGACCTGAAACCCTCCGACATCCTGACCCGCGCGGCCTTCGAGAACGCGATCCGCTGCAATGGCGCCATCGGCGGCTCGACCAACGCGGTCATCCACCTGCTCGCGCTTGCCGGCCGCGTCGGCATCGACCTCACGCTCGAGGACTGGGACAGGCTCGGCCGCGACATCCCGACCATCGTCAACCTCATGCCCTCGGGCGAATACCTGATGGAGGAGTTCTTCTATGCCGGCGGCCTGCCTGTGGTGCTCAAGCGCCTCGGCGAGGCCGGCGTCCTCCACCGCGATGCGCTCACCGTCTCCGGCGGCCCGATCTGGGACGAGGTGAAGGACGCGCGCAACTGGAACGAGGACGTCATCCTGCCGGTCGAGAAGGCGCTCACCGCCTCGGGCGGAATTGCCGTGCTCCGCGGCAACCTCGCCCCCAACGGCGCCGTCCTGAAACCCTCCGCCGCAAGCCCGCATCTGATGCAGCACCGCGGCCGCGCCGTCGTCTTCGAGACGATCGACGACTACAAGGCCAGGATCGACTGCGACGATCTCGACATCGACGAGACCTGCGTGATGGTGCTGAAGAACTGCGGGCCCAAGGGCTATCCCGGCATGGCCGAGGTGGGCAACATGGGCCTTCCCCCCAAGGTCCTGAAGAAGGGGATCACCGACATGATCCGGATCTCGGACGCGCGCATGTCCGGCACCGCCTATGGCACGGCGGTGCTCCACACCGCGCCCGAGGCGGCGGTGGGTGGCCCGCTGGCGGTGGTGCGGGATGGCGACATGATCGAGATCGACGTCGCCGCGCGGCGGATCCATCTCGACATTCCCGAGGACGAACTCGCCGCGAGGCTCGCCGCCTGGCGCCCGCTCTCCGCACCGCCCGACAGCGGCTATGCCAGCATGTTCCACGCCCATGTCGAGGGGGCCGATACCGGTGCCGATTTCGATTTCCTCAAGGGCTGCCGTGGGCGGGAGGTCGGTCGTGACAGTCATTGAACCCCGTCAGGATTCCCTCGATGCGATCGTCTGGCGCTTCCTGACCGCCCGCGACCCGGGCGCAACCTTCGGCCCGGCCCAGGGCGAGGACAGACCACCCCCGGGCCGGGGCCACGCGCCTTGCGCCCATGGTGCCCGGCAGGACGACTGTCATGACGATGACTGAACAGGATCTGCGCGACATCGCCATTGTCGGCATCGGCAAGATCGCTCGGGATCAGCATATCCCGGCAATCGCGGACGGCGGCGCGTTCCGGCTTGCCGCGACCGTCAGCCGCTCGGGCGGAATTGCCGGCACCGAGAATTTCACGACCATCGAGGCGCTGCTCGAGGCCCGTCCCGAGATCGGCGCCGTCTCGCTCTGCATGCCGCCGCAGGTCCGTTACGAGGCCGCGGCCGCAGCCCTGCGCGCAGGCCGCCATGTCATGCTCGAGAAACCCCCCGGCGCGACAGTCGCCGAGGTCCGCGCCCTTGCAGAACTTGCCCGCGCCCAAGGGGTGTCGCTCTTCGCGACCTGGCATTCGCGCCATGCCGCCGGTGTCGCGCCCGCGCGCGCCTGGCTGGCCGGGCGCAGTCTGCGAAAGGTCACGATCGACTGGCAGGAAGACGTGCGCGAATGGCATCCGGGCCAGGGCTGGATCTGGGAGCCCGGCGGGCTCGGGGTCTTTGATCCCGGCATCAACGCGCTCTCGATCCTGACCGCGATCCTGCCCGTCCCGGTGCATCTCGCGCGCGCCGAACTCGCCTTCCCCTCGAACCGCGACACACCCATCGCCGCGACGCTCACGTTCGCCGCGCCGGGCGGCGTGCCGGTCGAAGCCGTGTTCGACTGGCGCCAGCAGGGGGCGCCGACCTGGGACATCCGGGTCGAGACGGAGGACGGCACGCTCGCGCTTTCGGAAGGCGGCGGCAAGCTTGCGATCGACGGCGCGCCGCAGCCGCTGGACCATCCGGGCGAATACCCTTCGCTCTACGCGCATTTCGCCGGGCTGCTCGCCCGGAATGCATCGGATGTGGACGACACGCCCCTCGTCCATGTCGCCGACGCCTTTCTGCTCGGCCGCCGCATCGCGGTCGAGCCCTTCGAGGACTGACCCTGATCGTGGGGCCCACGAGGCCCCGCGATGAGGACAAGGCGCGCAGAAGAACGCGCCGGAAACACCAGACAATTGAAAACTCAAAGGGAGGAACACTTCATGAAACTCAACGGATTGCTCGCAACAGCCGCCGCGCTCGCCCTGACCGCCGGCGCCGCCTCGGCCCAGACTGTGGGCTTCTCGCAGATCGGCTCGGAATCGGGCTGGCGCGCGGCTGAAACCACGCTCACCAAGCAGCAGGCGGAAGAGCGCGGCATCGATCTCAAGTTCTCCGACGCCCAGCAGAAGCAGGAGAACCAGATCGCCGCGATCCGCTCCTTCGTGGCGCAGGGCGTGGACGCGATCCTGCTCGCCCCCGTGGTCGCCACCGGCTGGGACAGCGTGCTCGAAGAGGCCCAGGAAGCCGAGATCCCGGTCGTGCTGCTCGACCGCCAGGTCGACAGCTCCGACGATCTCTACCTGACCGCGGTCGGCTCGGATCTCGTGCACGAGGGCAATGTCGCCGGCCAGTGGCTGGTCGAAACCGTGGGCGACAAGGAATGCCGCGTGGTCGAGCTCCAGGGCACCACCGGCTCCTCTCCCGCCATCGACCGCGCCAATGGCTTCCGCCAGGCCATTGAAGGCCACGACAACATCGAGATCGTCCGCAGCCAGACCGGCGACTTCACCCGCGCCCAGGGCAAGGAAGTGATGGAGAGCTTCCTGCAGGCCGAGAACGGCGGCAAGGACATCTGTGCGCTCTACGCCCACAACGACGACATGGCGGTGGGTGCGATCCAGGCCATCAAGGAAGCCGGGCTCAATCCGGGCGAGGACATCCTCATCGTCTCGATCGACGCGGTGCCTGACATCTTCCAGGCGATGGCCGACGGCGATGCGAACGCGACCGTCGAGCTCACGCCCAACATGGCGGGCCCTGCCTTCGATGCGCTCGCAGCCTACTGGGCGGACGGCACCATGCCGCCGAAGTTCATCCAGACGGAATCGAAGCTCTACACCCAGGCCGACGATCCGATGGGCCAGTATGAAGCCAAGAAGGGTCTCGGCTACTGAGAGGCCCCAAGGCGGCGGGCCGGCCCTCCGGTCCGCCGCACCCCTGCCTGCCGCTGGAGCGAGAATGCTGCTTTCGGTTCAATCCCTCACCAAGACCTTCCCCGGCACCCGGGCGCTCGATGGCGTCGATTTCGAGCTGGCCGCCGGCGAGGTCCACGCGCTCCTCGGCGAAAACGGCGCGGGCAAGTCCACGCTCATCAAGTGCCTGACCGGCGCCTACCGCCGCGATGCGGGCGAGATCCGGCTCGAGGGCGCGCGCATCTCGCCGCGCTCCACCTCCGAAGCCCAGGAGCTCGGCATCGGCACGGTCTATCAGGAGGTGAACCTCCTGCCCAATCTCACCGTCGCCCAGAACCTCGCCTTCGGCCGCGAACCGCGCCGCTTCGGCCTCGTCGATGGCCGCGCGATGCGGGCAATGGCCCGTGAGACGCTCATGGGGTACGGGCTCGACATCGACGTCGGCCGCGACCTCGGCTGCTATTCCGTCGCCATCCAGCAGATCATCGCCATCGCCCGCGCCGTCGCGCTCTCGGGCAAGGTGCTGATCCTCGACGAACCCACCGCGAGCCTCGACGCCCGCGAGGTCGAGATGCTGTTCGATGTCGTCCGCGGCCTCCGCGACCGGGGCCTCGGCATCGTCTTCGTCTCGCATTTCCTCGATCAGGTCTTCGCGCTCAGCGATCGCGTCACCGTGCTCCGCAACGGCCAGAAGGTCGTGACCGAAGCCACGCGCGATCTCGACCGCGTGCGGCTCATCGAGCACATGCTCGGCCGCGTCCTCGAGGACGAGGTGGTGGCGCAGGCGGCGGGCCACGGCGCGGGCGCGCCGATCCGCCCCGAACTCCTGCGCGCCGAGGGCCTAGGCCGGCGCGGCATGATCGAACCCTTCGACCTGCGCGTCGGCGTGGGCGAGGTCATCGGCCTTGCGGGCCTCCTCGGCTCCGGCCGCACCGAAAGCGCCGAGCTGCTCTTCGGCGTCCGCGCCGCCCAAACCGGCACCGCGCGCGATGCGGATGGCGAGATCGACCTCTCCTCGCCGCGGACCGCCATCGCCGCAGGCTTCGGCTTCGCCCCGGAGGACCGCAAGACCGACGGCATAGTCGGCGACCTCTCGGTGCGCGAGAACATCGCGCTCGCCCTCCAGGCCCGCCGCGGCTGGACCCGCCCGATGTCCCGCGCCGAACAGGTCCGGCTCGCGAAGGACTACATCGCACGGCTCGACATCCGCACCTCGGACGCCGAGAAACCCGTGGGACAGCTCTCGGGCGGCAACCAGCAGAAGGTGATCCTTGCCCGCTGGCTCGCGATGAACCCGCGCTTTCTCATCCTCGACGAACCCACCCGCGGCATCGATGTCGGCGCGCATGCCGAAATCCTCCACCTCATCCGAGAACTCACCTCGGGCGGCATGTCGATCCTCATCGTCTCCTCCGAGCTCGACGAGCTCATCGCCGTCTCCGACCGGGTGATCGTGGTGCGCGACCGCCGCCACGTCGCCGAACTCACCGGGGCGGAGATCTCCACCGAGACCATCGTCCGCGCCATCGCCGAGGAGGACGCCGCATGATGCCGCAAGCCCTCCGCCGCGTCCTGCCGCAGATCCTGACGCTCGCCGCCGTGGTGATGCTCGTCACCCTCGTCTTCCCGACCTTCCTCTCGATCTCGGTCTCCGACGGCCGCCTCGTCGGCCCGGTGATCGACATCCTCAAGCGCGGCGCGCCGATCGGGCTGCTCGCCATCGGCATGACGCTCGTCATCGCCTCGCGCGGCATCGACCTTTCGGTCGGCACCGTGATGGCGATCTGCGGCGCCGTGGCCGCCACGGCGATCGTGAACGGCTGGGGGCTCGGGCCCGCCCTCCTGCTCGCTCTGGCCGCCGGCCTCGCCGCAGGGCTCTGGAACGGCTTTCTCGTCGCGGTGATCGGCATTCAGCCCATCGTGGCGACGCTGATCCTGATGACCGCCGGGCGCGGCATCGCCCAGCTCATCACCGAGGGCCGGATCCTCACCTTCAGTCATCCGGGCCTTGCCTTCCTGGGCTCGGGCAGCCTCTTCGGCATCCCGGTTCCGGCGCTGCTCTGGCTTGCCGCGGCCATCGCCGTCACGCTTCTCATGCGCCGCACCGCGCTCGGCCTCCTCATCGAGGCGATCGGCGTCAACCGCCGCGCCAGCGCACTCGCCGGGGTCAACGCCCGCGTGCTGCTCATCGCCGTCTACATGGCCTCGGGCCTCTGCGCCGCCGTCGCGGGCCTCATCGCCACCGCCGACATCCGCGGGGCGGATGCCAACAACGCCGGCCTCTGGCTCGAGCTCGACGCGATCCTCGCGGTGGTGATCGGCGGCAACTCCCTGATGGGCGGGCGCTTCTCCATCGCGGCCTCCGTGCTCGGGGCGCTCATCATCCAGACCATCGACACCGGAATCCTGCTGGCGGGCTTCCCGTCCGAATACAATCTCGTGCTCAAGGCCGCGCTCGTGATCATCATCCTCATCCTGCAATCGCCCCGCCTCGCGGCGGACTGGCAGCTCTGGCGCCGCAGCCGCTCCGGCCTCTCCGGCAGCCATGCCGCCGCCACGCCCAAGCCGAAGGAGAGCCTCCGATGATCTCCCGCGCGCTGCCGCTCTACGTCACCATCGCGATCTTCCTTGTCGCCTACGCCATCTGCTACGCGCAGTTTCCCGCGATGCTCTCCACGCGGGTGATCGGCAACCTCCTGACCGACAATGCCTATCTCGGCATCGTCGCCGTCGGCATGACGATCGTCATCCTCTCCGGCGGCATCGACCTCTCGGTCGGATCGGTCATCGCCTTCTCCGGGGTCTTCATCGCGGTCCTGCTTCGCGACACCGGCCTGCACCCCATTGTCGTCTTCGCGCTCCTCCTCGCGGTGACGACCACCTTCGGCGCGCTGATGGGCGGCTTCATCCACCTTCTCGGCATGCCGCCTTTTATCGTCACGCTCGCGGGCATGTTCCTCGCCCGCGGGGCGGCCTACATGCTCACGATCGATTCCGTGCCGATCCGGCACGCCTTCTACGACGCGATCCAGAGCAGCTACTATCTCATGCCCGGCAAGGGCCGCCTCACCCTCATCGGCGTCCTGATGCTGCTGAGCGTCGCGGCCGGGATGCTTCTCGCCCACCGCACCCGGTTCGGCGCCAGCGTCTTCGCGCTCGGCGGCGGCGAGGCGACGGCCCGGCTCATGGGGGTCGAGGTCGGGCGCACCACCGTGCTCATCTATGCCTTCTCGGGCTTCATGGCCGGGCTCTCGGGCATCGTCTTCTCGATCTACACCGGCTCCGGCTACCCGCTGGCCACCGTCGGCACCGAGCTCACCGCGATCGCCGCGGTGGTGATCGGCGGCACGCTCCTGACCGGCGGCTCCGGCTACGTGTTCGGCACCCTCGTGGGCGTCCTCACCATGGGCCTCGTCCAGACCTACATCGTCTTCGACGGCAGCCTCTCCAGCTGGTGGACCAAGATCGTGATCGGCATCCTGCTCCTCGTCTTCATCGTGCTCCAGAAGCTCCTGCTCCGCCTCACCCAGGCCCGCCTCGCCCCGCTCGGGGCCGCCGCATGACCATCGCGACGGCCTGGATCGGGGTCGACTGGGGCACGACCAACATGCGGCTCTGGGCCATCGATGCCGCAGGCACGGTGCTGGCCGAGCGGCAGACCGGGACGGGCATGGCCGCGCTCCACCCCAGGGGCTACGAACCGGCGCTGCTCGACGCGGCCGCGGATCTCCTGCCCGCCAGGCGGCGGACACCCGTTCTCGTCTGCGGCATGGCCGGAGCGCGCCAGGGCTGGCGCGAGGCGCCCTATGCCCCCGTGCCCGGCCCGCCCTGCGGCCTGCCGCCGGTCAGCGTGCTCGCCGCCGACCCCCGGCTCGACGTGCGCATCCTGCCGGGCCTCTGCCAGGCCGCTCCGGCCGCCGACGTGATGCGCGGCGAGGAGACCCAGATCGCGGGCCTCCTCGCCCGCACCCCCGGCTTCGACGGCGTCGCCTGCCTGCCGGGCACCCATACGAAATGGGCACGGCTCCGCGCCGGCCGTGTGGAAGGCTTCCGCACCATCCTGACCGGCGAGCTCTTCGGCCTGCTCGCCAGCCAGTCCGTGCTGCGCCACTCCATCGGGCCGGGCTGGGATGGCGCTGCCCATGCCGCGGCCCTCGCCACGGCGCTTGCCGCCCCCGAGCGCGTGCCGGGCGCGCTCTTCGCGCTCCGGGCCGAGAGCCTGCTGGCCGGGCTCGATCCCGCCGCGGCGCGGGCGCGGCTCTCCGGCCTGCTGATCGGCGCGGATCTCGCCGCAGCCGCCGACATCTGGCGCGGGCAGCCCGTGGCGGTGATCGGCGCGGAGCCGCTTGCCGGCCTCTATGCCGCGGCGCTCGCGCAGCAGGAGGCCGCGGTCCGCCGCGAGGATGTCGGCGCCCTCACGCGCGCGGGGCTCACGGCGGCATACGAAACCCTCAGCGGAGCCGAGGCATGAGACGCAAGATCACCGCGATCCTCCGCGGCATCACCCCGGGGGAGGCGCTCGCCGTCACCGAGGCACTGATCGCGGCCGGGATCACAACCATCGAGGTGCCGCTCAACTCGCCGTCGCCCTTCGAGAGCATTGCCGGGATGGCCACCCGCTTCGAGCGCGATGCGCTGATCGGCGCGGGCACCGTGCTCAGCCCGCACGATGCCCGCCGCGTCGCCGTGGCGGGCGGCCGCCTTGTGGTCTCGCCCGACTGCAATCCGGAGGTGATCGCGGCGACGAAGGCCGCGGGTCTCCTCTCCTGCCCCGGCGTCATGACCCCCACCGAATGCTTCGCCGCCCTCCGGGCCGGTGCGGATGTCCTCAAGCTCTTTCCCGCGACCCTGCTCGGGCCCGCAGGTCTCGCCGCCATGCGCGCGGTCCTGCCGAAAGGCACCGAAGTGCTTGCGGTCGGCGGTGCCGGCCCCGAGAATTTCGCCGCCTGGAAACAGGCCGGCGCCGACGGCTTCGGCATCGGCACCGCGCTCTATCGCCCCGGTGACAGCGCGGCCGAGGTCGCCGCCCGCGCCGCCCGCATCACCGCCGCCTATGACGAGGTGTTTCACCCATGACCGACAGCCGCCGCGCCCCCGAGGCCCGCCTCTTCGACGCCCGCGCCTGCACCCTCGGCGAGGGGCCGCTCTGGCACCCGCTCCGCCGGCAGTTCTTCTGGTTCGACATCATCGGCAAGCGCCTGCTCAGCCGGGAAAACGACCGGCCCCATGTCTGGCAGTTCGACGAACACGCCTCCGCCGCGGGCTGGGTCGATGCAGACACCCTGCTCATCGCCACCGAGACCGGCCTGCGCCGCTTCGACATCACCTCCGGCGCGCATGAGGAGGTCCTGCCGCTCGAGGCCGGGAACCCGGTCACCCGCTCGAACGACGGCCGCGCCGACCGGCAGGGCGGCTTCTGGATCGGCACCATGGGCAAGAACGCCGAGCCGGGCGCGGGCGCGATCTACCGCTTCCATGACGGCGCGCTCGAATGTCTGCACAGGGACATCACGGTCTCCAACGCGATCTGCTTCGCCCCCGACGGCCGGACCGCCTATTTCAGCGACACCCGGACGCACCGCATCCTGCGCCAGGAGCTCGATGCCGAGGGCTGGCCGTCCGCGCCGGCCGAAGCCTTCATCGACCTCACCGAGGAGCCGCTCAACCCGGACGGCGCCGTGATCGACGCCGAAGGCGGCCTCTGGAATGCGCAATGGGGGGCGGGCCGCGTCGCCCGCTACCGCCCGGATGGCAGCTTCGATCGCGCGATCGCCGTGCCCGGCCGGAACACCTCCTGCCCGGCCTTCGGCGGCCCCGATCTCGCGCAGATCCTCGTCACCACCGCCCGCGAGGCGCTCGCGGCGCCCGGCGAGGCCGATGGCCGCACCTATCTGATCGAGGCGCCGGGCGTCTGCGGGCTCCCCGAGCCGCAGGTCCGGCTCTGAAACCACCCGCCTGAAACGGCAACAGGCCCCGCCGGGGATCTCCCGGCAGGGCCTGTCCGAAGGAAGGCTCCAGCGGCGCGAAGCCGCCGGAGCGCAAACATCAGCGCTTGGAGAACTGGAAGCTCCGGCGCGCCTTCCGCTTGCCGTATTTCTTGCGTTCGACGACGCGGCTGTCGCGGGTGAGGAACCCGGCGGCCTTCAGCGCGGGGCGCAGGCTCGGCTCGTAGAGCGAGAGCGCCTGGCTGATGCCGTGCTTCACGGCGCCGGCCTGACCGGAGAGGCCACCGCCCTTCACGGTCGCCATCACGTCAAACTCTCCGGCGACACCGGCGACGGAGAACGCCTGGCCGATCACCATCTGCAGCACCGGACGGGCAAAGTAGTCGTTCATCGGCTTGCCGTTGACGGTGACCTTGCCGGAACCCGGCTTGATCCAGACGCGCGCGGTGGCGTCCTTGCGGCGGCCGGTCGCATAGGAACGGCCAAGCTCGTCACGAACGGGTTCGCGCACGGGGGCGGCATCGGCAACCACCGCATCGGCGGCAACGGCATCCTTGAGCTCTTCGAGCGAGGAAAAATCGGCCATGGTCACGCGCTCCGGGTGTTCTTGGGGTTCATCGAGGCGAGATCGACCACCTCGGGGCTCTGGCCCTCATGGGGATGCACCGCACCCGCATAGACGCGCAGGTTCGACATCTGCTTGCGGCTGAGCGGCCCGCCCGGCAGCATGCGCTCGACCGCCTTGAGGATCACCCGCTCGGGATGACGGCCCTCGAGGATCTGCGCCGCCGTGCGGTGCTTGATGCCGCCCGGAAAGCCGGTGTGCCAGAAGTACTTCTTGTCGGCGCGCTTGCGGCCGGTCATCTGCACCTTCTCGGCGTTGATGACGATCACGTTGTCGCCCATGTCCATGTGCGGGGTGAACGTCGCCTTGTGCTTGCCGCGCAGCCGCATGGCGACCAGCGAGGCGAGGCGGCCGAGCACGATGCCTTCGGCATCGATCACGACCCACTTCTTGTTTATGTCTGCCGGTCTGGCGGAATAGGTTTTCATCTCTTGTCCGTCCTGTCTTCAGGTCAGGGCCGGGCGCGCCTCGGGGGCGGTCCCCCAAGGGCCAGCGGCCCGCTCCGAACGAGCGGTCCTTCTACAGGATTTTCCGCGCAGGTCAATCGGCCGGGATCAAAATTACCCCTTATATTTCATGCCCTTGAAATTATGGTATCATAATACCCCAATTATCTACTGCATTCTGTCCGGCGCCCAGGCGTCAATCACGCCCGTTGCCTTGAGAATCGCATAGACGACGAGAAACGCCAGAAAGGCATAGAACGCCCGCCGCATCCCCGGGGTGCGGGTGATGAGCGCTATGACGGCGAACAGGGCGGCAAAGAGGAACAGGATGCGGATCATGTCCGCACTATGCCCCGCCCGGCGCACCGCGCAAGCCGCATTCCGGCCCCGGCTTGACGCGACCATATAATAAGCTTACCTGATTATATGTCTACTTTACAGAATCGGACCCGACCGTCATGCACCCCGCACCGGAAAGCCTGAACTTCGTGGTGGCCGACATGGCCCGCCTGTTCCGTTCGGGCTTCGAGCACCGCGTGGCCGAGGCGGGCCTCGGCGTCACCCCGGCCGAGGCCCGCGTGCTCGCCCACCTCCGCCGCACCGGCCCGATCCGGCAGCACCTGCTCGCCGATCGGCTCTGCGTCGCCCAGATGAGCCTCTGCGGCTTTCTCGACCGGCTGGAACAGGCGGGGCTGGTGCAGCGCGCGCCCGACCCCGACGACCGGCGCGCCAAGCGCGTGCACCTGACCGACGCCGCGGGCCCCGTGCTCGACCAGATCGCGGCGATCGGGGCGGAGATGCGCACGCTCGCCCGCGCCGGCATGTCCGACACCGAATGGGAGACCTTCGCCGCCGCCGCGCGGCTGGTCCGCGACAATCTCACCCGTGCCCGCGAGGCCCGCTGCTCCGGAGGCGCATCATGACCACACCCGAGACCCTGCCCGAGGCCGACGCCGCGCCCGCCCCGGTGATGAGCGAGCGCCGGGTCGCCCTGATCGGCGGCCTCTTCGTCGCCATCGGCCCGATTTCGATGGCGCTCTACACGCCGGCGATGACCGAGATCGTCCATGCCTTCGGCACCACCGAGAGCTTCGTGAAGCTCACCCTCACGCTCTATTTCGGCGGCTTCGCCTTCGCCCAGCTCATCGCCGGGCCGCTCTCCGATGCGCTCGGCCGCCGCCCCGTCACCTTCGCCTTCATGGGCATCTACTTCCTCGGCAGCCTGATCGCGCTCATGGCGCCCGGCATCGAGGTCCTGATGGCCGCGCGCTTCCTCCAGGGCGTCGGCGCCTCGGCCGGGGTGGCGATCTCGCGCGCCATCGTGCGCGACCTATTTTCCGGCGACCGCTCGTCGCGGATCATGAACCTCATCGGCATCATCCTCGCGGTCGGCCCCGCCACCGCACCGACGATCGGCGGCCTCACCCTCGAGCTCGCCGGCTGGCGCGCGATCTTCGTCATCATGGCGCTCTTCGGCATCGCCGTGGTGCTGGCGACCGTCTTCGCGCTCAAGGAAACCGTCGTCCCCGACCGCAGCCGCTTCAGCTTCCGTGGCCTCGCCTCCTCCTATGTCGTCATCCTCGGCAACGCCCAGTTCCTCGGCGCCTCCGGGGTCGTGGCGGGCACCATCGGCGCGATCTACGCCCAGGCGACGTTCCTGCCCTTCATCCTGATGGACCGTGTCGGGCTCACCCCCACCCAGTTCGGGCTCGGCATGCTCATGCAGTCGGGCTTCTTCCTCGGCGGCTCGCTCGCGCTCCGCGTCCTGCTCAACCGGGTCAGCGCGGCCAGCATGGTCGCGCCCGGCCTCTGCTTCGTGGCCCTGGGCGGGCTCGGAACCTTCTCGCTGCTCCTCGGCGATCCGAGCTTTCTCCACGTCATGCTGCCGATCTCCTGCGCCTCGATCGGCATCGCCTTCATCATGCCGGCAATGTCGACCGCCGCCCTTGTGCCCTTCCCCGACCGGGCGGGCGCGGCCGCGGCGATGATGGGCTTCCTGCAGATGGGCTCGGGGCTCGCCGTCGGCACCCTCGGCGCGAGCTTCGGCGATCCGCTCCTCGCCATGGCCGTGCTCATTCCGGCGATGGGCATCGCCGCGATCCTCTCCTACCGGCTCTACCGCCGCACGGTCCGGGATGCCTATGCCCGGCCGCAACACCGCACGCTCTCCGCGGCGCCGCCCCAGGCGCGGGCCTGAGGCCGGCGCGGGATCAGGCGGGGGATCAGGCGCGGGCGGGCGGCACCGAATAGGTGAGGCTCGCCCGCGCCACCGGTGCCGCGACCCCCTCCGAATAGAGCAGCACGTCTCCCACCGAGAGCCGCCGCCCGAGCTTCAGGATGCGCGCCTCCGCCAGCAGCGGGCCAGGCTCGGGCTTGCGCATGAAGTCGATGCCGCAGTTCGTCGTCACCGCCAGCGCCTCGCGCCCGACATGGGCCAGCGTCACGATGTAATAGGCGCAATCGGCCAGAAGGAAGAGCGTCGGACCGGACACCGTGCCGCCCGGCCGCAGGTCCTCCTCGCGCGTCTCCATCCGCACCCGCACCCGCCCGGGCGCCAGGTCGAGGATCTCGAAACGCCCGGCCTGCTGCGGAAACACCTCGTCAACGAAGGCGGAAAGCTCGGGAATTGAAAGCACAGTCTGCATCGGTGGTCTTTCGCGTCTGCGGAAACTGTCGCAGAGTGGCAAGCCAACGCACCGGAGGCAAGGGAGGCAAGATTGACCGAAGACACGCTCGTGCGCGAAGACATTCTCCTGCGGGAGGACGAGGGCGCGATCGCGACCCTCACCCTCAACAACCCGGGCAAGCTCAATGCGCTCTCCGAGGCGATGCTCGCCACGCTCCAGGCGGCCCTCGACGACATCGCGGCAAGCCGGAGCGTGCGCGTGGTGATCCTGCGCGCCGCGGGCAAGGCGTTCTGCGCCGGGCACGATCTGCGCGAGATGACCGCGGCCCGCCAGGCGCCCGACGGCGGGCTCGCCTATTTCGAAACCCTCTTTGCCACCTGCGGCCGGATGATGACCTCGATCGTGAAGCTGCCCCAGCCGGTCATCGCCGAGGTGCACGGCATCGCCACCGCGGCGGGCTGCCAGCTCGTCGCGAGCTGCGATCTCGCCGTCGCCGCCGAGGGCACCCGCTTCGGGGTGAACGGGGTCAACATCGGCCTCTTCTGCTCGACACCGATGGTCGCGCTCACCCGCAACATCCCGCGCAAGCAGGCCTTCGAGATGCTCACCGCCGGCGAGTTCATCGACGCCGGCGAGGCCCGCAGCCTCGGCCTCGTCAACCGCGTGGTGCCCGAGGCCGAACTGGCCGGCACGAGCCGGGCGCTCGCCGAAAGGATCGCCGCCAAGCTCGGGCCCGCGGTCCGCATCGGCAAGCGCGCCTTCTACGAACAGGCCGAGATGGGCCTCGAGGCGGCGTATGCCCATACCGGCCGGGTGATGGCCCAGAACATGATCCGCGAGGACACGGCCGCCGGGATCGAGGCCTTCCTCGACAAGCGCAAGCCCGAGTGGAACCAGTAGCAACGCAAAGGGCCGGCCCCGCCGCCAGGCGGGACCGGCCCCCTCGAGCCTTCGGGCCTCAGCGCGCGGCGGCTTCCGCCCGCACCTCGTCCGCATCCGTCACGCCGGGATCGGCCTCCTCGGCCGCCGGGGCCGGATCGACCAGAAGCGGCAGCATCGTCGCCTGACCGTAGGTCGTCTCCTGGCGATGGGCCGGGGTTTTCCACTCGAGCGTGTCGAACGCGCCGCAGCTCTCGCAGACCGGCCGCCAGGCGTCATGCACGTGCCCGCACTTCTCGCAGACCCACTGCGGCCCGCGCGAGGCATCGAGCGCCTTGGCAAGCCAGGCCCGCACCACCGCTTCCGGCGCGCCCTGCCCGCGCTCGACCGCGGCCATGAGCGCAAGGCTCCGCGTGGTCGGATCGGTCTCGGGCAGCGTGCCGAGCGCCTTGCGCGCCGCGGGGAAATCCTCCGCCGCCAGCGCAAGCTCCGCGCTCAGAAGCCGGCTTTCCGGGTTGTTCGGCGCCGCCGTGATCAGGCTATCGAAGCGCTTCATCCGCGCCTGCGGCGTCTCCTCGGGCACGATCGCGGCAAAGGCGGCGGCGAGATCGGGATGCGGGTTCGCGGCCCAGGCCCGCACCAGCACCTTCGACGCCTTCCGCGCCATGCCCTTCTCGACCAGCACCTGCGCGGCGAGCACCGCGGCGGGCACCAGCGTCGGCGCATACTTGTTGGCCTGCAGCGCCGCATCGTTCCGGCGCGCCTCGTTGCCCTCGGCCGCGGCCGCCTGCGCATCGGCGAGCGAGAGCACCGCTTCGCGCCGGTGGCCGATGTCCCGCGGCAGCAGCCGGGCGTGCATCGAGGCATTGAGCGTGTCGCGCGCCCCCGACCAGTCGGCTTCGCGCGACTGCAGATCGAAGAGCGTGCGCAGCAGCGCGGGGTTGTCCGGCCGGAGCGCGAAGGCCTTCTTGGCCAGCGCCAGCGCCGTCGTCGTGTCGCCCTCCTCGAGCTTCTGGCGCATGAGGCCGCTCACGCCGACGAAGCGCGTGCGGCTGTCGTCGAGCATCGTCTTGTAATAGCCGATGGCCCGCGTCTTGTCGCCGTTGAGCTCGGCGGCCTGCGCGCTCACGAGGCCGGTGACATCCTTGCGGCCGAGAAGCTTCTCGGCCTTCGCCGCCTTCTTCATCGCCCGCTTCGAATCGCCCGAGGCCAGCGCGATCATGCCGTCCGACAGCGCGTTGAACCCGCGCCGCTCGCGCGAACGGTTGAAATACCGGCTGATCGCCGTCTCGTCACCGAGCAGGAAGCGCATCAGCGCGATGATGAAGCCGAGCACCTTGAGGATGACGACCGCCGCCACCAGCAGCACGACGAGCGCGATGAGCGAGCCGATCGGGGTCAGCGACCACTCGCGCCCCGCGAAGGCAATCACCACCTCGCCCGGCGTCTCGAGAATCCAGGCCACCCCGAAGGCAAGGCCCGCGGCAATGGCGATGAAGATGAAGATCTTGATCAGAGACCAGAGCATGTTCGGAAGCCTTCCCTCAGTTCGTGGCCGGCAGGCTGGCCTGCAGTTCGCCGAGGCCCGCCTCCGCGCCCTGGCGCAGACGCACATCCGTCAGCCACGGGCCCATGGCCGCCGCCGCCTCGGAGGGCAGCGCGTCGGCTTCGGCAAGCACGCCCGGCAGATCGTTCTGCTTGAGCTTCGCCTCCATCCGCGACAGCACCGCATCCGTGCCCGTGCCATCCTGGGGCGTGAGCGAGCGGGTGGCGAGCTGTGCGGTGACGAAGGCGCGCGAGCGCGCGAGGAACCCGTCACCCGCCTCGGCCTCGATGCTGGCGCGGATCGCGGCATGGGCCGCATCGGGATACCGCTCCTCGAGCATCTGGAGCGTCGGCGCGCCGCTGGGCGCGGCCGCGGCCAGCCCCTCGGGCAGCGTCACGTTCTCCGCCGCGGTCAGCCGGTCGGCCGCATCGGTAAATGGCTGGCCGCTCGCAAGCGCCGCCCGGATGAGCGCGACATCGGCGTCGATCTCGGCGGCATTGAGCTGCGTCTCGGCCTCCTGCTGGATCTCCGCGACCTTTTCCTCCGCCGCGCTGATCGAGCGGTCGGCGGTCGCGCCCACCTCCTCGATCTGATGGCTGAGCGAGGCGACCCGGTCGGTCAGGTCGCGCATCTCGCCGCGGAGCCCCTCGAGCTCGGCGCGATAGACGTCGATCTCGGCCGAGCCCGACGCGCTTGCGCCGCTGAGCTGGTCGCGCAGCGAGGAGACCTCGCCGGCCTGGCCCTCGACCGTGCCCTCGAGGCGCGCGATCCGCTGCGCGACATCCGCGCTGTCGGCCGCCTCGACCGTCTTGCGCAGATCCGCGAGCGCCGCGTCGGTCTCGGTCTTCGCGGCGGCAACCGCGGAAGAGACATCCGCCTGCGTCGCGACATCGCCGCTCACGCCGTCGAGCTTGGCGGAAAGATCGTCGATCCGCCCGGAAAGCGCTGCAATCTCGTCTTCGGTCCCGGCAGCACCCGGCGTGAGCCAGGCCGCGACCGGCGCCATGCCCGAAGGCAGCATCGGCGCGACCTTCGGCGCGGCCCAGATCCCCAGAGCCGCCCCGGCGATCAGCACCACGAGCAGCGTGAGCAGCTTGGCCGCGAAGGAAGACCCTTCGGCCTCCTCCTCCTGATGCTCTTCCTCGGCGTGATGACGGTCATGCGCCTCAGCCGCACGCGCCGCAGCCGCCGTCTCGGCCGGCTCGGCCTCGACAACCGGCTCAGGCTCGACCACCGGCTCGGGCTCGACGTCCTGCACCGGCGTCTCCGAGGCCGCCGCCTCGCGGTCCGTCTCCAGCGGCTCGTCCGGCTCGACGTTCCAGACGGTCTCGTCCTCCGGCGTGTCCTCGGCCTTCACGACCGGATCCACAAAGGACTCGTCTGCGAGAATGTCGCGCGGCGGCTCCGCCTCGCCACCTGGCCGGATCGGATCCGTCTCCGGAATCGGCCGGGTCCCTTCGGGGCCTTCTGCGCCGGTCCCGGATGCCACCGTGTCGTCTCCGGTCGCATCATTCTCTCGTGCTGCCATCGAACCTTCCCCACGCACCATGAACTTCCGGTCGGATACTAGGCGATGGATTTTCCGTGAACAAGGAAAAGCCCCCGCCACGGACCGCACCCCGCCGGAAGCGTTTCCGGAGCGATCCGCAGGTGCTCGGAAGGCGCGTGAAAGCGCCGTCCGGGCACATCAATTCGCCGTCGCGAGCGCCTCCGGGCCCGGCATCGGCCGGTCACCGTGGCGCGCGAGCTGGCGGCACACAAGCAGCACCGGCAACAGCCCGATCGCGACAATCACAAGGCTCGGCACCGCGGCCTGCTCCAGCCGCTCGTCCGCGGCGAGCCGGTGCGCCTGCACCGCCAGCGTGTCGAAGTTGAAGGGCCGCATGATCATCGTCGCCGGCAGCTCCTTCATCGTGTCGACGAAGACGATCAGCGCCGCGGCGAGGATGCTGCCCCGCATGATCGGCAGATGCACCCGCCCGAGCATCCGCGGCGGCGCCAGCCCCAGCGTGCGGCTCACCGCGTCGATGTTGGGGCTCAGCGAGGCATAGCCCGCCTCCAGCGTGTTGAGCCCCGCGGCCATGAACCGCGCCATGTAGGCCAGCACCAGAATCCAGATCGATCCGGTGAAGATCAGCCCCGTCGAGACCCCGAAGGTCGCGCGGGCCCAGTCCGAGATCGTGTTGTCGAGTGCGGCGAGCGGCACGAGAATGCCCACGGCGATCACGCCCCCCGGCACCGCATAGCCGAGCCCCGCGCCCAGCACCATCACCCGCGACGCCCGCCCCGGCAGCAGCCGGGCCCGGAAGCTGATGAGCACGGCGCCCGTCACCGTCACCAGCGCCGCGGCGGCCGCCAGCGTCAGCGAATTGGTGACGAACCGCATGTAGCGCGGATCGAACAGGCTCTGGCCGCTGTCCACCGCCATCTGCGTCAGCACAACGACCGGCAGCAGGAAGCCCACGAAGACCGGCACGAAACAGAAGAACGCCGCGATCCAGCCCGCCAGCCCCTCGAGCGGCTGCGGGTCGAACATCTCGGCGCGCGCGCCCCGGGTATGGGCGCGGGCCTGCCCGCGCTGGATGCGCTCGAGGGCGGCCAGCAGCAGCGCGAAGGAAAGCAGACAGAGTGCCAGCTGCGCCGCCGCACCCCGGTCCCCCATCGAGAACCAGGCCTGATAGATGCCCGTCGAGAAGGTGCGGACGGAGAAATGCGCCACCGTGCCGTAATCGGCGATCGTCTCCATCACCGTCAGCAGCACCCCGCCGACGATCGCCGGCCGCGCCATCGGCAGGCTCACCTGCCAGAACGCCCGCCAGGGCCCGCGCCCGAGCGTCCGCGCCGCGAGATAGGCCGAGATCGACTGCTTGGCGAAGGCGGTGCGGGCCAGCAGATAGACGTAAGGATAGAGGACGCAGACGAGCATCAGCGCCGCGCCGGGCAGCGAGCGGACATTCGGAAACCAGTAATCCCGCGGCCCCCAGCCCGTCACCTCGCGCAGAAGCGTCTGCACCGGCCCCGAATGCTGCAGAAGATCGGTATAGGCATAGGCGAGCACATAGGCCGGGAAGGCGAGCGGCAGCACCAGCAGCACCTCGAAGAGCCGCGAGCCCGGGAAGCGGAACATCGTGACGAGCCAGGCCGCCCCCGCGCCCACCGCCGCGGTGCCAGACGCCACAAGCCCCACCAGCATCAGCGTGTTGAGGATGTAGCCCGGCAACACCGTCTGCACGAGCCCGGTCCAGGTGGCGAAATTCCCGGTGAACGCCGCAAGCCCCGCCGCCACGATCGGCGCCATGCAGACAAGCGCCGCAATCCACGCGAGGATTTTCAGAATGCGTTCGCCCACAGGGCCGGACCTCCACGTCACACCGTTCCCCCGAGGTAGCCCGGAGACAGAGGCCCGGCAAGCCCCCCTGCGCGATGCGCGTGTGCGTCCTCAGACTCGGGCTCGGATCTCGGGCTCAGACCGCGGGGCGGAGCATCCGGAGACGCGCGGCCGGCACGCGCCGGGTTTCCACCCCGGTGAAGACATGGAGCGTGTCGAGCTCGCGGTCCACCACCGCATGGTCCGAGACCCAGCCGCCCATCAGCAGATAGGTCCGGAGCAGCGGCGGCATCCCCCGCATCGCCGCAGCGAGGTCAGGCTTCTTCAGCCGGAGCTTCCGGGCATAGCGGAAGACCGAGGGCGCCTTCACCCGCGGCAGCCAGCGCCGCGGCGCGAGGTGGTTTTCCTTGAGCAGCGCGAAGGCATCCTCATGCGCCGCCGTCTCGGTGCCGTGGAAGCTCGAACAGCCGAACAGCAGCTCGACCCCATGCGCCTCCACCATGCCGCCGATGAAGCCCCAGGCCACCCGCAGCACGTCCGGGTCGCGCGCCGCCTCGGCGATGCAGAACCGCCCGAGCTCCAGCATCGGCGCCTTGAAGCCCGCGAGCCGCGAAAGATCGTAGAACTGCGCCGAATAGGAACGCGAGATCGCCGAACCGTCCGCGAGCAGCAACGCCCGGAAGCAGCAGACGAGCTCTCCCGAGCGAAGGTCCTCGACCAGCACATGCCGCGCCAGCGCATCGAAGGCGTCGCAGTCGCGCGCCGCCGCCCCGTGATCCGCGCCCGGCGCCCGGCCTGCGCGGAACCGGCGGTAGCGCAGGGCCTGCGCGCGCGCCAGATCCTCCGCCGTCTCGGCAAAGCGCGCCCGGAATTTCACCTGTGTCATACCAGTCATCGGCCTCATCCGGCAGACGCTCCCCGTGGCGGGGATCGTCGCACGGCCGTGCAATATCTGCGTGACCGATCCTTGACGGTTCCAAGACAATGACGATCTCTGATCCCGAGACCCCCGACGCGGAGGAGACCCCGATGACCAGCAAGATCCGCAAGACCGAGGCGGAGTGGCAGGCCGAACTGTCGCCGCTCGCCTACAAGGTCACGCGGCAGAAGGGCACCGAGCGCCCGTTCAGCCACGACGATTTCCCGAAGGCGCCCGGCACCTTCACCTGTACCTGCTGCGGCGCGCCGCTCTTCGATGCCACATCGAAGTTCGACAGCGGCTGCGGCTGGCCGAGCTTCGATGCCCCGCTCGAACAGGGCGCGGTGGAGGAGCACGAGGATCTGAGCCACTTCATGCGGCGAACCGAGATCACCTGTTCGCACTGCGACGCCCATCTCGGGCACGTCTTTCCCGACGGCCCGACCTCGACCGGCCTGCGCTACTGCATGAACGGCGTGGCGCTCGACTTCAAGCCGGAGACGGAGGGCGAGTGACGCCCCGCCGGGCCGGATGACAGATCCGGCAAGGGCGGCCCGGGCCATCGCAACCGATCGCCCGGGTCCCGTACGCTCCGGCCTTCCCGCCGCCCCGCGGCAAGGCCGGGGCGGAGATTACTGCGTGGTTTCTGGCGCCTTGGCCGTCAGCTCGAAGCTCTGGATGCCGACATTGGCGCCAAAGCCTTCGGTGCCCGCGACGCTGAGCGGCTGCAGGGTGAAGGACTTCTTGCTGCCGCCGACAAGGATCTTGCCGCCCACGCCGGCGGACACCGCCGCGGAGGCGGACGCCCCGACATAGGTCCCGGCCAGAGCGCCCGGCTCCTGCTCGAAGCTCGGCGCGATCACCGACCAGATGAGCTTCTGGCCTTCCTTGATCTCGAGATCGACCCCGACCTCCTTGATCTTGCCCTCGTAGGTCTCGTTTTCCCCCTTGGTCGGATTGTAGACGCAGTCGAAGCTCTCGGTGCTGTAGACGACAAGGTTCTTGCCGCCGTCGAGCTTGCAGGTCAGCACGCCGACCTCGAGATCGGCCGCGCTGACGGCGGCAGGCACTGCCGCGCCGAGCGCGGTAGCGGCCAGGGCCGCGAAAATTGTCTTTGTCATTGGAATATGTCTCGCTCTGGACTCGCCTCGGGGCCCATATTGCACCGCAAACGCGTCCAGAAAACCCTGTTTTCGCGAAACACCGTTTTACACCGAACCCCGCCGTGCCGGGATCACCCGGAGGTCGCCGCGCCCTGCCCCGCGTCCCCCGCCGCATCCGGCGCCGGCAGATGGCGCGCGGCAAAGGTCTCGGCCACCCGCGCGCCGCAAAGGGCGGCCATCGCCTTGCGGCCGGGCGCTTCGGCCACGCTCACCGGCTCGAGGAAGGTGAGCTCCACCTCGCTCCCGACCGAGCGCGCGAACATGTCGATGATATGGGCGGCGAAATCCATGTCGCCCCACCAGCCGCAGAAATTCGCCGGCAGGCCCGGGCCGGGGCGGTAGACGATCGCCACCGGCTGGGCCGCGACCCGGCCCTCGAGATCCGGGGCGAAGAACACCCCGAAGAGCGAGGACTTGAAGGGCAGGACCCGCTGCCCGTCGGTGCTGGTGCCCTCGGGAAACAGCGCCATGTGATCGCCCCGGCGCAGCCGGTCGAGCAGCTCGGCCTCCTGCTTCTTCGCCGCCCCCGCCTTGCGGTCGATGAAGAGCGTCCCGATCGCCCGCCCGATGAAACCGATGCCCGGCCAGGAGCGGACCTCGGATTTCGAGACCAGAAACGGCGCCGCGGCCCGCTGGAGCGCCACGATGTCGATCCAGCTTGAATGATTGGCGACGAAGGCGCCCGCGCCCCGGATCGGCGTGCCGCGCTGCACGTAGCGCAGGCCGAGCGTCGGCAGCGCGAGCATGGCCCAGACCTGCACGATGTGCGCCCCCAGCCGCCGGTGCGAGCGGCCGGTGAGGCGCCCGACGAGCAGCTCGCCGCCGCGAATGACGAGAAAGATCGCAAAGAGCACCGCGAGCGTGAGCAGAGCCCAGGACGCGCGCAGCGCCAGACGCAGCTTCTGCCCGGCCCGCAGGGGCGGCAGCGCAGCCGGGTCCGCATCGTTCCAGCCGATCGTCACCGGGCCACACTCCGGTTGCGCTCGTAGAAGCGGCGGTGGCTCTCGGTCATGCGGACGGTATCCATGACGACGCAGACATCGATGGTGTTGAAATCATGATCGACGAAGGCCCCGTCGCCGACGAAGCCGCCGAGCCGGAGATAGGAGCGGATGAGCGGCGGGATCTGCTGGCTCGCGCGGGTGGCGTCCACCTCCGCCGCCGGCAGCAGGTTCATGTCAAGATAATGCCCCTCGAGCGCCCGCACCCTCAGCTCCGGCGGCGCGAGGCGGGTGTGGTGGAGATAGGCCAGCGCCTCGGCGATCGGCGCGGGGTCGGTGCCGTGAAAGCTCGCCACCCCGAAGAGGATCTCGATGTTGCGGTCGAGCACATAGCCCGCGAGCCCGTTCCAGAGCAGATGCATCCCGAGCCCGCCCCGGTGGGCCAGCGCCACGCAGGAGCGTCCGAGCTCCAGCGCCTTGCGCCCGGAGGTCAGGATCGGCGAGAGATCGTATTCGCCGGCGCCATAGAAGCCGATGCCCTCCCGTGCCGCATCGTCGCGCATGAGCCGGTAGACCCCGACCACCCGGTCGAGCGGGTCCTCGATGCCGTCCTCGCGCGAGAGCAGGATCAGGTGATCGAAATACGGATCGAACTCATCCCACTCCTGTCGCAGCGCGTGTTCCTCGGGCCGCGCGCTCGCCCCCATCTCCTCGACGAAAACCCGGTAGCGCAGCCGGCGCGCGCCCAGAAGCTCCTCTTCCGTCTCGGCAATCTTGACGTGGTAGTTGTTCGGCTTCGACGACATTCACACCTTCGATCACTCTGCCGCCCGCCGGGAGTTCAGGAGCGGCCCTCTCCCTATAGCAGCGCATCAGCGGGCTGGACCAGTCGCCCATGGCGATTTACGACCGATTAAGAAATGTGTGTGACGTCTCTTTTCTCAGGCCTCAGGCCCGCCGAATTCCGGCACGAGGTCAATCCGGGACCCATCTATGACGACCTTGCCTGCGTGCTCGAAATTGACAGTGATCTTGTTGCCGATGACCGATTGCACCTGCCCGAGCCCCCAGTCCGGCATGTCCGGATGGCGCACGAGATTGCCGGGCTCGAGAAATTCGTTCAAGTCATGCCTCGTTGAATGGGAGGGCAGCCGATGAGCGCGACCGACCTCAGTGCGCTGGTAAGCGCACGGTTCTGCCACGATCTGATAAGCCCGCTCGGGGCCATCGGCAACGGCCTCGAGCTTCTGCAGATGACCAACGGCGGCGCCGCGAGCCCCGAACTCGACCTCATCACCGACAGCCTTGCGAACGCGCTCGCCCGCATCCGCTTCTTCCGCATCGCCTTCGGCCCCGCCGATCCCGACACCGAGCTCTCCTGCGACGAGGCGGCCGAGATCACCCGGGCGATGTACAGCGGCCGCTTCACCGTGGCCTGGGAGGCCGGCTCCGGCAGCCTGCCCCGCCCGGTCGGCCGGGTCATCTTCCTCGCCATCCTCTGCCTCGAGAAGAGCCTGCCCATGGGCGGGCTCGTGCGGGTCTCGATGGCAGAGGATACCATTTCGCTCAATGTCGAAGGCCGGCGCACCGCCGCCCCGGCCGAGCTCTGGGCCCATGTCACCGACGGCACCCCGCTCGCCGCGCCCCGCTCCGAAAGCATCCAGTTCCCGATGCTGCGCGAGGCGCTCGAACAGACGGGCCTCGGGATCGAGGCCCGGTTCGGCGAGGCCGAGGCCGCCGTCAGCCTGCAGGCGCGAGCACCCCAGCCGGCTTGAGCCCGATGCGGAAGCGCTGCATGTTCGCACGGTAGCGCTCCGCCGACTTCGCAAGCCCCTCGATCTCCTCCGCGCTCAGCTCGCGCACCACCTTCGCCGGGCGGCCGACCGCGAGCGTGCCCTCGGGGATCTCCTTGCCCTCGGTCACCAGCGCGCCCGCGCCCACCAGCGCGTTCCTCCCGATCACTGCGCCATTGAGCACCGTCGCCCCCATGCCGATCAGGCTGAAATCCCCGATGGTGCAGCCATGCAGGATCGCCATGTGCCCGATGGTGCAGCAGCGCCCGATGGTGAGCGGAAAGCCCATGTCCGTGTGCAGCACGCTGCCGTCCTGCACGTTCGAATCCGCGCCGACGATGATCGGCTCGTTGTCGCCGCGCAGCACCGCGTTGAACCAGACCGAGGCGCCCTTGCGGAGCTCGACACGGCCCATGAGCCGCGCACCCGGCGCCACCCAGGCATCGCCGTCCTCCGGCAGCTTCGGCGCAATGCCGTCGAGAGCATAGAGGCTCATGTCAATCTCTCCTCGAATTCACGGTTCATCTGGTTCACCAGCACCATGAGGTCCGGCCTGCGCTCCCGGCGCAGCCGCTCGGCCTCGATGATCGCGCGCAGCTCCGCCTCGCAGGTCGAGAGCGTCTCGTTGACGAGCACATAGTCGTATTCGGCCCAGTGGCTGATCTCGTCCCGCGATTTCGCCATCCGGCTTGCCACCACCTCGCCGCTGTCCTGGCCGCGCGCCCGCAGCCGGCTCTCCAGCTCGGCGATCGAGGGCGGCAGGATGAAGATCGAGACGACGCTGTCGGCGAGCGGCGAGTTGCGGATCTGCTGCCCGCCCTGCCAGTCCACGTCGAAGAGCACGTCCTGCCCCTCCCGGGTCGCCGCCTCCACCGGCGCGCGCGGCGTGCCGTAGAAGTTGCCGAAGACCTCGGCGTATTCGAGCATCTCGCCCGCCTCGACCATCGTCTCGAACTCGCGGCGGCTCTTGAAGAAATAGTCCCGCCCGTCCTGCTCGCCCGGCCGCGGCGGCCGGGTCGTGGCCGAAACCGAGAACCGCATCTCGGGATCGACCTCCAGCAGCCGCCGCGAGAGCGTCGATTTCCCCGCCCCCGACGGCGAGGACAGAATGATGAGAAGGCCCCGGCGCTTCGGCTTCTGCATCCCGGCCTCCGCTTTCATGCGCTACTCCACATTCTGTACCTGCTCCCGCATCTGATCGATCACCACTTTCATCTCCAAACCGATCGCCGTCAAATCGGTCGCACCGGCCTTCGAGCAGAGCGTGTTGGCCTCGCGGTTGAATTCCTGGGTCAGGAAATCGAGCCGCCGGCCGCGCGGGCCCTCGCCGCCAAGCAGATCGCGCGCCGCCACGACATGGGTCTCGAGCCGGTCGATCTCCTCGGAAACGTCCGCCTTTACCGCGATGAGCGCAAGTTCCTGGGAAAGCCGCGCCTCATCGGCGATCGCCGTCGACTCGAGCAGCGCCTGCACCCGCTCGCGCAGCACCGTGCCGCGCCGGGCGGCACGCACCTCCGCCGTCTCCCGCGCCGCCGCTGCAAGCTCCGCGATCCGGTCCACCCGCTCGGCGAGCAGCGTTCGGAGCCCGGCGCCTTCCTGCGCGCGGGCCTCGGCCAGCGCCGCCGCCAGCGGCCCGATCTCAGCCGTCACCGCGGCCAGCACCTCGGTGTTCTCCGCCAGGGGCGCGGCCTCGATCTCGAGCACGTTGCGGAACCCGAGCAGGTCCAGCGCCGAAAAGGGCGCGAGCGGCATCTCCCGCGCGGCGGCGAGATCGGCGACCTCCTGCGCGGCCGCCAGCGTCGCCTCGAGCTGCGCCCGGTTGACCCGCGGCACCGCCTGGGCGCCGATGCCGGCAAGCTTCAGCCCGACGGTGATCGAGCCGCGGCTGAACAGGCGGCCGAACTCCGCGCGGACCGGCGCCTCGAGCGCCTCGAACCCGTCGGGCAGCCTGAGGCGCAGGTCGAGCCCGCGGCCGTTCACGCTCCGCACCTCCCAGACCCACTGGAACTCCCCCGCCGCGCCCGCGAGCGATGCGAAGCCCGTCATCGACTGAAACGTCATTTTCCCCCCGTGCCGAAAAGCCGCCTGCCGCCGCGAATCTTAGCCAAATTTTTACGCAAATTAAGGAAGCCTAAGCAAAGGGCGCGACATTGCGAGGTTCGTCGTATATCGTATAAAGAAATCGTTTACCAACCGCCCGTGGTCATGGGTATGACCCTCCCGGCGGCGCAACATCGGTCGGAAAACAGATGAACGATCTCATGCTGTCATCGCTCAAGTCCTACTGGGAACGCCTCCGCGCCGGGCGGATCGCACCCTATCGGGCCGAGATCGACCCGCGCCAGTTCGAGTCCGCGCTCGAAAACATGTTCATCATCGAGAAGATCGGCGAGAACAACATGCGCATCCGCCTCGCCGGCATGAAGATCTGCGAGATGATGGGCATGGAGGTGCGTGGCATGCAGCCGGGCTACCTCATCGACGAGGTCGACCGCCAGCGCTTCGAGCGCCTGCTCCAGGTGGTGATGAACGAGCCCGCCGTGGTCGAGCTCAAGCTCGAGGCGCCGAACCGCTCCGGCACCTATGACGCCGCGATGCTGCTCATGCCGCTCCGGAGCGATTTCGGCGACATCAACCGCGTGCTCGGCGGTGTCTCCGGCCGCGGTGATCTCTTCGCCCCGCCGCTCTCCTTCATGATCCGCGACGTCTGCGTCACGCCGATCGAGCCCAGCCAGGGCGTCGAGCCGAAGCAGCCGCTGCCGGGCTTCGCCGAGGAGCAGGCGGGTTTTGCCCACGCGCCCGTCAAGTCCCCGCAGCTCCGCTCGATCGAGGGCAACCCCGACGCGCCGAACCGCCCCCGCAACGGCGGCCCCAAGCTCCGCATCATCGACGGCAAGTGACCGCCCGGGGCTTCGGCGCTCCCTAGGCGCAGGCCCCACGGCGATGTCCCCCGATCCCGGCGCCCCGATCCCGGCGCCCGCATCGGCTCACCACCGCATCAGGGCGACCGCTCCCGCACATCACGGCCACGCCCGGCTTGCGCCGCAAAGGCTCGCCCCCGCGCCATTCATGATATGTTAACTACGAAAATTCAATGATTCCAATGGCGTTTTGAGATTTTCACGGTGAAACGCCCTGTTTTCACCGTGATATCACGCCCCGGAAATCGCCCTCCGCCCGGGGTCGGGCGGCCCTCGATCAGGCCACCCACTCCGTTTCCGGAATGCCCTGCAGCGCGAGGATCGCGGTCAGGTCCGAATGCTCGAGCCGCACGTCCGCGGCCTCCGCCAGCGCCGGTTTCGCGTGGTAGGCCACCCCGATCCCCGCCGCCTCGATCATCGAGAGGTCGTTCGCCCCGTCCCCGGCCGCGATCGCCTCCGCCGGAAGCAGCCCATGCGCGCTGCAGATCCGGTTCAGCGCCTCGTGCTTCGCCGCCCGGCCAAGGATCGGCCGCGCCACATCCCCGGTGAGCTTGCCGTTCTCGAACAGCAGCTCGTTGGCCTGATGGATCTGGAACCCGGCCTCCTTGGCGACCCGGCCCGAGAAATAGGTGAACCCGCCCGACACCAGCGCCGTGACCGCGCCGCGGCGGTTCATGGTCTGCACGAGCCGCCGCGCGCCGGGATTGAGCTTCACCCGCTGCGCATGGCAGGCGGCGAGATCGGCCTCCGGCAGCCCGCGGAGCAGCGCGACGCGCTCGATGAGCGCGCCCTCGAAATCGAGCTCCCCCCGCATCGCCCGCTCGGTGATCGCCGAAACCCGGTCCTTCACCCCGGCGAAATCCGCCAGCTCGTCGATGCATTCGACCGCAATCATCGTCGAATCCATGTCGGCGATGAAAAGGCCGCAATCGGTGGCACCGGGCGCGATATTGGCATCGACCGGCCGCCCGGCCACCAGCGCCGTGGCGCTGAGCCCGGTCGGAAGATAGCCCGCAAAGGCCACCCGGACCGCCGTCCGCCCGAGCCTGCGCGGCGCACCGGCAGGGAGCCCCGCCATCCGCAGCGCCTCGAGCGCGGCCCCGACGGTTTCGTCGCTGACCCCCGCCGCGGCGGTCAGAACGAGGGATCTGTAGCCGTTCACGCCGCGCTCTCCGCCCGGCCGCCGCGCCGAAGTGCCCTCATACCGCCGCCCGCTGCGCACGCAGCCGGTTGTGGAGCATGTCCGCCACGAGGAAGGCAAGCTCGAGCGACTGCGAGGCATTGAGCCGCGGGTCGCACGCGGTGTGATAACGGTCCGAGAGCGTCTCGTCGGTCACCGCCCGCACCCCGCCGGTGCATTCCGTCACGTCCCGGCCGGTCATCTCGAAATGCACCCCGCCCGGGATCGTGCCCTCGGCGGCATGGATCGCGAAGAACTCGCGCACCTCGCGGAGCACCCGCTCGAACGGCCGGGTCTTGTAGCCGGTTTCCGACTTGATCGTGTTGCCGTGCATCGGATCGCAGGACCAGAGCACCTTGCGCCCCTCGCGCTCCACCGCCCGGATGAGCCGCGGCAGATGCTCGCCCACCTGCCCCGCGCCGAAGCGGGCGATGAGCGTGAGCCGGCCCGCCTCGTTCTTCGGGTTGAGCTTGTCGATCAGCCGCAGCAGATCGCTCTCGGTGATCGAGGGCCCGCACTTGAGCCCGATCGGGTTCTGCACCCCGCGGCAGAATTCCACATGCGCGCCATCGACCTGCCGTGTGCGGTCGCCGATCCAGAGCATGTGGCCCGAGCCCGCAATCGGAATTCCGGTCGTCGAATCGACGCGGCAAAGCGCCTCCTCGTATTCGAGCAGCAGCGCCTCGTGGGAGGTGTAGTAATTCACCCGGTGCAGGGCGTCGGAATTGCTCCCGTTCACCCCGGCCGCGGTCATGAACTCGAGCGATTCCGAGATGCGGTCGGCAAGCTCGCGATATTCGGCATAGCCTTCCTCACCGGCGGTGAAGTCGAGCGTCCAGGAATGCACCCGGTTGATGTCCGCAAAGCCGCCCTGGCTGAAGGCCCGGAGCAGGTTCAGCGTCGCCGCCGCCTGGGTATAGGCCTGAAGCATGCGGTTCGGATCCGGCACGCGCGCCTCGGCGGTGAAGTCGAACCCGTTGATGATGTCGCCGCGATAGGAGGGCAGCTCGACGCCACCGATGGTCTCGGTCCCGGCAGAGCGCGGCTTGGCGAACTGGCCGGCCATGCGGCCGATCTTCACCACGGGGCATCTGGCGCCGAAGGTGAGCACCACGGCCATCTGCAGCATCACCTTGAAGGTGTCGCGGATATTGTCGGCGCGGAACTCGGCAAAGCTCTCGGCGCAGTCACCGCCCTGGAGCAGGAAGGCCCGGCCCTCGGAGGCCTCGGCGAGCTCCTGGCGAAGCCTGCGGGCCTCTCCGGCAAAGACGAGCGGCGGATAGCTCGCGAGCTTGCCCTCGACTTCCTCGAGGCCCTGTGCATCCGGATAGTCCGGCATCTGGACCCGCGGTTTCGACCGCCACGCGGATTTAGTCCAATCGGCGCACATCGCTTCGCTCCCTGCGGTTTCTTGATTCGGGGCTCCCCCTATATGCGAGGCCCAGGATTTTTTCCATACCCGTCCCTCTCGTGTTTTCGACTTGACCGGGCAAATCGCGGCGGATCAAGCTCGGCCTCGGCAACCAGTCAGGACCCAAGCCGGATGGCCGCGGAACCCGAGCAAAGACCCGATCGCTTCGTCTTTCTGCTTCTCCCGAATTTCACGCTCAGCGCGTTTTCGGGCGGGGTGGAGCCGCTCCGGCTTGCCAACCGGATGTCGGGACAGAAGCTCTACGACTGGCGCGTCATCAGCGAGACGGGTGCGCCCGTCGTTTCCTCCTCGGGTATTCCGGTCGGCACGGACGGCCCGCTCGACGAGATCGGCCGTGAGGCCACGGTGATCGTGGTGGGCGGCGTGAATGTCCGGCAGGCGACCACGCGGCCGGTGCTGACCTGGCTCCGCCGCGAGAGCCGCAAGGGCATTGCCATGGGCGGGCTCTGCACCGGCGCGCAGGTGCTCGCCGAGGCCGGATTGCTCGAGGGCCGGCGCTGCACGATCCACTGGGAAAACCGCGCGAGCTTCGAGGAGGAATACCCGGATGTCGATCTCACGGAGACCATCTTCGTGATCGACCAGAACCGCTATACCGCCTCGGGCGGCACCGCCTCGATCGATCTCATGCTCACGCTGATCGCCCGGCGGCACGGCACCGAGCTTGCCAACATGGTGGCCGATCAGCTCATCCACACGTCGGTCCGCTCCGGGAAAGAGGAACAGCGGCTCTCGATCCCGACACGGATCGGGGTGCGGCATCCGAAGCTTGCCGCGATCATCCAGCGCATGGAGGACAACATCGAGGAGCCGGTCTCGCCCTCGGTCCTGGCGCAGGATGCCGATCTCTCGACCCGGCAACTCGAGCGGCTGTTCCGGCGCTATCTCAACCGCAGCCCGAAGCGCTACTACATGGAGCTGCGGCTCCAGAAGGCGCGGAACCTTCTCCTCCAGACCGACATGAGCGTCATCAACGTGGCGCTGGCCTGCGGCTTCGCATCGCCCTCGCATTTCTCCAAATGCTACCGGGCGCTCTACAACACCACGCCCTACCGCGAGCGCGGCTCGACCGACACGGTGGAGTGAGCCCGGCGCCTCAGTCCGGCGCGGGCACCATCCGGAACGCCGCGCCGTCCGCTTCGGACAGGAACCAGATCGACCCGTCCGGGGCCTCGCGCACATCGCGGATGCGTGGGAAGGCCCCTTCGAACAGACGCTCGCGCTCGGCGTAGCCCTCGGGCCCGCCCTCAAGGCGCGAGAGGAAGTCGAACTTCAGCGAGCCGGTGAAGACATCGCCGCGCCATTCCGGCCAGAGGCGGCCGGAGTAGACCGCCATGCCGGACGGCGCAATCGAGGGATCCCAGTAGAAGAGTGGCTGCTCCATGCCCGGCGCGGAGGTGCCCTCTCCGATGCGGCCGCCGGAATATTCGCGGCCATAGCTGATCTCGGGCCAGCCGTAGTTGCCGCCGGCGGCGGGGCGATTGATCTCGTCGCCGCCCCGCGCGCCATGCTCGACGGTGAGAAGCGCGCCATCGGGGGCGAGCGCAGCGCCCTGCGGGTTGCGATGGCCATAGGACCAGACCTCCGGCGCGCCATCGCCCGTGCCGCCCGCGAACGGATTGCCGGAAGCGGCGCTGCCATCCCGATTGAGGCGCACCACCTTGCCCCGAAAGCTCGACGGGTCCTGCGCGCTGTCGCGTTCGCCGCGCTCGCCGAGTGTGAGATAGAGCGTGCCGTCCGGGGCCTCGACAACCCGGCTGCCGAAATGCCGCCCGCTCGTGGTCGGGTCGCCCTGGCGGAAGATCACGCGGAGCCCGGTGAGGCGCGCGGCATCGGGCTCGAGATGCGCGCGCGCGAGGGCCGTCGCCGCGCCCCGGCCTGCGGGCTCGGCATAGGTAAGGAAGATCTCGCCGCTTGTCGCGAAGTCGCGGGCAACCACCACATCGAGCAGCCCGCCCTGCCCTTCGGCCCAGACCCCGGGCACGCCCGTGATGGCCTGCGCCTGCCCACCCCGCACGAGGAGGAGCCGCCCGCCGCGTTCGGTCACCAGCACGCTGCCATCGGGAAGGAAGCCGAGTGCCCAGGGCGTATCGAGCCCCTCGATCTTCCGGGCGACCTCGATCGAACCTGCGGATGTCTCGAAGATTTCAGCCCGCGCCGAAACGCTCCCGAGAGAGAGCAGTGCGCCGAGCATGAGAATGGCGTGTGTCTTCATGGTCTTGCCTCCCGTTTTACGGGAAGTCTATCGCGCCGGACCGGTGGAAACAGCCGTGGTCAAGCCATCGTGAAGGCGCGTGTGCTCAGGCGACGCCGCGGATTGCGGAATTGCGGCTGCCCGAGACGCGTCGGGTCAGCAGATCGAGTAGCGCCTGGGCCGCCGCGGCGGATTCCGATGCCGCATGGGCCGCCGTCTCGAGCGGCGCATCGCCCAGCATCTCGCCGATCGAATGGACGAACTGGGCGCAGTAGGCGACGGTATCGGCATCCTCGATCCGGATACCCTCTTCCAGCAGGCATTTCGCACGCTGGAGATCCTCGGCGAAGGCCGCCCGGACGGAGGCCCGGTCGGTCAGGTCGAGCTGGCGCTGCGCATCCGGCCCGCGGCGGGTGGTGGCATCGGGCAGCACGCTCAGGATGCATTCCTGGAAGGCGGCAAGGCTCGGGATCGGCTTCTCGAGGCAGGCCGATGCGCCCCCGGCGAGCGCCGCCTCCTGCCAGGCGGAGCGGTCATGCCCGCTCATGGCAACGATGCCGTGGATCGGGGTCGAGGCCGAGGCGAGATGGCTGATGAGCGCCATGCCATCGCCGTCCGGCAGGCCGAGATCAACGATCACGACATTGGGGCGATAGATCGCCAGATGGCGGCTTGCCGCGTGCAGGCTGTCGGCCCGGCGCACCCGCGCTCCGCTCTCGGCGGCGAAGAGCCGGATGGCCTCCGACGCGCTGCGGCTGTCTTCGACGAGGAGGATGGTCACGGCGAAGAGGCACTGGCGGCGCAGGCTTCCGAGCGAAACGCTGCCGGGTTCGAAGGCGGAAAAACTCATCGACGGGGTACTCCACTATCTGGATTTCCCGGGATCTTGAGACGAGCAAGCCTAACAGGTGATTAATCCGAAACGGCAAAGGCCCCCCGGTTTCCCGGAGGGCCCCCGTCAGATCGGGCCGCTACTCAGCCGTTGGCGGCGGCGACGGCGCGCGCGGTCAGCACCTTCACGAGGTGCGCGCGGTATTCCGCGGTGCCGTGCATGTCCGCCATCATGCCGTCGGGATCGACGCTGAGGCCGGAGACCGCATCGGGCGAGAAGTTCGCGCCCAGCGCCTCTTCCCCCTCGCTCCAGCGGAAGACGCCGTCTTCCGAGGCACCGGTCACCGCGACACGCACCCCGGAGGAATACTTCGCGACGAAGACGGCGGTGAGCGGGAAGCGCGAGGCAGGCTGAATGAACTTCTGATAGTGCGCCTTTTCGGGGATCGGGAACTTCACGCCCGTGACGATCTCGCCCTCGTCGAGCGCCGTGGTGAAGAGGCCCTGGAAGTAGTCGTCGGCCGGGATCTCGCGCGTGTTGGTCACGATCGTCGCCCCAGAAGCCAGCGCCGCCGCCGGATAGCAGGCGGAGGGGTCGTTGTTGGCGAGGCTTCCGCCGATCGTGCCGAGCGCGCGGACGGAGGGATCGCCGATACGACCCGCGAGCGAGGCAAGCGCGGGATAGGCCTCAGCCGCCTCCTTCGCCACCACCGCGTGCGTCGTGGCACCGGCAATGGTGAGCGTGTTCCCTTCGGTTTTCACGCCCTTGAGCTCGGCAATGCCGGTGAGGCTTACGAGCTTCGAGGGCATGGCGAGCCGCTGTTTCAGGGTCGGGATGAGCGTCTGGCCGCCGCTGATTGCCTGGGCCTCGTCCTCGGCAAGCGCGGAGAGCGCTTCGTCGAGCGTCGAGGGCTTCACGAAATCAAAAGCATACATGGTTCGTTTCCTTCCGTTCCGCCCGGCCTATTCCGCTGCCTGCTGCGCGCCGGCCATCGCCGCCCAGACCTTCGAGGGCGTGAGCGGCATGTCGATATGAGCGATGTCGTATCCGCCCGCCTGGAGCGCGTCGATCACCGCATTGACGACCGCAGGCGGGGTGCCGATCGCGCCCGCCTCGCCACAGCCCTTCACGCCCAGCGGATTGTGGGTGCAGGGGGTCTGACAGGAATGATCCACGACAAGCAGCGGGACATCGTTGGACCGCGGCATCGCGTAGTCCATGTAGGAACCGGTCAGGTTCTGGCCCTCGTCATTGTGGACGACGACCTCGAACAGCGCCTGCCCGATGCCCTGAACCACGCCGCCATGGACCTGGCCCTCGACGATCATCGGGTTGATGACGTTGCCGAAATCATCGGCGGCGGTGAAGGCCACCACATCGACCTTGCCGGTGCCGGGATCGACTTCCACCTCGCAGGCATAGGCGCCGGCGGGATAGGTGAAGTTCGCCGGATCGTAGAAGGCGCTCTCCTCGAGACCCGGCTCGAGCTCGTCGAGCGGGTAGTTGTGCGGCACATAGGCCGAGAGGGCGATGTCGCCGAAGCTCTTGGACTTGTCCGTCCCCGCCACGGTGAAGTTGCCGTTCTCGAAGACGATGTCGCTTTCGGAGGCCTCCATCTGATGCGCGGCGATCTTCTTGCACTTGGCGATGATCTTGTCGGTCGCCTTCACGATCGCCGTGCCGCAAACCGCAAGCGAGCGCGAGCCGTAGCTGCCCATGCCGAAGGGGATCTTCGAGGTATCGCCATGGACGATCTCGATGCTTGCCTCCGGGATGCCAAGCATGTCGGAGACCACCTGAGCAAAGACCGTCTCGTGACCCTGGCCGTGGCTGTGGGCACCGGTCAGCACCGAGATGTTGCCTGTCGCGTTCACACGGACGGTGGCGGCATCATAGAGGCCGACGCGGGCGCCGAGCTGGCCCACCAGATGCGAGGGCGCGATGCCGCAGGCCTCGATCCAGGTGGAGTAGCCGATGCCGCGGAGCTTGCCCTTCGCCGAACTTTCGGCACGCCGGCTCTCGAAGCCTGCGGTGTCGCCGAGCTCGATCATCTTGTCGAGCGTCGCACCGTAGTTGCCGGTGTCGTAGACGAGGCCAACCGGCGTCGTGTAGGGGAAGGCATCCGGCGAGATGAAGTTCTTGCGCCGGATCTCGATCTGGTCGATTCCGAGCTCACGGGCGCATTTGTCGATCACGCGCTCGATCTGGTAGGTTGCTTCCGGCCGCCCCGCGCCGCGGTAGGCATCGACCGGCACCGTGTTGGTGAAGACGCCCTTCACGTTCACATAGACGAGCGGCGTCTTGTAGGGGCCGGCCATCAGCGTGCCATGCAGGAAGGTCGGCGTCGCGGTGGAGAAGTTCGAGAGATAGGCCCCGAGATTGGCGAGCGTCTCGGTGCGCATCGCGAGGAAGTTGCCTTCCTTGTCGGTCGCGAGTTCGATCTTCGTGACGTGGTCGCGGCCATGGGCGTCGGACACGAAGGCTTCCGAGCGGTCGCAGACCCACTTCACCGGACGGCCGAGCTTCCGCGCTGCGGCGAGCACGACGGCCTCCTCGCCGTAATGATAGATCTTGGATCCGAAGCCGCCGCCGACATCGGGCGCAATTACCGTGAGCTTGTGCTCGGGGATGCCCATCACGAAGGCGCTGATGAGGAGCCGGTGAAGGTGCGGGTTCTGCGACGTGGTGTAGAGCGTGTAGTCCTCGGTGCCGGTGTTGTAGTCGGCGAGCGAGGCGCGGGGTTCCATCGGGTTCGGCGAGAGACGGTTGTTGATGAGCTCAAGCGTCGTCACATGGGGGGCGCTCTCGAAGGCGGCATCGACCGCGGCGCGGTTGTCCTCGATCCAGCCCCAGTCGAAGCAGATGTTGTCGTCGATTTCGTCATGGACGCGGTTGGAGTTGTCGGCCACCGCTGAAGCCATGTCGAGCACGGCATCGAGCTCCTCGATGTCTGCCTCGATCGCCTCGACGGCATCCTTGGCCTGAGCCACCGTTTCGGCCACCACCGCGGCATAGGCATCGCCGACATGCCGGACCTTGCCGTGGGCGAGAACCGGCCGCTTGGGCTCCTTCATGGTCTCGCCGTTGCGGCTGGTGATGTACCAGCCCGCCGGGTTCGATCCCATCTCGACGAAATCCTCGCCGGTGAAGACGGCAAGCACGCCGGGCATCTCCGCCGCGGCGCTGGTGTCGATGGAATTGATCCGGCCATGGGCCACGGTCGATCGGGCGAAGGCCACATAGACCTGTCCGCGAAGATTGATGTCGGCGGTATACCGGCCCTTGCCGGTGAGGAACCTTACGTCCTCACGCCGCTTGGAGCTGGCGCCGATGCCGCTGTCCTTGGGCATTGTTTTCTCCCTGTTGTCGTCGGTGCTGCGCAATCCGCCCGTCCCGGCCCCTCCGGGGGCCGCAGGGCGCCGCGTGGCGTTATTCGGCGGCGATCGGCTTTGCGCCGAGTTCCGCGGCCGCGGCCTGGATGGCCTTGACGATATTGTGGTATCCCGTGCAGCGGCAGATGTTGCCCTCGAGATGGGCACGGATCTCCGCCTCGGTCGGAGCCGGATTCTCCTTCAGGAGGCCGGCGGCCGCCATCACCATGCCCGGCGTGCAGAAGCCGCACTGGAGGCCGTGATGGGTCTGGAACGCGGCCTGGATTGCCCCGAGCGAGCCATCGGCATTGGCCATGCCCTCGATGGTGGTCACTTCCGCGCCCGCCGCATCCATCGCGAAGACGTTGCAGGATTTCACCTGCCGACCGTCGAGGTGCACCGTGCAGGCACCACATTGGGCCGTGTCGCAGCCGATGTGCGTGCCGGTCAGTCCGAGCATATCCCTCAGGAAGTCGGAAAGCAGTGTGCGGCCCTCGACGGTGCCGGACATCGGCTTTCCGTTCACGGTCATTTCGATCTCTGGCATGGTCACCTCCCTGGTCGCCAGTGTCAGTCAATAAGGCGGCGGATCCAGCCCTTCTTCTTTGCGGGCTCCGCATCTGCCGCCTGCGTGTCTCCTGCCTCTGCGGCAGCTTCGGCAGGCTCCGGCGGACCTTCCACCTGTGCCTGGAAATTCTCGAAGAACTGGTCGGCCATCTTCTTGGCGAAGCCGTCGATGATGCGGCTGCCGAGCTGGGCGAGCTTGCCGCCCACCTTGGCCTCGACGTCATAGGCGAGCTCGGTGCCGCCCTCGGCATCCGAAAGGTTGACCTTGGCGCCGCCCTTGGCAAAACCCGCCGCGCCGCCCTTGCCCTCGCCGCTGATGACGTAGCCCTCGTTCTCGACCACATCGGAGAACTCGACGGCTCCCTTGAAGGTCGCCTTCACCGGCCCGACCTTCTGGGTGACGACGGCCTCGTAGCCCTCTTCCACCGAGCCGTTCATTTCCTGACAGCCCGGAATGCAGGCCTTCAGCACCTCCGGATCGTTCAGCGCCGCCCAGACCGTTTGACGGTCGGCGGCGATGACACGGGAACCGCTTAAATTCATGAAGTTACCTCCCCAGTTTCGGACAAGGTTACGCCCGGGCCCGACGCGCCGCATATGCGACTTAAGATGTAGACGGGCGCCGCGCGCGGACCGAATGAAAAGCACGGGGGCCACATCGGAACAAGTCCTGTCTTCGCCACCGGCTGGCGGCGCCGGGTGGAAGGCCACACCCTGCCTCATGGCTCGAGCGCATCCAGAACGCCGAGGCGCGGCTTGAGATAGGCGACCTTGTGAACCGTCATCGGATCCAGCACGAGTTCGAAGAGCGGCTGGAATTCGTAGAAGATCTCGGCGACGACGACCGTCTCCTTGTCCGCAAGAACGAGGGCTTCCGGGATCGCGGCCTCACCGCCCGGAACTCCGACAGCGCTGGAATGGACGAGCGTGCCGCCGCCCGAGCGCTGCCAGTTCACCTCCGCATCCCCGTCCCCGATGCCTTGCACGCCCGAAACGATCGCAACCGCATTGGTGTCAAATTCGAAGGGCTCCATGAGCGAGGCGATCGCGGGAAAGATCGCCGTGAGCTTGGCATCGCTCAGGTGTTCCTCGCGGGCGGCGAGATCGGCGAGGATGAAGGCTCCGTTCTGCAATTTCTGGGAGAGGAGCAGCATCCGGCCGAATTCGACGCCGCCGGTGAGCAGAAGCACGAGCATGGGCAGGACGAGCGCGAATTCGAGCGCGACGACCCCGCGCCGCTCCTGCCAAAGATCTCTGAGCTTCTGTCGCATCGCGCCCCTCAGAACGGTTCGTTTCGCACGGCAACGGACGAGACGTGGCGCATGCTGTTGCCGAGGACGGCCTGGATGAGCGGGGTGATGATGCCCCAGTCGTAGGTGACGCGGTAAAGGACGATATCGCCGGTATCCCCCATCCCCGCAGCGCCCATGTCAGGATCCCACATGCCGTTGCCGTTGATATCGCTGAAGACCTCGCCCATGTCGTAGCTGCCGTTGCCGTTGGCATCCTCGAAGGGCTCCGGCTTGCCGATATCGGCGAAGTCGCTGTAGACGAGGGTCTCGATCTTCACCTTGTCCATGTCGAGAAAGCCGTAGGTGTTTTCCTCGATGATGTCGCGGATACGCTCCTCGCGGCTGACGCCGCCGGTCGTGTTGCCGGTGATGCCGGATCGCGAGGCCTGGAGGACGGCGGATTCGAGGCTCGCGCCGAGAAAGATCGAGATGGAAAGCTCGATGGCACCGAGGGTGAGAAGCAGCAGGACCGGAATGACAAACGCGGCTTCCACGATTGCCGCGCCGCTTTCGTCGCGCAGGAGCCGCGCCCGCGTCACTGGTAGATCCGCAGATTGGCGAGCTCGCCGGCGATGGTGTGGAAGACGCTCCTGAGCTCTTCGTTGGAGGGCGCATGGAAATACATCGAGGGTTCGGTGGCGCAGCTGCTGAAGAGGGCCTGTGTCGAGCTGCCGACGCCGCTGCCAAAAGTTATCGTGTAGATCCGAATGCCTGCACTCTTCATCGCCGTGCAGGTGCCGGACATGCGATTGTCGAGGATCTTGCGGCCTTCCTTCGGGTTGGTAGTACCGAGATCGTCCAGCCTGCCATAGGCTGTAAAGTCGGAGTAAGGCGGGTTTGACATCTTGTTGTTGTCGTGAAACTGGTTCTCGCCATCCGTGAGGATCACGACAACCTTCTCCATGTTCTCGGTGTGGTAATCGAGGGGATGGGTCGCTGGGGTTGTCCCGCCCCAGAGGCCGCGCCAGCGGGGCGAAAGGGTTCTCCAGCCCCAGGAAAGACCGAGATTGCTCGTGGTTCCGCCACGCGCGGAAACCAGCATCGCATCGAGCGCTCCGTCGATCGCGCTCTTCGAGGCCGTCAAGCCCATGATGGGCGCGCCACAGGCCAGGTTCGGACCGCGCGCATTATTGTCAGCAGTGGCTTCAGATTTCACGGGTGGATAGTTGTTGTCTTCCGTATCGCTTGTCTTCGGATAGCGGTAGGAGGTGAAGGGTTGTGTCGCGGGCGGCGTGTCGTCCGTATCGAAGGGATTGGCCCGCGCCATCACGCAGCCGCGCCAGCCCTCGGGGTCGAACCTCGATGGCTTCTTCAGCACCTCATCGTTGGTCGCGAGCCAGTTCGTTCGCGAGGGTCCGATGTTGACCGAGGCCACATAGGGCACGAGGCTGACCCACAGGTTTTCGATCTCGCTCCTGTCGCCGAAGATGATGTCGACGAGATCCTGCGAGGCCTGCTTCATCGCGGCGAATTTGCTTCCTCTCATCGAGCCGGTGATGTCCATGACAAGGGCGAGTTCCATGCCCGTCGTCTGGCGCTGGATGACGGTACGGCCGTTCACGGTCATCGAATCCTTGCCGAAGATCCGCATGAAATAGGTCGGTGTCGTCGCCTGCGCCGTCAGGGTGACGAACTCCTTGCTTTCATCCAGTTCGAAGTGGAAATCGTCGAGACTGACGGTGCCATCGGTCGGGCCGAAATTCGCATCGAAATACTGCCGTGCGATTTCCTCGGCATTGTCGCTCAGCGCGACCCGTCCTCCGGCAAGCGCTGCGGCATCGAGGGATTTCGACAGGCGGCTCTTGAGGATGAAACCGACCGAGGAATCGATCGCGAGCCCCACGGAGCCGACGATCGGGATCATCATCAGGGCGACGAGGACGGCGGAGACGCCCGCCCTGTCCTGAAGGCACCGTCTCAGCGTCCCGAGCGGATGGCTTGCACGCAGCCGTTTCATGATCGTTCGCATCTGCTGCTCGCGGGCCATTGATCTCGAAGCGGGGTCCGCCCTTTCGGCCGCATCGTGGGAGCGGTTGCTCAACATCCCGTAAATGGATGAATTTCAGACCCATGCGATGCCACGGACGTGGTTTCCAAGCCGTTAACGGCTTAACCGGAGCGCGCGTCCGCGCACCGCCGCGAAGTGTTATACTGGCCCCGTCAAACAGACTTCGAGAGAAAGACCGATCCATGCCACGCGAACGCCGCAAGACCCGGAGACACAGGGTGCTCCGCCGCGGCCGGGTGGTTCTGCCCGGCGGCAGAAGCACGCTCGACTGCGTGATCCTCGACATGTCGCCCCTTGGCGCACTGATCCGGACCGATCAGTGGCTCTTCGTGCCGGAGCGCTTCGATCTCCTGATCGACCACGGACCGGAACGCGCCGCGACGGTGCGCCACCGGACCCTCGACAGGGCGGGGCTCGAATTCACGAGCCCCTGACGCTCAGACAATGCCGACCGCGGCCAGGGTTCCGCCCAGCGCGATGGCCGCGCCGTAAGGCACACTGGTATGTGCGGGCGACCTTCCCCGCTGCCGCGCGATGGCGATCCATGCAAGCATCACAAGCGCTATGGCCCCGCCGGCGATGGCAGTAGCGACCAGCATCCCTGGCACCGCGCTCCGGCCGAGCCACACGGCGGTGGCGGCCAGAAGCTTCACATCTCCGCCGCCAAAAAGGCCCATCGCGAACAGGAGGGCGCCGCCAAGGAAAAGCGCAAGGGCTGCCAACATATCAAAGAGCGCATCGAGCGCGAGGGCCCCGTCCGCCCCTGATCCACCCCAGGTAAGCCCAATCCGGACAATGCCGATGGCCGCAAGAACAATCGAAAGACGGTTCGGAATGCGACGAAACCGGATATCGGAAGTCGCCGCGGTCATGAGAACCGCGAGCCCCGAAATCATCACGGCGCTTTCCATCGAGCCTGTCCCCTGATCGGTGCGGCGCGTGCCGCTGCCAAAAGACCAGACTCTCCCTTAACGAGAAATTAACGCGCTCAATTCAAGCTTAATAAAAAGTGCGGACGCATCACAGGTGAGAGCGCGATGAGCAGGACCAGAGCAATCGGCAAGACGCTGTCGATCGCCGCGACGGCGGCTTTTCTGGCGGGGTGCAGCACGAGTGGACCGAGCTCGACAGAAAAGCTTGCAGAGCGCGCCGTCGATGCAGGCGACTACAACACTGCGGCATCACTCTACCGGCAGGCCTATGACGCAAATCCCAATTCGGTCGAGGCCCTGCTCGGGCTCGGCCGCAGCTATGCCGGCCTCGGGCAATATACCCGGGCCGAGCAGGCGCTGGCACAGGCCAAGCAGCGCAGGCCGCGCGATTCAGAGGTGCTTCTGGAGCTTGCCCGAACGCAGCTCGAGACCGGCAAGGCGCAGAGTGCGCTTGCCAATCTCGATCAGGCCCTGGCGATCAGCCCGCGGAACCTTCAGGTCATCACCGCGCGCGGCATCGCTCTCGACCAGTTGAGCCGCCATGCCGAAGCGCAGGCCTCGTATCGCTCGGGCCTTGCGATCGACCCGACGAACTTCGCGCTGCTGAGCAACCTTGGCCTTTCCTACGGTCTTTCGGGCCAGAGCGACGAGGGCATCCGCATCCTGCGCGAACTGGTGCGCGACAACGCCGCCTCGGCGCGTACCCGCGGCAATCTGGCTTTGGTCTATGGTATCTCAGGGCGCGAGCGCGATGCGCGTGCAACGCTCTCGACGGATCTCACCCCGAGCCAGATCGACAGCAACATCGCCTATTACCGTGAGTTGAGGACGCTGCTCGGGACGGGCAAGCCGATTGGCAAGCTCCGCTGATCCGCCACGTCACTGCATGCCGATGAACTTGTCCATGATATCGAGCGCGGCCGGCCCAATGAGCACGATGAAAAGTGCCGGCAGGATGAAGAGCATCATGGGCACGGTCATGATCGCAGGCAACCGCCCCGCCTTCTCTTCCGCGCGCAGCATGCGCTCGGTGCGCTGCTCGTTGGCAAGCACCTTGAAGGCGCGCGCGAGCGGCGTGCCGTATTTCTCCGCCTGAAGCATGGTGTTGACGAAAGCGGTAACGGCAGGCAGCGGGACGCGCTGGAGCAGGTTTTCGAGAGCTGCGCGCCGGTCCGGCGAGAAATTCATCTCCATGGCGGTGAGTTCGAGCTCGGCCCCCAGAATCGAGGAGGTGCGGTTGGTTTCGGCGACGACGCGCTTCAGGGCGGCATCCGAGGACAGGCCGGCCTCGGCGCAGATCACCAGCATGTCAAGCGCGTCCGGAAAGGCCTTGCGCACCTCATCGAGACGTTTCTGGCGCGCATTCGAGACGACGATGTCGGGAAGCTTGCTGCCGAGCAGCGCAATGCCGAGAACTCCGGCGAGGTCGAGTGCCGGCCCCTTGCCGATCATGTTGAAGCCATAGACGGCCAGCATGCCGCCGATCATGGCTGCAAGCGGTGAGACCAGCTTGAAGAAGCTGTAGACCACCATCGCATCCCGGGAGCGGTAGCCGGCGCTCAACAGCCGGAGCCGTGTCTCGCGGATCTGCCGGTCCTTCATGATCGAGAAGCTCTCGGTCGCACGCTTCATGAAGTTGAGCAGACCCTCGTTCATCTGCTGTTGCTCGCGCGGCCCCGTCTTCACAACCCTCGCGCGCGCGGCCGCGTTGCCGGTTGCGGCGGCGATCCGGCGGGCGCGGCCATGCCGGTCGATGATCCACATCGCCCCGGCCGCCACGGCGAGAAGAACGGAGAAGGCGATCAGGCCGAGAATGACCGCGGAGTTCATCGACGTCATATCCTCCTCCTAGATCTCGAACTGCGTCATCCGCCACATGACGAAAGCGCCGATGGCAATGCTGAGGCCGCCCAGGCCGAGCATGATATGGCCACGCGGATCGGTGAAGAGCGGACCGATGTAGTCCGGCGCCATGATGCTCAGGATGCCGAGCATCATGAAGGGCAAGGCCCCGATGATGAGCGCGCTGGCCTTTGCCTCGGAGGAAATGGCCCGGACTTTCTGGCGCATCTGCTGGCGCTTCCGGAGCAGGTCCGCGAGACCCGAAAGGGCCTCGGCGAGGCTTCCGCCGGTCTCGATCTGGATCGAGATGCAGATCGACAGAAAGTCCATCTCCGGGCGCCGGATGATGCGCGCGACGTTCCAGAGCGAGACATCGAGTGACTGGCCGAGCTTCACCCGCTCCGCAACGCCTTCGAAATACATCCCGATCGGATCCTCGAACTCCTTGCCGACCGTCGCGATGCACTCGATGACCGGCAGGCCGGAGCGAATGCCGCGGATGATCGTCTCGAGCGCATCGGGAAGCTGGCGCATGAATTTCGCAGCCATCCGGTCGCCGCGCATCTTGACCACGGTGTCTGAGATGAACATGGCGAGGAGAAGCGAGACGACGGCCGTTATGGGCAGCGAATAGCCCATGAGCCCCGCTCCGAGCCCCGTGAACACGACGCCGAGCGCCACAGAGTAGGCCGCAAATCGGCCAATGGTGATCTCCATCCCGGCGCGTTCGAAATTCGCGATGAGCCGCGTCGTGTTGAGAAGCGGGAAGAACCGTGAAAACAGGTCCGTGACCTGTATCAGGAGGCTTGCATCCTGCTTCGGCTTCTGGAGTTTCAGGCGCATCTCTTCGAGATCGACACGTCCGAAGATGCGCCCGCGGCCAACGCGTGCGAGCCGATTGCGATGGCGGGTGCGCTCCTTGAGCACGAGAGCTATGACCGCCAGACCGAGGCCCACCACGATGGCAAGCCCGCCACCGAAAAGCGCAATGACAAGGCTCGGATCGGGTTGGGTCAGCATCCCATAGCCTCCATCAGACGCCCCCCGAGGCCGAAATATTCCGCCCGGTTCATGAAATGCGGGCGCAGGTTGGAGCATTCGAAGCGGCCGACGAGGCGCCCCTCGGCGTCCTCGCCCTGGAAAACATAGCGGAAGAGATCCTGGGTGGTGACCACATCGCCTTCCATGCCGGTGATCTCGGTCAGATAGGTAACACGGCGCATCCCGTCGCGCATGCGGCTGACCTGGGCGATAAGATGCACGGCGCTCTGGATCTGTTCACGCACGGCCTCCGCCGGCAGTTTGAAGCCCGACATGGCGACCATGTTCTCGAGGCGGGTCAGCGCGTCGCGCGGAGTGTTGGAGTGGATCGTGCACATCGAACCATCATGGCCGGTGTTCATGGCCTGAAGCATGTCGATGGCTTCTTCGCCGCGGATCTCGCCGAGAATGATGCGATCGGGCCGCATACGCAGCGCATTCTTGAGCAGGTGACGCATCGTGATCTCGCCCTCGCCCTCGACATTTGCGGGCCGGGTCTCGAGACGCACCACATGGGGCTGCTGGAGTTGGAGCTCGGCGGCATCTTCGATGGTGATGGTGCGCTCGCCATGGTCGATAAGGCGGCTCATGGCGTTGAGAAGCGTGGTCTTTCCTGACCCGGTGCCGCCCGAGATGAGGATATTGAGGCGGCAGCGCGCGGCGATCTTCATCACCGTAGCCAGTTCCGGTGAAATGTTGTTCTGGCGCGCCATCGTATCGAGGGTGATCTCCTTCTTGGAGAACTTGCGGATGGCGATGGTCGGGCCGTCGATGGCGAGCGGCGGGATGATGATGTTGACGCGGCTGCCGTCGCGCAGACGAGCATCCACCAGCGGCGTCGATTCATCAACGCGCCGCCCCACCTCGGTCACGATGCGGGTCGCGACATGGATCACATGCGCGTCGTCCCGGAACTGCACATCGGTGAGATCGAGCTTGCCCTTGCGCTCGACATAGACCTGATGTGCGCCGTTCACCATGATATCGGTCACGCTTTCGTCCGCCAGCAACGGCTCGAGCGGCCCGAGGCCGATCATGTCATCGACGATCAGCCGCACGATCGATCTGAGCTCGCTTGCATTGAGCTGGATCCGCAGATCGACAATGATCTCCTCGACGATACCGGTAATCTGCTGTCGAAGCTGGTCCGGCCCGAGAGTGGAGGCGACAGAGATGTCGATCCGCTGCATCAGTATCGGCATGACCTCGCTCTTGACCTGAAGCTCGCGCCGGTTGCGGATTTCCGGTGCATTCGGGATCGAAACATCCGCCAATGGATCGAAGATCTCGTCGCGCCTGGCATGCGAGGTCTGCGCGCCCGCCTCGCGGGCGATCCTGAGCTGAGCGACGATTTCCTGCAGCAGTTGCCGTTGCTCCGCGATATCGGGCGGGGTCGCTTCGCCCAGGATGAGCTCCTCGAGCACATCGTTCGCGAAGCCTGCCAGTATCATGGACGTAGCGGTACGGAGACCCGCAGGACCGAGCAGCTCCTTGACCCGCGCGACGGCTGCCGCGCGCAGAGCGTCATGTGGCTCCTCAGGGATCCGGGACGTGTTCGGGATGCCGTCTTCCATCGCGCCTTATTTCTTTCTCGGTGCCTTGCGGCCAAACAGCCCCTTGCGCCGCCCGTCTTCCGGGATGCCGGCCAGCTCGATACAGAGCTTGTGGAGGCCATCGACGATCTTGTGCTTCGGCGTGGTTGCTGCGAGCGGACGCCCCTCCATGCTCGCGCGGGTCACGGCCTTGGTGTCGAGCGGAAAGACGCAGCGCAGCGTGCTCTCCATCCCCTTCTCGAATTCACCCACCGTGATGTCCGGCCGCGAGGACACCCGGTTGGCAATGACATGGATCTTCGCCTTGCGGTTCCGGAGACCGAGCAGCTTGCGCAGGCGGTTTGTGTCGCGCAGGGACTGCAAGGTCAGCTCGGCCACCACAACAAAATCATCGCATCGGGCAAAGAGCTGAGGCTCGCGCAGGATGAAGTGGCGGGGGAGGTCGAGGATCGACATGTCGAAATTGCCGTGCATCGTGTCGGCCAACATCAGCATCTTGTCGTCGGTCATCGGAACGAGATCATCGAATGGTTCTTCCGTGGCGAGGACGTGCAGGTTCTTGCCGATCTTCTTCATCGCATTCTGGAGGAATACTTCATCGACGCGCTTCGGATCGTCGAACGCCTCTCGCAGGCCGCGGGTCGGCTCGATGTCGAGAGCGAGCGCAATGCTGCCGGCATAGATGTCCATATCGACGAGGCCGGTGCGGCGGCTGAGGCGATCCGCCATGATCCAGGCGGTATTGATGGCGATTGTGGAGGCCCCGACCCCGCCCCGCGCGCCAATCACGCCGACGAGGCGCCCGCGCGGACGTGCGCCGTCGCCGGGCTGCTCGATCGCGACCAGAACTTCGCCGAGATCATCGGCCGTGACGGGTTTCACCAGATAGTCGCGCACGCCGGCGCGCATGATCGAGCGAAAATATGCGACGTCGTTCACACTGCCGAACGCGACCACCGAGGCGCCGGTCCGGGCCAGCTCGGTCAGTCCCTGACGTGCCTCCTCGAGCGGCTGGTCCTCGATGTCGACGAAGACGATTCGCGGAGGCGGCGCCACCCCAAGAAGACGGAGCGCGGTGGGAAGCCCCCCCTTGCGGATGCTGGAAGCGCTCCATCCGCGCAACTGAGCGATCTCCGCGGCGGCGGCATGGGTGGCCTCGTCCTGATAGAAGGCGCCGAATGGCTCCCGGTCGGAGGTGTCCTCCTCGAAGACCATGCCGCTCTGGATGACTCGGGCCGGCTCGGCCATGTCACTCTCCTCCGAACCTATTCGACGATGCTCCGCACCACGGTTTTCTGGACCCGTCCACGCCGCTCGGTTTCCACCGCCCGGATAGCCGCAGATGCTCCGCCCTGATCCAGTTCTTCCGGCATCGTCAGATCGCGGGCCTCCGCCACCATGCCCGCGCGATTCAGCGCGTTGCTGCAACCGATATCGAGCGCATTCCGGTTGAAGGCATCATCCGTGAAATCGACGCCGTTGCTTGGGCAAAGAACCCTGACACGTCCATAGCGCATGACCTGTACGAGCGCCGTGTCTGGATTGTGGCTGGCGAGCGTGAAGCCGGGCCGAGCCACGACCAGAACCCGTGCCGGGGTCCATGACAGCGTCTTGCGGACAATCCCGACCCGGCGCTGATCGATGACCTCCGACCCGCTGGAGGGCATGTTCACGATGACATCGTCACTCGGCCGCAACACGAGAGAGCGGAGCGTCGCATCGAGCCGCGCACCTTCGCCCCGGGCGAGTTCGGGCCGGCCCGGCTGGAAGAACAGATCCTGCTGAACTTCCGATGGATCCGCGCGGTATTCGGCCATCATGTGATTGCCCGGCTGGTAGGTGCAGCCGGCAAGCGCGGCGGCACAGGCAAGTGCAGCAAGGACGCCGGATGCCTGCCGGCCTGATCTGATACGTGTTCGGAGAATGCTCATGGCACGCCTCACTCGAACACGAAGCCGGAGGAGCCGTAGAGCCTACGGCTGCCGATGCGGTTCTCGACCTGTTTCACCTGGGTGGAATTGCCCGAGAAGCGGCCAAAGAGAATGCGCTCGAAATCGTTCGGCGGCACATATCTGTCGACCGGCGTGGCAATGCGGCTCGCGTCCGTCGGCTTCACGATGATCGGCGTAACGATAATGACCAGCTCGGTCTGCCCGCGATTGAAGCCGGTGGACTTGAAGAGTGCGCCTAGCACCGGGATCTGGCCGAGACCGGGCACACGGCTCTCATCCTGCGATGTGCTGTTCTGCATGAGCCCGGCGATCGCGAAGCTCTGCCCGCTCGCAAGGTCGACGGTCGTGTCCGCCCGCCGTGTGATAAGCGAGGGGTAGTTTTCCCGGTGAGAGAAATCCAGATCGCTCACCTCGGTCTGCACCTTGAGGCTGATGCGGGTCTGGTCGATCACCGTCGGCGTGAAGGCGAGGCCAATGCCGTAATCCTTGAAGTAGATCGTGTTCTGATCATCCTGCCGAACGGCATAGGGGTATTCGCCACCCGCGAGGAAATTTGCGGCCTCGCCGGAGCGCGCAGTGAGATTTGGCTCGGCGAGGATCGTGACCATTCCCTCCTCGGCCAGCGCCCGGAGCAGGACGTCCACATTGAAGGTCGAGCCGCCCGTGCTCACACCGACGTCGTAGCCATCCTCCGCGAGCGCGCCGCCAAAGAACCCGATACGCGTGCCCCCGGAATTCACGTTGATCGCACCCCAGCGGATCCCGAGTTGGCGATCCACCTTGCGGTTCACCTCCGCGATACGGACCTGGAGGTTGACCTGTGTGGGCGTCGCGATGTTGAGGCGGTTCACCACCTGCGACGCATCATCCACGAACTGGGCGGCGACATTCATGATGTCGGTTGCTTCCTGCGGAGATTGCACTGTGCCCGTCAGCACGAGCGACTGGTCTACGGTCGTTGCCGTGACCGACTGGCCCGGTGCGATGCGGCCGATGCCCCGCTGCAGCGCGCCAGTGTTGTGTGTCACGCGGATCACGGCGGACATGAGCACGTTGTCGGCCTCGTCCACTGCAAAGAGTGTCGTTTCTCCCACGCCCACGCCCGTCAGATAGAGCAGACGCGGCGACTTCACCTCGATATCCGCCACCTCGGGATTGGCGACGAACAGGCTTGTGAAATCCGTATCCACGCGGATGAGCTGGCCCGTCCCCACCACGAGCGAAATGGATTTCGTCGTTTCGGGCTGCACGAGTTCGAAATTGCCCTCGGCATGCACGGTCTGGAAGGTCAGCATCAGGAGCGCCCCGATCAGGGCGGCAAGACATCCTCGCCAACGGGTCATCTCTGCACCTTTCATGCCTATGTCCTAGTCCTTCTGGACGGGTGTGGTCTCTTCCGCGGAATCTTCTTCCCCGCCGACCTTTTCGAGATCGGTCTTGCCGATGCGGACCGCGCCGCCGCGGGCACCACGCACAACCTGAACAAATTCGACCTTGTTGAGGCGCGGGATCGCGTCGAGCTTGTGATCCTTCGCATCCTCCATCAACCGCGCGAGCAGGGAGGTGACATCCGTGTCCATCGTGAGCGGCCGCTGGGCCACGGAAAGGCCTGCATCGCGCACGGCCTCGCCCTCGGGCTGGCTGCGCAGGATCGGCCCCATCAACGTATCAAGGCCGCCTTCGCCGCCGGACATGAGGTCCATCGAGGGCGCCACATCTCCTCTTTGCGCTCCGTCCTGTGCGGAATTGAGTGCAAGCGAGAGCGTTCCGAGCTGGGCCGCAAGCGAGATCATTTCAGCCTGATGCGGCGTCACTTCCAGCGTGGCCGTGCTCGCGACAGGCGGCGGAACCGGCTGACCGTTCTTGTCGAGAGACTGATCGGCCGCCTGGAGACGCTGATCGAGCGCGAGAACCCGGATGTCACGCACCACCGTCTCACTTGCGTGGATGTCTCGCTCGAAGTCGCCCTGTTCGGCTGTGATCTCATAGGTGAGGATCAGGTCAACATGGTCCCCCGGCAGGGCCAGGCCGCTCACACCGGCAACCTCGGTGATCTCGATGGAAATTGCCCGCTTGCCCGCGGGAAGCACGGCCGCGAGAAACCCCCGATCGCCAGGATGGATCACGGAAGAGCGCTGGATCGGAGCACCCTTGGCAATTGTCTGTGAAACGACCCCGCGCTTCAGGAATTCGCGTCCTGACTGGTCCGCGACAATCATGTCATCCGTGACGCTGCCACGCTCCATGGTTGTCCGGCCGAGGCCGACATTCACGAGAAATGTGCCTGCGGGAAGACGCATGTCGGCCGTGTAGACATCCACGGTCGCGGGAACCGGCGCGACCTGGGCAACTGGTGCCTGCGTCGGCATGCTCGGAGCCTCGCGGCCGGTGAAAAGAAAAAGGCCGGCACCAAGCGCAGCGGCCACAGCCGCGCATAAGAGGAGCAGAATGCGCATTTAATGTCAGGCCTTCATGCTTTGTGTGGACCGTCCGCCCTCACGCGAGCGGCGTCTTGGAACCGCGTACGAAGGCGCATCAGTCCCGGTTCTGCGACGGACCTGCACCGGACTCCATTGCCCGGCGCAGCCTGGTTCAAAGCGAACGAAAATCAGCCGCCGTCACCGGTGTCGGGCGTCGTCGCGCCACCGCCCGTACCGCCGCCGCTGCTGCTGTCGTTGGCGCTCTTCAGTTCAGCCTCGACCTTCTGGAAGGTGCCTTGCAACTGTTCGCCAATTCCGCTTAGCGCGGCGATAATAACAACGGCAATCAGTGCGGCGAGAAGGCCGTATTCGATCGCCGTTGCCCCGTCGTCATTCCGCGCGAGACGCGGGAAGACACGCTTGAAGTCAATCATGACATAAACTCCTGCTATCTGGATCTTGGCCTTCCGGCCCGTTGGAACGCCGAGCGCCCTGCTCTCTCTGTCACTTCGAACTAAACAACCGTCCTCTGCGTCCGGTTGGGCGAATTTGTGCTTTCAACAATTGAGAATGCGTTAAATACGCAGGATCATATGTGGATCAGTTCCGCGACGTCGTTGCGCAGTGACACGCCTCCTCAGACGCCATACCCATGCCGATGCAAAAAGTGCCTTACTCGCTTCAGGCGGGCTGAATTGTGCTTCGGATGGATGCTTGCACCATGGAGAAAGGAGCATCGACGCTCGAACCCGTCAGCGCCATCGCGCCCACCAGAACCACGGCGATCAGGCCACAATGCAGCACTCATTCGACCGCGGTTGCCCCCGCCTCGCCGCTCGGCAAGACATCCCGGCCCTGTCCGGCATCAGGAAATCGGCGGATAGGCGTTTGCCGCTCCGCATTCCGGCTCATCATGACACGCAAGGAGGTTTGCGCACCGAATCCTTTCCGTGAGCGCACTCAGCTTCCGGCGCGCCCGTTTAGCGGGCGTAAATCGAGCTCAGAAGATGCCACCTGGCCGGACTCGCGCCGCCGGCGCGACAAGACCCAGCGGATAGGCAGCCGCCGGCACGAATGGCGGCATTTCTCCTGCGACATGCTCTTCCCGGCGCACCTCGGGCGCTTCGGCATCGGTGGGCTTTGGCGCGATATTGATGATCAGCGGCTTCTTCGACAGGCGCAGGCGGCTTCGCCTGGTCTTTGAAGCCGCATCTGCACGCACGACGAGCGGCGCTTCATGTGCGATCCCCTCGAGAATGCGGTCGAATCGGGCCTGGTAGATGACAGACAGGTCAGGTGTGCGGGAATGATAGAACCCCGCGGCCTTCGACCAGTTCCCCGTCTCGGCATGGAGATCGCGCAGGAACATGCCGGCATAGACCGCCCCGGCGATCGGATCGAACATCTGTTCGAGAGAGTCGAAATGCTGACCATGCCAGCGATAATTGATCTGGAAACACCCCACGTCGAAGCTCGTGCGGCCCGCCGCCAGGCTCTCTCGCGCGAAGGCCAGGGCTTCCGCACGATTGCGGGACCAGCGCCCCTCCCCTTCCCGGTTGATCGCCCACGGCCAGGGACGCATGCGGCCAGCTTTCTCTCGTCCGGTCTCGGTGAGCGTAATGGCATGAAGGATTTCCTGAGGCACGCCGGTCATTCGCGCGCCTTCAACCACCGCGCGTTCGCAGAGCGCCGAATCCCTGTCGATTGTCTCCGCCCGGGTGCCCTGCGGAAGCAGGAAGCCGGAAACACAAACGATTACAACTGCCTTGCACAGCCGACTCGAGCGACGATTCATGGGTTCGCCTCCGCGAAAACCAGAAGAGGAGGTAGGCCGCATTGGTTAGCCATTCGTTAGCCGACGCCTGCAGCGGGCTGCGTCGCGCTTCTCGGGATGCTTCCATCCGCAGCATCACATATGACAACCCTTGCGTGTTGCATTCATGCGCGGAAGCCGCATCTGCGTCGTGGAAAAAATATTTCCCCATATGAATCATATGCTTAATCCGTCATAAAACGGACAATGTTCTGAAATATAAGCGTCGCCACTCGTACCTATGGTGAGCGTCGGAATGCTGGGGTCCAAGCGGCCCCGCTTCTTCATGAAAACCTGACACGGACCCTAACGTCAGAGAGGATAGAATATGAAATCCGGCTTGTATGCTGGCGCGGCCGCCGCAGCCCTTCTCGTTGCCGCCGCACCCTCGGCCTTCGCGCAGTCGCGCGACCAGATCCAGATCGCCGGCTCCTCGACCGTGCTGCCTTACGCCTCGATCGTGGCAGAAGCGTTCGGCGAGAACTTCGACTTTCCCACCCCGGTGGTTGAATCGGGCGGCTCTTCGGCTGGCCTGAAGAAGTTCTGCGAAGGCGTGGGCGAGAACACCATCGACATCGCCAACGCTTCGCGCAAGATCAAGCCGGGCGAAATCGAAGCCTGTGCCGCCGCTGGCGTGACCGACATCATCGAAGTCCGCATCGGCTACGACGGCATCGTCTTCGCCTCGAAGAGCGACGGCCCGGCCTTCGACGCGTTCACGCCCGCCGAGTGGTATACCGCACTCGCCGCCGAACTTCCGGTCGACGGCAAGATGGTCGCGAACCCGAATACGTCCTGGTCGGCGGTTGACGCTTCGCTCCCGGATGCGCCGATCCTCACCTTCATCCCCGGCACCAAGCACGGCACCCGCGAAGTCTTCGAGGAAAAGGTCATCCTCGCGGGCTGCGAAGAATCGGGCGCCATGGCCAAGATCCTCGAGATCAACGGCGGCGACGAAGATGCCGCGGAAGCCTCCTGCATGGCGATCCGCACCGATGGCGCTTCCGTCGACATCGACGGCGACTACACCGAAACTCTCGCCCGCATCGAATCCGATCCGAACGGCGTCGGGGTCTTCGGCCTCGCCTTCTACGAAAACAACACCGACAAGCTGAAGGTTGCGACGATGTCTGGCGTGACGCCGTCGACCGAGACCATCGCCTCCGGCGACTATCCGGTGTCCCGTCCGCTCTACTTCTACGTCAAGAAGGCGCACATCGGTGTGATCCCCGGCCTCAAGGAATACGCCGAGTTCTTCGTCTCCGACGCGGTTGCCGGCCCGGACGGCCCGCTCGCGGCGTACGGTCTCGTCTCCGATCCGGCCCTTGCCGAAACGCAGGCCCTGATCGCCGACGAAAAGACCATGGACGAAAGCCCCTCCTGACCGGCTTTCCGGGGCGCCTCTCAGGCGAGGGGCGCTCCGATCTTTCTCTGAAGACTGACCGGCGGTGGGGATATGTCAGCTACCTTGCTCTTCCTGATCCTGTGCGCACTGGCTGCAGCAGGATTCCTGATCGGACGCTACAAGGCCATATCGGCCGCAGGCGGCGACCTGCGTAGCCTTCACTCCTTGACCCATTATCATGGCTGGGGGATTGCGCTCGCGACCTTCCTGGCAGGGTTGACCGTCCTTGTGGGGCTCTCGCTCGCATCGTCGGCCTTTCCCGCACTTGCCGGGCCGATCGTGTTGCCTGGCGTGGTGCTGGTCGCAGCCGTCGCTGCATTCGTCGTCTCCTACCTGCGCATCGAACGCGACTTCCGCGCGCGCAACTATGTCGAGGCGATGGTGCTGGGTCTTCTCATGCTCGCCTCGTCGATCGCGATCCTGACGACGGTCAGCATCGTGCTCTCGATGCTCTTCGAGACGGCGCGCTTCTTCCAGCAGTATTCGTGGACGAGCTTCTTCTTCGGTGCCGAGTGGTCGCCGAACTTCCGGGGCAACAGCAACCTTGGCATGCTGCCGCTGCTTTGGGGAACGCTCTACGTGAGCTTCATTGCGCTCGCGGTCGCCGTACCGGTCGGCCTCTTCGCGGCGATATATCTTGTTGAATACGCCACACCGCGCTTCCGCTCGATGGCCAAGCCCGCCATCGAGATCCTCGCCGGTATCCCGACCATCGTCTACGGTCTCTTTGCGCTCATCACCGTGGGTCCGATCCTGCGCGACTACTTTGCATCGCCGCTCGGACTGGGTCAGAGCAGCGCGTCCGTGATGACGGCCGGTCTCGTGATGGGCATCATGCTCATCCCCTTCGTTTCGTCCCTGTCCGATGACATCATCAACGCGGTGCCGCGCACCATGCGCGATGGTTCTCTCGGTCTCGGCGCCACGAAGTCCGAAACCATCAAGCGCGTCGTCATCCCTGCGGCCCTGCCCGGCATCGTTGGTGCCATCCTGCTCGCGGCCTCGCGCGCCATCGGTGAAACCATGATCGTTGTGCTCGGTGCGGGGGCAGCGGCGCGCATGTCGCTCAATCCGTTCGAGGCAATGACCACCGTCACCGTGAAGATCGTGAGCCAGCTCACCGGCGACACTGACTTCGCTTCCCCCGAGACGCTTGTTGCCTTCGCCCTCGGGATCACCCTCTTCGCCTTCACGCTCGGGCTGAACGTGCTCGCGCTCTATATCGTCCGCCGCTACCGGGAGCAGTACGAATGACTGACGCGGTCACCAACCCCGCCCAGAACACCGGCCCCGCTCCGATGCAACCGAGCGCCCTGACCAAGCGGCGATACGCTGCCGAACGACGCTTCAAGGCCTACGGCGTCGGCGCAGTGGCGATCGGTGTGATCGCCCTTCTGCTCCTCCTCACGTCGATCCTGTCGCGTGGTCTTCCGGCCTTCACCCAGACCTTCATCAGGGCCGACATCTATCTCGCGCCGCAGGTCCTCGACCCGAAGGGCAATCGCGACCGGGACGACATCGCCAAGGTGATGACGTTCAGCTACACGCCACTCATCAAGGACTCGCTCGCAAGCCTTGCCAACGAGCTGAAGGATGGCCCGGTGCCCCAGGCGACCCCTGCCCTTCTGGCCGGAATGGTCTCAGGTGCGGCCAACGCACAACTCCGCGATTACGTACTCGCCCATCCCGACGAGATCGGAAAGACCGTGGCGTTCGAGTTCCTCGCCAACGCCCGGATCGACCAGTATCTGAAGGGGAACGTTACCCGCGAAAGCGCGGCGGCGGACAGCAAGGTTGATCCGACGCAGCTCGACATTGCCGATGCGCTGGTGAAGCAGGGCATCATGTCCAAACGCTTCAACCCTGCCTTCATCACCAATCCGGACGCGTCGGAAAACCGCCCGGAGGCAGCCGGACTTGGTGTCGCCCTTCTCGGTTCGGCCTACATGATGCTGATCGTGCTTGTACTTTCGCTGCCGATTGGCGTTGCCGCGTCAATTTATCTGGAAGAATTCGCGCCGAAGAACTGGATTACGGACGTTATCGAGGTGAACATCTCGAACCTTGCGGCCGTGCCCTCCATCGTGTTCGGTATTCTCGGCCTCGCCATCTTCATCAACTTCATGCACCTGCCGAACTCGGCGCCGATTGTCGGCGGCCTCGTGCTCACGCTGATGACCCTGCCGACGATCATCATCTCGACGCGCGCCTCCCTCAAATCGGTGCCGCCCTCGATCAAGGAGGCCGCACTCGGCGTCGGCGCCTCGAAGATGCAGTCGATCTTCCATCACGTTCTGCCGCTGGCAATGCCGGGGATCCTGACGGGCACGATCATCGGCCTCGCCCAGGCGCTCGGGGAAACGGCCCCCCTGCTTCTGATCGGCATGGTCGCCTTCGTACGCGACTATCCCGGCCCCTTGCCCGGTGGTCTTCTCGACCCGGCAACCGGCCTCCCGGTGCAGGTCTACAACTTTACCCAGCGGGCAGATCCCGCATTCGTCGAGCGGGCCTCCGGCGCAATCATCGTGCTGCTCGCCTTCCTGGTCGTCATGAACGCGATCGCCATCTTCCTGCGTCAGCGCCTTGAGCGTACGTGGTAAGCCTGCAAGAGGAAAAGGACATGACCCTCGTGGATGAAAAGGCACAAACCGCTTCCGGAACCCTGGTCTACCCGGCGACGCCTGCTGCCGCCGCGGCCGCACCCGGAAAGCCGAAGATCCAGGCACGTGGCGTGGAGGTCTTCTACGGCGAGAAGCAGGCGCTCTTCGGCGTATCGATCGACATCCCGCAGCACCAGGTAACTTCCTTCATCGGTCCCTCGGGTTGCGGCAAGTCGACCTTCCTGCGCTGCATCAACCGCATGAACGATACGATTCCGATCTGCCGCGTGAGCGGCAGCATCGAGATCGACAACGCCGACATCTATGACCCGCGCATCGACGTGGTCGAGCTGCGCGCGCGTGTCGGCATGGTGTTCCAGAAGCCGAACCCCTTCCCGAAATCGATCTTCGAAAATGTCGCATACGGCCCGAAGATCCACGGGCTTACCCGCTCAAAGAGCGAACTTGAGGAGCTTGTCACGAGCTCGCTCAAGCGTGCAGGCCTCTGGAACGAGGTGAAGGATCGCCTGCACGAACCCGGCACCGGCCTCTCGGGCGGTCAGCAGCAGCGCCTGTGCATCGCACGCGCGATTGCGACGAAACCCGAGGTCGTCCTGATGGACGAGCCCTGCTCGGCGCTGGACCCGATCGCCACCGCCATCGTCGAGGAACTGATCGACGAGCTGCGTTCGAACTACACGATCATCATCGTGACGCACTCGATGCAGCAGGCCGCGCGTGTCAGCCAGCGCACCGCGTTCTTCCATCTCGGAAAACTGATCGAGGAAGGCCGGACCGAGGACATCTTCTCCAATCCGCGCGAGAAGCAGACCGAAGACTACATCACCGGCAAGATCGGCTGATCTCGGACCGAAACGGCTCCACTTTTTAATGCCCCCACGGCTGGCAACACCGGCCGTGGGGGTCACATTTCCATCGCCTCCGAGTATTGCTCGGGCCTTCGGGCGAATTCTTGCTTTGCGTCGCGCCGTCATGTAACTTCATGACAAATCTGCGGACCCTCCGCAGCACCCGATTTGGCTGAGTAATGGCGCAGAATCTCGACGAGTCTGCGCAGGAATCCACCGCGCCGACGCACTGCCGACGCATCAAAAGACCTGCGCAACAGGAACCTGACCTTTATGCGGCACTTGATCTAGGCACCAACAGCTGCCGCATGTTGATAGCAACCCCCGATGGCGGACATTTCCGTGTCGTGGATGCATTTGCAAAGTCCGTCCGCCTTGGCTCCGGCCTCGAGCGAACTGGGCATCTTTCGCGTGGCGGCATCAGCCGCACGCTGACCGCGCTCGGTATCTGCGCGGACAAGATTCGACGCCATCATGTCGGCAATGTCCGGCTGGTGGCGACGGAGGCTTGCCGAAGAGCCCGGAACGGCACGCATTTCCTTTCCCTGGCAGCACGGGAGACCGGCCTCGCGCTCGAAATCATCCGCCCCGAGGAGGAAGCGCGCCTCGCGGTGATCTCCTGCGCCCCGCTCGTCGAAGCGCAGGCCGATCAGGTGCTTGTCTTCGATATCGGCGGCGGTTCGACGGAACTTGTCTGGATCGACCTTTCCGACGTCGCACCCGAACTCAGGGCGGATGCAATCGTCAATCTCCGGATGAACGGACGCCGCGGGCGGCAGGGCGATGCCCGGATTGTCGATTTCATCTCGGTCCCTCTCGGCGTTGCCACGCTCCACGAACGTTTCGCCGATGTCTGCGACGACAGCGCCCGCTTCGCGCTGATGTCCTGGTATTTCGAGGAACAGATCACGAGCTTCAAACCCTACCTGCGCTGCCTCTCCGAGGAGGACCATTGCGGATTCCAGATGATCGGCACCTCGGGCACCGTGACGACGGTTGGGGCTGCACATCTCGGCTTGAAGCGCTATGACCGTCGCAAGGTCGATGGCATGACGCTGACGACACGGGCAATCGAGGAAGTCATCTCCCGCTTTCTGCGCCTCGGCCCGGAAGGCCGGCGCAAGGATATCGGCCTCGGACGCGACAGGTCGGAGCTCATCATGTCGGGCGCGGCCATCCTGCAGACGCTACTGAGGGTCTGGCCGACTAATTCGATGCGAGTCGCTGATCGCGGCCTCCGCGAGGGCATGCTCTTCGCAATGATGAGTGCCAATGGCGCCTTCGAGAAAGGAATGGACCAGACGTGACAACCACACGTGGTGCGGGCTCGGGCCGTGGCCGCCGGGATCTTCGGGTCCGGGTGAAAACGGCGAAGGGCCGCAAGCTCTCCTCGACTCGCTGGCTCGAGCGCCAGCTGAACGATCCCTACGTCCAGCGCGCGAAAGCGGATGGATTCCGGGGACGTGCGGCCTACAAGATCATCGAGATCGACGACAAGTTCCGGTTCCTCAAGCCCGGCAGCCGCATCGTGGACCTTGGCTGCGCGCCGGGAGGCTGGTGTCAGGTGGCGGTCGAGAGAGTCAACGCGCTCGGTGAAAAGCGGGGCAAGGCCCAGGGCCGCGTGATCGGCGTCGACCTTCAGGAGGTCGAACCGATCGCCGGCGCCGAGATTCATCAGCTCGACTTTCTCGACGAGGGTGCGGACGATGCGGTGCGCACTTGGCTCGGGGGCCCTGCGGACGCCGTGATTTCCGACATGGCGCCGAAGGCGTCCGGACACCCCCAGACAGACCATCTCCGGATCATGGGCCTCTGCGAGGCCGCGGCCGAGTTTGCGATGGATGTGCTCGATCCGGGCGGGACGTTTGTCGCCAAGGTTCTTGCCGGAGGTGCCGAAGCCGACCTCGTGGCCCGGCTCAATCGCGCCTTTGCCAAGGTCGTCCATGTCAAGCCACCGGCGAGCCGCTCGGATTCCTCGGAAAAGTTCGTCATCGCGACCGGCTTCCGCGGCCGCCCCGACTGACACCAAGGTTCCGGACGCTTCATACATGCCTCGCTCCCTCACCGCCGGTGCGTTGATCCTCTGCCTCACCGCCCTGCCACTGCAGGCCGAGAAGGTCGCTCCGGCATCCGCGGCACAGATCTCGCTTTCCTTCGCGCCGATCGTGAAGGCGACGGCGCCGGGCGTGGTCAATATCTATGCCTCCCGCGTCGTCGCCCAGCGCGTAAGCCCGTTTGCCCAGGATCCCTTCTTCTCCCAGCTTTTCGGCGGGCTCGAGAAAACGGTGCCGCGGGTCCAGAACTCGCTCGGGTCGGGCGTCATCGTCGATCCCGCAGGCATCGTGGTCTCGAACTATCATGTGGTTGGAGACGCCAACGATATTCGCGTCGTTCTCTCCGATCGGCGCGAGTTCGATGGCGAGATCCTTCTGGCGGACCAGCACGCAGACCTCGCCATCATCCGGCTTAAAGGCGCAAGCAACCTGCCGGCAGTCGAGCTCGCCGATTCCGATGCGGCGGAGGTGGGCGACCTTGCGCTTGCGATCGGCAACCCGTTTGGCGTCGGCCAGACGGTGACAAGCGGCATCGTCTCCGGGCTGGCCCGCAGCGGCGGTGGCGTCTCCGACCGATCGGGCTACTACATTCAGACCGACGCTCCAATAAACCCGGGCAATTCCGGCGGCGCACTGGTCGACATGTCCGGGAGGCTCCTTGGCATCAACACCTCGATCCTCTCCCGGTCAGGCGGGTCGAACGGCATCGGTTTCGCCATCCCCGCCAATCTGGTCCGGCAATATGTCGAACAGGCGCGGAGCGGAAATTCGAGTTTCCGACGCCCCTGGTCCGGCATCACGGTGCAGCAGGTCGAAGCATCCCTGGCCCAGGCGCTCGACCAGACTGTGCCCCGGGGGGTCGTGGTTGCCAACATCCATCCGTCCAGCCCGTTTGCCGCCGCCGGCCTGCGGCAGGGCGATGTGATCACGGCGCTCGATGGATCGCCTGTCAATGCACCCTCGGAGCTCGATTTCCGCCTTACCACGCGCCGTTTGGGCGATCTGGCGGATGTGTCCTTCCTGCGGAACGGGCAGGAGCAGACCACCGTTGTTTCGATCGTCGAAGCGCCTGACGAGCCCCCCTCGGCGCCCGAGACGATCCAGAGCCGCAACCTTTTCGATGGCCTGACCGTCGCCACGCTCAATCCGCGGCTACAGGAAACGCTCGACCTTCCCCTCAGCGCCCGCGGCGTCGTCGTTACGGATGTCGAAGGCATCGCCGCCAATTCCGGGCTTCGGCGGGGAGACATCCTCGTTGCACTCAACGGCCGCGAGCTGGCGACGGGGCGTGATCTCGCGCGTCTCGTGCGCGGCGGGCCCGCGACCTGGGATCTGACGCTCCGGCGCAGGGATCGCACACTGCGGGTCCGGCTGCGCGGATAATCCTGGAAAGCCCGTCAACTCGATGGTGCCGGGGACAGATCCGACGCCCCGCCATGCGCGGGGCGAGATGTGTCCAGGCCTTCCTCCGCCAGACCGGAAGACACCATCTCGGCCCGAAGGCGGGGCAAGGCCGTCGGGTAGTCCTGCTGGAGCCACACGATCATCTTTTCCCGGATCTCGCAGCGCAGGTCCCAATTGATCGGCGAATTGCGCGAACTCATCAGCCCCCGCATCTTGAGCCCCTGCTCTGTCGCATCGACGACCTGAAGGTTGCAGACCCTCCGGTCCCAGCGCGGGGAAGCCTCGACGAATTCCTGCAGCTTCTCCCGCATCCGCTCGATCGGCACCATGTAATCGACCTGCCAGAAGACCGTTCCGATGATCGACGCCGATTCGCGGGTCCAGTTCTGGAATGGCTGTTCAACGAAGTAGGAGAGCGGCACGATCAGCCGCCGCCAGTCCCAGAGCCGCACGGTGACGAAGGCGGCACCGATATCCTCGATCCAGCCCCATTCCCCCTCCACGATCACGACGTCGTCGATGCGGATCGGTTGTGTCAGGGCAATCTGGATGCCGGAGATGAGATTCGTGAGCACCGGCCGCGCCGCAAAGCCCAGCACGATGCCTGCAGCCCCTGCCGAGGCCAGCAGGCTCACGCCATACCGCTTCACGCTGTCGAAGGTCAGCAACGCCGCTCCGACCGTCAGAAGAATGATCGTGATCTGAATCACGCGGTGCAGGATGCGCACCTGGGTAATCGTCTGTCGCGCGCGGAGATTGTCCTCTTGCGCCAGATCATAGTGACGCAAGGTATACTCGGACGCCAGGTCCGCGACGCCCTTCACGGTCCAGCCCGCAATGAGGATGAAGAGAATGACAGTCACATGCCGCAGATCGCTCTGCATCGCGTAGGGCAGATCGATCACCGACAATGCAATGATGAGACCGATATCCACATAGGCCAGTCGTGTCGGCCGCCGGACGGCGGCAAGTGCCTGCCTTGAAAAGGATTTCGAAGGCAGCTTCAACCGCCGCAGAAGGCGGTAGGTGATGCGGTGCAGAAGCAGCGCGATCAACACCGTAAGAGCAAGATAGAGATAGGGGAGGCTCGCGTTGGCAAGTTCGGCGAGAACGCCCCGGATCTGGGGAGTCAGCGTATCGAGATCGAGCAATGGCACGCCCTCTTTGACGATGACGCCGCAGCGCGGCATCGGAAAAGCAACAGCATGCATGATAGATCGCTGCGCCGCAAATTCATCCCTCCGGTTCTTTCCGGGGCCAATTCCTCGCGCTTCAGCGCCGCGACCGGCGGGGCTTTTCTTTTCTGCCTCGGCGTGAAATAGGAACTCCACGATGCTGGCCGTGGTGGAGATCTGCAGATGATTTTGCGCGAGGCACTCACATTCGATGATGTTCTGCTGGTTCCGGGCCCGTCCGAGGTGTTGCCCGCAACCGCCGACACGCGCACGTTCATCACCCCGACCATCTCGCTAAATATTCCCCTCGTCAGCGCGGCAATGGACACGGTGACCGAGTCGAAGATGGCCATAGCGATGGCGCAGGCTGGCGGAATGGGCGTCATTCACCGCAACCTGAGCATCGAGGAACAGGCGGCAAAGGTTCGCGCGGTCAAGCGCTTCGTGTCCGGTGTGGTCGATCATCCCGTCACGCTCAGCCCGAACCAGACGCTGAAAGACGCAAAGGCGCTTCAGGAGCAGCTTCGCATCACCGGCTTCCCGGTCGTCGATGAGCGAGGCGTGGTGCTCGGCATCGTGACGAACCGCGACATGCGATTTGCTCACGATGATTCGACTCCGGTCAGCGTGATGATGACCTCCGACAATCTGGCGATTCTGAAGGAGCCGGTCGATCTGGCAGAAGCCCGCAGCCTCATGCAGGCACGACGAATCGAGAAGCTCCTTGTCGTCGACGACAAGGGGCATCTCACTGGCCTTCTCACGCTGAAGGACCTCGAACAGGCGGTCCTCAACCCGCGCGCTGCGCGCGACGAACAGGGGCGCCTCCGGGTTGCTGCCGCCACGACGGTGGGCGATGCAGGCTTCGAGCGGTCGCAGGCCCTCGTTGATGCCGGCGTCGATGTCGTTGTGATCGACACAGCCCACGGTCATTCGAGCGGTGTTGCAGACGCCGTGACGCGGCTCAAGCGCTATCGCAATTCCGTCCAGATCATCGCAGGCAATGTCGCAACCGCGGGAGCGACACGCACGCTCATCGACGCCGGTGCGGATGCGGTCAAGGTCGGCATCGGCCCGGGCTCGATCTGCACCACACGCATCGTCGCGGGCGTCGGCGTGCCGCAGATGACGGCCATCACCGATTGCGCCAACGAGGCCCGCAAGACCGGCCAGATCGTCGTCGCGGATGGCGGCATCAAGTATTCGGGCGATTTTGCCAAGGCCATCGGCGCCGGTGCGCATGTCGCAATGGTCGGCTCCATCCTCGCCGGAACCGATGAGGCGCCGGGGGAAGTGATCCTCTATCAGGGCCGAAGCTTCAAATCCTACCGCGGCATGGGAAGCGTGGGCGCCATGGCACGCGGATCGGCCGACCGCTACTTCCAGAAGGAAGCCAGCGCCGACAAGCTTGTGCCCGAGGGGATCGAAGGTCAGGTTCCCTACAAGGGTGCCGTCGGGGCGGTGCTGCACCAGATGGTGGGCGGTCTGCGTGCGGCCATGGGCTACACCGGAAACCGCACGGTTGCCGAAATGCAGACGGGCTGCGAATTCGTGCGGATCTCGGGAGCCGGCCTGCGCGAGAGCCACGTCCATGACGTGCAGATCACGCGGGAAAGCCCGAACTACCATATGGGTTGAGGGTAAAAAATTCGCAGTTTCGCAGTGACTTAAAAGTACTAGCGAACCTCCGATTGGTAGTCTGCCAGGAGAACGTCAACGGAACGTTGGCGGGAGCAGAACAAACCAGAGCAAACTGAAACAGCTTCCGACCAACGTGCCTCAGTTTGCATGAACCTTGTGACGGATCTTCCGGCATAGTTTGTGTCGGAGCTACCCCCAATCGCATACCGATGTTTGATCAAAGGCGATTCCAGCCGGTCTGCCTTCGCATGTTTCTGGCCCAACACGCGCGCCCGATGCCAGGCCAATGGAATGGAATGGTCAGTGCCCGCGCAGAATCCAGTCCAAGAAACACGGCTGCGGCGTCGGACGATTTTGGTGAGGCGACCACTTTTCCGGCCTTGTCGAAGCTGACCAAGAGGGCGTCGAAGGTGGCGTCCCAATGGGCTACCAGAAGAAGGCCGCTGAAGACGTCGAGCGTTGCCCGTCGCTTTCGCACTCGGCCCAAGGATCGAAATGGCTGGCACGCAGCAGGGCGCGGTCCGTGCTGCCCGTCTCCGCGGGCATGACGCTGACACCGACGATGGCGACCGATCTTCGCAACAACGAAAGCCGATCGCATTCGGCGCTCGCAAACTTGACGCCGAGTGCCTTTGCGGCCCAACCGAGACCAGCCCGAAAGGTCGCAGGACGCCCGCACATCGCGGGCCGTGGTGCGGGGCTCCACCCCTCGACGGCAAGCTGACTGCGAGAGACAGCTGAATATCAATTCGTTGGCAGCGGGTTCACTCCTCATCGATGAGACTGTAGCCAAGACCGTGCACTGTTATGATCCGCGCGCTGCTGCCCCTCAGCCGGCGGCGAAGACGTGAGATCAGCACATCGATGGTGCGATCTCCATAGACCCACTCCCGCCCGCAGATCGCCATGCTGATCCGCATCCGGTCGCAAGGCTGGCCAACTCCGCGGATCAGACAGACGAGCAGCCGTGTTTCGGCCGGCGACAGCGTTTCCGTCCTGCCAGCAACACTGAGCCGCCGCAAGCTCGTGTCGAGCTGCAGAGACGCGCCGACGCTCAAGAGTGTTTCTTCGGGCTTGCGGTGGGCTGCAAGGCAGGCCTTGATGCGCGCGCTCAATACCACGGGCTCGACAGGCTTGCAGACGTAGTCGATAGCGCCCATGCCGAGCCCAAGCACCTGATCGTTCGGAGAATCCAGGCTCGACAGGACAATGAAGGAAGCCTTCTTCTCCGCCTGTATCATCGGTGCGAGGAGCAGTCCGTCCGTGTCGGGAAGTCGGCGATCGAGAATAACAAGGTCAAAGGCCTTCTCCTCGAGAACCTTTCGGGCGGACGCGCCGTCGGAAGCGAAGCTGAAGTGGTGGCCGAGCTGATCTACTATGTCCCCGACCATGATCTGCGCCAGGACGTCATCATCGACAAGAAAGATCTTGGCCGGGGCGGTCATTCCGCGCCTCTCAGGACGCTGTCTGGCCAGTCGGGCTTCAGCGCGCAGCTCAGAACCTGCGCCCGCGCAGCTTCGCGTTCTTCAGCGTCCACGCTGTCGGTTCGGTGGGCATATTCGAGGGAGCGAAGCGCGTCCGCCAGTTCGGTCAGGCCGAAAGTCCTGGCGCCGTTCGCGAGCTTGTGCGCCCGGCTTTCAATCGTCGCGTCTCTTTCGGCGGCTGTCTTCCCGGTGAGCATTGCCCTGAACTCCGACCAGCTCTCTGCGAAGGCTTCGGCCATGCGCCGCCGCACGGAGGGCGACAGCCCTTCGAGCAGAGCCGCACCAGTGGGTAGCCGTGTCCGGATCCGGACGGTTTCTGCGAGTGCTGCCGCGTCGAGCGGCTTTTCGAGGATCGCCGCGAACATCGTCGCGTCCTCGGGGCGTTCGCGGACCCGGTCGACATTTGCGCTCAACAAGATCACCGGTTTTCCTCGCAGGACCGGATCAAACCGGATCATCCGCGCAAAATCTATCCCCGTCCCGTCGGCCAGACGATAATCCACGATGAAGAAGTCATAGTCATCGGGTTGGGCTGCGCAAAGAGCGTTGGCCTGGCCGAGATCCCCCGCGTGGTCGACCGAGAGGCCCAGGCGCTCGAGCATGGCGGCGGTCACGAGTCCGCTGATCGGGTCGTCATCCACCACGAGGCAGCTGGACGCGAGTTGGCCGCCGGAGTTGCGCGTCGTGGGCGGGCGGGGAGCGGATCTGGCCGGGACGAGCGGCAGGCGAACCTCGACCGAGGTGCCGACTTCCGGATCCCGTACCGAGATCTGTCCGCCGAGCGCGAGGGTCATCCGCTGGGAAATCGCCAGTCCGAGCCCCGAACCCTCGCGCCCGGTGACACGCGGCCGAAGCTCGGCAACCCCGTTCGCCAGCATGTCACGGATGTCCTTCGGCATGCCGGGGCCATGATCGTCGATGCGGAAGACAAGTTCGTCGGCATCGATGTGCAGGCTGACCGTGACACCCCGGCCGTCATCATGTCTGAGCGCATTCCGGACCAGGTTTCCCAGGATCTGCTGGGTCATCGACCAATCGAGCTGGACCTCCCGTGCCGCTCCCGGCGCCAATTCGAGGTGCAGCGGGACGCCTTGCTGGCGGGCGAGGATCTCCTGGGTTCTGGTGAAATTTCCGAGCGCGTCTCCGATGGCCACCGGTTCCGGCCTGGGCTGGGGGGATTGATGCTCGAACCGGGAAAAGCTGAGTACGTTCTCCAGGGTCGCATTAAGGCCGCGGGCCGCGACGCCGATGAGCTCGACGAGCCGCTCGGTTTCATTCGGTTCGGCGCCCTCCAGAAGCGCGGCCGCGCCGAGCACGCTGTGAAGCGGACCACGGATCTCGTGGCTCATCGCCGCGAGAAAGACCGACATGGCGTTTTCGGCCTCGCGGGCGCGCTGGACCGCGCGAAGATGCTCTGTCACGTCGTGCAGCAAGATGATCTGCCAGCGGTCAAGCTTGTTGACCGTGTCTTCGACGTCGCGGACACGTATATCGAAACAACGGGTGTCGCCATGGGTCTGGAGCCAGATCGCGCGCCACTGATCGCCAGGGGAGCCGAGAATCCCGTCGACCACAGCCTGGAGCTCGCGGCGATGAGGCTGGAGAGCCAGGCGATAGGTGAGGGCACCGACCTCGGACAGGCCGAGAAACGTCTGGAGCGCCGCCTGGTTTGCGTTCACGAGCTTGCCGTCCTCACCGGCAATGAACACCGGACCTCGCAGGCTTTCGATGACCCCGAAATACTGATCGCGTTCCCGGGTAAGGCGGCGAACACTGTCGGCAAGTGCCGCATCGCCTGGTCGGGACACCGCCCAGGGTGAAAGCATCGCTTGGTCCGCCTCGTCAAAGAAATCCTCGAGCCGGTCGACGAGAGCAGGCGCATCCTCGATCCCCGAGCCGGACAGGCCGACCTCGGTGTGGAACAGCGCCGCAAGATGTTCAATGTAGACGCGGCGATAGAGTCTGAACAATCCGTGGTGGAGCTCAAGCGGCACGCCGGCGTCGTGATGCCGCCAGGCGATCTCACGAAGAGATTCGAACCGCTTGTCGCTGCGATAGTCGTGCCGTCCGTCGAGACGGCCCTGGCGCAGGGGATCGCACAGGTAGGAGACGATGCAATCGTTCAGACGCTCCGTGGCTTCCGTCCAGGCCGCCCGCATGGAGCTTGTCTGGTCGGTGAAGCCCATTTCCAGCGCGAGCCGCACTGTTTCCTTCACCAGAGCAGCGCTTTCGCGGCGCAGGATCTCGGAGAGGTGATCAGCGGACAGGGGCATTTTCATATCGCTGGCAGTTGGGACGCAGGCGCATCTGTCCGGCCGTCAAGCTCCCGGCGCAGCGCCTGCCCAGATCGAACCGTTTTTACATGACGTTTACATCCATTTACAAGCTGTCAGCCTTTGCCATGGACGCAAGTGCTATGCCCTGCGTGGCCGTCCTATCTCTGTCGGCCGGACCGGAGGCAATGACCATGAGCTTCAATCGCAGGACACTTCTTGGACTCGGGGGGAGCCTTTTGGTTCTGGGCGGGCTCGGCTTCGTCGTCCTGACCTCTCCCTGGACCTGGTCGGCCACGCATCCCGACCGCGATCTCCCCTCGCTCGAGGGCGCGGACCTCGCAAACGGGCGTTTCGTATTCGTCGCATCGGATTGTGCCACCTGCCATGCCACGCCCGGACAGGAAGACGATACCATCCTGGGTGGCGGTCGGAGTCTCGACACGCAGTTCGGCGTGTTCCACATGCCGAATATCTCACCTGACAAGGAACACGGCATCGGCGACTGGACGCTCGCCCAGTTTGACCGTGCGCTGCGCGAAGGGGTCGGGCCGGATGGCGTGTGGCCGGACGGGCAGAACCTCTACCCCGCATTTCCCTACACGTCCTACCAGCGTCTGACCGGCGAAGATGTCCGCGACCTCTATGCCTACATGATGACCTTGCCGGCTGAAACCGACGCCGTGCCCGAGCACGACCTGAAGTTCCCCTACAACATCCGCCGTGGCGTTGGCGTCTGGCGCCTTGCGTTTCTTGATGGGCAACGCTTCGAGCCGGGCCCGGTCCCCGAAGGTGCAGACCCCGAAGCCTACCACAAGGGGGCGTATCTGGTGGAAGGTCCGGGCCATTGCGCCGAATGCCATTCGCCGCGCGGGCTCATGGGCAACGTGATCGCCTCGAAGCGCTATGGCGGCGGACCGAATACCGATGGGACCGGCTGGTTCCCCAACATCACGCCCGACGAGACCGGGATCGGTTTCTGGTCCGAGGCGTCGATCGCGAACTATCTCCACACGGGCGTCAACCCGGTCGGACGGTCGGCCGACGGAGATATGGCCGAAGTCATCCTGAATACGTCGAAACTGCCGTTTGACGACGTGCAGGCCATGGCACTCTATCTCAAGCACGTGCCCGCTGTTCACGAACCCGCGCCGGGCATGCCGGAGCCGAATCACACCGACGAACTGGTCATGCTCGAAACCGCGATTGCGGCGGCACCGAACTTGCCCATCTCGCCGGCTTCGGAAATCGCTCAGGGCGCCCAGGCAACGGTGGTCGGAACGAAGGATGTCTGGCTCGACGCGGCCGATGTCGATAGCGGCTCTGAAGAGCAGGGGAAGCTGCTGGGCGGCGCCCTTGCCACAGTCACCGCCAGAGATGGAGACAAGGCCGGCTTGCGGATCGAAGGCTGGCAGATGACCGACGCTCCGTCCGTTATCTATCAGGCGAAGGGTCAGCGGGTCATGATGGCCGTTCTCTCGGATGCGGCAGCCGACGCTGTCCAGCGCGGCGAACCCGAGACCGATGCCGATACCGGCCAGTCCTGGGTCCCGGTCGAGATCACGCTCTGGTCGGACGCGACGGATCTCAACGACGATCGCGGTGCGGTGTGGAGCTACAGCCAGGATACCTTCCAGAAGGCCTGTGCGGCGTGTCACGTCCTGCCACAGAAGACTCATTTCACGGCGAACCAATGGATCGGCACGATGAAATCGATGCGTCGGTTCACCTCCTTCAACGATGATCAGTATCGTCTGATCCTCGCCTACCTTCAGAACCACTCGAAGGATCTGAACGAGAGTGATGGAGGCGTCGAATGAACGCTGTCCCACATTCCGCGCCCTCCGAAGTGTCTTCTGCCGATCTTGCCCTGATTGCGGACTGGCTCGCTCTTCAGTTCCTGAACCCGCCCGACGCGGCGCGCCTTGAAGCCGCCCGCTCGATCGAGGGACAGGCTGCGCTCCAGCAGATCGGGGCACTTCTTTGCCAGCCGGATGCGACGGCCGCGCTCTGTCGGCACCTGTCGGTCGGTCCCGTGGCCGAAGCGGTCATCGCGCTCCAGCGGCGGCATACGGCCTTGTTCGAGGGTATCTTCAGGCAGCGCGGCCTCCCGCCTTATGCCAGCGTCTGGGATGGTACCGGCCGCCTCTTCGGCCCTGCCGTTGGCCGGATGCAGCGGCTTCTTCGCGGGCTGGACATACATGTGGCCGAAGGGTGCTGCGAACCTCCCGACCATGTCGCAATCCAACTTGCGGCACTGGCGGAGGCGTTGCGGCGGGACCGCTCCGATATCGTCCCCGCCCTGCTCGACGAATTGGACTGGATCGACCGGTTCGCGGCTTCCCTCGCCGAGGCAGATCGCAGCGGATTCTACGGGGCCGTCGCGCTCCTGCTGACCGCGTTTGCCAAAAGAACAAGACAAGCCCGATCGGGCGTGGCCGGATCCGACCGGCCCTCCGCTGCGGCTTCGATCTGAAAGGACAGGTTATGACCAAGAATTGCGAGCCGAAACTGAACGGCCCATCGCTTTCAAAGCGGACCTTCCTCAAAGGATCCGCCGCCGCGCTCGGCCTGGCCAGCCTGCCCCTCTTCGCGCGTGGAGCCGTCGCTCAGACCGGCACGCAGGGCGTGCTCTCGGGCTGCCACTGGGGTGTCTTCTACGGTGTGGTCGAGGATGGCCGCGCGGTCGAGTTCAAACCGTGGGAGGGGGATCCGCATCCGTCGCCGCAGCTCCCCGGCGTGTTGGACTCACTCTATTCAGAGTCCCGGATCCGTTATCCCATGGTCCGGCGGGCTTGGCTCGAGCAGGGTCCCGGAGCCGATCCGGACGGCCGCGGCGCGGGCGATTTCGTGCGGGTGAGCTGGGAACAGGCAATTGAACTGGTCGCCAACGAGATCGTGCGCGTGCGCGAAACCTATGGCCAGCAGGCGCTCTTTGCCGGTTCCTATGGCTGGAAGAGCCCGGGCAAGCTCCACAACTGCCAGACCCTGCTGCGCCGGATGCTCAACCTCACCGGCAGCTACACCAACAGCACGGGCGATTATTCGACCGGTGCGGCGCAGGTGATCCTGCCCTATGTCTCGGGCTCGCTCGAGGTCTACGAGCAATGCACGACCTGGAACAACCTCGCAGAAAATTGCGAGCTGATGGTCTTCTGGGGCTGCAATCCGCTCAACAATTCGCAGATCTCCTGGCAGGTGGCGGACCATGGCGCCTGGCCCGGTGTCGCGCTGATGAAGGCGGCAGGGACGCCGGTCATCTGCATCGACCCCGTGCGGACCGAAACCTGCGCGGAACTGAACGGCGAGTGGATCGCACCGCGCCCGCAGACCGATGTCGCGATGATGCTCGGCATTGCTCACACGCTCTACGAAGAGGGACTTCACGACCAGGCATTCCTCGATCGCTACACGTCGGGTTTCGACAAGTTCCTGCCTTATCTGCTCGGCCAGAGCGATGGCACGCCGAAGACCGCAGACTGGGCGGCCGAGATCTGCGGCCTGCCGGCGGAGACGCTTCGCGATCTGGCCAGACGCTTCGCCGGGAACCGCACGATGCTTGCGCTCGGCTATTCGACGCAGCGTCAGCACCACGGCGAACAGATCCACTGGATGCTGATCACGCTGGCCGCGATGCTGGGCCAGATCGGTCTGCCGGGTGGTGGCTACGGGCTGAGCTACCACTACGCGTCGGGTGGGTCTCCGACCCATACCACGCCGATCCTGAAGGCGATCGATGATGCTTCGGGGCAGGCGAACGAGGGCGCTGCGTGGCTGGCGCAGAGCGGCTCGGTCTCGATCCCCGTTTCGCGCTTCGTCGAGACGTTGCTCAACCCCGGCAAGACGATGCAGTTCAATGGCCACGAGATCGAGCTGCCGCTCGTGAAGATGGCCTACTGGGTGGGTGGCAATCCCTTCTCACACCATCAGGACCGCAACGAGATGCTGCGCGCCTGGCGCAATCTCGACACCTTCGTTGTGCATGACGTTCAATGGACGGCCTCGGCGCGGCACGCCGACATCGTGCTTCCGGCGACGACCTCCTACGAACGCAACGACATCGAGCAGGTCGGAGACTATGCTCTCAGCCACATCGTCCCGATGAAGAAGGTGGTCGATCCGGTCTTCGAGGCCCGCAGCGATTTCGACATCTTCGCGGCCATTTCCGAACAGCTCGGCCAAGGCTACGCCTTCACCCAGGGCCTGACCGAAATGGATTGGATCCGGAACATCTACGAGGCGGCAAAGATCGAGTCCCGTGCCAAGGGCATGGAGATGCCGGTCTTCGAGGTCTTCTGGGACAGCAACAAGCCGCTCGCCTTCCCGGTGACCGAGGCCCAGGAGGAATTCGTTCGCCACGCCGACTTCCGAGAGGATCCGTTGCTGAACGCGCTGGGCACGGCGTCGGGCAAGTTCGAGCTCTATTCGACGGCGATCGAGCGGTACGGCTATGACGACTGCCCGCCCCATGCGACCTGGATGGAGCCGATCGAACGCCTTGCCGGTCCCACGACCCAATATCCGCTGCACCTTGCGGCAAACCACCCGCAGATGCGGCTGCACTCCCAGCTCTGCGGCACGGTCAACCGCGAGACCTACGAGATCAAGGGGCGCGAGCCGTGCTGGATGAACCCGGCGGATGCAGAGCAGCGCGGGCTCAAGGACGGTGACGTGGTGCGCGTCTTCAACGATCGCGGCCAGCTGCTCGCCGGTCTGAAGATCACCGATGAAATCATGCCGGGGGTCGTTCGCATCAACGAAGGCGGCTGGTTCGATCCTGAAAACCCGCGGCAGATCGGGAGCCTTTGCGTCTATGGTGACGTCAACACGCTCACGACCGGTATCGCCACATCGAAACTGGCTCAAGGCAATTGCGGTCACACTGGCGTCGCAGATGTCGAGCGGTTCGACGGTCCGCTGCCGCCGGTCACGGTCTTCAGCCAACCGGCCAGCTGATCGTTCGCCATAACGTCGGATCGGTGCGGCTGGAGCGAAAACGGTTCAAACTGAAACAGCTTGAAGAATGGATTTCGCTCCAGGTTATCGATTTGACCAAAGTCCTTTTCAGACGGCAATGCCGTCTGAAAAGGTTCTGGTCCAGAGGGGCAGGCCCGCAACCGGGTGGAAGCGCCTCTCTGCGGACCTGGGGGCACCATACCAGGTGAAGTGAGCGTGAAGTTTGGCTATCTGATGATGGAAGGGCGTGGCGCGGCGGCACTGGCACTGGCAGCCCTCGCCGAGCGCCTGCGCCGTGACGGGGTCCGCCTCGCGGGTGTCGTCCAGACCGAGCCTGCCGACGCTGACCGGCATCCGTGCGAGACCGCCTTGCGCGTCCTACCGGACGGGCCGACCCTTCCCATCCACCAGAATTTGGGCTCGGGATCGCGCGGGTGCAGGCTGGATGCGGGAGCGCTTGAAATGGCGGTCGTCGCGGCCGCAGCAGGTCTTGACGGCGCCGAAGTCATGATCGTCAACAAATTCGGCACGCGGGAAGCGTCAGGGCACGGGTTCTGTGGCCTGATCGTTGATGCGCTCAGTCGAGACATTCCGGTCGTGGTCGGGGTGAACGGTCTGAATCTGCCTGCCCTGCGGACCTTCGCCGGCGATCTGGCCGAACAGCTCGTGCCGCGGGAAGAGGAGATTATCCGGTGGCTTCAGGAGAAACGCATGGACTTGGCAAGGCCAGACGGATTGATGCCGAAAGACGGATTGATCCGGGGCGGCACCGGTTATGGCGCTACGTCCAGCATGTCGGGCGTTGGCTGCCGGCGTGACATGTCCGAGAACGCCGACGTTTGGACGTGATCGGACATCAGGCTTCTGGATGTCGGTCGGGTTCCCGGTAGCTGCTCAATTGTGCAGAAGCCGGGGAAACAAGGCAAACCAGCTGCGTGATAGGATGTCCATGACGTGCGGATCACGCGGGAAAGCCCGAACTGCAATATGGGCTGAGGCCAGGATCCTCGGCCCGTAAATCAACCTTCAATTGCGTTTTTGCCAGACGCCGCGCCATGCTCTAGAGAGAGCCAAAGTCGTGCGTTAGGTGTGAGGTCTGGCATGGATCGGGTTGATTGCGTGGTTGTGGGTGCGGGCATCGTCGGCCTTGCCGTCGCCCGAAGCCTCGCGAAGGCAGGCAACGAGGTCATCGTGCTCGAACGCGAGCACATGATCGGCAGTCACACGAGCTCGCGCAATTCCGAGGTTATCCACGCCGGGATCTACTACAGCGCCGGTTCGGCAAAGGCCGAGATGTGTGTGCGGGGCAAACACCTTCTCTACGAGTATTGCGAAAGCCACGGTGTCCCGCACAAGCGCCTGGGAAAGATCATTGTCGCGACCGAAACGGATCAGGTCCCGGCGCTCGAAGGCATCGCCGCCAAGGCTGCGGTCAATGGCGTGACGGACCTCCAGCCGCTGGATGCGGCCGACCTCCGCCGCATGGAACCTGCGCTCCGCGGAGAGGCTGGCCTGCTCTCCCCCTCTACCGGAATCGTCGACAGCCATGCCTGCATGCTGAGCCTGCAGGGGGAAATCGAGGATCATGGCGGCATGATCGCCTTCGAGACCGGCTTCATCGCCGCACGCGCAACTGCGGGCGGGTTCGAGATCGAGACCGAAGGCCGCGACGGCAAGCTCGTGATCGGAAGCAACCGCCTCGTCAATGCGGCCGGCCTCTTCGCAGGCCACGTCGCTGACGGGATCGACGGGCTCGCGCCCGAACACCGGCGCGAGATCTTCTATTGCAAGGGCAACTACTTCAGCGTCTCGGCCCATGTCCCCTTCTCGCGCCTCATCTATCCCGTGCCCGAGCGGGATGGCCTCGGCGTCCATCTCACGCTCGACATGGGTGGCGCCGGGCGCTTCGGGCCGGACACGCAATGGATCGACGGCATCGACTACAGCCTCGATGCGCAGCGCGGCGATGTGTTCTACGACGCGATCCGGCGCTACTGGCCCGACCTTGCCGAAGGTGCGCTGAGCCCGAGCTACACCGGCATTCGCCCCAAGCTCGCCCCCGCCGGCGGCGCGGCAACCGATTTCACGATCGAAGGGCCGGAAACGCACGGGATGGACGGGCTCGTCAATCTCTACGGCATCGAAAGCCCCGGCCTCACCTCTTCCCTCGCCATTGCCGAAGCCGTGGCGGCACGGCTCGCGGCCGCCTGAGACAGCCCAGTCCCTCCTGCCGTTTCCACATTGATTTTCGACCCGCCATCGGGCTAGTCGGGGCGACCGCTGCAAGAGGACCCCCATGACCCGCATCGAGGAAACATTCGCCCGCCTGAAGGAACAGAACCGCAAGGCCTTCGTTGCCTTCGTGATGGCAGGAGACCCCGACCGCGCCGCGTCGCTGGACCTCATCAAGGGCCTTCCGGCCGCCGGTGTCGACGTGATCGAAATGGGCATGCCCTTCACCGATCCGATGGCCGACGGGCCCGCGATCCAGCTTGCCGGGCAGCGCGCGCTCGAAGCCGGGCAAACCATGAAGGACACGCTCGACATGGTCCGTGCCTTCCGGGAAACGGATGCACGGACCCCGATCGTGCTCATGGGCTACTACAATCCGGTCTATTCGCGCGGCGTCGATACCTTCCTGGCCGAAGCGCGCGAGGCCGGCGTCGACGGGCTCATCATCGTGGATCTGCCGCCCGAGGAGGACGAGGAGCTCTGCCTTCCGGCACAGGCGGCCGGCCTCAACTTCATCCGCCTTGCAACCCCGACGACCGACGCGCGCCGGCTGCCGAAGGTGCTGACCAACACCTCCGGTTTCGTCTACTACGTCTCGATCACCGGCATCACCGGCTCCGCCGAGGCAAATGCCGCATCCGTCGGCCCCGAGGTCTCGCGGATCAAGGCCGCGACCGATCTTCCTGTCTGTGTCGGCTTTGGCATCAAGACCCCGGAGGGCGCCGCATCCATTGCGGGCATTGCCGATGGCGCCGTGATTGGCTCGGCCATCGTCGAGCGCATCGGCCGCGGAGAACCCGTCGACCAGATCCTGACTTTTGTCGCCTCCCTGGCAGAGGCCGTTCACAACGCCTGATTTCCTGCGGGGGTTTGCTCGCATAGGCATCACCGCTATCCTTTCTGCGACCCTGCACGGCCAGGGCCCGAGAGAGAGGCTGCGCGATGAGGCTTGAACGACTCGATCTGACCTGGGTCAAGCTGCTGTTTCTGGTGGCCCTGACCGTTGCCGTGCTGGTCTTTGTCTACAAGCGAGTGATGGCACTTCTGCCGCCCGACGCCGTCGTCATCGCCGCCGGCAGCCAAGGCAGCGCCTATTATGGCTTTGCCGATCGCTATCGCCAGATCCTCGCCCGGGACGGCATCAAGGTCACGATCCTTGAAACCGCAGGATCGGTCGAGAACGCGGCGCGGGTGGCAGGGCCGGATGCCGACGCAGACGTCGCGTTTCTACAGGGCGGCGTGCCCGTGCCGGCCGACCGGCCGGTCTCCGCACTCGCCGCGACCTTTCTCGAGCCGCTCTGGATCATGCACCGCGGCGCCCTCGAGACACCTGCGGACCCTGCACACTGGCGCAACCTCCGCATTGCAGGCGGGGCCGAAGGCAGCGGGACGCGCTTCGTGATCGACGCGCTTGCAGGCGTTGCCGGGCAGGGCCTCGAGAGCAACACCTTCCTGCCGCTTGGCGGAGATCAGGCGGGCGCGGCGCTCCTCTCCGGCGAAGCCGACGCATCGGTTTTCGTCGCTCCGGTGACCGCCCCCTACCTCCAGCCACTCTTCCAGGATACCACCGTCACGACCGCCTCGATCCGGGATGGCACTGCGCTCACCCGCCAGCTTCCCTTCGTGCGCCAGGCGACGATCCCCCGCGCGGGCTTCGACTATGCCGCGGAGCATCCTCCGGCCGACATCGATCTGATCGCGATGGTTGGCCGTCTCGTCGCCCGCGACAATCTCCACCCTGCCCTTGTCGATCGCCTGATCGCCGCGGCGCGGAAGGTGCATTCCTCCCGCGACCTCATCACCAACGAAGACGAGTTTCCGTCCGAGATGAATGTCGCGATGCCGATGAACCCCCAGGCCGCAGACCTGCTCAAGAAGCCGCCAAGCCCGCTCTATCGCTTCCTGCCCTACTGGATAGTCGCCCAGGTCAACAGCTTCGCACTCCTGCTGGTGCCGTTGCTCGTCGTAGTCGTCCCGCTCATGCGGGTGCTGCCCGGCCTCTACGAATGGCAGATGCGGTCCCGTGTCTACCGCCGCTATCCCGAACTGCGCGATATCGAGCGCGCGGCCGGGAATGCCTCCGATGCCGCGGAGCTCGAGGATCTCGAGAGCCGTCTCGGGGATGTCGAGCGCGAGGTCTCAAAACTCTCCCTGCCCATGCGCTATCGGGAGTACGCCTACACCATGCGCGTGCACATCAACCTTGTGCGCCAGCAGCTCGAGCGCAAGCGGCGGCAGCTTTTCGGCGACGAAGACGCGCCGCCAGAACCGACCTCATGAGCGCGGCACCTCACCCTGCGCAGGAATCGCCCCCCTGCCCGAGAGCAGCGCCATTCCCTTGATCTGGGCAAACACAGCCTGCCCCGGCGCCAGCCCGAGCCCGTCCCAGGAGCGACGGCTGATGCGCGCCAGAATGCGCGCACCATCGCCCTCCGGGCCGAGCCCCAGAACGACGATGACGAGGAACGGATCGCGGCAGTCGGCCGAAAGAATGCGGGAGGGCAGGACATTGAGGATCGTGCTCTGGGCCGGCCGGTCCAGCGCGAGGCTCACATCGGAGGCCGAGATGCGGATCCGGTGCAGCACTCCGGCCCCGCCAAGCGCCCCCGGGACGATCAGCTCCGCGCCATCGACCGCAAGCGTCGAAAGCCCGTATGCCGCGTCATGGCGGAGAACCCTGGCGCGCAGGGCGACCCCGGCATCGGGCAGCCGCGCGATCGGCATCGCCGGATCGGCCTGAACCGCCTCGAGCGGCCCGGCGCCGATCACCCGGCCCTCGTGCAGGAGCACGATATGATCGGCCAGCCGCTCCACCTCGGAAATGTCATGGCTCACGTAAAGCACCGGCATCGGCAGCGTATCCCGCAGCCGCTCAAGATACGGCAGGATCTCGTCCTTGCTGAACCGGTCGAGGGCTGCGAGTGGCTCGTCCATCAGCAGGAGCCTCGGCTGAGACAGCAGCGCCCGCCCGATTGCCACGCGCTGGCGTTCGCCCCCCGATAGCCTGACCGGCCAGCGCTGAAGCAGCGGCTCGATCCCCAGGAGCTCGACGACCTCGTCGAACCGCACCAGCCCGGCCGCACCCTGCTTCAGCGCCCGGCGGTAGCCATAGTCAAGGTTCCGCCGCACCGTCAGATGCGGGAAGAGGCTCGCCTCCTGAAACACATAGCCGACCGGCCGCTGATGCGGCGGACGGCATCGCGCCCCCTCCTGCCAGACCTCGCCTGCGAGCGAGAACCGTCCCTCCGGCATCGTCTGAAGGCCCGCGATGCAGCGGAGCACCGTCGTCTTGCCGCACCCCGACGGGCCAAAGAGCGCGGTGATCCCGCGTGCGGGCGCTTCGAATGACGCAGCGAGGTCGAAGCTTCCGACCTTTCCCCGAAAGTGCGCCGAAAGCCCTGCAGTGCCGGTCACTTCGACAGCTCCCGGGTGCGGCGCTCGAGCGTCATCATCGTGAGGATGACCGCGAAGGAAAACGCCAGCATGCCCCCCGCGTAGAGATGCGCCTTCGCCCAGTCGAGCGTCTCGACATAATCGTAGATCGCAATCGACAGCACCTTCGTCTCGCCGGGAATGTTCCCGCCGATCATGAGCACCACGCCGAACTCCCCGACCGTATGGGCAAACCCAAGCACCGTGCCCGACAGGATCCCAGGCCGGGCCAGCGGCAGCGCCACGGTCAGAAAGGCATCCAGCGGAGAGGCACGCAAGGTCGCCGCCACCTCCAGCGGCCGTTCGCCCAGCGCCTCGAAAGCGTTCCGGACCGGCTGCACCACGAACGGCATCGAGTAGATCACCGAGCCGATCACCAGCCCCTCGAAGCTGAAGGCCAGGGTGCGCGCGCCCCAGAGACCGGCAAGCGCCCCACCCGGCCCGTGAGGGCCAAGCGCAATGAGGAGATAGAAGCCGAGAACGGTCGGCGGCAACACGAGCGGCAGTGCCACCAGCGTTGCCACCACATCCTTCCATCGGCTCCGGGTCCGGGCCAGCCACCAGGCCAGCGGCGTTCCCAGCAGAAGCAGGATGACCGTCGTGAGCGAGGCAAGCTTCAGCGTGAGCAGGATGGGCGCCCAGTCCATCGTCGCGGCCCTCAGTCGCCTTTTTCGATGGCGTAGCCGTAGCGCTCGATCACGGCTGCGGCCTCGGGCCCCTTCAGGAAATCGAGAAACGCCTGCGCCGCGGCATTGCCCGCCCCGGCCTGCAGCAACACGGCATCCTGGCGGATCGGATCGTAGAGCGCGGGATCGACGAGCCAGCGCGACCCTTCGTCCGAGGCGGCGATCTGCGAATAGGCGACGAAGCCGAGCTCCGCATTCCCCGTTTCGACGAACTGGTAGGTCTGGGCAATGTTGTTGCCCTGAACGACTTTCGGGAAGAGCGCCTCGAAGACATCGAGCGCCTGCATCACCTGCACGGCCGCGGCGCCGTAGGGCGCAGTCTCGGGGTTGGCGATGGCAAGCTTGTGGAAGTCTCCCCGCTTCATCGTCTCCGCACCGTTCACCAGGGCGGTGTCCCTGCTCCAGAGCGCGAGCTGACCGATGGCATAGGTGAATTCCGTGCCCTCGACCGCGAAGCCTTCCGTCACGGCGAGATCCGGCCGCACGTTGTCTGCGGCCAGAAAGACGTCGAACGGCGCGCCCTGTGCGATCTGGGTATAGAGCTGGCCGGTCGAGCCGAAACTCAGCACCGCCTCGTCACCGGTGGCGGCCTTGAAGGCTTCGGCGATGTCCTTTGCCGCGCCGGTAAAGTTCGCCGCGACGGCAACATTGGTCTGACCGGCATCAGCCGTTCCGGCCGTGGCGGTCACAAGGAGGGCAAGCATCAATCGTGTCATTGGGTCGGGAGCTCCCGCTGGGTCAGTTTACGGCAAGGATGATGTTCGATGCGTCAATCAGCGCGCAGGCCCGGACACCGGGGGCGAGGCCCAGCCGCTCCACGCTGCGCAGGGTGACGATCGAGACGAGCGTCTTGCCTGCCGCGATCTCGAGCGAGACCTCCGCGTTCACGGCGCCCGGCTCCACCCGGGTGATCACCCCCTCGAGTCGGTTGCCCATCGAGGTTCGCAGGGCCTCGCCGGCGGGGGCGAGAATGACGAAGGGCGCCTTTATGAGCGCCGTCGCCTGACGCCCCGGAAAGAGGCCAAGCTCGCGCAGGCTGTCGCGGGTGATGATCGCGGAGAGCCTGATCTCATCGGTGATCGCGAGGGTGACTTCCGCATTGACCGCGCCGTCCACGACCTCCGCAACCTGACCTCGCAGCGCATTGCGCGCGCTCGTTCGCATGAAGAACCCCCACATGACACTGGCCGAGGAAATACCGGTCCCGAGCAGTTCCGCCTCGAGCCGCGTGAAGCTCGCGGCAAGCTCCGCCTCGAGCCGGTGGAAAGCCTCGATAAGCCTGATGCCGTCGTCCGTAAGCCGGGCCCCTCCCCCGCGTTTGCCGCCCGTCCGCGCCTCCACGACCGGGCGGCCCACGAGATTGTTGATCGCTTCGACGCCATCCCAGGCCGCCTTGTAGGTCACGCCCATGGCGCGCGCCGCGGCGGAAATGCTGCCCTCCCGCCCCACGGCTTCCAGCAGCCGGACACGTGCGTGGCCAAGCGGAGCAGCATCGGGGCCGGCAAGAGACACTTCGGCGCGCAGGGCAGGCATGAGGGGATCCGGGAATCGCTATATACTAAATCTATATATCGATACGCCAACTTCGCGTAAAGCCCAAGAATGGTTGTCGAATTTTCCGTTCGGATCGGATCAGGCGTCGAGACCGGCCGGAACGGTATCGACCAGCTCGCGATAGAGCTCCGGGTCCGTCGCCCCTTCGGTGCCGAAGACAAGCACGCGCGAATTTCCGTCAAGCTTCAGGACCGCGCGCACCTCGGCATCGCTTGCGGCCGCCATCAGCGCGGCGAGGCCGGCGACGGCCGATTCTCCGGCGATGATCTCCGGGTCCCGGCCCCTCGGCCGCGCGAGGCGCCGCATCATCTCGACGGCGGCGGAATCATCGATCGCCATCACGGCGTCCGCGTGGTCCCTGAGAATGCTCCATGCCAGCGAAGAGACCTCACCGCAGGCGAGGCCCGCCATCAACGTGTCGAGGCTGCCGGTGACTGGCGTCGGCGCGCCGATCCGGAAGCTTTCGAGCCAGCAGGCCGCGCGGTCGGGATCGGCCAGGATGACGAGTGGCCGGGACGATCCCCAGCGGCGGGTGATCTGACCGGCCACCGCCGCGGCGAAGCCACCGACTCCGGTTTGCAGGAACACATGGGTCGGCGGGGCATCGAGCGCGTTGCAGGCTTCCCAGGCGGAGATCTCGTAGCCCTGCATGACATCGCGCGGCACCTCGTCGCCGCAGCCGGGCCCGGTGGTGTCGGAGACGATGAACCAGCCTTCGGAGGCCGCGAGCTCCCGGGAGAGCCGCTGGCAGTCGTCGTAGGTTTCGGCCGTGCGCCGCACTTCGGCGCCGAAGGCCTCCATCGCGCGCTGCCGGTGCTCGGAGACGGAGGCATGAATGAAGATCACGCAGCGGCATCCGAAGCGCCAGGCGCCCCAGGCGACGGCGCGGCCGTGATTGCCGTCGGTCGCGCAGCTGACGGTGATCCCGGCGGCGGCATCGGCAAAGCGCCCGGAGGCGATGTCCTGCATCGAGACGGGGATGCCCAGACGGGCCGAGAGCTCGCGGCAGAGAAGACGGGCCACCGCATAGGCGCCGCCGAGGGCCTTGAAGCTGCCGAGACCGAAGCGGCCGGCCTCGTCCTTGTAATGGAGCTCCGCAACGGCGGCTTCGGCGGCAAGGCCCTCGAGGGAGCGGAGCGGGGTCGGGGCATAGCCCGGCCAGGAGGCCACCGCGGCACGGGCCTCCTCGAAGGCGGCCTCGTTCAGGATGGCATCCTGCCCGGCGTTCCAGGGCAGATCGCGACGGGCCTGTCCGTTCAGGACGAGGGTGAACGGATAGGCCGCCTCGTAGGGTCGTCTTACGATCTCGCGTCCCATTTGTTGCGCGCGGGGAGAGCAAAGCCCCCCGCCCCCTGCTGTCTTCGTTCCCTGCCAGGCACTGGCAGATGCCGCAGCATCCGCGACCTACCCTTCCTCCGCCCCATGGCAGCGCGCGTCAAGTAGACGAAGGTGCATTCTGGACCCGCCATTCTCCTAATAGGCGATCAGGGCCGGAGCGCGGCCGTTCGGGGGCGTGGCCCGGCGGCGCGGGGAAGGTATCCCGGCGGTGAAACAAGGGCTTTTCACCGTGAAAATGAAATCAATGCATTGATTTAATTGGAAATAGTTGTAAACAAATCATGAATGGCGGCCTTCTTTCACAGCTTCGCCTTCCGTGGCGGCGGAGAAAATGGCGCCGGTCGGCAGCACCTGGCGGATGCGCAAAAGGCACACCCAACATCACTATTTTGTGCGGCTTGTGAGCGGTAAGTGCTCGCGGAAAGGGCAGTTCAGATCCGGACGCCATGGGCAGGACCGTAACCGGCGATGACATCTGCCGCGCCACCCCGAGACCCTCCCCAAGCAGCGTCACGCTTTGGGCTGAGGCCGAGCTGATGCGTCCGGTCCTGCACCCAGGCCCGCGCCGCTTCCCTGCCCAGAGCCTCCTCAGGCGGCGGCGATCGGCGGGCCGGGAGGGCGTTCCGGGCACCGCGCCGGGCGGCGTGGGCTTTTCGCTCGTTTCGAAAACCGCTAGCAGGAGGGAGGATGGCCGCGCACCGGCGCGGCACAGGGTATCAGGGAGCGGAAGAACGGCATGAGCCAATATGTCACACGATCGGGGCTTCAGGTTGCGGCAGAGCTTGCCGGATTGATCGAGGAGGAGGTGCTGCCGGAGACCGGCGTCTCTCCGGAGCAGTTCTGGCAGGGCTATGCGGCGCTCCTCACCGAGCTGGCGCCCGAGAACCGCGACCTGCTCGACGCGCGGCGCGACCTCCAGCGCCGGATCGACGCCTGGCTTTCGGCGCGGCGGGGCGAGCCGTGGGATGCGGAAGCCTATGAGGGGTATCTCGCGGAGATCGGCTATCTCGTGCCGGACGGCCCGGCCTTCGAGATCGGGACCGGCGAGGTCGACCCGGAGATCGCGCGGGTCGCGGGACCGCAGCTCGTGGTGCCGGTGATGAACGCGCGCTTTGCCCTCAATGCCGCGAATGCGCGCTGGGGCTCGCTCTATGATGCGCTCTACGGCACCGATGCGCTGCCGGGCACCCCGGCCGGCCCCGGCTTCGATCCGGCCCGCGGAGCGGAGGCGGTGGCCTGGGCGGCGGGTTTCCTCGACGAAGCCGTTCCGCTTGCCGGGGCGAGCCATGCCGACGTGACGGCCTACGGGCGCGATGGTGCGGCCTTCGTCGCCACGGCGAACGGCAAAACCCTGCCGCTGGCCGATCCGGCGCAGTTCGTCGGCTTTGCCGAGAGCGGCACGACCGCCTCCTGGATGCTGCGCCACAACGGGCTCCACATCGAGCTGGTGATCGACCCGGATCATCCGGTGGGCGCGGCGAGCCCCTCCGGGCTGCGCGATGTCGTGCTCGAATCCGCGCTCACCGCGATCCAGGATTGCGAGGACAGCGTCGCGGCGGTCGATGCCGAGGACAAGGTCGCGGTCTATGCGAACTGGCTCGGGCTGATGCGGGGCGATCTTGCCGAGACCTTCGAGAAGGGCGGCAAGCCGATGACGCGGAACCTCGCCGCCGACAAGGTGCTGAGCGCGCCCGACGGCACGCCGCTGGTGCTGCAGGGCCGCGCGCTTCTGCTGGTGCGCAATGTCGGCCATCTGATGACGACCGACGCGGTGCTCCACGAGGGCGCCGAGACGCCGGAGGGCATGCTCGATGCCGCCGTCACCGTCGCCTGCGCGATCCACGACCTGAAGAAGACCGAGGGCCCGCGCAATTCGCGCGCCGGTTCGGTCTATGTGGTGAAGCCCAAGATGCACGGGCCCGCGGAGGTCGCCTTCGCCGACAAGCTCTATGCCCGCGTCGAGGACATGCTCGGCCTGCCGCGCAACACGGTGAAGCTCGGCATCATGGACGAGGAGCGCCGGACCTCGGCCAATCTCGCCGAATGCATCCGCGCGGTGAAGGACCGGGTCGTCTTCATCAACACCGGCTTCCTCGACCGAACCGGGGACGAGATCCATACCTCGATGCTGGCGGGCCCGGTCATTCCCAAGGGCGAGATGAAGGACGCCGCCTGGCTCAAGGCCTATGAGGACGGCAATGTCGATACGGGCCTTGCCGCCGGGCTGCCGGGCAAGGCGCAGATCGGCAAGGGCATGTGGGCCAAGCCCGACGCCATGGCCGAGATGCTCGCGACCAAGGCCGGGCATCCGATGGCGGGCGCGAACACCGCCTGGGTGCCCTCGCCCACCGCCGCGACGCTGCATGCGACGCATTACCACCAGGTCGATGTCGCCGCGCGGCAGGCCGAGCTGCGCGCGCGGCCCAAGGCGCGGCGTCGGGATCTGCTCACCCCGCCGCTCCTCGCGGGGCGCAACCTCTCGGATGCCGATGTGGCGCGCGAGCTCGACAACAACTGCCAGTCGATCCTCGGCTATGTGGTGCGCTGGGTCGAGCAGGGCATCGGCTGCTCGAAGGTGCCCGACATCAACGACATCGCCCTGATGGAGGACCGTGCGACGCTGCGGATTTCCTCGCAGTATCTCGCGAACTGGCTGCTCCACGGGCTCATCACCGCCGAGGAGGTCGAGGCGAGCCTGCGGCGGATGGCCGTCGCGGTCGATGGCCAGAATGCGGGCGATCCGGCCTATCGCGACATGGCGCCCGATTACGATGCCTCGATCGCCTTCCAGGCGGCGCGGGATCTGATCTTCAAGGGCATGGAACAGCCCTCGGGCTATACCGAGCCGATCCTCCACCTCCGCCGCCGCGAGGCGAAGGCGGCCCAGATGGCGGCGGGCCTCCCGGTCTGATCGCCAACACGTTCGCGGGCCTGCGCCGGAGCGCGGTGCGGGCCCGCTTGCCTTGCCCCGGGGCAGGCCGGCCGGTGGTCCCCCGGCCTGGGGCGTGAAGGACGAGAGCCTGGTGCGGGGCCGCGGCGCAGGGGCTCGCCGGCGCCTCCGGGTGCAGGAGAGAGTGCCTCCGGGCAGTTTTCCCGCCCGCGACGCCGCCGCTCTTACCCATCATTAACCAAAGGCTGCCACCAAGCGGCCATGACCGTTGCCGCCTCCCACCGCGCTCCCGACATTCCCGCGCTCTCGCCGCAGATGACGGCGCTCCGCTGCGCCTTCCTGCTCGCGGCCCATCACGGCGTGAGCCTCGCGCCCGAGCAGCTCCCGGCGCTCGCCGAGGACGACATGGTGCCCCCGGTGCGCGAGGCGCTCAACCGGGCGGGGCTGCGCAGCCGGACGATCGGCCCGTGCAGCTGGGCGAAGGCGATGTCGCTCGGATCGGCCTATCCCGTGCTCGCGGTGATGCGGAGCGGCCACTGGGTCATCCTCATCCAGGGCGTGCCGGGAGAGGGAGGCGAGACGGCCGCGGCGGTGCTCGATCCCCGCCGCGAGGCGGAGGGCGTGCAGATCGTTTCCCGCGCCGCCTTCGAGGCCGAGTGGAGCGGCGTCCTGCTGCTCGCGCGGCGGGCGCCCCGGATCACCGACGAGCGCCAGCCCTTCGGCCTGCGCTGGTTCGTGCCCGATCTCATCCGCCAGCGGCGGCTGCTCGGCGGCGTGATCTGCGCGGCCCTGATCGCCAACCTGATCGGCTTCGCCATTCCCCTGCTCATGCAGGTGCTGATCGACCGGGTGATCGCGCATCAGGCCTGGAACACGCTCGTCGTGGTCACGGCGATCTTCGTGCTGCTCGCGACATTCGATGCCGCCTTCTCCTATGTCCGGCAGCGTCTCATGCTGGTTGCCGGCGGCAAGATCGACGCGCGCCTCGGCGCCCGGGTCTTTGGCCACATGCTCTCGCTGCCGCTCTCGGTCTTCGAGACCACCGCGGCGGGGGTCATGGCGCGCAACATCCAGCAGACGGAGAAGCTCAGACATTTCCTGACCGGGCGGCTGCTCCAGACCATGCTCGACGCAGCACTCCTGCCCGTCCTGCTGCTGCTGCTCGCGGTCTATTCCGGGCTCCTGACCGTCATCGTGCTGGGCTTTGCGCTGGCGATCGCGGCCTGCATCGGGGCGCTGCTGCCGGTCTTCCGCCGCCGGCTGAGCGCGCTCTATGCCGCGGAGGCGGAGCGGCAGTCCCATCTCATCGAGACGCTGCACAACATGCGGGCGGTCAAGGCGCTGGTGCTCGAGCCCAACCGCCAGACCGGCTGGGATGCGAGCGTCACCTCGGCGGTGCGCCGGCAGTGGGATGTCGGCAGGATCTCGGCGCTCGTCGGCTCGACGACCGGCTGGCTCGAGAAGCTCATGCAGATCTCGGTTCTGGCGACCGGCGCGATGCTCGTCTTCGAGACCCGCCTCAGCCTCGGCGCGCTGGTGGCCTTCCTCATGCTCTCGCAGCGCGTGACCGGGCCGCTGGTGCAGATCGTCGGCCTCATCAACGAATATCAGGAGGCGGCGCTTTCGGTGCGGCTGCTCGCGAGCGTGATGGACCACCCCGCCGAGACCGCGGGCCAGGCGCGCCCGGCGCGGCCGGAGATCACCGGGCGGATGCGCTTCGACAGCGTCTCCTTCACCTACCCCGGCGCGATCTCGCCGGCGCTCGACGGCGTGAGCTTCGAGATCGCGCCCGGCCAGGTGATCGGCATCGTCGGCCGCTCGGGCTCGGGCAAGACCACGCTCACCCGCCTGATCCAGGGCATCGAGACGCCGCAGGGCGGCATCATCCAGCTCGACGATGTCGATATCCGCCACATCGATCTCGGGCATCTGCGCCGGGGCGTCGGCGTGGTGCTGCAGGAAAACCTGCTGTTCCGCGGCACGATCCGCGCCAACATCGCCGCCGCCCGCCCCGAAGCGCCGTTTGCCGAGATCGTGGCGGCGGCGAAGCTCGCGGGCGCGGAGGAGTTCATCCGCAGGATGCCGATGTCCTACGAGACGCCGGTGGAGGAAGGCGGCGCCAATCTCTCGGGCGGCCAGCGCCAGCGCATCGCCATCGCCCGCGCGCTGCTCACCGCGCCGAGGATGCTCGTCTTCGACGAGGCGACGAGCGCGCTCGACCCGGAGAGCGAGGCGCTGGTCAACCGCAACCTCGCCGACATGTCGCGCGGCCGCACGATGATCATCGTCTCGCACCGGATGTCCTCGCTTGTCCGCGCCGATGCGATCCTCGTGCTCGATCAGGGGCGCGTGGTGGATCTCGCGCCGCATCAGGTGCTGCTCGAACGGTGCGAGATCTATCGCACCCTCTGGCGCCAGCAGACGGAGCATCTCGCATGATCCGCCAGCTCAGGGCGCGCCAGAGCCCGGCACCGCTTCCCGCCGAGGCGCTCGAATTCCAGAACGATCTCGATGCGCTTCTCGCGGAGCCCGTGCCGCTCCTCCTCAGGATCTGGCCCGTTCTGGCCGGCGGGCTGCTGCTCTCGCTGGTGATCGCGGCCGCGGTGCTGCGCATCGATGTCGTCGTGACGGCGAGCGGCCGGCTCATGGCCGACGAGCCCCCCGTCGTGTTGCAGCCGATGGGGAGCGCGGTGCTGCGCGAGCTTCACGTCAAGCCCGGGCAGAGCGTGACGGCGGGCGAGGTGCTCGCCGTGCTCGATTCGACCTTCACGGCAGCCGATCGCGAAACCCTGGAGGCGCAACAGCGCGCGCTTCTCGCGCGACGGGCCCGCCTCGATGCCGAGCTTGCGGGCGAGACCGGCTTCACCGCCGGGGCCGATGCCGAGACCGCGCTCCAGAAGCGCCTGATGGCCCGGCGCGCCGATTTCCTCGCCGCCCGCCGCGCGGCCTTCGATACCGATCTGCGCGCGCTCGAGGCGGCGCGGCGCGCCGAGGAAGAGACAAGCGCGGGGCTCGAGGCCCAGCTCGCACTGGCGCGCGAGGTCGAGGGCATGCGCGCGAAGCTTCTCCGGGACAATGTCGGCTCGCGCCTTGACCTCCTGCTCGCGGAATCCGCCCGCCTCGACACCGAGCAGCGGCTCCACGACCATCGCGCCCGCATCGAGGAGCTCGGCCATCAGCAGGTCTCGAAACGGGCCGAGTGGGATGCCTTCCTGCGCGACTGGGACCGGCAGTCGCTCGAAGAGCTTGCGGCGATCGGGCCCGAGCTCGAGCGTATCGCCGAGCAGCTTTCGAAGGCAGCCCGGCTCGACGCCCTGACGCTCCTGCGCGCGCCGCGCGACGGCGTGGTGCTCGAGATCGCCAAACGGGCGCCGGGATCGGTGGTGCGGGAAGGGGACGCGGTGGTGACGCTGGTGCCCTCCAACGTGCCGCTCATCGCCGAGATCAGGCTCAAGTCGGCCGATATCGGCCGCCTCCATGCCGGAGATCCGGCGGTGCTCAAGATCGACAGCTTCCCCTGGCGCCGCTACGGGAGCCTGCCGGGCACGCTGCGCTCGATCAGCCGGGAGAGCTATCCCGCCAGCGAGACGGTGCCGACAAGCACGGCGCTTCATCGCGGCCAGATCCTGCTCGACCCGGAGGCGGTTGCGGCCCACCGGGATGAAATGCCGCTCATTCCGGGAATGACGCTCAGCGCCGAGGTGAAGACCGGGGAGCGGACGGTGCTGGAATTCTTCCTCGAACCGATCCTGAGGGGCCTGCGCGAAAGCCTGCGCGAGCCCTGAGGCCCGGCCGGCGGCGCGGGCCTCAGCGGGGCGAGAGCCGGATGCGCCGGTATGCCGCCTCGAGGCGCCGGGTGAAACCTGTCGAATCGCCCAGCGTCCGCGCCCAGGCATTGCCCGCGAGATGCGCCTTGAGGCGCGCGAGCTCGGCGGGATCGCGGGCGATCGCCACCGCGCGCGCGACATAGCCCTCGCGCGAGGTCGCAACGCACTCGGGCATCCCGACCGCGGTGACGAGGCTCGAGGCCATCCGCGCCGCGAAGGCCCGGCCCTGGAGCGTGAGGAGCGGCAGCCCCATGCGCAGTGCATCGGAGGCGATGGTGCCGGCATTGTAGGGCATGGTGTCGAGGAAGAGATCGGCGAGCCCGAAGCGCGCCCGGTAGCGCTCGGGATCGACCCGTGGCGCGAAGATCAGCCGCTCGGCGGCGAGCCCGCGGGCCGTCCAGCGCGCCGCCAGCCGCCCGTCGCTTGCCGGATTGTCCTCGACGAGCCAGAGCACGGCGCCGGGGCATTGCGCGAGGATCTGCATCCAGGCCTCGAACATCACCTCGGTGATCTTGTAGTGATGCGAGAAGCAGCAGAAGACGAAGGCATCGTCCGGCAGCCCCTCCTCGGCCCGCGTCACCGCCGGCAGCACCGGCGCGTGGCTGTCATTGGCCTGATAGCAGCCCTCGAGCAGCAGGGGCTTCGGCGCGTAGTCGGCGGCGAGCTCGGGCGGGATCGCCACCTCGTCGGCGATCAGCCAGTCGAGCTCGGGCAGCGCCACCGGGCCGATATAGCCGAGATAGGTCGCCTGCACCGGCGCAGGCTTCCAGCGCAGCACGCCGATGCGGGCGCCCTTGGTCAGCCCGTTGAGGTCGATCAGGATGTCGATCTCGTCGGCCCGGATCTGTCGTGCCGCCGCCTCGTCGCTCAGCGGGCCGATGATGCGGAAATGGTCGAAGGCCGCGATCACCCGCCGGCGGACGTCGCTGCCGTCCTCGGGCGAGGCGCAATAGCCGAAGATCTCGAAGGCGGAGCGGTCGTGCCGCTCCAGCACCTCGGCGATCAGATAGCTCATCGCGTGGCGGCAGAAGTCGGTCGAGAGATAGCCGACCCGGATGCGCGCGTGGTCGTGGCCCGCGCGGGGCGCGAGCCGCTCCGGGGCGGCGGGGACTTTCCGCGCGATCCAGGTGGCGCAGATGTCGCGCTGCAGCGCCGGATCGTCATGGAGCGCCAGCGCGCCGAGCGGGCCGCAGTTGAAGCCGAGCTCCTCCGCCGAGAGGCCGGGAATGTCGGCCGCCAGCACCGGCCAGTTCGCCGCGCGCTGGCGCATGTGGACGAGATGCTGCTGCACGTCGGGCTGGCGGGGATCGATGAGCAGCGCGGCGCGGAGCTCCTTCTGGGCGGTCTCGATATCGCCCTCCTCCTCGAGCAGGCGGCCGAGATGCATGTGGAGAAGGCGGCGCTGCTCGTCGCCCGGCAGCACCCGCCGCCAGGCCGCCAGCGCCTCGTCGCGCCGGCCCGAGGCCTCGAGCGCGAGCCCGAGATTGACGCCGGCCTCGTGCAGCTCGGGCTTGAGCGCGAGCACGTTGGAATAGGCGATCGCCGCGGAGCCCGGATTGCCGCTCCGCATCAGCACCACGCCGAGGTTGAACCAGGCCCCGAAGGCATTCGGGTCGGCGGCATGGAGATCCAGCCAGCCCTTGTAGAGCCGCACGGCATCGGCATCCGCAGCCCTGCCCGCGAAGGACAGGAGACCGTGGAGCGAAAGCCCGTGCAGCACCCCGTCGAGCCGCGCGGCCTGCGCCGCCGAGAGCGCAGCGAGTCCCCCCGGTGCGCCGAGGCATGTCGCGAGCCAGTCCTCGTCGCTCGCGAGGCACAGGGGGGCGGAGGGCGCGGCTATGTTCATCGGGGCCTCTTTCGTTCAAATTGTCCGCATTGCTTCGCAGTTGATGGTCAACAAAGGGTGAAGAGACGCGCCGCTCCCGCGCCTTGCCCCATTGGACCAGCGGCGGAACCGGCGGGATCGCGGGCCGGCCCCAACCCCGAAGTTTCAGAAAATTAGCGGCGAATTTGCCGCGAATGCGCCCCGCGTTTCTTGAGAGATTTTTAAAAAACGCGTGCCACCAACCGCCACACAGAGGCGCCGGACCAGGCGCCATCCCCGCCCCTGATGCCAGGCGGCGCCCCCCTCGGCGCCCGTCGTTTACCATTCCCGCTGGAGCTTCAGCATGTCCATCATTCAGTATTTGACGACCGCGCAGATCCAGGCGTTGAGCAGCGAGGCGATAGCCGCGCTGACGACGGCGGACATGCGCGCGCTGACCACCGCGCAGGTCGTCGCACTGACGACCACGCAGATGGGCGTGCTGTCGTCAAAGCAGGTCGGCGCGCTGACCTCCGCCCAGATCGCGGCCATCGAGACCGCCGATCTCGCCGCGCTCTCGACCTCCGCCGTCGCCGGTCTGGGCGCGAGCCAGGTTCCGAGCCTCACCACGGCGCAGGTCGCGGCGCTCACCACCGGACAGATCGGCGCGCTTTCCTCGCAGGCGATCGCGGCGCTCGAGACCGCGGATGTCGCGGCCCTCACCACGGGTCAGGTGGCCGTGCTCGGCTCCAAGCAGATCGGCGCCCTCGGCTCCGATCAGGTGACGGCGCTCACCACGGCCCAGATCGCGGCCATCACCACCGAGGCGATCACCGGCCTTTCGGCCTCCGGTGTCGCGGGGCTCGAGACCGCCGATATCGTCGCGCTCTCCACCGCCCAGGCGGCGGCGCTCTCCTCGAAGCAGATCGCGGCACTGAGCTCGACCCAGGTCGCGGCCATCGAGACCGCCGATCTCGCCGCGCTCTCCACCTCCGCCGTCTCGGGCTTCGGCGCGAGCCACGCGCCCGGCTTCACCACGGCCCAGGTCGCGGCCTTCACCACCGACCAGATCGGCGCGCTCGCCTCCCAGGCCATCGCCGCCCTCACCACCGCCGATGTCGCCGCGCTGACGACGGCCCAGGTTGCCGTCCTCGGCTCGAAGCAGATCGCCGCCCTCGGCTCGGATCAGGTGACGGCGCTCACCACCGGCCAGATCGCGGCCATCAGCACAGGCGCGCTCACCGGGCTCTCGGCCACCGGCATCGAAGGGCTCGAGACCGCCGATATCGTCGCGCTCTCCACCGCCCAGGCCGCCGTGCTCACCTCGCGGCAGATCGCCGCGATGGGTTCGGCCCAGATCGCCGCCATCGAGACCGCCGATCTTGCAGCGCTTTCCACCGCGGCCATCGCAGGCTTCGGCACCGAGCACGCGCAGGCGCTTTCCTCGACCCAGGTCGGGGCGCTCACCACCGATCAGGTCGGCGCGCTCTCCGTCCAGGCGGTCGGGGCGCTCGAAAGCTGGGATATCCCCGCCCTCACCACCGCGCAGATGGCCGTGCTCGATTCGAAGCAGATCGGCGCGCTTGGCTCGGATCAGGTGACGGCGCTTACCACCGGCCAGATCGCGGCGATCACCACCGACGCCATCGCGGGCCTCTCGGCCGCCGGCATCGAAGGGCTCGAGACCGCCGATATCGTCGCGCTCTCCACCGCGCAGGCGGCAGCCCTCACCTCGAAGCAGATCGCGGCGCTGAGCTCGGATCAGATCGCGGCCATCGAGACGGCCGACATCGTCGCCTTCTCCCCCGCCGCGGTCGGCGGCTTCTCCTCCGCCCAGATTGCGGCCCTGACGACGGCGCAGGTCGCGGCCTTCACCACGGACCAGGTCGCAGCCCTCTCCTCGCAGGCGATCCGGGCCATGGAGACCGCGGATGTCGCGGCCTTCACCACCGCCCAGTTCGCGGTGCTCGACTCGAAGCAGATCGGCGCCCTCGGTTCCGATCAGGTGACGGCGCTCTCCACAGCGCAGATCGCCGCAATCACCACCGCCGCGATCACCGGCCTCTCCGCCACAGGGATCGAGGGGCTCGAGACCGCCGATATCGTCGCGCTCACCACGGCGCAGGCCGCCGTCCTCGGCTCGCGGCAGATCGCGGCGCTGAGCTCCGATCAGGTCGCGGCCATCGAGACCGCCGATCTCGCGGCCCTCTCGACCTCCGCCGTCGCCGGTTTCTCCTCCGCCCAGGCGCCCTCCTTCACCACGGGCCAGGTTGCGGCCTTCACCACGGATCAGGTCGCGGCACTCTCCTCGCAGGCCATCAAGGGCATGGAGGATGCCGACGTCGCGGCCTTCACCACCGCCCAGTTCGCCGTGCTTGATTCGAAGCAGATCGGCGCGCTTGGCTCCGATCAGGTGACGGCGCTTTCCACCGCGCAGGTCGCGGCCATCGGCACGGATGCGCTTACCGGTCTTTCCGCAACCGGCGTCGAGGGGCTCGAGACGGCCGACATCGTCGCCTTCAGCACCGCCCAGGCGAGCGTTCTCGGCTCGAAGCAGGTCGCGGCGATGAGTTCGGACCAGATCGCCGCTTTCGAGACCGCCGATCTTGCGGCTCTCTCGACCGCGGCGATTGCCGGGCTCACCTCGCTCCAGCTCCCGAGCCTCACCACGGGCCAGGTCGCGGCCCTCACCACCGCCCAGGTCGCGGCGATCTCGTCCCGCGCCATTGGTGCCATGGAAACCGCAGATCTCGCGGCGATGACCACGGCGCAGGTCGCGGTGCTCGATTCGAAGCAGCTCGGCGCGCTCAGTTCCGACCAGATCGCGGCGCTCTCCACCGCGCAGTTCTCGGCCCTCACGACCGATGCGATCGCCGGGCTTTCGGCCGACGGGATCGCGGGCCTCGGAACCGCAAGCATCGTGGCGCTCTCCACCGCACAGGCCGCCGCGCTCACCTCGAAGCAGATCGCGGCAATGAGTTCGACCCAGGTCGCGGCGATCGAGACCGCCGATCTCGCCGCGCTCTCGACCTCTGCCGTCAGTGGTTTCACCGATGCGCAGGCACCGAGCTTCACCACCGCCCAGATGGCGGCCTTCTCGACCGACCAGATCGCGGCGCTGTCCTCGAAGGCCATCGGTGCCATGGAGACCGCGGATGTCGCGGCAATGAGCGCGGCGCAGATCGCGGCGCTCGATTCGAAGCAGATCGGTGCGCTCGGCTCTGCCCAGGTCACGGCGCTCTCGACCGCCCAGGTCGCGGCCATCAGCACCGATGCGATCGTCGGGCTTTCGGCGAGCGGGATCGCCGGGCTTGAGACCGCCGACATCGTGGCGCTTTCGACGGCACAGGCCGCCGTGCTCGACTCCAAGCAGATCGCGGCGATGAGTGCGGCCCAGGTCGCGGTCATCGAGACCGCCGATCTGGTGGCGCTTTCGGCCGCCGCGGTCGGCGGATTCTCCGCCGATCAGGCGCCGAGCTTCACCACGGCCCAGGTCGCGGCCTTCACCACCGACCAGATCGCGGCGCTGTCCTCGAAGGCCATCGGCGCGATGGAAACCGCGGATGTCGCGGCGATCACCACGGCCCAGGTCGCGGTGCTCGATTCAAAGCAGATCGGCGCCCTCGGCTCCGATCAGGTCGCAGCGTTGTCCACCGGCCAGGTCGCAGCCATCGGCACGGACGCCATCGCCGGGCTTTCCGTGACCGGCATCGAGGGTCTGACGACCGCCGGTGTCGCCGCACTCTCCACGGGACAGGCGGCCGTGCTGAACTCGAAGCAGATCGCGGCGATGAGCTCGACCCAGGTCGCGGCCATCGAGACCGCGGATGTCGCGGCCCTCACCACCTCTGCCGTCGGCGGTTTCACCGACCTGCAGGCACCGAGCTTCAGCACCGGCCAGATCGCGGCCTTCACCACGGACCAGATCCCCGCCCTCTCCTCGAAGTTCATCGGTGCGATGGAGACCCAGGATATCGCGATGATGACCGCGCTCCAGATCGGGGTGCTCGATTCGAGACAGATCAGCGCCCTCGGCTCGGCGCAGGTCGCGGGCCTTTCCACGGCCCAGGTTGCGGCCATCGGGACGGACGCCATCGACGGCCTTTCGGCCGCGGGCATCGCGGGGCTCGGGACCGACGATATCGTGGCGCTCTCCACCGGCCAGGCCGCGGTGCTCGGCTCGAAGCAGGTGGCGGTGCTCTCTTCCGACCAGGTCGCCGCACTGGAGACCGCCGATATCGCCGCCATCTCGGCGACCGCGTTCCGCGGGCTCACCTCGAGCCAGGCGCCGAGCCTGACAACGGCGCAGGTCGCGGCGCTCTCCACCGATCAGGTGGCCGCGCTCTCCTCGAAGGCGATCGCCGCGATGGAGACCGCGGATGTCGCGGCCTTCAGCACGGGCCAGATCGCGGTGCTCGATTCGAAGCAGATCGGCGCGCTCGGCTCCGATCAGGTGACGGCGCTCTCCACGGCGCAGATCGCGGCCATCGCCTCGGGCGCGATCGCGGGCCTCGCGCCGGCCGGCATCGCCGGGCTCGATACCGCCGATATCGTCGCGCTCTCCACCGCGCAATCGGCCGAGCTCTCCTCGAAGCAGCTCGCCGCGATGAGTTCGACGCAGCTTGCGGCCTTCGAGACCGTGGACCTCGCCGCACTCTCGACCCGGACCATCTCCGGGCTCACCTCGAGCCAGATCCCGGGGCTGACCACGGCCCAGGTCGCGGCCCTCACCACGGATCAGGTCGCCGCGATCTCGACGCGGGCGATCGGATCGATCGAGAGCGCGGATATCGCGGCGCTCTCCACGGCCCAGGTCGCGGTGCTCGACTCGAAGCAGCTCGGCGCGCTCGGCTCCGATCAGGCCGCCGCCTTCTCGACGGCCCAGGTCGCCGCCCTCGATTCGGGGCAGATCCGCGGGCTTTCGACCGCCGCGATCAGCGGGCTCGACACGGCGGACATCGTTGCGCTCTCGACCGCGCAATCCTCGGCCCTCGTCTCGAAGCAGATCGCGGCGCTCGACACCGCCCAGATCGCGGCGATGGAGACGGTGGATCTCGCGGCGCTGACCTCGCAGGCCATCGCCGGGCTCTCGGGCACCCAGTCCGCCGCGCTCACGACGGGCCAGGTCGCGGCGCTCACCACCGATCAGGTTTCGAGCCTCTCGACGCGCGCCGTCACCGGGCTCGACACCAGCCAGATCGTCGCCCTCACATCGGCTTCGGTGACAGCGCTCACCACCAAGCAGATGCAGGCGCTCAGCACGGGCCAGATCGGGGCGCTGACGACGACGCAGATCGCAGCCCTCGAGACCGTCGACATCAAGGCGCTGTCGACCGCACAGGTCGAGGCCTTCTCCTCGACCCAGATCGCGGCGATGTCGACCGACCAGATCAACGCGCTCTTCCTCTGAGCCGCGCAACGCTCCTGCCTGCTCCGGGAACCTCTCCGGGGCAGGCGCCCTCCTCCCGCCTTACACCCCCCGGCGGTTTCCCCAGATCAGGACGTGAAGCTGCGGGAGAATGCGCGGGGTGAACCACCCTGCCCCCGCCGTCCTGTCCACCAGCCAGCGCAGCCGGTCCGCGAGCGCGTCCGGAGCGACCGGCATTTCCGGATCGGTCTCCGGGTTGCCGGGCTGAAGATAGAGCGGCAGTTCGGGATGCCGCGCCGCGGCCGACCGCGCCCACTCGAGATCGGCCTCGTCGAAGATCACGATCTTCATCACCGTCCGGCGCGCGCTCCGCCCCGCCTCGAGGCAGGCTGCAAACATCGACCAGTCCACGCGCTCGCCGCTCGAGGGCGGCTTCGGCGACAGGACCAGCGTGTCGAGCGCCGCGAACCACGGCCGGGCAACGGAGCCCTGCGTCTCGCAGGCGAAGCGGAAGCCCGCCGCGCGGCCGAGCGTGATCAGCCGGCCGAAATCCTGGATCGCCGGGTTGCCGCCCGAGATCGAGACCGTCAGCGGCTGCCCGCCCGAAAGCCGCAGCACTTCGGCCCAGACCTCTTCGGACGTCATCGCAGCCCAGGTCTCGCGATAGGCGCTGTCGACCGCATGCGGGCTGTCGCACCAGACGCAGCGATAGTCGCAGCCGCCCGCCCGGACGAACACCGTCGCCTCGCCGATCAGCGCGCCTTCGCCCTGGATCGTCGGGCCGAAGATTTCCGCGATGCGCAGGGTCATGGCCGGTACTCCGCCCAGGTCTTCGGCGTCTCGCTCACCCGCACGGCCGTGGTCTCGGGCCAGCGCGAGCGGCACCAGTCGAAGAAGTGCCGGGCCATGTTTTCCGCCGTCGTGGGCACGTTCATCACCTCGTTGAGATGCCGATGATCGAAGCGCGTGTCGATGTAGTCCTTGAGCGGTGCAAGCTCGTGATAGTCCCGCACGAAGCCCTGCGCATCGAGCTCCCGCGCCGCCAGCTCGACGACGACGACGTAGTTGTGGCCGTGCAGCCGGGCGCACTGATGCTCCGGCGGGAGATGCCCGAGCTGGTGCGAGGCCGAGAAGTGGAATTCCTTGCTGATCCGGTACATCACGCCCCCTCGCGCCCGGCGATCGCGGCCCGCCAGAACGTCGCGTCGGCATAGACGGTCGGGTCGGGCACGCCGGCGAGATCGAAGGCCTCCCGCCGCTCCACGCAGGTGCCGCAGCGACCGCAATGCACCGCGCCGCCCTTGTAGCAGGACCAGGTCTCGGCAAAGGGCGTGCCGACGCGCGCGCCCTCCGTCACGATATCGGCCTTGCTGCGGTGGACGAAGGGGGTGAGGAGCCGCACCTCGGCATAGCCGTCGAGTGCTGCGGCCTGCATCGCGGCGAAGGCTTCGGTGAAGGCGGGGCGGCAATCGGGATAGATGAAATGATCCCCGCCATGCACCGCGGTCGCGACCGCCGTATCGCCCTTCGCCGCCGCGATCCCGAAGGCGATGGTCAGCATGATCGCATTGCGGTTGGGTACGACGGTGATGCGCATGGTCTCCTCGGCATAATGCCCGTCGGGCACGTCGATGCCGTCGGTCAGCGCCGATCCCGTCAGCGCCGCGCCGATCGCGCGCATGTCGATGATGTCATGGGGCACGCCCAGCCGCTCCGCCGCGCGCGCGGCAAAGTCGAGCTCCTTCCGGTGCCGCTGGCCGTAGTCGAAGGAAACAAGACGGCTCAGGCTCCCGTCCGCCGCCGCCATCTGGGCAAGCGAAACGGAATCCAGTCCGCCGGAGCAGATCACGATGGTTCGCATTTGGATCCCTTGTTTTGATATCCCGGGTGGGCTGCGACCGGGAGAAGGCCCGGGCGATGCGTTCCGCACCGTCCGGCGGGGCCGCCCTAGCAGACCGGCCTCGGGGCGGTCAATGCATTCCCGGCCTCCCGCATTGACGGCAGGAGGCGGGAGGGGTTCTGTCATGGCCGAGAACGCCAACCTGACCCGAAGGGCATTCCGCGCCCCGCACGGCAGCCCCCCGAGGAGATCTCTTCCATGCGCACCGAACCCGCCTTCATCTTCGATCTCGACGGCACCCTCGTCGACAGCGTCTACCAGCATGTGCTCGCCTGGAAGGAAGCGCTCGATACCGAGGGGATCGACCTCTCCGTCTGGCGCATCCACCGCAAGATCGGCATGAGCGGCGGCCTCTTCACCAACCAGCTCCTGCGCGAGATCGGGCTCGAGATCGAACCCGAGCGCGTAGACCGGCTCCGTCAGGCCCATGCCGAGGCCTACAACCGCTTCACCGGCCGCATCCGCCCCCTGCCCGGCGCCCGCGAGCTTCTCGCCTGGCTGAGCGAGGCGGGCATTCCCTGGGCCATCGCCACCAGCGGCCGGATGGAAACCGCGGCGCTCAATCTCCAGGCCCTCGGCGTCGATCCCGAGACGGCGACGGTCGTCACGCGCGATCAGGTGAAATATGCAAAGCCCGACCCCGATCTCTTCATAACCGCCGCCGAACGCCTCGACGTGCCGGTCGAGACCTCGGTGATCGTCGGCGACAGTGTCTGGGACGTGCTCGCCGCAACCCGCTGCCGCGCGCTCGGCGTCGGCCTCCTGAGCGGCGGCTACGGCTCCGACGAGCTGCGCCAGGCGGGCGCGATCCGGGTCTACGAGGATCCTGCAGACCTGCTGCACCATATCGACGAGGTCGGCGGGCGCCGTTAGGCGCCTGGGACACGCGCGGCGGGTTCTGGTCTGGAGATGTTTTCCTGAAGGATGGTGCCGGATGCAGGACTCGAACCCGCGACCTTCGGTTTACAAAACCGCTGCTCTACCAACTGAGCTAATCCGGCATCTGCCTTCGTCCGCACCGAGGCGAAGCCCTGCGACGCAAGCCCCCGCTGATTAACGGCTCCGGCCGCCCATGGCAACAGATCTGCGCGGGCGGCCTCAGCCCTGCGCCATGCGCGCGATGCGCACGAAAAGCCGCTCGACCAGCGCGAGCCCCGGTGTCGGCCGCCCCGAGCGGAGGCGGAGCTCCGCCTCGAGGATCTGCTCGAGCGCCCGCTCGAGACGGGCGGGGCCGAAGGCGCGCGCCTGCGCCGCCATCCGCGCGCGCCGCGGCCCGAAGACCGGCGGACGCGCCCGAGATAACGCGGCATCCGGCCCGGCCGGATCGAGCGATGCGGCGTAGAGCAGGCGGAAATGCCGCGCCGCCGCGATGGTGAGGCTCGTCGAGGCCCCGCTCCGCCCGCCCAGCCGGGCAAAGGCGCGGGCGAGGGCATCCGCACGCCCCGACGCCACGAGGTCGATCAGGGCGTCGAGCTCCGCTTCGGGCGGCGGCGGCGCGCAGGCCGCGACATCCGCCGAACTCAGCGCATCGGCCACCCCGCGCATGTAGAGCGCGATCTTTTCCAGCACCTGATCGAAATCGCCGGGGTCGAGCCCCGCGGCAAGCGCTTCGAGATCGGCCATCGCGCCGGGTTCGATCCGCTCGAGCCCCGCCCGCGTCAGGGCGGCCTCGATCTCGTCGCGCCGCATGGCATCGGCATAGATCCCGATCGCAAAGGCGTTCTTCGCCGTCTCGAACGCCTTGCGGAGCGCGCTGCGCGGCGTGAGGGTGCCCGCCGTCACCACCATCGCCGCATCACCCGGCCGCCAGTCGGCAAGCGTTGCCCGAATCGCCTCGGCATTGCCGTCGCCCGCCTCGTCCACGAGCACGGCGCGCGCGCCGGGAAAGAAGCCGACCGCCTTCACCGCATCGTTGAGCGCGGCGGGATCGCGGCGGAGATCGGCCCCGGAGAGGCGCGTCAGCCGCATCTCCTCGGCGCCCTTCGGCCCGATCAGCGCAAGGATGAGCGCCTTGCGGCGATGCGCCACCCGCATCGCATCGGCCCCGTAGAGCAGCGCCCCGGCCCCGCCGGTATCGGGCTTGTCGAAATAGCGTGCGGCATCGCGTCCCGAAAGCTTCATCGCGGCCGCATCACGGGCCGGTGCCGACGCCGGGCGCTTCCGCCCAGTTCGCCGCGTCCAGCGCGAGGCGCTGCACGATGTCATCGGCAAGCTGCCGCGTCACGCGCACGATGGCGTTTTCCTCCGCCGCCCGGCTGGCAAAGGCCGAAGCCGTCTCGGATTCGGGCGCGCTGAAGCCTGCGATCGCCCGGACCCGGTCCTCGAACACAGGGCGCGCGCCGCCGATCGGGATGAGCCGGTAGGTCGCGACGCCGATCACGTCGAACCTCGTGGTGACGTTGGTGGTGGTGAGGGTGACGCCGACCGTCTCCACCTCCAGATCGACCTCGAGCCGGTGGGTCGCACGCTCCGCCGGCCCCAGCCGCTCGATCAGCCGCTCGCGCAGCGTGTAGCCTTCCGCGGAGGGAATCACATCGACCGCGACCTGGCCGAAAATCGCGCGCGCCGGCGAACCCTCGCCATACATCGGCTCGAAGCCGCAGGCGGACAGGAGCGGCGCGAGCCCCGCAAGGCCCGCGCGCATCAGGAAGCCTCTGCGGTCAGACGACCACATTCACGATCCGCCCCGGCACGACGATGAGCTTGCGCGGCGCGCCGCCGTTCAGCGCCTTCATCACCACATCGGAGGCCAGCACCAGCGCCTCGACCGCCTCGCGCGCGGCATCCGCCGGCACCGAGATCTCGCCGCGGCGCTTGCCGTTGATCTGGATCGGAAGCGTCACGCTGGCCTCGACGAGCATCTCCGGGTCCGGGTCGGGCCAGGGCGCGGAGACCACGAGGCCGGCGCCGCCAAGTGCGGCCCAGACCTCCTCGGCCAGATGCGGCACCATCGGCGCCATGAGCTGGGCCATGGTCCGCATCGCGAACCGCCGTGCCGCCGTCAGGCCCGGCGCCTCGCCGCGCGCCTTCGCGATCACGTTGGTGAACTCGTAGAGCCGCGCCACCGCCTTGTTGAAGGCAAACCCCTCGATATCGGCGGTCACGTCGCGGATCGCCCGGTGCGCGGCGCGCAGCAGCGCCATCGCCTCCGCGCCGGTCTCGCCGACTTCCTCCGACACCGCGTCGCTCTCGGCGGCGATCTCCGACGCGATTCGCCAGACGCGCTGCAGATGCTTGAAGGCCGCTTCCGCCCCGGCGGCCGTCCACTCGACGTCGCGCTCCGGCGGGCTGTCCGACATCACGAACCAGCGCGCGGTATCGGCGCCATAGCGCTCGATGATGTCCTCGGGATCGACGACGTTCTTCTTCGACTTCGACATCTTGATCTGCGGGCCGATCTCGACGGCGGTGCCGTCCTTCAGGCGCGCGCCGGTCTCGTCGCGGATGACCTCCTCGGGGGCATGCCAGACCGTGCGTCCGCCCGCGCCCTTCGTCGCATAGGTCTCGTGCGTGACCATGCCCTGGGTGAAGAGCGCATCGAACGGCTCGATCGCCTTTTCGGGCAGATGCCCGGTCTTCTGCATCGCGCGGGCAAAGAAGCGCGAATAGAGCAGATGCAGGATCGCATGCTCCACGCCGCCGATATACTGGTCCACGTTCATCCAGTAATCGACATCCGGAAGGCTGGTCGGCGTCGCGGCACGGGGCGCGGTGAAGCGGGCGAAATACCACGAGCTGTCGACGAAGGTGTCCATCGTGTCGGTCTCGCGCCGGGCCGCGCCGCCACATTTCGGACAGCTCGCCCTGCCCCAGGTCGGATGCCGCTCGAGCGGATTGCCCGGCTTGTCGAAGCTCACGTCCTCGGGCAGCCGCACCGGCAGGTTTGCCTTGGCCTCCGGCACCACGCCGCAGCTCTCGCAATGCAGCACCGGGATCGGGCAGCCCCAGTAGCGCTGGCGGCTGATGCCCCAGTCGCGCAGGCGGAACTGCACCTTGCCTTCACCCCAGCCACCGGCTTCGGCGAGCGCCACGGTGCGCGCGATCGCCTCCTCGCCGGTCATCACGCCGAGATCCTCCGGGTGCCGCACCCAGCGCACCGGCTCGCTCTTGGGGGGCGTGAAGGCCGTCCCCGCAATGGGCACCGGGTTCTCCGCCGCCTCGAAGGTCGCCGTGACCGGCAGGCCGTATTTCCGGGCGAAATCGAGGTCGCGCTGGTCATGCGCGGGCACGCCGAAGATCGCGCCGGTGCCGTAATCCATCAGGATGAAGTTGGCAATCCAGACCGGAATTTCCCAATTTGGATCAAGGGGATGACGCACCTTCAGCCCGGTGTCGAATCCCTTCTTCTCGGCGGTTTCGAGATCGGCCTCGGAGGTGCCGCTGCGACGGCACTCGGCACAGAAGGCTGCGATCTCGGGATTGTCCGCCTCGAGTGCCTTGGCCAGCGGATGGTCGGGCGAGATCCCGAGGAAGCTTGCCCCCATAATCGTGTCGGGCCGGGTGGTGTAGACCTCGATTCGCTCGACGCCCGCCGCCGGCGCGCTGAGCGCCCAGGAGAACTGCAGGCCCTGGCTCTTTCCGATCCAGTTGCGCTGCATCGTGCGGACCTTCTCGGGCCAGGCCGTGAGCCCGTCGATCGCCGAGAGCAGCTCGTCGGCATAATCGGAGATGCGGAAAAACCACTGGGTGAGCTCGCGGCGCTCGACCGGTGCGCCCGAGCGCCAGCCGCAGCCGTCGATCACCTGCTCGTTGGCAAGCACCGTCATGTCGACCGGGTCCCAGTTCACGACCGCAGCCTTGCGATAGACGAGCCCGGCCTCGAGCATGTCGATGAACATCGCCTGCTGCTGGCCGTAATACTCCGGATCGCAGGTGGCGAACTCGCGCGACCAGTCGATCGAGAAGCCCATCGGCTTCATCTGCTCACGCATTGTGGCAATATTGCCATAAGTCCATGTGCCCGGATGCACACCCTTGTCCATCGCCGCATTCTCGGCCGGCATGCCGAACGCGTCGAATCCCATCGGATGCAGGACGTTGAAGCCGCGCGCGAGCTTGTAGCGCGCGATCACATCCCCCATCGTGTAGTTCCGGGTATGGCCGATATGAATGCGCCCCGAGGGATAGGGGAACATCTCGAGCACATAGTATTTCGGCCGGGCGGGATCGCGCTCGGCACGGAAGACGCCCGCCGCCTCCCAGGCCTGCTGCCATTTCGGTTCAACCCCGCGGGCATCGTAACGCGACATGGGTCATCCACTTCCTTAAAGTCTTGCATGCGGGCGCGCGCGGGCGCCCTTAGTTCCGGCGCTCGGAATCGGCGATGCGGAGCTGCCGGGCCCGGGTGAGGATCGCATCCTCGAGCTGGTTGTTCTCGGCATCGGAGACCGGCACGGCGCGGCCGCCCTGCTGCCGGAACGCGGCAACCTTGAGCGAGCTTGCGTCCAGCGCGGGATCGTCGATCAGCACGGTCACACGGTAACTGCCGCCACCGGCGACACTGCCCCAGCCGGTGAGAATGACGCCGGCAAAGGGATCGGCGGTGTCGAGCGGCAGGAAGGAGAGCGTGTCGAGCGACGCCTGCCAGAGGAAGCGATTGATGAGCACGCCTTGATCGGGATTCCGCTGATTCCGGAACAGATCGAAGAACGACTCGTCGCTGATCTCGAGCTCTTCCTGGCGGCGCTCCTCGTTGCGCTGCGCCTGAAGCTCCGCATCGCCACAGGCGGCGAGCCCGCCGGCGAGAGCAACTCCCGCGATTATGTGAAAGATCCTGCTCACGAACCTGCCAATGACCGAGCCATATTCCTGCTCAGGGTGTGTAAAGTCTCGCCGTCCGAGCGGCAAGAGCAAAGCCGCCGCCCGGCGGCGACCCGCACTGTGGCAAAGGTGCATCATTGGTTGAGTCAAAGCCTGCCTGACTTTTCAATTTCTTGACCCTCGCCCCCCCAATGAGGGAAGAAAGCCTCACCTGATCCGGATGAACCGGGTTTGAGAATAGGTTTCAAGCGAGAAACACGAGGATAGCGATGAAGAAGGTTCTCTTCGCCAGCACTGCTTTCGCCGCTCTGGCGGTTGGCGGCGCGGCTTTCGCCCAGGGCATCACCCTTTACGGCAGCGCCCGGCTCGGCCTCTACTACAACGACGACGCTGACAACAAACTTCAGACGACGTCGCGGACCCGTTTCGGCGTCACCATGACCGGTGAAACCGATTCCGGCATCACCTTCGGTGCCGACATGCGCGCCGACCAGGTCGTCGACGGCAGCATCGACGCCGCCGACAACGGCCGCGCCGGTTCGGCCTTCGTGTCGGGCGCCTTCGGCACCCTGACCTTCGGCGACACCAACGGTGCAGACGAGCAGTGGGTCGGCGACCTCTACGGCGACTTCTCGCTGACCGGTCTGAACGATTGGGATGAAACGATCTTCATCTCGAACGGCGGCTCGCTCGACGACGACAACTTCGTTGCCAACCCCGACGCCCGCCCGACCGTGCGTTATGACTTCGACATCGCCGGCTTCGGTCTGTCGCTGTCGTCCGACCACAGCCTGAACGACGTCGGCGTCGGCGCTGGCTATGCCGGCACCGTGGGCGGCTTCGATCTCTCGATCGGCGCTGGCTACTACAACTTCAAGGGCTTCGAAGTTAACTCCTTCGGCGGCTACCGGCTCGACCCCGTCACCAACGAAGTCGTGGAAGTCACGAACAGCTTCACCGGTAACGACGGCGACCAGTGGAGCGCGATGGTCGGCTTCGGCGCTGGTGACTTCGACATGAACGTCATCTACTCCAGCGTTGACTTCGACGGCCCGGACGCCTGGGAAACCCTCGGCGTTGGCGCCCAGTACAGCTTTGACGCCCTCAGCGTCGGTGCCTACTACACCACGTTCATCAGCGGTGACGGCGGTGCGGACGAATGGGACGGCGACGACGCCTACGAATTCTCCGCGATGTATGACCTCGGCGGCGGCGCGTCCGTCAAGGGCGGCATCCAGGACAACTTCTCCGACACCGTGGTCGCCGACTTCGGTATCGACATGGCATTCTGATCCCGAACGGGACAGTGAGAGGGAAAGGCGGGCCTTCGGGTCCGCCTTTTCTTTTTGTTTCAAGCCTTTTCCTGCCTGCCCGCGCCGCCACCGCACCCCCCGGTCCCTGCCGCGGGAACTCCGCGCGCGAGGCTCCGCTGCGGGTCTTGACCCGGCCCCCTGCTTTCTGTAAGGCAAGGCCAATTCTCCGGAGAATCCATCTTCTCCGGTCCTGTCATGTTTCAGGATCGCCGTCGGTCAGCGCGTTGCGCCCACCGGCGCGATAGCTGCTTGAGGGCGTTTCGGCGCCGCTGATCGAGGGGGCACGCGGCCTTATGTTCGAGAACCTGTCCGACCGGCTTTCCGGCGTCTTCGGCAAGCTCACCAAACAGGGGGCGCTGAGCGACGAGGACATCTCGACGGCCCTGCGCGAAGTGCGCGTGGCGCTCCTCGAGGCCGACGTCTCGCTGTCCGTCGCCCGCGATTTCATCAAGAAGGTCTCCGAAAGCGCCCGGGGCCAGGCGGTCACCAAATCGGTGACGCCGGGCCAGCAGGTCGTGAAGATCGTGCATGACGCGCTGATCGAGATGCTGGCCGGCGACGACGCGACCGCCGGCGCCCTGCGCATCGACAGCCCCCCTGCCCCGATCCTGATGGTCGGCCTGCAGGGCTCGGGCAAGACCACCACCACCGCGAAACTCGCCAAGCGCCTCAAGGAGCGCGAGGGCAAGCGCGTGCTCATGGCCTCGCTCGACACCCGCCGCCCGGCGGCGATGGAACAGCTCGCGGTCCTCGGCACCCAGGTCGGCGTCGATACCCTGCCGATCGTCGCCGGTCAGAACGCGGTTGCCATCGCCAAGCGCGCCAAGCAGCAGGCGACCCTCGGCGGCTATGATGTCGTCATGCTCGACACCGCCGGCCGCCTGCATATCGACGACGAGCTGATGACCGAGGTCGAAGCCGTCCGCGATGCAACGAAGCCGCACGAGACCATCCTCGTGGTCGACGGCCTCACCGGTCAGGACGCGGTCAACGTGGCCGAGCAGTTCGACGGCCGCATCGGCATCTCGGGCGTCGCGCTCACCCGCATGGACGGCGACGGCCGCGGCGGCGCCGCGCTCTCGATGCGCGCCGTCACCGGCAAGCCCATCAAGTTCGTCGGCCTCGGCGAGAAGATGGACGCGCTGGAGGAATTCCACCCCGAACGCGTCGCCGGCCGCATCCTCGGCATGGGCGATATCGTCTCCCTCGTCGAGAAGGCGCAGGAAACCCTCGAGCGCGAAGCCGCCGAGCGGATGATGAAGCGGTTCCAGAAGGGTCAGTTCAACATGAACGACCTCAAGGGCCAGCTCGAGCAGATGATGAAGATGGGCGGCATGCAGGGCATCATGGGGATGCTTCCGGGCATGGGCAAGATGGCCCAGCAGATGGAAAGCGCCGGGCTCGATGACAAGGTTCTGCGCCGCCAGATCGCGCTCATCGATTCGATGACCAAGCAGGAGCGCCGCAACCCGGCCCTGCTTCAGGCGAGCCGCAAGAAGCGCATTGCCGCGGGCGCGGGCATGGACGTGGCCGATCTCAACAAGCTCCTCAAGATGCACCGCCAGATGGCCGACGTCATGAAGAAGATGGGCGGCAAGGGCGGCATGAAGAAGCTGATGCGCGGCGGTCTCGGCGGCCTGCTCGGCAAGGGTGCGGGCGGCATGGCTCCGGGTGGCGGCGGGCTGCCGGGCGGGATGCCCGGCGCGATGCCCCCGGGCGGCGGACTGCCGGGCGGCATGGCGCTCCCCCCCGGCCTCTCCGGTCTGGGCAAGAAGAAATGACGATGCGCATCGACCTCGCCACCGCTTGGCAGGGCGCTGGCTTCGGGCGTTTCCGGCGGATCGCACCGGAGGGGCTCGCATGACCGATGCCGAGACCATCCGCCGCGCCGCCGATCTGCTGAAGGGGCACCGGGAATCGATCGACCGGCTCGATGCGATTCTCGTCTTCACGCTCGCCGAGCGTTTCAAGCACACGCAGGCGGTCGGACGCCTCAAGGCGCAGCACGAGCTGCCGCCCTCCGACCCCGCACGCGAGTCGGTGCAGATCGAACGGCTCGAACGGCTCGCGCACGAAGCCGATCTCGACCCCGAATTCGCCAAGAAATTCCTGAACTTCATCATTTCCGAAGTGATCAGGCATCACGAGAGACATCTCGAAAACGGGCAGAAGCCCGGCCCCCGTCCATGAACAGGAGACAAGACCCATGGCAATGAAGATCCGGCTCGCCCGCGGCGGGTCCAAGAAACGCCCCCATTACTCCATCGTCGCCGCCGACAGCCGCATGGCGCGTGATGGCCGCTTCATCGAGAAGCTCGGCACCTACAACCCGCTGCTGCCGAAGGGCGACGAGAAGCGCGTCCAGATGGACCTCGAGCGTGTGCAGTACTGGCTCGGCCAGGGCGCGCAGGCCACCGACCGCGTGAGCCGCTTCCTCGAAGCCGCCGGCGTCACCACCGCGAAGACCCGCAGCAACCCCAAGCAGGGCGAGCCGGGCAAGGCCGCGCAGGCCCGCGCGAAGGAACGTGCCGAGAAAGCCGCCGCTGCGGCCGCAGCGACCGAGGACGCCGCTGCCGAATAAGGCACGGCAAGCGCCGCCCCGACGGCGGCGGGCAGGAGCACGGTCATGGCCAGACGGCCCGATCTCGTCTGTCTCGGGGCGCTCGCGGGCGCCTGGGGCGTACAGGGTGCTGTACGCCTCAAGTCGTTCTGCGCGGTGCCGGAAGACATCGCCGATTATGCGCCGCTCCTCACCGAGGACGGCCGCAGCTTCGGCGTGACGCTCCTTCGTCCGCTCTCGGGCGCCTTTGCCGCGCGTCTGACCGGCGTCGGTGACCGCGAAGCCGCCGAGGCCCTCAAGGGCACCCGGCTCTACGCGCCGCGCGACCGGCTGCCCTCCCTGCCCGACGACGAGTTCTACCACACCGATCTGATCGGCCTTCTGGTCGTGGATGCGGGCGGGGCCGAGATCGGGCGGATCAAGGCGGTGATGGATCACGGCGCGGGCGACATTCTGGAGGTGGCGCGGCCGGGCCAGCCGCCGCTCCTGCTGCCCTTCACCCGCGAGGCGGTTCCGACCGTCGATCTCGCGGGCGGGCGCGTTGTCGCCGACCCGCCGCCGGGGCTCGACGGGGGCGAGGATGACTGAGCCGGTCTGGACCGCCCGCGTCCTGACACTCTTTCCCGAGATGTTTCCCGGGCCGCTCGGCACCTCCCTCACCGGCCGGGCGCTCGCCGATGGGCTCTGGGGACTCGAGACCTACCAGATTCGCGACTTCGCCACTGACCGGCACCGCAGCGTCGATGACACGCCCGCAGGCGGCGGGGCCGGCATGGTCCTGAAGGCCGATGTCGCGGCCCGCGCCATCGATGCGGCCGAGAGCGGGCATGTGCGGGCCGACTGGCCGGTGATCTACCTCTCCCCCCGCGGCCCGCGGCTCGACCAGGCCCTGGCCCGGCGCCTCGCGGACGGCGCCGGCGTCACGCTCTTTTGCGGGCGTTTCGAAGGACTTGACGAGCGCGTGCTGCGGGCGCGGCAGGTCATCGAGGTCTCGCTCGGGGATTTCATCCTGACGGGGGGTGAAATCGCCGCGATGGCCTTGATCGATGCCTGCGTTCGGCTTATACCCCGCGTTCTGGGTAATCCTGAGTCGCCGGTCGAGGAATCGTTTTCGTCCGGTCTTTTGGAGCATCCGCAATATACCCGCCCGACCGAATGGGAAGGTCACGCGATACCCGAGGTTCTCCTCTCGGGCCATCACGGACGGATCGCCAGCTGGCGACGCTCCCAGGCGGAAAGGCTGACCAAGGAACGTCGTCCCGACCTCTGGCGGGCCTATGTGGCAGGGCAGCAGCCCCGCGCCGCATATGCGGACCCGGCAGGAGAGACAGAGCTCTCGGACGCGCAGATCATCGCCGATGAAGGCGAGCTTGAGAAGGACGACAGAGGATGAACCTCATCGCTGAACTCGAGGCCGAGCAGATTGCCGCTCTGGCCAAGGAGATTCCCGATTTCTCCGCCGGCGACACCGTGCGCGTCGGCTACAAGGTGACGGAAGGCAGCCGCTCGCGCGTGCAGGCCTATGAAGGCGTCTGCATCAGCCGCAACGGCGGCGCGGGCATCGGCGCAAGCTTCACCGTCCGCAAGATTTCCTTCGGCGAAGGCGTCGAGCGTGTGTTCCCGCTCCACTCGCCGAACATCGATTCGATCACCGTGGTCCGCCGCGGCAAGGTCCGCCGCGCCAAGCTCTACTACCTGCGCGAGCGCCGCGGCAAATCGGCCCGCATCGTCGAGAAGTCCAACTACAAGCCCAAAGCCGAAGCAAAGGCCTGAGGAGAGCTGCGATGAAAAAAGGCATCCATCCGGACTATCACTTCATCGAAGTGAAGCTGACCGACGGCACCACCTACCAGACCCGCTCGACCTACGGCGCCGAGGGCGACACGCTTGCGCTCGAAATCGACCCGAGCGCGCACCCGGCCTGGACCGGCGGTTCGCAGCGCCTGATCGACTCCGGCGGCCGCGTGTCGAAATTCAAGAAGAAATACGAAGGACTTGGCTTCTGAGCCTTCCGCGAATCAAGCCAATCGTCTAGATTTTGTGGAGCGCTCCCGCTGGGGGCGCTCCATTTGGTTTGACCATCTGGTTCGGACTGCACACACTCGGAAAGACGGGGCCCATCTATGGCGCAGATCATTGTCATGGGAAACGAGAAGGGTGGATCGGGCAAGTCGACCACCGCCATGCACGTGATCACCGCGCTCGTCCGCGCCGGTCATCCCGTCGGGGCGCTGGATTTCGACCTCCGCCAGCGCAGCCTCTTCCGTTACCTCGACAACCGCGACGACTACATGCGGCGGCACGGCTTCGCCCTGCCCATGCCGCGGCGGATCGCAGTGGAGGCGAGCGATCTCGACAGCCGGCTCGATGCCGAGCTCGAGGATCAGGAGCGATTCCTCGAGGCGATCGCCGATCTCAGCCGGGATTGCGAGTATATCGTCATCGACTGTCCGGGATCGCACACCTCGCTCTCCCGCGCCGCCCATGCCGCGGCCGATATCCTCGTCACACCGCTCAACGACAGCCTTGTCGATTTCGACATGCTGGCCCGCCTCGATCCGGTGGACGGCCATATCCTCGGGCCCTCGCTCTATTCCGAGATGGTCTGGAAGGCCCGCCAGAACCGCGCCACGGCCGGCCGGGCGCCGATGGACTGGGTAGTGCTCCGGAACCGCATGTCGACCTTCGACGCACGCAACAAGCGCCGCGTCGGGGCCGCGCTGGATGAACTGGCGAGCCGCATCGGTTTCCGGATCGCGCCGGGCTTCTCGGAGCGGGTGATCTTCCGCGAGCTCTTCCTCTCCGGCCTCACCCTGCTCGATCTGCGCGGTGACGATCCCCAGGCCATGACGATGTCGAACATCGCCGCGCGCCAGGAAGTACGCGACCTCGTGCGCGCCCTTGACCTGCCCGCAGCCTCCGTCGCGGCCTGATTTCCTTCCCCCGCAAAAGAAAGACGCCGCGCTCCGAGGAGGGCGGCGCCGAAGGTGCGCGAGGAAAAGGTCCCGGTCAGGTGCCCGGTGCGATCGGAGCACAATCCGAATCGAGCTGCTGCAGAGCGCGGCAGGCCGAAACCGCACTCTCCTGGCTCAGCCCGACGAACTGGGCGCGGTAGATGGTGACGCCGCTCACGTTCGACGATTCGATGCGCCGGAGGCTGCCGGAGAGCTGCGGCACGTCCTTGAGGGCGGTGGTCAGGAGCTGGCGCTCTGCATCGGCCTTCGCCCGGTGCACGCCGATCTGGACGCCCCATTCGTGGCCGCCGGTGCTGGTGGGCTCGCTGGTGGTCAGCGACACCGGCACCGTGCGGGCCGGCGGAACTTCCGTGGCGACCGCCGCGGGCCGGGGTGCTGCATTCGCTGCCGAAGCGGCAAAGGTGGAGGCCGATCCCGCCGAAGCCACCGCCATGGGTGCGCTTTCGGTGGTCCCGTCATCCGGCCGCGGGGCCGGGCGGCCGATCAGCCCCCCGAGATCGACGCGGCTCTTCGAGACATTCGCGCTGGCAAGCTCTGCATTCACTTCGGCGATGGCCGCTGCGATGCTTTCGGAATTGCGCGCGATCGGGCCGGAAGCCCAGCCCACCGAACGGGGAATCGGCCGCGTGCTCCGGCTGAGCTGGGCAACCCGTGCCACCGCAATCCCGGAAGTGGACCCGGCCAGAGCCTTCGCGGGCGCGCTCGGCGCCGCCAAGGCGGCCGCGCTCGGCGCGGCGCTCGCCACCGCGACGGTCCGCATCCGCAGCGACGCCGGCGGATCGAGCTTGGCGTAGCGCGGCATCTTGCCGAAGCCGAGATCCATGAGCCGCATCACCTCGGCATTGCGCGCAGCCGTGCTCTTGCCGCCGAGGACAGCCACGATCACCCGCTTGTCGCCTTTCCTGGCCGAGGAGACGAGGTTGAAGCCCGCGGCGCGGGTATAGCCTGTCTTGATGCCGTCAGCGCCCGGATAGGCATCGAGCAGGCGGCGGTTGGTGTTGTTCACCGTCTTGATGCCGGCCGAGGTCGAGCGGCGGCTGAAGAGATTGTAGTACTGCGGAAAATCGTAAACCATCCGCCGGCCGAGCAGCGCCATGTCGCGGGCGGTGGACATGTGCCCCGTCCTGGTCAGGCCGTTCGCGTTCTTGAACTGCGTGTTCCGCATGCCCATCGCGGCCGCGTAGCTGTTCATGAGATTGGCGAAGGCCGATTCGGAGCCTGCCACCGTCTCGCCGAGCGCCGTCGCCGCATCGTTGGCCGACTTCACCGCCGCTGCACGGATGAGATAGCGCAGCTCGATCTCCTGGCCCGGGCGCAGTCCCAGCTTGGAGGGCGGCTCGCTGGCGGCATGGGCGGAGATTCGCACCTTCTGATCGAGGGAAAGCCGCCCCTGCCGCACCTGATCGAAGACAATATAAAGCGTCATCATCTTGGTGAGCGACGCCGGATGCACCGGCGTATCGGCGTTTTGCGAGTATACAACCTTGCCGGTACGGGCGTCCATGACGAGTGCGGCATGCTGTTGTGCCTGCGCAGCACCGGTCCATAGCACGACGCAGATCGCGAGGAAGACCCCGCGGGACAAGGTTCGGATCATCACTGCCTCCGGCGCCACGGGCGCCTTGCCTCGGATTTATCGCAACCGTTAACGACGATTGCTTTATTTTGGGTTAACCTAACACGCTAACCTGCTGTCGCAAACACCTTTGTCGGAATGGGCCAACGGCCGGAAGCGCGAGCGTGGCAATCTTGCACAAATAAATTAGGACCAAAAATTTTGTGCAGTGCAGCACGAACCGTTGACGCAGCGCAACAAAACCGGTAATTGAAGGAATGTCACCAACAGAGCTCATTAACCATAGACCTCTGGAGAGACCGAAATGACCACTCAGGCCGCCAAGTCCGCCGAAAAGAAAGAGCCCATTGAAATGATGAACGACGCCGTTCAGGAAGCCACCGCCAAAGTCGAAACCCTGGTTGCCGACACGCAGAAGAACCTGTCGGAACAGTTCGAAAAGCTCACCAAGAGCTTCGAGAATCTGACGGCGTTCAGCCAGGAAAACATGGACGCGGTTGTCAAGTCCTCCGAAATCGCTGCGAAGGCCGGTGAAGGCATTGCCAGCGAAATCAGCGCCTACTCGAAGAAGTCCTTCGAAGACGGTGTTGCCGCCGCTCAGGATCTCGCCTCGGCGAAGACCATGACCGAACTCTTCGAGAAGCAGACCGCCTTCGCGCAGTCCGCCTTTGAAGGCTTCATGAGCCAGGCGACCAAGATGAACGAAATCTACGTCGCGGCTGCCAAGGACATCACCGCCCCGCTCGGCGCCCGCGTGAGCGCGGCCACCGACGCCGTGAAGTCCTTCTCGCTCTAAGAAGTCTTTCTCTACCTTTACCCAGTACGCCCCCGCGAGCGCCGTTCCTCCCTGGCGGTTTGTGGGGACGCGAGTACCGAATGGCCCCGGAGACGAAAGTCTCCGGGGTTTTTTGTCCGGGCCGAAGCATTGTCCCGGCCCCCGGTGCCACAGAGCGATTCGCGCCGCCCGACGGGCGGGCGCACGCGCAATTGCGCCCTTCGGCCCCTTTCTCTCGCCAGGATCATTTCATATAGTAAGCCGGGGTGCGGAACGAGCTTCGCCCCTGTGGAAAATGGCATGACGGAATCTGGTAACGACAAACCAAATCGCGAGACGGGCGTGCTCACCAAGACACGTCCGAAGACGCAGCGGCCACCGCTTTACAAGGTGATGCTGCTCAACGACGATTATACGCCCATGGAATTCGTGGTGCATGTTCTCGAGCGCTTTTTCGGGATCAATCACAGCCAGGCGATCGACATCATGCTCACGGTCCACCGCAAGGGGCTTGCGGTCGTCGGGGTCTTCTCCTTCGAGATCGCCGAAACCAAGGTCACGCAGGTGATGGACTACGCCCGCCGCAACCAGCACCCGCTCCAGTGCACCATGGAAAGGGAATAGCGCGTCGCCGCGCCTGCCGCCTATGTCTCATGTCGATCGCCTCGCACTCGCGGTGGAAACAGGCGCCCTGCCCCTCCCCGACGATGGAACCGTCGTCGTCCTCAGGGCCGCGCCATCCCGCTTTCTCTCCCTCATGCCGCCGGAACGCCTCCTCTGCGAGCAGGGGTTCCGCCCGCTCCATGACGCCCTGAGCGCCGAGGATCGGCCGGTCCTGCCGGTCGTCGAGCGCGCAAGCGCCGGGCTCGTCGTCGTCAACTGCACGCGCAGCCGCGCCGAGACGCTCGGCAATGTCGCCCGTGGCTTCGCGATGCTGCCGCCCGGCGGGCTCCTCGCGCTCAACGGCGGCAAGACCGACGGCGTCGACAGCCTCGCCCGCCAGATTGCCAAAGCCGTCCCGCAGGCCGGGAGCTATGTGAAGGCCCATGGCCGCGTCGCCTGGTTCGAGCGCCCCGAGGAGCTGCCGCCCGAGCTCCGCGACTGGGCCGAGGCGGCCTGTCCCGCCCCGACCGTCAGCGGCCACCTTACCGCGCCGGGCATGTTCTCGCCCGACGCCCCGGACCCGGGCAGCCAGCTCCTCGCCGAAAGCTTCGGGCCGGGCCTGACCGGCCGCGTCGCCGATCTCGGCGCCGGATGGGGCTGGCTTGCCGACGCCTGCCTCAAGGCCTGCCCGGGCGTGAGCGAGCTCGACCTCTACGAGGCCGAGTACATCGCGCTCGAGGCCGCGCAGCGCAACGTCACCGATCCCCGCGCCCGCTTCCACTGGGCCGACGTCACGAAGCTCGGCAAGGGCACCTCGCCCTATGATGTGGTGATCTGCAACCCGCCCTTCCATCAGGGCCGCGCCGCCGAGCCCGCGCTCGGGATCGCCTTCATCGCCGCCGCCGCCCGCATCCTGAAGGTCTCCGGCCGCTTCCTGATGGTCGCGAACCGCCAGCTTCCCTACGAGGCCGCGCTCGACGCCGCCTTCAGCCGCTGGGAAAGGCTGCACGAAACCCGCAGCTTCAAGGTGATCTCGGCAACGCACCCTCGACGGACCTGACGCCCGGTCCCTATAGTCCTCCCACCCGCGCCCGTTGCTTCAGGAGACACGCATGACCGATCCGGTTGCCCTGACCGCCGAACTCATCCGGTGCCCGTCCGTGACCCCCGAGGAGGGCGGCGCGCTCCAGCTGCTCGAAGGTGTCCTGAAGAAAGCCGGCTTCAGCACCCGGCGCATCGACCGCAACGGCATCGCCAATCTCTACGCCCGCTGGGGCGAGACCGGCCCCGTGCTCGGCTTCAACGGCCATACCGACGTGGTTCCGGCCGGCCCGGCCTCCGGCTGGCGGCACGACCCCTTCGGCGCGGTGATCGAGGACGGCCTCCTCTACGGCCGCGGCGCATCGGACATGAAATCGGGCGTTGCCGCCTTCGTCACCGCCGCCATCGACTTCATCGCCGAGACGCCACCCGCCGGCAGCATCGTCATCATGGTCACCGGCGACGAGGAAGGCGAGGGCGTCGACGGCACCGAGGCCATTCTCGAATGGATGGAGCGGTCGGGCGAAAAGGTCGATCACTGCCTTGTTGGCGAGCCGACCTGCCCGGACACCATGGGCGAGATGATCAAGATCGGCCGCCGCGGCTCGATGACCGCCCATATCACCGCCTATGGCGTGCAGGGCCACTCGGCCTATCCGCACCGCGCGGTCAATCCGATCCCCGGCCTCGTGCGCCTGCTCGACCGCCTTGCAGGGCATGAGCTCGACAAGGGCACCGAGCATTTCGATCCCTCGACGCTTGCGATCACCACGATCGACGTCGGCAACCGCGCCAGCAACGTCATTCCGGCCGAGGCGCATGCCACGCTCAACATCCGCTTCAATGACGCCCACACGCCCCAGAGCCTCGAGGACTGGCTCGAGGAGGAAGCCGACCGCGCGGCCGAGGAAATGGGCATCGGCATCGCCACCCGCTTCACGGTCTCGGGCGTGAGCTTCCTGACCGAACCCGGCCCCTTCACCGATCTGGTCAGCGCCGCGGTGGCGGCCGAAACCGGCGTGACGCCGGTGCTGTCGACCAGCGGCGGCACCTCCGACGCCCGCTTCGTGAAGAACCACTGCCCGGTGGTCGAGGTCGGCCTCGTCGGCCAGTCGATGCACCAGACCGACGAACATGTCGAGGTCGACCACATCGGCCAGCTTAAGGGCATCTACAGCCGCATCCTGACGCGCTATTTCGAGGCCGGCGGGCTCTGACCGCTCAGAGCCCGGCAAGCGCCCGGAGCCGGGCGAGGCTCGCCGCGACGCCACCCGGCGCCGCGGTGTCGATCCGCACCGCCCCCGGCCAGGGCGCATAGTCCCGCGCCAGAACAGCCTCCCAGTCCGGCAGCACGAGCCCCGGCACCCCGGAGACCCGCGTCTCGACCCGCCGCCGGTGCTCCGCGATGTCCGAACAGACGATCTCGACCTCCAGCAGCCGCACCCCGGCCCGCTGGGCTGCCCCCCGCCACATCTCCCGCGTCACGGGCAGCGGATTGACCGCATCGGCGATCACCGTGCGGCCAGGCGCCAGATTGTCGGAGACCACTGCCGCAGCGGCGAGATACCCCGCGGGCCCGAGATCCGCCGCGCAGACGCCGCTCTCCCGCAACGCCTGCTCGATCGAATCGATCCGCAGCCAGACCGCCCCGGACTCCCGCGCAAGAGCGCGCGCGAGCGTCGACTTTCCCGACCCGGGCAGCCCGCCCAGGGCGATCAGCATCAGGCGTTGAAGAGGAAGTGCAGCACGTCGCCGTCGCGGACGTGATAGGTCTTGCCCTCGGCGCGCATCTTGCCCGCTTCCTTGGCGCCCTGCTCGCCGCCCAGCCCGACAAAATCCTCGTAGGCGATGGTCTCGGCCCGGATGAAGCCGCGCTCGAAATCGCCATGGATCACGCCCGCCGCCTGCGGCGCCGTCGCGCCCTCCGGGATCGTCCAGGCCCGCGCTTCCTTCGGCCCGACGGTGAAATAGGTCTGCAGCCCGAGCAGCTTGTGCCCGGCCCGGATCACCCGGTCGAGCCCCGGCTCCTCGAGGCCGAGCGATTCGAGGAATTCCGCCCGCTCGTCGTCCTCGAGCTGGGCGATCTCCTCCTCGATCGCGGCCGAGATCACCACGCTCGCAGCCCCCGTGCGCGCCGCCATCTGCGCGACCGCCTCGGAATGCGCGTTGCCGGACGCCGCCGCGGCCTCCTCGACGTTGCAGACATAGAGCACCGGCTTCGCCGTCATCAGCTGGAGCAGCCGCCAGGCCTTGGCATCCTCCACAGCGATCTCCACGCTCCGCGCGGGCTGCCCGGCCTCGAGCGCGGCCTGCGCCGCGGCGAGCAGCCGGTCCTGATCCGCGGCTTCCTTGTCGCCACCCTTGAGCTTGCGCACGAGCCCCGCCCGGCGCTTCTCGATGCTCTCGAGATCGGCCAGCATCAGCTCGGTCTCCACCGTCTCGGCATCGGCCACCGGATCGACGCGGCCCTCCACATGGGTGATGTCGTCATCCTCGAAGCAGCGCAGCACATGGGCGATGGCATCGCATTCACGGATGTTGGCGAGGAACTGGTTGCCGAGCCCCTCCCCCTTCGAGGCGCCCTTCACGAGCCCGGCGATATCGACGAAGGTCATCCGCGTCGGGATGATCGACTTCGACTTCGCGATTTCCGCCAGCCGGTCCAGCCGTGCATCGGGCACGTTCACCTCACCGACGTTCGGCTCGATGGTGCAGAACGGAAAGTTCGCCGCCTGCGCCGCCGCCGTGCGGGTGAGCGCGTTGAAGAGCGTGGACTTGCCGACATTCGGCAGCCCGACGATTCCGGTCTTGAACCCCACGGGGCAGCTCCCTTCGCTGGCGCGGGGAGGCGAAACCGGAGCCGCAGCGCCCCGCCGCCCGCCCGCTTGCGGACATCCCGAACCGTTCCGACGGAGGCGGTCCGGCGGGCATCTAGGGCAGGGAGACGCCCGGGGTCAAGCGCCTCGGGCCCGCGCGCCGCCGCCCCGGCTTGCCTATTCCCCCGCCAGACGCCAAACTCCGCTCCCGGCGACGGGCCGCTCGCAGCATCGCGCCCCGCCGAGGCAGTCAACATCGAGAAGGAGATCCGGGGCATGACGGACCGGCTGGCACAGGTCATCGCAGCCATCGACACCGCCAACGCGGCCGACCCGAACGCGGAGGACGAGAACGGCGTCCCCCGCCCCGCCGCCCTGCTCTACGGCGAGCGCATGTCGGCCGAGCTGGCGCGGCTCTTCCCCGATGCCTCCGAACACCTCCGCATTGCCGCCCACGGCCAGCATGTCGAACGCTGGAAAATCGCGCGCGACGCCTATCCCGAAGGCCGCACCGGCTATCTCAAGTGGCGCACGGATCAGGCAAAGGCCCATGCCGAGCGCGTGTCGGGCATGATGGCCGAGGCCGGCTATGATGAGGAAGACCGCGCGCGGGTCGAAAGCCTGCTCCGCAAGGAAGGCATCAAGCGCAATCCGGAGATGCAGCAGCTCGAGGACGTGATCTGCTTCGTCTTCATCCGCTGGTATCTCGCGGATTTCGCCGCGACGCGAAAGGGCGACGAGCTCGAACGCATCGTCGAGAAGACCGCCCGGAAGATGTCGCCGGAGGCACGCGCCCGCGCCCTCTCCGAATTCGACATGCCCGCAGCGCTCGCCGGGGCCTTCGCGGACTGACGCGGCACCCCCGGCTCCGGATGGGCCCCGGAGCCGGAAGCGGAGGCCTTACTGGAAGGTCTCGATATAGGCGATGACGTTGTCGATATCCTCGGGCTTGCGCAGGCCCGCGAAGGCCATCTTGTTGCCCGGGATGAACGCCTTCGGATCGGTGAGATAGGAGTGCAGCATCTCCTCGTCCCAGACTGCGCCCTCGGCGTGCTTTTCCTGGAAAGCCTCCGAATAGGAGAAGCCCTCTTCGCTGCCAACCGGACGGCCGACGACACCGGTCAGGATGGGGCCGACGCGGTTCTGCGCATCCGGGCCGATCATGTGGCAGGCCTTGCACTTGCGGAACACCTTTTCGCCGGCTTCCGGGTCACCGCCCTCGGCGAATGCAGGGGCAGCGAGACCCGCCACCAGACCCGCAAGCAACAGGCTTGTACGCAACTTCATGTATCATCTCCCAAAGCTCGGATCCCGCGGACAGACCCATCCACCCGCGAAGCACCCCTGGCGTCTGGCTCGGTCATCCGGATCCTCTGGTTCTTCACTCTTGTGCTGACAGGCACCCACAGCCACCCCCCGGGGGACCGGCCATCGCCACCCGCCGCGACCCCGGTCAAGGATCACACATCAGAGATATAGCATTCCATCAGGCGCGGCGAGCCGACATTAGTCCAAGTTCCAGCAGCTTCAGGACCTTCTCCTCGATATCGGCCGCATTCATCTGCGCCACGCGGTACATCGCCTCGGGCGTGTCCTGATCGATGAAGACATCGGGGAAGACCATCGAACGGAAGCGGAAGCCCCGATCGAAAACGCCTTCCTCGGCAAGGAGTTGCGCCACATGGCTGCCGAAGCCGCCGATGGCGCCCTCCTCGATGGTGATGAGACCCTGGTGGTTTGCGGCAAGATCGAGGATCAGCGCACGGTCGAGCGGCTTGGCAAATCGCGCATCCACGATCGTCGGCGCGATTCCACGCGCGGCAAGCGCCTCCCCGGCGACCAGGCATTCCGCCAGCCGCGCCCCGAAGGAGAGCAGCACCACCGAACCGTTGCCCTCGCGGATGACGCGCCCGCGCCCGATCTCGAGCGGCACGCCCTTCTCGGGCAGATCGACGCCCGCCCCCTCGCCGCGCGGATAGCGGAACGCCGAGGGCCGGTCGTCGAGTGCCACCGCCGTCGCCACCATGTGGCGCAGCTCCGCCTCGTCCGCCGCCGCCATCACGACGAAATCCGGCAGGTTGGCGAGGAAGGCCACATCGAAGCTCCCGGCATGGGTCGCGCCGTCCGCGCCCACGAGCCCCGCCCGGTCGATCGCGAACCTCACCGGCAGCCGCTGGATCGCGACGTCATGGACGACCTGGTCGTAGCCGCGCTGGAGGAAGGTCGAATAGATCGCGCAGAAGGGCTTGAGCCCCCCCGCCGCCATCCCGGCGGCAAAGGTCACCGCGTGCTGCTCGGCAATGCCCACGTCGAAACAGCGCGTCGGGAAGCGCTCGGCGAAGAGGTTGAGCCCGGTACCATCGGGCATTGCCGCCGTCACCGCGACGATCTTCTCGTCCGCCTCGGCTTCCCGGATGAGCGATTGCGCGAAGACCTTGGTGTAGCCCGGCGCATTGCTCGGCTTCTTCTTCTGCGCCCCCGTCACCACGTCGAATTTCGCCACGCCATGGTAGCGGTCGTCGGCGCTTTCGGCCGGGGCGTAGCCCTTGCCCTTCATGGTCAGCGCATGGATCAGCACCGGCCCGTGCGCGCGCGTCTTCACGCGGCGCAGGATCTCGAGCAGCATGTCCGTGTCATGCCCGTCGACGGGCCCGACATAGGAAAAGCCCAGTTCCTCGAAGAGATTGACGCCGCCCGCCGCGGCCTTCACCACGTCGCGCGCGCGCCGCGCGCCCTCCTGGAACGGCCGCGGCAGATGGCTCACCGCCTCCTTGGCCGCCGTCATGATCTCGTAGAAGGGCTCGCCCGCATTGAGCCGGGAGAGATGCCGCGACATCGCCCCGACCGGCGGCGCGATCGACATCTTGTTGTCGTTGAGGATCACGATGAGCCGCCGGCCCATGTGGCCCGCGTTGTTCATCGCCTCATAGGCCATGCCCGCCGACATGGAGCCGTCGCCGATCACGGCGATGGTATCGCCCACATCCTCGCAGCCGAGATCGCGCGCGACCGCAAAGCCGAGGCTCGCCGAGATCGAGGTCGAGCTGTGCGCGGCACCGAAGGGATCGTAGGGGCTTTCCGAACGCTTGGTGAAGCCCGAGAGACCGCCTCCGGTCCGGAGCGTGCGGATCCGGTCGCGCCGCCCGGTCAGGATCTTGTGCGGATAGCACTGATGGCCGACATCCCAGATGAGCTTGTCCGTCGGCGTGTTGAAGACCGCGTGGATCGCCACCGTCAGCTCCACGACCCCGAGTCCGGCGCCAAGATGCCCGCCCGTCTCCGAAACCGCCGAGATCGTCTCCGCGCGCAGCTCGTCGGCGAGCTGCCGGAGCTCGGCATTGCTCATGCCGCGCAGATCGGCAGGCTGGTGTACCCGGTCCAGAAGGGGGGTTTTCGGACGCTGCTGGCTCGTGCTCGCCACGGTTCTTTCCTCCATCTGGGCCTAGCCGTCGCGGCCCACCGCAAAGAGCGCCGCGAGCCGCAGGTTGCGCGCCGCCGATCCGTACGGCGCGAGATGCGCGCAGGCGCGCTCCGCGAGCTCATGCGCCCTCTGGCGCGCGCCCTCAAGCCCAAGAAGCGACACATAGGTCGCCTTTCCGGCCGCCTCGTCCTTGCGCAGCTGCTTGCCGACCCGCTCCGGGTCGCCCTCCACGTCAAGGATGTCATCCTGTATCTGAAAGGCAAGCCCCAGATCGGCGGCGTAGCGCTGCAGCGGCGCCGGATCCTGCCGCCCGAGGAGCGCCCCGGATTCCGCCGCCCAGCCGATCAGCGCGCCGGTCTTCAGCGCCTGGAGCATGCCGATCTCGTCGATATCGAGCGCGGCCGAGTTCTTTTCCGCCGCGATGTCGAAGGCCTGGCCGCCGACCATGCCCATCACCCCGGAGGCTTGCGCAAGCCGCCCGACAAGCCGCACCTGGATCCGCGGATCGATGCCGCCCTGGGGGGCGGCGAGGATCTCGAAGGCGAGCGTCAGCAGCGCATCGCCCGTCAGGATCGCCGTCGCCTCGTCCCACTGCACATGCACCGTCGGCTTGCCCCGGCGCATGTCGTCGTCGTCCATCGCCGGCAGGTCGTCATGAACGAGGCTGTAGGCATGCACGCATTCGACCGCCGCCGCCGTGCGCAGCGCCTGCCCCGGCGGCACCCGGAAGAGCGAAGCGCTCTCCATGGCGAGAAAGGCCCGCAGGCGCTTGCCGCCCGAGAGAACCGCATGGCGCATCGGCGCGCCGAGCAGGGTATCGGAGCCGGGCAGGAAAGCCTCGAGGGCTTCTTCGGCCTGTGTGGCGGCCTGGCTCAGAACCGCATGGAATTGCAGGATTTCGGGCTGCATGAGCTCAGGAGATGTCCACATCGCGGCCGCCGACGGACCCGTCGGCGCCCTGGGTGATCTGGGTCACCTTTGCCTCGGCATCGCGCAGCTTGCCTTCGCAATGGCGGCGAAGCTCGGCCCCGCGCTCGTAGAGCGTGATCGATTCCTCGAGCGGCACGGTTCCCTTCTCCAGCGCCGTCACCACGGACTCGAGCTCCGCCAGGGCGTCCTCGAAACTCAACGTGGCGACCGGCGCCGCAGATTCAGCCATTTCCCCGCTCCATCAGGACCCGCACATGCGCAGCGGCAGACGCCGCGAGCGACTGCAAATCATATCCACCCTCCAGAGTCGAGACGACGCGGCCATCGCAGCAATGATCCGCGATATCGCAGAGCCGCTCCGTCGCCCAGGCGAAGTCCGTCTCGCGCAGATTGAGGTTCGCCATCGGGTCGCGGGCATGCGCGTCGAAACCGGCGGAAATGAAGATCATCTCCGGCTCGTGCGCCTCGATCGCGAGCAGCACGCGCTCCTCCATCACCTTGCGGAACTCCGCCCCGCCCGCCCCGGGCGGCAGCGGCGCGTTCACGATCTGGCGATGAGCGCCCCGCTCGGTCCGCGCCCCGGTGCCGGGATAGAGCGGCATCTGCTGGGTCGAGGCGAAGAGGATGCGCGCGTCATGCCAGACGAGATCCTGCGTGCCGTTGCCGTGATGCACATCGAAATCCATGATGGCCACGCGCTTCAGCCCGTGGGCCTCGAGCGCATGGCGGGCGCCGATCACCACATTGCCGAAGAAGCAGAACCCCATCGCGGCCGCCGTCTCGGCATGATGGCCGGGCGGCCGGATGGCGCAGAAGGCGTTGCGCACCTCGCCCGACATCACCATGTCCACCGCCCGCACGAGCGCGCCCGACGAACGCCGGGCCGCGCGCAGCGTCGCCGGGCACATGTAGGTGTCGTCGTCGATCGTGGCATAGCCCTCGGCCGGCACCAGGCCCTTGATCTTGTTCAGATGGCTCTCGGGATGGGCGCGCAGGATATGCGCATCCTCCGCAAGCGGCGCGTCCTCCCGCACCAGGTAGACGAATTCCTCGCCCTCGAGGGCCGCGAGCACGCTCTGCAGGCGTTCGAGGCATTCCGGGTGTCCCGGGGGGGTGACGTGCTCGAGACAGTCGGAATGCGTGAGCAACGCCGTCGTCATAGAACGGCCTCGAAGGTCCGTGCCAGATTTCCCACGATGTCTTCCCCCGGTTTTATGCGTTTCCTCTTCCTCATGCTTAAACTGCCTCGGCGGAAACTTGCAAACCCATGCTTCAGGACAGGGCTCCGCCCCTGCCATCTCCGGGTCCTCGCGTTGGCGAGATCTTCGGAGAAGACCGAGACCAGCGTCCGCACGATGACGGCAAGCCGCCCGAATCCGGTTTCGCGGCGCACGCGGGCGCAAGGAGGACCAATGGCCCGCCCGGCCCGGCCGAGGCGCGCACGCGCCTCATCGAACGCAAAAAGGCCCGGAGCAGCGGCCCGGGCCTTTTCCGATCGCGGCCGCCTCCCGCGCCTCCCCCTACTGGAAGGCCGCGTCGGTCACCGCATGGGTCCAGGCGCCCTCGGGCTCCTTCGAGATCACCGGGTCCGAGCCCGCCGCCAGCAGCGTCGCCACCGTGCGGTCGTAATCGGCCGGGTCGAGCGTGCCGTCGGATCCGGCCGTCAGCTTCGCGACCTCGCCCATCATGCGGATCTGATGCTGCTCGGTCTGCGCACCGGTCGCGTCATTGTCGAGCACGATCATCGCCGCGTCTTCCGGGTGCTCCTCGGCCCACTTCCAGCCCTTCATCGAGGCGCGCACGAATTTCGCCATGGTCTCGACGAAGGCCGGGTCCGCGAGCCTGTCCTCGAGCACGTAGAGCCCGTCCTCGAGCGTCGCCACGCCCTCGTCCTGATACTTGAAGACCGTCAGATCCTCGGGCGTGAGCCCGGCGTCGATCACCTGCCAGTATTCATTGTAGGTCATCGTCGAGATGCAGGCCGCCTGATTCTGGAGCAGCGGATCGACGTTGAAGCCCTGCTTCAGCACCGTCACGCCGTCCGGGCTGCCATCGGTCGGAATGCCGAGCTTCGACATCCAGGAGAGGAACGGATACTCGTTGCCGCCGAACCAGACCCCGAGCGTATGGCCGGGGAAATCCGCCGTCGAGGTCACGCCCGAGTCGTTGCGGCAGGTGAGCATCATCCCCGACGACTTGAAGGGCTGGGCGATGTTGACGACCGGGGCGCCCGCCTCGCGCGCCGCCAGCGCCGAGGGCATCCAGTCGACCATCACATCGGCGCCGCCGCCGAGCAGCACCTGCACCGGCGCCACATCCGGCCCGCCGGGCTTGATGGTGACGTCGAGCCCCTCCTCCTCGTAGAAGCCCTGGTCCTGCGCCACGTAATAGCCCGCGAACTGCGCCTGCGTGACCCATTTGAGCTGCAGCGTCACATCCTCGGCCCGCGCCGCACCCGCCAGCATCAGGACCGCCAGCGATGCACCTGCCATCGTCTTCGTCATTCCGTCTCTCCTCAAGATACAACACGACCGTAGAAACCCGACAGGCCGCGCAGGCCGGCCTTCAGCCCCGCTGCGCCGGGTGCCAGAAGGTCACGGCCCGCTCGGCCAGGGCCACGATGCCGTAGAAGGCCGAGCCCACGAGCGCCGCGACGGCGATCTCCGCCCAGACCATGTCGAGCGCGAGCCGGCCGACCTCGGTCGAGATCCGGAAGCCCATGCCGCGGGTCGGGGAGCCGAAGAACTCCGCCACAATGGCACCGATGAGAGCCAAAGTCGTGCAGATTTTCAAGCCGTTAAAGAGGAAAGGTGCCGCCGCGGGCAGCCGAAGCTTGAAGAGTGACTGCCGGTAGCTCGCGGCATAGGTGTCCATCAGGTCCCGCTGCATCGCATCGGTCGCAGCAAGCCCCTGCACCGTGTTCACCAGCATGGGGAAGAACACCATCAGGACGACGATCGCCGCCTTCGATTCCCAGTCGAAGCCGAACCACATCACCATGATCGGCGCCATGCCGATGATCGGCAGCGCCGAGACGAAATTGCCCACCGGCAGCAACCCGCGGCGCAGGAACGGCATCCGGTCCACCAGGATGCCTGCGACGATCGCCGCACCGCAGCCGATGACATAGCCCGAAAGCGCACCCTTGAAGAAGGTCTGCACCACATCGCCCCAGAGCACGGCGCCGCTCGCCACCAGCCGCACCGCGATCGCCGAGGGCGCGGGCAGCAGCACCGGGCTCACATGAAAGACCCGCACCGCAAGCTCCCAGAGCAGCAGCAGCGTCGCGCCGAAGAAGACCGGCGGGAAGATCCGGCCCAGCCAGCCGCCGGCCCGCACCGCGCGGATGTTCAGCCACCAGGCGCCCACCCAGGCCAGCAGCAGCACGAGAAGCGCAACCCCCGTGCTCATAGGCGCGCCTCCCGCCGGCGCGGCCGGCTGCCGACGCCCGCCGCACGCTCGGCACTGGACAAGCGCCGCCGCATCCGGTCACTGGAATGGCCATGGCCCGCCACACCGCCCCGCTCGAAATCGGCATTGCCCGCGCCCGCGGCCTCTGGCTGCACGCGCAGCGCCTCGATGCGCCCGCCCCCTTCGGCACCGGCCCCGAGGCCACGCGCGCGGCCATCGAGCATCTCGGCTATGTGCAGATCGACACCATCCACGTCATCGAGCGCGCCCACCACCACGTCCTGTGGTCCCGCATTCCGGGATACCGCCCGGCGGATCTGCACCACGCCCAGAGCGGCGAACGATCCGTCTTCGAATACTGGACCCATGCGCTCGCCTATCTTCCGACCTCCGCCTATCGCCACTTCCTGCCCGCGATGAAGGCCGAGGCCGGCAATACCGATCGCTGGTTCGGCCGCATCTCGCCCGCCGACGTGCGCCGGGTTCTGGCCCGCATCCGCCGCGAGGGCCCCCTGAGCATCCGCGACTTCACCGACGAGCCGCTGGTCGAGAAGCACCACCCGTGGGCGAGCCGGAAGCCCGCGAAAGTCGCGATGCAATACGCCTTCTTCGCCGGAGACCTCGCCATCAGCCGCCGCGACGGCATGCTGCGCACCTACGATCTGACCAACCGGCATTTCGGCTGGGACCGGCGCCCGCGCCCGGCGAGCGAGGCGCAGATCCTCGACTACCTGCTCGAGCGCGCCCTGCGCGCGCAGGGCATCGTCAGCCTCGAGTCGATCTGCTACCTCGATGCGCCACGCAAGGCGGCCATGGCCGAGCTGATCGCCCGGCGCATCCGGCAGCGCAGGCTCCTGCCCGTCCGTCTCGCCGGCGAGGCCGAGGCAAGCCACTGGATCGCCCCCGAAACGGCCGCGCTCGACCTGCCCGGCGCCGGCGAGCGCGTCCACATCCTCTCGCCCTTCGACCCCCTGACGATCCAGCGCGCGCGCCTCAACCGCCTCTTCGGCCATGACCACCGTTTCGAGGCCTATGTCCCGGCCCCCGAGCGCCGCTACGGCTACTTCGGCCTGCCGGTCCTTGTCGGCGACCGGATCGCCGCCGTGCTCGACCTCAAGGCGGACCGTGCGGCGAAGCGCCTCGAGATCCGGCAATGGAGCTGGATCCACGGCCCCCGCGACGGCGACAAGGCCCAGATCGAGGCGGCCCTCGCCCCCTTCGAGGCGTTCCAGTTCGGCACGTGACGCAGCCGCCCTCACGCCCGCCCCCCCATGGCCCGGCCCGCCGCCCGTTCCGCCAGCCCGATCACCGCGACAAGCGCCGCGGCAAGGATCGCGGCCATCACCAGCGCCGACCAGATCTGCACCGTCTGGCCGTAGTAGCTCCCCGAGAGCATCCGCGCGCCAAGCCCCGCCACCGCGCCGGTCGGCAGCTCGCCGATGATCGCGCCGACGAGGCTGGCCGCCACCGCGACCTTGAGCGAGGGAAAGAGATAGGGGAGGCTCGCGGGCCAGCGCAGCTTGCGGAAGGTCTGGCTCCGGCTCGCACTCCAGGTCCGCATCTGGTCGAGCAGCATCGCATCGGGGCTGCGGAACCCCTTCACCATGCCGACGACCACCGGAAAGAAGCTCAGATACATCGAGATGATCGCCTTCGGCAGCAGCCCCGTGACCCCCACCGAGTTCAGCACCACGATGATCATCGGCGCGATGGCGAGGATCGGGATCGTCTGGCTCGCGATGACCCAGGGCATGACGGAGGCGTTCATCGTCCGGTCGTGCACGATGCCCACCGCCAGCAGGATGCCGAGCCCCGTGCCCAGCGCGAAGCCCGTGAGCGTTGCGGCGAGCGTCACCCAGGCATGATAGAGCAGGTTGCGCTTGGAGGAGAGCCGGGTCCCGGCGGTCGATTTCCAGAACTCCTCTGCCACCTGATGCGGCGCGGGCAGCCGCGGCCGCTCCTGGCTCCAGGTCGCCGAGACCAGCTCGGGCAGCGTGAGCTCCACCCCGGCCCGCGCTGCCTGATCGCGCGCCCAGGGCGCATTGAGCCAGACCGCGCCCGCATACCAGAGCGCGAAGATCGCCGCGACCACCGTGACGACGGGCAGCACCGCTCTCATCCGCGCCACTCCCTCTCGATCTCGGGCACAGTCCCGGAGGGCTCCGGCTCGGCCTGCCTCCCCTCGATGAAGCCCTCGCCGGCGTGGAGCCACTGCGCCCCGGCATTCGGCACCTGGGTCCGGAGCCGGAGTTGGGACCTCCCCGGCTTGATCCGGTCCACCAGCACCTTCCCCACCCCGGCACCGGTCCGCCGGCAGAACAGCGCGCCCACCTGTCCGCGCCCCGGGTCGAAGGACAGACAGGCCTCGACCGGATCTCCCGCGCCCCGGATCCCGCGCGCGTCATGCGCCGCCCGGCGCGGGACGGGGCCCGCGGCCGTCAGGACGGCATAAGCCCGCCCTCCCGTGCCGCCGTGCTCAGCCATGCGCCGCCGGTCCGTTGCGGTAGACCACGAAGGGCCGCCCCGCGACATCGCCGCGCAGCTCGATCCCCCTCGCGTAATCGTCCGGCGTCCAGGCGAGCGTTCCGGTCCGCCCGTCGCTGCAGCGGAGCAGCAGCAGGTTCTTCCGCGTGTCCGACGGCCGCTTCATGTTGTCGCACTGCACCCGGCCGGGCAGGCGCAAGACCGTCCAGTCGCCCCAGTCGTTGGGATCCGCGATCGCCACCTGATGCATGGTGATCCCGGCGCCGTTGTCGAGAAACTTGCCGTGATAGGTCGCCCCGCCCGCGGCACAGGCCGCCAGCCCGAGGAGCAGCAGAAGCCGCCCCGCCCGGCGCCCGGCACCCGCACCGCCCCGGCGTCCCCCGCTCCTCCGCGGCAGCATCCCCGCCGCACTCTCACTCGTCATATGCATGTCCTGCCCTCAGCCCCTCGCGCACGCGATGCGCCAGCGCGAGGAATTCCGGTGTTTCCCTGATGTCGAGCGTCCGCTCCCGCGGCAGCGTGCTCTCGATCACATCCGTCACCCGCCCCGGCCGCGGGCTCATCACGACGATATGGGTCGAGAGGAACACCGCCTCCGGGATCGAATGCGTCACGAAGCCGATGGTCTTGCCCGTCCGCGCCCAGAGCGCAAGCAGCTGCTCGTTGAGCTTGTCGCGCACGATCTCGTCGAGCGCCCCGAAGGGCTCGTCCATCAGCAGGATATCGGCATCGAAGGCGAGCGCCCGGGCGATCGAGGCCCTCTGCTGCATGCCGCCCGAAAGCTGCCAGGGATATTTCTTCTCGAAGCCCGAGAGCTCGACGAGCTCCAGCACGCGCGCCATGCGCCGTTCCTGCTCGGCCCGCTCGTAGCCCATGATCTCCAGCGGCAGCCGCACGTTCGCCCCGATGGTCCGCCACGGGAAGAGCCCCGCCGCCTGGAAGACATAGCCGTAGGAGCGGCTCTTGCGCGCCTCCTCCGGGCTCATGCCGTTGACGGTGATGCGCCCCGCCGTGGGCTGCTCGAGATCCGCCGCAACCCGCAGGAAGGTGGTCTTGCCGCAGCCCGACGGCCCGATGAACGAAACGAAATCGCCCTTGTGGATCGCGAGATCGACGTCCTTCAGCGCATGCACCGGCCCGTCGCCCGTCTCGAACGTAAGCCCCAGCCCCTTCGCCTCGATCACAGCGAACCTTTCACTCATCAGACAACCACCCTGACCGGATCACGGGACGAACTGTGCCGCACCTTGAATCAAGCTGCAATGGCTGCCGATCATGATTGCCCGGCGAAGACCGCCCGACGCGCCCCGGGTTTCCACTCACGCGACAGTCATGTGACACTTTATTGACAATCACATGACAGGAACTTACGACGCCACCAATACGGAGCAATCTTAAACAACCCTGAGGCGAAAAACGCAGGCGAGGCCGATAGAATGAAGACATTCCGTGAAGTAATTCTTCTTTTCCGGAGCCTGAAAGAGGACCGGGCTACAAGGAATGCGTTCTTCATTCTTCTTCTTGCCACAGTTTTTATTCTGACATTATCTGTCGTCATACCGTATCTGGCAGCAGGCTCCCGGTACGAACCCCAGGTCCGTGAACTTCTCTTTCTCGCCAGAGAAGAAAGCCTCGGAGAGCAGTATTCGCGCTCCCTGAGCTTCGTCTCTTCGCTTGCGTTCCTGATTGGCGCCCTGACGCAGCGGTCCCCGGCACTGTTCGCCCTCTCGGTCCTGTTCGCCTTCATCTGGCTCGACGACTCGATGCAGTATCACGAGCGCGTCGGCACGCTCCTGAGCAGGGCGTTCGCGCTGCCGTCCGTCTTCGGGCTGCGCAGTCAGGATTCGGGAGAGATCCTTGCCTGGCTTCTGGCGCTGATCGGCATGACACCTCTCTTTGGCTGGGCCTGGCTGCGGCGGCGCGCCGGCGAGGCCGGCATTCTCGCCGCTGTCGTGCTCTGCTTCCTGCTTCTGGTCATCTTCGGAGTGGTCGTGGACATGCTGGATGTGCTCGCCCCGTCCGGCTCGGAATTCCTGATGACGAATATCGAGGATGGCGGCGAGATCGTCGTGCTGGCGCTTGTGACCGTGATCGCGATCGGCCTCACCATTTGCGCGCAGGCCTATCTCGAGGCTGCCGCGCAGCTCACTGGCCCGGAGACCGCCCGACAGCCGCGTATGGCCGCGTCGCATCACGACAGCCGGACACCCTGATCCGCGCGCTCGCCTCATCAGGCCTCGTGGAAGCCCTGAGCGCCTGCTGCTCCCTTCCCGCCGGGGTCAGCCATCGCCCACCTCTCCCTTTCTCACCGGGCCGAAGAACATCGCCATGATCCGGCCCCGGCCGAGCTCGCCGATCAGTTCGCGAAAGGCGGAATAGCCGAGAAAGAGCAGCAGCAGCCAGATCTGCACCACCCAGAACCGGGTCCAGACGAAATGCGCCGCCTCCTCGTGCAGGCCGGCCGCAAACCCGTAACCGTTGGTCGCGGCCGCGAGCAGCTTTTCCAGCAGCCGGAAGACCAGCGCCACCAGCACATAGAGCCCGGCCTTCCAGCCGGCGTTCCAGATCAGCGGCTTGTGCGGATAGCGGTTGAAGAAGGGCAGCTTGTCGGCCACCAGCACCGCCTTGCCGCAGACAAGTGCCGCCACCGTCGCCGCCGCATAGGTGGGCAGCTCGCCGCCGCTCCCATGCGCCAGCAGCGCCACCGTGAGCACGAGGACATTGAAGCACACGATGAAGAAGATCGTCGGCGGCAGCATGTGCCGGAATTCGCGAACAACGAAATCCTTCATCGGCCCTCCAGCACATCAGCCCATTCGGGATGGCGGCGGAACTGCGCCGCGGCGAAGGGGCAAAGCGGCAGGATCCTTTTCCCCGCCTTCCGGGCATCCTCCACCCCCCGGAGCACCAGCGCCGCCCCGACGCCCTGGCCGCGGAAAACGTCCGGCACCCCGGTGTGATCGATGATGAGAAGCGCCGCCCCGGCCTTCGAGAAGGTCATCTCCGCCTCCGCGCCGTCGTTGCGGTAGACATAGCGCCCCTTGCTCTCCCCCTCCTCGAGGAGGATGTCCTCGCCCGCGATCGCCATTCAGACCCCCGAGGGAATGTTGAGCGGATCGCGCGCGATCTTGCGCGGGGAGTTGAGCTCCTTCCACTTCGAGAGCGCCGTGTGCGCCGCGGGAAAGGCCGGGCGCGGCACGAACCTGCCGCGGCCCGGCTGCGGCTGGCTGTTCTGCCCGTCGGCCCAGACCACGTCGCCGCGCGAGAGCGTGTAGCGCGGCAGCCCCCGCACCTCGAAGCCCTCGAAGACACAGTAGTCGAGCACCGATTTCTGGCTCGCCGTGGTGATCGTCTTCGAGAGCCCCGGGTCCCAGACCACGATATCGGCATCCGCGCCGGGCACGATCGCGCCCTTCTTCGGATAGATGTTGAGGATCTTGGCGATATTGGTCGAGGTGACGGCGACGAACTCGTTGGGCGTGAGCCGCCCCGTGCCCACCCCCATCGACCAGAGCACCGGCATCCGCTCCTCGAGCCCGCCGGTGCCGTTGGGGATCGAGGGGAAGCCCGAGAGCCCCATCCGCTTCTGGTCCGTGGTGAAGGCCGCGTGATCGGTCGCGACCACCTGAAGCGATCCCGCCTGCAGCCCGGCCCAGAGGCTCGCCTGATGCGCCTTGTCCCGGAAGGGCGGCGACATCACCCGCCGCGCGGCATAGTCCCAGTCCCTGTTGAAATACTCGGTCTCGTCGAGCGTCAGGTGCTGGACCAGCGGCTCGCCATAGACCCGCATCCCCTTCTGCCGCGCGCGCCGGATCGCCTCATGCGCCTGCTCGCAGGAGACATGGACGATATAGAGCGGCACGCCGGCGGCATCGGCGATCATGATCGCCCGGTTGGCCGCCTCGCCCTCGACCTCGGGCGGGCGCGAATAGGCATGCCCCTCGGGCCCGGTCAGCCCCTCCTCCATGTATTTCTTCTGCAGCTCGGCCACGATGTCGCCGTTCTCGGCATGGACGAGCGGCAGCGCGCCGAGCTCGGCACAGCGCTTGAAGGACGCATACATCTCGTCGTCCTCCACCATCAGCGCGCCCTTGTAGGCCATGAAATGCTTGAAGGTGTTGACGCCGCGCTTCACCACCTCCTCCATCTCGGAGAAGATCCGCTCGTTCCAGCCGGTGATCGCCATGTGATAGCCGAGATCGACGCAGATCTGCTTCGACGACTTCCGGTCCCAGTCCGCGATCGCATTGAGAAGGCTCCCGTCCTCGCCCGGCAGCACGAAATCGACCAGCATCGTCGTGCCGCCCGCCGCCGCCGCGAAGGTGCCGCTCTCGAAGGTCTCGGCCGCCGTCGTGCCCATGAAGGGCATCTCGAGATGGGTATGCGGGTCGATCCCGCCGGGCATCACATAGGCGTCGGTCGCATCGATCGTCTCGTCCCCCGACAGGCCCTCGCCGATCTCGAGGATCGTCTCGCCCTCGATCAAGACATCCGCCTTGTAGCTCCGATCCGCGGTGACGATGGTGCCGTTCCTGATGACCTTGCTCATGTGGCCCTCTCCGATCCTATCTGTATCTGTGGGAATACGCGCCGGTTGCCGGATCCTTCAGCAGGCAGGCCCAGGAGAACTCGCGCCCCTGGCGGACATAGACCTCGTGGCGCGCGACCGCCGCGGCCTTGCAGGCCTCGAAGGTCGGATAATCGCCCGAGACATCCCATCTCAACCGGCCGTCCTGATAGAATCCAAGCTCTGCCGCATAATGCTCGCGCTCTGCGCAGGCCGAGAGAAGCAGCGCAGCCGCCACCGGCAGCGCGAGCGGCAAGATTCTCCGGGTCACTCTCATCCCCCGAATCCCTCCTTACTGGCAAGATAGCTGCCCACGCCTTCGCAGCCGAAGGCGGACGGGTCAATCTCCCGCGAGTCTGCCGACAATTCTCCCGGTTCTCCAGTCCAAATTCACCGCCATCCCGGCCCGCGCCCGCCGCAGGCGCAGCGCCGCCCATGGCGCTACTCCACGATCCCCGCCGTGGCGACGACCGCATGGAAGAGCACGTTCGCGCCCTTCTCCGCCCAGTCCGGGGTGATCTCCTCGGCCTCGTTGTGGCTGAGCCCGTCGACGCAGGGGCACATCACCATGGTCGCGGGCGCGACCTTCGCCGCCCAGCAGGCGTCGTGCCCGGCGCCCGAGACCAGATCCCTGTGGCTGTAGCCGAGCCGCTCCGCAGCCCCCCGCACCTCCGCCACCAGCTCGGGCGCAAACGTCACCGGATCGAAATGGCCCACCCGCTCGACCGCACAGCCGACGCCGAGCTCCTCGCAGATCGTCGCCGCCCGCGCCTCGATCGTATCGCGCATCCCGTCGAGCTTGGCCTGGTCGACGGTGCGGATGTCGACGGTGAAGACCACCTTCCCCGGCAGCACGTTGCGCGAATTGGGCGAGAAGGTCACCTGCCCCACGCCGCCCACGGCATCGGGCTGGGCGGCCATCGCCACCTCCTGCACCATCTCGAAGATCCGCGCCATGGCGAGGCCCGCATTCACCCGCAGGTGCATCGGCGTCGAACCGGTGTGCGCCTCCTTGCCGGTCAGGGTGAACTCGAGCCACCAGAGCCCCTGGCAATGGGTGACGACGCCGATCTCCCGGCCCTCGGCCTCGAGGATCGGCCCCTGCTCGATGTGCAGCTCGTAATAGGCATGCATCTGCCGCGCGCCGACCTCCTCGTCGCCGACCCAGCCGATGCGGGCGAGCTCGTCGCCGAAGCGCTTGCCCTCGAGATCCGTGCGGCCATAGGCATAGTCGAGCGTGTGGATGCCGGCGAAGACCCCGGAGGCGAGCATCGCCGGCGCAAACCGCGCGCCCTCCTCGTTGGTCCAGTTCACCACCACCACCGGATGCTTGGTGCGGATGCCGAGATCGTTCATCGTCCGCACCGCCTCGAGCGCGCCCAGCACGCCCAGCACCCCGTCATACTTGCCGCCCGTCGGCTGGGTGTCGAGATGACTGCCGACATAGACCGGCAGCGCGTCCGGGTCCTCGCCGGCGCGGGTGGCGAACATCGTGCCCATCCGGTCCACCCCGAGCGTGAGCCCCGCCGCCTCGCACCAGGTCTTGAAGAGCGCCCGGCCTTCGGCATCGGCATCGGTCAGCGTCTGGCGGTTGTTGCCGCCCGCGATCCCCGGCCCGATCTCCGCCATCTCCATGATGCTGTCCCAGAGCCGGGATCCGTCGATCCTGAGGTTCTCCCCCGGTGCCGCCATATGCCTCTCTCCTGCTAGGTGTGACGCGAAAAATCCCCGAAGTCCGCACCGGCCCCCGGCGCGCCCGGGCAGGGTGCCAGCCTCAGGCGCACGAAGGCAGCCGGCAGGGCGCACGGGCTCCCGGACGCAACGGCGGATCGTGTGATCATCACTCGCCTTTCCTGAGACACCATCGGGTCTGGGCTTGGCTCGGCCGGAAACGGCTGCTATTTATGACCAAATGGTCAAAATTGACGCTAGCAGAGCGCACGCCTGCGTCAAGGGGCTTGAGGGCAAGGCATGAGCGATACGGCCCGGCGCAAATCTCCCACCCGGATCCAGCGCGAAAAGCGGGAGGCGATCCTCGAAGCCGCGCTCGACGTCTTCTCCACCCACGGCTTCCGCGGCGCCACCCTCGATCTCATCGCCGATGCCGCCGGGCTCTCGAAACCGAACCTGCTCTACTATTTCCCCTCCAAGGAGGAGATCCACCGCACCCTGATCGGCCAGCTCATGGAGATCTGGCTCGCACCGCTGCGCAAGATCGACCCCGGCGGCGATCCGGTCTCCGAGATCTGCGCCTATGTCGAGCGCAAGCTGGAAATCTCCCGCGACCTGCCGCGTGAAAGCCGCCTCTTCGCCAACGAGGTACTGCGCGGCGCCCCGCATGTCGGCGACATGCTCCAGGGCGGGCTCAAGGCGCTGGTGGATGAAAAGGCCGCGGTGATCCGCGCCTGGAGCGAGGCCGGGCACCTCGCCCCGGTCGATCCGCACCACCTGATCTTCTCGATCTGGGCCGCGACCCAGCACTACGCCGATTTCGACACCCAGGTCGCGATGGTGCTCGGGCCGCGCGATGCGACCCGCTACGAGGATGCCCGCGCCTTCCTGCTCGGGCTCTACGCCCGCGGCCTGCGGCCACTCCCGGCGCGTTAACCTTGCCTTCACGTCGCGGATTACACGCTCAGGTTTTCATCGTATGCTCGTAAAAGTTTAGACAACCTAGCCGGGAACGAGCCTTATGAAACCGATCGTCATAGCCTCCGTCGCCAGCACCGCCGTCAACTGCGGGATCGCGAACGGCCAGTCCCGGTCCGGCTATCAGGGGTCCGAGCGCCGCGAGCGCGCCGAGGCCGACCGCCGCCGCAACCACGATCGCCGCACCGCCGATCAGGTGAAGCGCCGCATGGTCTACGGCCTCGAGGAACTCGTCTGGGACGGCACGCCCGTGCCGCCGCCCGCCCGCATCGTCGCCGCCGCCCGCGTCTTCACCGAGGGCGATCACTACTTCACCGGCCAGATCATCGACCGCTCGGCCTGATCCGGGCCGCGCAACACCAGTTTCGAGGCCGGGCTCATTTCAGATCCAGCCTCGCTCCAGAACGGAGCCCTTTCCCTTCACGAAATTGAAGCGGCCCGCTCGGGTCCGGCCATTTCGGTCCGAGCCGCCTTCGCGCCGCAGCCTGCCTTTCCGTTTCGAACAGCTTTCAGGACGCCGCCAGAGGGGTGATATTTTTGGGGCGGCATTCCATAGCGACCTGAAGCCCTTTTCCGCAGCCCGGCTATCGCCCCTGCGGACGCCTTTTCCGCCCCCTCGCCCGCCTCAGCCGATCGCGCCCTGCCCGCCGCTGCGCACGAAGAGAAGCGCGAGTGCGGCGGAGGCCGCACGGGCCAGCGGCCCGTCGGCGCGGCTCGTCAGCATCACCGGCACCCGCGCGCCGAGCACGATCCCGGCCGCCTCGGCGCCCGCGAGATACATGAGCTGCTTGGCGATCATGTTCCCCGCCTCGAGATCGGGCGCGATCAGGATGTCGGCATCGCCCGCCACCGGCGAGACGATGTGCTTCGCCGCCGCCGCATGGCGCGAGACCGCATTGTCAAAGGCCAGCGGCCCCTCGAGCAGCCCCCCGGTGATCTGCCCGCGATCGGCCATCTTGCAGAGCGCGCTGGCATCGAGCGTCGAGGGCATCTTCGGATTGACCGTCTCGACCGCGGCGAGGATCGCCACCCGCGGCTCGGTGATCCCCACCGCCCGCACGAGATCGATCGCGTTCTGCACGATATCGGCCTTGGTCTGGAGGTCCGGCGCGATGTTGATCGCGGCATCGGTGACGAAGAGCGGCTTGGGATAGCTCGGCACGTCGAGCGCGAAGACATGGCTCATCCGCCGCTCGGTCCGCAGCCCGCAGGCATGATCGACCACCGCCGCCATCACCTCGTCGGTATGGAGCGCGCCCTTCATCAGCGCCTCGGCCTTCCCCTCCCGGATCAGCCGCACCGCACGCTCCGCGGCGGCATGGCTGTGCGGCGTATCGACGAGCTCCACGTCCTGCAGGTCGAGCCCCGCCTCCGCGGCGGTGGCGAGGATCTTCTGCACCGGCCCGACGAGGATCGGCTCGATGAGCCCGAGCCGCCGCGCCTCGAGCGCGCCCTCGAGCGAATTCGCGTCGCACGGATGCACCACCGCGGTGCGGATCGGGTCGAGCGGCCGGGCCAGCTCCATCAGCCGCTCGTAGGCCCGCCCCGGACGGTGCAGATGCACCTCCGGCAGCTCGGCGCGCGGCCGGCGGATCTTCTCGGCCGGGGCTATCACCTCGGCCTCGCCCGAGATCACCGTCTCGCCCGCGACATTGAGGCAGCAGCAGTCGAGCACCACATGCCGCCGCGCCGGATCCTTCGACTTCACCGTCACCCGCACCGTGATCACATCGCCCACCGCGACGGGGCGATGAAACGCGAGCGACTGCCCGACATAGATGGTGCCCGGCCCCGGAAGCTCCGTCCCGAGCACCGTCGAGATCAGCGCGCCCCCCCACATGCCATGGGCGATCACGCCATGAAACAGGCTGCTGCGCGCATATTCCGGATCGACATGCGCGGGGTTCACATCCCCCGACATCACCGCGAAAAGGTCGATGTCGTCGGTCCCGAGCGTCCGCACCAGCTCGGCGCTCTCGCCGACCTGGATCTCGTCGAAGGTCCTGTTCTCGATGAACTGCATGTTCCTGCCCCGCTCCCCTTCGCCTCAGGCCATCCGCACATAGGAGCCGGGCGCATCCTCGAGCGGCACGAGCCCCTGCTCCGGCGCGCCCATCTCGGGCGGCGCTACCTCCGCGCCCGACAGCGCCCCGAGCCAGCCGGTCCATTCCGGCCACCACGAGCCGTCCTTCAGCGCCGCATGTTCCAGCCAGTCCTCCGGCGAGAGATAGCGGTCGCCATGGCGCCGGGTGAAGACCCGGTAATGCCGCCGCGGATGGCCCGGCTCGGAGACGACGCCCGCATTGTGCCCCCCCTTGGTGAGAACGAAGGTCACGTTCACATCGGTGAGCGCATGGATCTTGTAGGCCGATTTCCAGGGCGCCACATGGTCCGTCTCGGTGCCGACCGCAAAGATCGGCGCGCGGATGTCGGTGAGCGAGACCGGATGCTCGTCGACCTCGTATTTCCCGGTCGCGAGCTCGTTGTGGAGGAACAGCTTGCGCAGATACTCCGAATGCATCCGGTAGGGCATCCGCGTCGAATCCGCGTTCCAGGCCATGAGGTCGGAGGACCCCGGCCGCTCGCCCATCAGGTATTCCCGCTGGATCCGCGACCAGATCAGGTCATAGGAGCGCAGCATCTGGAAGGCGCCCGACATCTGATGCGCATCGAGATAGCCCTGATCCCACATCATGTCCTCGAGGAAGGCGACCTGGCTCTCGTTGATGAAGAGCATGAGCTCGCCGGCCTCGGTGAAATCGCTCTGCGCGGCGAAGAAGGTGAGGCTCGCCAGCCGCTCGTCGCCGTCCCGCGCCATAGCCGCCGCGGCGATCGCCAGCAGCGTGCCGCCGAGACAGTAGCCCACGGCATGGATCCGCGGCGAACCGGTGATCTCGCCCACCACGTCGAGCGCCGCCATCGGCCCCAGTCGCCGGTAATCGTCGAGCGACAGATCCCGGTCGCGCTCATCCGGATTGCGCCAGGAGATCATGAAGACGGTATAGCCCTGCCCGGTCAGGTAGCGCACCATCGAGTTCTCGGCGCTGAGATCGAGGATGTAGTATTTCATGATCCAGGCCGGCACGATCAGCAGCGGCTCGGGCCGCACCGTTTCGGTCGTCGGTTCATACTGGATGAGCTCGATCAGGTGATTGCGATAGACGACCTTGCCCGGCGCGGTGGCGAGATTGATGCCCACCCGGAAGGTGTCGTCGGGCGGCGCGATCTCTCCGCTCAGCAGCGCCGCCATGTCCTCCCGGAAGTTCTGCGCCCCGCGCACGAGGTTCATCCCGCCCTCGGCCATGGTCCGGGCCAGCACCTCGGGGTTGGTGAAGAAGAAATTCGACGGCGAGAAGGCATCGAGCACCTGCCGCGCGGCGAAGCTCGTCGCCTTCTCGTCCTCCTTGCTCACCCCGCGCACCCCGGTCGTCGCCTCCTGCCACCACTGCTGGGTGAGCAGGAAGCTCTGGTGCATGAGGTTGAAGGGCGGCTTCTGCCAGGCCTCGCCGCGGAAGCGCCGGTCGCCCTGCGCGGGCTGCACGCAGGGCCGCGAGCCGCCGAAGCCCAGCGCGCATTGCATCGTGTATTCCCAGAGCTTCGCCGTGCTCTGCATCGCATCCTGCGCCAGCAGCGCCTGCTTGCCCGGCGCCGTCGAGAGATGGATCGCCCAGTCCGACCAGACCGCCATCAGCGCCGAGGGCGAAAGCCCGCCGGTCATCCGCGCGAGCCGCGCCCGCACCGCCCGGTCGATGACGCCCGCGACCTCCTCGTTCGCGTCATGCTCCGGAACCGTCAGCGCCCCGCCCGGCTCGGCCGGCGCCGGCACGTAGCTCACCGGCAACCCTTCGGACCGGGAGGCCTTGAATGCCTCGTGTCGCTGCTGATCGGTCATGACAGGCTCCCTGTTCTCGCGTCATCCGGGGGAGGACACCTGCGCATGTGCCCGCGCTTGGCAACCACCCCGGACAGACATGGCCTTTTGCCGGCGCCGAGACAAGCGTGGCGGCCGCCCCCGCCCGGGCCGGCCCCGGCTTAGCCCAGCCGCCGCCCCGACGTCTTGACGCAGGTCAACGGCCCGGCCGCGGGAGAGAAAGGCGCGGCGGGAGCCCCCGGCCGCGCCCCGCGTCCGGCCCGCCTCAGTGGGCCAGCATTTCCGAGACGATCTCGTCCGCGCTCAGCCCGGCGGGATAATAGGTCGGCCAGTTCGTCAGCTCCTCGAGCACCGCGGCCCGGTCATCGCCCCAGTAGAGGTGATAGTGGTCCGAGACCTCCGGCGCGATGCGGTGATCGCTGAACTGGATGACCGCAGGCGCCGCCGCATCGCCGCCGACCTTGGCAAAGATGAAGCGCACGCCGCGGTTGCCGGCCGCATAGTTCAGGATCTCGTAGCCGTCCGGGGCATATTCCCCCGTCACCGCCGCCGCGCCCTCGTGAAAGGTCACCCGGTCGCCATGGATCTCGATGCGGTCCACCTCCGTCCGGTAACCGGTCTCGTAATAGGCGCGGTACTCCGCGGCGCTCTTCTCGCCCGCCTCGGCCTTCCGCGCCATCACCGGATCGAGCGTGCCCGCCACCAGCAGGGGATAGACCGACTGCCAGTCGCCCTCCCAGTCCGAGAGCGCGCGCGGCGCGATCTGCGCATCCTCGAAATAGCCCTTGTAGATCGTCTGATCCGCCGCGGTCTCGCCGTGATCATGGGCATGCCCGGCATGCGAATGGCCCTGGGCGGAGGCATCCGCCACCCGCATCTCCGCCTGCCCCGGCCCCGCCAGCAGCAGCATCGCCCCGACCGCCAGCATTCCCGCCGGCCGCACGAAACCCCTCTCGATCATCCTTCAATCCCTCTCTGGTTGCAGCACCCTTCCGGCGCCGGATAAATAATACGTTATAACGTATCATTTCCGACCTAGACGAGTTCCGCGACCGAGGCAATCCCGAACCGGACCCCGGCACGGCGCGCAAAGCGCGCGCCCGCAGAGCCCCTGCCCGTCAGCCTCCTTCAGTCCCTGCTGGTGGTGAGCCCGCACCACGGCTACGCACCGGCGCTCTCGGTGGCGCTGCCCGCCCGAAAGGCCCCGGCAAGGAGCGCGACGGCGGCAAAGCACATCACAGCCGCACCGGCACCCGGACCTGCCATCAGAAACCCGAAGAGCGGTGCGCCGGCGGTCTGGCCGACGGCGATGGTCAGGAACCCGATCATGAGCCCGGTCGCGGGACGGTCCGGCACCGCGTGGATGCCCCAGACAAGGTAGACGCCGGTCAACATCACATAGGCCGCGCCGAAGAGAGCGCCTCCGGTCAAGGCGAGTGCGGGAGGGACAATGCCCGATCCAACCGCAAGAATGCCCGCGGCCATCAGCCCGAGGAACGTCCAGTGAACCGGGTCGAGACCGAACCGGCCGATGAGCGTGCCGGCCCAGGCCCCGGCAATGCCGCCAGCGCCGATGCAGGTCCAGAGGAGTCCGGTTCCGGCGGGTCCCCAACCCGGTTGCTGCGACACGAGCTGGCCTCCGAAGGACCACAGGGCGGTGCTCGCGGCCCCCATCAGGAACGAGGCGGAGATCAGGCGCATCACCGGGCCAGTCATCGGAGGCAGACCGCCAGCGCCCTCACCGCCCCGGGAGGCCGGAAGGGAGACCGCGGCTGCGACCGCGAGCACCACCGCCACGGCGGCGAACGCGCCGAAGGCCAGCCGCCATTGCCCGGCAATGGCGAGGGCGATCGGTCCCGACAGCGCCACCCCCGCGCTCGTCCCGGCATTGATCACGGTGTTGGTAGTATCCTGACGGCTCTTCTGCACCGCGGCGGCCACCGCGGCGGCCATGGGCGGGGAGGCGAGGCCCGTGCTCGATCCCGCCACCACCACGGCGATGGCAACGATCAGTGGCGACGGCGCGAGCGCGATCCCGGCCATGCCGACGGCGGCGACGAGGGCGGCCCCGACGGCGACCGTGCGCGCGCCGATCCGTTCGGTCAGCACCGCGGAGGCGATAATGGTGATGCAGTAGCCGGCAAACGCGCCGCCGGAGATGATACCGCTGAGCGAGGGGCCGAGCCCCAGATCGCCGTCGATCTGCGGCAGGAACAGTCCGAAGGCGAAGCGGGCGAAGCCGTAGCAGACCGCAATCAGGCCGAAGCCTGTCGCGCCGATGCGGAGGGCGGGGCTCATGTTCGTGCCCTCTCGATCAGGATGGCCGCCGCCGCCCGCGCGGCGGACACGGCGTCCGCGCCCCGGTAGACCGCCGCGTGGGTCGCCCCTTCCAGAAGAACCAGCACCTGCTCGGCCAGGACCGGGTCTTCGCGCCCGAGGTCCGTTGCGACAACCTCCCCGATCCGTTGATAAAACGCCGCCTTGTGCATCGCGACCGCCTCGGCGATCTCGGGCGTGTCGCCGCCGGTTTCGGCACGCGACCGCAGGAACAGGCACCCTCTTGTTCCCTCGGCCCGGACCCAGTCCTCAAGAGCCGCGAACAGCGCGTCGACGCTCTGCACCTCGAGCCGGGCCATGAAGCGCCGGTCCCGCTCGGTCAGCACCCGCGCCATGAGCTGCGCCTTGTTGCCGGCGTGCTTGTAGAGCGTCCGGCTCGACATCCCCGCGGCAGCGGTCAGTTGGTCCATTCCGGTGGCCATGTAGCCGTGCCGATCGAAGAGCCGCTCGGCGGCGGCGGTGAGCTTGGCGGTCATGTCCATGGCGAGCCTCATTCGGTGTCCATGAATGACAATGTAAAACGTTCGTTTTACATTACAAGTCCGGCACGCCCGGAGGGCAAATCTGTCCGCGAAGCTGTCGCACGCAAGTCTGGCGCGCCTCTTGCTCTTTCTTGTGGATAACAGGGAAAAGGATTGGCTGGTACCGCAGGCAGATGGACCTGACAGGTGGGCGATATCAGGTTGTTTGAAGAAGATCCCTGACCGGCGCAACGAAATCGTTCACCGACGACCGTATGGCGCTCTCTGCGCCGAGCGTTTCGGATGGGCGATTCCCGTGCGTGCCGAGCTCGGGCTTTACCGCTACGTCCGTCCTGTAGAAATCGAAGGGCAGCCAGAACTCGATCTATTGGACCTGATCTGCTCCCACTACAGCCCGTGCAGAGGGCTCTTCTTTGAGGCCGCAAAGGCGTCCGGGCTCACGGATTGCGCCGTCGAACCGATCGGTTCCACGGGGCCCCATTCATGATATGTTAACTACGAAAATTCAATGATTTCAATGCCGAAATCCGATTTTCACGGTGAAACGCCCTGTTTTCACCGTGAAAATCACCCCCCTTGCGCGGGGCTCAGAAATCGAGATTGGCGACGCTGAGGGCGTTGGTCTGGATGAATTCCCGCCGCGGTTCCACCTCGTCGCCCATCAGCTTGGTGAAGACCTCGTCCGCCTCGTCGAACTGGTCGACCCGCACCTGAAGCAGCGTCCGCGCCTCCGGATCGAGGGTGGTCTCCCAGAGCTGGTCGGGGTTCATCTCGCCGAGACCCTTGTAGCGCTGGAGCGTGAGCCCCTTCTCGCCTTCCTTGGTCACCGCATCGAGCAGCTCGCTCGGCGCATGGATTGGCAGATCCCGCTCCTTGCGCACGAGATGCCCGACCCCGCCATAGACCTCCTGCAGCGCCTCGGTCATCGCCGCGAGCCTGCGGGCCTCCGCCGCGCGCAGCACCGCCCCGTCGAGGATGCGGATCTCGTCCACGCCCCGCAGCGTCCGCCAGAGCCGGAGGCCGCCGTCCTGGGTCGGCCGCCCCTGCCAGCCGCGCTCGTATTCCGCCGCGATGAGATCGAGCCGCTCGGCCACCCGGTCCGCCGTGCCCTGCGGATCGCGGTCGAGCACGCCCGGCACCAGCGCCCCGGCGATCGCCGCCTGTTCGAGCACATGGCGGGCATACTGGGTCGGGAAGGCATTGAGCGCCGCCCGCACGTTCCGGGCCTCGTCGACCACCCGCGCCAGATCGGCGCCCGCCAGCACCGTGCCGGTCGAGAGCCGGAACGTCGCCCCGTCGAGCCCCTGCTCGATCAGGTAGCGGTCGAGCGCCGGCTGGTCCTTGAGATAGACCTCCGACTTGCCCCGGCTCACCTTGTAGAGCGGCGGTTGGGCGATATAGAGGTGCCCTCCGTCGATGAGCTGCGGCATCTGCCGGAAGAAGAAGGTCAGCAGCAGCGTGCGGATATGGGCGCCGTCGACGTCCGCATCCGTCATGATGATGATCTTGTGGTAGCGGAGCTTCTCGAGATTGAACTCGTCCCGCCCGATCCCGGTGCCGAGCGCGGTGATGAGCGTGCCGATCTCCTGGCTCGAGAGCATCCGGTCGAAGCGCGCCCGCTCCACGTTGAGGATCTTGCCCCGGAGCGGCAGCACCGCCTGGTTCTGCCGGTGCCGGCCCTGCTTGGCCGAACCGCCGGCGCTGTCACCCTCGACGAGGAAGATCTCTGCCTTCTCCGGGTTCTTCTCCTGACAGTCGGCGAGCTTGCCGGGCAGGTTCGCCACATCCATCGCCGTCTTGCGCCGGGTGAGCTCGCGGGCCTTCCGCGCCGCCTCCCGCGCCAGCGCCGCCTCGACGATCTTGCCGACGATGGTCCGCGCCTCGGACGGGTTCTCCTCGAACCACTCGGCGAGCTTCTCGTTCAGCAGCCCCTCGACCGCCGGCCGCACCTCGGAGGAGACGAGCTTGTCCTTGGTCTGCGACGAGAATTTCGGGTCCGGCACCTTCACCGAAAGCACGCAGGTCAGCCCCTCGCGCGCATCGTCGCCCGAAAGCGTCACCTTCTCCTTCCGCGCCAGTCCGCTCGTGGAGACATAGTTGTTGATCGTCCGGGTCAGCGCCCCGCGGAAACCCGCCAGATGCGTCCCCCCGTCGCGCTGCGGGATGTTGTTGGTGAAGGGCAGCACGCTTTCGTGGTAGCTGTCGTTCCACCACATCGCGACCTCGATCCCGATGCCGTCGCGCTCGCCGGTGATGAAGATCGGATCGGCAATCAGCGCGGATTTCGAGCGGTCGAGATAGCGGACGAATTCCCGCACCCCGCCGTCGTAGTGGAGGCTCGCCTCCTGAACCTCGGTGAAGCGCTCGTCCCGCAGCGTGATCCGCACGCCCGAGTTGAGGAAGGCAAGCTCGCGCAGCCGGTGCTCGAGGATCTTGAAGCTGTAGTCGAGGTTCGAGAAGGTGTCGGTCGAGGCAAGGAAGCGCACCTCGGTGCCCTTGCGGTCGCCCGCAGGTCCGACCTGGCGCAGGTGCTCGACCGTATCGCCATGCTCGAAGCGCGCGAAATGCTCGTATCCCTCGCGCCAGACCCGAAGCTCCAGCCAGTCCGAAAGCGCGTTCACCACCGAGACCCCCACCCCGTGCAGACCGCCCGAGACCTTGTAGGAGTTCTGGTCGAATTTGCCGCCCGCGTGGAGCTGGGTCATGATGACTTCGGCGGCGGAGACGCCCTCGCCCTCGTGGATGCCGACCGGGATGCCGCGGCCGTTGTCGGAGACGGACACGGAATGATCGGCATGGATCGTCACCCGCACCTCGTCGGCATGGCCCGCGAGCGCCTCGTCGATGCCGTTGTCGACGACCTCGTAGACCATGTGGTGCAGGCCCGAGCCGTCGTCGGTATCGCCGATATACATGCCGGGCCGCTTGCGGACGGCTTCGAGCCCCTTGAGAACCTTGATGGAATCTGCGCCATATTCTTCAGGGATGCGGGCGGTATCGGCCATGCGGAAAGTGATCCTTCTGGTGGGTGGCACAGTCTATCCGCAGGGTGTGCCGTTGTCACCCCCGGGAACGACTTCCGGCTCGCGCAAATTCCCCGCGCCATCAAGATGTTAATGCCTGCCCGGCCGCAAGCCCCCCGCGCTTCACGCCTCCGCGAGACGGTTGAGCAGCTCCGGCTCCGCAATCACGATCGTCCGCCCGTCAAGGCAGACGATCCCGGCCTGGTTCATCTGGCGCAGCAGCCGGTTGACGCTCTCGCGCGTGAGGCCCGAGAAGCCCGCGAGATCGTTCTGCGAGAGCGGCTCGGTGATCCGGATACCGCCCTTCGCATCCGGCTCGCCCCATTTCTCCGCCATCAGCCGCAGACAGCCCGCGAGCCGGGCCTGGGCATTGCCCTGCGCGAGGATCTCGAAGGTGGCAAGAACGCTCCGTGCCCGGCCGCAGAGCCCCATGATCATCGCCATCGCCGCATCGGGGCGCAGGGACAGAAAGTCCACGAGATCCCCCCGCAGGATGGCGAGCAGCGAGACGTCGGTGGCCGCTACCGCATCGACATTGCGCGCGCCGCCATCGAACATGCTCAACTCGCCGAGCAGCTCGTCGGCATCGATATGGGTCACGACGAGACGGCGGCCCGCCGGCGAGGAGATGCAGACATCGATGCGGCCCGAGCGCACGAAATAGACGCAGTCTGACGCATCGCCGCGGAGGAAGATCGTGCTGCGTGCCGCGAAAGCTGCTTCCCGCCCGAGTCCAAGGAACGCAGCCTGTGCCGCGGGGTCGAGCGCACCAAAGAAGGTAGTCGCAGCGGCAGGGCGTTCCGGGCCACCCGTGTCGGCATCGCGCGGCCTCAGCATCTTCCGGCCCTCTGGAACGACGTCATTCAAACAACTCCGAAACCGATCACCAGAGGTCCGCCGTGTGTCCGCAAGCGCCGACAGCCTCAGGCCGGACGGATGGGCGGACCATCAGGACCCACTCGCGGCTCTCGCAGGACCAGCCGCCGGCCTCGACCACCGGACGGCGCGTCCGCTCGACGAAGCCCGCCGTCTCGTAAAGCGCGATGGCGGCGGTGTTCCCCTCCGCGACGATCAGGGAAAGCTCGCGATCTCCGCCCAGGTCCAGAGCATGCTGCATGAGCTTCCGGGCCACGCCGCGGCGCCGGAAACGCGGATAGACGGCGACCACATTCACATAAAGCGACCGGAGGGCAAGGTTCTCAAGCTCCTGCAGCGGCTGAATAATCGCGGGAAGATCATAGACGGGCAGTGGCACCTCCCCTATGCGATAGGTTATCAGCAGTGCCGCGGTTTCGCCGCCGATCTCGGCGATCGTGGCATTACGCCAGCTGAAGTTGCAATCCTCGCTCGCCGCCCGGCGCGCGCCGACAGCCCAGGCATCCTCGCCGGGAAGGGCGATCGCCTGCCAGAAATACGAGGAGAGCCCCTCGCCCGCCATATCGACGAGGCGGGCCATGTCGAGCGCGTCCGCCGGGCTCGCGGGGCGCAGCAGGATGGTATGGGCACCGCTCTCAGGCGGCGCAGTTCCGGAGAAAGACATTGCCGATCTCTCCTATATGCCTGTGGTCGCGCCCACATCGGCCCCCGATCACCCGGAGGCGCGGAAGCAGCTCGACGAGGCGGCGGCAGACATCGGCGAAAGCCTCGGGCTCGCCCGCCTCGGGCACCGCAGCGAGCCGGAACCCGGCCTGGCCCTGCGGCGCGACCTTGGCGCGCAGCCCGCCGATCCGGGCAGTCCAGCTGCCGGACAGCGCATCGACGACATGGGCGGGGTGGGCACAATCGACCATGTAGTAGACGGCGCCGGCCTCCGTTGCCGCATCGCAGCGGCGCACCGCCTCGCCGAGCGTCATGCCTGACGGCAGGCAGCCATCGGCTCCGACCGTGAACGAGATCACCACCGGCATGTCCTCCGTCTGCGCCGCGCGGACGATGCCGATCGCTTCCTCGACCCGGGGCAGGGCTGCGCCCGTGACGAGATCGGCCCCGGCCCGCCGCAGGGCGCGCACCTGATCGGTGTGATACCCCTGTGCCGTGTCGGCGCTCTGGTACGATCCGGCATCTTCTTCGCCGCTTCTGGGACCAATACTGCCGCTGATGACGATGGGAGTCGACCGTGTCTCTTCCCACCGGCGCAATTGCAGGAGCAATTCAACTGCATTGGTATTGGCCGCGAGCAGCGCGGCGGGGGAATAGCCGAGCCGCCGGGCCCAGTCGCGGCTCGCCCGCCAGGTCGCGCTCTCCAGGACGAGGCCCGCGCCCTGCGCACGGGCAAGATCGACATGGGCCCGGAAATAGCGCAGGAGCGCCGCGCGCCCGTCGTTGGTCTGCAGCAGGTGAAAGGCGGCGAGCTCGGGCAGGTCGAGCCGTTCGCGCAGGATCATGGCCGCTTCCAGCCCGCCGTCGGTCAGGAACATGCGCTCGGCCTCAGCATCGCTGCACTGGGGAAGTCGGGTCCGGTATTTCGCGACATACATCCTGTTGATCCTCGCTGCTGCTGCACATTGTCCTCGATGCCCCTCACGGGCATAAACGTTTCTAGATTTCCTGCCGTTACACGAGCGTGACGCGCCCACTCATGATGATCTTCCCGGCACCCGTTCCTGCCCTGCACCTTCCGGCGGACCTCCGATGAGCGGCGTGCTCTGCCTCGGGGCCGCGCATTGGGACATGATCGCGCGGACAGGCCACGCGCTGCCTCCGGGGGCGGATGTGCCCGGACGCATCCGGCGCGTGCCGGGGGGCGTGGCCGCCAATGTGGCGCTCGGGCTGGTCGCGGCGGGTTGTGCCGCCGAGCTCATGGCCGCGATCGGCGCGGATGCCGAGGGAGAGGCTCTGCTTGCCGCGCTGAAGGCGGACGGGGTCGCCTGCGGCGAAGTGCTGCGCGAGGGACGGACCGGCTGCTATCTGGCGATCGAGCGCGCCGACGGGGCGCTTCACGCCGCGGTGGCGGATTGCGATGGCCTGGAGGCCGCCGCGGCGGCGCTCGGCCGGGCCCTGGCGGCGCGGATGCACGCGCGCGCCCTCCCGTGCGGGCTCGTGCTCGACGGGAACCTGCCGGTTTCTGTGCTGAATGACGCTCTTGGCGCCCCGGTGCCGGCCATCGCGCTCCTCGCCGCGAGCCCCGAGAAGGCCGCGAGCCTCCGCGGGCTCGGGCTCCACGAGGGCGTCACGCTCTACGCCAATCTTGCCGAGGCCCGCGCGATCTGCGCCACCCCGCTGCCCGACACGATCGCCGCGGCGCAAGCCCTGCGCGCCCGCGGCGCAGGCGCGGCTCTTGTCACCGACGGCCCGCGTGCGGCATGTTTCGCCGACAGCACGGGCCCGGTGAGCGCGCGTCCGCCCGCCGCCGCCATCCGGCGCATCACCGGCGCGGGCGACGCCCTCGCTGCCGCCCATATCGCCGCACGCCTCGCGGGGCTCAGCCCGCAGGCGGCGCTTGAAGCCGCCCTCACCGCCGCCGCGCGGCATCTGGAACAGATCGACCCATGACCCTTCCCATGACCCTTTCCGCGGATGTCGCCGCGGCACTCGATGCAGGCCGTCCCGTGGTGGCGCTCGAATCGACCATCATCACCCACGGGATGCCCGCGCCGGAAAATCTCGAGACCGCGCGGGCGGTTGAGGCGGAGGTGCGGGCGGGCGGCGCGGTGCCTGCGACGATCGCGATTCTCGAGGGCCGGATCCACGTCGGGCTGGACGAGGCGGAGCTTGCCCGCCTCGCGGGAGCATCTGCGGTGCGGAAGCTCTCGCGCGCCGATCTCGCGGTGGCGCTCGTCGAGGGGGCGACGGGTTCGACGACGGTTGCGGCGACGATGATCGTGGCCGCGCGTGCCGGCATCGGCGTCTTTGCCACCGGCGGCATCGGAGGTGTGCACCGCGGCGCGGAGACGAGCTTCGACGTTTCCGCCGACCTCTACGAGCTTGCACAGACCCCGGTGACGGTGGTCGCGAGCGGCGCGAAGGCGATCCTCGACCTGCCGAAGACCCTCGAGCTGCTCGAGACGCTGGGCGTCCCGGTCTTCGCCGTGGGGCAGGACGACTTTCCGGCCTTCTGGTCGCGCTCCTCGGGCCTGCCCGCACCGCTCCGGCAGGATGATCCGGCGCGGATCGCCGAGGCCCAGCTCATGCGCCGCGCGCTCGGCCTGCCCGGCGGGCAGCTCGTCGCCAATCCGATCCCGGAGGCGGCCGAGATCCCGGCCAGCGAGATGGGGCCGCAGATCGAGGCGGCACTCGCCGCGGCCGATGCGGCGGGCATAAAAGCCAAGGAGGTGACGCCGTTCCTCCTCGCCCATATCGCCGAACAGAGCCAGGGGCGCGCGCTCGCCGCCAATATCGCGCTCGTCAGGAACAACGCCCGCTTCGCCGCCCGGATCGCGGCAGCGCTTGCCGCTGCGTCAGCGAAATAGTCTCCGAAGCGCTTCTTGTGCGGTGCGAGAGCGCACACTAACATCTGTTGCGTTCAAGGATTCCATCCGACATGGCCAGAAAACCCATACGGCGCCGCAAAGGCACCCCGAAGCCGCCCCTGTTGCAGCGGCTGCGCGGCGATTTCCTCACCGGTCTCGTGGTGGTGTTGCCGGTCTTTCTCACGATCTACCTGCTCTGGGCGACGATCGGCTTCATCGACGCCAAGGTGATCCCGCTGATTCCGAACCGCTACAACCCGGAGAACGTCTTCGGGCGGAATATCTTCGGCTTCGGCGTGGTCGTCTTCCTGACCTTCACCACCCTCGTGGGCGCGCTCACCAAGGGCTTCATAGGCCGGAAGATCCTGCACACCGGCGAGCGGATGGTCGAGCGGATGCCGATCGTGCGCTCGCTCTACAACGGGCTGAAGCAGATCGTCGAAACCATCTTCAGCCAGACCAACAACTCGTTCCAGAACGCCTGCCTGATCGAATACCCGCGCAAGGGGCTCTGGGCGGTCGCCTTCGTCTCGACCGACACCTCGGGCGAGATCCGGGAACGGGCCGGCGCAGACGAACTCGTGAGCGTGTTCCTCCCCACGACGCCGAACCCGACCTCGGGTTTCCTGCTCTTCGTGCCGCGCGAGGACATCGTGTATCTCGACATGAGCATCGAGGAGGCGGCGAAACTCATCATCTCGGCCGGTCTCGTCGAACCGCCCTACCCGCGCGCGGCCCCCGCCCGCGGCGCGAAGAGCCCGCCCCCGGCGGCAAAACGCGCGAGCGCACCCGCCTCCTGAGCCCGTCGCATCAGATCAGCGCGGAAGCAACAATTGCGGCGATTCCGGGAAAACCTTGCGCGAGACCGCTGACACGGACACGAAAGCGTCTACATAATGTCACAAATGACGGCTAAAGAGCGGGCGCATCGAAGATGGGAAAGGAACGACCGATGAAGATTGCGGTCCTGGGTGGCGATGGGTTCTGCGGCTGGCCCACATCTCTGCATCTCTCCGATGCGGGGCACGAGGTGCATATCCTCGACAACCTCAGCCGCCGCTGGATCGACACCGAGCTCGGCGTCCAGTCGCTGACCCCGATGGATTCGATCCAGGAACGCACACGCATCTGGCATCAGGAAACCGGCAGGCGGATCCATTTCCACCTGATCGACCTCGCCAAGGATTATCAGATCCTGAAGCAGTGGCTGGCCGAGGAGCGCCCCGACGCGATCATCCATTTCGCCGAGCAGCGCGCCGCGCCCTATTCGATGAAGTCGGACCGGCACAAGAACTACACGGTCTCGAACAACGTCAACGCGACGCACAACCTGCTGAACGCGATGGTGGAGATCGGGCTTGATGCCCATCTCGTGCATCTCGGCACGATGGGGGTCTACGGCTACTCGACGATCGGCGCCGCGATCCCCGAGGGCTATCTCGACGCGGGCATCGAGACCCTCGACGGCACGACGAAGAAGATGGAGATCCTCTATCCGACGCGGCCGGGCTCGATCTATCACATGACCAAGAGCCTCGATCAGATCCTGTTCCAGTTCTACGCCCAGAATGACGGCCTCCGGATCACCGACCTGCATCAGGGCATCGTCTGGGGCACCCATACGGAGCAGACGAAGCGCCACGAGCAGCTCATCAACCGCTTCGACTACGACGGCGATTACGGCACGGTGCTCAACCGCTTCCTGATCCAGGCCGCCATCGGTTATCCGATCACCGTGCATGGCACGGGCGGGCAGACGCGGGCCTTCATCCACATCCAGGACAGCGTGCGCTGCATCGATCTCGCGCTTCAGGACGCGCCGAAGCGGGGCGAGCGGGTGAAGATCTTCAACCAGATGACGGAAACCCACCGGGTGCGGGATCTGGCCGAGCTTGTCTCGAAGCTCACGGGGGCCGAAATCGCCTGGCTGCCGAATCCGCGCAAGGAGGCGGCCGAGAACGATCTCGTGGTGAAGAACGACCAGTTCCTCGCGCTTGGCCTTGACCCGATCACGCTCCGAGAAGGGCTGCTCGACGAAGTGGTCGAGGTGGCGAAGAAATACGCCTATCGCGTGGACCGGAGCCGCATCGCCGCCGTTTCGGCCTGGACCAAGGAGATCTCCAAGGTCGTCGAGCGCGACCCGGAGCATCGCGGGCTCAAGTCCGTCTCCTGATCCATGCAGGACGGACCTGAGCTTTCGGGCGCGGCCGGCTCCGACCGCGCCTATGTGACGCTTGTCACCAACGAGGCCTACCTTCCCGGCGCGGTCGCGCTTGTCCGGTCGCTTCGCCTGAGTGGCACGGCGGCGGATATCGTGGTGATGCATACCGGAGCCGTGGGGCCAGAGGCCCTCGCGCCGCTCGGGGAGCTCGGCGCGCGGCTCGCGCTCTGCGAACTTCTCCCGACCTCCGAGGCCTTCAACGCGGCTCACGCGCGCGGCGAGATCCATGGGCGGAACCCCTTCACCAAGGGCGGCAAGCCCGCCTTTCACACGCCGCTCGACAATTTCGTCAAGCTCCGGCTCTGGCAGCTCGAGGACTACGCGCGCGTTGTCTTCATCGATGCCGATGCGCTCGTGCTGCGCAATTGCGACCGCTTCTTCGCCTATCCCGAGTTCTCGGCCGCGCCGAACGTCTATGAGGGGCTGGTGGATTTCCGGCGGATGAACTCGGGCGTCTTCACGGCGCGTCCCGACGCGAAGACGTTCGCCGCGATGCTGGAGCGCCTCGATACCCCCGGCGCATTCTGGAAGCGCACCGACCAGACCTTCCTGCAGACCTTCTTTCCTGACTGGAACGGGCTGACGGTCTACGACAACATGCTGCAATACGTCTGGTTCAATCTTCCCGAGCTCTGGGACTGGTCGATGATCCGGGTGCTGCATTTCCAGTATGAAAAGCCGTGGCAGGCGAACCATCCGAAGTCCGAGCAGCTTGCGCCGCTGATCGCGCTCTGGCGTGCCTATTACACCGGCACGGGCGTGCCCGAGGACATCGCCGCCCTGCCCCCGCCGGCCTGATGCGGGTTCTCGTTACCGGCGGCACGGGCCAGCTCGGGCGCTTCATCGTCGCGGGGCTTGCGGAGGCGGGCCATGACGTGGTGCTGCTCGGACGGAAGCCGCAGCCGGGCCATGCGCTTCACGCCTGGAGCCTTGCGGAGACGGCCCCGGAGCTGCCGCCCGCCGATGCGCTCGTTCATGCCGCATTCGACCATGTTCCGGGGCGCTATCGCGGCGGCGAGGGCGATGACCCCGCGCGGTTCCTGCGGCTCAACCGGGACGGTTCGGCGGCGCTGTTCGAGGCCGCGCGCCGGGCGGGTATCCCGCGCTGGCTCTTTCTCTCGAGCCGGTCCGTCTATGGCGACCACCGGCGGGGGGAGATTCTGGCGGAGACCGATACGCCCGCGCCGGACTCGCTCTATGGCGAGGCAAAGCTCGCGACCGAGCAGGACATGGCGCGGCTTGCCGGGGCTGCGGCGACGCCGGTCACGCTGCGCGCCACCGGCGTCTACGGCATACCGCCGGGCCTTTCATCGCATAAGTGGGACGGGCTTTTCCGCGACTTCCTCGCCGGCGCGACGATCGAACCCCGCATCGGCACCGAACTTCACGGCGCAGATCTGGCGGAGGCGGTGCGGCGGCTGCTGGAAGCCCCCTCGGAGGACGCGAGAGGCGCGTTCAACGCCTCGGACATCCTGCTTGACCGTCATGACCTCCTCGCGCGGCTGAAAAAGCAAACGGGCGCTCCTCGGCCGCTTCCGCCGCGCTACGAGGGGACGCTGCCGGGGATCATGGCAACCGTGAAGCTGCAGCGGCTGGGCTGGCGGCCAGGCGGGACCGAACGGCTTGCGGCCTTTCTCGCTTCGCTTGCTTCTCACTGAGGGTCAGCCCACCAGACCTCGGGCGCCCAGCCGATCCAGTCCCCATAGGCCGGAACATCGGCCGGGTGATGCAGATTGGCGGCGTGGAGGATGTAGCTCTTGTCGTTGAACCAGAACGGCACGACGTAACGGCCGGTTGTCAGCACGCGGTCGAGCGCCCGCACGGCGGCGGTGAATTCCGCCTGATCCGGCGCGGAGAGCATGTCGGAGATCAACGCACCGATCGCGGGCGTGTTCGCCCCCATGTAGTTGCGCGTGCCGGGCTCGGTCACACCCGCGGCGCCCCAGTAGAGCGTCTGCTCGTTGCCCGGGCTGAGGGAGAGGTTCCAGGCCCCGACGATCATGTCGTAGTCGTAGACGCTGATCCGCTGGTTATACTGCGCGCTGTCGACGAGGCGGGTGCGGACCTCGATCCCGAGCTGGCGCAGGGCATCGGCATAGAGATTGGCGATGGCTTCATTGGCGCTGTCGGTGAGCAGGATCTCGAAGGAGAACGGGACGCCAGCGTCGTTCTTCAGCACCCCGTCCTGCACCGTCCAGCCCGCCTCCGCGAGTTCGGCCGCCGCCCTGAGCATGTTGCGGCGGTTTCGGGTCGAGCCGTCCGATATCGGGAGCGCATAGGCCTCGAGCGCATCGGGCGGGAGTGTGTCGGCAAACGGAGTGAGCAGCTCCCTCACGCGCCCCTCGGCCGGACCGTCGGACATGGCGAGCATCGAGTTCGAGAAATAGCTCTTCGCCCGCGGCAGCACGCCACCGTTCACGGTGCCGTTGATAAACTCGAAGTTGAACGCATGGATCAGCGCGTCGCGGACCCGCCAGTCGGCAAAGACCGGGCGGCGGGTATTGAAGACGAAGCCCGACATGCCGGAAGGGCGGGCGTGCGGAATCTCCTCGCGCACCATCTCGCCGGACGTCACCGCCGGAAAGTCGTATTCGCCGGCCCAGAGCGCGGGCGACACCTCGCGGTAGAAGGTCACCACCCCCGCCTTCACCGCCTGAAACCGGACCCCTGCATCGACGAAGTAGTCATAGCGGATCTCGTCAAAGTTGTTCAGACCGCGATTGTAGGGCAGATCCCGCCCCCAGTAGTCGGGATTGCGCCGGAACGTGATGAAGCGGCCAGGTTCAAAGCCGCCGACCACATAAGGTCCGGAGCCTTTGGGAACCCGCAGACTGCTCTGGGCGAAGTCGATTCCGTCCCAGTCCGACTTCTCGAGAATCGGCCGCAAACCGATGATGAGCGGCAGCTCGCTGTCGGCTTCAGAGAATTCGAATCGTACCGAGCGCTCGCCGGTCTGCACGACGTTTGCGACTTTCGACCAGGCGTTGGCGTAGCGCGGCATCCCCTTTTTCGCGAGTGTTTCCATAGACCAGATCACATCTTCGACCGTCACCGGCGCGCCGTCGGAGAATCGGGCCTCCGGCCGGAGGGTGAATTCGACCCATTTGCGGTCGGGTCCGGTCTCGACTGATTCGGCCAGAAGACCGTAAAGGGCGAAGGGCTCGTCCCAGTTCCGCGCCAGCAGAGTCTCGAAAACGTGAGATCCGACACCCCAGGGCGCGCGGCCCTTGAGGATGAACGGGTTCAGGGAGTCAAAAGCACCAACCTCGCCGAAGACAACGCGGCCGCCTTTCGGCGCATCTGGATTGGCATAGGGCAGGGACACAAAATCAGGTGGGAGGGCCGGCTCGCCATACATAGCAATGCCATGCGCGGGTTCGGCAAATGCCCCGCAGGTTATCTCGGCACTTGCCAGGATTGTTGCCAGAATCCCCCAGAAAGCCCGTGTCTTTTTCGTCACAATCGATGCCTTTGATTAACCATGACCACTCTAGCGGTGCCTCCAGGCAGGCGCATCACGATTTTTGGCTTGGCGTTACATCATTGATTTTGTATAAGGGTTTCACTGCTCGATAGGTTTCTTGCCTGTATGAAACCTGCCTCAACGACTTGACGCCCTCCTCGTGAGGGCGTCTTTTTTGCGTACTAGCCCCACACACACTGCCAGTCTGCCTTGCCTGTTCGCAGATGCGGTAGCTATGATCCGCGCGCAAATTCACAAGTTGCGAGGGACTATGTCGATCACGGGCAAATGCGCAGTCATCACCGGCTCGAACTCAGGTATCGGACTCGGCGTCGCCGAAGAGCTGGCCAGACAGGGCGCGAATATCGTCCTGAACTCGTTTTCCGATCGCCCCGAGGACCACGCCCTCGCCGACAAGATCGCGAAGGAACACAAGGTTCAGGCGATCTACATCAAGGCGGACATGTCCCGCGGCGACGAGTGCCGCGCACTCGTCACCCAGGCCAAGGAGGCGCTGGGACGGGTTGACATCCTCGTCAACAATGCAGGCATCCAGCATGTCGCCCCCATCGACGAGTTTCCCGTCGAGAAGTGGGACCAGATCATCGCGATCAACATGAGCTCGGCCTTTCACACCACGGCCGCCGCCCTGCCGATCATGCGGGAGCAGGGCTGGGGCCGTGTGGTCAACATCGCCTCCGCCCACGGCCTCACCGCCTCGCCCTACAAGTCTGCCTATGTCTCGGCCAAGCATGGTGTCGTCGGCATGACCAAGACGGTCGCGCTCGAAACCGCCGAGGAACCGATCACCTGCAACGCAATCTGCCCCGGCTATGTGCTCACACCCCTGGTCGAGGCCCAGATTCCCGACACGATGAAGCAGTACAACATGGACCGCGAGACCGTGATCCGCGAGGTGCTGCTCCAGCGCCAGCCGTCCAAGCAGTTTGCCACGGTCGAGCAGATCGGCGGCACGGTTGCCTTCCTCTGCTCGCCCGCGGCCGAGCAGATCACCGGCACGACCATCTCGGTCGATGGGGGCTGGACCGCGCTGTGACGCGCACCGCCATCAATCTTGCGCTCCAGGGAGGAGGCGCCCACGGCGCCTTCACCTGGGGCACGCTCGACCGCCTTCTCGAAGAGGAGGATATCGAGATCGAGGGCATCACCGCCACCTCGGCGGGCGCTATGAACGCCGCAGCCCTGAAGCACGGCTGGATAAGTGGCGGCAATGCCGGGGCCCGCGAGAGCCTGGACAGCTTCTGGTTGAGTCTGGCCGGCCTCGACGGCGTGCTCTCGGACGCGATCATCGAGTGGCTGCGCTGCGTCTCGCCGAACCCCACGGTGATCGCGCGGGTGATCGAGGCGAACCCGGCCGTGCTTGCGGGTGAGGTCGTGACGCGCATGCTCTCGCCCTACCAGCTCAATCCGCTGAACTTCCATCCGCTGCGCAGCACCGTCGAGGCGCTGCTCGATTACGACAAGGTCTGCGCCGCCACCGGGCCGAAGCTTTTCATCACCGCGACTCATGTCCGCACCGGCAAGCCGCGTGTCTTCTCCGGCGACGACATCACCGCCGATGCCATCCTCGCTTCCGCCTGTCTGCCGACGATCTACCAGGCCATCGAGATCGAGGACCCCCGGACCGGCAAGATGGAAGCCTACTGGGACGGCGGCTACATGGGGAACCCGGCGCTATTCCCGCTTTTCTACAACACCGAGAGCCCGGACATCCTGATCGTGCACATCAACCCGCTCGAACGCGAGGACGTGCCCCGAACAGCGCAGGACATCCTCAACCGCATCAACGAGATCAGTTTCAACGCCTCGCTGCTCCGCGAGTTGCGCGGCATCGACTTCGTCAACCGGCTGATCGAGAACGGCGTGATCGCCCCCGAGGCGATGAAGCAGAACTTCATCCATTCTGTGCGCGACGACGCCTTCATGAGCCAGCTCGGCATCGCCACCAAGATGACGCTGAACCGCGCGCTCCTGCTGCAGCTCAAGGACGCCGGACGCGCCGCGATGGACAGCTTTCTCGCCGCGCACCGCAAGGATCTCGGCAAGCGCACCTCGGTCGACCTCAGGGCGATGTTCTCCTGAAAGGACCGGTGCGCGCCCCGCGCCGGGATCAGAACTCCACTTCGAGCTCGATGATCTCGTCGGGCTCGGCCAGCGCGCCCTCGATCCAGTCCTGCATCGGCTCCCAGCCGTAGATCGTATCGCAATAGGCCTCGAGCGCGGGATCCAGTTCGACCGCATAGGTGCGGAACCGGGTGCAGACCGGCGCGAACATCGCATCGGCAACCGTCGGAGCGCCGAAGAGGAAGGGTCCGCCATAGCCGGCGAGGCACTCCGTCCAGATCTGCCGGATGCGTTCCACGTCAGGGCGGGCACCGGAGAAGATCTTGAAGAACTTGTGCCGGGCCTTGATGTTCATCGGCAGGGCCGAGCGCAGGTTGTGGAAGCCGGAATGCATCTCGCCCGAGATGGCGCGGCAATGCGCCCGGGCGTGCCGCTCCGCAGGATACATCTGCGCGTCGGGAAAGATCTCGTTGAGATATTCCGCAATCGCGAGCGTGTCCCACACGCTGTCCTCACCGTTGGTGAGCCGCGGCACCCGCACGGAGGGGGAGAGCAGAAGCAGCTCCTGCCGCATCTCCGGATCATCAATATCGATGAGCTGCTCCTCGAAGTCGATGCCTGCCATGCGGCAGAGCAACCAGCCGCGCAACGACCAGGATGAGTAATTTTTAGACGAAATCGTCAATGTCGCTTTAGCCATGTTTGCCCTCGGACCGCCTTTCAGACAGGATGCATCACAATTCTCTCGCACCGCAACATTAAATACACTAGCTTTCTGTCTGTGGTGCAGCACGACTTGCGGGAGGGGCGAATGCTCTATCAGGCTTATCAGCTTCAGGACGATCTCATGGCTCCGTTCCGGCTGATGGCCTCCTCACTCAGCAACGGCGCCGCGCCCGAGTGGATGAAGTCCCTGCCCGGCAAGAGCCACATCAATGCCTCTCTCGAGATGCTGGCGCGTTTCAAGCTCAGCCACGAGCGGCCGAGCTTCGGCATTCCGAGCGTGATGGTCGGCAACCGGGACGTGCCCGTCACCGAAGAGGTCGTGCTCTCCAAACCGTTCGGGAACCTCCTGCATTTTGCCAAGGACATCGACACGCCGCAGCCGAAGATCCTTGTGGTTGCCCCCCTCTCCGGGCATTTCGCAACGCTTCTGGCCGGTACGGTGCGCACCCTGCTGGAAGATCACGACGTCTATATCACCGACTGGGCGAACGCCCGCGATGTGCCGGTGGAGGAGGGCCCGTTCGGCGTCGAGGATTACGTCGATTACGTGATCCAGTTCCTCGAGGAACTCGGGCCTGGCTCGAACGTGCTGGCAGTCTGCCAACCCTGTGTCCAGACGCTGATCGCGGTCGCGGTCATGTCTGCTGCGAACAACCCCGCAACCCCGCGCACGATGACGCTGATGGCCGGGCCGATCGATGTGCGCGAGAGCCCGACGATGGTCAACGAGCTCGCCAACGAGAAGTCGCTGTCCTGGTTCCGGAACAACGTCATCGCGACGGTGCCGGGCCGGCACAAGGGCGGCGGCCGGCGGGTCTATCCGGGTTTCATTCAGCTCATGTCCTTCATGGCGATGAACATGGATCGCCACCGCGAGGCGCATCGCAAGCTCTATGTGAACCTCGCCAATGGCGAATACGAGAAGGCGCGGAAGACGAAGGAATTCTACGACGAATATTTCGCCGTTCTCGATCTGACCGAGGAATTCTACCTCGAGACGATCGACCGGGTCTTCCAGCGGGCGGAGCTTGCGACCGGAGATTTCACCTATCGCGGCACGCCGGTCGATTGCGGCGCGATCCGCAAGACGGCGCTTCTGACCGTCGAGGGCGGGCGCGACGACATCTGTTCCCTTGGCCAGACCACCGCGGCGCACGATCTCTGCCGCTCGCTGCGCCCGCATCTGAAGCGCCACCACCTGCAGGCCAATGTCGGCCATTACGGGGTCTTCAACGGCAAGCGCTGGGAAAAGGAGATCTATCCGATCGTCCGGAACCTCATCCTCGCGATGGAGTGACCCGGGGCGGAGCTCCCGCCGGGTCTTCCTCGGAGGCAAGGATCTTGGCCAGCCGCGGCAGGCCTGCGCGCTTCAGAAGTGTCCTCAGCGGCTGCGGCCGGCCGGAAACCTGCTCGGCGTGGGCCTGAACGCCCGCCGCGACGGAACCAAGCCCCTGCCCGTCCTGGTGGATTTCGACCAGCAGACTGTCGGGATCGCGGGGGATCAGGCCATGGCGCGCAAGCGTGCGGCTCGGGAAATCCCGCCGGTTCAAAGTCACCAGCGTGTCCGCTCCGCCGGCCAGCGCCGCGGCGACCACATGCCGGTCATCGGGATCGGGCAGCGAGATCAGCGCCTCGGCCTCGGGCGTCGCCTCGGCCATCGCCTCTGGCCAGCGGGCGCGCATCCGGCCGATCTCGGCTCGCGCAATCGCCTCAGCCCCGACCGGCAGACGCCGTGTGGCGCGCGCCCATTCCTCGAGGATCCGCTCCGACCAGACCGGCTCGAAGCAGCCCGCCGCTGCCGCGCCGAGCAGCATCTCGCGCATGACGCTCGGAAACAGCACGCAGGCATCGAGACAGGCTTTCATGCCGCTCAGGCGCTCCGCGGCCGCATGTGCCGCAGATAGCGCCGCTCCAGCATCCGGAAGAGCCCCACGAGCACGAAAGTGATTGCCATGTAGAGCAGCGCGGCGGTCAGGATGCCTTCGTAGGCAAGGTAGAAGCGCGCGTTGAGGGTGCGCCCTACCCCGAGAATGTCCTGCAGCGTGATGACACTCGCCACCGCCGAGCCATGCAGCATGAAGACCACTTCATTGCCGTATTGCGGCAGCGCGCGGCGCAGGGCGGAGGGGATCAGCACGAGGAAATCCCGCTGGCGTGGCGAGAGCCCGAGGGCCATGGCGGCCTCTGCCTCGCCCTTTGGCGTCGTCTCGACCGCGCCGCGGATGATCTCGGTCGCATAGGCGCCGGAATTGAGCGAAAAGGCGATGAGCGCACACCACCAGGGATCGCGCAGGACGAGCCAAGCCCAGCTTTCGCGAACGAAGGCGAACTGCGAAAGCCCGTAGTAGATCAGGTAGGTCTGCACCAGCAGGGGCGTGCCGCGGAACAGGTAGACGTAGCCCTGGAGGAGCGGCGACCAGAAACGCTGCCGCCGCGCCCGCGCGAGCCCGGCGGGCAGCGCAATGCAGAAGCCGATCAGAAGCGCGAGCAACGTGAGCTGAAGCGTCATCCAGACGCCCGCGGCGAAAAGCGTCCAGTTCGCAAGGATCAGGTCAACGCGCATGGGCGAGCGGCACCGCATAGCGGCGCTCCATTGCTTCGAAAAGCGTTGTCGAAATCCAGGTGATGAAGAGATAGACCGCCAGAACCGCCATGTAGAAGATGAAGGGCTCGCGCGCGGTCTTGCCCGCCTCGTTGGCGATGCCGACGAGATCCTCGAGCCCGATCACCGAGACGACCGCGGTCGATTTCACCAGAACCTGCCAGACGTTGGCATATCCCGGCAGCGCGAAGCGGATGAGCTGCGGGATGGTGACGTTCCAGTGCAGCGCAAAGCCCCGAAGGCCGAGCGCCTGCGCCGCTTCGACCTGGCCGTGCGGAATGGTCTGGTAGGCGCCGCGAAAGGTCTCGGTGAGATAGGCGCCATAGATGAACGCGATCGCGACGACGCCGGCCCAGAAGGGCGAAAGCGAGACCGGACCGAGCCCGAGGAAGCTCGCGAGATTGTTGAGCAGCCTCTGGCCGCCGAAATAGACAAGAAGAAGCAGCACCAGATCCGGGATGCCGCGCACCAGCGTCGTGTAGAGCAGCACCGCACCGCTTGCGAGGGGCCGCCGGCTGATCCGCCCTGCCGCGCCGAGCGCGCCGAAGAGCGTTGCGAACAGGAGCGAGATCAGCGCCAGCGCCACCGTCACCAGCACCCCGTTCAGGAGCAGGGGCACATAGCGGATCAGGTTCTCCATCGCGCCTCCGGTCCCTGAGGCGCTACCGGTACCGTGCCCGGATCACTCTCCATAGATGTCGAAGTCGAAATACTTCCCCGAGATGTCATCGTAGACGCCGCTCTCGCGGATCGCTGCGATGGCCCCGTTGAGCTGCTCGCGCAGGTCGTTGTCCTCCTTGCGCACACCGATGCCGACCCCCTCGCCATGGATCGCCGGATCGAGATGCGGCTCGCCGAAGAAGGCATAGTCAGCGCCCTGCGGCGTCTCGAGGAATCCAAGCGACAGGACGACGCTGTCGGCCATCACCGCATCGAGCCGCCCCGCAATCAGGTCGAGATTGGCCTCGTCCTGCGAGCCGTAGAGCACGATATCGGCGTCCGGATAGTGCGCCTCGGCAAAAGGCTGGTGCACGGTGCCCCGCTGCACGCCAAGCCGTTTGCCCGCGAGCCCCTCGGGGCTGTCCACGAGATCGGTGCCCTTCGCGGCCACGAGGCGCGCGGGTGTGTTGTAGTATTTGTCGGTGAAGGAGATCACCTGCGCCCGGTCCGGGGTGATCGACATCGAGGCGACGATCGCATCGCATTTCTTCTCGAGCAGCGCCGGGATGATGCCATCCCAGTCGACCTTCACCATCTCGCATTCGACGTTCATCTCGTCGCAGAGCGCGTTGGCGATATCCACGTCGAAGCCGACGAGCGTGCCGTCGTCGGCAAGTTCGGAGAATGGGGGATAGGCCCCCTCGATGCAGATGTTGAGAGCCAGCGCCGGACCGGCGGCACTCAGACAGAGGATCGAGGCGACGCTGGCCAGGATGCGCTTCATAGGCTTTCTCCAGAATGCATGTCCGGGTCAGCCTAGTCGGGATGTCCCGCGCGTCAAGGGACTTGCCCGGTCTCGGCCCGCCGCGAAGAATCCCGGACAAGCGCGCCCACGCGCAGAGGTTTCACGCCAGATGGCACCATGCTCGGCCACCGAACGGAAGCCCATGAGCTCAAATGCGTCGGGGTCGGGCATATGGACGCCCTTCGTGTGCCTGCGTTCGAACATGCAGGCGGTGGACGCCGCATCGGCAGCCGGGGGCGGGGCGCTTGAAGGCGCCTCGCCCGGCCTGGAGCGCGGTCTCCTCGGCGGAGACTCCGCGGCGGGACCAGGTCGGTTGGAGCAGGAAACGACCGTATGGAATCGATATGGAATGCGTATGGAATCTATATGGCAACTTGCCATACGCCGCGGCCGCGGCTCAGAGCACCACGAACCATGCGAAGAGCGTGCCGATGACCGGAAGCGCCAGCGGCAGCGTGCGCGCGAGGAGCACCTCGTCGTCGGCCTCGAGACAGTCCATGGGCAGGCCGAGCACCCGCTGGCGCCGCCGGATCAGCCCCTCGAAGATGCGCGAGACGAGCGGCCCGGTGGTCGTGAGCACCGCCAGCACCGCGAGATGCACCGACTGCATGTCGAGCGCGAGGCAATAGAGCATCAGCGCGGCAACGAAGGCTACCATCGCGAGGATATGCCCGAGGATCAGGCGCTTCAGTTCGGGGCGGATGTGCATGGGCTGCTTTGTCCTCTCCTGTCCTGAAGAGGAGTTCGGAGGAAAGGTGGCCCCTGTTACCGCTCCCAGACGCACCGTCGCCGTGTCTGTGGCGCGGCGGGCGGCGGCGACGCTCTCGCCGATTGTCCGGCCCTCCCGGAGACGTTCGGCGCTGAAGGGAGCTGCGGGCGCGCCTCGGGCCTGTTTCCTTGTGTCACAGGCTCGCTGCCGCGCCAGGACCGCCTGCGCCATTTTGCCCCTCGTTCCCGACGGGGCGCGAACACGGGTGGCGCGAGGCTTGCGTTCGGGCCGGGTTTTCGTCAGGAGCGGAGGCATGCAGGATCCAACCGCCCTCGTGATCGGCGGCGGCCCGGCCGGGCTGATGGCCGCCGGGATGCTCGCCGGGCCAGGCCGCCGCGTGCTGATCGCGGAGGCGATGCCCTCGCTTGGGCGCAAGCTTCTGATGGCGGGGAAGTCCGGGCTCAATCTCACCAAGGACGAGCCGCTGGAGGCGTTTTGCGCGGCCTATCCGGAAGGGGGCGGCGGGCTTTCTCCGATGCTCGCCGACTTCGGGCCGGAGGCGGTGCGGGCCTGGGCCGACGGGCTCGGAGCGGCCTGTTTCACCGGCACCTCGGGCCGGGTTTTCCCGGCGGCGATGAAGGCTTCGCCGCTGCTCCGGGCCTGGCTCGCGCAGCTCGCCGAGGCGGGCGTGGACTGGCGCACGCGCTGGCGCTGGACCGGCTGGGAGGGCGAGGCCTTCCGCTTCGAGACGCCGGAAGGGCCACGGCTCATCCGGGCCGAGGTGACGGTTCTGGCCCTCGGCGGTGCATCCTGGCCGCGGCTCGGTTCGGACGCAGCCTGGACGGAATGGCTTGCCGCGCGGGGCGTGGCGCTGGCCCCCTTCCGCGCCGCGAACGTGGGCCATGGCGCGCGCTGGTCGGAGCACATGGCGAAGCATTTCGGGGCGGCGGTGAAGCCCGTGGCGCTGAGCGCGGGCGGGCGGCGGGTGCGGGGCGAGTTCGTCGTGACGGCGCGCGGAGTCGAGGGCGGCGGCATCTATGCACTGGGAAGCGAGCTCGGCCGGGGCGCGACGCTCTCGCTCGATCTGCTGCCAGACCTTGCGGGAGCCGAGGTGGCCGCGCGGGTCGCCCGGCCGCGCGGGCGGCTCAGCCTTGCCAATCACCTGCGGCGGCGACTCGGGCTTCCGCCGGTGAAGATCGCGCTGCTCCGGGAGTGCGCCCCGGAGGCGCTTGCCGCGCCCGAGACGACGGCGGCGGCCCTGAAGGCCCTGCCGCTGCCGCTCACCGGGCCCCATCCGATCGCCGAGGCGATTTCCTCGGCGGGCGGGGTCTGCCGGGAGGCGCTCGATTCGGGGCTGATGCTCCACGCGCTGCCCGGGGTCTTCTGCGCCGGCGAGATGCTCGACTGGGACGCACCGACCGGGGGCTACCTGCTGACGGCCTGTCTCGCGACCGGCCGCTGGGCGGGGCGCGCGGCCGCGGCGCGGCTGGCGGAGCGGACCACGGGTTGAAGCCCGGCGCCCGTCTTGGTACCCTTTCAGGCCCACGCATTTCAACTACAGAGACAGAAACATGACCCTCCAGGCCGCATTCCGGCATTTCATGGTCCTCGCCCTGGTCTGTCTCCTGAGCCTTGCCGCAGCGCCGCGGCTCATGGCGCAGGCGGCAGATGGCGGCGACGCGGCGCAACCTTCCGCGGAGGCTCCGGCGGCGGAGCCCGAGGCGGGCGAGGCACCGGCGGATGAGGCCGAGGCCGAGGCTGCGCCGGACCTGAACCCGGGCCTGACCAGCCCCGACACCGATCAGGCGGCCTTCGTCCTGCTGCTCCAGCCGCTTACCCAGGACGATCTCGCCAAGCTCGCCGATATATGGCTCGGCATTGTCAAGCACGACACCGAGCAGGTGGTCGACGCGCAGATCGCGGCGATGGGCGACAAGGGGGAGGATGCCGCCGCGCAGATCGAGCCCCTGACAGACACCCGCAACGCGGCCTTCACGAAATACGCCGCGGTGCTCGACGCCTGGGAGAAGAAGGGCGGCGATGCGGCGACGATCGCGCCTTACCGCAGCTACCGCAGCGCCATCATCATCGAGGAAAAGCGCAACGCGACGATCGAGACGCTGGCGCTGGAGGCCTGGCACTGGGCGATCGATCGGGAGGGCGGGCTGCATTTCGTGGTGCAGGGCGCGATCATCATCGGGGCGCTGCTGGCGCTGGTGATCGTGGCGGGCACAGTGCGGCGGATCGCGCGGCGGGGCGTGGGGCGGATCCCCAACCTCTCCAAGCTGCTTCAGGCCTTCATCGTGATGATCATCTACTGGCTCACCATCGCGATCGGGCTCATGGTCGTGCTCTCGAGCCTCGGGATCGACATCACGCCGGTCTTCGCCCTGATCGGTGGCGCCTCCTTCATCATGGCCTTCGCGATGCAGGACACGCTCGGCAATCTCGCCGCGGGGCTGATGATCATGATCAACCGTCCGTTCGACGAGGGCGACTACGTGGATATCGGCGGGGTCGCGGGCACGGTGAAGTCGGTCTCCATCGTCTCGACCATGGTCACGACGCCGGACAATCAGGTGATCGTGGTGCCGAACTCCAAGGTCTGGGGCAATGTCATCACCAACGTGACGGCGAGCCCGACCCGGCGCGTCGATCTGGTCTTCGGCATCGGCTATGACGACTCGATCGAGGCGGCGCAGACGGTGCTGGAGCGCGTGGTGGCGGAGCATCCGATGGTGCTCTCCGATCCGGCGCCGACGATACGGGTGAATGCGCTTGGCGCAAGCTCGGTCGATTTCATCTGCCGGCCCTGGGTGCGGGGCGCCGATTACTGGACCGTCTACTGGGATCTGACGCGGCAGGTGAAGCAGGCCTTCGACGCCGAAGGGATCAGCATCCCCTATCCGCAGACCGACATGCATTTGCATGTCGCGGGTGGCGCGGCGGCCCCGGCTGCCCTGCCCCTCGGTCCGGCCGCCGCCGGGACAGGCCGCCCGACCGGTGCGAAAGACTATGCCGCCGGGGACGATGGCCACGGCGACGACGACGATACCTCGGGGAGCTGAAACGAAACCGCGGCGCCCGGGGTATCCCGCGGCGCCGCGTCATGATCGCATCCGGCGGGCGCGCGATCCCCAGGGGACGCCGCCCGTTTGCGTTTCAGGTCAGGCGCTGAGACCGCCCCCGGCCGCAACGAAGGGCGCGGCCTCATAGCCGAGCGCGCGGCAGATGTCGAAGCTGAGGTCGGGGTTGTTCAGCGTGTAGAAATGCAGGTGATCCACGCCCTCGGCGATCAGACCGGTGCACTGCTCCGCCGCAAGCGAGACCGAGAGGAGATAGGCGTCTTCCTCGGTATCGGCGCGCTCGAAGGCCTTGTGCATCCACTCCGGCACGCTTGCCTGGCAGCGTCCGGCGAAATTCAGCATCTTCGCGAAGTTCTCGACCGGCAGGATACCGGGGAAGATCGGCGCGCTGATGCCCGCCTTGGCGCAGGCATCGCGGAAACGCAGGAAATCGGCGTTGTGGAAGAAGAACTGCGTGATCGCGTTCGACGCGCCGGCGTCAATCTTGCGCTTCAGGTTGTCGATATCTGCGGCAAGGCTCACCGCCTCGGGATGCGCCTCCGGATAGGCGGCGACGGAAATCTCGAATCCGCCGAGATCGCGCAGCGCCGCGACAAGCTCGGCGGCGGACGCGAAGCCCTCGGGATGGGGCGTGAAGCGGGTCTCGCCCTTGGGCGGATCGCCCCGGAGCGCCACGATCCGCCGCACCCCGAGCTTCGCATAGCCCTGCGCCACGGCAAGCGTTTCGGCGCGGCTGGCACCGACGCAGGTCAGATGGCCCGCGACATTGAGCCGCGCGCGGTCCACAATGGTCTGGATCGCGGCATTGGTGCGCTCGCGCGTCGTTCCGCCCGCGCCATAGGTCACCGAGACGAATTGCGGCGCAAGCGGTGCGAGCCGCTCGACCGAACGCCAGAGGCGCAGGCTGGCCGTGGGGGAATGTGGGGGGAAAAACTCGAAGGAAAGACTCGGGAGAGTCTGTGCAGAGTTGGTCATGGTGCTCCGGTCCGAACCGTCAATGATAATAGCGCGCGGAGAATACGTCGGGACCGGTTTTCCGGCAACGATTATCTTTGGTTGCGATTGACGAGGGGTTACGCCTCGTGCAACCGCTTTGGAAAGCGCCCGACGCCGCCAGTTGCGGCCGCGCCGGGCCATCCGGGAGAGGCCGGCGCGATTCGCTCTGCCGGCGGGGAGGCGCGCGATGCCCGAGGTCACCATCGTCTACTGGCGGGACATTCCGGCCCAGGTCATCGTCGGGCGCGGGCGGGCGGCGGCGAAGCGGGCTCTGCCCGATCGCTTCGTGCAGGCCATAGACCGCGCCGCGATGAAGGCCGGGCTCACGGAAAGCGATGCCTATCTGGCCGAATGGCGGCGTGGTACGCCGAGGGAGGTCGAAGGTGACGCGGGGGATGTCGCTTCCAGCGAAGCCGCACGGCTCGATTCGGCGTTCCCTCAGGATGTGCTCGCCGCGCTCGTCGAAAATGGCGGCCGGGCTTCTCGCCCGATCTGATCCCCGGGAAAGGACATCATGGCCAGGATACTCTCCTTCTCGCGCAAGCCCGCCCTCGCCCCCACCCACACCGAGGCGGCGGCCATCGCGGCCTTCACGAACGACTTCTCGATCGAGGTCATGCCGCGCACTGCGTCGAAGATCGAGGATTTCCGGGCGATCCTGCCCGCGGGCACCCGCGTTTATGTCGCCCATATCGACGGGGTGGATTTTTCCGAAATGCTGGCAACCGCCCGGCGGCTGCGGGCGGAAGGCTTCGAGGTCATGCCGCATTTCCCGGCCCGCGGCATTCGTGACCGGGCCGAGCTCGAGGCGCGGATTGCGGCCTATGCCGAGGCGGACGTGCGCTCGGCACTGGTGATTGCCGGCGGCATCACCGAGCCGCGCGGGGCCTTCAGCGATTCCATGCAGCTGCTGGAGACCGGGCTTTTCGACAGATACGGCTTCACCGACCTGCACGTCGCGGGGCACCCGGAGGGCAGCCGCGACATCGACCCGGATGGCGGTGCGCAGGCGGTGATGGCCGCGCTGCGCTGGAAATCGGCGTTTCGCGCGCGGACGGATGCCCGAATGGCGATCGTCACCCAGTTCTGCTTCGAGCCCGAGCCGGTGATTGCCTGGGCCGAGGCGTTGCGCGCGGGTGGGGTCGGGCTGCCGATCCATATCGGCATCGCGGGGCCTGCAAAGCTCCAGACCATGATCCGCTTCGCAATGGCGTGCGGCGTCGGCCCTTCGCTGCGCGTGCTCCAGCGCCGGGCGGCGGATCTCACCCGCCTCATGACGCCTTTCGAACCGACCGAGATGCTGGCGGCCCTTGCCCGGCACAAGGCGGCGCATCCGGACTTTCCGATCGAGCGGGTGCATTTCTTTCCGCTCGGCGGCATCGGCGCCACCGCGGACTATGCCGGACGGCTCAGACCCGAGCGCGCGCGCGTTCGCGCATGACGCGGGTCGGGGCGCTCCTCTTCGATCTCGACGGGACGCTGGTGCATTCCGACCCGCTGCACTTCGCGGTGTTTCAGGAGCTCCTTGGCGAATACGGCATCGAGCTCGACTGGGAGACCTTCCAGACCAAGATCAGCGGGCGGACGAACGAACTCGTCCTGCCGGATTTTCTGCCCGAGCTTGCAGCCGAGCATGCCGCGATCGGCGACCGCAAGGAGGCGATGTTCCGCGCGCGCCTTTCGGCGCGCGTGGATCCCATGCCGGGGATCGAGACGCTGCTTGACCGGGCCGAGGCCGAGGGCATCCGGGTGGCCGTGGTGACGAACGCCCCGCGCGAGAACGCCGTCGCGATGCTCGCCGCCACCGGGCTCGCACCGCGCTTCCCGCTGGTGATCGCGGGCGGCGATGCCGCCTGGCCGAAGCCCAACCCCGCCCCGTACCGTCTGGCGATGGTCAAGCTCGGGCTGACTCCGGAGTTTTCGGTGGTCTTCGAGGATTCGCTCGCCGGGCTTGCGGCCGGCCGGGCCTCGGGTGCGCATGTCTTTGGACTTGCCTCGAGCCTCGATCCCGACGCCCTGCTCGCAGCGGGCGCCCATGTGGCCATCACCGATTTCAACGACCCCGCCCTTCACGCCCATCTCGATCAGGCAAAGGTTCGCACCACATGACCCGAACGATCGTCGAATCCCGGACCCGCACCGCCATCATCGGCTTCGACCAGCCTTTCTGCGTGATCGGCGAGCGCATCAACCCGACCGGGCGCAAGGCGCTGGCCGCGCAGCTCGAAGCGGGCGATTTCTCCACTGTCGAGAAGGATGCGCTGGAACAGGTCGCCTGCGGCGCCACCATGCTCGATGTGAACGCAGGCGTCGTCTACAATTCGAACCCCGATCCGAACGTGACCGAGCCGCCGCTGATGCGGCAGATGATCGAACTGGTGCAGGGGCTGGTCGATGTGCCGCTCTGCATCGACTCGAGTGTCCCCGCGGCGCTGGAAGCGGGGCTCGCCGCTGCGGCGGGGCGGCCGCTGCTCAATTCCGTCACCGGCGAGGAGGAGCGGCTCGAGCGGGTGCTGCCGCTGGTGAAGAAATACAATGTTCCGGTGGTCGCGATCTCGAACGACGACAGCGGGATCTCGGAAGACCCGGACGTGCGTTTTGCCGTCGCGAAGAAGATCGTCGAGCGCGCGGCGGATTTCGGCATTCCGGCCCATGACATCGTGGTCGATCCGCTGATGATGCCCGTGGGGGCAATGGCGACCGCGGGGCTTCAGGTCTTTGCGCTCGTGCGGCGGCTGCGCGAGGAGCTCGGGGTCAACACGACCTGCGGCGCCTCCAACGTCTCCTTCGGGCTGCCGAACCGGCACGGGATCAACGCGGCCTTCCTGCCGATGGCGATCTGCGCCGGCATGACCTCGGCGATCATGAACCCGGTGCGTCCGCAGGAGATGGAGGCGGTGCGCGCGGCGAACCTTCTCATGGCGAACGATCCGCATGGCGCGGCTTGGATCCGGGCGAACAAGCCCGCGGCCGCCGAGGGCGCGACACCCGAAGGGGCACGGGCCGGGCGGGAGAACCGCCGGCGGCGGCGGGCGTGAGCGGCGGCCGGCCCTGGCGGGCCGGACCGGATGGGCTCGAGCTTGCGGTCCGGCTCACGCCGCGCGGCGGGCGGGCCGGAATCGAGGGGGTGATGGAACAGGACGGCATGGCCTGTCTCAGGGTGCGTGTCTCCGCTCCGCCCGTCGATGGCGCCGCCAACAAGGCGCTCGTCGTATTCCTTGCCAAGACCCTCGGCGTTGCACGCTCGGACATCAGCTTCATTGCCGGGGAGAAGGCGCGCATCAAGCGGCTGCGTATCGCGGGCGACGAGGTTGCGGCGCGGCTCGAAGCGCTCTGCAACGGGTGCTGAGGCTCCAGAATGCGGAAGGCCCGCCCCATTGACAGGGGCGGGCCTTGCGGATCGGAAAGGTTCGGGGGCCGCTCAGTGCAGCTTCGAACCGACTTCCTTGATCGAGGCATCGATCATCGCGTTGACGTCGGCAGCCTTCATCTTGTCGCGGATCACGTCGCCCGCCGCGGCGATGGCCACGGTGACGGCACGGTCCTTGACCTGACGGATCGCGGCCTGTTCGGCGGCCTTGATCTGTTCGCCCGCGGTGGTGAGGCGCCGGTCGACGGCGGCACGGATATCCGCCTTCGCCGTTTCCGCCGCCTGGGCCGCCTCGCTCCGCGCAGCCTTGACGATCTCGTCGGCCTGGATCTGGACTTCGCGCTGACGGCGCTCGTATCCCGCGAGAAGGGTCTGAGCCTCCTCGCGCAGGGCCCGGGCTTCCTCGAGATCCGCCTTGATCGAGGCGGCACGCGCATCGAGCTTGGAGGCGAGGAGCTTCGGGACGCCGTAGTAGATCACCACGCCCACGAAAAGGATGAAGCCGATCGAGACGACGATGTTGGTGTTGTTGAGAAAGTCCATCGCCCTACCCCTTCAGCCGGCTGCTGACGGCCGAATCCACCGCAGCGGCGTCGGCCTTCTTGCCCGGCAGGATTGCTGCGACGATCTCGGCGGCGGTCTCCTTGGCGACCTCCTCGACACTGCGCGCAGCACTCTCGCGGATCTCGCCGATCCGGGCCTCGGATTCCGCGGCTTTCGCCGCGATCTCCGCATCGGCCTTCGCCAGGAGCACCGCGGTTTCCTTGCCGACCTGAGCCTTGGTATCGGCCGCGATCTTCTGGGCTTCCTCGCGCGCCTTGGCCAGCGCAGCGTTGTAGGCGGCCTCGGCTTCCTCGGCACGGCGCTTGTAGAGCTGTGCCTGTTCGAGATCGCTCGAGATCGCGTCGCTTCGTTCGGCCAGAACACTGGTGATCCGCGGAATGGCCACGCGGCTCAGGATCAGATACAGCAGAACGATCGAGACGATCAGCCAGAAGATCAGGTTCGGGAAGATCGAGACGTCGAGCTGCGGCATGCCGGCTTCGGCGTGTTCAAGAACCTCGGCCCCGAGTGTATCATTTGCCATGTGTCACTCCGTCCAGAAGCCGCGCGGGCAGAGCCCGCACGGCGGATAACGTTTGCCGATCAGACGGCGAACATCAGGAGGAGGGCAACCAGGAACGAGAAGATGCCGAGAGCTTCTGCAAAGGCGATGCCGATGAAGAGCGTCGCGGTCTGCTCACCGGCGGCAGCCGGGTTGCGCAGGGCGCCCGCGAGGAAGTTGCCGGCGACGTGGCCGATACCGATGCCGGCGCCGCCCATCCCCGTGCAGGCCAGGCCCGCGCCGATGAACTGACCCATTTCAGCGATATTGCCTTCCATCTTGAAGCTCCTTTGGATTGGAATGGCGGAAATTCTGGATATGACGTCCGGGCTCAGTGGCCCGGATGCAGCGCGTCGTTGAGGTAGACGCACGTCAGGATCGCGAAGACGTAAGCCTGAATGAACGCCACCAGGACCTCGAGGCCGTAGATGGCCGAGATCGCAACGATCGGAAGAACGGCACCGACACCCAGGGCACCGGCGAAGCCCGCGAACACCTTCAGCACCGCGTGGCCGGCCATCATGTTGCCGCCAAGTCGGATGGAGTGGCTGACGGGGCGCACGAAGTAGGAGATGACCTCGATCACCGCGAGCACGATACGCAGCGCCACGGTCGGCGCGGAGGACACCCAGAAGAGGTTGAAGAAATGCGTGCCGTGCTTGACGAAACCGATCACCGTGACGGTCACGAAGACCGCGACCGCAAGCACCGCCGTCACGGCGATGTGCGAGGTGGGCGCGAAGCTCGTCGGGATGATCGCGAGCACGTTGGCGAAGAGGATGAAGAGGAAGAGGGTCAGGATGTAGGGGAAGTATTTCGCTCCTTCCTTGCCGGCGACGTCCTCGACCATCTTGCGGGTAAAGCCGAACACCACTTCGGCGGCGGACTGGCCGCGGGAGGGGATCAGGGCCCGGCCGCGGGTGCCGAAGACCATGAAGAGCGTGATGGCAAGAACCGTGATCAGCATCCAGAGTGTCGCATTGGTGGGCGTGTACCAGTGCACCGCGCCATCACCAAAGAGCGGATGGACCTTGAACTGTTCCATCGGGTGGATGTTGAAGCCGTTGCCGCCGTGTTCCGCTTCGCCTGCCATCGTCGCTCTCTCAGCCCTCTCCTGGACCCGACGGGTCCGTTTCATCCGTGCGGCCCTCGGGGCCGGTTTTGCCCGAGCCGCCCAAGCGTGCACCCTCGGCCCGTTTTTCCCGCACCTCTTCGGCGGTGCGGATCATCGTACGCACCCCGGCCGCGAAGCCGAGAAGGGCGAACACCACCAGAAAGGCCGGCCGTGTTCCGAACAGGCTGTCGAGCCCGTATCCGATCGCCAGCCCGAGCAGCATCCCCGCGACGAGCTCGGTCACCATGCGCCAGGCGAGCGAGCTCTGGGTGTACTTCTCTCCGGCGCTGCTACCCTTGCCGGGAGCCTCGCCGGAAGACCTGGCTGCGTGGATCCGGTGTTCGAGGGCCTTCATGCGTTCGGAAAAGGATTCCTCTTCCATCGCCTTGTTTGCCCCTCGCTTCCCGTCGTTGCGTCCCCAAGCCCTGTACTGACTTTTGCGAGGGTCTTAAAGCAATCGTGAAAGGTCTGTCAAGCAAACCGGGCCCTTGCCAAAAACATGCAAGATATTGTTTTAAAACCAATATCTCTCGAGATGAGATTCCGCCGCAGGGTTATTTTGCGGCTTTGCAGCGTAATTCGGGTGCGCGGGCCTTCCGAGTCACTCATTCAACCAGATGGTTGATCTTACATTCAACCAAGTCGTTGACTTTTCAGGGTGATAGGAGAACTGTCCGCGCATGGAGCCTCGCACCGATCCCGACCTCGATCTCGTCTTCGCCGCCCTCGCCGATCCGACCCGTCGGGCGCTGCTTCGGGTGCTGCTGGACGGCGAGCAGAGCGTCAGCGATCTGGCGGAGCCACTGCCCATGTCGCTCGCCGCCGTCTCGAAGCATCTCCAGATCCTCGGGCGCGCAGGGCTGGTGAGCCAGGTGCGCGAGGGCCGCGTGCGGAGCTGCCGGCTCGAGCCCGACGCGCTGGCGGCAGCCTTTGTCTGGATGCAGGGGTTCGGCGCCTTTGCGACAGCGGATTACGACGCGCTGGAGCGGCTTCTGGACGCGGCCCTCGGCGAGGAGGGCGTGGTCAACGAGGTGGAGGGGCCCGACGAGGAAGAGGCGATGCTCCGGCGCACCGACGGTGGTTGAGGCGGAGGGCCTCCTCCTCGCGCGGAGGCGGAGGCCCGATCGCGATCAGATGCCGACCGCGACGATCGCCTTGGCGAGCTTGTCGAGCCCGTCGGCCGGCAGGCCCGCGATATTGATGCGGCCCGTGCCCACCATGTAGACGCCATGCTCCTCGCGCAGCTTCGCCACCTTCTCGAGCGTGCCGCCGAGCTGGGTGAACATGCCGCGGTGCACGGCGATGTAGTCGAAGCGGTCGGAATTCGCCTCGCGGCGCAGCGCCTCGGCGAGCCCCTTGCGGAGCGTGAGCATGTTGAGGCGCATGTCCTCAAGCTCGGCGATCCAGTCGGCACGGAGTTCCGCATCATGGAGGATGAGCGAAACGACCTTGGCGCCGTGATCCGGCGGGAAGGAGAAGTTCAGCCGGTTGAGGGCTCCGATGTTGGCCTCGGTCACCTTCGCCGCTTCGGCGTCCTTGCCGATGACGATGGCCGCGCCGACGCGGTCGCGGTAAAGGCCGAAGTTCTTCGAGCAGCTCGCGGCGAGCATCACTTCGGGCAGGGTCGCGGCGAGATGCCGGAGCCCGGCGACGTCCTCCTCGAGCCCGTCGCCGAAGCCCTGATAGGCGAGGTCAACGAAGGGCACGAGGCCCTGCTCGCCGATCTGGGCGGTCAGCGCCTGCCACTGCTCGAGGCTGAGATTGGCGCCCGTCGGGTTGTGACAGCACCCGTGCAGGATCACCACATCGCCCGCCTTTGCGGCCTTGAGGTCCTCGCACATCGCCTCGAAGCTCACGGCCCCCGCCTCGGCATCGTAGTAGCGGTAGGTCTTCGCCGCGAGGCCGACATGGGCGAGAATCTGCGGGTGGTTCGGCCAGGTGGGATCGGAATACCAGACCGTGGCATCGGGCGTCGCGCGCTTCACGAGCTCGGCGAGCTGGCGCACCGCTCCGGTGCCGCCCGGCGTCTGACCGCCGCCGATACGTTCGGGCGCGACGGAATCGCCGAGGATCAGGCCGGCCATGCCGGTGACGAAGCTCTTGTCGCCCAGCACGCTGAGATAGGTCTTTGTCTCCTGCTCCTTCCAGAGCCGGTGCTCGGCGGCCTTGACCGCCCGCATGATCGGCGTGGACCCCTGCGGGTCCTTGTAGACGCCGACGCCGAGATCGAGCTTCTCGGTGCGCGGATCGGCGGCATACATGCCGATGAGCTGGATGATCTTGTCGGGAGGGGGCGCCTTGAGGGCTTCGAACATGTTCGGTCTCCGGGGTCAAACGCCGATGAGGTCGCGGTCGCGGGTGAGCACGCGGCGGAGGGTTACTCGCCGCTCCGGCGAAAAGCCGGCCTTCTGGTAGAGCGCCAGGGCACGGGGATGGTCGAGCGTGTTGGTGCTGACCGTGACGCGCCGGGTGCCCGGGCGGTCCCAGGCCATGTGGACCGCCGTCTCGAGCAGGAAGCCGCCGAACCGATGGCCGATCACGTCCGGGACGAGACCGAAATAGGCGATCTCGCAGGTTCCGGGCTCGCGCGCGTCGAGAAGGAAGAAGCCATGCGGCCAGCCCGCGCGGAGGAAGGTGTAGAGCGTGACGGCCGGATCGCCGAGGTAGGATTGCAGCTCCTCCGTCGGGCGCTCGAACTGGTCCGTCCACTCATACTCCTGGCCCACGGTGCCGTAGAGCGAGAGGAAATACCAGGGCGGCGGATTATCGGCGGCGATGAGCGCGGAGGTCGGGCCCGCGGGGATGTGTGGGCGGGGATAGGACGGCCTTTCCTCCATCGCGAGATGGGTCACGATGTAGTCGACGACGTCGCCGGCGCGGTGCTTCATCCCTTTTCCACCTTCAGATCCGCGTAGGCGCCCCATTCCGCCCAGGAGCCGTCGTAGAGCGCGTGATTGCGGTTGCCGAGCCTTTCGAGCGCGAGCGAGAGGATCGCCGCGGTGACGCCGGAGCCGCAGGTGGTGATCGCGGGGCGCGCCACATCGACGCCCGCGGCCTCGAAGATCGCGCGGAGCTTCTCCGGCGATTTCATCGTTCCGTCCGAATTGAGCAGCGCCGCGTAATGGACGTTCTTCGCACCGGGGATATGGCCCGAACGCAGTCCCGGACGCGGCTCCGCCTCGGCACCGGTGAAGCGGCCGGGCGAACGGGCATCGATGATCTGCGCATCGCCGAGCTTGGCGCTCGAGGCAACCTGGGTCACGTCGCGCACGAGACCCGCATCGCGCCGGGCGGTGAAATGACGGTCGCGCGGAATCGGCGCGAGATCCTCGACCGGGCGCCCTTCGGACAGCCATTTCGGCAGACCGCCATCGAGCACCGCGACATCTTCCTTTCCGAACAGGCGGAAGAGCCACCACGCCCGGGCGGCGCTGAAAAGCCCCAGGCTGTCGTAGACGATGATGCGGTGGCCGTCGCCGATGCCGAGCGCGCGGACCCGCGAGATGAACTTCTCGACCGGCGGCGCCATATGCGGCAGGTCCGACTGGGTGTCTGCGATTTCATCGATGTCGAAGAACCGGGCACCCGGAATATGGCGGGCCTCGTATTCGGCGTGCGCGTTGCGGCCGGAGTCGGGCATGTGCCAGCTTGCATCCAGGATGCGGATGTCGGGGGCGTCGAGATGCGCCGCCAGCCAGTCCGTGGTCACCAGAAGCTTCGGATCACTACCTGCCATTCTCATTCCCGCCCGCGCAATTTTGTGACGAGACCACCGCATATCCCCGAATCTGCTGAGGAGCAACCCGGGCGGCGCGGCCACTCGGCTCAGACGCCCGCAAGCTCCTGATGGTGGTGGTGGATGAGCGCGGCGATGTGATCGGCGACGACCCGGACACGGCGGGCGGCGGCAAGATCGGCGTGGAGGACGAGCCAGATCTCCTGCGAGAGGCCCGGATCCTCCGGCAGCGCCTCCAGCCCGGCGGCGCGCGCGAGGAAGTGCGGCAGGACGGCAATGCCGAGGCCGGCGCGCGCCGCGCTCACCTGGCTTGCGAGGGTCGTGGTGGCAAGCACGGGGGGGCGGCCGGCGAGCCTTTGCTCGATCCAGCGCGCGGCGGGCAGATCGGCCTGCACCTCTGCCCAGCCGATGTATGGCTCGGGGCCCGCCACCCTGCCCGCTCTCCAGCCCGAAGCGGCATAGAGCCCGTAGCCGAGGGTGCCGAGACGGCGCTGCGCCACATGCCCCCGCTCGGGCCGCACGAGACGCAGCGCAAGATCGGCCTCGCGGCGGTGGAGGTTCACCGCCTGGACATTCGTCACGATCTCGAGCTCGAGCCGGGGATGGGCCGCGAGGAGCGTCGGGAGGCTCGGGATCAGAAGCGGAGTGGCGAGATTCTCGGCGGTCGCGAGCCGGACGCGGCCCGAGACCTCGCCCTGCGCCTCCTCGGCGCTGGCGCCGAAGGCTTTCGCAGCGGCCTCGAGCGCCTCGGCCCGCGGCACGAGTGCCGCACCCTCGTCGGTCAGCCGGTAGCCCGACTGGTGCCGGATGAAGAGCGGCAGACCGAGCGCGGCCTCGAGCCGCTCGATGCGGCGCGAGGTGGTGGCGATGCCGCCGCCCAGCGCGCCGGTGGCACCCGTCAGCGTGCCAGCCCGCGCAACGGCGAGAAACACCCGTGCATCGTCCCAGACCAGATCGGCGCCACGCATGCTGCCTCGTCTTTCAGAAATGGAAATCCATCTTCCGGAAAGGAGCATGGTTTTCCGGCTGCGAAAAGCCAAATCTCGGGAGGACACGGCTTCAACGGAAGGACAGCGAGATGGAAACGCGCACACTTGGCGGAGGGCTCGAGGTATCGGCGCTCGGGCTCGGCTGCATGGGCATGAGCGAATTCTATGGCGCGCGGGATGACGCGGAGGCGACGCGGGTGCTCGAACGCGCCGTCGAACTCGGGGTGAGCTTCTTCGACACCGCCGACATGTATGGCCCGTATCACAACGAGGAGCTGCTCGGCCGGTTTCTGGCGGCGCGGCGGCCCAGGGCGGTGATCGCGACAAAATTCGGAATCGTACGCAAGCCCGGCGAATATGCCCGCACCATCGACAACAGCCCCGAATATGCCCGCGCATCCTGCGAGGCTTCGCTGCGGCGGCTCGGGGTGGAGCGGATCGATCTCTACTACGTTCACCGGGTCGATGCCGGGCAGCCGGTCGAAGAGGTGATGGGGGCGCTCGCCGATCTCGTTACCGAAGGCAAGATCGGCCACATCGGGCTTTGCGAGGTGAGTGCGGCGACGCTGCGCCGCGCCCACGCCGTGCATCCGGTGACGGCGGTTCAGACGGAATATTCGCTCTGGACCCGGGATGTCGAGGGGGAGGTCCTGCCCGTCTGCCGCGAGCTCGGGGTGGCCTTCGTGCCCTATTCGCCGCTCGGGCGCGGGTTCCTCACCGGCACATACGGCAAGGGCCAGAGCTACGCCGAGGGCGACTTCCGCGCCGCTCTGCCACGGTTCCAGGAGGACAATCTCGCGGCCAATCTCGCGATCGTCGAGGCGGTGAAGGCGATGGCGGAGGAGAAGGGCTGCACGCCGGCACAGCTCGCGCTGGCCTGGCTTCTGGCGCAGGGCAAGGACATCGTGCCGATCCCCGGCACACGGCGGGTGCGCTATCTCGAGGAGAATGTTGCAGCCTCGAGTGTCCGGCTCAGCGAGGCCGACGTCGCGGGACTTGCCCGGACCCTCGAGGCGCTGCCAGTCTCGGGCGGGCGCTATACCGAGGAGGGGATGAAGGGCGTCAACGTCTGAGGCGCCCCTCCCTTCGCGTGCCTCAGGGGATCTGGGCGCGCAGGGCTTCGAGCGAGGCCTCGCCCGGATTGGCGGCGAGCGCCTCCTCAAGCGCCGCGCGGGCTTCCTCGGAGTTCCCGGTGAGTGCCGCGATGCGGACGACCATGCTCCAGGCCTGGACGAGCTGGGGGTCCATGCGGACCGCCTCGCGGAAGGCCGCACTCGCGCCGACGGGGTCACGCAGCACAAGGGCGACGCCCCCGAGCTGGAGGTGGGTTTCGGGGAAGTCGAGGCGGCCTGCCATGGCGGCCTGCCATTCCTCGGTCGCCTGACGGCGCGCGGCCTCCATCGCGTCGGGCATATGGGCGATGGGCGCATCGATCATGGCTCGCGCCGCTGAGATGCGGACGCTGCGGATGGGATCGGAGAGGCTGGCCACGAGGCGCGGCACACGGTCGGGGGGCGCCGCCATGCGCTGCGCATCGACCGCGGCGGCACGCACGACCGGATCGGGATCGCGCAGCAGCGGCTCGACCGCTTCGGCCGCCTCCGGGCTGCCGGACTGGCCGAGAATCCAGAGCGCGGTCGCCCGGACGATACCGGGCCGCTCGGGATCGAAGGCAAGCGTGATGAGCTCGCCCGCTGCGGCGACGGGATCGGCCAGGCCCTGGGCCATCGTTTCGCCATAATGCGGGCCGCGATGGGTGCTTTCGGGATACCACTCCGTGATCTGCGCCGCGGCCCAGTCCGGCGTCTCCCCCGTATGGCAGGTCGTGCAGGCATCGGGCGCGCCCGTCACCGCGTCGAGATCGGGCCGGGGCACGCGGAGCGAGTGATCGGCGCGCCAGTCGTTGCCCATGTAGACCCGCTCGACCATGTGACAGTTCTTGCACTCGGCGCCGGGGGTACCAGGCTCGTGGAAATGGTGCTCGGGGCTGTCGTATTCGGCGAGGCGGAGGCTCGGAAATGCGGTGTTGCCCGCCGGGCTGTGGCACTGGGCACAGACGGCGTTGCCCTCAGCCCGGAGGGTTGCCGAATGCGGCTCATGGCAATCAAGGCAGGTAACGCCTTTCGCATGCATCTTTGACTGCAGGAACGAGCCGTAGACATAGACCTCATCGAGGATCTGGCCATCGGCCTGGTAGAGGCCGGGCATCAGCAGCGAGAGGTTGTAGCTGTCGTGAAAGGGCGTGCCGGGCAGCGGCTCGTCGGCGAAATGCGGTTCGCGGCGGGAATGGCAGGTCGCGCATTGCTCGAGGGTGGCCTCGCGGTCGGAGAAATCGACACTGAAGCCGTAGTTCGGCGGCGGGCTGCCGCGGGACTTGCGCGGACCGGAGGCCCAGGCGGCATGGGCCGAGCCCGGCCCGTGACAGGCTTCGCAGCCGACGCCGATCTCGGCCTCGGTGGAGGCGAAGGTATGCGCGGTCGCGTCATAGTTCTTCACGAAGCCGGTGGCATGGCATTCAGCGCAGCGGCCGTTCCAGTTCTTGTAGGGGCCGGTCCAGTGCATGCCATCGTCCGGCGCGAAGGGTCCGTCCGTGGAGAGGCTGAACCAGCCGCCCTTCTCGCTGTCCCAGACCACGTCGAAGCTCTGGAGCCGGCCCGGTTCGGTCTCGATGAGATACTGCTGGAGCGGGTAGACCCCGGCGACCGAATGGACCCGGTAGTCGGTCGTCACGCCATCGGTCTCGGTGACGGCCACGTGGTAACTGCCGTCGGGCTCGATCCGGAAGCGGGCGGTCATGTCGCCCTGCGAGAATTCGGTGCCGTCGAAATCGGCGCGAACATTCCCGGGCGTGGGCGCGGTCCAGGCGAGGCCGTGATGGGAGCCCTTCCAGGCCTTGGCCTCCGCCCGGTGGCACGCGGTGCAGCTCTCCGAGCCAACGTAGGCCGGGGGCGCGTCAGCCGGGGTCATCTCGGCGGCGGCGGCCGGGAGCGCGGCGAGCAGGAGGCCGGAGACGATGAGGACGGCGAGCTGGGCGAGGGCTGTGCGGCGCATGGCGGAGCCTCCGGTCTGCTGGCGGCTCGGAAGATCGGGCGCCTTCTGGGGGTGCGGGAGCACCTTAACTTGGCGGCCGGAGCGGCGCCAGCGGCGACGGCCGCATGCGACGACCGCGTGGAGCGTGCGGGCCATCAGCTCCTTGCCGGTGCCGGTTTCACCCGGCTCCCGGCGAGCCGGCGGGTGCGCTCCAGGAGCCGTGGCATCACCGGGATCTCGCCGATGATCGTACCGAAAGGATCGTTGTCCGTCCGGGCCTTTGAAGCGCGCGACCGGCGGCGGGCCGTCATGCGGACGCCGAGCGCATACCCCAGGTGGCGCACGATCCAGGACTGCATGCCGCCGGTCGCGACCTCGGTCTTGCGGAGGCTGGCCCCATCGGAAAGGCCGTGCGGCGAGGTGCAGCCGATCCGGCAGGTCAGCGACGTTGGCCGCCGCCAAGGTCGGGGGCGGCCGTGCGCCAAGGTGTCGCGGCACGGTCGACGGGAAATCAGCCGATGGCGCGGACGGGCTTCAGACGGCGGTTCGAACCGAGCCGCGGCGCGGTGAGCACGGTCTGCGGGCCGCCCTGGCCGCCAAGCTCGAGCACGCGGTCGCGCATGACCTCGGTCGCCTCGGCCGACCCCGAGGGCAGCGTCTCCGGATCCATCGGCGCGCCGATGGTGATCCGGTAGGGCTGGCGTTTCTTGTTCACCACCTCATGAAAAAGGGTGATGTCGCGGAGCGTCGGGTGGATGCGGTCGAAGATATAGAAGATCGCGGAATTGCGCGCGGTGATGTGGAGCGGCACAATCGGCAGGTTGAAGCGACGGGCGAGCATGGCGCCAGAGGCCATCCAGGGCCGCTCGTGGAGCTTCAACCAGCGGCGCTTGGCGAGGCGGCCGGAAGGGAAGAGCACGCCGAGGCGGCCGGAGCCGAAGGCCTCGTGGGCGTAGTTCATCGTCTCGCGGTTCTGCTTGTGGCTGCGCTTTTCCGGGCGCCACTCGACCGGCGCCAGCACATGGCCGAGCTGTGGAAGGACGCGCATCGCATCGGCATTGGCGAAGATGAAGAGATCGGGGCGGCGGCGGGAGAGTGCCTTGTAGAGCACGACGCCGTCGGCGATGCCGGTCGGGTGGTTGGCCATCACGATTGCGGGGCCGGAGGCGGGAATGTTCTCGAGACCCTGCACCTCGATATGATGGTAGAACATCTCGGCGAGCGAGAGGAGCACCTCACCCCCCTGGGGCATCTTCTCGACTTCCTCGCCGATGCGGATGGTATATTCGTACTTGAGGAGGAGATGCAGCACCTTGCGCGCGGCCGTGACGCCGATCCCCCGGCGCTCGAGCCAAGGCGCGCGTTCCTCGATGAGCTGGTCGACCACTTCCCGCATAATTGGCCCCGTCTATCACATCAGTCTAACACATCCATGACATCCGCCGCAGTCATGGCGTGTCGTCGGTTAACAGGCGACTTACCATTTCGGACGCGTCCTTGGAAAGATCGGGCTGCCCTGCAAGGCGTTCGAGCGCCGCCCGCATCGCGTCGCGGCGTTCGGCGCCGAAAACCCGCCATGTGCCGAAAGCGGTGGTGAGGCGTGCGGTTGTCTGCGGGTTGACCGGATCGAGCCGGATCAGCCAGTCGATGACGAAATCATAGCCGGCGCCGCTCTCGGCATGGAAGCCCGCGGCATTGCCGCTGGCGAATGCGCCGACGAGCGAGCGGAAGCGATTCGGATTCTTCCAGTCGAAATCCTGGCGGCGGGCCAGGGCCTGAACGGTCTCGACTGCGGTTTCGGGCGGTGTGAGGCTCGCCTGAACGGCAAACCACTTGTCCATCACCAGCCGGTCGGACGACCAGACCGCCTCAAACTCGGCAAGCGCCTCCGCCCCACGGCCATGGGCCACGAGGAGTGACAGCGCCGACATGCGCTCGGTCATGTTGTCGGCCGCGGCAAACTGGGCCTCGGCCCGGCCCGCTTCCGGCTCGAGGGCCGTCAGGAGGCCGAGCGCGCGGGCCCGCAACGCCCGGCGGCCCGCCGCGGCGGCATCGGGCAAATAGGGCCCCGGCACGTCGTTGTCCTGATAGAGCGCGGGCAGCATCTCGCCAAGGCCCGCGGCAATCGCGACCTCGAGGCGCCGGCGCGCGGCATGGATAGCCCCCGGATCCGGCGCATGCCCGGCCTCGGCCAGCGCCGAGATCACATCCTCGACGGACGGCAGCCCGAGAGCGAGCGCCTTGAAGGCGGGATCGAGGCTGTCATCCTCGGCAAGCGCGGAAAGAGCGTCGAGATATTCGGGCTCGGCCGTGACCCCGGCGTCGCGGGACATCCGGCCGATGAGATCGAGGGCATGGGCCCTGCCCGCTTCCCACTTGTTGAAGGGGTCGCTGTCATGACCGAGCAGGAAGGCGCGCCCCGCTGCGTCCGATGGGCGCTCAAGGATAACGGGCGCGGAAAAGCCGCGCAGAAGCGAGGGGACAGGCTGTTCCGTCATGGCCCACGAGAAACGCTGCACCGGGTTGGTGAGTTCCAGAACCCCGCTCTCGATTTCTGCACCCTCTCGGTCGAGAAGACCGTAAGCGACCGGGATCACCAGCGGCGCCTTGACCGGCTGACCGGGGGTGGGCGGCGTTGATTGCGAGAAGGTCAGGCTGTATTCGCCCGCCTCGAAGCTTTCGCGGACCTTGAGGCGAGGGGTGCCCGCCTGGGAATACCAGCGCTTGAACTGGGTGAGATCGCGACCGGACGCATCCTCGAAGACCTTCAGCCAGTCCTCGATCGTGCAGGCCTCGCCGTCGTGACGCTGGAAATAGAGGTCAAGTGCCTTGGCATAGGTCTCCGGGCCGACCAGGCGGCGGAGCATGCCGATGACCTCGGCCCCTTTCTCATAGACGGTGGCGGTGTAGAAGTTGTTGATCTCGATGTATTCCTCGGGCCGCACAGGGTGGGCGAGCGGGCCCGCATCCTCGCGGAACTGCGCCGAGCGGAGGCGGATGACGTCCTCGATGCGCTTGACCGCCGCACTGCGCTGATCGGCCGAGAACTGCTGATCGCGGAAGACGGTCAGGCCTTCCTTGAGGCAGAGCTGGAACCAGTCGCGGCAGGTGATGCGGTTGCCGGTCCAGTTATGGAAATACTCGTGCGCGATGATCGACTCGATGAAGGCGTAGTCGGTATCGGTGGCGGTCTCGGGGCTCGCCAGCACGTATTTCGAGTTGAAGATGTTGAGGCCCTTGTTCTCCATGGCCCCCATGTTGAAGTCGTCGACCGCGACGATCATGAAGCGGTCGAGATCGTATTCGCGGCCGTAGACCTCCTCGTCCCAGGCCATCGAGCGCTTGAGCGCATCCATCGCATAGCCGCAGCGCGGCTCGTCGCCCGGACGGACCCAGATCTGGAGCAGCACCTCACGGCCCGAGCGGGTGGTGAAGCTGTCCTCGACCGCGCGCAGATCGCCCGCAACGAGCGCGAAGAGGTAGCAGGGCTTCGGGTGCGGATCCTCCCACTCGGCCCAGCCGGGGCCGGACCCGATGAGGTTGCCGTTCGAGAGCATGACCGGCGCGTCGCCCTCGATGCGGACCTTGTAGGTCGCCATCACGTCGGGACGATCGGGGAAGAAGGTGATCTTGCGGAACCCCTGGGCCTCGCACTGGGTGCAGTACATGCCGCGCGACATGTAGAGACCCTCCAGCGCGGTATTGGTGTCGGGCGAGATCTCGGTTTCGGCTTCCCAGACAAAGGGGCGCTGAGGCACGAGCTCGGCCGGGATGCGCAAGCCCTCGCCGTCGAGCGCCTGGGCGTTGCGGGGCACGGTCTGGCCGTCGATCGCAGCCGAGATGAGCTTCAGCGCGCGCCCCTCGAAATGGAGATCATGCGGGTCTTCCGGCAGAGCCGGGTTGGGCCGCATGTGAAGGCGCGCCCGCACGCGGGTCGCGCCGGGAGAAAGCCTCACCGTGAGTTCCACGCGGTCGGTCAGGTAGGTGGGGGGCAGGTAATCGGCGAGCCGGATCACCGGGGCCTCTGCGTCGACGCGCGCCATGGGAGATTTCCTTCTCTGAGTCGCGCGCAACGTGTCACGATGATGCAAAACTGGTCAAGCGCTCGCGGCGCGACGGCGAGCCTGCGCAGCGGTCTCGACGCGAGCGGCCGAGACGCCTATCCTCTGGTCAGGTATCAGGTAAGCGAAGTCGTGCTCATGTCTCGTCCCGTAATCGGCATCATTGGCAACAGTCACATGGCCAATGACACCTATCCCGTCCAGGCGGCGGGCGTCTCCAACATCGAAGCCGTCGCCGATCTGACCGGCGCCATACCGCTGATCGTGCCCGCCCTGCCCAAGGTCGGGGCCATCGCCGACCTGCTCACGGCCTGTGACGGGTTTGTCTTCACCGGCGGACGGCCCAATGTGCATCCAAGCCTCTACGGGCACGAACCCACGGAGAAGCACGGCGCCTTCGACCCCGACCGCGATGCGGTGACACTGCCGCTCATCTCGGAATGCGTGGCGCGCGCGGTGCCGATCTTCGGGATCTGCCGGGGGTTTCAGGAATTCAACGTTGCCTTCGGCGGCACGCTCCACCCGGAGATTCGCGAGATTCCCGGCCGGATCAATCACCGCATGCCGCCGGACGGAACGCTGGAGGAGAAGTTCGAGCTGCGCCACACCGTATCCCTGACCCCCGGCGGGCAGTTCCATCGCCTGCTCGGCAAGGACGAGATCATGGTCAACTCGCTGCACGGCCAGGGCATTCTCGACCGGGGCGAGCGCGTGGTGATCGAGGGACTGGCATCCGACGGCACTCCGGAGGCCATCGTCATCAAGGGCGCGCAGGGTTTCGCGATGGGAGTGCAGTGGCACCCGGAATGGAACGCAGTGGCCGATCCTGTTTCGCGTACGCTCTTCATTGCCTTCGGCGAAGCTGTTTCGGCCTGGGCACAGCGGCGCCGGAGGGAGATGGGGGCAGCGGTCTGAACCGCTGCCGCGCCGGGACGGTCCGCATCGGCACGTTAAGGGAAGGCTAACCAAAGCCCATGCAGAACGGATCGAGGGGCAATCCGCATGGGAAACGGCATGAACGCACGCAGCGGCAGGATGCAGCAGACGAGCCCGGCTCAGACAGCGGAGCCCGCACAGCGGCGCCGGACCGGCTTGCTCCCGATCGCGGCATCAAGCGCGGGCGAACGCGCACTCGGGGGCCTTCAGCTCATGGCCGAGGATTGCCCCGGTGTCCACCACACGGCCCAGCTTCAGGAGATGGCGGACGCCGCGCCGAACCGCACGGGCCTGCCCGACGCGCTGAAATCGGGCGTCGAGACCCTCTCGGGGCAGGGGCTCGATGATGTAAGGGTGCATTACAATTCGGCCGAACCGGCCAAGGTCGGCGCTCATGCATACGCGCAAGGCAGCGAGATTCACATGGCCCCCGGTCAGGAGCGGCACCTGCCGCACGAAGCCTGGCATGTGGCGCAGCAGAAACAGGGGCGGGTCCAGCCCACGACCGAGCGCGGCGGCATTGCGGTCAACGACGATCCGGGCCTCGAGACTGAGGCCGATGCGATGGGCGCACGCGCCGCTCAGATGAAACCCGCTGATAGGGAGACGCTGGCGGATGCGCCCGCCGCCCCGGCGCGCCCGGTGGCACAGGGCAAGTTCGAGCTCGCGCTCGACGGGCTCACACCGGAGAAGCTCGAGGCGATCCTGCCGAGCTATGGCGTGACCGAGGCGACAGATATCGCGACCGTGCTCGGAAAGTTCGAGCAATACCGGGATTCGAAATTGCCGGTGGTGTCTGTTCCGCAACTGGTGGAACTCACGCTCGGGCGATCGAAGGAGGAAGTCTCCGCTGCGGTAAAGGAAGATCTTTCGGCACGATCGGGCGAGACAGAGGAAGAGACGTCCACAGTGACACTCTATCGCGGCGATACCCGTTCACCGGAACAGATCACCGCGGCGGGCGGCTTCTTCGGCCGCGACCACGCGCCGATCACCATCGAGCATGCCCGCGTGATCATGCAGGATTGGGACGCGCTGTCGGCGCAGGAAAAACTCGATCGCGCTCAGGCCTGGAAAGCGCAGACCAAGGCCAAGCACGAGATCGTGCCGTTCGTGGCGACAGGTGCGGAATCGCAGAAGGCGGGCCATGAGTACAAGATCAACATTCCGCTGGTTTTCCGCGGCAAGCAGAAGGGCGAAAGCGCCTTTACCCCCAAACTCGGCTGCGATGTCTGGCCGATCGGTTCCGCGACGGTCATGGCGATCAAGATGCACGGGGGAGAGGTGATCGTGCTGACCGGCATTCCCGCGAAGTTCATCGAGCTTTGAGGGAGCCAGCCCTCGCGCAACGCGCGGAAATCCGCAGGCGGCGTAAGGAAACATCAAATTCATGTCGACTGACGTTGCCCGACTTCCGTGCTAGCCTACCCTTATTCATCTCACGTGATTGCGCAGCTTGCTCCCTCCCCGACTGTCCGACTAAGCCTGCCACCTTTCCGCCTGCTGCCGTGCGAGCGGCGCCAGCGCCATTCCAGAAGGATCCGGCCTCCGCATGCTGCATCTGACCGAACTGACCGAGAGACTGCGCAGCCGCGACCTGACCAGCCGCGATCTCGTCGATGCAGCCCTGGCCCGGATTGAGGCATCGGGCCGCGAGGGGCCGCTGATCTTCCGCGCCCTCGACGCCGAACGGGCGCGGGAGACCGCCGAACACGTCGACAGGGCACGCGCCGGCGGCGCCGCGCTACCGCCCTTCGCGGGCATTCCGGTGACGGTGAAGGATCTCTTCGACATGGCGGGCGAGGTCACGCGGGCCGGGTCGCGCGTGCTCGACGATGCGGCTCCGGCGGCGCGCGACGCCCCGGCCGTCGCCCTGCTGCGCCGGGCAGGCTTCATCGTGATCGGGCGCACCAACATGACCGAGTTTGCCTATTCGGGCCTCGGCGTGAACGCCCATTTCGGCACGCCTGCCAATCCGGCCGCCCCTGGCGAGATCCGCATTCCCGGCGGTTCCTCCTCCGGCGCGGCGGTCTCCGTCGCCGCGGGCATGGCGCCCGCGGCGCTTGGCACCGATACCGGTGGCTCCTGCCGCATTCCGGCGGCCTTCTGCGGCATCGTGGGGTTCAAGCCCAGCAGCACGCGGATCTCGCGCGCGGGCACCGTGCCGCTTTCGCGCTCGCTCGACAGCGTGGGGCCGCTCGCGGGAAGCGTCTCCTGCTGCGCGCGCCTCGATTCGGTGCTCTCGGGCGGCCGGGGCGAGGATGCCGCACCCGCGCCCGCACCGGGGCTGCGGCTTGGGGTTGTCGGAAACTACGTCGCCGAGGCGCTCGATGATGCCGTGGGGGAGGCCTTCGGCGCGACGCTCAACCGCCTTCGGGGCGCCGGGGTCGAGATCATCCCGGTTTCGATTCCGGAATTCGACGAGATGCCGACGCTCAACGCCATGGGCGGGATTGTCGGCGCAGAGGCCTTCGCCTGGCACCGCGAGCTTCTGGAGACCCACGGTGGCCTTTACGACCCCTTCGTGCGCGCCCGCCTCGAGGCCTCCCGCGGCATGCCCGCCGCCGATTACATCCTTCTTCTCGAGGAGCGCGAACGGGTGCGCGCGCAGGTTGCCGCGCGGATGGCAGGGCTCGATGCGCTGGCAATGCCCACTGTGCAGATCCTGGCGCCAAGGCTCGCCGATCTCGACACGGCCGAGCGGGCAACGCAGGTGAACCGGCTCTGCCTGCGCAACACCTCGCTCGCGAATTTCCTCGATGTGCCCGCGATCTCGATCCCCTGCCAGGATACCGGGGCCCTGCCCGTCGGTTTCATGCTGATGGGGCGGACCGGCGAGGACCGCAAGCTTCTCTCGGTTGCTGCAGGTCTCGAGACACTGATCCGGAAACCGCAGCGCACGCTCGGAAGATCTTTACCATCACATGCCAGTTTGACCGCGGGCCTGGCACCGGTGCCGCAGCCCGTTTCCCGAGACAATCTGATGATGTGATCGCCCCTCTTCGGGCGTTCCCGCAAGCGCGGGGCGATCCGGAGGCAAGGGTGCATGAAACGGATCGTGATCGCATGTGACGGAACCTGGAACCGCGCGGACATGGACCAGCCGAGCAATGTGCTGCGGCTGGCACGGGCCGTAGCCCCACATGGCGCAGACGGAATCGAGCAGGTGGTCTGTCATCTGGACGGGGTGGGCAGCGGGCGCGGAACCGGCTGGCTTGCGCGCACGATTGACAAGACCCTCGGCGGCGCGATGGGCTTCGGGCTCATGGAGAACATTGCGGAGGCCTACCGTTTTCTCGTCTTCAATCATGCGCCAGGCGACCAGATCTTCCTGTTCGGCTATTCGCGGGGCGCCTTCACGGCGCGCTCGCTCGTCGGTCTCATCCGCAATTGTGGTCTGCTGCGGCGTGACGCGATCGACGAGCTGCCGGAGGCGCTCGCGCTCTACCGGTCGCGCGGCGACGAGGGACATCCCAATGGCACGCTGGCGCGGGAGTTTCGCGCCCGGAATGCGGTCGGCGGCGAGGAAGGCTGGCCGGAGCTCAGCTACCTCGGGATCTGGGATACGGTCGGTTCGCTCGGCATCCCGAAACATCTCTGGTGGGCCGCACGGGCCAATCGCGGCCTCGCCTTCCACGATACAGCCTTGACCAGCAAGGTGCGGGCCGCGCGCCATGCCGTAGCCATCGACGAGCGGCGGCGGACCTTCCAGCCCGCACTCTGGGACAATCTCGCCGCGCTCAACGCCGAACGGCCGTGCCTGCCTTACCGGCAACTCTGGTTTCCCGGCACCCATGGCAGCATTGGCGGCGGCACGCCGGAGCCGCTCTCGAACGAAGCGCTGCACTGGGTGGCAGAAGGGGCGATTGCCGAAGGGCTCGTGCTCGATCCGGAGGCCCGCGCGCTCTGGGCGGAGGCACGCGACTGCCGGGCGGCGATACCGTCGGAACACGGGCTTCTCGCGCAATTCGTCGCCCTTGGGCACCGGGACCGCAATGGGCCCGCCGATGTCGCGGAAATCGCCAATGCCGGCCGGCAGCGCTGGTCGCTGCTGCCGGACTGGCGGCCAGGTACGCTGAAGGCGGTTGCGGATGAGCTCGACATGCCCCCCGGCTTCTGGATCTGAGCTCGGCGGAGCAGGCTCGCGTGCCCATGGCGAAAGCGTGATGCTTTCCCTGCTGTCAAGCCGCGCGGCGCACGCTATCTAGGGCGCATGGACAGACGCAGCCTTCTCCTTTCGGGCCTTGCCCTTCCCTTGGCTCTCGCGCTTCCGGCCCAGGCCGCGAGCGTTGACGCCTCGGCGATCGACGCCTATCTGCGCGGCCTTCGCAGCGCCGAGGGCCGCTTCCGTCAGGTCAATCCGAACGGATCGACCCAGACGGGCGATTTCCAGATCTCGAAGCCGGGGCGGATCCGCTTCGACTACGACAAGCCCGCGGGCGCCATGGTGATTTCGGACGGCACCTGGGTCGGCGTTTTCGATCCGAAGTCGAATCGCAACCCGACGCGCTATCCTCTCGACAAGACCCCGCTCCGGATGCTTCTGCGCACGGATATCAGCCTTGCCGAGCCCGGCCTCGTGCTGGGGGCAACCAAGGATGCGAGCGGCACCCATATCACGGTTGTCGATCCTCGCAGCCCCGGCGAGGGCCGCCTCGTGATGACCTTTTCGGAAGGTCCGATCCGTCTTCGCGGCTGGGATGTCATCACCAAGGCGGGCCAGCGGACGCATGTGGACGTGACAGACATGACGGCGAACGTGAGCCTGTCGCGGAGCCTCTTCAATATCGAGCTCGCGGCGCGGAACTACCCCTGATCCTGCGGCGCCTCGGCCGGCAGCAGGCGGGCGAAGGTCTCCCGCGCCCGCTCGTCAACGAGCGTCGCGCGGCTTGCCTTTGAATTCGGCCTGCCCTTCCAGAAATCCGAGATGCCGTAGCAATGGAGGAAGGTGAACTCCTCCGACACGAAGCGGCGGCTGAAAAGCACGCCGTGGAGGCCGTGGGTTGCCCATGACTTGCCGCGCATTGGCCCCGAAGGGACGACACAGTATTTGGCCGGGCAGGTCGCCTCGTCGGCACCGCGCATGTAGTGATCCCGATGCATCGGCATCACCCCCTCCGCAACGTCAGGAAAGCGCCAGACACCGGGGACGCGGAGGAACCCGGCGCGCGAGGCGCAGGTCGCATCGAAGATGCTCGCTCCGCCGTTCCGGAACACCATTTCATCCACATCGCAGGAGAGCACGGCGCGGGCGCGGGCGAGGAAGCGCCAACGGGCGAGATTGAGCAGCGCAGCCTGCAGGAAGTTCGCGAGAAACTTCTTCTTCTTCGAGGCCTGAGGCCCATACAGGAACGGCATGCGCAGCACGCGCACGGCCTTCAGACCCTCGATCCCCTCAAGGGCCGCGAGAATATCGCCCGTGCCGTAGGCGTGAGAGAAATTGTCATAGAAAAGCACGGCCTCTGCGCCGTGCTCGCGGACATGGAAGCGCACCCAGTCGCGGATCCACGCCAGGTCGTTGTTGCGCGAAAGCGTGAGAAGGCAGTTGAGCCCGGCGAAGGTCGCGGTCTCGTCGGGGCTCAGATCAAGCTCGGCACGCCAGCCCGCAAAGACGATCGCCATCCGCCGCGCCGGCGTGGCACAGGGGATCTCGGCGATGTCATAGCGCTCGAAGCGGCGGATCCGGCAGACGCGGGCCGGAACTCCATCGATCTCGATCCGCGCAGCCCGCAACGGGCTCTCGAAATTCACGAGTTTGGGGCAGAAGAGCCAGACCCCCTGCCCGTCGAGGGACACGGCTTCATAGACAAGCGTGGTGAAATCATAGCCCGCATCGAAAGCCGCGGTGCGAAGATGGGCCGGAACGACGCGGTCGCGCCGGAGGCCGAGCGTCTCGGGCAGCACTATCGAGGCGAGCGCATCGGCGTCAGGCATCCGTGTCCTTTCTCTCGATGCCGTTCGGCGTCCAGGTGATCTTCTCGCGCCGTGTCCGCGCGATCATTTCCTTGTGCCGCCGGATCTCTGCCGGATCCTTGTAGCCCCGGGGATGGTCGAGATGCACGAGCGGCGCGGTGTAGCGCAAATGCTGGCCCGCAACGCCCGCGTTAATGAGGCGGATGCCGAATTCCTTGTCGCCGCCGCCATAGCGGATCGTTTCGTCAAAGCCGTTGACCTTCAGCGCATCGGAGCGGAACACAGAGGCATTCGCGCCGCAAAGCGCCTTCTGGACCGGAGTGATGCGGTCGAGGAAAACCTGGAACGAACGCGGGAAGGGCATGGTCTTGAGCCACGTGCCGATCCTGTCGATGGCATTGTGCGCGCGCAGCCAGTCGAAGTCGAACACTTGTCCGTCACTGACCATTTCCGGCGTGACGATTGCAGTTGTCGCCTTGTCGAGCCGGATCAGGCTGCCGGTCGAGAAGCGGCCGGGCCGGGCGAGCTCGAGGTGGCGGGCGATGAAACAGGGATGGATCATCACATCGCCATCGAGGAAGACGAGCAGATCCGCCTCCGAGGTCGCGATGGCGCGGTTGACGATCGCCCATTTCTCGAAGCCGCGATCCTCATGCCAGACATGGCGGATCGGGATCTCCGGGTGCCGGCCGGAAAAGGCCGCGATCGCCTCAGCCGTTTCGGGGCCGGAGCCGTCGTCGGCGATGCAGATGCTGACGGGCATCGCATCCTGCCGCACCACGGAGGCCAGACAGAGCATCAGCGCGCGCGGCGAATTGAAGGTTGCTATGATGACTTCGGTTTTCATGGCGTCACTCCCACCCGATGCGGGCGAGATAGTCCAGCGCGCTCAGATCCTCCACCTCATCTGCTTCGATATTGGCAACGGTCCGCCGAACCTTGCGCTCGTATTCCTCGTTCTTGGCGCGGAGGTTGGGGCCGCGCCCGATCTTCGCGGCGAGCTCCTCCTCGGAACGCGTGTAGTAGTGATTGAGCTGGACGTGTCCGGCCGAATAGAATTCCGGGCGGTTGCGGTCGCGGAGCGAAGCGCTCTCGCCGCGGTCGTTGCAGCTCGCCTCGCTGCCGTCGATCTCCATCGAATGAACCCGGAGGGCGGTCAGATGGCAGGGATCGACGATGCACTTGAAAGCGCGGACGCCGCGGACGTTGCTCATCGGGTCGCTCGCGCGCCGGCGGTAGTTGCGCAAGACGCCCCCCTGTGGCGGCGCGACATGGCCCGAGCGGCCAAACATGTGCCAGGGCAGCGAAATCGAATGGCATTCGCCGAGATGTGCGAGCGCACCAGGCAGGCTATCGGCGCGTTTCGGGATCAGGAACTCGTCGACGTCGATGAACGCCATCCAGCGGAAGTAGCCACCGAAATTGCGGGCGGCATGGGCATAGGCCAGAACCTGGTTGTGGATCTCGCGGCCCATGCGCGCGTCGCTGAAGACCTGGGCCCAGGGCATGATTGAAAGCTGCGGCGGCGGCAGGACATCGCGCAGGAGTGCGACGGTCGCATCCGTCGAGCCGTTGTCGTAGATCACGAAATGCGCGACGCCGGCCCGGGCATGGAAATGCGCCCATTCCTCGATGTGGCGCGCCTCGTTCCGCACAATGGCAGCGATTGCGACGCCGGCGCGATCCGGCTGCGGATCAGGCGGCGTGATGCCGATCTTGCTGATCTTTCCGAAGATCGGGAGTTTCCACAGCATTCGGACCATCTCACGGATTGTGCGGGCTGCATGTAACACCCCATGACGCGGGAGGCAAAGCAACGTTGCAGTCCCTGTCGTGGCTTCCTAATACTTGGCGCTCGGAACAGACCGCGAAATGGGGGTAATTTCATGCGTCTCGGGCTCGATTATGGCGGTACGAAGATCGAGGGAATCGTTCTTGGCCCCGATGGCGTGGAAAAGGCGCGGGAACGCATACCGACCCCACGCCACGACTATCGCGGCGGGATCGAGGCGATCCGCACACTTTTGGAGCGACTGGAGGCGAAAGCCGGCGGCCGGATCGATCAGGTGGGAATCGGTGTACCGGGCTCGGTTGATCGCGCGACGGGCCGAGTCTCGATGGGGAACTCGACGTGGCTCCATGGCAAGGACCTGCGCGGTGATCTCACCGAAGCGCTCGACAGGCCGGTGAAGATTGCGAATGACGCGAACTGCTTTGCGCTCTCCGAGGCGGTGGATGGCGGTGGCGCGGGCGGCGAGGTCGTGTTCGGCGTTATCCTCGGCACCGGGGTTGGCGGCGGGCTCGTCGTTCATGGCCGGCTCGTCGAGGGGGTGAATGCGACCGGCGGTGAATGGGGGCATATCCCGCTGCCAACCCCGCGCGATGACGAACGCCCTGGCCCCGCCTGCTCGTGCGGGGTGCCGGGCCACACAGAAAGCTGGCTCTCGGGGCCGAACTTCGCTGCGGACTACGCGCGCCGGACGGGCATTTCCGCGGATGACGGGCCGCGTGCTCCGGAGATCGTGGCGCTGGCGGCAGAGGGCAATGCTGAAGCCCTCGAAACGCTCGAGCGGTTCGAGGACAGGCTCGGCCGGTCTCTTGCGGTGCTTGTTAACGTGATCGATCCCGACGTGATCGTACTCGGCGGCGGCCTGTCGAATGTCGATCGCCTTTATGAAACCCTGCCACCGCTCGTGAAGCAACACGTCTTCGGCGACCGTTTCGAGACCCGGATCGTGAAGAACGTCCATGGCGACAGTTCCGGCGTCCGTGGCGCGGCCTGGCTCTGACGCGGGCGCAATGCGGATCGATATCCTCTCCGAGGCAAAGCGGCAGGGTCACGCGCTGACAGTCTGCTCGATTGTCCATGACGAGCTTTATGTCCTGCCGGAATTCTTCCGGCATTATCGCGCTCTGGGCGTCGATCGCTTTCTCGTTCTCGATGACGCCTCGACCGATGGAAGCCGCGAGTTTCTCGCCGCGCAACCGGATTGCACCGTCTTCACCAGCGATGTTCGCTATTTCGACATAGTGAACGGGCGCCGGGCGCTCCATGCTTGGCGACAGGAGTTGCTCGACCGCTACTGCGTGGGGCAATGGGCGCTCTTCCCGGACGCGGACGAGTTTCTCGTCCTGCCACCCGGTCGCGGCATTCGTGACGTGATCGCAACGCTCGAGCGCGAAGGCAGCCGCTCGATCTGGGGCCTGATGCTCGACATGTATCCCGAGACACTTGCGGGGATGCGGCCGGACGGCGGGCCGTTCCGGCTCGATGGCGGATGGTGCTACGATGGCGGGCTTCATCTCATCTATCGAAAGGGCTGGAACAAGCCGATGACGATCTACCGCGGGTCGCGGGCGCGGCTGATGGCGGAGAACGGCATTCTCGAGCGGGACCTCGGCTGGTTCAAGCGACAGGCGATCGCGCTCGGATTCGGCGGCTACCTCAAGCACAACATGATCTTCAAGGTGCCACTGATGTTCTGGCAAGAGGGCGATGTGGTGGAGGGTTCACACCAGATCGCGCCTCGCCCCACAACCAGCCGGATCCTCGCGATCCTGCATTTCAAGTTCACTCCGGATACCGCGCGCAAGATCGACTATGCGCTCTCGACCGGGGGCTACTACGAGGGTTCGCGGCAATACGTGGCTCTGGCCACCCTGATGGAGCGCCTGGCCGCGAAAGGCGGGAGCTTCATGGGACGCCGCTCGAAGCGCTTCACCGACTCCGGCGATCCCTACCGCACGGGCGCCGGGCGCTGGTCATGAGGCGGACGTGCGCAGGCTGAGCGTACGGCCTCTTTCGATGATGAAGGCCTCGAGCCGCGCATGGAGCTTGCGGAAATCCAGGCGCTCCTCGGCGACGCCACGGGCATTGCGGGCAAGCTCGGCCGCAAGCGCCCCCTCCCCTTCGAGAAGCCGATGGAGTGCCTCCCGGTAGGCGGCCGCGTCGTTCTCCTCGACCAACAGCCCGGTCCGCCCCTGCTCGATCAGGTCCGGAATGCCCGCATGGCGGGTCGAGATCACCGCCGCACCCGAGGCCATTGCCTCCTGAATCGCGGTCGGCAGCCCCTCCTCGTTGCCCGCAGCGTCCGTGACGGAATGCAGGAGGAAGACGGAAGCGCGGGCCAAGCGCTCCTGCACGAAGGCCCGATCGCGATGGCCGTGGAGCACGATGCGATCGGTGAGACCGTGTGTCGCCGCGCGATTGCGGCAATCGGCCATCAGGTCGCCATCGCCAATGATCTCGAGACGCGCGGCAGGGAACTCGCGCGCCATGGCGGCAAAGGTGTCAATCGTCGTGAGCGGAGCCTTCTTGGCGACAAGCCGCCCCACGGTAAGGATGAGGTTCGGATCCTTCTCACCAGGCCGGAACATGTCCACGTCGACACCGGTGGGGATGACGATCGAATTCGGATGGGTAACGCCCTTGGCCGCAAGATTCTCGATCAGCGATCGGGAGACCGAGATGATGCCCGCAAGCTTTGGCACCGCTTTCTGGTAGCGACGGACGACACGGGGAGACCGCAGCCGCTTGGAGGCATCGAAGCCGCGGAGATACATGTAGAGTGGCAGCCCCATGTCCGCGGCCACCGGCGCAAGCTTGGCGCCGATATGGCCAAATTCGGCGAGGATTGCCGTCGCGTCGTGCTTGCGCAGGAATGCCTCCATCGCACGGCGGGTCCGGCCAAAAGGAACACCCGAACTGGCATAAAGGAGGCTGCCGATCAACTTGCCGGCCTCACGCTCGATGCGCCCGAGCGGGCCATGCACAACCTCGCCCGAGACAAAGAGCGGCCGTGTCGTCTCGAACCCCTCCTCTCGACGCTCGCAAAGCACGACGGTATTGCCGCCGAAGAGAAGGTCGATATGGCGGCGCGCACCGGTTTCGGTTGCCTTGCCAAGGATGCCCGTGGCGATCGCGATGGTGTTCTGGCAGGCTGCCTCGGCCATCCTCTTCCCTCCGTCTGTGTGCGCCCGGTGGCTACCTTATCCCGAAACGCCGGAGCCGGAACAACGCGGTTAGCAGCAACGGGTGGCGCGCCTCGAGGTCGCGGATGCGCTCGAGCTTGCGGGTGACCTTCGGCGTGCGGCCCGCGTTCTTGAAATGCAGGATCTTGCCCGTACGCAGGCCGACATCGTTGTAGATCCGGGCGTCGAGCTTGCGAAGTCTGAGCCCATCGCGCGCGAGTTCCTCCGGACCTGCAAGCAGATCGAAGGGCGCCAAGAGGTCCGACAGCGCCTGCTGGTCGGTGCGCTGCCCCTCGGCGCAGGCCTCCGCCCATGCTGCGAGCAGCGCGCGCGCCGGCGGGCGTCCACTGAAGAAGAGCACGCCGCTGTTGAGATCACCGTTCACGAGATGATGGGGGGTCCGCTCGCGCGGGTGGCGCGGCGTGACGGCAACATCGGCATCGCCGAGTTCCGCGGCGCTCACCGGAGCCGTCAGGAATGTATCGGCATCGGCATAGAGGCAGCCGACCGGGTTACAATCGAGCGCATCGGTGATGCAGGCGGGCTTGTGGGTCGCCATGACGAAACCGTGCTCGGGATGCGCGCCGCCAAAGGCCTCAGGTACCGGGACGCTGCGAACCTTGCTCGCGAGAGAGGCGCGCTGCTCCGCTGTCATGCCGAGGTCGTAGATCACAGGCAGAATGCCGAGCTTGCGCTCGATATTGCGTTCCAGCGCAGGGAGGAAATGGAAGAAGTTCGCGTCGGCGCACGTAATCACGGTGTAAGGAAATGACCGTTTGCCCATGCGTAGCGTCTCCGGGAAATGGCGTCCGGCGTGCCCTTGCAGCGGCGCGCCGGACGTATCGTCATCATGCCGGAAGGCTGCCGGCCGCCTGCGGCGGGCCGGCAAAGGCAGGCCTCAGGCCTCCTCGGTGACTTCCTGACCGGTCTCCTGGTCGACAGCCTTCATCGAGAGGCGAACCTTGCCGCGGTCGTCGAAGCCCATGAGCTTGACCTTCACCGACTGCCCTTCCTGGACCACTTCCTTCGGATGGCCGATGCGGCCCGACGCCATCTGGCTCACGTGGACGAGGCCATCACGCTTTCCGAAGAAGTTCACGAAGGCACCGAAGTCCATGATCTTCACGACCTTGCCGGTGTAGACCTTGCCCACTTCCGGCTCATCGACGATCGCGCCGATGAGTTCGCGCGCCTTGGCAATCGCTTCGGCATTGGCGGAGGCAATCTTGATGACACCGTCGTCGTTGATGTCGACCTTGGCTCCCGATTCCTCGACGATCGAGCGGATCACCTTGCCGCCCGAGCCGATCACTTCGCGGATCTTGTCGACCGCGATCTGCATCGTCTCGATGCGCGGCGCATGGGCGGAGAACTCGGTGCGGCCGGAGGTCAGCGCCTTCGACATCTCGCCGAGGATGTGCATGCGGCCGGACTTCGCCTGCTCCAGCGCCTGGGCCATGATCTCCGGCGTGATGCCTGCGACCTTGATATCCATCTGGAGCGAAGTGATGCCCTTCTCGGTGCCTGCCACCTTGAAGTCCATGTCGCCAAGGTGATCCTCGTCGCCGAGGATATCGGTGAGCACCGCGAAGCGCTCACCGTCGAGGATGAGGCCCATCGCCACCCCCGCGACAGGGGCCTTCAGCGGAACGCCGGCATCCATCATCGAGAGCGAGGAGCCGCAGACGGTCGCCATCGAGGAGGAACCGTTCGACTCGGTGATCTCGGAAACGAGACGGATCGTGTAGGGGAAGTCGGTCGCAGCCGGCAGAACCGCCTGCAGTGCACGCCAGGCAAGCTTGCCGTGGCCGATCTCGCGGCGTCCCGGCGAGCCCATCCGGCCGGTCTCGCCCACGGAATAGGGCGGGAAGTTGTAGTGCAGCAGGAAGTTCGAGCGCGTGGTGCCGTGCAGCGCGTCGATCATCTGCTCGTCATCGCCGGTGCCGAGCGTGGTGATGACGAGGCCTTGGGTTTCACCACGGGTAAAGAGCGCCGACCCATGCGTGCGGGGCAGAAGGCCCACTTCCGAGACGATCGGGCGCACGGTGTAGAGATCGCGCCCGTCGATGCGGCTGCCATTCTCGAGAATGTCGCCGCGCACGACGCCCGACTCGAGTTTCTTGATGCAGGTGTCGAGGTTCGGATCCGCCTGCTCGTCTTCGGAGAGCGCGGCAATGATCGTTTCCTTGGCGGCGGAGATCGCAGCCTGACGCTGCTGCTTGTCGCGGTTCGCGAAGGCTTCGCGCATCGCGGCTTCGCCCGCGCCCTTCACCTTTTCGTAAAGCGCGGCATAGTCCGGCGCCTCGAAGGCAAAGGGTTCCTTGGCGGCTTCCTCGGCCATATCGATGATCATGTCGATCACCGGCTGCATCTGGTCGTGGCCGAACTTCACCGCGCCGAGCATTTCGGCCTCGGAGAGTTCGTAGGCTTCCGATTCCACCATCATCACAGCGTCGCGGGTGCCTGCGACGATGAGATCGAGTCGCTGCTCGGGGTTGTCGCGCAGCTTCTCCATGTCATCGACGGCCGGGTTCAGCACATAGGCGCCATCGACGAAGCCCACGCGCGCCGCACCGATCGGGCCGAGGAAGGGCGCGCCCGACAGCGTCAGCGCCGCGGAGGCCGCAACCAACGCCACGATGTCCGGATCATTCTCCATGTCGTAGGAGAGAACGGTACAGATCACCTGCACCTCGTTCTTGAAACCCTCGACGAAGAGCGGGCGGATCGGACGGTCGATGAGACGGGAGGTGAGCGTTTCCTTCTCGGTCGGCCGGGCCTCGCGCTTGAAGAAGCCGCCCGGGATCTTGCCCGCGGCGTAGTATTTTTCCTGGTAGTGGACGGTCAGCGGGAAGAAGTCCTGGCCGGGCTTCGCCTTTTTCTCGTAGACGACGGTGGCGAGGACACTGGTCTCGCCATAGGTCGCGACGACGGCGCCGTGCGCCTGCCGGGCGATCTTGCCCGTTTCGAGCGTGAGCGTGTCATGGCCCCACTCGATCGATTTCCTCACGATGTTGAACATGTCTTTTCCTTGCCATGCGGCGCCGCCCCCTGGCCCTGCGCCGCGTCCTCCGGGCGAATGCCCGATGACCCCGATTTCACGGATCCGGCCGCGCCCTCGGGATCAGGAGGGGGCCGGCGGACATGGCGGTTTGAGGGAGATCCCCGGCGCACCGCCCGGCGCCCGAAAATGCGCGAGCGCGCCACCGGGGCGCGCTCGCCGAAGAGCCTTAGCGGCGGATGCCGAGGCGGCCGATCAGGGTCTGATAGCGCGCCATGTCCTTGGACTTCACATAGTCCAGAAGCTTGCGGCGCTGCGAAACGAGCTTCAGAAGGCCACGGCGGGAGTGGTTGTCCTTCTTGTGGGTCTTGAAATGCTCGGTCAGCGTGTTGATGCGGCTGGTGAGGATCGCGACCTGAACCTCGGGCGAACCGGTGTCGCCTTCCTTGGTCGCATATTCCTGAATCAGGCTCGCCTTCACATCGGGTGCAATCGACATCGGGATATCCTTCTCGTTCGATGTTGCGTACCCCGCCCGCATCGGCCGCAGCCGGGATGTCGTCCAGCCGGGTCAAATACGAAAAGGGCTGCGTGGCGCGCACGCGCCCGCAGGGGGGCTGCTATACCGCCATTCCGGAGGAATGGGAAGGGGCCGCGTGAGCCATGGCGGGATGTGGCGCGCCGAGCTGTCACGCCGTGGTCACGGGCCGCGAACGGGCGCCGGCGCCTACTCGGAAAGGCACCCGCCACATGATTCTTGCAAGCAGGCGGGGCGATCCAACCGGGAGCAAGACCATGCCAAAGTTCAGATTCACCCACCATCGCCTCGACACCCGCCACTGGCTCAAGGATGGCGTCGAAACCGTCAGCCATACGCTCGAGCTGAGCGGGCATGACGCGGCCACCGGTGCACATGATCACGCAATCCTCATCTTCGATTCCGGCACGGATCTCGGACAGGCACGCGGCGCCGGCACCGTCGGTTACATGACCCGCTGCGCTGACGGCAGCACCTCGCTCGTCGGCTGGTTCCCGCTGCGGGATTTCGCCGCCTATCACGAGGTTCTTGCTCAAGGCGACGAGCTCAGCGTTCATTTTGAGCTGCGCGATCCCCGTGCAGATGCCGGATATCTGCGCCGGCTCGGGATCGGGCATTACGAGAAGATCATGACCGCGACGATCTGTCGGCCTGCGGGTCAGCGCGCGCCGCGCAGCCCGGCATCCGTCTACGCCATGCCGCTTTGATCCAGGCCTGCGACCAGCGGCCTCACTCGAAGACGAAAACCCGATCGGGGCAAAAGATCCCCGCCTGCCACCGGCCAACCGCGAGAGGCCGCCCCTCGCGGCGCACCCAGAGCGCGTCGCCCTCTTCGACCCCCTCAGGCCGGGGAAGCGGCTGGGGATTACCGTTCCCGAGCCCGACCGCCACAACGTCCGGGCAGTCCACAGCGGGTAGGCCTGCGAGCGCTGCCTCGACCGGAAGCAGCCGATCCTCGAGCGCGGCGCCCCCCCTCTCCGCGTTCGCGATCTCGATCTCTCGCCAGCTCACGGCATCCTCAAGCGCGAAGGGTCCGGACCAGAGCCGGCGCAGCGCCACAACATGGCCGTAGCTGCCGAGCACCGAGCCGAGGTCCCGGGCAATCGAGCGCACGTAACCGCCCTTGCCGCAGACAAGCTCGAATTCTGCCGTGTCGGGATCGGGGAAGGCGATGAGATCGAGGCGTTCGACATGGAGCGGCCGCGGGGCGATCTCGACAGTTTCCCCAGCACGCGCCAGCGCATAGGCGCGCTCGCCGTCTATCTTCACGGCCGATACCTGCGGCGGCACCTGCAGGATATCTCCCCGGAAGGACGGAAGCGCGGCGAGGATCGCAGCCTCTGTCGGACGAACGTCGGAGGTCGCGATCACCTCGCCCTCGGCATCGTCGGTCTGTGTCGCCGCCCCCCAGCGGACTGTGAAACGGTAGGCCTTCCGCGCATCGGTTACATGCGGCACGGTCTTTGTTGCCTCGCCGAAGGCAATCGCGAGCAGACCGGTTGCCGCCGGATCGAGCGTGCCGGCATGCCCTGCCTTGCGCGCATCAAGCGCGCGGCGCGCAGCGGCCACCGCAGTGGCGGAGGTGAGCCCTGCGGGCTTGTCGAGGATAAGCCAGCCGTGAACCGGCCGGCCCTTCTTGCGTCGCGCCATCTCTCGCACCCTCTGCAGCTGACGAAAAAATCGTGAGGCGGCGTTCTTACTCGAAACATTTCCAAAATGAAGCCCGAAATGCATTTCGCAAGGGCGCGGCAGTGTGGCTGCAGCGATCAGCACAACACGGGAGGAGACCGGATATGCGATACCCGACACTGCTCGCAACGGGCCTCGCGCTCACAGCCGTCGCGCCTGCGCTGGCGGCAGATGGCGAACGCATCCAGGTCACCGGAGAGGTGATCGATACCTGGTGCTATTTCTCGGGCGTGATGGGGGGGCCCGATGCGGTGACCGGGTCGGCGCATCACACATGTGCCCTCTGGTGCTCCGCAGGCGGCATTCCGGTGGGCCTCCTCGGTGAAGACGGCCAAGTCTACATGGTGCTGAAAATCGCGGGCGACGAACATTCGAACGGCGGCGACACCCAGCTCGCACTTGCAAGCCACGAGGTGAAGGCGGACGGGATGCTCTACCGCCGCGACGGCATCAACTACCTCGTCGTCGCCGAAGTCGTTTCCGATGAAGGCATCACGCATCTCAACCACGAGGATTTCGGACCCGTGCCGGGTTTTGCGATCCCCGATCCGAACGAGTGAGGGAGGAACTCCGATGAAGGCACTTGCAGCATTGCTCTCCCTGCTGGCCGCCCCTGCGCTGGCGCAGGATTTCTCGGAAGGCTCGGAGGCAAAGGCGTGGAATCTGCAGGGCGAGGCCCCTGCCCGTTTCGAAGCCCGTGTCACCGACATGCTCTGTGCAGTGACCGGCGACTGCCCTGCGGACTGTGGTGGCGGGGCACGGCAACTCGGGCTCGAGCGCAGCGCGGATGGTGTGCTCGTCTATCCGATGAAGAACGGCCAGCCGGTCTTTGCCGGGGCGTCGGTTGATCTCCAGCCCTATTGCAACGAGACCGTCGAGGTCGACGGGCTTCTGATCACGAACGCGGAGAATGGCGCGCGGAACGTCTACATGGTCCAACGCATCCGCAGGATGGACGAGACGGACTGGACCCCTGCCACCCGATGGACAGAAGTCTGGGCCGAGGAGCACCCCGAGGCCGCGGGCGCGGGCCCCTGGTTTCGAAGTGATCCGCGGGTGAAGGCCGCGATCGAAAAGGATGGCTATCTGGGTCTCGGGCCGGAGACGGATGCCGCCTTCATCGCCGAGTGGTTTTGACATGCGCGGTCTCCTCGCGCTCCTCCTCGCGGCCTTAGGCGCCAGCGTGGGGTCGGCTCATGAAGGGCATATCCACCCCGCGCCAGCGGCAGATCTTTCGCCGCAAGCGCCGCTTCCTTTTGCACTTGGCGGGCCCTTCCTGCTGATCGATCAGCATGGCATGCCGCGCAGCGAGGCCGACCCCGAGGGTCGAGCGCAGCTGCTCTTCTTCGGCTACGCGGCGTGCGAACAGATCTGTTCTGTCGCCCTGCCGGTGATGGCGGACGCGGTCGACAAGCTGGCGGCAACGGGGGTCCGGGTCACGCCCGTGATGATCACCATAGATCCGGAAACCGATACGGAAGATGTGATGAGAAAGCGCCTCGCCGAAGTCCATCCCGACTTCATCGGTCTAACGGGTCAGCCGGCGGCCCTCGAGAGGGCCTACTCGGCCTTCGGGATCGAGCGCAAACGGCTCTTCGCAGACCAGTCGGGCAATGACGTCTTTGCCCACGGCAGCTTCATATATCTTCTCGATGCGGAAGGCCGCTTTCTCACCCTCATTCCGCCGATCCTGACGCCCGAGCGGATCGCGGAAATCGTGTCGTCGCATCTTGGGAGTGGCGCCGGGGGATGAGGGGCTCCGGCGCCCCGGCACATCCGGCTTGGCCGGCGTGCCGCTGATCCCGGGGGACGCCGCCGCGGCAAGGGCTGCGGTGGCGTCCTGGGCCCTCAAGGCGAAGCGACTTGTCCAGCCGGAGGACCGAGGCAGACCCCGGTCCCGGTTATCGCCTCAGTTCCTGAGATAATCTGCAAGGACGGCGCGAGCGCCACGCGACCAGATATCGGTCAGATGCGCGGCGAAGCAGTCGTGGAAAGCGGCTTCGCGCGCCAGATCGCCGAAGACGCGGGAATACTCGAGAAACGCCGTTGGGTTGCTCTTTGCGTCAAGCGCACGCTCCTTGAGCTCAGCCGCGGCCTCGTCGTCGACGAAAATCGCCCGGCCTGCCTCATCCTCGGCAGCGCAATAGCGGCACCAGAACGCCACCTCGAGCGCAAGCCCGTCAACGGGCCGGCCCTCCTTCAAAGCCTGCCGGACCGTCGGAAGGATGAATTTCGGCTGGCGGTTCGACCCATCGAGGCAGAGACGCGGGATCGTATCTCCGACTTCGGGATTGGCAAACCGCGAAACGATCAGGTCAAGATAGGCCCCGTAGTCGACCCCTTCGATCGGCCCCAGCGTCGGTATCGCCTCGCTTTTCTGAAGCTTGACCAGCCAGGCACGGATATCCGGATCCGCCATCGCCTCGTGAACGAAATGATGGCCGAGAAGTGCGGAGGGATAGGCGATCGCCGCATGCCCCCCGTTCAGGATGCGCAGCTTCATGAGCTCGTAGGGCGCGACATCCTCGACGAACTCGACACCGACCTTCTCGAGCGCAGGCCGGCCAAGCGGAAAGTTGTCCTCCATCACCCATTGATGGAACGGCTCGCACACCACCGGTGCGGCATCCTCAATCCCGAAACGCTCCTTCACGAGCGCGCGCTCGCGATCCGAGGTCGCAGGCGTGATGCAATCCACCATGCTGTTCGGGAACGCGACATTCGCGCCGATCCATGCGGCGAAGTCGGGATCGAGCAGGGCCGCGAGACCCTCCACTGCCTGCCGCGCGACATGGCCGTTCTCGGGCAGGTTGTCGCATGTCATCACCGTGAAGGGGGGATGTCCCGCAGCGCGGCGCGCCTTCAGACCGGCGATAAGCAGGCCGAAGACTGTCTTCGGCGCATCCGGCGTCGCGACATCGCCCATGATATCGGGATGCGTTCCGTCGAAGCCCCCGGTCATGGCGTCGATGTAATATCCCCCCTCGGTGATCGTGAGCGAAACAATGCGGATCGCCGGGTCCGCGAGTGCTTGCACCAGCTTGGCGCCATCGACCTCGAGAAAATCTACCATCGGGCCGATCACCCGCGCGGAAAGCCCTTCCGGATCGAGCTCGACGATCGTGGTGAGCCAATCCTGCCGGGCGAGGCGATCGCGCATCGCCGTGTCTGTCGGCCGCACACCCGCGCCGATGAGCCCCCAGTCATGATCCAGGCCCAAGTTGAAAAGGCGATCGAGGTAGAGCTGCTGGTGAGCGCGGTGAAAGTTCCCGACCCCTATATGCAGAATGCCCGGCGCGAGCTCTGCCCGGGCATAGCGTGGCGTTTCGACGGCCGCATCGAGCTGGTCCAGTGCGGCAAGAGAGAGCGGTGTCGGCATGAGGTCACCCCTTTTTCAGTCCTGTGTCCGTTTGCCGGTCCATGCAAGTGCCGGCCGACCGGATCGTTCATGTGCCGCCGGCGCAGTCTCACACCCGGACAGCGATACGATCGCATCCGGAAAAGCGGCGGCTCGTATGGCGCGCCCCGGTGTTTCTGCGGCGCCTGAGCCATATCGGGCGCCGCCAGGCCGGTGCGGTGTGACGGCCCTAACGGCCGGGAAGCTGAATCGTCCGGCTCATGGCATCCGCAGTCCCTTGTCGTCGAAACGGTGCAGCTTCTCCATGTCAGGGGTGATGAACACCCTGTCGCCATGATGAAGACTGACCTCACCATTGCCGCGCACCGTTACCGTGCCGTGATCCTTGAGATCGACGTAAAGGAAGGTGTCGGAGCCCAGATGCTCGGAGACCACGACCGTGCCTTCCCAAGTGCCCGAGTCGGTCGAGAGCAGGCAGTGCTCCGGCCTTATGCCGATGGTGCCAGCGCTGTACTTCTTGGCTTCCTGGCCTTGGATCAAGTTCATCTTGGGGCTTCCGATGAAGCCTGCAACGAAGAGGTTGCGCGGGGTGCGGTAGAGTTCGAGCGGGCTGCCAACCTGCTCGATCACGCCCGCGCGCAGCACCACGATCTTGTCGGCCATGGTCATCGCTTCGACCTGGTCATGGGTCACGTAGATCATCGTGGTCTTCAGGCGTTCGTGCAGTTCGGAGATCTCAAGCCGCATGCCCACGCGCAAAGCCGCATCAAGGTTGGAGAGCGGCTCGTCGAACAGAAAGGCCGCGGGTTCCCGCACGATGGCCCGTCCGATCGCCACCCGCTGCCGCTGGCCGCCTGAAAGCTGGCCGGGACGGCGCTCTAGATAGTCTGTGAGGTTGAGCGCCTTTGCTGCTGCATCGATCTTGCGGTTCTGCTCCTCCTGCGGCACGCCGGCCATCTTCATCGGAAAGGCAATATTCTTGCGCACCGACATGTGGGGATAGAGCGCATAGGACTGGAAGACCATTGCGAGGCCGCGCTTCGAGGGAGGCGCGTGGGTCGCATCCTGTCCGTCGATCCGGATCTGGCCGCCGGAGACATCTTCGAGCCCGGCGATAAGCCGGAGCAACGTCGACTTCCCGCAACCCGAGGGGCCGACGAAGACCACGAATTCCCCGTCTTCAATGGTGAGATCAAGAGGCGGTATGACTTCCACCTCGCCGAAAGCCTTCTTCACCTTGTCGAGTGTAATACGTCCCATGAGTCTATTCCTATTTCACAGCGCCGAAGGTGAGTCCGCGAACGAGCTGCTTCTGGCTGAACCAGCCGATGACCATGATTGGCACAATCGCCATCACGGATGCAGCAGAGAGCTTGCCGTAGAACAGGCCCTGCGGCGACGAGAAACCTGCGATGAATTTGGTGAGTGGAGCGGCCTGAAAGGTCGTGAGGTTGAGTGTCCAGAACGACTCGTTCCAGGCAAGGATGACGTTCAGCAGCAAGGTGGAGGCAATCCCCGGGATGGCCATCGGCGTCAGTACGTAGAGGATCTCGCTCATCAGGTTGGCGCCGTCCATCCGGGCAGCTTCCAGAATGTCGCCGGGGATCTCACGAAAGTAGGTGTAGAGCATCCAGACGATGATCGGCAGGTTCATCAACATCAGGACGATCATCAGCATGAAGCGCGTATCGATGAGACCCAGCGACTTGCCCATCAGATAGATCGGCACAAGGACGCCGGCCGCCGGCATCATCTTGGTCGAGAGCATCCACATCAGCAGATCCTTGGTCCGCTTGCCATGGACGAAGGCCATGGCCCAGGCAGCCGGGATCGCGATGATCATGCCCAGCACGGTAGAACCGACGGAAATCACCACCGAGTTCCAGAAATACGAGCCATAGCCGCGCTGCGCGATGACGTCGTGGTAGTTCTGCATCGTCCAGTCGAAGCCGACGAAGACCGGGGGCGAGGCGACGGCGACCTCCTCGGGCTTGAAGCTTGTCAGGAAGGTCCAGAGGATGGGGAAAAAGATGATCAGCGCCACAACCCAGGCGGCTGCTGTATTGATCGACTTCTGTGCGGGAGTGACAACACGTGCCATGGGTGCGGTTTCCTCAATCCAGGTTCTTGCCGATCGCCTTCATCAGGAAGATGGCGACGATGTTTGCGAGAATGACGGCGACGACCCCGCCTGCGGCAGCGGTGCCGGCATCGAAGTCAAGGAGTGCTTCCTTGTAGATCAGGAAGGGCAGCGTGGTGGAGGCAGTGCCGGGTCCGCCATTGGTGGTCACGAGGATTTCGCCGAAAACTCCCAGCAGGAAGATCGTCTGGATCAGCACGACAACGGTTATCGCCCGGCTCATGTGCGGCAGCATGATGTACCAGAAACGGGAGAGCGGGGGGGCGCCATCCATCTCCGCCGCCTCGAGCTGCTCCCCATCGAGCGATTGCAGCGCAGTGAGCAGGATCAGAGTTGCGAAGGGTAACCACTCCCAGGAAACGATGAAGATGATCGACGCGAGCGGCGCTTGCCCGAGGAAATCATATGGCGCCATGCCGACGTATTTCGCGGCTTCGGCAAAAAGTCCGTTCGACGGGTTGAAGAACATGTTCTTCCAGATCAACGCGGACACAGGCGGCATGATGAAGAAGGGCGAGATCACCAGAATGCGGACTGGCCCCTGGCCCCAGATCGGACGATCGATCAGGAGGGCAATCAGGATGCCGAGAACGACGGTGACGATGAGCACACCGAGCACGAGGATCAACGTGTTGGCCACCGCGCCACCGAAGCCCGGTGAGAGAACGAAGCGGGTGTAGTTCCGCAACCCGACAAAGCCGGACCGGTCGGGGTAGAGCAGCTGATAGCGCTGAAGGGAGTAGTAGATTGTCGTGCCGAGCGGGATCGCCATCCAGAGAAACAGGAGGATGACCGTCGGCGATATCATGAGACGTGCAGCGGATCGCGAGGCTTGTGTGGCCATGGGGCGCTCCAACGAGGGAGGGGCGGTGGATCGGGGCCGGACGGCGCATGGCTGCACCGAGATGGAAGGGTCCCGGGCGACAGAGGAGCCGGACGCTGTCGATCGGTGCTGCCGTGCCGGAGCGAACGGCAGCACCAGGAAAATGCGATCCGGCAGCGCGCGGACCAGTTAGGGAAGGTGGCCCACGCAGGCGTGGATCGGACCGGGTTTACTTGTATCCGGCGTCGATCATCGCATCGTCGGTCAGCGTCTGGGCTTCGGCCAGAGCCTCCTCACCCGACTTCTGCCCGGCAAGCGCTGCCGACATCTGCTGGCCCACATCGGTGCCGATCCCCTGGAACTCGGGGATCGCGACGAACTGCGCGCCGGTGTAGGGGGTGTCCTGCACGGATGGATGCTGTGTGTTTACTGCATTCATCGATTCAAGCGTCATCTCGGCGAAAGGAGCATCGGCGAGATAGTCGGGGTTTTCATACAGCGAGCTGCGAGTGCCCGGAGGAGCTGCCCGCCAGCCCTGCTCGGAAGCCACCAGCTCGGTGTATTCCTTCGACGTCGCCCATTCGATGAAGGTCTTCGCAGCGTCCTGCTTCTGCGACGAGGCAGGTATGGCCAGTGACCAGGCCCAGAGCCAGTTTCCGTGGTTGTCCACGCCTTCCTTGTTCGGGAATTGAGCAAAGCCCACACTGTCTGCAACGGTCGAATCCGGGCCGGTCACGAAGCCCGCGGCGACCGTCGCATCGATCCACATCCCGCACTTGCCCTGCTGGAACAGCGTCAGGTTTTCGTTGAAACCGTTGGAGGACGCACCAGGAGGCCCGTAGTTCTGCATCAGGTCGAGATAGTCGGCGACGGTTTCCTGCCACTCGGCGCTGTCTAACTGCGGGTTCCAGTCCATGTCGAACCAGCGCGCACCGTAACTGTTGGACATGGCGCCGAGGAGTGCCATGTTCTCGCCCCAGCCGGCCTTGCCCCGCAGGCAGATGCCGTAGATTTCGTTGTCCTTGTCGGTCATCGCCTTGGCGGCGGCCTTGACATCGGTCCAGGTCGGGCTCGCGGGCATCTGGATCCCGGCCTTCTCGGCAAGATCGGTGCGATACATAATCATCGCCGACTCGCCGTAGAACGGCAGGGCGAAAAGCGTGTCATCGACGGACAGCGCGCCACGTACCGCCGGAAGTAGATCATCGACGTCGTAATCTGCGGAAAGGTTGTCGAGCGGCACGAGCCAGCCCTGCTTGCCCCAGATAGGAACCTCGTAGGTGCCGATCGTCAGCACGTCATACTGGCCGCCGCCGGTCGCGATGTCGGTCGTGACCTGCTGCCGCAGCGCATTTTCTTCCAGCGTGACCCAGTTCACCTGGATATCGGGATGCGCCTCATAAAACGCCTGCATCAGGCCCTGCATGCGGATCATGTCGCCGTTGTTCACGGTCGCGACGGTGAGCGTTTCTGCAAACCCGGCCGAGGCAACGAGGGTCATCGCGCTCGCACCGAGGAGCGCGGTGATGGAATTCTTCATGGTGGTCCTCCCTGGAGATTGGGCATTTGCTACCCTTATGGGCAAGTACTCGATCACTATGAGAGTCGAGTCAAGGAAAATCCTAAGCAAAATCCTGCTGACAAGGTTAGCGGGACAGAGCGCCAGTCGCGCCCCGGTTGCGATATATCTTGAAGAAGGTAGCGCGGTGGGAGGCTCAGTCGAGTTCGAGTACCAGCTGGGCCGTGGCCTCGTCGGTGATGAGGCCGTTTATGAGGCGGCCCTTGAGTGCAGCGGCGATCGCGGGCGCCTTCACCGTACCGGTGGCGATCCCGACGACAGGACGGGTTGCGTCCACATCAAGCGGAGCGCTTGCAACGCGGTTATTGGTCAGCCCATGGATCAATTGCCCATTCTCGTCATAGACCCAGGCTGTGATCTCCCCGATTGCCCCTGCCCGCTCGAGCGCTCTGAGTTCATCAGGCCGCACGAAGCCGTCGGCGACAAGCGGGGCCCTGAGATCAAGATTGCCCACTCCGACGAAGGAAATGTCGGCCTGCCGACAGAGCTCGAGCGTATTGCTGACCGGCTCGAGCGCATGGAGGATCGCCAGTTCCTCCGGATTGCGCGCCAGCACCGGCAGCGGCATCGGATAGTGCCGCGCATTCACCCGCTGCGCCATGCGGATCACGACGTTGTAGGGCGTCGCGGCCCCGTCCGACATCATGTTGCCCAGCATCGAGACGATGCGATGGTGCGGGCACTCCATGGCCGGCATCTGCTCGACGCAAGCCAGCAGGGCGCGCCCCGTCCCCATCGAGATGATCTTCGGCTCCTTCGATTTAAGAAGCCTCTCGAGTTCCGTCGCGCCGACGATCGCAACTCCGGCAAGGTGCCCTGGCGCAGCCGGATCGCTCGGCACAACCTCGCAGAGCCGGAGATTATGGCGTTCCCGCAAGGCAGCGCTCAATTCCATGCAGCGCGCAATCGGATGGTCGAGCCGGACCTTGATCAGGCGCTCACTGACCGCGAGCGAGACGAGGCGCTGCGCCGACTGTCGCGAAACGCCGAGCTTCCGCGCGATCTCGTCCTGGGTGTTTCCGGCGACGTAATAGAGCCATCCAGCCCGGGCGGCATCGTCAAGTCGGCTCCGCTCCCCCCCGACAGCTCCATTCATCGTGTATTGTCCCATTCATCAGATCGGGCCGAATCTGCGCGAATTCGGCCCATGAGTCAAAGCTCACCACACCGGGGACTGCCGACTGACTGGCCAGAAGGCCCTCACCTTTCAAGTGCGCACCGCCGGTGTAACGCAGCACGGGCATGCCTGCTGCAAGCGCTGCGGCGATACCCGGGACGCTGTCCTCGATCACCAGACACCGCTTGGGCGCCACACCCATGCGCGAGGCCGCATGGAGGAAGAGATCGGGAGCGGGCTTGCCCCGCGGCACTTCCGATGCGGTAAAGACGTCAGCCCCGAAGCGGTCCGCAAGCCCCACGATGCGCAGCGCCTGTGCGACCCGCGGCGGGCTGCTGCTCGTGGCGACGCAGGCGGGGACGCAGATCCGATCCAGCACGGGCATGAGCCCCTCCGTCAACCGCAGGCTCCGCTGGAACTCCGCGATCAGCCCCGTTCGGTAGCGCGCTTCGAAATCGCCGGGCAATGGGCACTCGAAATTCCGCCGAATGTCCTCGGCGACGGTTGGAAAGCTCCTACCAAGGAAGTGCCGCCGCACATGGTCGAGGTCGAGCACGATGCCGACGCGCGCGAGCTCCGCTATGAGCACCCTTGCACTGATGATCTCGCTGTCGATGAGGACCCCGTCGCAATCGAAGATCACGAGATCGGTTCGGGCCCTTTTCATCACATTCCCCTTCCGAGACGCCTCCGCTTCGCATAGCGCGAAACCGGCCGCACGCGAAGGCCCGCCTTTGCCGCCGTCATTACCGAAAACTTGAGCCGAGCTCCGGCTTTTCCTCTTGGCTGGATGCCTGCTAGGCTCGCCCTGGAAACGCCTGCTGCGGACTGCCAACGTGCGCCAGATCCGACGTGAGGAGCCAGACCATGAGCCTGATGGCCGACCTTCTGTCCACACTCTTCGAGCGCCGCTATGCAGCGGCCGAAACCCGCGACGACCGACCGATGCGCCAACTCGCGCAGGACCTTCTGACGAGCCGCGGCGAAGTGTCGGGAATGGCGCTCGCCCGCCAGATCCTCGACCGCTATGCCGCACGAACCGACGATCGGAAGCGCTCGTTCTTTGAATACCTCGGCCGCGAACTGGACATCGATGCGGACGCGATGCGCTCCGCCCTCGAGGCTTACGGTGCCGATCCGTCCAAGAGGAACTACGGCCGCCTGATGGCCGCGTCCGAGCCGCGACGCCAGGAGCTTGCCCGCCGCCTCAACCAGGTGCCGGGCGCGACCGGCCGGCTCGTGGAGATGCGGGCAGACCTGCTCCGGCTTGCCGGCGATGATCCCGCCCTGGCCCGGGTCGAGTCGGATCTCCGCCATCTCTTCGCCTCGTGGTTCAACCGCGGCTTCCTCGTGCTCAGGCCGATCAACTGGGAGAGCCCCGCGCATATTCTCGACAAGATCATCGCCTACGAGGCAGTGCATGCCATCCATTCCTGGGACGACCTGCGCCGCCGCCTGCGCCCGGCCGACCGGCGCTGCTTCGGCTTCTTCCACCCGGTCATGCCGGACGAGCCGCTGATCTTCGTCCAGGTTGCGTTGACCAGGGGCATCCCAGGCTCGATCCAGGGCCTGCTCGCCGAAGAGCGCCCCGAGCTGAAGCCGGGCGAGGCCGACACGGCGGTCTTCTATTCCATCTCGAACTGCCAGGCCGGGCTCGCCGGGATCTCCTTCGGCAACTCTCTCATCAAGCAGGTGGTGGAGGATCTTTCGCGAGAACTTCCGCAGCTTAAGTCCTTCGTCACGCTCTCGCCCATCCCCGGCCTTATGCGCTGGGTCGAGAGCGAAGGCCTTGGCGACCGCGCCGGAAGCCCGGAGACGCTCCGGCTGCTTGCGGCGCATTACCTGATCAATGCCAAGCGCAGGGAAGAGAAGCCGCTGGATCCGGTGGCCCGTTTCCACCTCAACAATGGCGCCTTCATTCACAACATCCACCCGATGGGCGATCTGTCCCCAAACGGTCTCACCCAATCGGGGGGCGCAATGGTGAACTATCTCTATGACCTGAAGCGGATCTCGAAGAATCACGAGGATTTCGCGAACAACAACAAGGTTGTCGCGGCAAAAGAGATTCTGAATCTCGCCCGTGCCCCCCTGCCTGCCCCCCAGCTCCGGACCGGAACCGATGCCTGAAAATCCCCTCTACGACCGCCTCTTCGGCCGCCATGCCGGACGGCAGACACCTTTCCTTCATCTGCCATCGGGTGAGACCATCACCCACGATGCGTTCGTCCGGCGGGCTGCCCGCTATGCCAATGCGATCACGCAGATCGGCCTCTTGCCCGGAGACCGGCTCGCAGTGCAGATCCAGAAGGGCCCGGAGGCGCTCGCGGTCTATGCCGCCTGCACCCAGGCCGGTGTCATCTTCCTGCCGCTCAATACCGCCTACACACCCGCCGAACTCGACTACTTTGTCGGAAATTCCGGCGCGAAGCTGCTGCTCTGCGATCCTGCCTCGGAAACGGCCTTGGCGCCGGTCGCAACGGCGCATGGCGCAGTGCTCGCCACCCTCGGCGCCGATGGCAGCGGCTCCTTTGCCGAACGCGCGGCCGCCCAATCAGAACACTTCGAAACGACTGCCCGCAGCGAGGATGACCTCGCGGCTTTCCTTTACACCTCCGGAACGACGGGGCGTTCGAAGGGCGCAATGCTGACGCAGGCCAACCTGCTCTCGAACTCGGAAATGCTTGTCGACTACTGGCAATTCACCGCATCCGACGTCCTCCTCCATGCGCTTCCAATCTTCCACACCCACGGGCTTTTCGTCGCGACGAACGTGACGCTGCTCGCAGGGGGCGCGATGATCTTCCTGCCGAAATTCGAGATCGATGCCGTCATCGCGGCGCTTCCGAAGGCGACCGCGATGATGGGTGTACCGACCTTCTACACCCGCCTCCTCGACGATCCGCGCCTCACCCGTGACCTTGTCGCGAAAATGCGCCTCTTCATCTCGGGCTCGGCACCGCTTCTCGCCGAAACGCATCAGCTTTTCGAGGCGCGAACCGGCCACCGGATCCTCGAGCGCTACGGCATGACAGAGACGAACATGAACACCTCGAACCCCTACGAGGGAGAGCGGCGCGCCGGCACCGTGGGCTTTCCGCTGCCAGGCGTCGAGCTCAAGGTCACCGACCCTGCAACAGGCGCCGAACTTCCGCAGGGCGAGATCGGACTCATCGAGGTGCGTGGCCCGAACGTCTTCAAAGGCTACTGGCAGATGCCTGAAAAGACCGCCGAGGAATTGCGCGAGAACGGCTTCTTCATCACCGGCGATCTCGGCCACGTCGATGCGGACGGCTACGTGACGATCGTCGGGCGCAACAAGGATCTCATCATTTCCGGCGGCTTCAACATCTATCCGAAGGAAATCGAACTCGTACTCGACGAACAACCCGGCGTTCTGGAGAGTGCGGTCATCGGGGTGCCACATGCCGACTTCGGCGAGAGCGTTGTCGCGATCCTGGTTGCCCGCAAAGGCGAGACACCCGAAATCGAGGCCATCCGCACGCGCCTTCGCGACACGCTTGCCGGGTTCAAGCAGCCTCGGGCCTACGTGCTGATGAACGAGCTTCCCCGAAACACGATGGGCAAGGTGCAGAAGAATGCGCTCCGCGAAGCGCATGCCCGCATTTTCTCTGAAGCAGCCGAGGCAGGGTGAGCAGGCCTCAGGGCGTCACCGGCATGATGTGGTGGCTGTAAAAATATCTCAGTGCGCCCTCATGGAAGGGCGCGGTCAGCCCGCTCGTCACCATCTGCTTCTCGTCCAGATGGGCAAAGGCCGGATGCGCCGCCCGGAACTCATCAAGATTGCTGAAGACCGCCTTCACCAGCTCCTGCACGATTGTGGGCGGCGTGCGCGCCGAAGCCACAAGCGTCGCGGCGAGGGCAAACCCCGGAACCGAGGTCGTTTGCCCCGGATAGGTTCCGGCCGGAATCTGGTAATCGAAATAGTAGGGATATCCGCTAATGACGCGCTCGATCTGATCTCCCTGCACCGGGAGCAGGATCACGCCGCAAAGTGACAGCATTTCCTCCACGACAAGGTTCGGATGCGCCACGATAAAAACGGCCGCATCGACCTCTCCGGAGCAGAGCGCGCGCGGCAGTTCGCTCATCGGAAGCTCCGAGACATAGGAGAAATCCTGATCCTTCCAGCCCATCGCGTCCATGACGACTTCCATGGTCGCGCGGCTTCCCGAGCCTTGCGGACCAAGATTGACCCGCTTGCCGATGAGATCGGAGAATGTGCTGATCCCCGCATCCGGCCGGGCGACAACGGTAAACGGCTCTGGAAACAGCGAGAAGAGCGACCTGAGCTCGGAGTCCCGCCCCGCGCTCTGGAAGACACCGGTCCCGTTCACCGCGTTGTTCTGCCAGTCCGATTGCGCGATCGCGAAGGTCACCGCTCCGCTCCGCACCTCGCGAAGATTTTCGATAGAGCCATTGGTGCGCTCTGCAATGCAGCGGATCCCGTGCTCCCAGCGATGGGCATTGAGCAGCCCGCAGATCACGCCGCCGGCGAAATAATAGACCCCAGTCCGCTCGCCCGTTGCAATGCTGACAAGACTGAGATCCCCCCTCGTTGCGGATTGAGCCGAGGCTAGGCCGCACCAGGCAGCAAGCACAATGAGACCGATCGTCGCGCGCGAGACGAGGCCTCGCCGCAGATTGCCCGCGAGAAAACGAATTCTGGGCATCCTGTCTCCCTTTCGGTGGGATGCATCCCTGCCGTTCAGACCGGGCCAAGGTTAGTCCGCTGCCGCACCGATCCGCAATACGCCTTCAAATGGCGGTTGATTTCGAGGGACTTGGATGTGGATACTCAGGGAAACTCCGGCACAGGCGGCGCAATGGAAAGCTACCAGCGACTGATCGATGTTATCGCCATCGAGAATTTCCGGATGCAGGTCGAGTACTGGCTGCTGACGCAGGTTCTCGTCTGGTCCACGCTCGGGCAGATCACGGCCACGATTGCCTGCCTCTGCGCTGCCTGGATTTTATCCAAACCCATACGTTCCGGACTGCTGCGACTTTTTCCCGGCCCGCTGTCGAATCTCTCCCTCGCATTCGTCCTCTCCAAGGCTGTAAGCTCGATCACCTTCCCCCTCATCGCGCTCGCGTTTCTGGGCGCCGCAATGGCGGCCGCAAGGACCCTAGGTTGGCCAGACATCCTGCTCGGCACTGCGGTTAACCTGCTCGCCGCCTGGGTGGTGATCCGGCTCGCCGCGCTGCTGATCCGAAATGCCTTTCTCTCGCGCCTCATCGCCTTCACTGCCTTTGGGGTGGCAACGCTCGACATTTTCCACCTGCTCAGTCCGCTGATTGTCTATCTCGATCACGTGGGGATCCGGCTCGGTTCGACGCGGCTCACCCTGCTCGAAATCGTGCGCGGCGCCTTCCAGCTGATCGTGCTGCTCTGGTTGGCGCTTACAGTGTCGCGGCTTATCGAGCGACGAGTGCAGCTGGCCCGCGGGCTGACCCCTTCCCTCAAGGTTCTCACGACAAAGATGATCCGGCTTTCGCTGATCACGACCGCGCTCGTCGCGGCCCTGACCGGCGCCGGCATTGATCTCACGGCCTTTGCCCTCTTCACTGGCGCCCTCGGTGTCGGCATCGGCTTCGGCCTCCAGAAGCCGATCGCCAACGTCATCAGCGGCCTCATCCTGCTCTTCGACCGCTCCATCAAGCCCGGCGATGTCGTGGAACTAAGTGACCCCGACAATCGCGCCGTGCAGCTCTTCGGCTGGGTAACCGCGCTCAATGCGCGCTATGTCTCGCTTACCACCCGCGACGGCACTGAATGGCTGGTTCCGAACGAGGACCTCATCACCCGGCGTGTGATCAACTGGTCCTACAACAACAACAGGCTTCGCCTGCTCACGCCGATCGGCGTATCCTTTGATTGCGATGTGCGCCACGCGATGGAGCTCGCCATCTCGGCCGCACGCAACACACCGCGCGTGCTCCAGGATCCGGCTCCTGTCTGCCGCCTGATGAGCTTCGCCGACAGCACCGTCAATCTCGAACTCCGCTTCTGGATCGAGGATCCGACCAATGGAATCATAAACGTTCGCAGCGAGGTGCTTCTGGCGGTCTGGGAACAATTCCGCATCCATGGCATCCGCACGCCGCTTGGACACCGCGACATCTACGTGAAGGGCGGCTCGGAACTCACCGTCAAGCTCGACCCCGGCACGTCCGCCCCTGCCATGGCGTGACCTCTGCCACAGCCAAAGCCTCCGTCATCGAGTGCCGCTCGGGCAACCACGTGCTGACCACCGCCTGCAGTGCCCGAAAGGCGCGCAGATGGCGTTGCGCGAAAATCGGCGCAATTTCAATCACCTCCGGCAAGCCAAGCGGTTCCAGAAAAAACGAAACTCGCCCTTGTTTCTCCACCGCCTAAACCGCTATACGGGTCAGCGGAGACGTGGCCGAGTGGTCGAAGGCGCTCCCCTGCTAAGGGAGTAAACGGGAAACCGTTTCGAGGGTTCGAATCCCTTCGTCTCCGCCATCATTGCTTCTAATCAATTGATTAATAACGTTTTATTTTTGTAATCAAATGCCTACTGGCCCAAACGCTAGCCCAAAATCAAACGGGTCAGAATGCGCCCGATTCCCCAAGGGCAATGCGGCCCCGGAGCCTCAGGAGCAAGACTCGACGGGGCCGCCTGCCGCCCGCGCCTCCGGCTTCCCGAAGGGAGCGATCGGTTTGTTTCGAGGGGATTCCCAAGGCGCGCGATCCCGGTATCCAAGCATATATTTGCGGAAATCGTGCGCGCGGGCCGCTGCCACTAGGCCGCCGTTGAAGGGCATCAGCGCCTGAACCACCTCGGAGATCGGTATGGGCTCGCGCCATGCCACCTCGGGGGCCAGCACCCACTTGCCGTGAAGCTGCTCGGTATCCCAGAGCTTCGTCATGCCGCAGGCGGAAAGCAGAGCCGCGAACTCTTCGTATTGGTATAGCTCCCACTGCCCCGGCTCCATGCAATCGAAGCAAATGCCGAACTCAAGTTCTATGTCACAGCCCTTGTCGGCATCGCGCAGGGCGATGCGCAATTTCCTGTGGAAGGTCTGGTCCTGAATGATCGAGGACCCGACGATCTCTGCCGGGATCAGCGGGCCGTATGGGGAGGAGACGCTGTAATGGTAGCTCATGCTCTCGGTTCCTTGCTGCCTCAGTCTTCGTTTGCTGGCGGCTCCTGCCGCTCTTGCTCGTGGCCGTTCTTCAGCTTGCCGCCGCCATACTGCTCGGGCGGTGCCTGCCGCTGGGGGTTGGGCTGCGAATTTGCTGGGGTGTTGACGATCAGCTTCATTCATTTCAACCCCCGCTGACGTTGTAACGAGCCGCGTTCGGATCGATTGCCTTGGCCAGCTCGCCGGGCGTAGCCGTGGCATTCAGGCCCGCTCGCCTGCGCATCTCGATGCCGTATTCGATCTGCTTCTGTGTAAGGAGTGGCCCGCGCTGCTTTTCATCCGACGGTGCGAAGTACCGGCCTTGGGGTACGGGGCGAATGTTGAAGTCATCCATCGGTCACGTCCTCGGCTTGATGTTCGATTGTCCGGCCGTCAAAGAAGGGCATCCCCGCATCGAGCTGCGCTTGGGTGCAAAGGATTTGATAGCCCCGCTCGATGCCCTCGGGGTCGGGATCGTCCGGATGGATCAGGTCGGCCACCGTGGCGGCGGGCAGAATGTTGAACTGAGGCTTGAACGCGGCCTGTTGATCGAGATCCACCGATAGCGCCTGATGATCGGCGAGCCCAAGCTCGCGCGAGATGATCGCTTCCCGGAACACACCCACGGCGGCCCCTTCGAACTTGTTGGCGAACATCGTGTCCTTGATCCGGTGCAGGGTCTCGATCAGATCTTCGCAATCCCTACGCCAATACTCGAGCGTTGCGGTCGAGACCCCGAGGAAGGCGGCGAAGCTCTGCCACGTCATGGGCCGAAGGAATTCGTCCTCCACCTCGATGATGCGATTGTGGGAAACAACCTTGCGCAATGCGCACACAGGGTTGGTCTCGATCCATTCAACATATTCGAGGAACCGGCTCCAAAGCTCTTCACCGTCCTTGACCAGCCTCGGCGCTCCGTGGCCAACCGAGAGCTTGTTGCCGGGCGCGAAGAGGTGCGAGGGCATGGATACATCCCGCTCCGGCTCGCCCGGCTCAAGCCACGGAGGCCGCACCCGCCCGTCTGGTAGGCGGTCACTCATCAGCCCCGCCTCCGCCCAACGAGGTTACCCATCAGCCCGAGGGGGATGGTTGTGCTCTTGCGTGGCGCTTCCTGCACGCGATCGGGCCTGCGAGCATCCTCGGGAACATTGAGATTGGGACCCGGTGAAGCGGAAGCCTCCTGCACGATCCGGCGACCGACCGGGACATTCGGGCCATCGCAGGGATTGGCATCGCTGGCCGCCGTGGGGCTGGCTGGGGGCCGGATCCCGAGGATCTTTGCGGGGGCACTCCGCAGCCTAATAGGTTGCAGCCCTTCTTCGGTCGAGACGAAGCCATATCCTCCAAGTGCCCAATCGTAGAGGAATGCCTCATGACCTTCCGGGAGTTCCGTGCTCGGGTCTTTCAGCCACTTCTCGTAGGTCAGCAGGTTGAGGCGCAGGCACTTGAGCATCCGCTCCTGCTCATTGAAAGTCTGCCGCGCCAACTTTGCGCGCAGCCCATCCTTGTACTCCGGGGTCATGTCGCGTGCGGCCTGCAGCCGGTCGCGCAATTCCTTCTGCCTTTCAGCTTCGGTCTTCATCAGTCAAACTCCGTGATTATGGCATTGGGCTGGGCCGGGAAGGTCACGACACTGACCTCATCAAGCTCGCCGCGTGTGATCAGCAGGTATTCCCGCCGCTGGCGTCTTCTTCGATATCGGCATCGCGCACGAAGAACCCCACGCTGTAGGAGAGCCCCCCGGCGGCCCGAATCATGGCGGCAACCTCGCGCCCATGCGCGATGTCCTCGTCGACCTCCGCCTCGATCCAGAGGCCCTTGGCGCGCTGCTCAAGTTTCAGGATGCGGCCGATTACCAACTCGCTCCGGTGTTGATGCAGCAGCCTGATGCCTTTGGGGCCGCTCAGGCCCTTGGCGGCGATGCTGGCGCGGAAGGCGTTAGCGGCGACCACATGCCGCGCCCGATCCAAATCGTTGGTACTGGCGTAGCCCTTGATGTTCATTACTTCAGCACCTCGCGAAGCTCGCGCACCGTGGCCGAAAGCCGCTCGATGGTGCTCGCCTTGGCCGCCGGGGGCTTGCTGCCCGCCTTCGCCGCCTTGCGGAGCGCCATAAGGTCTCGCAGCTCGTTTGAATCGAGCCGCTGGCCTGCGCGCGATTTCTCGAGAATCCGATTGGCCTTCTGAACCTCATCGTAGGTGAGGCGGGTCAGCTCGTAGCTCATACCGTCAAAGGGCGTGCCCTGAAGAATGCCGTCTCGGAGGAGTGGCGTACCCATCGATCAGCCCTCCCGCAGGCGGGCCAACTCGGCGGCCTGCTCATCGAGTTACATTTTCATGCGATGCACCAGCGGAACCAGCTCCAGCATGACCTCAGCGAGGGCCGCCGTGGGGTGCGGGGCTTCCTTGGTCAGAAAGTCACCCTTCTCGACCCGCTGGCGAATGATCGTGCGCAGCGTATCGCCGGGCCGAAGATTAAGATCAGAACCAAGCGTACGGAGGCTGTCGTATTCTTCCTCCGATACTTGGCACTGAACGAACCATCTCTTGCTATTAATCAAAGTCGCCTCCAATATTAAATAATGGCGTATCTATTATTTATAATGGTGGAGCCATAAATAATCGCAAGTTAAAAATTGCCGATGGCTGCAAAATGCGCTGCCATCAACATTTGTAATACTTCAGTTATTTGTGCTCGAAGGCGCTCTACCTGCCAAAATACGGCCTATGGGCCGCCGGGGTGTGGGTGCTGGCACAGTGTGCTGACAGCGTGCAAGAGTGTGAGTCACGAGGTTCTCGCTGGGATCGGCGTGAACTATGGAGTTCCGGAAAAGCTCGTCCCTTACTGAACATTGCAGGGCAAGCCGCGGACTGCCCTGAGTTACTTTGGCCACGACAGCGAGGCATGTCGGCGCTCCAGTCGCAATGAATTCGAACACAATTCCGCGCTTCTTCATCCTCGACAGACAGTCGCTTCCGAGACCCGCCCCCAGGGGTTTTCGAATTTTCCGCCGGGGGGAATATCCGCCCTCTCTTCGAGAATTGAAATGGCCTTCGAAAAATCGCTTCTAGATAGGATGTTGACCTGTAGAGCGTGCAATACATCCAGAACAACTTCTTCGTGTAAATCGACAGAGGTGAACTGGCCCCTGTTTCGACCGGACA
>QKPN01000049.1 GCA_003258405.1 Rhodobacteraceae bacterium DSL-40 | reverse complement strand
GTCCGGTGAAACAGGGGCAAGTCCACCTATGGACAATATGGGGGAACATAGTGAGCAGCTCTGAGCTTTACTTCGATGATCGCTTCCTGGATCGGCATGCCGGGCCGATCATCACTGATACGTCCGTGGCACTCGTGGAGCTGGTAGCGAACTCTTGGGACGCTTGGGCGACGCATGTGGACATAGTCTGGCCTGAAGGCGGTGTGGATGCACCATTTAGCATTTCAGACAACGGCAAAGGAATGACTCCGGTGCAGTTCGAAATGCGCTGGAAGACGTTTGATTACAACCGACTGCGTGGTGGCGGAAAGGTTGCCGACCCACCCCCGGAGTTGACAGATCTGCCCGTTCGAGCGGTGTATGGACGCAATGGGAGGGGCCGTCACGCGGCGTTCCGGTTTGGGAAGGCTTATCGAGTTAAGACATGGTGCGAGGGACACTCCGCTGAGTATGAAGTTCGCAGGGGTGTGTCTCAGCCATTTTCGGTTAAGCTTTTACGTGAAGATACCGCTGTTGAGGATCACGGGACAACGATTACGGCAATAGAGCCAGCCAAAGTGATCATGACACCTGAGGAAGCGCGGGAGGTTATCGGCACTCGCTTTCTGGCGGACCCCAACTTTTCGGTCTGCATTAACGGGGCCAAGGTTACCTTTGACGACATCCCGGAATCTCATCGTAAGACGATAGAGATAGTTGTCGAAGGGTTCGGTGTTGCCGGGCTCACGGTCATTGATGGGCAAAAGGCAGATAGGACGACCCGCCAGCATGGTATCGCTTGGCGGGTAGGAAACCGGATTGTCGGTGTTCCAGGGTGGGGCGACTTTGATCGAGGCCGAATTTTGGATGGTCGGAGCAGTGAAGCCAAACGATTTCTTTTTATCGTGCGCGCGGACTTCCTGGCCGACGACGTGTTGTCTGATTGGTCTGGATTCCGGCTCGATAGCAGTGGTTGGACTGCAACTCGCTCGGCTGTCTATGACGCTATTCGAGAATACCTAAACACACTGAACGCTGACCGGCGCCGAGATACCAAGGCGACTATCAAAGAAAGTTTGGGATCAACAGTTTCAGGGCTTCCACCAGCCAGCCGTGACCTATGGAATGAGTTCGTAGATCGTGTCGTGGACACCTGTCCCTCCATGACACCCGACACCGTCGAGCAGATTGCCGGCATACTCGCTAACCTTGAGTTGGCAAATTCGAAGTATGCGCTGATTGAGAAGCTTGATGAAATGAAACCTGGAGACCTTGACCAGCTGAATGCCATTTTAGAGGACTGGACCGTCCGGACCGCAAAGCTGGCCCTGGATGAGATTGCTCAGAGACTACGCCTGATCGAAGAGCTCAACCAAAAGCTAAAGGACGCGACCATGGACGAGGTCGCTGACCTACAGCCGCTATTTGAGCGCAGTCTGTGGGTATTTGGTCCAGAATTCGAAAGCTTGGAGTTCACCAGCAACAGAGGAATGACGGAAGTCATCCGAAAGATCTGTGGCGTTGAGCAGCGCGGAAGTCGTCTTCGTCCAGACTTTGTCATGCTACCTAACGGAACAGTTGGTTTCTACAGCCGGGACGCCCACGATCCGGAGCATGACGTTGATGGAATTTCCCATCTCGTAATTGCCGAGATTAAGCGGCCAGACGTCCCGATATCCTCGACCGAGAAGCAGCAACCTTGGCGCTACGTGAAAGAGCTACGAGAAAAAGGACTTCTGACAGAGGCATCAAAGACAACCTGTTATGTCCTCGGATCCAGAGTCGATCCCACCGAGACTGGTGATGAAACAAAATGGGATGGTCGTGTCACAATTCGAGCGATGACATACTCAACATTCATAAAGCGAGCGGAAAAGCGAATGCTTGGCTTGCGAGATAAGCTCAGGGAGGCACCATTTCTCCAGGAACGCGGCATCGACGTCGAAGCCTACATGAAGCCCCAGTTTCCAAGGCAATCATCGCTCGACCTAAGAGGTTCTGCGGCTTAGGAATAGGTTGAAGGTGTCGGATCGAAGATGGTTCCTCGAAAGCTCTACAAATACAGGGCGTTTAGCAATTTAACGCTCGATATGTTAGTATCCGATAGTCTGTTCTTCGCGGACCCAACCACATTTAATGACCCTCTCGATACCAACCCCACGCTGGAAGCTGACCTCCCAGTCGAGAAGTTGGAGCGGATCGTTACAACATTCGTCGAGAGGCGCGTCACGGCTGAGATGGAGGCTGCGGCCAAGACCATACGCTACCAGGGACCGAAGACCCTAAGCCGCATTAAGACGCTTAGCCAGAAGAAGGCTGCAGACACGATAACCGACATCGCATACCACGCCACGAATCCCGACTATGAATTTCCTAATCCGCACAAGGCTCTCCTTAAATCTTGGATCGAAAGAGAGCTTCTTAGGCAGTACGAAAAGGGTCTCGTGTCGCTCGCGCAGCGGGCCGCCTGTCCGCTGATGTGGAGCCACTATGGTGATCAACATCGAGGCCTATGTCTCGGCTATTCGGTCCAAGAGGACGATGCAAAAAGTCTGCACAAGGTTGCCTACGGCGGGAGCAGGCTTGTCAAGATCAGCTTGGTCGAGCGGATGCTTGATGGAGATGAAGAAGCTCGTCGGCTTGTCGACGATGCCGTGCTTCTCCGAAAAGCAAAGAGTTGGAGCTATGAGCGCGAATGGCGGCTCATTGGTCCGCGGGGCTTACAAGATGCTCCGATTGAACTTGAGGAAGTGATCTTCGGACTGCGATGCGAGGCGTCAGTACGGTACGCAATCATGAGTGCTCTCGAAGGGCGAGCGCAACCGGTTCGGTTTTTTGAGATCAGGTCGGAACCCGCGACTTTCCGCCTGAATAAGCTGTCTGACGTCAGCGCTCGTGGGACA
>QKPN01000048.1 GCA_003258405.1 Rhodobacteraceae bacterium DSL-40 | reverse complement strand
CGTGCGCTCAAACTTTGCCTTCGCCATGGTCCCTTTTCCTAAGGTCTGCGGGGGATGCGTCTCGGCGCCCCGGTTGAGTGCGCGCTCGCATAGTTGCAATCGCCTGAAAAGGCAAGACTGCTCGACGGCGCTGCCGGGCGCGCGGGAAGATATGATCGCCTGCGCAGCGATTTCAAGCCTCTCATGCGCGGGGGTATGCTCTGCCTGACACCAGATGCCTCACTATATATCTCTCCCGCTCCCTGCTGCGCTGCACATGCGTATGGTGTAGTAGGGCGCGCCCCGAATTCGGGAACGCTGCCCCGGCGCGGAGAGCCGCCCCGATTCCGGCCATGGCGTCCCGGGCACGGGAGCGGATGTGGCGGCGGCTGGTCGGGCGCCGGGAGGCGCGCCCGGATTCCCGCTTCCGTTTCAGAGGCTTGGCCGGAACCGGGCTTTTGTCCTCTTTCCGGGCGGTAATCGGTTGACAATGATTCCGTCTGCGCCTAGTTTCCGCCCGCTCTGGAAGGGGGTATGCCCTTTCAACTTGAAGCCACAATTGGGCGGTCATGACTCGGGTTCACAACCCCAGTCCTCTGGAATTTCGCCGCGACGGGTCCGAAGGCGGAGCCGGCCGCGGTACTTTTGGCATTGTGCGCAACTGCGTGCGATGCCGTTGACATATGAACGGTGTAGACGGGGTTGATACTCGAATGCCAACGATCCAGCAGCTGATCCGCCATCCGCGGCAGCCGAAAGTGAAGCGCCAGAAGTCGATGCATCTGCAGGCCTGCCCTCAGAAGCGCGGCGTCTGCACGCGCGTCTATACGACCACGCCGAAAAAGCCGAACTCGGCCATGCGTAAGGTCGCCAAGGTGCGGCTGACGAATGGTTTCGAGGTCATCAGCTATATCCCGGGTGAGAGCCACAACCTTCAGGAACATTCGGTTGTCCTGATTCGCGGCGGCCGCGTGAAGGACCTTCCGGGTGTGCGCTATCACATCCTGCGCGGCGTGCTCGATACCCAGGGCGTGAAGAACCGCAAACAGCGCCGCTCGAAGTACGGCGCGAAGCGTCCGAAATAAGGAGAGCGAGAGATGTCGCGACGTCACAGCGCAGAGAAGCGCGAGATCCTGCCGGACGCCAAATATGGCGACCGCGTGCTCTCGAAGTTCATGAACAACCTGATGTACGACGGCAAGAAGTCTGCCGCCGAAGGCATCGTCTATGGCGCGCTTGACCGCGTCGAGCAGAAGCTGCGCCGCGCGCCGGTGGAAGTGTTCCACGAAGCGCTCGACAACGTGAAGCCCTCGGTCGAGGTCCGCTCCCGCCGCGTCGGCGGTGCGACCTACCAGGTGCCGGTCGAAGTGCGCCCCGAGCGCCGCGAGGCCCTGGCGATCCGCTGGCTCATCAAGGCGAGCCGCGCCCGCAACGAGCACACGATGGAAGAGCGCCTCGCCGGCGAGCTCCTCGACGCCGCGAACTCCCGTGGCGCGGCCGTGAAGAAGCGCGAAGACACCCACAAGATGGCCGATGCCAACAAGGCATTCAGCCACTACCGCTGGTAACCAGAGAGATTCAGGAGCCCCACGATGGCCCGCGACTATCCCCTCGAAAGATACCGCAATTTCGGGATCATGGCGCATATTGACGCCGGCAAGACCACCACGACCGAGCGGATCCTGTTCTACACCGGCAAGTCGCACAAGCTTGGCGAAGTGCACGACGGTGCTGCGACCATGGACTGGATGGAGCAGGAGCAGGAGCGGGGCATCACCATCACCTCGGCTGCGACGACCACCTTCTGGGAGCGCACCGAAGACGGCAAGACTCCGGACAGCCAGAAGCACCGCTTCAACATCATCGACACCCCCGGCCACGTTGACTTCACCATCGAAGTCGAGCGTTCGCTTGCCGTGCTCGACGGTGCCGTCTGCGTGCTCGACGCCAATGCCGGTGTTGAGCCCCAGACCGAAACCGTGTGGCGCCAGGCCGACCGCTACAAGGTGCCGCGCATCGTGTTCGTCAACAAGATGGACAAGATCGGTGCGGACTTCTTCAACTGCGTCCACATGATCAAGGACCGGACCGGCGCGATCCCGTGCCCGATCCAGCTCCCGATCGGTGCCGAAAACGAGCTTGCGGGCCACATCGACCTCATCACCATGGAAGAATGGGTGTGGGAAGGTGAGGATCTGGGCGCGACCTGGGCGCATCACCCGATCCGTCCCGAGCTGGCCGACAAGGCCGCCGAGATGCGGGCCGAGATGATCGAGATCGCCGTCGAGATGGACGACGACGTGATGGAGGCCTACCTCGAAGGCGAGGAGCCCGATGTCCCCACGCTGCGCCGTCTGATCCGCAAGGGCACGCTCGAGATGAAGTTCGTGCCCGTCCTTTGCGGCTCGGCGTTCAAGAACAAGGGCGTGCAGCCGATGCTGAACGCCGTGATCGACTTCCTGCCGAGCCCGCTCGACGTGCCCGCCTACATGGGCTTCCTGCCGGGCGACGAGGAAGAAGTGCGTAACATCGCCCGCTCGGCGGACGATAACCAGCCCTTCTCGGCGCTGGCCTTCAAGATCATGAACGACCCGTTCGTCGGTTCGCTCACCTTCACCCGCATCTACTCGGGCATGATCAAGAAGGGCGATCAGCTCCTGAACTCGACCAAGGGCAAGGCCGAGCGCGTCGGGCGCATGATGATGATGCACTCGAACAACCGCGAAGAGATCGATGAAGCCTTTGCCGGCGACATCATCGCGCTTGCCGGTCTGAAGGACACCACGACGGGCGACACGATTTGCGACAAGGCAAAGCCGGTCGTGCTCGAAACGATGACCTTCCCCGATCCGGTGATCGAGATCGCCATCGAGCCGAAGACCAAGAACGACCAGGAAAAGATGTCGCAGGGCCTGCAGCGCCTCGCGGCAGAAGACCCGTCGTTCCGCGTCGAGACCGACATCGAAAGCGGTCAGACGATCATGAAGGGGATGGGCGAGCTTCACCTCGACATTCTCGTCGATCGCCTGAAGCGCGAGTTCAAGGTCGAGGCCAACATCGGCGCGCCGCAGGTTGCCTATCGTGAAACGATCAGCAAGCAGGCCGAAATCGACTACACGCACAAGAAGCAGTCCGGCGGTTCGGGCCAGTTCGCCCGCGTCAAGCTCGTCATCACCCCGACCGAGCCCGGCGAAGGCTACAGCTTCGAGAGCAAGATCGTCGGCGGCTCGGTTCCGAAGGAATACATCCCCGGCGTCGAGAAGGGCATCCAGTCCGTCATGGATTCGGGTCCGCTCGCGGGCTTCCCGGTCATCGACTTCAAGGTCGCGCTGATCGACGGTGCGTTCCACGACGTCGACTCGAGCGTTCTCGCCTTCGAGATCGCGGCGCGTGCGGCAATGCGTGAAGGCCTCAAGAAGGCCGGCGCGAAGCTGCTCGAGCCGGTGATGAAGGTCGAGGTCGTGACGCCCGAGGATTACACCGGCGGCATCATCGGTGACCTCACCAGCCGCCGTGGCCAGGTCCAGGGCCAGGACACCCGCGGCAACGCGATCGCGATCGCCGCGATGGTCCCGCTTGCGAACATGTTCGGCTACATCAACACGCTGCGCTCGATGTCCTCGGGCCGTGCGCAGTTCACGATGCAGTTCGACCACTACGAAGCGGTGCCGCAGAACATTTCGGATGAGATCCAGGCCAAATACGCCTGAGCAGGAACAAGCGGGCCCCGGGTCCCGGAGAATGAAGGAGAGCCATTATGGCGAAGGCAAAGTTTGAGCGCACG
>QKPN01000047.1 GCA_003258405.1 Rhodobacteraceae bacterium DSL-40 | reverse complement strand
CACGCAGCCCCGAGATCAGGGCCCGCTTTCAAGCGCCAATACCAGGCACTCATTCATTTCAGGCCAAACAGATGCGCAATCCGAAGCCGCTTCATGACAATAAAAATCATGTAAGGACCAAAAACCCCCGCGATCGTGGCTATCGCGAGGATGGTTACAGATCCCAAAAGATCAATCTTCTGAAATGCGATCCGGACTCCCGCCGTAAAGAAGATATGGAGCACGTAGATCGCCATGGATGACCTCCCGAGCTCAACCAGAAGATGCTGTTTCGGCAACAACATCGACAGACCGACAATCATCGCACCGCCGCCGAGCGCAGCAGGAAGCAATATCGGCGCATAGTAACTCATCTGCTGCCAAGACCCAGACACAATGACCAAAACATTGGAAATGAAGAATATTCCAAGTCCACCAAGCAAAAGGGCTCTGGCAGATACAGTTGGCCTGACCAATGCCCCAAGGACAAAGAAAAAAAAGAAATATAAAACTTGATGCAAAAGGGGATAAGTCGCAAAAGGGCTTATTAACAGGAAAATTATAGATAATGATAACATAATGTAATCAGGATTCCTGACGTAGCAAGTAATCATAAATATAAAAAGAACATACAAAAACCAGAATGGTGGTATGGGATCATAGGGTATTGCAAGCAATCTGGACCAGCCTACAGATCCATTGGTTAGATTGGAAAGAAGCGCTAAGGCCGATCCAAATAATACTGACCACAAAAAATAAGGGTATACTATTGTTCTAAACTTGTTTGATAGAAATCCGGGCCGGCCCAGCGCACGAGGTACATTTATACCGGACAAATACATAAACAGAGGCATATGAAATGTATAAAGGACGAAATCAACGGCACTCCAAGCCGCGCCTGGGAGCATTTCAGCACTGATAAGCCCCCTTAGGGCATGTCCGAAAACAACCAGGACAATACCAATTCCCCTAGCCTGATCGAGCCAAACGATACGTTCGGCTGAGTTCCGGTCGGTGCTTTCTCTTTTTGAAGCTGCAACAGATACATGCGCCATCAAACTTCGTCCTGGATTCATTCACGCGAGTTCTGTCGCGGCCCTTGCCGCCAAGAGGGGCAGACCGCACATCACCTCATTTTCCGCAAAAGATCACTTTTTAAATTGATCCATCCAGATATCAATTTCATTCTGCGGCAATTGGAGTTCCGGCGCATAATCCATTGAAACTAGTTCCCGAAGTTCTTCTTCGCTGGCCCCTCGCGAGACAATAGGCAAATTTGTATCCTTTGAAATTTCAGCAGCACGATTGTCGATAGACACGATATAGCTGCGAACCCCCTTCTGCAGCGCCCTTATACCGGCATGCAACCGAATTCCCAGATAATCTAATGAAGGATCGGCCTCCAGAAGCTCATCATATGCTTCCAAGGTTGGCGCAAGAAGAGCAGCTCGACCATTGGAGAGTTGGGACACATAGGCCATGTCATCGAAGCCCTGAGGCCATATGTATACCCTATCATAAAGCTTAAGAAGAATATCAATGAGATGAGAATCGTGGGGAGATGGCTTTCTCATTGAAAATGTTGTTACAACACTACTCCCCTTTTTCTTGGGTATTTCTGCGATATGATCAGGCGTAAGCTGCCACATGGTAACGCAAGCCGTAACCACGACATTCTCGATACCAACGGAAGCGAGCATATCCTTGGTATGAGTATCGCGCACAGAATGAATGGCGTTCTTGTCAAGCAGTCGTCTGAGCATCATGCCGGTGACGGGAGTCGGCTTTTTCTCATAGTTTCTCCAGCCGGCCGCCAGCAGAATGAGCTTGTCCACAAAAAGCAAATCCTGCAAACCAACCCGCCACCCCCTGTCGGTAAACAGCGTGGAACTCAGGATATTGCTTCCACCGACAATCGCGTATTCTGCTTGCCGGATTAGGCGATGGCTGCGAATCCCCATTTTGTCATGCGTGGGCAGTGTAGTCAGGAAGTGATCTGGTAATGCCTTTCGAATCCAGCGCCTTGCGGCATCTGCAATGACTTCATCTCCTGCGTTGCGGGTTGCAATCGCAGGATCCAAGATCGCAGCGGCTTTTCGTGGCGCGAAGAATGCGTCCGACATACTCGTTCCTTTTCAGACAGAATTGAGCGGCCCAGTGTTTTTGGCGCCGCGCAATGAAAGGAGAAACAATATACTGAGACAGCCAAGGCAGGCATGAAGGTTCCTTGCCCACACCCCAGATTCCCTAGGTCAAGATTTTAGCTTGCCTGATAGCGTGAGTTTCGGAGAAATGCGAAAGTCGGCACCAATTCGCAGCGTTCTCTGCGGGGAAAGATTCCATTGCCCTTATTGTTGGCCATCATCACATGATGACCGAAAGACATCCACGCGAGGATACTCATTCGACCGCTCACCCTTTTAAACTTCCGCACCCATATCTTGGAGTGTAGGAAATCAGAGCGGGGTGTTTTTGGAAACCCCCTTCTTGATGCCCGCAAGCGAAAATTCGCTTTCCATGATGCTTACGAATAGTGGTGGGAGTAAACTGTTTTCATGATTGGAAGCGCGCCCTCAATATCAAAACCTGCCGCAGCCCTGACCGTGGTCGGCATTGTTGCGATGCCTTTGCAATGGATTCCCCTGGCTCCGTTTGGCCCAGGGAAGGAACTAGAAATTCCCAATGCGGTAGCTCTTGGCTTCGCACTGGTCCTGCCCTTTGCAATCTTTCTTTCGCGACGCATGTGGCGCATTCATCTCCTTTTTGGCCTGCTGGTCCTGTGGTCCCTCGTCTATTGGTCTTCGATGGTTCTACACGACACGCCCGACGGCATGGGAATCCTAGGCCAGCAATTCATGCAGGCGATCTATGGCTGGACATTGGCTCTTTGTATTGCGCACAGCGATATTAAGATCAGCCATGTAGCGGTCTTCGGTCTTTTTTGTGTCGCTGTCCTGCTGCACATTTCCGCCGCAACCGCCGGGATAAATCTTCTCGATGCATTTCTGGAATATATCAAATCAGGAGATAGGATTAAATTCATATATTTTGGATTAAGCCCATCCTTTAATGCTTTTGTTTCAAACAGCGATGTTGATTATGCGGCATCTATGCTAAATACCATCGCCAATTGCATGTCTGCATTCATAATAATATCTTTTATAAAAGAAAAAGACCAGAAATATAAGCCTATAATAAAAATTAAAAATATCATATCCCTTTCATTCGTCCCATTTCTATTTCTGATGTTCTCCATGTCAGCAAATATTGTTATTTTTTCACTCATTATAATTATTTTATATAAGGTAATAACCAATTCATCAACATTTGTGAGGATTGCCCTACCATTCGCCCTCTTGGCCGTCTTCACTTTTGCATATGGCCCTCTGAGCGAAATCACTGAAGCTAACCTGGAAGAGGATACCGCCTCTCGCGGGGCGCGCCTTGAACAATATGCAACAGCATCTGAGATGATTTCGAATAATGTTCTATCTGGAGTAGGGTTTTTTAGGATTGGAAAACATCCCGTCCATAACTGGCCACTATTTTCATGGGCAACATCAGGATACATACTTTTCATCATAACAATTTTATTTTATATTATAATTTTTATATCTGGAAAATCTTTTATGAGGCATAGTATAGGACAAGAAATTGCAATAATACCTCTTTGGGTTCTTATTTTTATACGCACTTCCGTTGGTGGGGCGGGTAGCATCCCATTCGGAAGCGCAATAATCGCGATCTCAGTTCTCTTAGGGCTACTGGAGAGATATCACAGAGAGGCCCGCGTCCTGCGGCGAGAAATGGCTGAAAATGCTCTAGAGTTTTCTCCCACCCCACCACCCCCACGGCTACGACGTGCATGAAGCGTGAGAACATGTTTGAACGGGCCGGGTGTCCACTTAGCCTTCTTTCCGTCCTATTTGCAGGAAGAAGGATCACCCGTGACCTGAGCCCCGACTCTCCTGCGGATTTGCGGAGAGTCCGCGGGTTGATTTCGGGGGCTAAGCGGCTCGCATTTCCAGCCTGTTCTTCTCGGCGAACTCGGCCGGCGGCATGTTCCCGACGCCGGAGTGGGGGCGGTGATGGTTGTAGTCGTGCTGCCAGAAGCGGATTTGCTCCCGGGCATCTCGCAGGCTCGAGAACAGCACCTCGTTGAGGAGCTCGTCGCGGAAGCGGCCGTTGAAGCTCTCGACGAAGCCGTTCTGCATCGGCTTGCCCGGCGCGATGTAGTGCCAGTCGACGCCAGTCCGCTGGCACCAGGTGAGGATTGCCATCGAGGTCAGCTCCGTCCCGTTGTCCGAGACAATCATCTCAGGTCGGCCGCGAAGGGCGATCAGCGCGTCGAGCTCGCGGGCGACGCGGTGGCCGGACAGCGAGGTGTCGGCGACCAGGGCCAGGCACTCCCGACTGAAGTCATCGACCACCGCCAGCACCCGGAACCGACGCCCGTCCGTGAAGGCATCACTGACAAAATCGAGGCTCCAGCGCCGGTTCATCGTGTCCGGCACCAGCATCGGCCGCCGTGTGCCGAGCGTCCGCTTGCGGCCACCTCTCCGGCGCACCTGGAGCCGCTCTTCGCGGTAGAGCCGCCTCAGCTTCTTGAGGTTCATCACGATCCCCTGCCGTCCCAGCATGATGTGCAGGCGCCGGTAGCCGAACCGACGCCGCTCTGCCGCAACCGCCTTCATCGCAGCCCGCGCTGCGGCATCGTCCGGGCGCACGCTTCGGTAGCGTACACTCGACCGATCCATCTCGCCAGAGCCTGACACGCCCGGCGCTGGCTCACCCCGTGGGTTGCCTCGACATGTGCCACCGCTTCCCGCCTGATGCCGGGCGCTACCATTTTTTTGCCGCGACATCCTTCAGGATCGCGTTTTCCAGCATTGCCTCCGCCAACAGTTTCTTCAGCTTGGCGTTCTCGTCTTCGAGCGCCTTCAGCCGCCAGGCATCCGACACCTCGAGCCCGCCGTACCGTGCCTTGAACTTGTAAAACGTCGCCGAACTCACACCGCGCTTCCGGCAGACATCGGCCGTCGACATCCCGGCCTCCTGCTCCTTCAGCATCGCGATGATCTGCTCTTCCGTGAACCTTGATCGCTTCATCGTCCGTCTCCTCGCTGGAGCGGACTCTACCCAAAACTGGAGGAAGAAACGGGGATCAGGTCAGTCTACGGATTACCCGCCTGACCGATGATACCCCATCCT
>QKPN01000046.1 GCA_003258405.1 Rhodobacteraceae bacterium DSL-40 | reverse complement strand
ACCCCCTGGTGGCTGCCACTGGCTTTACGTGACAGCGCCCCTCTGTGATCTGCGCATTCAGCGTCACGATACGCCGTTCGATGTCGACGACGCGGGCGAGATCGACGGGGCGGGCCGCCGGGCGCGTCACATCATCCGCATCATCAGGTTGCCGAGGATCCAGATCGTGCCCGCTGCCATGATCGCGATGATCAGGCCGGTGAACAGGATCAGGTGAAGATCTTCGCGCTTTTGCCGCGACAGGTCGATGTGCAGGAAGTAGCGGAAATGAACAAGCACCTGCGCGAAGGCCAGGATCGACAGTGCGGCAAAGACCCCCGCGGGTCCGAAGGGCTGCAGGATCGCGGTCAGGAAGGACAGTGCGGTCAGGGCGACTGCCGCCGCGAAGCCGATGAAATACATGCGCAGATCGCGCGCGCGTTTGTCCCTGTCGCTCATGTCAGGATCCCCGGAAGAAACACGATCGAAAAGATCCCGATCCAGATGATGTCAAGGAAATGCCAGTAGAGCCCCAACCGCAGCACGCGGGTCTTCACGTCCGCCGCAAAGCCGAAGATGGCGATCTGCGCGCAGACGACAAGGATCATGATGCTGCCCACGGTCACGTGCAGCCCGTGCAGGCCGACCAGCGCCCAATAGGCGCTGAGGTAGCCCGATCGCATCGGCACGGCCCCCTTTTCGGCGGCGTCGATGAAGTCACGGACCTCCAGCCCCAGAAAGCACAGCCCGAAGACAAGCGAAGCCAGCAGCCAACCGATCACGCGGCGCGGGGTCGAGCCGTGCTTCATGGTCACCGTCGCGATCCCGAACAGAAGCGAGCTGATCAGCAGCGCGCCGGTCTGCATGCCGATGCTGGCGATGTCGACGATGTCGGCATTGCCCGGTCCTCCAGCTGTCGCCTGGATCGAGATAGCATAGGTCGCGAAGAACATCACGAAGGTGACGAGGTCGCTCATCAGGAAGACCCAGAACCCGAAGACGACCGTTTCGGCCTGTTCGTGGGCTTCGCCATGGCTGGGGCCGAGGTTCAGGCCGGGATGGCTGTTGGCGGTCGCGGTCGATGTGCTCATGTCACGCCTCGGGGATGCGTGCGGCGTAGCCGCGGTTCTGGCTGGTCACTTCGTCGCGCCGATCGGTCAGTGGGCCCTGCCTGGCGCCGTCGAGCCAGGCGCGCTCGGTCGCCTCGACCACCTGGGCGGGGACGATCTCTTCCTTGTCGCGCAGAAAGCCCAGGCCGATGGCATGGATCAGGATGGCCAGCGCCGACAGAATCGCCAGCCACCAGATCCAAAACACCATCGCAAAACCCAGGGCCGTGCCAAAGACGATGATGGTCAGGCCGATCCAGCTTGTCGGGGAAAGCTCGATGTCCTCGTAGGACGGGCAGTCGATGGCATAGGCGGTGCCGTGGGCCTTTTCCGCGGCAAAGGCGTCCGGGCCGTGGACCTGCGGGATGAAGGCATAGTTCCATGCGGGCACTGGGGCGGGTGTGGCCCATTCCAGCGTGCGGCCATCCCAGGGGTCGCCGCCGGGCACGGCCAGGGCCTCGCGCCGGCGGGCCGAGACGACGAAGGTGCCGATCAGGCAGCCAAGCGCTGTCAGAACGCAGAGCGCGCCCCCCATCGTCACAATCATGTACGGTACATAGGCCGGATCGTCGAAGGCCGGGCTGCGTCGCGGCATCCCCATCAGGCCCACTATGTAAAGCGGCATGAAGGCGAAGGTGAAGCCGATGATGAACAGCCAGGCGGTGGCGGCCGACCAGCGCTCGTCCAAGCGGAAGCCGAAGAATTTCGGGAACCAGACATAAATGCTGGCCAGAACCGCGAACAGCGTCCCGGGCAGCAGCACGTTGTGGAAATGCGCCACCACGAACTGGCTGTTGTGGACGGTGAAGTTGATCGTCGGGTTCGCCAGCAGTATGCCGGTATAGCCGCCCACCGAGAAGTAGAAGATGAATCCCGCCAGATAGATGATCGGCGTGCGCATCCGGATCCGCCCGCCCCAGAGCGTGGCGATCCAGACATAGACCTTCACCCCCGTCGGGATCGCGATCAGCATGGTGGCGATCCCGAAGGCCACATTGATCGTCGGGCTTTGCCCCATCGTGAAGAAATGGTGCAGCCAGACGGTAAAGGACAGCACCGCGATCGCCATCGTCGCGATCACCAGCGACATGTAGCCATAGATCCGCTTGCCCGAGAAGATCGCCGTGAACTCGGAGTAGAGGCCGAAGGCGGGAAGGATCAGGATATAGACCTCCGGGTGGCCGAACATCCAGAACAGGTTGGCGAAATTCATCATGTTCCCGCCAAGGTCGTTCGTGAAGAAGTGGAAATCCAGATAGCGGTCGAGTGCCTGCATGATGATGACCGCCGTCAGCGGCGGCAGCGCAAAGACCAGCAGGATCGAGGTGCAGAGCGCCGTCCACACAAAGATCGGCATCCGCAGGAAGGTCATGCCGGGGCATCTCATCTTGTAGATGGTCACGGCAAAGTTCAGCCCCGTCAGCAGCGACCCGATCCCCGATAGGCCCAGGGACCAGATCCAGTAGTCCGGCCCCGTGCCGGGCTGAAAGGCGACGCCGGTATAGGGCGGATAGCCGGTCCAGCCGCCGGTCGCGAACTGCCCGACCACAAGGCTGATCATCAACAGCATTGCACCCACGATGGTAAAGCCCAGGCTGATCTGGTTCAGCCGGGGGAACGCCACGTCCCGCGCGCCGATCTGCAAGGGCACCAGCAGGTTCATGAAGCCGATCAGGAAGGGCATCAAAACGAAGAAGATCATGATGGTGCCGTGGGTCGAGAACAGCTCGGAGAAGTGGTCCGGCGTCAGATACCCCCCCTGATATGCGGTCGCGTATTGCGACCGCATAACGACGCCTTCGGCCACGCCGCGGGCGAACATGACCAGACCCACCACGATATACATGATGCCGATCTTCTTGTGGTCGGTCGTGTTCAGCCAATCAAACAGCAACGGCTTCCACCAGCCCCTGATCAGTAGCAGGGCCAATGTGATGACCCCACCGATGACGGCCAGCCAGCCCGCCGAACTGCCAACGATGTTGCTGGCCGTGGGATCGCGAAAGACGTCGAAGATCGCGATGTCGTCCCAACCGAGACGTCCGAAGATGAACTGTTCCATAGTCTGTCGCTTCTATTGGCCGGAGGCGGCGGGCGCGGTGGAATGGTCGTGATGCGTCATATCCGTCCCATCCATTCCTAAATGGCTGTCGGCCAGAACGCTGTCGCAGGCTCCCCCGGGCAAGGTGCCCTTGGCGGGGTCATAGACGGTGCTGCCCGGCTGCGCCTCGGGCGGAACGGCTGTGCCCTGGTGATAGCGGGCCACCACCCGGTCGAAGAGGCAGGCATCCCCCAAGGGCCGAAGCACGGGCGAGGTTTCGTGAAATTCGTCGGCCTCGGCGCCGGTGACGACCAACGTAGGATAGGTCGCGGCGTCCAGCGCGGCGCCGGTCGCGCCGGTGATCCAGGCGTCGAACTCGGCCTGCAGCACGGCGCGCATCGGCACGCGCATATTGGCAAAGCCAAAGCCGTTGAACTGGGTCTGGGTCGCCAGCCCCTGCCCCTCCTGATCGGCCGAGAGGTTCAGTTTCGTCACCATCCCCGGCATCGCGTAGATCTGCCCGGCAAAACCGTTGGGCAGAAAGCTTTGCATCACCGTGTCCGTCGTCAGGCGAATGGTGACGGGCCGCCCGACGGGGATCACGATCTGATCCACGGCGGCCACCTGCTGGTCGGGATAGAGCGCGAGATAGCGGAAATCGAGCCCCACTAGGTCGATCTCCAGCGGGTCATCGCCCAAGGGGGCATAGGGATCCAGCTCCAGCGTTGCCTGCGCCAGCCAATAGGCCAGAACGCAGATCACGAGCACCGGGATGCCCCAGATCGCGGCCTCGAACCACTTGTTGAATTCCCACTCGGGCGTATAGCGCGCCCCGCTACCGAGACGGTAGCGGTAAAGCATGATCGGCAGGAGGATGATTGCAGGCAGGACCGCGACAAGGGCGATCAGCGCCGCGCGCAGGAAATGGGTCGACTGGTCCGCCAAGACCGGCCCGATCGGGCTGAGCAGATCGGCAGCGGCCGCAGCATCCGCCCCGACGATCCCTGCGACCGCGACAGCCAGGACCAACCCGGCGACCCGGCCCTCACGGCGCGCGACACGGCCGCGCATCAAGCCAGCAAGACCAACCGGCAGGGCTTTGGTCGGGTCAGTCGCGATGTGCGGCATCTGGGGTCTCCGGCAAAGGTCGGTTTCGCGTCGATGCCATCACGGGCAGCGCGCTGTTTCGGAAATTACGTGAACCATCGAAGTTGAACCATCCGCATTCCTGAAACCTAAAGATTTGTAAGGCTCAGGAAAGCCCGAACGGGCACTGTCACGGTAAT
>QKPN01000045.1 GCA_003258405.1 Rhodobacteraceae bacterium DSL-40 | reverse complement strand
GCCGGCCGCACCTCCTGGAGGCAGCCTCAGGCCGCCACGATTTCACGCCACTCGGCCGACGCCCTGGCGCGGAGTGTTCTCAGTTGTCGGCGCGATCCGCCGGACCGAGGCGATCGAGGTCAAGTACCAATCCCTGTCCAGCCCTGAGCCGCGTTGGCGCTGGGTCGCTCCGCACGCCATCGCGTTCGACGGGTTCCGATGGCACACGCGGGCTTTCTGCCAGACCGATGAATGCTTTAAGGACTTCTTATTGTCCCGGATGCTTAGGATCCGAGGTGCACGGCAGACCGAAACCTCGGCCGCCGACGACAGCGACTGGCACTCCGATGTCACGCTGGAGATCGCTCCCCACCCCGACCTCTCGGATACGCAAGCAAAAGTCATCGCGCTCGACTACGGCATGCGGGGTGGCAAGGCGAAGATCACGGTCCGGCGTGCGCTCCTCTACTACGCGCTGAAAAGGCTTGGCCTCGATACGGATCCGGCCGCCAGAAATCCGCAGAATCAGCAGATCGTTCTTCTCAATCGAGGTGAGCTATTCAACGGCGCGAACTCAAGCTTTGTTGGGAGTGCAAAGGTATGACCGAGACGTTTTTCGAGCAGCCAATACTCAATTCTCCTTACGAATACCCTGGTCGCCATTGGGAGTTGGATGACGATGGGCAACCGACGAACCGGATCATCAAGTCAAGACGACGTTCTGATCTGATCACACCTGTCCCAAAGGCAAAAAAGCAGCGTCAGAACCAGAAGCAGGGCTCCCTCATTCTAGGTGCGGACGACGATCTTTCGACGACTGACCAGGAATACAATTCAACCCCGATCATCAACGAAGTACGAGGATACGTCGAAACTTGGCGTAACCTTCCGAATCCCGATCAGTGGATGGTTACACCCGAAACGGCCAGACTGTTGCAGCATTGGCGGCACCATCAGTTCGAGGGCATTCGTCCCTTTTTCTGCCAAATCGAAGCGGTCGAGACCGCGATCTGGCTGACCGAGGTCGCGCCAAAAATGGGACCGCGGGTGGCCAAGTTCGGGGCCCATATCAAGGGGACCAACAAACAGGCAAATCCGGAACTGCTTCGCCTGGCGCTGAAGCTTGCAACCGGCGCAGGCAAGACAACTGTCATGGCGATGCTGATCGCGTGGCAGACGGTAAATGCCGTGCGCCACCCGAACAGCAAGCAGTTCTCAAGCCGGTTCCTGATCGTCTCGCCCGGCATCACCATTCGTGACCGGTTGCGCGTCCTGCTGCCCAATGACCCCGAAAGCTACTATCGCAGCCGCGAGATCACGCCACCGGACATGCTTCGGGATATCCAGAGCGCCAAGATCGTCATCACCAACTACCATGCCTGTCCGTTGTCAGATGATTTGGGACA
>QKPN01000044.1:0-2500 GCA_003258405.1 Rhodobacteraceae bacterium DSL-40 | reverse complement strand
GTGGGATCAGACCCGAAACCGAGTGATCTAGGCATGACCAGGATGAAGGTGCGGTAACACGCACTGGAGGTCCGAACCCACACCTGTTGAAAAAGGTCGGGATGAGTTGTGCCTAGGGGTGAAAGGCCAATCAAACTCGGAGATAGCTGGTTCTCCGCGAAATCTATTTAGGTAGAGCGTCAGATGAATACCTTCGGGGGTAGAGCACTGGATGGGTAATGGGGACCCACAGTCTTACTGATCCTAACCAAACTCCGAATACCGAAGAGTACTATCTGGCAGACACACGGCGGGTGCTAACGTCCGTCGTGGAGAGGGAAACAACCCTGACCTGCAGCTAAGGCCCCCAATTCGTGGCTAAGTGGGAAAGCATGTGGGACTTCCAAAACAACCAGGAGGTTGGCTTAGAAGCAGCCATCCTTTAAAGATAGCGTAACAGCTCACTGGTCTAAACAAGAGGTCCTGCGGCGAAGATGTAACGGGGCTCAAGCCACGAGCCGAAGCTCAGGGTGTGCACTTTGTGCACGCGGTAGCGGAGCGTTCTGTCTATAAACCCTATGTCTCTTCATGGTCCTGCAAGGGATCATGCGAAGACAGAGGGTTTGCGATGAAGCCGGCGCGTAAGCGATCCGGTGGAGCATTCAGAAGCGAGAATGTTGACATGAGTAGCGACAAAGAGTGTGAGAGACACTCTCGCCGAAAGTCCAAGGGTTCCTGCTTAAAGCTAATCTGAGCAGGGTGAGCCGACCCCTAAGGCGAGGCCGAAAGGCGTAGTCGATGGGAATCTGGTTAATATTCCAGAGCCAGGAGGAAGTGACGGATCGCGGCTGTTGTCTGATCTTATCGGATTGATCAGGCCTCGAAGTGGTTCCAGGAAATAGCCCTCCATAAGATCGTACCCGAAACCGACACAGGTGGACTGGTAGAGCATACCAAGGCGCTTGAGAGAACTGCATTGAAGGAACTCGGCAAAATGCCTCCGTAACTTCGGAAGAAGGAGGCCCCGTTGGCGCGCAAGCGTTGGCGGGGGGCACAGACCAGGGGGTGGCGACTGTTTACTAAAAACACAGGACTCTGCGAAGCCGCAAGGCGACGTATAGGGTCTGACGCCTGCCCGGTGCCGGAAGGTTAAAAGGAGATGTGCAAGCATTGAATTGAAGCCCCGGTAAACGGCGGCCGTAACTATAACGGTCCTAAGGTAGCGAAATTCCTTGTCGGGTAAGTTCCGACCTGCACGAATGGCGTAACGACTTCCCCGCTGTCTCCAATGCAGACTCAGCGAAATTGAATTCCCCGTGAAGATGCGGGGTTCCCGCGGTCAGACGGAAAGACCCCGTGCACCTTTACTACAGCTTCACACTGGCATCAGGCGCGCAATGTGCAGGATAGGTGGTAGGCTTCGAAGCGGGGACGCCAGTTCCCGTGGAGCCACCCTTGAGATACCACCCTTTGTTCGCTTGATGTCTAACCGCGGACCGTTATCCGGTTCCGGGACCCTGTGTGGCGGGTAGTTTGACTGGGGCGGTCGCCTCCCAAATAGTAACGGAGGCGCGCGATGGTGGGCTCAGAGCGGTCGGAAATCGCTCGTCGAGTGCAATGGCATAAGCCCGCCTGACTGCGAGACTGACAAGTCGAGCAGAGACGAAAGTCGGCCATAGTGATCCGGTGGTCCCGAGTGGAAGGGCCATCGCTCAACGGATAAAAGGTACGCCGGGGATAACAGGCTGATACTGCCCAAGAGTCCATATCGACGGCAGTGTTTGGCACCTCGATGTCGGCTCATCACATCCTGGGGCTGGAGAAGGTCCCAAGGGTACGGCTGTTCGCCGTTTAAAGTGGTACGTGAGCTGGGTTTAGAACGTCGTGAGACAGTTCGGTCCCTATCTGCCGTGGGTGTAGGAGACTTGAGAGGAGTTGCCCCTAGTACGAGAGGACCGGGGTGAACGCACCACTGGTGGACCTGTTGTCGTGCCAACGGCAGTGCAGGGTAGCTATGTGCGGACAGGATAACCGCTGAAGGCATCTAAGCGGGAAGCCCCCCTCAAAACCAGGTCTCCCTTGAGGGCCGTGGTAGACCACCACGTCGATAGGTCGGAGGTGTAAGTGCAGCAATGCACTCAGCTGACCGATACTAATCGCCCGACAGGCTTGATCCGATCCAGTGGAAGAGAGGCACGTGCCCCTTCCCGGACAGGAAGCCCTTGACCCGGAATACGACAGGAAAGACAGTCTCGTCTCACCGAAACGCAAGCCCGAAAGACTTGCGCATACGGTGCGTTTTACTGGCTTGGTGGCAACAGCTGCGAGCGAAACACCCGATCCCATCCCGAACTCGGCCGTTAAGCGCCACGGCGCCGATGGTACTGCGTCCCAAGACGTGGGAGAGTAGGTCACCGCCAGGCCTGTAAAACGCACCTTTCTCTCTCTTCACCATGCCCTGCCGCGGGGTGGAGCAGCCCGGTAGCTCGTCAGGCTCATAACCTGAAGGCCGCAGGTTCAA
>QKPN01000043.1 GCA_003258405.1 Rhodobacteraceae bacterium DSL-40 | reverse complement strand
TCTGACCGTTGGTGATATTCCCGCGGGGTGAGCCCGTCGAGGCTCGTGTGCGGGCGGTGGTGGTTGTGGTCGTCTTGCCATGCAGCGATCAAATGGCGGGCATGGCGCAGGTTCAGGAACAGGTGCTCGTTCAAACACTCGTCCCGCAGCCGCCCGTTGAAGCTTTCGACCAGGCCGTTCTACATGGGCTTGCCTGGCGCGATGTAATGCCAGTCGACGTGACGGTCCTCCTGCCATTTCAGCATGGCGTTCGAGGTCAGTTCGGTCCCGTTGGCACTGACGACCATGCAGGGATAGCCCCTCATCTCCGCGATCCGGTCCAATTCCCGCGCGACGCGGTCGCCTGACAGCGAGGTGTCGACGACAGCGGCGAGGCACTCCCGGCTGAAGTCGTCGATCACGCAGAGCACGCGGAACCGGCGGCCGTCCGACAGCGCGTCCGACACGAAGTCGAGCGACCATCGCTGGTTCGGTCCCTGCGGGATCGCCATTGGCGCCTTGGTCCCGATCGCGCGCTTCCACCCGCCACGCTTGCGCACGGTGAGGCCCTCTTCCCGATAGATGCGATACAGCTTCTTCCAGTTCACCTCCCAGCCTTCGCGCTTCAGGAGAATGTGCAGACGCCGATAGCCGAACCGCCGTCGCTCGGACGACAGATCCTTCAGCCGCTTGCGCAACTCCGCATCGGCGGGCCGAGCCGACCGGCGCCGATAAACGCGCGGATCGATCCCGGCCAGCGCGCAGGCCCGCCGCTGAGAGTAGCTCTTCTCTTTCATGGCTCAATCCACAGCCTTCCCCCTCGAACCGGGCCTTAGACGTCTTTTCCGAGCATCTCTTTCAGCGTGGCGACATCCATCATCTGTTCGGCCAGCATCTTCTTCAGCTTCGCGTTCTCGGCCTCGAGCTCCTTCAGACGCCTGGCGTCAGCAACCTCCATGCCGCCGTATTTGCGCCGCCAGTTGTAGAAGGTCGCATCGCTGATCCCGTGCTTGCGGCACAGCTCAGGCGCGCGCAGGCCCGCCCGATGCTCCTTCAGGATCCCAATGATCTACGCTTCGCTGAAACCGCTTCTCTTCATCGTCTGTCTCCTCGTTCGGAGAACAGGCTAGCCGGAAAGCGCGGCCCTTTCAGGGGAGCAGGTCACACGCCACAGCCAATGTGACCGGCCCGCGACCTTCACGACGACTTTGCCCAGATCAATAACCCATCAACCTCAAGCCCGTTAGTATGGCAAGAACGTATGCACGCCTTCCAGATTCGAAAGCGCAAGGCCGGACAGCGAAGCCTGCAGCGCAGGGGAACAGTTCCGACCCAACGACTTTTTCACCGGCCTGTCAGGGGATAAGCGGTTGAGCGTCTATTTTGAGTTCCTCAAGGGCTTGCGCGATTGAGATTTCGTTGTTCAGGGCATGTTTTGCCACCAAGGCAGATTTCTCATAACCGATTTGCGGAACAAGCGATGTTGCCATTGCCAAGCTGTTTTCAAGAAGCCCTCGGCAACGCATCTCATCGGCCTCAATCCCCAGAATACAACGATCCGTCAGGCAGGCCATGGCACGTTTCAAAATGCGAATGGATTGCAGGATATTAAGGATCGCAATGGGTTCCATCGCGTTGAGCTGCAATTGCCCGGCTTCGGCGGCCATTGTGACAGTCAGATCGTTGCCGATGACCTGAAACGCGACCTGATTCACGACCTCGGGGATCACGGGATTGACCTTGCCCGGCATGATGGATGATCCGGCTTGAACAGCCGGCAGACGGATTTCGCCGAGACCCGCGCGGGGGCCGGAGCTCAGAAGCCGCAAATCGTTGCAGATCTTGGAGAGTTTCACCGCGACACGTTTCAGGATACCTGAAAAGGCGACAAAGGCACCAAGGTCGGAAGAGGCTTCGACGAGGTTGCGTGCGGAGCGAAGCGGAAAACCAGAGACCTTTTGCAATTCTGATACGGCGACATCGGTGTAATTGGCTGGTGTATTCACGCCGGTTCCGATGGCCGTGCCGCCGAGGTTCACCTCCAGCAGAAGCTTTGACACTTCTTTGAGCCGTTCGATGTCTTCCTCGATCGTGTTCGCAAAAGACCTGAATTCCTGCCCCAGTGTCATCGGCACGGCATCCTGCAACTGCGTGCGTCCGACTTTCGCAATGCCGTCAAACTCACGCGCCTTTGCTTCGAAAGCATCACACAAGCGCTGATGCTCTTCGGTGAGCCCATCCATTTTCTGAAGAATAGCGAGGCGAAGAGCCGTCGGATACACGTCATTGGTCGATTGCGATCTGTTCACATCGTCATTGGGATGGATATTCTGATAGTCCCCGTATTCAAAGCCCAGTGATTTCAGCGCAAGATTGGCAATCACTTCATTCGCATTCATGTTTGTCGAGGTGCCTGCGCCGCCTTGGACCATGTCCACGATGAAATGCTCGTGATGGTGGCCTGCCAGCAATTCGTCACAAGCGTTGCGGATCGCCGTCGCTTTCTCGGGGGAGAGAACGTTCAGCTTGCGGTTTGCGCCGGCGGCGGCTTTCTTGACCATGGCCAGGGCATGGACCAATTCCGGATACTCGGACAGTGGCACGTCCGAGATCCGGAAATTGTGGTAGGCCCTGATGGAATGTATCCCGTAGAGGGCGTCGTCGGGAACGTCATATTGACCCAGTGAATCGTATTCGGTGCGCATATCCGGTTCTCCCAGCAAAAACTGAGCGGCCTCTTACGCCTCGCCAAATATTTGCCAATACAGCATTTCTTCGACTTGGACGGTTTAGTCCCTAGTTGACGCTGGTTTGAGGTATGCTCACGCCAGAAGCAACGGCAGTTGCATCTGGATCGCCGGTCGCGCTTTACGCAGTTAGGGCAAAGCCAAAGGTCGGGTGATCGGTAGTATCGACCTTAAAGAGACGTTGAGGATCCTTCATGCGCATATTGCTGATCCATACTGGTGGAACGATTGGAATGGTTCGGACCGACAGCGGGTTTGCGCCACGCCAAGGCATTGTCGAAGGGGCAATCCAGGCGCTGATGAAAACTGGCGACATCACAGCTGACGTCACCATACAGACCCTTGACCCCTTGATCGACAGTGCTCTGGCCACGCCGACCGACTGGATCAGGGTAGCGAATTGCATCTTCGAGGCGCGCGACGACCATGATGCGTTCGTCGTCACCCATGGGACCGACACGCTGGCCTATACTGCCGGGGCGCTCTGCCTTGCCCTGCCCGGGCTTCGCAAGCCGGTGATCGTGACGGGTGCGATGCTCCCGTTGACGGTCGACAGGACCGACGGTCATCGCAATCTGTGCGACGCGTTCAGAGCCGCCGAAGCCGGGGCGCCGGGTATTTGGGTGCAATTTGCGGGCCGACTTTTGCATGGGGCGCGGGTACGGAAGTCACATTCCAGTTCCATGGACGCTTTCGAGGCCGCACCATGCTCAGACGAGCCGCTTCGGGCCGCGCCGGAACCTGGCATCGCAGCGCTTGCGAGCCACAAGGTGGGTGTTTTCTCGATCACGCCAGATCCATGCACCGAGCTCCTGGAATTCGCGGCAGAGACCTGCGACGGGATCATATTGCGCTGCTACGGATCGGGAACGGCGCCGGACACTTCCGGGCTGCGCGCCGCGCTCGGCAAGGCGCGTGCGCGCGAGGTTCCCGTGATCGCGGTCAGCCAATGCTCCGAAGGCGGCATTAAGCTCGGCACCTATGCCGCAGGTCAGGTGTTGCGCGACAACGACGTGATCGACGGGCGCGACATGACACCGGAAATGGCCTGCGTGAAAATGCATTTTGGCCTCTCTCAAAGCCGGGAATACATGCCGCGGCGCGCTTTCATTGGCGACAGCCAATGCGGTGAGCTGACCATTAAGACCGTAGGCTAAATCAGTGGCGCTTCCATAATTCCCGTTCCTTGCCGCATGCCAGCGGATAGCATTTTCCGAACGTCCTCGGGGACCTCGGGGTGGTCGGGATCGTACAGGCCGCAGAGCCGCATCGCTTTTCTCAAGTCGACGTTGTCACCCAGATACTGGAAGACCATTTGCGATGCAGCCGGTGGACGGGGGGCTCTCGCGGCAACGCCGGACACTACGCCGCTCAGATAGCGGATGCGGTTGTTGTAGCTGGGGTAGAGGATGATCTGCATGACCTCGTTGCGGGTCAGCATCTCCATCACTGTCATGAAAATGCGATCCCCCAAAACAAAGCATGCGCCTTCATATTTGCAGGTGAACTTTCTTTGCCCCGTAGTGCCGACGCTTTCCACGCTTTTGACATTTACGCCGAAGGGGGTGCGGTAGATCCGCGTCAGCGATCGAAGCGTTTTGCCGGGATGGGACATGGAATTGTAGTAGGTAAAATAGTGCCCGACGTAACTGTCCAATGCACTGCGCGACTCCATACGGACGTCATTTGCTATGGCGGACACCACGTTGGTTTCGGCCCGCACGCCGAATTCACTGGGCTTGAGGCGCACAAGTTCGGAAAATTGTCCATGAGGCAAGAGGAGTTCGGCTTCCTCCACTCCGAAAAAGTCGCACATGCGGCGCATCGACCGCAGCGAAGGGGCGGTTTCGCCATTCAAGTACCGGTTGAACTGAGATCGGTTCACGCCGAGCTTGCGGCAGACTTCTGCGATCGATTTGTGATAGCTGCACAGCAATCGCAGGTTTTTCGGAAGATCTCGGGACATTATCCATGCCTTCTTTCCCTAGTTGACGCTGTTTTTGTATCGACCCGCTCTACATAGACGCAAGCTAGTGAAATGGCTTTCCCTCCTTCATTTCCTAAGGTGCCGCATCGCGCACAGGGTCTGGACCGTGCCGAAAAGGGAGGAAAACCATGGAAATTCTGGAACTAATATTTGGAAAGATCGGCGATCTGACGTGGGGGTGGTCATTGATCCCGATCCTTGTCGTGTTCGGGGTGTTCATCACCCTAGCAACCGGCTTCGTGCAGTTCGAATTCTTCGGGCGCATGTTCCGCGTCCTGCGCAAGGACGCAAATTCCAATGATCGCAACAAGATCTCCGCCCGCGAGGCGCTTTTGGTGTCCGTCGGCGGACGCGTCGGCGGCGGTAATATTGCCGGCGTCGCAGTGGCCATCACGCTAGGCGGACCGGGGGCCGTATTCTGGATGTGGGCCATCGCGCTTGTTGGTATGGCAACGAGCCTCGTCGAATGCTCTCTTGCGCAATTGTACAAACGCAAGGTTGGAGAAAACGAATATCGCGGAGGGCCAGCGCGGGCGATCATCCATGGCCTCGGTGTCGAATACAAATGGCTGGCGGTTGTTTATGCCATCTGCCTGATCGCGGCCTTTGGCCTGGGCTTCAACGCCTTTCAGGGCAATACAGTCGCCGGTGCGGTTAAGGACAGCTTCGAAATCGATCGACTCTACACGGGTACCGCGCTCTCCGCTGTCGCTGGTATCATCATCTTCGGAGGCATCAACCGCATCGCAAAGGCGGCCGATGTCATTGTTCCGATCATGGCGGTCGGCTACCTCTTGATGGCGCTTCTCGTGATCGTCCTCAACATTGGCGACGTCCCCGCTGTCATCGTGTCGATCGTGAAAAACGCCTTCGGATTCGAACAGGCTGTTGGTGGCGGCATGGGAGCGGCGATTGCACAGGGGTTGCGTCGGGGCTTGTTCTCCAACGAGGCGGGCTTGGGGTCCGCACCCAATGTGGCCGCAACCGCAGACGTACGCCACCCCATCAGCCAGGGCATCACTCAGTCGTTTTCCGTGTTTATCGACACCATCCTGATCTGTTCATGCACGGCCTTCGTCATTCTGCTCGGCGACGTCTACGTGCCCGGGGCTGCGGATGTTGACGGTGCCGCGCTGACGCAGCAATCGATGGTATCGCATCTCGGCGCATGGGCCAGCTACTTCCTGACCGGAATGATCCTGCTGTTTGCGTTTTCATCGATCATCTACAATTACTACCTCGGCGAGAACGCCCTGACTGTGCTGAGCAAGCACCCGTTGTCGGTGACGGTCTTTCGTTTCGCGATCATGATTATCGTGTTTCTCGGCTCCGTCGCTCCGGGCGCAACTGCGGTCTTTTTCTTTTCGGACCCGATGATGGGAGTTCTGGCTTTGGTCAACTTGCTGGCCATCATGATGCTGTTTCCGATTGCCATGCGTTTGTTGCGTGACTTCCGTGCGCAGCTCAAGGCCGGCGTCGAGCGCCCTGTGCTGAATCCAGACGACTACGCCGATCTGGACATCGACCGGACAGCGTGGGTCGGGCAAGGCGTGATGGCTTCGGACATGACGCCGGAACCCGTGCGATAACGATGATGGGCCGGGAATTTCCCGGCCCATCATCCACCCCTGAAAAAGGGGACTGTAGGCGCGGTCACGTAAAGCCAGTGGCAGCCG
>QKPN01000042.1 GCA_003258405.1 Rhodobacteraceae bacterium DSL-40 | reverse complement strand
TGATGGGCCGGGAATTTCCCGGCCCATCATCCACCCCTGAAAAAGGGGACTGTAGGCGCGGTCACGTAAAGCCAGTGGCAGCCGCCAGGGGGTGACGGTAGAAGTCGGCATGAATGAACTCTCTCATGCCCGTCACCGGTTCCCGCCCGCCATCATCCAACATGCGGTCTGGCTCTACTTTCGGTTCGCCCTGAGCTATCGCGATGTCGAGGACCTGCTCGCTGAGCGAGGCGTCGATGTATCCTACGATACGGTGCGTCGATGGGCGCTCAAGTTCGGCGGCGCGTTTGCTGCTCGGATCCGACGGCGCCAACCACAGTCTTCGGTACGATGGCATCTGGACGAGGTTTTCATCCGGATCGGCGGCAAGCTCCAGTACCTATGGCGTGCTGTCGATGACGAAGGCGAAGTTCTCGACGTCCTGGTCCAATCTGTCCGTTGTCAGATGATTTGGGACA
>QKPN01000041.1 GCA_003258405.1 Rhodobacteraceae bacterium DSL-40 | reverse complement strand
TCACAACCGGGGCCGTGTTGCTCTGGGGCTGGGCAGGCGCGGATGATGGCACGGTCCAGCGCAGGAAGACCTCGTTGTCCCGGTAGGTATCGCCACTCCAGATCCATTCCGCCGACGCGCCTGTCGGCATGGCGTCGCCGGTTCCGGTCAGGCGGTTGCTGTCTACCGCCCCGTAGCTCGTAGCGGAAGCCCAGCCGCTGTCATCGAAGCCCGCCTGCATCCAGGAACCTTCCGGCAGGCTTGTCGACACGCGCCAGTCGGTTCCGGTGCCATAGCGCTGGCCATCGTCAAGCTGAATGTCCACAAACGCTTCCGCTGCTCCCCCGGTGTCGATCCCGTGGAGGGCAAGCACGTCTCCCGCGGCAAGGTCGAGATCTGCCGAATAGAGCTGGGCCCAGTTCGTTCCCGACAGAACCTGTGTACCGTTCACATATAATGTGAACTCGTTATCCACCCGGACATTGACCGTTGTCATCTTGCCAGACACCGGTTCCGGCCGCAGCGTGGGCCTTCGGGTCTCCAATCACTGAACATATCAAACATCCCAATCCTCCCGAGATAGGAGGCCACACCTTGGGAGAATTGTATTTTCCAATGCTCTGCAGTCAAAGCCCCTTTGCGCAAACCGCGAAAGGGAATGGGTGGTTATTGCATGCGCGCACCATCCATAGCCTGGAGAACCAGAGCCGCGACCATATCTGCGCCCGTCCTGTTCACATGATTGGTATCGCTGAACAGAGGAGTGCCCGTCCCGGAGATTGCCCGACACATTTTCGAATCACAGAATAGGTCCTGGATGGGAATCAGGTGCACTCCGTTGATCTGCGAGAGGATGGCAAATGCCTCTGCGTTTCTCTTGTCGTAATCCGAACGGGTCACCGCCAGATCGTCGGGATTGATTGGCCGCCGGAACAGGTTGGATTTCTCCACGAAGGGATAGACCTGCGCCGGGAATTCCGGAACCGGCCCGACAATGTAGACATTCTTTCCGTTCGCCTTGAGATACGCGACCGTGTCGTCCAGTGCCTTCTTCAGAAGCTCGGGATTTCGGCTGGTATCCTCGTAGCGGACGCCATCGAGGGTCGCTGCGGACGGAGACAGCTTGTCGCGCCAGCCCTGGGTATAGATGCCCCAGTTCGCGACCAGAATGACATTGCTGACATCCTTGTTCTCGACGATCTTCTCGAAGGAAGCCCGCCGCTTGGCGTCGCAGCCGCTGCCGTATTTGTTCAGGACGAATCCGATCGCCGGCGCGCAATAGGCATCGCTGAAAGTCCAGAAGCCCGCGCCCTCCCCCTTGCCCATGTCTCCGATCGCATCGATCAGCGCGCCGGCATGGCTGTCTCCGATGATCGCGGTATGGATATTCGATCCACCGACGGTACAGATGTCGCCGGCCTCGATCTGGGAGATGTTGCGCATTCCCGCATTGAAGCAGTTCACCATCCGGACGGTCGGCGTGTTGATGGCAACCGCCTGCATCTGCGGCCTGAAGGCATATCCGTGGGTAAGCTGCCCGCCGCCGCCGAGGACCGCAATGGCAGCAAGGGAGACGACGCTACCCGCGAAAACAACCCGGCGCGGGATCCGCTGCCGGTTCCGGAACGGGGTCTCCACATATTTCCAGCTCAGGTAGCTCAGCGCCACGATGGCCGCGATCAGGACCAGCCAGGGACCTTCGCTCGGCTCGGAGGAGGTCCGGTATCTGTAGAAGGCAAAAACCGGAAAATGCCAGAGATACAGGCTGTAGGAGATCAACCCGATCCCTGCAAGCAGCCTCGAGCCGAGGATCCGCTGTACCGGTGAGCCCGGGCGTGAGAATATGATGATGAGGGCGGCGCCGAGCGTCGGCAAAAGCGTATAGGCGCTCGGATGCGGTGTATCTTTCGTATAGACGAAAAGAGCGATGCCGATCATCAGGAGGCCGAAAATCTCGGCGATGGCCGCAGGAATCCTGTGCCGGGATCGCCGGCGCCTGTTATGAAGGTAGAGGGCTGAAAAGGACCCGATCAGCAGCTCCCAGCCGCGCGTCGGCAGGAGATAGAAATTCGCCGAGGGTGCGTTGTAGGCTGCCCATTCCGCCCCGGCCAGGCTGACGACGAACATGGCGATGAGGCTTGCGGAGGCAAACCTTCGGCCCAGCCGGAAGATCAGGATCATGATGATCGGAAAGATGATGTAATACTGCTCCTCGACCGCCAGGCTCCAGGTGTGCAGCATCGGCTTGAGGTCCGCAGCCGTGTCGAAGTAACCGGTCTCGCGCCAGAAGATCACATTCGACGTGAATGTTGCGACCCCGACCAGGCTCTGGGAGAAGTTCTTCATGTCTTCCGGCAAGAGCCAGAGCCAGGCAAACGGCAGACAGCACAGGGTGACGACGATAAGGGCGGGCAGGATCCGCCTCGCTCGCCGCTCGTAGAACTTCAGAAAGCTGAAACCGCCCGAATCCAGATCGTTGATGATGATGGTCGTGATCAGGAAGCCGCTGATGACGAAGAAGATGTCAACCCCGAGAAATCCGCCCCTCGGAGCGCTGAACCCCGCATGGAAGATGATGACCGATATGACGGAGATTGCTCTCAGGCCATCGATTTCTGGCCTGTATTTCAGCTTTTCTTCGCTCACTGCACCCCTCCAACAAAAAACCCGAAAATCACGAAAGAAAGCAATAATTCTTTATTGTTAGCGAGCCGAGCCCATGATTGGAAGCGAAAGTTTTATTAATAAAAATTTTGTTATACCAGTTTAGGTTGATCCGCTGGGGGTGAATTCGAGCAACAGGCGCAACTTCTACAAAACCAAAATCACAAACCAAAAAACAAACGGATAAAAAATAATATTTTCTATTGTATATTATTTAAACTTAAGACGTTGCATGAATTGGCTGTCAGAGCGCACGCACCATAAAGATCATTTTCATAATATGAATGCAAAATGAACTACTGAAAAATATCTACATTCCTGGAAATTGAACATGGCAGGCATTTTTTAATGATGAAGCTTTCTGTCAGCATCAATTATCTAAATTATCCAAATCTTGCCCCGAGATCGAAGAATACCCTGACGGATCTGACATTCGTTCAGGGATCCGGAACGCAGACCGTTCTTGCCGCCGACGATTTTTCCGGAAGCGGCCTGACCTTCAGTCTTCTCGCGGGGGAGTCCCTGGCGAGCATCGATCCACAGTCCGGCTTGATCGCAATCCGCACGGACGATGCCGTCTCAGAGACACAGATCATCGCCCAGGCAACAAACCCGCACGGATCTGCAAAATCCGCATTCATTGTAACCGTACTAGGCAAATCTGGAATCGGTTACTGGAAGATTGGAAACGAATTTACTGTGAGTTGATAAATTCATGAAACCTAAAAATATACTTAAATATTATTTCAAATCCGGCGACAAGCCAAGCCAAGAACAATTCTGGGATTTGATTGACAGCATTCATGGATTTGCATCCATGTCTGAGCTAGAGGCATCCACCGACACCTTTGATGAAGGCGAGCTGGTCTACGCTGGAGATTTTCGCTTCCGCGTCGCAAGCCTCAAGGCTACGGACCATGACCTGACCCTGCCCAACGGCACGAAACTCTACGACGCCCCCTTCCGCTCCTATACCAGGGGCGAAGTACCCTCTCTGCTCTCGGCGGGAACCATCGAGGGCTCCCGAACAGTTGGCTCGGCGCTTACTGTCGCGGGGGCGGCCTATGCCGGTGACGGCGTCCGTATCACCTACCAGTGGATCCGGAACGGCGTTGCCATCTCCGGCGCGACCGGGGCAGCCTATGTGCCGCAGCTTGCGGATACCGGAGCCACCCTTGCCCGCAGGATGACCGCGACCAATACGGCAGGCAGCGTTTCGGATATGACGGACGAGGTAACGATCTCGCCCTTCATCTGTCCGGTCGAATTCGATCCGCTTAACAGAACCGCAGCCATCATTATCAGCGGAGGGACCCAGGTCACGACGAGTTCGGACACTCTCTCCGGGGTTCGCGCCGACAGATACATCGAACCGGGAGAAAAGGTCTATTTCGAGGTCGAGATTCCAGCAAGCAGCACCGCCAGCACATACGCCTATGTAGGACTTACGCATTTCAAGGCACCGTTGATGCCTGGCGCCGGCGCGGTGAAGAACGACAGCATCACCTTCGTGCGGGTAAACGGCGGCGTATCCGGCCCGTCCGGCTATGGCGACAATGTCGCTAATGCCTGCGATAGAAGCGGCGGAGACGTGATCCGCGTCGCAGTCGACCGGCAGTCCGGAAAGGTCTATTTCGGCACCAATGCCGGATGGACAGGCGATCCCGTGAAGGGGACGGGCGGCTTTGCGCTGCCGGACGCCTACCGACTCGTCCCGCAACTCAATCCGCGCTCGACAGCGCGGGCAAATTTCGTGCTCAGATCGCTGCCCTCCAGCTTCCGCCATGCGATCCCCGCAGGCTTCACGGCCTATGGCATGGCTTCCTCCTGCCATGAATCCGCCAGCATCGCCCATGCCGACGATCTGGTCGAGATGACCGGCATTAATGTCCATTTGAACTGGACAACGACCTTCTGGGCGACAGATGTCTGGAAGGCACCACTCTATGATCTCGGCGTTCGCTATATCCGCACGGCGGTCGGCGCAGACCCGACAGCCCAAGCCAGCCTAAAGGATGCGGCCGCGCATGGCCTAAGGGCCACAGTGCATGTCGCACCGGCCGACAATGACGGCACTAATTCCCCTATCTACAGCACAACAAAGATCGACAATCAGATCAATGCCATCAGGTCATATGGCGTGGAATCTGTAATTGCACTCGAGGGGCCAAACGAACCGAACGGAGGCTCAGTGACAGCGGGCTGGGCCGACCGCGCTACGGCCGCGCAGCAGTATGTATATGATAAGATCAAGAAGGACGCGGCCCTGTCGCATCTGCCAATTCTTGCGATCACACCATGGAAGCGCAGTCGTACCGCCTATGCCGCCATGGGATCAATGGCCGGCATGGCTGACAAGGCCAATCTGCACTATTACACGGATGGCAGCCGACCAACTCAAGCCAACAATATGGAGGATGGTGACCTCGATATCGAAGAAGTCATCAACGATGCGCGCGCCGCCGTCGGGAGAGACCGCAATCTGTGGGTCACCGAATACGGACACCGAACCTACGACGCTGACGCCGATCTTACGATGTACACACCGGAAAAGACCATCGCCGCAAAATACATCATCCGCGGCCTCTTCGAGTGGTTCAACCGCGGTGCCGAGAAGGTCTTCCTCTACAACCTGATCGACGATCCGACTACTTTGGACGGCTATGGGCTCATAGCCAAGAACGACACACAGAATTTCGTGAAGCGTCCAGCCTATTTTGCGGTACAGCGGCTGCTGTCCTTGTTCTCGGACCAGGGAAAGGCCTTCACTGCAGCCCCTCTGCGCTACATTCTCTCGGGAAATCTATCGGATATCAGGCACCACATGTTTCAGAAATCCGACGGCACTTATCTGCTTGCCATCTGGAACGATGCTCAGAGCTGGGATCGCAGCACGCTGTCGGCGAGCAAGATCCCGAACCGCCTTGTCAAGCTCGGGCTCGAGCGTGAAGCAGCAACGATCCTGCGACATTTGCCGACGACGACGAAAGCTGCCACCGCCGTTGGCTCGAATGTCTACGAACTAGACTTGGCGGTTCCGGATGAACTGGCGGTCTACGAGATCCGCCTGTCTTGACGGGCGAGCCCGGCCGGAATGATCCCGGCCGGGCGCACAGAAACAATCTACCCCGCCGCCCCCCGCCGACCCAGCGCAATCAGATAATCGATCAGGGCATTGTAATTGACGCTGGCATCAAACTTCTGCCGTGCATATTCCCAGGCCCGCTCACCCATGGCGCGGCGCAGACCCGGCTCCTCCGCCAGGCGCCCAAGCGCCGCGATGAAGCCGGCCTCGTCCTCCGGATCAACCAAGAACCCCGTCTCGCCCTCCCGGATTATCTCCGAAATGGCACCAATCCGACTTGCAACCGCAGGCAGCCCGGCCGCAGCGGCCTCGATGACCACCAGAGGTGACATGTCCGACTTCGTCGGATGACACAGAGCATCCATGCTCGGCAGCAATTCCCCAACCAGCCGATCGTTTGGCACGCGGCCATGAAAGATCACACCCGGCCGCTCTCCCTGTGCATCACGGTCGCCGGAAACGACATGCAGCTCCGCCCTGCCCGCCAACGGCCCCGCCACCCAGCGGCAGAGTTTGTCTCCCCCCTTCCGCAGGAAGTCGTTGCCGATGAAGATGAGGCGCAGCGGGCCTTGATCCAGGTAGGAGGGCCGAACGAACCGCGCGAGATTGATCGAGGGCGGCATGACAGTGATGCGTCCAGGCTCGACGCGGCAATCATCCCGGACGGATCGAGCCGTCCATTCGCTCATCGGGAAGACATGCGCCGCCCCCTGGAACAGCCGAGCCTCCCGCTCAAGATCGGCCGGCGTCCAGATCCCCGCCGTCAAGCTACGCTCCATGCTGGCCCGCGTATGATCCGTCGCCACGGTGTAGGGGATCGTCAGTTTCCTCTCGCTAACGGTGGCAGCAAGCCAATGTCCGCCGAAGTAGAGTGCAGACGGCTTAAACTCTGCGATCTCAGCACGGATTTTCTCTCCCAAAAGACCTTGCAGGGCTTTGATGGGGTCGATCTTGCGATAAACGCTCTCGCTGGGGCGCATGTAGGGATGCTTTATCAGAGCCCTGCGCCAGCGTGGTAGCGGCACCGGAGCAATAAACTGGAAATGGATATCGTCCCGGGCCTCCAGAACGGCTGAAAGCTGGTGGCGGTAGGTTTTCCAACCGAGGGCGTCCTGGAGGACAAATGTCAATCTGGCTCGCGTCATGGCTCCACCGTTCGGTCGGGCTCGGAAAATTTCTTGCGTTGCAAAACCAGCCACAAGGCTATGGAATGAATGAGAAATGTAAAGGACATCCCCCAACTCAAACCGATCAACCCTCCCACCCAGGCCCCGACAAAACAGGCCACGGACATCAGACCGATTGAAAAACCCCGCAGGATCATGCTGAGATGAAAATCCCGGAATGCAAATAACCCTGACTGCAAGATGATGACACAGGCCTGCAGGGTTGCACTCAGAATGCAGAGCGCAAAAAGAGGCCCAAGATTGTCATATTCGGCACCGAACACAGTTCGGATGAGCCAGCCTCCGATACCCAGACCGACAAGTGTCGCCCCAAGCCCCCCGACCAGTATGAGGCCGATCAGCTTGTGCAGGTTGCCAAAGAATGCCTGGCGGTTGCTGTTCACAGCGTAGAATGCCAACCGGGACGTGATGGACTGGCCTATCGCTGTAAAGACAGTCACGATTGCTTGGTTGGCGTAGGCGACGACCGTGAACTGGCCAAGCGCCACGATACTGATAACCCATCCTATGATATAGCGAGGAAGACTATTTTGCAGCGCAGCAAGCATGGAATTCACACCAAGCGATACAGATGAGCGCGCCATCTCAAAAACAGCGTTCCAGCGCGCTGGCCTTATCTCCTCCCCCTGCATGGCAATTCGATGCGCCGGCAGATAGTCGACAAAGATCGCGACAAGAACCCACACGACCAAGTGCGCGGCAAATGCCAGCGCAGTTGCTCCGGTCGCCGCCAAAATGATGGCGAAAAGGATTGCGCTTCCGAAACCCCGAAGCGCAAGGGAGCGCGCAACAAACTCCAAGCGCTCTGCACGTTGAAAAATGCCGTAGAAGAAGTCGGAAAACATCTCAACGGCCTTCGCAGCCCCAAAAACGAGAATGATCGGACGAGTCACGGCATCGACCGCCGTAAAGGCGATCACGACGATGACAAGATACGCGACAGCCGTCGCAATCGTTCTGAGCAGTAGAAATTCCTGGAAGCTGTACCGACGTGAGATATCGGTCGCTTGGTTCACCCTCATTCCAAGGTTCAGAAGAAAGACTACCGGCACAACCAAGGCATTTGCGAAGCCAAAATGGCCGACCTCGGCGACGCTTGCGAAGCGGGCAAGAGCCAAAAGAAGCAAGAACTGACTTGCGACATAGCCCGCCTGACCGATGATACCCCATCCT
>QKPN01000040.1 GCA_003258405.1 Rhodobacteraceae bacterium DSL-40 | reverse complement strand
GCTGAGCGCAAACCGAAAGTAGAGCCAAACTGCATGCTGGATGATGGCAGGCGCGAACCGGTGACGGGCGTAGGAAAGTGGGCGCAGGCCGATTTCTACCGCCGGCTTCCCGCGAACGCTACATGGTTTACGTGACAGCGCCACCGAGAGTCTTAGCTAACAGCGAGCTGCAACTTGTGATATACTACAAGCTATCGGTGCGCGCTTGACGGTGAGGCGGTCATTGATCCAGATTGGCAGGGGGGGCTCGATCTTGTCGTATGCACGTCGCCTTTTTGTCGCATTCGCTCTTGTCCTCGTCCAGGCGGGAAGTGGTCAGAGCCAGCCCTTTTTTTCAGAAAAGGACATCTTGGTCGTCTCGCCGCGCGCCGACCGCGATCTCGTCCGAACCTTGGTCGACAACCAGACGCTTTTGTCGGAATCTGACATTTCGTCGCGCCTGCGCGTAGCGCATTTCTTGGCGCAGGTGTTCACCGAGACCGGCGGCCTGTCGCGCTTGGACGAGAACCTGAACTACTCCGCCGACCGGCTTCTGCGGGTCTTCAGTCGCAAAGTCATCACGCCGGCCAAGGCCCGCGAGATCGAGCACCAGCCGCGGCAGATCGCCAACTGGATCTACGGCAACCGTCTTGGCAACCGCGGTCGCGACACGGACGACGGCTGGCGTTATCGCGGTTCGGGATACATTCAACTTACCGGACGCGACAATTTTGTCCGCCGCGGCGCCGAAATCGGGCTGCCGATTGTCGACAATCCGGACATAGCCCGCGACCCAATCGCCGGGCTAAAGGCGGCTACCGCCTACTGGTTGGCGCGCGAGATCAACGAGGCCGCAGATTTGAACGACCGGTTGCGGGTGCGGGTGCTGGTAAATGGTCCGGCGGCGCATGGCGCTGCGGTCGCACGAACTTGGTTCAACTTACTTTGGGTGAAGGTATTCGCGTCGCGCGCGCCGTTTGGCGAGGAACTCGCATGGGTGGAGAGCTCCGAGATCGTCGACCCCACCGACATCCAACGCGCGATCGCCGAAATCCTTAGTGAAGAGGGGTTCCTCGACGACGCGGGCGCGGTGGAAAGCGCCGGCGGCGGGGAAGCCTATTCGGAGGCACTAAGAGCATATCAGACCTCGCGAGGTCTTTCAGAGACCGGTGTGCTGGACGAGGATACCCTTTATGCCATCACCGACCCATCGGAATGGCGCGATCTGGAGGCTGCCGAATATACGGCCGCTCCGATGGTCGACCCCGACGGCACAGCATCGTTCGCGCTCGATGGCAACTCGGAGGAGGCCGCACCGGTCCTCGAAGGAAAGACTAAATCCATTGAACCCATCGAGGCCGAGCTGGCCAGCGCCGGATTGGACATCGACGAGCTAACTTCCTTCGCCGGCGCTGCGGAGACATATTCTGAGTATGAATTGGCCGAAGGTAGGTATGAGGGCGACAACTTCATCCCGTTTACGGTGATCGGGGATGACAACCGCGAACCTGTCTTGAATACAACCCAATTCCCGGAGAGCGCCATAGTGCAGATTGTTTTTAAGAAGGTTGCTGGGATTGCGCAGAACCTGTGCACGGGAGCGATGATCTCGCCCGATACTGTGCTGACAGCCGGGCATTGCGTCCATAGCGGCACAGCAATCGGGCATTGGTACCAAGATTTTATCGTATATCCCGGCCGAAACACCGATACAAAACCCTTCGGCGAGTGCCACGCCGTACGTCTGTTGGCACTGCGGGGCTGGATAGAAGCTGCGACCAACGCCGACGCAAGACTCTACGACATGGCTGCGCTGAAGCTCGACTGCGATGTTGGCAGTCGCACCGGGTGGTTCGGCGTGCGGGCAATGGGGGATGAGGAACTGGGCGCTCAGACGAAGTTGCAAGGCTATGCCGGCGACCGGAGTCCGACCGGGCGGCAATGGGTGAGCCTTGACCAAGTGCGCGTTCTCCAGCAGCTCAAGGCCTTCTACCAGAACGACTCTTTTGGTGGGACCAGCGGCGCGCCAGTAACGCGTGGCAGTGATCCACAGATCTTCTGCGTCCACACCAACGGGTTGCATGGATCGCCACCGTGGAGCGAGAACAACGCGTGCACGCGCATAACGCCCGACCGTATGGCCACGATCGCCGGGTGGATCGAGCCATGAGCGCGCGGTCCGGTCTGGTTGCTCTCGCAATGGTCTCGATCGCATGCTCCGGTGTGAGGCCCGCACAAGCGGCATCGATCGACGAAACCATCGTCTACATCGAATGCACTTCACCAGGAAAGCCACCGCGCAAGGGCAGCGGCGTAGTGGTTTCAGCCGACGGCGTGGTGCTTACCGCCAAACACGTAGTGTTCGGCGCTGAACCGCAGATGCCGTCGGGCACCACTTGCAGCGGTGCAATAGGCAACGCAAATCGCGCCAAGTCTGGTTTGTTCTTGCAAGCGACTAGCGCGCAGTACGACGCAGTTTTATTGAAACTGCCCGTGAACGGAGTCCCGTTCCAGCGGTTCTGCCGGCTGGAACCGCGGCTCCAGCGCTCACAGATTATCGCTACGGGGTTTCCGTTGTTGACTGGCACAGGAGTGCCGTCGTCGCGGGTCGGCGTCCTGTCGACGGTGCAGCCGGATGGGGCGGGATACATCGAGACCGATAGCACGACCACATCGGGCATGAGCGGCGGAATGGTGACGCTGGCAGCGAACGGCCACCTCATCGGCATCGTCTCAGGTGCCAAGACCGACCCAGGGAACGGACTGCTGAACTATTCGGCGGTTCTTGCTGTGCAGGTGCTGGCAAACGAATTCGTAAGCTGGGGCCTGTCAGAGGATCCTGAGGGCTGTGCCGACAAGGCGCGGACCTCGGGCCCCCAAGGTACGGTTCACGGGCGGCCTTGGGAAGCAACCGACCCGCCCTTGCATCTAGGCATGAAGGTATCGGAAGGTGTTTGCTTCCTTGTTCGGGTCTGGGGGTATTTCGACGATCCGGACGACCTCGTCGCGGTAACGGAAACGGACGGAGAATACGTCCTAATGGGCGTCAACGACGGGAGCGGCCCGCATGGTGCCTACGCAGATTGCCTCCGGTTTTAGAAGCGGGTCTCACCGAATCCCAAACTGGGCGGGGGCCGCGTTCGCCACCATAGCGGTCTGGGCGCAGACCGTTCCGGCAACTGCGCAGAATTGCGGTGAAGAGGATCCGCCTCTGTCGCGGCAAGTGGTGATGCTTGCCTCCGACGAGGCTGGAGCAATTCTCCACGACCCGCGAACAGGGGTCTTGGTCTCAGAAAGTGGTCTGGTGCTGAGCATCCTCAACCTCAGTGCGACAGCCACGGAAATCAACGCGACGGACCTGCTCGAAGCGCCGCTGGAGAAGCTGAAGGTTCAGACCTGGTCCGACATCGTCGATAGGCCCGCTGCCGCCGCCGGGATCATCATTGGGCACGACTGGCGGCGCAATTTGGTACTGGTTAAGATTCCAGACGATGAGGTGACGCGGCTGGAACTCGTTCCTGCGACTCTGGCGGGTTTCAACGACAGCTCCCAAGATGCGGTCTGCCTTATCGGCTTCCGCCAAAACAATCAAAATCGCTATCGCGCTGAAGTTCCTGCGAGCGTCAACCCGCGACCCGGATTGGACATCCGCTGGACCGTCGAGCACAAAATAGAGCGTGAAGAGATTGGGGGCGGAATCTTCGATTCCATCGGCGGCGCGCTTCTTGGGATCGTCGAAAGCCAAGATGGTGACGAAACTCGATATCTGCCGGTCGAATATGCCGACACCTTGATGTCGCAGGTGTATATTGCGCTGATCATGCGACAGATGGATGATCTGATCCGTACCTCCGAACAGGTTCAGACTGGTATCAATTGGACCTACCAGATAATCGGAGGTAGCAGTGACAACGAGGGCGGACAACGCCTACACATTCGCTTCTTCTTCGATCAATACACGGACGAACTCGCCTTTGATACTGTAGAGGTTTCGACCACTCTCTGGGGTATCGATTCGCGTGGCGAACGTGACATATCTGTGGCGCTATCGGCGGAGGATGCGCGGGAGCCCGTTAACTTGAAGGAAGGATCTAACTATTTTGACTATTACGCCGATAAATTGTTCAAGAAGGCGCAGGCTCTTGGGTTTACTCGACTCGACCGCATTCGTATCAAGTTAAAGCCAGCATTTCATTATCCGTCAGGTTGGCGGAACAGCGGACCCGAGCGCCGGACATCTTTCGAGCTCCCGATCTCGATTGACTTGAAAGTTGAGAACTAGCGGCAGAATGTTAGGGGCAGGAATGTACCGCACACAACGAACTTTCGAAAGATATTTTGGATCAGTGATTTTCGTAATATTGTCCGCTGCGGGCGCGGCGCTGGCGGACACGGTGCCAGAAACTTGGTCTCAGGTTAAGGTAGCCGACGACGGCGCGCTAGCCATAGTCTACGATGCTGCCGGTGGGCGGCTAGGGGCAGTATCGCGCGGCGAAGATGTGCTCAAACCCATGCGCTTGGGGGAGCTGAGTTCAACCTATCCGATCGTCAATCTGACGCAGATTGGTGGTACATGGGTCGGCGTCGCGTCTGACAGGCTTGAAGGCAGGACGATTGTATTCGGTTTCGTCGAAGATCGGCTCGACCTGATAGATGTCGTTGATTTACCCTCAGGTGACGCAAAGGCCGCGGACCTTGCAAGCGACGGCACGCTCTGGATCGCTGATGGGGACAGACCGCAGCTGTGGTCGATACAGCCCTGTGCCCTTCTGCACATCTGCAGTCTCCCCAACCGCAGTCCTCCGATCTCGAAAATCGAGATCTATGGGCCATCTTTCACTGAACTGGTTGTAGATCCTTCTTCCTTTCTAGCGGTTTCCACAAATAGGTTTACTAATCTAGTGAACTTGATTGACATCCGCTACGGTAAGTCCTTACAGCTTGAACCAATTAACGACTTGCAAGGCCCCTTGGGGTTAGTACTAGTTGGCGGGGGCCTTGGCGCCCAAGCAACGGTTTATATTAGCGCTCCCGAGTCCGGCGGGGTTACTATTCTTCAGATCGATCCCGACTTCCAAGAGTTGCGACCCACGGGTTCAGTTTACCTCGTTGATCTCTCCGAAACGTCAGCGCCCCTTACTATCGGCTTCGAACCCGACGTCCCGCTTGCCGCCGCTGGTGGTCCGGTCGCAGCGCGCGTGGCGGCGAACAACGATCAGTCGCTAGTCTTGATTGGTGGCCTCGACCCAAATCTCGTGCACGCGGTGGCGCGCAGCGAACGTACGATCGCCCGAATCGCCGACCTGCGCAGCACCGAGGCGATCGTCGATTTTGACGTGTCGGCGGACGGACAAACCATCGCGATTCTCACCCAATCCGGCCTTTCGTTTCTAGATCGCGCCGACCTCGAAAAGCCAGTGAATGCCCTAGAGGTTCGCGACTCCAGTGAACAGGAAAGGCTCGAGGCCGATCTGATAAGCGCGGTCCAGCGGAAGCTAACAGAGGAGGGCTTTTACCTTGGCTTGGTGGACGGCCTGATGGCACCCAGCACTGACCTTGCCCTGAAGCGCTATGCGAGCAGCAACGCCCTGCCGCCGGTTACGTTCGAAGGCAATGTTCAGGCTCAGAACCTTCCTGTCACGCTGTTGGGGCATTTGTTCCAAAGTGACCTGAGCGCAGTTCCTGAGCCGATTCTACGGAGCGACCGTGGCGACGAGATCCGACGGGCAGCGTTCGATGCGTTTTACCATAAGAATTTTTCTGCGATCCAAAATTTCTCCAGCCGTGAAATCTTTCAACTCGGGCAGGCTGTACGTGGCGAACAACCATGTGCGGCTCTAAACGATTATCCCGACCAAACGCTATGGCCGAACATCGGCCCGGCACTCGCGGCGCTCGACGAGCTTCGGCAGAAACTTGGAACCGCGATCCTGGTTGAGGCGACTTACGAAAGCGGCGCCTATTCGGATTGCGCCGGAACGCCCAAGGCGATCGCGGAACAGGCGCAAGCATATCGTGCTATCGCATTCAGTGCGCCGAAAGCAACTGCGGCACAGGTGATGGAGCAAGTGCAGCGTCGTGCGATAGTGCCGGCGTTTCTGTTCGATCAGAAAGGAGACGTTTACTACCTTAGCGGGCAGCCGGACGCCGGGCAGCATACCGTCCGACGCTTGGGAAAATGGCAGGCGCTGATCGCCTCACACCAGCTCAATCCCTACGGCTGTCGGCAGGCAAAGTTGGACGTAGATGAGTTCAGGGGATTGCTCGAGGGAACGGCGGCTCAAGGCTTGCCGATCTATGTCGCCCGGCGCGAACGCGAGAAGATCTACGTAGTGACGGTCGACGCAGGTGACGATGCAGGGCTCGCGCTTCGGGTTATGGCGGCAATACGCGCCGCTGCGCCGAAAAGCGCAGACGGCAAGACCGGTGCCGACTCCTACGTGCGCGATAGCGATGGATTCAGCCTCGTAGCGGACTGCCGCAGAGAGATGTCTATCCCGTGACGCAGTTTACGCGAGCACGTACGGTGACCCTCCCTTTCAAACTTGACCCGCGCTTCGACAGACCGATGACCCCCGCGTCCATTCAGGCCCCCGACACCCCACCACAGGCTTCCTTCTGCAGACTGACTCTGCTCCTAATAGCGCTCGCCGCGCCATCATGTGGCCCGGGGGTCACTCAAGTCGAATCCGAAGTAATCGCCCGACACGAGAGCGGCGGTCTTCGTATCACAACCGTTGGCGCGGCCATCCTGTTCGGTCAGGATCTCGGCACCGCCTACCTTGCGTTGGCCGATAGAAATACGCGTACCCAAGACATTGTTTCTGCCGGACTGATCGGGATTACTGCGGGTGGTGCTCTGGCCGCGGTTGACGGTGCAAGCAGTGAGACGCTGACAGCGTTTGCAGTTGCCGGACTAGCGCTTAACTCTGGCGCGCAATACTTCAACCTTCGGAGCGCCAGCGCTAGTTTCATCAATGCGGCCGATCACAGCCTCTGCATCGCCGCTGCCGGACGGGCCATTCCGCGTGAGGCAAATGGGGATCCTCTTTCGGTATCTATGCTTATGGACGGCTACAGGACGGCCAGACTCATCCTGCGAAGGTCGCTGCTACGCGAAATGCCCGACTATCGCAGCCTGGTTTCTCAGTTCGACTTGGTGCGGAGCACATCCGGCTTTGAGACGACCTCTGTTGCGGTAGACTATGACGCGTTGCGGAGCAATGTCCAAGCTTGCTTTGGGGGAGGCTAAGCAGTCGATCTCTTCGACCGCCGCTGCCACAACGCGATCGAGGGAGCATCTCGGTTCCGCGACGACACCCGACGCCGCAGCACCTTCCACCCTCACGAGGAGCACGGCGACTTCTTCCCCGACTTTGTTGCCGCCTACAACCTACAACCACACCACCACACCCGCCTCCGAAGTCTCGGCTACAGCTCCCCCGTCGCCGCGTCAGGATCGCCTAGAACTCGGCGTCGGGCATGCGCACGAAGCCCTCGGATCGGGGTGGTGTCATCGGGATCCTCCTTCCGCCGCTCAGCCGACCTTGCAGCCCCAGAAGGACGTGTGGTCGGCGGCGAAGTAGCCGTCGGCGACCCGGAAATACCCCTGCAGCTCGACGGTATCGCCCGCGGTGAGCGGCACCATGGTCTGCCGCCAGATGGCGGTGGCGAGCGAGACGTGGGTGGCGGAGATTTCGCCGAGGGAGCCACGGATTTCGGTGGTGCCGTTCAGGACGAGCCGCCCGCGCATGCGGGCCGTGGCACTGGCGTTGATCTTGTAGAGCAGCGTCGCGCCGAACAGGTAGTTGCCGTCGACCGGGGCGACGAAGTGGTTGTTCGCGGCGTCGAAGATCCCTTGGTCGTTGTAGTCGGTGTTGTTGATGGCGATCTTCGTCCAGGTCCCGACGCCGACATAGTTGTCGTAGTTGGTGTACGCCTTGAACCGGGGCAATTGCGGCTGGTCGACAATGCCGGTGGCGTTGTCGACGCTGAAGCCATCGAAGAAGGTGCTGCCGTCGGCGGAGACCGCGAGGCGGAGTCGGTCCGAGCCGAAGAGCCCCACGAGCGGCACTGTCACTTGAAGCCAGAGGCAGCCACCAGGGGGTGACGGTAGAA
>QKPN01000004.1 GCA_003258405.1 Rhodobacteraceae bacterium DSL-40 | reverse complement strand
GGGGTCAGGCGGCCGCCCTTGCCCGGCTGCATCCGGATCGGGTTCAGCTCGAGCGTGGTCATTCCGTAGTGATGCACGAGCTCCCAGAGCTTCGGCAGGTGCTGCACCAGCGGCGAGATGATCTCCTTCGGCGCGCCGATGTCGGTGAGCGCATTGGCCACCACGAAGGCCTTGAGCCCGGTCAGCGCCTCGAAGGGGATCGTCGCCACGTCGGATTTCGGCAGATCCTCGATGTCCATGCCGCCGCGATGGGTCAGCGTCATTGTGGGCGCGCGATACCGGGTGTCATCGGTGATGGAGAAATAGACCTCGTGCTCGGCGGGAATGCCGGCCTCGAAGGTCACGCCGTTCGCCTTGGCCGTGGCATTGCCGTGGCGGTGCTCGGCGAAATAGAGCCGCTCCTTCTCGGCCAGCGCCTCGTTCAGCGTCCGCGCCGTGCCGACGAGCCCGGCCTTGCCCTTCTTGCCAACCCCGCCCCGGAACACCGGCTTGATGAAGATCAGCCGATGCCGGTCGATCAGGGCCTGGATCTGGTCCTCTGACGCATCGGGCCCCAGAACCTCCGAGCGCGGGAACCCGACATGGTCGAGCAGCTTTCCGCCATAGAGCATTCCGTTCAGTTGCATCTTCATCTCCCCATTTGGACCGGTTCAGCCGGACATCACCCGGGCACAACACACCAGCTTGCTGTCATGAGGCTGTCGGATGGCCGCCTTTCCGGCGAAATGGCCCGATTTATCGCGCGCCGCTGCCCGATTTGCTGCGAGATTTCCCGTACAGGCCGGAAACGGCGCCAGCCGGCCGGAGGGATAACCGACCCTCGATCGCGCTGAAGGACGCCATCACCCCGCCGCTCGCCATGGCCGCCCATGCCACCCGCCCGGCGCGCCTCGTCGAGGCCGGCCCTGCCGCGGGAAACCGGGAGAAACCGGCATCATCGTCTCATGTTCGTCTCCGCACCCACGATCCTGATGCAGGACGGCTGGCTGCCTATCGGGCTGACCATAGCGTCGACGAAGATGGGCATGTTTTTCTTGGCAGCTGCCCTGAAAGGCCACTTCTTCGGGCGCCTCGAGCGGTGGCCGTGCGCGCACTTGTTCGGCGGATCGCTCTGCTCCGTCTAGCCCGGCGCGCCATGCGCCCGGACGGAAGGCCCCGCCTCAGCCCCGGCCGCGGTAGGGGGGGACGCCTTGGTCCGGGAGCCAGACGCCCTCGGGCACCGGGCCGGTCTGGAAGAACACGTCGATCGGGATGCCGCCGCGCGGATACCAGTAGCCCCCGATCCGGAGCCAGGCCGGGTCGAGCAGCGCTATCAGTCGCCTGGCGATCGCGACCGTGCAGTCCTCGTGAAAGGCGCCATGGTTGCGGAACGAGCCGAGAAAGAGCTTCAGCGACTTGCTCTCCACCAGCCAGGCGCCGGGCACGTAGTCGATGACGAGATGCGCGAAATCCGGCTGGCCGGTGATCGGGCAGAGCGAGGTGAACTCCGGCGCGGTGAAGCGCACGCAATAGGCCACGTCCGCCTGCGGATTCGGCACCCGCTCCAGCACCGCCGCCTCCGGGCTCTCGGGAAGCCCCGTCGTCTGCCCGAGCTGCGTCAGCCCCGCCGTCTCCACCCCGTCACTCATGGCCGCCTCTTTCCGCCGCGAATCGCCTGTCCGACTCATACAGGCTCGTGCCGCGGATCACAGGCCCCTCGCGCCCTCTGGCATCTCGCCCCGGCCCCGCCTATCCTCGGCACCGAACCGCAGCGGAGCCTCGCCTTGAGCCTCGAATCCGACACCTTTGACGCCGACCTGGCCGCGCTGGCCTGGCTCCTCGAGCTCGGGGCCGACGAGGCGATCGGCGAGGCACCGGTGAACCGCTTCGAGGCCGTCGAGACGCCGCCACCCCCGCGCCCCGCGGCCGCGGCCCGCCGCGCCGACCCCGCTGCCAGCGAAGCCCCGCCGCTGCCCGGCGCGGCGGAGCGCCCCGATACCGCCGCGCTCGTTGCATCCTGCCCCGATCTTGCCAGCCTTCGCGCGACGCTCGAGGCCTTCGAGGAGTGCGGGCTCAAGAAGGGTGCGAAATCGACCGTCTTCGCTGATGGCAATCCGGCGGCGCGGGTGATGATCGTGGGCGAGGCGCCCGGCCGTGACGAGGACCGCCTCGGCCTTCCCTTCGTCGGCCGATCGGGCCAGCTCCTCGACCGCATGCTCGCCGCCATCGGCCTCTCGCGCCAGGCCAAGGAGCCGGAGCGCGCGGCCTACATCACCAATGTCCTGCCCTGGCGGCCGCCGCAGAACCGTGACCCCTCGGGGGACGAGATCGCCATGCTGCTGCCCTTCCTCCACCGCCACATCGCGCTGGCAAAGCCGCAGGTGCTCATCCTCATGGGCAATGCCGCCGCCAAGACCCTGCTCGAGACCACCACCGGCATCACCCGGCTCCGCGGCACCTGGACCGAGTGCCGCGGCATCCCGGCCATGCCGATGTTCCACCCCGCCGCCCTCCTGCGCGATCCCGAGAAGAAGCGCGCCGCCTGGGCCGATCTGCTGCATGTCCAGGAAAGGCTGCTCCGCCCATGATCTTCGGCATGGACCCGCTCGTGCTGCTCGCCTTCGTGCCCGCAAGCCTCGCGCTCAACTTCACCCCCGGCCCCGACATGCTCTTCTGCGTCGGCCAGGGGCTCCGGGGCGGACCGCGCGCGGCTGCCGCGGCGAGCCTCGGCATCTGCACCGGGGCGATGGTCCATGTGACGCTCGCGGGGCTCGGCCTCGGCGCGCTCGTAGCCCTCCATCCCGGCCTCTTCGGCCTCATCCGCTGGATCGGCGTCGCCTACCTGCTCCGCATCGCCTGGACCACCCTCAACGCTCCGCCGGGCCAGCACCATGTCGCCGCCGCGGTTTCCTCGCGCACCGCCTTCCGCCAGGCGATCCTCGTCAACCTCACCAACCCGAAGGTCATTCTCTTCGTGCTCGCGTTCATTCCCCAGTTTGTCGACCCCGGAGCGGGATCCGTCCTCGGTCAGTTCCTCGTCTTCGGCCTCGTGCTCTCCACCGGCGGCTTCATCGTCACGGCGGGGGCGGGCATGCTGGCGGGCGGGGCAGGGCGGACGCTGATGGGCTCGGCCAGGTTCGAGCGCTGGGTGAACCGGGTCTCGGCCACGATCTTCGGCGTGCTCGCCCTGCGCCTCGCCTGCATGCGGCAGGGGTAAGCGCCATGTCCGACCGTTCCGAACGCCACTTCGTGCCGGTGCGCATCGCCGTGCTCACGGTCTCCGACACCCGCACCTTCGCCGACGATCGCTCGGGCGACCTGCTCTGCGACCGGATCGCGAAGGCCGGCCACCTGCTCGCCGACCGCGCCATCCTCCGCGACGAGAAGGCGCAGATCGTCGCCAAGCTGCGCGACTGGATCCGCGATCCGGGGATCGACGCCGTGATCTCCACCGGCGGCACCGGGCTCACGGGCCGCGACGTCACCGTCGAGGCCCACGAGGCGGTCTACGAGAAGGCGATCCCGGCCTTCGGCACGCTCTTCACCATGGTCTCCTTCGGCAAGATCGGCACCTCGGCGATCCAGAGCCGGGCCTGCGCCGGGGTTGCGGGCGGCACCTATCTCTTCGCGCTGCCGGGCTCGCCCGGCGCCTGCAAGGACGGCTGGGACGAGATCCTCGCCCCCCAGCTCGACTACCGCCACCCGCCCTGCAACTTCGTCGAGATCATGCCCCGGCTGGAGGAGCACCGGCGCCGCAAGTAAGATCCCCGCTCATCGCCCAAGTCCCCGTTTGCCTTGGGCCGCGACATGTGTCAGAAGAACGTCCCAAGAGTGGTATCCGCTTGTAACCTCCCGGTTTTCGCAGCCGGTCCGGCCAAGGCGGAGACCTCTTGCGGCGCAGGCAGCTTGGGAATTTTCGAGCCCGGTGCCCGATGATCCCTGCTGGAGCGCCCCTTGGACCTGATATCCGATACCGAGACCCTTGCCGAATTCTGCCGCAGCTGCGCCGGATCCCCCTATGTCACCGTGGATACGGAGTTTCTCCGCGAGCGGACCTACTATGCCCAGCTCTGCCTCGTGCAGCTCGCCCGGCCGGGCAAGGGCCCCGAAACCGCGGTGCTGATCGATGCGCTGGCCGAGGGCCTCTCGCTCGAGCCGCTCTACGAGCTCTTCCGCGACGAGAGCATCGTCAAGGTCTTCCACGCCGCGCGCCAGGATCTCGAGATCTTCCAGGTGAACGCGGGCGTGCTGCCGAAACCCTTCTTCGACACCCAGGTCGCGGCGATGGTCTGCGGCTACGGCGATCAGGTTGGATATGAAACCCTTGTCCGCCGCATTGCCAATGCCAGCATCGACAAGTCCTCGCGCTTTACCGACTGGAGCCACCGCCCGCTCAGCGACGCGCAGAAGACCTATGCCATCGCCGATGTGACCCACCTGCGTCAGATCTACGAATCACTCGCCGCGCGCCTGAAGAAGAGCGGCCGCGCCGCCTGGGTCGAGGAAGAGCTCGCCGTCCTCATGGACCCCGAGACCTACCGCACCGACCCCGACGAGGCCTGGATGCGGGTGAAGACCCGCTCCGCGGCGCCGAAGTTCCTCGCCGCTCTCAAGGAGCTCGCCCGCTTCCGCGAGACCGCGGCCCAGAGCCGCAACGTGCCGCGCAACAGGATCTTCAAGGACGACGCGCTGCTCGAGCTCGCCGCCAACCGCCCGGCGAGCCTTGACGAGCTCGGCAAGTCGCGGCTGCTGCTGCGCGAGGCCCGCAAGGGTGACATCGCCGATGGCATCCTCGCCGCGATTGCCGCAGCCAAGGCCCTGCCGAAAAGCGAGATCCCGGCTCCGCGCGAGGCGCCGGCGCGCAAGCCCGGCAGCGAGGCACTGTCCGAGCTGCTTCGCGTGCTGCTCAAGGCCCGCGCCGATGCCGAGGGCGTCGCCCAGCGTCTGGTCGCCTCCTCCGCCGATCTCGACCGGCTCGCCTCCGAGGACGATCCCGACGTCCCCGCGCTCGAGGGCTGGCGGATGGAGGTCTTCGGCAAGGATGCGCTGCGCCTCAAGCGCGGCGAGATCGCCCTCTCCGCCCAGGGGGGGGAGATCCGGGTCGTCCCGCTCGGCTGACCGCGCCGAAATCCTGTGTCAGGGGGCGTCTCGCCCTGAAACGGCGCTGGCCGGGCCTGCCGCTCCGGCGCGCCGGAGCATCCCGAAGAGATCGCGCGGATCGTCCGGGTCCGCGAGCATGTCGAGGGGCAGATGCGCCGCACCCGCCCGCACCCGGTCGAGCACGTAGCGCAGCGCCGAGAAATCCTCGATCGCGAAGCCCACGCTGTCGAAAAGGGTGATCTGGCGGGCATCGCATCGCCCCTCCGCCCGGCCGGCGAGGACCTCCCAGAGCTCCGTCACGGGATGATCCGGCGCCAGCTGCTGGATCTCGCCCTCCACCCTGGTCTGCGGCGGATATTCGACGAAGATTGCCGCGCGGCGCAGGATGTCCGGATGCAGCTCGGTCTTGCCCGGACAGTCGCCGCCGATCGCGTTGATATGGATGCCAGCGCCGACCATGTTGTCGGTCAGGATCGTCGCATACTGCTTGTCCGCGGTGCAGGTCGTCAGGACCTGCGCGCCTTCCACCGCCGCCTCGGCGCTGCGGCAGCAGACCACCTCGAACCCCTGCGCCCGCAGGTTCCGCGCTGCCTTTGCCGTCGCCGCCGGGTCGATGTCGAAGAGCCGCACCGTGCCGATGCCGCAGAGCGCGCGGAAAGCCAGCGCCTGAAACTCGCACTGCGCGCCATTCCCGATCAGCGCCATCACCTCCGCCCCCTCGGGCGCAAGCAGCCGCCCGGCGAGCGCCGAGGTCGCCGCGGTGCGCAGCGCGGTCAGCAGCGTCATTTCGCTCAGAAGCAGCGGATAGCCGGTCGCGACCGCGGCGAGCATCCCGAAGGCCGTCACCGTCTGATGCCCGGTGCGGGTGTTCCCCGGATGCCCGTTCACATACTTGAAGCCGTAGGTCTCGGCATCCGCCGTCGGCATGAGCTCGATCACCCCCTCGCGCGAATGGCTGGCGATGCGCGGCGTCTTGTCGAACTCCGGCCAGCGCCGGAAATCGGCCTCGATATAGGCGGCGAGATCGCGCAGCACCGTCTCGATCCCTGCGGCGTTCACCAGCCGCATCATGTCCCCGACCGAAACGAAGGGCACCATGGCGAGCGCCGAGGGGGCCAGCGCCTCGGCCGATGCAGGGGAAAGGGTCATGTCGTTCATGGCAGTCAGCTCCCTGTGTGCCGCAGCGCCTCGGGGCAGGGCGGCAGGATGTCGGCGGCGAGCGCGATGAGCAGCGCCGCGGTTCGCCGGGCCGCTGCGAGGCGCGGGTTGAGTTCGACGAGATCGAGCGAGGTCACACGGCCGCTTTCGCCGAGCAGCGCGGCGATGCGGCCCGCCTCTTCCAGCGTTGCGCCACCCGGAACCGCCGTCCCGACCGCGGGCGCGAGCCTTGGGTCGAGGAAATCCGCATCGAGGCTCACATGCAGATCGCCGTCCTCGGCGGCGACCCGGTCGAGAAAGCGTTCGAGCGGCGCCGTGACCCCGGCCCGCCGGAGCGCCCCCATGCGAAGCGCCGCGATTCCCGAGCCGGCGAGCCGCGCCGCCTCATCCGCGTCGATCGAGCGCAGCCCCATCATGCAGACCCGCCTGGGCGCGACCGCATCGCGCAGCGGCGGAAAGCCGGTAAAACCGGCCGCTCCGGTGAAATAGGCCACCGGCGTGCCGTGCAGATTGCCGCTTGTCGAGCTGTCCAGCGTGTGAAAATCGGGATGCGCATCGAGCCAGAGCACGAAGAGCGGCCGCCCGCCCGCGCGCGCGCGCCGCGCCATCGCCGGCACCGTGGCGGCGGAAAGCGCGTGATCGCCCCCCAGAAACACCGGCAGCGCGCCATCCCGCCCAGCCGTCTGTGCAGCCCTCCCGATGCCGCGGATCCAGGCCGTGGTCTCGGAGAAATACCGCAGCGCCGGGTTTGCCGGATGGCTGAGCGGCCCCGGTTCGGGCCGCGCATCGCCCAGATCCGTGACCTGCCAGCCCCGCGCCCGCAGCGCGTCCGCCAGCCCTGCCTGCCGCAGCGCCGCCGGGCCCAGCTCGCACCCGCGCACCCCGGCGCCCGACCCAACGGGGGCGCCCAAAAGCCGGCAATGGTTCACACGTGTCACAGGCGCTCTCTCCGGGAAAACTCTTCCATCAGGGAATGTGACAGCTGCCGCTGTTCACAAGGAAGCGGCAGATTGGACAAATTTCGCGACAGATCCTACAATATGACGATCCAGACCCGTCATCATGAGCAATCCGCGATGCCAGAGCTCTCCGAGACCGACCGCCGCATCCTCGCCGCGCTCACCGAGGATGCCCGCCTGCCGGTGACGGCGCTGGCCGAGCGGCTGAAGCTCAGCCGCACCACCGTCTCCACCCGGCTCGAACGCCTGATCGCCGAGGGCACGATCCGCAAGTTCACCATCCTCACCCGCACCGCCGAGGAGGCCGCTGTGCGCGCGGTGATGATGGTCGAGCTTCAGGGCAGCCTGTCGCGCCAGGTGATTCGCGCGCTCCGCGCCATCCCCGAGGTGGCCTCGCTCCACTCCACCAACGGCGCCTGGGATCTGGTGGCGGAGATCCGTGCCGCGGACCTGCGCGATTTCGACCGGGTGCTGCGGGTGATCCGCGATATCCCGGGCGTGCTCAACAGCGAGACGAGCCTGCTGCTCGACTCCCTC
>QKPN01000039.1 GCA_003258405.1 Rhodobacteraceae bacterium DSL-40 | reverse complement strand
CCGCGTCGCCACCTCGTCGCGCGAGAGGCCGCGAGTGCTGGCGCCCGCCGTCTCGAGGCTTTCGCGGGCGAGTTCCATCAGCGTCATGCCGCGATATTCGCGGGCCGCGTCTTCCAGCGGGAAGAGCGTCGGGCTGTAGCGATGCAGGAGCGCGCTGGAAATGGCCTCGCGCCGCGTGACCGTGGCGTCGCGCCCGCCGAGCGGGATCGAGACATGGGGGAAGGTCCGGGTCTCGTCCGCCTTCGCCGCGACCTGGTCGAGGATCAGCCGGCGCGCCTCGTCGATGGAGACGCCGCGCTTGATCAGGTCGTCGGCGAAGCCGCGCTCGAGCTGCAGCTTGTCGGCCAGCCCGTGGATCGTAGAGACGCGCTCGCGCTCCTGCGCGCGGGCCTCGCTGACCAGCGCGTCGGTGTCGACGCTGCGGTTGCGGTCCTCCGGCGCCGGGTCGGGCGCGGGCTTCATCGCCTTGGACTTGGTCTCGGCGGCGCGGGTCTGCGTGTCGGCAGCGCCGGTCTTGTCGTCGGTCATCTGGGTCTCCTCGGGCGCTGCCGTGGTGTTGCTCTGCTCGGCCGTCGCGGCCGGGGTCTCGGTCCTGTCGGTCATCGGGGATGCTCCTTGCTCTGTGGGGGCGTCCCGGCGGTGGAGGACGCAGTCGTGATGTTCGCCCTTGGTGCGGAAGCCAGCGGCGGGATCGGCGCCGACCGGCACGGCGGAGATCTCGAACGGGGTCCAGTCCACCGCCCGCCAGAGCTCGCGCTGGCCGTCGGGTTTCGAGATCTCGAAGCGGTGGACCTGGTAGCCGATGGAGACCGCGCGGATGTGCCCGGCCTCGATGTCGCGCCAGATGTCGCCGACGGCGTCGCGCTCGGAGAGCCGGATGCGGGCGATGCCCTGTCCGTTCTCGATCCGCGCCGAGCCCGGGACGACCGAGCCGATCACCGCGTCGAGATCATGCGCCTCGTGCACCTTCAGGAAGGGCGCGCCCGCGTTCAGCCGCTCGAGCCGCACATGCTCGGGGGCCATGCTGAGCTCCTCGTCATGCGGCTCGCCGAAGAGCGTGGCGCGGCGCACTCGGGCGCCGGTCGACCAGATCACCTCGACGCTGCGGGTCTCGGGGTCGATGCTGTTCGGCGCAAGCTCCGCCGACCGGCGGAAGGCCGGCAGTTCGATCGTCTGCTCCATGTGTGGATCCTCGTCAGGCCGCGTCAGTTTCCGGATCGTCCGGATCGGTCGCGGGGTCGGCCGGCGCATTGGATTGCGCGCTGCCGGTCTTGGTGACCCGGCGCGGGTCGCTGTCGAGCACGAGGCCCAGTTCGTCGAGCTTGGCGTTCGTGGTCGCGATCTCGGCCAGCACCGCGTCGGGGTTGCGGCCCTGCCGGGCGATGGCCTCGGCCAGCGTCATCGTGCCCGAGCGGATCGCGAGCAGGTCCGCCATCGCGTCCTTCTGCGGATCGACCGCCTCGAACTTCGGCGGCGACCACTCCACCGGCACCTCGGGCGTGGGGATGCGCCCCGCCGCCCACGCGGCTTCCGTGAACCAGCGCCAGACAGGTGCGCAGAACATCGGAATGAAGAGCTGCCACTGGACCGCGTCGATCATCCGGCGGAACTCCACGAGCCCGGCGCGGATCGACGAATAGTTCACCTGGCTGAGATCCCCGGTCAGCAGCTCGTAGGGCACGCGGAAGCCGGCCGAGATCGTGTGCAGGCTCGCGCGCTTGTACTCGCCGTAGCCGCCCGTGGCCGCGGGCTGGTTGAAGCGGATGTCCTTGCCGCCACGGGCATAGGCGATCAGCCCCGGCTCGAACTGCTCGACGCGGTTGCCATCCGCGTCGACGACTGCGGGCGCGATGCCCTGCTGGGCTTCCTCGTCGCCGAAGACGATGGCGGTGACGCAGGCCTCCGTCTTCTTGCGGACGATCTCAGCCACCTCGTAGTCGTCGAGATCGCGCAGCGCCCGGATCACCGGCGCGCCCCAGGGCACCCCGCGCGCCTGCGTGCGCTGCTTCTCGTAGACATGGGCGATCTCGCTGGCCGGCACCGCACGGCTGGTGAGCCCGCCCGTCAGGCTGAGCGTCGCGTCGCCCGGATGCGCGCCGAAGAGCCAGTAGGCCCGGCGCCGCCCGAGCGCGTCGAACTCGATGCCCTGCACCGCCTGGCTCGCGCCGAGCGCGCCGTTGCGGGTCGCGTCGAGGAAGTCAGCCTCGAGCAGCTGCAACTGCACGGGCGGCATCACGCCGTCGCCAGGGCGCCGCGGCCGGCGACGCACCAGCACTTCGCCGGCCTCGACCATCTCTCGGCAGGCGAGCGTCTGCAAGCCGTAGAAGTCGAGCTGGCTGTCGGCATCGCAATCCCGCGCCCAGATCTCGAAGAGCCGGTCCACCTCGCGGTCGAGCGCGGCATCCCCGCTCGCCGCACGCGGCATGATCCCGGCGCCGACGATGTTGTTGACGAGCACCGAGACCGCCTTGGCTGCGTGCGGGTTGTTGCGCACCAGGTCTCGCATGCGGTCACGCAGCAACGCGCCGGCCCGGCCGATCTCGGCATCGGCCGAGGATCCGGGCGCGTGCCAGCCATCCGTGCGCCGGCCGCGGGCCGCACCCTCGTAGGAACGCGCGAGCCCTTCGAAAGCCTGTCGCGCCAGAACGCGGCGCGTGGCCGTGCGCGGGGCGACGCTCGCGATGGCCCTGTCGAGCCAGGAGACCATCAGCGGTCCCCGCGCGAGAAGCCGGCGAAGCCCGCGATGGGCCGCGCCGTCGCCCCGGCGATCTGGCGCTCGATGGTGCGGATGCGCCCGAGCAGATCCTCGGCCGAACCGTAATCCACGGTCTTGCCGTCGTAGCTCACCCGCGTGGTGCCGCTCGCATAAGCGCGCCGCAGCGCCGCGAGCTCCGCTTCCGTCCAGTCCGCCATCAGAACCATCCTTCCCGCCGCCCGAGCCAGTCGGAGCGGCGCTTTCCCTGCGGACCCGCGTCGGGTCGCCCGATCAGGCCGGCGGGGCTGTCCGTCCCGCTCGGCACGCCGAGTTGTGCTTCGAGATCGGCCCATGTCGCCTCGGGCCAGCGATCCGCACCGGCGATCCAGGCGGCGGCGCGGGCATAGACCCGGCAGTCCAGCGACTCGTTTCGCTCGCGGATCTTCTGCCATTCGAGCTTCGCGAAGCCGCGCCGGTTGCGCACCGTCACCAGCTGCTCGGCCGTTAATTGCCGGATCCACTCCGTGTCGGCCCAACCGGGCAGATGCACCGTGCCCGGCGGGAACGCCGCACCATCCGCCAGCTCCTCGGCCGTCGGCCGGGCAAGCCGCAGGAAGCGGTAGGTCTCGGCCTTGAAGGTCGAAGTCGCCACGGTCCAGAGCCGCGCACCCCGGCGCAGCCGCTTCCCGCCCGCGGTCGCATCCACGAAGGTCGGCCCCGACACCGGGCTCGCCCGGTTGAACCCTTCGAGCCCCTTGACCGGCGCGACCTGCGCAAAGCCGACCGAGCGCGCCCAGCCATAGACCGCGGCCGTCTCATAGCCCGTGTCGATGGCGAGCCGTGCAAGACCAAGCTCCGCACCGCCGGCATGCCGCCAGTTGCGGCCGAGCAGATCGGTCAGAGCCTCCCAGGCATCGGGCTGCGCCGGGCCGCCCTCGATCACGACATGATCGATGAGCCAGCTTTCGAGGCCACGGCCCCAAGCCCAGACATCGACCTCGATCCGGTCTTTCTGCACGTCCGCCCCGGCGGTCAGGAACAGCCCGCCCGCGGGAACGGTGCCCGCCGGCCAGTCCTCCCGCCGCTCGGCGATGCGCTGCCAGTCCGGCGCGTCGCCGGTCTCGATCCAGGTCTCGCCGAGCACCGTGTTGCGGAACACCCTCTCGGCCTCGTCCGAGCCCGCCGCCGTCTCCTTGTCCCGCGCGATATCGGCCCAGCTCTTCCATCCCGGCGGCGAATAGAGCGCCGAGAGATGAAACCCCACCGTCCGCGCATCGCGGGCCTCTGCGGTGGCCCGCCATTCGCCCGCGGCCAGCATCGCCGGCTTGTGGTGCTCATCGATCGGCTTGTCGCAGGCATCGCAGTGATACGCCGCCGTCTCCGGTTTGCCCTTCTCCCAGCGCAGCCGCTCGAACCGCAGCCACTGAGTCGCGCCGCAATGCGGGCACGGCACGAAGAACCGCCGCTGGTCGCTCGCCTCGTATTCCCGTTCGATCCGGCTGACGCCGCGGATCGTCGGCGTCGAGACCAGGAACACCTTCCGCCGGTGCGCGAAGGTCAGCGAGCGCGCCTCGGCGAGCCCGACCGGGTCGCCTTCCTCGTCGGCCGAGGCCGGATAGGCGTCGACCTCGTCGAGGAAGACGTAGCGCGCGGGCATCGAGCGCAGCCCCACCGCCGAGTTCGCGCCGGTCATCACCAGCACGCCGCCCGGGAAGTCCTTCGAAAGCTGCGTGTTGCCGCTGTCGCGCGCCCGCGCCGGGCGGACGCGTTCCTTCAGCGCCGGGCTTTCCTCGATCAGCGGGTCGATCCGCTGGCGCGAGTTCCGCTTGGCCAGTTCCACCGTCGGCTGGACTGCGAGCATCGGCCCCGGCGCGTGGTGGATCACGAAGCCGATCCAGTTGTTGCCGGCCTCCGTCGCGCCGACCTGCGCGGCCTTCATGAACACCACCCGCTGGGTCGGATCGCCGGGCGAGAGCGCGTCCATGATCGCGCGCATGTAGGGCGTGCGCTCGGTGCGGTATCGACCGGGCTCGGCGCTCGCGCGCGAACTCAGCCAGCGATGCCTGTCCGACCATTCCGAGACGGTCAGCCAGGGATCGGGCGTGAGCCCGCGGCCCCAGGCTTGGAGCAGCGCCTGCGCCCCGTCGAACGCAGTGACCTCGTCAGAGGGCGATCCGGGGCTGGGCGAGTTGCTCGAGATGGGCGCGGACATGGGCCTCCAGAACCTTCTGCATGGCCGCCGTCTCCGTTCCCAACTCCGCCGCCATCAGCGCAGCCACCCGCGCCGGCCAGTTCACCCAGGCATCGCGTTCCTCGCGCGCGAGCCGGAAGACCAGCGCCGTGGCGCGGTCGCGATCAACCAGTTCGCCCTTCAGCTTGGCGAGCCGGATGCGCCGCTCCTGCGCCTTCAGCACCTCATGCGCCGTCTTCGCCTGCAGGAAGGTCGTCCCGCCCCCTGTGACCGGCGCGGCCATGCCCTGTTCCCGCAGCGTGTCGCCGACCGCCGAGACCGCCGCCTCGGACACCGGCTTCAGCTTCGTCTCCTTCGGCGCCTTCCTGGTCTTCGACGGATCGGTCGCATCCGCCCGCAGCCGGTCCGAGGCTGCGGCGTCGATGCTGCCATCCTCGTGCAGGACGAGCCGACCGGCGGCCTTCGCCTTCTGGATCGCGCCGCGCGACAGCCCGACATGGGCGGCGTACTGGCGCTCGCTCATGCCCTGCATCGCCAGCCTCGATTATCATTCAAAGTCAGGCGCTTATCGAGTTGATAAGCCCCGCAGACAGAGGGAACGTGATCCCACGGAGACGATGCAACTCGACCCAAGGAGCCACCACGATGACCACCCGCCTGAACCCGATCACCACCCCGCGCCACGAACTCCGCGCCGAGAAGGCCCGGCGCAACAAGGAAGCCGCGCTCGCGGCCTTCATCGGCAAGAAGGCCGAGATCGACGAGATGCTCGCCCGCCTGCAGGCGCTCAGCGACGACCACTTCAACGCTCACCCCGACGACGTGAACTGGGGCCATGTCGGCATCCTCGAACACTACGCGAGCCTCCTGAAGCGCATCACCGACAGCGCCTTCGGCGAGGGCGAACACGCCCGCTGATCTCCGGCACTGCCGGAACTCCCGCCGCGCGCACTGCGCGGCTCGGGGTCGTAGAAGGCGCCGCATGTCGCGGGCCCGAATACGGAGACGACCCCATGACCCAGATCCAGCTTTCCGACGCCCAAGCCGTCATCCTGTCCACCGCCTGCGCGCGCGAGGATGGAACGGTCTTTCCCGTCACCGCCAGCCTCAAGGGCGGCGCCGTCGGCAACGTCTGCAAGAGCCTCCTGAAGCAGGGCCTGATCGAGGAAATCGCCGCCACGGACCTCAACACGGTCTGGCGGCACGACGAGGAGCGCGGCCCGATCACGCTGCGTGTCACCCCGCTCGCCTACAGCACCCTCGGGATCACGGACGAGCAGGACGAGGCGCCGCCGGCGGAAACGCCGACCGCCCCGATCCAGCGCCGGAAGGGCACCAAGCAGGAAACACTGATCGAGATGCTCCGCGCCGAGGGCGGCGCGACCATCGATGAGATCGTCGAAGCCACGGGGTGGCAAGCTCACACAGTGAGAGGCGCTATGTCCGGCGCGCTCAAGAAGAAGCTGGGCCTGACCATCACCTCCGAGAAGATCGAGGGGCGCGGCAGGGTTTACGGGATCGCCGACGACTGACGCTGCACTACACGACGGCCCCGATGCCGCCGTCCCGAATGGGATGGCGGCACCCGGTCAACTTGAAGTGGGTGTCTCGACCGGTATCACCGCGCCAGCGTCCTTCAGTATGCGCGTTGCGGCGAAGAGCCAACGCAACTCCTCTTCATCCAAGCCTTCGCCGTAGAGTTCTTGGAACAGATCGTGGTTGAGGCGGGCAATGTCGAAAATCATGAAGACATGAAGGCCGTACATCAGTTTCGCCAGCTCGTAATTGTAGACCGGCACTAGGCTGGGTGCCGCCAGATCGCCCAGTTCTACATGAACCAATTGCAGCGTAATGTCGCGTCGGGAAACATGAGCAATGGCATTCATATCGCCGTAGATCGGCCCCCACCCAGCGAGGCGCCCGCCAATCCTCGGCGTTCTCCCTTCGCGGCGCGTCCCCTGCACAAATTCGTGCATGGCCTCTATGGTTTCAATCTCTTGCTTCAGCAGCGCCGCGGCCTGTGAGTACAGGCCCTCGGATATCGCCACCTCACATGGCTCAACGCCTTGGAGAAACTGTGCCGTCAGACTCATTCTGCCTTCGACTGAGGGACCGCGTGGATCGAACTTCCTCCCTGAGAACCGATCGATGGCACGATAGATTGCGCTCAACGCGAATTCGTGCGCGACAAGCAGATCCTTCGCATCCTTCTTCCAGCGTGTTCTGACCTCATTACGCTTCGAGAGCTGATTGGCCATCAGAACGGCGGCAGGTGATGATCGGTCTTTCGTCACGAACCTGTGCTCCATGTTGCCAGAACTGATGGATCCTCCATCCTCTTCAGAGAGCTCGCAATCAAGCAACTTCGGCACACAGAGGAAAGCGTTTCCACCAGTGTGGCAGATGTTTCGTCGTCAAGGCCTACAGCACTGACGCACCCGGATCGCCTCGAAGATCCGCCGCAGGGCGAAGGACCGCGCGATGCTCACCACCGTGAACACCGCCCCCATCTTGAGGTTCTGCGCGAGCGTCGTGTGCAGCCCGAACACCGGGAAGATCAGGATCTGCGTCACGACGGCGACGCCGTAACCCACCGCCACGTTGGCGATGGCCTCAACCAGCGACATGGCACGGCTCTGCTTCATCGCGCGCCCTCATCCATCGGCCAGCAGTTGAGCTGCGAGAGTTCGGAGCGCATGCGCCGCAACCAGCGGGACCACTCCGTTGCCACAGAGCCGAAGCCGGTCCACCCGGCAGGCCAGCCCATCAGCGCCTCGACGAATGCTGGGTTCAAGGTCCGGGGCGTGGCGCAGGAACTGCCGCCAGCCGTCGGCGTCACCAGGACCTGGCGGCCAAGCAGCCCGTTCACCGGCGTGTTCGCCAGGCTCGTCGCCCCGTCCTTGTGATCCCGCGCCGTGGGCGTCATCCAGAGCCGCGTCGCATCGCAGAGCGTCGTCCCGTCGTTGCGCGGGCGCGCCGTCTCGCTGCGATTGCTCGTCAGGTTCCGCGTCCCCTTGCTGTCGCCGGCCAGCGGCGTCGGCCAGAGACGCATCATCTCCGTCCGGTTGCCGCCGCTCGACCGCGTCCCCGAGCAGGCGCGCGGGGTCGGCCAGGTGGTCGCGCTCGCGGTGGGCGAGGATGAAGAGCCGCTCGCGCCGATGGGGCGCGCCGATTTCCGCCGCCGTGAAGAGGCCCGCCGCAAGGCGGTAGCCCATGGCGACCAGTCCTCCGGCGACTTCGGGAAAGCCGAGGCGGAGATGATGGGCGACGTTCTCGAGGAACACGAAGGGCGGCTCGACCTCTCCAATGATCCGGGCGACATGGGGCCAGAGGTGCCGGGGGTCGTTCGCGCCCCTGCGCTTGCCCGCGACGGAGAACGGCTGGCACGGATAGCCCGCA
>QKPN01000038.1 GCA_003258405.1 Rhodobacteraceae bacterium DSL-40 | reverse complement strand
TTCAAATCCTGCCCCCGCAACCAAAATACCCGCGTTTCCAAACGCTTACGCGCCGCCCTCCGGGGCGGCGTTCGCGTTTCCGCCACCCGTGGAAGCACTGTGGAAGCAAGAGGGACCGAAGTCCTTCATATCGCTTCGTAAAGCATGCTGCTGTGATGATCGGGTGCTTCCTGCCCACTTTCGTTTGCCAAGCAGTCCATGACCAGCTGACGAAGTGCATCCCTATGGTCTCGCTGTTGGCCGGCGAGGTCTTGAGTGGCGACGATAAGTGTCTCGTCCGCCCCCCTTGCCGCGATCGAGTACTGCCGGCGGATCGGATCTGGCGGCAGCTCTCCATGATGGGGGTACAGCAGTACGACGTTCGGGCAGTCGTAGAGCCTGCCATATGCCATCAGCTGGTACACGTCCGTCTGGCTGACCCCCTGCTTTGGATCGTCGATCCGTGGCGTCATGCGCTTCCACTTCGTGTCGATGATCAGCACGATCCTCTCGCCCTGCCGGACGATGAGGTCCGGCCTTGTGCGGAAGCGGCCGGTCTCGCCCTCGTAGAGACAATTCCGATGGCCGCCTTGCGACGACACACGGAAGCCCGTGCCGGCCAGAGCACGCGACAGGGTCCGTTCGATGTATGCTTCGAACAAGACGTTCATCTCGAAGAGTAGCGCGTGACCGTCTATGGTCCCCGCGCTCGTCTGCTGGTGCCGGTCCGATAGAAAGAGGCGCGAGAGAGACAGGAGATCCCGCCAACGACGATTGGTGCGGTCCAGGACGATCCGGTCCCAGCGGAGGGCGTTCGGACGGACGTCGGCTACGTCGGCGTACACGAAGCTTAGTTCGCGCAGCGCGCGCTGGTTATCCGGTGCACCGGAAAAGCGCGACAGCTTGCTGACTGCCGCCCGCATCACCTGGTTCAGCGCTATGTCCGGCGACAGAGCATCGAAACGGCACGCCAGCTTTTGTGGTGAGACCGCGAGCGTCGAGAACTGCCGTGTAACGTCCAGGCGTCCTCGAAGCGCAGGCAGGTCATCTTCGTGTTCGAGGTAGTGGCGTGGCATCCCCTGCCGAACCGCGTCGGTCAGCTTCGCACAGAACAGACGGATCAGAAGTTCGAGCACGGTCTCGCGCTGCCAGCCGAGCTGCGTCATTGCGCCCGCTTCAATTGGCAGATCGTAGGCTACCGCAAGCATGTGGATGAGGCGCTGCCTGAGTACGGCATCCGTCACCCCGCTCTCGCCGCCCCCCTCGATCTTTGGGAGAATCTCCAGTTGGCAGCCGGGGGTAGCTATGACGCCGACGACGCCACGTGCGCGGAGCCCCTTTCGCCCGTGTTCCAGAACACCCTCACCCCCGCGCCCGGAGAAGGTCGATGCCCTCGCAACCGCGGCAAGCCGGTCTGCTTGCGTCTCCGCGATCTCGGTGTCGCCGGGCCCGTAGGCGATGCGCTCCCACTCGCGGATCGTGCGGCGGATCATTTCCCGACCAACTTGGTGTAGTCGAAGCCCTCATCTACGGATCGAACCTGCCAGCGAAACCGGGCGACAGAATCGCCGTCCTCGAGGCCCGGAGGCGGTTTCAGGATCGCACGCTTGAGAAAGCCACCGGTGATCGAACCCTCACCCGGTTCCAGGTCGCCGAGCACCGCTGCGATCTTTGCCCAGTCTTCGAAGAAGTATTCCGCGAGGAGCGGGATGACCTTGTGGCGCATGACCTCGTCGACATCTGCTCGCGAACTGCACGCAGTGAAGTAGGCGTGTCCGATCTGGTGTTCGCGGTCGTAGAGATACTCAATCCGCTCATTGATCGTGGCGAGAAGTCGCGGCAGATCGACCCCGCATTTCTGAGCGGCATCTGCGAGGCGGGATACATCCGGCATCATCTCCCGGAAAATGAAGCGACGCCTGAGCGCGGTGTCGAGAAGCGCAATGGATCGGTCCGCGGTGTTCATGGTCCCGATTACATGAAGGTTTGCCGGCACGCCGAATAGCCGCTTCGAATAGGCCAGCGTAAGCCGGATTTCGTTTTCAGCACGAAGCCTCTTGTCGGGCTCGAGGAGCGTAATGAGCTCACCGAAGACTTTGGAGATGTTCGCCCGGTTGATCTCGTCGATGATGAGGACATGGGGCCTAGCGCCTTCCGCAGGGATCGACCTGTCCACGCCGAAAACGACTTGCTCCAAGCCGTCCCATTCGACCAGAGCGCCGTTCAATTTGTAGACGGTATGTTGCCGGAAACCATTCGGATAAAATCTCGCACGCTCCGTTCCTTGGTCATCGCGCCAAAGCCATTCGACTCTCCGGCGGTGGGGATGGTGTTCAGCATCAGCCTCGAAGAAGTAGTCGCTCGCGATCGTGCCGAAGGCACGCATTCTGTCACGACCATCAGAAACTACGACATAGTCACCCACCTGCATATCGGACCGAAATGAGAAGGTGCAGACGAGCTCGCCAGCATGGCCGCTGATCTCCTTGCCGGTCCGGCGTTCCAGCTCGGTCTTGATTTCAGCCCAGTCTTCAAATCGCTCATCCGACCAATCGATCTTCCCACTCCAGCCGTGGCGGATTTCGTTTGCATCAAGAGCGCGCTTGATTTGCTCCTCTTCCTGGAAGCGTCTTCCGAGGGCAACTTTGAAGATTGGACGCGTTCGATCGAGCCGGCGATCGCCCGAACCCTCGCCGGGATCCAATCGAGCCCGTTCGCAGATCCGCTTGAAGATGCCATCCTCGATCTTGAGGCGAAAACCCACTGCATCCAGTTCGTCCGCGTCAAGCTCCTGACCCTCTACTCCCTGTGTGTCGGGACGCAGTCCCTCGACGAACTCCTCGTAGCTCATCGACTGGTGGAAGGTGACGAATTCTACGCGCCCGTCCGCCAACAGCCTTTGGTACACTGCCATGAGCTCGGCCCGATCCGCCGGGACGGGCTCGCCACACAGCCGCACCGCCTCGGCCGCGGTATTAAAGGTTTTGCCGGTGCCGGGCGGCCCGTAGAGAATGAGGTTCATGGGGGCGAATCCCTTCTGGATCTTGGCGTCAGTCGCGCGATCGTCGTCAGCGCTGCTCGTTCCATTCACGCCGCCACGTGGGGGAACACCGATTGCCTGAGCAATCTCCGGAGAGAGCTCGTAGCGAACAAGCTTGTCGCCTCCGTAGGTCAGGTAATTGACGGGTCCACCGGCGATCGCCTTGACCCGTGACGCGAGGCCGTCGACGAGCATCGCCCGTGCGACATCGACGATGTTTTCGGCCTCAATAGCCTCATCCGCTTTGTTCCCGGCGCCTCGCGGCTTGATCCGAAATGCCGATACGCCGCTGCTGCGGTTGTAGTTCCTGACCGGCTGAAACGGGGCACCCGTCGCATCGAAAAGGACGAAGGGGCGGCTGTCATTGGACTGAACAGTTTCATCAAGCTTGAAGCGGAACACCGTGGCTGAGCTTTGGTCGGCCCCGATCCGTTCAGGCTCTGGGATCTGCGCCATGTCCTGGAACATACGTCCGGCCAGAGCTTGGCAGATATTCGGCCAGGCCTCTTTGAGCCCAAGTGCTTCGTTCACGTCGCGGACGAGCACGTCGACTTGGTCGTGACCTTCCTCACGCGAGGGCTCGATGTAGTGCTCGAGTACGTATTGCCGTATCCGATCAGCGTCCTTGGCTGCTCCCGGAGGGTCACCCGCCAGGAACCGCCCGTACTGCCCCAACCAGCTACCCCAATTTGAGAGCCTGTTGTGCGGATTGTCGGAGTCCGGCATCAAGATCCGATAGTCCTGACCGCCGGTCCGGGCATCCTCCCGAATTTTGCGCAGACGCTCGCGCAGCGCCTCGAACCTGTCGGCTTCCCATGCCTCGTCGAGATCCCGGTGCGGCATTCCAAGCGCCGAAAGGTTCCGCTCAATGGTTCGGATCGCGTAAGCCCGCGAATTGCGGCCCGCTTCTGTCTGAGCTCCGCCTTGTTCAAGCCATGTCTTAAATTCGTGCTCTTTTGTCATTCACAGATCGCAATATCTTGGATTTCACGGAACCGATGCCGGATTAGGCAACTGAGGTTTTAGGGAGATATGAACATTGATCTCAGGATCCGCGACTAGACTGAAATTGGTCACACGAGTCCCAAGGTTCTTCATCATCGATCTCTCTGACATCGACGGCGTCGTCGAACTGCAGGATAGTTAAGGACAGATCGAGGAACTCGGATACCATGGCCAACTCTCGCACGGGCTCGGATCCTCGGCTGAATCTCCATACTCCTGCCGGCTGCGAAACGGGACTGCTCGAAACGAACCCCCTTTCGTCGGCGCCGATGGTAGCCAGCGCGTTGTCAGGAATCGGCATCCCCGATCGAACGAAAATCCCAGTCTTGAGGGCGGCTCTGCTCGCACGACCCCAGTTCGCGTAGCCGTCGCGCGCGACGACCATGGCTGCCCGTTTGTCCGTGAAGTCGATCCACTTCCGACAGGCGGCCGTGAGCGAGACGCCGTAGCGGTCTGTGACGTGATTCAGGAGGTCGACGGTCATCTCCTCGCCGTCCACCTGTTCGCGGTAGTCATCGAGCGGCATCAGAAGGAAGGATGCGAACGTGTCGGCCTCCTCCTCGCGCTGCCTTTCTGCATCCTGCCATGCGCTGGGTCGCAGCGGCTTACATTGGAAGTCGCAATCGCGCTCGAGGGTGCCGCTCACATAGTCCTCGCCGGTCAGGGGCGGCCGATGCAGCTGATAGTGGCCGAATTCATGGGCGATGGTGAACCGAACACGGCCGCGATAGCGCGGGTCGTCGTTGTAAACGATGTGCCATTCCGGGCGCCTTCGATGCGGCCGGAGCATCCCCTCGAAGCCCGGTAGCTCCCCACCGACGATCTTGCCGATTGGGTCCTCGTTGTTCCGCGACACCTCGCGGGCAAGAGCTTCGACGTCGACAGGAAAACGGTCCTCTCCGAGAGCCAGGCGAAGGAGGTTTGAGAGCCGATTAGCCTCCTCCTGCGGAGATTTGCGCATTCCGTCCGTCATCAGTCGTCGTCCAGTATATCCAGCATCTTGCGCAGGCGCTCTTTCACTGGAGCGTCGAGCTTTTTGTATTTTCGGAAGAAGGCAACGTCTTCAGCATTCTCCTCCTCCTGTTCTCCATCGCCAACCAGCAGGAACTCGACGGTGGTGCCGAGCGCGGTAGCGATCAGGGCCAGTTTTTCGGCCGAGGGTCGCGCGACCTCCTTGTTCTCTATCTCCCACATGTAGCTCTTGCTGGATCCGACCCGCTCGGCGAGTCCCTCCAGGGTGAGGCCGCGCTTTCGTCGCAGCTCGCGAACGCGCTCCCCCAGCGGTGTTGGCACGGTGAACTCCTCTCCATCGGTGGTTCGTTTTTGCAATACATCTAGTCCTTGACACGCCATACGCGCAATCCCTATCTTCCGCGCAGGTTCGTTAGTCCGAACTTTGATTCACGCGGAAACCAGACAAGGAGGCCAGAATGGCTGAAGGCAAGAAACCGGGCACGCATCACGTCGTGCCGAACGCGGATGGTGGATGGGATGTCCGTCGTGGCGGAGCGTCGCGTTCCAGCGGGCACTTCGACACCAAGCAGGAGGCGGTTCAGCGCGCGCGCGAAATCAGCCGCAATGCCGAGACCGAGCTGAAGATCCACAACCGTGATGGGCGGATCGCGCAGTCGGACTCGCACGGCAACGATCCCCGCAACATCAAGGGCTGAGGAGGTGTAGGGCATGGCGTCGGTGACGAACTTCATCCGCAACACCCCTCCTGCCTGGTTGCGGGACTATTTCACAAAGACCGGGATCGTGTTGCCGACGCCGGTGGATTGGGACGCGTCCGAACCGGAGGTCGTGAAGCCCTTGCTTCAGGCCGTCGACGAAATGGACGACGAAGCTCGGGGCCGCATCATCAACGATGGCGAGCGTGTCAGCGCAATGGCCGACGATGCCGGCCAGACGGCGCTCTATAGCGTCATCGACGATCGGGAAGTTCTCGACGAACTCGAGAATGGCCACGCCCGGTCGCTGTGGCTTTTCCTCCACGACCGTGACCGGTTCCGGCATGCCGAGGAGGTTCGCTTCACCGATGAGCGCCGTCGCGGGCGGAGCTGGGATGGCTTCATCTGCGATGCGAACCTGAACGTCTGTCGCGACGCGCATGCTCTGGATGCATTCAAGGCGGCGCTTCGGAAGAGGTTTGCGTCGAAGAACGTCCATGTCGACATCTTTGAGCGTATTCGGCCCACCTTCGACGGCGACGACTGCGAGCTCGTGCAGATCACGGTCTACCGGGAGGGCTTGCCGGACGATCACTTCGCCTTTGATGACGATGGAGAGCTGGTGCGCCAGCCTTACCGGCCCGTCTTTGAGGCTGCCATGACCTATGAGCCCGCGACCGGGGTGATCGAGGTCGTCGCCAGCGATCGCGAAAGCCGGTCCGAGATGGCGCAGTTTCTGGCGCGGGACCTTCTCGGCGTGGAGTTCAGGGACGAGAAGGTGCCGATGCGGCACTACGATCTCGTGGTGCTCTTGGCGCCGCATTCCTTCCCGACCGATGTCGAGGACGGGATCGAGCGGGTCGAGATTCGCCAGCTGAGACTGATGCCAATCGACGCCGTCGGGGAACGCGTTACTCTGGAATGCCTCAGCAAGGCTGACCGCAACATCTGGACGATGGCGGAGGCTCGGCTTGGCCCCGGCAATCCGCTCACTGGCGGCTGGGTGGCAACGCAGGCGAAGCTGGCGATCAAGTTCCATCGGAAACCGGGGGCTCGTCGCGGCCGCACGCTGCCGCTGACGATCACCATGCCGCACGGCTGCAACCTCAAGGATCAGACCGAGGAAGAGCAGGTGATCGGGGAGAAGTACCTGCGCCGCTGGGGAATTCTGGTCGATGACCCGGTCGTTGTCGAAGATTGATGAGCGAGCCGCGAGGCTTTTCGTCAGCATCGTCGAGACAGAGGAGGCGCGGATCGCCGGCGCCGTCCTGAGCGACTATCATGCCGCCAGCGCCGTGCCTCTGATCGGCGCTGGTCTCCTGGTGCCGGATGGGCCCGTTCCGGCCGCCACATCGCTGACCGACCACGACGATGAACCTGTGCGCCTCGAATGGTTGCCCGAGCATCAAGCCTACGGTTACTTCAGTCCTGCGGCGGGATGGGTAACCGTCGAAGAGAACCGCCTCCAAGTCTATCGGATCGACTCTCTGGCCTTTCTTCAGCGGGTTGCGGCTCGGCTTGATCTACCGGTCAAGGCTCGGCCGGCTGAACGCATTTCACGCATCTTGTGGGAATTGGGCGATGTCCGATTGCCTAGTCGCGGAGGTCGGGTCCCGGTCTGGTTCGCGCGGAGGCTGACCAATCGGGATGTCTGGCGGCAGGTCGTCGCTTATCTCCGTGGCCGTCCTCCTGTGGATTTCAGGGTCGTGGTGACAACTTCGGCGATCCACGGTCTCGCCGAAGCCGAGCTGTCAAGGCACCAGATCATCGCGCTGGATGACTTGGTGGACCACAGCGCGCGGCTCATCATTGAACCCACCTACCTCGCGGCGCAGTTGAAGACCGGCGCGGCTTCCCGAGCGGCCGATCCCGTGCGTCACGCGGCAGGGTTCCGCCATGTCTGGCTGGGCGAGAGGGAGTTCAAGTTCAGCGGCGACAAGCGGCGCCAGATCGTCGAGTACCTTTTCAATGCATGGGAAGATGGCATGGAAAGCGTCAGCACTGAGGTGATGTTTGCCGACTTGGAGTTCAAGTCGTCTAGCCGGATGAGAGATATCTTCAAGGATCATGAGGATTGGCGGGACCTGATCGAGGCGACCGGCGGGTCTTGCAGGCTTCGCATCAGGGAGCTCCTGCAAGATCAAATCATTCACACTGCTTAAGTGCTGGGAGCTTGGCTGCCGCGGCAGAACCGCAGTCTGGCTGACCTCGCTGCCAGGTTTGCGCTTGATCGTGTTACTAGATGTGAGCATCCTTTTGACGAAAATGCCAGGTGCGGAAGTCGGTGACTAAGAGATGGAAACTATTCGATTACCAGACGAGCGGCCACTCTTTCTGTCCATTGACGACTTCATTGAGGCGATGGAGACGAGAGAAAGTTGCTTTCTCTGCCTTCGCGACATGGACGCAGTTGGAGCGACCCGTGAGAATGTAATTCCAAGGTGGATTCTTAAGCAATACGACTTATTCGACCAGTCTGTTACCATTGGTGATCAAACTCAATTGGCTTATCGAAGGCATACCGTGCCCTGCTGCCCCACCTGTAATGCGTTCCTTGGTCAGCAGATTGAAAAGCCTATTCGTGACAGGCTGCTTGAGTGGCCAAGGCGGCTGAAGGATGATTTTCGAGACTATGAATTCCATGAAAAGCTCTATTGCTGGCTTTCGTTGTTGCACTTCAAGAGCCTCTATAAAGATGTCTTTATAACTCACTATGATGAGGAAAATCGGAAACAATACCGACTTGGAGAGGGGCGCGATTGGTTCGTCCATCATCACGTCAACAGCCTGTGTCGACTAGCCTTCCCTGAACTGAGTATCGATCCAAAGGCGCTCGGCTCAATGTTGTTCTTTGTTTTGCCTGAAGACGGTTCGGAACCCTTCGATTTTGTCACTTTCCATGAGGCGAGCACTATGATGGTGCGAGTGGGGCAATGAACTGGCCCCTGTTTCGACCGGACA
>QKPN01000037.1 GCA_003258405.1 Rhodobacteraceae bacterium DSL-40 | reverse complement strand
CTGCATCTGCCAGGTGATCTGGTCGAGGACGCAGCCGGAATACATCGCGTAGCGCGGCACCTCCGGCATGCCGGTCTCGATCGACATGCTGGGCAGAGTCCAGGACCCCGACTGGAACTCGTGGCTGTACGGGGCCTCTACACCCGTGGTCGTGGGTGTCCCGAGGGCCGCCTTCAGCCAGAAGCCGAAGGCCTCGGCGTCGAGCGGCACCACGACATCGCCGTCCGCTGTCACCGCGTCCTTGATCGGCGCCAGCGGATCGCGGCCGTAGCCCAGAAGCTCCGAGTTCAGCAGCGGCTGCTCCGCGCCGAGCGAGGTGCTGGCGAAGGGCATGCGGGTGAAGCCGCTCGCGGGCGGCGTTCCATAGGTCGTCTCGAACGCAAGCGCCATCTGCGCCCGCGCCCCCTGGGCTCGTGCCATGGTGTTCTCCTCGGGTTGTCGGGGTCAGGCCAGCGGATCGGCCGTGGAATAGTGCAGCACGACCGGGACCACGGCGGCCTTCAAACTCGCCGCGCCTTCGACCGGGAGGTCCACGGGCCGCGGCGCTTCCGCCTCGACCCAGTCGCAGAGCCCGCCCAGCGTGCGGTCGGCGGCGAGTGCCGTGCCAATGCTGGCGGTCAGCGTGTCGAAGGCGGCGTCACGATCGGAACCCTGCACGACCGCCTCGATCTCGGCGCGGTGCTGGTAATGATAGGCCAGCGGCGACAGCGTGACCTCCGGCTCCCCCGGCTCACCATCGCGCAGGATCAGCAGTCCCTCGGCCGGCACGCGCTCTGGCAGCACGTCGCCCCGCAGAGCCGTGGCGGGCAGCGCCGAGAGCCGCGCGTGCAGAGCGGTTAGGATGGTTTCGCGAGGGGTGGGCATGGCGACCACAAAACTGAGGTTGGATCGGAATACCGATCTTTGTTCCGGTCTGAACCGAAGCCTTCCGGTTCCACTGTCAGGCGGGAATTGCGCCTACCTTCTTCGCTCTTTCAATGAGTGCAGCATATTTCACGCCGTTCCCGGATGGAAAATGCATGCACCACGCCGCCAAAAACTGCTTCTCTCGGTCGAGGTCCTTGGCCTTGCTGAGAAGCACGGCCACACGCATCGGATAGTGAGGTGCCGGCGTCTCGCCGATTTCGAGATAGCGCTTGAACGCGTCCGAAACCGTACTGCATTGCCATGCGAGATCCTGATCAGCCTCCTTCATGAAAGCTCGAAAGGTTTCCTCGTCCTGGCTCAGGAACTCCGGCGCTCCGGATGCCCGACCGTAGGTGGTTCCGCCGTCGAGCATCTTCGTGGTGGCGTCACGCATCGCGCGACTGTATCGCCTTTCCACCTCACTCGGATCCACTACGGGGTTGTCGGCGAACAGTCGGATCAGATCATCGACTTTCCGAGAGAGCTCGGTCGATAGCTGACTGTTCGACACAGGCGTTCTTTTTGGCGGTCGCTTCGCCTGTTTGATTTCGATCCTCGCTGCGACTTCTTCGGCGAGCCTTGCGAGCGCGGGTTTCTGTCGCTCAGCCAGAGAAATGAGGTTCGCTGAAACACCGGCGTTCCGGTATTCTGCGATCTGCCAATCCAGCTGCTTCAGATGACTCGCGATCTTGGCCTCGGGCTTTCGGAGGGCCGTGATGCCGAGATCGTTGTGCTCCGCGAGAAATCGCTGCAGCTCCTCGATCGTAAGCGAGCGTTCCTGGATGTGCGCTTCCCAGCGCTGCCGACGATCCTCAGTGGAGGATGCGGAAAGGGACTGGTGGCGAGATGGTTCGCCTCGGAAGTGGGCCAGCGCTTCTTCCTGCGCCTCTCTTTCGGTAGCGTACGCGTCAGAGAAGTGTGGGTCTTCCCGATCGCCGACGTCCGCAATGCAGTATTTCCAACCGCGATCCTGCTGAAAGACCGTTATGCGCGTCGCACCCTCGACCAACGTCCGGTTTCCGTTCTCCGAGACCGTCCACCGATTGGCAGGGCTCGGCGACTGAGCCGAACTCGATCTCTCTCGTCCGAACAACCACTTGAAAAACGCCATCTTCAGCCTCCTGAGCGTCATCCTCGTGCATGACTTTGCGTGAGGCAAGTGCGCAACCGCCACCTCTCTATTTGCCAATCCGTCCCTCTACCCAGTTCGCCACGATCAATCCCGGCACGCTGTCCAATGCCCGGTCCGCGTCCCGCGCCAGATCCAGCCGCTTCGGCAACTTGACCTGCGGCACGAGCAGGAAGATCGGCGCGGTGACCTTGCCGCGGCCGGTCTTCGACCGCGACACCACCGCCTGGCCTTTCGTGTTGAGCCGCCCCTCGGCGACCAGCAGGCTCGGGCCCGTCCGGCGATAGACGAAGCGCAGGCGCAGGCCACGGCGGCGCTCCCATTCGCCGGGCGTGATCCTGCCCCCCCGCAGGGACTTGCCTGCGGCGGGCAGCGGGATGGCGAGCCAGAACCCGTCTTTCGAGCGGATCAGCGGCCCCGTGTCGTGCGCGCCCACGATGACCGGCGCCTTCGACCAGACCAGCGCCGCGGCTTCCAGGCTTTCGCCCGACCTCGGGAAGTTCTGGCTCCGGATCGAGTTGGCCAGCCGTGTGCCGAGCCCCGCGCCAGTGATCTGCAACCGCCATGCGCTCTTCAGCCCGGACCCGGCCTCGCGCATGGCGGCGGTGACGGCGCGCTCCCCGGCCGCCACCTCCGCCGCCATCATCGCGACGATGTCGGGATCGATGTCGAGTTTCAGTTTCATGGCCATCACGCCGGCCTCAGATCGACGGTCCAGACCAGCCGCTCGCGGTCACGGACCGGCTCGCCCTGAATGAGGAAGGCCTCGCCGTCGATCTCGATCCTGTCGCTGGGGCGCGGGTTCGCCACCTCGGCGACGCGCAGATCGATGCGGGTGGTCTCGGACCAGAGGCGCGCATCGCCGAGGTCCGATATGGCGTCAGCGCGCCGGGCGACGACGCGCACCAGCACGGGCGCGCCGCCGTCGGCGATGTAGACCGCGTTCCGGCCGACATTGGGATCGGCAAAGAGCGCGCCCACGGCGGCGGCGAAGGCGCTCATCAGAAGGTCGCGTTCAGGCGCACCCGGCCGATGGTGTCGCCCGCGCCGCTGGCCACGGCCTCGACGGCCACGCCGATGAGGGTGTTGTCGGTCGCGACCGTGGTGCAGCGCTTGTTGGTGTCGTCCCAATAAACCTTGGCGCCCACGGTCCAGGCCTGCGAGCCGACCTTGGTGATGTCGAACACGCCGACGAGCGCGGTCTCGACGGGCTCGCCGAGGGCGGCGGTGCCTGACGCGACGCCGAAGATGGAGCCGACGAGCAGGCCATCGCCGGAGGCGACGGCATAGGGCGCGGTCAGGGTGATGGTGTTGCCGGGCTGGATGTAGTTTTTCATGGGGGTGATCCTCGTGGAACGACGAAGGGCGGCCCGTCAGAACCGCCCGGGTGTCAGGGTTCAGCATGTTGGGGTGCAGGTTACGCGCCCGGGTTCTTGTAGAGGCCGCGCCAGTCGATGGCCTTGGCGCCGAAGTCGAGGCGGCACTTGATCTCGACCCCGTCGACGTCGAAGCCGTTGCGCGTCTCGATGTAGGCGCCCTGCTGGCCCTCGAGATAGGCGTACTCGATGGTGTCGATCTGGTTCGGGCTGGCCGCCAGATACCAGGCGGTCTCGCTGGCGGCGTCGAGCCGGGGCTCGCTGATCGGCGCCAGCGTGCGGATCGACTGCGGCACCACGCTGGACGTCGCGGCGGGCACGAGGTTCTGGGCGACCAGCTGCTCGGCCTTCAGTTCCAGCGAGGCGGGTACGATCAGGAAGGCGGGCCGGACGTTCAGCACCGTCTTCTTGTCGAGGCCGGTCTGCTTGGCCATCGCCGCGCGCGCCGCACCGACGCTGCCGACATCGAGCGCCGCGCCGGTGCCCGCGAGGTTCTTGTGGGTGGTGTGGAACAGCGCGTTGCCGTCGGCCATGGCCGGGTTGGCGGTGATGATGCCCCAGACCACGTCCGACTCCAGCTGCGCGATGGAGTTGCCGTACATCGCGGGGATCCGGGTGAAGGCGTCGAGGTCGTCGTTGATCAGCGTCTGGCGGGTGATGGCGACCACCCGGCCATAGGTCTTGACCTTGTAGCTCTCCTTGCTCTCGCCCAGCGTGCCGCGCTTGAACTCGCCACTTTCGCCGACCTCGAGCAGCTGCGGCGCTTCGCCGAGTTGGACCCGGTGCATCGCCTTGAAGTCGGTCGCGAGCACCTGACGGCAGAACAGCATGAACGTGCGGGGATAGGCCTCGTAGGCCTGCCGCAGGGTCTTGTTGGTGACCGCCGAGAGGATTTCGGGGAAGTCCGAGGTCGAGTGCAGCGCCCGCGTCGCCACCTCGTCGCGCGAGAGCCCCCGCGTGTTGACCCCGGCATTGCCGAGGCTTTCGCGGGCCAGTTCCAGCAGCGTCATGCCGCGGTACTGGCGGGCGGCGTCTTCCAGCTGGAACAGCGTCGGGCTGTAGCGGTGCAGCAGCGCGTTGGCCACCGCGTCGCGGCGGGTGATGCGCTCGTCCCGGCCGCCGAGCGGGACGGAGACATGGGGGAAGGTCCGGGTCTCGTCCGACTTTGCGGCGACCTGATCGAGGATCAGGCGGCGGGACTCGTCGACGCTGATACCGCGCTTGACCAGATCCTCGGCGAAGCCGCGCTCGAGGTTCAGGCGGCCTGCCAGGTCGTAGATGGTGGAGACGCGGTCGCGCTCGGCCTCGCGGGCGCGGGTGGCGACCGCCTCCGTATCGGGCGCAGGGATTGCCTGCGTCTTCGGCTGGGTGCGGGTTTCCACTGCGGCGACCTTCGGGTCGGGCGCAGCCGGTTTCGGCTCGGTCATGGGGGTGTCCTCGGTTGCGACCGGCTCGGTCGGCTGGGTGGTGGCGGGGGTTGCGGCGTCGCTCGCCGGGGTTTCGGTCTTGTCCGTCATTGGGGATGCTCCTTGCGGTGTGGGGGCGTCCCGGCGGTGGAGGACGCAGTCGTGAAGGGGATGCTGGGCGCGGAAGCCCGCGGCGGGGTCGGCGCCCACCGCGACGGCGGAGACCTCGAAGGGCGTCCAGTCGACGGCGCGCCAGAGTTCGCGTGCGGCCTCGGGTTTCGAGACCTCGAAGCGGTGGACCTGGTAGCCGATGGAAACCGCCCGGATGTGGCCTGCCTGAATGTCGCGCCAGATCGGCTCGACATCGGCACGCTCGCTGATCCGCACCAGCGCGATGCCGCGGCCGTTCTCGATCCGGGCCGAGCCCGGCACGACCGAGCCGATCACCGCGTCGAGCGTGTCGAGCTCGTGCACCTTCAGGAAGGGCGCGCCCGCGTTCAGCCGGTCGAGCCGAACATGGGACGGGTCGAGGCTGAGCTCCTCGTCATAGGGTTCCCCGAAGAAGGTCGCGCGGCGGACGCGTGCGCCTGCCGACCAGACCACCTCGACGGTGCGGCTGTCGGCGTCGGCCGTGTTCGGCGCAAGCTCCGCCGACCGACGCATGGCCGGCAGTTCGATCATCGTGTCCATGGGGTCAGTCCTGTTGGTCGGCCTGCGCCGGGTTGGTTTCCGCATCGGCGGCCGGGTCGTCGGGGTCCGGTTCGTCGGCGGCCGGATCGGTCGCCGGATCGCCGGTCTGTGCGCTGCCGGTCTTGGTGACACGCCGCGGGTCGCTGTCGAGGACCAGCCCCAGCGAGTCGAGCTTGGCGTTGGTGGCGGCGATCTCGGCCAGCACCGCATCCGGGTTGCGGCCCTGCTTCGCAATCACCTCGGCCAGCGTCATGGTGCCGGAGCGGATCGACAGCAGGTTCGCCATCGCGTCCTTCTGTGGATCGACCGCCTCGAACTTCGGCGGAGACCACTCGACCGGCACGATGGGCGACGGGATCTGGCCCGCCGCCCACGCCGCTTCCGTGAACCAGCGCCAGACCGGCGCGCAGAACATCGGGATGAAGAGCTGCCACTGCACGGCGTCGATCTGGCGGCGGAATTCGACGAGCCCCGCCCGGATCGAGGAATAGTTCACCTGGCTGAGATCGCCGGTCAGCAGCTCGTAGGGTACCCGGAACCCGGCCGAGATCGTGTGCAGGCTGGCGCGCTTGTATTCGCCGTAGCCGCCGGTGGCCGAGGGCTGGTTGAAGCGGATGTCCTTGCCGCCGCGCGCATAGGCGATCAGCCCCGGCTCGAACTGCTCCACCCGGTTGCCATCGGCGTCGACCACGGAGGGCGCGATGCCCTGTTGCGCCTCGTCGTCGCCGAAGACGATGGCGGTGACGCAGGCCTCGGTCTTCTTGCGGACCAGTTCGGCCACCTCGTAGTCGTCGAGATCGCGCAAGGACCGGATCACCGGCGCGCCCCAGGGAACCCCGCGCGCCTGCGTGCGCTGCTTCTCGTAGACATGGGCGATCTCGGTCGCCGGGACCGGGCGGCTCTGCAGACCGTTCTGCAAAGCCCCGTAAGCGTCGCCCGGGTGCTCCGCGTGCAGCCAGTAGGCCCGGCGCTTGCCGACCGGGTCGAACTCGATCCCCTGGACGAGGCGACCCGCGCCGAGGGCGCCGGACTTCGTCGCGTCCAGGAAGTCGGCCTCCAGCACCTGCAGCTGCAGCGGGACCGGCAGACCGTCGCTGGCGCGCCGCAGCCTTCGACGGACCAGGACCTCACCCGCCTCGACCATCTCGCGGCAGATCAGCGTCTGCAGGCCGTAGAAGTCGAGCTGACCATCGGCATCGCAGTCCGCCGTCCAGCGCTCGAACAGCGCGTCGACCTGGCGGTCCAGCGTGTCGTCGCCACTCGCGGCACGGGGCATGATGCCCGCGCCGATGATGTTGTTGACCAGCACCGCCACAGCCTTGGCCGCATGCGGGTTGTTCCGCACAAGATCGCGCATCCGGTCGCGCAAGAGCGCCCCGGCCACGCCGATCTCGGTGTCTGCCGAGGATCCCGGCGCGCGCCAGCCCTCCGTCCTCCGCCCGCGCGCGGCACCGTCATAACCGCGCGTCAAGGTCTCGAAGGCCTGACGGGCCATCACGCGGCGGGCCGCCATGCGCGGCGCCACCGTGGCGATGGCGTGATCGAACCAGGTCACGGACATCACCGGTCCCCGCGCGAGAAGCCAGCGAGCCCGGCCACCGGCAGCGGCCGTGTGGTCCCCGCGATGGCGCGCTCGATGGTGCGGATGCGGGCGAGCAGGTCCTCGGCCGAGCCGTAGTCGACGGATTTGCCGTCATAGCTGACCCGGGTCGTGCCGCTGGCATAGGCCCGGCGCAGCGCCGAAAGCTCGGTTTCCGTCCAGTCCGTCATCAGAACCATCCTCCGCGCCGCCCGAGCCAGTCGGAGCGGCGCTTGCCCTGCGGGGCCTGTCCCGGCCGGTTGATCTGCCCGGCAGGATCGGTGTCGGTGGGGGCCGCCCCGAGCTGATCCTCAAGGTCGCGCCATTTCTCGTCAGGCCAGCGGTCCGCGCCCGCGATCCAGGCGGCGGCGCGGGCATAGACCCGGCAGTCCAGCGCCTCGTTGCGCTCGCGCAGCTTCTGCCATTCCAGCCGGGCGAAGCCGCGCTTGGTGCGCACCGTCACCAGCTGCTCGGCGACGAACTGCTTCAGCCATTCGTTCTCGACCCAGTGCGGCAGGTGCACCGACCCGGGCGGGAACGCCGCCCCGTCGGCCATCTCCTCCTCGGTCGGCCGCGCCAGTCGCAGGAAGCGGTAGGTCTCGGCCTTGAAGGTCGAGACTGCCACGGTCCAGAGCCGGGCGCCGCGCCGCAGGCGTTTCCCGCCCTCGGTCGCGTCGACGAAGGTCGGCCCCGAGACCGGGCTCGAGCGGTTGAACCCTTCGACGCCCTTGACCGGCGATACCTGGCCGAACCCCTGCGCCCGTGACCAGGAATAGACCGCCGGGGCCTCGTAGCCGGTGTCGATGGCGAGCCGCGCGATCCTGAGATGCGCGCCGCGTTCGTGCGGCCAGCTATTGTCCAGCAGCGCGGTCAGCTCCGACCAGGCGTCGTGCCGATCCGGCCCGCCCTCGATCACGACATGATCGACGAGCCAGCTTTCGAGACCGCGACCCCAGGCCCAGACATCGACCTCGATCCGGTCCTTCTGCACGTCGGCCCCCGCGGTCAGGAACAGCCCGCCCGCAGGCACCGTGCCGGATGTCCAGCGCTCGCGCCGGTCGTAGAGCCGCTGCCAGTCGGGCGCTTCGCCGGTCTCGACCCATGTCTCGCCGAGGATGGTGTTACGGAACGCCTTGATTGCCTCGTCGGACCCCTGCGCCGCGTCCCATGCCCGCACGATCCGCTCCCAGCTCAGCCAGCCGATCGGCGAGTAGAGCGCCGAGAGGTGATACCCGACCGTGGTCGGATCGGCGGCCGTGGCGGTCGCCCGCCATTCGCCGCCCTCCAGCATCGCCGTCTTGTGGTGTTCCGCGATGGGCGTCTCGCAGCCCTCGCAGTGATATTCCGCCGTCTCCGGGCGGCCTTTCTGCCAGCGCAGCCGGTCGAACTTCAGCCACTGCATCGCCCCGCAATGCGGGCACGGCACGAAGAACCGGCGCTGGTCGGACGCCTCGAACTCCCGCTCGATGCGCGACAGCCCCCGGATGGTGGGCGTCGACACGAGCAGTACCTTGCGCCGGTGTGCGAAGGTCAGCGACCGGGCCTCGGCCAGCGTGACCGGATCGCCTTCCTCGTCGGCCGAGGCCGGATAGGCGTCGACCTCGTCGAGGAAGATGTACCGCGCCGGGGTGGACCGTAGGCCCACGGCCGAGTTCGCCCCGGTCATGATCAGGATGCCGCCCGCGAACTCCTTCGACAGCATGGTGTTGCCCGCGTCGCGGGAGCGCGCGGGCTTCACCCGCTCGCGCAGCTCGGGGCTCTCGTCGATCAGCGGGTCGATCCGCTGGCGCGAGTTGCGCTTGGCGAGTTCGACCGTCGGCTGGACCGCCAGCATCGGGCCCGGCGCCTGGTGGATGGCGAACCCGATCCAGTTGTTGCCTGCCTCGGTCGCCCCGACCTGCGCGGCCTTCATGAACACGATCCGCTGGGTCGGATCGCCCGGGGACAGCCGGTCCATGATCTCGCGCATGTAGGGCGTGCGCACCGTGCGATACCGCCCGGGTTCGGCCGAGGCGCGGCCCGACAGCATCCGGTGCCGGTCCGCCCATTCCGAGACGGTCAGGTCCGGGTCGGGCCGCAGCCCGTTGCCCCAGGCGCGCAGGATTTCGCCCGCGCCGTCGAAGTCCGTCAGGCCATCGCCGCTCTCACCGGAAGTCGGGCCGGACCTCGGCGAGTTCGTCGAGGTGGGCGCGTACATGTTTCTCCAGGACCTTCTGCATCGCGGCTGGCTCCACGGTGATCTGCGAGCCTGTCGCGTCGCTGCACGAGGCCGACAGCTCAGCCGCCATCAGCGCCGCCGCACGCGCGGGCCAGTTCACCCATGCGTCCCGTTCCTCCCGCGCCAGCCGGAACACCAGCACCAGCGCGCGGGCCCGCTCGATCAACTCCCCCTTCAGCTTCTGGAGCCGGATGCGCCGCTCCTGTGCCTTCAGCACCTCGTTCGCCGTTTTCGCCTGCAGGAAGGTCGTGCCACCGCCGACGGCGGGGACCGACAGACCCTGTTCGCGCAGCGTGTCGCCGACGGCGGCCACCGCCGCCTCGGGGACGGGCTTCAGCTTCGGCGCGGGCGGTTTTCTCGTCTTGGACGGGTCCGTCGTCTCGGCACGCTTGGCGTCGCTGGCCGCCGCGTTGATGCTGCCGTCCGGATAGAGAACCAGCCGCTCGGCCGTCTTCGCCTTCTGGATCGCGCCCCGCGACAGACCGACATGGGCGGCGTACTGGCGCTCGCTCATGCCCTGCATCGACGGCTCCGTTTATCATTCAGATTCATGTGCTTATCGAGTTGATAAGCCTCGCGGACAGAGGGAATGTCACTCCAACGAAGCGATGCAACTCACCAAGGAGCCACCACGATGACCACCCACCTGAACCCAATCACCACCCCGCGCCACGAACTCCGCGCCGAGAAGGCGCGCCGGAACAAGGAAGCCGCGCTCGCGGCCTTCATCGGCAAGAAAGTCGAGATCGACGAGATGCTCGCGCGCCTGCAGGCGCTCAGCGACGACCATTTCAACTGCGCCCCCGACGAGGCGGGCTGGGCAATGGTCGGCACCCTCGAACACTACGCCAGCCTCCTGAAGCGCATTACCGACAGCGCCTTCGGCGAGGGCGAGCACGCCCGCTGATCTCCGGCACTGCCGGAACTCCCGCCGCGCGCCCTGCGCGGCTCGGGGTCGTAGGAGGCGCCGCATGACGCGGGCCCGAATACGGAGACGACCCCATGACCAAGCTTTCTGACACCCAAGCCATCATCCTCAGCGCCGCCGCACAGCGCGAGGACCGCATCGCCCTGCCGCTGCCCGAGAGCCTGCGCGGCGGCGCCGCTGCCAAGGTGGTCGGCGCGATGCTCGCGAAGAACTTCCTGCAGGAGGTCGACGCCGACACGCGCAACGGCGAGCTTATGTGGCGCGAGACCGGAGACGGCCACGGCGTCACGCTGGTCGCCACCGACGCGGGCCTTGCCGCCATCGGGATCGAGACCGAGGACGCGAACCCCGCGCCTGCGGGCGCGACGGACGCACCTACCGAGGAGGCCGCGCCGGACACCGCCACCGAACCGAAGGCCGCACCCAAGACGCGCACACCGCGCGAGGGCACCAAGCAGGCCACCATGATCGCCATGCTGCGTGCGCCGGACGGCGCGACAATCGAGGAGATCATGGCCGCGACGGGCTGGCAGTCGCACACGGTGCGCGGCGCGATGGCCGGGGCGCTGAAGAAGAAGCTCGGGCTCGAGGTCACCTCGGAGAAGGTCGAGAACCGGGGGCGCGTGTACAAACTCCCCGCAGCCTGACGCACCAGACCCCAACAAGTTGATGGCCGCCGTCCCGCCGGGGCGGCGGTCGATCATTTGGCGCTCCGCATCCGGATCGCCTCGAACACCCGCCGCAATGCAAACGAGCGCGCGATGCTCACAACGGTGAATACCGCACCCATCTTCAGGTTCTGGGCCAGCGTCGTGTGCAGTCCGAAGATCGGGAAGATCAGGATCTGCGTGACCACCGCGACGCCGTAGCCGACGATCACGTTGGTGACGGATTCAACCAGCGACATGGTGCGCGATTGCTTCATGCTGGTGCCCCGTCATTGATTGGCCAGCAGTTCAGCCGCGAGAGTTCGCAGCGCATGCGCCGCAACCAGCGGGACCACGCCGTTGCCACAGAGGCGAAGCCGGTCCACCCGGTGGGCCAGCCCATCAGCGCCTCGACGAACAGCGGGTTCAAGGTCCGGCGCGGCTCGGAGGTATCGCTCCCAGCCATCGGCGTCACCAGGACCTGGCGGCCAAGCAGGCCGTTCACCGGCGTGTTCGCCAACGTCGTAGCCCCATCCTTGTGATCCCGCGCCGTCGGCGTCATCCACATCCCCGCCGAATGGGTAAGGTCGGCCAACCGCCGGTTGCCCGCGCTCGGCTTGCAGCCATCGTTCGCCATCGGCGTGGGCCACATCGCGGCCGTCGTCGCGAGGTTCATCCCGTGCTGGCCTGCTTCCTGCGATGGCGTCGGTTTGGTCTGCCGGTTCTCGTTGGCGCTGGCGCGGGGCGTCGGCCACAGCTGCAGCAGCTCGGTCCGGTTCCCGCCACTCGACCGGGTGCCAGAGCAGGCGCGCGGGGTCGGCCAGCTCGTCCCCCCCGCGGATCGCGAGGATGAAGAGCCGCTCTCGCTTGTGGGGCGCGCCGACTTCCGCCGCCGTGAAGAGGCCTGCCGCAAGGCGGTAGCCCATGCGGACCAGTCCTGCAGCGACTTCGGGGAAGCCGAGGCGGAGATGATGGGCGACATTCTCGAGGAACACGAAGGGCGGCTCGACCTCGCCGATGATGCGGGCGACGTGCGGCCAGAGATGGCGCGGGTCGTCCGCGCCCCGGCGCTTGCCAGCGACCGAGAACGGCTGGCACGGATAGCCCGCA
>QKPN01000036.1 GCA_003258405.1 Rhodobacteraceae bacterium DSL-40 | reverse complement strand
TCGAAGGTTCCAACGTCGTCCCAGACAGGCGCCCGATCCAGGGCCGCGTCTTCCATCCGCGCCACGAGGATGGCCGCGGCGTAGGCGTCCCGCTCGACGTGACCCACAGTGCGATACACGGCGCATGCGAGGTGCAGCCCGAGGTCGAGCCCGCCGGCGCCGGAGCAGAGCGAGAGGCCGAAGAGGCACGCGTCGCCGGCTCCGGCCGGCAGGCCGGTGGAAGGTAGAGCCACGCCATCCACGTCGTTAGGCCGCGTGGGCCCCCTCGGCCGCGGCCGGAGTCTCGCCCAGCCGTTCGGCCTTCACCTCGGCGAAGGTCCGTCCATCGCCGTCGAGGACCGCGTCGCGGCCTGTTTTGGCCTGCCAGCGTTCCACGGCGACATCGACATAGGCCGGGCTGATTTCCATCGCGAAGACGCGGCGGCCGTTGGCTTCGCCCGCCATGATCTGCGAACCGGAGCCCGAGAACGGCTCGTAAGAGAGGCCGCCGCGGGCGACGTGCTGGCGCATCGGGATTCCGAAGGCGTCGAGCGGTTTCGGGGTCGGGTGGTCGGGCCGCTCGTCCTTGGCGAAGGACGGCATCTCCCAGGTCGAGGGCAGTGTCTGCTCGGCCACCTTCGGCGGGCGGTTCGGACGGCGCCAGCCCATGAAGCAGGGTTCGTGCTTCCAGAGGTAGTGCGAGCGAGTCAGAACGCCCCGGTCCTTCACCCAGATGATCTGCTGATGGACCAAGGCCCCCGCCTTCTCCCAGCAGGCCTCGAGCATCGCCTGGCGGCGGGAGGCGTGCCAGCAGTACCAGGCCGCATCGTCGGTGATCGCTTCGGCCACGGCCGCAGCGATGAAGCCGTCATAGAGCTCCGCACCCTGCGAACTGTCGTCCCAGGTCGTGCCGTAGGACGCGGACCAGTCCTTGTTGCGGGTCGGATGGTTCGAGCCGTCGTAATCGACGAGGTATGGCGGGTCCGTCGCGAACAGCACCGCGCGCTCGCCGTTCATCAGGCGGCGAACATCGTCGCGGCTGGTGCTGTCCCCGCAGAGCAGCCGGTGGTCGCCGAGGATCCACAGATCGCCCGTGCGCGAGGCCGGATTGCGCGGCGGCTCGGGGATGGTCACCGGAGGCACCGAGCCCCCGGCGCCTCGCTCTTCTTCACCGCCCCCGTCCGGATCGAAGGCCAGCAGCTTGTCGAGTTCGCCGTCGGAAAACCCGACCAGCGACAGATCGTAATCGTCCGCGAGCAGGTCCTGCAGTTCTGCCGACAGCAGCGCCTCGTCCCAGCTGCCGAGTTCCGTCAGCTTGTTGTCCGCGATCCGATACGCCCGGCGTTGCGCTTCGGTCAGATGCCCCAGCACGATCACCGGCGCCTCGGTCAGCCCGAGCTGCGTCGCCGCGAGCACGCGCCCGTGGCCCGCGATCAGTTCGCCGTCCTCACCAACGAGGCAGGGCACGGTCCAGCCGAACTCCGCCATGCTGGCGGCGATCTTCGCGACCTGGTCGGGCCCGTGCACCTTCGCGTTCTTCGCGTAGGGCTGGAGCTTGGCCAGCGGCCACGTCTCGATCCGCTCGGGGGCGAAGCTCAGTGTCATGGGCGGGTGGTTTCCGTCGATGAGGTGGATGCCGGCCGGACTCCGGACTCCGGATGCCGCGCCGGACTCCAGGCGGGGTCCGGCGGCGTCCGGGGTATCCGGCCCGAAGGCCAGCTTTGATTGGGGTTTGCGCGGGAGGCGGTTGGCTCCGGCTTCCGGGTGGCTTCCCGAAAATCCGGCCCTGACGCTGGCGAAATGCCGAGCCAAGCCCGCCAGCATACGCAGGTCGCGCGGAAGGAACCGCGAACTCGGCCGAGGGGCGTGGTGGGGCGGACAGCGGTCCGCAAGGAGAGGATCAGCGCCTTTCCTTTCTTAGCGGACCCGCCAACGAAAGGATGGTTTCGCTCGGGACCGCGCCGCGCGCGCCTCTCCCGAGCTTATCCCGAACCTAGCCCCCGAACCGGGTTTCTGTCCCGTCGAAAACTGTCCGCCGCACACCTTCCCCTCTGGCGCGCAGGGTTACGCGCCACCGGCCAGTTCGATCACGCGCCGCTTCGACAGGTTGCGGTTGAACCGACGCCGGTTGAGCTTCAGCGAGATGACACAGAGCCCGTAGAGCCAGTGCTGATGGGCGGCGGAGCGCTGCAGTCCGACCGTCCAGCAGATGGTCTTCCACCGCTCGCCATGGGCGCGCATCCAGGCGATCTTGCCGTCGACGGGGTCGAGGCAGGCGGTCCAGGTGAGCGTCTCCTCCATCCGGCTGATCGCCTGCGGCGAGGGAAGCACGCGCATGGGCTTCGGCTCCTGGCCCACCTTGTCGGCGAAGGAGTGGATGATCTCGGGCCACGTGCTGAAGTAGCCCTGCCGTCGCGGCTCGGGCAGGCGCTTGAGCACGAAGGCCGCTTCGGCGAGGCGGGCCTCGACGAGAGACGGAGTCCACTTATCCATGGCGCCCTCCCTCGTCGGAGGGGCGTGGCCCGTAGAGCTTTTCACCCAGCTGGCGGACGAGTTCGCGTTCCGGCCAGGTCAGGCGGGTGTCCTCGAGCGAGACGGCGAACAGACCCTGCTCGCGCCAGCCCTCACGCTTCACCTGTTCCGGATCCCGGCGATGGCCGCCGTAGCCCTTGGGATGCCACCTCATGCGACACCCCCGTTCGTCTCGATCGCCCAGAGCAGGAGCGCGATGGCGTCGGCCTCGTTGTCGTCAACGGGACTGAAGCCCCGGGCCCGCGCGGACGCGATCATCGCTTCCTTCGGCGCGTTGCCCTTTTCGGTGGCATGACGCTTGATCGTGCCGACAGGAACGCCGGCATAGGGCACGCCCCGCAGCTCGGCCCATGCGGTCAGCGTGGCCATGAGCCCGCCATAGACATGGGCCGCATCGGTTCCGGCGTGCCGACGCACCTCCTCGAACCAGATTGCGGCAATCGGTCCCGACAGGCGGTCGATCTCGGTGAGCCAGTTCGTGAAGCGCAGATAGCGCATGCCGCCACCGTCATAGCGGCCGGGCCTGAAGCTTGCGGTCCCGCTGGTGATCAGCCCTTCGGCCGAGCGCAACGCCCAGCCGGTGCTGGTGCCGAGATCCAGCGCGAGAATGCAGCGGCCGAGAGTGCCGGCAGCCGCGAGAGGCGCCGGGGCGATGTGTGGGGAGCGGTCCATGACGACCTCCTCTTCGATTGAGAGGCCGGGGCGGCACGGCTGCCGGGTGAGGGCAGCACGCGCGCCCGGACCGGGATCTCGAGGTCTGGTCACGGTCACGTCGTCGATGCCGGGGGCGCCCGGCGCTTCCTTCAATGGCTTCACCCCGTCCGCTTGAAGGAAGTGGGGCCGCAAGCCACTGACAGAATGAGGATAAATCTCTTCTTTCAAGATTTCAGTTACTTCATGGGGTATGTATGTGTCGTCCATCCCCACCCACGCGCGCGGGTCGTCTTGCGTGAAATATTGAAAGAAGCCCCCTGCGCCGGATTTCCGTTTCGGGACAGAGGCTTGGGCAGGACCTTCCTTCAAATGAAGGATGGGGGCCGTTGAAGGAAGCATCGTCACGGCCCTCACCGCATCGCCCGGAAGCGCATGGCCTTCCGCCCCCCGGTTTCCTGCTCGACCGTGGCGATGTCGCCGCTCTCGACCAGCGTGAGCAGGATGTCGTCGCGATCGCGCGCCCGGAGCCATTGCGAGGCGCGGGTCAGCTCGGACTTGGTGACGCCGGCCGCCCCTGCCTTGCGGATGATCTCGCGCAGGCGTTTCAGATGCGCCTCGGTCTCGGTGTCGGCGACGTGGCGCTCGACGGCGTCGATGGTGCGCCGTGCGAAATGGCGCACGAAGTCGATGGCCCAGACGGCATCCTCGACCCGGATGACGGGGTGGACCGCATCGCGTCCCACGGCGAGGATGAGCGCGACCTTGGCCGCGTTCTCCGCGATCCGGGCGAGGATCGGCGTCTGGAATGTGCCTGCCGCGGCCCTGAGCTCGGCTGTGATCTCCTCACCCAGCGCGTCGAAGCGCGCCTGCGCGTCGTCGTCCATCGGCACCGTCATCGGATCGACGGCGGTCTCGGGACCGGAGGTCTTGCCGGCCAGGTTTCCGCTGGTCCGGCCACCGCCCTCGGCGAGTCGCTGTAGCCCCTCGATCAACGGCCGCGGCGAATTGCGAAGCCCGGCTCGGCGGTTCTCGTCCGGATAGTCCTCCTCGCTCGGCAGGATGATGAACCGGGCGAGCGAGCCGTCCACCACGTTGGCGCCCTGCAGCGCCCCCCAGAAATGCAGCGGCGTCGTCGTGCCGTAAACGCAGAGGCAGGGCTGGACGATATCGCGGCGCTCGTTCGAGCCGTCCCGGTTGGCGTATTCCGCGCCGAGGAAGACTCCGCAGGCTGCGGTGTAGAGCTCGGTCATGTTGTCGAGGATCTCGGTGACATGGCGCGGGCTGCGCTTCCGGTCGGCCGCCGCCGCGAGGAACATCCCGAACTCGTCGATCTGGAACAGGATCGCCGGCTGACGGTGGAGCGCGGTCAGCAGCCCTGCGCCCGAGGCGATCTTGTTGCCGCCGAGGTGGTGCGCCAGCCCCGCCGCGAAGAACAGCTCGTTGACGACCTCGCGGGCGTGGTTCTTGCCCGACCCGCTGTCCGCGATGCCGACGACATAGAGGTTCGTGCGCAGGTCGGTCGCCGTGCGGTAGCGCCGCCCCATCAGCGCGCCGAGGGCGCAGAGGCTCGCGCCCACCGCGAGAAGCGGCTGCGGTCTGCGCGCGGTGTCGATCATGTACCGCGCGAGATCGCCCACGAGCCCGCCCGGGATCGTCAGCGTGAAGGACGGCGCAGGCGGGAGGATCGGCATCGGGGCTTCGGGCTGGGCGAGCCGCGCGAGAAGGCCCGCCGCGGGATGCGCGTCGGCCGCACAAGCCTTCTGACTGCCGTCGAGCAGCAGGTCGGGGTCGGGGCGCCAGCCCTTCTCCATGGCGAGGTGATAGATCGTGCCGGCGCCGATCCGCGCGGGCCTGAAGCTCGCCCATGCCTTGGCCGTCGCGGCGGGCTCGTTCTTGGCCGCCTGCGCCGACCAGTCGGCGAAGAGCGTCGCGCCCTCCTCGCCCAGCGCGCCCTTCAGCGCCATGCCGATGCGCATCCAGCTGTCGTAGTCGAGCTCGGCGTTCGGCAACCAGGCGAGCGCGCTCCGGATCGCCGCCACCGTGCCGGCTTGTGCGTGCGCCGGCAGACAAGGATGCCCGGCCCCGTTCGCGCCCTTCGCACCGAGGCTCTTCGGGCGCAGCTCGGGCGGGATCAGTGCCAGCGCCTCGTCGAGGAAGGCCGCCGCCTGTTCGGCGTCGATTTCGGGCAGGCTCTCGATGTCGAGATCCGCAAGCCCCTCGTCCGGCCAGGCATAGGGCAGGCCGGTGTCGGGATGCTCGGCATAGGCCACGAACTGCTGTCCGAGGCAGAGCATTTCCAGGGGCGCGCGCCGGATCCCGGCGAAGGGCTCGGTCGTGCGATAGACCAGCAGCCGCTTTGGCGGCTTGCCGATCCTGAGCGCCGGCGTGTCGCCCAGCTGTTCGCGGGCGAGCCGCTCGATGCGGAGCGCCAGGTCGCCATCCTCGGCGATATCGATGTCGAGCGCGGCGACCGCACCGCCGACGAGCCCGACGCCGCAGTCGGGCCAGGTCGACCAGGTTGCGACCTCGATCTCGGTCGTGGCGCGGCTCGCATGCCGGTTCCACTGCGGGTAGTCGTGCCAGGCCGCGCGGGCGAACTGGCCGGGCTTCTTGGTGCCGGGCGCGATCGGCAGGATCGCGTAGCCGTTGGTCACGAGACGCGCGCCGACGCGCGCCATCCACGAGGTGTCCGCCATCAGAAGGGCACCTCCGAGATCATGCCGTCGAGCCGCGCGCGATCCTTCGCCGCCAGCTCGCGCAGGTGGTCGCAGTAGCCGGTGACGATCACCTCGACGAAGGTGTCCCACTCCTCCTCGCTAAGCTGGGCGAGATCGGTCCGGCCGAGGCTGTCGAGATAGGCGCCGCCGGCCTTGCCGCCCTCGACCATGGCCGCCGTCTCATTGGGGGTAGGATCGATCATGCCCGACCTCCGGTGGCAGATGTCCTGGCAAGCCCGGCTGCAGAGGTCTCTGCGACTCGTGTCGCGCCGCGGGTCGGAGACGCGGAAGCGCGCGTCGAACCAGCCCCAGCCACGGGGTTCTCGGTGGCAAACGGCGCAGAGCCCGGCACGGACGTAAGGCATGGGGCGAACCTGTAGGCGGTGATTTCTGTGAAGCGGCCCGCGGGGCGAACGGCGATCTCGGTGGGGCGGCGCAGCCGGTCGGCCAGCATGAGCGCCTCGTCGACGGACTCGGGCACCTCCAGCTCGGGCGCCCGCTCGCGCCACCAGCTCGCGGCCTTCCGGCGCGGATAGCCCTCATGCTCGAAGCAGACCCATTCCGTGTGGAATGCGAGACCGCAGCGGTAGGTGACCTTCAGCGAGACCCGGCCGCCCCGCTTCTCGTGGCGGCTGTAGGTGACGTCGGTGACGCCGACCCATTGCGGCTTGCCGGTAGACAAAACCTCCAGCGTCGAGGCGGTCGGCTCCAGCTTCACCTCGCGGCCGGGGAACTCGAAGCCGCAGCCTGGACATTCGAGGGCCGCGATGGCCACGATGGTCCCGCACTCGGGGCAGATCTTGGTGGGCGGCGGGCCGTCGCCCTGACCACCCGGCCGCTTCGGCCGCACGAGATCGATGGGGCCATGCCGGCGGACATTGCCCGCGAAATCGAGAACGAGGCAGTTCTCCTTGCCCTCGGCGAGCCGCGTGCCCCGCCCAGCCATCTGGACGTAGAGCCCGGCCGATTTCGTGGGCCGCAGCATGTCGATCAGGTCCACGGCCGGCGCGTTGAAGCCCGTTGTCAGCACGCCCATCGACGCCAGCGCCCTGATCTCGCCGCGTTTGAAGGCGGCGATGATCGCGTCACGCTCGTCCTTGGGCCTCTTGCCGAAGATGGTGGCGCAGCTCACCCCGCGTCGGCGGAACTCCTCGGCGACGTGGGTGGCGTGGCGGACGCCCGAGCAGAAGGCGAGCCAGGACCGGCGCGTCTCTCCATGCGCGATCACCTCGGCCACGGCCGCGCGCGTGATGGCGTCCTGGTCGACCGCGTCCTCGAGGTCGCGCGCGATGAACTCGCCGCCGCGCGATCCCACGCCGGTCACGTCGAGCCGGGTCTTCGTCTGCTTCGAGATCAGCGGGGAGAGATAGCCCTGATCGATCAGGTCGCGGACCGACACCTCGTAGGCGATGTCGGTGAAGAGCGCATTCTCGCCCTCGTGCAGCATGCCGCTGTCGAGTCGGAAGGGCGTCGCCGTCAGACCGATCACCTTGAGCGCCGGGTTGATCGCCTGCAGGTCATTGAGGAAACGGCGCTACATGGTGTTCGACCGGCCGGGGATCAGATGGGCCTCGTCGATCAGCACCAGATCGGCATGGCCGATGCGCGTCGCCTTGTCGTGGATCGACTGGATGCCGGCGAAGAGGATCCGGGCCCGCGCGTCGCGGCGGCCGAGACCGGCCGAGTAGATGCCCGCCGGCGCCTCGGGCCAGAGCCCCAGCATCTCGGCATGGTTCTGCGCGATCAGTTCCCGAACATGAGTGACGACCAGCACGCGCTGGTCCGGCCAGGCCTTGAGAACGCCGTCGATGAAGGCGGCCATGACGAGGCTCTTGCCGCCGGCCGTGGGGATCACGACGAGCGGGTTGCCGCTCTCCTTCTCGAAATAGCCGTAGATCGAGGCGATCGCGGCCTGCTGGTAGGGGCGCAGGGTCAGCATGCGGCGGCCTCCTCTTCGCGGGCGTCGTTGGTCCAGGGGGAGCCGTCGCGCATGCGGTAGGAGACGAAGTCCTCGCCTGGGTCGGTCACCTCGCCGGGGACCAAATCGGGGATGAACAGGTGCCGGGCGCAGGCGCGGCGCTGGTCGGCCGGGTCGATCAGCCGGTCGTGGCGCGCGCAGTGCCAGCCACCTTCGATGGGCGTCGAATGCAGGCAGGACCGGCAGGTGACCGCCGCGGCATCCTCGCCGTGGCAGAGCCCATGGTGGTCGCAGAACCGGCACTCGAACCAGGCGGGATCCGCGCTGATCCGTTCGGGCGGATGCTGGGCGAAGATGATCCGCCCCGCCTTCTCGAGCAGGCGCTCGCCCATCTCGGGGTCGGCCGGGACGCGCTCGATGTGCAGCGCGTCGGTGTCCTTGCAGACCGCGACGTAGAGCGCCCGCGTGATGCCCGTCAGGTGCATGTACACCTGCATCTGCGCGGCGTGCTGGGGCTTGGCGAGCGCGACGCCCTTGGCGACCAGCTCGGCGAAGCTCTTCGCGGAATGCGTCTTGAACTCGACGACGTGCCAGGTCTTCGGCGCCTCCAGGAGCCCGAGGGCGACGGCGTCGAGCGAGCCGCCGAAATGCCCAGCCAACGCCTCGACGCGGAACTGCCGCCCGGTCTCGGGATCGACCTCCAGCACCGTCGCGCCGGTCGCGCGCAGGTCGCGGACGAGCCGGGCCTCTTCCAGCTGGCCGGTCTCGAACAGCCGCAGGATGCGGCCGGTGTGCCGCGCGGGCGTCGCCCAGCGGAAGTCGTACGAGAGCGCGCGGGCGCAGGACTTGCCAATCAGCGAGGCGCCGAGGTGGTCGCGGAAGCCGTCGCCCTGCCGCGCCTCGAAGGAGGCGTAGATCGCGGAGAGGGTCGGCGTCGGGGGTTCGGGAAGCTCGGCCATCAGCATGCCTCCTCCCGCTCGAGCCGCGCCCGCGCCTCCGCCAGCACCGCGGTCCAGGCGGCGCTGTCGTGGCGTTCCCGCAAGACGGCGATGATCATGTCCTTGAGCCGTTCGCGCCTACGGCGACCGCCCTGACGGGCCACGATCTCGGCCCGCTCGCGATTGAGATGGCGCAGCGCCGTGCGCGCGCGGTGAAACCAGTCGGGGTCGATCGGCTTTGCCGTCCGCTGCCGCGTCAGATCGGCGGTCGCGATCTGCGTGCGGATCTTCGCGATGGCGTCCTCGATCTCGATCAGGCGCCGGGTGTCATCAGGCAAGCCGGGGGCGTTCGCGGCCGCGCAGGCCGCGTCAGTAATGTTGGTCATGGTCGGTCTCTCGGGTCTGGCGATGTCCGGACCGCCGCGGATCTCAGCCCGCGGCGGCCGAGGGCGTCAGCTCTTGCGGTTCCAGGGCGCGGTGGCCGGGCGGGCGGGCGCCGACTGCGGGGGCGCGCTGGCCGACTGCGTCGCGGCGGGCCTGGGCGAGGTCGCCTGCGCCGGGGCCTCCGGCACCAGGTAGCGGATCGTGTTGCGCTCGCCGTAGCCGTCCTTCGGGGGCTTCACGCCGACCTGGATCGTCATCGGGATCAGGTGCAGCTCCTCGCTGTCGTTCACCTGCAGCTTGCCCGTGGCGTGGCAGATAGCCGACAGCGTGCGCTGCGCGATCTCGACCGTGGTCGGGTTGGCGTTCACCAGGTTCAGCTGGTCGAAGACCTTGCGGCCCTGCTGCGGCCCCTCGAGGATGTCGAGCATCAGCCAGAGATACTTCCCCATCCCGTTCTTCGTGACGCGCATCTCGCTCTCGACGATCTGGGCGCGATACTTGCCCGCGGGCAGGATCTCGTAGGCGGTGTTGGGCTCGATGCCGGCGGCGTCAAAGGCGGTGTCGAAACGTGCCATCGTTCTGTCCTTTCAGTCGTAATCAGGCGGATTGGGGCATGGCGGCCAGGAACTCCGACCACTCGAGCGGCAGGGTTTCCGGCAGGCCGTAGCGGTTCTTGGCGAGGAAGGCGGGGCGCTCCTCGGTGTGCATGACGCGCGCACCGGACCCGAGCGCCCGGGTCACCTTCTTGTTGAAGCCCACGTCGGACTTGCTGACCGAGATCCGGTAGTTGGCGAAGAGCACCACGTCCGAGTGCTCCTGCAGCAGCGCGGAGGCGCGAGCCTGCAGCTTGATCACGTAGCGGTCGTAGGGTTCGTGCTCGGGGCTGTCGAAGCGCTTGATGTCGGTGTGTGCGATCTGGATGACCGCCATGCCCTTCCGGTCGCGGAGCGCATTCAGCCTGTCGATGTACTCGCGCCAGATGTTCAGCGCCTCGGCGTAGCCCTTGCCGAATCCGGGGCTTTCGATCGACTGCCAGCCGTTGCGCCGGCAGGCCTCGGCCCAGATCAGCGGCTCCAGCCAGTCCACGCTGTCGATGACCACCGTCGAATAGGGGTGGTCCTCGTCGAGCAGGGCGTCGAGCGCCTCGGCGACCTCAGCGTAGCTCGTCGCCAACGGGAAATGCGGCACCTGCAGCTTGCCGAGCCCGTCCTCGGTGAGGACGAACACCGGCGCGTCGGCGGACGCGGCGAAGGTGGATTTTCCGATTCCGGCGACGCCGTGGATCAGCACGCGCGGCGGCCGCAGAGCCGTCGAGGTTTGCAGGGATGCGAGCGAGATGGCCATCAGCGCACCTCCTCGCCGAGCAGCAGCCGGAACTTCGGCTTGGCCGTCCGGACCGTGCGCGCGGGCCCGAACTCCTGGCGGATGTCCGTGGGCCAGGCGGTGTACTTGCGCTCGGGGACGCTGAACGCGATGTCGACGTACTCGGCGGGATCGGCGCCATCGGCCCGGATGCGCTCGACCAGACCGGCGAGCATTGCCTGGTCCCAATCGACCCGCTTGGCGAGCTCCGCGACTACCGTGACCGGGCCGTCCTGCATCCTGACAGTGCCGGTGTCCTTGCCCTCCGCGTGGCGCGCCTCCTGCGCCTGGTCGCCATATTTCAGCGCGATGGCGCCATCGAGCCAGTCGCTGAGGCTCTTGGCAGCGCGCAGCCGCTCGTCGGCGTCCTGCTTCAGGAGGGCCAGCTGGTCGCCCGGCAGAGCGGCGATCTCGCCGACCGGCATGGTGGGAATGTCGTCGAGGGAGATGCGGTTGGGGATCGTCATGGCCGCCCCCTCACGCCAGCTTCACGGCGGGCTTGTCGGCCGTGCTCGAGCAGTGCCGGTTGGCCTCGTAGGCCTCGACATCCTCGAGCCGGTACACGACCCGGCCGCCGATCTTGATGAAGGCGGGGCCCTCACCGGTCCAACGCCAGCGCTCCAGCGTGCGCGGGCTGATCTTCCATCGAGCCGCCAGCTCGACCTGGTTGAGATGCGTGACTGACATCGTCGTCTCCTTCGCGATTGGCCGAATGCCTGCGAACGAGACTGGGGTGTGCGAGGGGAGGAGAACGGGAGGGTGGAGGGAGGGGAGACGGGAGGAATGCTGACGCGCCCAATCTCACCCTTAACGAAGCATGCCTGGTATCGACCGTTGCGCTTGGCCCAGCCGATGCCCTAGAGTGCACCTAGCCGAGGGGCACAAGATCCCGAGGCTGTATGCCCGTATGGGTACGCGGGATGGAGCAGTCCGGTAGCTCGTCAGCTTCACAAGCTGAAGGTCGCAGGTTCAAATCCTGTTCTCGCATATCAGGCGAAAGCCCACTTGGGGAGAGGATGCTTTACGCACCTCTTCCCATTAACTAAGTATCGCAACTATGTTTCTCTCAGCCGTTCTTCCCTTTATCGATTTCCGCTCCCTTCAAGCGGATGGGCCAAAGCTGCTAGAGGTACCTACTTGGCCGGCTGCGACCGCGCTTGCATCTGCCAACGGCCAAGTCTTCCAACGAAACTTCGGGAAGGTCATTCCTCGACCACTAAAGGGCCTGCCCGGATGGATTGGTGAGTCAGACATTTGTCAGTTTAGAAAGTCTGCGAAGTTTGACGTCGATGGCCTCTATGCAAAATGCGTCAGAAAGAGACTGTATTTTGACGGAACCTATTGCGGTTACGTTTCTTTCCTTTTTTCGCTCCAAGGAAACAGATATGGCGAAATAAACCCGCTGAAGGCGGAGCAAATTTGCAAAAAAGTTCTCAATATTGAAATCTCGTCACGTCATTTTCCAAGCGGCGCTAAGGTGAGACTGGGCGCATCAGGACCCTACCTTGCACGCACATTCGCCTTGGGCGGATCCTCAATCACGTCTGCCGAATTTGAGAGCCTGCCGTGGGAACCGGCAACGTTCAGTGGTGACCCAATACTCTTTCAAGAGGGAAACCAGCATTCTCTTGATGCCTTTCATAGGCGCTGGCAAACTTTTATAAGTGATAAGCACTGGATATTCTATAAGCCTATTTCCGTTAGCCATAATTTAACGTGCCACAATTTCATCCTGCCGAGAGAAAGTGCATCAAAAGACTTCTATGTTCGCAAGTCTCGGATTGTGCTAGGAAGACTCTATTTGGAAGCGCTCTTTCTGCGAAGCGCGATGAGCTTCATAATTAACAACGATCTGTCTTCGCTCCCTCCAGATCAGAGAATGATATTCGCCGAGAGGCTGAATGAATGTCTTTTGCGACTATATGGCCGAAAGCGCCCACGTAGTGGCATGGAGGCTGATGATTATGAAGAAATCCGGAAGACCTTTGTCGGTTTGTTTGACGAATCTCGGCTTCAGGATCTCGAGCGGAGCTTGCGTCTGCTCGGCGCGCGCCGCAACCTACGATGGCTGCTGGCATCCAGTGACCTCTTTGAAGATGAGGCGGCGAAACGAATAATTCTAAATCTGGAGGGAGAAATGACCAAGAAGGAAACGCATTTCCACGGCCCTGTAGGGGTCGCAGGTGATGGCACCACTGCTTCGAATTTTTCTGTAAACCAAGACAATCGAAAAATTGTTCTTGGCCAAGACAAAGAAGAGCTTATGAGGGAGCTCGATCAGCTGAAGCTATCGCTTGCAAGCGAAATCGATCGACCGGAAAGCGTTGAGGCTATTCGCAACCTCAACGAGGCGTCGAAGGCTATCGAGGCAGAGCAGGAAGGTCAGGCCACGTCCTATCTCAAATCTGCAGGTAAGTGGGCCCTCGACAAAGCCGAAAAAATTGGCGTTTCGGTAGCTGCTGCGGCCATCCGTCACTCGCTGGGCATCTAGTCTTCGCACGTAGTGCAGATGTCACCAGTTCGATTGAGGTTCTGGAGAGATTTCCAAGAAGAACATTGCTTTGAAGGAGAGGGCATCCTGGCCCTCTCCTCGCTATATGCGCCCCAAGGGGCTTAGCGTGCCGGCATCAAGATAGGATAGCTGCTCTGGCGTCATTTGGCTCGCGTATGTTCTGAATAAGTGATCCCAAACCAGGCGGCGCTGCTCAAAATGCTCCGGATCGGATGGGTTGAAAGTACAGCGAGAACCCGCGCCGGGGAGATTGACGCTGACACTCGCGCGCATCGCCGTACGATCCGTAATGGTGAGGTACTGGGGCCTCTCTTCAAGATACTGATTTATTAGGGTTATGTGCCCCAATACTTCCCTCACATCGAGAATGTCCAGCGGGCGTTTGGGCATAGACTGGGCAATGCTGTCGTTGAAAATATTGAGTGCTCCACACGAGTCATTCAAGGCGGCAATCACTGCGACTTGCCTGGACTTGCCCCTGTTTCACCGGACA
>QKPN01000035.1 GCA_003258405.1 Rhodobacteraceae bacterium DSL-40 | reverse complement strand
GTGTCCCAAATCATCTGACAACGGACAATCTTCTTGTTGAGATTGGAGACATGCTCGGGCTGACACGCGTGCCCCAGAGCGCCTCGGTGATGTCCTCGACCCGTCGCACCGAAACGCCCGCCAGATACATCTCGATCAGCGCTTCCTCGACGCTGCTTTCTCGGCGCTGGTAGCGCTCGATAATGGCGGTCTCGAATGTCTGCCGGCGGAGCTTCGGCACCTTGAGATGCACCTCGCCCGCCTTGGTCTCAAGCCGGCGTTCGTAGCTGCCGGCGCGGGTGTCTTTCGCTGCGTTCGTAGCGCCCGGCGCCGCAGAGCCTGTCCGCTTCCGCATCCAGCATGGCGTTCAACGCTTCTTCAACAGTCCCACGGACCATCTCTCCGAGGTGATCCCGGATGCGGGCCTCATCGATCTGTATGACCTCTCCCATCGCTCCCGGCTTTCCGCCTTTGCCCATCTCATGCTCCTTTCAGCATGGCTGAAACGAGCCGCCTCTCAAAGCAAATGTGCGAAAGAACCTGTACGTTATCTTTCTCGCCGAGTTTGCGCTTGGTTAATGCCATCTGAACGGCGCTGAAGTTGTCGGCACATGCAGTCTTGCGGTTCTCTTCAAACCGTCGAACCGACGCCACGGACAGCTACGAGGTTTGTTCCGCTTATGCGTCTGAGTTTTCGTGGGAGGGGGCCAGGGCCCAAAGCGGATATGTCTGTCTCGCGGAATTATATCCCCAAAGCTCAAACTGGGCGAATTCTGTTGAAAAAGTCGATATTGAAGTATCGCCGAAGTCCTGATTCAATCCTATCAAGAACAGGGAGATCGAGTGGATGATGGGATCGAGGCAAACCGCGCAGGGGGCTCTGTTCTATAAGTTCTCGATCGAGGATCATGTGCCTGCTGACCACTTGGTCCGCAAACTCGACCGCTTCCTCGACCTCTCGGAGATCCGGAGTTTCCTCGCGCCGTTCTACAGCCATCGGGGCCGCCCCTCGATCGATCCAGAGCTGATGATCCGGATGCTTCTGCTGGGCTACTGCTTCGGGATCCGTTCTGAACGCCGGCTGTGCGAAGAGGTGCATCTCAACCTCGCCTATCGATGGTTTCTTTAGGCGGGCATCGTTCGTCAATCCCTTTGTTGAGCGTTCCTTCGGGAATTGCGCGCGGAAGAGTTCAGGCTTCTTTTCGTGCTCGACGCCTCGGTGGTGTCGGCGGACAGGATGGGTTGGGAAGGATCGGATGGCCGAGCTCTGCCGCGCGATTCACATGACGCCGGGCCATGCTGCCGCAACCAGCGATACGGGCTCATCCGACCCTCGCACCCTCCCGGGCGCTGTTTCCCGCCGGAACGGCGGATCCGGGTCTCTGAATTACGTCATTGCTCTCCTCAGGCAGCCGCTGTCGTAGCGCAGACCGGGGTTGTGTCCGACCAGCGGAAGTCGGTCCCTTCGACCCACATGCGGTGCATCACGACCGCCAGCTTGCGCGCGAGTGCGACCTTCGCGGCCTTCAGGCTGCGGCGTTTGGCGATCCGCATTGCCCACGCCCGCAACGGTGACCATCGGCCATGGTGCATCAGGACATGCGCGGCCTGATAGAGCGCCGTGCGGACCATTTCATCCCCGCATCGGCTGATCCGGCCGTCGTAGTCTGTCTGTCCGGAGCTGTATCGGCGGGGCGTCAGACCGAAATGGGCGCCGACATCCCGGGACCGTTTGAACCGCTCGGGGGCATCGACACCGGTCCTGTAGGTCAGCGCCACGATCACTCCGACGCCGGGAACGCTCATCAGCCGACGGCAGACGGGATCTCGTCTGGCAAATTCTCGACAGAGCCGATCGAGCCGCTCGAACTCCTCGATCATTGCGCGGCGGGCCCGGAGCAGTGGCTCCACGATCAACGCAAGGTTCGCGCTGCCGTCGATCAGGTCCAAAACACGTGCCTCTAAGCCTTGGCGGGTCACGGTGCCGATCCTCAACCCAAACACTTTCAGCGATCCGCGGATGCAGTTTTCCAGATCCTGCGATTTGCTCACAAGGTGGGTGCGAGCGACCAGGAGCATCCGAATGCGTTGTGCCTCGTCACTCTTGACGAAGACTTGGCGGAACCAGCTAAGGCGCACAAGCTGGGCGATGCCGCGTGCGTCATTGCGGTCGGTCTTGTTCCGCATCGCACCCAGTCCGGCTTTCACGTGCCGGCACTCCATGCAGAGGGCCGGCAATCCAGCGGCGCGAAGTTCGGCGAAAAGCCAGGAAGCTGTTGGTCCCGATTCAAGACCGACCCGGGCGACTGGCCGCCCAAATCGCTTCAGGCACGCCACGATCGCGGATGGTTCGGCCTCGATCTTTCTCTCAAATGCCACATCCCCGTCTTCATCGACGATGCAGATGTTCACGGTTTTAAGGGATGCGTCGATCCCCACATAGTAGGCCATGGTTCTTCCTCCGAGTCTCCAGTTAGATGGAGTTACGATGGTCCGCGCGGACCCGCCCGCCTACTCCATCTCTGCCGCCTTGACCTGGCGGATCGAGTGCCTGACCACTCGACGTTCTCGAAGAACCGCCATGGCCGCTTTCGCGACAGCGATCTGTTCCGGCACCTGTTCGAATTGGTGCTATCGAGGTGCATCCGGGAGGGGCTGGTTGGCGGAGAGGCGTTCGGAGTCGATGCATCCATCATTCCCGCAGACGCCAAGCGACTGAACAAGGTCGAGGCGGAAGGCTGGACGCCCGAGCGGATTAGTCGCGCGACAGAGGAGTATTTCGAGACGCTGGATGACGCGGCCTTCGGCGCCGCCACGCCGGTCAAGCCAAAGGTCCTGTCGCCTGTCGATCCCGCTGCCCGGTTCACCGGTGCGAAGAAGGCCTACTCCATCTTCGCGTATTCAACCAACTATCTGGTAGATCTGGAGAATGCGATCATAGTCGACGTGGAGCCGACCGCGCCGATCCGGCAGGCGGAAGTCTCCGCCGCCCTCGATATGGTTGACCGGGTCCAGGAGATCTTTGGCATCTATCCGGAGAAATTCGTCGGGGACGGAGCCTATGGCAACGCAGAAACGCTTGGCTGGCTTGTGCATGAGAAGGGCATCGAGCCCCATGTCCCCGTTCTCGACAAATCAGTTCGCCAGGACGGAACCTTCTCGCGGCCAGACTTCAAGTTCGATCCTGAAAACGACAGATACCTCTGCCCCGGCGGCAACGAGCTCCTGTCCAGCCGCCGGGCTTTCCAGACGATCCGCACGGAGCCTGAAGACACGGAAACAGTGCGCTATCGCGCCGCAAAGCCGGACTGCGCAGTCTGCCAGCTCAAGGCGCAATGCTGTCCGAACACAGCGACACGACACATCACCAGATCCGTCCACGAGGGCGCGCGGGAACTCGCCAGGGAAATCGCAAAGACCGACGCTTTCGTGGCGACCCGGCACGCCCGAAGAAAGGTCGAGATGCTGTTTGCCCACCTCAAGAAGATCCTCGGACTGACGCGACTGCGCCTGAGGGGACCCAACGGCGCCCGGGACGAATTCACGCTGGCAGCAACCGCTCAGAACCTCCGCAAGATGGCGAAACGGCTCCCCATGGCAGCGTGAGGGGCACCGCTTCGCGAAAAAAAGATCACGCTTGTTACATCGCAACCCACTATTATTTCAACAGAATTGGCGGATTACAGACTTTCGTCGCGGTGCAAAATAATTCTAAATTGGGGCCGAAACTGATTTTCAGATGTCATCGGACGACCCAACTCCAACAAATTCGTCATTTCTTAAAACACGGTAATTCATGATTTGAGATTGTACGCGATCGAACGAGATTTTTTGAAAAATAGTTCAATTCTTGCTTCGAAATCGCCCACTCCGAATTCTTTAGTTGCGCTCACCTCTTTCACTTCTCGAGCTGAGAGCCAAGACCTTTGCTCGCACGCAGCCAGAAAGCTTCGACTATTTTGCTGCGACGCGTGCGGGGCCGAAAGAGCCGGATTTCCATTGGGACATCCCATTCGACACTGGCGGCTTGCACCAGTCGCCCATTTCCCAAGTCGTCTTTGCAAAGGCTTAACGGAGCCCATGTCAGCCCCTTTCCGTCGCGTGCCATCCGCAGCAACGCGCTCGCAAGGTGAGATCGAAAGACTGGCCGCAGGGCGGCACGGCGTTCGGAAATCACCTTTGCGGCGGCAAGGATACGCCCCATGCCCGACCGCTCGTCGTAGGCCAGGAATGGCAACGGATCCTCCGCCGGCCCGGGCAGCTGGAATCTGGGCCTGCCTTCTTCCGTGGGGACGCAGACCGGAACGAGGCGGTCCTCGCCAATCTGGATTGATCGAAAGGCACCCGGGTCCAGCAGATGATGCGCCGCGGGATGGTCATGGCATAAGAGCAGATCCGCGGTTCCGGCCAGCATGACCTGCTCGCAAGCCACCATGTTGTCGACAACCAGACTGACGGTTGCAAGATCCTGGTCATCGCTGAAATCGCGGAGCCAGTCTGGGAAGAAGGTCATCGACAGCGCATGCGTCGCGACGAACCGCAGCGTCCCGGCACCCGCTGCGCCGATTTCGCGCGCCTGATCGCGTCCGTAGTTCAGCCGGCGGACGACCTCTTCCGCCACGCTTCGAAATGCCTGACCGGCCTCGGTCAGGGTAATGCGGTGCGTATCCCGGTCGATGAGCTCGGCCCCGATCCAATCCTCGAGGCCGCGGATGCGGCGGCTGAAAGCCGGTTGGCTCGAATTCCGCATCTCGGCGGCACGGGAGAAGTTGCCCTCCTGAGCCAGTTTCAGAAAATCCTCGAGCCAGTTTGTGTCCATAGTCGCCGACCCGTCGTTCGGTGCATGATTTGATCGTTATAGCGCATTGGCTGATGCGCGCCCGGACAAGGTAGTCTGCCGGCCAGAAGAGCAGGAGTGTTTCGCCATGTCCCCCCGGACTCTCTACGAAAAGATCATCGACCAACACAAGGTTCTGTCGCTGGACGACAAGAGCGGACCCGGATCGACGGTTCTTCTCTACATCGATCGGACGGTCCTAAACGAATACACCAGCCCACAGGCTTTCGCAGGGCTGCGTGAGGCGGAACGGAAGGTCTGGCGCCCCGCGGCGGCTCTGGGTGTCGTCGATCATGTCAACTCGACCGCGCCGAACCGGGGAGGCCCGGTCGAAGATGTCAGCGCTCAGAAGCAGATCGAGTTCTTCGCGCAAAACGGTCGCGATTTCGGGATTGAGATGTTCGATATTCTCGATCCCCGTCAAGGCATCGAACATGTGGTGCTGCCGGAGCTTGGATGGGTTCTGCCGGGCAGCGTGATAGCCGCGGGCGACAGCCACACAACGACCTACGGAGCGTTCGGAGCGGTGGGCTTCGGCATCGGCACGTCGGATATCGAACACCTACTTGCGACCCAAACCCTGCCCTATGCCCGGCTCAGGACAATGCACGTGCGCGTGGAGGGACGGCTGCCGGTGGGTGTGACCGCGAAGGACCTGGTCATGGCGCTGATCCGCAAAGTCGGGGCGGATGGCGCTGTGGGCCATGCCCTGGAGTATTCGGGAGAAGCGATCGGTCAGCTCGATGTTGAGGGGCGCATGACCATCTGCAACATGTCCGTGGAATGCGGGGCGCGCGTGGCCCTCATGGCCCCGGACGAAAAGGTCTTCGACTATGTCGCGGGCAGGCCGCGCGGCCCTTCCCCCGAGATGCTCGAACGGGCTCGGCCGGTTTGGCAGGCGCTTGCCACCGATCCCGGCGCCATCTTCGATCGCGAGGTCTTCCTGGGCGCCACCCAAATCTCCCCGATGGTGACCTGGGGCACCAGCCCGGACCAGGCCGATACGATCGACGGCACCGTTCCCGAGCCCGCCACGCTTCCGGTCCACGCGCAGCGCGATGCGGCCAGGGCGCTCGAGTACATGGGGCTTACGCCAGGCCGCCGACTTCGGGATATCACGATCGATCGCGCCTTTATCGGCTCGTGCACGAATGCACGCCTGGGTGATCTGCGGGATGCGGCGCGGGTCCTCAAGGGTCGCCGCGTCGCGCACGGCGTTCGTGCCATGGTCTCGCCCGGATCGTCCACGGTCCGGCGGGAGGCCGAGGCCGAGGGGCTGGATCGCGTTTTCATCGATGCCGGGTTCGAATGGCGGCAATCGGGCTGCTCCATGTGTCTCGCCATGAACGACGACGTGCTGGCGCCGGGCGAGCGTTGCGCCTCCAGCACCAACCGCAATTTCGAAGGGCGGCAGGGCAGCGGAGGACGAACCCATCTGATGAGCCCGGCGATGGTGGCTGCCGCGGCCGTTGCCGGGCATCTGACAGATGTCCGGGACCTTGCCGAGGTGGAGGCCTGATATGGAACGTTTCGTCAAAGTAGCCGGGGCGGCCGCTCCCTTTCCGGCCGCGAATGTGGATACCGACGTGATCATGCCCAAGGCTTTCCTGAAGGGCATTGACCGTTCAGGACTGGCGCGGGGTCTTTTTCACGACCTGCGCTTCGATGCCGATGGGCAGGAGCGGCCCGACTTCATCCTCAACCGCGCGGCGATGCGCAGCGCCCGGTTCTTGCTGACCGGGCCGAACTTCGGTTGCGGATCCTCTCGGGAACACGCGGTCTGGGGGATGCAGCAATTCGGCATTCGCGGCCTAATCGGCACCACATTTGCCGGGATCTTTTCCGACAACGCCGCCAATAACGGCCTGCTTCTGGTGTCGTTGCCCGAAGAGGACCTCGAGCGCCTGTTCTCCGCCGTTGGCCCGGACGGGGCGGAGATCGACGTGGACCTGGAGAAACTGAAGATCCGGACAGCGGATCTCTCTTTACCCTTCACGATCGAGGAAACCCGACGCCGCGCGCTGATGGAGGGACTCGACCGGATCGGGACGACATTGGAGAAGAGCCGCGAGATCCGCGCCTTCGAAGCAACCTACTTTGCTGAAACCCCGTGGCTTGATCGGGGCCGTGCGGCATGAGCGGGCTTGAAGGTCATCCGGATATCCTCCCCGGGTTCGTCTGGCGTGACATCGATGCCGAGGGTGTGCGCATCCGAACCGCGACCGCCGGTGACGGCCCGCCCCTTCTGATGCTGCATGGACATCCGCAGACCCACCTGACTTGGCACAGGGTCGCTCCCGTTCTTGCGAAGCGCTTCACCGTCGTCCTGACCGACCTGCGCGGCTACGGCGACAGCGAGAAGCTTGAAGGCGGCAGAGGGCATGTGAACTATTCCAAGCGCGCGATGGCGGCCGACCAGGTCGCTGTGATGCGAAGCCTCGGTCATGCGCGCTTTCGCCTCATCGGTCATGACCGCGGGGCTCGAGTGGCGCACCGTCTGGCCCTGGATCACGCCAATGCCGTCGAAAAGCTCGTGCTGCTGGACATCGCCCCGACCGCGACGATGTATGCCAGAACCGACATGGAGTTTGCCCGCCGGTATTTCTGGTGGTTCTTCCTGATCCAGCCACATCCCCTGCCGGAACGTCTGATCGCGTCCGACCCGGAATTCTTTCTGGAGACCCACATCAAGGGGCAGATCAAGACGCCGGGGGCATCCGATGCGCGCGTCATGGCCGAGTATCGCCGTAGCTACGCCGATCCCGCAACCCGCCACGCGATCTGCGAAGACTATCGCGCCTCGGCCAGTATCGACCTGGAGCATGACGCGGCGGACGCCGAAGCCCGTGTCAGCGCACCACTGATGGCTCTCTGGGGCAGGCACGGCACCGTCGGTGCGCTCTACGATGTCGTGGAGACTTGGCGCGAGAAGGCGCTCGACGTGAGAGGCTCTGCTTTGGAGTGCGGTCACAGCCCACAGGAAGAAGTGCCCGAGGCACTGTTGGAAGCCCTCTTCGAGTTCCTCTGAATCGTTGTCGCTGTCCGGGTGAGCTGGTGCCGGTCCGCGCATGGATTCATCCGGAATGGGCATTGGTCCGCGCAATCACCTGAGCGCTAAACCTGATTGACGCCGGGAGGAAGACCGGCGGCAGCAACGACATAACACTCCGGGAGGACATGGCCCAATGGCCCAAACACACGACACTCCGCACCAAGATCAAAGCCTGACCTGGACGGCGGCCACGGAGCAGGATCAGGGCTCCCTGAGGCTCCTGCCGATGCTGATCGGTCTTGCGGCGTTCTTTCTGCTTCTGGCGCTGCCCGCGCCCGAGGGCCTGGAACCCGCCGCATGGAGACTCGTCGCGGTTGCGGCGCTCATGGTCATCTGGTGGATCACCGAGGCGATCCCCATCGCCGCAACCTCGATGCTGCCGCTTGCGCTCTTTCCGTTGACGGGGGTCAGCTCAATGAAGGTCGCAGCCGCGCCCTACGCCAGTTCGACGATCTTCCTGTTCATGGGCGGTTTCATGTTGGCCGGCGCCATGGAACGCTGGAACCTGCACCGCCGTATCGCCCTTTCCATCGTGTCGCGAACGGGCGCATGCCCTCACCACATCGTCGGCGGTTTCATGGTCGCGACCGCGTTTCTGTCCATGTGGGTCTCCAACACCGCGACAACGGTGATGATGCTGCCCATCGCCATGTCGGTGATCGGGCTGATGCGGGACGACAGTCGGCAGGGCGAGAGCGGTGCCTTTGCTCTGTCCCTGATGCTCGGCATCGCCTATGCCGCCTCGATTGGAGGCATCGCCACCTTGATCGGCACACCGCCAAACGCCCTTCTCGCCGGCGCAATGCGGGAAACCTATGGATACGATCTCGGCTTCGGGCGCTGGATGCTTATCGGCGTCCCAATCGCTGTCGTCATGCTGGGTCTGTCCTGGCTGTTCCTGACCCGCGTTTCGATCAGGCTGCCGCGCAATGAAGTAAAGGGCGCGCGCGAGATGATACAGACGCAATTTCGCGGCCTGGGCCCGATGACGCGAGCTGAAACTGCGGTCGGCCTCGTTTTTTTGGCGGCTGCTCTGCTCTGGATCTTCCGGACATGGCTTCAGAACTTCGTTCCGGGCCTCGACGACGCCGCCATCGCGATCGGTGCAGCCCTGTTGCTCTTCCTTCTCCCGGCGGGGATCGGACGAGAAAACTCTGGTTCGAGCATTGCGCTCCTGGACTGGACGACGGCTCTGAAACTCCCTTGGGGTGTTCTCTTGCTGTTCGGAGGCGGGCTGAGCCTCGCGGCTGCCGTGGCGCAAACAGGCCTCGACACCTGGATCGGCGGCTTGATCGGTAGCATTGCGAGCGAGCTTCCAATCCTTCTGCTGGTGCTGATCGTTTCGGCGATGATTCTTCTCCTCACGGAAGTCACCTCCAACACGGCAACGGCCGCGACGTTTCTGCCACTCTTGGCAGCTCTTTCGCAGACAATCGGGCAGAACCCTCTCATGCTGGCCGTTCCAGCCGCGATTTCCGCCTCCATGGCGTTCATGCTGCCAGTGGCGACCCCACCGAACGCCCTCGTGTTCTCCTCGGGGCGCGTAACAATTCCGCAGATGGTCCGCCATGGCGGCCTCCACAATATTGCGGCTTTGATGGTTCTCAGCAGCCTGGGCTATCTGCTTCTGACAACTCTCTTTGGTGTGCAGCCGGGCGCGCTTCCCGTGTGGGCTGCGGGACGGTAAGTTCTTGTTATAGAGAGCTGATCCGACACCCATGATTAGTTGGTCGGCGGCTGACCCCGCTCCAGTATTACTCGATCAATGCCACGACACGATGTATTGCCAGCAAGATCTGTGAATAGTCCAACCACCCTTCTTATGCAGTTTGGCGGTGAAGGGTGGCTACCCGGCGGCGCAGGCGGCGGACATCACGGCCTTCAAGGCAACGATCGTGCCGGTCGGCGAGGATCAGGCACCGCTGATCGAGCAGACGAACGAGATCGTGCGGCGCATCAACGCAACCGCAGGCCGCGCCGTGTTGCCCGAGGCGCGGGCGATCATTCCGAAGGCGGGTCGGTTGCCCGGTATCGACGGCAAGGCCAAGATGTCGAAATCCGGTGGCAACGCCATTGCGCTGTCCGCGTCGTCTCAAGAAATCCGAAATGCTGTCAGGGCAATGTTCACCGATCCCAACCATCTGCGTGTCGAAGACCCAGGCTGCGTCGACGGCAATGTCGTCTTCACCTATCTCGACGCCTTCGATCCCGACCAGGACGTGCTTGCCGAGTTGAAGGCGAAGTATCAGCGCGGAGGGCTCGGCGATGGCAAGATCAAGGCGCGTCTGGAAGCTATCCTCCAGGACCTCATTGCCCCAATTCGCGAGCGCAGGGCACACCTCAGCAAAGACCGGAGATACGTTCTTGACGTGATCGAAGAGGGTACGGCACGGGCGCGCGAGCGCACCGAGAAGACAAAGCGCGAGGTGGTTCGTGCCTTGGGTCTGTTCCAGCTCCAGGTGAACAGTAGCAGGCGATCCGGTTGAAGGTCGGTTTCGTCCGCATTGTTGACCTTCGACCCTTGCCCGAGTTCACGAATGCGGCGATCGGCGGCTTCGACGGGCCGCCTTGCAGCATCCTGAGCCGAGGATGAAAGTCGGCTCAGAGCCGTTCGTTCCGACAACATAAATGACCCTTATCCGAGCTCTATCCCCTCCTTTCGAAGCTCCACCTTCACCCGGATCGTGACATGCACTGACACGATCTGCACCGGCGGCAGCGCATCGATATCTATCGACAGGGCATCGTGCTCGATTGTCGACCACCGGTGGCAGGACCGCGTTGGAAGTCCGATGCCAAAATGAACGATCCACGGAGAGTCGATCGAATTGATGCGGGACGCCGGTGGTGAAAGAGAAAAGCGCGGGCCAAGCAGGTATCCCCGACGTGCAAGAGCCGCGATGGCGTCCCCTCCCGGTGTGGCGCGCGCGACACCCAGCGAAGCGATCAGCCAGCGATATCGCTCGACTACCTCGTCTATGGCCTTGCCGCGGATGCAAACCTCCTCGTCGCGCCGCCGGACGGCCTCGACAATCTGTAGCGCCTTGCGCCGGGCGATCTCGAATGCCGCCGCAGACGACTTGCTCGTGGGATGAGACTTGGCGGGGGACAACGAGTTCGTCCCGCGCCGTGCCCGCCCGGGGTAAGGCCCGCCTGCCGGCGTTTGGGTCATGCAAGTCCCCCTGCCGGCACGCGCCGGATCTTTGCTGTCTTGAGAGCCTGCAGGGCCTCAATCGCGCGGTCCAGGGCATTGGCGCAGATCTGGGCGCCGACGACATGCGGCGCGTTCGGGTCGCATTCAACAATGAGATCGCCCTCGCGATAGACCGCCGGCTGGCTGCCGCCCACATAGTTGGCGATCAGGTCCCGCAATGGACGCAGCTCGTCGAAATGGTCGAGCGCGTCCGCCCCTTGCGCCACTGATGTCGCGACGGATCTGGCCAGCTTTGCTGCCTCGGCTCCACCCAAGGCATCCGCGGTGGCAATCAGGATTTCGCCATGATTCCGGAGCCAGCCTTTGAACGCCGCTGCCACGCGCGCCGCCTGGATTTCACCAGGCGTGATGTCATGATGATGCATGTTATCTCCCATGCAGATGATGCGCTGTGGCGCATTCTGCGCCGGACCGGCTGGGCCGGGACTTCTGTCAATTCCAGGTCAGGCGTGTCGGTGGGCAGAGGCCGCCGTCATGGGTCTGACGCACGGCTCTCTCTCATCCCCGGCGATGGGGATGCGAGAGAGCCAGGTTCATCGGACCCTGAGACCAGTCATTTTCCGGTCCCTTTTCAGAAACGCGGGAGACCGGCGCTCAGTCGTGCAGCCGCGCAAGATCCTTCCTGACAGCGGCAACGATGGCAGAGGCCCGGGCCAGGTCGCGCGCCTCCTGGATGAACAGCCGCAACTGAACAACCGACGCGCGGACGGACCGTATCCACTCTCCGTCGCCGGTCAGGCAGCGCCGGGTATAGAAGTCGCCACCTTCATCCCAACACTCTTCGACGCGCTCCTCGGCCTTTGCGGCCGCTGCAAGCGCGGCGGAAAGCTCTGCGAGATCGTCGAGGATGGGGCCGTCGAACAGGGTGTCCCGTATCGGGTCGCGCGATGGCGTGGCCTTATGGATCATTGCCAGAAGGTCCTCGTTGAGACCATCCGGGCGAGACCGCACGGCATCATGGATCTCGCAGATATTCTCGAGGGCAGATTTGATCGCTTTGATCATGGGATCGGCGTGTTTCTCATTCAACATGTCTCTGACGTTCCATTGGTTTCAAAGAATTGACAGATCCAGCGCTCCTGACGCCGCGACGGGGTCGCACCGCCCGCGCTGTTCGCAAACATGCGAGCGCGCCGGGGGACCGCGGGATTTCGGTCGTGCGGGCAGCCTGCGGAAATTCTCCCAACGCATGGAAAACGAAATGACCGGGATCATGACGATGGGCGCCTCGAGGCCTGTGCGAGGGCCATAAGCGTATCCTGATCGTAGAGGAGGGAACTCAGATGCCGGGTGATACGACGCGCACTCTCGTCGACATCACAGGCGCCGTTCGAGAGCGCGGCGATGATCCGATCCAATTGCCATTTGTGGGGTTGTGGTTGCCTGCTGCGGATGCTCTTGGCAAAAGCTCGTGCGGCGCGAACACTGGCGGGATTGCCCAGCCCCAGGCAGAGCTTAAGCATCGTGCTGCATGTCTTGCCGGCCGTTGCACGCGCTTTTCGGACCATCGCGTCCCGAATTGCAGTGCGCGCAGCTGTCGTCGTCTTCATGGGCTGCCCCCTTTGTTGAGCCCGCCGCCCCGTGATGGGGTGGCTTCAGGCGTCAAGGAGGGGGCTGGGAGACCCAGGCTCCGCTGGCGCGGTGATGCGCCAGCGGAAGGGATGAGGGGCGGGACTTCCCCGCCCAGGCCGACTATGGCGTCAGATTCCAGACTCGCCGGACGCGTCGTCGTTTGACGCGGCCTCCGCGGCTGTATCAGGGGGATCCCCAGGCCCTGGTTGATTGAGCAGGTCCAGGCGGATCGTGTGATACGAGCCCCGGTGTTGCCGCCAAGTCTCGACGAGGCCATGGAGGAGCGCACTCTCGCGGTCCGGGTGGATTCCACTCTCCACCAACTCGTCGTACGCATCGAGGAGGCCGCTCGGCAGCTCGAGGGAGATGGAAACAAGCCGCTTTGGCTCTTCGACAGGATCGCTCATTGCGATACCCTTTCCTGAAACAACAGCGTTGCGTGCTCTCGAAAGGGAAAATTGGCCTGTCGGAAAATCACGAAGGAAACTCGGTGGATTTCCGTTCGCTTCGGTTAACGGATCTTTGCGGGCGGATGTTCCGGGCTAACCGGTCTGGTCGCCAGATGACCGTCCGCCCCCGGGCTGTTCGACCAGATCAACCGGCGACATTGCCTGCAACGCATCGAACCAGCTGGTTCGCTCTTCAAGTCGATCCTTCAGGCGGGTATTTTCTGACTTCACGCGGGCAAGCGCGTTCTGGAGTTTTGCAGAAATACGTCGAGGCCGAGTTTGCAAACGGGTGCTTTGAGGAAGAGGAGAGCCAAGATGGCAGTCTTTCAGACTCTCGCATCCTCGCTGCATGATGCCTCAGAAGTGGATCTCAAGGGGGTTGCCGGGATCACAGTTTCGTCGCGCATCTGCCTGGATCCATTCACGGCGAAATCAGCCCGAGTGTGATGGCCACAGCCACCGCCTGCTCCCGGGTCGCACAGCCAAGCTTGCGCCGCGCCGAGATCATGTGTGCGCGAACCGTCGGCTCGGAAATGCCAAGCCGCTCCGCGATCCGGGCGTTGAGATGGCCATTGGCCAGCAAACACAGCACGTCGCGTTCGCGCGCCGTCAGCCTGGGCCGGCGGTCAACAAAGACCTGGGGGTCCTTCCGCTCCATGGGCATAGCTTCGGAAGCGACATGCGGTGCCAGCAGGATCAGAGACCGGAAGGCATCGCTGTGAATGAATGCTTCGTCGCCCCGACCGGCTCCAGCGACCAGAACGCGAACAAGAGACTGTCTGACGTCAGCGCTCGTGGGACA
>QKPN01000034.1 GCA_003258405.1 Rhodobacteraceae bacterium DSL-40 | reverse complement strand
TGTCCGGTGAAACAGGGGCAAGTCCAGTATCGGAGATCGACCAGCCAGAAATCTTGCAGGTCCTCTCCCCTATCTGGACTGAGAAGCATGAGACAGCCCGCCGTGTCGCGCAACGCATGAAGGCCGTTTTGGACGTGGCCCGCTCACGCGGCTTCCGCGAAGGGGAGAACCCAGTGACGGTCGCCATAGGCGCTCATGTTCTGCCGCGAGTGAAGGCGAAGGTGAGGCACCACAACGCGATGCGCTGGCAGGACGAGCCGGCGTTCTACGCCCAGCTTTCTCAGAAAAGCGGCATGGCGGCTAAGGCATTGATGGTCACTTGCCTGACAGGATGCCGGACTGACCTGCTCCCCTGAAACGTCCTCCGTTTGAGGTTAGCCTGTTCTCCGAACGAGGAGACAGGCGATGAAGAGATCACGGTTCAGCAAAGCGCAAATCATTGGCATTCTGAAGGAGCACGAGGCGGGGATGAGCGCACCAGATCTATGCCGCAAGCACGGGATCAGTGATGCGACCTTCGCCAACGCCTTGACGCAGGTAGGCATGCCGCAGGCCAACCTGACCGCGCAGCTTCCCGGTCTCGGCAGGGCGACAGCCGACAGCTGCAACCTGCTGTCGGTCAGCACGCCGGCAGTCCCCTGAACAACGCTGATGCGGGCATCGAGGCGACAGTCAACAAGGCCGCCGCAGCAAACGATGCCGCCTTCGCGTTCAAGACAGGCATCTTGGCCCGGGCGCTGATCGGCCTCTTGGGCAATGACGATTTCAGCTTCAAGGTCAGGCCGGATGCCGGGAACTTCTTCGAGGCGATCCGGATCGACCGCACCAGCGGCCGGGTCGAGATGCCCGAACCCGTATTGCTCCCGGCGATGGATGCCGTGCCCGTGCCGCCGTCAAGGCTCGGGGGCGCGCTCTGTGCGGGTGACCAGCGCCACGACCGCCATAGCGGCGGCCGAGGAACGCTCGGCAGGATGGGTCTGCTGGAGCGACAAGGATGGCGGTCTCGGCGGTTTCACCTATGTGAAACGGCTCAAGCTCGTCATCCTTCAGACGACCGGCATGGGGTTTTTCGGCCTCTACAGCTCGACCACGGCATTGGCCTCGACCACCCACATCCCTGCCGCCACCCAACTCGTGAGTCCTCGCAACTTCATGGACATCGGGTCAACAGGCGATGGTGGTCGCCCACGATTGCTCGGCGGCCGCTGTGGAGAAGGATTGCTGAGACTGCGAGGCATCGAGCGCTCGAAGCTGCACGCGGTTCGCTAGACTGGCGAATGCTAGAGCCTAGCCTGCAACGGGCACCACGATCCGCCCCCGCACCGTACCCTCTAGGAATTTCGGTGCGGTCTCGATCACGTGGTCCATTGGGATCTCGGTGGTCATCGTCTCCAGCAGGGCCAGATCCAGCTCCCGGGAAAGCTTGTCCCAGGCCCGCTCGCGTTCGGATTTCGGGCACATGACACTGTCGACACCGATCAACCGGACGCCGCGCAAGATGAAGGGCGCGACGGACGACGGCAGGTCCATGCCCGCCGCAAGCCCGCATGCCGCCACCACCCCACGGTATTTCATCATCGACAGCAGATTGGCCAGGAGAGCCCCGCCCGTAACGTCAACGGCGCCGGCCCAGCGTTCCTTGTTCAGCGGTCGCAACGCGCCCTGCAATTCGGCGCGGTCGACGATGCTGGCCGCGCCCAATCGCTTGAGATAATCGCCCTCGCTTGCCCGGCCGGTTACCGCTGCGACACGAAAACCGCGTGCGGCAAGAAGTGCGGTGGCGACACTTCCGACACCGCCGGCGGCCCCGGTCACGACGATCTCTCCGTGATCGGGGGTCAGCCCCTGCTCTTCAAGTGCCATCACGCAGAGCATGGCGGTATAGCCGGCCGTGCCAATGGCCATGGCCTGGCGTGCCGAAAGGCTGTCGGGCAGACGCACCAGCCAGTCGCCGGGAACCTGCGCCCGGGCGGCAAGCCCTCCCCAGTGCTTTTCACCGACACCCCACCCGTTCAGAACCACACGGTCACCGACGGCATAATCGGGATGCCGACTTTCCGCGACTGTTCCCGCAAAGTCGATGCCGGGCACCATCGGAAAGTTCCGCACCACCGGCGCGCTGCCGGTGATTGCCAGCGCGTCCTTGTAGTTCAGGGTCGACCAGGCGACATCGACAGCGACCTCGCCCTCCTGCAATGCGGCAAAGGTGACCTCGCTGCGCGCAACGTGCTGCCCAGACTGGCTTTTCTCGATGACAATGGCGTCGAACATGGATCTCTCTTCCTTGGGGTCTGAGGTGTCGGTGGCCAGCATGGACAGGGCGCCGGCCGGGTCCCGGCATCAGCTCGGCAGATACTCCTTGCTCCAGCTTTCGCTGACCGCTCCGCTGGCCAGCATCGCCTCGATGGCATCATCGCCATAGCCGGCATCTCTCAGAACGGCGCGGGTCGAGGCGCCAAACTTTTCCGTCGGGGCCGGGGCGTAGATCGCCGCATTCGCGGGACGGATCGCGAAGGGGTCGAGCTGAGTGATGACATGTCCGCTGGGATGATCCTCGTAGACCGAGAAGGCATAGCTGCCGTTTTCGGTGCCGGGCGTGCCATCTGCTGGGCGACTGTTATAGGCGCGGATCGTCTCGATGTTCTCGCAGACCGTGGCGCCGATATCGGCGGCGACCAGGCGCTCTGTCCAGTCCTCCGCGCGCGCGCCCATGAAGGCGGTCGCGAGGAAGCCTGCCCGGTCCTCTGCCGGCACGTCGGCGATCCCCTCGAGACCATCAACCGCGTTCAGCTTCGGCAGGTCCGCTTCGGTGGCGCACAGAAGGATGAACCGGTCCGAGGCGGTGTAGTAGAACCGCTCGAGCGGCCCGAACCCGTTGGCTTCGCGGCCGGAGGGTTCGTCGAAGAGCGGGCGGCGTTCGTAGTCATAGCAGAACGGTATCTGTGCGAGGCCCGAGAGCGCGGAGAGCGAGGTGCGCGGCCGTCCGATGCGCCCGAACTTGAGCTTCTGGTACAGCGCGGTTGCGATGCCGAGCGCCGCGCCAAAGCCGCACATCACGTCGATCGTGCCGACGTGCGCGTGTTCCTCGGGGGTGTCCATGCCGCCCCCGAAGCGCAGCATGATGCCGGTCGTGGCTTGCACCAGGTCATCATAGCCGAGGTAATTGGTCCGGGGGCCGGGCCGCACGCCGCTGAAACAGTCGAGCTGGCAGAAGATTGCGTCGGGGTTGAGCTTTTTCAGCCCCTCCACATCGAGCCCCATCGCCGTGACCTGCCTGTCCGGCGCATTCCACACGATGACATCCACCGAGGCCACGAGCTTTTCGAAGACCTCGCGACCCTCCTTCGACGAAATGTCCGCCAGAATCGAACGTTTCCCGCGGCCATGCGACAGGCTGAAGATGACCGTGTTCCAGCAATCGTAGTTCGGCTTGGCCGGGTCGATCTTGATGACCTCGGCGCCGAACCGCGAGAGGTAGGATGCCGAGTGCGGCCCGGCGATCACGTTGCACATGTCGAGGATCCGGACACCGTCCAGCCATCCGGCCTTTTCGCGGCTGGCCCTTGAGCGGGGCAGTTTCGTCGGCTGCCGGCGCAAGATCTGCAACGCCCCCGCCACGGTGACCCAGCGACGCGGTTCGGGCGAGAGCATCTCTTCGCCGCTCTCGGCCAGCCAGACCATCGGACCGGGTTGCGTCATGGTTCCGAACACGGGGTCCTCGACTTCAACCATCAGTCCGGTGGTTTCGGCATGGTCGTCGTTGATCCATTCCTGCAGCCACCGCTGCGGCGCGCCGGGGAACTTGCCGCGCCCGAAGATCCTCTCCCATTCCTTCGCGGTGCGCGTGAGGAAGACCTCTTTCATGCGTGCGGCGATCTTGTCGGCCCAGAGCTTGGGCAGCGGGTAGACGCCCAGCGACACGTCCGAGGTCCATTCGGAAACCGGCAGATAGGTGTCTTCTTCCTCGGTCAGCCCCTCTGCCACCAGGTCGTCATAGATGCCCAGGACCTTGAGGCATCGCTTGGCGTGGTGTTTGTGGCTGGGGCAGACGACGTAGAACATCCGCCCGTCCTTGCACTTGTAGGACCGGTAGAACGGATCGAGGAACTCCTGCAGCTCCTCGTAGGTCACGTTCATCGGCAGGCCTTCGGCGCGGCGCCGCTCGATCTCGGCCTCACGCTGGGTCTTGTAGCGGTCCGGGTAGTCCTGGATGTGGATCGAGTTGTAGGAAAGCCCCTCCATCACCGCCGAGGCCAGCGGTACCTCGATCTCGTCGCCATATCCGGTGCGCTCGCGCGATTGCAGCGCCAGCACGACGGCAGAGGCCGCCAGCATCGTGCCATAGGCCGAGGACAGCGGCAGCGGCGAGAACGACGGGTTAACGCCCATCAGCACGCGGTTCAGTCCCATATCGGTGAAGACGCCCGAACTGGCGGCGATGATGCTTTCGAATGCCCGCCAGTCGCGCCGCAGAGTGTCGTTCGAGGCAAAGCCCGGGATGGACAGCGCGATCAGTTCGGGCCTTTCCTCACGCAGCGCGGCAAAGTCGAGCCCGTGCCGTTTCATCACACCGGGGCGGAAACTCTCGACCACGATATCGGCCTCGGCCACGAGGTCGAGCGCCTCGGCCAGACCCTCGGGTGTCTTGAGATCGATCGTCACGATCATCTTGTTACGGTTCAGCGTGGCATTGGCCGGGCTTTGCCACAACGGGCCGCCCGGCGGATCGACATGGATCACGGTGGCACCAAGATCGGCCAGGATCATGGCGACGGCTGGGCCGGCGATATACTGACCGAAGTCGATGACCTTGACACCCTTCAGTGGCAGGAGCGAGGGCTTGGCGGTAGTCATGTCTTTCTCCATCAGGCGCGGTGCTGGACAGGCAGGGTTCTGCCGGACAAGGGGAAGAGGGCATGCGGATCGGCCCCATCAAGTGGCCGATCCGCGTTTCATCAATTGGCCGGGCCCGAGGGCTGTTTCACCACGAGATGGTGCCGGCTGTCCTCGGTGCTGAAATCTTCCTTCAGCCAGCGCAAAAGCGAGATGCACAGGATCACGAGAACCGGCATCAGCGGCAGGGCCACGACGATCGTCGAGGTTTGCACCGGTTTCAAACCTCCCAGCTGGATCAGCACCACACCGACCGCGGCCAGAATCAGCGCCCAGGTGATGCGGATCGACCGTTTGGGCTCCTGATAACCCGACAGTTTGCGCGAGGTGACCGAGGCCAGAACATAGGCCGCCGAGTCGAGCGTCGTGGCGAGGAAGATGAAGCACAGCACGACGAAGACGATCGTGATGAGGCCGGACATTGGCATCGTGCCTAGGATCGCCTGGACCGTCGCGGGGATGCCCTCGCTCGACAGGATGGCCGAGACATCCAGCGCGCCGGACAGTTGGAGGTTCACCGCGTAGCCACCCCAGATTGCGAAGAATACCCAGCAGCCCAGCGACCCCCAGACCAGCTCCGCGATGATCAGTTCCCGGATCGTCCGGCCGCGCGAGATGCGCGCCACGAAGAGGCCCATCATCGGGGCATAGGCGATCCACCAGGCCCAGTAGAAGACGGTCCAGTCCTTCCAGAACGACGAGCCGCCGACCGGATCGGTCCAGGTGCTCATATGGACGAAATTGGCCGCCATCTGGCCCAGGCTGTTCACCCAGCCATTCACGATGAACAGTTTGGGGCCGACGATGAAGGTGAATGCCAGCAGCAGGATGGCCAGGATAACGTTGATGTCCGAAAGGATCTTGATGCCCTTGGAGAGGCCGAACCACACGGAGCCGCCGAACATTGCCGTCCAGACTACCAGGATGGCGAGATCGAGGCCGAGCGACGGCTCGATGCCGAACTGGCCGCCGACAAGACGGGACACCAGCGGCACAGCAAGGCCCAGCGAGGTGCCGACACCGCCGACCACGCCAAAGACGACGACGGAGTCGAGCAGGACGCCGATCCAGCTGTCGACATGCCGTCCCAGCACACCGCCCGCGGCAACCGACAGCCGGACGCCGGGATTGCGACGGACGAACATCGAATAGGCGATCGGAATGGAGGGCAGGCAATAGAACGCCCAAGGGGTCAGGCCCCAATGGAACTGTCCATAGGTCAGTGCCCATTCGCCGGCCTCGGAGGACATCGGCGGCACGCCGAAGGGTGGGCCCTGCAGATAGTAGATCGGTTCGACCCAGGCCCAGTTCACAATGGCGATGCCGATGCCGCCGCAGAAGATCATCGCAACCCAGCTGAAATAGCTGAACTCCGGCGCGTCCTCCGGTCCGCCCAGGCGGACATTGCCAAATCGGCTCATGGCGAGGCCGATCAGAAAGACGACCGTGCCAAGGCCTGCGACAAGGTAGAGCCAGCCGAACTGGCCCGTCGCAAAGGCGAAGGCGGCATTGACGGCCACGGACCCCGCTTCGGGGAAGAGCAGCAGGGGCGCCACGACTGCGGTGATCACCGCAAGGGATGGAAAGAAGACGCGCCAGTCGAGCCGGTCGCCCCCGGGTATGATGTGTTGCATGTTTTCCTCCTGAACCCGCTCCGTTCTATACTGGCGGGCTTGATTGACGGGCCGGCCCCGAAAAGGACCGGCACGAAACCTGGCGACCGGCTCAGACGCCGGCTCGGATCCAGCGCGCGGCCTTTTCGGCGATCATGAGTGTGGGCGCATTGGTGTTGCCGCTGGTGATCTCGGGCATGACGCTGGCATCGACGACGCGCAGCCCCTCGATCCCATGCACGCGCAGATGCGTATCGACGACCGAGCCCGGATCGTCCTTGCGCCCCATGCGTGCCGTGCCTGCGGGGTGAAAGATCGTGTTGGCAATGTCACCCGCGAGCTTGGCCAGTTCCTCGTCGGTCTGGAACTGGACGCCGGGCTTCCACTCGACCGGCTTGAATTTCTGCATGGCGGGCTTGGCCATGATCTCGCGCACCTGCCTCAGGCTCTGCGCGGCGACCAGACGATCCTCCTCGGTCGCCAGGTAGTTCGGCGCGATCTCGGGCGCGTCGCCCACGCTGTTCGACTTGATCCGCACATGTCCCCGCGAGGTCGGGTTCAGGTTGCACACGCTGGCCGTCATGGCCGGAAACGGGTGCAGATCCTCGCCGAAGGCGTCGAGGCTGAGCGGCTGGACATGGTATTCCAGATTGGCGTGGGGCCGCGACGGGTCCGAGCGGGTGAAGGCGCCAAGCTGGCTGGGCGCCATGCTCATCGGCCCCGAACGCGTCAGAACGTATTCCAGACCGATCTTCGCCTTGCCAAACAGCGAGTTCGCCATCGTGTTCATGCTCTTGGCGTTCTCGATCTTGTAGACCGCACGGATCTGCAGGTGATCCTGCAGGTTCTCGCCGACGCCCGGCATGTCCTGGACGACTTCGATCCCGTGCGACTGAAGCAGCTCGGCAGGCCCGATGCCCGAAAGCTGCAGGATCTGAGGCGAGCCGATGGCGCCCGCGGACAGGACAACCTCTCCGCTCGCCCGGACGGTGACCGCATCACCCCCGCGCCGCACGACGGCGCCGACGCAGCGCTTCGAGCCGTCCTCGGCGGTCTCGACCACCAGGCGCTCGACATGGCTTTCGGTCCAGACAGTCAGGTTCTTGCGGTCCTTGGCGGGACGCAGGAAGGCCTTCGAGCTGTTCCAGCGCCAGCCCGATTTCTGCGTCACCTCGAAATAGCCGACACCGGCATTGTCGCCGCTGTTGAAATCGTCGGTGCTCTCGATCCCGGCCTCGTTCGCCGCCTTCGCGAATGCCTCGAGCACGTCCCACCGCAGCCGCTGCTTCTCGATCCTGAGCTCGCCATCACCGCCATGCAGATCCGAGAAGCGGCTGTTGTCACCCGTCTTCGGATCGGCACCGCCATCCAGCTTGTAGTGATGCTCATGCGCCTTGAAGTCGGGCAGGGACTTTTCCCAGGACCAGTCGTCGTCCCCGGTCAGCGCGGCCCAGGTGTCATAGTCGCGGGCCTGCCCACGCATGTAGATCATGCCGTTGATCGACGAACAGCCGCCAAGGGTCTTGCCGCGCGGATAGCGCAAGGATCGGCCGTTCAGCCCCACCGTGGGCTCGGTCTGGAACATCCAGTCCGTGCGGGGGTTGCCGATACAGTAAAGATACCCCACGGGGATATGGATCCAGAGGTAGTTATCCTTCTTTCCGGCCTCGAGCAGCAGCACCGATTTCGTCGGATCGGCGCTGAGGCGGTTCGCAAGCAGGCAGCCGGCGGTGCCGGCCCCCACGATGATGTAGTCGAACGGATCTCTGGGCATCGTGCCTCTCCGTTCTCAGCGAGAGACCGGCATGGCGAATTCGGCACCCTTCGAGATGCTTTCAGGCCAGCGCTGCATGATCGATTTCTGCTTGGTGTAGAACCGCACGCCCTCTTCGCCATAGGCGTGCATGTCGCCGAAGAGGCTCTTCTTCCAGCCGCCGAAGCCGTGCCATGCCATCGGCACCGGGATCGGCACGTTGACGCCGACCATGCCGGCCTGCACCTTGCGGCCGAATTCGCGCGCAACGTTGCCGTCACGGGTGAACAGGCTGACGCCGTTGCCATATTCATGGTCGTTGATCAGCTGAAGCCCTTCCGCGAAGTCATTGACGCGGACGCAGGCGAGGACCGGGCCGAAGATCTCTTCGCGGTAGATCGTCATGTCGGGGGTGACATGGTCGAACAGCGTGCCGCCCAGCCAGAAGCCGTTCTCATGGCCCTCGACGCTGTGGCCGCGGCCGTCGACGACCAGCTTCGCACCTTCCGAGACGCCCTTTTCGATGTAGCCGGTGATCCGGTCGCGCGCGGCGCCGGTCACGATGGGGCCCATCTCGGCGTCCATTTCCTGACCGTTCTTGATCAAGAGGTTCTGCGCGCGTTCGGCCAGCATGGGAACGATGCGATCGGCGACATCGCCCACGAGCGTCGCGACCGAGATCGCCATGCAGCGTTCACCGGCCGAGCCGAAGGCCGCACCGACCAGCGCGTCGACAGCCTTCTCGAGATCGGCGTCGGGCATGACCAGCATGTGGTTCTTGGCCCCGCCCAGCGCCTGCACGCGCTTGCCGTTCCGCGCGCCGGTCTCGTAGATGTAGTTGGCGATCGGCGTCGAGCCGACGAACGAGACCGCGCGCACATCGGGATGGTCGAGCAGCGCGTCCACAGCGACCTTGTCGCCCTGAACAACGTTGAAGACGCCATCCGGGAAGCCGGCTTCCTTCATCAGCTCCGCGTACATCAGCGACGGAGTCGGATCGGTGGGCGAGGGTTTCAGAACGAAGGTGTTGCCGGCGGCGATGGCAACCGGGAACATCCACATCGGCACCATGACAGGAAAGTTGAACGGGGTGATTCCCGCACAGACGCCAAGCGGCTGGCGCAGCGTCCAGTTGTCGATCCCGGTCGAGACCTGATCGGTGAACTGGCCTTTCAGAAGTTGCGGAATGCCGCAGGCGAACTCGACGATGTCGATGCCGCGCTCGACTTCGCCCCGCGCATCGGTGAAGACCTTGCCATGCTCGGCGGTGATGGCGCGGGCCAGATCGTCCTTGTGCTGGTTGAGCAGGTTGAGGAAGCGGTTCATCAGCCGCGCGCGCCGGATCGGCGGCATGTCGGCCCATGCCGGGAACGCCGCCTGCGCGGCCGCCACGGCGCGGGCGACCTCGGCTTCTTCGGCCAAAGCGACGCGCCCGGTGACGGCGCCGGTTGCAGGGTTATAGACATCCTGCGCGCGGCCTGACTGACCGGCGACGCGCTGTCCGGCAATATAGTGTCCAATGTCTGTGATGGTCATGTCATCCTCCCGATGTTTTCTCGGGCTAGATAGCGACGGGGCCGCGCATATTTCCAATGACTAATGAAATGGCATATTATAAATCGCTCTTATATGAAGCATCCTGTCGACCTTCGGACCCTGCGGTCCTTCGTTACCGTTGCGCGTGAGGGCAATGTCTCGCGCGCGGCGGATGTGCTTTGCCTGACCCAGCCAGCGATCAGCCTTCAAATGAAACGCCTGTCCGAAAGCACCGGATTGACCCTGTTCGTCCGCACCGCGAAGGGAGTTGATCTGACGCAGGACGGGGCGGCGCTGCTGGTGAAGGCCGAACAGGTCCTCGGGGCGCTGGAAGATTTCAGCCAGACCGCGCGTCGGATGAAGGGCACGGTGCGCGGCACGCTTCGTCTCGGCACGGTGATCGACCCGGATTTCATTCGCCTCGGCCAATTCCTGCACGCCATGATCGCCGCAGCGCCTGAACTCCGGACCCAGTTGACCCATGGGATGAGCGGCGACGTGCCTGTGCGGCTTCTGCGCGGTGAGATCGATGTCGGCTATTTCCTGGGAGACCCGGCGGATGGCCCTTGGGTCGCCGGACAGGAGCAAGACAGCGCCGAGTCCGTTTTTAACCATGCGGTGCTGACCAGATTCAAGTATCGCGTCATAGCGCCCGCCGGCTGGAAGAACCGCACGGCAGGGCTCGACTGGAAGGAACTGGCGTCCTTGCCCTGGATCGGCACAGCCACCGCCTCGGTGCATCGACGTCTGCTTGATCGCCTGTTCGGGGAACTCGGCGTCGAGCAGAACGAGGTCGCGGTCGTGGACCAGGAGGCCTCGATGCTGGCCATGGTGCGCTCCGGGGTGGGCCTGTGCCTGTGCCGGGAGTCGATGGCCTTGTATGAGGAGCAGGTCCACGGTCTGGTGCTGGTGGACCGAGCCGCGGTCGAGACGACGCTTGGCTTCCTGTCGTTGGCAAGCCGCCAGGCCGAACCAAGTATTGAACTGGCTTTCGATCTGATCGCTAAGATCTGGAACCTGTGAAAGACCGGATGCTGAAGGGTCGCCCTAGTGAATGCGCCGTAGAAGCGTCGACGTCAGGCCATCCCCTCCGCCGCTTACCCCGGCAATAGCGTTCTCCCGTACGACTGCGGCCGGATTTTCTCTTTGTATTCTAGGTTCATGCGGGAGGGGCCGTTCACCACTCCTGCCGAGCAGAGGCTCGGAAGCGGTCTCTTGGGGCCGGCATTCCCCGGACCTCATGACTGCGCCGATTTAGTGGATATCTTGGAAACTGTTGAAGTGCGGAGCTTTCCCGAAACAACAGCTGACCACTTCGTCTCCAGTCGCCGCTCAAGTAGGTGGATCAGACATCGAAACGTTCGCCGGCCCGACTGCGAGCCGGTCTACATTTTCGAGTAACGGGAAGCGCTCCCACCCCGTCTCCGCGCGCCGCAGGAGGCACTCGGACGTTCGCCGGGTCGGCATAAGAGGGCGGAACCTCCGCCGAGGGGTAACGTGATCCCGAAATACGTCCTGAATAAAGTTCAGGCAACGGGCCAAACTCCCTTAATCCACCGAGCGACTGTCGGCGCCGGTCGCGGTCTGCCAACGGGACAACAGCATCCGATAGAATTGCTCTGCCGCCGGCGGTGCCTTGGCCTGTGGCACGCGAACCACACCGACGGTCCGGGTCACGGTGGGGTCTTTCAAAGGAACCGCGGAAATCAGGGGATGCGGATCGGCAGGTAGCGACATCCGAGGAAGCGCCGCGACGCCAAGACCTGCCTCGACCAAACCAAGCGATGTGGAGAGATGCTGGACCTCGTAATAGGGGCGTGGCCGGATCTGCGCGCCAGCCAGCGCAAGATCCATGATCAGCCGGTTGCCGCTCGCACGACCGACGGTGATGAAGCGGTGATCCGCCAGCTCGGCCCAGGTCACTTCGGTCCTGTCTGCCAGAGGATGATCGCGGCGGCAGGCGAGATAGAAGGGTTCCTCGATCAGCGGTTCGAAAGCCACCTCGGGGTCGTCAGTGCCCAGAAGCGTTATGCCGAAATCGACCTCCCGGTTCAGGACGCTTTGCAAGACCTCGTTCGCGCCGGCGTCGACGATGCGGAACCGGATCGACGGGAATTCCTTCGTGAATTCGCCGATGACATCCGGCAGGAAGTAGTAGGCGGCGGTTGGAATGCAGGCGATGCTGACCAGTCCGGACCTCCGCTCGGCAATCTCGCGCACCGAAAGAAGCGAGGTTTCCAGATCGTCCAGCAGTCGGCGCGCGCGCGGCAGGAAGTCGCGGCCGACGGCGGTCAGCGACACGCGGCGCGTTGTGCGTTCCAGCAGTTGAACACCCAGGGTCGCCTCCAGCTTCTGAATGCGCCGGGTCAGCGCGGGTTGCGACAGGTTGATACTGTCAGAGGCCGCGCGAAAGCTCTGCATCTCGGCGGTGGCGACAAAGGCCCTGAGGTCTTCCAGATCAATATTCATGCGTCAAACGCAATTATCGTTCAGATCATTGCATTTCACACATGCCATGCCGTCATGGCAAGGTTTTCTCATCGGGGGTCAGTGACCCGCCAGGGGAAAGCCAGAAATCATGTCCAGGATACCATGCGTCTTGATGCGTGGCGGTACGTCGCGCGGTCCATTCTTCTTGTCTTCCGACCTGCCCGCTGATCGAGCCGCGCGCGATGCCGTGCTGATCTCGGCCATGGGCTCGGGCCATCCGCTGCAGATCGACGGCATCGGCGGCGGCAATCCCTTGACCAGCAAGGTCGCCATCGTCGGCCCCAGCCAGCAGCCGGGCGCGGATATCGACTACCTGTTCGCCCAGGTGAACGTCGAACAGGCGCTGGTCGATACCGCACCGAATTGCGGCAACATGCTGGCAGCGGTCGGACCCTTCGCCATCGAGCAGGGGCTGATCGCGGCCAGCGACCCGGAAACCTGTCTGACCATCCTCAACGTCAACACCGGCAAGCGGATCGAGGCGATCGTGCAGACGCCGGGCGGCGCCGTCAGCTACGAGGGCGATACGGCCATTGCCGGGGTTCCCGGAACCGCCGCGCCGGTGCGCCTGGCGTTTCTTGACGCGGCAGGCTCGAAAACCGGGAAGCTGCTGCCGACCGAGGCATTGCGCGACCAGGTGCAGGGCATCGCGGTCACGCATTTCGACATGGCGGTCGCTGCCGTGCTTGCCGCCGCCGAGAGCTTTGGCAAGACCGGGCACGAAGCCCCCGCCGAACTGGATGCCGACCGTGATTTCATGACCCGGCTGGAATCGCTGCGGCTGGAAGCGGGGCGCCTGATGGGGCTGGGCGATGTCACCAACATGGTCATACCCAAGCCCATCCTGCTGGCCCCGCCGACCGAAGGCGCGACCATCACCGCGCGCTATTTCATGCCGCATGCCTGCCACACGGCGGTGGCGATCACTGGAGCCGTCTGCATCGCATCGGCCTGCTGCACGCCCGGCACGGTCGCCAGCGATCTGGCGGTGCTGCCCGAACCCGATGAACACGGCCGCAGGATGCTGGTCATCGAACATCCCTCGGGGCGGACGCCCGTCGAGATCGAACAGGACCCAGACACCGGCGAGATCCGCCGCGTCTCGGTCATCCGAACGGCGCGCAGGCTCTTCGACGGCTTCGTGCATATCCGTGACAAAGTCGCATAAAATATCACTCAGGAGGAGGAAACCCCATGAAACTTTTGAATAAACGCGGCCTTCGTTCAATGCTGCTGGGCGCTGTCGCCCTTGCCATGCCGATGTCCCTGCAGGCTCAGGACTTTGCCGGCGAGACCATCGAGTGGACCATTCCCTTCGGCGTCGGCGGCGGCACCGACGTCTGGGCGCGCTTCTTCGCCCCGCAACTGTCCGAGGCACTGCCCGGCAATCCGACGGTCGTCGTCCTGAACGTGCCAGGCGGTGGCTCGATCACCGGTGCGAACCAGTTTGCGATGCGCGCCAGCGACGACGGCCTGTCGATCCTGGGCACCTCAGCCTCGACACAATATCCTGCGATCCTTGGCGACCCGCGCGTGCGCTACGACTATGCGGATTGGACCGCGGTGCTGGCCTCGCCCACCGGGGGCGTCGTCTATATCGACCCGAAATACGGGGTTACCGGCCCGCAGGATATCGAGAAGCTGCGCGCCGAGGAAATCCGGTTTGCGAGCCAGGGCGCAACCGCGCTGGAAATGCCGGTCCTGCTGGCCTTCAAGATGATGGGGCTGAACATCAAGGCGGTCTTCGGCATGGAAAGCCGTGGCGCGGGCCGTCTGGCCTTTGAACGCGGCGAGGCGGGGATCGACTTCCAGACCAGCTCTGCCTTCATGAGCAGCGTGCGGCCGCTGGTCGACGGCGGCAAGGCGGTGCCCCTGTTCTCGCTCGGGGTGGTGGATGCGGAAGGCAATGTCGCCCGGGATCCGTCCTTCCCCGACATGCCGACCTTTGTCGAGTTCTACGAACAGGCAACCGGCGCCAAGCCCGAGGGCGAGGCTTTCGAGGCCTGGAAGGCGCTGATGCTGGCAGGCTTTTCGCTGCAAAAGATGCTCGTACTGCCCAAGGACGCTCCGGCTGAGGTCATCGCGGCCTACGGCGAAGCGGCCAAGACCATCGTCGAGGCGCCCGATTTCCGCGAGCGCGCGGGCGAAGAGCTGGGCGACTACGACCAGCTTGTCGGCGCTGAAGCCGATGCGGCGCTGAAAGAGGCGCTGACCGTCGATCCGGCCATCCGCGAGTTTCTGACGAACTGGCTGGCGGAAGATTACGGCGTGAAGATGTGACCTGACGGGCGGGGTCAGCGGCCCCGCCCCAAAACAATTGGGAGGAAATCGAAATGTTTGATATCGCGCTTTCGGCGCTGGGTCAGGTCATGTCCGGAGGGCATCTGTTGTTCCTCGTCCTGGGCGTGTGCGTCGGCCTGGTCGTCGGCATCCTGCCCGGCCTTGGCGGGATTGCCGGCATGTCGATCCTGCTGCCGTTTCTCTATGGAATGGACACGGCCTCGGCCCTTGGCATGCTGATCGGCATGGTCGCGGTCATTCCGACGGGCGACACCTTCACCTCGGTCATGATGGGGATCCCCGGATCCAGTGCCAGTCAGGCGACGGTGTTGGACGGATTTCCCATGGCCAAGCGCGGCGAGGCGGCGCGGGCGCTGTCCGCGGCGTTCACCAGTTCGCTGATGGGCGGGGTGATCGGTGCGGTGGTCCTGTCCTTCGCCATCGTGATGGCACGACCGCTGGTTCTGTCCTTTTCCTCGGCTGAATTGTTCATGCTGACCATCTTCGGCCTGTCGATGGTGGCAGTCCTCTCGGGGCGCAGCCTGACCAAGGGAATTGCCGCGGCCGGGATTGGCCTGGTCATCGGTTCGATCGGCACCGCGCCCGCGACGGGCGAGGCGCGCATGACCCTTGGCATAGACTACCTTTACGACGGTGTGCCTCTGGTCGTCGTCGCGATGGGCCTCTTCGCCCTCCCCGAGGTGATCGATCTGCTGAAGCGCGGCACCGCGATTTCCGAAAACACGGGTCTTGGTGGTGGCTGGGGCAAGGGCGTGCGCGATGTGCTGCGCCATCCCTGGCTGGTCGCCCGCTGCGCCAGCCTTGGGTGCGTCATCGGCGCGTTGCCCGGCCTTGGTGGCGCGGTCGTCGACTGGATCGCCTACAGCCATGTCGTGCAGACGAGCCGCGACAAGTCGCAGTTCGGCAAGGGCGACGTGCGCGGCGTGATCGCGCCTGAATCGGCCAACAACGCCTGCCAGGGCGGCGCGCTGATCCCGACGCTGCTCTTCGGGGTTCCCGGCTCAGGCTCGATGGCGGTCTTTCTCGGCGGCATGGTTCTGCTGGGCATCCAGCCCGGCGTGACCATGGTCGAGACGCAGCTGGACCTGACCTACACGATCATCTGGTCGCTGGCGCTGGCCAATGTCGTCGGTGCCGGTATGTGCGTGATGCTGGCCCGCCCGGTCGCGCGGCTGACGCAGGTTCCCTTCGTCTATCTGGCGCCCTTCATGGTGATGATCGCCATGTTCGCGGCCTTCCAGGCCTCGCGCTCGATGGCCGATCTGGTCGCGCTGATCCTGATGGGTGGGGTGGGCATCTACATGCGCCGCTTTGGCTGGCCACGCCCTGCGCTGCTGATCGGTTTTGTGCTGGCGCCGGGGGCCGAGAACTACCTGTATCAGGCAGTGCAGTTCTACGACTGGGCCTGGGTTATGCGTCCGGGCGTCATCATCATCGCGCTGATCACGGTCGTATCGGTCTTCCTCGGCTTGCGCTTCGGCGCCGAGATCTCCAGCGAGGGCGAAAGCGACACCGCCGACCAGCAGACCCGTGGCCGCCAGCTCGCCTTTGCTGGCGTGCTGTTCCTGGTTGCCGCGTATTGCGTGTTCGAGGCCGCTCAGCTCAGCTTCCTGGCCATGATCTTCCCGCTGACCATCGGCATCCTGGCGCTGATTGCGTCTCTCGCTGTGATCCTGCGGATCCGGTCGGGGCGTGTCGCCGAAATCCATGATGACGACGCCAGCCTGACGGTCGCCGGGAAATCCTCGGGGCGCGAGAAATATCTGGCGGTCTTCGCTGGACTGGTCGCGCTGATCTGGCTGATCGGCTTCTTCCCGGCGATGGTCGTCTTCTTCCCGACCTTCCTGATCGTGGCGGGCAAGGCCCGACCGCTGACTGCCGCTGCGATGACCGCCGGGGCCGTGGGCTTCATCGGCCTGATCACCTGGGCCATGACCCTGCGCCTGCCCGAAGGTTTGCTTGGCCAGATGCTGTTCTGACGAAACGTCAAACCATCCTGCGGTTGCCCTGATCCGCGACCGCAGGACCACCATTCCCCGACGAAGGACATCAACATGCAACTCACCGGAATGCTGCATGGCAGCAAGCTATTGGATCATGTCGGGTTTCCGACATCCGAAATCCTCGGCCCCGATGCCAGCGAAGACGATATCCAGAGCCTGATCAACCGCCACGGGCTGATCTTCATCAAACCCCTGTTTCGCGGCGGGGTTGGCAAGAAGGGCAAGGCCGGGCTGATTGGCAAGGCCACCGATCTGAAGACCGCCCTGGCCGAGAAGGAACGGCTCTATTTCGCCGAGCACCGCCACGGCAATGCCTATGCCAAGGCCAACGGCGTCACATTCGAGGCCGGCGTGCCTGCCGAACACGAGGTCTATTTCTCGGTCACCGACGATACCCGGTATCGCGCCCCTACAATGACCCTGACCCATCGCGGCGGCATTGATATCGAGGAACTGGACAAGGGCGATGTGGCCACCGTGCCCTTCGATGCGCTGACCGGTCTGAAAGCCTTCGTGGTGGCCAATGCGCTCAGCGACATAGGCGCCCCGCGCGAGATCATCTCGCCACTGGTGCAGCACCTGCCGAAACTGTGGGAACTGATGCACCATTACGGCATGACCACGCTCGAGCTGAACCCGATCCGCATGCGCGTGGACAAGGGTGGCCGTCTGACCCCGGTGGCCTGCGATTTCAAATGCGGGTTTGACCGTGACGACCCGCGCGTCAGCCGCCTTGGCCTGCCCAATCACCTGTTCGCCTCGGACATCTCGGCTTTCGAGCAGGAAGTG
>QKPN01000033.1 GCA_003258405.1 Rhodobacteraceae bacterium DSL-40 | reverse complement strand
AGGCGCTCGTGTCCCAAATCATCTGACGACGGACATTCCATTAGGCCATGGGATCCTTTTGTTTCAGGATTGACAACCCCGTCTTTTCCTGGAGACCAGTGAGGTTGTGCAGCGTCGCTGTGATGTCTGAAATCTACTTCAGACATCAGTTCTTCGAACATATCATCGCGTTCCCGCGCAGCGGCGGCCAATGCCGCAGCGCGGGCCTGCTGACCAATATACTTCGCGGCCGCTTGCGTTGATTGATGGTCATTGAGCAGCATGGCACCGCGGGTCGCCTTCTCGCCGAGTGCGAAGAGGATATCGTAGGCGATGGTACGCGCAATATGCGCGCCGGTGCCGAATTCTTTCGACCAGACCTGTGAGACGTAGTTCGGAGCCACCTCTGATCCGTTCGGGTGGGCGAAGAGGGGCCACATCATTTGTTCAGCCCGTTCACGCAATGCATCGAGATATTTCGGATCATCATCCTGCAAGAGAACAGCGTCCACAAATTGCTGTGCAGAAGGGTGAATCGAGCCGGGGTATTCCTCGCGCCCCCTGCGGTGCCGGTTCTTTCTGAGCTTGTAGTTTCGAAGCCGATATCGGCCGTCATCCCAGACAATGTCCCGGCCGAATTTCAGTTCGTGCCATTCACGTCGCAAGGGTGTCGTGAGCGGGATGGCAAGGGCCATGGCCCGGTTCCGCTGTTGACACCGTTGCGCCGGATTTGGTCGGTTCGCGGCGTCGGCAAGGACGGCTTCGGCCCGTGGGCGGATAGCGCGCACGTCGATTGCGGCAAGGGCCGCATATTTACTCGAGATCTCGGCGTCGACCTTCTCTCCAAGCTTTTGCAGGAGCTTCCTGACCTCCAAGCACAACGAGTCCGCGTAGTCGCCAGATAGTCGCATATAGTTTTGGATGTCAGAGAAGGTTGCGAGGATCGTGGCGGACGCCAGCCGCTTTCCCCGGTTGGAGATACGCGTGGTCTCGTATTCATGGAATGCTTGCAGACCCGCGAGCGTGAGTTCCGCCGGAAACCCGATGTCGTGCATGTACCAGGCGTATTGGGCGAGTTTCTGGATCATGCGTTTGAAAATGTCGTCCGCGAGACTGATTTCCCCGTCGTCGCGTCGCGCTCTGATGTCCGTGAGCCGTTCCTGCCAGCGGACTGGCAGGTCGGCAAAGGCCAGGGAAATGTCGCGAGCATACTGGCGACGCGGAATGCGCGACGTGCCATTAAAGTCGCGGCAGGCCCTGAGGCTGTCCGCCGCACCGCGAAGGGCGAGCAGCTGCGGAGCTTCGGGCCCCTCGGTCGCCGCCATCGCGCGCGTGGCATCATCGAGCCCATCCAACCCGTCGTTCAGGCGAGCCCAGATCCGGCAATCGACCTCCTTGAGGTTCTCGATACCATTGCTGCGCACGAAAACAACAAGTCCATCGAGAGCGCGGAGCTCCGCGATCGGAAGCTGCAGCAGGACCGAATTGGCCGCGAACGGCCGCCAGTGGGGCCGTGCGAGGATCTCGTGCCGTCCTAACATGCGAGGATCTCCGCGAGCATGTCCTGAGTCTCCTCGAGTTTCTGGCGGCGGTCGAGCCAGGCATAGTGCTTGTCGAGCACCCCAACCGAGCAACCGAGATACGCGGCCGCGCGGCTCCGATTGTCCCAGGACCGGGCAAGCATCAGCGAGGCGAAACCATGCCGAAAGTTATGCGGAAACATCTCCAGCCCGATCTCCGCGCTGCAGTTTCTAAACCATTTGTAGAGCATCGAACCGAGGAGGGCTCGGGGTGACTGTTCCGCGGGAAACAGGAAGGGCGACCGCGGTCGTTCGTTCTCCTCACACCATTCCGGATTGGCGAAATCGAACATCGGACGAATCGTTTTCAGATACCAGTCGAGCACCTCGTAGCCGCAATACTTGTCGTCGCGGATCGGGATCGGCGGCATCTCGACATACTCGCCCTTCATGTCCTTCTTCGGAATGCAAAGTTCGAACCATCGTTCATCCCCCGACTGGCGCCGAAACAGGTTCTGGCCGGTCCCGCCGGACATGGCTGCCAACGCGCTTCCCTTGCGAATGCCGGCGCCGCGAATCTCGAGTGCGGCGAAGGCCGCGCACGTACCTAATCCGCGCACCCTACGCCGGTCATCAAGCGTGAGCGTCTTGTCGGTCGCGAGGATGTCCATCGCCCTATCCTGGTAGAGCGTATGCTGACAGAGGAAGAGGCGTGTCTTCTCGCGGTCCTTGATCAGCCGCTGGCAGAACGCCTGGTTCTTCGGCGCCATCTTCCGACCCGTCTCGCGGCCATCCTGCAGAAACGGGTTTGACTTGAGGCTCTTCGACCATTTGCCTGTGTCGATCCCATTTACCTCGCCGATCCGCGCGATCGTCCCGACGTATTGGGCGGCGGTACGCGCGCTAAACCCTGCTCCGGTTTCGTCCAGATCGATCCAGTGCGTGACAACCGCGCGCCGGATCTCGCACTCGAAGAGGGGCTCGAGAGAAGTCAGCCCCTCCAGATCCACCATGCCGGTATCGGCGGCAGCGCGCGCCAGCGCTACGAAGGCGGCGGTGTAGGACTCTGCCGTATTCTCGTTGAACGCCGCAGTCGTCGTTTGCGATATATCGTCGTACATTCCGTTCGCATACCGTGCCGTGTTTATCAGGGCGTCGATTGCCGCACGCACCGTGTCCGGCACCGGCGTCGCTTTGCCGGGGACCCACATCTCGCCTTGGAAATCCTCGTGCAGATGTTCGCGGACCCGTTCGAGGCTGCTGAGCGAGGCGAGGGACTTCAGCGCGCGAACGGAACGCTCGCGTTCGTGCAGCGGCAGGGCGTCGAGCAGCAGGGGTACCCGGGCAGGCGAAAGGTCGGACGGCTCAAAGCCGTGCGCACGGGCCCGATCAACAAGGGCGCGTATGGAACCAAGCGTCGCCGGGTGAACGGGTCCGTGGTCCTCGGACAATTCCGTCAGCAGGTCGAGAAGCGGTGTCCAGCCGTCGATCTGCGCCCGAAGGGCTTTTCGGGCATCTATTGCGCCGATCGTTGTGCGGATCCGACGCCAGCAGACTTCCCGCCACTTCCTGTAGGCCGCGCGACTTTTCCAGAACTCCCGATCCGCACCCGGGAGCGGACCGCCGCGGATTTTCCTGGGATGGGGGAAATGTACGCAGAACCATTGCTCGAGGTCTCCCTCGAATGTCGAAAGCGGGGCGGCGAAGAAATCCTCGATGCGCCGGAGGCGCTTCTTCTCGCTCTCGTCCACGGTCTGGTCGAGGACGGTCTGCATTGTGATACCTGTGGTGGTGCCGTCCATGGCAACCGGCGCGTGGGCGGCACTTGAAAAAAGCCCCATGGATACTCTCCTACGGATTACTCGATTGACTGGGAAATTGGTTGGTTTGCGTGCGCCGGAAGCGATTCTGTGCGTCGGGGGCGAATTCTCCGGCGATTTAACCACGCCTTATCTGTCCGACAGTTTCGCCTCCGCCGGCTTGGTGTGCACGGAGTCGCCTCTGCGGGATCGCGGGGCGGATCCGGTGCGGTCAGCCTCCGCCGCGATGGACGATACGGACTGGACATGCGTAGCCTGCGAGAACAGGCCGCCCGTGACATTGGCTGCGCAGGACACAGGTTCTTCGCTGTCCGTTTGCACGTCCGGGTCGCTGGAAATCTTGAGGCGGCGCGACACATCCGCGACGATGAACCGACGATTTCCGCCAGACAGGATGTGCGCCGGCAGAGCGGACTTGTTCTCGAGGAGCGTCGCGATGTCTGCCGGGTCGGTATCCAGCTCCATGCTCAGGTCTGATGCGGGAAGGGCGTGCCCCGGGAGGGATGCAAAGTCCTGGAAGAGGTTGCGCGGGCTCGAGACCATCTGATCGACCTGCGCGCGGAGGAAGAGATGACGCTTTGAACCGAACACATAGAGCGGCGGAATTCCCTTTCTGCCCTTTCGACAATCCCTCAGAAGTGTCTCGGCGCCGATGCCCATGCGCTCAGCCACGGTTCCAAGCCGCACCAGCCCTTCCCCGAGCGCCTCCTCTTCCTGCGGACATTCGGGCTGCAAACCGAGAAGGCCGCCGTAGATTCGCGCCGGCGGATACTTGTCGCGCAGCGGAAGGATGCCGAGATCTGCAAGGAAGCCGGCGATCTCGTTGCGCGAGAATGTCGCCCAGCGTGCGAGTTCAGCACGGGTGGCCGGCTGGTCGGCATGAAGGATTGGCATGGTTCAACTCCTGATTTCGCAGGAGATGGGTCCACCTGGCATCGGCCGGAAATGCTGGCGCAGTTGAAGTTCGTTTGCCGGACGGATGGCTATTTCGACAGGTCGATGCGGCCTTCGCGCCAGTCACGGATCCGGTTCAGATGAAGCTGCGCCGATTGCGGTGTCATCTTGTCCTGGCGGCTCTCGACGTCGTCCAATACGCGTTCATCGAACAGTGCGCGCGCGTCCGGGGCATCGCACCTCTCCCAGATGCCGAGATCGCGGGCGCACCGCCAGACGAAATGCATCGCCTCGAGAAGCGGCTTGTCGCAGCCCGCAGCAGCAGTCTCAACCGGCGCCGGGAGCGGGTACACGGCGTTCTTCAGGCGCGTGCCCCGCGGCGGCATCGGTCCGAGCATGATCGGGGGAAGCAGTTCTGTTGCGGCGATGATCTCGTTCGCACCAAGATCGTCGAATCGGGCGATCTTGCGCGCCCAGGTCAGGCGAAGATCGGGACGCAGCCCGCGTTCATGCAGCCAGGCCCATTCGCGGTCTACCTGCCAGGGTTCGAGACCAGCCGGCACGGCAACCCTGGCCAGTTCCTCCACCGGATTGTCGCTTCGCGCGATGCCCGCTGAGACGACGGCCGCCTGCAACTGGCGCCAGCCATCCGACCAGCGCATGTCCAGCCGCTCCGCCAGCCGCGCGAGTTCGGTTCGATACGGTGCCATTTCCTCGGGATGGTCCTGAACGGATTCCGTGAGCTGGCGGCGTATAAGGTCTGCATTCAGAGGTCCATGAAAGCGTGTTCGATCCCGCGAACAGGCGTGGAGCTTGCGCACGGCGACGAGAAGGGCTTTTGTCCCGAGCTTCGTGAAACCGGCTTGAGCGGCATGCTGTTCGAGCATCTGCTCCAAGGACGTCGGCAGCAACGGGTTTCCACGGCGCCTCAGGTCATCCATCTGGCCAATCGGCTCGGGCCGCAAGAGGTTCGGGGCGAAGGGACGAAGTCTGTCGAGCGCAAGACAGCCCTGCCTGATTTTCTGCGCGTCGGCCCGGCGGCCTGCCTCACGTGCGTCGCCGCACCATTGCAGTACAGTCTTTCGCGTGAATTCGCCCGGCGTCAGCGGTTGCGATGCGGATCGCGCGTACCGCCTGAGTGTGGTGATCCCCTTCAACTGTTGTGTCGTCAGCCCTTGTTTCTTCGCCAGGTCGCGGAGGTCGTCCCATGGATCTGTGTGCCCGGCAAATGCGAGAAAGGCCTTGAGCATGCCGCGAAGGTTTCGGCGCGATGATGGCAGAAGGTCGGGAAACAGGACATCGAGATCTGCCACAGCGATGCTTTCGAGGGCTTCATTCATGTCGCCGGAATTCTGCTGGAGGATCTGGCGGAGGACCCCTCGCAAGGTGGTCATGTGTTTCCGGGGCCTCGATCGGGCCGATTGATAGAATTCCAGAATCGTCTCGATGCCGTACGGCAGTGGCGAAGGCGCACTTGCGGAGCGCTTGGCCTTGCCTTCGTCCTTCACGACCTTCTTGCGCGGCTGGTCCGGCCGCAGGATCGACTTGACGCCCAGATCGTCGAGAACCCGGACGGAATCGACTGTGCGAAGGGCGCGCACGAGCGCGCGCAGATAGAGACCGGCCGAAGCCGGCGAGATCCGAGTAGCGGCTTCGGTGTGGAACTTCCTCGCGACATCCGCGGTGAACCCACCTGGTGGCATTGCCTCACCAGCCTGAAGGATCTCGAGATCCAAAGAAATCTCGTAGGCACGCCGCACGTGGGCAAGGTTCAGCTTCGGGTCGCATGCACATGCCTCAGTGAAATATTCCGGAAGTTCGATCCGGATCCGGTCGCCGCCCAGGTAGCGTGGGAAGGGGCCGATCTGTTCGGGGGGCAGCAGTCCGCGTGTCCGGACCACCGGAACTGCCCGAAGACGGTCGAGGTTGGCCACGGTTCTGCGGAGCTGATTTCGTGCCATGCCGCGAAGATCGCGGTCTGCGTCGAGCGCCAATTGCCGCGTGACATCCTTCGGCGACTGGCCAGGGAAGTGACGTCTGAAGACGCATTTTTCGATCGGTCCGATTCCCTCCAGACTCGCGATCTGGCAGAGCAGGATAAAGGGATCCGCCGGCCACAATTCGGCAAGGATGCAGAGACGTTTCATCGCCGAGCGCCATCGACGATAGAAGCCGCGCGTTCCGAAATGCACGAGAAGATTTGCGTCTGGCTCTTGCGGAAACATCGCGTCGAATTCAGCCTCGGACGCCGGAACCGGGCCAGTGTAAAACCCCGCCCCGAGCAGCTTCTCCGCCAGGTCCAGGTGGGCCAGCGCGGACTGCGCGCCGCGCAGCGGAACCGCACCGCTGCGGACGGCGTCTTTGAGATCACTGAAACTGCGCAAATTCGATAAGTATCCTGTCATGCATCAGAATCTGGGAATGCGAGGTGACCTGCCCCCCTTGGGTCCCTCGTTCATAACGAGAGTCTGCGGGTTTGAGATTGGTAGTCTGGGCTGTCTTTCTGGGCAAGTGCGCCGGGCGCGGAGCGCGCGCCTGGGCGTTTGCCGTGAAGGCGCGCCTATCGAACTGCATGATCTCGTCTACAAGCCATCCTCGACCATCTTGGACAGGGTCTCCTCGACCAGTTCCTGGTCTTCGAGGCGCCTCCCGCCGTCCATGAATTGTTCGAGGGTTACCATGCTTTCTGTGGTCTCCAGGAGAAAGATGTTGAGCAGGAGAGGGAGGCTCTCGATGATGCGCTGCGGCTCCCATCCGGGCTCTATGCGCTTGGATAAGACAAAGAGCCGTGCCTCGCGCTCGACGTCCTCGTCATTGGCGCCCTCTTCGCCGGCATCCACGGGCTGAATGATCGTTTGTAGCCCCACCGCCCGCATCAGGCTGGCCGTGGATTCTGCCGTTGACTGAGATCTCACATCAAGTTCGACGACCAGGAAGCGCGAGCGTCCGTAATCGCGGATGCCGGCCTTCATGTCCCATGGCTTTTTACTCCCCGCCGAGCGGATGGAGACGCCGCCTGTGTCGAGCTCTGATATTTCGAACCCCAGGCGCTGATCGTGGGCCAGCAGGTATCTTTCCAGCAGGCTGTTCACGAAATCCTGCGAAGCGGAAGTCACGATGGCCCAGCTTCCATCCTCGCGCTGACCTTCAAGGAGGGCAGCCGGTGCAACGCGCACGTCTCCACAGGATATGAAGAGACGTGGCTGACCCAGGACGATCCCGGTATAGACGGTCTCCACCGCATCAGCGTCGTCCACCGGCAGGCCGCCGACCTGTGTAATCCCCGGTGACTGGAAGCATTCGTCCGGAAGCTCTTGTGGCGCCAGGGTCTCCGCCGGTCCGTTTGTGGGCAGGGCGCGCCCCAGGACCGCGCTGCCATCGCGCAGTTCGTAGCCGAAGCCGATGCGCCAGTCTTCGAGCGCAGGAGACCCCGGCCGGGTCGGCGTGCTTTCATGACCTGTTCGCAGGCGGGCCCTCAGGTCGTCCTCGAACCGGTCAGGATCGCCATCGTAGCTATCTGCCCAGGCGATGATGTCCGTGAGCTGCGCGGTTGAGATTTCTTCGCCTGGGAAGACGCGGATCTGGGCCTCTCCCGTCGCGCGATTGAGGCGCTGCCAGACCGGCAGGCGCCCGCCCGTGGCGCACTCTCCCTGGGAGAGGCCAAGCTTCACGTCCCGTGGTCGCCCGCTTTCGGGGTCGAAGACATTCAGCGACGTGAAGTCGGACTCGGCACCCCGTGCGAGGTCGTAGATGTCGAAGTCGTAGACGCTGGTGATCAGGAGGAGGCCCGCGCACTCGCGTCCCGCGGGTCGGGTCCAGACCTCGTGAACCGGATTTCTGAGGCCGCGCCCGCCGTGATTGTATCCGGTGAGCTGCCCCCAGTCCGGATGGGTTTTCGCCGCGCCTGCCGGAAGATCCGAGATCTTCACCATTCCGGTTGTCTGATAGGGCGGCAGGATGTCGTGCCCCGGGGTGGCCGCCGCGCTGCTGCATGCATTCCGGAAATCGCCCAGGAGTGCCTTCATGCCCGACAGGGGTATACGCCAGCTCTCCGGGGATTTCGTGCGTGAGGCCGATTGCAGCTGACTACCCGCTCCGAGGGCCTCGAGTACCTCGGCACCCTTTCCGCCCATGTCGCTGGTGAGCCATCCAGTTCCGGGCACGGGAAGGAAGTGCGTGTAACCGATGACCTCGTCTCTGTCGACGCGCAAGAAGTCGAGTGTGGCGCGATCCACCTTCCACTCGTCCCATGGCAGATGGACGACATCTCGACTGACGACCAGAGATGCAGGACCGCGTCCACTGAGCGACGGGCAGACGATGCTTAGGGTGGAGCCTTCGCGGAACGTCCATGTCAGGGCAACGTCTCCGATCTCCGGCTTGGTGTTGAGAGACCAGAACTTTTCCGTTGGATTGGCAATGCTGCCTTCGGGCGCCACGAGCGTCGGCTGAGCCGCCGCCTGCTGTGACAGAAGGAAGATCGAGACGAGGAACGAAAGGGAATGACGGAAGATGAAATGCATCGCTGAAATCCGGCAGAGTCGTTAATTCTCTGGCGAATGATGGCACGATGCCGACGGCCCTGTCATCTTCTTCGACGCGCGGCGACGACGTTGCTCTCAGGCGGAGGCAGGCCCCTTGCGCGGCCAGCGCTCGATGAAGCGCCCGAGGAAGTGATCCGGGCGGTGATCCATGGTTCTCTCGTTCACCACAAACACATTTCGGACGCACTGATCGTTGGTTCGCTGTCGGATTGCGCGAGACCACGCGCGCCCTCGCTTCGATCTCGTCCCATGAGGCGTCTGTCTCCATGACGGCATCGTCGCATCATTTGTCTTGGCCACGGGCTCTGTTGCATAAATCGGCTGACGGCCAAATCTCCCCTTTCCCCGGACGGACTTATCCCGCAGCTTCCGTGATTGGTATGCCAAGCGCGGTGTAGCCGTTCAGGACGGCGATACGGACCTGTAGCTCCGCGACCTGACGATCAAAGTCTCGGGCCATGAGCCGCTGACCCAGTAATTTCATACAATTCATCTTCGTCTCGACGCGGCTCCGGCGATGGTATCCGCTCCATCTTCGCCAGAGCGCACGGCCAAGGTATTTCGCTGCGCGCAGGGCTTCGTTCCGAGCCGTGGCTCCGGCGGTGACGGCCTTCCAGGGCTTGGCGTTTTTGCCGGGAGGAATGACGGCATGAGCGCCGCGATCGGCAATGGCTTCGTGGTACTTGCGCGTGGCGTAGGCGCCATCTGCCGCGACGCTGTGGATTTCTCGGTCCTCCGGGATTTGATCGAGAAGTTCGGGTAGGATGGGCGCATTGCCGATGTGACTCCTGGTGATCTCGACAGCCCGGATCTCAAGCGTTTCCTCGTCGATCCCGAGGTGGATCTTGCGCAAGACCCGCCATTTTGGGCCACCATGCTTGCGGGCGTACCACTCGCCTTCGCCCTTGATGCCCGTGCTGTCGATGAGCAGGTGCAACGGGCCCTTCGACCCACGGTAAAGGATGTCGACGGCCAAGGTTCTGACGCCGAGACAGCGTGCTGAAGTCGGGCACCGACCAGTCGAGGCCGACCAGCCGCAGCAGGCTCTCAATAAAACCGGTCGTCTGCCGAAGCGCCATGCCGAACAGCAGCTTCATTGAAAGGCACGTCTGGATGGCGGCATCGCTGTAGGTCTGCTGGCGGCCACGCCTGCCTGACGGCTCGGCATCCCAGCTCATCTCCGGACCGAACCAGATCGTCAGCGAGCCCCGGCGCTTCAGCGCTTCATTGTAGATCGGCCAGTTCCTGGTCCTGTAGGTCGGGGGCGTGGGTCAACTCATGCATCGCAGCTACCACGCTGGATTCACGAGATGAATCCTTCACGCGATTTGTGCAACAGAGCCTCCAGAACCTGCGATCTCGTTGTGCCGCAGCCCGCGTTGCCGCGCGACATGACCGTCCGGAAATGCCGCGCCGAGGCCGAAAAGACTCGTGCGCGCCTTGGGGAAAGCGGCAGCGCAAGCCATCGACGAGCAGTGCGACTGTCTCGAGCTGCCCGACGGCTGTCCCGTGCCCGAGCCGGATGCGCCACCGGATCAGCCGCCGCTGCCATGACGGGCGCCGGCCCTGGGAACGGGCTGCCCGTGACCGCCCTTCGCGCACCTGAACGCGCCCCGAACAGCAGGGTCGCGGTGATCCGACAATCCTCGCCTCGCGGCGCTATTGCGCCAGGGCACAAGTTACGGCACATGTGATGGCACATCGCGGAGTCGGACGGGAATCGATCCGGAAAAGTGTCGAGATTTCAGTGCGTTGAGCCTGCGCCTTCGGTCCCTACCGCCGGAGCCAATTTCTCAAAGACTTAGCTGTGTTGACGCGGAGGCTCTGGAGGCCTTGTCACCGGCTTTGTTACCTCCAAGCAGCGGATGTGCGCCGTATCTCGGCGAGGCGCGCCGATCCTGAGTTGCGTGTGATCCCCGGTCCGTAGCCCTTGGCAGGGCTCCTCAGGAGACTGTCGCAAGAGCCTCATTGCAGTAGCACGCAATCTGCATCTAGGTATCCCACGATACCCCTTACAATCCGGCGAGAATTCACTTCATCAAAACTAATCATTGCCATCCTATACCCGCCAAACACACTGAATATTGAAATTTCTGCATCTCCGGCGAACGGGTCAACGTATGAAATATTGATAGAAAAATCTTTGTATTTTTCTTGTATTGCTATTATTTCTCCCTCGACTGATATGCCCGCCGAAACGATCTCGGCGGTGGCGGGGCTGCCCCCCAAGCCACTTTCCCACTTTACGCTGTCTACCATGCCAACACGGTCTGTTATTGGCAAACAAATCCCCGCACGCGGCGGTTCTGCTAGCGTCATGTTGGCTACAACTTCCCAAGGCAACGCCCGCCAGCAAGCAATATCGGGTCACCATCACGTGTTTATCTTCACAGTTTCTCTTTGCTGTCCCGCCGGGCGCAATAGCGACTGACCCCCGCGCCCGGTGCCAACCTGCTCAATTGCACGTCGTGGTGTTGCCGAAGGTGTGGCAGGTTACGGTCCGGGGCTGCATCGTGTAAGCGTTCTGCTGGGCGTTCTCGGCAGCTGCCAGACGTCTGGCTTCTGCGCGCCCCTTGGCGGAACGTGCCTCCTCCGCGATGCAGGACGTCATCTCAGACGTGCCTGGAGTGAAGCCATACCCGACGCAAATACCCTCGAAATGGGCACGCTGCGTCTCTGGCGACGCCGAAGAAAACCATGCGGGGCTGCCTGCTCGGCCGACGACGCTTTATCCGTTGACCCCGGTGCTACACCCGGCGCAGAGCGCCGCAGCCGCAGCGGCCAACCCGACGGAAAGTTTCATGACGTTCTCCTGCGATATTGCCCGGCAATGGGCATTGGCAAAGCGTCCGCAATTGGGATTGCGAAACCGTTGACGGGAAACCGCACTCAGCGAAACCGAGCCGCACGCCACCCGGCCGCTGCGGCTTCCGACTCATCACAGAACCACCGCTCGCCCGTCGCCTCATTGATCTTCGTGCGCGAATACCATGGCGACCACGGAGTGTGGTAAATCCGCTCGCCGGTCTTGCTGATGTTGCCCTTGATCGGGCAGCGCATCCGGCTCTCAATGTCTTGCAGGCGCATACTCGGGTGGAAGCGATCATGCAGCCGGTGCGGGGCAGCAGGGGGCGGATTTGTCTAC
>QKPN01000032.1 GCA_003258405.1 Rhodobacteraceae bacterium DSL-40 | reverse complement strand
GGGCAGAAGCAATCCTGAATCGGCAAAAGGAGATCAAAGCCAAGACCATCGAGAAGCGCCTCTTGCTGCATCGCCAAACCGCGGCATAAACTGAAACCCGATCGAGCCAGACCCTCCGTTCCCAGTCAGGCCTTCGTGTCCCAAATCATCTGACAACGGACACAGGAGCGCTGATGGCGGACATCGCCCGGAAACGGGCCGGCCCCCAGAAGGATTTGCCAATGACCGTCACCTTGCCGGATGGCGCGGTATCCCGCGACCACAATCCGCTGATCGAGGAATCGATCCTCCCTACCGCCTTCGACCAGCGTCCGATCGGGGCCTGGGGCTACGCCTGGATCTGGGTTGGCATAGCCGTGATCATTGCCACCTATTCACTCGGTGCGACCGGCGCTCAGGGTGGCATTCCGCTCGGCCAGATCGCCCTGACAATTCTTGCGGCAAACCTCGTCCTCGGCGTCTTCATGCTTCTGACCGCCGATATCGGCACCGAGCACGGCCTTCCCTTCGCCGTCTATCTTCGCGCGCCGTTCGGCACTCGCGGAACGCACCTGCCATCGCTCTCGCGCGGCCTCGTCGCGGCAATGTGGTTCGGTATCCAGACCTATCTTGGCGCGATCGCACTCAACGGCATCGGGTCCTATTTCTTCAGCTTTGACAACTGGGTGGTCTGGTATGTGCTCTTTGCCGCTCTACAGATCATCAATACGGCTGCGGGGATCAAGGCGGTGGAAAAACTCGCGGCCCTCGCGGCGCCGGCCATCATCGCGATCTCGGTCTGGATGTATTTCTCCCTCGACGGCATCGCCGAGATGAAGGGCATCAATATCTGGACCTTCCAGGCCGACGGCCAGATGTCGCTTCTTGTGCTCTTCGTCGCCAATCTCGGCTTCTGGTCAACCATGGCTATCGACATCCCGAACCTGACCCGCTTCGTGCGGACCGAACCTGGCGCCCGCGGCTTCTTTGCCCGCAACCGGCGGGTCTTCGCGGGCCAGCTCATCGCGCTCCCGGTGACCCAGGCGGTCATCGCCGGGCTCGGCGCCGTCTCCTGGATTGCCACCGGCAACTGGAACCCGATCGAGGTCATCCAGGGCGACGCCCAGGGTATCGCGCTCATCGCACTCCTGGTCCTGGTCGTGCTGGCGCAGTGGTCCACCAACAACTCCGCGAACCTGATCCCGGCCGCCCTCACCTTCGTCAATGCCGCACCGCGTCTCCTCGACTACCGGCTGGGCGTTGCGCTTGCCGGGATTGTCGGCACCCTTTGCTTTCCCTGGGCAATCCTCGACAACCTGTTCACTTCCCTGGGTTACTACGGCGCCTTCCTCTCGGCGATCGGCGGTATCATGGTGGCGGACTATTACCTCATTCGCCGCCGCCGGCTCAACGCCCCCGACCTCTACCGCCCCGAGGGTCAGTTCCGCTACATGGCTGGCTTCAATCCGGCAGGCCTCGTCGCCTGGCTCATCGCGGGTGGCCTCGCAGCCATGTGGCCAGAGTACGCTGTGCTGATCGGCTTTCCCGTCGGCCTCATCCTTTACACAGCACTGATGCGAGCAATCGTCCTTCCACGTCATCGCCAAGCCGAGATCGACAGCGGTTTTGCCGACCGTTTCCTCGCGACCTCTCGTGGCGCGAGCTGGAGCGACATCGCCGGGAGCCATTTGGCGTCGCGCGAAGACCTGTGACGTGCTATGCCAGAAACCACGTGATGTGGTGGTCTGAGACGTCGGCGGACCGTGGCAGGTAATCACGCCTGCCCGACCCTCCCGAAGGAGCGATAAGCCATGGACGACAATACCACGATCACCCCGCGGTAGCAGTCTGGAACCCTGGATGACACGTTGACCGAGATCGCACGTGTAGTCGCTCGACGCATGCTGGCTGCGGCGTTGCTGGCCGCAGCCAATGCCTTCGCCGCGCAGCATGCCGAGGAGATTCCTGCCCAACGGGCGTCAGCGGGTCGTGCGGCACGGATACGGACCTGAGCGGGGCTTCCAGACCCATTGCCGGCAACAGTTTTTATAAGGCAATACGGCGGTAGTTTCTCTGTTCGGATGACACTTCTCGACAATTATTTAGAGACGTGCTTGCGAAGACCTCGAACGGAGAACGCAGTCATATGTTGCAGTACAGATCGCACGAAGTGCGCCGCGCCGAGGACGCGACAGTCCGATTACAGGGATGGGCAGCGTATTGGCGAACTCTCCGGCTGGATCGCAAGAATTATGGTTCGGTTACGCGGACCAATTGGGACGGGCAGGAGGTAGCCGTCGGATATTTTCGGGACTTGTGCTCAGAAAGTCGAACCTCGCGAGTTCAGACTTCTTAGTTGCGAGGATTTCATGTATTTTTGGGACGAATGTATTTCCCTGATTGTATTTGATGCGGACTGCGAATGCCTGTTTCGGTTCGGCTCTTGCCTCTTGCATTGGCGGTTTTCCTCGCGCTTGCGCCGGGGGTCTCGGCGCAGGTGGTGGGCAACCGGAGCGAGGCGAGCGGCTGCGCCGTCTCGGTGGGCGGGGGTGCTGCGGACAGCGCGTCAACCTTGTCTGCGGAATGCCCTGGGAAGAGGTGACGCGTCTCGCCACGGGGCCCACGTCGAATGACCCGGATCGGCGCGCTGAAGCCCTTCGCTTTTTGCGCGCGCGCCTGCCGGAAGACACCCGGTTCCGCGTCGAGGCGATCGAAAGCTTCTTCGAAAACCTGGGGCGCCGCGCTCTGGGTCCTTGGCACCCGGGAGAGCGGAACGACGCAGCTGGAGGAGGCCGCGACAGCCTACCGCGCGGCGCTGGAGGAACGGACCCGCGAATGCCAAAGGCCATGTTGAGCGTATCGAGATAGTCGGGCGGTACTGGCACTGCCCGGTAGATAATCCTTGGCTTCCCGGAATCGTCCGCGCCTTTCTTCAGCGAGCGCAGCGTGACCGTGCCGCCCAAAAGATCGATGCGGGCGGGGGTGATCTCAAGCAGTTCGGAGGGCAGGCAGCCGGTATGATGCAGGGTCTCTCACAAGGTGCGGTCGCGGGCGGGCCGGATCCGCGCCGCGGCGAGAAATCCCGCGCGCTCGGTGGCGTTGAGATAGAGCCGGTTGCCCCGGCGGTCATGGAGGCACGTCTCCGCCATGGGCGACTGTCTGCGCGGAAAGTGTTAAACGCCGAAGCGGAATCCATGGGTCGGAGCGAGCGTTCCACCGGCGTTTGACGCATGAGGATTTAGCACTTCAGCCCAGTGTGTTAAACGCGTGCCGTCGCCGACGGCACGGAGTTCCTGCGGGAAGCTTTCCAGTCCACTGTCTAATTCGCCGGCTTCGCAAAGAGCGGTGAGCTGACATGGCCCCGTGACAGGAGCGCGATGCCGATTACAAGTGCCCAGCCGAGGAGGAGTGCAGCTATCCAGGCTATCGAACCAGATGGCGAGATGACTGCAAGCAGACCAGCCGCTCCGATCGGGATCCGCGATGTCCACGACAACGGTCGTCCACACCATCCGCCGAAGGCGATCGCCCAGAGAGCCGTGGAGATCAGCAGGCCGAAGGCGCTGACGAGAACAGCCGCGGCACCGCCCTGGGCCAGGACGCCCGGATCAAAGACGAAACCGAAGGGCACGAAGAAGGCCACGAGACTGAGGCCAAAGGCTGAGAGGCTGGTCTTGCCGACTGAAGCTTTTCCGACCGCGGCTGCCGCAAAGGAGGCCAGCGCAACCGGTGGCGTCACCATCGAGAGCACGCAGTAATAGAAGATGAAGAAGTGCGCGGCGAGCGGCGTGATGCCCAGGTCCTGCAGGGCTGGAGCGAAGAGCACCGCGCCGATGATGTAGGCGGCGACCGTCGGCAGGCCCATGCCCATGATGATGCAACCCAGCATGGCGAGTGCGAGAGACGCATAGATCGATCCCTCTGAGAGCGCCATCAGCGAACTCGCGAACTTCAGGGCGAGATTTGACTGCACCGCCACGGCGATGACGAGGCCGATGGCAGCGATCGGAACCGCGACCTCGGCGGCTTGCTTGGGCGCTTCGCGCAGCGCTTCAATGACTTCCTTTTTGCCAATCCATGTTGTGCGTCGGAAGAAAGGCACGATGAAGCACGAGAGAGACGCCGCCACAGCAGCAAAGGCAGCGGAATAGCCCGAGATGAGAAGAAAGATCAGCAGGACCGGCGGCAGAATCAGGTGCAGTCGAGGAAGAATTGGTGCGGTGTCCGCCACTTCCTCGGCAGTCATCGCCCGCACACCTTCACGCCGGGCCATAAGATCGACCACCAGGAGCAAGGCCAGGTAAAAGGCCACGGCAGGGATCAGACCGGCCAGAGCTAGCTTGACGTATGGTATATTCAGCATCTCGGCCATGATGAAGGCAGCAACCCCCATCACCGGTGGCATGAGCTGACCGCCCGTCGAAGCAATTGCCTCGATGCCGGCGGCGCGATGGGCCGGAATACCGGTGCGTTTCATCAGCGGGATGGTGAAGACGCCGGTCGAGACCACGTTGGCCACAGCGCTGCCAGAAATCGAGCCCATCAGCGAGGAGCCGATGATCGCGGCCTTTGCGGTGCCGCCGGTAGCCCGGCCCGCCGCTCTGATCGCGAGGTCGATGAAGAACTGTCCGCCTCCGACCGCGGCGTAGAAGGCGCCGAAGAGGATGAAGTAGAAGATGAAGTTGACCGAGGTGGATGTCGTGATGCCGAGCACGCCCGATGTGGTCATGCTGGCAATCTCGACCGCAGTCGGCAGATCGAAGCCGCGGAAGCTCAACCAGCCCGGAAGCAGATTGCCCCAGAAGGCATAGCCCATGAATGCAAGAAGCACCCAGACCAGGATCCAGCCCACAGCGCGCCGCGAGCCTTCGAGCAGCAGGAAGACAAGCGCAATGCCGGCGACGACGTCGATCGAGAAGATGGGCGAGACGTTCTCCATTCGCGTCGTCAGCCGCTCGTAGCCGATGAGGTAGTAGGCTAGGATTGCGAGCGAGGCTGCGATCAGCGCGCGATCAATCGCGACCCTGATCCGTGGGGACAGGCCCGGAGCCGAAAGCGGCTTGTAGAGAAAGAGCAGAACCAGGGCGGCGACCAGATGGACTGGGCGCTCGAACAGCGGCTGCTGGGGGTAGCGTAGGATCCAGAGCTGGAAGGCGATCAGCAGAAGCCCGACGACAAATGCGATCGACAGGCCCGGACTGCGCAGGACGCGGGCAATCATTGGATTCTCCATAGAGCTTTTGATGCTGGGGGAAGGAACCAGGCCCGGCGGTGTTTGTTGCCGCCGGGCCGTCGGATCACATCAGTCCCGCCTCACGAAAATAGCGCTCTGCGCCGGGATGCAGCGGAATGCCGGTCTTCTGGATCAGCATCGAGGTCTTGGGGTCGAACTGGGCCCAGGCGGCGTTCGAGGCCTTCAGCTGGTCAGCGTTCTCGATGAGCGCCTTGGTGATCTGATACGCGGTCTCTTCGTCCAGAGATGAGTTGGCGATCAGGACCGTGCCAAGGTTTGCGCCGACAGTCGGCTTGTCCTGACCCTCGAACCACGGCCCGTATGTTCCGATGGTCAGGCCCTGCTGAGACAGGAAGTCCTGGCTCACCTGCGGCAGATCGAGGAACTCGACGTCGGAGGTCAAGCTCACCTCGGAGATGGTCGGATGTCCCTTGATCATCGTGTCGATGTAGAGGTCGGCGTTTCCATTGCGGATCTGGTCGGCGATCTGTGCGCTGTCGACCTGAACGACATCCCCACCATCGGATCTGATCTGGTCCACACTCGTGCCGAGCGACTCGAAGATCATGTCTGCCACCGGCACGGCGCTGGAACCGACCGGCTTCATCAGCACGCGCACGGGTTTGCCCGACTGCAGGATCGCAGCAAGGTCATCGGTCCCTTGATCCTCAAGGAAGGCCTCGCGCGCCATGACCCCGACGTAGACATCATTGAGGCCACCGACGAGCGCCTGGATGTCGGGTGCCGCCATTCCCTGATAGACGTCGTTCCCCTGCTGTGCCCAGATTGCGCTGGCGACATTGGAGAGCGCGATCTCCGCCTTGCCGCCCTGAACCACCATCGGATTCGCGATGCCGCCACCGCGGGCAATCACTTCGACTGAATTGTTGCCAAGGATCGGCTCTATGATCTGCTCGAGCGTAGCCGCGAAGACATACCAAGAACTACCTTCGCTCATGGCACCGATGCGGACCTCTTGAGCAGTCGCAGTCGTACCGATGATGGCGACCGCAGCCGCCAAGGCAGAGATGCGCAGGCGGGCTTGCAATGTATGTAGCATGACGGGTCCTCCCCAGGGTTCTTGAGACAGCTGCGCTGAAACGCAAGCATTTTTTATGCTCTTTCGCGACGAGATGCTGTTTGGTCTCGCCGGTGTCGTCCTGTCGGGAAGTCAGGCGGGCATGGCAGATGGCCGCATTGCCCGACTTCCAGATGCTGGCGACACAATGGCCAGGACGCGCAGATTAGCGCACCCCGGCGTAGTATTGAATCAGGCGTCGACCGTCTCACGGATCACGGTCAGGCCTGATGCCTTGACGGCGGCGCGGATCTCTTCGTCGGCACCATCGCCCAGCGGTTTCAGCGGTTCACGAACATTGACATTGTCGACAAGACCGCGGGCACGCAGGGCATGCTTGAGCGCCACCGAACCTTCCATGTGCGAGCCGCGGTGGTAGACGGCGCGGGTGATCGGCAGGAGCTGCTCATGATACTTTCGAGCAAGCGGATAGTCCTGCGCTTTGCCAGCGGCGAGATATTCGAGCAGAAGTTCGGGCGCCATGTTGCCGTAGCCGACCAGCAAGCCGTCGACATCGAACATGGTCGGCAGCAACCACTCGTCATGGCAGGACATCACTGCGATCTCGGGGAACTGGTTCTTGATCTCCGGGATCTCGTTGTACCAACGCTTCATGTCGCGCACGCCGTTCTTGGTCGCGGTGACACCCTCGATCGCACAGATGTCGAGCTGGGTCTGCAGGTCGTAGCTCGCCTTGGTCGCATTCGGGTACTGGAACAGGATACACTCGAGACCGGACTGGGCGATCGCCTCGTAGCGGGTCTGCGGCGCGCCTTTCTGGTAGCCGAAGCGCAACCAGCCATGGTTCGGATAGACGAGCGCGGCGGTGGCGCCGGCATCATACTTCTCCTTGGCCTCCTCATAGGCGACCTTGGTACCCTCGCCGGTGATGCCGGCGACGACCGGCAGGGGAGTGGCGTCCTTGTAGACGCGAATGAGTTCGAGCTGCTCGTCGTGGGTGAGGAAGGTGCCCTCGCCGGCATGCCCAAGGATGACGAGGCTCTTCACGCCGTCGATGGAGGCGAGCCATTTCGCAAGACGGGCGTTCGCCTCAAAATCGACGTCACCATTGTCCTTGAAGAGCGTCACGGGAGCGGGGTTCAGTCCCTTCCAGTCAATTGCCATTTTTCTTTTTCCTTATCTTGCGGATCGTTATCGGGATCGTTCCTATGGTTGTCCGCGCAAACTCACCTGTGTTATAAGGATCGTTGTCGGGAACGTTCCCATATCTACGCAAGAATCGATGTTACGTCAAGCTTGGATGCGTGGGATCCCTCAGTTGCCGCCCTCTGAAAGGAAATGCGCAATGCTGCAGGACAAGGAGCCATCGGGCCGGGTCACAATCCACGACGTCGCCGCAGCGGCAGGCGTGTCCAAGTCCACCGTGTCGCGAATTCTGGACGAGCGGTTGCCACGCTCGGAGAGCGAAACAGCCAGACGAGTGCGGAAGGTGGCGGCGGACTTGGGCTATATGCGCGACGGAGCTGCCGCGAGCCTCCGGCGCGGGAAGACGATGACGATCGGCGTGGTGGTTCCGCGGCTGACCGACACTGTCATGGCGATGCTCTACGAGGCGATTGCGCGTGCCTGCGCAAGGATGGGGCAGTTTGCGATTGTCGCCACAACCGATGACGAGCCCAAGGCGGATCGTGCGGCAGCGCATACCTTGTTGCAGCGGGGTGTGGACGGACTGGTGCTCTGTACGGCGCGGGACGATGACGACTATCCCGAGGAACTTGCTGCGCGTGGCATTCCGTTCGTGCTGGCACTCCGTACCGACGGAAAAAACCTCTCCTCCGTCGCCGACGACCGGTTTGGCGGGTATCTCGCGACGCGGCACCTTCTCGACCTTGGGCATCGTCGTATTGGCGTGATAGCTGGGCCGGCCTATGCCTCGAGCAGCCGCGGACGTGTCGATGGGTATCGGCAGGCAATGGAGGAGGCCGGGGCCGAGATAGAACCTGACTGGATCGTCGGGGAAAGCTTCAGCATCGATGCGGGCGTAGAGGCGGCGGAAACACTGATGCAACTGCCCGAACGACCTACGGCGATCTTTGCGGTCAACGACAATACGGCAATTGGCGCGATGTCGACGCTTCGGCGACTGAATATCGCAATCCCGGAGGGCATCTCGCTGGTCGGCTACAATGACATTCCGATCGTGAGCAGGCTTGGAACACCGATGACGAGTGTCCGCGTGCCTTTCGATCAGATCGCCGTTTCGGCACTCGATCTCCTGGCGCATGGACCTGTCAGTGTAGAGGACCGTATCCGCGTCGCCACACCCACCCTCATTCCGCGCCGGTCCACGACGTCACTGGGGAGGTGAAGCACAAGCAAGCACCAATGGAACGGACCTGATTCCCGAAATGCCTGCAAGTTATATTGCATAATAAAGATCCGCCGAAACTCATCGGCGTTTGGGGTGCGCGCTATTCCCAACTGCGACTTTTGTGGTCTGACAAGATGTTGGAAAGCGAAAGGTCAGGTGGAATGAAACGACGTTACAGCCAGCTCAGCCTTGACAACAGACGCCGGATCGAGCGTTTGCGACATGCCCAGGTCAGTGCTGACGAGATTGCACGTCGATTGGGTCGGCATCGCTCGACCATCTTTCGGGAGTTGGTTCGAAACCGGCATCACGACGCGGAGATACCGGAACTGACCGCCTGCCGGGTGGTTCTGGCGCAGAAATTGACCGCAGGCCGCCGGTTCAGACTGGGCAAGCTCGTGAGACATCTGGTCTGCCCCCTGAAAAGTTGTCCTCCCTGAAGTAGGCTTTTGAGCCAGATGGAGGACAAGGGAATGGGACAGAAGAGGCACAAGCCTGAGGAGATCGTCGCGAAGCTAAGGCAGGTCGACGTGCTGGTATCGCAGGCCCGGTCGGTGGCCGAAGCGGTGCGGTGCATCGGGGTGACGCAATTCACCTGTTACCGGTGGCGCAAGGCGTATGGTGGCCTGAAGACGGGCAAGGTGAAGCGGTTGAAGGCGCTCGTGAAGGAAAACGAGCGACTGCGGAAGGCCATGTCGGACCTGACACCGGAGAAGCTGATCCTGAGGGACGCCGCTTCGGGAAACTTCTGAACCCTGCCCGCCGCCGCGCATGCATAGGCCATGTCAGGCAGAAGTTCCGGATCTCGGAACGACTTGCGTGTCGCGTGCTCGGCCAGCATCACTCCACCAAGCGGAAGGTGCCGCGGGGGCGGGTCGACGAGGATGCGCTGACCGCAGACATCGTCGCGCTCGCCTCGCAGTATGGGCGCTGCGGCTATCGCCGGATCGCAGCCATGCTGCGAGATGCTGGCTGGCCCTCGAGCCCTGTCTCTCCGATGCTACCGACTCTTGTCGCAGCCTGGCGTTGGCGCACCACATCAGTTTGGTGGTCGGCATTTTTGTCTTGGGTTTGGG
>QKPN01000031.1 GCA_003258405.1 Rhodobacteraceae bacterium DSL-40 | reverse complement strand
CACGCAGCCCCGAGATCAGGGCCCGCTCTTCCTCCGCTGGCCCGTCCGGCTTGCGGGTGTTGAGCTTGCGGTAAACTCCGCGCAAGTTCTCGTAGAACGCCCCTCGCGGCAGAAGACCGCGAATGGCCACATTCGCCTTCTGGAGCGTCCGGTTGCGGGGCGCATAGGTCTCGTTCTCCCGCGGAAAGGTATAGGTGTCGTAGAAGGTCGGATCCAGCCCCAGCCACTCCGCAACACGCCTGGTAAGCGCGCGTTCGTCAGCGATGAACGTGTCGAAGGTCGCGACCATCATGCGATCGGCGCCAAGACGCTCCCGCCAAGGCAGAAGGTAATCGACATACCTCGCGTAGGCGAGCGCATTTCGAGCAAGTTCGTTGCCATTGAAATCGTGGCTTTCCGCCCGCACGGCTGCAAGAAACTCGGCAAACCCCATCTCGCCGGGGATCCAGCTCCAGTTGTCGCGGAAATATGTATAGAGCGAATAGATCTGCGCCGCCGGCTCCCGCAGGATGAAGAGACAGCGCGGACGGCTTGAGAGATCGGGGATCTCCGCCAGCGCGGTCCGGTAATAGAGATAGGCAGGCGTCGATTCCAGAATGACCTTGGGCTGGGCGCCATCACAAAGCGGAAACTGCCCACGATAGGCCTCGAGGCCGCGTGATACATGCGCTTCCGGCCGGTACATATGGGTCCCCGGATCCACGAAGAAATAGGTTTCCTTCTCGCGCGACCCGAAAGCGTCAGGGTGATCCGCAATCCAGGCATGCATGGAACTCGTGCCCGCCTTGGGCGCTCCCGCGATAATGAAATTGGGCAGCCAGGAGATGTCTGTCATTGCAAGCCAACCGAACTGCAGGGGCCGCCTTGCGAAGACCCGCCCCCCTTACACACACAAATCCCCGGCCCCATAACGCAGCGGCCAAGGCACTTCACACTCCCGCCATGAGCAACCTGCCTTACTATTGCAACAGCGAAAAGGCATATTTCGCAAGCGCACATTATAAAAGAGATCGCCACAGGGATGGCGGCCCTCCTCCCGAGAGCCGCCATCCTTGCTACGATCCCCCTTCCCGGCAAAAGCGCTGCCTAGAAGAGATCCACCTCGACGATGAGCGGATGATCCCTGATCTGAAGATTGATCTCGTCGACATTGGTGTAATGCTGCTGCGATCCGGTTCCGAGCATCGGATCATACACATCGACGGACTTGGCGGTCTGACCGAAGTCGACAGTGATATTCTTCGACGCAACATTGATCTCCTGGGCGTTCTGAACGTCCCAGATCTTGGCCTCCCGCCAGATGACGAGATCCGTGACGCCACCGGATTTCTGCAAGGCGACAGAATGCGTGCTCGAATCCTCGTTCTTCAGGTCATATGCAAGATTGGCAGCTCCGCCCGACCCGCCGCTCTTCTCCAGAACACTCGTCATGTTGTGGATGGCCACAGCCGACTTCTTGGCCGTCCCACCTGTCGTAAACAGGCCGAAATTATCCGGATTGTCTGACTTGTTGCTGGAGTTTTTATCAAACAGCTCAAAGAGATAAAGCGATTGAACATCATGCTTGTAGGCATCCATGATCATGTTCAGCGTCAGCTTGGCCTGCACGTTCTCGTTGACCGAAATAGCATTCCCTCTTTGCACATTGGTCGGATAACCGGCTTCGGTTATGACCACCGGGCTGTTCTTGTCCAGCATCCGGACGTTCTCCATACGGTCCGGGAGCTCATAATAGGGAGCAGTCTGCGAAAGCATATATACATGCGCAGTAGCAGCATCCGAGTGGTATGAAAGGTCACCATACCCCGTCATGCGGGCATCCTCTTGGGAGCGCCACACCGTAAAGTTGTATAAAGGGATTCCCTTGAGCGTGGAATCCGCATCCATGGTGCTATAAAGCGCCTTCTGATAGGCGCTTGCTGCAGCTTTTCCGGTCATGCCGTTGTAGGAAACGCTGTAGTACGGCCCCTCAACCTCGTTCAAACCCTCGAAGGACTTGATGCTTCCCGGGTGCTCATTCAAGAATTCCTTGAAATAAGTCGCATACTTCTTCATCAGGGAATCGCCGCCCTTGGGGAAATCCCTACGCATCAGAAAATTGAAATCGATCCCGGCATTCGCGAGCGCATCATATCTGGGTGCAGTCTGAGTGTTATTGATCGGCGCCTCGGCCGCGACCCGGACGTTGTCGATATTCAGGTAATCCAGCTTGCTGATGATCAGGTTTGTATTCTTGTAGGAAGCGTGGGTGGTGGATATCTCGATGTTCACGCCCAGGAACTCCATGAAGCTGGCAGCCGAGCCATCCGGAGCCGATGAGCCGCCGCCCGAGGAGGACGAGGTCGTGCCATCGCTGGGAGCGGGAGCTGGGGACGTTGTGCCGCTGGATGTAGATGAACCACCCGGAACAAGCAGAGCGCCCGCACTCAGCATCTGGCCGACACTGGAATAAGTGGAATTCTTGATAAGACCGATATTCTGGAAGTTCGTCCCGCCGTCGGTGCCGTTGCTGTCGATGGCAATCGTCGACGTGCTGGTTCCGGAATTCCGTGTAACCCTGACGAAATCCGCAATGTTGTCGGCACTCGCGTTGTAATTGCCCAAGGCGGGCCTGAGATCGATGACATCCCCTTGGGACCTGTTCCAGTCATTGACTGTGTCAAATCCATTTCCCAGAACGAAGGTATCTGCACCAGCATTTCCGACCAGGAGGTCATTCCCCGCCTCGCCGTAAAGCACGTCGTTGTTACCCCCTCCCAGCAGCGTGTCATTCCCCCAACTGCCATAGAGAGTATCGTTTCCGTCTGATCCGATCAGGAAGTCATCACCGCTACCAGCCCAGATGCGGTCGTCGCCATCTGCACCCACGAGTTGATCGTTGCCCCCATCGCCATAAAGCAGATCATTGCCCGGACCAGCCTGGATCGTATCATTTCCATCTCCGCCCCGCATGGTGTCGACACCCGGGCCACCGAACAGGCGATCGCTTCCGCCCTGACCAAGAAGCACGTCATTGCCACCATTACCGTAAAGGGTGTCGTTACCCGATGTTCCATTCAGGGTGTTATTGCCCGCTGTCCCAGCGAAGACTGCCATTACGTGAGATCCTTATACAAACAACCATCCGTCGCCCATGCGCGGAGCGATAGCGCGCTGGTTCCTTAAAAATCCACACGTCTTGGTAATATGGGCGAAGTTTTGCCGATACTAATGGTAGCATCGGCGGGTTTTTGCCGACGCAAAACAATGCATTAAAGATCAATTAACGACTCAATATATGCTCATATCCCCACACGTATAAACGTTGTGATTTTAAAAACTAGTTCTTAAAATGGAAAATTGTGCAAGATAGATTATTTATCTTAATTTATACTTATTTTTTATTTTAAATTTAATCAAAACGCACTCCAGAATAGCCCCGCTCCCTCACTCCGGGGAAAGTCGTGGGCTGTTTCGAAATATGAAGGGCGGGCGGCAGCTTGGAGACCGCCGTCAGAATACGGATGTGGGCAGATCAGCCACCCACTCCCGGGAACCGCGCGACGTTGTCTTATCAGAGAGGCGTCATTTTCCTCGAAAATCACAACAATCGAGACAAGAAGAACGAGCCTGCTTCAATATTTTCTCGTTCCTACAAATACCCGCCCCGGAAATAGGGGGGAGGGAGGCAGATGAAGAATGGCCGGAAACTCACCACCCAACCGACATCACGAGCTCCGGGATTGTATTGACAACCCGCCTCCATCGTATATGCGATGAAATATCTGCGCCGCGACCCCCAAAAAATACAGATGCCAAAAAAAAGAATATAAAATCGCATCCAGATGGCTTCTGTGTGGGCATGGGCGCATAATATGAAATAATACAGTATAGTATATCAGTATGGGTCTGGTTCAGGATGGCAGTATCCACCCCGCATAATGTTCAAGGCCACGGCTTTTACCAGAACAATCCAGACAGCCCCCACCCCCTCTCTCTCGCCCCCGCAGAGGAAGGCGCGCCTGATGACACCTTGGATTCGACGCCTCGGCAAGACGACGCGCAAGGCCTGAGGGTTCTGCATGTCTGCGAGACCGCAAAGGGCGGCATCGCGACATATTTCAATACCCTGTTCGAGATCGGAGAACGGGATCAGACCCACAATGTTTTCGTCGTGCCTTCCCGGCATGCCGAATTTCTCGATGCGGGATTGGACAGGATCACCTATCCGGCCCCGTCCCGCGGAATCATCCCTACACTCCGGCTGATCCGGGTCGCGCTCAGCGAGGCCCGCGCCCTGCGCCCGGACATCATCTTCACCCACAGCACCTTCACCCTCCCCACCCTGGCCGCATTGCGCCTGCTGGGAGTGAAAGCACGACTTGTCTACTGCGCCCACGGCTGGGCCGCGCAGCAGTACAATCCCGGCAGCTTCCGCCACCGGGTTGCGAGCCTGATCGAGAATTACATTCCCGGCATGGCCGATCGGGTCGTCTGCATTTCTTCCTTTGAACAGGAATTCGCCATAAAGCAGGGATATAGAGGCGATTTTACCGTTATCGACAATTGTGTAGTGGATGCACGGGCGGATGCCCGGAACGATCTCTTCGCCCCCCCAGACGACCCGAGAATACACCTTCTGTTCGTCGGCCGCTTCGATCGCCAGAAAGGTATCGACATCCTCCAGGAGGCCTTTCTCGAGGCGCTGAAAACGCGCAAGGACATTGTCCTGCACCTCGTGGGGAGCGCCGTTCTGAGCGGAGGCGAAGACGACATCCTGCCAGCTTCGGAGAACGTCGTGCGGCACGGATGGGTCGCCAACGGCGACATCGATCACTACTTCCGGTCCGCAGACGCGGTCATCGTCCCCTCGCGCTGGGAAGCCTTCGGACTGGTCGTCGCCGAAGCTTTCCGCAATGGAACGCCGACCCTCGTCAGCGATCGTGGCGCGCTCCCCTCCCTCGTCGAAGATGGCAGGTCCGGGTATGTCTTCGAGCTCACGACCGAAAGCATCGGGAGACTGCTCGCCGGCCTGACCAAGGACGATCTGCGCGCCATGCGGGCGAATGCGCGTCTTGCATATGAGGCGCGCCACACGGTCGAGCATTTCCGGAAGAATATCGACAGCCTCTATCGTGCCCTGATCGGGCAGGACACGATGCCGCAACCCGCCCCCTCTGGAGGGGCATATTCATAATGCTTCAATAAACATTGCCGAATTCCATGGGCCAGGAATGAAACGTCAATCTTGTTCGTAGAAGAAATCGGGCCTACCGAAGCGGCAATTCGGTCCCTCGGGGACGCTCGACTACCCGTGCAGCGGGGCCCAGGCCACCTCAGGCGTAAGGAGTTTCAAGTTGCGGATTCTGATTACCGGGGGCGCCGGATACATAGGCAGCCACACATTGCTCGAAGTGCTGACGGCCGGGCACGAAGCGCACATCATCGACAACCTCAGCAATGCAAGCCCGACGGCACTCGATCGGGTCAAGCAGCTCGCCAACCGGGACTTCGGCTTTACGGAAGCTGATATCCGCGACAGGGACGCCGTTCAGGCGGCCGTTGATGATTTCGTACCGGAAGCCGTCATCCATTTCGCGGCTCTTAAGGCAGTCGGCAAGTCCGTCGCCGACCCCCTGCCCTACTTCCACAACAACGTCTATGGAACGCTCGTCCTGCTCGATGCCCTGCGCGCCTCACCCTGCCGGTGCTTCGCCTTTTCCTCGAGCGCGACCGTCTATGGAGATCCGGACTACCTGCCGATTGACGAAGCACACCCGTTGAGCGTGACGAATCCCTACGGCCGGACCAAGCTGCAGATGGAGGGCATCCTGCAGGATCTGGCGCACAGCGATCCGTCCTGGTCGATTGCCCTGCTGCGATACTTCAATCCGGTGGGCGCCCATGCCTCGGGCAGGATCGGTGAGGATCCGAACGGCATTCCGGACAATCTGATGCCCTTCATCGCCCAGGTGGCTGTCGGACGCCGGCCGGCCGTGAATGTCTTCGGCAACGATTACGACACGATCGACGGGACAGGTGTGCGGGATTACATCCATGTGACAGACGTTGCGCGCGCACATCTCGCAGCCGTTGATTGGTGCGCAGCCGGCAATGGAAAGGGCCGCGGATGCGAGCCGTTCAACCTCGGAACCGGACGCGGCACGTCCGTGATGGAAATGGTCGACGCCTTCTCTCGGGCCTGCGGCAAGCCCCTTCCCACGATCATGACGCCGCGGCGGCCGGGCGATGTCGCGACCCTGTATGCCGATCCCGGAAAGGCAGAGCGCGTATTTGGCTGGCGCGCCGAACTTGATGTCGACGACATGTGCCGAAGCTCATGGAACTGGCAGATGCACAACCCTCAGGGCTATGATCAGGAGCCATGAGCCAGCCGGCTCCGGAATGGCCACCGGAGCCCCCTCCGCCCTCCGTATCCCCAGGCAACACCAGAGACCATTTGCCATTCTGGCGCATCACGCTTCCGTCACCCCACACCACATCACGTTAAAACACCCCAAATAATAAATACTTTTGCGATAGCAGATAATAATATTATCGCTTATAATTCAAACATATAATTATATTTTACGAATTAAATAAACACTATATTTAATAAATTAAATATTATTAAACAACAATTCAATACACAGCGCCCCACCCACAATCATATTGTAGGCGAAATTTTATATATGATTACTTTTCACAGGCGCATCAAAAATGCAGCCCCATGACAAAAGAGTGAATCCGGTGTTGGGTGCGATGCAATAATGATTTATGAAGTCTTAACAGAGTTCGTGTTGAGTGTGGTTTGCGCGTGCCCCAAATCAAGTCCCATTCCCAGGTAGTCGACTACCCTGCTGAGGTCGTTCACCTCCCCCGCGCCAAACGGGAGGACGAAGGTGGTGACATATTCAACTTGCGTGAAGTGTCCAGGAAGATATGGCGCGGGCGCTGGGTCATTGCCATCAGCATCCTGATCTTCATTGCTTTGGCCACACTGCTGATTTCCCGCTTTGAGCCGAAATACTGGGCCTCCGCCACGGTCATGTTCGGTGTCGAGCGCGCCAATATCGCAAACTTGCAGGAAATCCTTGTCGCACCCGAGTTCGACAAGGATACACTGGAAAATGAAGTCCAGATCCTCAAGTCGTCAAACCTCCTGACCCGGGTGGTGGAGGAACTTGCACTCGACCAAAATCCGGAATTCAATCCCTATCTGGTAGATCCGGAGCCTGGACTTGCTGATAGAATTGATGCCTCCGTCTCGTTGCCAGGGTGGCTCAGGAACTTCCTGATCGATGTCGGCGCACTGGATCTGCCCGAAGAGCCTCTGAGCCCGGACGAGGAGGCCCGACGCGGCCGCGTAGCAACAGTGGAAACTTTGCAGCAAAGCCTTACTCTCGCGCCAGTAAATGGTTCCCGGGTAATCCAGATTTCCTTCATTGCCGACGACCCCAAGACGGCCGCGGATATCGTCAATGTCATTGCCAACAAGTATATCGTCGACCAATTGCAGGCCAAGCTTGAAATGACACGGTCTGCGACAGAATGGCTGTCCGAGCGGGTCGATGAGCTGCGTCAAAGGGTTCAGGACTCCGAGGAGGCCGTCGAAACGCTGCGGACGGACCTGTCCCTGGAGGCCGGCCAAAGTCTCGAAATCACACAGCAGCAACTCGCCGACCTGAACAAGTCGCTTTCGGAAGCGCGCAACCGGACAGCAGAAATCGAAGGGCGGTATCTGCGCCTGACCGATGCGCTTGATGCCGGGCAGGATTTGAGCACGGAATCGCCCCTCCTCCGACAGTATCGGGAAACGGAAGGAGATCTGATTGCCCAATTGAGCACACTCTCCCAGACCCATCCCGCCCGTGCTCGTCTTCAGGCCCAGCTCGATGATGTCAGGGCACGGATGCGCGAGGAGGCACAGCGCGTCGTCGCTTCGGTTAATGTCGATCTCGAGGCAGCAAGAACCCAGCAGAGGGAGCTCGAGGCATCCGTTCGCGAGCTTGAATCCAAGGCACTGGGTCAATCCCGGCAGGAGATTCGTCTCCGGCAACTCGAGCGGGAGGCCGAAGCCAGCCGCCTGATCTACGAGAACATGCTTACGCGACTGAAGGAGACGTCGGAACAGGAAAGCCTGCAGAATGCAGATGCCCGCATCCTGTCGCCGGCAGAAGCTCCGCTCAATCCGATTTCGAGCCATGCCAACATGATCCTGGCACTGGCCGTAACCTTCGGGGCACTGGCAGGTGTGGGGGTCATCTTCCTGTTCGACCACCTGAACAACACATTCCGGATTCCGCCTCAGATCGAGGAACTGACCGGCTACACCGTGCTTGCCACGATTCCTGCGATCGGGTCGCGCACGCAGCGGAGGGAGGTCATCCGGAATTTCCTCGAGAAGCCCTCGTCTTCGCTTTCAGAAGCCATCCGCAATCTGCGCACCAGCATCCTGTTCTCCAATGTGGACAATCCGCCGAAGGTGGTGATGTTCACCTCATCCATCCCGGCCGAAGGCAAATCGACGACGGCAATGCTCACCGCGATCACCAGCCGGCAGATGGGCAAGTCCGCAATCATCGTCGATTGCGACCTGCGCCTGCCCTCGGTCGCCCAGCTGGTGAGGCCAGAGGAGAAGAACAAGCCGGGCCTTCTCTCGGTCCTGGAAGGGGGAGCCACCTATAATGATGCCATCTACCAGGATCCCGACACCGGGCTCCACGTACTGATGGCGCGGCCGAACGAGCGGAAGGCGCATGTCAATGCGGCGGACATCCTGTCCTCCCAGCGTTTCGGCGAGCTGCTCAAGACCTTGTCCGAGCAGTACGATCTCGTCGTGCTTGATACGCCGCCCGCCCTGATCGTGACCGACGCACGCGTCATGTCACCCCTCGTCGACGCGGTTGTCTATACCGTGCGCTGGGACTACACCCCGCGCGACGCCGTGCTAGAAGGCCTTAGGGAGCTGCAGACCGTCCGAGCCCCGATCGCCGGGATCGTCATGACTCTCGTCAATGAGTCAAAGGCCTCGCAGTATTCTCATGACGGATACAGCTATCACAAGGGCAAGTACGAAAACTACTATACCAACAGCTGACGCTCCTTCTGCGATGCAGCCGCAAGCCGCGGAGGGGGCTGGACCTTCCGCGACCTGCGGTTCTCGCGTGTTCAGCCAAATCCCGGTGGTGAATGCCTGTAGAAAACGTCCTCATCGTTGGTGACTTCGCCCAGATCAATGGCGGCCAGGCCAAGGTCTCGATCGATTCTGCCCGCCTTCTGGCTGATCGCGGGATCAATGTGACATTCCTTGCCGCCTGCGGCCCCGCGGATCCGCTGCTCGAGCACCCCCGGATCACGGTCGACTGCCTCGGCATGACCGACATCCTGAACGAGAAGAACCGGCTCAAGGCCATGGCCCGCGGCATCTGGAACCGGAAAGCCCGCACACGCCTTCGGCAGGCCGCCGCAGCCATGGACCCCGCAACAAGCGTCCTGCATTGCCACGGCTACGCAAAGGCGCTGTCGCCTTCCATTGGCCCCGAGCTGGTGTCGGGTCCGCTGCCCAGCATTTATACGATGCATGAATACTTCCTAGCCTGCCCCAATGGCGGCTTCTACGACTACCAGAAAAACGAGATCTGTACCCGCAAGGCGCTGAGCCTCGATTGCCTGACCACCAACTGTGACGTCCGTCATCCCGCACACAAGGTCTGGCGCGTCTCCCGCCAGGCCGCAACATGGGGGCCGGGAAACATGCCGCGCGGCCTGCGCGACGTGATCTACATCTCAGAAACCCAGAAGCGCGCGATGGCGCCCTATATGCGAGCAGGCACGCGGCTTCATCATGTGCCCAACCCCGTGCCACTGCCGGATCTGCCGCCAGTCGCCGCATCCCGAAACGACATTTTCCTGTTCATCGGCCGGTTCAATCCGGAAAAGGGGGCGATCGTCTTTGCCGAAGCCGCACGGCAGGCCGGCGTCAGGGCGGTCTTCATCGGCGACGGCGCGGAGGAAGCCGCGATCCGGCAAGCCAATCCGGAAGCCGAACTCCTCGGATGGCAAGCGCCCCGGGAGGTGCAGGAATGGATCGGCCGGGCACGGGCCCTGGTCTTTCCCAGCCTCTGGTATGAGGGCCAGCCCCTGGTCCCCCTGGAAGCGCTGGCCCGGGGTGTACCAGTCGTGTGCGGCACGTGGAGCGCTGCCGTCGAACATGTCGAGGACAAGGTCAACGGGGCTCATTACACGGAACCGACTGCCGGAAGCCTTGCTGCCGCCCTGCACAGGGTGATGCAGGTCGCCGATTTCGACCCGGCCGCAGTGCGCGCCGATGTGGATCCGGAACGTCATTTCGAGCGTCTGATTTCCGTCTATAATGGTGTTCTGGCGGGATCTGGGGCGGCAAGATGAATTATTCTGATCGTGTAAATACGATTTATACTTGCCATTTTTTCGAAAAAACACGCATATATGATGCATTTTTATATACTTTATGAACGTCAAATCTGATGATAAATGCAAATTTATGGTTCGAAAAAACACCCATGCCACCTCCGTCAGCAGATGCGGCCCGTTTCCCCCAGCCTGAGCTGCGACCACAGCCGCGGTCAGTCTTCCGGAGAGGGCAAGCTCCGGATCACGGCCCTGTGCCCACGCCCGGTAGGAAAACCGGATATCCCTTGTCTGCCTGAAGTTGGACTTTCGGGCTGCGGGCGGGTCCGGTCAAACCGGAGAGGATAGCCGCAACAGAAGGAAAAGAGGACATGAGATGAACCGCAGGAATTTCTTTGGATCCGGCGCTACGCTTCTGTCCCTTAGCGCTTCCCCGCTTCTGGCCGCACCCCGCCAGGCAACGGCTGGGCCTGTGTTTCCTCTACAGCCGAGATTACTAGACGCCGGATCCCTCGAAGCCATACGCACTGCGGAAGCCCTCGAGATCGGGGATTTCTGCCGTTGCCCGAAAGGGACTTACAGGATCGTCGCGGCCAATAGCTATCCGGCAAACGGCCGCACCGTCGTTGATCTCTCGGGCATCGAGGGTCAAGCGGTGCTGGCGCCCACTGAACCACTTGCAGACATGACTGAGATGCTCGAGGACACACGGCCTTCTGCTTGGTTTTCGGAAGCCGATCTGGTGCGAACCCGGGCGGAAAACTTTACCTTTGAGGTCGCCCAGGCCGATACCTCCGGCCAGCTCCTTTCCAATTCGGCCGGAGCCCGCTTTCGCGTGGTTGAGCAGCCGATCGTGGCCTTCGATGCCTTCGGGGGCGGTTTCAACAGGAGCGGCATTGAGAATGCCGCCGCACTGTTGCGCGCCTTTGATTTCCTCGGAGCCAGAGGCGGCCGGATCCTGTTTGGTAGCGGCACATACCGCTTCAATCCCACTATCTATCCAGTGACGGGCGCCACTCTCTGGATGATTGGAGCCGGCTTCCGTGCAACCCGTTTCATACCCTCGGTCTACAACGGTGACAATCGGATATGGATGATGGAGTTCGGCAAGGATGAGGAGGCCAGCTACCTTGGCTTCTCGGGCATCGATGTCGTTGCTCCCCAAGCTCCGGAACGGGCAAGGTTCAATGGCATCCGTATTTGTTCGACGAACCAGCTCATCTTGCACGACTGTTATGGTCGATTTGTCGATGGAACAGCTTGGCAGCTGGAACGCGCTCATAACAGCAAGATCGACATTCGCTCCTACAAGAGTGGATCTTCAGAGGATGGAGTTCACTCCGTTCTCATCTCCGGCACACTAGGCGATTATGGGAGAGACGAGGACGCCGTTTTCAACGATACGGTTATCGTGGGCTTTACCGAACAGGACTTCCTTGGCTGGAAAATCGAGAATGGCCTCGTGATCCGTCCAGAAAGCTCTATCAAGGTCCACGGCGGCCCCGGAGCAACCCGATCGCTGCATCTGCATCGCATCACCAACGGCGCCATGTCGGTCTATCCAACCCTCGGCTTTGACAGCGACGCCTTCATGGTGGTCTCCGATGCTGGCAGCTCTGAAAAACAGACCATTCCAGTCCAGAACGCTTCGGAACCGACGCGCTTCAACCTGAACATCATCTCTAACAGCAACATTCGCAATTTCGGAAAAGAAACCGCAGCCCTCTTGGCTATCGACTGCGCCACGCCTGGATCCCGCGTCATCGTGACAGGCGATCTACTAAGGAACGTCAAGCAGGAAGGTGACTACAGGTATGTCCGTCTGGTCGGCCCCGGAAACGCCAATGCGGAGATCGATCTTAGCAGCCTCAAGTTTCAGGATGAGGATGTCTCGAAATGGATCGAGGATCGCCGGACGCAGGCCTCGAGGATTATTTCACGCCGGGCGACGGGCCTCTTCCTGCCCCCCGTGATCGGATTCACGGAGTTTGGTAATGCGCAGCGGCTTCCGGGTCAGACTGACTACATCGTCACCAACGGAGGCTCACCGAACGCGGCCGCACCCCGCATGAGCCTGATTGGCGTGACAGAGGCGACCGGTGCGCCTGGCGGCACGCTGCTCTATTCCGCCATGCAACCGATCACCGCTTCGGCCGAAGGTGCCGTGACAGCGCGCACGCTCATTGCCTCCCAGAGACTTAACATTCCTCAGCATGACCGGAGCGACGGGGCCGCCGCCCTTCTGCGGCGCCTGACAGTCGGGGCATCCGGCATCACCGGCAGCCATGATCCGGACAACTTCTGGCAGGTCAGGGTCTATGTCGGCGATGTTGCCACCGGTCTCGTGCTGCGGCGGGACCAGACAAGCCAGACCCAAGGTGACGGGCTTCCCTCCAAGATGCTTGCAGGCTGGAACCAGAACTCCCTGGGCTTCGACTTTCACCAGGGGATCGGCCAGCTGACGGTACGGGAAGATCAAACCTTCACCCTGCGTCTTGAGCCGCTTGGCACGCCCCCGGCCCTGGAGGACATCACGGTCACGGCCTATTTCGAGATGAGGATCTGATCGGCCCCCTGCCCTTCCCCGCTTCTCGCATGCCGGTTACTGCAGCCCCCAAAGCATTTGTCCGGACGGAAATCATCTGCAATACTGCAATCAATCAATCGGGCAAAAATGCAGTTGCCCGGAAAAAACGAGGCAGAGCAGCATGATCATCGTATTCGCGTCCTCAAAGGGCGGCGTGGGCAAGTCGACGAGTTGCGCCGCGCTGGGATCCTATCTCGCAAGCCGCGGGAACCGGGTCCATGTCATGGATCTCGACCAGAACCAGACGCTGGCTGTCTGGTCGGAGCGGGGAAAGGTCGAAAACCTCGAGGTGGCGGCAGTCCCCCCGGAGCAGTTTTCGGAGCATTTCCGGACCGTCGCGCAGAACGCCTTCGACCATGTCTTCATCGACCTTGCGGGCGTGCGCGAAATCACCCTGATGAAGGCGATCGGCAAGGCCGACCTCGTCGTTATCCCGGCGCAGCATTCGGAGCCGGATGTGCGCCAGGCGCTAACGATTGTAAGTGATATCAAGGATATAGAGGAAACCCTTGGGCGGGAGGTGCCCTACCGGGTGCTCTTCACCAAGGTCCGGCCGCTGAAGACACGGCTCGATCAGTTCATCGAGGAAGAGCTCGGGCGGGAGCAGATCGCGCGGTTCGACACGGTGCTGGTGGACCGGATCTCCTACAAGGAAATGTTCCTCAACGGGGTGCCGCCACACCGCAAGGAGCCCGAGCGCGGCGCGGGGCTCGAGCTGGCCGGGCTTGCCCGCGAGATCGATGCAATTCTCGGCGCCGACAGCAAGCTTCAGGCGGTGGGGTGAGACGATGAGCGACGATCGCGGTTTCCAGCCCATCCGGCGCCCCGAGCGCGACGAGGAGAGCCTTCTCGAGGAGCTCGCCGCCCGGAAAGGCGTCGGCCGCCTCCAGCAGGACACAGCAAGATCGCCGGAGAAGCCCTCAGAGGCACCCCAGAGCGCCGCAGGGCAGGAAGATGCCCCAAGGAAGCCGAGAAGAGCGAAGGCGGATCCTGAGGCCCCTACCCCGCGCTCCAGCATGAAGGCGATGAATCTCGAGCTGCCGGATTACGTCATGCAGCAGCTCAAGGAACGGGCCCTGCGGCAGGATTGCTCCGTGCGGCATCTCATCATGAAGAGCCTCGCCGCCCAGGGTATCGAAATCCGCAAGGCCGACATGATCGCCGACGGCCGGCGGCTCCGGGGCAAGCTCGCCCTCCGCTGACAAACCCACAAGACTGCAAAAGGGCAAATCTACATTTGCAGTCTCGTGCATTTGCATGACCGCACATTCGGGCAATCGGGCTGTCATGCCGATATGGAATCCATATGGAAAGCGTATGGAATCCGTATGGCTGATTTCGACCAGCTCTTCCCCTTCAGGATGGCCTCCGCCTGCCACTCGAGCCTGGGCCCCTGCCCTTCGGCGTGACCTCCGGAGAGGTGTCCCGCCACGAAGGCGCTACCCTGCATTTGCCCTGTTGCCTATTTGCAGTTTTGCATTTTTGTGGATGCAGTACAGGCATGCGATGGGCAGACGTTCCGGATCCGCTTGCCGCTTCCTCTGGGGTGATGCCCGACGTTCCAGAATTGAAGCGGTCGGAGCGGCTGCCGCTCCGGACAGGCGGCACCGTCATGCATTTGCACATTTGCCCTGTTGCATGCCAGATAAGTCCTCCTGCCTCGGCAGCGGCACGAGAAGGGGATACAAGGGCCTCGAGAGCGCAGGACAGGATCGATCCGCCCGGCGCTCTCGCCACCGGAAAGGATCCGGGAGCCGGAATGCCTTGCGCAAAGGAAGCGCCGGATATCGGGGCTTCGGCGGCGCGTGAAATCAGGGGGGAGGGCAGGGCGGTCGGTAAAGTCCAAACTCCCGAGCTCAGCGCAGGGCGTGAACCTTCCGGTCGCCCACCGGGGCGTGGGACTGGTGCAGCACGATGCCCTCTGGCCCAAGCTCGACCTGGGCTTCGGGATAGGCGGCAAGCGCGAGCTTGAGGCTCTTGGTGAACTCCGGCTTGAAGTGCTTCAATGCCTTGAAGCCTGCACCGAACTGGCCGTAGAGCGCCGGCCAGGACACGCCCGTGGGGCCCTCAAGCCGGTGAAGGCGGTAGGCAAGCCAGATGTAGATGTCGAGCGCCACGCTCTTGCCGCTGATCTGGCGGATTGCAGCCTCGAGTACCGGTACGGGGTGCTCCTTCATTGCCCGGAAGAACTTGTCGTTGAGCTCGACCGTGTCCTGCCAGAGCTCGCCCTGATTGGGCGCGGTGCGCGAAAACTGCAAGGCGTTCTCTACGAACGCACCATTGTGACGAACCTCGCCGCCATCTGCGCGCTCATGGAAGAAGGTGAGATGGCAGGCGGAAATCCGGTGGCCCTGTTCGCGGACCTGGCGATAGGTGTTGCCGCCGATCGAAAGTCCCATCCGGTCGAGCCAGGCATTCATGGACCGGCCGATCTCGACGAAGCGCGAGTTGGTCTGCAGCGCGCGGGTCTGAAGATAGAGCAGGATCATGCGCGCGGTAGATCCGTAAGGAATTCCAATGTGATCGCCCTGTCGGGTCTTGCCGCTCTCGATGAGCAGCGTGATCCGGTGACCGTCACGGCGCCAGGTTTCCATGTTGGGATTGCGATGGGGCAGGGCGGTCAGACAGAAACCGGAATAGGTAAAGCCCATGCGCCCCGTCTCATCGGCCATGACGGCGGCGGCGATGTCTGCAAGCACCCGGTCCGTTCCCAGCAGATCCCGCGTCTGCGTCTTGCCGTGCTTCAGTATGAGGTCATGGACATCGCCCAATTCCTGCCTCGATTCTCAAGTGTCAGGATGTGAGGAAAAATGTGGCGGGCTTTCTCCACCGTGTCCACTTGGACTTTACCGACCGAACTATTTGAGAATCTTTTTGTCTTTCTTTTTGTACAGGGTCGGCAGAGTCCAGGGGATAACCCGGTTTTGGTCGGTAGAGTCCAAGTTTCGGGTCGGCAGAGTCCAGGGGATAACCCCTGGCGCCTGTGGATAGTCGGAATCAGGTCGGTAAAGTCCAGGGGATAACTTTTGCCCTTCTGGTGGCGCTGCGAATCACTTTCGAGAGGGCTGGGGAACCGCCACGCCGCCTCCGGCGTTCCCGGGAATGGTCTCGAACGGGAACGCATCGGGAAAACTTCGCTTGCCATCCGGAGGGGGCCTCCCTAGCATCCGGGCCCATGCCGGGTGGGCTATTGGATGCTGTCGATGGTTCACCCTCTGCCCATGATGATACATCCCGTCATTCTCTGCGGCGGCTCCGGCACCAGGCTCTGGCCGGTGTCGCGAAAATCCTACCCCAAGCAGTTCTCGCCGCTTCTCGGCCCCGAGAGTCTGTTTCAGGCGACGCTGCGGCGGCTGTCGGGAGAGGGGTTCGCGGCACCTCTTGTGCTCACCAACAGCGATTTCCGTTTTCTGGCCACCGAGCAGATCGCCGGGGCAGGGGTGATGGACGCCACCATCCTTGTCGAGCCCGAAGCGCGCAACACGGGGCCCGCCATCCTCACCGCCGCCCTGCATCTCGCGGCCGAGCCCGAAGCGCTGATGCTCGTCGCCCCCTCGGATCACGCGATCGGCGACGATGAAGCCTTCCGGGCGGCCGTGCGGGCCGGGAGCACGGCGGCACGCACGGGTCGGCTCGTGACCTTCGGCATCGCGCCGACCCGGCCCGAGACCGGCTATGGCTATCTCGAGCTCGCGGCCCCGCCCTCGGGCGGCGGCGCACCCGTGCCGCTCCTGGGCTTCACCGAGAAGCCCGATGCGGAGACCGCGGCGGCGATGGTCGCCGAGGGCCGCTTCCTCTGGAATGCCGGCATCTTCCTCTTTCGCGTGAAGGACATTCTTGCCGCCTTCGAGGCTCATGCTCCGGAGCTCATCGCGCCCTGCCGGGCGGCGCTCGAGACGGGCGGGGCGGATCTCTCCTTCTACCGGCTCGGCGAGGCGGCCTATGCGGAGGCCGAGGACATCTCGATCGACTATGCGGTGATGGAGCGGGCGGAGAACCTCTCGGTGGTGCCCTATGCCGCGGGCTGGTCCGATGTCGGCTCCTGGGACGCGCTCTGGCTCGAGGCGGAGCCGGATGCGGACGGAGTGGTTACCGCCGGCCTGGCGACAGCGGTTGATTGCGAGCGGACGCTGCTGCGCTCGGAGGAGGACAACCTGCACCTGGTCGGGCTGGGGCTGCGCAACATCGTTGCGGTGGCGATGCGCGACGCGGTGCTGGTGGCCGACATGTCGGCGGCCCAGAGGGTCCGTGACCTGGTCACGGTGCTGAAGGCGCGCGGCGCGCCCCAGGCGACCGATTTCCCCCGGTTCCACCGCCCCTGGGGCTGGTACGAGACGCTCTGTCTCTCCGATCGTTTCCAGGTGAAGCGGATCATGGTGCATCCGGGCGGCGCACTGAGCCTGCAGTCGCACATGCACCGGGCCGAGCACTGGGTGGTGGTGGCGGGCACCGCCCGGGTCACCGTGGGCAATACGGTGAAGCTCGTCTCGGAAAACGAGGCCGTCTACATCCCGCTTGGCAGCGTCCATCGCATGGAAAATCCGGGCAAGCTTCCGGTCTATCTCATCGAGGTCCAGACCGGGGCCTATCTCGGCGAGGACGACATCACCCGCTACGAGGACGTCTACGCGCGCACGGTGGCGGAGTGAGGGGAGGGTGCCTCACGAGCCGCCCTTCTCCCCTGTGGAGGGCAGGCCCTGGAAGCCATTAATGGCCCCCAAGCCGTCTGTGCACGGTTTTCAGTATCCGGTGCCGCGGATGACAACCCTGACGGTGGAGAGCAGGACTGCGAGATCCGTTCGCAGCGACAGCTCTTCGAAGTAGAGATTGTCGAACCTGGCACGGGCGGCAAAAGAGGACTGGTTGCGGCTGGAAATCTGCCAGAAGCCGGTCAGACCTGGCCGCATCCGGTAATAGGCCCGGCCAGGATAGAGCTCCTGCTGGCTCGGCATCATCGGCCTCGGTCCGACGAGGCTCATGTCACCCCGGAATACGTTCCAGAGCTGCGGCAGCTCGTCGAGAGACGTCTTGCGCAGGAGGCGACCGATTCTGGTGATCCGCGGATCGTCCTTGAGCTTCTGGCTGTGGAGCCACTCCGCCTTGACCGCGGGATCAGACTCGAGATAGGCCGCGAGCCGGCTCTCGGCATCCATCACCATGGTGCGGAGCTTGACCATCCTGAAGACACGCCCGTCACGGCCGACGCGCTCCTGCGTGAAGAAGGCCGAGCCCCCATCCCGCCGGATGAACAGCGCAAGGAGCAGGACCACAGGAAGCACGATCGGGGCTGCGGCCAGAATCGCAACAAGATCAAAGGTTCGCTTCACGATGCGGGAATAGAGCTTACCCCGCCCCAATGTCTCGACAGAATCGGCGGCATAGGCTGAGGATTGAAGCATGAATTCCCACCATACGACATGATTACAACAGGCGACACCACAACACCCCACACATGTGGAGCGGGCGTTTCCCCAAACTCTCCATTCAAGCAGCCGACAGGTTTTGTTGTTTGATTACCCCGAAGGACCAGCTCATCGACCGTTAACCAATATAGATGAGAGCGTATTTGTGCGCTGCAGTCAAGAGCATAGCCCGACAATCAAGAGATGTGGACGCCCTTGAATGGCACTCTACTTATTGGAGAGAAAATAAACCCCGGAATACTTTTTAAGCGCAACATGAATGCTGCGGCGCACAATGATTGGAGGGGTGAGTATAATATTCAGGTATCCTAGACTCCAAAAATAAAATGAAAATTTCAGACAGTTTTTCAGAGTGCATCTGCGCAAAATATTTTAATTTGATCGACGTCGGTCAATGACGCCGTCGCGGCGGCTTTCTTCTCTACTCGGAAAGGCCGCATGAAGTGCTGATGGCAGGCAGAGCCCTGCCATCCGGGGCGGGAGAGCCAGTGCAGCACTTGAGTAAGCCCAACCCGGGTCGGCAGAAAATCGCCGAAGCTGCCGCTGGTGAAATCGATCGGCGATGTATCCGTCAGGGCAAGCCACTTCAGGTTGAGGACATTCCGGAGCTCTCCGCAGCCATCCTGCGCCGGCGGGAACCGCAGCCGACAGATGCCCAGCAGGCCTAAAGGCATTACCTCCACCATGCTTTCGGGCAAGACACTGAATCCATGCGCAAACACCCGCCACCCGAAACGCGCGCTACAGGCGACTGTCCTTTAACTGATCGGAAGAAGCGTATAGACTTTCAAAGGAGGTCATCCGGATTGCGAGGATGCGAGCGCGCAGGGCAGACTCGGCCGCGCCGCGGGCCCCGGAGATATCCGGGCAGACGCAGATTGTCGCCACAGAACCTGGGGGAAGAAGCAATTACGGTTCTTCAGAAAGCGGAAACTGCAAGCAGATGAGCGGACAGAGCCGGCCCAAATATTTGGTGCAGAATATATATTATGTTAAAAAAATTGAAAATTCCTGGACTCCCCTGAGCGGGGCGCCATTTGGATGCCGAGGGCAGAAAGCTCTCCGGACGGAGACCCGAGCCCGCCATGGAGAGACGAGACATTCGTGCAAATGTCCATTTTGAGCGGATTGTTCAAACGCGTCCATAAGGCGCCATCTGAGGTTGCCGAACTGCATGTCGCTCCTGATGAGCGTATCTATGCCGTGGGAGACATTCATGGCCGGGCGGGCCTTCTGGCACGAATGCTCGAGAGCATCCGCGCCAGCATCTCCATGCAGACGGATGGGCGCCGGCCGCGGATCGTGTTTCTGGGTGACTATATCGACCGGGGCGACCAGTCGCGAGAGGTGCTGGACCAGCTCAACCGGGCTGGCAGGGAAATCCCGGAAGCCGAGGCCGTCTTCCTGCGTGGCAACCATGAAGCGGCCCTGCTTGCCTTTCTGGCCGATGCATCGCAGGCTGCCAATTGGCTGCATTTCGGCGGCTTGCAGACGCTGGCGAGCTATGGGCTTGCGCCGCCGAAATCCACGCCTGCGCCACCTGAGGAGATCGAACGCTTGCGCAAGGACCTGGAAAGGGCGCTCGGTCCGCATCTGCCGTTTCTGCTAGCAACCCGGCGCTGGCTGCGCTCCGGCGACGTGGTTTTCTCTCATGCCGGCCTTGATCCAGCCCACCCGATCGAAGATCAGAGTGACGGCGCCCTGCTCTGGGGGCGTTCCGAGTTTCTGGCAGAGGGGGGTGTCAGCGGCCTCCGGGTGGTCCATGGCCATTATGCGGCGGCCGAGCCGGTGGTCACACCCCGGCGCATCTGTATCGATACGGGGGCCTACTATTCAGGCCGGCTGACCGCGGTGCGCCTGGACTGCAGTCTGGAACTGATTGCAGTCACTGAGGCTGGAAGATCTTGAACACGATGTTTCGGGGGGCGGCCTGATGTCAGGCATTCGAAAAGCGGCAAAGGTGGCACGCTGGGGCGCAGCCGCGGCCTTCCTTCTGGTGGCCTGGATGAGCCTCGCACCGGACTTCGACACTTCCGACATGGATCAGCTTCCGATCATCAATGCGCTGGCCCATGTCGTCATGTATTTCATCATGACGATCTGCATCCTGGCCGGCTGGTACAAGCAGCTGCCGCGGGCCGTGCCGACCGCCGCCCTCATTGCCGCCTGCATGGAAGCCGGACAGATCTTTGTGCCCGGCCGGAATTTCGACATGATCGAACTGGCAGGAAACCTCCTCGGCTTCGGCCTTGGCTGGGCCTTCTTCCTGTCACTTCGGCAGATCAGCCGCGATGTGACGCTCTGAAGCCACGGACTGCCGTCCGGCGGGGGGCTCGTGTGCTGGAGCGAAAGCCCCATTCAGAATCTGAATGGGCTTTCGTCTAGACGAGCAGGTCATGCTCCGTCGAGGTTCCGAGCTGGATCGCATCCGCAACCACGTCGAGGCCGCGAGACAGGAAGGTTACGGACAGATCCCCGTTGCTGAAGATCACGTTGGATCCGGATGCCACGAGATCGGCCGCCGCGTCGCTTGCCGTTGCATAATCGAACCCGGTGAGCAGCAGGGTATCATTGGCGTAGAGATCCGTGACCGTGTTCATGCCCGCATGCGATGCATCGAACACGAAGAAATCCGCGCCGGCCCCGCCTGTGAGCGTGTCGTTGCCAAGACCGCCAATGATGAAGTCATTCCCATCGCCGCCCGAGATCGAGTCGTTGCCGCCCTGCCCTTCGAGGCGGTCGTTGCCCGCGCCGCCCGAGATCGTATCGGCTTGCTGGCTGCCCAGGATCATGTCGCCGGTACTGCTCCCGGTGACCGTGTGCACGTTCGATACCGTGTGGACCACGCCATCAAGGGTGCTGCCGTTCTCCGAGGAACCCGTAAGCATCGCCTGATACCAGTTGTCAGCCAGTTTCGCGGCACCCGCCGGAGTTGGGTGGATGTCGTCGTAGAGGTCCGCCGTTGTGATGTTCGAATTGTCGACCAAGGTCACGTCGATCCCCTCGCCCTTGGCGGTCGCGACGATCGAGGGCAGTTGGGCGTTGATCGCATCGACCTTGGCCTGATCCGATGCGTTGTCGATGTCGAGCAGGGTACCGAGGAAGATCTTGACGTCCGGATTGTGCGCCTCGAGGGCCCGCATGATGCCGAGCAGGCGCCCGGGCACGGTACTCTCGGAGTTCGACTGGTGCAGGACCTCGTTCGTGCCGAGGAGCAGCAGGGCGATGTCATGCGGGTTCGCGGTAGCAATGCTGTCGATGTTCGAGAGCACTGTCTGGGCCGTGATGCCGACATAGCCCTGATGATTGATATCGAGCAGGCTCGGCGCGGAATTCGAGGTGTATGCGCCAACGAAATCGACCCAGAGCCCATGGTTGTCGACAAGGCTCTGCCAGAGAGGCAGCCGATACCCTCCCTTGGTGTCATAGCCCTGGGTGATGGAGTCGCCGAGCGGCATGATGCGAGCCGCATCCGCCCATTGCCCCGCCGCCAGGTTCACGACCTTCGCTGTGGACTGACCGGCGAAGCTCAGGCTGCCAGATGGCTCTG
>QKPN01000030.1 GCA_003258405.1 Rhodobacteraceae bacterium DSL-40 | reverse complement strand
GCGCCGAGATTGCTCGGGGTGCCAGAGAGCGTGCCGGTCGCGGCGTCGAAGCTGAGCCAGGAAGGCAAAGGCAGACCGTTGCCCCGCGCCGCGCTCAGGGTGAGCGCATCGCCGTCGGCATCCGTGAAGGTGCCACTCGGCACCGTGATCGCGAAGCTCTGGCCGACCGGAACGAGCTGGTCGTCGATCGGTGCGCTCACAACCGGGGCCGTGTTGCTCTGGGCGGTCTGGACCGACAGATCGAAATCATCGTTGACGGTGCCGCCATGACCGTCGTTTGCAGTCACCCGGATCGTCAGGGCGCCGGAGTTCGTCGGCGTGCCCGAGAAGGTTCGCGAGGCGGCATCGAAGCTGAGCCAGGACGGCAGGCTCGCGCCGCTGGAGAGGGTGGCGCTCAGGGTGAGCGCATCGCCGTCG
>QKPN01000003.1 GCA_003258405.1 Rhodobacteraceae bacterium DSL-40 | reverse complement strand
GGGGGGGGGCGGGGGGGGGGGGGGGGGGGGGGGCGCCTCAGCGCGCCTCGAGGATGTAGCGGTTGTAATGGGCCTCGAGCATCCGGAAGATCCAGCTGATGACGAGTGTGAGGAGGTAATAGATCACGCCCGCGATCGCGAAGACCTGGATCGGCTGGTAGGTCGAGGAGGCCGCCAGCCGGGCCACGCCCATGAGCTCGAGGAGCGTGATCGTCGAGGCCAGCGAGGTGCCCTTCATCAGGATGATGACCTCGTTCGAATAGGCCGGCAGGCAGATCGAGAAGGCGCGCGGCAGGATCACCAGCCGGTAGCACTGCCACACCGTCATGCCGCAGGCCCGCGCCGCCTCGATCTCGCCCCTGGGGACCGCGAGGATGCCGCCCCGCACGATCTCGCCCGAATAGGCCGCGGTGTTGAGCACGAAGGTGATGAGCGCGCAGACATACGCCTCGCGCAGGAACGGCCAGAGGATCGAGTCGCGCACGACATCGAACTGCCCGAGCCCGAAATAGATCAGGAAGATCTGCACCAGCAGCGGCGTGCCGCGGAAGAACAGCGAATAGGCCCCGGCGATCCCCGCCACCAGCCGGTTCTCCGAGAGCCGCCCGAGCGCGACCGGGATCGCCAGCAGGAAACCGATGAGCGCCGAGAGCGTCACCAGCTGCACGGTGAGCCAGGTGCCGGAGAGGAAAGCCATCCCGTAGCGGGCGAGGATGCCGGTGAAGACCTCCATCTCAGCGCATCTCCGTCATGCCGCGGCTCGCGCGCCGCTCCAGCGCGGCGATGATCCACATCGAGACGACCGTGATGACGAGAAACATCAGCGAGGCCACGAGATAGAAGGTGAAGGGCTCCCGTGTCGACTGCGCCGCCTGGCTCGACTTCCGCATCAGGTCGTCGAGCCCGACGATGGAGACCAGCGCGGTATCCTTCACCGATCCCTGCCAGAGATTGCCGAGCCCGGGGATCGCGACCCGCCAGATCTGCGGCAGCTGGATGTGGCGGAAACACTGCCAGGCGTTGAAGCCGTAGGCGCGCCCGGCCTCGATCTGCCCCTTCGGCACCGAGAGAAACGCGGCGCGGAAGGTCTCCGAGGCATAGGCGCCGAAAACGAGCGTCAGCGCGGTCAGGCCGGCGGCAAACGGTCCCATCTCGAGGCCTGCGCCGGGCAGGAGCGCGCCGAGAAGCTGCGTGCCGCCGAAATAGATCACCAGCAGCACCAGGAATTCCGGAATGCCGCGCAGGAAATTGGTGATCGCGAAGACGGGCGCCCGCAGCCAGCCATGCCGCGAGAGCTTCGCGAGCGCGAGCAGCATCCCGAGCGCGAGGCCGAGCACCGCGGTCGAGACCGCAAGCAGCAGCGTGGTCCGGAGACCCTGCAACAGCAGCGGCAGATACTCGATCACCGAATCCATGCCCGTCCCTTCGCGTCTCGCCCCGGCGGGCCGCCCCGGCCCGCCGGTGGCCGGCTCACTTCGGAGAGATGTCCGAACTCATGTATTTCTTGTTGATCTCGGCATACTGGCCCGAGGCGATGATCGCGGCGAGCGCCTCGTCGAACTTCTGCTTCAGCTCCGTCTCGCCCTGGCGCAGCCCGATCCCCGCACCCTCGCCGAGCAGCGGATCGAAGACCGGCGTGCCGACCTGGGCGAAGGTTTCGCCGTCGGGAGAGGCGAGAAATTCGTCGACCACCACCGAATCGGCGAAGACGAGATCGATCCGGTTGCTCACCAGATCGAGCGTCGCCGCATCGAACGTGTCGTAATACTGCACCCGCGCGTCCGGCAGCTTCTGCTCGACATAGTCGGCCATGGTCGAGCCGCGCTGCACGCCGATGTACTTCTTCTTGAGCCCCTCTTCGGTCAGCTCCAGATCGCTGTCCTTCGGCCCGATGAAGAGGCCGGGGGTCACGTAATAGGGGCCGGCGAAATCGATCGCCTTCAGGCGGTCTGCGGTGATGAACATCGAGGCGATGATGGCGTCGATCTTCCCGGCATTGAGCGCCGGGATCAGCCCGTCATAGCTCTGGTTGGAAATCTCGCAGGTAACCTGCATCTCCGCGCAGAGCGCCTTCGTGATGTCGATGTCGAAGCCCGTCAGCTCCCCCGAAGGCAGCACCCAGGCAAAGGGCTTGTAGGAGGCCTCGGTCCCGATCACCAGCGTCTCCTGCGCGAGCGCGGGCAGGGCGGCGGTGAGCGTGAGGGCGGAGGCGGCGAGAAATGTCTTCAGGGCCTGATACATGGGCGGCTATCGTCCTTGGATTGGCCCGCGCGGCACAGCTCCGGCGCCCCGCGGGAACGCGACTACTTGAGGCTGCCGGACAGGAACTGCCGGAACCGTTCGGAATTGGGGTTGGCAAGAAGCGCGCGCGGCTCGCCCTCGTCCTCGACCAGCCCCTGATGCAGGAACATGACCCGGTTCGCCGCCTCGCGCGCGAACCCGATCTCGTGGGTGACGACGAGCATCGTGCGCCCCTCCTCGGCGAGGCCCCGCATCACGCGCAGCACCTCGTTGACCAGTTCGGGATCGAGCGCGGAGGTCGGCTCGTCGAAGAGCATGACCTCGGGGTCCATCGCCAGCGCCCGCGCGATCGCCACGCGCTGCTGCTGCCCGCCCGAAAGCTGGCTCGGGTAATGCCCGCGCTTCTCCGCGACCCCGACCTTGGCGAGCATCGCCTCGGCCTTCTCCACCGCCTCGGCCTTGCTGCGGCCGAGCACATGGATCTGGCCCGCGGTGACGTTCTCGAGCACGGTCATGTGCTGCCAGAGATTGAACTGCTGGAAGACCATGGCAAGCTTTGCCCGGATGCGGTCCACCTGCTTCATGCTGGCAGGCGCCGGCCGGCCGCGCCGGGTGGTCATCTCGATGAGCTCGCCCTTCACCCTGACCTCGCCGCCCGACGGCATCTCGAGGAGGTTGATGCAGCGCAGGAAGGTCGATTTCCCCGAACCGGAGGAGCCGAGGATGGCAACAACGTCGCGGTCGCGGGCGGTGAGCGAGATGCCCTTGAGAACCTCGTGCTCGCCGAAGCTCTTGCGAAGGTCCCGCACCTCGAGCGCAGCCTGACCGTTCCGTGTATTATCCGCCGCTGACACGCACCCTCTACCCGGATTGTCCCTAGGTCCCCCGCGGCCGCAACCGGACCCGCCCGCGCCAGGCGGACGGAAGGCTCGGACGTCCGCACCGCGGCAATAGAGCGCAATTGCAGCATTCCGTCCAGCCCCTTGCACCGCGGCGGATCAGGCCACGGCGGAGGGCGATCAAATTTTCAGCCATGGGTAGAAACTGCGCGCCGATTGCGCAGGCCGGTGGCGCGGCCCCGCCCGGCCACCGCCCGGCGGCCGTGGCCTCTTGCGCCTGCGGTGCAGATCGGCCACAGGCAGCGCAGTTGTCGCGGTTCTTCCGACGGATGAGGAGCCCGGCCCTTGGGAAGCGAAGCCAATCCTGAGAGAATGGGGCCACGACAAATTCAGCCGGAAGGCGCCTGCACGGGCCCCGCATGACGGGCCGGAGACTTTGAGGATCGCACCCTGACCGACCGGATCGACCCCACGCCCGAACGCCGGCACCTGCTGCCGCGCCTCCTGCGCACCGAAGTGGTCTGGCCCATCGCCGCCGCGGCCATCATGGCGCTCGCCGCCTTCGTGATCCACCGGATCTCCGGCGAGGTGAACCTCGCCCAGATCCGCGCCGCCGTGCTCGCGACCCCGGATTCCCACATCGCGCTCGCCCTCGGCCTCACCCTCGCAAGCTACTGCGGCATGGCGCTCTACGACATCCTCGCCGTGCGCTGCGTCGCGCCGGGAAAGGTGCCTGCACGGGTCGCCGCCTTCGCCGGCATGACCGGCTATGCGCTCTCGAACACGCTCGGCTTCCACCTCTTCGTCGGCGGGCCGGTGCGCTACCGGATCTATGCATCCGCCGGGCTCGATGCGGCCGATGTCGGCCGCGTCGTCGGCATTTCCTTCGCCTCCGTCTGGCTCGGGATCGGCGCGCTCTTCGGGGTTGCGCTCATCTTCGACCCGCATGGCCTGCCGCTCCTGCGCGATCTGTCGCCGCTCCTCGACCGGATGCTCGGTGTCGCGGTGCTCCTCTCGCTCGTCGGGCTCATCGCCTGGCTCTGGCGCTCGCGGCAGCGCGTATCCGCCTTCCGCTGGAGCATGCCGTTGCCCTCCGGGCCCGGCGCGCTTTTCCTCATGTTCGTGGGCATGCTCGATATTTCCGCCGCGGCGGGCGTGCTCTATGTCCTGCTGCCGGCCGATCTCACGCCCGGCTTCGCGGTCTTCGTCGCGATCTTCATCGTCGCGGTCACCGCCGGCTCGGCAAGCCATGTGCCCGGCGGGCTCGGCGTGCTCGAGGCCACGATCCTCATCGGCCTCGGCGCCGGCGACCGCCCCGATGCCTTCGCCGCGCTGCTGCTCTTCCGGGTGATCTACTACTTCCTGCCGCTCGTGCTCGCCGGCATCGCGCTGGCGCTCTTCGAGGGCCGGCGGCTGCAACAACCCGTGATGCGCGCCTCCCGCTCGGCCCTGCGCACCGTGCGGCCCTTCATGGCCCGGGCGCTCGCCGGGCTCGTCTTCCTCTCCGGCGTCATCCTGCTGCTCTCGGGCAACACGCCCGCCGAAGGCACCCGGATGGAGGAGCTCCGCAACTTCTTCCCGCTGCCCTTCGCCGAAACCTCGCACCTGCTCGCAAGCCTCGTCGGCCTGCTGCTCCTCATCATTGCCCACGGGCTCGCCAACCGCATGGCGCTCGCCCGCGTCGCCGCGATCGTGCTCCTGCTCTCGAGCGCCACCTTCTCGCTGCTCAAGGGGCTCGACTGGGAGGAGGCCATGGCACTCTGCCTCGTCGCCGGGCTGCTCTACACCTCGCGCGACGCCTTCTACCGCAAGGGCGACTGGAGCAGCTTCCGGCCGGGCTCCGGCTGGCTTGCCGTCGTCGCGATGACGCTGATCTGCATCACGCTCATCGGCTTCTTCGCCTTCCGCAACGTCGAATACCGCAACGAGCTCTGGTGGGTCTTCACCTGGCATGGCGACGCGCCGCGCTTCCTGCGGGCAACGCTCGCGCTGGCCGTCGTCTTCTTCGCCCTCGGGATCGACGCGCTGGTCAACCGCCCGATGCAATCGCGCGTCGGCCAGGTCGATGTCCCCGACGCGGTGCGCAAGATCCTCACGACCTGCCCGGCGACCCACCCCAACATCGCGCTCCTCGGCGACAAGCGCTTCATGATCTCCGAGGACGAGACCGCGTTCCTCATGTATGCCGTCGCGGGCCGGAGCTGGATAACCATGGGCGATCCGGTGGGTGATACCGTCGCGGGCTCCGATCTCGTCTGGCGCTTTGCCGAGATGGCCGACCGCGCGGGCGCGCGCGCCGTCTTCTACGCCGTCACGCCGGACTGTCTGCCGCTCTATCTCGATCTCGGGCTCGCCATCCTCAAGACCGGCGAGGTCGCCCGCGTCGATCTCCGCACCTTCACCATGAAGGGCAAGGAGCGCCAGGATTCCCGCTCCGCCCTCAGCCGCGCCACGCGCGAGGGGCTCGAGTTCGCCATCCTGCCGAAAGCGGAGGTGCCCGCCCACATGGACGAGCTCCGCGAGATCTCGGATGCCTGGCTCGCGCTCAAGTCCGGCGAGGAAAAGGGCTTCTCGCTCGGCCGGTTCGACCCCGTCTACCTTGCCGAGTTCGATTTCGCCGTGCTCCGGCGCGAGGGCCAGATCGTCGCCTTCGCCAATCTCTGGCGCGGCGCGGAGAAGAACGAGATCTCCGTCGACCTGATGCGCTACCGCCCGGACGTCTCCAAGGTGCTGATGGACGCGCTCTTCGCCCATCTCATCCTCTACGGCCAGTCCGAGGGATACACCTGGTTCAACCTCGGCGCCGCCCCGCTCTCTGGCCTCGCCGACCATCCCCTCGCCTCGACCTGGAACCGGATGGGCACCTTCATCTACCGCCGCGGCGACGAATTCTTCAATTTCGAGGGCTTGCGCGCCTTCAAGCAGAAGTTCGGCCCGGTCTGGACCCCGGTCTATCTCGCCGCCCCCGGCGGGCTGGAGCTGCCCCGCGCGCTCGTCGATGTCGCCGGCCTCATCTCCGGCAATCCGGTGGGCTTCCTCAAGCGCTAGAGCGGAAAAAAGGCCCGAACCGGGGCGGTTCGAGCCTTCTGCTCTCGGCCATCGACGCCGCGATGACACCCGGACGGCGGGGGCAGGGGGCTTACGCCTCCGCGCCGCCGCCCTCGTCTTCGGCCTCATCCGTCTCCTCGTCGCCGGCCTCGGCGATCAGCGCGACCGAAACCACGCGCTCGCCGTTCGAGGTGTGGAAGACCCGCACCCCGCCCGCGCTGCGCGAGCGGAACGAGATGTCGCCGACCGGACAGCGGATCGACTGGCCCGCATTGGTCGCGAGCATGATCTGGTCGTCGCTCTCGACCGGGAAGAGGGTCACGAGCGGCCCCCCGCGCATGGCCTTGTCCATCGCCATCACGCCCTGGCCGCCGCGGCCGCGCACCGGATAGTCGTGGCTCGAGGAGAGCTTGCCCGACCCCTTCTCGGTGATCGTCAGCAAGAGGTCCTCGGCCTCCGACATCTCGACATAGCGCTCCTGGCCGAGGGTCACGGCCTCGACCGCATCCTCGTCCTCGCCGGCATCCTCCTCCTCGAGCGCGCCCGCAACCGCGCGGCGCATCTTGAGATAGGCCGCGCGCTCCTCGGGGCTCGCTTCGAAATGCCGGATGATCGCCATCGAGACCACCTCGTCGCCCGCGCCGAGCCGGATGCCGCGCACGCCGGTGGATTCGCGGCCCTTGAAGATGCGGATGTCATGGACCGGGAAACGGATCGCCTTGCCTGCCCGCGTCGTCAGCATCACGTCATAGTCTTCCGAGCAGATGCGCGCGTTGATGAGCCGGGTGCCCTCGGGCAGCTTCATCGCGATCTTGCCGTTGGCCTTGACGTTGGTGAAATCGTCGAGCGCGTTGCGGCGCACGTCGCCCTGGGAGGTCGCGAACATGATCTGCAGGCTCGCCCAGTCCTCCTCGGGCTGGTCCACCGGCATGATCGCCGCGATCGAGACGCCATGGGCGATGGGCAGGATGTTGACGATCGCCTTGCCGCGCCCGTTCCGCCCCGCCTGCGGCAGCCGCCAGCACTTGAGCTTGTAGGCCATGCCGTCGGTGGTGAAGAACAGGAGCTGCGTGTGGGTGTTGGCGACGAAGAGCGTGGTGACGAAATCCTCGTCCTTCGTGTTCATCCCCGCCGTGCCCTTGCCGCCCCGGCGCTGGGCGCGGTATTCGGCGAGCGGCGTGCGCTTGATGTAGCCCGCACGGGTGACGGTCACCACCATGTCCTCGCGCTCGATCAGATCCTCGTCGTCGAGATCGGTGTCCCATTCGACGATCTCGGAGCGCCGCGGCACGGCGAAGAGCTCCTTCACCTCCTTGAGCTCGTTCGAGATGATCTCCATGATCCGCACGCGCGAGCGCAGGATATCGAGATAGTCGGTGATCTTCACCGCCAGATCCTGCAGCTCGTCGGTCACTTCCTTGACCCCGAGCGCCGTCAGCCGCTGGAGCCTGAGCTCGAGGATCGCGCGCGCCTGGGTCTCGGAAAGGTAATAGGTGCCGTCCTCCTGCACCTTGTGGCTCGGATCGTCGATGAGCGCGATGTAGGGCGCGATGTCGGAGGCCGGCCAGGCCCGCGTCATCAGCCGCTCGCGCGCTTCCGCCGGATCGGCCGAGGCGCGGATCGTCGCCACCACCTCGTCCACATTGGTGACCGCGACCGCGAGCCCGCAGAGGATATGCGCCCGTTCCCGCGCCTTGCGCAGCTCGAAGGCCGTCCGCCGCGCCACCACTTCCTCGCGGAAGCTCACGAAGGCGGTGAGGAACTTGCGGAGGTCGAGCTGCTCCGGCCGCCCGCCGTTCAGCGCCAGCATGTTGCAGCCGAAGGAGGTCTGCAGCGGCGTGAAGCGGAAGAGCTGGTTCAGCACCACGTCGGGCGTCGCGTCGCGCTTCAGCTCCACCACCACGCGCACGCCGAACCGGTCGCTCTCGTCCTGCACATGGGCAATGCCCTCGATGCGCTTCTCGCGGGCGAGATCGGCGATCCGCTCGATCATCGTCGCCTTGTTCACCTGGTAGGGGATCTCGTCCACGACGATGGCGAAGCGGTCCTTGCGGATCTCCTCGATCCGGGTCTTGGCCCGGATGATCACCGAGCCGCGCCCCTCGTGATAGGCCTTCCGCGCCCCCGAGCGCCCGAGGATGATGGCGCCCGTCGGGAAATCCGGGGCAGGGATATAGTCCATCAGCTCGGTCACGCCCAGATCCGGGTTCTCGATCAGCGCCAGCGTCGCGTCGATCACCTCGCCGAGGTTGTGCGGCGGGATGTTCGTCGCCATGCCGACCGCGATGCCGCCCGCGCCGTTGACCAGCATGTTCGGGAAGCGCGCCGGCAGCACGGCGGGCTCGAGATCCTTGCCGTCGTAGTTCGGCTGGAAATCCACCGTCTCCTTGTCGATGTCGGCCAGCAGATAGGCCGCCGGCTTGTCCATGCGCACCTCGGTGTAACGCATGGCGGCCGGCGCATCGCCGTCCATCGAGCCGAAGTTGCCCTGTCCGTCCAGCAGCGGCAGCGACATCGAGAAATCCTGCGCCATGCGCACCAGCGCGTCATAGATCGCGCTGTCGCCATGGGGGTGATACTTGCCCATCACGTCGCCGACGGGCCGCGCCGACTTGCGGTAGGGTTTCTCGTGGGTGTTGCCGGTCTCGTGCATCGCATAGAGGATGCGCCGATGCACCGGCTTCAGACCGTCGCGCAGGTCGGGGATCGCACGGCTCACGATCACGCTCATCGCGTAATCGAGATAGGCCGTCTTCATTTCCGTCTCGATGGCGATGGCAGGGCCGGAATAGGCGGGGCGCTCGGGAGCGCCGCCCTCTTCCTCGTCCGGTCCGTTCTCGGGGGTATCTGTCAAGGTTTCGCCCTTAGGGAGTTTGCGCTCACTGTATCTGGTATATTGGCTTGCCGGACCAAGTGCAACGAAACAGCTGGATTTTTGGTCATATTTCGCAATTTGAGCGTGTTTTTCGCGCGCTTTTCCGCGGCTTTCGCGGCAGCGCGGGCCGGGCGCCTCAGAGCTTGCGCCGGAAGCTCCGGAAGAGGCTCGTCACCGCCTCGCGGAAGGTGACCGGGCGGATCGGATCGGCGGCATCCGATTCCGCCAGCATCTCCTCGTCGAGGCTGTGCTCCTCCACCTCCATGCGCACGAGCCGCCTCTGCGCATCCGGGTTGAGCGCCTCGATCGCGCCGATGATCGAGCCGCCCGAGGCCGCGACCGCCTTGGCCACCGCGTCCGGCGTGGCGTCCACCTGCTCGGCCAGGAGGTCGTTGCGGATCGCGGTGATCGTCTCGCGCATCTCCTCGGTGGTCGCCTCGATCAGGATGTCGCACTCGGTGTCATAGCCCATCGAGCGGTTGTTGAGATTGGCCGAGCCGACCTTGAGGATGCTGTCGTCCGCGATCATCACCTTGGCATGGACATAGATCGGCGTGTCATCGGCATTGACCGGATAGAAGATCCGGAAGCGCCCGTACCGGTCCTCGCCGCGCAGGAACTCGATCAGCCGCGCCCGCGCCGTGTCCATCGCCTTCGACTCGAGCCAGCCGTCGGAATCCCGTGGGCAGATCACCACGATCTCGGGTCCGTCCGGCGCACGCAGCCGCTCGGCCATGATCTCGGCGATCTTGCGCGAGGCGAGATACTGGTTCTCGATGTAGAGCGTGCGCTCGGCGCTGCGCAGGATCGCCTCCGTCGCCTTCTCGATCTCGCTGATCTGCGGCGTCTCCTTGTATTCCGGCATCGTGCGGGCAATGCCGATCTCCACGTTGCGGAAATGCGGCGCAAGCTCGTCCGGCCAGAGCCCCTCGCTCGGCGGGACATCCGGGATGTCCTTGCCGGTCGCGTTCTTCCAGCGCAGGCGGGCGAGATCGCCGAGCGCGCGGGCCGCCGGGCCCGAGACGCAGGTCGTGGTATCGTGCCAGGGTTTCTGGATCTCGCCGTCCGGGGCGCGGCGCCCCTCGCGCTCCGGCGCATGGGCCCGCGTGTCCCAGCGGCCCTCCGTCATGTCGATGCCGCCGCAGAAGGCCAGCGCGTCATCCACCACGATGAGCTTCATGTGATGGGCCGAGACCGGCGGATGCGCCCCGTCGAGCCTCAGGTCCAAGCGCCGCCGGAAGCGCCAGTAGAGCAGGAAGGCGGGCGTCTCGCCGCGGCCCAGCGAATGCAGGAGCCCGATATCCCATTTCAGCACCCTGAGATCGAGTTCGGGCCGCGATTTCGCCAGCCAGTTCAGGAATGCTCCGATCCGGTTCGGCCCCTCGAGCGTCCGCCCCTCGGGCTCGAGTTCGATGCGCGCATCGAAATCCCAGCCGATGAGAAACACCGAATGCCGAGCGGCCAGCATCGCCTGCTTCGCCAGCCGGAAGAAATCCTCCGCATCGACGATGAAGGCCAGCCGTTCGGCCTCCGCCACGCGCCACACCGTCTCGCCGGGTACGAGGAAGGACGGGGCGGGGAGGTCATCAAGACAAGGCATGGTCACCGGAAATTGCGGGCAGTCTGCCCTGCACATAGTGCGCGCGTCCGGCCCGGCGAGCAATGCCCTCGTCGCCATTCCCGCCGTTTGCCTTGCCTCGACGGAATTGGTTGCGGATAACGGGCGCATAAAAAAATTCAGGGAGAAAAAGAATATGCGTGGAACGATTGCCGGGGCCCGTCCCCGCCGCTGCCGCATGGCCGTCACGGCCGGGGCGCTCGCCCTCGGCCTGCAAACGCTCCTGCCGGCGCCGGCCGCACGCGCCGAGGGCGGCACCTGGGTCGGCACCTGGTCGGCCAGCCCGCAGCCGATCTGGGGCGAGGACTTCTTCGCCGCCGCCCCGATCCCCCGCTCGGTCCGCGATCAGACCATCCGCCAGGTCGCGCGCATCTCGCAGGGCGGCGATGCCGTCCGGGTGAAGTTCTCCAACCGCTACGGCGCGATGCCCCTGGTGATCGGCCGGGCCCATGTCGCCCGCGCGGGCGAGGACGGCGCCATCGACGCCGCCACCGACATGGCCCTGACCTTCTCGGGCGAGGAAAGCTTCACCATCCCGCCCGGCGCGCTGGCCTGGAGCGATCCGGTCGCGCTCGCCGTCGAGGATCTCTCCGAGATCGCCGTCACCACCTACTTCCCCGAGGTGACGCCGCTCACCACCTGGCACAACGACGGCCGCCAGACCGCCTATATCTCGGTCAACGGCGATTTCACCGGCGAGGAGAGCTTCGAGGCGGCGCAGACCTTCGACTCCCGCTTCTTCCTCAGCGGCATCCAGGTCCAGACCGGCGACGCGCCCGGCTCCATCGTCTTCCTCGCCGACTCGATCACCGACGGCGACGGCTCGACCCCGAACGGGAACAACCGCTGGCCCGACGTGCTGGCCGAGCGCCTCGTCGAGGCCGGATCCAGCCTCACCGTGCTCAACGAGGGCATTTCGGGCGCGCGCGTGCTCACCGACCAGCTGGGCGTCAACGCGCTCGCCCGCTTCAACGACGACGTGCTGGCCCATCCGCATGTGGAGGCGATGGTGCTGATGATGGGGATCAACGACATCGGCTGGCCGGATTCGCCGCTCACCGCTCCGACCGAACCCGCGCCGAGCGCCGAGGACATCATCGCGGGCTACCGCCAGCTGATCGAACGGGCGCACATGCAGGGCATCCGAATCTTCGGCGCGACCCTCACCCCCTTCGCCGACACCTTCGCCGGCGGCCCGCTCGAGGGCTTCTACAACGAGGACAAGGAGGCCAAGCGCCTCGCGGTCAACGACTGGATCCGCAACGGCGGCGCCTTCGACGGCGTGATCGATTTCGACGCGGTGGTGCGCGATCCGGAAAACCCGGCGCATATCCGCGCCGAATACGATTCGGGCGACCACCTGCATCCGAACGACGCGGGCTACGAGGCGATGGCCAATTCCGTCGATCTCGCCATCTTCGGCGTCGCCGCCGACTGAGGGCGCCGGCCCTGCCGCGTCCCCACCGGGGCGCGGAAACGAAAATGCCCGGACCGCGCGGTCCGGGCATCCTGAAATCCGGTCTGGCGGAAGGGGCTCAGAGAGCCGCCCTGGCCTGATCGACGATCGCGTTGAACGCGGCCGGCTCGTGGACGGCGAGATCGGCGAGCACCTTGCGGTCGACCTCGATCCCGGCCTTGTCGAGGCCGTTGATGAAACGCGAATAGGTCATGCCGGCATCGTGCTCGCGCACGGCGGCGTTGATGCGCTGGATCCAGAGCGCGCGGAAGTTCCGCTTGCGCACCTTGCGGTCGCGCGTCGCATACTGCAGCGCCTTGTCGACGGCCTGCTTCGCGGTGCGGAAGTTGGTGGAGCGGGCGCCATAGTAGCCGGCAGCCTGCTTGACGATCTTGCGGTGACGGGCGTGAGTCTTCACGCCACCCTTAACTCGGGACATCTCTCAAGGCCTCCTGGTCAGCGGGCGTAGGGCATGTAGGATTTCACGATCTTCGCATCCGGATCGGAGAGCGTGCTGGTGCCGCGCGCCTGACGGATGAACTTCGTGGACCGCTTGATCATGCCATGGCGCTTGCCGGCCTGTGCGGCCAGCACGCGGCCCGTGGCCGTCACCTTGAAGCGCTTCTTGGCGCTCGACTTCGTCTTCATCTTGGGCATTTCCATCTCCTCTCGCGGATTGGTCACGCAGCGCAACTCGGCAGCCCTTTCAGCCGGCGCGCCCGGGAAGACGGGCCTATAGCCCCGGATCGCGGGATTTGCAAGAGCCCGCCCATCCGTCCGATCGGGGATTGCCCGCAGCCGCTCCGCGCCACATGTGTTGGGGCGCGCGCGGGTGGGTGTGCGCGTGGGGCACTACGGAAGGAGCGGCGATGCAGGAAGGGCAGACGGACGGGGGCGGGCGCATCGGCCCGATCCTCTATCTCAGGGGCTGCGACAGGGAAAGGCTCCGCCTCGCGGCGCTCGTCGTCACCCCGGAGGGCGAGGGCACGCCGCCCGCGCTCGAGACCGACGCAGGCCCCGTCTCCCCCGAACGCATCTGGCAGTGCGGCGGCCGCGACGTGCTCCGCTACAGCTTCGATCTGCCCGCGACGGCGGGCGCCGCCTACCGCTTCGACGGCGAGAGCTTCGAGGTGGCGGCCGATCTCTCCGGCGATCTCCACATCGGCTTCGTCTCCTGCAACGGCCAGGAGCACGGCGATCTCTCCCGGCCGGGCGACGAGCGCAACCTCATGTGGCGCCGCCTCGCCGAGCGCCACCGCGACCGCCCGCTCAACCTCCTGCTCCACGGCGGCGACCAGCTCTATGCCGACGAGGTGACCGAGGCCCACCCGCTCGCCACGGGCTGGCCGAAAGCCGTGCCGCAGAACCTGCGCGAGGACACGACGGCCGAGCTCTCCGCCGCCCTCTCGGAAGCCTTCTTCGAGCGCTACACCGAACAGCTCGCCCAGCCGGGCTTCGCCTGGCTCGCCGCGCGCGTGCCCTCCCTCGCCATGTGGGACGATCACGACATCTGCGACGGCTGGGGCTCGCTCAAGGAGCGCAAGCTCGACTCGCCGCTCGGCCGCGCGCTCTTCGCCGCCGCCCGCGACCACTTCCTGATCTTCCAGTTCGCCGCCGCGCCCGGCGAGGTGCCCGAGATCTGCTCCGACCGCTCCGGCCAGTCGCTCGGCTGGCGGGTGGAGATCCCCGGCGCCACCCTGCTCGCCCCGGACCTGCGCTCCGAACGCCGGCCCGAGCGGGTGATGGGCGAGGCCGGCTGGCGCGCCTTCCGCGCCGATCTGGCCTCGGTCCGCGAGGGCCGCGTGCTCCTCGTCTCGAGCGTCCCCGCCCTCGGGCCGCGGCTCTCGATCGTCGAGCGGCTGATGAAGCTCACCCCCTGGATGGAGAAATACGAGGACGACCTGCGCGATCAGTGGCAGAGCCGCTGGCACCGCGAGGAATGGCGCGACTTCCTCCGCGCGCTCGTCGCCGTGCACGAGCGCCCGGGCTGCCGCGTGAGCCTGCTCTCGGGCGAGATCCACCTCGCGACCCGCGGCACGATGAAGACCGCGGAGGGCGATATCCACCAGCTCGTCGCCTCCGGCATCTCCCACCCCGCCCCGCCGGGCGCCTATGCCACGGTGCTGGGCGTACTCGCCCGCTTCGGCGAGGCGCCGCTCCCCAGACACCCGATCCGCCTCCACCCGCTGCCGGGGCAGGGCGGCGTCTACGCCGCCGAACGCAACTTCCTCCGCCTCGAACGCAACGCCGACACCTGGACCGCCGTCTGGGAGCTGGAGGACTCCGGCCCCACAGCCCCCATGCCGCTCTGACCGGACGGCTCAGGCTGCGCCCGACGCCTCAAGCACCCGCCTCACCGCGGGGAGCTTGAGCGACTTCTCGAGAACGTTGGGGCGTTCGACAGGATGACATATGGTCCGGTTTGATCGGGCATGGTCACGCGCGTCCTGCGTCCGGGGTGACGACTTCGCAGAAGGGTTGTCTGCCTGAACCCAAGGCATCTCTCTGGGGGCCGGTGCGATGACCGCTTGTTGCCGAAGCGCCTGAAGAGCGCCCCGTTCAGAGCGCGCATCAGCCTCGCAGTCTACCCGACCCGAAGCCTCCACCCCCTCCATTCATGAGTTGTTAATAACTTTATCCAACGAAATCAAAGAAAAAATCCGATTTTCACGGTGAAACGCCCGTTTTCAAGGGGCGGCACCCCCAAGCTCAGGCGGGCCGAAGCGGGGCAAGGGCCCGGTTCTCGGCGCGGAGGCGGATCGAAAGCACAAGGGCATTCAGAAGGCTGAACACGAGCGCCACCGGCCAGAGGTCGAGCACCATCGGCGCCACCGCGATCTCGCAAACGACCAGCAGGTAGTTCGGATGGCGGACCCAGCGATAGGGGCCCCGCGCCACCAGCGGCGTATCCGTCACGATGATCCGCGTCGTCCAGCGCGGTCCGAGCGAGGCGAGGATCCAGACCCGGAACACCTGCAGCAGCGCAAAGGCCGCGAGCCAGGGCAGGGCAACCTGCGCGTCATGCCCCAAGACCACCATCGCCAGCAGCCAGGCCGCGTGGAGTGCGACGATCAGCGGATAATGCCCCGGCGCCACCTCCCGCGCCCCCGCCGCCAGCAGCCGCCCGGTGTTGCGCCGTGCCAGCGCCAGCTCCGAGAGCCGCTGAAGGATCAGGAAGCCGAGGAAAAGCCCCGCGCCCGCCGTCATGCCGCCGCCACCGTCAATGGCAGGAATGCCCCGCTGAAACCGGGTCCGAGCGCCATGGTCATCATCCGCCCCGTCGCACCCGAGGCCAGCACGGATTCGAGCACGAAGAGCACCGTGGGCGCCGACATGTTGCCCGACCCGCGCAGCACCTCGCGTTCGGCCGCGAGCACGCCCTGGTCGAGATGAAGCGCACGCTCGATCGCGGTGATGACCTTGGCGCCGCCCGGATGGCAGACGAAGCGGTCGATCGCGCCCCGCTCCATGCGGCAGGCGATGAGCGCATCGGCCACCGCTTCGCTCATGTGCTCGTTGACGAAATCCGGGATCGCCCGGTCGAAGACCACTCCGAGCCCGGTGTCGTCCACATTCCAGCCCATGATGTCGAGCGTGTCGGGCCAGGTGACCTGGGTGCCGGGATCGAGCGTGATCTCCCGCCCGGCGCAAGGCCGCCCCGAGAGGCAGACCGCCGCCGCGCCGTCGCCGAAGAGCACGGTCGCGATGATGTCGGCCTTCTGCAACCGGTCGCTGCGGAAGGAGAGCGTGCAGGCCTCGACCACCACCAGCAGCACCCGAGCCTCCGGCTCCGCCGCCGACAGCGCCTGCGCGATCGAAAGCCCGGAGACCCCGCCCGCACAGCCGAGCCCGAAGAGCGGCACGCGCCGGATGTCGCGGCGAAATCCCATCGCGGCCATGGCGCGCGCCTCGAGCGTCGGGGTCGCCACACCGGTCGAGGAGACGGTCACGACGCAATCGACCTCGCCCGCCTCCCACCCGGCGCGATCCAGCGCGGCACGGGCGGCATCGATGAAAAGCGCCGTTGCGCCCTCGATATAGGCCTCGTTGCGGTCGGCCCAGCCATGATCCTCCGAGAACCACTCGAGCGGCACCACGGAATAGCGCCGGTCGACCCCGGCGCTTGCGAAGGTCGAGAGCAGCCGCTGGAACTGCGGATACTGCGGCCCGAGGATTTCCTCGGCCCGTACCCTGACGATATCCTGCGGAAGTTCGTACGGCGGAAGCGCGGTCCCGAGACCGTGGAGGCGAACAGTCATGAAGATACTCCATCTGCTCTGTCACGCCGTTCGGGATCGAGAGCGCGGAGCACGCAGGTTAACGCCGCCGCCGCAGTGTGGTTCCGGGAGGGCGCGGGCGGGGCGGGAGACGCCGCTTCCGGAAATCCCTTCTGGCCACGTCAACGCCGCCCCCCCGCCCGGAGGCCCGAGGCCGGCCTCCGCGGGCGTCCGGCCTCAGAGGCCAAGGTCCAGCAGCGCCTTGCGCATGACACCGGCGTCGGCATCGAGGCCGGTCCAGTATTTCAGGCCGATCACCCCTTGCCAGACCAGCATTCCCAGACCGTCCGCGGTCCTGCAGCCGCGCGCCTGTGCCGCCTGCAGGAGCCTCGTCAACGGCGGATTGTGGATGCCGTCGGCAACGACCATCTCCGGGGTCAGGCTGTCGTGGTCGATGTCCGGGGTGGCCTCGACATGCGGATAGAGCCCGATCGAGGTCGCGTTGACGACGATCCCCGTGCCCTCCGGGATCGAAAAGGGGCCGTCCCATGGCCGGTAGTCGGCCCTGGCCGGGGTTCTCTCCTCGATCAGCCCGGCCACCGCTTCGCCGCGATCGCGGCTCCGGTTCACCACGGTGATGTGGGACACCCCCGCCAGCGCCAGCTCGACCGCCACCGCCCGCGCAGCCCCCCCGGCCCCGAACAGGACCACGCGCTGGCCCGCAGGCGCGGTCACCTCGGAAAGCGCCCGGACAAACCCCTTGCCGTCGGTGTTTTCCCCGATCAGCCGGCCGTCGTCCTGCCGCACGACGGTGTTGACGGCGCCGATGATCGCGGCCGATTCTCCCAGCCCGTCGAGATGATCGATCACCGCCACCTTGTGCGGAATCGAGCAGTTGAACCCTCGCCAGCCCATGGCCCGCGCCCCCCGGACCGCATCGCCAAGATCCTCCGGCGCCACCTCGCAATTGATGTAGCGCCAGTTCAGCCCGTGGTGGCGGAACGCGGCCTCGATCATCGCGACGGTCGGGTTTTCGCCCGCCGGCATGGCGAAGGAACCGGTCAGCGGCTGCAGGAAATCGTGGGGCATGAGACTGTCTCCGGTGTCAGGCGGCCTTGCCGGTGGCAAGGACCTGGGTGAGATGCGCACCGACCCGCAGCGCCTGGGCGGCCACGGTCAGCGCGGGATTGACGGCGGCGGAGGACGGGAAGCAGCCGGCATCCACCACGTAGAGGTTGGGATGATCATGCGCCCGGCAAAGCGGGTCGAGCGCCGAAGCCGCCGGGTCCGTGCCCATCCGCACCGTGCCGCACTGATGCGAGGGGGACTCGATGCCGAAGGAATGGCGCAGGACGACGGGAAAGCCGATGCGGCGCAGCAGCGCCCGGGCATGGCGGACGAAGCGCTCGTGCGCGGCAAGGTCCGCCGGGCGCCAGGTGATCTCCGGGGTGCCATCCGGCAGCAGCCGGACGCGGTTTTCCGCCCGCGGCGGGTCTTCGGACATCACCAGCCAGTCGACACTGTGCCGTCCGAGCCAGTCGGCAGCACGCCGCGGCGCGAAGGGATAGGCGGCGCGGATCATCGGCCCCTGGATGTTGCCAAGCATCTGGATATTGCCGCGCGCCAGCGGATCGCCCGCGATGCCGTGATAGAAATCGTTCACCGAAAGGGTCTTGGGAAATTTCGTGTCATTGACCGTCGAGGGCAGGACCCCCATCAGCCCGGTCAGGTGATGGTTCATCAGGAAACGCCCGACGACGCCGGAGCGGTTGGCGAGCCCTTCGGGGCAGCGGGGGCTGGCGGAGCGCAGAAGGATCAGGGCCGAGTTGATCGCGCCGGCGCTGAGAACGAAGAGCGGCGCCTCGATCCGCTCCGTCGCGCCACCGCAGTCGACCTCGGCGGCGACGATCCTCCGGCCGCCATCGTCGTGGATCAGCCGCAGCACCCTGGCATGGGGGCGTATCTCGACGTTCGCGCGGCCGCGCAGACGGCTCAGAAGCCGTGTCTCCGCGTCGCCCTTGGCATCGAAGCGGCACCCGAAGGCGTCGCAGGTGCCGCAGCGCCGGCAGGCGCCGCCGGGCCCGTAATCGATCGCGGCCGGCATCGGGAAAGGCCGCAGACCGGCCTGCTCCAGCCGGTTCGCCATGTCCTGGATCAGCGGTTCATGCGGCACCGGGGCATGATCGTAGCCGCCGCTGCGGGGCGGTTCGGTCGGATCAAGCCCTGAGAGCCCCCGTACGCCGAACAGGCGTTCGGCCTCCGCATAGTGGGGCTCCAGATCGGCGTAGCCGATCGGCCATGCGGGCGAGGGCGCGTCTTCATGCGCGGTCTCGGCAAAGTCGCTTTCCCGGAACCGGAACATGGCGGTGCCGTAAAACTTGGTGTGCCCGCCGAGGAAATAATACTGGCCGGGGCGGAAACGCCGCCCGGAGGCGTGCTGCCATTCCTCCTGCGTGCGATAGCGGTTTTGCATGAAGACGGCTTCCGCGTCGTTGAGCTCCGGCTCGTTCGGCAGGGGCCCGCCGCGCTCGAGGATCAGCACCCGCAGACCCGCCTCCGCCAGTTTCAGCGCCACCGATCCGCCACCGACACCGCTGCCGATTACCACCACATCGGGATCGTTCATCCTGCCTTGCATGTTCCCCTCCCGCCGGGCGTGTCCTGGAGATGAAAATACCGGCCCGCATTGGCCCGCGCCATTCCCGGCCCCGGCGATTTCTTGTAGGATCACCGCATTCTTCAGGAGACGCACAATGCAGCCGTGGTTCGAGGCCGTGACCATTCCGGATGGACACTCCTGCCGCATCTACGACCGGCGCCTGCCCGAATTTGCCTTCAACTGGCACTACCACCCGGAATACGAACTGACGCTCACCCTGGGCAGTCACGGCACACGGTTCGTCGGCACCGGCGTCGCGCCATATGCCGAGGGCGATCTGGCGCTGATCGGCCCCAATCTCCCGCATGCGTGGCAGTCGCATCGCCTGGCCGACGGCGCGGCGGAGCATCGCGCCATCGTGTGCTGGTTCACCGAGGGCTGGATCCGGGGCCTTCTGGAGCTGATGCCGGAGCTCGATGTCATCGCCCCGCTCCTGGGCGAGGCCGGAAACGGCGTGCTGTTCGGCCCGGCGGTCGCGATGGCGATGAAGGCGCGCATGCTCCGGCTGTGCGAGCACGAGCCTTCCGACCGCGCGCTCGGCCTCGTCGGCCTGCTGCTGGATCTGGCCCGTGCGAACGACCGCACCGGCCTGTCTTCGGGTGCGATCACCCCGTCCGAGATGCCGCGCGACAGACGGCGGATGGAGCGGGTGCTGGATCATGTCCATGCGCAGGTCGCGGCGCCGATCCGTCTGGCGCCGCTCTGCGAGATCGCCCATGTGTCCGAGAGCCAGCTCCAGCGCATCTTCAAGCGCAGTACAGGCCTCTCGATCAGCGAATATGTCACCCGCCTGCGCGTCGGCCGCGCCTCGACGCTGCTGAGCCGCACCGATCTGCCGATGGCCGCCATCGCCGAGAAATGCGGCTTTCACGATGCGGCGCATTTCGCGCGCAAGTTCCGGGCGACAACGGGGCGCACCCCCACGGCCTATCGCCGGGAATTCCAGGCCCCGGGGCCGGCGCTTCCGGTCGGGGCCTTCCCGATGCAGCGCGAGCGGGCAGGGTGAGAGGAGACCCATGCTCCGGCCCGCCGTGAGGGCGCGCGATCGACCGCACGGGGAGGGCCCGTGCGCGACCCCGGCACGCGGCTGGAAGGGCGGGCTCAGGCCGCCGACACCATCCGCGAGATCCACTGCGCGAATTCGTAGTTCGGCCGTTCGAGATGCGAGAGCGCGCCGGGCCTCGCGAAGCGGCTCTGCATGCCCTTCCAGACCTTTTCGGTGCAGCCCTTGTCCTCTTCGTTCACCTCGTCGAGCAGGGTCTTGAGCGCGGCGAGATGCGCTTCGGCCTCCGGATCGGCGAGGAAATCGGCGGAGAGGCCGCCGCCGTAGAGGATCTTCACGTGATCGGGCCCGTCAGGGGTAAGCGAAAGATACCAGAAATAGCCCGGCGTCAGCGTGATCAGCAGCGACGGGTAGATCGCCAGCAGCCAGGTGCGGCGGCGCTCGTCGCCCGTGAGCGCGGTGTTGGTCGGGTGCGCCAGCGCCAGCGGCACGGAATCGTTCTTGAGGATGTGGTGGTAGTTGAAATTCGCGAAGCCCTCGGGGCAGACCATGTCCCTGAGCCTGGTCGAGCCGCCGATCGTGCCCGCGTGGCAGACCGGCAGGTGGTAGCTCTCCATGAAGTTCTCGGCCAGGATCTTCCAGTTGGTGTTCCAGCGATGCGTCTCGCGGAAGGTCTCGCGGTAGCTCGCCATGTCGAGATAGCCGACGAGGTCGTCCACCTCGGCGTAGATCTCGGACGGTTCGGCCAGATCGGGGTCGAGGGTCAGCATGATCCACCCCTTCCAGTCGACGCAGCGGATCGCCGGCAGGCCCGAGGTCTCCTTGCAGAACGAGCCGTTCAGCTCCATCGCCGGGGCGCCGCGGAGCGATCCGTCGAGCGAATAGGTCCAGGCATGGTAGGGGCAGGTGATCACCCGCGCGGTGCCGCGCCCTTCCAGCAGCGTCGACATCCGGTGGCGGCAGACGTTCGACATCGCACGCAGCGCGCCCCGGGCGTCACGAAGCACGATGATCGGCTCGCCGGAGATCTCGGTCGTCATGTAGGCGCCCGGCCCGTCGAGCGACTCGGTTCGGCCGGCGCAGACCCAGCTCCTGGCAAAGACCCGCGCCTCCTCGACGGCGAGAAACGCATCCGAGGTGTAGACGGAGGTCGGCATCGCGGAGGCATGCTCGAACGGGACCGCGACATTGGCGGCGAGTTCGGCAACAGGATCGATCCGGGCGCTGCTCAGAGGGGAGATCTGGTTCATCGCGGGTTCCATGTCGGGGAGCGGAGACGCGGCTCCGGACGTCTTCTTCTGAATGACGCCGGAACGGCGCTGCCGAAAGGACTTTTTCCATTAGTCCGGCTTAGGCATGAGCTAACCCAGCCGCCGGGTGGCACAGTCTGGGGCTTCCGGCCGCCTCCGAAGCGCCTCGACGCCATCGCGTCCGCAGCGCGCGTCAGCGGGACAGGAAGGCGCGCAGGATCCGGATGCAGCCGTCGAGCTCGGAGATCGCAATGGATTCGTCGGGCTGATGGCCGTCCCGCATGTCTCCCGGCCCCCAGACGATCGTCGGAAGGCCGAGGGCGGCGAAGAACCCGGCTTCGGTGCCGAAGGCGACGGTGCCGGGCTCCGCCTGCGCGAGGCCGGAGGCGAAGGCGCGGATCGCTGGAACCGCGGCATCGCTGCTGAGCCCGGGATAGCTCCCCGTCTGCGTGATCGTCACGTCCTGCGGCACGTCGAGGCCCGCCAGGATCGCCTCCGGCGTCTCGGCGGCGAGGTGGCGGATCTCGAAGAGCAGCTCCGCCCGGTCCGGCACGATGTTGAGCGCGGTGCCGCCGCGGAAGACCCCCGCATGGATCGTCGAGACCGGCGGGTCATAGCGCGCGTCCCGGGCGCCCTGCGTCATGAGCGCCGCCTGCCGGTCGCGGATCGCCGCGATCAGATCGGCGGCGGGATGCAGCGCGTTGCGGAACTGCGGCGCCATCGCCGAGTGCCCGGCCTCGCCGGTCGCGATGGCCCGGTAGCTCGCCTTGCCCTTGTGCCCGGTGACGAGCCGGAGCGAGGTCGGCTCACCCACGATGCAGAGGTCCGGCCGGCCCAGCGTCGGGATCACCTGATCGATCATCTCGGCGATGCCGCGGCAGCCGATCTCCTCGTCCCAGCTGAGCGCGAGGCTCAGCGGCATCCGCTGGTCCTCGACCTTCAGCGCCTGCGCGACGGCGAGAACGCAGGCGAGGAACCCCTTCATGTCCGTCGTGCCGCGGCCGACATAGCGGCCATCGCACTCGCCAAGCGCGAAGGGATCCCGCGACCAGTCCTGTCCCGCGACCGGAACCACATCGGAATGCGCCGAGCAGAGCAGCCCGCCATCCCCCGCCCCGCGCTTCGCCAGCAGCCCCGCCTTCACCCCGTCGGCGGAGGCGAGCCGCCACACCGCGAAGCCCTGCGCCCGCAGGAAATCCGCGACCCAGTCCACGAGCGCCCCGTTCGGCCCGTCGGTGATCGTCGGAAAGCCGACGAGTGCGGCGAGGATGTCCCTGGTGGAGAGCGCCATGATCTACCCCGCTACCGCGCCAAAGCTGAACTCGCTCGCCTCGCCCAGATTGTCGCGGACATGCTCGATGAAGGCCGCGACCGTGCGCGAGGTCTCGGCCCCCCGGCTCGTCAGAATGCCCATCTTGAGCAGCCGCGGCCCGCCCGAGATCGGCACGAAGCGCAGCGTGCCGCCGTCGGGCGCCTGATCGGTGATCGGGCGGATATTGGCGATGGAATAGCCGAAATCGTTCGCCACGAGCGAGCGCATCACCGCGATGTCCCGCGTCCGTTCCACCACGCGCGGGCGCTGCCCGGTCTCGGCGAAGAGCGCCAGGAAATAGTCCGTGCTTACCGGCAGGTCGAGCAGGATCATCGGCAGATCGACCAGCTCCGACAGCGCGACCTCGCGCCGTTCGGCCAGGGGATGGCCTTGCGGGAAATGCGCGACGGGCGGCAGGTCGATCAGCGGGAGGAAGTCGAGATCGGGGGGGATGCCGAGATCGTAGGTTATCGCCACGTCCAGACGGGCATCGCGCAGCTCTTCAAAGATCTCGGACTGGTCGCGCTCGAACTGCTGGAAGGTGACCTCCGGGTAGGTGTCGATGAAGCCGCGGCGCAGCTTCGGCAGCACGATCTGCGCGAAGGTGACGAGGCAGCCCACATGCAGATCGCCCCGCACCGTGCCGGCCAGATCGCTCGCGAGATCGCCGAGCGCCTCGACCCGCGCGACGGCCTCGCGCGCGCCTTCGAGGAAGCGGCGGCCCACCTGCGACACGGCAAGGCCGTGGGCATGGCGGCGGATGAAGAGCCTGAGCCCGACCTCCGCCTCGAGCTGGGCCATGGCGGTGGAGATCGTGGGCGAGGAGACGTTCACCTTCTGCGCGGCCAGCGCAATGGAGCCGCACTCGCAGACGGCGATGAAGTATTCCAGCTGGCGGAGGGTGATCCGCAGCGGCATCAGTCGTCGCCGGGAACGCCGTAGGACGGCGCGGCGCCGGGGTTCAGCGCGCGGGTGACGTAATCGTCGGCCTGCGGGCGGTAGAGCGCCCAGAGCTCGGCGAGCGCCGCGATCGGGCAGGCCCCGTCCAGCCAGTCGACGCGCAGGTCGGCATAGGGCCAGCTTTGCTCGTCGACGACGAGGAGGCCCGCGGAATGCACCGGCCCCGCCTCGCCACCGGCCGCAAGACCCGCGGTCATCGCCGCGATCAGGCGATCGCCGAGCGCGCCCTCGGCCGCCTCGAAGGCCGCGACCATCGCCGCCGGGATGCCGTCACTGGCGAGCATGTTGCCGCCCGCAGCACAGTCGCGCCCCGCGGCGGCGGTCCAGAGCCCCAGCGCCTTCGGGCCGGAATGCACCGATGTCGCCCCCGTCGCATCGATCGCCAGAAGCTGGCGGTAGTCGGGGTGGGCGTCGCCGTCCCGCGCCGCGGCCACGGCCTCCGCCGCGCCCGCGCCCGCCGCCATCCGGTCCAGCATCACCGTGCCGAGCTCCGGATTGGTCACGTTCTGCGACGAGACCGCACCGATCCCGGCGCGTGCCCGCGCGCAGCGCGCCGCGACCGCCGGTGAGGAGGAGGAGATGGCCACGCCGAACTGCCCGCTTTGCGCGCATCTAGCTACGATGGAAAAGGTCATGGGGCGTTCCGTTTCGGTGCGGATCTCGGATCAGTCGGGGATCACGGCGGTTGCGTCAATCTCCACCAGCCATTCGGGCCGCGCAAGGGCGACGACGACAAGGCCGGTGCAGACCGGATGCACGCCGCGGATATACTCGCCCATCGTGCGGTAGACCGCCTCGCGGTGGCGCACGTCGGTCAGGTAGACGACGAGCTTTGTCACATGCGCCATCTCGCCGCCCGCCTCCTCGACCAGCTGGCGAATGTTCTGCATCACCTTGTGGGTCTGCTCCACCGGATCGTGGCTGTCGATGTTCTTGGCGGTGTCGAGGTCCTGCGGGCACTGGCCGCGCAGGAAGATCACCTGTCCCCGCGCCACGACGGCCTGGGCAAGGTCGTTGTCGAGGTTCTGTTCGGGGTAGGTGTCCTTCGTGTTGAAGGCGCGGATGCGGGTATGGGCCATGTCGGGTTCCAGTTCGGATCAGGCGGTGCGGGGGGCGGCGCGCGCATCTGAGCGGGCCGCGTCGGGATCGGGGCGATAGGCGCGGTAGCCGGCCTGGATCTGCATGTGATCGGCGAGGTATTTCGCATCGTGCCAGACGCCCCAGATGAAGCTGGAGCCGCGCCCCGAGAGCCAGGGCAGGCCGAGGAAATAGATCCCCGGCGCGCGCGAAACGCCGCGCTGGTGGTCGGGCCGGCCCGCATCGTCGAAGGCATCGACCGCCATCCAGCCGTAATCGTTGGCAAAGCCGGTCGCCCAGATGATGGTCGAGAGGCCCGCCGCCTCCATGTCGAGCTCCGTCAGGGGATCGGTCACGCAGGCGGGCATCGCTGCGAGCGCGCGGGCCGAGGGTTCGGGGGGCAGGTCGAGGCCGTTGCGCGTCACATAGGCGTCGGCCTCGTCGAGGATCGACAGGTAGTTCTCGTCGCCGCGGCGGATGTTGCGTTCCAGGTCCGGGCTGAAGGACAGCACGCCATCCGCACAGCGTTCGGTGCGCCCGACCAGGGTGATGCCGTCCTGGGCAAGCCGCCGGAAATCGACCGTCCGTCCCCCATGCGCCCCGCTGACGGCGATGGTGACATGCTCGGTGCCGGGGGCGCTCGCCTGCTTGTCCCACTTCCCGAGCACGCCCAGCCACCAGACGAAATCGCGGCCGCGATAGCTGCGCGGCGGCCGGTCGTGCGGCCCGACCGAAAGATAGACGCGTCGCCCGGCCTGCATCAGCTCCTCCGCGATCTGCGCGCCGGAGGAGCCGGCGCCGACGACGAGCACCGCGCCCTCGGGCAGCGCGCCGGGATTGCGGTAATCGCAGGAATGGATCTGGGTGAGCCCCGCGGTCTCGGGCACGATCCGGGGCATCACCGGCGTCTGGAAGGCCCCGGTCGCGACGACGACGTTCTGCGCCTCGACCACGCCCTCCGAGGTGTCCGCCCTGTAGCCCGGGCGCCCCTCGAGCGGCGCGAGCGCGGTCACCTCGACGCCGCTCCGCACCTGTCCCGCGAAGCGCTCCGCATAGGTTTCGAAATAGGCGGCGATATCCTCCTTCCCGACGAATTCGTCGGGCGAGTGGCCCTCGAATTCCATGTTCGGGAAGCGGTCATGCCAAGCCGGTCCGTTTGCGACGAGCGAGTCCCAGCGGCGCGTGCGCCAGGATTCGGCGATGCGCCCGCGCTCGACGACGATATGCGCAATCCCCCGGCGCGTCAGGTGCTCGCTCATGGCGATCCCGGCCTGTCCAGCCCCAATGACCAGCGTGTCGGTGGTTTCAAGCGTCATCAATGCAGTCCCCAACGGTTTGGCGCCGATGCCCGCGGGTGGGCCGGAGGCGCTCTCCCTCCTCCCTTACAATCGGCATGACTTAACAAAAACAACGATTTTCAATAGCGTGGATTAGTTTTTATCTAATCCACTATTCTGATACCCACCGCGCGCCTCTTTCTTGCAGCAAGCCAACGCCGCCGACAGCCGCCATCCACGAGGATCTCGTCCCTAGCCACAGGCACATGCTCGGGAAACGCCCCAAGCCTCCATGCCTGAGCCCGGGGGTCGGTTCGAAACGCGGGCGGGTTCCGCGAGGATTGCATTTCCCCACCTGCTGGCGGCCCCTCTGGCCGCACGGGCGAAGCCGCGCGCGGCAATGGCGCTCGTGGCGAGCGATCTGGCCATCATCGCCGCGCTGCCCCCCGGAAACCGGGCGCCCGTCAAAAGGGTGGGGAAGTTCGGGGGCAGGGCAGGCCAAGTGGCCCGACCCGCACCGGTCTCATGCTGCCCGCAAGGGCAGCCCCGCAGCCGCCTTCCGGTGAAATTCATGATATGTTAGTAACTTTTTTAAATGAAATCAATAATTTAATTTCGTTTTCACCGTGAAAAGCCCTGTTTTCACGGTGAAAACCTTGTCGTCCGGGCGGCTCAGTCTTCGCCCCAGCCCTCGTAGATGGCCTTCTCGTTGCAGACGGCGACACGCAGGATGTTGGTCGAGCCCGGCGTGTTGAAGGGCACGCCCGCCATCACGACGATCTGCTCGTTCTCGAGCGCGAAGGAATGATCCCGCGCAACCTTCGCCGCGCTCACCACCGCTTCCTTGAATCGCCCGACCGGCTGGCTGACCACGGCGCAGTGCAGCCCCCAGGACAGCGCAAGCCGCCGCGCCGTCTTGTCGAACGGCGTGAGCGCGATGATCGGCACCCGCGGCCGTTCCCGCGAGGCCAGCAGCGCCGTGGTGCCGGTATGGCTGAAGCAGCAGATCGCCTTCACATTCGCGGTCTCGGCGATCGAGCGGGCCGCCGAGCTGATCGCATCGGCCACGCTTTCGCGATGCGGGGCGCGCGACGCCTCGATGATCTGGCGGTAGATCGCATCGCTCTCGACCGCGCGGGCGACGTTGTCCATCGTCTTCACGGCCTGGATCGGATACTCGCCCGCGGCCGATTCTGCCGACAGCATCACCGCATCCGTGCCCTCGTAGATCGCGGTCGCGACGTCCGAGACCTCGGCGCGCGTCGGCACCGGGGCGGTGATCATGCTCTCGAGCATCTGGGTTGCGACGATGACCGGCTTGCCGGTCGCGCGCGCCTGACGGACCAGCCGCTTCTGGATCGGCGGCAGCTCCTGAACCGGCAGCTCGACGCCCAGATCGCCACGGGCGACCATGATGCCGTCGGCGGCGGCGAGGATCTCGTCGAAGGCCTTGACCGCCGCGGGCTTCTCGATCTTCGCGAGCAGCGCCGCGCGGCCCTTGGCGAGTGTCCGCGCCTCGGCCACGTCCTGCGCCCGCTGCACGAAGCTCAGCGCCAGCCAGTCGACCCCGAGCTCGCAGACGAACTCCAGATCCGAGCGGTCCTTCTCGGACAGCGCGGCGAGCGGCAGCACCACATCGGGCACGTTGACGCCCTTGCGGTTCGAGATCTCGCCGCCGACGATCACTTCGGTATTGGCATGGCTGTCGGAGCGGTCGGTGACCCGCAGCTTGATCTTGCCGTCGTTCACCAGCAGGGTCGAACCGACCTCAAGCGCGGCAAAGATCTCGGGATGCGGGAGGCAGACCCGGTTCGAATCCCCCTCGGCCTTGTCGAGATCGAAGCGGAACTTCGCGCCTTCCACGAGGGTCTCGGGGCCGTTCGCGAAGACGCCGCAGCGGAGCTTCGGGCCCTGCAGATCGGCCAGGATGCCGATCGGCCGGTTGAGTTCGGCCTCAACGGCCCGGATCTGGGCATGCCGCCAGGCGATCTCTTCCTGGGTGCCGTGACTCATGTTGAGGCGGAAGACATCCGCACCCGCGAGGTAGAGTTTCCGGATCATGTCGCGGCTATTGGACGCTGGCCCCAGCGTGGCCACGATCTTGACGTTTCGCTGACGGCGAAGGTGATCCATCCTGGCCCTCTCTCCAGTTGACGTTCCCGCCTCGTTATAGGCGAAAGAAAACGCCTTGAAACAACAAATGCCCAAAGGATGGGCGCTTGCACCGGAAATTTTGCGGGGGTTCTGGCGCTTGCCGCAACAGACCCATATGGTGCGCGCGACATGACGAAACATAATTGCCAGATGACCGAGAGTTCCCCGTTCGAGATTGTGAATTCCGCCGGCAGCTCCGGGATTCTACTGCTCTGCGACCATGCGACGAACATCGTGCCCGAGGCGGTGAACGGCGGCGATCTGGGTCTGCCGCCCGCCGACATGGGCCGGCACATCGCCTATGATCTCGGCGCGCGCGGGGTGACGCTCGAGCTCGCCCGGCTGCTCGATGCACCCGCCGTGCTTAGCCGCTTCTCGCGGCTCGTCATCGATCCCAACCGCGGCGAGGACGACCCGACGCTGGTGATGCGGCTCTATGACGGCACCATCATCCCGGCGAACCGGCATATCACCGAGGCCGAGAAGGCGCGGCGCCTCGCGGCCTATCACCGGCCCTATCATCATGCGGTCACGGCCGAGATCGACCGGATGCTCGCCGAAGGCCGCACGCCCGCGCTCGTCGCGATACATTCCTTCACCCCGCGGCTCGTCGGCCGCGTGCCGCGCCCCTGGCATGTCGGCATCCTCTGGCATCACGACGGCCGCATCGCGCTGCCGCTGATGGAGCGCCTCCGGCAGGAGCCCGACCTCTGCATCGGCGACAACGAGCCCTACACCGGCCAGCTCGAGGGCGACTCGATGAGCCGCCACGGCACCGGGCGGGGGCTGGCCCATGTCCTGATCGAGCTGCGCCACGACCTCATCGAGACCGAGGCCGACCAGCGCCTTTGGGCCGCACGGCTTGCCCCCATGCTGAGTGAGGTCGTCGGCACCCTGGAAGACAAACCCGCCCAGTGAGCACGCCGGCCGGATCCGGGCCGCTGGCTGGGAGCGGCCAGATCAAAGCTCCCGATCAGTAATTCCCGATACGGACCCTGTTCGAGGGATCGGCCTGGTAGCAGCTTGTCGCGGAAAGCGGCCGAAGGACGCGCTCGTCGTCCTGGTCGGAGATATCCACGCCGGCGGGACAGGCCGGCAGATTGACAAGCTGGTATCCCTTCCTCGCCATGCACTGCAGATGCACCTGCTGACGGAGGCCGGCGTTGGCGTCATAGGACTGCATCTCGCCGCCATAGGTCTGACCGCCGGTCTGGTTGCAAAATGTCTGCGTTCCGTACTGGTTGCAGGTCACGGAAGCCGGCGTCGTGTAGGCGGGCGTCTGACTGTACTGGATCTGGGCCGGCACTCTCTGCGTCGCCTCCACCTGACACTCGGTATTGTCCACCGAGATCTCGCTGAAAGCTGCGCCGCCCTTGTAGAACATCGGCATCGGTCGGCCCGCGGTGTAGGCGCCATAGGTGGTTGTCGGCGCGCCACATCCGTGAAGGAGGGACAGGGCAACGAGAAAGACGCAGAAGGTTCGGATCATCACGGGGGGTCTTCAGCCGGCAGATTTCAGGTCCGCCACCTTGACCTCCAATTTGTTGTGGATCTCTTAAGGCTCGCCCAAGGCTCCGGCCGCACGGACCCCGCATCACCAGATCCCGCGACCGATGTCCGACGGTTGCGGGCGGCGCGGTTCGCGCCCATCTTGGGTAACGTGACGGCATACCGATCCGAGGAAGCGAGCCCATGACCGAACCGACGCGCGAACCGACCGAAATCGAACTCGAGGCCGCCGCCTACCGCGCGCTGCGCGATCATCTGCGTGCGCGCACCGATGTCCAGAACATCGACCTCATGAACCTCGCGGGGTTCTGCCGCAACTGCCTCAGCCGGTGGTATCAGGAGGCGGCGAACGCGCGCGGCCTCGCGATGGAGAAGGACGAGGCGCGCGAGATCGTCTACGGCATGCCTTATGACGAATGGCGCGCGCGCTTCCAGACCGAGGCGAGCCCGGAGGCCAAGGCGGCGTTTTCCGAGAACCACTGACCTCGCCCGTCCGCCGCATCCCTGCGACTTTGGTGTGGTTGCCCGGCGCTGCGGCAGGGGGCAGAGTGCGCCTCGAATAAGGGAGGGAGGCCGAAATGGCTGAAACGCACAGGGGCGCCTGCTTTTGCGGCGCGGTCGAGGTCGAGGTGACAGGGGCGCCCGAGGCGATGGGCTATTGCCATTGCGCCTCCTGCCGGTCCTGGTCGGCGGGGCCGGTCAATGCGTTCACGCTCTGGAAGCCGGAGGCCGTGAAGATCACCAAGGGTGAGGACAAGCTCGGCCGCTATGCCAAGACCGAGATGAGCATCCGGCGGTTCTGCACCGAGTGTGGCGGGCATGTCCTGACCGAGCACCCGCCGCTCGGCCTCACGGATGTCTACGCTGCGACGATCCCGACGGTGACCTTCGTGCCCGGCGTGCATGTGAACTATGCCGAGACGGTGCTGCCGATGAAGGACGGGCTGCCGAAGCTCCACGACTTTCCGGCGGAGTTCGGCGGCTCGGGCGAGGTCATGGCGGAGTGAGCCCGGAGCCTCGGGCGCGGAAGCTCAGCTTCCGCTCTCGAGGGCCGTGTTGATGTAGATCTCGCGCAGGCGGCGGGCGACCGGCCCGGGCGCACCGCTGCCCACGGGCGTTCCGTCGATCTCGATCACCGGCATGACGAAGGAGGAGGCCGAGGTGAAGAACGCCTCCGCCGCGCCCCTGGCTTCCTCGATGGTGAAGGGCCGTTCCTCGACCTTCATCTGCGCCTCGCGCGCGCAGCGTAGCACCGCGGCGCGGGTGATGCCGTGGAGGATCGCATTGGAGAGGTCGCGGGTGACGATGGTGCCGTCCTGCGTCACGATATAGGCGTTGTTCGAGGAGCCTTCGGTCACGAAGCCGTCCTCGGTCATCCAGACATCGTCCTTGCCCGCCTTCTTTGCTTCCATCTTGGCCATGGCCGAGGCCAGAAGCTGCACGGTCTTGATGTCGCGCCGGCCCCAGCGGATGTCGGGGGCCGAGATGATGCGCACGCCCGCCTGCGCCGCAGGAGAGGTGCGCAGGGACTTCGCCTGGGTGAAGAGCACGAGGCTCGGCACCGCCTCGGCGGGATAGAGGAAATCGCGGTCGGCGGCGCCGCGGGTGACCTGGAGATAGATCAGTCCCTCGCGCAGCGCGTTGCGGGTCATGAGCTCGCGGTGGATCGCCTCGAGCGTCGCGTCGTCGCAGGGCTCGGCCATCTCCAGCTCGCCGAGTGAGCGGTGCAGCCGGCGCATGTGCCCCTCGAAATCGAGCAGCTTGCCGTCGAGCACGCTCGTCACCTCGTAGATGGCATCGGCGAACAGGAAGCCGCGATCGAAGACGGAGATCTTCGCGGCCTCCTCCGGAACGTATTCCCCGTTCACATAGACTATGCGGGACATGGCGGATCCTTCAGCTTTCAGGCGGCGCGGCCCCGAGTGCGGCCCGGAGCGCGGCGGCACCGTATCGCGGCGGGCGCGGCCGGTGCAACGGGCCTTTTGCCCGGGGGCGCGGCGGCCGGGTCAGCCCCAGAGCGCGCGGGGGGCGGGATGGACCCCGGCGGCGTCGTAGCTGAGCGCGGGGTCGCGGTCGCGGGCCAGCAGCAGCGGCCCGTCGAGATCGGTGACGGCCGCGCCCTGTGCGACGAGAAGTGCCGGGGCCATGGCAAGGCTCGAGCCGACCATGCAGCCGACCATGATGCGGTAGCCCGCCGCACGGGCCGCCGTGCGAAGCTCCAGCGCCTCGGTGAGGCCGCCGGTCTTGTCGAGCTTGATGTTGACCATGTCGTATTTGCCGGCGAGCCCCGCGAGGCTCGCGCGATCGTGGCAGCTCTCGTCGGCGCAGACCGGCAGCACCCGCTCGAGCTCCGCCAGCGCCCCGTCGTTGCCGGCGGGGAAGGGCTGCTCGACCATCTCGACCCCGAGCCGGACCAGCGCGGGGGCGAGCTCGGCATAGGCCTCCGGCGACCAGCCCTCATTGGCATCGACGATGATCCGCGCCGCGGGCGCGCCGCGCCGCACGGCCTCGAGCCGGGCCATGTCGCCCTCGCCGCCGAGCTTGATCTTGAGGAGCGGCCGGCCGGCGTTCTTCCGCGCGCGCGCCTCCATCGCCGCGGGCGCATCGAGCGAGAGGGTGAAGGCGGTGATCTCGGGGCCGGGCGTGGGCAGGCCCGCGAGTTGCCAGACCGGCTCGCCGGAACGTTTCGCCTCGAGATCCCAGAGCGCGCAATCGACGGCGTTGCGGGCAGCACCTGGCGGGAGCAGGCGCTGAAGCTCCGCGCGGTCGAACTGCGGCGGCAGGCTCCCGATCTCGGCGACAACGCTCTCGAGGGTTTCGCCATAGCGGGCATAGGGCACGCATTCGCCCCGGCCTGCGGCACCGTCGGCCTCGATCGTCACGGTGACGACATGCGCCTCAGTGCGCGAGCCGCGGCTGATGGTGAAGACCTCCGCGAAGGGAAAGCTCTCGGTGGCGGCGGTGAGTTTCATCGCAGACCGTCCACGAGGCGCCCGGCGCCGTGGCGGAACGGATCGACGGCCGGAAGGCCCATGCGGGCCTCGACCCCGGCGAGATAGTCCACGGCCTCTTCTTCCGACATCGCGGCGGTATTGACCGAGATCCCGGCGACATAGACCTCCGGATTGACGATGCCGGCCATGGTGAGCGCGAGATCGCGCAGCGCCTCGAGGCTCGGAAGCTTGTAGTCCGGCAGCCCGCGCATGTGCGGGCGCGTCGGCTCGTGGCAGAGGATGAGCGCATCAGGCTGGCCGCCATGGACGAGCGCCAGAGTCACGCCGGAATAGGAGGCGTGAAAGAGGCTGCCCTGGCCCTCGATCAGGTCCCAGTGGTCGGGATCGTTGTCGGGCGTCAGCCATTCGATGGAGCCGGCCATGAAATCCGCCACCACCGCATCGAGCGGCACGCCGTTGCCGGTGATGAGAATGCCGGTCTGGCCGGTCGCGCGGAAGCTCGCCTTCATGCCGCGCGCCACCATCTCCTTCTCCATGGCGAGGGCGGTGTACATCTTGCCGACCGAGCAGTCGGTGCCGACGGCAAGGCAGCGCTTGCCGCTGCGCCGCTTGCCGTTCGCGATCGGAAAGCGGGTTTCCGGCACCCGGACATCGTGGAGCTTGCGGTTGTAGGAATTGGCGGTCGCCACGAGAACCGGCTCGTCGCGCAGAAGGTTGTGGAGGCCCGAAGCGAGATCGAGCCCCGCGATCAGCGCCTCCTCGAGGATGCTGAGCCAGGCGGGCGAGATGACGCCGCCGCGGTTCGCAACCCCGACGACGAGGGTCTTCGCTCCGGCCGCGACGGCCTCCCTCAGCGTCATGTCCGGCAGGCCCATGTCCGCCTTGCAGCCCTCCATGCGGAGCTGCCCGATCGCGGCGTCCGGCCGCCAGTCGCGGATACCCTGCGCCACCTTCGCCGCCAGCGTGTCGGGCGCGTCGCCGAGGAAGAGCAGATAGGGGGAAGAGATCATTTCAATGCCTTTCCATGTCATCGGGAAGACGCGGGCACATGCTCCGGCCGCGCGCCAGGCGTCCTGAAAGTCCGCGCGTGTGCCGAAGGCCCGCTTCCGGGGCCGCGGCGGCGCGGATCAGAGGGGGAAATCGACCGGTGGTGTCTTGCGGGCCGGTGTGTGCCGCTTGAAGCCGCAACGCAGGTAGGAGCCCTCGGGCTCCGTGAGCATGATGAGGCAATGCGCCACCTGCTCCTCGCCATCATAGATGTCGGCATAGCCGCGGAGATGCGCATGCTCGGGAACCTCGATCAGGCAGGTGTCCCGCCCGAGATCGATGATCTTGTAGCGCCCGCTGTCGGTCCGGAGCTCCATGCCGGGCCGGGCCCGATGCTCGGGAACTGGCGTAATGCCGCCGGGCAAACCCTCTGCGTCAGCGTCCATGGCCCCCTCCTTCGATGACAACCCGATTGCCCGCCAGAATGACGGAAGGTCACGACTCGCATGGCGAAATGCAACCATGGGTGCCGATGAAACACAAACGTTTTCATGGTTTCCCGCTCCGGCCCGGCCCCCATCCATTGGTCTGTATGGGCATCCGGCGGCGCTGTCTGTTTCCGTTTTGGGTTCAATGAGGTTCCGGCATGCGCGTTTAAAAGCTCTCTCGTGACCTATATTGCGATGAAGGCATAAAGGGAGATCTGTTTTGGGACTGTTGCGGGACGGCACCTGGTACACGGACTGGTATGACACGGACTCGTCGGGCGGGGCGTTCGAGCGTTCGGCTTCGAGCTTCCGGAACTGGGTCACGGCCGATGGCAGGCCGGGGCCGAGCGGGGAGGGCGGGTTCCGCGCCGAGAGCGGGCGGTACCATCTCTATGTCTCGCTCGCCTGCCCCTGGGCGCACCGGACACTGATCTTTCGGGAGCTCAAGGGGCTGGCGCCGCATGTGAGCGTCGATGTGGTGCATCCGGTGATGGGGGACGACGGCTGGAGCTTCGCCACCGATGCCGAGGGTGCCACCGGCGACAGGGTGCTCGGCAAGCGCCTTCTCCGCGACGTCTATCTCGAAGCCGAACCGGATGCCACGACACGGGTCACCGTGCCGGTGCTCTGGGACCGGGAGCGCGGGACGATCGTCTCGAACGAGTCCGCCGAGATCATCCGCATGTTCAATTCGGCCTTCGACGGCATCACCGGCGACGAGCAGGACTTCCATCCCGCCGCGCTTGCCGACGAGATCGACGCGCTCAACGAGCGGATCTATGACACGGTCAACAACGGGGTCTACCGCGCCGGCTTCGCGACCTCGCAGGCGGCCTATGACGCGGCGGTGGTGCCGCTCTTCGAGACGCTCGACTGGCTCGAAGAGCGGCTCGCGACCCGGCGATACCTGACGGGGGCGCGGCTGACCGAGGCGGATGTGCGGCTGGTGACCACGCTCTTCCGCTTCGATCTCGTCTATCACGGGCACTTCAAGTGCAACCGCCGCCGGATCGCGGACTATCCCAACCTCTGGGCCTATGCCCGCGATCTCTACCAACATCCCGGTGTCGCGGAGACCGTCGATTTCCGCCATATCACCCGGCACTATCACGAGAGCCACCGCACGATTAATCCCTGCGGCATCGTCCCCATCGGCCCGGATCTCGACTGGCGGGAGCCCCATGGCCGCGAAGATCTCCGCGCGCCACGCTGGCAGGGGGAGGCCGCCTCCTCCTGAGCCGACCTGGGGCCTTGCATCCTGCGCACGGTTGCGTGAGTGTGTCGCGCATTCATCCGGGTAACGGGGAGGGAGCTCCATGACCGAAGAAATCGTAATCCTTGACGGCGCGCGTACCGCCATCGGCACGTTCGGAGGCGCGCTGGCCGGCACGCCGCCGATCACCCTGGCGGCGACCGCGGCCAAGGCCGCGCTCGAGCGGTCGGGCGTCGAGGGGGGACAGATCGGCAACGTTGTCTTCGGCCATGTCATCAACACCGAGCCGCGGGACATGTATCTCTCGCGCGTCGCGGCGATGGACGCAGGCATCCCGGATTCGGCGCCCGCGATGAACGTGAACCGCCTCTGCGGCTCGGGTGCGCAGGCGATCGCCTCGGCCTATCAGTCGCTGCTGACGGGGGACGCGGATTTCGCGCTTGCCGGCGGCTCCGAATGCATGTCGCGCGGGCCGTACAACCTTCCGGCGGCACGCTGGGGCCAGAAGATGGGCGATACCAGTGCGATCGACATGATGGTCGGCGCGCTCACCTGCCCGTTCGGCACCGGCCACATGGGGGTCACGGCGGAGAACGTCGCCGCCGAGCACCAGATCACCCGCGAGGAGCAGGACGCCTTCGCGCTCGAGAGCCAGAAGCGGGCGGCCGCGGCGATCGAGGCGGGCCATTTCAAGAGCCAGATCACCCCGGTGCAGGTCAAGGTGAAGCGCGACATGGTCGACTTCGTCACCGACGAGCACCCCAAGGCCACGACGATGGAGAAGCTCGGCGCGCTCAAGACCGTCTTCAAGCGCGACGGCACGGTGACGGCAGGCAACGCGAGCGGCATCAATGACGGCGCGGCGGCCGTGGTGCTGGCAACGGCCGAAGCGGCCTCCCGGGCCGGGCTCAAGCCCAAGGCCCGGATGCTCGGCTATGCGCTGGCGGGCGTGCGGCCGGACGTGATGGGCATCGGACCGGTGCCGGCGGTGCAGAAGCTGCTGGAGCGGACCGGCCTCTCGATCGAGGATTTCGACGTGATCGAGGCGAACGAGGCCTTCGCGGCCCAGGCGCTCGCGGTCAACAAGGGCCTCGGCCTCGACCCGGCGAAGGTGAACCCGAACGGCGGCGCCATCGCGCTCGGCCACCCGGTCGGCGGCACCGGCGCGATCGTGACCGTGAAGGCGCTCTACGAGCTCGAGCGGATCGGCGGCAAGCGCGGCCTCATCACCATGTGCATCGGCGGCGGCCAGGGCATCGCGCTCGCCATCGAGATGATCTGATCCGGGCGGGCCGTTCCCGCGGGGATGGCCTCCTGAGACCCCTGAAACACCCGGCCCCGTCGCAGCGATGCGGCGGGGCCGGTGCGTGAAAGACGGGCTTTTCACCGTGAAAACGAAATCAATACATTGATTTCATTGAAAAAAGTTACTAACATATCATGAATTTCATGGAGGCGGCCATTTTTGGGGCGGCCTGCTCGCAGATATTTCGAGGCGGAAGAAATTTCAGGGAGAGGGTCCGAGATGCGGTTTGCACCACCGGAAGAAGCTCTGGATCTCTACAAGACTGGGTTCGAGAACGACCTGCTCGGGCGCAAGAAGGTCGGCCAGAGGCTCTCGGAGGTTCTTCAGCGCACGGAAGATCCGCTGGTGGTGGCGCTCGACGGGCGGTGGGGGACCGGCAAGTCGCATTTCCTGCAACGATGGGTGGGCGAACATCTGCGGCAATACAGCGGCGAAGCGAACACGCTCTATTTCGATGCCTTTGCCCATGACTATCTGTCCGACCCGCTGGTCGCGCTGGTCGGGGCACTATCGGAGCGGCTTCCCGAGGAAGAAAGCTGCAAGCTCGATCGGGTGAAGAAAGTCACACTCAAGTTGCTCAGACCCGCGGCCAGAATTGGCCTTGCGCTTGCGACCTATGGCGCCACGGCGGTGCTGAATGAGCTCGGGGACGCAGCCGCCAAGGCAGTGGAGAATGAAGCCGGAAAGGCGGTGGAGGAGTTCTGGGAGCGCGAGGAGGGGCGCCAGGCGGCCATGGAGGAGTTTCGCAAGGCGCTCGGGGCATTGACGGCGGCCAAGGGGGGCGAGGCACCGACACCGCTCATCATCGTCGTCGATGAACTGGACAGGTGCCGACCGGACTACGCGCTGGAGATCCTCGAGGTCATCAAGCATTTCTTCGCCGTGCCGCATGTGCATTTCGTGCTCGGGGCCAACCTCGAGGCGCTGGAGAACAGCGTGAAGGCCCGCTATGGCGCGGGGATCGATGCGACGGCGTATCTGCAGAAATTCCTGAGCTTTACCGTGACACTGCCGGAGCACGTCGGGGACGATTGGCGAACGTCCGCGATGCTAAAATATGCGGATCATCTCGGAAGAGCCATGAAGATGCCCGACCATCTTCTGGAGGAGGTCGGCACCCAGCTTCGAATTCTGAGCAGAAACAATTCCATCTCACTCAGAGATGTCGGGAAGGTAATGTCGATGGTGGCGCTCCTGCCGGAGGAGGCGCAGGCAGTTGCAGCGCATACGGGACTGCACAAAGCGGCCGTCACGCTTGTGATCACGAGGATTATCCGGTCGGACATCTTCCCGAAACTGTGCGCTTCTACGATCAGCCCCGAAGAACTCGTTGCTTATCTGGGTGCAGGTGACGACTTTGTAAAAGAATACACCGAGGATGACCGGAAAAATCCAAAATTTGATGGTCATGTTTTATATTTGTATAGAATATGGATGAATATTTTTTATGAAAATTCTGTAGATAAAAAATTTTTGTCTGATGACGTATTTGGATGTTTTAATATTAAAGAGATTCCGGTCTATATCTGTAAGAATTGGCTGAGCAACTTCCGGTTGCCTGACTGACGTTTTCTCCCGCGGGGCCGAAGGGGCCGCCGCGGGTCAGGCCATGCCGCCGGCGTGGGGTTCGGCGGGCGGGATGATGCGCGTGGGGCCCGGGCGGGCCGGGTCGGTCCACTGGATCTCGGCGGTCTCGAAGCCGCGGAGGGCGCGGGCGAGGCGGCGGTCGGCGGCGGCGCGTTCGCGTTCGAGGCCGACGGCGCCCGCGAGGCGGGCCACCGCGGCATGGAAGGCCACCCAGAACCAGATCCGGGCCGCGAGCAGCGCGGGCGTGACGATGAGGGTGAGCACGGTGGCGAGCCCGAGGCCGAAGACGACGGCGGTCGAGAGCTGTTTCCACCACATCGCCGCCGGGCTGTCGATGGTGTAGCCGCCGTTCACGAAATCGACCGAGAGGCCGAACATCATCGGCGAGAGCCCGGCCATGGTGGTGATCGTGGTGAGCAGCACCGGGCGGAGGCGGGATTCCGCGGTGCGGGCCACCGCCTCGAGCCGCGGCATGAAGCGGGCGTATTCCTGATAGGTGTCGATCAGGATGATGTTGTTGTTCACGACGATGCCCGCGAGCGCGACGATCCCGGTGCCGGTCATGATGATGGAGAAGGTCTGGTTCATCACCAGCATGCCGATCAGCACGCCGGTGACCGAGAGCACGACGGCCGTGAGCACGAGGACGGCGTTGTAGAGCGAGTTGAACTGGGCGAGCAGGATCACGAACATGAGCCCGAGCGCGGCGGCGAAGGCGCTGACGAGGAAGGACTGGCTCTCGGCCTGGTCCTCCTGATCGCCGGTCCATTCCCAGTGCACGCTCGGGGGCAGCACGGCCTCGTCGGTGAGCCATGCGGTCATCGCGGCGATCTCGGCATTGGCGTTGGTGTCGGCGGTGACATCGGCCTTCACGTCGAAGTAGCGCTCGCCCTGGTAGCGGTCGATCTGGGCGAGGGCGGGCGCGGGCTTGCGGGTGATGAAGGCCGAGAGCGGCACGAGGCCGTTCTCCGTGCGCACGCGCAGGGTGTCGAGGGTCGAGAGCAGGCGGTCCTGTTCGGGCAGGCGGACGCGGATGTCGATCTCGTCGTCGGAGCTCTCGACGCGCATGGTGTCGAGGGTGATGCCGCGGGTGACGAGCTGCACCATCGCGCCGACGCTGGCGACATCGGCGCCGAAGCGGCCGGCGCGGGCGACGTCGACGTCGATCTGCCAGTCGATGCCGGGGAGCGGCCGGGTGTCCTCGATGTCGGTGAGCTGGGGCTGGGCCTCGAAGTGCCGGCGCACGGTGGCGGCGGCCTCCTGCAGCGCCTCCCAGTCGGGGCCCATCAGGCGGAGCTGGAGCGGCTTGCCCTCGCCCGGCCCCTGCTCGGCCTCGGAGATCTCGGCGATGATGCCGGGGATGCGGCTGATGCGGTCGTTGATGTCGGCGAGGATGACGTGGCCCGAGGGGCGCGTGCCCCAGTCCGAGAGCTCGATCTGGACCTGGCCGATGGTGTCGCGCGGGCCGCTGTTGCCGAGCATCTCGTTGAGCCCGCCGGCGCCGGCGAAGGCGAAGACCGCCTTCACGCCCTCGGTCTGTTCGATCTCGCGCTCGACCTCGGCGACGAGGGTGTCCTTCTCGGCGACGGAGAGGTTGCCGCGGGCGCGGACATAGGCGATCGCGCGTTCGGGTTCGGTCGGGACGAAGAACTCGACGCCGCGGTTGTGCTCGCCGTAGTAGCCGAAGATGGCGATGACGAAGCCGACGACACCGGCGATGGTGACGAAGGGCATCACCGGGTTGCCGGTGAGGAGCCGGACGAGGCGGCCAAAGGGCGAGGGGCGGTATTCGGCGCGGCCGACCGGGTCGGTGCGGCCGTGGCGCAGCGTGGCGCCGACGAGGGCCAGCGCGAGGCAGCCGGCGACGACGAGGACGAGCGCCGGTGCGATCTGGACGAGGATGAGGGCGCGGAGGCCCGCGAGGAGGACGAGGGCGGCGGGGAGGATCAGGAGCACCCTGAGCCAGCCCGGCAGCAGGCCGTGGAGCGTTGCGCCGGCGTGCTCGATCGCGCGCGAGATCCGGCCGGCGATGCCGCCGAGCACGGGGAGGTAGACGAGCGCCACCACCAGCGAGGCGGAGAGCACGAAGATGAGGGTGACGGGGAGGTTGCCCATGAACTCGCCCGCGACCCCGGGCCAGAAGAGCATCGGCAGGAAGGCGCAGAGCGTGGTGGCGGTGGAGGAGATGATCGGCCAGAACATCCGCCGGGCGCTTTCGGCATAGGCGCGCATCGGCCCCTGGCCGGCGTCGATCCGCTGTTCGGCGTATTCGGCGACGACGATGGCGCCGTCGACCAGCATCCCCACCGCGAGGATGAGGCCGAACATCACGATGTTGGAGATCGAGATGCCGAAGAGCGCGAGGAGCGCGAAGCTCAGCATGAAGGAGGTGGGGATGGCGAAGCCCACCAGCAGCGCCGAGCGGGTGCCGAGGCTCGCGAGCACCACGATCATCACGAGGCAGATCGCGGTCATCACCGAGCCCTGGAGCTGGGAGACCATGGACTGGACCTCGCGGCTGGTGTCCATGGTGAAATCGACGCGGACCGCCTGGCGCAGCTCCGCGGGCCAGGCGGCGCGGGCGCGCTCGACGGTGGCGCGGACGTCGGCCACCGTGTCGATCACGTTCTGGCCCTTGCGCTTCACCACCTGCATCGCGACGGTCGGGTCGCCGTTGAAGCGCGCGGTGCCCTCGCGATCCTCGAAGGTGAGGCGGATGTCGGCGAGATCGCCCAGGGTGACGATGCTGTCGCCGTTGACCTTGACGGGCAGGTTGAAGATGTCGGCCGGCTCGTCGAAGGAGGAGGGGATCTTGACCGAGAAGGCGCCGCTCGCGCTGTTGACCTCGCCCGCCGCGATCAGCCGGTTGTTGCGGGTGACGACGTTCACCAGCTCCTCGGCGGTGACGTTGTAGCTTTCGAGCTTCAGCGGGTCGATCAGCACCTCGAGCATCTCGTCGCGGTGCCCGGCGAGCCCGGCCTCGAGCACCTCGGGCATGGCCTCGATCTCGTCCTGCAGCTCCTTTGCAAGGCGGAGCAGCGTGCGTTCGGGCACGGCGCCCGAGAGCGAGACGACGAGGACCGGAAATTCGGAGAAGTTGATCTCGGTGATGGTGTACTGGTCGGCCCCTTCGGGGAATTCGGCCTGGGCGCGGCTCACCCGGTCGCGGACATCGGCGAGCGTCGCGCTCTTGTCCCAGCCGAACTCGAATTCGAGCGCGATGCCGGCATAGCCCTCGGCGGCGGTGGCGGAGATCTTCTTCAGGCCCTCGAGCCCGCGCAGCTCGGTTTCGAGCGGGCGGACCAGCAGCTTCTCGGAATCCTCCGCAGAGATGCCCTGGAACGGCACGGAGACGAAGAGGGCGGGGATCTCGATGTCGGGCTCGCCCTCCTTGGGGAGCGACACATAGGCATAGCCGCCCGCCAAGAGGCTGAGGATCACGAAGGCGACGATGGTGCGGGCATGGGCCGCGGCCCAGTCGACGATGCCGCTCATGGGGTGTCATCCGCGCGGGTGACGGTGACGGCCTGGCCGTCGGTCACGAAATCCTGACCGGTGACGATGACGTCGATCTCGTCGGGCAGGCCGGTGACCAGCATGCCGTCGGGCGTGTCGCGGAGCACCTCGGCGGGCGCGAAGACGGCACGGCCGTCCTCCACCACGCGCAGGCCGAGCCGGCCGGTGTCATCGAGCGTGAGGGCCGATTGCGGCACGAGATGGGCGCGGGTGCCCGAGAGGGCGACGAGGGTTTCCGCCGTCAGCCCGTCCCGGATCGAGAGATCGGCATTGGGAATCGTCGCATCGACGCGGAAGGTGCGGGTCTCGGGATCGGCGGAGCTCGAGACGAAGCTCACCCGGCCCTGAACCTGCTGGCCCGAGACGAGCCGCGCGCCGACGGGGGCGCCCACCTCGACGCGGTTGACCGCGTTTTCCGCCACGAAGCCGACGAGGCGGATCGGGTCGAGATCGATCACGGTGCCGCAGAGCGCGCCGGGCTGGAGCAATGCGCCGATCTCGGCGGTATCGTCCTCGAGCAGGCCGCCGAAGGGGGCGTGGATCTTCAGCCGGGCGAGTTCGTTCTGTGCCTGTTCGATGGCTGCCTGGGCGGCCTGAAGCGCGGCACGGTTGGCAATTGCGGTGGTTTCGGCGGTGTAGCCACGCTCCGAGAGGCGTTCGGAGGCGCGGGCATTGGCCTCGGCCTCCTTGTAGCGGGCCTCGGCCTCGGCAAGCTCGGCGGGCCGGCTGCCCGGATCGAGCTCGCAGAGCAGATCGCCCTCCGCCACGCGCGTGCCGCGGCGCAGCGGGTCGGAGATCACCCGGCCGGTCGTCTCGGCGAGCACCTCGACCCGACGGTCGGCCTCGGTGCGGCCCCGCAGCACGAGCCCGTTCGGCACCTCCTCGGCGACCAGATGGCGGACGACGACGGCGATCGGCCCGCCCGGCGTGCCCTCCGCCGCCTCCGGCGCTGCGGTTTCGGTGGCGGCCTCGGGCTCGGCGCCCGCGAGCGCCCGCAGCACGTCGCGCTGCATGATGAAGCCGTAAAGCGCGATCGCGACAAGAACGGCGGTCAGGACCGATACCCAACGCATCTTGGACTCCAACATCCCCTCGCCCGAAAAGCGGGCATCCGCGCACTCGCGTGCGATCACGTATGACAATAGTGTGCCGACGGCGCCCCGGCGGCGGACGGCGCAAGGTGAACATAAGCGCGCGGCGCGGCAGCGCAACTGTTCTCGGGGGGGCGTTGAGGCTTGGCAGGCCGAAGGGCGGGCGCTATACGCGACCCCGATGCGTCGGAGGTCGTCTTGAGCGAAAGTGATTCCTTTATCAGCGAGGTCAGCGAGGAGCTACGCCGCGACAGGTTCTACAGATTTCTCGGCCGGTGGGGCTGGTTGATCGCAGCGGTGATCCTCTTGATTGTCGGTGGAACCGGGGCGATGGAGTGGCGCAAGCACATCCGGCAGACCGAGGCCGAGGTGGCGGGCGACGCGCTGCGCAGCGCCATGGCCGAGGCCGATCCGGCGAAGCGGGCCGAGAACCTGGGCGCGCTGGCCGAGACCGATCCCGATGCCGCGCTCGTGGCCCATCTCGCGGAGGCGGGCAGCCTCGCCGAGGCCGGGGAGACCGCGCGCGCCGCGGAGGTGCTCGCCGGGGTGGCCGATGCGCCCGCGACGCCCGCGCTTTACCGCGCGCTCGCGAGCCTTGAGCGGGTGATGCTGCTCGGCCCCGAGATGCCGCGCTCCGAGCGCCTTGCGACCCTCGAGGGGCTGCTCGCGCCCGAGGCGCCGTTCCGCCCGCTTGCGCTCGAGCAGCGGGCGCTCGTGCATCTCGAGGATGGCGACAAGGCGGCGGCGATCGCGGATCTCGAGGCCGCGCTCGAGGCGCCCGGCGCGACCGATGCGCTGCAGGCGCGCGCGCGCCAGCTCATCGTTGCCGCGGGCGGTGCGCTGCCGGTCGAGGGCACGGCGGCCGGGACGGACGTGCCCGCCGACGCTGCGCCGGCCGATGGCTGAGAGCGGACGGGGGCAAAGATGACGGCAGTCTCTCGGCTGGAACCGGCGCGGAAACCCGCCAGCGCCCCGAAGGTTTTCGTGGCGCTGGCGCTTGCCGTTCTGCTGAGCGCCTGCGGCAGCAGGGACAAGCCGCTTCCGGGCGAGCGTGAGCCGGTGCGCGCGAACGAGTTCGTCGGCCAAGACACGACGCCGAACCGGGCGCGGCCGATCGCGTTGCCGCCGGCGGTGGTCAATGCCGACTGGAGCTTCCGCAACGGGTCTGCCAGCGGGCGGCCGGCGCAACAGCCGGCCTTTGCCGCCGAGCCGCGGCTGCGCTGGTCCTTCCCGCTCGGCAAGGGCGGCGGGCGGCGCGAACGGGTCACGGTGACGCCGATCGCTGCGGGCGGGCTGGTCTTCGGAATGGATGCCGAGGCGAACCTCTCGGCGGTGACGCCGCAGGGCGCACGGGTCTGGACCAAGAACCTCGTTCCTGTCGGCCAGAAGGCGGATTCGGCGCCGGGCGGCGGCATGGCGCAGGCCGGTGGCGTGCTCTTCGTCACCACGGGCTTCGGCGAGGTGCTCGCCATGGAGCCGGGGACGGGGCAGGTTCTCTGGCGAAAATCCTTCGAGGCGCCGGTGCCTGCAGCACCCGTGGTCGAGGGCTCGCGGCTCTTCGTGGTGCTGCGCGACGACACGGCGCTCGCGCTTTCCACCGCGACGGGCGAGACCCTCTGGGAGATCAAGAGTGCCGGGAAGGGCGCCGGTCTGATGGGCGGGGCGACACCCGCGGTGGCGGGCGGCCTTGCGGTCATTCCCTTCACCTCGGGCGAGCTGCGCGGGGTGTCGGTGGCGACGGGGCTCTGGGAATGGGGCACGGCGGTGACGCCGGGGCGGCCGGATCTCGCCCGCAGCTCGATCGGCGACATCACCGGCGATCCGGTGATCCTCGGCTCCGCCATCTATGCCTCGAGCCAGAACGGCCGCACGCTGCGCATGGAGCGCAGCACCGGCGCGCGGCTCTGGACCATGGACGAGGGCGCCTACGGGCCGGTCTGGCCGGTGGGCGACTCGATCTTCCTCGTCTCGGACCGCGGCGCGCTGGTACGCGCCGATGCCGCGAAGGGCGAGGAGATCTGGTCGGTCGAGCTGCCGCAGTTCCATCCCAACCACAACATCTTCGGCGACCGGATGCCGTTCCGCGCCATCACGCATTTCGGGCCGATCCTGGCCGGCGACCGGCTCTGGATCGCCAGCGGGGATGCGCGGCTCAGGGGCTTCAGCCCGACCGACGGCCGGCTGCTGACCGAGATCGAGCTGCCTGCGGGCGCGGCGGCGCCGCCGGTCATCGCCGGCGGGATCATGTATGTCGTGACCGAGGACGGCAAGCTCAACGCCTTGCAATGAGCCGGCCGCTGGTCAACCCTCGTGCCGCGGGCCCCTCCGCCTGCGGCCATGCGAAAGTCTTTTGATGTCCTTCACGCTTGCGATCATCGGCCGCCCCAACGTGGGCAAGTCGACGCTTTTCAACCGCCTCGTCGGGCGGCGGCTCGCGCTCGTCGACGATCAGCCGGGCGTGACCCGCGATCTGCGCGAGGGCGATGCCCGGCTCGGCGCGCTGCGGTTTCAGGTGATCGACACCGCCGGGCTCGAGGAGGCGACGGATGCGAGCCTCCAGGGCCGGATGCGGGCGCTTACCGAGCGGGCGATGGTGATGGCCGATGCCTGCCTCTTCCTGGTCGATGCGCGCACCGGGCTCACGCCGCTCGACCGGACGCTGGCCGAGATGATGCGCAAGCGCGACATCAAGGTGATCCTCGCGGCCAACAAGGTCGAGGGCCGCGCCGCGGAAGGCGGGATGCTCGAGGCCTACGAGCTCGGCCTCGGCGAGCCGATCGCGATGTCGGCGGAGCATGGCGCTGGGCTGGGGGAGCTCGAGCAGGTTCTCGAGCCGCTGATCAGGGCGCATCAGGATATCGACAACCTCGCCGAGCGCATCGAGCCGATCGATGACAGCGTCGACGAGGAGGGCGAGGGGGCGGAGATCCCCGAGGGCCGGCCGATCCAGATCGCCGTGGTGGGGCGGCCCAACGCGGGCAAGTCCACGCTTGTCAACGCGATCCTCGGCGAGGACCGGCTTCTGACCGGCCCCGAGGCCGGGATTACCCGCGACGCCATCGCGGTCCGCACCGAATGGATGGGCACGCCCTTCCGGATCTTCGACACGGCGGGCATCCGCAAGAAGGCGAAGGTTCAGGAAAAGCTCGAGAAGCTCTCGGTTGCCGACGGGCTGCGCGCTGTGCGCTTCGCCGAGGTGGTGGTCGTGCTGCTCGACGTGCAGATCCCCTTCGAGAGCCAGGACCTGCGCATCGCAGATCTCGCCGAGCGCGAGGGGCGCGCGGTGGTGGTCGCGGTCAACAAGTGGGATCTCGAGGACGAGAAGCCGCAGAAGCTCAACGAGCTGCGCGAGGCTTTCGGGCGGCTGCTGCCGCAGCTTCGCGGCGCGCCGATGGTGATGATTTCGGCCCTGACCGGCAAGGGGCTCGACCGGTTGCACAACGCGATCGTCAAGGCCTATGGCACCTGGAACAGCCGCATCTCGACGGCGCGGCTCAACCGCTGGCTCGCGACGCAGATCGCGGACCATCCGCCGCCCGCGCCCGGCGGCCGCCGCATCCGGCTGCGCTACATGACCCAGGTAAAGACCCGGCCGCCGACCTTCGTCGTCTTTGCCTCCATCCCCGACGCGGTGCCCGAGGATTACAAGCGCTTCCTGGTGAACGGGCTGCGCCGGGATTTCGACATGCCGGGCACGCCGATCCGGCTGTTCCTGCGCGGGGGCGAGAACCCCTACAAGGACCGCAAGAAGGTCAACATCACCTCCCTGACCAAGCATCGCACGAAGCGGGGCAAGGCATAGGCGACGGCCGGGCCGGCTGCCGGACCGAGGCCGCTTCGGAGTGGCCGGCAAACCGACCGGGGTTTCGGTCCATTTTTTCAGAGTTTCACCGTAATCCGCGGCTCGGACTGTTTCAGTCCGAGCCGTTTTCGCTCTAGAGTGCGGCCGGTTCCGGGCACATGTCGGCCGGAACGGAGGATTTCACGGCGGCCCGCCCATTCTGGCGGGCCGGGTGACTTTGGGTCTGCGATGTCGTCTGACGCGGTTGCGCTCCGGGACCGGGGCGGGACCGGGCGCGCAGGCAGATGAGCGGCAGGAACGGACGGGATACGGGCGCGTGACGGAACTCGCACCGATCGAGGCTTATGTCGCGCCGGCGCGTGCCAGACCGGCACTCTGGCGCATGCTGGCGGGCTGCGTGGTGATCTGCATCGCGTGGTTCGGCGCGCTGGTCTCCGTCGCGCCGACGCTGAGGGAATTCGCCAAGGGGCACCAGCTTCACGACCCCGCATTGCTGACGATCGGGTTCCTCTATGCCTTCGGCGGCATGATCGCGGGCACGGCGCTCGCGGTGCGGCTGTTCCAGCGCCGGAGTTTCCGGAGCGTCTTCGGGCCGGGCGGCTTCCGGCCCGGGCTCTTCGGCTGGGCGGTGGCGATCTGGGGCGGGCTCGCGCTGCTCTCGCTCGCGCTGCTCCATGATGTCCTGCCGCTCGAGCCGGGCGTTCCGTTGCCGCAATGGCTGCGCCATCTGCCCTTCGCCATTCCTGCGGTGCTGATCCAGTGCGCGGCGGAGGAGATCGCCTTTCGCGGCTATCTGATGCAATCGCTCGCCGCCCGGTTCCGGTCGCGCCTCATCTGGCTCGGACTGCCGGCGCTCGTCTTCGGCGCCTTGCATTTTGATCCGGTGACGCATGGGGCGAATGCCTGGCTCGTGGCGGCCTCTGCGGGGCTGATCGGGCTGGTGCTCGGGGATATCACCGCACGCCTCGGCAATCTCTCGGCCGCGATCGGCCTCCATTTCGTCAACAACGCGGTGGCGCTGCTGCTCGTCTCGCCACCCACCCCGCTCGGCGGGCTGAGCCTGCTGCTGCTCGACGTGTCGCAGACGGATGCGGCCGGGCTGCGGGCACTGCATCTGACGGACATGGCGACGACGCTCGTCTGCTACGGGCTCTGGCTGCTGATCTGGGGGCGGCGGCTCGGGCCGGTGCGGCTGCGGCACGCGGGCAATGGACAGGCGGGCGGCGCCGGGGAATAGTCGGCGCCATGACCCAAGAGGATTCGATTCCCGAGGACGAGCTTGCCGCCTATGCCGCGTTCTTTCGCGCCGTGGAGCCGCTCAAGGACACGCTGCGGAGCGGCTCGACCAGCGGCGGGCGGCGGGAGAGCACCGCCGAGCACAGCTGGCGGCTCTGCCTGATGGCGGTGGCGCTTGCCGAGGCGCTGCCGGAGATCGATCTCGGCCGGCTGCTGCAGATCCTCGTGATCCACGATCTCGGCGAGGCGGTGCACGGCGACATTCCGGCCCCGGCGCAGGCCGGGGACAAGACCGCCGACGAACGCGCCGACATGGCCGGTCTCGCCGGGCTTCTGCCGCCCGCCGCCGCGGCGCGGATCATGGCGCTCTGGGACGAATACAATGCCCTCGCAAGCCCGGAGGCGCGGCTGGCGAAGGGGCTCGACCGGCTCGAGACGGTGCTCCAGCATGTCCAGGGCATAGACCCGGCGGCGATCGACTACGCCTTCAACCTCTCCTACGGCCGCGAGCACACCGACCGGCATCCGCTGATCGCGGCGCTGCGCCGCCCGATCGATGCCGAGACCGAGCGGCTGGCACGGGCGCAGCGGGGCGAAGGCTGAGGCGGCCCCGGCGCGGGCTTCGGGACGTCAGTTGAGCGGGATTTCCGTATCGGTCTTGTGGGACTGGTAGGTGTCCGACATCTCGGCATAGGTCGCCTTCAGCGCCTCGACGCGGGCGAGGAAGGCGGCCCTTTCGGCCTCGGGCGCGGCCTCGATGCCCGCCATCAGGCCCGCACTCTTCCAGTAGGCGTTCTCGCGGTTGTAGCCGCCCGGCTCGAGGGTGAAGACCTCCTTCAGGATCCGGAGGTCATGGGGGATGTTGAAGCTGTCGCGGCTGTCCTCGTGGCTGAAGAGGAAATAGAAATTGTCGTAGCCGCCCCAGGTGATCGCCGAGAGGCAGAGCGAGCAGGGCTCGTGCGTGGCGAAGAAGATGCAGTCGCCGGGCGCGGGGCGATCCTCCGGCGCCATCTCGTAAAGCAGCTTCATGGTGTGGACCTCGCCGTGCCAGAGCGGGTTCTCCACCTCGTTGTTGGTGCCGGCAAGCACCAGCGAGAGGTCCGACTTGCGGAGGATCGCGGCGCCGAAGACCTTGTTGCCCTCGCGCACGCCCGCCTGTGTCAGCGGCACGATATCGTCTTCCATCACCTGCAGCAGGCGGTCGATCAGCTTCGGTTCGGGTATCGTCGTCATCGGCGGATGTCCTCGCGCTGGCCCCAGATGACATTAGGGCCAATGCTGCGCCTGCGTTCAAGCCCCGATCGCGGGCTGCGGGTCAGCCGTTTTCGCGCAGGACGCCCCCGGCGAGGTAGAGCGAGCCGCAGATGAGGATGCGGGCATGTGGCTCGACGGCGCCGATTGCCGCCACCGCGGCGGCGACGCTTTCGGCCTCGGTGGCCGCGATGCCCGCGGCGCGGGCGGCCTCGGCGGTCTCCGTGGCGGTGAGGGTCGCGGTTTCGCCGGGGATCGAGACGGCGGAGAGGCTGCGGGCGAGCGGGGCGAGCGGGCGGAGGTAGCCGCCGACGTCCTTGGTGCGCAGCATGCCGGTGACGAGGTGGAGCGGCCGGGCCGGAAGCCGGGCGAGCGCCTCGGCGAGCGCGGCACCCGCCGCCGGGTTGTGGCCGCCGTCGAGCCAGAGCTCGGCGCCGGTGGCCTCGGCGGCCTCGACCAGCGGCCCCTGGCGCAGGCGCTGGAGCCGGGCGGGCCATTCGGGGCGGCTGACGGCGGCGAGGCAGGCGGCATCGTCGAAGCCGAGCCGCCGCAGGCCCGCGATCGCGGTGCCGGCATTGGTGACCTGATGCGCGCCGATCAGCCGGGGCAGAGGCAGGTCGAGCAGGCCGTGTAGATCCTGATAGGCCATGCGGCCGTGCTCCTCCCAGACCTGCCAGTCGCGGCCGGCGAGGAGGAGGGGGGCGTCGAGCTCGGCGGCGCGGGCCTCGATCACCGCCTCGGCGATGGGATCCTGCGGCGCGATGACGGCGGGGACGGCATGCTTGAGGATGCCTGCCTTCTCGAAGGTGATCTCCTCGAGCGTCTCACCCAGATACTGCTGGTGGTCGAGAGAGACCGGGCAGATCACGCTGAGCGCCGGGCTGCCGATGACATTGGTCGCATCGAGCCGCCCGCCGAGGCCGACCTCGAGCAGGGTATAGTCGGCCGGTTCGCGGGCCATGGCGAGGATGGCGGCGGCGGTGGTGATCTCGAAATAGGTGATCGGCTCGCCGCCGTTCATCGCCTCGCAATGCGCGAGATCGGCGATGAGCTGGTCCTCGGAGATGAGCGTGCCCGCGAGCCGGATGCGTTCGTGAAAGCGCGCGAGATGCGGCGAGGTGTAGACATGGACGCGCTTGCCCGCGCCTTCGAGCCCGGCGCGCAGCATCGCCACCACGGAGCCCTTGCCGTTGGTGCCGGCGACATGGATCACCGGCGGCAGCTGCCGTTCGGGATGGCCGAGGGCCGCAAGCAGCCGCTCGACGCGGCCGAGTGTAAGGTCGATCACCTTCGGGTGCAGCGACATGAGCCGCGAAAGCACGCGGTCGCTCGTCTCGGTCATGGCCGGAAGCCTTATCTGGGCAGGGCGGGGATCGCTTCGGGCGCGGGCAGGTCGCCGAAGACGGGCGGTGTGGAATTGGTGAGGAGCCGCAGGAGCCGGGCGAGTTCCTCGCGCATCTCCTTGCGGGCGACTACCCGGTCGAGCATGCCATGGTCGAGCAGGTATTCCGCGCGCTGGAAGCCGTCGGGCAGCGTCTCGCGGATGGTTTGCTCGATGACGCGGGGGCCGGCGAAGCAGATGAGCGCGCCGGGTTCGGCGATCTGGACGTCGCCGAGCATGGCGTAGCTTGCGGTGACGCCGCCGGTGGTCGGGTCGGTCAGGACCACGACATAGGGCAGCCCCGCTTCCTTCAGCATCTGCACGGCGACGGTCGAGCGCGGCATCTGCATGAGCGAGAGGATGCCCTCCTGCATGCGCGCGCCGCCCGCGGCGGCGAAGAGCACCACCGGGCAGCGTTCCTGAACCGCGCGCTCGACGCCCGCGATGATCGCATTGCCGACCTGCATGCCCATGGAGCCCGCCATGAAGGCGAAGTCCTGGCCGATGCAGATGGTCTTCAGCCGGCCGATCTCGCCTTCGGCGACAAGCATGGCGCCGTCCTCGCCGGTCTTCTTGCGCGCCTCGCGCAGCCGGTCGGGGTATTTCTTCTGGTCGCGGAAGCCGAGCGGGTCGGCGACCGGCACCGGGACGGGGAGCTCGAGGAACACGCCGCCGTCGAAGAGCGCCCGGAAGCGGTCGCGCGGCGAGATCGCCATGTGATGGCCGCAACTCGTGCAGACGTTGAGCGCGTCTTCCAGTTCGCGGTGGAACAGCATCGTGCCGCAGGCGGGGCATTTGACCCACAGGTTTTCCGGCACCTCGCGGCGGGAAAACAGCGAATTGATCTTCGGGCGGACGTAGTTGGAGATCCAGTTCATGCGCGGGTCAGGTCCTCGGGCAGAGCGTTAACGACCTAGTTAGAACCGGGCCGGGCGGAATGCAACCGGCGCCCGCCCGGCCCGGGATCTCAGACGCGGCCGTGGCAGTGCTTGTATTTCTTGCCCGAGCCGCAGGGGCAGGGATCGTTACGGCCGGAGCGCGACCAGGTCGCGGGATCATCCGGATCGACCCCGGCGGTGCGCGGCGCGGGCATCGGCACGACCTGCGCGCCGGAGGGATCGGTGGCCTCCGCCGCGGCCGGGGCGGGCTGGGGCGCAGCCGTGGCCTCGGCGAGCTCGGGATGGCTCGCGGCCTGTTCCTTCGCCTCGGCCTCTGCACGGGCCTGCATCTCGGCGATCATCGCCTGCTGCTGCTCGGACGTCATGATCTGGACATGGGCGAGCATGCGCGTCACCTCGATGCGCAGCCGGTTGAGCAGGCTCTCGAAGAGCTGGAACGCCTCGGTCTTGTATTCGTTGAGCGGATCGCGCTGGGCGTAGCCGCGGAAGCCGACGACGGAACGCAGATGGTCGAGCGTCACCAGATGCTCGCGCCAGTTCTGGTCGATCACCTGCAGCAGCACCTGCTTCTCGACGCTGCGCATGGCCTGGGCGCCGTAATGCGCCACCTTGGCCGCCATCAGGCGATCGGTCTCGGCGATCAGGCGTTCGGAGATCGTCTCGTCATCGACGCCCTCCTCGTCGGCCCAGGCCTGCAGCGGCAGATCGACGCCGAAGATGCGCCGGACCTCTGCGTTCAGGCCCTCGATGTCCCACTGATCGGCATAGGCGCGGGCGGGCACATGCTCGGTGATGAGATCCTCGATGACCTGATGGCGCATGTCGCGGGTGATCTCGGAGAGATCCTCCACCTCCATGATCTCGCGGCGCTGGGCGAAGATCGCCTTGCGCTGGTCGTTCATCACGTCGTCGAACTTGAGGAGGTTCTTGCGGATGTCGAAGTTGCGTGCCTCGACCTTGCCCTGAGCCTTCTCGAGCGCCTTGTTGACCCAGGGATGAACGATGGCCTCGCCTTCCTTCATGCCGAGCCGGCCCAGCATCGAATCGAGCCGGTCGGAGCCGAAGATGCGCATCAGGTCGTCTTCGAGCGAGAGGTAGAAGCTCGTGCGGCCCGGGTCGCCCTGACGGCCGGAGCGGCCGCGGAGCTGGTTATCGATGCGGCGGCTCTCGTGGCGTTCGGTGGCGAGCACGTAGAGCCCGCCGGCGGCCAGCGCCTTGGCCTTGGCCTCGGCGATCTGGGCCTCGACACGGGCGCGGATCGCCGCCGGATCGGCATCCTCGCCGGCGGTCTCGAGCTCGTCGAGCACGCGGGCATCGACGTTGCCGCCGAGCTGGATGTCGGTGCCGCGGCCGGCCATGTTGGTCGCGATGGTCACCGCGCCGGGCACGCCCGCCTCGGCGATGATCTTTGCTTCCTGCTCGTGGTAGCGCGCGTTCAGCACGTTGTGCGGCACTGAGGCGGCCTTGAGCATGCCCGAGAGCAGCTCGGATTTCTCGATCGAGGTGGTGCCGACGAGGATCGGCTGGCCGTCCTCGTGGGCGCGCTTGATCTCGATGACGATCGCCTCGTATTTCTCGCGCGCGGTGCGGAAGACCTGGTCGTCGTCGTCCTGGCGGATCACCGGCCGGTTCGTCGGCACCTCGACCACACCGAGATTGTAGATTTCCTGGAATTCCTCGGCCTCGGTCGCCGCGGTGCCGGTCATGCCGCCGAGCTTCTCGTAGAGCCGGAAGTAATTCTGGAAGGTGACGGAGGCGAGGGTGACGTTCTCGGGCTGGATCGAGACGCCTTCCTTGGCCTCGATCGCCTGGTGCAGCCCCTCGGAGAGGCGGCGGCCCGACATCATGCGGCCGGTGAACTCGTCGATGAGTACGACCTCGCCGTTGCGCACGATATAGTCCTTGTCGCGCTTGAAGAGCACATGGGCGCGCAGGGCCTGGTTGACGTGGTGGACGAGGTTGGTGCTCTCGGGATCGTAGAGCGTGGCGCCCTCGGCGAGGATGCCGTCCTCGAGCAGGCGGCGTTCGAGGAACTCGTTACCCTCTTCGGTGAAGGTTGCGCCGCGCTGCTTCTCGTCGACCTCGTAATGCTCGGGCTGGAGCTCGGGCACGAGCTTGTCGATCGTCCGGTAGAGCTCGGAGCGGTCCTGGCTCGGGCCGGAGATGATGAGCGGCGTGCGCGCTTCGTCGACGAGGATCGAGTCGACCTCGTCCACGATGGCGAAATAGTGGTCGCGCTGCAGAACCTGGTCGAGGCTCGACTTCATGTTGTCGCGCAGATAGTCGAAGCCGAGCTCGTTGTTGGTGGCGTAGGTGACGTCGGCGTCATAGGCCACCTTCTTCTCGGGCTCCGCCATGCCGGGCACCACGACGCCCACGGTCATGCCGAGCGCATGGTAGACGAGGCTCATCCATTCCGCGTCGCGCCGGGCGAGGTAGTCGTTCACCGTCACCACATGCACGCCGCGGCCCGCGAGCGCGTTGAGATAGACCGGCAGTGTCGCCATCAGCGTCTTGCCCTCGCCGGTCTTCATCTCCGAGATGTTGCCCTGATGCAGGAAGATCCCGCCCATGAGCTGCACGTCGAAGGGCCGGAGCCCGAGGGTGCGCCGCGCCGCCTCGCGGGCGTTGGCGAAGGCCTCCGGCAGGAGGTCGTCAAGGGTCTCGCCCTTGGCGAACCGCTCGCGGAATTCCGCCGTCTTGCCGATGATCTCCGCGTCGCTCAGCGCTGTGAATTCGGGTTCGAGCGCGTTGATCTGCTCCACGAGCGGGCGGGTAGCCTTGATCTTGCGGTCGTTCGGCGTGCCGAACACCTTCTTTGCGATCGTGCCCAGTCCCAGCATTACCTGTCGTCCTCAATGTCCTGTCCGGCGGGACCGTTTCGCGCGCCCCGGCGGATATGCTCCGGCCCACCGAAATGTCATGACGGGGGCGCTTGTCCACCGGCGCCGATCGGTCTAAGTCTGCCGCGAGGCGCGTCCGGCCCATGTCCGAACCGGGTTGGGATGTAAGCGGCAGGGCCGCGCCTGTCAACGCCGCCGCCGGGTGCGGCGGCCAGCAGTTCCAGGACGTGCCGGCAGGAGCGCGGCACGCGTTATGCGGAGAACTTCATGCGCAGTCTACTCACCGCAACGGCTCTTGCCGGGCTGATCCTCTCTACACCTGTCTATGCCCAGGATCAGCAGGAGCCCGCCGCGGACGCGACGGAGGCCGCGGCCAACTATGATGCTACGACGGTGCTCGCCACGGTGAATGGGACCGAGATCACGCTCGGCCATCTCATCCTGCTGCGCAGCCGGCTTCCGCAGCAGTTCCAGCAGATTCCCGCCGACGTTCTCTTCCCGAACCTGCTCAACCAGATGATCGACCAGACGCTGCTGGCCGATACCGAGTCGACCTCGCAGGACGACGATCCGCTCGACATCCGGCTCCTGCTCGAGAACGAGCGTCGCGGCTCGCTCGCCAATCTCGCGGTGCAGGGCATCATCTCCGAGCCGCTCGACGAAGCCGCGGTGCAGGCCGCCTATGACGAGCAGTTCGCCGATTTCGAGCCGGAGCCCGAATACCGCGCGGCGCATATCCTCGTCGACAGCGAGGACAAGGCGAAGGAGCTTCTGGCGCAGATCAACGATGGCGCCGATTTCGCCGAGGTCGCCAAGGAAAACTCGACCGACGGCTCCGCCGCGCAGGGTGGCGAGCTTGGCTGGTTCGGCCTCGGCCGGATGGTGCCGGAGTTCGAAGAGGCCGTGGTGGCGATGAAGCCCGGCGACGTTGCAGGCCCGGTCCAGACCCAGTTCGGCTGGCACCTGATCAAGCTCGAGGAAACCCGCGACTCGACGGCGCCGACGCTCGAGGAGGTCCGGCCGCAGATCGAGGACCAGATCCGGCAGCAGCAGGTGCAGGACGCGATCGCCGAGCTGCGTGACGGCGCCGAGATCGACACGCCCGACACCGGTGTTCCGCCGTCGGCGCTCGACGACGAAGGGCTGGTCTCCGGCCAGTAGGCGGAGGCGCGCGTCGATGAGCGGCAAGGGTCCCGTTTCCCCTCTCGCGCCGAAGGGCGGGTTTCCCGCCCTTCCGGCGATCCCCGGCGTGCGCTTCGCGGCGGCACGCGCGGGTGTCCGCTACCAGGGCCGGCTCGATGTGATGCTGGCCGAGGTCTGTTCCGGCGCGGCCGTCGCCGGGGCCTTCACCCGTTCGGCGACCCGCTCCGCCCCGGTGCTCTGGTGCGAGGAGGTGCTGGCGCGCCTCGAGAGCCAGGGTGCGGGCGAGGGCGGCTTCGCGATCGTGGTGAACTCGGGCAATGCCAATGCCTTCACCGGCAGCGCCGGCCGCGGCGCGGTGGATGTGACCGTGGCCGAAACGGCACGGGTGCTGGGCGTGCCGGAGCCGCATGTCTTCATCGCCTCGACCGGGGTGATCGGCGAGCCGTTGCCGGCCGCGCGGATCACCGCCGTGCTCGACGAGCTCCGCGACGGGCTCGCGGAAGACGCCGCCGAGCTGGCCGCGCGGGCGATCATGACGACCGACACCTTCCCGAAGGGCGCGACCGCACGGGTCGAACTCGACGGGGTGCCCGTCAGCATCACCGGCTTCGCCAAGGGCTCGGGCATGATCGCGCCCGACATGGCGACCATGCTCGTCTTCATCTTCACCGATGCAGACATCGCGCCGGCGCTGTTGCAGGACGCGGTGACCGACATCACGCCGCGCACCTTCAACGCGATCACCGTCGATGGCGACACCTCGACATCCGACACGCTGCTCGTCGCGGCGACGGGGAAGGCGGCGATGGAGCGCATTGCCTCGCCCGCCGATCCGCGCCTCGATGCTTTCAGCGCAGCCCTCGAGGAAGTCATGCGCGATCTGGCGCATCAGGTGGTGCGCGACGGCGAGGGGGCGACGAAGTTCGTCGAGATCCAGGTGAGCGGTGCAGCCTCCGATGCGGATGCCCACCGGGTCGGCATGTCGATCGCCAATTCACCGCTGGTGAAGACCGCGATTGCGGGCGAGGATCCGAACTGGGGCCGCATCGTCGCGGCGATCGGCAAGTCCGGCGCCGAAGCCGACCGTGACCTGCTCTCGATCCGCTTCGGCGACATCCCCGTCGCGGAGCAGGGCTGGGTGCATCCCGGCTATGCCGAGGCGTCAGGCGCGGCCTACATGAAGCGCGAGGAGATCGTGATCGGGGTCGATCTCGGCATCGGCTCGGGCAAGGCGACGGTCTGGACCTGCGATCTCACCCATCGCTACATCGAGATCAACGCGGACTACCGCTCGTGACACTCGTCCTCGTTGTTGCAGTTGCGCTCGTCGATCCCGACGGGCGCATCCTGCTGGCCCGCCGCCCGGAGGGCAAGGCCATGGCGGGATTGTGGGAATTTCCCGGGGGCAAGGTCGAATCGGGCGAGTCGCCCGAGGCGGCGCTGATTCGCGAGCTCCATGAGGAACTTGGCATCGAGACGTGGAAAAGTTGCCTGGCTCCCCTCACATTCGCGAGCCACGCGTATGACGATTTTCACCTGCTGATGCCGCTTTACGTCTGCCGCCGCTGGGAGGGAATTCCGCAACCGAGGGTGCATTCTGCGTTGAAATGGGTTAAAATCGAGGACATTAACCGTTTTCCCATGCCGGCCGCTGATTTGCCGCTTTTGCCAATGTTGCGCGATTTGCTCTAAAAAATTTCGATTATTTTAATTCATACCTTTTATTAAGTGACACACCCGCTTGGGGCCGGTATGGTGACGGTCCCTTCAGAGCAAAAAAACACGGGTGGAGAAGAACATGTATCAGACGATCCAGTTGTCCAGTTGCGTTTCGGTTCATGGCGAGTTCGTGGAAGCTCTCCGCAATGGCGAAGTCATTGTGCGCGACGGCAAAACCGTTTACCGGGGTCGTCCGATCGGAAAGGCTGTCGCTCTGCGTCGCAATCCTGCCGAGGTGTCCCGCACCGTAAAGATGGCAGAATTCGCGATGACGCGCTGACGGCCTTCTAGCCGACCGACGTCATCCACCCCGCCAATTCCTTTTCGAGGACAGCCATCATCATGTCGATGTGGCTGTCCTCTGCATTCAGGCAGGGGATATAGGCGAAATCCTCGCCGCCCGCCGCGACGAAACTCTCGCGGATCTCCTCGCGGATCTCCTCCAGGGTCTCCACGCAATCGCTCGAGAAGGCCGGCGCCATGATCGCAATGCGCTTCTTGCCGGTCTTCGCCAAGCGGGCGACCTCTTCCACCGTATAGGGCTGGAGCCATTCCTCTTTGCCGAAGCGGGACTGGAAGGTCAGCACGACCTCGTCCTTGCCGAACCCAAGCCGCTCGCGCAGGAGCCGCGTCGTCTTCTGGCAGTGGCAATGGTAGGGATCGCCCTCGGTCAGATAGCGAACCGGCATGCCATGATAGCTCGTGACGAGCACGTCCGGGCGTTGGGGCAGGCGCGCATAGACCTGCTCGACGCTCTGCGCCAGCGCCTCGATGTAGAGCGGGTGGTCGTAATAGGCCGGGACGGTGCGGATCGAGGGCTGCCAGCGGAGCTTCATCAGCGCACGGAACGCTTTGTCATTCGCGGTGGCGGTCGTGGTCGCCGAATACTGCGGGTAGAGCGGGAAGAACACGATCCGTTCGCAACCCTGGGCGCGCAGCCGCTCGATCACCGAGGCGGTCGAGGGGTTGCCGTAGCGCATGGCGAAATCGACGATCACGCGATCGCCATAGAGGGCGGCCATCCGGGCGGCGACGGCTTCGGCCTGGTCGCGGGTGGTGGTGCGCAGCGGGCTCTCGTCGCGCGCCTCGTTCCAGATGCTGCGATAGGCCTCGCCCGAGCTGAACGGGCGCTTGGACAGGATCACGAGCTGAAGGAGCGGCTGCCAGAAGAAGGGCGAGTAGTCGATGACCCGGCGGTCGGAGAGGAACTCCGACAGGTAGCGGCGCATCGACCAGTAGTCCGTCGCGTCCGGCGTGCCGAGGTTCGAGAGAACGACGCCGACCTTCGGCTGCGGCAGGACGGGATGGTCGGGCGTGCTGTGGGCGAGGCGGCCTTCGCCCGGCTGATCGGTCTCGATGACGGTATCTTTCATGCTGGGCTAGCGGCTCTTTCGCGCGTCGGGGCGCTGTTGGAGATAGGGGCGGAGTGCGGCAGATCAAGGCGCCTCACGGGTCGTGGTCTCTTTCCGTCTCCCGCTCGGCGGTCTCCAGCGCGTCGGAGAGGCGCTGGACGGCGCTTCCCGGGCGGAGCGGTTTCTGCTGGCCGGGATCGGGCGCCCAGCCGGTGAGGAAGACGAGCTCGAAGGTTGCTCGCACCCGACCGTCGGACATCGCGAATTCGGCGCCGTAGAGCGTGCAGGCCCGTGCGAGCAACGCCCGTGACATCGGTTTGCGCAGCCGGTCGGCCATCACGTTGGTCTCGCCCATGGCGCGCAGGTCACGCATGAGGTGGAGCGGCGTCTCGTAGCTCACGTCGAGCCGCACGCCGTCGGCGACCGGAAGGGCGAGGCCTGCCCGTTGCAGGAGCCCGCCGAGCGCACGGATCTCGCCCATCGGCGCGACGCGCGGGCTGATGCCTCCGGAGACCTCCGCCTCGGCTTCGGCAAGGGCGGCGCGCAGCTCGGAGAGCGTGTCGCCGCCGAAGAGCACCGCGATCAGGAGGCCGTCGGGCCGCAGGGCGCGGCGCGCCTGGATCAGCTGGCCGACGGGATCGTTGGCCCAGTGCAGGCAGAGCCCGTGGATCACGAGGTCATGGGCGCCGGGCGCAAGCTCGAGCACGTCCGCGTCGGGTACGGTGCGGATCTCGCCGAGGCCGTTCGGGGCGAGCGTTTCGCACCAGATCTCCGGGCGCGGGGTGACGAGGGCGGCGGCCTGAAACCTCCTGTTAACCTCGAAGAGCCTTTCTGAGATTTCCCCGGCCGCCGCGGCGTGCAGGAAATCCGCAGGCCCGGTGGCGCGGGCACGTGCACGGCGGCGGGTGAGGAGGCCGGAATCGAAGAGGCGCGGCGTATCGGACATGGCAAGCAGCGTTATCACAGTCCTCCGGAGGGGCAAGGCCACGATGCGCCGCACGGTGGTCCCGCCGCTCCTTGACACGATCTATCCCCCGCGCTGCCTCGCCTGCACCGAGTTCACCGACAGTGCCCACGGGCTTTGCTCCAGCTGCTGGCGCGAGACGCATTTCATCGCCGGCTCGGCCTGCGCGTGCTGCGGCGTGCCGCTCGTCGGTGTGGCGGTGGAGGGCGATGTCTGCGACAGCTGCCAGCGCCATCCGCCGGCCTGGGACCGGGGGGCTGCGGCGATGCTCTATCACGGGGCGGGGCGGCGCATGGTGCTCGCGCTCAAGCATGCCGACCGGCTCGACATGGTGCCGGCGCTCGCGCGCTGGATGGCGGCGGCGGGGCGCGACATTCTCGCCGGAACCGATCTCGTCGTGCCCGTGCCGCTCCACTGGCGCCGGCTGCTGGGGCGGCGCTACAACCAGTCGGCGGAGCTCGCGCGCGCGATCGCGCGGCAGTCGGGGCGGCGGGCGGTGCCGGATCTGCTCCAGCGCCGCCGCGCGACCACGGCCCAGAAACAGATGGATCGTGCGGCGCGGGCAGCGAACCAGTCGGGCGCGATCGCGGTCCATCCGCGCCGCGCCGCCCTGATCCGGGGCAGCGCCGTCACGGTGATCGACGATGTTCTGACCACGGGCGCGACGCTCTCGGCCTGCACCGAGGCGCTGCGTGCGGCAGGCGCCGCGCGGGTCGATGTACTGGTGCTCTGCCGCGTTGCATTCGGTGAGTCGCGGGACGTATAATCAAGTCTCGTCAGAGGGAGTGCATATGAAACCGGTCACGATCTACACGACGCCGACCTGCGGATACTGCATGGCAGCAAAACGGTTGCTTGCCCGCAAGGGCGTGCCCTTTACCGAGATCGATGTCGCGGGCGACCCGGAGCTGCGGCGCGAGATGATGGAGCGCGCCTCCGGCGGCTACACCGTACCGCAGATCTTTGTCGGCGAAACCCATGTCGGCGGGTTCGACGAGATGTATGCACTCGACCGGATGGGCAAGCTCGATCCGCTGCTCGCGGCCTGAGACGATGCGCGCTGCCCTGCTCCAGCTTCGCTCCGGCGACGATCCGGCGGTGAACCTCGCCGTGACCGAGGCGCTGCTGCGCGAGGCGGCGAGCGGGGGTGCGACCTTCGTCGCGACGCCCGAATGCACCAACATGGTGAGCTTTTCCCGCGAGCTGCAGGCCGAGCGGCTGAGGATCGAGGCCGAGGACCCGACGCTCATGCGGCTTTCGGCCGTGGCGGCGGAGCTGGGCATCTGGCTCCTCATCGGCAGCCTCTGCCTGCGCGGCGGGCCGGAGCCCGAGGCGCGCTTCGTCAACCGCTCGCTTCTCGTCGGCCCCGATGGCCGTGTCCATGCCCGCTACGACAAGATCCACATGTTCGATGTCGAGCTTCCCGGCGGCGAGAGCTATCGGGAATCGGCGGCCTATCGCCCCGGCACGGCGGCGGTGCTGGCGCGGGCCGGGGCGGAGGCGGTCGGCATGACGATCTGCTACGACCTGCGTTTCCCGCATCTCTACCGCGATCTCGCGAAGGCGGGGGCGCGGATGCTCACGGTGCCCGCGGCCTTCACCGTGCCGACAGGCCGGGCGCACTGGCATGTGCTGCTCCGGGCGCGGGCGATCGAGACGGGGGCCTTCGTGCTGGCGCCCTCCCAGTGCGGCACCCATCCGGCGAGCCGGGGCAAGGCGCGCGAGACCTACGGCCATTCTCTGGCCGTCTCGCCCTGGGGCGAGGTGCTGGCGGACGGAGGCGAGGCGCCGGAGACGGTGGTCTATGCCGATCTCGATTTCGGGCTCGTCGAGAAGGCGCGGGCCCGGATTCCCGCGCTCACCCATGACCGGCCCTATGCGCCGGTCCGGGTGACATGAGCACGCGGCCGCCCGGCGATCCCTTTGTCATCGCGCTCTTCAGCGAAATCGTGATGATCGAACAGCTCGCGCGTATCCGCATCAGCCGGGCGATGCCGAAGGGCATGGAGCTGTCGCATTTCATGGTGCTCAACCATTTCTCGCGCCTCGGCGGCGAGAAGACGCCGGGCCAGCTCGCCCGGATCTTCCATGTGACGAAGGGGGCGATGACCAACACCGTGCGCAAGCTCGACGAGGCGGGCTATGTGCATGTGCGGCCCGACTGGGATGACGCCCGGCGCAAGTGGGTCGGGATCAGCCCGGCGGGCCAGGCCGCCCGCGACCGTGCGGTTCGCGAGATCACGCCGGTTCTGGACGAGCTTCTGGCCGGGGTCCGCAACGACGAACTCCGCCGGGCCTTGCCGATCCTCAGAGCGATCCGGCAGAGCTTCGGCGGCGAGACGGCGGCGGACGTGCAGGCGCCGCGCTGATACTTCAGATGAAGGCGTCGAGTTCCGGTTCGGTGTCCGGCGGGGCCTCGCGGCCGCGCGCATAGCCCTCGGCCGCGGCCGAGCTCTCCTTCGCCTGCTCGCTCTCCCGTGGCGGCGGCGCCGTGGCGGCCTCGGCCGTCTCCCGGCCTCCGCCCGCGTCTGGAATCTCCTCTGCCTGTTCGGCGTGGCGCTCGGATTCGCGCCGGATCTCGTCGGCGGCGATTTCCTCGGCCGCCTGCTGCTCGAGCATCTCGAGCACGACCGGTACGAAGTTGAGAACCCCCGTCGGCAGTCGGTCCGGCAGCACTTCGGCATCGGTGCCGCGCGCCGTAAAGCTGCTCTGTGATGCCACCGGCGTCACGCCATGTGTATCGGCGACCCTCATGAATTCACCGAGCGCTCGCGTCGGTTCGATCAGAAGGGACGTCGTGTTGTAAAGCCCGCCAATCATGGCTGCACTCCCTATCCACCCGGTCGCGAGTGTAGTCCCGGAAGTAAGCGATTCCTTTAAGAGAGGATGTCCGCGGCACATTCAATGCCGCGGAATTTCCGAAAATGCCGCGGGTTCAGGCGGCCGGGGCGTCGGCCGGTTTCACGCTCGCGGTGACGTAATTGACCGAGAGGTCGCGGTCCGAGAGCCGCCAGCTCCACGAGATCGGATTGAAGACCATGCCCTTGCGGTCCACCGGATCGAGGCCCGCGCGGGTCAGCAGGTCGAAGAGCTCGTCGGGGGTGATGAACTTCCGCCAGTCATGCGTGCCCTTCGGCAGCCAGCGCATCACGTGCTCAGCGCCGATGATTGCCATGGCGTAGCTCTTGGGGTTGCGGTTGAGGGTCGAGCAGATCATCAGCCCGCCGGGTTTCAGCAACGTCTGGCAGGTGGTGAGGAACGCCGCCGGGTCGGCCACATGCTCGACGACCTCCATGTTGAGCACCACGTCGAAGCGCTCACCGGCCTCCGCGAGCGCCTCGGCCGTGGTGTGGCGGTAGTCGATCTCGAGCCCGGACTGTTCGGCATGAAGGCGCGCCACCGGGATGTTGCGTTCGGCGGCATCGGCCCCGACGACGGTCGCGCCGCGGCGGGCCATCGGCTCGGCCAGCAGCCCGCCGCCGCAGCCGATGTCGAGCAGCCGGAGCCCTTCGAAGGGCGCGCGCGCCTTCAGGTCACGGCCGAATTCCGCCGCAATCTGGTCGGTGATATAATCCAGGCGGCAGGGGTTGAGCATGTGGAGAGGCTTGAACTTGCCGTTGGGGTCCCACCATTCCGAGGCCATGGCCTCGAACTTGGCGACTTCGCCGGCATCGACGGAGGTGGTGGTGTCATGCATTGCGCTCATGGGTCCGGTCTGCGATTGTGCGGCGGTTTTCAGGGATACATAGTCCAGGCATGAAGGAAAACCCGAACCAGAGCGGCGCCGGCCCGCGTGGGGGACTCTACCCCCCCATCGAGCCCTTCCGCCAGCAGATCCTCGACATGCCGGGCGGCCACCGGATCTACGTCGAGCAATGCGGCAATCCCGACGGCGTTCCCGTGGTCGTGCTGCACGGCGGCCCGGGCGGCGGCTGCTCACCCGGCATGCGGCGCTTCTTCGATCCGAAGCACTATCGTGTGGTGCTGTTCGACCAGCGCGGCTGCGGCCGGTCGCAGCCGACGGCCTCGGTCGAGAACAACACCACCTGGGATCTCGTCGCGGACATCGAGCGCATCCGCATCGAACTCGGCGTCGGGAGCTGGATCGTCTTCGGCGGCTCCTGGGGGGCCTGCCTCGCACTCATCTACGCCCAGACCCATCCCGATCGCGTGACCAATCTCGTGCTGCGCGGCATCTTCACCATGACCCAAGGCGAGCTCGACTGGTTCTATGGCGGTGGCGCGGGGCAATTCTGGCCCGATCAGTGGCGGGCGTTTTCCCAGATGGTGCCGCCCGACGAGCGGGGCGATCTCGTCACCGCCTATCACAGCCGCCTGTTCTCGGCGGACGAGGGCGAGCAGATCCGCTTTGCCCGCGCCTGGGCGGGCTGGGAAAGCGCGCTGGCGGTGCTTGATCCCGGCGAGGCGCGCGGAAGCCCCTCGGGGCAGTATGCCCGCGCCTTTGCCCGGCTCGAGAACCACTATTTCATCAACGCGGGCTTTCTCGAGACCGATGGCCAGATCCTGCTCAACATGGAGCGGATCGCGCATATTCCCGGCCATATCGTGCAGGGCCGCTATGACATGGTCTGTCCGCCGCATACCGCGCACACGCTCCACCATCTCTGGCCCGCCTCCGCGCTTCACATGGTGGCGACGGCAGGGCATGCGCTTTCCGAGCCCGGCATAAGCGCGCAGCTCGTCGCGATCATGGACAGGCTGCGCGGCTGACGACGCGGCTCACGGCAGCAGGACGAGGGGCAGGACCGTGCGGCCGGGCGGGAAGCCCTCGCCTTCCGAGACGTCCTCCTCGTAGACCTCGAGATGGCCGATCTGCTCTTCGGCGATGGTGAAGGCGACGCTGAAACTGAAGGGCGCCGGGCCGTCGACCCCGCCGCCCGCGCCATGGCCTTCGGCCAGCACCGTGCCGTCCCGACCGAGCAGCCGCCAGTTCACGGTGCTCTCGAAGGTGCGGGAGCAGCCGGAGACCTCGAAGCCCGAGGCGACCCGGTCGCCCACCCGCGGCGTTTCGGCAAAGACGAAGGCCGCATCGCGGAGCGCGCCGTCATCGGCCGCGCACCGCTCCGGCATCTCGGCCGCCGCGGGCGTGGCTGCTGCGAGGAAGAGCGCGGCGAGGGCGCGCCGGCCGCTCAGGGCTGGCCCTCGACCTGCGGCTCGGGCAGGGGCACGACCACGGGAAAGAGCTTGGCGTTCTCCTCGACCCGCATCCGTCCGTTCCGGAGCGGGATGCCGGCGAGCGCCGCCTCGTAGCGGGCGTGGCAGTATTCGGCCGAAAGCCGCTGGCGGTCCCGGAACGAGGCGGCGGCCCTGCGGCGCAGCGTCTCCGGATGCGCAAGATGGTCCTGCATCGCCCGGGCGAGCGCCTGCGGGTCTTCCACCGGCACCAGCGCGCCATAGCGCCCGTGGTCGAGGATTTCCGCCGGGCCGTAGTTGCAGGTCGTCGAGATCACCGGAATGCCGAGCGCGCAGCCCTCGGTCGTGCTGAGGGGGAAACCCTCGAAGCGCGAGGAGGTGACGAGTCCGGCGGAGCGTGCGAGGATCGGGAAGGGATTTTCGACATAGCCGAGGAAGTGCACGGTATCCGCAACGCCGAGCGCCGCGGCCTTCGCCTGTAGCGCGGCGCGATCCGGGCCTTCGCCGATGATGGCGATCGCATGGCGCTCCACACCCTGCGCGAGCAGCCGGGCGTGGGCCTCGATCAGCAGGTCGAACCCCTTCTGCCAGACGAGGCGGCCGAGCGCGGTGAAGCAGGGGAGGTCGGGCAGGGCAGTGCCTTCGGGCAGCGGTTCGGCGGCGAGGCGGTCGATCCGGGCGAGATCGACGCCGTTCTGGATCGCGATGATGTGGTCCGCGCGATCCGGCAGGTCGCGGGCGAGGCGTTCGCGAATGCCACCGCTCACGCAGATGATGAGATCCGCCTTGCGGTAGCAGGCGAGCGTCTGTTCCTTGGTCCAGGGTTGGCGGCGGCCCGGCGCTGAGAACTTGTTGTCGAGATCGATATGGACGACACAGCAGATGGGGATGTTGCGGCGCCGGGCGATGTCGAAGGCTGCGGTGAAGGTGACGCCCCAGTCGTCGGGCATGATGATGAGGTCGGCATCGCGCATCCCGTGCTCGAGCATCCGGTTGCGCTGCCGCGAAACGAGACGTCTGCCAAGGCCAAGCGGCAGCCGACCGAGGCCCCTAACGTAGGGCTCCCGAATTTCGACATCCGATTTCGGACGCGTCTGATACTCGCCAAAGTAGTTGATCACGCGAGTTCGGAAGTGTTCCGACGTTTCCAGGTGATCAACAAGATCAAGCGTCGCGAGCACGCCGCCATTTCGGGAAAAGGCGCGCATCGGCACGCAGATCAACGGTTTTTTGTATGGCACGGTACTTTACCGAGATGACCGGACTCAAGAAGCGGTTTGCTTTTACTCAAGTCACGAAGCTTCTGTCAGTTCAACTTAAATATTTTTCATCCGCCACTTCCCGCCGAAGGCGTGGCGGAAATGCTCCTGCGAGGGCTCTATCCGAGGCTGGTCTCGCATGTGCGGCGTATTCGCCTGCAATGCCGCAATTAAGCAAGTTACCACGCCGCGCTTGGTTAATGCGGCATGCCTCGCCTTTAAGTCACATTCGAAGGGAATCCGGGGAGGCCGTGCGTATTTGAGGCTGGCTTTCCGGTGAATTGGGTGGGGAAGCCGAATGTCTTACATCAAGGTCTTTACGCCGTTCGACATGAGCGACGCGGTGGTCTGGACGGGAGAGGTCGTGAAGGCGACCGCCGATACTCTCATAATTTCCGATGGCTCGCGCACCGCGCGCTATGACGGCGTCTTTGAATATGACGCCGATGGCAACGCGACGGGCACGATCCAGAAATACACCTATTTCGAGGATGGCGAGCTGCAGATTCGCCTCAAGGGGCTGGCGGTCGATGCCGCAGCCTATGGCGCGCTCTTCAACGATGGCGACGCCTATGGCATCTACGAGCTCCTGTTCGCGGGAAAGGACAATGTCGTCGGGTCGGATGGGGCGGATATCTTCTGGACCTATGGCGGTTCGGACAATCTCGATGGCGGCGCCGGATCCGACATGATCGACGGCATGGCTGGCAACGACACGATCCGCGGCGGGCTTGGCGCCGACAGCCTCTATGGCGGCGCCGGACGGGATGTTCTCTTTGGCGATGACGGAAACGATTTCCTGCATGGCGGCGTCGGAGCGGACCGCATGCTCGGCGGGCTGGGTGATGACCGCTATGTCGTCGACAACGTCAAGGATGTCGTGGTCGAAGGCGTGAATCAGGGCAACGATCTGGTCAGGGCCAGCGTCGACCATGCGTTGGGCGCGAATGTGGAGCAGCTTGTCCTGGCCGGGACGGCGGCGCTCCGCGGTACCGGCAATGAGCTTGACAATGTGCTCACCGGCAATGCGGGCAACAATGTGCTTCGCGGTGGTTCGGGCGAGGACACGCTCGCGGGTGGTGCCGGCAACGATTTCCTCAATGGCGGCGAGGATGCGGACCGTATGGTCGGCGGCGCCGGCAATGACCGCTTCGTCGTCGACAATGCCGGAGACGTCGTCGTCGAGGCCAGGGGGCAGGGCAATGATCTCGTGTCGGCGAGCGTCGATTTCACGCTCGGCGCCAATATCGAGCGCCTCGTGCTGACCGGAGGTGGGGATCTCGAGGGGCGCGGCAACGGCCTGGCCAACAGCCTCACCGGCAATGCCGGAGACAATATCCTGCGCGGCGGGGCGGGGGCCGATACCATGCTGGGCGGCGGCGGCGCGGATCGCCTCTTCGGCGGCGCGGGTGCCGACCAGATGACCGGCAATGCTGGCGCCGATCTCTTCGTCTTCCGTTCGGCCGCCGAAACGCCGCGCAGTGCAGGCCATGACGTGATCACGGATTTCGAGGCCGGGCTCGACCGGCTGCATCTTGCGGGTATCGATGCCGATATCACCAGCGCTGGAAATCAGGCCTTTGAGTTCATCGGAAGCGACGTGTTCTCGGGTACGGCGGGCGAACTCCGCTACGGCTATCACAGCGTTTTCGGGGATGTGGATGGCGACGGCAGTGCCGATTTCCAGATTGAGATCGGTAGCGGCCTGACCCTCACCACGGATGATTTCATCCTCTGACGCGCTGGTCCTGGCGCCGGTTGATCCCGGCGCCGGGGACCTCCCTGCCAAGCGGGGCACGAGCCGCGACCCGTAGGTCATGACGCCTGCGCCCCCGGCGATGTCGCCGGGGGCGCAGGCATTTCGGTCTCCAATCGCGTGACGCGGCGCGGCCGCGCTACTGGTCGAGGAAGCTCCGGAGCTTGCGCGACCGGCTCGGGTGCTTGAGCTTGCGGAGCGCCTTGGCCTCGATCTGGCGAATGCGCTCGCGGGTGACGCTGAACTGCTGGCCGACTTCCTCGAGCGTGTGGTCGGTGTTCATGCCGATGCCGAAGCGCATGCGCAGCACGCGCTCCTCGCGCGGGGTGAGCGAGGCGAGCACCCGGGTGGTGGTTTCCTTGAGATTGAGCTGGATCGCGCTGTCGAGCGGCAGGATCGCGTTCTTGTCCTCGATGAAATCGCCAAGCTGGCTGTCCTCCTCATCGCCGATCGGCGTTTCGAGCGAGATCGGCTCCTTGGCGATCTTCATCACCTTGCGAACCTTCTCGAGCGGCATCTGCAGCTTTTCGGCCAGCTCCTCCGGCGTCGGCTCCCGGCCGATCTCGTGCAGCATCTGCCGGCCGGTGCGCACGAGCTTGTTGATCGTCTCGATCATGTGGACCGGGATGCGGATCGTGCGGGCCTGGTCGGCGATGGACCGGGTGATCGCCTGCCGGATCCACCAGGTCGCGTAGGTCGAGAACTTGTAGCCGCGGCGATACTCGAACTTGTCCACCGCCTTCATCAGGCCGATGTTGCCTTCCTGGATCAGGTCGAGGAACTGCAGGCCGCGGTTGGTGTATTTCTTCGCGATCGAGATCACGAGGCGGAGGTTCGCCTCGACCATTTCCTTCTTGGCGATCCGGGCTTCCTTCTCGCCCTTCTGCACCTGGTTCACGATGCGGCGGAATTCGGAGATGTCGAGGCCGACATACTGACCGATCTCCGCCATCTCGCCGCGGATCTGATCGACCTTGTCGGCATAGCGAGAGGTGAGCTGGTCCCACCCGCGCGAGGATTTCCGGGACACGCGCTCGAGCCAGCCCGGCTCAAGTTCGGAGCCGCGGTATTCCTGGATGAATTCCTGGCGGTTGATGCGGGCCTGGTCGGCGATCTTCACCATGCCGCCGTCAAGCGACATGATCTTGCGGTTGATGCCGTAGAGCTGGTCGACTAGGGCCTCGATGCGGTTGTTGTGGAGGTGCATCGAGTTCACCAGCTCGACGATTTCGCCGCGCAGGCGCTGGTATTCGCGCTCCTGGGCCGAGGTGTAGCTCTCGCCCTGGTTCAGCGTCGCGGAAATGCGCTCGTCCTGCATCTCGGCAAGGCGGGCATAATCGGTCGCGATGCGGTCGAGGGTCTCGAGGACCTGCGGCTTCAGCGCCGCCTCCATCGCCGCGAGCGAGAGGTTGCCCTGATCCTCGTCCTCGTCGTCCTCGGGCTCGGCGCCACCTTCGCCCGCCTCGTCGTCGCCATCCTGTCCGTCCGGCGCCGCAGCTTTCGGTGCTGGCGCCGCAGCGGGCGCCGGGCGGGCGGGGGCGTCCTCACTCGGCTTGGCGTCCTGCAGTGCGGAGAGTACGCTTTCGTCCACACCCTCCTCGTCGTCGGCCTCCATCTGCGAGCCGAAGGTCGTCTCGAGATCGATCACGTCGCGCAGCATGATCGCCTCGTCGAGGAGCTCGTCTCGCCAGATCGTGATGGCGTGGAAGGTGAGCGGGCTCTCGCAGAGCCCCGCGATCATCGTGTTGCGGCCGGCCTCGATGCGCTTGGCGATGGCGATCTCGCCTTCGCGCGACAAGAGCTCCACCGAGCCCATCTCGCGCAGATACATCCGGACCGGGTCGTCCGTCCTGTCGAGGTTCTCGTTCGACGTGCTGGAGACGGTGAGCTCGCGCGAGGTGCTCTCGCCCGCATCCGAGGCCTCGCCGCCGGCGTCGCCTTCGTCCTCGCTCTCTTCGTTGTCGATGACATTGATGCCCATCTCGGAGAGCATCGCCATCACATCCTCGATCTGCTCCGAGGTGACCTGTTCGGGAGGCAGGACCTGATTGAGTTCGTCATAGGTGATGTAGCCGCGCGCCCTGGCCTGGCCGATCATCTTCTTGACCGCGGCCTGGCTCATGTCGAGCATCGGGCCGGTGGCTTCGGAATTCTCTTCAGGTTTCTTCTGCTCGGCGTCTTTGGCGGCCATGGGCGACTCCGTATCTCCCCGAACGTTTCGCCGATTCGGGATCAGTGGCGTTAATTAAGTACGAATCAGCGATTCGCAATGTCGTCATCGAGTCTTCGGCTGACGGGAGTTGTGGCGGGCGATCATGCTTTCGAGTTCTCGGGACAGCGAAGCCTCGTCTTCAGACGACTGGCCCGCTTCGGCGAGCGGTCGGGTGTTTGCCTCGAATTCGGCACTCACCGCCTCGCTGAGACGCCAGGTCAGACCCTCGCCTTCATCGGCGATGATCTCGCGCTGGGCCTCGAGCGTTTCCGCTGAACGGCCGAGTGTCGCTGCATGTCGCGTCAGTTCCTCGTCAATCGCGCGCCGGGCCTGCTCGGGTTCCGCCGATCTCGAAAGATAGCGGTTCGCGCGCACCTGCCCCGGCGCCAGAAGGTCGATCAATGGATTGCGGCCTGTTCGCTGGCCTATGGCGCGTCCGAGCTCTTCCGCCGGATCGGGGGCATTTAGGGCCGCTTCGAGCGAAGACAAGAGGGCGTCACGGATTTTTTCGAGATCCGGACAGGTGAAAGGCACCCGTTCGAGCCGATCCTCGAACTCCGTCGCGAGCTCGGGATGGTTGATGCAGCCCGCGAGGATCGCGCATTCGCGGATGCGGCTTTCGGCAAAAAGGCCGGGCTCGCCGCGCCCGAGCAGGGAGGCGAGCGTCTCGGGGCGGGGGGCCGCGGCGACGGTCCAGGGCAGGCGGCCGCGAGCCTTGCGGCCGTGGTGCGGGGTGCCGGTGCGGCGGACCGGTCGCTCCTCCCGCTCCGGCGTGGCGAAGAGCTTGGCGCGGCGGGTGCGGATCTCGCTCTGGTAATGGGCGCGGAGGTTCTCGTCGCGGATGCTTGCGAGCTTGGCCTTCAGCCGCGTGTCGAGGGCCGCCCGGCGCTCGGGGCTGTCGAGCACCTGGCCTTCGGTCTCGCGGCTCCAGATCAGCTCGACCATCGGCAGTGATTCGGAAATGATTCGCTGCATGGCTTCCGCGCCGCCATGGCGCACCACGTCGTCCGGATCCTGCCCCGCCGGGAGCAGTGCGAATCGCAGGGCGCGGCCGGGGGCGAGCAGCGGCAGGGCGAGCTCGATCAGCCGGTGGGCGGCGCCGAGCCCGGCCTTGTCGCCGTCGAGGGCGACGACGGGTTCCGGCGAGAGCCGCCAGATCGCCTCGAGCTGGGCCTCGGTGATCGCGGTGCCGAGGGGGGCGACAGCGTGCTCGATCCCGGCCTCGGCGAGCGCGATCACGTCCATGTAACCCTCGGTCACCACCAGCGCGCCGGCCTTGTGGGCCGCCGTGCGTGCCGGGCCGATGTTGTAGAGGCTCCGGCCCTTGTCGAAGAGCGGCGTCTCGGGCGAGTTGAGGTATTTCGGCTCCTGACCTTCGGCGATGGCGCGGGCGCCGAAGGCGATGGCGCGGCCGCGGGTGTCGCGGATCGGGAACATGATGCGATTCCGGAAGCGGTCATAGGGCGATCCGCCCTCGCGCGGCAGGCCGACAAGCCCAGCCTCCACAAGCTTTTTCCGCTCGAACCCCTTGTCCGTGAGATGCTCGAGCAGAAGCGTGCGGCCCTCCGGGGCAAAGCCGATCTCGAAGCGCTCGATCGTGGCCCGCGCAAGCCCGCGCCGCTCGAGATAGGCGCGGGCGGCCGTGGCGCGAGCGCCGTTGAGCTGCAGCCGGTAGAACTGGACGGCGGCCTCCATCGCCTCCGCGAGCCCCTTGGCCTCGGCGGCGCGGGCGGCGGCGGCGGGATCCTGCGCCGGCAGGCTCATGCCCGCCTCGCGCGCGAGCGTCTCGACCGCCTCCATGAAGCCCATGTTCTCGGTCTCGCGCAGGAAGCTCAGCGCGTCCCCCTTGGCATGGCAGCCGAAGCAGTAGTAAAATCCCTTTGCATCGTCGACATGGAACGATGCAGTCTTCTCATGGTGGAAGGGGCAGGGGGCCCAGTAATCGCCGCGCGCAGCGATGCTCTTCCGCGGGTCCCACGTGACCTTTCGGCCCACGACCTGAGCGATCGAGACGCGGTTGCGAAGCTCGTCAAGGAAGCCGGGAGGAAGACTCATCGCGCGAATATCCGCGCATGCGCCGGGGTTTGCAAGTGGCCGCGTGCCCGCGGGCGGCGGTTGCGTCCGCGCCGCGGCATTCCTGCATCAGGCGAGCAGCACCGGCCAGAGCGAGCTGACCAGCAGCAGAGCGATCGCGGCATTGAAGACCCGGAGGCGCCGTGGATTGCTGAGGAAGCGGCGCAGGTTCTGTCCGAGCAGCGCCCAGAGCGCGATGGCGGGCAAGCCGATCAGGCCGAAGGCGAGCGCCACCGCGAGGATGGTGTGGAGGTCGCGGCTGGGGGCATAGACGGTGATGCCGGTCAGCGCGATGGTCCAGGCCTTGGGGTTCACCCACTGGAAGAGCGCGGCCTGCAGGAAGCTGAAGGGCCTTCGCGCCGCTGCGGCCTCGGCCGAGGGCGGCGCGGCCGACGCGATTTTCCAGGCAAGCCAAAGCAGATAGACGACGCAGGCGACCTTGAGCGCGAGCCCCGCCGCGGGCCAGGCCTCGAGGAGCCCCATGAGGCCGATTCCCACCAGCGAGACCATTACAATCATGCCGAAGGAGATGCCGAACATGTGCGGCAGCGTCCGGAGCGCGCCGAAATTGGCCCCGGAGGCCATCAGCATCAGGTTGTTCGGCCCCGGGGTGATCGTGCCTACGAGGACGAAGAGGGCAAGGGCGGTGATCTGTTCCTGTGTCATGGCGCAAGTATATGCGAAACTGGAGGCAATTTGCTTGCTAAATTGGGCGTTATGGTCGTATAGACACAATATATGACGAAAATAGACCGGATAAACGACAGGATATTGCAGGAGCTGGCGGCGGACGGGCGGCTCAGCAATGCCGAGCTCGCCGAGCGGGTGGGGCTCTCGCCTTCGGCCTGTCTGCGCCGGGTGCAGGAGCTCGAGCGCTCGGGGGTGATCCTCGGCTACCGCGCGGTGATCGATCCGGGCGCGCGCGAGATTGGCTTTGTGGCCTACATGGCGGTCGGACTTTCGGTGCACACAAAGGCCGCGCAGGAGGCGTTCGAGCGCGGCGTGGCGCGGGCGCCGGAGGTGCGCGAGTGCCACAACGTCACCGGTACGGTGGAATATCTGCTGAGGGTCGAGGTGGCCGACCTTGCCGCCTACAAGGTCTTCCACACCGATGTGCTCGGCACCCTGCCGCAGGTGAATTCCATCGTGACCTATGTGGTCATGGGCTCGCCCAAGGACGAGCGGGCCTGACGGGCGGCGCGCCGGGCTTACATCACGACGACATGCGCGCCCGGTTGCACCCGGCTCTGGAGCTCGATCACGTCCTGGTTCAGCATGCGGAAGCAGCCCGAGGAGGCGGCATAGCCGATGCTGCCCGGATGGTTGGTGCCGTGGATGCGGTAGCCCGAGTCGTGGCCGTCGAAGTAGATGTAGAGGGCGCGGGCGCCGAGCGGGTTGTTGACGCCGCCGGGCTGTCCCTCGCGCCAGCGTTCGAGGCTCGGGTCGCGGGCGATCATTTCGGGGGGCGGCGTCCAGGTCGGCCAGCGTGCGCTCCGGGCGATGACGCCCTGACCGGTCCAGCCGAAGCCCTCGCGGCCCACTGCGATGCCGTAGCGCGTCGCCCGGCCTTCGCCCTCGATGTAGTAGAGAAACGGCCCCTTGGTATCGATCACGACGGAGCCCGGCGCCTCGGCCGTCTCGAAAGCCACCTCGTTGCGCAGCAGGGCCGGGTGGTATTTCGTCACGTCGATTGCGGGCACGGTGCGACTGCCGTCCGGCAGTGCCGCGTAATGGGCGAGGGTCGCCGCATCAAGCACCGGTGCAAGCGGCTGCACCACGGGCGCAGCGGCGGTCACGGCGCGGCTTGGTGGCGGCACCTCCTCGACCGTTCCGGTCTCCATCATGCAACCGGTGACGGCAAATCCCATGGCCAAGAGGCCAGGCAGGTGAAACAGTCTGCGCATGTCAAAAGCCCCTTCTCAGGATCGGGCAATACTCGTTGATATACAAGACGCCATTTTGGCGTGCGGGGCCTGCGGCGCACGATTCGCGGCCCGAATGTCCAAGGAGTATGCAATATTCCTTGCGCTAAGCTGAAAACAACTTGCCGGGAGGGCAGGAATGTCACGATTTCTGCGGGGAGTGCTGTGGGTCTTCGTCGGGCTCTACGCCTTGGCGCTGATCGTCTTCCTGCTTGGCACCTATGGAATTGCGGGCGTCGCGCGCGATCCGCTCTCGGGGGTCTACCTCATCCTGCTCGGCCAGCCCTGGGTGCGCTGGATCGACCATCTGCCGGAAGGCGCATGGCCAGCCGCCGCGGCGCTGGCGCCGGCCGTCAACCTGCTTCTTCTCCGCCTGCTCGAGCGCGTGGCCGCCGCCCGCTCCGGGAGCTGAGCGGCGCGGGCGGTCAGCCGGCGGCGTCGTAGATCATGTCGATCATGCGCTGGTTGCCGCGCGAGAACTCGAGCGGGCAGGGATAGCTGGCGCCGTCGAGGATCGCGGCATGCACCGCATCGGCCTGGAGGTGATACTGCTCCGCCCGGTCGAAGCGTTCGCGCCGGGTGCTGCCATCGGCAGAGCGCAGCTCGACGATCACGGGGCCGTAGACCTCGGCATTGAAGGGCGCATGCACCGAGAGCCATCCCGTCTCGCCATGGAAGGTCATGAGCTGGCGCGGCGCCATGCGCATCGAGATGTAGAAGTCCATGTGGAACTCCGGGAAGACGGCGGCGACGCGGGCGGTGGCGTCGATGCCGTTTTCCCAGTCGACCGAGGCGGTGACGCTCTCGGGCTCGGCCCCGGTGACGAAGCGGGTGACGATGCAGGGATAGACGCCAATGTCGCGCAGCGCGCCCCCGGCGAGATCGGCCTGGTTGCGGACATTCTCCGCGTCGTCATTGAAGAAGCTGAAAGCGCCCTGCACATGGCGCAGCCGCCCGATCGCGCCCTCGGCCAGCAGCTCCCGCACGCAGCGCCACTGCGGGTGGTGGGTCACCATGAAGCCCTCCGCCGCGAAGAGCCCGGTGCGGTCGCGCGCGGCGATGATGCTGTCGATCTCCTCGGCGCGGAGCGCGATCGGCTTCTCGCAAAGCACGTGCTTGCCCGCCTCGAGGCTCTTCAGGGTCCATTCCACATGGGCGGCGTTGTGGAGCGGGATGTAGACGGCGTCGATGTCGGGATCGGCGAGCAGCGCGTCGTAGCTTCCGAAGCTGCGGGCGTCATAGCGTGCCGCCAGCGCCGCGGCGCGTGCGGCATCCCGGCTCGCCACGGCGGCAACCTCGCCCCGGCTGCTCTTGTGGAGCGCGGGACAGACGAATTCGCGCGCGATCTTCGCCGCGCCGAGAATACCCCAGCGGATGGGTGAGACGGCCATGCTTTCCTCCCGTTTGCTGCGCGCGATCCTAGCGGATTCTCCTGCCGCGGGGAAAGGCGGGCGCGGGCCGGGCGGACGTCGGCCGCCTCAGTCCGCGAGCGCCGCCCTGAGCGGCCCGAGCCAGGGCTCGTAATTGTGCCAGGCCTCCGAGCTGCCGCGATACATCTTGCGACGCACCTGTGCGGCACTCGCCGTCATCACCGCCCGCCGGGTCTGGTGGAAGTCGAGGCAGGCGTCCTCCCAGTCGAGCCCGGCATGCGCGATCATCCGGCGGCTGTCTGCCTCCTGGTTCTCCGTCAGGTGCTCGTAGTTCACATCGAGGATCCGGCCGGGGAAGCGCTGGTGCCAGAAGGCCATCAGCGCGCGGTAGAGGCGGAAGTAGCGCCCGAGATCCTCGAGGTCGTAGGCATAGCCGTTACCCCGGCTGGTGAAGCGGTGCTTGAAGATCGACCAGCAGGTCGCGACCGGATCGCGCTCGACATGGATGATGCGCGCCTCGGGCAGCGCGGCGGCGATGAAGCCCACGAAGCGGAAGTTGAGCGGCATCTTGTCGACCACGACGGGCCGGGCAATCCCGAGCTTTGCCAGCTCGGCGCGGTATTCGTCGCGGACAAGGCAGAGCTGCTCGGCCGTGACCGGCCCGTCGAGGCTCGCACCCTCGAGGCCGAGCGCGCGCCCGGCGGCCCGGGCCATGAATTCGAGTTCTCCCGCACCATGGACGCTGCCGTGGCTGGCGAGGATCTGCTCGATGAGCGAGGTGCCCGAGCGCGGCATCCCGAGCACGAAGACGGGGCGGGGGCCGTCGCCGGGGCGCTCCGGGATCGCCGGCGGCCCGGCCTCGGGGAAAGCCGCGCGAATGCGGGAAAAGAGCGCGAGATCGGTGCGGAAGCTGTAGCCCGATTCGCGTTTCCGCAGCCTGTTGCCTTCCTGGTAGCGCGCGAAGCTTTCCTCCCAGAGCCCTGCGTCCTCGAGCGCCTTGCCGAGACCGAAGTCGAGGAAGATGCGGTCGAGGGCGGGCAGGTCCTTGCGCGCGAGCAGCGCCCGCATCTCGTCGAGATGCGGATCGTTTGCCTCGTGCTTGCGGTGATTGCAGAGATTGAAATGGGCCTCCGCGTAGTCGGGTCTGAGCGCGATGGCGCGGGCGAAATGCCCGGCGGCGGACTTGCGATCGCCCATCGCCCCCAGCACTGCCCCGATGTTGTTCTGGACGGCCGAGGCCTCCGGCGCGCGGCTCCGGGCGGCCTCGAGCGCCACGAGCGCCTCGGCATGCCGGCCCATCGCATAGAGGGCGGCGCCGAGCTTGTTGTGAATCTCCGGCGCCTCCGGGCTGAGCTTCAGCGCGATGTCATAGCTCGAGAGCGCCTCTTCGTGCTTGCCGAGCATCATCAGCGCCTCGGCGGTGTTCACATAGGTCTCGGCGTAGTCCGGGTTGAGCTTCATCGCCGCGGCGAAGGAAGTGAGCGCGTCCTGCGGCTGGTCGAGCGCGACAAGCGCGCAGCCGAGATTGACATGAGCCATTGGCAGGGAGGGCTTGAGGAGGATCGCCTGGCGCGCGCAATCCGCGGCCTCGGCGGTGCGGCCGAGCTGGCGCAGCGCCGCGCTCCGCCCGCCATGGGCCTCGGCGCAGGCGGGATCCGCGGCGATGGCTTCGGCATAGGCCGCCTCCGCCCCCGCCGCGTCGCCGCCCGCGAGCAGCTTCTGGCCGCGGATGCAGGCCGAGCGCGCCGGATCGGGCCCCTCGGCGGTGGGCCGGGCCCGGCGCTTCAGCGCGCTGCGTTTGTGGTCGAGCACCTCGCTGGTGATCTCGCGCAGGCCGCTGAGCGCGCGCTGGTTCTGCGGAAAGCGCGCCAGCACGTCGCGATAGAGTGCCTCGGCCTCGGCGAGATCGCCCTTCCGCGCGTGCGTTTTCGCCCGGGACAGCGTGCGGTCGATCGATTGCGGCTTGCCCGTCATGGCCCGGTCCTCGCGTTCTGCTGGTGCTCAGGCCCCAAGGTCTCCGCGCAAAGGGTTTCCAAATTCCGAATGCTCGGCGTGTGGTGGCGTTTGATTGGAAACAATCTGTCGAGTTGCGGGCTCGTTGTCTCCGGAGTGGCCGGGGTTATCTTTGCGGCAAGCAAATGACGGGAGATGCGACATGTCTTTCAGAGCCGTGAAGAGCGAAAGCCGCGCCATGCCGACCACGGAAGGGGCGGGCGTGCACCTGCACCGGGTCTTCGGATTCGGCGATCCGGCGGAGAGCGATCCGTTCCTGCTCCTCGACGATTTCCGCAATGACGATCCTGCCCGCTACAGGGCCGGGTTTCCCTGGCATCCGCATCGCGGCATCGAGACCATAACCTATGTGCTCGAGGGCGAGGTGGAGCATTCCGACAGCCTCGGCAATCGTGGCCTGCTCGGGGCGGGCTCGGTCCAGTGGATGACCGCGGGCTCGGGCATCATGCACCAGGAAATGCCGCGCGGAAACGCGAAGGGCCAGATGCACGGCTTCCAGCTCTGGGCGAACCTGCCTTCCTCGCTCAAGATGACCCGCCCGCGCTACCAGGACATCCAGGGCGGCGACATTCCCGAGATCATCGACGATGACGGCACCCGCGTGCGCATCGTCGTGGGCAGCTTCTGGGGCAAGACGGGGCCGGTGGACGGGATCGCGGCCGAGCCGATGTATATCGACGTCTCGGTGCCACCCAATGTGGTGAAGACCCTGCCGGTCGATACCTACGCCAGCGCCTTCGCCTATGTCTTCGCAGGCTCGGGCCGGTTCCGCGATGCCTCGAACCCCGTTGGCGTGCGGGTGGAAAAGGAGTTCCGGGGCGAGGAGCTCAACATCCGTGACCTGACCGGCAACCGCACCCTGGTGCGCTTCGACACCGGCGATTCGGTGCGCGTCGAGGCCGGGCCCGAGGGCATGCGCTTCCTGCTGGTGACGGGCCGTCCGCTGCAGGAGCCGGTGGCCTGGCACGGCCCGATCGTGATGAACACCCGCGAGGAGCTGATCCGCGCCATGCGCGACCTTCAGGCAGGGACCTTCATCCGCGAGAGCGCCTGACGCCGGAGGCCGCCTGCCTCAGGGCAGGAAATGCACCCAGCAGCGGACGGGCGCGAGCCCCTCGAGCACCGCGATCATGCGGCAGGAGGGGCCGAGGCGCGCGCTGAAGACACCGGCCGCGCGCCGGTGGCGCTCGGTCACCGCATTGAGCGCGAAGAGCGCGCGTTTGGGCTCGACGGTCGCCGGATCGAGCGGGCTGAAGCCCAGGTGATCCGCGGCGCCGTCCGGTCCCGGCGGGGTTGCCACCAGCAGGCCGAAGCGCCGCTCCATGCGGCAGCCGGTCCGGCGCGGCGAAATGACCAGCACGACATTGCACCCCCCATCCCCGGCGGCAAAGCCGGGGGCGTAGAGCGCGGCCGGGCGCGTGGCAGCAAGCCCGCGGGCGGGAAGCACGATGTCACCCGCGCGCCCCTCGTAGCGGCCATGGCCGAGATGCCAGTCAACCTCGATGTCATACTCGGTGGTGTTGCGGAGGATGCAGAGCAGATCCCGTGGCCCGCGCAGCCGGCTTGCGACACCCTCGATCGCCTCGGCCTCGATCGCGCCCACGGGCCAGAAGAGTGCGCCGGGGGGTGTTCCCCGCGCGACCGCCTCTCCAGCTGGTCCCTGCAGTTGCGTCATCGGCCGTCCTGATACCTCGAAACCGGTATTTGAACAGAAACTTTACCGCGCCGTACCGGAGAGCCACTGTGACGGCCATCACACCCGATCGGAAAAACCTGCGGATGCAGGCGGAAACGTGGCGATCCCGGGCCCTCGCATGGCGCAAGAGCGCCCGGGCCGCCGTGCCTTGCCATTGGCAGAGGCGGACGGTAGTGTCCGCGCGATTTTGCGGGCGGCGAGGGCGGCCCGAACTGGAACCAGACGGGGCCCCGGCCCCGCGACAAGCGGAAGGGCCATTCATGTTCGCAACACCTGCATTTGCGCAAGCCGCGGGGGCGCCCGCCGGCGCCGGAGGACTGATCAGCTTCGTGCCGATCCTGCTCATCTTCGTCATCATGTATTTCCTGATGATCCGCCCGCAGCAGAAGAAGGTGAAGGAGCACAAGGCCATGGTTGCGGCCCTGCGCCGCGGCGACCAGGTCGTCACCTCGGGCGGCCTCATCGGCAAGGTGACCAAGGTCGCCGACAACGAGGTCGAGCTCGAGATCGCGCCCAACGTGAAGGTCAAGGTCGTGCGGCCGACGATCAGCCAGGTTCTGAGCAAGACCGAGCCCGCCGAGGGCTGACGCGCGCCGTGTCGCGGGGCGCCGGATCCGGGCGCCCTGCGCTGGGAATAGGACCCCTTGATGCTGCAATTCCCGCTCTGGAAGCGACTGGCCATTCTTCTCGTCTGCCTGGCCGGCCTCGCCACCGCCTTTCCGAACCTGTTCTACAACCGGGTCGAGCGCGCCAATGACGCCCGGCTCGCGCTCGAGCAGGGGGCCCAGCCCACGCCCGAACTCGAGGCGGATGCGGCCGCCTGGCCCTCCTATCTGCCCTCGGGTCTCGTCAATCTTGGGCTCGACCTTCGGGGCGGCGCGCATGTGCTCGTCGAGGTCCAGACCTCGGACGTCTATGCCGAGCGCATGGAGAGCCTCTGGCCCGTCCTGCGCGACGCGCTGCGCGACAAGCGCGACGAGATCGGCACCGTGCGCCGGCTCGAGAGCAAGCCCGACGAGCTGGAGATCCGCATCGGCAACCCGCAGGCGATGAGCGCGGCGCTCGACGCGGTGCGCGCGGCCTCGCAGCCGGTGCTCTCCTTCACCGGCGCCGGCTCGCGCGATTTCGAGGCGAATGCCGACGGGGACCGCATCGTCGTGACCCTTTCGGACGCCGAGCGCGCCGCGATCGACGAACGCACGCTCCAGCAGAGCCTCGAGATCATCCGCCGCCGCGTCGACGAGACCGGCACGCGGGAACCGACGATCCAGCGCCAGGGCAGCGACCGCATCCTTGTCCAGGTCCCCGGCATCGGCTCCGCCGAGGAGCTCCTGAAGGTCATCGGCCAGACGGCGCGGCTGTCCTTCCATGCCGTCGTCTCGCGCACCGATAACCCCGACACCGAACCCGGCCTCGACGAGGTGCTCTATCCGGCGATGGACACCGACGGGCTCTACTACGTGCTCGAACGTCGCGCAGTGGTCACCGGCGAGCAGCTCGTCGATGCCCAGCCAAGCTTCGACCAGAACGGCCGCCCGGCGGTGAGCTTCCGCTTCAACGCCAGCGGCGGCGCCGCCTTCGGCCGCTTCACGGCCGATCATATCGGTGAACCCTTCGCGATCGTGCTCGACGGCGAGGTGATCTCCGCGCCGGTCATCCAGACCCATATCGCGGGTGGATCGGGGATCATCACCGGCAATTTCTCGCCCGAGGAATCGAACCGCCTCGCGGTGCTGCTGCGCGCCGGTGCGCTTCCCGCCGAGATCAAGGTGCTCGAGCAGCGCACGGTCGGCCCGGAGCTCGGGCGCGACTCGATCGAGTCGGGCGAGATCGCCGCGGCGGTCGCCGCCGTCGCCATCATCGCCTTCATCATCGCGAGTTACGGGCTCTTCGGGGTCTTCGCCTCGATCGCGCTCGTCACCAACATCGTGCTGATCCTCGCGCTCATGACCCTGCTCGGCGCCACGCTCACCATGCCGGGCATCGCGGGCCTCGTGCTCACGATCGGCATGGCGGTGGACGCCAACGTGCTGATCTTCGAACGCATCCGCGAGGAAGCGAGGTCCGGGCGGGGGCCCGCACGGGCAATCGAGCTCGGCTTCGAGAAAGCCTTCTCCTCGATCCTCGACGGCAACCTCACCACGCTCATCGTCGCGGTGATCCTCTATGCGATCGGCGCCGGTCCTGTCCGCGGCTTCGGCGTGACGCTGGCCCTCGGCCTCCTCTGCTCGGTCTTTACCGCCGTCTTCGTCACCCGCATGATGATCACGGGCTGGTTCGACCGGCGGCGCCCGAAGGTGCTCGCGCTATGACGATGACCAAGGCAACGACGAGCACGGCAACGCGCTGCGGGCCCGCGCGCCCCTCCGCCAGCGGGAGACGATAGATCATGATGCGCCTGCGCCTGGTCCCCGAGGAGACCAATCTCGATTTCTTCCGCCCGATGCGCTTCTGGCTCGCCGTATCGATCATCGGCGTGATCGGCACCCTGATCCTGCTGCCGGTGCGGGGGCTCAACTTCGGCGTCGATTTCCTCGGCGGCTCGCTGATCCTCGCCGAGTTTCCCGAAACCCACGAAATCGGCGACTATCGCACGCTGCTGAATGGCCTCGATCTCGGCGCGGTCGCCGTCACCGAGGCTTCGGGCGGCCATGGCGGCCAGGTCGTGCTGATGCGCATCGGCTCGAACGGCGAGGCCGACCAGTCGCAGGTCGTTGCCACCGTGCGCGGCGCGCTCGATGCTGCCTATCCGGGCGTCCAGTATCTCCAGGTCGACAGTGTCGGCGGCAAGGTCTCGGGCGAGCTGGTGCAGACCGGCGTCATCGCGGTCGCGCTCGCGGTGGTCGCCATCATGTTCTACATCTGGCTGCGCTTCGAGTGGCAGTTCGCGGTGGGGGCGGCGATCTCGCTCATTCACGATGCCATCGTGACGGTCGGGATCTTTTCGCTCCTGCAGTTCGAGTTCAACCTCCAGATCGTCGCCGCGATCCTCACGATCATCGGCTACTCGATCAACGACACGGTGGTGGTCTTCGACCGCGTCCGCGAGAACCTGCGCAAATACAAGACCAAGCCGCTCAAGGACGTGATGAACCTCGCGCTCAACGAGACGCTCAGCCGCACGGTGCTCACCTCCGGCACGACGCTCATCGCGCTCGTTGCCCTGCTTCTGCTCGGTGGCCCGGTCACCTGGGGCTTTGCCTTCGCGGTGATCTTCGGGGTGCTGAGCGGCACCTATTCCTCGATCTGGGTCGCGAGCGCCATCGTGCTGCGGCTCGGCGTCAAGCGGGACTGGAGCAAGCCGGGCGGCGGCGCGGCAGGTACCAAGTTCGCCAACGTGGACGCCTGAGCGCGTCCCTGCCGCGCGCCCCGGCTCCGACCGGGGCGCCGCGCCCCGCGACCTTGCGAGGGAGGACAGCAATGCAGACCGTCGAGATGACGTTCCGGGACGGCGCACGGCCGATCGACGGCTACGGGCCCGGCGCCTTCCGCATCGCGGGCGAGGTGCACCGCGGGCCGCTTGCGGTACTGCCCGGCGGCCTTATGGCCTGGGCCGGGCTCCACGATCTCTCGATCTTCGCGGACCGCGCGGCCGAGATCGACGTCCTGCTCGTCGGCCTCGGCGCGACCCTCGTGCAGCCCGGAGCGGATTTCCTCGCCGAGCGCACCCGCCTCGAGGCGGCGGGCATCGGCGTCGAGTTCATGGTCACGCCCTCCGCCTGCCGGACCTACAACGTGCTCCTGGCCGAGGGCCGCCGCGTCGCGGCCGCGCTCGTCCCGGTCTGACCCGCTCGCGAGGCCGTGAACGCGCTGCTCCCTGAGTAAGGAACTTCCCCGCAGCCGAGGGGTTTTGCCTTGGAACGGGAGCGCCTATAAGGCGATAACCGGCCGTTGCCAGAATGCTTCCCGATGGGGCGCGGCCCAACAGACAGAGGGGATATAAATGCCTTTTGAACTTCCCGACCTTCCCTATGCCCATGACGCGCTTGCCGATCTCGGCATGTCGAAGGAAACGCTCGAGTACCACCACGACATCCACCACAAGGCCTATGTCGACAACGGCAACAAGCTGATTGCCGGCACCGAGTGGGAAGGCAAGTCGGTCGAGGACATCATCACCGGCACCTATTCCGCCGATGCGGTGGCCCAGTCGGGCATCTTCAACAACGCCTCCCAGCATTGGAACCACACCCAGTTCTGGAAGATGATGGGCCCGGGCGAGAAGAAGATGCCGGGCGATCTCGAAGCGCGGCTGACCGAGTGCTTCGGCTCCGTCGACCAGTTCAAGTCCGACTTCTCCGCCGCCGGCGCCGGCCAGTTCGGCTCGGGCTGGGCCTGGCTCGTCGCAGAGAGCGATGGCGGCCTCAAGGTCACCAAGACCGAGAACGGCGTGAACCCGCTTTGCTTCGGCCAGAAGGCCCTGCTCGGCTGCGACGTGTGGGAGCATTCCTACTACATCGACTTCCGCAACAAGCGCCCGGCCTATCTCACCAACTTCCTCGACAAGCTGGTGAACTGGGAATACGTCGCCTCGCAGCTCTGAGGCACGCGAGGCTGCCCGTCCGCGCCGCGGCCCCGCCGCAAGGCACAGGACAGACAGGATCGGACCCGGCCCCTGCGGCCGGGTTCTGCATTTTCAGCCCGCCATCTTTCAGCCAGCCATACGGGCACTGCCCGGAAGGTGCAGGATCCAGGTCTGGACGCGGCCCTCGATCGTCACGCTCAGATAACCGCCATGCCAGCGCGCCACCCGATCGACGAACTGGGTCGAAGGGCGGATGGGCACCGGCGTCTGGGCTTCGCCCGCCGGCGGGATGCCACCGCAGGAGATCCGGATCTCCTGCATCTCGTCCTCGGCGATGAGGCGCACGCTGATGATCGGGGTCGCATCGGCGGAGCGCGCCATGGCGCGGGCCAGCAGGCGCTCGACGGCGCAGGTCAGCAGGAACCGGTCGCCCCGGATCCGGCCGTGCGCCTGCTCCCTGAGAATCGCCGGCTGACGGGGTCCGTTGCGGAAACCGCCCTGGGCGATGCTCGCCTCCAGCACGTCGCGGAAGTCCAGCGTCTCGATGTCGAGCGACCGGGGCCGGAGCGTGTCGGGCTGCCCGAGGCTCGCGAGCAGCTGCGAGAGGGCGCGCGCCTCGGAGAGGATCTCCTCGGCCGTCTCCCGCGCCTCTCCGGTGCGTTCGACGCTGAGCAGCTCGCTGAGCTGGAGCGCGCTGTGGCGCAGGCGAATGGCAAAGAGCCGCATGTCCTCGCCAAGCGCATGCGCAAGCTGGGCATAATCGTCATGGGCCGTGTTGAGCAGCTCCGTCGCGCGCGAGAGATCCTGCTGCAGCTTCGGCGCGGCCTGGGCCCCCGATACCTTCAGAACGCCCCGGCGGAAGAGCAGCGGCAGGACGATGCCGGCGGCGGCAAACCCGACGGCAAGCCCCGCGGCGCCGAGGGCGAGGGCGGACACGCTCGGGTCGTGCGCGCCGGCCTCCGCGGGCGTGATGGCGATGCGCAGGCCCGCGGTGAGGGCGAAGGCCGTGAGCCCGATCGCGGTGCGGCGGCTGGGCGGCTGCCCCCGGGCGGCCGCCGACATGCTCGCAATCTCCCGGTCCGCGGCGAGGAAGAACACCCCGATGACGCTGAAGGCGATGGCTTCCGGGAAGGAGATGCCGCCGAGGAACGGTGACAGGAAGAGCGGGGGGTGGTTGAGGACATATCCGGCGAGCGTTGTGCCGGCAAAGCCGAGGATGATGCCGTCGATCGCCAGCGCGAGCAGCGGGGCGGGAGCTGCGACCAGAATGCTGCTGGCGACGAGGATGAGCATGGCTGCCGAGCTCGGACAGAGGATCAGCACGGCGCTGCCTTCCATCGCGGGCTCGTGCGGGCTCACCAGCGGCTGGATGAGAGCGTATTGCAGCAGGGCTGCGATCCCGGTCGTGATCGGCAGGATCCAGCAGGCGGTGCGCGCGGCGGGTATCCACGAGAGCATGAGCAGACCACCCAGCAGCATCAGCACATAGGCGTTGAGCGGATCGAGCGGGATCCAGCTCGCGCGGCCCTGGGCAAGCCAGGTATCGCCGGTCGATTGCCCCATCACCCCCGCAATTCCGAGAAGCAGCACGATCGCGCCGGCGACGAACCGAAGCGACGGCAAGGGGCCACGGTAGGGAATTCCTATGCGGGGCTCCCCTGCCGGCATCGGGCCGGCCAGGACGCCGAGCGGGTCGCGCCCGGGCGCGGCGCCATGCCGAAGATGGGCGTCGCCGCGCAACCCCTGGGGAAGTGAAAATCTGTTGAGAACCATGGCGGCAAGCGCTCCCACGACGAGGATACGAAAACGGAAAAAATGACTTTTCAAAAGATCAGGCGCATTCATCGGAGCACAATCGTCGCAACAAGCTACAGGCCGCGCCGAAAACAATCAACTGTGAGTTGTTAAGTGTTGATCCGACCGAGCCTCTCACGCGGCATTCCGTCCTTGTGATGGCGGTCGGAATGCGCCACCCGGATGAAGGCCCAGTCCGGACTGTCCGGTCCGGGATCGGGCGCGGCGCCGCGCTTCGGGACGTGGGCCTCAGGGCCGGAGGTGAGCGATGACGGATGCGTTCAAGGGGCTGCTTGCAATGACCGCCGCCGCGGCGGCCTGGGGCCTGTCGGGGATGTATTACAAGCTGCTCGCCGAGGTTCCGGCGCTCGAGGTGCTCAGCCATCGCATCCTCTGGAGCGCGGTCTTCTTCGGCGCGCTGATCCTCGTGCGGGGCAGGGGGGCGGAGGTGGCCGAGGTGCTCGGCCACCGCCGGACGCTGCGCCTGCTCGTCTGGGCGGCGCTCTCGATCGGCGCGAACTGGTTTCTCTTCATCTATTCGATTCAGGGCGGCCTGGCGCTCGAGGCGAGCCTCGGCTACTACATCTTCCCGCTGGTGGCGGTCACGCTCGGCGCCCTGACCTTCGGCGAGCGGTTCTCACGCGGTCAGGCGGCGGCGCTCGCCCTTGTGGCTGCGGCGGTGCTGGTGCTTACCATCGGCCTCCACGCGCCGCCCTGGATCGCGCTCATCCTCGCCGGAACCTTCGCCACCTATGGCCTGCTCAAGAAGCGGACCCGTACCGGCCCGGTCATCTCCGTCTTTGCCGAAACCGCGGTGCTTCTGCCTGCCGCGCTCGTCTGGCTCGCGGGTGCCACCTTCGCGGGCTGGACGGGGCCGGGAACCGCGGCCCAGGCGGGCTGGTTCGGCCATGACTGGCAGGTCTCGCTGCTCCTCGTGGGATCTGGCATCATCACCGCGCTGCCGCTCAACCTCATGTCCTACGCTGCGCAGCGGGTGAAATACTCGACCCTCGGCCTCGTCCAGTATCTCAATCCGACGCTCCAGTTCGCCGTCGCTGTGGCGGTCTTCGGCGAGCCCTTCACCCGCTGGCACGCCATCGCCTTTCCGATGATCTGGACCGCGCTGCTGCTCTATGCCGCCGAGAGCCTGCGTCAGGAAAGGGCTTCGCGCAGGCTCGCCATCAGCGAGGCCACGCTGTCGACCGGGGTGAGAAACGCAAGGAACTCCGGTTCGGCAAAGCCCTGATCGACGACATGGCGCAGCAGCGCCAGCAGCGGGTCCCAGTAGCCGTCGCAATTGAGCAGATAGACCGGCTTCTGGTGCAGCCCGAGCTGGCGCCAGGTCAGCACCTCGAAGAGCTCGTCGAGCGAGCCCGGCCCCCCGGGCAGCGTCACGATCGCATCGGCGTTCATGAACATGACCTTCTTGCGCTCGTGCATCGTCTCCGTGACGATGAAGGTAGAGAGGTCGCGCTTGCCGACCTCGCGCCGCATGAGATGCACCGGGATCACGCCGAAGGTCGTGCCGCCCGCTGCCTGGGCCGCGCGCGCGACCGCCCCCATGAGGCCCACGTCTCCCGCGCCGTAGACCAGCCGGTGGCCCGCCTCGGCCAGTGCCGTGCCGAGCGCGGTCGCCGCTTCGGCATGGGCGGGGTTCGTGCCGGTACGTGAGCCACAGAAGACACAGACGGATTTCACTGATTCGGGCTGCATGGACAGATTCACCTGATCACATTATCCTGTGTTTCGAGACTTTTAAGACAATTGCCTGCCAATCCTGCACACGTGCTAGCAGGTTGCCGTCCCCACGGCGAGCCCGGATCGCACGGACAGGGCGCCCCGCCCGGAGCGGATGGAGGATGCAACCTATGGAAGAAAAAACGGAATCCAGGACTCGCAGGAAGCTCGCGGCCGGGGCGGTCTCGGCGGCGATTCTTCTGCTCCTCATCTACGCGACTCGGCCGGAACCTCTTGTGCCTCAGGTGCCGGAGCTGGACGCCGAGACCGGGGCGCCGCTGGCCGATGCCGCGCCGGGCGCAGGCCCCGGAGAGCTCGCGGACGCCGGGTCCGCGGCGCCGCAGGCCGAGGGCTTCGAGCCCGCCGCTGCCCGCCCGCCCGCATCCGGCCCCGCCTTCGACATCGTGCGCGTCGAGCCCGATGGTTCGGCGGTGGTCGCGGGCACCGCGCGCCCCGATGCCAAGGTCACCATCTATGCCGATGGCATGCCGCTCGCGGCGGTCGAGGCCGATGACGACGGCAGTTTCGTCGCGATCTTCCGGGCCGACCCGGCCCGCGGCGCTCAGGCGCTCACCATGGATGCCGAAACCGCCGACGGCACCCGCACCGCCTCCGACGAGGTGGTGATGCTGCTGCCCGACGCCTCCAGCACCGCGGCCGCGCCGCCCGCCGCCGGGGATGCCCCCGCCGCACAGGCGCCCGCACCCTCCGTCGCCGCCACCGCGATCCTCAGACCCGGCTCCGTCGATGTCCTGCCCGTCGCGCGCCCCGCGGCAATGGCCGCGCCCATCGACACCGATCAGGTCTCGCTCGGCTCGATCTCCTACACCCAGTCGGGCGAGATCGAGCTGCAGGGCGCAGGGCCCAGGGGCACCGGGCTTCGGGTCTATGTCGACAACCGCCTTGTGCAGCAGGGCGATGTCGGCGGCAACGGCCGCTGGGTGCTGCGCCTCGCCGACATCGACCAGGGGCTCTACCGGCTGCGGATCGACCAGGTCGGCGCCGACGGACGTGTCGCGAGCCGCGTCGAGACGCCCTTCCAGCGCGATTTCCCCGAAGGCCCGCGCCCGCGCCCCGGCCGTACGCTGCCCGGCATGCAGCCGGGCGTGCTCGCGACCGTCCAGCCGGGCGGCACGCTCTGGACGCTGGCGCGGAGCTATTACGGTTCGGGCGTGCTCTACGCCCAGATCTTCACCGCGAATCAGGAGCTGATTCGCGACCCGGACTTGATCTATCCCGGTCAGGTTCTATCTATTCCGGGCCTCGACGAGACGAATTGAGCCCATGCCACCCAGCACCGACACGCTTCCGCCGGAACCCCGCGGTTCCGGATGGCGGACCATTCGCAAGGTTGCGCCCTACCTCTGGCCCGCCGACAACCGGGAGGTGCGGCTGCGCGTCGTGCTCGCAATGGCGGCGCTCGTGGTCTCCAAGCTCGCCACCGTCACCACCCCATTCTTCTTCAAGGCCGCCGTCGACGGGCTCGCGCCGGAGGATCCGGCCGCCCAGGCGGGCTTCCTCCTCGTCGCCGGCCCCGTCGCGCTCACGGTCTTCTACGGCCTCATGCGGCTCGCGGGCGTAGGCTTCGCCCAGCTCCGCGACGGCATCTTCGCCCGCGTCGGCCAGCGCGCGCTGCGGCTCCTCGCCATGGAGACCTTCCGCCACATCCACGCGCTCAGCCTGCGCTACCACATCACCCGCAAGACCGGCGGGCTCAGTCGCATCATCGAACGCGGGGTGAAGGGCGTCGATTTCCTGCTGCGCTTCCTGCTGTTCTCGATCATCCCGCTCATCCTCGAGCTCGCCCTTGTCGGCGCCATCCTCTTCTGGGTCTTCGATATCTGGTATCTCGCGGTGGTCGCCGTCACCATCGCGCTCTACGTCTGGTTCACCTTCAAGGTCACCGAATGGCGGGTGCAGATCCGCCGGCGGATGAACGAGCGTGACCAGGACGCCAACCAGAAGGCCATCGACAGCCTGCTGAACTTCGAGACGGTGAAGTATTTCAACGCCGAGGAACGCGAGGTCCGGCGCTACGACGAGTCGATGGCGGGCTACGAGGCGGCGGCGGTCAAGACCGGCGTCTCGCTCGCCTGGCTCAACTTCGGCCAGTCGCTGCTCATCACCGCAGGCCTCGCCGCGGTCATGGTCATGGCGGCGCGCGGGGTGCAGGCCGGCAGCCTCACCGTGGGCGATTTCGTCATGGTCAACGCCTACATGATCCAGATCACCATGCCGCTCAACTTCCTCGGCACGGTCTATCGCGAGATCCGCCAGTCGCTCGTCGACATGGCGGCGATGTTCGACCTGCTCGGCCAGCCCGCCGAGATCGAGGACCGCCCCGGCGCCGCCCCGCTCGCGGTCAGCGGCGGCCGGATCGAGTTCCGCGACGTGAGCTTCGCCTACGACACCGAGCGCGGCATCCTTCGCGGGCTGAATCTCACCGTGGCGCCAGGCGAGACGGTTGCGGTGGTCGGGCCCTCGGGCTCGGGCAAATCCACGATCGGGCGGCTGCTCTTCCGCTTCTACGATGTCCGGGAGGGAGCCGTGCTCATCGACGGCCAGGACCTGCGCGACGTCACCCAGACGAGCCTGCGCGCCGAGATCGGCATGGTCCCGCAGGACACCGTGCTCTTCAACGATACCATCCGCTACAACATCGCCTACGGCCGCCCCGGGGCGAGCCGCGAGCAGATCGAGGCGGCGGCGCGCGCGGCACAGATCCACGATTTCATCCGCTCCTTGCCGGAGGGCTACGACACCGTCGTCGGCGAGCGCGGCCTCAAGCTCTCGGGCGGCGAGAAGCAGCGGGTGGGGATCGCCCGCACGCTGCTCAAGGATCCGCCGATCCTCCTGCTCGACGAGGCGACGAGCGCGCTCGACACGGAGACCGAGCGCGACATCCAGGACAGCCTGCGCCGGATGGGCGAGGGGCGGAGCGTCATCACCATCGCCCACCGCCTCTCCACCGTGGTCGATGCCGACCGGATCGTCGTGCTGGAAGGGGGCGAGGTCGCCGAGGAAGGCACCCACGAGGCGCTGCTCGCCCGGCGCGGCCGCTACGCCCGGATGTGGGCGCGGCAGGCCGCCGAGCGCGAGAACGCCGCCTGACGCCGGGGAGAGCCGGGCGACGGCCCCGCGCACCGGCCCCCTGCGGGCCGGATGGGGGGGCTCAGCTCGGCGCGAAGCCGAGGCTGGTCTGCGAGCCCAGATTGTCGAACTCGGGCAGATAGCTCGACTCCCGCATGATGACCACGACCGAGACGATCGGGCGGGCCAGTTCATCCGTCACCTCATGGCAGGTGAACCGCACGAGCCGCGTGCCGTTGCCGCCCGGCCGGGTGATCCGCGCGAGGACGTTGGAGAGGTTCTCGCCCGAAATCGCGCACTCCAGCAGGTCCGGGATCTCGAGGTCTTCTTCGGACGTGCCCGCCGGGATGATCTGGATCGCCTCCGGCCAGATGAAGGGCGGCAGTGCCTCGGCCCGACCGAGCAGTCGCCGCGCCGCGGCATTGAGGAAGATCACCTCGCGCCGGGGTGAGAGACCGATCACGCCCTCGTCGATCTGGTCGAGCAGATAGGCTGTCTGCCGCCCGGCCGCGCCGCGCAGGCCCTGCGTGTCCATTTGCCGCTTGCGCAGCATGAATATACTCAGCGTCATCAGCACTGCGCCGACGAGCGAGAACCAGTCGCTCAGCTGATCGATCTGCTCGTTGAGGCTCTCGATGCGGAGGATCAGGTCGCGCCGGACCGACGCGACGAGCTGGGCGAGGTTCTCGATCGCGTCGCCGTCATAGATCCGCACCAGCCGGTCGAGTTCCGGGGAGGACTTGCCGCTGCCCGCCAGCTCCTTCAGCAGCTGCAACGCCGTGGAATACTGTTCCAGCGTGTTGCGGGTGGGCAGGAGATCGATGGGCGCACCGGCCGAGGCCGAAAGCCGCGAGATGTTGTCGAGGGTCCGGAACGAACTGGCGAGATTGGCCTCGGCCGAGTGGAGATAGAGCAGTTCGGTGGGCCGCAGGATCGCGTTCTTGAAATTGTGGATGAAACCGCCGTAGCCGATCTCGCTCTCGAAATCGACAACCTGGTTCAACAGCTCGGTGTTGCGCTCGAGCAGTCGCGCCTGGGCCTGGCGCAGCTCGCCGAGACGGATCCAGAAATTCGCAAGCACCACGATCAGCAGAACACCGAGCCCGACGATCGCCGCATCCATTATGAACGCGCGCCGCCTTTGCGCCGCATCGCGTTTCAGATAGCCCTGCATCCAGTTGATCATCGATTGTCTCGCCTATTTTGAAATGAAATCGGGTGAATATGGCTGTGCTGCGCCGTCGGCGGAGGCCGGCCGTCGGCGGGCACATGCGTGTGCGAGCGCTCCGGTGCGGCGCGCGGGATGCGATTCTGTCTGTTGCGGTCTCATACCGAGCCTGCCTCCTGGTGTTTCATCCTGCCGCCGTGGGGCGAGGGCGCATTCTAGTCCTTGCGCGGTGGCGTTGCGTGTTGGGGCGGATCCCGCGCACGCCGCTCTTTCCATTTCCACCGCGCTGGCCTAGATGCGCGGGATGGAGAAGATCGCCCCCATTCATGTCATCGGCGGCGGCATGGCCGGTTCGGAGGCCGCCTGGCAGGCGGCAAGCCTCGGCGTGCCCGTCATCCTGCACGAGATGCGCCCCCAGACCGGCACCTTCGCCCACCAGACGGACGGGCTGGCCGAGATGGTGTGCTCGAACTCCTTCCGCTCCGACGATGACGAACAGAACGCCGTCGGGCTGCTGCACTGGGAGATGCGGGCGCTCGACGGGCTCGTCATGGCCTCGGCCGATGCCCATTCCCTGCCCGCAGGCGGCGCGCTCGCCGTCGATCGCGAGCCCTTCAGCCGCTGGATCACCGAACGTCTCGCCGCCCATCCGCTCATCACGATCGAGCGCGGCGAGATCGCGGGCCTGCCGCCCGCGGAATGGGACAGCGTCATCGTCGCCACCGGCCCGCTCACCAGCCCTGCGCTGGCGCAGGCCGTGCAGGGCCTCACCGGCGAGGACGGCCTCGCCTTCTTCGATGCGATCGCGCCCATCGTGCATTTCGAATCGGTCGATCTCAGCCGGGCCTGGTTCCAGTCGCGCTACGACAAGGGTGAGACCGAGGCGGAGCGCACGGCCTATCTCAACTGTCCGATGGACCGCGCCCAGTATGAAGCCTTCATCGACGCGTTGCTCGCCGCCGAGAAGACCGAGTTCAAGGACTGGGAGCGCGACACGCCCTATTTCGAGGGCTGCCTGCCGATCGAGGTCATGGCCGAACGCGGCCGCGAGACCCTGCGCTTCGGCCCGCTGAAGCCCGTCGGCCTCACCAACCCGCATGCGCCGGAGGTGAAGCCCCATGCCGTGGTGCAGCTCCGCCGCGACAATGCGCTCGGCACGCTCTTCAACATCGTGGGCTTCCAGACCAAGATGAAATACGGCGCGCAGGCCAAGGTCTTCCGGATGATCCCGGGCCTCGAGAACGCCGCCTTCGCCCGCCTCGGCGGCATCCACCGCAACACCTTCCTCAATTCGCCGCGCCTGCTCGACGACCGGATGCGCCTCCGGGCCCGCCCGGCACTGCGCTTCGCGGGCCAGGTGACCGGCGTCGAGGGCTATGTCGAGAGTGCGGCGATGGGCCTGCTCGCGGGCCGCATGGCCGCCGCCGAGCGCCTCGGCCGCGATCTGCCGCCGCCGCCGCCCACCACCGCGATGGGCGCGCTCGTCAACCACATCACCGGCGGTGCCGAGGCCCGGACCTTCCAGCCGATGAACGTGAACTTCGGCCTCTTCCCGCCGCTCCCGGAGGCGCGTGGCGGCCGGCGCGGGCGCAAGGAGCGCTACCGCGGCTATACCGACCGCGCCAAGGCCGATCTCGCCGCCTGGCGCGACGCTGCCGCGCTGGCGCCCGCGCCGGCCTGAGCGCCCCGGTGGCGGGCTTCCGCACCCGTTTCGCGCCGTCGCCGACCGGCTGGCTCCACCTCGGCCACGCCTTCTCCGCCCTCACCGCCTGGGAGATGGCCGGGGCCGCGGGCGGCGAATTCCTGCTCCGCATCGAGGATATCGACCGCACGCGGGCGCGCCCCGAATACGAGGCGGCGATCCGCGAGGATCTCGCCTGGCTCGGCCTCTCCTGGCCCGAACCGGTGCTGCGCCAGTCCGAGCACCTCCCCCGCTACGGGGCCGCCCTCGACCGGCTCGCCGCGATGGGCCTCACCTATCCCTGCTCCTGCACGCGGGCCGACATCCGCGCGGCCCTCTCCGCGCCGCAGGAAGGCGCGGGCAGCCCGCCCGAAGGGGCGGCGGTCTATCCCGGCACCTGCCGCGGCCGCCCGATGTCGAGCCGCCGCCCGGGCGATGCGATCCGCCTCGATCTCGCCCGCGCGCTGGCCCACGCCGGGCCCGGCCTCGCCTTCGAGGAAACCGGCCCGGCACACGGCGGGCGGCACGTGCTCGATCCCGCCCGGATGCAGGCGGAAATCGGCGATGCGGTGCTCGGCCGCAAGGAGCTCGGCGCCGTCGCCTATCACCTTGCCGTGGTGAGCGATGACGCCGCCCAGGGCATCACCCATGTCGTGCGCGGCGAGGATCTCTGGGAGGTAACGCCGCTCCACCGCCTGCTCCAGGCGCTGCTCGGCCTCCCCGTCCCGGTCTGGCACCACCACCGCCTGATCCGCGACGACAGCGGCCGGCGGCTCGCCAAGCGCGACGACGCCCGCGCGCTGCGCGCCTTCCGCGCTGAAGGCGTGACCCCGGCCGAGCTCCGCGCCCGGCTCCGTGCCGCGGAGACCACCCGGTGATCCCGGCCTGGCTCGTCTGGGCGCTGCTCTCGGCCCTCTTCGCCGCCCTGACCGCGATCTTCGCCAAGGCAGGCGTCGCGGGCATCCCCGCCGATCTCGCGACTTTCCTGCGCACCGCGGTGATCCTCGCCTGGCTCGCGCTCGTCCTCACGCTCACCGGCGGCTGGCAGGGAATCGGCACGCTCCCGCGCGGCTCCGCGCTCTTCCTCACCCTCTCGGGGCTCGCGACCGGCGCCTCATGGCTCTGCTATTTCCGCGCGCTGCAGGCGGGCGAGGCCTCCCGCGTCGCGCCGATCGACAAGCTCAGCGTCGTCCTCGTCGCGCTCTTCGCCGCCACCTTCCTCGGCGAGCGCCTCAGCCCCGCCGCCTGGGCGGGCGTCGCGATGATCGCCGCGGGCGCGCTCCTCGTCGCACGGGGCTAGACCAGAACCGTTCCGCATAGCAGCGCCATGCGGCAAAGGATTCTGGTCTGTCAAAAACGTGGAACCAGAGCCGTTCCGCCTTGCAGCGCAATGCGGACAAGGATTCTGGTCTGTCAAAAGCGCCCAACCAGCACCGTTCCGGCCTGCATCGCGATCCAGACAGGCATCCCGGTGCCGGCCGGCCTCAGCCCGCCGCGAAGGGCTCCGCCGCCAGGGCCGCCACCGCCGCGCGGTATTCCGCGATCAACCGCCCGCAGAGCGCGCCCGCCCCGGGAATGTCGGAGATCGACCCGACCCCGTGCCCCGCCGACCAGATCGACTTCCAGGCCTTCGCCTCGCTTGCCATGTCGAGCACCCGGTGCGGCGGCAGCGCATCGGGATCGAGCCCCGCCGCGCGGATGCTCGGGCGCAGGAAGTTCGCGTTCACCCCCGAGATGTCGGGCGTGTAGATCACGTCGAGCGCCCGGCTCTCGAGGATCATGCGCTTCTGCGCCTCCGACACCATCGCCTCCCGCGTTGCGATGAAGCGCGTGCCGAGATAGGCGAGATCGGCCCCGAGCGCGCGGGCGGCGGCCACATGCGCCCCCGTCGAGATCGCGCCCCCGAGCAGGATCGTGCCGGCAAACACCTCCCGGATCTCCGCCACCAGTGCAAACGGGCTCAGCGTGCCCGCGTGCCCGCCCGCGCCGGCGGCCACCGCGATGATCCCGTCCACACCCGCTTCGGCGGCCTTCTCCGCATGGCGCCGCGAGATCACGTCGTGAAACACCAGCCCGCCATAGGAATGCACCGCCTCGACCACCTCGCGCGCCGCGCCGAGCGAGGTGATGACGAGCGGCACCCGCCGCGCCACCACGATCTCGAGATCGGCCTGCAGCCGCGGGTTGGAACGGTGCACGATCAGGTTGATGCCGTAGGGGGCCGCCGTGTCCCCGGCCGCCGCAAGCCGTGCCTCTATCTCCTCGATCCAGGCCGCGAGCCCGTCGCTCGTGCGCTGATTGAGGGCGGGAAACGTCCCGATCACCCCGGCCCGGCAGGTCTCAACCACCAGATCGGGGCCGGAGACGAGAAACATCGGCGCGGCGACGGCAGGCAATCGCAACCGGCCGGCGAAGGCCTGGGGCAGGGGCATGGGAACATCCTCATCGGCGCCCGGCACGGGAGGCGCGCCGGATTTTCTGGCATTGCCAGAGTGTTGACCGCGATCCTGCACGGAGTCGACGCAAATCTGCACCATGCCGGGCAATGCGCCCCTGCCGCCACAAGCCTCTCCTGCCGCCGGAGCCCATCTTGACCCTACCCCCCCGCGTTCATAGGTTGAGCCCAACTTCGAAACCCGCGAGGAGTCCGTCATGGCTACGGTCAAGGTCACCGACAACACGTTCCAGGACGAGGTCATCAAATCCGATGTGCCCGTACTGGTAGATTTCTGGGCCGAATGGTGCGGCCCCTGCCGCATGATCGGCCCGGCTCTGGAAGAGCTTGCCGAGGAATATGAAGGCAAGATCAAGATCGCCAAGGTCAATGTGGACGAAAACCCGGGCCTGCCCGCCCAGTTCGGCGTGCGCGGCATCCCGGCGCTCTTCATGTTCAAGGACGGCGAGCTTGTCTCCAACAAGACCGGCGCAGCTCCGAAGGCGAGCCTGAAGAGCTGGATCGACGAATCGGTCTGATTCCGTCCCGGCGGAGCGTTCCGCCCCGATGATCCGGTTGGGCCGCGCCGCGAGGTGCGGCCCTTTTCATGTCCGCGGGCACCCGCAGCAGAAGGAGGGTCGGCTCCCATGACCACCCGCAACGACGGCCAGCACACCTTCTGGAACACCGGCCCCGGCGGGCAGAACTGGGCGCGTCAGGCCGGCGAGCTCGACACGCTCAACGCCGCCACCACCGGCCCGCTCCTCGAGGCGCTCGCCCCCCGCCCCGGTGAGGCGATCCTCGATGCGGGCTGCGGCGCGGGCGCCTCCTGCCTTGCGCTGGCACCCCTGCTGCTGCCCGGCGGCTCGGTCACCGGCATCGACTTTTCCGAGCCGCTCCTCGCCATTGCCGAGGCCCGCCGCGCAGAGGCCGGGATCGCGAACCTCCGCTTCCTCCACGGCGACACCCAGATCCACCCCTTGCCCGAGGCCGCGTTCGATGCGGTGGTCTCGCGCTTCGGGCTCATGTTCTTCGACGATACGGTCGCGGCCTTCCGCAACCTCGCCCGGAGCCTCCGCCCCGGCGGCCGGATCGTCTTCGCGGGCTGGGCCGAGGCCGCCGCCAATCCGTGGTTCTCCGAACCCCGCGCCGCGGCCGTCGCCCGGCTCGGTCCGGTCGCGCCGGCCGATCCCGACGGCCCCGGCCCGATGGCCTTCGCCGACACCGCCCGCGTCTGCGCGCTGATGGAGGCCGCCGGTCTCGTCGCCTGCCGGGGCGAGGCGTGCACGGTCACGCTCCACCATCCCGGCGGCCTGCCCGCACTCCTCGCCCTTGCCGGCAATGTCGGCCCGATCCCGAGCATCCTGCGCGAGAAGGAGGGCACCGAGGCCGATCGCGCCGCGATTCTCGCCGATCTCGGCCGCCGCCTCGCGCCCTTCGCCGCCCCCGACGGCGCCCGCCTCCCGGCCCGCATCATCCTCTATTCCGCCCGCCGCGCCTGATCCCGCGGCGGCGGCGGAGGCCGGTTTTCGAGGGAGCCGCTTCTTGGGGAAGATCGGCTCACAGGGAGCGAAACCGCGCCGATTCATGATTTGTTGACTCTAAAATCAAATGATTTCAAAGGCATTTCCACATTTTCACGGTGAAACGCCCCGCTTTCACCGCCAGGAGACCCCCCGCATCTTCCGCGCCCGCCATGGTTGAGCCCCGCCGCCATGGCGCATAGGCTCGGCCCCGCCGCCAACCAAGGAGTGGACCCCGCCCGCATGATCGACTGGCTCTCCGACCTTCCGGCCCTCGCCGCGCTCTCCGCCACCGTGCTGCCCGCTGCCGCGGCGCGCTACACCCCGAAGCCCTTCGTCCGGCTCACCCATCCCGAATGGACGAAGAACGCGGTGGTCTACGAGCTCAACATCCGGCAGTTCTCGGCGGAAGGCACGCTGGCCGCCGCCGAGGCGGGCCTTCCGCAGATCCGCGCGCTCGGCGCGACGATCATCTGGCTCATGCCGATCCACCCGATCGGCGAGATGCACCGCAAGGGCAGCCTCGGCAGCTACTACGCGGTGAAGGACTATTACGGCGTCAATCCGGAGTTCGGCGATCTCGAAGCGCTCCGCTCCTTCGTCCGCACCGCCCACGGGCTCGGCTTGCGGGTGATCCTCGACTGGGTCGCGAACCACACCGCCTGGGACAACCCGCTCCGCGACGAACATCCCGAGTGGTATGCCCGCAACTGGAAGGGCGATTTCCGCCCCACGCCCTGGTGGGACTGGGACGACATCATCGACCTCGACTATTCCAGCGCCGCCTTGCGCGAATACATGACCGCGGCAATGACCTACTGGGTGCGCGAGGCCGATATCGACGGCTACCGCTGCGACGTGGCGGGCTACGTCCCGGTCGATTTCTGGGAGAACGCCCGGCACGAGCTCGAGGCGATCAAGCCCGTCTTCCTGCTCGCCGAATGGGAGGCCCGCGATCTCCACGCCGGGGCCTTCGATGCCACCTACGCCTGGAGCTGGTGGGACATCCTGCACAAGATCGGCAAGGGCGAGGCGGATGTCTTCGCGCTCTACGTCTACTACTCCCAGAACGAATGCGGCTGGCCCTCCGAGGCGCAGCGCATGACCCATATCGAGAACCACGACAAGAATTCCTGGGAAGGCACGCAGTTCGAATCCATGGGCCCCGCGCTCATGCCCGCCATCGCGCTCTCGGTGGTGGGCGAGGGCATGCCGATGATCTACAGCGGCCAGGAGGCGGGCAACGAGAAGCGGCTGAAATTCTTCGAACGCGATCCGATCGAATGGCGTCCGCACCCTGTGGGCGATCTCTACCAGCGGCTCTTCGCGCTCCATGCCGAAAACACCGCGCTCTGGAATGCGCCCTGGGGCGCGCGCATGGTGCTGGTGGTGAACGACGCGCCGGGCAAGGTGCTGAGCTTCGTGCGGGCGAACACCGCACACCGGGTCTTCGCCGTGCTCAACTTCTCGCCCGAGGCGCTGGAGGTCGGGTTCGAGGAGACGCTGCACCACGGCCGCTACCGGGATTTCGAGACCGGCGCCGCGCTCGAGGTCGGCCCTGATACGAAAGTGATGCTGGCGCCCTGGAGCTTTCGCATCCTTTCCGCCGGATCCGGACCGGAACCTGCCGTGATTTGAGGCATTTCATCTATGTTGGTCCGGAAAGCCCGGCTTCACGGCCGCGTGGATTGCGCCATGCGGCCCCCCATGCTTGTCTTGGCCAATCGGATTTAAGCCTGAACCTTTGAAAGGGGCGCAACATGAACAGACGACACTTCACGCTGGCGGGAGTCTTTCTGACCGGGCTCGCGGTCTCCGGCGTGGCCGTCGCCCAGCAACCCCAGTTCTTTCGCATCGGCACCGGCGGCACGGCCGGCACCTACTATCCCATCGGCGGCCTGATCGCCAACGCGATCTCGAGCCCGCCGGGCTCGCGGCCCTGCGACGAAGGCGGCTCCTGCGGCGTGCCGGGCCTGATCGCCACCGCGCTCTCGGCCAACGGCTCGGTCGCCAACGTGAACGCCATCGCCTCGGGCTCGCTCGAAAGCGGCTTCTCGCAGTCCGACGTCGCGACCTGGGCCCAGACCGGCACCGGCATCTGGGAAGGCCGCGAACCGGTCGAGAAGCTCCGCGCCATTGCGAACCTCTATCCCGAGACGATCCACCTCGTGGCCTCGGCCGATTCCGGCATCACCTCGGTCGGTGATCTCAGGGGCAAGACCGTCTCGCTCGACGAGCCGGGCTCTGGCACGCTCGTCGATGCGCATATCATCCTCAAGGCCTATGGCCTGACCGAGGACGACATCAAGCCCGCCTATCTCAAGCCCGACCAGGCGGCCGAGCGCATGCGCGACGGGGCGATGGATGCCTTCTTCTTCGTCGGCGGCTTCCCGGCCGGCGCGATCGCCGAGCTTGCGAGCCAGGACGACATCACGCTGGTGCCGATTTCCGGCCCCGAAGCCGCCACGGTCCTCGACGAATACCGCTTCTTCGCCGAGAACACCGTGCCCGGCGGCACCTACGAGGGCGTCGATGGCGACGTGACGACGATCTCGGTCGGGGCGCAGTGGGTCACCAGCGCCGATCAGCCCGAGGAGCTCATCTACGAGATCACCAAGGCACTCTGGAACGAGAACACCCGCAAGCTGCTCGATGCGGGCCACCAGAAGGGCAAGGAGATCACGATCGACACCGCGCTCGACGGTATCGGCATCCCGCTCCATCCCGGCGCGGAGAAATACTACCGCGAGGCCGGTCTGATCGAATGACGGGCTGCGTCGCCCGGGGAGGGCGGCGCCTTTCCGCACCGCGCAGGAACGACGCTGCGGAAGCCCGGCCCCCGGGCTTCCGATCACCGGGGTGACAGAGAGGGACGGCATGTCGCAGGAGAGCGAGCGCAGCGAGCGTCTGACCGAGGCCGAAATGAAGGCCCTCGAGGAACAGTTCGACCCGGAGGTGCGCTTCCGGCCATTGCCGCCGCTCCTGCACTGGGTTTCGGCCTCCGCGCTCTTCATCCTCTCCTGCTACCACTTCTACACCGCAGGCTTCGGCATTCCGCAGGCGACGCTCCATCGTGGCGTCCATCTCGCCTTCACGCTGGCGCTCATCTTCATGACCTTCGCGGCCTGGGAGCGGGCACGCACGCCCAAGCCCGGCCCGCTCGCGCCGCTCGGCCTGCCGCTCTACGACTGGGTTTTCGGCATCGCCGGCGCGGTCTCGGCGCTCTACGTGCCCTGGATCTTCAACGATCTCGCCTTCCGGGTCGGGGACCCGCTGCCGATCGACGTGGTGATGGGCACGATCCTCATCGTGATCCTGCTCGAGGCGACCCGGCGCGCCATGGGCTGGCCGCTGCCGGTGATCGCGATCCTCTTCTTGGCCTATGCCCGGTTCGGCCAGTCGATGCCCGGCGTGCTCACCCATCCCGGCTCGGACTGGCGGATGATCGTCAATCATCTCTACCTCACCAGCCAGGGCATCTACGGCACGGCTCTCGGGGTGATCTCGACCTATGTCTTCCATTTCGTGCTCTTCGGGGTGCTCGCGACGCGCATTGGCCTCGGCCAGCTCTTCATCGACCTCGCCTCGGCGGTGGCGGGGCGCTATGCGGGCGGCCCTGCGAAGGTCTCGGTGCTTTCCTCGGCGCTTCTCGGCTCGATCTCGGGCTCCTCGATCGCCAATACGGTGACGACCGGCGCCCTGACCATTCCGGCGATGATCCGCATCGGCTATCCCCGCCACTTCGCCGCCGCAGTCGAGGCGGCGAGCTCCACCGGCGGCCAGATCACGCCGCCGGTGATGGGGGCGGTCGCCTTCCTCATGATCGAATACCTCGGGGTGCCCCTCACCACGATCCTCACAGCAGCCCTTGTCCCGGCCTTCATGCATTTCTTCGGCGTGCTGGTGCAGGTCCATCTCGAGGCGCGCCGCCGCGGCCTGCGCGGGCTCTCGAAGGACGAGCTGCCGGTGGCCTGGGCCGTGTTCAAGGCGGGCTGGCTCACCACGCTGCCGCTCTTCGTGCTCGTGGCGATCCTGCTCTCGGGCCGCACGCCCTACCTCGCGGCGTTCTACGGCATCCTCTCCTGCATCCTCGTGCTGGTGATCCAGAACCTGCTGCGCCACGACCCGGTAACGGCGGCGCGCGAAAGCGTGCGCGAGCTCTGGGACGGCTTCGTGGTCGGCGCGAAATACTCGCTCTCCGTCACGGCGGCTGCGGCGCTCGTCGGCGTCATCATCGGGGTCGTCACCCTCACCGGCGTCGGCTTCAAGATCGCCTACATGGTGACCTCGGTCGCGGCGAACTGGGCGAGCTCGGTGCATGCCGCGCTCGGCTTCCTGCCCTTCGAGCTCATGGGCATCTCCACGCTGACGCTGCTCTTCACCCTCATGATGACGGCGGTGGTCTGCATCCTGATGGGCTGCGGCATCCCGACGACCGCGAACTATCTCATCATGATCGCGGTGGCGGCGCCCATTCTCGCCCTTCTCGGGGTTCAGCCGCTCGTCGCGCATTTCTTCGTCTTCTATTACGGGGTGCTGGCCGACATCACGCCACCAGTGGCGCTCGCGGCCTATGCCGCCTCGGGGATCGCCGGGGCGAACGCCTTCAAGGCCGGCAACACCGCGTTCCGCCTCGGCATGGGCAAGGCTCTGGTGCCCTTCGTCTTCGTCTTCTCGCCCTCGCTGCTGCTCGTGACCGACGGGTTTACCTGGTCCTCCTTCGTGCTGGCCTTCGCGGGCGCCGTGCTCGGGGTCTGGGCGCTTTCCTCGGCAATTGCCAACTGGCTGCTCGCACCGCTCTGGCTCTTCGAGCGCCTGCTGCTCGGAGCGGCTGCCTTCCTGCTCATCGCGCCGGATCTGACGGCGACGCTCATCGGGCTCGCGCTCATCGCGCCGCCGTTCCTGCGCCAGCTTCTCGCGCGACGGCGGGGGGAGGGCGCGCTGCCGGGCTGAGGCGGCGGCGCCACCGTCCGGCCGCGGGTCGTCATGGCGGCTTGAACAGACCCCGTTTCCGCGCCTAGGTAGGGCGCTCAGGGGCCCGATGGGGAGTGAGGCGGGGCATGCCCGAATTCGATCAGAGAGAGCTGCGCGACGCGCTGGGTCATTTCGCCACCGGCGTCGCCGTCGTGACCGCCGACGGCGCGCGCGGGCCCGTCGGCATCACCATCAACAGTTTCGCGAGCGTCTCGCTCGACCCGCCGCTCGTGCTCTGGTCGCTTGCGCGCGGCTCCGACCGCTTCGAGTGCTTCACCGGCACCGAATATTTCACGATCCATGTGCTGCCCGCGGGCGAAAAGCCTCTCGCCCTGCGCTTCGCGACCCTTGGCCGCGACTTCGAGGGTCTGGAGCTCGAGACAGGTATAGGCGGCACGCCGCTGCTTGCGACATATGCCGCACGCTTCGAGTGTCGCACCGCCGCCTGCCATGACGGGGGCGATCATGTGATTCTCGTCGGCGAGGTGCTGCGGCTCTGCGAGCGCGACGTGCCGCCGCTGCTGTTCCATCGCGGCGGCTTCAAGTCGCTCACCCTCGGCTGACCTTGCCCCCCGCCCGGCATCCGGGTTACGAGGGCGCGCAAATTGCGTAGCCCGGATGAGGCCATGGCGAAGAACAAGGCAGCAAAACCCCGCAGACCGCGCGCCGAGACCCCGCGCGGGTTCCGTGACTATTTTGGCGCCGAGGTAACGAACCGCGCCGAGATGCTCTCGCGCGTGACCGCAGTCTATCATGCCCACGGTTTCGACCCGCTCGAAAGCTCCGCCGTCGAGACGGTCGAGGCGCTGGGCAAGTTCCTTCCCGATGTGGACCGGCCCAACGAAGGGGTGTTCGCCTGGGAAGACGACGACGAGGGCTGGCTCGCGCTCCGCTATGATCTCACCGCGCCGCTGGCGCGCGTCTATGCCCAGCACCGGCGCGACCTGCCCAATCCCTATCGCCGCTATGCGGTCGGTCCGGTCTGGCGCAACGAGAAGCCGGGGCCGGGGCGGTTCCGGCAGTTCTACCAGTGCGATGCGGATACCGTCGGGGCCGCGAGCGTGGCGGCGGATGCCGAGATCTGCGGCATGCTCGGCGAGGCGCTGGAGGCTGCCGGCATCGCGCGCGCCGACTACCTGATCCGCGTGAACAACCGGAAGGTGCTGAACGGCGTCATGGAGGTCGCGGGCGTGCTCGATCCGGCGGACCCGGAGCGCGACGCTGCCCGGCGCGGCATCGTGATGCGCGCCATCGACAAGCTCGACCGGCTCGGGCTCGACGGCGTGCGCGCGCTGCTCGGTGCGGGCCGCAAGGACGAGAGCGGCGATTTCACCGAAGGCGCGCAGCTTGGCGAGGCGCAGGCCGATGTGATTCTCGGCTTCATGGACGCCCGTGCCGAGGATGGCGCGGGAACCTGCGCGCGGCTCCGCGAGCTGGTGGGCGGCTCGGCCACCGGGCTCGAGGGGGTGCAGGAGCTCGAGACGATCGCCGAGATGCTGGCGGCCTCGGGCGCGGGCCATGTGGTTATCGACCCTTCGGTGGTGCGTGGCCTCGGCTATTACACCGGGCCGGTCTTCGAGGCCGAGCTCACCTTCGAGATCCTCGACGAGAAGGGCCGCAAGCGCCAGTTCGGCTCCGTGGCGGGGGGCGGACGCTACGACGATCTCGTGACCCGCTTCACCGGCGAGAAGGTGCCCGCGACCGGCGTCTCCATCGGCGTCGACCGGCTGCTGGCCGCGCTCGCCGCGAAGGGCCGGGCGGAGGCTGCGCCCGCGGGCCCCGTGGTTGTCACCGTGATGGATCGCGACCGCATGGCCGAGTATCAGGCGATGGCCGCCGAGCTGCGCGCGGCCGGCATCCGCGCCGAGGTCTTCCTCGGCGGTGGCAACATGGGCAAGCAGCTCAAGTATGCCGATGCGCGCGCCTGCCCGGTGGCGGTGATCGAGGGGGGCGACGAGAAGGCGCGCGGCGTGGTGCAGATCAAGGATCTCGCGCTCGGCGCGCGGCTCGCCGCCAACATCGAGACCCGAGAGGACTGGCAGGCCCAGCCCGCTCAGATGGAGATCGCGCGTGGCGATCTCGTCGCGGAGGTCCGCGCGATGCTGGCGCGGGCAGGGGGCTGAGATGGTCGTCGCTGACAGGGCCTATCTGAAGGGCGCCCGCGTCGGAGCGGGGCTCGCCGCGCTCGAGGCCGAGGTCGCCCGCATCCTTTCGGTTCTCGGCCAGACCGGGGCCGCGCGGGTGGAGCCCGCCGCGCTCCAGCCCGCCGAGGTGCTGCTCGACCTCTATGGCGAGGACATCCGGGCGCGCGCCTTCGTGACCCGCGACGACCGCGCCGAGATGATGCTGCGCCCGGATTTCACCGTGCCGATCGTGCGGCTCCACATGGCGCAGGGCGTGAACCCCGCGCGCTACAGCTACTGCGGCCCGGTCTGGCGGCGACAGGAGTTCGGCTCCGACCGGCCGCGCGAATACCTTCAGGCCGGGCTTGAGATCTTCGGCGAGGGTGCCCCCGCCGAGGCAGATGCCGAGGTGCTCGCGCTGATCGGCGAGGCGCTCGCGGGCGCGCCGGTCTCGCTTCTCACCGGCGACATGGGGCTGGCGATCGCGGGGATCGAGGCGCTCGAGACCAGTGCGCCGCGCCGGGCCGCCCTTCGCCGCCATCTCTGGCGCCCGGCGCGTTTCCAGGAGCTTCTCCACCGCTTCGGCGTCGATCAGGCCAAGATGACGGTTCGCCGCGCGGCGCTCATCGAAGCCGCGCAGTCCGGCACGCTCGATGCCATGATCGCCGAGGCCGGTGCGCCGGTCGGCCTGCGCACCGCCGAGGAGGTCATGGGCCGCGTCGAGCGGCTGGTCGCCGAGGCGGTGACGCCGCCGCTCGATCCGGGCAAGGTGCGCGCGCTCGAGGCGCTGATGGCGGTGCGCGGCACCTGTGCCTCGGTGCTCGCGACCTTGCGCGATTTTTCCCGCGACCTGCCCGGCCTCGGCACGGCGATCGACCGGTTCGAGGCCCGGCTCGCGGCCTTTGCCGCCCGCGGCATCGACCCGGCGGCCCTTGCCTTTGAGGCGGGCTTCGGCCGCACCACGCTCGAGTATTACGACGGCTTCGTCTTCGGCGCGATCGCCGAGGGCCGCCCGGACCTGCCCCCCATCGCCAGCGGCGGGCGCTATGACGCGCTGACCGAGGTGCTGGGGCAGGGGCAGGGCATGCCCGCGGTCGGCGGCATCATCCGCCCCGAGGCGCTGCTCGCCCTCACCGGAGGCTCCCCGCAATGACCCTCAAGCTCGGTGTGCCCTCCAAGGGCCGGCTGCAGGAGGCCACCATCGAATGGTTCGGCGCCCGCGGCATCACCATCACCCGCAGCGATCTCGGGCGCGAATACCGTGGCACGGTCAGCCTCGAGGGCGTGGAGCTCGTGCTGCTCTCCGCCGCCGAGGTGCCCCGCGAGCTCGCCGCCGGGCGGCTCCATCTCGGCGTCACCGGCCAGGATCTCGTCCATGAGGAGATCCCGCGCTGGTCCGAGCGGCTGATCGAGATGGAGGAGATGGGCTTTGGCCACGCCGATCTCATCATCGCCGTGCCCGCCTTCTGGGTCGATGTGACCTCGATGCCCGATCTCGATGCCGCCGCCGCCGCCTTCCGGCAGATCCACGGCCACCGGCTGCGGGTCGCGACGAAATATCACCATCTCGTGCGCGAGTTCTTCCGCCAGCACGACATCGCGGATTACCAGCTCGTCGACAGCCAGGGTGCGACCGAAGGCAGCGTGAAGAACCTCACCGCCGAAGCCGTGGCCGACATCACCTCGACCGGCTCGACGCTCCGGGACAACCACCTGAAGATCCTCGAGGACGGGCTCGTGCTGAGGAGCCAGGCGACGCTCTTCGCCTCCCGCGCCGCGCCCTGGTCGCCCGAAAGCCGCCGGGCGCTCCGCGAGATCTGTGCCCGCATCGGTTCGGCCGCACCCGATCTCGCGGCCTAGCCGCGGCTTCAGCCGCGCCGCCGCCGGCGCCCGCCGCCCTCGCCGCTGCGCGCTCCGCCGGTGTTGAACGAGACATCGGGGAGCGGCACCGCGGCGCGGAGCCGGGCGAAGGCATCGCTCGCGTGCGGCATGGCGTTGGCGGCAACGAAATGGGCCTGGAACTGCGGCTCGATCGCGGTTTCGACCTTCTCGATCCGCCGCACCAGCGCCTCGACCTCGTGCCGGGCGGCGGCATTGAGCAGCGCGATCCGCGCGCCGGTGCCCGCCGCATTTCCCGCCGAGCTCACCTGGCCGATCCCGCAGTCCGGTATCATGCCGAGCACCATCGCATGTTTCGGCGAGATATGTGCGCCGAAGGCGCCCGCGAGCACGACACGGGCCACGTCATCGACCCCCATCCGGTCCATGAGCAGCCGCGCTCCGGCGTAAAGCGCGGATTTCGCAAGCTGGATGGCGCGAACATCGCCCTGCGTCACCAGGATGCGGGGCCCGCCGGCGGCGCTGCCGTCATGGAGCAGATAGGCATGAGTCCGCCCCTCGGGCACGGAGCGCTCCGACCCGGTCTGCTCGGCCGAACCGATCAGACCGCTCGCATCGACGAGCCCGGCCATGCGCATTTCCGCGATCGCCTCGATGATGCCCGAGCCACAGATCCCGGTGATGCCGGTGGCGCCGACGGCTTCGGCAAAGCCCGGCGCGTCGGACCAGAGCTCGCAGCCGATCACCCGGAAGCGCGGCACCTTCGTTACCGGGTCGATCGCCACCCGTTCGATGGCGCCCGGCGCCGCGCGCTGCCCGAAGGCGATCTGCGCGCCCTCGAAGGCGGGCCCGGTCGGCGAGGAGCAGGCCAGAATGCGGCTGCGGTCTCCGAGCAGGATCTCGGCATTCGTGCCGACATCGACGACGAGCATGAGTTCGTCCGAGCGGTCCGGCGCTTCCGAGAGCGCCACCGCCGCGGCATCGGCGCCGACATGGCCCGCGATGCAGGGGAGCACGTAGACGCGCGCCTCCGCATGCAGCCCGAGGCCGATCTCGGCCGCGCCGAACCGCAGGGCGCCCGCCGCCGCGAGCGCGAACGGCGCCTGGCCGAGCTCCACCGGATCGATCCCGAGCAGCAGGTGATGCATCACCGGATTGCCGACGATCACCGCCTCGAAGATCGCGTCCGCGGACACGCCCGCCTCCGCCGCGGCGGCGCGGGCCAGCGCCCCGAGCGCATCGCGCACCGCCTTTGTCATCTCCGCCGCACCGCCGGGGTTCATCATCGCCCAGGACACACGGCTCATCAGATCCTCGCCGAAGCGGATCTGCGGGTTCATGAGCCCGGCCGAGGCCAGCACCTCGCCGGTCGCGAGATCGCAGAGATGGCCGGCGATCGTCGTCGAACCGAGATCGATCGCGAGCCCCAGCAGCGGGCCCTCGCGGAAGCCGGGCCAGACCTCGAGCAGCCGGGCAGGGCCGGTTTCGCCTTCCCGGTGGATCACGCAGGTGATGCTCCAGCCGCCCTGCCGCAGCACCGGCTGGAGCCGGGCGAGCACCGGCAGGCTCGCCTCCACCGCGCCGATCCCCCATTGCGCCTCGAGCGCCCGGCAGAGCCGCTCGAAATCACCCGAGGGCTCGTGCATGTCGGGCTCGGCCACCTCGACATAGAAGGGCCGCACGGCAGGATCCATGACGATGGCGCGCGCTTCCGCGCGCTTGCGCACCACCTGGCGGTGAACCTGGCTCTCGGGCGGCACGTCGATGACCACATCGCCCTTGATCCGCGCCTGACAGCCGAGCCGCCGGCCGGCCGCCAGCCCGCGCTTCTCGGCATAGCGCGCCTCGACCGCATTCCAGTCCGAGAGCGCATCCACCGCCGACCGGAGCCCGTGCTTGGGGAAATCGCCGAAGGCCGGCGCGACCTGGCATTTGGAGCAGATCCCCCGCCCGCCGCAGACGGAATCGAGATCGACCCCGAGGCGGCGCGCAGCATCGAGCACGCGCGTGCCGCGCGGCACCCGGCCGCGGCGGCCCGACGGGGTGAAGATCACCAGCGCCTCGTCCTCCGCTTCCGGGGTTTGGGAACAGCCCTCGCTTGGGCTAGGCTCGGGGGGATTCGGCGCACGCATCACGATGAAGGCTCCGCAGCAAGTGAACGAGGGCCGGTGCGCCAAGCCCCACAGGAGACCGAATGCCCGTGCCCGACCCGAAAGACCGCCTGATCCTCCGCTTCCGGCATCACAAGGCGATCGATCACGTTGATGATCCAATACACCAGGATCTCTCCGCCGCCGCGCGCGCAGGCGACAGCCTGTTCCTCTCCTGCGACGAAACCGCGGGGGTGGACCGCCTGACCGAGGCCGACGGCCACTGGGGCAATCACCGCCATTTCGCCTTCGGCGCGCTCATCGATCTCCCCGACGGCCCGGGGGGCGAGATGGATATCGAGGGGCTCGATTGCGACGGCAACTGGCTCTGGGTGGTGGGCTCGCATTCGCTCAAGCGCGGCAAGCCCAAGGTCTCCGGACATGCGCCGGACGAGGCGCTCCGCCGCATGACGGACATCAAGCGCGACCCGAACCGCGCGTTCCTCGGCCGCTTTCCCCTCACCCGCCGCTCCGGTGGCATGGCGCCGCTCGCCGAAGTGGGCGAGAACCGCGCCGCACATTTCAAGCTCTCGAAGAAGCACAGCAAGCTCAAGCGCTGGCTGCGGGACGATCCGATCCTCGGCCCGTTTCTCGACATCCCCTGCAAGGAGAACGGCCTCGACATCGAGGGGATCGCCGCCCGCGGGCTGCGCGTCTGGCTCGGGCTGCGCGGGCCGGTGATCGGCGGCATGGCGGTGGTGATCGAGCTCGACTGCAAGATCACCGGCAGCGGCCACCTCAAGCCCCGGCGCATCGACGGCAAGCGCCGCTACCGGACGCACCTGCTGCCGACGCGCGGCCTCGGCGTGCGCGATCTCGCCTTCGACGGCGACGACCTGCTCGTGCTCGCGGGGCCCGCCATGGCCGGCGACGGGCCGGCGCATGTCCTGCGCTGGAAGGATGCCGTCTCGGCGCGCAAGAGCGGCGTCCATCCGCCGGAAGCGGTCGTCCATGCGCTCGATCTGCCCTATCGCGGTAAGGTCGATCACCCCGAAGGCCTCGTGCGCTGGGGGGAGGACTGGCTCGTCGTCTACGACAGCCCGGCCGAGCGGCGTCTCGAGGGCAGCGGCGCTGCGATCGCCGCCGAGATCTTCTCGATCCCCTGAGCGGCCCCCTTGCGCCGGGCGGGGGGAACAACCTCGTTTCTCAAACGTTCCTGTGGTCTGCCCATCGAGGAGTTGAGAAAATTGGATCTGCTGCGAATTCTTCTGTCCATCCTGCTGCCGCCGCTCGGCGTGTTTCTCCAGGTCGGGATCGGCCTCCAGTTCTGGATCAACATCCTGCTGACGCTCTGCGGCTACATCCCCGGCATCGTCCATGCGGTCTGGATCATCGCCCGTCGCTGACGGGCCGCCCGCCATTTATCCTGTCCTGCACGCAAGTGCCGGAATTGACACGGATCATGGACCGCCGGCGCGATCCATGCGCGAGTCATGAAAAATGGATGACAAGGGGGGCGCGAGATGATTGCCACCGACGACCGCAGGAAACTGCTCGAAACCCGGCTTGAGGAGCTCGAGGGACGGTTGCACCGGATCGCGAGCGAACTCGACGAGCCGGTGAACCGCGATTTCGAGGAACGCGCCACCGAACGCGAGGACGAGGAGGTGCTCGAGGATCTCGGCGAGGCCGGGCAGCTCGAGATCCGCATGATCCGTGCGGCCCTCGACCGCATGGCGCAGGGCACCTACGGCATCTGCGTCGAATGCGGCGATCCGATCAGCGACGCGCGTCTCGATGTCCTGCCGCACACCCCGAAATGCCGGGCCTGCGCCCAGGGTCGCTGAACCCGTCCGTCCTGCACATGCCGGAATGACCCGAGGGCGGCCACAGGGCCGCCCTTGCGCCAGCTTCTCGGCCCGTTTCGGCCGGGGCCCCCGGTTGCCGGAGGCCCGCCCGGTCTGACGGCGCCGCGCCTCAGCTGCCCGGCGTGATGATGATCTCGACCCGCCGGTTCGCCGCCCGGCCCTCGGCCGTTGCGTTCGAGGCCACCGGCTGGCTCGCGCCGCGGCCGAAGGACTGGACGCGCCAGGAGGGCGTGCCGCTCGCAATCAGGATGTTCGAGACCGCCTGCGCGCGGCGCTCGCTCAGGCCCTGGTTGTAGTTCGCCGAGCCGGTGTTGTCGGTGTGCCCGACCACCTGAACGGTGCTGTTGGGGTATTTCTGCAGGTTGCGCGACACCGCGATCAGGTCGTCGCGGATCTGGGGCCGCACGTCGGAGCTGTCGACCGCGAAGGTGATCGCTTCGGGCAGGCTCACGATGAGCTGGTTGCCGGTGTTGACGATGCCGGCGCCGCTGCCGCCGATCGCGGCCTGAAGCTCGCGCTGCTGGTTGTCGAGATGGCTGCCAAGGGCGGTGCCCGCGATGCCGCCAACGACGCCGCCGATGATCGTCGACTGCTCGTCGCCGCCGACCAGATTGCCGATCAGCGCCCCGGTCGCGGTCCCGGCGACCGCCTGGGTCGCGGTGTTGTTGCGGGTGCCGTCGGCATAGGTGCAGGCGGAGAGAAGGGCCGCCGCTGCACCGAGCGCGGAAAATGCATTGAGTTTGCCGGACACTGCTCGGATCCTCGTTCGTGCTGTTGTTGTGGATCCGCCTTATCATACACCGCGCGCCGGCAGAAAGCGTCACGGCTGCGGGTTTCACGCCTTCGTCATGAGGCCCGGCCGCCTCGCGCGGAATTCCGCGCGGGGCCTATCCCGCCTCGCGTGTGCCCTCGAGCCGCGCGGATTCCCAGGCGAGCATCGCCCGTTTCACCCCCAACCCCCAGTGATAGCCGCCGAGCCCGCCCGATTTCCGCAGGGCGCGGTGGCAGGGAATGAGCCAGCTCACCGGATTGCGCCCCACCGCCGTGCCCACGGCGCGCACCGCGCGCGGCCGCCCGATGGCGGTGGCAATGTCGGAATAGGTCGTCACATGCCCGCTCGGCACCTGCAGGAGCGCCTCCCAGACCTTGATCTGGAAGGGGGCGCCGATCATGTGGATCCGCGTCTCGCCGCCGTCCCCGAAGGCCGCGGCGACCCAGGGCGCGAGCCGCGCGCGATCCTCCCGGAAGCCTGCCTTCGGCCAGCGCGCGCGCATGTCCGCCATCGCCGCCGCCTCGCCGGTCTCGGCCGAGAAGGCGAGCCCGCAGAGACCCCGCGCCGTGCCCATGGCAAGCGCGGGCCCGAAGGGCGTCTCGAATTGGCCCCAGGCGATCTCGAGCCCGTCGCCCGCGCGGGCGTATTCCCCCGGGCTCATCGCCTCCCAGCGCAGGAACAGGTCGTGGAGCCGCCCCGAGCCCGACAGCCCCGCGGCATGGGCGGTCGCGAGCACGCTGTGCCGCTCGGCGAGCAGGCGCTTGGCATGGTCGAGTGCGAGATACTGCTGGTAGCGCTTGGGGCTCACTCCGACCCACTGGCTGAAGACACGCTGGAAATGCGCCGCACTCATGCCGACCCCGGCGGCAAGCGCCTCGAGCGAGAGCTGTTCCGGGGCATGGGCGTCCATCTGGGCGAGCGCCCGGGTCATGACACCGTAATGATAGGGTTGCAGTTCGGTCATCGCCTGTTATTCCACATGCAGCAGTGTTTCCGTGCCATTAGCGGGAAAGTAACCGTTTGCCGGAGACACAGACACCCGAATCCTGTGCAAAAGCGGCGGGCCCGCCGCGCCCCGATCCTGGAGGCCCATGCCCGATCAGCTCGACTACGCGACGATCTCGGAGATCTTTCGCCGCTTCCACGCTGCCGAGCCCGAGCCGAAAGGCGAGCTCATCCACACCAGTGCCTACACGCTGCTTGTCGCCGTCGCGCTCTCGGCGCAGGCGACCGACAAGGGCGTGAACCGGGCGACGGAAGGCCTCTTCCAGGCCGCCGACACGCCCGAGAAGATGCTCGCCCTCGGGGAGGAGGGCATCGTCGAGCATATCCGCACGATCGGTCTCTACCGCAACAAGGCGAAGAACGTGCTGAAGCTCAGCCGCATTCTCGTCGAGGCCTATGGCGGCGAGGTGCCTTCCTCGCGCGCCGCGCTCCAGAGCCTGCCCGGCGTCGGCCGCAAGACCGCCAACGTCGTTCTCAACATGTGGTGGCGGCTGCCCGCACAGGCGGTCGATACCCACATCTTCCGGGTGGGGAACCGGACCGGCATCGCCAAGGGCAAGACCGTCGAGGCGGTCGAGCGCGCGATCGAGGATCACGTTCCCGCCCCCTACCAGCTACACGCACATCACTGGCTGATCCTGCACGGACGCTATGTCTGCACGGCGCGCAAACCCGCCTGCGCCGCCTGCCTGATCCGCGATATCTGCGAGTTCGAGGAGAAGACGATTTGAGCAAGACCTATCAGGTCGTCGGCGTGGGCAATGCCATCGTCGACGTGATCTCCCGCGTGCGGGAGGAATTCCTGACCGAACACGCGGTCGAACGCGGCATCATGCAGCTCGTCGGCCGGGACCGCGCCGTCGAGCTTTATTCCAGCATGGGCGTCGCGCGCGAGGTTTCGGGCGGCTCGGCGGCCAACACCATCGCGGGCCTCGCGGCGCTCGGCGTGCGCACCGCCTATGTCGGCAAGGTCAAGGACGACCAGCTCGGCGCGATCTTCGCCCATGACCTCCGGGCGCAGGGGGCCGGTTTCGACACCCCGCCCGCGCCGCGCGACCATCCGCACGAGACCGGGCGCTGCATGGTGCTCGTCACCCCGGACGGCGAGCGCTCGATGAGCACCTACCTCGGCGTCTCCGAGTTCCTCAGCCCCGCCGACATCGACGAAGCGCAGATGGCCGACGCGGAATGGATCTTTCTCGAGGGCTACCGCTTCGACGGCCCCGAGAGCCACGCGGCCTTCGCCCGCGCCATCCACGCCTGCAAGTCCGCAGGCGGCAAGGTCGCGATCACGCTCTCCGACCCGTTCTGCGTCGAGCGCCACCGCGAGGCCTTTCTCGCGATGATCCGCTCCGACGTGGACCTGCTGGTCGCCAACGAGCACGAGCTCAAGTCGCTCTACCAGACCGATGTGCTCGAATGGGCCATGGGGCGGGCCCAGGCCGAGGTGCCGATGACCGCCTGCACCGTCGGCGCCCGGGGGGCCTTCCTCATGTCCGGCGGCCGGCGGGTGCATGCCACCGCCATGCCGGCCCGCGTGGTCGATGCGACCGGCGCGGGGGATCTCTTCGCCGCGGGCCTGCTCCACGGCCTCACCGCGGGCCGCGACATGCTGACCGCCACCCGCATGGGCTGCATCGCCGCGGCCGAGATCATCAGCCATATCGGCGCGCGCCCCGAGGAGGACCTGCGCCGGATCTTCGCCCAGGAGGGCGTTGCCTGAAACCCGCTCCGGGGGCGATTGCCCCTTGACCCCCGGCGCGTTTCCGCCTTGCTAGCCGCACTGAACCGAGACCGAGCGGAGCGACAGGGATGCCCTACGACTACGATGACCAGAACATCTTCGCGAAGATCCTGCGCGGCGAGATCCCCAACAAGACCATCTGCGAGACCGAGCACACGCTCGCCTTCCACGACATCCGGCCCCAGGCCCCGGTGCATGTGCTGGTGATCCCGAAGGGCGCCTATGTGAACGCCGACCATTTCGGGGCGGAGGCGAGCGAGGCGGAGATCGTCGATTTCTACCGGACCCTTGCGAAGCTTTCGGCCGATCTCGGGGTCGCGCCGGGGACGGGCGGCGCAGGCTACCGGGTGATCGGCAATGCTGGCCCGGATTCGCACCAGGAAGTGCCGCATTTCCACATGCACATCCTCGCCGGCCGCTCGCTCGGCGCGATGCTCGTCCACCCCGCCTGACCGCGCGCCTCGGCCCGCGGGCGCGAGCTTGGCATTGCCGAGCCCCGCACCCGCAGGCTAAGGAGAGCGGGAGACAAGCCGCAGCCTGACGGAGTTCCGCATGAGCAGACCAGCCCCGGAAGTCATCGAAGTGACCTCGACCCGCATCGCCTGCGACGGCGGCGGCGGCGCGCTGGGGCACCCGCGGGTCTGGCTCACCATCGACCCGAAGACCGGGTTCGTCGAGTGCGGCTACTGTGACCGGAAATACGTGCTGAAGCCGGGCGCGGCGGTGTCGGACCACTGATCGTGTCCTTCGGCAAGGGGCACCACCTGCATCTGATCGACGGCTCGGGATTCATCTTCCGGGCCTATCACGCCCTGCCGCCGCTCACCCGAAAATCCGACGGCCTTCCCGTGGGGGCGGTCGCGGGCTTCTGCAACATGGTCTTCAAGATGGTCGAGGACGCGAAGGGGGCGGATGCGCCGACCCATGTCGCGGTGATCTTCGATCATTCCGGCAAGACCTTCCGCAGCGAGATCTACCCCGAATACAAGGCCCAGCGGCCCGAGCCGCCCGAGGATCTGCGCCCGCAGTTCCCGCTGATCCGCGATGCCACCCGCGCCTTCAATCTGCCCTGCATCGAGAAGGAAGGCTTCGAGGCCGACGACCTGATCGCGACCTACGCCTGCCTCGCGCGCGACGCGGGCGGCCGTGTCACCATCATCTCCGCCGACAAGGACCTCATGCAGCTCGTGGGCGGCGGCATCGAGATGTTCGACACGCTCAAGATGAAGCCGATCGGGCTCGAGGAGGTCGAGGCGAAGTTCGGCGTCACCCCCGACAAGGTCACCGACGTGCAGGCGCTTGCGGGCGACTCCGTCGACAACGTGCCCGGTGCGCCGGGGATCGGCGTGAAGACCGCCGCGCTGCTCATCCGCGAATACGGCGATCTCGACACGCTGCTGGCGCGGGCGGGCGAGATCAAGCAGCCCAAGCGCCGCCAGACCCTGATCGACTATGCCGACCAGATCCGCGTCTCGCGCGATCTCGTCACGCTCCGCCGCGACACGCCGCTCGACGAGCCGCTCGAGGCGCTCGAGGTGCGCGAGCCGGACCCGGAGAAGCTTCTGACCTTCCTCTCGGAAATGGAGTTCCGCACCCTGACCGGCCGGGTGGCGGCGAAATTCGGCGTCGAGCCGCCCCTGCCCGCCGGGGCGGGGGGCGCCGGCGCCGGGGCATCGAGCCCCGCCGACGGCGGGGCGGACGGTGCCGCCGCCGAGGGCTGGACGGCGCCGGCGCGCCCGGAGCTTCCGCCGATCGATCCCGCGCGCTACGAGACGGTGCGGGACCGCGCCGCCCTCGAGGCCTGGGTCGCGCGCATCCGCGCGGCGGGCATCGTCGCGGTCGATACCGAAACCACCGGCCTCGACGAGATGGTGGCGGGCCTCGTCGGCATCTCGCTCTCCACCGGTCCGGGGATTGCGGCCTACATCCCGCTCGGCCATGTGAAGGGCGAGGGCGACCTCTTCGGCGCGGCGGCGCTCATCGAGGGGCAGATCCCGCTCGAGGAGGCGCTCGGCCTGCTCCGACCCGTGCTCGAGGATCCCGCGATCCTCAAGATCGGCCAGAACATGAAATACGACGCCAAGATCTTCGCCCGGCACGGGGTGACGGTGGCGCCGATCGACGACACCATGCTCATGTCCTTCGCGCTCCATTCCGGCCTCCACGGCCACGGCATGGACTATCTGAGCGAGGCCTATCTCGGCCATGTGCCGATCCCCATCAAGCCGCTGCTCGGCTCGGGCAAGTCGGCGATCACCTTCGACCGGGTGCCGATCGAGGAGGCCGCGGCCTATGCCGCGGAAGACGCCGAGATCACCTGGCGGCTCTCGGCGGTGCTGAAGCCGCGCCTGCCGTTCGCCCGCGTCACCCGCGTCTACGAGACCATGGAGCGCCCGCTCGTTCCGGTGCTGGCCAGGATGGAGATGGCGGGCATCAAGGTCGACCGCGACCACCTCTCGCGCATGTCCGGCGCCTTTGCCCAGAAGATGGCGGCGCTCGAGGAGGAGATCCACACGCTTGCAGGCGGCAAATTCAACGTGGGCTCCCCCAAGCAGCTCGGTGAGGTGCTCTTCGACCAGATGGGGCTTGCGGGCGGCAAGAAGGGCAAGACCGGCGCCTATGCCACCGGCGCCGACGTGCTCGAGGAGCTTGCCGCACAGGGCCACGACCTGCCCGCGCGCGTGCTCGACTGGCGCCAGCTCTCCAAGCTCAAGTCGACCTATACCGACGCGCTTCAGAGCCACATCAACCCGGAAACCGGCCGCGTCCACACCTCCTACGTGATCTCGGGCGCCGCCACCGGCCGCCTCGCCTCGACCGACCCGAACCTGCAGAACATCCCCGTCCGCACCGAGGAGGGCCGCCGTATCCGCGAGGCCTTCATCGCCCCGGAGGGCAGCCTGCTCGTCTCGCTCGACTATTCCCAGATCGAGCTCCGCATCCTTGCCCATGTCGCCGGGATCGAGGCGCTTAAGGAGGCGTTCCGCGACGGGCTCGACATCCATGCGATGACCGCCTCCGAGATGTTCGGCGTGCCGATCGAGGGCATGGACCCGATGGTCCGGCGCCAGGCGAAGGCGATCAATTTCGGCGTGATCTACGGCATTTCCGCCTTCGGGCTCGCCAACAACCTGCGCATCCCGCGCGAGCAGGCGAAGGCCTTCATCGACACCTATTTCGAGCGGTTCCCCGGCATCCGCGAATACATGGACGAGACCGTGGCCTTCGCGAAGGAGCACCAGTACGTCGAGACGCTCTTCGGCCGCCGGATCCACACGCCGCAGATTGCTGCGAAGGGCCCCAAGGCCGCCTTCGCGCAGCGCGCCGCGATCAACGCCCCGATCCAGGGCTCGGCCGCCGACGTGATCCGCCGCGCCATGATCCGCGTGCCCGAGGCCATTGCGCACCTGCCCGCGAAGATGCTGCTCCAGGTCCATGACGAACTGGTCTTCGAGGTCGAGGAAGGCGCGGTGGAGGAAACCATCGCGGCGGTAAAGACGGTGATGGAAGCTGCGGCGCTGCCCGCCGTCGCGCTCGATGTGCCGCTCGTCGTCGATGCGGGGCAGGGGCCGAACTGGGCTCTCGCGCACTGAGCCGCGCGGCTCAGTGCCGCTCGGCCGCGAACTGCGCCAGAAGATCGGGGAAATCCGCCTCGGGCGGAAAGCCCGCATAGCTCCGCCGGACCGGCAGGTTCACCCAGGGCAGCTTCTCCGCCGCCATCGTCTCGAGGAAGGGCTCGGCCCAGCGAAGGTCCTCGAACATCACCGGACGGACATTGACCATCTCGTCCCAGCCGCGGATGCGGGTGAAGATCCAGCTCATGCAGTCCGGGCAGAACCGGTGATCGAGCTCGGGCCCGCGCAGCCCGCCCGGCACCGGATCGCCCGCAAGAACCTGAAAACCCTGCACGGGCACCATCGCGGTCAGGGAAAACGCGCTCGAACTCATGCGCTGGCAGCCCCGGCAATGGCAGGCCGCGGTCATCACCGGCGGCTGCGACATCCCGATCCGCACCCTGCCGCAGCGGCAGCTGCCCGTGAGCGGCGTGAAGTCCATGCGCACCTCCCTCCGGGGGGCGGCTTCAGCCGCCGGTGTGGCTCATGTGGCGGCTCATCTGGCCCGCGACTTCCTGCCGCGAATAGTCGAAGTCGTGCCCCTTGGGCTTGCGGGCGATCGCCGCCCGGATCGCCTCGATGAGCGGCGCGTCCTCGCCCGGATGGCTGCGCAGCACCCGGCGCAAATCCGCATCGTCCTCCTGGCCGAGGCACATGTAGAGCTGCCCGGTGCAGGTCAGGCGCACGCGGTTGCAGCTTTCACAGAAGTTGTGGGAGAGCGGCGTGATGAAGCCGATGCGCCCGCCGGTCTCCGCCACCCGCACATAGCGCGCCGGGCCTCCCGTCCGCTCCTGCGTATCGGTGAGCGTCCAGCGGGTCTCGAGATCGGCCCGCAGCGCCTCCAGCGAATAATACTGGTCGAGCCGGTCCTCCTCGCCGAGATCGCCCATCGGCATCACCTCGATGAAGGTGAGATCGAAGCCGCGCGCGCCGCACCAGGCGACGAAATCGTGGATCTCGTCGCAATTGACGCCCCGGAGCGCCACCGCGTTGATCTTGATCGCCAGCCCCGCGGCGGCGGCGGCCTCGATCCCGCGCATCACCTGCTCGAACCGGCCCCAGCGGGTGATCGCCTTGAACTTCGCCGCGTCGAGCGTGTCGAGCGAGACATTCACCCGCCGCACGCCGCAATCGAAGAGCTCGGCCGCGAATCGCTCGAGCTGGCTGCCGTTGGTGGTGAGGGTCAGCTCCCGCAGCGCCCCGCTCTCGAGATGCCGCGCCATGCCGCGGAAGAAGGTCATGATGCCCTTGCGCACCAGGGGCTCGCCACCGGTGATCCTCAGCTTCTGCACCCCGAGCCCGACGAAGGCCGAGCAGAGCCGGTCGAGCTCCTCAAGCGTCAGCAACTCCGCCTTGGGCAGGAATTCCATATGCTCCGCCATGCAATAGACACAGCGGAAATCGCACCGGTCCGTCACCGAGACCCGAAGGTAGGTGATCTCCCGCTGGAACGGGTCGATCAGGCGAGGCGGAACGGACACGGCAAACTCCCGGGGCGGTGTTTCGTATTGTTGTCGCGGGGTCGCAAGATGGCTCTTTTCCTTTCTCAACGCAACGCCACCATTTGGCTATTTCGCAATCTTGTGCCATCAGGTTCCAGTGATGTTGCAGGTGCGAGATGAGAGTGATGCGTAGTCCAGGGCTTCCCCTCCTTCCTGAATCCGGCAGCTGGGACGAGCTCCGGGCCGCCTTCCGCTGGCCGCGCTGGCGGCGGTTCAACATTGCCGAAGTGTGCTGCGACGTCTGGGCCCGGCAGGAACCCGACCGCGTTGCGCTGCGCTACATCCGCCCCGAGGGCGAGGAGCGGGTCTGGACCTTCGCCATGCTCGCCCGTGCCGCGCGGCGGTTTGCGAATGCGCTGAAGGCCCAGGGCATCGGCCGCGGCGACCGGGTCGCGGTGCTGCTGCCCCAGACGCCCGAGACCCTCATCACCCATCTCGCCGCCTACCGGATCGGTGCCGTGGTCGTGCCGCTCTTCTCGCTCTTCGGCGAAGACGGGCTGCATTTCCGCATGCTCGATTCCGGCGCGAAGGCCATCGTCACCGATCAGGCGAACCTCCCCAAGGTGGTGGCGATCCGCGCAAGCCTGCCCGATCTGACCACGGTCTTCTCCATCGACATGCGCGAGACCGACGTGATGGGCTTCTGGCAGGAGCTCGGCAAGGCGAGCGACCACTGCGAGCTGGTGGCGACCGGCCCCGATGATCCGGCCTTCCTCAGCTACACCTCTGGGACAACCGGCCCGCCCAAGGGGGCGCTCCACGGCCACCGGGTATTGCTCGGGCATCTCCCCGGCATCGGGCTGGCCCATGACACGCTCGGCCGCCCCGGCGACCGGATCTGGACCCCGGCCGACTGGGCCTGGATGGGCGGGCTCACCAACGTGCTGCTGCCCTCGCTCTATTTCGGGGTCGAGGTGGTGGCGCACCGGATGGCGAAATTCGATCCCGAGCGCGCCGCGCATCTCATGACCCGCACGGAGGTGCGCAACACCTTCTTCCCGCCGACCGCGCTCAAGCTCATGCGCCAGGCGGGCGTCGGCGCCGTGCCCGGGCTCCGCACCGTCACTTCCGCCGGCGAGGCGCTGGGCGCCGAGCTGCTCGACTGGGGCAGCGGCGTCTTCGGCATCACCATCAACGAATTCTACGGCCAGACCGAATGCAACGCGATGATCGCGAACTGTTCCGCCCGGATGCCGGTGCGCCCCGGTTCCGCCGGTCGCGCCGTGCCAGGGCACCAGGTCGCCATCGTCTCGCCGTCGGGCCGGCCTCTGCCTCCGGGCGAGTCCGGCGAGATCGCAGTGCGCGCGCCCGATCCGGTGATGTTTCTCGGATACTGGAACAACCCGGAAAAGACGGCGGAGAAATTCGCCGGGCGCTGGCTGCTCACCGGGGACGAGGGCACGATGGACGAGGACGGATACGTCTTCTTCCAGTCGCGCACCGACGATGTCATCACCTCCTCGGGCTACCGCATCGGCCCGACCGAGATCGAGGATTGCCTCTCCGGCCACCCCGATGTCGCGATGGCCGGGGTCGTCGGCGTGCCGGATCCGATCCGCACCGAGGTGGTGAAGGCCTTTGTCGTGCTGCGCGACGGTGCCTCCTCCGAGGGGCTCGAAGCCCAGCTCGTCGAGCGGGTGAGGAGCCGGATCTCGCCCCATGTCGCGCCGCGACAGCTCGTCTTCGTGGAACATCTGCCGATGACGGCGACCGGCAAGATCCAGCGCCGCATCCTGCGCGAGGTCTGAGCTCCGGGGGCGGGATAGCGTCGTCGTCAATCGCCTGTCGTGTGAAATGCCGGCCTTTCGCCATGATCTGGCGCAAGGTTGATTGTGCTTCCGCAGCATAAGGTCCTATTATCGGATGGCGACAGCAGGTGATGGCAGGATTGCGAGACAATGGATCTTCGCGACTACCAGGGGGAGGTGGAGCGGGCCCCGGATCTCTGGAAACTCTGGGATATCTGCACCCGCTACATAAAGGCGCGCCGCATCGCGCGGCTTTATTACGCTCATCTGCCGCCGCTCGGCGCGCCGGATGCGGATCGCCTGCGCTTCGCCACCGAGGGCTTCGGCGAGGATGTGGTGCAGACCTATTTCTGCTCCGGCTACTACCGGACCAACCGCAACCTCCGCTACGCGCTGATGCATCCGAGGCCCTTCTACTGGGACGAGGTGCCGCTTGTTCTCGACGGTCCGCTCGACCCCGAGCAGATAGCGCTTCTGCGCGACGATGATCCGGCGAGCGGCCTCTGCATCTCGGTCTATGGCCCCAACGGCCGCAACGGCTTCGTAAGCCTCGAGTTCGAGCCGGGCACGACCCGGATGGAGCCCGGCGCGCTCCACGAGATGCAGTGGGCCTGCCAGCTCGCCCACCTCCGCTACTGCGCCCTCTGGGTGCCGGCGCTCGGCCCGCGGCCAAGCCTTTCGCGGCGCGAACAGGAGGTGCTGATCTGGGTGGCGCGCGGCAAAAGCAATCCCTCGATCGCCGAGATCCTGGGGATTTCCGCTCATACAGTTGACGCACATCTGCGGCGGATCTACCTCAAGCTGGGTGTGTTTGACCGGATTACTGCGGCGGTAAGGGGGATCGGTGTCGGAATCATCCGCAGCGATTCCTGATGGAACCGGCGCGGAGAAACATGATTTGACCTGCGCCTCACGCGATCACGTTAGCGTGACGCTCGGAATTGCACTCGCATAGGTCGCAGGATAAACGCAGCCGATGCTCCGCTCCGGCGGGATTGCGAGCATTTTTTTGGGGGATGGCGGGAAGATGCTGGCGCTGATGGAAAATGATGGACTGATACGCACATTGCGCTTCGGACCGAAGAGTCTGCCCGACGACCTCGACAAGCTTCACGACTATCTCCGGATGATCGGCGAACATCTCGCCGAGCGGGCGCACGATCACGAGCTGACCTGGGCGCTCGCCTGCCAGGCGGCGAGCGAGACCGATGTGCTGCTCGATCTCGAGCAGCAGGTCGCGATGAAGGCGGCCGCGCTCCGGGCCCGATCGCTGCGCGACGTGAGCACCAAGCTCGCGATCTGGGACCGCCTCGCGGGAGAGGGAGGGGAGGGCGATGAAACCTGCGCCGCCCTGATCCGCTCGGTCCGCCGCGACGTGGACGCGCTGCTGATCGGCCCCGGCGGCGCCACCGACCGCATCAACTGAGCATAAACAGGGCGCGCAGGGCCGTTTCCGCCCCCGCGCGCAATCTGCCGTCAAGGTTCAGCCGTCCTGCGCAGGCGCTGCCGCGGGCTCCTCGGGGGCTGCGGGGGCGTCCTCCGGCGTCGGCGGCGTCGCCGTTGCCGTCCCGGCCGGCTGCCCGTCCTTCCAGAGCCCTTCGTAGACCTGCCCGCCGGCAAAGGTCATCTTGCCCTCGCCCTCGCGCCGCCCGTCGACGAAATTGCCCTCGTAGACATCGCCGTTGGGATATTCCGCCCGGCCGGGCCCGTTGAGCAGCCCGTCCTTCCAGGTGCCCTCGAAGACATGCCCCTGGGGCAGGGTCATCTTGCCCGCGCCCGCGCGCATCCCCTCCTTGAAGCTGCCCTCGTAGCGGGTGCCGTCGGCATAGACCGCGACGCCCTCGCCATCGCGCAGCCCGTCCTTCCAGTCCCCCTCGTAGGAATAGCCGTCCTCCGAGGTGAGCTTGCCGCGGCCGTTGTTGCGCCCGTCGGAGAAGGCGCCCTCGTAGGTGATGCCGTTGGCATAGACCGCCTTGCCCTCGCCGGCGATCACCCCGGCCTCCCAGCTGCCCTCGAAGGTCGAGCCGTCGGCATAGGTGATCTTGCCCTGGCCATCGGCGCGGCCGTTGGTGAAGTGGCCCTCGTAGACCGCGCCGTCGGGATAGGTCGCCTTGCCTTCGCCCTCGATGCGGCCCTCGACCCACTGGCCGGTGTAGGAGAAACCGTCGACCGCGGTGAGCGTGCCCGCCCCGTCGCGCTGGTCGGCCTTGAAGCCGCCCTCGTAGACATCGCCATTGGCCGAGACCATGCGCCCGAGCCCCTCGCGGCGGCCCGCGACGAAGGCGCCCTCGTAGCTCTCGCCGCCCGCCTGAACGAGGTGGCCGTCGCCGTCGATCTGGCCGCCCTTCCAGCCGCCCTCGTAGCGGGAGCCGTCCGCGCCGACGAGCACGCCGGAGCCTTCCGGCACGCCGGCCGTCATCTCGCCCTCATAGACGCTGCCGTCGGGATAGGTGATCCGGCCGGTGCCGTCCTTCTCGCCCGCGACCCAGTCGCCCTCGTAGACATAGCCGTCCGGCCCGGTGAGCTTGCCCTTGCCGTCCTGCTGGCCCTGCGTGAAGTTGCCCTCGTAGCGCATGCCGTTGGCATAGGTCGCGACGCCCTCGCCCTCGATGAGGCCGCCTGCCCAGGCGCCCTCGTAGCTCGAGCCGTCGGGATAGGTCATGCGGCCCTTGCCCTGCGGGCGGCCGTCGGCGAAATGGCCCTCGTAGACCGCGCCGTTGGGGAAGGTCGCCTTGCCCTCGCCCTCGATGCGGCCCTCGACCCACTGGCCGCTGTATTCATAGCCGTTCGGCAGCCGGTAGGTGCCGGTGCCCTGCTGGCGGCCGTCGACGAATTCGCCTTCGTAGACGCCGCCATTGTCGTATTCCTTGGTCTGCACCGACGCCTGGGCCATGGCAAGGCCGGGCGCAAGGCAGAGGACGCCGAGTGCGGTGCCGATGCGGATTGCTCGTATCAAGCCTGTCTCCTGCCCGGGGTCCGGGTCAATCTGCTGTTGCGGGAACTTAGCCAATCCCCCCCGGCGGGGACAATGGCTTATTGCCCCATGCCGGCGGTCGGGCGCCCCGCTGCGCCGCATCAGAGCCGCCCTTGTCATCGCCCCGGCGCCGAAGGTATTCGGGGAGGACGAGGCAAGCGCGGGGGATCCGGCATGACCGGCACGTTTCGGCTGACCATGGCACAGATGAACCCCACGCTCGGGGATCTCGCGGGCAACCGCGCGAAGGCGCGCGAGGCCCATGCCGCGGGCAAGGCCGCCGGCGCCGATTTCGTCGCCATGCCCGAGATGTTCCTGCTCGGCTACCAGCCGCAGGATCTCGCCGTGAAACCCGCGCTCTGCGCCGATGCCTGGAACGAGCTCGAAACGCTCGCCGCCGAGGTCGCCGACGGCCCGCCGCTCGGCATCGGCCTGCCGGTGAGGGAGGCCGACGGCCGGCATTACAACGTCTACGCCATTCTCGAGGGCGGGAAGGTCAGGGGCTATGCCCGCAAGCATCACCTGCCGAACTACCACGTCTTCGACGAGATGCGCCTCTACACGCCCGGCCAGATCGCCGGGCCCTTCGCGATCGGCCCGCTGCGGATGGGCACGCCGATCTGCGAGGACAGCTGGTATCCTGATGTCGCCGAGACGATGGCCGAGAGCGGGGCGGAGATCCTGATGGTGCCGAACGGCTCGCCCTACCGCCGCGGCAAGTTCGACGTGCGCATCCACCACATGGTGGCGCGCACCGTCGAAACCGGCCTGCCGCTCGTCTACCTCAACATGCTGGGCGGCCAGGACGACCAGATCTTCGAGGGCGGCTCCTTCGTCCTCAACCCGGGCGGCCAGCTCGCGGTGCAGCTCCCGGTCTTCGACGAGGTCATCGCCCATGTCGATTTCGACCGCACCGAGGCGGGCTGGCGCGCGCGCCCCGGCGAGCGGGCCGTCCACCCGCCCGTGGTCGAGCAGGACTACCGCGGCATGGTCATGGCGCTCCATGACTACATGACCAAGTCGGGCTTCTCGAAGGCGGTGCTCGGCCTCTCGGGCGGGGTCGACAGCGCGCTCGTCGCCACCATCGCCGCCGATGCGCTGGGCCCGGAAAACGTCCACTGCATCATGCTGCCCTCCGAATACACCGCCACCGAAAGCCTCGAGGATGCCGCGGGCGTGGCCGAGGCCCTCGGCTGCCGGCTCGACACGCTGCCGATCGAGCCTGGCCGCGCCGCGCTCACCGAGACGCTCGCGCCACTCTTCGCGGGCCATGCGCCGGATGTGACGGAGGAGAACCTCCAGTCGCGGCTGCGCGGCACGCTCCTGATGGCGGTCTCCAACAAGTTCGGCGCCATGCTGCTCACCACCGGCAACAAGTCGGAGGTCGCGGTCGGCTACTGCACGATCTACGGCGACATGAACGGCGGCTACAATCCGATCAAGGATCTCTACAAGACCCGCGTCTTCGAGACCTGCCGCTGGCGCAACGAAAACCACCGCCCGTGGATGAAGGCGCCCGCGGGCGTGGTGATCCCGCCCCGCGTCATCGAAAAGCCGCCCTCGGCCGAGCTGCGCGCCGACCAGAAGGACGAGGACAGCCTGCCGTCCTACGAGATCCTCGACGGCATCCTCGAGCGCATGGTCGAGGACGACCAGTCGGTCGCCGAGATCGTCGCGGCGGGCTACGAGCGCGACACGGTGAAGCGCGTCGAGCATCTCCTCAACATCTCCGAATGGAAGCGCTTCCAGTCCGCCCCCGGCGCGCGCCTCACCCGCCGCGCCTTCTGGCTCGACCGCCGCTACCCGATGGTCAACCGCTGGCGCGATCCGAGCTGACCGGGCCGGGGCGCCGGAAAGGGCGCCCCGGCTAACCCGGCCTTCACACCCTGCCGCTAGCGTCTCCGGTGTTTTCCGAAAGCCCGGAGTTCCAGTCATGCGCCGTTTCGCACCCCTTGCCCTTGCCATCCCCCTTGCCGTCGCGGGTGTCCTTGCCGCCCCGGCCCAGGCCGACAGCAATTTCTGGGAGCACGGCGCCTGGCGTGTCCGCATGACCGATACCGGCGCCTGCGAGCTTCGGACCGGCGGCGACGGCAACGGCGCGCTCCTCTTCTCCATCGGCGAGAACGGCTACGACGGCGTGCTCAGCTATATCCCGGTCTGGTTCCGCCATGATCCGCTGCCGCTCGACGTGTATGACGAGATCGCGCTCATCTTCGATGGCACCCCGACCTGGCTCTCCGACGAGATGGCCATCCTGCAGGGCATCGACGCGTTCGGCGAGCCCACGGTCGAGGCTTCGATGACGAACGGCTTTGCTGCCGAGACGGTGGCGGCGCTGCGCGACGGCGATGTCGTGGAGATCGGCGTCACGCACGAAGGCGCGTTTCGCATCTTCGACACCTATTCGCTCTCGGGCTTCACCGCTGTCTGGCTGAAGGCCGCGGAGTGGTGCCGCTTCGATCCCGACGCCCTCCCGGCCTCGCTTTCCTGACGCGAAAGCCCGCGGGGAAGGCAACCGGGGCGCCGCCGCGATACATGTATATATAGCGTCTCTGCAGCCCGCCGCTGCGTCCCCCCGATTCTCCCGCCTGACCGGGCCTCGGGCCCTCTCTGGCCCCGCGGCCTGCGGGGGCGTGGAGAGAGCTGCCGGCCCGGCGGCCGCGGCCGGGTCGGTGTGGTACATCCCACCCCCGCGTGGCCGGATGGCCACGCCTCCCGCGCGGCGTTCCGGGGCCGATTGACCGCCGCGTGCGCCGCCCCTAGACCGGATCGGGCGCGGATGGCTGGATGGCCGCGGCCCGGATCGGGTCGAGGAAAGTCCGGACTCCAGGAAGGAATGGCGGCGGGTAACGCCCGCCCGGGGCAACCCGAGGGAAAGCGCCACAGAGAACAGACCGCCTTCGGCCTCCGGGCCGGGGGCAAGGGTGAAACGGTGGGGTAAGAGCCCACCGCGCTTCCGGCAACGGCAGCGGCACGGCAAGCCCCGCCAGGAGCAAGGCCAAATAGGGACCGCGCGGGGCTCTGCCCCAGGGATCTTCCGCCCGAGCGGTCCGGGTTGGCTGCTCGAGCCCGTCGGCGACGGCGGGCCAAGAGGAATGGTCATCGTCGCGCCCCTCCGGGCGCGTCACAGAATCCGGCTTACAGGCCGTCCGCGCGCGCCGCCGATCCCATGGAACGGCATGCCACCAGAGGCTCGATTCGGGCCTCTTCGTGCGCGATTCCGCCCCCCCTCCGTCATCGCGATTTCCAGGCTCGGATTAGGCGCGGATTGCTGCTTTGCAACACAACTCTAAGTTGCCGGCATATCTTGTGTTATCCCGCAGCGCGATACGCAACCACTGCCTCGGTACCACAGGTTCGGTCAAAATTGATGCAAATGTGAGATGAGAAAGTCGCGTCATGTCCATGGAGTGGCATAAAAATCCATTGAGTTGTACAAATTCCCATGGTATCCAAAATTCACGGAAGGCAGCGGAATTCGGACAGGGGCAGCAAGCTCCGCGAAAAACAAAAAAAACGGCAGGTTTCATACAGGCCCGCCGCTTTCCGAAAACATTGAAGACCCGACGCGGACACAAAAGAGCAGAGCAGACCACACAAACGGACGCAGTCGGGCCCAGGCCCCCAGAACGGACCAAGCGGCGGGTCGTGCATTGAGACTGCACGGCCCGCCTTTTGTTTCGCTCCGGTGTGAAGGACAGGAGACCGGCCGGTGAAACGGCGCTTCAGAGGCGAATCGGTCCATAAGGTGGACCAGAAGGGACGCGTGTCCGTCCCCGCCTCGTTTCGGCGCGTCATCGAGGAGGGCGACCCCGACTGGGATCGCGACAACAAGGACCGGGCGGCGACCTTCGTGCTGATCTACGGATTCAAGGGCCGGATCGAGGGCTACACCATGGAGGGCATGGAGGAGATCGACGAGATGATCTCGGCCCTGCCGCGATTCTCCGATCGCCGCCGTATCGCGGAGCGCCTCATCAACACCAAGAGCATGGACGCCCAGGTCGACGACAACGGGCGCATCATCCTGCCGGCCAAGCTCCGGCAGGAATTCGAAATCGAAGGCGAGGCGGTCTTCGCGGGCATGGGCGATCATTTCCAGATCTGGTCGCCCACCGCCTATGACGCCGACAATGCGGGAATCGCGGAGAAGATGGACGAACATGGCGGGCTTGATGGCATGGAAAGCCTTTTCGCGATGATCGAGGGCAGCGGGAGCGGATCATGATGATGGGCCCCGTCTCTCCGCATATCCCGGTTCTCCTTGAGCCGCTGATCGAGGCGGTCTCGCCCGTCTCCGGCGTCTGGCTGGACGGCACCTTCGGGGCCGGCGGCTACAGCCGCGCCCTGCTCGAGGCCGGCGCCGAGCGGGTGATCGGCGTCGACCGCGACCCGGAAGCCTTCGAACGCGCCGCCTCCTGGGCCGCCAGCTACGGCGACCGGCTCGACCTCCGGCAGGGCTGCTTCGGCGAGCTCGACGAGATCGCCGCCGCGGCCGGCGCCCCGCGCCTCGATGGCGTCGTGCTCGACATCGGCGTCTCCTCGATGCAGATCGACCAGGCCGAGCGCGGCTTTTCCTTCCAGAAGGAAGGCCCGCTCGACATGCGGATGGGGCAGAGCGGGCCCTCCGCCGCCGATCTCGTCAACGGCCTGCCCGAAGCCGACCTGGCCGACATCCTTTTCCAGCTCGGCGAGGAGCGCAACGCGCGCCGGCTCGCGCGGGCGATCGTGAACGCGCGCAAGACCGCGCCCTTCAGCACCACCCGCCAGCTCGCGGGCCTCATCGAGAGCTGTTCCCGCCGCCAGCGCCCGGGCGAGCCGCATCCCGCCACCCGCAGCTTCCAGGCGCTCCGCATCGCGGTGAACGACGAGCTTGGCGAGCTCGACCGCGGCCTCGCCGCGGCCGAAAGCGTGCTCGCCCCCGGCGGCTGGCTTGCGGTGGTGACCTTCCATTCGCTGGAGGACCGCATCGTGAAGCGCTTCTTCCAGGCCGCCTCGGGCGGACAGCCCAAGGGCAGCCGCCACGCGCCCGAACAGGACGAGGACGAGCCGCGCTTCGCCCGCGCGCTCCGCAAGGCGATCACCCCGAGCGACGAGGAACTCGCTGCAAACCCGCGTGCGCGCTCGGCAAAGCTCCGCCTCGGCCGGCGGCTCGATGCGCCCGCCGTCCGGCTTGATCCCGCCGAACTGGGCCTGCCGCCCGTGGCGCTCTGGGGGTGTGTCGGATGAAGGTCGTCTTCCATCTCTCCGCGATCGTCTTCGTCGCGGTCTGCGCCACCTGGGCCTACCGGGTGAACTACGCCGCGCAGGAAGCGCTCGGCCGCGTCGCCGCGCTCCAGGTCAAGATCGCCCGCGAGCAGGAGGCGCTCGGCGTGCTCCATGCCGAATGGGCCTATCTCAATCGCCCCGACCGGCTGACGACGCTCGTCGCGGCCTATTCCGACGAACTCGGGCTCGTTCCGCTCACCCCGGAGCAGTTCGGCGAGGCGGCCATGGTCGCCTATCCGCCGCAGCCCGATGCCCTGCAAGACGCCGCCGCTGGAGGAAAGAACCGATGATCCGCCGTCCGCTCCGCCCGCTCGCCCGCGTCCTCTCCGCCCGCGATGCCGGAACCGATCCCAACCTGATCGAGGCCGAGGAACGCGCCGCGCGCGTCGCCGCCAGCCGCAGGGCCGAGCGCAAGAAGGCCGAGGCCCGGCTGATCCTGCTCGGCGCCGTCTTCGTGCTCGGCTTCTCGACCGTCGCGGGCCGCATGGCGCTGGTCTCGGCCGCGGTGCCCGCCGAGCCGCGGGCCGAGGCCGATGCCGTGCCGATCACCGCCCGGCGCGCCGACATCACCGACCGCAACGGCGCGATCCTCGCGACCAACATCGTCACCGCCTCGCTCTATGCCCAGCCCGCCGAGATGGTCGATCCGATCGCCGCCGCCGACGGGCTCGCGCGCATCTTCCCCGATCTCGACGCCGCCGCCCTGCGCGACCGCTTCACCAGCGGGCGCAAGTTCATGTGGATCAAGCGCACGATCTCGCCCGAACAGCGCCAGCTCGTCCACGATCTCGGCGAGCCGGGCCTGCTCTTCGGCCCGCGCGAGGCGCGCCTCTATCCCAACGGCGCGGTGGCCTCCCATGTGCTCGGCGCCACCAGCTTCGGCCGCGAAGGGGTGCGGGCCGCGGAAGTGGTGGGAAGTGCCGGCATCGAGCTCACCGAGGACGCGCGGCTGCGCGATCCCGAGCACATCGGCGAGCCGCTCCGGCTCTCGATCGACCTCGGCGCGCAGATCGTCCTCGAGGAAGTGCTCGCCGACGGCATGGCGGAAATGAACGCCAAGGGCGCCTCGGCGATCCTGATGGAGGCCGACACCGGCCAGATCCGGGCGATGGCGAGCCTGCCCGATTTCGACGTGAACGACCGTCCGGCGCTGCCGGTCTCGGGCGATCCCGCCGACAGCCCGCTCTTCAACCGCGCCGCCCAGGGCCGCTACGAGCTCGGCTCCACCTTCAAGCCGATCACCGTGGCGCTTGCGCTCGAGAGCGGCCTCGTCTCGCCCCAGACCGTCATCGACACCAAGGGGCCGATGCGCTGGGGCCGCTACACCATCCGCGATTTCCACGACTACGGCCCGCGGCTCAGCGTCACCGAAGTGCTGGTGAAATCCTCCAACATCGGCTCGGCGCGGCTCGCGATCGAGGAAGGGGCAGGGGCTCAGCGCGCCTTCCTGGATCGCCTCGGCCTCTTCGATCCGCTGCAGATCGAGCTGCCCGAGGCGCGCCGCGCCAAGCCCCTGCTGCCCGAGCGCTGGTCCGATCTCACCACGATGACGATCTCCTACGGCCACGGCATCGCGGTGACGCCGATGCATCTCGCCGCCGCCTATGCCGCGCTGGCCAACGGCGGCTACCGGGTGACGCCCTCGCTCATCGAGCGCCCGGGCATCGACAAGACCGCCGCGCCCCAGGTGATCTCCGAGCGCACCTCGCGCGAGCTGCGCCAGATGATGCGCCAGGTCGTGGTGCGCGGCACCGCGACCAAGGCTGAGGTCGAGGGCTACGAGCTCGCCGCCAAGACCGGCACCGCCGACAAGCCCGACGCCACCGGCGGCTATGCCCGCAACAAGGTGATCTCGACGCTCGCCGGGTTCTTCCCGGCCTCCGATCCGAAATACGTGCTCATCGTCACCCTCGACGAGCCCGAGACCATCATCAACGGCACCCGCTTCCGCACCGCGGGCCTCACCGCCGCCCCGGTCGCGGCCAAGGTACTCGCCCGGATCGCGCCGGTGATGGGCCTCCGCCCGCAGGTCCCCGGCAAGGAGGCGACCCCGGTGCTTTACACGCTCGCAGGAAACGAATAGCCCGGTGGCCGGAACACACGGCACACGGGGCGTGATGAGCGGAACGGAACGGACCGATACCCTCATGGGTTTCGAGGCCCTCGGCCTTCTCGCCGGAACGCGGCGCGGCGGCGACTGGTCGGGCAATCTGCCCGAAATTACCGGCCTTTCGGTCGACAGCCGGCAGACGGAGCCCGGCCACCTCTTCGCGGCGCTGCCGGGGGCGAATGTCCATGGCGCGGAGTTCGTGCCCTTCGCGCTCCGCATGGGCGCGGTGGCGGTGCTGACCGACGCCAAGGGCCTCGAGGTTGCCGAGCGCGAGATGCGCGGCGCGCTCCGGGTGCCCGTCATCATCTCCGATCAGCCGCGCCGGGTGCTCGCCATCGCCGCCGCGCGCTTCTTCTCCGGCCAGCCCGACGTGATCGTCGCCGTCACCGGCACCAACGGCAAGACCTCGGTCGCGAGCTTCACCCGCCAGATCTGGGAAGGGCTCGAGGAACGCGCGGTGAATTTCGGCACCGTGGGCGTCGAGGGCGCGGTCTCCGCCCCCCTCGGCCACACCACGCCCGAGCCGATCACCCTGCATCGCCTCCTCGACGAGCTCGCCGACATGGGCGTGACCCATGCCGCGATGGAGGCATCGAGCCACGGGCTCGACCAGTTCCGCCTCGACGGCGTGCGCCTCTCGGCGGCGGGCTTCACCAACATCACCCGTGACCACCTCGACTACCACCAGGATTTCGAGGCCTATTTCGAGGCCAAGCTCGGGCTCTTCGAGCGGGTGCTGCCGCGCCAGGGCACGGCCGTCATCAACCTCGACGATCCCCACGGCACCCGCGTGCTCCAGGCCGCACAGGACAGGGGCCAGGCGCTGCTGACCGTCGGCCGCTCGGAAATGTGCGACCTGCGCCTGCTCGCGCAGCGCTTCGATGCCACCGGCCAGGAGGTGCTCTTCTCCTGGAGCGGCAAGAGCCAGCGCGTGCGCCTCGACCTGATCGGCGGCTTCCAGGCCCATAACGCGCTTGTCGCGGCGGGGCTCGCCATCGGCTCGGGCAGCGAACCCATGGCGGTCTTTTCCGCCCTGCCGCACCTCTGCACGGTCCGCGGCCGCATGGAGCTTGCCGCGACGCGCACGAGCGGCGCCTCGGTCTTCGTCGATTACGCCCACACCCCCGATGCGATCGAGACGGCGCTCCGCGCGCTCCGGCCGCATGTGATGGGCCGGCTCCTCGTCGTCTTCGGCGCCGGCGGCGACCGCGACCGGGGCAAGCGCCCGCTCATGGGCGCGGCCGCGGCCAGGGCCGCCGACGTGGTCTTCGTCACCGACGACAACCCGCGCACCGAGGATGCGGCCGCGATCCGGGCCGAGGTGATGGCCGGCTGCCCCGAGGCGACCGAGATCGGCGACCGGGCCGAGGCGATCCTCACCGCGGTCGACGCGCTCCAGCCCGGCGACGCGCTGCTGATCGCCGGCAAGGGGCACGAGACCGGCCAGATCATCGGCTCCGACGTGCTGCCCTTCGATGACATCGAGCAGGCGAGCGTTGCGGTGGCGGCCCTCGACGGCACCGGCGCATGACACCGCCGCTCTGGACCCGCGACGAGGCGGTGGCGGCAACCGGCGGCAGCTCCGGCCCTGACTGGGCGGCGCAGGGCGTCTCGATCGACACCCGCTCGCTCGTGCCCGGCGATCTCTTCATCGCCCTCGCCGATCAGCGCGACGGCCACGACTTCGTCGCCGATGCGCTGGCGAAGGGCGCGGCCGCAGCGCTCGTCTCGCGCCGTCCTGACGGCGTTTCCGCCGACGCGCCCCTCCTCATCGTGCCCGACGTCATGGACGCCCTGCGGGCGCTCGGAGCGGCCGGGCGGGCCCGTTTCGGCGGCAAGCTCGTCGCGGTGACCGGTTCGGTCGGCAAGACCGGCTCCAAGGAGATGCTCCGCACCGCGCTCGGCGCCGAGGGCCGGGTCCATGCCGCCGAGAAGAGCTTCAACAACCACTGGGGCGTGCCGCTCACGCTCGCCCGGATGCCGCGCGACGCCGATTACGCGGTGATCGAGATCGGCATGAACGCGCCCGGCGAGATCGAGCCGCTGGCCCGCCTCGCCCGGCCGCATGTCGCGCTCATCACCACGGTCGCGGCGGTGCATCTCGCGGCCTTCGGCGATGTCTCCGGCATCGCCCGCGAAAAGGCCTCGATCGCGCGCGGGCTCGAACCCGGCGGCACCCTCGTGCTCAACCGCGACACGCCGACCTACCCGGTGCTGCTCCGCGCCGCCCGGCGGCAGAAGGTCCGCGCGGTGCGCTTCGGCACCTTGGGCCGGCCCGAGTTCCGGCTCACCGGGCTCAGCTTCGCCGACACCGGCACCGCGGTCTCGGCGCGCGCCCACGGCCGGCCCTTCCTCTTCCGCATCGCCGCGCGCGGGCGGCACCTCGCGATGAATGGCCTCGGTGTCCTCGCCGCGGTCGAGGCGCTCGGCGCCGACATGGCCCGCGGCGCCATCGCGCTCGCCGACTGGACGCCCCCCGACGGGCGCGGCGCGCGCTGGACCGTCCGCCTCGGCCCGGCCGGCATGGACGGCGCGATCACCCTCATCGACGAGAGCTACAACGCCAATCCCGCCGCCATGGCCGCGACCCTCGAGGTGCTCGCCGCCGAAAAGCCGGTCGATGGCGTCGGCCGGGTCGCCAAGGGCCGCCGCATCGCCTTCCTCGGCGACATGCTCGAGCTCGGGCCCGGCGAGGTCGCCCTCCACGCCAGCCTCGCGCGCGTCCCGGCGCTCGCGGGCATCTCGGTCGTGCATTGCGCGGGCAAGCGGATGCAGGCGCTCCACGAGGCGCTCCCGGCCGCGCAGCGCGGCGAATGGTTCCAGACCTCGGCCCAGATGGCCGCGCGGGCACGCCGCCTGCTTGACGCGGGCGACATCGCCATGGTCAAGGGCTCCTTCGGCTCGCGCATGGGGCTCGTGGTCGAGGCCATCAAGCAGCTGGGCGAGGCACGCCCTGCCAACTCCGAGGAGGGATAGCAAATCCCCGATGCTCTATTACCTCGCTGACCTTTCCGACAGCATCAGTCTGCTCAACGTCTTCCGTTACATCACCTTCCGCGCGGGCGGTGCCTTCCTCACGGCGCTCATCTTCGGCTTCCTGTTCGGCCGGCCGCTCATCGAGACGCTGCGCCTCCGCCAGGGTCGGGGCCAGCCGATCCGCACCGACGGGCCGGAAGGCCATATCGTCGCCAAGGCCGGCACCCCGACCATGGGCGGGCTCCTCATCCTCTCGGCGCTCCTCGTCTCCACCCTGATCTGGGCGCGGCTCGACAACGGCTTCGTCTGGCTGGTGATGTTCGTGACCTTCGGCTTCGGCCTCATCGGCTTCGCCGACGACTACGCCAAGGTGAAGAAATACACCCATGCCGGGGTGCCGGGCCGGATCCGGCTCGCCGCCGGCTTCGCGATCGCGCTGATCGCCGGGGCCTGGGCGATGTATCTCCACCCCGCCGATCTCTCCGGCGACCTCGCCTTCCCGGTCTTCAAGCGCTACCTGCTGAACCTCGGCGTCTTCTTCGTGCCCTTCGCCATGTTCGTGATCGTGGGGGCGGCCAATGCGGTCAACCTCACCGACGGGCTCGACGGGCTCGCGATCATGCCGGTGATGATCGCCGCCGCCTCGCTCGGGATCATCGCCTATGTCGTCGGCCGCGTGGACTTCACCGACTACCTCGGCCTGCATTTCGTCCCCGGAACCGGCGAGATCACCATCTTCGTCGCGGCCCTGATCGGCGGCGGGCTCGGCTTCCTCTGGTACAACGCCCCGCCGGCGGCGGTCTTCATGGGCGACACCGGCTCGCTCGCCCTCGGCGGCGCCCTCGGCGCCATCGCGGTGGCGACCAAGCACGAGATCGTGCTCGCGATCATCGGCGGCCTCTTCGTCGTCGAGGCGCTCTCGGTCATCATCCAGGTCGCCTACTACAAGCGCACCAAGAAGCGCGTCTTCCTCATGGCGCCGATCCACCACCATTTCGAGAAGCTCGGCTGGGCGGAGCCCCAGATCGTCATCCGGTTCTGGATCATCTCGCTCATCCTCGCGATGATCGGCCTCGCCACCCTCAAGCTCCGCTAGCGGCCCGCCCCCCGCCGCGCGCCCCGCGCCGGGGCGCAGGCACGGTCTGTTAAGATCCTCTGCGCCATGCTTCGGGCCCCAGGCTCGAAGCGAGGCGCATCATGGCCCGAGAGGCACCGACCGCGGTCACCCGGCCCGAGGCGCCCCCCGAGGGGTCCCCCGAGGCACCCCCCGTGGCGGCCCTCAACTTCGGCCAGGTGCTCGGCGCGCTCAGCCACGCGCTCGATCTCACCGAAGGCCAGCCGAAGGGCCATTGCGTGCGGAGCTGCTGGATCGGAATGCGGATCGCGCGGCAGATGGGCCTCGACGAGGCCCGGATCGCTGATCTCTACTACACGCTGCTCCTCAAGGATCTCGGCTGCAGTTCCAACGCCGCCCGGATCTGCCAGCTCTATCTGGCCGACGACCAGCCCTTCAAGCACGCCTTCAAGACCGTGGACGGCTCGCGGCGCGGGGCGCTGGCCTTCGTGCTGCGCCACACCGGGCCGGGCGCCGATCTCCGGCGCCGCCTCGGGGCGCTGGCCAGGGTCCTGCGGCAGTCCGACACCATCGTCGCCGAACTGATCGAGACCCGCTGCCAGCAGGGGGCGCAGATCGCCGGCATGATGGGGTTCTCGGCCGCCGTCTGCGCGGGGATCCAGGCGCTCGACGAGCACTGGGACGGCGGCGGCCGCCCGGCCGGGCTCCGGGGCCGGGAGATCCCGCTCTTCTCCCGGATCGCGCTCGCCGCCCAGGTCATCGACGTCTTCCACACCGGCGCGGGCCGCGAGGCCGCGATGAGCGAGATCGCCGCCCGCGCGGGGCGGTGGTTCGACCCGGAGGTGGCGCGGGCCGCACTGGCCTGCGGCCGGGGCGCGGCGCTCTGGGCCGAACTCGAGGGGCCGGAGCTCGCGCGGCGGGTGTTCGTGGCCGAACCCTCGCGGGCGGGGCGCGCCTTCGACGAGGATGGCCTCGACGACGTCGTCCATGCCTTCGCCAGGGTCATCGACGCCAAGAGCCCCTTCACCCACGGCCATTCCGCGCGCGTCGCGCTCTACACCGACCTGATCTGCACCGAGCTCGGCTACGCGCCCGAGGCCCGGCGCTGGATGCGCCGCGCCGCGCTGATGCACGACATCGGCAAGCTCGGGGTCTCGAACCGCATCCTCGACAAGCCCGCCCGGCTGACCGATGCGGAATTCGACGTCATCAGGCGGCACCCGGCGATGGGCGAAGAGATCCTCGCGCAGGTCGACCAGTTCCGCCCGATGGCGCGGCTCGCCGGCGCCCATCACGAGCGGCTCGACGGCAAGGGCTATCCCCGCGGCCTGAGGGCGCCCGAGCTCTCGCGCGATGTCCGGGTGCTCACCGTCTCCGACATCTTCGATGCCCTGACGGCCGAGCGCCCCTATCGCGCAGCGACCCCGCTCCGCAAGACCTACGAGATCATGGACGCCATGGTGGGGTCGGCGATCGATCCCGAATGCTACGCCGCCCTGAAGCGCGCCGTGGCGGCGGCGGAGGTCCCGGGCTTCGCGTGATCCGCGCCAATCCCGCCACCTGCCCGCGCGGGCGCCCGGGCGGGGGCGGCATCAATCTGCCTTGCGATCTGCGCGATTAGGCGTCAACAGTTGGCGACCGATCCGCCGCCCCGCGCAAGGCCCGGGCCCCGGCGGAAGCCGACATGGAGAACGACATGGTATCGAACCTGCGCAACGATCGTGAAAAGCAGGAAGATGGCGACAAGCCGGAAGAGAAGGAGGCGCCCGGCCGGATCGACGCGCTCTTCTTCCGGAGCCGCAACGTCATCATCGCGGGCGAGATCAACGACAAGCTCGCAAGCCGCGCGGTCACCCACCTTCTCGCGCTGGCCGAGGCGAGCGACGACCCGATCAACGTCTTCATTTCCTCGCCCGGCGGCCATGTGGAATCCGGCGACATGGTCCATGACGTGATCCAGTTCATCAAGCCGACGGTGCGCACCATCGGCTCGGGCTGGGTGGCGAGCGCGGGCGCGCTGATCTTCGTCGGCGCCGCGCGGGAAAACCGCTACTGCCTGCCCAACACCCGCTTCCTGCTCCACGAGCCGCGCGGCGGCATCGGCGGCCAGGCCACCGACATGATGATCCAGGCCGAGCAGATCCGCATCATGCGCGAGCGCTTCCACAAGCTCTTCGCCGAGGCGACCGGCCAGAGCCAGGAGAAGATCGAGAAGGACACCGGCCGCGACTTCTGGCTGACCGCCGCCGAGGCGATCGACTACGGCCTCTGCGGCAAGCTCATCCGCACCGCGGCCGAACTCGGCTGACGCCCTCGAGGGCGCGCGGGCCGGGAAAGACCGGCCCGCTCCGCCCCCTCGGCCCTCCGCCCCGCCACCTGCGGCCGTGCGCCCCGCGCCCTCGGCCCTGCGCCCCGCCACCCGCGCCCCGCCACCGGGGCCAGCGCCCCGCCCGATGACCGGGGGCCATCCGGTCCCATCCTCCACACGACCTGCCTCCCTCTCCTGAGCGGCCCTGCCGCGCGCGGGCTCCCTCCTCGCCCGGCCACCGGTGCAGGCCCTCTGCCGAAACCCCTTTCCCGCGAAGCGACGACCGGAAACCCGCATCAGCGCGGGCGGCCGACCCCGCATCGTCTCTCCCCCATGCCCGCCGGACGCCCCTGCGCCCGCGAGCAGGCCGTCGAGCCCCCGATCCGCCCCAGACCTCCCGGGCCGCGCGAGAAAGCCGTCCTGTCCTGCTCTAAGCGCAAGAAACGGATCGCCCGGCGCCGCGCCCCCGCCGCATGATCCCGCCATGGGGAGGAGGAAACGCCCGATGACCGGGGGCCATCCGGTCCCATCCTCCACACGATCTGCCTCCCTCTCCTGAGCGGTCCTGCCGCGCGCGGGCTCCGTCCTTGCCCGGCCATCGGTGCAGGCCCTCTGCCGAAACCCCTGTCCCGCAAAGCGACGACCGGAAGCCTGCATCAGCGCGGGCGGCCGCCCCCGCATCGTCTCTCCCCCATGCACGGCGGACGCCCCTGCGCCCGCGAGCAGGCCGTCGCGCGCTCCAGGGCTGGCACCGATCCGCCCGAGCCTCCCGGGCCGCGCGAGAAAGCCGTCCTGTCCTGATCTAAGCGCAAGAAACGGATCGCCCGGTGCTGCACCCCCGCCGCATGATCCTGCCATGGGGAGGAGGAAATGCCCGAAGCGCGCGCGCCGAGCGGCTCCGTCCTCCCCCGGAAACCGGAGGAGGAACAATGCATCCGATCACCCCGCCGCAACGCCCCATCCCCCCGATGGCAGGGGCTTCTCGCCGTCCCGCTCCGGGATCACGTCCCGCGCGCCCCGGCGCCACTGGCCATCGCCGCGCGGCTCTAGCGGGCCCCGGCCTGCCCCGAGGACGGGAGCCGCGGCATGTGCGATGACGAAAGCCGCTGGCGCGCCATCGAAACCTGCGACGTGAAGGCGGCGGGAACCTTCGTCTATGGCCGGGACGCGGACAGGATCTATCATTCGCCGATCTGCCGGACCCGCCCGGAACGCGACGGCGTGCGGTTCTTCGACACGCCCGAAGCGGCCCGGCAGCAGGGCTTCACGCCCTGCAAGGACTGCTACCCGGATCAGGCGGCATGGCTCGCCGGAGCCAGCCGCTGGATGTGAGGCTCCGGGGCCAGCCAGACCCGCACCGTCACGAACAGCGCCCCGACCGCCCCTAACGCCGAAAGCCCCGGCGCATGGACCCCGATTGCGGAAGGCTCCCATGACCGCCATGGTGGAGAGGAAGACCGCAGAGAGCCCGGCCCGCAAGGCCGGCCCCACCCCCAGCATCCCGAACGGCCACCGCCTCATGCCAAGTCCCGCCGCGTCCGCACCGCCACCGGAAGGCGCGAGGAAACCCGGCTCCGGCCGCCGCACCGGGAGCGCCGCGCCATGAGCCCCGAGAGCCTCTCGGACTTCTACCGCGGCGACATCGCCTGCCTCAACCGGCAGGGCCGGGAGAGCCTCGGCGCCTTCGTCCACGCCCGTGCCGAGCACAACGGCCGCCCGCTCGGCCTCGCCGGCTACCGCGCCCTGCTCGCGGCGGATTTCCGCGCGATCCCCGACCTCCGCTTCACCATCGCGCTCCTCGTGTCCGAACCGCCCCGGATCGCCAGCCGCCTCGCCTTCGACGGCACGCCCGCGGGCGTGCTCTTCGGCCTCCCCGTCAACGGCCGGCGCGTGCGCTTCGCCGAAAACGTCTTCCACGAGCTCGAGGAGGGCCGAATCCTCCGGGTCTGGTCGCTCATCGACACCGGGGCGATCCGCGCGCAGCTCTGATTTCCCCCCTCCCGCAGCCCGGTGATTTGCATCCTCCGGACAAGCACTTATAACGACCCGAAGACAGGATTCGACGCGAGGCAATTGGCGGCATGACGATGAACTCACGGCCCGGAGCGCCGGTTCGATGATCCCGGTGCGGGGATACCAGGATTGCCGCGTGGCCGTGCTCGGGCTCGGCCGCTCGGGCCTTCCGGCCGTGCGCGCGCTCGAGGAGGGCGGCGCCGAGGTCATCGCCTGGGACGACGGCGCGCCCGCCCGCGAAAAGGCCGCCGCCGCGGGCGTCACCCTCGTCGACCTCACCCGGCCCGGCGCCTACGAGGACGTCAAGGCGCTGATCGTCAGCCCCGGCATCCCGCATCTCTACCCCGAGCCGCACCCCGCCATCGCCGCCGCCTGGGACGCGGGCGTCGCCGTCGACAACGACGTCGGCCTCTTCTTCCGCTCCTTCGCGACCGAGGACTGGGACTGGTTCGACCGCGCGCCCCAGGTCGTCTGCATCACCGGCTCCAACGGCAAGTCCACCACCACGGCACTGCTCGCCCACATCCTGAAGGCCACCGGCCGCCCGGTGCAGATGGGCGGCAACATCGGCCGCGGCGTGCTCGATCTCGACCCGGCCGAGGACGGCATGGTCGTCGTGCTCGAGCTCTCCTCCTACCAGACCGAGCTCGCCCGCGCGCTCCAGCCCGACATCGCCGTCTTCCTCAACATCTCGCCCGATCACCTCGACCGCCACGGCGGCATGGGCGGCTACTTCGCCGCCAAGCGCCGGCTCTTCACCCAGGGCGGCCCGGAGCGCAGCATCATCGGCGTCGACGAGACGGAAGGCCGCTTCCTCGCCAACGTGATGCGCGAGATGCCCGAAAGTGCCGAACCCGTCATCATGATCTCCGCGAGCCGCAAGCTCGCAGGTCCCGGCTGGACCGTCTTCGCCCGCAAGGGCTTCCTCGCCGAATGGCGCGGCCGCCGCCAGCTCGCCTCGATCGACCTCCGCCCCATCCTCACCCTGCCGGGGGCGCACAACCACCAGAACGCCTGCGCCGCCTATGCCGCCGCCCGCAGCCTCGGCCTCGCCCCGCGCCAGATCGAGACGGCGATGGCGAGCTACCCCGGCCTGCCGCACCGCGCCCAGCTCATCGCCACCATCGGCGGCGTGACCTACGTCAACGATTCCAAGGCCACCAACGCCGACGCCGCGGCGAAATCGCTCGCAAGCTTCGAACGCATCCGCTGGATCGCCGGCGGCCGGGCCAAGGCCGGCGGCATCACCACCCTCGGCCCGCTCTTCGAGCGCATCGCCAAGGCCTACCTGATCGGCGAGGCGGCGGGCGAATTCGCCGCGACCCTCGGCGGGAAGGTCCCCCACACCATCTCGGGGACGCTCGCGGAAGCCGTCGCCCAGGCCGCCGCCGAGGCCGAGCCGGGCGAGACCGTGCTGCTCGCGCCGGCCTGCGCGAGCTTCGACCAGTTCGCGAGCTTCGAGGCGCGGGGCGATGCCTTCACCGCCGCGGTGAAAGCCCTCGGCTGACCCGCGGCCGCGCGCCCGAAAGCGCGGCGCCCGGCGGGCCGCTCAGGCCCGCGCCGCCACCCCCGCCCGCCACGCCGCCTCCCGCGCCCGGATCCGCCGCGCGGCCAGCGCGAGGAGGAGCGAGGCAAGCCCGCACCAGGCCGTCATCCCGAGCATCTGCACCGGCAGCCCGATCCCCGCATCGATCAGCGCCCCGGTGATCCCCGGCCCGATCGCGGTCGACAGCACGATCGCCGACAGGATGATCGAGCGGATGCCGCCGAGATTGGCGAGCCCGTAGACCTCCGGCCAGAGCGCGCCCATCAGCGTCCCGGTAAAGCCGTTGCTGATCCCGAGCAGCAGCATGAAGGCATGGATCCCCCAGACCGGCACCACGACCGCCACCAGCAGCGAGGCGAGCGCGAGCGGCGCCAGCACGAAGGGGAGCAGCCCGAGCGCCCCGTGGCGGTCGATCAGATGCCCGCAGACGAACCCCGAAACCACCGTAGCCACCGACATCACCGGAAAGGCCGCGGCAAAGGCGAGCGGCGCATAGCCGCGCAGCTCCGTCAGATAGCCCTGATGAAAGAAGATCGTCGTGCCGATGAAGGGCGGCGCCAGCAGCCCCGCCAGCAGCAGATAGAGCAGCGGATCGCGCACCGCCTCCGCCCGGCTCCAGTCCCGCGCCATCGGCCGCCCGCGCGCGCTCACCTCGATCGCCTCCGGCACCCGCCCGACGCGCATGAGCCAGAGAAGAAGCGGCAGCGCCACCCCGAGAAGCAGCCCCACCGCCCAGAGCCAGGCCGCATGCCAGCTCCCCGCCGCGCCGTTCACCAGCACCGCGAGGATCGGCAAAACGGCCGAGCCCGCGGGCTGGCCCTGCACCACCAGCGCCATCGCCCGGCCCCGGCGCGCGATGAACCACCGCCCGGTCTCGGTATGGGCGATCTCCGTCATCATGCCCTGCCCGAAAAGCCGCAGCAGATAGAGCGCGAGCCCGAGCACCGCCACATTGGGCGCCAGCACCACCAGCACGCAGGCCGCGGCGAGCGCGGGGAGGGTAAAGCGCGCGACCTTCCATCCGGGCATGAGATCGAGCGTCCGCCCGAGCCAGGGCAGGGTGGAGGCGCTCGCCAGCGTCGCCACCATGTAGAGCGCCCCGAACGCCCCGCCCGATAGCCCGAATGCCGCGCGCAGATCGTTGCCCGAAAGCCCGATGAAGAAGGTCTGGCCGAAGGAGGAAAAGAACGTGAGCAGGAACCCCGCCGCCAGCCAGCGCGCATTGTCCCGAAAGAAGCGGAGAGTGTCGCGAACGATCCGGCCCATCGCCCCCCGTTAGACCCGACCGACCCCGACGGTGCAACCCCGCCCTCCCGGCCGGGCGCGCCCCCCCGGAAAGCGATTTCATACAGGCAGAAACCCTATCGGGCAGGAACGGGGCCCCGCCAACAGGCGGGGGAAATGCAATCCGGCCAACAGGCCGGACAATCGAGAACGCCGCCTCGGGAACCAGAGGCCCGACCGGACCACCCGCGCGGTGGACCAGCCCCCTGCGCCCCGGCCTCCCTGACCCGCTCCCGCATGGCGCAGCGTCCGTGTCCCGATGCGCAAGCCCGTCCGGAGAGCGGCGCATCGACCGCATTCATGATATGTTAACTACGAAAATCCAATGATTTCAGCGCTGTTTTGAGATTTTCACGGTGAAAAGCTCGTTTTCACGGGGGAGAGGGGTCCGAATTACGACCCCGCGGCGGCAGCGGCCAGCTCGTCGATCACCTTCGTCCAGAGGTCCGAAGGCTGGGCGCCCGGCACCACGTAATGCCCGCCGAGGATGAAGGTGGGAACCCCCGTCACCCCCATCCGGGCCGCCTCCGCCGCCGCGGCGCGGATCTCCGCCCGGTCGGCGTCTCCCGCCAGCAGACGCCCGATCACGCCCGCGTCGCACCCCGCCTCGCCGGCGATCCGGGCCAGCGTCTCCGGGTCCTCGAGATCGGCGCCCTTCTCGAAATAGGCCTTGAAGAGCGCCATCGCGACCCGCGTCTGCGCGCCTTCGGTGCCCGCCCAGTGGATCACCCGCTGGGCATCGAGCGTGTTCGGCGTCCGTGCGATCGCCCGGAAATCAAGGCTGAGCCCGGCGGCTTCCGCGGCCGCCTGCACCGGCATGTAGGCCTTCACCGCGGCGTCCTTGCCGCCGAATTTCGCCTCCAGATAGTCGGTGCGCTCCATGCCGCCCGGCGGCATGTCGGGGTTGAGGAAATAGGGCCGCCAGCTCACCGCCAGCCCGTGGTCCGCCCGCGCCTCCATCGCCCGCATCAGGTTTGTCGCCCCGATATAGCACCAGGGGCAGATCGGGTCCGAAAGGATCTCGAGCCGGGTCATGCATCTCCCTCCATTGCCCTGAGGTGGCGTCGCTGGATCTTGCCGTTGGCACTCCGGGGCAGCGCCTCGACCGCCCGGAACGCCCGCGGGCATTTGTAGCGCGCCAGCTCGCCCGCGCAATGGGCCGCAAGCTCTTCCTCGGCCACCGCCGCCCCGCGCGGCACGTAGAAGGCGGTGATGATCGAGACCCCTTCCCGCACCGGGGTCGCCACCACCGCCGCCTCGGCGACGCCGGGGTGGTGGAGAAGGGCATATTCGACCTCCGCCGGGCTCACCCGGAACCCGCCCGCGTTCATCACGTCGTCCGCCCGTCCGAGATAGGTGATCGCCCCGTCCTCGTCCATCCGGGCCCGGTCGCTGGTCAGAAACCACTCGCCCCGGAACGCCTCCGCCGTCTCCTCCGGCCGCCGCCAGTAGCCGAGCATCAGGCCCGGATCGCGGCGCGAGACCGCCAGCAGCCCGTCCTCGCCCCGGAGCGCCAGATCCTCCGCCCCGCCATCCTCGGCCAGGATCGCCACCCGCCGCCCCGGCTGCGGATAGCCCGCCCGGCCCTCGATCCTCGGCCGGTCGGGCGAGAAGGAGATGTAGGTCGAGATCTCCGACATGCCCAGCGCCTCATGGATCGGCTTCCCCGTCGCTCCGCTCCAGGCCGCCGCCACCTGCTTCGGCAGCGCCTCTCCCGCGCTCAGCCCGTGCCGGAGATGGGCAAACCCGCGCGCAAGCGCCGCATCATCGCCCAGCATCTGGCGGTAGACCCCGGGCACCGCGGCAAAGATCGTCGCCCGGTGCGCCTCGGCAAGGTGCGGCCAGACATGCCGGTCCGGCGGGCCGGCATAGATCAGCGCCGCCGCCCCCATCGCCCAGGGGTCGGTCAGGCCCGCCCCGAGCGTGTAGGTCCAGTTGAAGGCCCCGGCATGGAGCATCCGGTCATCCGCGCCGAGCCCGTACCAGCCCTGCCACATCATCCGCCGCGCCCAGGCTGCCCGCTGGGCGTGGAGCACCCCCTTGGGCCGGCCGCCGGTGCCGGAGGTATAGATCATGAAGGCCGGATCCTCCGCCCGCGTCGCCGCAAATTCGCCCGGCCCGGCCTCGCGCAGCTCGCGGATTTCCTCCGGCCCCAGAACCGGGATCCCGCCCGTATCCGGCAGCTCGAGACCTTCGCCGCGACAGATGAATGCCGGTTCGAGATCGGCGAGGATCACCGCGATCTCGTGGGGCGTGAGCATCGATGAAGTCGGCACCGGCACCGCGCCGAGCGCGATGGCGCCGAAGAAGAGCAGCGGGAAATCCGAGGAGTTCCCGATCCGGAGCAGCACCCTGTCCCCCCGGCCGATCCCCACCGCCGCAAGCCCCCCCGCCACCCGCAGCACCGCCTCGCGCAGCGCCCCGTGGGTCCAATGCTCGGCCATCTCACCCGGTGCCCACAGGACCTCCAGCGCCGTCCGTTCGGGCGCGCGAAGGGCCGGGGCGAAGGTGTGCGCCGCCATGTTGAAGGTCTCGGGGCAGGGCGCAAACGGCCCTTCGTCGAAGAGTGCGTCCTGGGTCATGCGGCATTCGTAGCGGCATCCCGGACTTGCTGCAATGCACCCTTCGGACCGGTTGCGGTATGATATGTTATACTATAACAATATAGCCCTGACCCATCCAGCAGGGAGACTTGCATGCCCGCCGCCGCCGATACGCGCCTTCCCGTGACGCTCATCTCCGGGTTCCTCGGAGCCGGGAAGACGACGCTGCTCAACCACATTCTCAACAACCGCGAGGGGCGCCGCGTCGCGGTCATCGTGAACGACATGTCGGAGGTGAACATCGATGCCGATCTCGTCCGCGCCGGGGGGGCCGAGCTTTCGCGCGCGGAGGAAACCCTCGTCGAGATGACCAACGGCTGCATCTGCTGCACGCTGCGCGAGGACCTGCTGACGGAAGTGCGCCGTCTCGCGGGCGAGCGCCGGTTCGATGCGCTGGTGATCGAATCGACCGGGGTATCAGAGCCGCTGCCGGTCGCCGCCACCTTCGAGTTCCGCGACGCGGAGGGCAGGAGCCTCGAGGATGTCGCCCGCCTCGACGCCACCATCACGGTGGTTGACGCCATCAACCTGCTCGGGGACTTTTCGAGCCACGACTTCCTCGCCGACCGTGGCGAAAGCCTCGGTGCGGACGACGCGCGCACGCTGGTCGATCTGCTCGTGGACCAGATCGAGTTCGCCGACATCATCGTGCTCAACAAGGTGCATGACGCGGGGCCCGAGCGGGCCGAGGCGGCGCGGCGCATCATCCGCAGCCTCAATTCCGAGGCCCGACTGATCGAGGCCGACCATGGCCGGGTGCCGGCCGCCGCGATGTTCGACACACGCCTCTTCGATTTCGATCGCGCGCATGGCCACCCGCTCTGGTTCAAGGAGCTCTACGGTTTCGCCGAACACACGCCCGAGACCGAGGAATACGGTATCTCGTCCTTCGTCTACCGGGCGCGCAGGCCCTTTCACCCCTCGGCCATCCATTCGGTGCTGAACGGACCGCTGCCTGGCGTCATCCGCGCGAAGGGACATTTCTGGATCGCGACCCGGCCCGACTGGGTGGCGGAATTCAGCCTCGCGGGTGCGGTTTCGGGCGTGCGACCCCTCGGACGCTGGTGGGCGGCGGTGCCGAAGCGCTACTGGCCCGACGATCCGCAGATGGTGCAGCGCATGACCGCGGAATGGTGCGAGCCCTTCGGCGACCGGCGGCAGGAGATCGTCTTCATCGGCTCGGACCTCGACCGGGAGGCGATTTCCGCGGCGCTCGATGCCTGCCTCATGGGCGAGGTCGGGCCGGAGGCCTTCGTGCCGGAGCGCTGGGAAGGGCTGGCCGATCCGTTTCCGGCCTGGGCACATGGCGCAGCGGCCTGAGCCGCGCGGCGGGCGGAATGGTGCGAGCGCCCTGCCGCGCCGCCGCCGGAGCGGGGACCCCATGGCGGAGTTCGATGCGCTGCCGCCGCGTCTGCGCGCCTGGCTCGCGGGCGCGCGGCTGCCCTGGAGCCCGCGCTCGGTCCGTCGCGCCTTTGCCCGCGCCATCGAGACGGCCGGGGGCGACGTGGCCCGCGCCATTGCCGCGCTCGATGCGCTCGAGGCCCGGGCGCTCGCCCGCGATACCGGCGCGGTCTGGGGGAAGGGGCATCCCGAAGCCGCGACCGGGGGCGCGGCGGACGCTACCGGCCCGGCCGCCGGAACGCGGCGCGCGCCTCGTCGATCCGCGCGCGGTAGGCACAGCCCTCCACATGATCGTTCACCATGCCCATCGACTGCATGAAGGCATAGAGGGTCGTCGGCCCGACGAACTTCCAGCCGCGCTTCTTGAGATCCTTCGAAAGCGCGACGGATTCGGGCGAGGTCGAGACGGTCTGCGGCGGGGCGCATGTCGCGGGATCGGGCTCGTAGCGCCAGAGATAGGCCGCGAGCGAGCCCGCCTCCGCCGCAAGTTCCCGTGCGCGGCGGGCGTTGTTGATGACCGCCTCGATCTTGCCGCGGTGCCGCACGATCCCGGCATCCTGCAGCAGCCGCGCGACGTCGGCCTCGCCGAATTCGGCCACCTTGTCGAAATCGAAGCCCGCGAAGGCGGCCCGGAAGTTCTCGCGCTTGACGAGGATCGTCCGCCAGCTCAGGCCGGACTGGAACCCCTCGAGCGAGAGCTTCTCGAAGAGGCGGCGGTCGTCGCCGACCGGCATGCCCCATTCCGCGTCATGATAGGGCATCTCGTCGGCACTCGCGCTCCAGCGGCAGCGCGGCTGCCCGTCGGGGCCGGTGATCGTCGTGCTCATGGCTCTCCTCGTGTCTCGGTCCTGCCGGGCCGCGACGGAATGCAATGTCTCCCGACGTGGCCAGGCGTCGACCACGACCCGCTCGGCCGCTCCCGTCAAGGGTCATTCGGGCGCGGGCGCGGCGCATCGCCGGGGGATGGTATGCCCCGGCGATGCCCTCAGCACTGGCCGAGCATCCAGCGCCGGGAGGTGGGCGGCGCCTTCTTCTTGCAGAGGTTGCAGCCGCAACTCGGCAGGTGGCTGCGTTTCACCACCTTCGGCGCGCCGGAGCTGGTTTCCGCCCGGTGTTCGGCCCGGCGCAGCGCGCTCGAGAGCGTGCTGATCTGGGGCAGGGCGGGCAGCACCGCGCTCGTGTTGCCGCAGCAGGGGCAGGCGATGCCGGCCCGGCTCGCCTCGTAACTGACCCGGTCGGTGAAGATGCCATGGTCGGCGCAGTGGAAATCGTAGATCGGCATCGAAGCGCTCCCTTACAGCAGTCCGTCGAGCAGCAGGTATCCCGGCACCCAGCCGGTCACGATCCCGGCGATGAGCGTGACCCATGCCGTCTGGCGCAGGATCGGGCGCCCGAGTGCCAGCAGCAGGAAATACATGAACCAGAGCACGCCCCAGATGAGCCAGTTTCCGGCCAGCCAGAATTCGCCCGGCGAGGCGGCGGACCCGATCCCGCGGAGGAAGACCGGCGCCGTGCTGATGGCGACGAAGAGGCTGAACCAGCCGAGCCCGCGACCGTCGACCGCGACGAGGCGGTTGTAGGCGACCCAGAAATAGGTGGTGCTGAACATGAGGGTCAGGGCTGCGGCGCGTACCGTGTCCGGGTCGGCGGCCGGACCGAAGGCGCTCTGGATCACCACGCCCGCGGCCACGAGGCCGGAGACGATGTTGATGACGACGATTTCCCGGTCCTGGATCTTGCCCATGAGCCAGATCCCGTTGAGAAACAGCACGGCGCCGACGTAGAATAGAAGAAATCCGAGCAACATGGATCTTGTCTCCCCGATCGGAGCCGCTCCGGTTTGGAGGACCTGTCCGATCTGATTGAACGTCCTGGAGCGGCGCGGCGCGTGGCACCGCCCGCTCCGACTGTCCCGCCCCGGCGTGCGGGGCGGGCGCGGCGGGGCCTCAGCTCGTCATGGCGACCGGGATGTCGGGGACGGAGCGCTTCGGTCCGTCGCCGTTCGGCCGGATGTCGAAGTCGAAGATGGCCGTGGGGATGGCGAGTGTCGCGCAGACGTTGGGAATGTCGACGATGCCCGCGATGCGGCCCTCGACGGGCGCGGTGCCGAGGATCATGTAGGCCTGCTCGCCCGAGTAGCCGAATTTCTTCAGGTACTCGATCGCGTTGAGACAGGCGCGGCGGTAGGCGACATGGGCGTCGAGATAGTATTGCTCGCCGGTGTGCTCATCGACCGAGATGCCCTCGAAGATCAGGTAGTCGTCGAAATGCGGATCGATCGGCGAGGGCCGGAAGATCGGGTTGATGACGCCGTATTTCGACATGCCGTCCTTGATGATCTCGACCTTGATGTCGATCCAGCCGGCCATTTCGATCGCGCCGCAGAAGGTGATCTCGCCATCGCCCTGGCTGAAGTGGATATCGCCCATCGAGAGCCCGCCGCCCTTCACGTAGACGGGGAAATAGACCTTGGAGCCGCGCGAGAGGTTCTTGATGTCGCAGTTGCCACCGTGCTCGCGCGGCGGCACCGTGCGCCAGGCCTCCTTGGCGGCGGTATCGGCGGCGGTGCCCTTGAGCAGGCCCATCAGCGCGGTGGAGGCATCGGGCGGGCAGGCGAGCGGCGGAACGCGGTCAGGATCGGTCGCGATGAGCTCGGCCTCGCGGCGGTTGGCCTCGGCGAGCAGCTTGTGATCCGGCAGGCAACCGATGAGGCCCGGGTGGATCAGGCCGGGATAGCGCACGCCGGGAATGTGGCGCGAGGTGGTGTAGATGCCCTCGAAATCCCAGATCGACTTCGTGGCGTTGGGGTAGTGCTCGGTGAGAAAGCCGCCGCCGTTTTCCTTGGCGAAGAGGCCGTTGAAGCCCCAGCGCGAGTCGTCCATCGCGCCGATGTCGAGGATGTCCACGACCAGTAGGTCGCCCGGTTCGGCGCCTTCGAAGCCGAACGGGCCGGAGAGGTAGTGGACCCGCGTGAGGTCCACGTCACGGATATCGTTGGCGCTGTCGTTGTTGCCGATCTGCCCGCCGGTCCAGTCGTAGCATTCGACGCGCAGAACGTCTCCGGGCTTGAAGGTCTCCACCATCGGGATGTCGGGGTGCCAGCGGTTGTGCGGCTTCTGTGCGGCTTCTTCGGGAGCCTTGGTGAGATCGACCTCGAAGACTGTCTTTGGCATGGATGCCTCCCTGTTTCTGCGCCGGCGCCGTCTCGGGGGGCACCGGTCGGGCATCAATCTGGGCCGGCCGTGTAACCGGCGTTCGTCCCGAAACGCGGCCAAATGTAATTTCGTGTAACCGGGCCTTGCGCCGTGGCGGATTTGTGGCCGCGATGGAGAGCGGGCGCGTGCACGCCAGGTGCGGGGACCCCGCGCGCATTCACAGCTGTCGCTTTCGGCGCTAGGGTGCGCGGTTCCAGCCGGCGAAGGGCGCGCCGCTGTTGCCGAAGACTTGGCCGGAGTGAAGACATGGGCAGACGGAGCGCGGACGATCGGCCGGAGGATCCGGAGCGGGACAGGGACCGTTTTCCGGGCCTCGAACCCGCGCCGCGCAGTTACCAGTCGTGGGTGGCCGACGAGACCATCGAGGACTACGCGCTGCGCTATGCCCCGGCGAGCCATCGCCGCTGGAGCCCGGCGACGATCACGCATACCGCGCTCGGCGGGATCTCGTTTCTCGCGCTCGAGGCGATCGGTGCGGCGCTGACGATTTCCTGGGGCGTTCAGACGACGGTCGTTGCGGTGCTGCTGGCCTCGATCTTCATATTCGTGACGTCATTGCCCATCGCCTATCACGTGGCCCGCTCCAACGTGGACATGGATCTTCTCACCCGGGGGGCGGGCTTCGGATACATCGGCTCGACGGTTACCTCGCTCATCTACGCGACCTACACCATCATCTTCTTCGCGCTCGAGGGTGTCATCATCGGGCAGGCGCTCTTCGTGTGCTTCGGGCTGCCGCTGCCGCTCGGATATCTCCTGTCGGCGCTCGTCATCCTGCCGGTTGCATCGAGGGGCATGACCGCGATCTCGCGCTTCCAGCGTGTGACCCAGCTCCCCTGGATCGTGCTCGCGCTTCTGCCGTTCGTTGCGATCCTCTGGGCAGAGCCCGAAGGGGTTCGGGCCTGGCTTGCCGCGCCCGGGCCCGCGATGACGCTGCTCTCGCTTGGCGGCGCCATCGGTGTCCTCTGTGCGCTTTCGCTCCAGATCGGCGAGCAGGTCGACTATCTGCGCTTTCTGCCGCCGCCCGAGGCCACCACGCGCCTGCAGTGGTGGGGGGCGCTCATCCTGGCCGGGCCGGGCTGGATCCTGATCGGTGGCACCAAGATCCTGATGGGGAGTTTCCTTGCTTGGCTCGCCATTGGCGACGGAATGCCCGCGAGCCTTGCCGTCGAGCCCATCGGCATGTTCTGGCACGCCTACGAGTATCTGCTCGGCCCGGGCACGGCGCTTGTCGTGGCGACGGTCTATATCCTGGTCGCGCAGATCAAGATCAACGTCACGAACGCCTATGCCGGGTCGCTGGCACAATCGAACTTCTTCCTCAGGATCGCGCGCTATCATCCCGGCCGGCTGGTCTGGCTGCTGCTCCATGTGGCAATAAGTTGCGCGCTCATGCTGCTCGGGGTGTTCTCGACGCTGGAGGCGGTGCTCGCAATCTATGCCAATCTGGCGCTCGCCTGGCTTGGCGCGATCTTTGCCGACCTCGCGATCCTGAAGCCGCTCGGTTTCAGCCCGGCGCAGATCGAGTTCAAGCGCGCCTATCTGCCGGATTTCAACGTTGTCGGCTGCGGCGGCATGGCAGTTGGCGGCTTGCTCGGACTGGCGCTCTTCCTCGGGTTCGGTGGGGAGCTGCTGCAGGCCTGGTCGCCGCCGATCGCGTTCTTTGTCTCGCTTGCCGCGGCAACGGCGATCGGGCTTGTCCGGCAGGGGCGGGGGTATGTCGCGCGCCGGACGCATGATTTCGGCGCCGGTGTCGCGCGCTGCGGTTGCGCGATCTGCAGCCATGACTACGAGCCGCGCGACATGGCCTATTGCACCTTCTACCAGCGCCCGATCTGCTCGCTCTGCTGCAGTCTCGAGCCGCATTGCCGGGATTTTTGCAAGCGCCCGCATGTCGCGATGCCGGAGGACATTGATCCGACCGCCGATGCCGTGCGCCTGCACCGGGTCTCGCCGCGGCTCGGGTCGCGGATCTGGCAGGTGGGCGCCGTGTTTCTCGGACTGATGGCCGGGCTCGGCGGCCTGTATCTCATTGCGCTGAACCTTGCGGGAAGCCTGCACGACACCGGGGCGATGACGCATTTCTTCCTCGGGTCGGCGCCTCTGGTGGCGCTCGTTGCCTTCTGGGCGGTGATGGCCAACGAGCGCCGGCGACTGACCGAAGAAAACCTGCTCGGGGCCCTGCAGCGCCTCGGTTCGACCCAGCGCGAACTCGCGATCCGACAGCGTCTGGCGGCGGTCGGCGAGGTCGCCGCGACGATCAGCCACGAGCTGCGCAATCCGCTCGGGACGATCACCAGTTCGGTCGAAGTGCTCTCGCGGAGCCCGGGCATCGGGCCGGAAGCGGAGGAGGATGTCCAGCGCATCCGGCGCAACATCGCCCGGTGCAGCCGGATCATCGATATCCTGCTCGATTTCGCGCGACAGGGTGCGCATGAAACGATTCCAGTGGATCTGCGGGACTGGCTGGAGGCGCTGATCGACGAGCATCCGGCCGGGGCGCATGTGGATCTGGACGTGCCGGCGGGAATGTTCCTGCGCTGCGATCCTGCCCGGCTTCAGTTTGCCATCCGCAATCTCATCGAGAACGGCTGGCAGGCCGCCGAGGCGGTCGACGTGCCCGGCCACCGCCCGCGTGTGGTGCTGCGGGCCTTTCGGGAGGAGGGCCGCAGCGTTCTCGAGATCGAGGACAACGGGCCGGGGCTCGCGCCCGAGCTCAGGGCGCGTGCCTTCGATCCGCTTGTTACCACCAAGGCCTCCGGTGTCGGCCTCGGGCTTTCGCTCGTTCGCCGCGTGGCACAGATGCATGGCGGTGATGCCTGGATCGAACGCACGGGGCCGGACGGCACCCTCATGCGCCTCAGCATCGCCGAGGCGGCATGAACGGGCGCGCATCCGGGCGTCGGCTGCTCATCATCGACGATGACAGCGATTTCGCGATCTCGACCTCGCGCGCGCTGGCGCTTGAGGGGGTGAACTGCGACATCGCGCATGACGGGGCCGCCGCGCTCGCCGCGCTCGACGGCGGAGAGACGGAGGTCGCGCTCCTCGATATTCGCCTCGGGCATGAGGACGGCACGGAGGTCGCGGCACGGCTTCGGGCGCATTTTCCCGAGCTCATTCTCGTCATCATGACGGCCTATGCCTCGGTCGACAGCGCCGTCGCCGCGCTGAAGGCCGGGGCTTACGATTACCTGCGCAAGCCGTTCTTTCTCGAGGAGCTCATGCGGGCGCTGGAGCGCTGCTTCCAGCTCGCGGATCTCCGGCGGGAGAAGGCACGCGCGGAGCACGAGCTCGCACTGCTGCGGCAGCTCGAGGCGACGTCGCAGCTTGCCGCGGGCTTGTCGCATGACTTCAAGAACATGATGGCGGTGATCCTCGCAAATCTCTCGGTGATTGATGAACGTCTTGCGGCGGAGGACCGGCTGAAGCCCTATGCGAGTGATGCTCTGGAGGCCGCGGGAACCGCTGCCGACGTGGTCGCGCGCCTGATGGGATTTGCCCGGGGGCGTCTCGATCGGGCGGAGCCCGGGGATCTGCGCGGCCCGGTCTCGGGGGCGGTAGCGATGCTCGAACGTTCGCTTTGTATCGGGATGACGCTTTCGGCCGAACTGCCGGAGGAAGGCGTGCTGGCGCCGATCGATCCGGGGCAGATGGAAACGGCGGTGGTCAACCTGCTCATCAATGCGCGGGATGCGACCGGAGGGCGAGGGCGTGCCGTGGTCAGGCTCGAACGCATCTGGCGCGGTGCGCATTATGCCCGGCTCACGGTCGAGGACGACGGGCCGGGGCTCACACCCGAAGGGCTGCGCCGCGTGCTCGAGCCGTTCTATACCACCAAGCCCGAGGGCACGGGGCTCGGGCTCCCGATGATCCAGCATATGGCGCTGCAATCCGGCGGGCGGTTCCGGCTCGAGAATGCCGTTGGCGGCGGGGCGCGGGCGGTGCTGGATCTCCCCTGTCTCGGGCCGCATCAGGGATCGGGCGAGAACATGTAGCCTGCGCCGCGGATGGTGCGGATCCGGCGGTGATCGGGGCCGGGATCACCGATCTTGCGGCGGATCTTGCCGATCATCACATCGATCGAGCGGTCGTAGGGCGACCAGTGGCGGCCAACGGTAAGATCCAGCAGCTGCTCCCGGCTGAGTACGCGGCCGGGGCGCTGGGCGAGGATGCTGAGGAGATTGAACTCCTGTGTCGTCAGGGTCTGGACGCGGCCGTCGGCGTCCCGGAGAAGCCGTGCGTCGAGATCGAGGTGCCAGCGGTCGAAGGCAAGGTGATGCTCCGCGGATAGCTTGGCCCCGGCCGGCTGCCCCAGTGGCAGGCGCCGAAGGATGGCGCGAATGCGCGCGAGAAGTTCGCGCGGCTCGAACGGCTTGACGAGAAAATCATCCGCACCGATCTCGAGGCCGACGATCCGGTCAACGGCTTCCTGCCGGGCGGAGAGGAAGAGGATCCCGATATCCTCTCCCTTCTTCAGATCGCGCGCCAGCGTGTAGCCGTCTTCCCGGCCGGGGAGGCCGACATCGAGCACGACCAGATCGAACCTCTCCTCCGCAAGCGCCCGCCGCATCGCCGGGCCGTCATGCACGGCGGCCGCCAGATAGCCCTGTTCGCCAAAATAGCGGCAGAGGAAGGCGCTGAGCTTGCGATCGTCCTCGACGAAAAGGATGCGCTGCGGGGGCTCCCTCTCCTCCCCGGGAGGCGGTGCGGTGGCGAAATCATGTTTCATGGTGCCGTGCTGCGGATGGAAACAGTGCCGGGATAAGGCGCTATGGCTAATTTTTAAGCATAGACGACCGGATCCGCGCTTCCTAGCCCCGTCGCATTGCGCACGAGATGACGTGGGCACACGCGCGAGATGCTCTTATCCTCCGGCATCAGCCCGCAGGACGCGGGGCGGCCGCGCGACGAAGACGGTCGTTGATGGCTTCCCCGAGGCCCTTTTCCGGGATCGCGGCGACCGCCACGCATTTCACGCCGGACTTCGTGGCCATGGCATCGATCTCGCGCAGGTGGGCGAAGAGATTGGCTGCGGCTTCGGCGAGATCGCCTGAAGGCGAAAGGTTGAGGCCCGGCCGCAGCGATTCGACCGGGCCAAAGCCCAGCCAGAGCTCATCCGGTCCAGGGCCGGAAGCCTCGAGACGCAGCTGCGCCCGAGGGGCGTAGTGCGATGTCATCTGGCCGGGTGCGATGATGCCGGTCGTTACCGGACGTCCGATTTCGCGGCCAAGTGCTTCGGAAAGCGCTGCGACCGGGATGCCACCGGGGCGCAGCAGGATGGGCCGGCCGCCGTCGAAGCCGACAATCGTCGACTCGACCCCGACCGGGCAGGTTCCGCCATCGACCACCGCTGCGATCCTGCCTCGCAGCCCTTCCAGCACATGCGCGGCCGATGTGGGGCTGACACGGCCGGAGGGGTTGGCGGAGGGCGCGGCGACGGGGCCTCCGAAGGCGATGAGCAGGCGACGGGCGAGAGGATGCGCCGGAACGCGGATCCCGACCGTCTCCAGCCCGGCCGTCGCCAGGTCGGCAAGCCCGGCCTCCGGGCGTCGCGGGAGGACGAGGGTGAGGGGGCCGGGCCAGAAGGTCGTAGCGAGTATCCGGGCATCGTCCCCGAACTCCGCGAGCGCGCGCGCGGCCTCGACATCGGCGACATGCACGATCAGCGGATTGAAGGCCGGTCGCCCCTTGGCCGCGAAGATGCCTGCGACAGCCCGGGGATTTCGTGCGTCCGCTCCGAGCCCGTAAACGGTTTCCGTCGGGAAGGCGACCTGTTCTCCTGCATGGAGCAGCGCCGCAGCGGCGCGCAGCCCGCGGGGGCTGTCGGAGAGAATGACCGTGTTCTTCGAATGCGGATCCTGCGTCATGAGTTCTTCCGGCACTTCGCTGCGTGGGAGATGGGCCGAGAGTGGCCTGCTCCTTGCCGAGGTGCGCGGCCGTGCCTAAACTCGCGCGTTGCGGCCGGGATGTCATAGTCTCATCCAGGTGCATCCGGAAGCCGCAAGTCGCGGCTGCAAATAAGGTTTGGGGAGAAACCGATGAGCTACCGCGCTCCTGTCACCGAAATGCGTTTTTTGTTGGATCATGTGCTCGGGGCAGGGCGGCTCGCGGAAACGGAGCGGTTTGCCGAAGCGACCGGCGACATGGTCGATGCGATCCTGAACGAGGCCGCGCGGCTGGCGGAGGATGTGCTGGCTCCGCTGCGCCGGGCGGGCGATCTCGAGCCTGCACGGCTCGAAAATGGCGTCGTGCGAACCTCTGGAGGCTTTTCCGAGGCGTACAAGGCGATCGCGGATGGCGGCTGGGTGGGAACGGCGGCAAGCCCCGAGTTCGGGGGGATGGGCCTGCCGGTTTCGGTGCTCAGCTGTGTGAACGAGATCCTGGCTTCGGCCAACCTCGCACTCTCGCTCTGCCCCCTGCTGACGCAGGGCCAGATCGAGGCGCTCGAGCATCATGCGGATGACGAGATGAAGGCGCTCTATCTGCCGAAGCTCGTCTCCGGGGAATGGACCGGCACGATGAACCTTACCGAGCCGCAGGCGGGGTCCGACGTCGGGGCCCTGCGCTCGAAGGCCGAGCCGAAGGACGATGGCTCCTATTCCGTCACCGGCACGAAGATCTTCATCTCCTGGGGTGATCACGATTTCGGCGGCAATGTCTGCCATCTCGTCCTCGCGCGACTGCCTGACGGCGCGCCGGGCACGAAGGGCATCTCGCTCTTTCTGGTGCCGAAATTCATTCCCGATGCGGATGGCAATCCCGGTGCTGCCAACAGCCTCAAGGTGGTTTCACTTGAGCACAAGATGGGTCTGCACGGCAGTCCGACCTGTGTGATGGAGTTCGATGGCGCGACGGGATGGCTTGTCGGCGCGCCACACAAGGGCATGGCGGCGATGTTCACGATGATGAACAACGCTCGCCTCGGCGTGGGTATCGAAGGCCTTTCCCAGGCGGAGGCGGCTCTTCAGGACGCCATTTCCTATGCCCAGGAGCGCCGACAGGGGCGGACGCCGGAAGAGGGTGTCGAAACGATCCAGGGCCATGCGGACGTGCGACGGATGCTGCTGACCATGGCGGCTCTCACCGCGACGGCCCGCGCGATCTGTCTCGACTGTGCGTTTTCCATCGACATGGCCACAGCGACCGGCGATGCGGCCTGGGATGCGCGTGCGGCTTTCCTCACGCCGATCGCCAAGGCCTTCGGCACCGATACCGGCTGCGCGGTTTCGGATCTCGGTATTCAGGTCCATGGCGGTATGGGATTCATCGAGGAAACCGGCGTTGCGCAGTACTTCCGCGATGTGCGGGTCACCGCGATCTATGAGGGCACGAACGGCATTCAGGCCATGGATATGGTGGGACGCAAGCTTGCTGACGGTGGCACGGCAGCCAAGGCCCTGATTGCTGAAATCGCAGCAACCGCCGACGCCGCTGGTGGTGCGCTGGGGGCGCGGCTCGCGGCGGCAGCCGATGCGCTGGGCGCCGCGACCGACTGGATGCTCGGCTCCGAACTCAATGACCGCTTCGCGGGCGCTGTGCCCTATCTGCGGGCCTTTGCGCTGGCGCTCGGCGGCCATTATCTGCTTAAGGGCGCGGCCGAGGGAAGCGATCCGCAGCGCGAGGCGCTGGCAGCCTTCCATGTGGAGCGGCTGCTTCCCGAAGTGCCGGCCCTTTGCGCCCAGGCGCGGGGCGGGGCGGAGCAGCTCTACGCCTGGGAGATCGCGTCGTGATGGATGGTGGCATCCGGCAGGTGAGCTATCCCTTTCCCGAGCCGCCGCGGCCCGGAGGCGCAGTGGAGCTCGCCGATGGCGTGCTATGGCTGCGTATTCCCCTTCCCATGCGTCCGGATCACATCAACATCTACGCACTTGATGACGGCGACGGCTGGACGGTTGTCGATACCGGGCTCGGCACCGACAAGGCTCGGGAGGCCTGGACAGAGTTGCTGGCCGGGCCGCTGGGCGGCAGGCCCGTGCGTCGGGTCATCGTCACCCATCACCATCCCGATCATGTCGGGAATGCCGGGTGGCTCCAGAAGACGCATGGCGCCGAGCTTGTCACGACCCGGACAGCCTGGCTCTTTGCGCGCATGCTCATGCTCGACGAACAGCCGCTTCCGACCGACGAGCTGCTTGCCTACTGGCGCGCGGCTGGAATGGCGGAGGAGATCTATGCCGAGCGGGAAATCACGCGGCCAATGAACTTTGCCGATGTTGTCGCTCCGATGCCGCTTGGGTTCACGCGAATCGCACAGGGCGACGAGTTGCTGGCGGGCGGGCGGCTCTGGCGCGTCGAGATCGGTCATGGCCATGCGCCGGAGCAGGCGACGCTCTGGAGCCTTGATGATCCGCTGGTGATCACCGGCGATCAGGTTCTGCCGGGGATCACGCCGAACCTTGGTGTCTATGCGACCGAGCCCGGTGCGGATCCAGTTGGGGACTGGATCGGGAGTTGCCGGAAACTTCATCCTCTCGCGAGCCCGGAAATGCTCGCGCTTCCGGGGCACCGGCGGCCCTTTCTCGGGCTCGATTCCCGGCTCGAGGAGCTTGTTGTGCATCAGCTTGCAGCACTCGAGCGCCTGCAGGCCTTTCTCGTGACGCCGCGGCGTGCGACGGAGTGTTTCGAGGTGCTGTTCGGGCGGCCGATCGGACGCTCGGAATATGGCCTCGCGCTGGGCGAGGCGGTCGGGCACCTCAATCACCTGCAGCGGACAGGGCGGGTCGTGCGCGACGTGACGCCGGACGGCGTATGGCTTTGGACCGCCTGTTGAAAAGGTGACTGACAGAACGCGCAGATCCGGCTAGAACCTTGGCAGGCGGCCCCTCGCGCAGATGAGGGCCGGGCGCGACAGGAGAGCGAAATGGCTGAATACAAGCACGGCGAGATGGATATCACGGATCATGAGAAGACCTTCGAGGGCTTCCTGCGCTTCTTCGTCTTTCTGTTCGGATCAGCCATCGCGATTCTCATCTTCCTTGCGATCTTCAACACCTGATATCGGGGCGGCACAGCGGCGCGGGCGCGGCATGTTCAGGGCTTCGGTCGTCATCCTGGCGACGCTGCTGGTTTCCGGCTGCGAGATGTATCGCGCTGCCGAACCGCAGCAGATCGAATCCGCACGCTATGTGAGCGACGCGCCGCCCTCGGTGACCCTGATGTCGATGGTCAACAGCCGAACCAACCGCTCGGCCCATTCGGCGTTGCTCATCAACGGATCCGAGCAGGTGATCTATGATCCCGCCGGTACGTTCCAGCATCCGGATCTGCCGCGGCGCGGCGATGTCCATTACGGGATCACGCCGCGCTTTCTGGATTACTACGAGCGGTATCACGCCCGTTTTTCCTATTACGTCCATACGCAGACGGTGCCGGTAAGTCTCTCGACGGCCAATCAGGTGCTTGCGAATGTCGAGGCGCGCGGCCGGACGCCGAAGATGTTCTGTGCCGAGGCCGTGACGGCGTCCCTGAAGCCCGTCCCGCCCTTCACGGATGTGGGAATCACCCTGTTTCCCGAAGGCGTGAGAGAGGACTTCGCGAAGATCGCCGGGGTCGAGAACGGCTACGTGCGTGAGGTCGACGTGGGCAAGAACAAGGTCTGGGAACAGAAGGCCCCTTGAGCCAGGGCTCGTGCGCTCGCGGCTGACCTTCTCTCATCCTCCCGAAAAATCTCGAAAATATGACCAGACCGTCGCCAGGGACATCTGCGCGATCGCCTGACTGTTGTTGCGCTGCAATGGTGTTGAAAGTATGGGCATCGGACCTTTGTTCGGTGTTTTTTGTGCATTGCAACCTTCGGATTTCTAGAGCAGAGTAATTCCTGCGCATATCACAGTTTGTGTGGGCACAGGGTAGCCCAACATATGAACAGAGTATCTCGTGCGGTTGTTTTTTGTGCAGAGTTTGCCTGCCGCTCCGAGTTCCTGCGGAGCGGCAGGCCTTCGCGTATCTGCGGGGCGCGGTCGTTGACCGGCTCTATCGCGGCAAGAGCGACAGGGAGTGAAAGAACGGCGCCCCGGGGTGGCCCGATCTTCTTCGTAGCGACGTTGCCCTAACGCTCCCGCGTGGAGCATCGGGCTGTGTTCCGGAGGTGTTCAGGCGATCTCGCCGCCATGGAGGCCCGCAGTGCAGACGGGTTTCTCATGCTGATCCGGAGCGTCGGGCGGGATGGGAAGGCGGTGCCGGGCGAAGATCTGTTTCCTGAGATGGGGCAATGACATGACCGAAGTGAAGTATACGCCTCCCGGACATCTGATCTACGGATTGGATGACACACCACCGCCTGGTCCGGCCATTCTGGCAGCTATCCAGCACATTCTGGCAAGTATCGTCGGCATCGTGACGCCGACGCTTGTGATTGGCGGTGCGCTGGGGCTGGGCGAGTATGTCCCCTATCTGATCGCCATGTCGCTCTTCGTTTCGGGCGTCGCGACATTCATCCAGTGCCGGAGGATCGGGCCGGTGGGCTCCGGCCTCTTGAGCCTGCAGGGCACGAGCTTTGCCTTCCTCGGCTCGATCCTTGCAGCAGGCTTTGCGGTCAAGGGCCGTGGCGGCACGCCGGAGGATATCCTCGCGATGATCTTCGGGCTTTGTCTCGTCGGGTGCGTGGTCGAGATCGTGCTCAGCCAATTCATCGACAAGCTGAGCCGCATCGTGACCCCGACCGTGACCGGGATCGTCATCACCGTGATCGGTCTCAGCCTCGTCAAGGTCGGATTCACGGATTTTGCAGGAGGCTTCGGGGCAGGTGAGTCCTTTGGCGCTCCGATCAATCTTGTGCTTGGTGGAATTGTGGTCGCCACGATCATTTTCACCACGTTTCAAGGCCATCCGATGCTTCGGATCTCGGCAATCATGGTCGGGCTGATCGTCGGCTTCCTCGTCTCCATCCCGTTCGGTATGGTGAACTTCAGTGCATTCGGCGCGGGGCCCCTTGTCGCGCTGCCCGTGCCGTTTCGCTTCGGCATCGATTTCGATCTGGGCCTCTTCATCGCGATCGCGTTCATCTATCTCATCACGGCTATCGAGACGACGGGCGATCTTACTGCAAACTCCGTCATTTCCGGCCAGCCGGTCATGGGTCCGCTCTACATGAAGCGTATCAAGGGCGGAATTCTCGCGGATGGAATCAATTCCGGCATCGCTGCCATCTTCAACACCTTCCCGAACACGACCTTCTCCCAGAACAACGGTGTGATCCAGATGACTGGCGTCGCGAGCCGCCATGTTGGATATTATATCGCGGCGATTCTGGTGCTGCTCGGGTTCTTTCCGGTCATCGGCAGTGCTTTCCTGCTTATCCCCAAGCCGGTGCTCGGTGGCGCGACCCTCGTGCTCTTCGGGACGATCGCCGTCGCGGGTATCCGTATCCTCGCCACGGAGGAGATCGACCGCCGCCGCGTTTACATCATGGCAATCTCGTTTGGCCTTGGTCTTGGCGTCACACTCGTACCCGATGCGACCCAGAACCTGCCGGAACTCGTGCGTCAGGTCATTGCGACGCCGATAACCCTCAGCGGTCTGTCCGCCATCATTCTCTCGCTGGTGATTCCAGAGACGGCCGACCACGACACTCCGTCGGAAGAGCCGGCAGCGACGCCCGCCGAGTAGCTCGAGGTGTCACGGGTGGTTTCGGTATCGTGATCGGATCTGCGAAGCCCGCAAAAACGACAAAACCCCCGCATGGATCATGCGGGGGTCCGAGTGCCAAACAGCGAAAGCCGCGCTACGACACGTTTTGCGTGACCTGTCGGTCAGAAATCAGGCCGTCGGCTCAGAGAAGCCCTTCACGCTGCGCTTTCTTGCGCGCGAGCTTGCGAGCACGCCGGATGGCCTCAGCCTTTTCACGGGCCTTCTTGACGGAGGGCTTCTCGAAATGCTGCCGAAGCTTCATTTCACGGAAAACGCCTTCCCGCTGGAGCTTCTTCTTGAGAGCCCGCAGCGCCTGATCGACATTGTTGTCACGAACGGTTACCTGCACGGATTTTCACCACCTTTCTGTTGCCGAAGTTTCGATATCTCGTAAGAGCGCGCTATATAGCGCAAGAGCCGGGTGCTGTCCACTCCCCCGGATTCTCCTAACGCACGGAACAAGGACATCAATCATGCATGCCAGGGCCTCAGAGGACATTGAAGTTACCGCAACGCGCCAGGCCGTGCTCGCGGCAGCGCTTCCGCATGTCGTCTTTGATGGCTGGAGCGATGCGACGCTCGCACAGGCGGTGGAGGATTCAGGTTCGAACCCCGCCGTAGCTCGGGTCGCCTTTCCGCGCGGCGGGATAGATCTTGCCCTGGCCTTCCACCATGCCCGTGACGCGGAGCTTGCGGCCGAGCTTGCGGAGGCGGAGCTTGCCGGCATGCGGTTTCGGGACAAGGTTGCCTATGCGATCATGCGACGGCTTGAGCTTGTCGCGCGTGAGCGTGAGGAGGTTCGGCGCGCCGCGGCCCTCTTTGCCTTGCCACACCACGCCCCGGACGCCGCCCGCGCGCTCTGGCACACGGCCGACACGATCTGGAACGCGCTCGGTGATTCGAGCCAGGATTTCAACTGGTATACGAAGCGGGCAACGCTCTCGGCGGTCTATTCGGCTTCGGTTCTTTACTGGCTCGGGGATGAGACCAGTGACTTCTCCGCGACGCGCGAGTTCGTCGGCCGGCGCATCGACAACGTGATGCAATTCGAGGAAGTGAAGGCGCGGCTTCGCAAGAACCCGTTGGCCTCGGCGCTCATGCGCGGGCCCATGCGTATCCTTGACCGCGTCAAACCGCCTGCCGATACTGCGCCCCCTGATTTGCCGGGGTCGCTTCGCAGGGAGTGCTGAGCCCCGGCGCGAGAACTTGCGCGAAGGGGAAGAGGGATGGCTGTCGGGACGGAATGTGTCACCTGGTTCAAGGGCGGGTGGCACGATGGCAACCTGCCCATTCTCGGGGCCGCCGATCACGCGACCTGGCTCGGAACGCTTGTCTTCGATGGGGCCCGGGCGTTCGAGGGAACAATCCCGGATCTTGACCTGCATTGTGCCCGTCTCGTTCGTTCGGCGGAGATCCTGGGGCTCGCGCCTGCCATCTCGGCCGGCGAGATCGAAGATCTCGTTCGAGAGGGGGTGTCGCGGCTCGGTGCGGGGCGGGAGCTTTATCTGAGGCCCATGATGTGGTCTTGCGAGGGGTCTCCTGCGATGATCGATCCCGATCCTGCGTCGACGGCCTTTGCAATCTGTATCGAGGATCTGCCGTTCGGCGCGGCGCAGCCTCATGCGCTCACACTTTCCCCGTTCCGCCGGCCAACGCGCGAATCGGGGCTGAACGATGCGAAGGCCGCTTGCCAGTATGCCAATAACGGACGGATCATCCGCGAGGCGCGGAGCCGCGGATTCAATAACGCACTCTCGCTCGATTCCGAGGGAAATGTGGCAGAAACCGGCTCCACCAATGTCTTCCTGGTCCAGGATGGCGTCGTGCGCACGCCGGTGCCAAATGGCACTTTTCTCAACGGCATCACCCGGCAGCGGGTCATCGCGCTGTTGCGCGAGGATGGCATACGGGTTGAGGAGGTGACGCTCCGGCCAGAGGATTTTGCCATGGCCGACGAGATCTTTGCTACTGCGAACGCGAGCAAGATCATTCCCGTGACCCGCTACGAGACGAACGAACTCCGTTCGACCAGAATGGCTGCCCGCGCGCGGGCGCTTTACTGGGAATTCGCTCATCAGACCCGGAGAGCTGCGTGACCCTTCCTTCCGAAATGCGTGCTGTCGAGATTTCCGAACCAGGTGGACCGGAGGTCCTGCGGCTTGTCACCCGACCGGTGCCGCAACCCGGGCCGGGAGAGATCCTCCTGCGTGTCCACGCGGCCGGCGTGAACCGTCCGGATGCGCTCCAGCGCGCCGGGAATTACGCCCCGCCTCTTGACGCGTCGGATCTTCCGGGGCTCGAAGCGTCGGGCGAGGTGGTGGCGCTCGGCGCGGGCGCCGAAGGCTGGCAGATCGGTGACAAGGTTTGTGCGCTCCTGCCCGGCGGGGGATATGCGGACTACGTGACGACGCCCGCTGCGCATGCCTTGCCGGTGCCGAGCGGTCTTGGAATGATTGAGGCCGCGGCGCTCTGCGAGACCTTCTTCACCGTCTGGAGCAATGTCTTCCAGCGGGGGGCCCTCAAGGCCGGGGAGAGTTTTCTCGTCCACGGCGGTTCATCCGGCATCGGAACAACCGCCATTCAGCTCGCGGCCGCCCGTGGCGCGCACGTTTTTGCGACTGCCGGTTCAGAGGAGAAATGCGCGGCTTGTCGCGAACTCGGGGCGGAACTCGCGATCAACTATCGCGAGACGGATTTTGTCGAAGCGGTGAAGGAAGCCACCGGCAAGAAAGGGGTGAATCTCATCCTCGACATGGTCGGTGGCGGCTACATCCCTCGCAATATCCGGGCGCTCGCCATGGACGGCCGACTGGTGATGATCGCCTTCCTGTCCGGCCCGAAGGCAGAGGTCAATTTCGCGCAGGTGATGGTCAAGCGCCTCACGCTCACCGGTTCGACACTGCGTCCGCAGTCGGTGGCTGCGAAGGCCGCGATTGCCGCCGACCTGCGGCGTGAGGTGTGGCCCTTGCTTGATGCAGGCAAGATCGCTCCGGTGATGGATCAGACCTTCCCGCTCGAAAGAGCGGCCGAGGCGCATGCGCGGATGGAGAGTTCGGCGCATATCGGTAAGATCGTCCTCACTGTCGGCTGACGCCGCCTACCAGATGTCGGAAGGGGCCTCGCCGGACATCAGCTCCGCCACGCGCGCTCGTGTTGCGCGTGTGGCGTCGTCCGGCAGCGCGTCGGGTGCATAGAAGCCGGCATCAAGAATCTCGCCACCTGTTTTCGGAAAGCCGTTTGGCGTGAGAGTACCGTATGCGACGAAGAGGACGATGTGGTCTCGGCGTCCAAGCGTGTCGCAGCGGTAGATGTGGTGCAGGTTTGGCGGTGTGTCGAAGACGAGGCCGCCCTCCTCGGATGCCTCGCGTATCACGGCCTCGCGGCAGGTTTCCCCGAGTTCGACGCCACCGCCGGGGAGGTAGAAGCCTGGAACATAGGAATGGCGCACGAGAAAGACCCGCCCCTCGGGATCAAACGCGGCAATTCGAACCCCCAGTGTGAGGCGAGGCCTCAGAGCATTGGAGACATTGATCGCCATGGTGCCTGCCAGGAGGTGCAGACGGTGCAGGAGCCCCGGGCGAGCCGGCAGGTCCGAAATCGGTCGAGTCACGTCGGATTCCTCAGATCGGGGTTTCAGGTATCCTTGCAAGCGATGACATGGTGCCGCAAGCACCGGCTCGGCTCTTGGCAGCCTCGGTGGCCGCTGTTAATCGGGCTGCATGACCGGACTTGTCGTTGCCGCCCTCTACCAATTCACCCGTTTCGAGCGCCCGGAAGCGCTGTGCGCATCGCTGCAGGCGCAATGCGACGATATGGGTGTCAGGGGAACGCTTCTTCTCGCCGGCGAAGGCATCAATGGCACGATCGCCGGAACACGCGACGGGATCGATGCTGTCCTCGCATATCTGCGTGCTCTGCCGGGGCTGGCTGAGCTTGAGGTGAAGGAAAGCCACGCCGCTGCGCAGCCGTTCAAGCGGATGAAGGTGCGCGTGAAGCCCGAGATTGTGACGTTCGGAGTGCCGGATGCCGACCCCAATGCGCGCGTCGGCCGGTATGTCGCGCCCGAGGACTGGAATGCTCTGCTGTCATCGAATGATATCGCCATCATCGACACGCGGAATGAATACGAGGTCGCAATCGGGACGTTCGCAGGGGCCGTTGATCCCGGTACCCGAAATTTTCGCGAATTTCCTGACTGGTGGCGGCAAAATCGCGCCCGCTTCGAGGGGCGGCCGGTGGCAATGTTCTGTACGGGTGGGATCCGGTGCGAGAAGGCTACGAGTTTTCTTCTCGGCGAGGGGGTGCCCGAGGTTTACCATCTCAAGGGCGGTATCCTGAAGTATCTGGAGGTGGTTCCGGAAGCCGAAAGTCTCTGGAGGGGCGAGTGCTTTGTTTTCGACGGCCGTGTTTCTGTCGGCCACGGACTGAAGCCGGGAGACTATGGCATCTGTCATGCCTGCGGCCGGGCGGTTTCCGACGCGGACAGGGCGCATCACGCCTTCGAGGAAGGTGTCTGCTGCCCGGCATGTGTCGATGAATACGACGCGACTGACCGTGAGCGGTTTCGCGAACGCCAGCGTCAGGTGCTGCTCGCGCGCGAGCGACATGTGACCGAGTTGCCGTAGCACGGAGAAGGCCGATTTCTATCGGGCAGTTTCTGCTATCCGATCGAATACGGCAACAGATCCCGCCGGTTTGGATCGACATTCAGGGGGCGTTCCATCGGCGGCACCGAGCGTTGCACGCAGTCCCGCCGCTCGCAGATCCGGCAGGAAACGCCAATCGGCTCGTAGGCGGCGTCGTCCTTCAGATCGAGACCGTCCGAGTAGACAACCGCGTCGGCGTGGGTGACTTCGCAGCCCAGACCTATGGCGTATCGACGTATGGGGGCGTGAAAGCTTCCGCCGGGCTTCACGATGTCCCGTGCGAGGCAGAGATAACGCACACCATCAGGTGTCTCGGCAAGCTGTCGCAGGAAACGGCCGGGCGTCTCGAAGGCGCTATGGACGTTCCACAGCGGACATGACCCGCCGAAGCGGGCAAACTGCAGCCGTGTCGCGGAGTGGCGCTTTGTGATAGTCCCGCCCTGATCGACCCGGAAGAAGAAGAATGGAACGCCCTTCGCACCGATGCGCTGCAGAGTGGAGAGGCGCTGGGCGACCTGCTCGATCGAGGCATCAAATTCCCGCGAGAGCGCTTCGAGATCGTGTCGCAGAAAGCGGGCGCGGTCGAGGATGTGATCGTAAGGCAGCATCGCCGCGCCTGCGAAGTAATTGGCGAGCCCCGTCTTGCAGATCGCCCGCGCTTCTGGTGTGCCGAAGCGCGCGAGATCCAGGGTGGCTTCGAGAAGATGATCGTGTTCGATCAGGGCGATCTGGTGAAGGATCTGGAAGGCTTGGGTCGCCGGGGCTGCGGTGGCGCCGAGTGTGAGCGTTCCGCTGTCGGGAGTGTAGCGTCGCAGGGGGGCATCCGAGGCGGTAACGACGCGGATTCCATGCTTGGATTCAAGCCACTGGGCGAGCGCCCTGCGCCGGTCGCCGGCAGGAACAAGCCCTGCGAAACGCTCGGCCGCCCGGTCGATCGCGTCGATATAGTTGTCGCAGTAATGGAAGAAGTCGCGCACTTCCTCCCAAGGCAGAGGCGCAAGGGCACTGTCCTCGCGGCCGAGCGCCTCATTGAGCTGGGCGAGGCGCTCTTGCGTTTGTCGATGCGCGCGATGCAGTGCGAGAAAGGCGTGCGCGAAATTCGGTGCGTTGGAGGCCACAAGTTGCACATCGCCGAGGGGCGGTGCTGTGTCGAAGACCGGATCGGCAAGGGCCTCGCGCAGATCGGCGACCATGCGCTCGGACGAGCCTTTCGCGATTTCGGTAACGGCGACGCCAAACTGCTCTGCCAGTGCGATGAGAACACGCGCGGAGAGTGGGCGATGGTTGTTCTCCATCTGGTTGAGATAGGAGAGCGAGATGCCGAGTTTCGAGGCATAGTCTGCCTGTGTAAGGCCCAGCCGTGTGCGTACCTCACGGAGCTTCACGCCTGCGTAGAGCTTCCTGGCTTGATTGGGTGCCTTCTGAGCCATCATTCACAATCTTCGCAATTCGCAGAATATTTCTGTAACCGAATTTGCAAAGTATTCCCAGCCCGCTGTGTCTGGTATGGCCGCCGTTCTGTCGTGTTTTCTCCGTTCGGGGATCTTAACCGGTTAATACTGCTTTCGACGCGCCTGGGGCGGCGCGTGCATAATATCGTCTGTCCAGCTTGCGGCGGGGTTTCGCTGATTCCGCGGCAGCGAGTGGAACCGGAGCGGTGTCCCGGGGTTTGCACCTTGCGCTGAAGGCTGTGCGGCATGGCTCTTGTTTGCTCAGCTTTGGTGGTCGTCTTAGGGGGTCGTCATGCGTCGATTTGCGAATACTGCGGCCATTGCCGCCATGCTTGGTATAGGTTCAATGGCGATCGTGCCGCCGGTGACAGCGCAGGATTACGTTCCGCCACGTCCATTGCCGCGCTCGATGCAGCAGGGTTCCGAGGGACTGCGCGATCTGATCGAGCATGCACCCGGGTTCGACGCAACGGCAGCGCGATCTGATAATCTCGGAGCGGCGGAGGGGGCACTCCTTGGTGCTGCGGAACTCGATGATCTGGTTGCTCCGGTCGCCCTTTATCCGGACACGCTTCTTGCGCAGATCCTCGTCGCGGCAACCCACCCTCTCGATATCGTGCAGGCCGATCGCCTTCTTGATGAAAGCGAGGGGCTGACCGACGATGAGCTGAGCGTGCTGATCGCGGAGCAGGACTGGGATCCCAGCGTCATGATCCTGCTGACCGGGTTCCCGGAGGTGATCCGGATGATGGCGCGCGACCTCAACTGGACCCAGGATCTTGGCGATGCGATGCTGTCGCAGGATGGGGATGTGCTTGCCGCTGTGCAAAGGAAGCGGCAGGCAGCCTATACGGCGGGTAATCTCGTGAGCAATCAGGCTCAGCAGGTCGATCGCCAGGATGACCAGATCTACATCCGGCCCACGGATCCCGATATGGTCTATATCCCGCGCTACGACACGTCGCAGGTCTACACGACGCCCCAGGCTGCGGCACCGGTGACGGGGGGCGCCCAGAATCCTCTCGCCAATCCGATCATTGCAGGGGCTCTGGCCTTCGGAAGTGCTTTCCTTGTCAGCAAGTTCCTGGGTGATGACAATGATCATAACGACGATGATGAGGGCGATTGGGGAAACTACTGGGATCGTCAGAAGGCGATCGACTGGCGAGATCGTCAGGTCTATGCGCGCCCCCACAGCAACTACGGCTGGCGCGCTGAACGTGACCGGTATTGGGACAGAAACGACGGGCGGTGGCGTCGCGAGGTGGCGCGCGATCAGCGCCGCATAGAGGCGCAGCGCGATGCAGTCCGTTGGTTAGAACGTGACAACAATCGCAGGGCCGCACAGCTGGAGGAATTGCGGCGCCGGGAGCGGGAGGCGCGGCTTGAGGCAGACCGGCTCGACAAGTTGCAGCGTGAACGGCGGCGCGAAGAGCGCCTGAAGGACGAGCGGCGCGAACAGAGGCTTGAGGAAAAGGCGCGGCAAAACCAGCGGGAAGAACGGGTGCAGCGCCAGAATGATCGTATCCGCGCGGAAGAGAACGAACGGCGCAAGGAGGAACGGCTGAAGGAAGCCGAGCGGGAGCAGCGCCAGCAGGAGCGTGCACGCGAAGAGCGGCAGCAGCAGAAGAAGGATGCCGCCTTGCAGGAACAACGAGAGCAGCGCCAGGCAGAGCAGGCGCGAGCGCAGCGCAAGAAGGATCAGGCCCGGGCAGCCGAAGAGCAAAGGCGTCAGGAAAAGGCGGCCAGGATCGAGCGTAGAAAGGAGCGCGCCGAGGCGCAGGCACGGGAGGCGCAAGACAAACAGGGGGCTCGCGACGCAAGGTCACAAGACAAGGCCGGACAAGCCGCAAAATCCGAGGCCAAAAAGCAGGCCGCGGGACATCAGGGCGCTGAAAAGAAGGCAAAGAACCATGAAGAAAAAAAGAAGGGCAAGAAAAAGCACTGCCCTGACGAAAATGATATGACCTGCAAATAGCGACCCTTCGCGCTAAGTTGTCATGATGCCGCGGCTGTTTGGCCGCGGCTTTGCATCTGTATATGAAGGCTGAGCGATGTGGGGCCGAGGGTGTCCAGCCTTCGGCCAAAATCACAACAAAGCGCCTCCCGCTTCGCAAATATGCAATTCGCAGTCCACTCCTGCGACACACTTTGCAAATCCACCGAAGTCTGCTTGTAACTATCTTGCGTATCTGGCACACGAAACGCACTGAAGAAGGGAGCGACTGGTGAAAGAAATTCTAGATCAGCTCGAAAGCCGCAGGAACGAGGCGCGTCTCGGCGGCGGACAGAAGCGCATCGACAGCCAGCATGCCAAGGGCAAGCTGACGGCCCGCGAGCGGATCGACATCCTGCTCGATGAAGGCTCCTTCGAAGAGTTCGACATGTTCAAGGCGCATCGCTGTGTCGATTTCGGCATGGCGAGCCAGTCCATTCCCGGAGACGGCGTCGTGACCGGATGGGGCACCATCAATGGGCGACAGGTCTACGTCTTCAGTCAGGACTTCACGGTCTTTGGCGGATCGCTGTCCGAGACTCATGCCGAGAAGATCTGCAAGGTCATGGATATGGCGGTGCAGAACGGCGCGCCGGTCATCGGTCTCAATGACTCGGGTGGGGCGCGGATCCAGGAGGGCGTTGCTTCGCTCGCGGGCTATGCCGACGTGTTCCAGCGCAACATCATGGCATCGGGCTGCGTGCCGCAGATTTCCGTGATCATGGGGCCCTGCGCCGGCGGTGCGGTCTACAGCCCGGCAATGACCGATTTCATCTTCATGGTGCGGGATTCCTCCTACATGTTCGTCACCGGCCCGGATGTGGTGAAGACGGTCACGAACGAAGTGGTGACGGCCGAGGAACTCGGCGGAGCAAAGACCCACACCTCCAAGTCGTCCGTTGCGGATGGCGCTTACGAGAATGACGTTGTAGCGCTCAGCGAGGTTCGACGACTGGTCGACTTTCTACCGCTCTCGAGCCGTGAGAAGCCGCCGGTGCGTCCGTTCTTCGATCCGGTCAACCGCGTCGAGGACAGCCTCGATACGCTCGTGCCGCCGAACGCCAACACCCCGTACGACATGAAGGAACTCATCCAGAAGATTGCGGATGAGGGGGACTTCTTCGAGATCCAGCAGGATTTTGCGAAGAATATCCTGACCGGCTTCATACGCCTTGAAGGCTCCACGATCGGCATCGTGGCAAACCAGCCGATGGTGCTTGCAGGATGTCTCGACATCGACAGTGCCCGCAAGGCGGCGCGCTTCGTGCGTTTCTGTGACGCGTTCCAAATCCCGATCCTGACGCTTGTCGATGTGCCGGGCTTTCTGCCGGGTACCAGCCAGGAATATGGCGGCATCATCAAACACGGCGCGAAGCTGCTCTTTGCCTATGGCGAGGCAACTGTGCCGAAAGTGACGGTGATCGTTCGCAAGGCCTATGGCGGTGCCTATGACGTGATGGCGTCGAAACACCTCCGCGGCGACGTGAACTACGCCTGGCCGTCGGCGGAAATCGCGGTGATGGGCGCAAAGGGCGCTGTCGAGATCCTCTACCGCTCCGAACTTGGCGATCCGGAGAAGATCGCGGCGCGGACCAAGGACTACGAAGATCGCTTCGCAAACCCGTTTGTCGCTGCGGAACGGGGCTTCATCGACGAAGTCATCATGCCGCATTCGACCCGTCGGCGTGTGGCGCGAGCCTTCGCAAGCCTCCGGACCAAGGTGCTCGCGAACCCGTACAAGAAGCACGACAACATTCCGCTTTAGGGGCGGACCCTGCGGATGGATTTGGCGCGTAGATCATGGGCATTGGACGAATGGACCGGAATGGCCTAGAATTCGTAGGTTCGTCAGAAGGAGGGACCGCGCATGATACGGCGTGTCTGGATGTCCTTGCCGAAACTCATTCGTTTCATGCTGATCCATATCGCGAATGGCATCGTGATTGGCTGCGTGTTCCTGCTCGTTCTCATCCATTTCGATCTGGCGGGGCTGGGCACGCTGCTCGAGAAGGATGCGACTGGTCTCGCAACAGCAGTGCTTTTCTTTCAGACTGCACTGACCTTCGGAGCCGTTTCGATGGGCGTTGCCGTGATGAATCTCGGCGAGGACTGAAGCTCCTGTCCGGGGGGACGGTGGACAGGAGGATCGCATGCTGAAGCATCGCGGCTTCCCGAGCCGTCTGCCGGGAACGGATCAGCAATTCACCATTCGCAGGCCAGCGGCCGGCGGCGCCACGCCACTAAGGGCACGCGAACGTTATGCGGACCGCCGTCGGGCAGATCTCGCCGCAGATGCCGCGTTTCTTGCGGCGATCTACGAGCATTTCGGTACGGAACCTTTCGTCCGGGGCAACCTGGATGCCGGGCGGTTGAGCTGGGTCCTTGGCCGGGAAGTGATCCCGGCCGAGGAAGATTTCGATCCCGAGAGCTACGATGCCCTGCTGCGGCTCGATCTGGAGCAGGTGCAGCGGAGCTTTCCCGGCGCGATCGACTGAGATGACGAAAGGCTCCGGTGAAGGGGCCACAACAGGTCCGGGCGCGAACCGGACGGGAGAGGATGGATGCAACAATTGACTGTTCTGTCGCTGGCGTTTGCCGGAGTGCTTCTCGTCGCTGCCTGCAGCGAGTCCGGCGCGGCAAAGATGTCGCCGGCAGAGCGTGAGGAGTTCGCCGACGACTTTACCCGTATGGATCCGCTGGCGACCGGCGAGATCCCGTCCGCTGCCGGCGGCCAGTTGCCCTGACATCTGCCGCGGCGTCCGCTGGAGCCGGGCGCATCGGGCCAGACTTTTCGAGCGAGGTTACATGTTCAAGAAAATCCTGATCGCGAACCGCGGTGAGATCGCCTGCCGCGTCATCAAGTCGGCTCGCAAGATGGGCATCAAGACGGTTGCGGTCTATTCCGACGCGGATGCCGAGGCGCTGCACGTCAAGATGGCGGATGAGGCTGTTCATATCGGCCCCCCGCCCGCCAACCAGTCCTACATCGTGATCGACAAGATTCTCGACGCGATCAAGCAGACCGGCGCCGAGGCGGTGCATCCGGGGTATGGCTTTCTGTCGGAGCGGGCGGAATTCGCCGAGGCACTGTCGAAGCTCGGCGTCGCCTTCATCGGCCCGCCGGTTGGTGCTATCGAGGCGATGGGGGACAAGATCACCTCGAAGAAGCTCGCGGCCGAGGCGGGCGTGAGCACCGTGCCCGGCTATATGGGGCTGATCGACGATGCGGAGCATGCGGTGAAGATCGCCTCCGAGATCGGCTATCCGGTGATGATCAAGGCCTCGGCCGGTGGCGGCGGCAAGGGGATGCGCATCGCCTGGAATGACGAGGAGGCCCGCGAAGGCTTCGAGCGCTCAAAATCCGAGGCGGCCAGCTCCTTCGGCGACGACCGGATCTTCATCGAGAAGTTCGTGACGCAGCCGCGGCATATCGAGATCCAGGTCCTCGGCGACACGCACGGCAACTGCATCTATCTCAACGAGCGCGAGTGCTCGATCCAGCGCCGTAACCAGAAGGTGATCGAGGAGGCTCCGTCGCCGTTCCTTGACGCCGAGACCCGCAAGGCGATGGGCGAACAGGCTGTCGCGCTGGCGAAGGCCGTCGACTATTGCTCGGCCGGGACCGTGGAATTCATCGTCGATGGCGAGCGTAACTTCTACTTTCTCGAGATGAATACCCGCCTGCAGGTGGAACACCCGGTCACCGAACTCATAACCGGTGTCGATCTCGTGGAGCAGATGATCCGCGTTGCCGCCGGTGAGCCCTTGTCGATCACCCAGAGCGAGGTGGGCATCAATGGCTGGGCGATCGAAAGCCGGCTTTATGCCGAGGATCCCTATCGGAACTTTCTGCCTTCGATCGGTCGCCTTACGCGCTATCGGCCGCCTGAGGAAGTTGCGGCGGATGCGATTGCGGTGCGTAACGATACCGGCGTCTTCGAAGGTGGCGAGATCTCGATGTATTACGACCCGATGATCGCCAAGCTCTGTACCTGGGCCCCCGATCGTGCCTCCGCCATCGAGGCGATGCGCAATGCGCTCGATGGCTTCGAAGTCGAAGGCATCGGGCATAACCTGCCGTTCCTGTCTGCGGTCATGGATCATCCGCGCTTCATCTCCGGAGAGATTACGACCGCCTTCATTGCCGAGGAATATCCCGAAGGCTTCGGCGGCGCGGCGCTGCCCCTTGATACGATGAAGCGGCTCGCTGCACTTGCCGTCCGGCTCCATGTCATGACGGAGGAACGTGCCACACAGATCTCCGGCGCAATGGCAAACCATCGCCGCGCGCTTGGTCGGGACTGGGTTGTGCGTCTCGACAATACCGAGTTCAAAGTCTCGGTCGACCAGAACCCCGGCGAGAGTGATGTGCTCTTTGAAGATGGCACGAGCTTCCAGGTCGCCAGCGACTGGTTGCCGGGTCAGATTCTCGCGCGCGGCGAGATCGACGGTGAAGCATTGATTGCCAAGGTCCAGAGCATGCCGGGGTATATGCGCATGCGTCATCGCGGTGCTGACCTGAAGGTGCGCGTCTACTCTCCGCGTCATGCCGAGCTTGCGGCACTGATGCACGAGAAGCTGCCGCCCGACACCTCGAAGATGCTGCTCTGTCCGATGCCGGGCCTCGTCGTTTCGATCAACGTCAAGGAGGGCGACGAGGTCTTCGACGGGCAGTCGCTTTGCACCGTCGAGGCGATGAAGATGGAAAACGTGCTGCGCGCCGAACGCAAGGCAGTGGTGACCAAGATCATCGCCAAGGCTGGCGACAGCCTGGCCGTCGACGAGATCATCATGGAGTTCGAATAGGATGTGGACGTCCGGTGCCGCCTTCGGCCCGCGCTACTGTCGGTGCGAACCCGTTTCCTGGTGCCGAGAGGGGAGCCGGTCGATCAGGTTGATGAGTTCGCGGGCAGTAGTGGGGGCTGGGCGGCGCTGGACAACAGTGCCATCCTTGTCGATGAGCACCAGCCCGAACCCGCGCGGTCGCAGTGCCGTGCGGAGCGGACCCAGCGCCGCGGGATCCGTATCCACAAGAACCTCGACGTCGCGCTCGACGAACTCGTCCTTGCGCTCCGCAAGCATATCCAGCTGCTGGTGGAAGCGCGGATCGTTGGGGGTGTCCGCAAAGACAACGACTGGCCGTGCAATCCAGAGAAGATCCTCGAGCGATGGCTGCGCAACGGCGTCTGAGCGGGCATCGGCGGCCATGGCTGCCGTCTGTGCCACGGCGGCATCTTCGGCCTGCGCCCGCGCCATGCCGGCATGGGCCGTTGCCAGGCAACTGGCCAATAAAACGATCAGACCGATCAGATGCATATCATTCTCCCTCTCTTCCAGATTTAGTCGCTTTGTTGCGGGATGCGAGAGAGAATTTCAGGAATTCGCCGGAGCGGGACTGATTGTTGCCCTCCCGGTATCGATGCAAGGAGTGACGCGATGAGCAGGGCCGACATCAGCCAGTGGGAAGCGCTCGCGCAAAAGGAGTTGAAGGCCCGGCCCCTGGAGAGCCTTACGTGGCATACGCTCGAGGGGATCGATGTTAAGCCGCTCTACTCCGATGCGGACACCGAGGGTTTGGACCATCTGGGTACGCTCCCGGGGTTCGAGCCATTTACCCGCGGCGTGAAGGCCACGATGTATGCCGGCAGGCCATGGACGATCCGGCAGTATGCGGGCTTCTCGACCGCTGAAGAGTCAAATGCCTTCTACAGGAAGGCGCTTGCCGCGGGACAGCAGGGCGTCTCGGTCGCATTCGACCTTGCGACACACCGGGGATATGACAGCGACCATGAGCGCGTCGTGGGTGACGTAGGCAAGGCTGGTGTCGCCATCGACTCGGTTGAGGACATGAAGATCCTCTTCGACGGCATTCCGCTCGACAAGGTGTCCGTCTCGATGACGATGAACGGCGCAGTGATCCCGATCCTCGCGAACTTCATCGTCACCGGCGAGGAACAGGGGCACGATCGGAAACTGCTCTCGGGCACGATCCAGAACGACATTCTCAAGGAGTTCATGGTCCGCAACACCTATATCTATCCGCCGGAGCCCTCGATGCGGATCATTGCGGACATTATTGAATACACCTCCAACGAGATGCCGAAGTTCAACTCGATCTCGATCTCCGGCTATCACATGCAGGAGGCGGGTGCGAACCTCGTTCAGGAGCTCGCCTACACTCTCGCCGACGGCCGCGAGTATGTCCGCGCTGCGCTTTCGGCGGGCATGGACGTGGACAAGTTTGCCGGCCGTTTGAGTTTCTTCTTCGCGATCGGCATGAACTTCTTCATGGAAGCCGCAAAGCTGCGGGCCGCGCGCCTGCTCTGGCACCGGATCATGACCGAGTTCAACGCGAAGGATCCGCGCTCGAAGATGCTTCGCACCCATTGTCAGACGTCGGGCGTAAGCCTGCAGGAGCAGGATCCCTATAACAACGTCATCCGTACTGCCTATGAGGCAATGTCGGCGGTGCTCGGCGGAACCCAGTCGCTGCACACCAACGCGCTCGACGAGGCGATTGCCCTGCCGACCGAGTTCTCGGCGCGCATTGCCCGCAATACCCAGCTGATCCTTCAGGAAGAGACAGGCGTCACCAACGTCGTCGATCCGCTTGCAGGCTCCTATTATGTCGAGAGCTTGACGGCACAACTTGCGGAAGAGGCCTGGAAGCTCATCGAGGAAGTGGAGGAAATGGGCGGCATGACGAAGGCGGTCGCCTCCGGAATGCCGAAGCTTCGCATCGAGGAAACCGCCGCACGCCGTCAAGCGCTGATCGACCGCGGCGAGGACGTGATCGTCGGCGTGAACAAGTACCGCCTGGCCAAGGAAGATCCGATCGACATTCTCGATATCGATAATGCCAAGGTTCGTCAGGCTCAGATCGATCGGATCGGACGGACACGCGGCGCGCGTGATGCAGCCGCTTGCGAGGCGGCGCTCGCAGAACTGTCGCGTCGCGCCGCAGAGGGGGGCAATCTCCTGGAAGCTGCAGTGGAAGCGGCGCGTGCGCGCGCCACGGTCGGGGAGATCTCGATGGCCATGGAGAAGGTGTTTGGACGGCACCGTGCCGAGGTGAAGACGCTTGCGGGCGTCTACGGCGCGGCTTACGAGGGCGATGAGGGCTTTGCCGCGATCCAGAAGGATGTGGAAAAGTTCGCCGAGGAGCAGGGCCGGCGGCCCCGCATGCTGGTGGTAAAGATGGGTCAGGACGGTCACGACCGCGGCGCGAAGGTTATCGCGACCGCATTCGCCGACATCGGCTTCGATGTCGACGTGGGTCCGCTGTTCCAGACGCCAGAGGAAGCCGCTCAGGATGCCATCGACAACGACGTTCATGTTGTCGGTATTTCGAGCCAGGCTGCAGGCCACAAGACGCTTGCACCGAAGCTCATCGAAGCGCTGAAGGCGCAGGGTGCAGGGGATATCCTCGTGATCTGCGGCGGAGTGATCCCGCAGCAGGATTATGACTTCCTGCGCAATGCCGGTGTAAGTGCCATCTTCGGGCCCGGGACCAACATTCCGGACGCCGCCCGTGACATCCTCGGTTTGATCCGTCAGGCTCGCGCCTGATCCGGATCAGGAAAGCACATTCTCCCGCCCCCGGACGGGCGGCGGGGGGAAGACCGAGATCACCGCCCGGTCCTGACGCCGGAGCGGTTTGGGGATGACACTGGGGGACTGCGTCGATGAGCGACGGAAGCAAGGAAAGCGCGCGCCAAGCGGCGCTACTCTACCACGAATTGCCGAAGCCGGGAAAGCTGGAGATAAGGGCGACCAAGCCCCTCGCCAACCAGCATGACCTGTCGCGGGCGTATAGCCCCGGAGTCGCTGAAGCCTGCCTCGAAATCAAGGCTGATCCCTCGACCGCGGCGCGCTACACGGCACGAGCGAACCTCGTTGCGGTCGTCACCAATGGCACGGCGGTTCTTGGTCTCGGCAATATCGGGGCCATGGCCGCGAAGCCGGTGATGGAAGGCAAGGCGGTCCTCTTCAAGAAATTCGCGAATATCGACTGCTTCGACCTTGAGGTCGATGAGAAGGATCCGGTCAAGCTTGCCGAGATCGTCTGCTCGCTTGGCCCGACCTTTGGGGCGATAAACCTGGAGGACATCAAGGCGCCGGATTGCTTCATCGTCGAACGGCTCTGCCGCGAGCGGATGAACATCCCTGTCTTCCATGACGACCAGCATGGCACGGCGATCGTTGTCGGCGCCGCCGCGACCAACGCGCTTCGCATCGCGGGCAAGCAGTTCGAGGATATCAAGGTCGTTTCCACCGGCGGCGGCGCGGCCGGTATCGCCTGCCTCAACATGCTGCTGAAGCTCGGCGTGAAGCGGGAGAACGTCTGGCTCTGCGATGTGCATGGCGTCGTCTATGAAGGCCGCGCCGAGGACATGAATCCTGAAAAGGCAGCCTACGCGCAAAAAACGGCACTTCGCACGCTCGATGAGGTCATTGAGGGCGCGGATCTGTTTCTTGGGCTTTCCGGGCCGAATGTGCTGACCGGCGATATGGTCCGCAAGATGGTGGATGAGCCGATCGTATTCGCGCTGGCCAACCCCAATCCGGAGATTGATCCGCAGATCGCGCGGGCGGCCAATCCTCGTGTCATCATGGCGACCGGGCGCTCGGATTATCCCAATCAGGTCAATAACGTCCTCTGTTTTCCGTTCATCTTCCGCGGTGCGCTCGATGTCGGCGCGACGGAGATCAATGATGCGATGCAGATCGCATGTGTCGAGGGGATCGCCGAGCTTGCGCGCGTGTCGTCCTCTGCCGAGGCCGCCGAGGCTTATCAGGGCGAGCGGCTCGTTTTCGGGCGCGATTACCTGATCCCGAAGCCATTCGATGTTCGGTTGCTCGCGATCGTGGCCGGGGCTGTCGCGAAGGCGGCAATGGAAAGCGGCGTTGCCCAGCGGCCGGTCGACGACATCGAAGCCTACAAGGACAAGCTCAACCATTCGGTCTACCGGTCGGCGCTCATCATGCGTCCGGTCTTCGAGGCTGCGACTGCTGGCGTGCGGCGTATCGTCTTTGCCGAAGGCGAGGACGAGCGCGTGCTGCGCGCTGTGCAGGGCATGCGCGAGAACGGCGTGGATCGCCCGATACTGATCGGCCGGCCCGATGTGATCGCGATGCGCTGCGAACGTGAAGCCATCCCGATTCAGGTCGAGCGGGACTTCGATGTGGTGAACCCGGAAAACGATCCGCGCTTCCGCGAATACTGGGGAACCTATCACGAGCATCTTCAGCGCAGGGGTGTCACACCCGACCTCGCCAAGGCGATCATGCGCACGAACACGACGGCGATCGCGGCGGTCATGGTTCACCGCGAAGAAGCCGACAGCATGATCTGTGGAACCTTCGGTCTCTATCTCTGGCACCTCAACTATGTGCGCCAGATGATTGCCAGCCCGAAGCTGCGGCCGATTGGAGCGCTCTCGCTGATGATCACCGAAAAGGGGCCGATCTTCGTCGCCGATACGCATGTTCATCCCGAGCCGACGGCGCAGCAGATTGCCGATACGGTGATCGCGGCGGCTCGGCATGTCCGACGCTTCGGTCTGGAACCGTCGATTGCTCTCTGCTCGCACTCTCAGTTCGGCAATCTCGACAATGAATCAGGTCTACGCATGCGCGAAGCCCTGGAGCTTCTCGACGAACAGGAACTCGATTTTGTCTATGAGGGGGAAATGCATTCTGATGCCGCGCTGGAGCCAGCCCTGCGCGAGCGCATTTTCCCGAATTCGAGAATGCAGGGCCCGGCAAATACGCTGATCTTTGCCAATACCGACGCAGCCAGTGGTGTACGGAACATCATGAAGGTCGTCGCTGGCGGCCTGGAAGTCGGGCCGATCCTGATGGGCATGGGCAACAAGGCCCACATCGTCACGCCCTCAATTACTGCAAGGGGTCTGCTCAATATCGCCGCGCTCGCAGGGGCGCCGGTGCAATCATACGGCTGACTACCGGTAAAATTTATTGAAGGGGGAGAAACATGAGCTATCGCGACGTCTACGAGGGCTGGAAGTCCGATCCTGAAGGGTTCTGGCTGAAAGCGGCCGATACCATCGACTGGGTGACACCGCCGACGAAGGCGCTCGATGACACTAACCCGCCCCTCTACGGATGGTTTGCCGACGGTGTGTGCAATGCTTGCCACAATGCCGTGGACCGGCATGTCGAAGCAGGGAACGGTGATCGGGTTGCCATTATCTACGATAGCCCGATCACCGGCGCCAAAGGCAAGCTGACCTATGCCGAGCTCCTCGAGCAGACGTCGCGCCTCGCCGGTGCTCTCTCGGCAAAGGGCGTCGGCAAGGGAGACCGTGTTATCGTCTACATGCCGATGGTGCCCGAGGCCCTTGTCGCAATGCTTGCCTGCGCCCGCATCGGCGCAGTCCACTCTGTAGTCTTCGGGGGATTCGCCGCGCCCGAGCTCGCGGTCCGTATCGAGGACGCAAAGCCGAAGGCGATAATTGCATCGTCCTGCGGGATCGAGCCTGGCCGTGTCATCGCCTACAAGCCGATGGTGGACCAGGCGATCGAGCTTTCCAGTCACAAGCCCGAGTTCTGCGTGGTGCTGCAGAGGCCGCAGGTCGAGGCTCCCTTGGTCGAAGGGCGCGACTACGCCTGGGATGCATTCGTCGCATCCGCGGAGCCTGCGCCCTGCGTGCCCGTGGGCGGCATGGATCCGCTCTACATTCTCTATACCTCTGGAACGACCGGACAACCCAAGGGCGTCGTGCGGCCGACCGCCGGCTACATGGTCTCGCTCATGTGGACCATGAAGGCGATCTACGACATCGAGGCGGGCGACGTGTTCTGGAGTGCCTCCGACGTGGGCTGGGTCGTCGGGCATTCCTACATCTGCTACGCTCCCCTTTTGGCTGGCGCCACGACCATTGTCTTTGAGGGCAAGCCTGTAGGCACGCCTGATGCGGGTACGTTCTGGCGTGTGATCGAGGAATACCGCGTCAAGAGCTTCTTCACCGCGCCCACCGCCTTCAGAGCCATCAAGCGTGAAGACCCGGCCGGCGAATTTGTGAAGAAATATGATCTTTCCTCGCTCAAGTTCCTCTTCCTTGCGGGAGAACGCGCCGATCCTGATACGATCGTCTGGGCACAGGACCATGTGAAGGTGCCTGTCATCGACCATTGGTGGCAGACAGAGACCGGTTGGGCCATCGCAGCGAACCCGGCTGGGATCGAGCTCCTGCCGATCAAGCTTGGCTCGCCGACGATGGCGATGCCGGGCTACGATGTGCAGATCCTGAATGATGAAGGCCATCCGATTCCGGCCGGCGAACTCGGAGCCGTTGTCATCAAGCTTCCGATGCCGCCGGGAACGCTTTCGACGCTCTGGAATGCCGAAAAGCGCTATATCAGCTCCTATCTCACAACCTTCCCTGGCTACTACGAGACCGGAGATGCGGGCGTTATCGACGCGGACGGATATCTCGCGATCATGGCGCGAACCGACGATGTCATTAACGTTGCAGGCCATCGGCTTTCAACGGGGGCGATGGAGGAAGTTCTTGCCAGCCATCCGGACGTTGCGGAATGCGCGGTGATTGGCGTTTCTGACGCGCTCAAGGGGCAGTTGCCGATGGGCTTTCTTTGCCTCAACAAGGGATGCGATCGCGATCCGGAGGAGATCCGGAAGGAATGCGTGAAGCTCGTACGCGAAAAGATTGGCCCGGTGGCGGCATTCAAGACCGCCGTTGTCGTGGATCGTCTTCCGAAAACCAGATCCGGCAAGATCCTGCGTGGCATCATGGTCAGGATTGCGGATGGCCAAGACTACAAGATGCCTGCCACCATTGATGATCCGGCGATCCTGGGAGAGATCGAAGAAACGCTTTCCTCGATCGGTTATGCTCAGCACGGCTGACGTCTGAGGATCCACGGGAGATGGGCGTGGCGCTTTGCTGTCGCAATTTGCGACGGCGGCGCCGCGCTTTTTCGCAGAATAAGAGGGGGCTGAGCGGAACTACCTTTGCGATTATCAAGGAATCGCGATATCAACTTGGCATAGATGTTGCTCTGAGTGTCTGGAGTGGAGAGAGTGGCATCTCTGCCTCGTTTTCGGGTCGCGGCGAAGATTAGGAGCATGTTTCGTGTCATCCCCTGCTTTGATCGCCAGAAGGATCAGTCCTCTCATCCTCTCGGCGTTCTTCGTGCTGCTGCTTCCACAGTCGGAGGCGAGCGCCGCGCGCCCGGCTCTGGTCCTGAGCAGGCCGACCCCCAGCGGGACGGAGACCGTCGAGTTTTCCATGGCCGAACTCGAGGCGCTGCCACAGTCCACGATCGTCACGAGCAACGAGTTTACCGACGGCGAGGCCACTTATCGCGGACCTCTCGTGCTCGACGTGCTCGAGCACCTTGGACTCGAACGGGCCAAGAGCCTTCGGTTCATCGCAGCCAACGATTATTATGTCGACATTCCGGCAAGCGATTTCCGGCGCTACAATGCCATTCTTGCCATGGAGGTCGACGGAAAGAAACTCGGGCGCCGCGACAAGGGACCGCTCTGGTTGATGTATCCCATCTCCGACCATGCCGAACTTCGCGGTGATCCGGTCTATATCACGCGTCTGATCTGGCAGGTGGTTCGTATCGAAGCACAGTGACTGCGATGCGACCCGTTCCGAAATATGTTGGCCTGACAGTTCTTCTGGCGATGGCCGGTTTTGTCGCGCTCGGTTTCCTTTCAATCCGCCGCGATGTCGACAATCTCCGGGTTATCAGCCAGGACAATATCCTCTGGTCTGCGACGCAGATGGAGGTGGAGCTTCTCCGTTTCCAGCTCAGCATGGCGACGCTCGGTGTCGTCCAGACTGAAGAGGCGCTAGATACCGCCCTTGACCGCTTTGACATCCTCTGGAGCCGGGTCTTCATGATGGGCAAGGGCCGCGTTGGAGAGCTGATGCGCCAGTATGATGAGGGTCACGGCTCTCTCGCGGCAATCAGTTCCTACCTGGAGGAAGTGGATCCTGTCCTGAGTAGTCTGGATCCGCATGATACGGCGACAATCCAGGCGATCCTTGCCAAGCTTCAGGCGCTGCAGCAGGAGTTGCGCTTCTACACGCTTCGGGTTGTGCGGGCCGATACTGCCGCCAGCGCCTCGTTACGGGACAGAATCCAGTCGAGCTCGCAGACCACAGGTGCGATCAGTCTTGCCGCCGTGTTGTTGAGTGTATTTGCGCTCGCAATGATCCTGCGTGAGAACCGACGGCAGCGCCACCTCGTTGACATGAACCGCCGCCTCGCGGATTCGGCCGAGCTGTCGAGCCGGGCAAAATCGCGCTTCCTGTCGATGATGAGCCATGAGCTTCGCAATCCGCTCAACGGCATCCTCGGCCCTCTTGCCCTGCTCGGGCAAAGCAATCTTGCATCAGGCCAACAGCGCCTCGTCGACCAGGCCAAGAGCTGCGGGCAGTCGATGCTGCAGATGCTGGCCGGATTGCTTGACTATGGGGAAATGCAGGACGGCCGTTTCCGCCTGAAGCCGGAGCCTTTCGCGCTGACCACTCTGGCTGCATCGGCCGGAATGTCTCTTACCTCAGACGGCGCGTCCGCGATGCAGATCCGGGTGATTCCCGGCACACCCGAGCGGGTCTGCGGCGATCTCGATCGTATTCGGCAGATCATTGTTCACCTATGCGAATACGTCTTGGAGGCCACCGGCCCCGATTGCGTGGAGCTCATATTCCGGCATGATGGCGAGAACCTTGTCATCGAGATCTGTCTCGCGCTCAACATGCCGGCGGTCGACTGGAAGCTCGACCTTCTCATGGGGCTCGGGGATCTTGCACCAGACCAGGTTTCTGCCGATGCGCTGCGCCCGCTGATCGCCCGCGGTCTGATAGCGGCTTGCAGCGGCACGCTGCGTCTCGAGGGCAGCGACTCAGGCCGTCGCGCGATCCAGGTGAAAATTCCCGCCGAAGTTGTTGCTGTCAGCAATGTACGTGTCCTGCTCGAAACCCGCTCGGTGGCGCTCGCAACCATCTACAAGGCGGGGCTGAAGTCGGAGCGGGTGGTCTTCGTCGATGAAGGAGACACAGGGCCGGCCGATATCGTCCTCGTGGATATCGGCTGCATCGGCGAGGAAACCCTTATGGCGCGCCTGCGCGGTGCCAATCCCGATGCGCTTTTCATTTCGCTTGGTTTGCCAGCAACCCCCAACGCCTTCGACGATGTTGTGGAGAGTCCGAGCGACATGGGACGTCTGCGCAGCCGTATTCTCGACAGAATGGCGTCCTGAATCTCATACTGCAAAGCCTTTTGCTATTCGCAAAACCCTAGTGTATCATACGATGAAACTGTTCGGTTTATTTCAACTGTGACGTGTTGTGGGGCGGAGTCGCGGCTGGTCAGGTTAAGCCGCTGAGGAAAAGATGACAGCGCTAGAAACAGGCTTTTCTCGCAAGAATTTCAGGCAAGACAGCCTGTTGTCCTGCGACGCCGACACGGCAATGCTGACCCATGACATACGCACAGCCCTCAATGGCGTCGTCGGTGGAATGGCTCTGATCGATGTGGTCTCCCTGCCTGCGGAAGCCGCAATGCAGGTGGAGCGGGCCCGAGCTGCGTCAAGGGTACTGGTTTCGCTGATCGAACAGGTGATCGGACATGACGAGTCCGTGGATGACTTCGATCCGCTGCACGACTATGTGGATCTGCACGAGTATCGCAACTTTCTCGTAAATCGTTGGGAGGGCGAAGCGCGAGCGCGTGGCGCTTCACTCGAGGTGGTTGTGGGGAATGATGTCCCCGCAGCGCTCGACTGCGCGATGATCGACCTTTCACGGATGATCGGAAATCTCATTTCCAACGCGCTTCGACACGCGGAAGCGGGGGAAGTGAAGGTGCAGATGTCACGGTCTGCTCAAGGCGGACTCGACTTCTTCGTGCGTGACAGTGGGCCAGGGGTATCCGATGCCGTATTGCGTACGGTGTCGCGTCCGGGGTTCGGGGCGCGACTGCAGGGAGACGAGAAGCATGGACTGGGCCTGCAGATCGTCAAGGCTCTTGCCTCTGAACTGGGCGGGCGCTTCTCGCTTCGCAATCGACCGGAAGGCGGCGCCATTGCGGCGATCTGGTTGCCTGAACGCCTTTGTATTCGGAGTGTGGCAACCGAAGTGACGCGGCCCTCGATTGAGCCCGCCGCGAATTTTCCGGCCCTTGCCGGCAGTCGCGTCCTTCTCGCCGAGGACAATCCGACCAATCAGATGGTGGCAAGCCAGATGCTCGAAGCTCTGAAAGCGCGAGTGAAGGTCTGCTCAGACGGTGTCGAGGCACTCGAGGCCTTTGCCGAGGACGAATACGATCTGGTGATCGTCGATATCGAAATGCCACGACTGTCGGGGCTTGATGTCATTCGGGCGATCCGGGCTCTGCCGGACGAGCGATCCCGCACTCCGATCGTCGCGCTCACCGCCTATGCCTTGCGTGAGCATCGGGACCGGATTGCCGAGGCTGGGGCCAATGGACTTATCTCGAAGCCGATCACGGGGATCAAGGATCTCGGCCGCAGCCTTTCGGCCCACTTGACCAGTGCCGTCGCTGCGCAGGGGCAGGAAGAAGTGATGGCGGTGAAAGTGCCGGAGCCCGCAAGTATCGACCGCGATGTTTACGACGCGCTTGTCGGCGCAATCGGTGGCGAGATGATGGAAGAGCTGCTTGAGAAGGTGCTCGCCGATCTCGCGAATGCGCGCGACGATCTCCAGGCGGCGCTCACTCCACTCAATATTCAGCCGATCCGCGCGGCTTCGCATATCCTGATTTCGGTTGGTGGGGCCGTCGGGGCAAACCGGCTCCTTGCTTCGGCGCGCTCGGTGAATGCCGCTGCGCATGAGAGCGATACGAGCGGGCTTCCTGACCTGGTCCGGCGGTGTATCGCGGAACTGGACCGGGCGATCATGTTCGTTTCGGATGAACTGCAAAAGGCGAGAGGATAAAAAATGGCGGGACGCGTACTGCTGGTCGAGGACACCGAGACACTCTCGATGGTCTACAGTCAGGCGCTGATCCGTAGCGGGCTTGAGGTGACATGTGCCTACTCTCTTGCCGAGGCCCGGACGATGCTCGCCGAAAGGACCGCGCCACATCTTGTGCTGCTGGATCTGCAGCTTCCGGACGGGGACGGCATCGAGTTGCTCGAGCAGGTTCGCGCCGCATCCCCGGAGGTGCGGGTGATCGTGATCACCGCGAACGGCTCGATCTATCGTGCGGTTCAGGCAATGCGTGCGGGCGCGTTCGACTTTCTCGTGAAGCCTTTCGACGATTCCCGCTTCGTCAATGCAGTGCAGAATGCGCTCGCGTCTACACCGCTCGACGATCCGACCGCGGAACCTGTCGCCGAGGCCGAAGGCGGAGGATTCGAGGGCTTTATCGGCAGCTCGGAGGCGATGGCAAGCATCTACCGGATGATCCGCTCGATCGGTCGCTCGACGGCAACCGTCTTCATCACCGGAGAGAGCGGCACGGGCAAAGATGTTTGCGCGCGGGCGATCCACGCCAACTCTACACGGCATTCGAAGCCCTTTGTCCCGTTGAACTGCGCCGCAATTCCGCGGGATCTGCTTGAGTCCGAGGTCTTCGGGCATTTGAAGGGGTCGTTCACCGGCGCGCTCTGCGACAAACCCGGGGCCGCGGCGATTGCCGATGGTGGGACGCTGTTTCTCGACGAGATTTGCGAGATGGATCTCTCGCTCCAGACGAAACTCCTGCGCTTCCTGCAGACATCGACGATTCAGCCAGTGGGAGCGGCGCGGCCCCGTCCGGTGGATGTGCGTATCGTCTGCGCGACAAATCGCGACCCTCTCGCCGAGGTGCGCGCGGGACGGTTCCGCGAGGATCTCTACTACCGGCTGCACGTCGTTCCCATCCACATGCCGCCGCTTCGCGGGCGGCCTACGGATATTCTCGATGTCGCCCGCGCAAGCCTTGCAACCTTCGCGGCGGAGGAAGGCAAGGGATTCACGAGCTTTGATGCGGAGACCGAGCGGCTCCTGCGCAATCATCCCTGGCCCGGCAACGTGCGCCAGCTGCTCAATGTCATCCGCAATGTAGTTGTGTTGCACGATGGCCCGTTCGTGACCGCCGATATGCTTCCTTCCGAAATGCTGGCATTGGTGCAAGAGGAGGAAGCCGCGCCGCGCAGGGTCGAACCTCTCCGCGGTCCTTGGCAGGCGGCAGCTCCCAAGGAGGCGTCCAGCGAAAGCCGGGTGGCGGCTCTCGTCGGTCTGTCGCTTGCCGAGGTGGAGCGGGAGTTCATCGAGGCTACGATCGGCCACTGCGGTGGATCCATCCCGCGTGCAGCGAAGGTCCTCGGTCTTTCGCCCTCGACGGTCTATCGCAAGCTCGAGAGCTGGAACAGCGTCGAGAAAAGCGCCTGACCGGAGCCTCGCCGCCTGCGCGGCTTTATCCTTGCCAACCGGATCGGCGAGCGCCCATAGTTCGGCCCGACAATAAGTCTTCCGGGGGGAACATGAGCCTCATTGGTGTTGCCCGCACCGCGCGTGAAAATGCGCATGCTCCGTATTCGGGTTTCAAGGTCGGGGCCGCAATCAGATCGTCGGACGGTGGCATATATTCCGGCTGCAACGTCGAGAATGTTGCCTATCCCGAAGGCACATGTGCGGAGGCTGGAGCGATTGCGGCCATGGTCTGTGATGGTTCCCGCAAGATCGCCGAGATCGTCGTGGTCGCGGATGGGCCGAGCCCTGTGCCTCCCTGCGGCGGCTGCCGCCAGAAGATCGCAGAATTCGCCGGACCTGAAACGCCGGTAATCCTCGCGAGCCTCGACGGCGCCATCACCCGAACGACGCTGGGCGCCCTTCTGCCCGGCAGTTTCGGGTCCGATCACATGGAGCGTGCGGAAACATGACCAGCCAGAGCGAAACCGTCACAACGGCGCTACGCGCCCTTGTCTGCCTCGACCTCACCAATCTCGAGGAAAGCTGCACGGCGGAGGATGTCGCGCAGCTCTGTGCCCGGGGGCAGACGCCGCACGGATCGGTGGCGGCTGTCTGTGTCTGGCCCCGCTTCGTGACCGAGGCCGCAGGTGCGCTCGCCCATACCGGTGTGAAGGTTGCGACGGTTGTCAACTTTCCTGAAGGTACCGAAGACCTGCAGGAGGTGCTTGCCGCGACGGAACAGGCGATCGCCGATGGCGCCGACGAGATCGACCTCGTCATTCCTTACCGTGAAGTGCTCGCGGGCAATGCCGCGATTGTCGAGGAGTTCGTTGCCGAGGTGAGTGATGCCTGCGGCGAGACGACCCTCAAGGCCATACTTGAAACCGGGAAGCTCAAGTCGCCCTATCTGATCCGCGACGCGGCGGAGCGGGCATTGAGGGGGGGCGCGGATTTTCTCAAGACATCGACGGGCAAGGTTGCGGTCAACGCAACGCCGGAAGCTGCCGAAGTGATGCTGACGGCGATCCGCACGGCGGGCGGCTCCGCCGGCTTCAAGGCGGCAGGCGGTGTCCGGACGCTGGAGGACGCCAGGACCTATCTCGACCTCTGCGATCGGATGATGGGGCAGGGCTGGGCCGGTCCGAAGCATTTCCGCATCGGAGCATCGGGTCTCCTCGATGCGCTGCTCGCGGCGCTCGACGGCGTGGATAGCCCGTCAAGCGACGACAATTACTGAACATGCTCGCCCAGGAAGTCATTATTGCCAAGCGCGACGGGCGGGCCCTTTCGGAGGACGAGATCCGCTTCATGGTCGCGGGCCTGTGCGATGACAGTATCACCGAAGGCCAGATTGCCGCCTTCGCGATGGCTGTCCTGTTCCGTGGCCTCGGTCTGCCGGAGCGCGTGACGCTGACGGAAGCGATGCGCGACAGCGGCACCGTGCTCGACTGGGATCTGCCGGGGCCGGTGATAGACAAGCATTCGACGGGTGGCGTAGGGGATAACGTAAGTCTCATGCTCGCCCCCGCGCTTGCGGCCTGCGGCGCCTTTGTGCCGATGATTTCCGGGCGGGGGCTGGGGCATACCGGCGGCACGCTCGACAAGTTCGATGCGATTCCGGGCTACCGCACGCAGCCGGATGCCGAGACCTTCCGCAGGGTCGTGGCTGGGGTCGGCTGTGCCATCATTGGCCAGACCCCCGACATCGCCCCGGCCGACCGCCGCCTCTATGCCATCCGCGACGTGACCGGCACCGTCGAGTCGATCGATCTCATCACCGCCTCGATTCTCTCAAAGAAGCTGGCAGCCGGGCTGGATGCGCTGGTTCTGGATGTGAAAGTCGGTTCCGGCGCCTTCATGACGTCTCTGGAGGAGGCGCAGCGGCTTGCGCGCGCGCTCGTCGAAGTGGCGAACGGCGCGGGATGCCGGACGACCGCTCTCATCACCGACATGAACGAGCCGCTCGCTTCTGCGGCGGGAAATGCCCTTGAGGTCGCGAATGCCGTTCGGTTTCTGCGCGGGGATGCTGTCGACAGCCGTCTCTGGGATGTGACGGTGGCGCTTGGCGGCGAGCTTCTTGTCTCTGCTGGCATCGCCTCCGATGCGCAGGATGGGGCCGAGCGGCTCGATCGCGCCCTTGAAACCGGTGCGGCTGCGGAGAAGTTCGGCCAGATGGTCGCAGCCTTGGGCGGGCCAGCGGATTTTGTCGAGGAGTTCGAGCATTATCTGCCGGCGGCAGACGAAAACGCTGATGTGACCGCCGAGGCAGACGGTTTCATAACTGCCGTCGATACCCGTGCCCTGGGCGTTGCCGTGGTGGAGCTAGGCGGAGGCCGGAGGCGCGCAAGCGATGCGATAGACCATTCGGTCGGGCTCGAGACGCTGATCGGTCTCGGTGCGGTGGTCGAAGCGGGTATGCCGCTCGCGCGTATCCACGCAGCTGACAGCGGTGCCCTGTCATCTGCGGCTGCCCAAGTACGCGCGGCCTATACCATCGGCGACAGACCTCCCGATGAAACGCCCTTGATCGCGGAAAGGATCGCCTGATGCCACGTGCGATGCTGCTCGTGATGGATTCGGTCGGCTGCGGCGGGGCGCCCGACGCTGGCGACTTCGGCGACGAGGGGGCCAACACCCTCGGTCACATCATCGAGGCCTGCGCCACCGGGCGGGCCGAAGAGGGCCGAAGCGGACCGCTCTGCATCCCGAACATGGCACGCCTCGGCATCGGTGAGGCGATCCGTGCGGCGTCCGACATCGCCCTGCCTGGCTTCGACGTGGCGCCCCAGGGCCTCTGGGGGGCAGCGACAGAGATCTCGCTTGGCAAGGATACACCTTCAGGCCACTGGGAACTGGCGGGTGTGCCCGTCCCCTGGGACTGGCACTATTTCCCTGACGGAGACCCCTCCATCCCACCGGAAATCACCCACCGGATGTGCTCGGAGGCGGGGCTGCCGGGCACGCTCTGCAATCGCCATTATTCCGGTCTGCCGGTGATCGAGGATTTCGGAGAGGAACACCTGCGAACGGGTAAGCCGATCGTCTATACATCCGTTGACAGCGTACTCCAGATTGCGGCGCATGAGGAGCACTTCGGTCTCGATCGCCTCCTCGACCTGTGTCGTCTGACGGCGCGGATCGTTCACCCGATGCGTGTGGGCCGGGTGATCGCGAGGCCGTTTGTTGGCGATACCGCCAGGACCTTCCAGCGCACGGCCAATCGCCGGGACTTCGCCATCGCGCCTCCCGAGGATACCTTGCTCGACCGTGTCGTTGCTTCCGGTGGCCGGACCCACGCCATCGGCAAGATCGGTGACATCTTCGCCCATCGCGGTATTTCCACGCTCGCCAAGGGCAAGGATGACATGGATCTGCTCGACCGGACGCTGGAGGCCTTCGATGCGGCCGGGGAGGGTGATTTCATCTTCGGCAATTACGTCGATTTCGACACGCTCTACGGGCATCGCCGCGATGTCTCCGGCTATGCCCGTGCTCTCGAAGCGTTTGATGCCCGTATTCCGGCCCTCGAAGCGCGGCTCCGACCCGGCGATCTCATGATCCTTACCGCCGATCACGGCAACGATCCCACCTTCCGCGGAGCCGATCATACGCGCGAACGGGCTCCAGTGCTCGGCACCGGTCCGGGATTTGCACCGCGCGCGCTCGGGCCCATGTATTTTGCCGATGTTGGGGAGACGCTCGCCGCGCATCTCGGCCTTGTACCGGGGCGCCACGGCAAGAGCTGCCTGTGACTGGGCCGAAATCCGATCTGGCAAGACTTCCCAAGGTGGAGCTGCATCTGCATCTGGAGGGCGCCGCACCGCCAGCCTTCATTCGCGGGCTCGCGGCCGAGAAGGGCGTCGATCTGTCAGCGATCTTCGATGCGGATGGCGGATATCGCTGGGCCGATTTTGCGGAATTCCTGCGCACCTACGAGGCAGCCTGCACAGTGCTGCAGTCACCTCGGGATTTCTGTCGTCTTGTCGAGGCGGTTCTGGCGGCGTCGGCGGCCGACGGTGTGATCTACACCGAGATCTTTCTTGCCCCGGATCTCTGCGGCGGTGGGTCCCCTGCGGCATGGCCCGAATACCTTGCCGCAATGATTGAGGGCGCCGATTCGGCGCGGCGGGCATCCGGGATCGAGACCCGCTTCATCCCGACCGCGATCCGCCACTTCGGTCCGGAACGCGCCCTTCGCGCCGCGCGCCTGGCCGCCGAGACGGCCGGGGCCGTCGTCACCGGCTTCGGCATGGGCGGCGACGAGCGGGACGGGCATCTTGCCGAATTCGCCTCGGCTTTCGAGCTCGCAGCCGAAGCTGGGCTCGGCCTCACGGTTCATGCCGGTGAGGTCTGCGGCCCGCAGAGCATTCGTGATGCGCTCGATCATCTGTCGGTCAGTCGCATCGGTCATGGTGTGCGTGCAATCGAGGAGCCGGCGCTCGTCTCGCGACTTGCGGAGGAGGGGATCGTGCTGGAGGTCAATCCGGGCTCCAACGTCGCGCTTGGCGTCTATCCCGACTGGCGGTCGCATCCGATCGACCGGCTGCGGCGCGCCGGTGTCAACGTTACGGTCTCGACCGATGATCCGCCGTATTTTCACACCGGCATGATCCACGAATACGCCGAGCTGGCATCTGCCTTCGGCTGGACAAGCGTCGATTTTGCCGCCATCAACCGAACGGCCCTCAGGGCTGCCTTTTGCGACGAGAAGACCCGCGAGAGGCTGCTTGCGCGGGTCGGATAGCGAGGACAGATGACCCATCCGAACCTGACGATCGTCGATCACCCACTTGTGCAGCACAAGCTCACCCTGATGCGGCATCGCGAGACCTCGACGGCCGGATTCCGGCGGCTCCTGCGCGAGATCAGCCTGCTGCTCGCCTATGAGGTCACCCGCGACCTGCCGCTCATGACGAGCGAGATCGAGACGCCGATGGAGCCGATGCAGGCACCGCTTCTTGAAGGCAAGAAGCTCGCACTGATTTCGATCCTGCGCGCAGGCAATGGCCTACTCGATGGTGTGCTCGAACTTATCCCGGCGGCGCGCGTCGGTTTCGTGGGCCTCTACCGCAACGAGGAGACGCTTCAGCCGGTGCAGTACTACTGCAAGCTGCCCGCAGCGCTCGACGAGCGGATCACCATTGCCGTCGATCCGATGCTTGCAACCGGCAACTCCTCCGTTGCGGCGATCGATCTGCTGAAAGAGGCCGGGGCGAAGGACATCCGCTTTCTCTGTCTCCTTGCCGCACCGGAGGGTGTCGCCCGCATGGCCGAGGCGCACCCGGATGTGCCGGTCATTACTGCTGCCCTCGATCGCGGCCTGAACGAACACGGTTACATCCTGCCGGGCCTTGGCGATGCCGGTGACCGCATGTTCGGGACGAAATAGGCTCTCACCAGCCCCGCTGCCAGGCCTGGTGCCAAGCATAGATGCGCGGCGGCGCCTCATACACGACCACCGACAGCGGACGCCGCTTGAAGCCCACGTCCGTTTCGGGGTCTTGCCGAACCCGTCTTTCGCGCGCTGCGCTCCTCCATGCCGGTCCGGGGGATGTGGCCGGGCCACGGATGATCGTCACGCCCGCAACCGGCTCGCTGCGGCCCATTTCGGCGCGCGACGGGAGCGGCAGGGCGATCAGCGACACGAGCAGAAGCGCACGCAACATAGCATCTCTCCTGGTGATAAAAGCGCTCCCGAAAATTAGTCCGGTAATCTGTCTTGCGTCGAGACTTTCTCTCGCGCGACTGTAGGAATGAGGCCTACACGATTGTTTCTGCGCTGTTTTGCCGAAACTTCAGATCGCTGGGCGTGCAGAGGCCAGCCTTGCTCACATGATGGAATCGCATCTGCTTCAATCCGTTGCCTGCGCCGTGAGCTTGGCCTAGGCTCGCCCGAAAAGGCAGTAGGGAGGATACCATGCTGACGATCACGGGTGACACATCATTCCAGACGGTGCTGACCACCTTCGAAACCACGCCCGGCACCTGCCATGATCTGCTCGACGAGCTCATGGATGCCTATGACAAGTTCATTCGCCACCAGGACGGTTTCGTTGGCGCAGGTCTTCACGTCAACGACGCCCAGACGAGAATCGCGAACTATTCACAATGGCGCAAGCGCGAGGACTTCCTCGCCATGCTGCGTTCTACGGAGATGCGCGTCCGCAACCGCCGGATCAGTGCGCTCTGCAAGAGCTTCGAGCCGGTGATGTACGACGTCGCGGAAACCTACTGATCCGAGATAGTCTCTGGCCTGGGCTGGAGCAGGGCCAGCCCAGGCCGTGAAACGGTCAGCGGGTGTTTTCGGTCATCCGCCGGCGGACGTAGGTCTCGACGTTCCCGATCATCTCTTCCATCCCCGGATCGAAGAAGTGGCTCGCGCCCTCGATCGTCTGGTGGGTGATGGTGATGCCCTTCTGCTGCTTGAGCTTGTCGGCAAGCGCCGTAACCTCCGAAGGCGGCACAACACGATCCGCACTTCCGGAAATGATCAGGCCGGATGACGGGCAGGGCGCTAGAAAGCTGAAGTCATACTGGTTGGCGGGCGGTGCCACCGACACGAAGCCGGCGATCTCCGGCCGGCGCATCAGCAGTTGCATGCCGATCCAGGCACCAAACGAAAACCCTGCCACCCAGCAGAACTTGGCGTTCGGATTGAGCGACTGCAGGTAATCGAGCGCAGCGGCGGCGTCGGAGAGTTCGCCGATGCCCTGGTCATATTCCCCCTGGCTGCGGCCAACACCACGGAAGTTGAAGCGCAGGCAGGTGAAGCCCATGCGGTGAAACGCATAATGCAGGTTGTAGACCACCTTGTTGTTCATCGTCCCCCCATAAAGCGGATGGGGGTGCAGAATGATCGCGATCGGTGCGTCCTTGTTTTTCTGCGGATGGTAGCGGCCTTCGAGGCGGCCATCAGGGCCGGGGAAGATCACCTCGGGCATTAAAAGCCTTCTCCTGTCGGGGCTGAGACAATAACTTGACGGAATCGCTCAGCCAATCTAGAAGCATTCTAAGTTGGTCGCGCGGCGAAACCAAGCTTGGATGCTGTTAAGGTGTCGGGGACGGGGCGTCAACACCGTCGTCATTTCGGGAGACCCTAGATGAAGCTGAGCACTAAAGGCCGCTACGCCATGATCGCGCTGACCGATCTCGCCGCGCAGGGCGCTGACAAGCTTGTTTCTCTCGCCGAGATTGCCGAGCGGCAGGATATCTCACTCGCCTATCTCGAGCAGCTCTTCGTCAAGCTGCGCCGGGCGCAGCTGGTCGAATCGGTGCGTGGCCCTGGCGGCGGTTACCGGCTTGCGCGGCCCATCGAACAGATCCGCATTGCCGAAGTGCTTTCTGCGGTCGACGAGAACATGGATGCGCTCGCACGCGGCGCGGGGGCGTCAGGCGCCTCGAGCGGCACGCGCGAGCAGATGCTGGCCGACAAGTTCTGGGAGCAGCTTTCCGCAAACGTCTATGTTCTCCTGCACCAGACCCGGCTTGGCGATGTGGTGGGCGATCATCTTGCACCCTGTCCGGCGGTGCCGAGCTTCGTTGCCGTGATCGACGAGGGGATTGCGACCGGGCGGGAAGCAGATGAGGTCACGGCAGATGCCGATGCGGTGGAGGGAGCGGTCAAGGCATGAGCCCACGCGCCTATCTCGACTGGAACGCAACGGCGCCGCTGCGGCCTGAAGCACGCACTGCGATCGCTGCAGCGCTTGATGTGGTGGGCAATCCCTCATCCGTTCATGCGGAAGGGCGGGCGGCACGTGCGATTGTCGAGCGGGCGCGCGGGCAGGTTGCTGAAGCCTTTGGGGCGCAGGCGGCGGATATCGTCTTCACTTCAGGGGCCACGGAGGCGGCTGCGCTCGGTCTCTCCGGCTGGGATCCGGTGGGCGCGCCGGTGGAACATGAAAGCGTGCTGGCCTGGATCCAGCCGGAGCTCACGGTGGATGACGCGGGCCGCGTTTCCGTGATCGATCCCCCGGCCACCGCACTTCAGGCAGCGAACTCCGAGACGGGCGTGATTCAGGCTCTTCCCGAGCATCTCGGCTTCATCGATGCCGTCCAGGCAGCGGGCAAACGGCCATTCGCCTTCGACTGGCTCGGCGCGGATCGTGCCGCTCTCTCGGCACACAAGTTCGGCGGACCGAAAGGCGTTGGGGCGCTGCTTCTGCGCCGTGGTGTCGAACCTGCGCCTCTGCTGCGAGGCGGTGGCCAGGAAATGGGCCGGCGGGCCGGAACCGAGAACGTTGCCGCCATTGCCGGCTTCGGCGCGGCAGCGGAAGCGGCCGCCCGGGATCTCGCGGCAGGTGTCTGGGAGCAGGTCGCCGCGCGGCGTGATCTTCTCGAGGCGGCTCTGGAAGCGGAGGCTCCGGACCTTATCTTTGTGGGCAGGAACGTGCCGCGCCTGCCCAATACTGCCTGTTTCGCGGTTTCGGGCTGGAAGAGCGAGACACAGGTGATGCAGATGGACCTGGCTGGATTCGCCATCTCGGCCGGATCCGCCTGTTCCAGCGGCAAGGTGCGCACGAGCCGGGTGCTCGGCGCGATGGGATTGTCCGCCGAAGCGGCGGCAAGCGCGATCCGGGTCTCCATTGGCCCCGAGACGCGCGAGGACGAGATTCTGGGCTTCGTACAGGCCTGGGCGAAACGGTATCGCCGGTTCAGGCAGAAAGCGGCCTGACGCGGTGCAGAAGGAAAGCGAGACGAGAATGCAGCTACACGACGACACCAGCATACGCGAAGGCGTGGACCGCGAGACGGTCGATGCTGTCCGGTCTGTGGGCGAGCGCTACAAATACGGCTTCTCGACCTCGATCGACACCGAATACGCGCCGCAGGGCCTGAACGAGGATATCGTAAGGCTCATCTCGGACAAGAATGGCGAACCGGAATGGCTCACCGAATGGCGGCTGACGGCTTACCGCCGGTGGCTCCAGATGGAAGAGCCCTCTTGGGCGATGGTCCATTATCCCGAGATCGACTTCCAGACGCAGTATTACTACGCTCGGCCGAAGAGCATGACGGTCAAGCCGAAATCGCTCGATGAGGTCGATCCGGAGCTGCTCGCGACCTACGAGAAGCTCGGCATCCCGCTCAAGGAACAGATGATCCTCGCGGGCGTCGAGGGCGCGGGCGATACTCCGGTGGAAGGCCGCAAGGTTGCGGTGGACGCCGTCTTCGACAGCGTCTCGGTCGGCACCACCTTCAAGGCGGAACTCGCCAAGGCTGGCGTGATCTTCTGCTCGATCTCGGAGGCGGTGCGCGAGCATCCCGAGCTTGTGAAGAAGTATCTCGGCTCGGTCGTGCCCCAGAGTGACAATTTCTATGCGACGCTCAACTCCGCGGTCTTCTCCGACGGCTCCTTCGTCTACGTGCCGCCCGGCGTGCGCTGCCCGATGGAGCTCTCGACCTATTTCCGCATCAATGCCGAGAACACCGGCCAGTTCGAACGTACGCTCATCATCGCCGACAAGGGAGCCTACGTCTCCTATCTCGAGGGGTGCACTGCGCCCATGCGCGACACGACCCAGCTTCACGCGGCAGTGGTCGAGATCGTTGCGCTCGACGATGCGGAAGTGAAATATTCCACTGTTCAGAACTGGTATCCGGGCGACGAGAACGGCAAGGGCGGCATCTACAACTTCGTGACCAAACGTGCCGACTGCCGTGGTGACCGCTCCAAGGTCAGCTGGACCCAGGTTGAGACCGGATCCGCAGTGACTTGGAAATACCCCTCCTGCATCCTGCGCGGTGACGAGAGCCAGGGCGAGTTCTACTCGATTGCCATCGCCAACAACCATCAGCAGGCCGATACCGGCACGAAGATGGTGCATCTCGGCAGGAATACCCGCTCGCGCATCGTTTCGAAGGGTATCAGCGCTGGCGTTGCGCAAAACACCTACCGCGGCCTTGTCTCGATGCACCCCAAGGCGAAGAACAGCCGTAACTACACGCAGTGCGACAGTCTTCTCATCGGCGACAAGTGCGGAGCCCATACGGTGCCCTACATCGAGTGCCGCAATAATTCCTCTCGCGTCGAGCACGAAGCGACAACCTCGAAGGTTGATGACGAGCAGCTCTTCTACTGCCGTCAGCGCGGCATGGACGAAGAGGAGGCGGTGGCGCTCGTTGTCAACGGCTTCTGCCGCGAGGTGCTCCAGGCGCTGCCGATGGAGTTCGCCATGGAAGCGCAGAAGCTTGTGGCGATCTCACTGGAGGGATCGGTGGGATAACACGCGTGAAGGGGGTCACCAGAGAGGCCTTGCAGCAATTGCTGCGCAGTCCGCAGACCAGCTGGAGGTATTTGGCGGTGGCGGCGGGGTTAGTCGCCGGTGGTCTTGCATTGTATCCTGTTATGGCCATCGTTCCTGATGCACCGATGATTGTCTTCGTGCTGGTCTGGCTCGTGGCCGCAGCGCCAGTTGCGGTGTGGGTCGGTATTCGCCTTGAGCGGTTTGCCAACGGATCATCCGATGGGAAAGAGGCGGAAGAATGATCGTCACCACGACACCCTCCATCGAGGACCACCGGATCACTGCCTATCACGGCGTGGTCGTGGGCGAGGCGATCCTCGGGGCGAATGTGTTCCGGGATTTCTTTGCCGGGATCCGTGACATTGTCGGCGGGCGGTCGGCGGCCTACGAGAAGAGCTTGCAGGAGGCGCGGGAGACCGCGTTGGGTGAGTTGGAAGCACGTGCCGGGGCAGCGGGCGGTAATGCGGTCGTGGGCGTGGATCTCGATTACGAGGTGGTGGGGGAGAGCATGCTCATGGTCTCGGCCTCGGGCACATCGGTCACGATAGAGAGGGTGTGATGCAGTTTCTGGGAGCCTCAATCATCGCTGGGGCGATCTTTTTCGTGCTCAATTACCTGTCGAGCATGGTGTTCGGCGGGCCGAACGTGACGAATGTCAGCGCACTGGTGGAAGCGGTGCTGAAGACCGCCGTCTTCGTCACGATCTTCCACTACCTGCACAACTTCGTCGCGAAGCTGTTTCACTGGTACCGGACCGACGATCCGGACGCGCGACACACATTCGACCGGAACCCGGCCCTCGACGAGGCCCGTGCCGCACGGCGCGGCGAGTGAGACGGGACACCGGAACTGAAAGGGATAACGAATGCTGACTATCAAGAACCTGCACGCCGGCCTTGAGGAGGAGGACAAGAAGATCCTCAAGGGTGTCGATCTCGAAGTGAAGGCGGGCGAGGTCCACGCGATCATGGGCCCCAACGGCTCGGGCAAGTCGACCCTCTCCTACGTTCTCGCCGGACGCGACGGCTACGACGTGACCGAAGGCTCGGTGGAGATGAACGGAAGCGAGCTCCTCGATCTCGAGCCCGAAGAGCGCGCCGCGGCGGGCCTCTTCCTCGCCTTCCAGTATCCGGTCGAGATCCCTGGCGTCGGCAACATGACCTTCCTGCGCACGGCACTCAACGCGCAGCGCAAGGCGCGTGGCGAGGAGGAACTCAACGCCGCCGACTTCCTGCGCATGCTGCGCGAAAAGGCCAAGGCGCTCGACATCAGCCAGGAGATGCTGAAACGTCCGGTCAATGTCGGCTTCTCGGGCGGTGAGAAGAAGCGCAACGAGATCCTTCAGATGGCAGTGCTCGAGCCGAAGATGTGCATCCTCGACGAGACCGACTCCGGGCTCGATGTCGATGCGATGAAGCTCGTCGCCCAGGGCGTGAACGCGCTGCGCGGCAAGGATCGCGCCTTTCTCGTCATCACGCATTACCAGCGCCTGCTCGATCATATCGTCCCCGATGTGGTCCACATCATGGCCGAGGGCCGCATCATCAAGACCGGCGGGCCGGAGCTCGCGCTCGAGGTCGAGCACAACGGTTATGCGGACATCCTGAAGTCGGTGGCATAAATGGCGGTTCCTGCACTGAAACTCGACGGCGCGCAGACGCTGCTCGCCGCCGCGCCCGAGCCTTCCGGCGAAGCATCCTGGGCGCGGTCCGTCCGCCAGGCTGCAGCCCGGCGTCTTGCCGAGCGCGGCGCTCCCGTACGCCGCGACGAATACTGGCGCTACACCGATCCGCAATCGCTCACCTGCCAGCCCCCGGTTGCAGCTGCGCCGTTCGAGAATGACGAGGCGCCGCTCTTCGGCGGGGCCGACCGGCTGAAGCTTGTCTTCGTGGATGGCGTTTTCTCCCGCGAGCTTTCCGATCCGGTCGAGCTCGAAGGCATCGAGATCCAGCCGCTTTCCGAAGCGCTCTCGACCGACATCCACTGGGCGCGGGAGCTCTTCGGCGTGCTCGAGGCGCGCGGCCAGACGCCGGTCGACCGGCCGATGGCGGCGCTCAACACGGCGCGCGCAACTGAAGGCTTCGCAATCCGGGTCCATGGCCGCCCCGGCAAGCCGGTGAACTTCGTCTATCTGCACGAGGACGCGCTGTCGGATGCGATGGTCCACAACATCGTGCGCGTCGAGGCCGGAGCGGATTTCACGCTGCTCGAGAACGGCCCAGCCGCCGCCCGCTTCAACAAGGTGCTCGAGGTCGACGTCGCCGATGACGGCGCCTTCCACCATGTGCGTGCCCAGGGGCGTGATCACGAGCGTCGCGCCGTAACCGGCACATTTGCACGTCTCGGCGCCCGTTCGACCTTCAAGTCCTTCACCCTCACGGTGAACGGGCGGCTCACCCGCAACGAATGCGTGGTCGAGTTCACCGGCGACGACGGCATCGCGCATGTCGCTGGCGCCTGCGTCGGTGAAGGGGACTTCCGGCACGACGACACGGTCTTCGTCACCCATGATGCCGTGAACTGCGAAAGTCGTCAGGTCTTCAAGAAGGTGCTTCGCAGCGGTGCCATGGGCATCTTCCAGGGCAAGATCCTCGTGAAGCCCGATGCGCAGAAGACCGACGGCTACCAGATCAGCCAGGGGCTGCTGCTCGATGACGACAGCCAGTTCCTCGCCAAGCCGGAGCTCGAGATCTACGCCGATGATGTCGCCTGCTCGCATGGGTCCACATGCGGCGCGGTCGACGAAACCTTGCTCTTCTATCTGCGCTCCCGCGGCGTGAGCCGCGGCGAGGCGGAAGAACTTCTCGTGCTGGCCTTCCTCGACGAGGCAATCGCCGAGATCGAGGATCCGGCGCTTGCCGACGACATTCGGGCAAGGCTTGCTGCCTGGCTCGCACGGCGCCGCCGCTAGAGCGATGGCAGGCGGCATGATGTCTCCGGCAGGTGCGCAAAACCAGTCACTGATCGCCGAAATGGGGCCGGCCTATCGCCGGCCCCGCGCCGCGATGGCGCGCCAGCTTTCAGCCGGGCTCTCGGAAGGGCGTGCGCTCTTTCATCTCGGGCTCGCCTGCATCCTCCTCTGTGTCGCAAGTGTGCCGTCCGCCCTCGAACGCGCTGCATCTATCGACGCCGACGATCCGGTGAACGCCGCGATTGCGGCTCAGATCTTTGGTTTCATCGTTCTGCTGCCCATGATCGCCTATGGGCTCGCCGCCCTGATGCGTGGCGTGTCCCGCCTCGTCGGGGGCAGTGGCTCCGGGCTTGCCATGCGCTCGGCCCTCTTCTGGTCGATGCTGCTCGCCGCACCGATCGCGCTCCTCCTCGCGGCCTTCGGGAGCTTGGCGCGGTCCGGTGTCGAGGGCGTCGCTTCCGTTTCTGTCTGGATCGGCTATGTCGCACTCGGCTACTGGTTCTGGCTGCTCGCCGCAGCCGTGGCCGAGAGTGAGCGGTTCCGGACCCGGTCGGTATTCCTCGTCTTCTGTCTGCTGTTCGGCCTTGTGGCCGTTGCGTTGCGCGGGGCACTCTAGCGCCGAAATCCATCAGGCGGGCGCCCAAGGGGCCCCGCAGTCTCGCGAAAGGAAGCCCTTGAAGGTGTGGAGCGAGTTGTTTGTCGACAGTCTCGTCCGGCCGCGGCTCGCGGCGCGCCGGCTGCTTGCGCTGGAGCTTCCCGGGCCGGTGCTGCTGGAGGCTGCGCTGCTTGTCACCTGCCTCGGCATGATCCTTGGCTTCGTCACCATCCAGCTCAATCCCGGCGCGCTGGATGCGATGACCTCCCTTGTGCTCGGCAACCCGCTTCTCGGTGCCGGGGTGCAGCTCGGGCTGCTCTTTTTCGTCACCTTCCTGATCGTGCGGGTCGGGCGCTTCTTCGGCGGAGTGGGCAGTTCGAGGGATGCCCTCGCCGTCGTGGTATGGCTCGATGCCGTGATGGTCTGCGTCCAGGCCGCGCAGGTGCTTGCCCTCGTGCTGCTCCCGCCGCTCGCAACCCTGCTCGCGCTCGTCGCAATGTTCTGGGTGATCTGGGCACTCGCCTCCTTTGTCGCGGAACTCCACGGCTTTCCGAACACGGTTCTCGTCTTCGGCGGCGTGGTGCTCACGATGACAGTTGTCTTCTTCGGAATGGCGCTGGTGCTCGCGCTTTTGGGCGCCCCGCCGCAGGGAATTGAATGATGTATGACGTCGAAACGGTGCGGAGGGATTTCCCGATCCTCTCCCGCGAGGTGAACGGGGTGCCGCTGGTCTATCTCGACAACGGCGCTTCGGCCCAGAAGCCGCAGGCGGTGATCGACGCGATGACCCAAGCCTACGCCCATGAATACGCCAATGTTCATCGCGGGTTGCATTTTCTCTCCAATCTCGCGACTGAAAGGTTCGAGGCCGTCCGAGAGAAGCTGCGCGCCTTCCTCGGTGCTGCGCATGAAGAGGAGATCATCCTCACAACCGGCTCGACGCTCAGCCTCAACATGGTGGCGCAGTCCTGGGCCGCGCCCCGGCTTGAGGCCGGTGACGAGATCATTCTCACGGTGATGGAGCATCACGCCAACATCGTGCCCTGGCATTTCCTGCGAGAGCGGCAGGGCGTCGTGCTGAAATGGATCGATGTCGAGCCCGACGGCTCGCTCGACCCGGAGAAGGTGATTGCCGCCATCGGTCCGCGCACAAAGCTCATCGCGATCACCCATATGTCGAACGTGCTCGGCACGGTTGTCGACATCAAGGCGATCTGCTCTGCAGCCCGCGCGCGCGGTGTCGCCGTCTGCGTCGATGGGGCACAGGCCGCAGTCCACATGCCGATCGACGTCGAGGATCTCGGCTGCGACTTCTACGCGATCACGGGCCACAAGCTCTATGGCCCGACCGCCTCGGGGGCGCTCTATGCCCGCCGCGAGCGTCAGGCCGAGATGCGCCCGTTCCTCGGTGGCGGCGAGATGATCCGCGAGGTCTCGAAGGATGTGGTGACCTATGCCGATCCGCCGATCCGTTTCGAGGCCGGCACGCCCGGCATCGTCCAGACAATCGGTCTGGGCGCTGCGCTCGACTACATGACCGGCCTTGGCATCTCCAATATCGCTGCCCATGAGCGTGACCTCCGCGACTATGCGATCTCGCGCTTCGACGGCCTCAACTGGCTCAATATCCAGGGCAAGGCGCCGGGCAAGGGGGCGATCTTCTCGTTCACCCTCGAAGGACCGGCACATGCCCACGACATCTCGACGGTGGTGGATCACAAGGGCATCGCGGTCCGGGCCGGGCATCATTGCGCGCAGCCGCTCATGGAGCATCTCGGCGTCACTGCCACCTGCCGGGCGTCCTTCGGCCTCTACAACACCCGCGCGGAAGTCGACAAGCTGGTGGCCGCGCTCGAGACCTGCCACGATCTCTTCTGCTGACGGCGGTCGGGGAAGGCGCGGCAATCGCTGCGCCTTCCGATGTCACGCCGACCTGACGCGCATGTGACGCTGCGCGTCTTGTCCTCCGGGTATGTGATCTCTGCCGGGATCTGCCGCCGGAGGAGGGCTGTGTCGCGTGAAAGACGGGATGCCGCAGGGCTCGGCTTGCCGATCTTCAGCGCCCGTTTTGATTTGATGACGGTTTCATTAGCCGAAGCACGCTAGCATCCGCTCTGATATCGCCGGTCCCTTTAGGCGATCCCGGCAGCCTGTCGCGCTGGCGCGGCCCCCGCCGGCGGGCCTCTCGGAGGATGCTCGCCAGGCAGCAGAAACTGCTCAAGTTCCTGTCCGCGCTCCTCCTCCTCGCCCCGCTGTCCGGCGCAATGCCTTCGAGCTCTCGGGCGGCAAACGACACGCTGCTGCCCGCGCATGCGACCGGGCAGACTGTGGATCCATGCCTCTTCTACCGCAGCCAGGCCCGCCTGCGCGGGCTCGGCCATTTTACCCAGAGCATGCTCAGGAGCTGCGAGGCGAGTGAGGCGGGCATGCATCTCTCGGATCGTCTGGCCGCCGCCGAGGCTGCGCTTGAGGCCTGTCGTGCCGGCATCATCCTGAGCGGCGTCAGCGAAGAGGAGAAGCCCGCCATCGCGGAGCGCAGCGGTGCGCTTGGCGCGATGGATGCCCTCGACACAGGATGCAAGGCCTTCACAGCGTCCCGATCCGCCGACGCGGGCGAAGCGCGAGCCCGTCGCGCGCGTTGAGCCCGAGCAGCAGGAGGTTCAGGGCGCCTGCAACAAGCTCGGTGAGTTGAACGGCATAGAAGATCGCATCGAACCGGCCCTCCACGGCGCGCGCCGCGAGAAAGAGCGCGCAGGGAACGAGCACGAGCAGCCCGTTTGCCGCAACGACCTTCATGCGTGCCTGTTTGGCGGCGACCAGCGGCCCCCGGCGTCGGCGGGCCTGCAAGTTGCCGGTCGCGCCGGTGAGCGCCAGCGCGGGAACGAGCAACAGCAGCCCCCAGGGGATCGCGGTCTTCACCGCAATGATGGCCGCCTCACTCCCTGAAAGCTCAACGACCACGGTGGAAAGCCAGAAGGTCGCGATGGTCAGCATCGCGATACCTCCGGCGAGCGGATGAATGTATTTCGGCATCAGGCGTCCTCCGTAAATATAGCTCGCTATATAATATTGCATAGCGAGCTATTAAATGAAAGGGAGGAGCATGGATTTTTGCAAGGACAGCTCGGCGGGCTACCTCGCCAACCATATGGCACGGCTCTTTGCGCTTGGCCTCGCCGAACGCATCCGCCCGCTCGGCCTCACGCCAGGCCAGTTTCCGGCATTGCTGGAGCTCTGGGAAAAGGACGGCCAGAGCCAGAAGGATCTCGTTGCGAAGCTCGACGTGGAGCAGGCGACGCTCGCCAACACGCTTGCGCGCATGGAGCGCGACGCCCTCATCCTGCGCCGGCCGCATCCGGGCGATGGCCGGGTGCAGCAGATCTGGCTCACGGAAAAGGCACGCGCCCTGCGCACACCGGCGCTCGAGGCGGCCATGAAGACCAACGCAAATGCGCTCGGCGCGATGAACGCCGGCGAACAGGCCGAGTTTCTCCGCCTTATGCGGCTTGCGATCGCCGCTCTGCGCGGGGAGCGCGGCTGATCCGCAAGGTCAGGGTCGCCAGGCGAGGAAGTTCGCGATGAGCCTGAGGCCGGTCTTCTGGCTCTTCTCGGGGTGGAACTGCGTCCCGATCATGTTGTCGCGCCCCACCGCCGCCGTCACCGGCCCGCCATGATCGACGCGCGCGAGCACATGCTCCGGGTGTTCCGCAATCACATGATAGGAATGCACGAAATAGGCATGGTCGCCTGGCTCGATCCCGGCCAGAACCGGATGCGGCGCAATGTCAGAGAGCGCGTTCCATCCCATGTGGGGGATCTTGAGCGCGGGGTCCGAAGGCTTGATCTTTACCACCTCGCCGGGAATCCAGCCGAACCCTTCCGTCACCCCGTGCTCGAGGCCACGGCTCGCCATGAGCTGCTGCCCGACGCAGATGCCGAGGAAGGGCGCGCCCTGATCGATCACCCGCGTCCGGATCGCCTCGAACATGCCGTCGACCGCCATGAGCCCGGCCCGGCAATCGGCGAAGGCGCCCACGCCGGGCAGCACGATCCGGTCCGCTCCCAGCACGCGCTCGGGGTCGTTGGTAACGATCACCGTACCCGCTCCCGTCTCCCGCGCCATGCGCTGGAAGCTCTTCTCCGCCGAGTGCAGGTTGCCGCTGGAATAATCGATGATGACGCAGGTCATTCCGAAAGCGTTCCCTTGGTGGAGGGGATGCCAGCGCTCCGCGGGTCGGGCTCGACGGCTTCGCGCAGGGCGCGGGCAAAGGCCTTGAAGGTCGCTTCGGCGATATGGTGGCTGTTCTCGCCGTCAAGCTTCGCAAGATTGAGCGTGACGCCGCCGTTCATCGCCACGGCGGTGAAGAATTCCCGTACGAGCTCGGTATCGAACGTGCCGATCTTCGGGCTCGGCATGTCGACTTTCCAGACGAGAAACGGCCGCCCGCTCAGGTCGAGTGCCGCCCGCACCAGCGCCTCGTCCATGGCGAGCAGGCAGGAGCCGTAGCGGCGGATCCCGCACTTGTCGCCGAGTGCCGCTGCGAGCGCGCGGCCAAAGGCGATGCCCACATCCTCGACCGTGTGATGATCGTCGATATGCAGGTCGCCTTCCGCTTCAATCTCGAGATCAATGATCGCATGACGCGCAATCTGGTCCAGCATGTGATCGAAGAAGCCGACGCCGGTCCGGTTCTCGTAGCGGCCCTCGCCATCGAGGTTCAACCGGACGGAGAGGGACGTCTCGGCGGTCTTGCGGCTGATCTCTGCCTTGCGCATGGGGAAGTATCCTCGGGCTGGTCTTCGGACGCGCTTATACCCGCCGGGTGGGGCCTATCCAACCCTGATACGTCTGCCTCTTCCGGTTCCACTCAGATCGCCGCGCGTCCGGGGAGAGATTCGCGCGATGGAAGACGGGAAGCGGCTGATTCCAGAGGATTGGGGTGTGGGCTGAGCGGCTGGCGCGTATTCTGCGGCGAGTTCCACATCAATCGATTGCGAAGGCGGGCAGGAGTGCAATGCAGCAAAAAGTCATAGGCGAAAAACCGCTCATACCTGGGTTCGAGCCTGAGTCTGCCGCTCTGTCACGGTCTTGCTAATACTTTTCTCTAAGCCACCATTATGGCGTGGAAACTTGTCCTGTTTACCTTTCCGGAAGTTGCTCCAAGAAGTGGCAAAGTGTAAGGATCTGCCGATTTCTCGCTGGTCTTGTCATAAAATATTCGCCCCGGATCGCTTTCGATAAACCCCAAGTAGAGCTATGGTGCCGCGTGGCCGTTGATTCCGGGGAGGAATAAGATGAATGAACGTGCTATCGTCGTCTGTGCAACGGATGCCCGCATCAACGAGCGTCTCGTGGCACGGGGCATGGATCCGATGGAAGGTCCGTGCCTGACCGACGTTCTCCACGAGGCGATAGGGGAAAAACTCACGTCTCGTGAGGCGCTCCGTCTCTGGCAGCCCGAAAAGCTCGCGCGCGATCCGCGCGTAAGGGCGGTGCTGCAGCGGTATCTCGCAGCGTCCTGACATCGGAGGGTCCGGCCCAGGCCGGGTTCACCAACGACCGGTTCGCGGGCGCCTCGCCCGCGCCGGGCACCCAGAAGGGGGACAGCCAGAGCGCCGGTTCCCCCGCTCTCCCGAAAACATCGCGAACACCCCGCCGCCCGGAGCCGGTCCGAGCCTTGCCTTGCCGGCAGGTCATGCCGTCCCGCGGGCAGATTTCGGTGACCACGCCGCTTTTCCCGGTGCGCCCGACCCCGTCTCAGGGGGCGTTGACGCTCAGACATGGCCTGTTACGGTAGGCGATGCGGCAGCGGAGAGGGAGTTCAGCATGAGTGAAAGCACCGATACCGGCAACGTGCCGAATTTGATCGAGACCGAGTACGAAATCGGACAGGATAATATCGAGGTTTCGATCGGCCCGTTCGGGATCGATATTCACAATCCTGTCTTTCTCATTACCGGCCTGTCGGTGATCGGGCTGGTGTTTTTCTGCCTGATCTTCGACGAGACTTCAGCAAGTATCTTCGGGGCGCTTCGGCCCTGGCTCACGTCGCAGTTCGACTGGGTCTTCGCCATCTCGATGAACATCTTCGTGCTGTTCTGCTTCTATCTGATCATCTCGCCGCTCGGGCGGATCAGGATTGGCGGACAGGATGCCGAACCGGAGTATTCGTATCCGAGCTGGTTCGCCATGCTGTTCGCAGCCGGTATGGGGATCGGCCTCGTCTTCTATGGCGTGCTCGAGCCGATGAACCACACCCTGAGTGCGCCGCTCGGCCAACAGGGGGTGTTCGATGCCGATGGCAATCTGCGCGACCCGGCGGCAGTAAAGCAGGCGGTGGAGCTCGGGATCGCGGCGACGATCTTCCATTGGGGGCTGCACCCTTGGGCCGTCTATGCCGTCGTTTCGCTGGCGCTCGCGATCTTCTGCTACAACAAGGGGCTTCCGCTGACCGTCCGATCGGCCTTCTATCCCATCCTCGGCGAGCGGGTCTGGGGTTGGCCGGGGCACCTGATCGACACGCTCGCGGCCATCGCGACGCTCGCGGGCCTTGCCACCTCGCTCGGGTTCGGCGCGACGCAGGCGGCGGCGGGGCTCGAGCGGCTCTTCGGCCTCGAGCCCTCGGCGACGCTCGAGATCGTCATCATCATCGTGGTGACGGGCGCCGCGATCATCTCCGTCGTGCGCGGGCTCGATGGCGGCGTGAAGGTGCTTTCAGAAGCCAACATGCTGCTTGCACTGGCGCTCTTCGTCTTCGTCTTCGCGCTCGGTTCACCCCTCGCGGTGCTCTCCTCGTTCTTCGGGGGCGCGATCACCTATGTGAAGGAGCTGCCCGCGTTCTCGAACTGGGTCGGGCGCACGGACGATGGCTTCTTCCACGGCTGGACAACCTTCTACTGGGCCTGGTGGATCTCCTGGTCGCCCTTCGTCGGAATGTTCATCGCGCGTGTCTCTCGCGGCCGGACGGTGCGGGAGTTCATCACGTGTGTGCTGCTGATCCCGACGCTGGCCTGCATGAGCTGGATGGCGGTGTTCGGCGGCACGGCAATCGATCAGCTTGTGAGCGACGGCTACACCGGGGTGCAGCAGACCATCACCGACTGGAGGCCGGAGCTCTCGCTCTTCGCGATGCTCTCGGAGTTGCCGTTGAGCGCTTTCACCTCGGTGGTCGGCATCATCCTTGTCCTCGTCTTCTTCGTGACCTCCTCGGACTCGGGTTCTCTGGTCGTCGACACGATCTGCGCCGGAGGCAAGGTCGATGCGCCGGTGCCGCAGCGGGTGTTCTGGGCCTCGCTGGAGGGGCTCGTTGCCATCGCACTGCTGCTCGGGGGCGGGCTCGCCTCGTTGCAGGCGCTCGCCATCGCTACCGGGTTTCCCTTCGCGATCATCTGCGTGACGATGTGCTACTGCATCTGGAAGGGGCTCCGTACCGAGACGGTGAAGTGACCTGAGGCGCGGAATTTTCACGGTGAAAGCACGATCTTTCACCGTGAAAATCCAAAGTCATCCCTGAAAAAGAAGATTTCGCCGGGCGTTCCTTGAAGCGCCCGGCCTCTTGGCTTTCCCTGACCGGTCACAGGCTCGGGAAGGACGCGCCTTGCGGCTTTTGCGGCGCAAGGGATGGGTCTAAGCCTTGCAGAAACAAGATGGCGGAAGGACTGTTCCGCCACGGGCATGCGTTGACAGCACGGAGGCGACGAGATGGCAGAACAGGCAGAAATCGGACTGATCGGGCTGGGCACGATGGGTGCGGCGCTGGCGCTCAACATCGCGGAGAAGGGCTTCACCGTGGCGGTCTTCAACCGCACCACCTCCGTCACCGACAAGTTCGCCGCAGGCGCCGGTGCGCTTGCGGAGCGGGTCGTGCCTTGCCACAGCCTCGAGGCGCTGCGCGATGCGATCCGGCCGCCCCGCGCGATCATCCTCATGGTGCCCGCGGGCGCGCCGGTCGATGACATGATCGAAAAGCTCCGCCCCGTGCTCGACGTGCAGGATCTCGTCATCGACGCGGGCAATGCCGATTTCCACGACACGATGCGCCGGGCTGAAGTGGCCCGCGCCGCCGGGCAGCCCTATCTCGGCATCGGCGTCTCGGGCGGCGAGGAGGGCGCGCGGCACGGGCCCTCGATCATGGGCGGCGGCGAGAAGGCGGGCTGGGAGCGGGTTGCCCCTGTTCTCGAGGCCATCGCCGCGAAATACGAGGAGACGCCCTGCGCCACCTGGATGGGTCCGGACGGCGCAGGGCATTTCGTCAAGACGGTACACAACGGCATCGAATACGCCGACATGCAGATGATCGCCGAGGTCTACGGCATGATGCGCGACGGGCTCCGGCTTGCGCCCGATGCGATCGGCGATGTCTTCGCGCGCTGGAACGAGGGGCCGCTCGCCTCCTATCTCATCGAGATCTCGGCCGAGGTGGCGCGAACCACGGACCCGAAAACCGGCAAGCCGGTGCTCGACGTGATCCTTGACCGGGCGGGTCAGAAAGGCACCGGGCGCTGGACCGCGATCGAGGCGCTGCATCTCGGCGCGCCCGCGACCGCGATCGAGGCGGCGGTGGCGGCGCGCAACCTGTCGGCCCGCCTCGACGAGCGCAAGGCGGGCGAGGCGGTGTTCGGGCCTGCGCCTGCGCCGCTTGCCGGGGCCGACGGCATGGAGGCCGATCTCGAGACCGCGCTGCTCGCGGGCAAGATCGCCTGCTATGCGCAGGGCTTCGGGCTGCTTTCGGAGGCCTCGCGGAATTTCGGCTGGAAAGTGCCTCTGCCGGAGGTGGCGAAGGTCTGGCGTGCGGGCTGCATCATCCGCTCTGACATGCTGAGCGACATGGCCGAGGCGCTGGCCGGCTCGCCGGACACCAACCTCATGTTCGCACCTGCCTTCGCGGCCAAGCTCGAGGCGAGCCACGGGGCGCTGCGCCGGGTGGTTGCGGCGGCGGCGCTGGCGGGGCACCCGGTACCGGCGCTGGCTGCGGCGCTGGCCTATTTCGACGCGATGCGCACGGCGCGCGGCACCGCCAACATGATCCAGGGCCAGCGCGATTTCTTCGGCCGCCATGGCTTCGAGCGGATCGACGCGGAAGGCGCCTTCCACGGCCCTTGGGCCGAGAACTGACGGGGGCATCGGCCCATGAACCCCGCCGGATGCGTGGAAAATAATCTTGCCCATCATGGCGCGGCGATAGGCAGGGGGCGGCTGTCCGATCGTGTGCCGCATCGGCAGGGTGGCCTGAGGGGCGGGGATGTGGCCCCGTGGAGGCTCTCGACCGGCCTGGCGTGTTTCGCGCCTTTGGCGCGGTGCGCCTCCAACTTATTCGGTGAAGCGCGCGCCCCTGGTGGCGTCAGCCCTTCGCGCGCCGTGCAACCCCGTGGAGGAAGATCGTGATGATCCGGGCGAGGCAGGCCTCGACCGCTTCCGGTGCGGGCGGCACGGCGTCCGGGTCCACCAGCGTTTCGACCGGGCTCTGAAAGGACATGTTGCAGAGGATGCGTGCGGTCGCGTCCGTATCCTCGATTTCGACCTCGCCAGCCGCGACGGCCCGGTCCAGCTCCTCGCGCAGGCTCCGGCGCGCGCCGTACGGTCCCTCGCGCAGGAAGCCGCGGGCCAGTTCGGGGTGGGCAGGGGCCTCCGCGATCACCGCCCGCAGGATTGCCTTCGACTGCTCCGTGAGGCAGCCGCCGGGCCGGAGCAGGATCCTCAGCCGCTCGGCGAGCGGCAGGGCGCGTTCGGCGTCGGTGAGCGGGCGGACGAGCTGGAGCCTGGTCCGCCGCACGCAGGCCTCGAACAGCGCATCGCGATCCTCGAAAAGCTCGTAAAGCGTCCGCTTCGACATGCCGGCTTCGCGCGCGATCGCCGCCATCGTCGTGCCCTGCAGCCCTTCGCTCGCGAGGATACGGCTTGCCGCATCGAGAATCAGCGCCCTGCGTTCGGCTTCGCAAAGGCTCGGCGGCCGTCCGCGGCGGCGGGTGCAGGAGCCGAATCCGGCAGGGCCGTGGTCTTCCTTCATGTTTCTGCGGTCATCCTTGTCTGTTTCCGGGGTGGTAAAACCCTTGCGCAACTTTGCTGCCCCGCATTATAAAACCAATCGGTTTTGTTTTGTAGCCGGTCCGGTCGGCATGTGCCAGCCGGATCCTGGCCCCCAGTCCTGGAGACACCCCATGGTGCCTGCGCGCGCAGCGTCTCTCGTGAGCCTTACCCTGGCCATTGCCCTCAGCTGCGCCGGGATTCGCCCGGCACTGGCCCAGCAGTCAGGGGGCGAGGCGCCGCCACCGATGCCGGTGACCGTGGTGACGCTCCACAGCCAGGACGTGACACTGACCTCGACGCTTCCAGGCCGCGTGGTGGCCTCGGGCGTGGCGGAAGTGCGGCCGCAGGTCAGTGGTATCATTAACGAGCGTCTCTTCGCCGAAGGCGGTGACGTCAGTATGGGCGACGCGCTCTACCGCATTGATTCGGCCACCTACGAGGCTCAGGTCGCGTCCGCCGAGGCCTCCGTCGCTCAGTCCCAGGCGACGCTGCGGGCCGCCGAGAAGGAGGCGACGCGCATGGAGACCCTGCTCCGGCGCAAGGTCGTGAGCGAGCAGGACGTCGATTCCGCGACCGCGGCTCGTGACGCGGCGGCAGCCGGGCTCAAGGTTGCGGAGGCGCAACTCCTTTCGTCCCGGATCGATCTCGACCGGACCACCATCCGCGCGCAGCTCACCGGCAAGGTCGGCCGTTCGCTCACCACCCAGGGCGCGCTCGTCACCGCCGGCCAGGCCGAACCGCTGGCGGTCATCCGCGCGCTCGATCCGGTCTATGTCGACGTGACACAGTCTGCCGCCGAGCTGATTCGCTGGCGCCGAGGTCATACTGACCTGGAGCTGGGCGGCGCGGACCGGACCGTTGCGCTGACGCTCGCCGACGGCGAGGGCTATGAACAGACGGGCGAGCTGACTGCGGCGGAACCGCATGTCGACGAACTGACCGGCGTGGTGCTTTTGCGCCTCGAGTTTCCCAATCCCGAGGGGCTGCTGCTGCCGGGGATGTATGTCCAGGTCGAGATGCCGCAAGGGCTGCTCCAGAATGTGATCCTGGTGCCGCAGGAAGGGGTGAGCCGGGACAACCGCGGCCGCCCGATCGCGATGGTGGTGAACGCCGACAATGTCGTCGAGTCGCGCGAACTGACCATCGTGCGCGACCACGGCACCGACTGGATCGTGAGCGACGGGCTGGCCGACGGCGACCGGGTGATCGTCGCGGGGCTCCAGAAGACAGCCCCGGGAGCGACCGTCGTGCCCGAGGAACGTGCCGAAGCGGCCGACGCTGCGCCCGCTGAAGGGGCCGCACCAGATGCGGCCCAGAACTGATCCGCAAGACTGACCTGCCACTTCCGGAGGGCCGATCATGGCACGCTTCTTCATCGACAGGCCGGTTTTTGCCTGGGTGATCTCGATCATCATCATGGGGGTCGGGCTGCTCTCGATCCTCAGCCTGCCCATTTCACAATACCCGCAGATCGCGCCGCCCTCCGTGACCGTGAGCGCCTCCTATCCCGGCGCTTCGGCCGAGACGGTGGCCAATACCGTCACCCAGGTCATCGAACAGCAGATGACCGGGCTCGACGGGTTGCGCTACATGGATTCGAACTCGACCTCGCAGGGCGGGTCGCAGCTCACGCTCACCTTCGAGACCGGGACGGACCCTGACATCGCGCAGGTCCAAGTGCAGAACAAGGTCTCTCAGGCGACCGCGCTCCTGCCCGAGACGGTGCAGCGCCAGGGGATCACGGTGAAGAAATCCACCGCGAGCTTCCTCATGGTCATCGCGCTCATCTCCGAGGACGGGCGGATGGAGCAGGTGGACCTTTCGGACTACCTCAACTCCACGATGGTGGACGATTTCAGCCGCATCGAGGGCGTCGGCGAAGTCCAGGTCTTCGGCGCGCAATATGCGATGCGGATCTGGCTCGATCCTTCCAAGCTCGCGGCCTTCGAGCTCACGCCCTCGGATGTGGTGAACGCCGTGTCGGCGGAGAACGCCCAGATCTCGGCGGGCGCGTTTGGCGAGCGGCCGACCCTTGAGGGGCAGATGCTCAACGCGACGATCACCGCGCAGTCGCTGCTCTCGACGCCGGAGGATTTCGAACAGATCGTGCTCCGCGCCGAGACCGACGGCGGTCTCGTGTTGCTCAAGGATGTCGCCCGCGTCGAGATCGGGGCGGAGAATTACAACACCATCTCGCGCTACATGCGTCAGCCGGCGGCCGGTCTCGCGATCCGGCTCGCCTCGGGCGCCAATGCGCTCGATACCGCCGAGCGTGTGAAAGCACGTGTCGAGGAATTCTCGCGCTTCTTCCCCGAAGGCGTGGTCTACACCATCCCCTACGATACCACGCCCTTCGTCACGATCTCGATCGAGGAGGTGGTAAAGACCCTCTTCGAAGCGATCGTGCTCGTCTTCCTGGTGATGTTCCTGTTCCTGCAGAATATCCGAGCGACGCTCATCCCGACGCTTGCGGTGCCTGTGGTGCTGCTCGGCACGTTCGGGATCCTCGCCGTCGCGGGGTTCTCGATCAACACGCTCACCATGCTCGCCATGGTGCTCGCCATCGGCCTGCTCGTCGATGATGCCATCGTCGTTGTGGAGAACGTCGAGCGCATCATGGAGGAGGAAGGGCTCGGGCCGGTCGAGGCGACGCGCAAGTCGATGGGGCAGATCACCAGTGCGCTCATCGGTATCGCCCTGGTGCTCTCGGCCGTCTTCGTGCCGATGGCGTTCTTCGGCGGGTCCACCGGTGTGATCTACCAGCAGTTCTCGATCACCATCGTTTCGGCGATGGCCCTCTCCGTCGTGGTGGCGCTCACGCTCACGCCCGCGCTCTGTGCGACAATCCTGCGCAGCCGCGACGCCCAACACGCGAAGCGCGGGCCGTTCGGCTGGTTCAACAAGGGGTTCGAGCGCACGCAGAACGGCTACGGCCGCAGTGTCGGCTGGATCGTGCGGAGGCCGCTGCGGACCGGCCTCGTCTACGTCGCGCTGGCCGTTGTCATGGGCATCATGTTCGTGCGCACGCCGACGGGCTTTCTGCCCGACGAGGACCAGGGCATCATCTTCACCCTGATCCAGGCCCCGACCGGCGCCACCGCCGACCGGACGCTCGACGTGGTGAAGCAGGTCGAGAACTACTTCATCGAGAAGGAATCCGAGAACGTCTCATCGATGTTCGGCGTCGTCGGCTTCAGCTTCGCGGGCCAGGGCCAGAACATGGGCATCGCCTTCGTCCGGCTGAAGGACTGGGACGAGCGCACGCGACCCGATCAGAGCGCGCAGGCGATCGCGGGCCGGGCCTTCCCGGCGATGATGGGCATCCGCGACGCCATGGTCTTCCCGATCGTGCCGCCCTCGGTGATCGAGCTCGGCAACGTGTCGGGTTTCGACTTCTACCTTCAGGCGCGCAACGGTCAGACGCACGAGCAGCTTCTGGAGGCGCGCAACATGCTGCTTGGCATGGCGGCGGAGAGCCCGCTGATCTCCTCGGCACGCCCCAACGGCCTCGAGGACGCCGCACAGTTCAACATCGACATCGACTGGCGCGCGGCCGGCGCCATGGGCGTGACGGCGGTGGATGTCGGCAACCTGCTCTCCACCGCCTGGGCCGGGCGCTATGTGAATGACTTCATCGACCGGGGCCGGATCAAGCGCGTCTATGTCCAGGGCGATGCGGATTCCCGCGCCGTGCCGTCCGATATCGAGAAGTGGCGGGTGCGCAACGACTCGGGCGAGCTGGTGCCGTTCTCGAACTTCTCGCAAGGCAACTGGCGCTTCGGGCCGCAGGGCCTCACGCGCTACAACGGCATCCCGGCGATGCAGATCCAGGGCTCGCCCGCGCCCGGCGTCACCACCGGGCAGGCGATGGCCGAGATGGAGCGTCTGGCCGGGCAGCTTCCGCCGGGCTTCGACATCGCCTGGACCGGGCTCTCGCTCGAGGAACGCCAGTCGGGCAACCAGGCGCCGATGCTCTATGCGCTTTCGCTCGCGGCGGTCTTCCTCTGCCTCGCCGCGCTCTATGAAAGCTGGGCGATCCCGTTCGCGGTCATGCTGGCGATGCCGATCGGGGTTCTGGGTGCGCTGATCGGCGCCTGGCTCGGCGGCTTCGACAACGGCGTCTTCTTCCAGGTGGGCCTGCTCACGGTGATCGGGCTCACGGGCAAGAATGCGATCCTGATCGTCGAATTCGCCCGCGAGCGGCAGCAGGAGGGCCAGCCGCTGCTCGAGGCGGTGGTCCATGCCGCGCGGCAGCGGTTCCGTCCGATCCTGATGACCTCGATGGCGTTCTCGCTCGGGGTCCTGCCGCTGGTGCTCTCGACCGGCGCGGGCTCGGGCGGGCGCAACGCGATCGGCTCGGGCGTGCTCGGAGGGACGCTCTCGGCGACCGTGCTCGGCATTCTCTTCGTGCCGCTCTTCTATGTCGCGATCCGGAGGGTCTTCCGCCAGCCGCAGGCCTGACGGCGGCTCTTTACGGTGATCCCCTGAAACCCGCCGGTTCCCGACCGGCGGGTTTTCCGTTCCTGCGCCAGGGCCCGACGCACTGCCGCCGGTTGATCCACCGCCGTCAATCCGGGGCATCCCGACATGCTTGAAGGGACGCTCGGTCTGACGGCGCCGTTCGCAGGAGAGCCGAGGCTTGCCGCCGGGCAGCAAGGGCGGGGTCAGTGCAGTCGGATACGTCTTTCCCCCGCATCGCGGGGGAGGCGCTGCTCGGCATTTCGCCGCTGTACGCCGCGGGTTCGCCCGTCTCGCAGCCGAGACGCGCCATTACAGCCGCGGCAGTTCCTGCATGGTGGAGGAGGTGAGCTGGGAGCTTTGGGACAAGGTCGCACGGCGCGCGGGATGTCCCGTCACCGAGGCCGAAACGGATGCCCCGCCACCGATCGGCTCCGCGGCCGGGCAAGCGGCGGACGGGGCGGGGCCTGCGAGGCCTCCCGCCGCCGTCCTTCAGAGCGCCAGGGGTTCGGGCTGAAACAGTCCGCACCCGGGATGTCGCTCCACGTGCCTGAACAGACCAGGATCCCTCTTCAGACTGCGGTTCAATCTGAGAGGGCCTTGGTCCGAACGTGCCTTACTGGCAGGAGGGCAGGCGGGTGCCTGCGGCCGCTCCGGCGCCCGCGCCGACTGCCGTTGCGATATCCTGGCCCGTGCCCTTGCCGAGCTGGTTGCCGAGGATTCCGCCGACGGCCGCGCCGCCGACCACACCCGCGCCGCATTCGAGCTGGCGCTGGGTCTGCGGGTCGGTGGTGCAGGCTGCGGTGACAAAAGTCGCGAGCCCCAACAGTATGATAGCCTTTTTCATTCGTTCTTTCTCCAAGTTCGGAATGGCGTTGCCGCCTGTATCCACGCGGCAAACTAGGCGCTCCTGCGCGATCATTCCATCAATTTTTCGCGGGGTGGTGGTGCGCTGCCCACGCTCAAATCTCCTGCGCGACCACCTCGGCGGCGGCGGCGATCCCACCCGGGCCATGGGGGATGCCGAGGGCGGAGAGGCCCGCCTCGATGGTCGCGAGCGCGCCGAGCACCATCGGCGGATTGAGATGGCCCATGTGGCCGATGCGGAAGAGGCTGCCGCCATCCTCGTCGGGCGCGGCGATGCCGATGCCGAGCGTGAGGCCTGCGGCTTCCTCGCACCAGGCGCGGAGCCGGATCGCATCGCCCGGTGCCGTGCGGATCGTCGTCACCGCCCGGCTCCGGCGCGCCGGCTCGGCGATGTTGAGCGCCAGCGCACGGTCGCAGCCCGCCCCCGACGGCGCCCCCCAGGTTTCCACCGCCGCCCAGATGGCGCGGGCCAGCCGCTCGTGGCGCGCCCAGGTGTTCTCGAGACCCTCTTCGGCCAGCATGTCGAGCGCCTCGCGCAGACCATAAAGGTGATGCGTCGGCGGCGTGCCCGCAAAGCGCTGGTAGAAGAGCTCCGGCTCGATCCGCGGCGCCCAGTCCCAGTAGAGGCTGGGGCAGGGCACCCGCTTGCGCCAGGCGCGGGGGCCCACGACGTTGAAAGCGATGCCGGGCGGCAGCATCAGCCCCTTCTGGCAGGCAGCGACCGTCACATCCGCGCCCCAGGCGTCCATCTCGAAGCGCTCGCACCCGAGCGAGGCGATGCAATCGACGAGGAAGAGTGCCGGGTGACCCGCCGCGTCTATTGCCTGGCGCAGGGCGGGAATGTCGTTCGAGACCGAAGACGCGGTGTCGGTCTGCACGGTCAGCACGGCGCGGATTGTATGCTCCCGGTCGGCGGCGAGCCGTTCGGCGAGGCGCGCAGGATCGGCAGTGGCGCGGAAACCGAAGTCGAGCAGCTCCACCTCGACACCGAGCCGCCGGGCCATCTCGGCCCAGCCGCGGCCGAAGACGCCGGTCGCGAGCACGAGCGCCCGGTCACCGGGACGGAGTGTGTTGGCGACCGCCGCCTCCCAGGCGGCATGGCCGTTGCCGAGATAGATCACCGGATCGCCGGTGGTGCGGGCCAGGGCGGCGAGATCGCGGTAGACGGTATCGCTGAGCGCGATCAGCTCTCCCCCGTAGATGTTGGGCGAGGACCGATGCATCGCCCGCAGCACGCGGTCGGGAACGATCGAGGGGCCGGGAATGGCGATGAGGTCGCGGCCATAGGACAGGCGCATGGGACGGATGCTCCCCGAGAGACACGAAAGACATCAACTGCGCGCAAATGCGGGAGAAAAGGCAAATCCGCTTGGTTGCGCGCGCGCCACCGTGCTAGTCCGGAGCCCGGTCGGACACAAGGCGGGAGGGACCCGGTGAGCTGGGGCGGGGGAACGTGATGTCGGAAGCTTCGGGCTTCTCACCCTATGTGCGCCTGTGGCGCGACTGGCTCTGGCCCTATCGCTGGACACTTTCGCTCGCGATCCTGATGACCGTTCTGGTCTCGGCGACGACCGGCGCCTACTCGAAGGTCATCCAGCTCGTGATGGCGGCGCTAGAGCGCACCGATCCGGCAGTGATCTGGTGGGGGCCGCTGACCGTGCTTGGGCTCACCTCGCTGAGCGCGGTGGGGCAGTATTACAAGGAGACGATCTCCAACATCGTGGTCACGCACATGGAGACGGACCTGCGCAAGCGCATGTTCTCCCAGCTCGTCGGCGCCGATCTCGCGCGGCTCCAGAGCGAGGCGCCCGCGGGGCTCGCGGCGCGGTTCTCCTCCGACATCTCGGTCGTCGGCGGCGCGGTCCGGGGCTATGTCGGCGGGCTCACCAACATCCTCACGATCATCGTCTCGATCGGCGTGATGCTCACCATCGACTGGTCGCTCACGCTCATGATCCTGCTCATCTTCTCGGTTGCGCTGGTGCCGGTCAACGTGATCGGGCGGCGGCTTCGCAAGCTCGCGAAGCGCACCCAGGCCGAGATCAGCCACATGACCTCGGAGGTGACGGAGGGGCTCTCGAGCATCCGCATGGCGCGGACCTACAGCCTCGAGGAGCCGCTCGCGCGCAGCGCCGAAGGGGTCTTCGACAGGCTGCTCGGGCTCAGCGTCAAGCAATACATCTGGCGGGCGCGCATGGCGCCGCTGATGGAGGTGCTGATGGGGATCGCGATCGCCGTGCTGCTCTTCGTGGTCGCGAAGCGGATCACGGCGGGCACGATCTCGATCGCCGATTTCACCGGGCTGCTGACCGGCTTCGGCGTGCTCTCGGGGCCGGCGCGGCGCATCGGCGGCTCCTATGCGACGCTGATGCAGGGGCGCGCGGCGCTCGATCGGATCTACATGCTCTTCGACGCCGAGAACACCATCGTCGACGGCGCGCGCGAGGTCGGCCGGGTCCATGGCGTGATCCATTTCGAGGATGTTTCCTTCGCCTATCCCGACGGCCATGTTGCCCTCGAGAATGTCTCGCTCACCATTCCGCAGGGCCGCAAGACCGCCTTCGTCGGCCGCTCGGGGGCCGGGAAATCCACCGTCTTCAACCTGCTGCCACGGCTATACGACCCGACCGCAGGCACGATCTCCATCGACGGGATCGACATCCGCGACATGACGCTCGCCTCGCTCCGCGACCAGATCGCGGTGGTGAGCCAGGATTCGGTGCTGCTCTCGGGCTCGGTCGCCGACAATATCGGGTTCGGCCGCAAGGGCGCGACGCGCGCGGAGATCGAGGAGGCGGCCCGTGCCGCCGCCGCCGACGGTTTCATCCGTGCGCTGCCGCAGGGCTACGACACCATGGTCCGGCCGACCGAACAGGCCTTCTCGGGCGGCGAGCGCCAGCGGCTCTCCATCGCCCGGGCCATGGTGCGCAACGCGCCGATCCTGCTCCTCGACGAGGCGACCTCGGCGCTGGATGCCGAATCCGAGGCCCAGATCCAGAAGGCGCTCGCCCGTCTTGCCGAGGGCCGGACCACGCTGGTGATCGCGCACCGGCTCGCGACGGTGATGGATTCGGACCTCATCGTGGTGATGGATCGCGGCCGCGTCGTCGAGATGGGCCGGCACCAGGAGCTGCTGGACCGCGGCGGGCTCTACGCCGATCTCTTTGCCTTGCAGTTTTCCGGCGCCTGATCCCTTTCGGTCCGCCGCTCCGGGGCTTATCTGTCTCTGGAGACAGGAGGATTTGCGATGACGGCGGGACTGCAGGCGACGGATCGGGCGGTGCTGGAAGTGAGCGGCGAGGACGCCGGGCATTTCCTGCAGAATCTCGTCACCAACAATGTCGAGGGTCTGGCCGAGGGCGCGTGCGTCTACGCAGCCCTTCTCTCGCCGCAGGGAAAATATCTCTTCGATTTCTTCGTCATCCGGCGCGGCGCAGGATTTCTCATCGACGTGAAGGCCGACCGGGCTCAACCGCTTTTGCAACGGCTCACGCTCTACAAGCTGCGCGCCAGGGTGACCGTTGCGCCGAGCGATCTCGCCGTGGTGCTGGGGCAGGGCGAGCCGCCCTCGGGCGCCGTCATCGATCCGCGCAGCGCCGCGCTCGGCTGGCGGGCCTGGGTCGCGGACCCGCAGGCCTATCTCGCGGACCTCGCGCCGCTCGATCCCGCGGCGCTGCTCGCGGCGCGGATTGCGGCCTGCGTGCCCGAGACCGGTATCGAGCTCGTGCCGGACGAGAGCTACATCCTCGAGATGGGCTTTGCGCGGCTCAACGGCGTCGATTTCCGCAAGGGCTGCTATGTCGGCCAGGAGGTCACGGCGCGGATGAAGCACAAGACCGAGCTCCGCAAGGGGCTCGTGCGGGTGGAGATCGAGGGCGAGGCGCCCGCACCGGGCACCGAGATCCTCGCAGGCGAGCGCGTTGCCGGCCGCCTCTATTCGAGCACGGGCGGCGCGGGGCTGGCCTATCTCCGGTTCGACCGGGCGGAGGGGGCGCTGGCCGCCGGCCCCGCGCGCCTCCGCGCCGAGCTGGCCTGAGGCGCGGCGGCGAGCCTCAGGAGGCGCGCACGATGGAGGTCAGGGTCTCGAAGGCGTGCGTGTTGGCGGCGACGCAGCCGCGGCTCTCGAAGATGCTGGCGCCTTCCTGGATCGGGCCGGTGAAACCGCCGGCCTCGCGGACGAGCAGCAGCCCCGCCGCGATGTCCCAGGGGTTGAGGCCGCGCTCCCAGTAGCCGTCGTAGCGGCCGGCCGCGACATAGGCGAGATCGAGCGCCGCCGCGCCCCAGCGCCGGATGCCGGCGGTGCGCGGGGTGAGGTTGGCGAGATCCTTCAACGTCGCGGGCAGGTTCGGGCTGCCGCCGAAGGGAACGCCGGTGGCGAAGATCATCTCGTAGGTGTCACGCCGCGCCGAGACGCGGATGCGGCGGTCGTTCATCCAGGCGCCCGCGCCCTTCTCGGCCACGAACATCTCGTCCTTCGCCGGGTCATAGACCACGCCCGCAACGATCTCGCCCTTGTGCTCGAGCGCGATCGAGACCGCCCAGTGCGGCAGGCCGTGCAGGAAGTTGGTGGTTCCGTCGAGCGGATCGACGATCCAGCGCCGCGTCGGGTCGGCGCCCTTCACCTCGTCGCTCTCCTCGCCGAGCCAGCCGTAGTTCGGCCGCGCCTCGGTGAGGTCAGTGCGGATCATCTCCTCGGCACGCATATCGGCGCGACTCACGAAGTCTCCCGGCCCCTTGCGCGAGACCTGGAGCTGTTCCACCTCACCGAAATCCCGGACGAGGCTCCGCCCGGCCTTCCGGGCGGCCTTGATCATGATGTTGAGATTGGCCGAAGCTTGCGTCATGGCACACCCGTCTGTCCTCAGGCGGCGGGTTATGGCCGCTTTTCGGCGGGGCGGCAACCCCGTCCGGCGGGAAAGCGCGCGCGGGTGAGGCTCAGTGGCCCATCGATCTGGTGTTGCGATAGAGCGCCTCGAGCGACGGGTATTCCTGGGCGCTGATCTTGCCGTCGCCGTTCCAGTCGGCCTTGAGGAAGGTGACTTCCTGCATGCCGGGAAACACGCGCTTTGCCTCGTCATAGGTGACATAGCCGTCGCCATTGGCGTCGGCGCGCGGGAAGGCAACGCCGGCGGCGGCGGAGGTCACGGCGCAAAGCGCCGCCAGGGAAACTGCGACAAATGAAAGCTTTTTCATCGGATTTACCTTTCGATCACATGCCCCGAGCGGGCACGCTGATGGGTCATATTCCATTTTACGCTTGTATTGCGGCGGGGAGAAGGGGCAGGACTTCACGCCCGCGTGCACTCAATGCGTGTGCTGCCCGCCGGGCATGCCGCGCGCGAGATCGACGGGCACCGCCGCCGGGATCGCACCGGCACGTTCGAAGACGAAGGTAAGACCGACCGTGTCCCCTTCGGCAAGCGGCCGGGTGAGGCCGAGGAGCATGATGTGAAGCCCTCCCGGCGCGAGGCTCACACGCGCGCCTGCCGGCAGGGGAAGCCCGTCCGCATGCGGCTGCATCCGGGCGATCCCATCCTCGACCACCGTGCTGTGGATCTCGATCCGCGCCGCCGCATCGCCCGTGACCGCGAGGAGGGTGTCCTCCGCCGTGCCGGTGTTGGCGAGCGTCAGGTAGACGGCGCCGCTGCGGGCGGCAGCCCCCGCGGCGCGGGCGTAGGCGTCCTCGATGCGGATGCCATCGCGCCCGGCAAGCGGCGCGGCCTCCCCGGCCCGGGCGCCGGGCAGCAGGGCGATGCCAAGAAGAACGGCGAGCGCGGCGATTCTCAGGCGGTGCATGGGCGCAGGCGTCCTTTCCCCCAAAGGCTTCCATGCCCCGCGCAATAGGGCAAGCCGGAGGCGATTCCCAGCCGCCGTACGCCGGACAGGCAGGACCACCGTGCAGGCAGGGCCCTCGAAAAACAACCGTACATGCGAAAAGGCCGCGCCCCGCATCCCGGGGGCCCGGCCTTGAAGACGGCGGTTGCGCCGGATCAGGCGGCGGCCTGTGCCTTCGCGATGTCGCGCTTGACCTTCAGCGCGCGGGGCGAAAGTTCGGCGTCGTTTGCCTTCGCGAGGAAGGCGTCGAGCCCGCCCCGGTGATCGACGGTGCGCAGCGCAGCCGCGGAAATGCGGAAGCTCACGGTCTGGCCGAGCGTTTCGCTGGTCAGCGACACGGTGTTGAGGTTCGGCAGAAACCGGCGCTTGGTCTTGTTGTGCGCGTGGCTGACATTGTTGCCAACCATCACGCTCTTGCCAGTCAGTTCGCAACGGCGCGACATGATTTCATTCCTTGCTCTGGGCCGGGCCCCGGCCAGGTTCACGACTCATAACCGGCGCCGCACTCGCGAGGGCGCCCGAAATCTGGAAGCGGCCTGTTAGCCGAGCCTCCGCCGCGCGTCAAGGGGGGAAGGCTCGGAGGAGGCCGCCGCCGGGCGGATCAGGCGCCGCCCGTGCCGCCCGCAACCTTCGGCGCAAGCGTCTCGAAGACACGCGCCGCGGTCACTTCGCCGAGGGCTGCGCCGCCCGCGTCCGTCACCAGCACCGCCGTCGCCGGATCCTCGGCAAAGAGTGGCAGCACCTCGCGGAGCGGCGTCTCGCCGGGCAGCGTGCGCGCCGGAGGCTCGCCCGTGCAGGGCGTCATCACATCGACCATCCGCAGCACGCTCAGCGGGTTCAGATGGGCGACGAAATCGGTGACATAATCGTCCGCCGGGCGCAGCACGATATCCTCCGGCCGGCCGGATTGCACGATGCGCCCGCCTTCCATGATGGTGATCGTGTTGCCGAGCTTCACCGCCTCCTCGAGATCGTGGCTCACGAAAACGATGGTGCAGCGCATCTTTTCCTGCAGTGTCAGGAGCTCGTCCTGCAGATGGGCGCGGATCAGCGGGTCGAGCGCCGAGAAGGGCTCGTCCATGAGCAGGATCGGCGCGTCGGTCGCGAAGGCGCGGGCAAGGCCCACACGCTGCTGCATGCCGCCCGAAAGCTCGGAGACCTTCTTCTCGCCCCAGGCCGAGAGGCCGACCGTCTCGAGCACGCTCTGCGCCTTCTCCAGCCGCTCCCGGCGCCCGAGGCCCGAGAGCTCGAGGCCGAGGGCGACGTTGTCGACGACGCTGCGCCAGGGCAGGAGGCCGAACTGCTGGAACACCATCGAGACGGCGCTGCGGCGCAGGCCGCGCAGGGTCGCGGGCGAGCAGGTGCAGACATCGACCATCTTGCCATCGGTCGCGCGCACCATCATCCGGCCGCGCGTCACCTTGTTGAGGCCGTTGATCGCGCGCAGCAGCGTGGACTTGCCCGAGCCCGACAGGCCCATCAGCACCGAGATCTCGCCCTCCGCCACCTCGAGCGAGCAGTCATGCGCACCGAGGATCTGGCCGGTCGCTTCCTGCACCTCGGCGCGGCTTTTGCCGGCATCCATCAGCGGCAGCGCCGATTCGGGTTCGCTGCCGAAGACGATCGAGACCTTCTCGAAGGAAATCATCGTCTCTTTCATCTCACTTCTCCCGCCGGAACACACGGTCGAGGATGATCGCGAGCACCACGATCACCAGCCCCGCCTCGAAACCGAGCGCGGTGTTGACCGTGTTGAGCGCACGCACCACCGGCACGCCGAGCCCCTCTGCGCCGACGAGGGCGGCGATCACCACCATCGAGAGCGAGAGCATGATGGTCTGGGTAAGGCCCGCCATGATCTGCGGCGCGGCGTAGGGGAGCTCGACCTTGCGCAGGAGCTGGCTGGGCGTCGCACCGAAGGCGAGGCCTGCCTCCTTGAGCTCCTTCGGCGTCGAGACGATGCCGAGATGGGTGAGCCGGATCGGTGCGGGCACCACGAAGATCGCGGTGGCGATGAGGCCGGGCACCATGCCGATCCCGAAGAACACGATCGCCGGGATCAGGTAGACGAAGGTCGGCAGGGTCTGCATGAGGTCGAGCACCGGCCGGAGCGCGGCATAGAGCCGCGGGCGATGAGCCGCCGCGATGCCGATCGGCACGCCGACCCCCATGCACACGATCACCGCGCAGAGCACGAGGGTGAGCGTCTCGGTCGTTTCCTCCCAGTAGCCCTGGTTGAGGATGAAGAGAAAGCCGATGATGACGAAGGCAACCGTCGCCCACGAGCGCTGGATCACCCAGGCAAGCAGGGCGAAGACGGCGATCACCACCAGCGAGGGCGGGGTCTGGAGCACCCAGAGAATCGCGTCGATGAGGGCGGTGACGCCTTCGGAGAGGCCGTCGAAGAACCAGACGGCATGGCCGATCAGCCAGTCAACGACGTTGCTGGCCCATTTCCCGACCGGGATCTTGGGCAGCAGCGCCAGCGGCGCGGCAAGGACGAGCGGGTCGATCATCTGCGCCCCGCTTGCAGGGCCGCCGCGCCGGTGCGGCGGGCGGGGCAGGGCGCGGAGGCGCGGATGGGCGTAGGCGTGGGCATGCAATACTCCTCATTCGTCGCGGCGCGCGTTCGGCGCGGCCGCTGCGGGGCTGGGGCGTAGGCGAAGGTGCTCTGGAGGTGCGGGGGCCACGAACGGGCCGCGTACCCGAGCGATCCCGGATCGCGTCGGGCGATCGCGATCACGGGCCATGCGTTCCAGGGGCATGACCTGGAGCGGAAGGGGTGCTTCAGGCCGGCAGGGCCCGAAGCGGAGCCTCATTCGAGGCCGAGTTCCTTGTTGACGGCCGCCATCGCGTCGCCGCCGTCGAAGGTGGTGACACCCTCGAGCCAGGGGCCGATCACATCGGGGTTTTCGCCAAGCCAGGTCGCCGCGGCGGTCTCGGGGGTCTCGCCGTCATCGAGGATCGCGCCCATGATCTGGTTTTCCATCTCGAGCGTGAAACCGAGGTTCTGGAGGAAGCGGCCGACATTCGGGCATTCCTCGACATAACCGGCGCGGGTGTTGGTATAGACGGTGGCGCCGCCGAAGTCGGGCCCGAAGATGTCATCCCCGCCGGTGAGGTAGGTCATCTTGAGGTTCGCGTTCATCGGGTGGGGTTCCCAGCCGAGGAAGACGATGCCCTTGCCCTGCCGTTCGGCGCGGGCGGCCTGGGCGAGCATCCCCTGTTCGGAGCTTTCGACGAGGGTGAAGTCGCCGAGACCGAAGGTATCGTTCTCGATCATCTCCTGGATCAGGCGGTTGCCGTCATTGCCGGGCTCGATGCCGTAGATCTTGTGGTCGAGCTCGTCGCCGAAATCCTTGATCTTGGAGAAATCGGTCAGACCTTCCTCCGCCAGCTTCGACGAAACGGCGAGGGTGTATTTGGCGCCTTCGAGATTGGCCCGGACGGTGTCGACCGTGCCGGCCTCGCGATAGGGGGCGATGTCGCCTTCCATCGTCGGCATCCAGTTGCCGAGGAAGATGTCGATATCGCCGTTGGCAAGGCCGGTATAGGTGACGGGCACGGACAGGATGTCGATCTTGGTGTCGTAGCCGAGGGCGCGGAGCAGCGTGTCGGCGACCGCGGTCGTCGAGGTGATGTCCGTCCAGCCCACGTCGGAGAAGCGGACGCTCTTGCAGCTCTCCGGTTCCGCGGCGAAAGCCGGTGCGGTCGAGAGCAGGCTGACTGCCACGAGAATGCTCTTTGTCTTTGTCTTCATCTTGTCCCCTCTGTTGTCGCAACCTCGTTCGTCCGGGCGGCGGCCACGAGGCGGACGATCTGGCTGCAAGGTCGCTTGATTATGTTGACGCTTGCAAGTGAAACCTTTATTGATTGATTAGTCAATCAACAATGTGACGGAAATGAAATGTCCCCGAGAATCGGCAAGGCGGAGCTTCGCAAGAGGGCGCTGATCGGCGCCGCGCTGGGCGAGATCGCCGAGCGTGGCACGCTCGAGGTGACGGTGGCGCAGATCGCCCGGCGCGCGGGGGTGTCCTCCGCGCTCGCCCACCACTACTTCGGCGGCAAGGACGATCTGATCCTCGCGACGATGCGGCACCTGCTCGCCGAGTTCCGTCTCAACGTGGTCGGGGCGATGCACGAGGCCGAAGGCCCCCGCGCGCGGCTCTCCGCGACGATCCGGGCGAGCTTCGGCCCCGAGCAGTTCCATCACGCAACGATCAGCGCCTGGCTCACCTTCTATGCCTGGGCGCTCTCCTCGCCCGGCGCGGCGCGGCTGCTCCGGATCTACCATCGCCGCCTCGAAAGCAATCTCACCCATGCGCTGAAGGGCATTGCCCCGGCCGCCGAGGCCCGCCGGATCGCCTGCGGCCTCGGCGCCTATATCGACGGGGTCTACCTGCGCGAGGCGCTGAGCCCCACCCCGACCGACCCCGCCGCCGCCATCGCGATGGTGGAACGTTTCGCCACACTCGAACTTTCGGAGGTGACGCCATGACCGACACATTCACGTCCCATTTCATCGCCGGTGCTGCACACGAGGATGCTGCGGGCACGCCGCTCGCGGTCTTCGACCCGGCCACCGGCGAGACGATCGCCGATCTCCATGAAGCGACCCCGGCCGTGATCGACGCCGCGATCGCGAGCGCGCGCGCGGGGTTCGCGCTCTGGCGCGCCACGCCGCCCGCCGAGCGCGCCCGTGTCCTGCACCGGGCCGCGGCGCTCATCCGCGCGCGCAACGAGGAGCTCTCCGAGCTCGAGACCCGCGACACCGGCAAGCCGATCCAGGAAACCCGCGTCGCCGACTGGGCCTCGGGCGCCGATGCGCTGGAATGGTTCGCGGGCCTCGCCGCGGGGCTTTCGGGCGAGCATATCGAGCTCGGCGGCGATTTCGCCTATACCCGCCGCGAGCCGCTCGGGATCTGCCTCGGCATCGGCGCCTGGAACTATCCGAGCCAGATCGCCTGCTGGAAGGCCGCGCCCGCGCTCGCCTGCGGCAACGCGATGATCTTCAAGCCCTCGGAGGTGACGCCGCTCGGCGCGCTCCGGCTCGCGGAAATCTTCATCGAGGCGGGCCTTCCCGCCGGCGTCTTCAACGTCGTGCAGGGCCGCGGCGCGGTCGGCGCCGCCCTCTCCGCGCGTCCCGAGATTGCCAAGATCTCCGTCACCGGCTCTGTGCCGACCGGCGGCAAGGTCTATGCCGCGGCGGCCGAGGGCACGAAGCATGTCACGCTCGAACTCGGGGGCAAATCGCCCATCGTCGTCTTCGAGGATGCCGATCTCGACAGCGCCATCGGCGGCGCGATGCTCGGCAACTTCTATTCCGCCGGCCAGATCTGCTCGAACGGCACCCGTGTCTTCGTGCAGAACTCGGTGCTGCCCGCCTTCCTCGAGCGGTTGAGGGCCCGGACCGAAACGATCCGCATCGGCGACCCGAAGGATGCCGAAACCCAGATGGGGCCGCTGGTCTCGGACGCGCAGGGCGAGAAGGTCATGGAGTACATCGCCAGGGGCCGCGAGGAGGGCGCCGAGCTCGTCACCGGCGGCACCCGGCTCCGGCCGGAGGGGTGCGCGGCGGGCTTCTTTGTCGCGCCGACGGTCTTTGCCGGGGTCACCGACGACATGACCATCGCGCGCGAGGAGATCTTCGGCCCGGTGATGTGCGTGCTGGGCTTCGACACCGAGGCGGAAGCCGTCGCGCGGGCGAATGCCACCTCCTTCGGGCTCGCCGCCGGGGTCTTCACCCGCGATCTCGCCCGCGGCCACCGCATGGCCGCCGCTCTCGAGGCCGGCACGCTCTGGATCAACGCCTACAACCTCACCCCCGTCGAGATGCCCTTCGGCGGCGTGAAGGCGAGCGGGCTGGGGCGCGAGAACGGCCGCGCCGCGCTCGAGCACTACAGCCAGGTGAAATCGGTCTACGTGGGCCTCGGCCCGGTCGACTCGCCCTACTGAGCTGGCATCGGCCCGCCGGGCCCCTCCCGGGGCGGCGGGCCACCCCCGCGGGCCGCACGGGGAACCCCTCCGGGTCCGGACGCAAGAGACAGGAAAGACGACAGGGAGATTGCCCATGCTGACAGTCTACGGCCGTGCCACGTCTTCGAACGTCCAGCCGGTGATGTGGCTCATCGGCGAGCTCGGCCTCGCCCATGAACGCCGGGATCTCGGCCATGCCTTCGGCGGGCTCGAGACGCCGGAGTTCCGTGCGCTCAACCCCAACGGCCTGATCCCGGTGCTCCGGGACGGCGATCTGGTGGTCTGGGAAAGCTGCGCGATCCTGCGCTACCTCGCGGCACGTTATGGTGCGGGCGCCCTCTGGCCCGAAGAACCGGCAGCCCGCGCGCCGATCGACATGTGGGCCGAGTGGGGCAAGACGACGCTCACCCAGGGCTTCAACATGCCGATCTTCTGGCAGCTCGTCCGCATCCCGCCGAGCCGGCGCGACAGTGCGGCGGTCGCGGCGGCGCTGGCCCGGCTCGAACCGGTTCTCGATATCCTCGAGCAACAGCTCGGCGCGGGGCCTCATGTCCTCGGCCCCGATTTCACCCTGGCCGATATCGTCATCGGCCATGTCCTCTACCGCTATTACACCGTGGAAATCCCGCGCCGGGAGCGCCCCGCGCTTGCCCGCTACTACGCGACGCTTCAGGCCCGCCCGGCCTACCGCGAACATGTGATGGTGTCCTGGGAACCGATCCGCGCAAAGGAGGCCTCCTGATGGAAGCAGATTACGTCATCGTCGGGTCCGGTTCGGCCGGCGCAGCCATCGCCTACCGCCTCGGCGAGGCGGGCCGCTCGGTGATCGTCATCGAGCATGGCGGCACCGACTGGGGCCCGTTCATCCAGATGCCCGCGGCGCTCTCCTATCCGATGAACATGTCCCGCTATGACTGGGGCTTCATGTCCGAGCCCGAGCCGCATCTCGGCGGCCGCCGCCTCGTCTGCCCGCGCGGCAAGGTGCTGGGCGGCTCGTCCTCGATCAACGGCATGGTCTATGTCCGCGGCCACATGCGCGACTACGACACCTGGTCCGAGATGGGCGCGGCCGGCTGGGCGGGCGCCGACGTGCAGCCCTATTTCCGCCGCATGGAAAGCTGGCACGGCGGCCATTCCGACTGGCGCGGCTCCGACGGCCCGCTCCACGTCACCCGCGGCCCGCGCCGCAACCCGCTCTACCACAGCTTCGTCGAGGCCGGCGCCCAGGCGGGCTTCGAGCTCACCTTCGACTACAACGGCGAGAAGCAGGAGGGCTTCGGCCCGATGGAGCAGACCGTCTGGCGCGGCCGGCGCTGGTCTGTGGCGAACGCCTATCTCCGGCCCGCGCTCCGGCGCGGCAATGTCACGGTGGTGAACGGTCTCGCGCTCCGCGTGGTGATCGAGGAGGGCCGCGCGCGCGGCGTCGAGGTCGCGAAGGGCGAGGGCCGCGAGGTGATCCGGGCGCGCAACGAGGTGATCCTGTCGGCCTCCTCCATCAATTCGCCGAAGCTCCTGAAGCTCTCGGGCATCGGCCCGGGGGCGGAGCTTGCCACGCACGGGATCCCGGTGCTGGCCGACCGGCCGGGCGTGGGGGCGAACCTCCAGGACCATCTGGAGATCTATTTCCAGATGAAGAGCCTCAAGCCGGTGACGCTCTACAGCCAGTACAACTACCCCGCCATGGCGCGGATCGGCCTGCAGTGGCTGCTCGCCAAGGTGGGCCTCGGCACCTCGAACCAGTTCGAGAGCGCGGCCTTCGTCCGCTCGGCGCCGGGTGTCGAATACCCCGACATCCAGTATCACTTCCTGCCGCTCGCCGTGCGCTACGACGGCCAGTCGGCGGTGAAGGGGCACGGCTTCCAGGCCCATGTCGGCCCGATGCGCTCGCCGTCCCGCGGCAGCGTCACGCTCGCCTCGGCCGATCCGAGAGAAGCCCCGAAGATCCTCTTCAACTATATGTCCACCGAAGAGGACTGGCGCGATTTCCGCCGCTGCATCCGGCTCACCCGCGAACTCTTCGCCCAGCCCGCCTTCGGGCCCTATGCCGGTGACGAGATCCAGCCGGGCGCCGGGGTCCGGAGCGATGACGAGCTCGACGCCTTCCTCAAGGAGCATGTCGAGAGCGCCTATCACCCCTGCGGCACCGCGCGGATGGGGGCGGCGGACGATCCGATGGCGGTGGTCGATCCCGAATGCCGGGTGATCGGCGTCGAGGGGCTGCGCGTCGCCGACAGCTCGATCTTTCCGCAGATCACCAACGGCAATCTCAACGCGCCCTCGATCATGGTGGGCGAGAAGGCCTCCGACCACATCCTCGGCCGCACACCGCTCGCGCCCGAGACCCGCGGCCCCTGGATCAACCCCCGCTGGCGCGAAAGCGACCGCTGAGGGAGGCGCGCGCGCCCTGCCGGGCGCGCGGCCACGGGGGGCGCCCCACCGCCCGAGAGCGGCCCGGGAAACGGACAGCCTCGCAGCACCCTGCCGGAGCGCGCCGCCCCGGGGGAATGCCGCCTCTGCGGCGCCCATTCCGGCGAGCGCTCACTGCGGAGCCGGGGCCGCCGCCATGATCTGCCGCGACATGTCCTCGACCGAGGCCCGGAAGCTCGCGATCCGCGGCGGGAACTCCTCGAACGAGGCCACGAACCGGTTCCCCGGCCCCAGCGCCGGGCCGATCGCCCGGGAGCGGTGCTCCTGCCACTCGTCGAACCCGCGCGCCTCATGGAACCGCTCGACGGGATCGAGGTCGAGGCGGGTGATCGGCGGCGAGGTCAACTCGTAGTGCGGGCCGTTGAGCCACCTGTCCTGGCTGGTGAAGAGGAACGTCCATTCCCCGAAGCGCAGCCCGTGGGACGTGGTCTCCGTGAAGAAGAGGATCTCCTTGCGGTCGGAGGGGCCGGTCTGGGTGAGGATGCCTGGGCATGTTGGTCCATGAAGAGCATGCCCTCCTCGGCGATCCGGTCGATGTCGGGTGTCTCACCCGCCATCCTCCCGCGGTGATAGGCCGGGATGTTCCACATCTCCAGGGCGTCGCCCCAGATGACGAGGATGTTCGGCGGAGGGGTGGCTTCGGTTTCCTGGGCCCGAACGGCCGCGCCCGTCCCCGCCGCCAGCGCCACGAAGGTGAAAGGCCGGGCGGGGTGTCGTCCTGATCCTGTCATTGCGATCTCCTTCGGGGCGGGGACTTCAGCAGGGGGGGGGCTTGCGATCGCAGGCGGCGCGTCCGTGAAAATGGTCGAAAGCGGCTGCAAGGCGCCGGAGACGATTTCTCTCAGACACCCGAAGAACTCCGGCACAGCCGCCCGTGCTCAGGCAGAGATCCCCGGCAAGGGAAGGGGTCCCGGGCAAGGCCCCGCGGCCTCCATCGGGTCGGCAGGACGCAAGAGGCGGGACAGATCGGGCGCGCCGCGGGCGGTGCCCGGCCCCGGATCGCGCCATATTCCCATCCGTGACCCGGAATCCGCGAAATGCGCCCGCCGCGCATGGCCTTGGCTGCGCGCCCTTGTCTGCCCCCCATGCCTCGCCTACATCGAAAGGCAATGGCAAAACCGAGCTTCCTCTCCCGATTCCGCCGCCCCGGCATCTCCGTCCTCCGCCTCGAAGGCGCGATCGGCGGAGCCGGACGCCTTGGCGGCCCCGCGCTCAGCGATGCGGGCCTCGCACCGCTGATCGAGGCGGCCTTCAGCAAGGGCAGGCCCGTCGCGGTCGCGCTGGTCATCAACTCTCCCGGTGGCAGCCCGGCGCAGTCGAGCCTCATCGCCGCGCGCATCCGCAGGCTCGCCGAGGAGAAGAAACTGCCGGTGCACGCCTTCGTCGAGGATGTCGCGGCCTCGGGCGGCTACTGGCTCGCCACCGCCGCCGATGACATCCATGTCGACGCAAGCTCGATCGTCGGCTCGATCGGCGTCATCTCCGCCTCCTTCGGCTTTCCGGAATTTCTCGCCCGCCACGGCATCGAGCGGCGCGTGCACACCCAGGGCGAGGACAAGAGCCTGCTCGATCCGTTCCGCCCCGAGCGCCCCGAGGATGTCGCCCGGCTCGAGCAGCTCCAGAAGGTCATCCATGACGCCTTCATCGCCCAGGTCGAGGCCCGCCGCGGCGCGAAGCTCAAGGGCGAAGGGCTCTTCACCGGCGACATCTGGGTCGGGCAGGGCGGTGTCGAGGCCGGGCTTGCCGATGGCATCGGCCATCTCGTTCCGGTAATGCGCGCCCGCTACGGCGACAAGATCCGGTTCAACGTGCTCAAGGCCCGCCGGCCGCTGATCCGCCGCCTCGGCCTGCCCGGTGCGGCCGAGGTGCTGGGCGAGGCGCTCGCCGGCGCCGAGGAGCACCTGCTCTGGTCGCGCTTCGGGCTGCAGGCGCCACGATGATCCGCGCCGTCTTCCTGTTCCTGCTGCTGATGGCGCTGATCGGCCTTGCCGGCAAGTGGACGCGGCCCCGCAAGGTCGGGCGCAAGTCCGCCGGGCCGCCGATCGCGACGGCGCGCAAATGCCCGAAATGCGGCACCTATCTCATCGGCGGCGGCCCCTGCACCTGCAGCCTCCCGGCGGAGGATCCCGCGAAAGACCCCAAGGCAAACGGCTAACGAGAGGCCACATACCCCATGGAAATCGTCCAAGCGCTCGCCGGTCTGGTGATCCTCATCTTCGCCGGCGACCTGCTCGTGCGTGGGGCCGTCGCCCTCAGCCTGCGGCTCGGCGTGCCCACGATGGTTGTGGGGCTTACCATCGTCGCCTTCGGCACCTCGTTGCCCGAACTGCTCGTCAGCATCGACGCGACCCTCTCGGGGGCGCCCGCCATCGCGCTCGGGAACGTGGTCGGGAGCAACATCACCAATGTGTTGCTGGTGCTCGGCGTGCCTGCGGTGATGGCGACGGTGCCGCCCTCGGGGCCCGGCACATCGCGCAACTTCGCCATCATGCTCGCGGCCTCCGTGCTGCTCATCCTGCTCTGCGCCTTCGGGCCGCTTGGCTACTTCCATGCCCTGGTGCTGCTGAGCTTCCTCGCCTTCGTGCTCTTCGACATGGTGCGCGAGGCGCGCCGCGACCCCTCGCATGTCGCCGAAGAGGTGAGCGAGCATTTCACGCCCATGGCCGGCTGGAAGATCGCCGGAGCCCTCGCGCTCGGCCTCGTGGGCCTGCCGCTTGGCGCGAGCCTGCTCATCGACGGCGCGGTGGGGATCGCGCGGGCCCTCGGCATCTCCGAGGCGGTGATCGGCCTCACCCTCGTCGCCGTCGGCACCTCGCTGCCGGAGCTCGCCACCACGGTGATGGCCGCCGTCCGCCGGCACGCCGATGTCGCCATGGGCAATGTGCTCGGCTCGAACCTCTTCAACATCCTCGCGATCCTCGGCATCACCAGCCTCTTCGGGCCGCTGCCGGTCGGCGAGGAGTTCCTGACCCGCGATCTCTGGGTGATGCTCGGGGCCTCGCTGCTGCTCGCGCCCTTCATCCTCCGGCACCGGCCGATCGGGCGCATGGCGGGGATCGCCTTCCTCGTGATATATGCCGCCTATTACGCGCTGCTCTTCAGCCATGCGGGAGGCAGCGCATGAGACAGGGGGCCGCACTCGTCACCGGCGGCGGCCGCCGCCTCGGCGCGGCAATGGTCCGCACGCTCGCCGCCCGCGGGCTCGATGTCGCGATCCACTGCAATGCGAGCCGCGAGGATGCCGACGCGCTCGCCGCCGAGATCACCGCGGCCGAAGGCGTGCGCGCCGTGGTGCTGCCCGCCGACCTGCTCGACCGCGAGGCGACGGCGCGGCTGGTGCCGGAGGCCGCCGCGCACCTCGGACGGCCGCTGACGGTGCTCGTCAACAACGCCTCGATCTTCGAGCATGACACGCTCGCCACCGCGACCTGGGAAAGCTGGGACCGGCACCTGGGCTCCAACCTCCGCGCGCCCTTCGAGCTCATGCAGGCCTTCGCCGCCCAGGCGCCCAAAGGCGCCCGCGACGCGGCGGGCGAGCCGGTGGCCTCGGCCTGCATCGTCAACATGGTCGATCAGCGGGTGCTGAAACTCACCCCGGAATTCTCAACCTATACGATAGCCAAGGCAGGGCTCTGGACCCTCACCCGTACGGCCGCGCAGGGCCTTGCCCCCGACATTCGCGTGAACGCGATCGGTCCCGGCCCGACGCTTCGGGGCACGCGCCAGTCGGAGCCGCATTTCGCGGCTCAGCGCAATGCAACGATCCTCGGCCGGGGCGCCAGCCCCGAGGAGATCTGTGCTGCACTTGCGTATATCCTCGATGCACCGGGGCTCACGGGACAGCTCCTCTGCATCGACGGTGGCCAGCATCTGGCGTGGCGGACGCCCGATGTATTGGGTGTGGAATAGGTTGTCGAGAGGGAATTTTCCCGCGATTCCCCGGCCGTCAGCTTGACTTTTCCACCCCCCGGAGCGGCGTCATAAATGTGTTTTGATTCTTTCAATGATTCCATAATTTTACGAATTGAAATAAGAAATACCAAGCAAAATCAGTATCTTGCATAATTGCCTAAATTTTAACCAAACCTTGAAACGGCCTTACAAAGAAGGGAAAATGCCGTTCACTGACAAGTTTCCAACACACTTATCCACAGAAACGGTGGACAGGTTTGGTCTTGAAACGGGGGGGTGTTCAAGGCAGGGGGGAGGAAGAATCAATCATGGGTGGTGTGGACCGGATGGAGGCCGAGGATGAATCGTCCGCCTTCGACGAGGAGGGGGCTCAGAAAGGCGGGGCGCGGCCCGGCCATCTCGTCATTCGGGACTACCTCAAGCGCCTCGACGACAGCCCGGGCGTCTACCGGATGCTCGACCAGAAGGGCGAGGTGCTCTACGTCGGCAAGGCGCGGAGCCTGCGCCGCCGCGTCGCAGCATACGCAAAACCGCTCGGCCATAGCTCTCGCATAGGTAGAATGATCGCGGCGACCGCCTCGATGATGTTTCTCACCACCGAGACCGAGACCGAAGCGCTGCTGCTCGAGCAGAACCTCATCAAGCAGCTCAAGCCGCGCTACAACGTGCTGCTCCGCGACGACAAGAGCTTCCCCAACATCCTCGTCACCGGCGACCACGCCTATCCGCAGATCCGCAAGCACAGGGGGCTGCGCAAGGAGCCGGGCACCTATTTCGGCCCCTTCGCCTCGGCGGGCTCGGTCAACCGCACCCTCAACCAGCTCCAGAAGGCGTTCCTGCTGCGCAACTGCTCGGATGCGATGTTCGAGAGCCGCACCCGGCCCTGCCTGCTGCACCAGATCAAGCGCTGCTCGGCGCCCTGCGTCGGGCTGATCTCCGAGGCCGACTACGGCCGGCTGGTGGCGGATGCGACCGATTTCCTGCGCGGGAAATCGACCCGGATCCAGACCGAGCTCGCCCAGGCGATGGCCGAGGCCGCGGGGGCGATGGAATTCGAGCGCGCCGCGGCGCTGCGCGACCGCATCCGGGCGCTCACCAACGTGCAGTCGAGCCAGGGCATCAACCCCGAGGGGGTCGAGGAGGCCGATGTGGTGGCGCTCCATCAGGAGGGCGGGCAGGCCTGCGTCGAGGTCTTCTTCATCCGCGCCCACCAGAACTGGGGCAACCGGGCCTATTTCCCCCGCACCGGGGCGGGGGCGGAGCCCGCCGAGATCCTCGAGGCCTTCCTCGGCCAGTTCTACGGCAACAAGTCGCCCGCCCGCCTCATCCTGCTGAGCCACCCGGTCGAGAACACCGATCTGCTCGAGGAGGCGCTCTCCGCCCAGCTCGGGCGCAAGGTGGCCCTCACGGTGCCGCAGCGGGGCGAGAAGGCGGCTCTGGTCGAGCATGCGGCCCGCAACGCCCGCGAGGCGCTCGCCCGCCGCATGGCCGAGAGCGCGAGCCAGATGGCGCTCCTCGAGGGATTGGCCGAGGCATTCGGGCTCGACGGCCCGCCCCGGCGCATCGAGGTCTACGACAACAGCCACATCATGGGCACGAACGCGGTCGGCGGCATGATCGTCGCGGGCACCGAGGGCTTTCTCAAGTCGCAGTACCGCAAGTTCAACATCCGCTCGACCGACCTCACCCCGGGCGACGACTTCGGCATGATGCACGAGGTGCTGACCCGCCGCTTCTCCCGCCTCGTGAAGGAGGACCCGGACCGCGAGGGCGAAACCTGGCCGGATCTCGTGCTGATCGACGGCGGCGCGGGGCAGGTGGCGGCGGCCGCCGGCGCGCTCGCCGAGCTCGGCATCGAGGAGGTGGCGCTCCTCGGCGTCGCCAAGGGGGTCGACCGCGATGCGGGCAAGGAGGAATTCTACCGCCCCGGCCAGCTCCAGCCCATCGCGCTCGGCCGCAAGGACCCGGTGCTCTATTTCATCCAGAGGCTGCGCGACGAGGCCCACCGCTTCGCGATCGGCGCCCACCGCACCCGCCGCGCCGCCCAGACCCGCGCCACCCCGCTCGACGAGGTGCCGGGGGTGGGCGCGGCCCGCAAGCGTGCGCTGCTCGCCCATTTCGGCTCGGCCAAGGCCGTGACCCGCGCGGGCCTTCAGGATCTCAAGGCGGCACCCGGGATTTCGGATGCGCTGGCCGAGACGATCTACGGCTTCTTCCATGGCGAAAGCTGAAGGCGCCCCGCCTCTCGATCCGTAAAAAATGTGATTTGCCAGCATGATTTTCGCATGATCATCGTGGCATGACAACGGGTTGTGAAAAGCGGACGCAGTGGGCAAATCCGCGTAATGGGAGGGAAGAGCGTGGTCGAAGAACATCGCCATCAGGGCGAGTACGACAAGTATTCCGGCATTGAAGAACATCGCCATCAGGGCGAGTTCGACAAGTATCCAGGCGTTGAAGAGGCCGATCGGCAGCATACCCGGTTCATCTGGGTCTTCCGGCTGCTTGGGGTGGTGGCCGCCGCGGTTGTCTGGATGTTGCTCTCCGGATCGGAAGCGCTTTCGGCGGATGCACGCTGGGTTGCGGCCATTGGCACGCTCATGGCGATCTGGTGGATGACGGAGGCCGTGCCCCTGTCGGTGACATCGCTCCTGCCGATCGTGCTCATCCCGGCCCTGACGGACCGGACCGTGAGCGAGGCGACGGCCCCTTATGCCAGTTCCATCGTCTTTCTGTTCCTCGGCGGGTTCCTGATCGCGATCGCGATGGAGAAGACCAACCTCCACCGGCGCATCGCGCTCCTGACGCTCGCGCGCGTGGGGGTGGAGCCGAGGCGGATCGTGCTGGGGCTGATGCTCTCGACCGGGTTCCTCTCCATGTGGGTCTCGAACACGGCGACGACGCTGATGATGCTGCCCATCGGGCTCTCGGTGCTCACGCTGGTGGTGGACCGCTCCGCGACGCGGCAGGACGCATCCGTCGGAAAGGAACTGCAGGAGGGCGGCCGGATCAGCGATGTGATCGACGATCCGAACATCAAGCGTTTCGGTGTCTGTCTCGTGCTCGCGATTGCCTGGGCGGCCAGCATGGGCGGGCTCGGGACGCTTCTGGGCAGCCCGCCCAACGCCATCGTCGCAGGCTACGCTGCCGATGAGCTCGGCCGCAACGTCGGCTTCCTGCAGTGGATGATCATCGGCCTGCCGCTGGCGATCACCTTCATCCTGATCGGCTGGGTGCTGATGACCCGCGTTCTCTACAGGTTCGATCTCGAGGAGATCTCGGGCGGGCAGCAGATGATCGAGGACGAGGTTCGCAAGCTCGGCCCGCCGAGCCAGGCGGAAAAGTCCGTCATGGTGGTCTTCGGGTCGGCGGCGTTCCTGTGGGTCGTGCCGGGGCTCCTAGCCTCGATTCCGGGGCTCGGGTTTCTCGACGGCCTCAACGACACCGCAATCGCCATCGCCGCCGGGATCGCGCTGTTCCTCATTCCGGGCAACGGGATCAACAACTCGATTCTCGAATGGTCCGACGCCGAGGACGGGCTTCCCTGGGGCGTTCTCCTGCTGTTCGGCGGCGGTCTCAGCCTGGCCGGTGCCGTCGCTTCGACCGGTCTCGACCAGTGGTTCGGGCTCCAGGTCGAGGGGCTGGGGGCGCTCCCGGGCATCCTGCTCGTCGGGGCCGTGGTCATGCTCGTGCTGTTCCTGACGGAGGTCACGTCGAACACGGCGACGGCGGCAACCTTCATTCCGGTGCTGGGCGGCGTTGCGGCGGGGATCGGCGCGGATGCGATGAGCCTCCTCATTCCGGCGGCGCTCGCGGCGACCTGCGCCTTCATGCTGCCGGTGGGAACCCCGCCAAACGCGATCGTCTTCGGCACCGGCGCGGTCACGATCGGGCAGATGGCACGGGGAGGGGTCGTTCTCAACATTGTGGGGGTCATACTGATCACGCTTTTCTGCTATGCTCTGGGCGGACTTGCGCTCGGCCTCGAGTTCTGATCCGCGATAATTCAGGGCGGCCCGCGGCCTGCTGATGCTTGATCTCCCGCAGGGTGGGCCGCTATCTCAGGGGAGTGGACCGGCGGCGCGCCGGTCCGTATTGACGGTGCCCGCGGCCGCAGCAGTGGCCGCGGGCATAGAAGCAGTGGAAGCCGACATGACCTGGACGATCCCCAATATCCTGACACTGGCCCGGCTGCTGGCTGCGCCGGGGGTTGCGCTGGCCTATGCGGCCTTCGACCGACCGGCGGCCGACTGGGTTGCCATCGTCCTTTTCATCACCGCCGCGCTGACCGACTATCTCGACGGCCGCCTCGCCCGCGCCTGGGGCCAGGAAAGCAACTTCGGCCGCATGCTGGATCCGATCGCGGACAAGGCCATGGTGATCATCGCCCTTTCGATGATCGTGGGGCTTTCGGGGGTCAATGCGCTCATCCTGATCCCGACGGCCTTCATCCTCTTCCGCGAGGTCTTCGTCTCGGGCCTGCGCGAATTCCTCGGCGCCGACGCCGGGCGCCTCAAGGTCACCTATCTCGCGAAATGGAAGACCACGGCGCAGATGGTGGCGATCCCGGTGCTGCTGCTCGCGGGCGTCTTCAACTACGACGGCGCGCGCGGCGCGGTCTGGGGCGGCGACTGGTTCCACGCCTGGGCCACATGGCTGCTGCAGAACGGCGGCGTGATCCTGATCTGGCTCGCCGGCGCGCTCACCCTGATGACGGGCTACGACTACCTCCGGAAGGCGCTGCCCTTCCTGCGGGAGCCCCGGCCATGACCCTCGACGTGCTCTACTTCGCCTGGCTGCGCGAGCGCATCGGCGCGCCCTCCGAGCGGATCGAGACCGGTGCGGCGACCGTGGCCGATCTCGTCGCCGAGCTCAGCGCCCGCGGCGGGCCCCATGCCGAGGCCTTCGCCAATCTCGCCGCGGTCCGCGTGGCGCTCGACCAGGAGCTCGCCGATTTCACCGCCCCGCTCGCCGGCGTGCGCGAAGTGGCGTTCTTCCCGCCGATGACGGGCGGCTGATGGCGGTCCGGGTCCAGCGCGAGGATTTCGACCTCGGCGCCGAGCTTGCCGCCCTGCGCGCCGGCCGGAGCGACATCGGCGCGCTGGTGAGCTTCACCGGGCTCGTGCGCGGCGCGGCGGGCGGCGCGGCCATCGCCGCCATGGAGCTCGAGCACTATCCCGGCATGACCGAACGGGCGCTCGCCGCCATCGAGGCCGAGGCCCGCGCCCGCTGGCCGCTGCAGGCGAGCCTCATCATCCACCGCTACGGCGCGCTGACGCCGGGCGAGCAGATCATGATGGTCGCGACCGCCTCGCCGCACCGGCAGGCCGCCTTCGAGGCGGCCGAGTTCCTGATGGATTACCTCAAGTCGCGCGCGCCGTTCTGGAAGAAGGAAGCGACGCCCGAGGGCGGCCGCTGGGTCGATGCCCGCGACACCGACGAGGCCGCGCTGGCGCGCTGGGCCCGCCCCGGCGCCTGAGGCCCGGCCGCAGAGCCTCCCCCTTGTCACAGCCGCCCGCGCCGAATTGCCCGGGATCAGCTGTCGCGCTCCGCCGCACCACCGGTGCCGAGCGTGGCATGACGGTAGGCGGCGCGGATCGTCTCGGTCTCGTCGCGCGCGATCTCGAGGCTCTCGTGCGCCGCGTCGAGCTCGGCCTGCATCTCGGCGATCCGCTGGCCGAGGTCGGCCTCCACCGTGACGAGCCGGGTTTCCGCGGCGTGCTTCGCATCCTCCGCATCATGCAGGCGCTCGGCCATGCGCGCGGTCTGCTTGATGCTGCGCGGCCCGCTGGGGTTGTTCATCCGCGCATAGATCCAGTGCAGGACCCAGCCGACCAGCACCGCCACGAGCAGCGCCCCGGTGACCAGAAGGGTCAGTTCATTGCCGTCCATCGGATCCCTCCGCCTCACCCGCGGCCGCGCCGTCGTCCGTCGCAGCCGCCGCTGCGCCATCTTCACCCGCAGCCGCCGCTGCGCCATCTTCACCCGCAGCCGCCGCTGCGCCATCTTCACCCGCAGCCGCCGCCGCGCCATCTTCACCTGCAGCCGCCGCCGCGCCATCCTCGACCGTGGCCGCCGCATCACCCGATCCGGCGGTCTCCGCCGGAAGATCGTCGGAAGGCGCGGCCTCCCCGGCCGGAGCCTCGTCGCCCGAGCCTTCATCGCCCGAGCCTTCGTCGCCCGAACCGGCCTCCTCCACCGCCTCGTCCCCGGAGCCGGTCTCCTCGAAGGCCTCGTCCCCCGATCCGGCCTCATCCGCCGCCGTATCGTCCGGGGCGGCGGTTTCGTCCGACGCGGCGTCCTCCGCCGCGGCTTCGGGCTCCTCCACCCCGAGGAGCTTCATCTCGATGCGCCGGTTCGCCGCGCGCCCTTCGGAAGTGGAATTGTCCGCAATCGGGTTCGCGGGCCCGTAGCCGTGCGACGTGAGCGTCACCGTGTCGGGGAGCTTTTCGGCCTGGAGCGCATAGAGCACGGCCTCGGCGCGCGAGGCGCTGATGCGCTGGTTCGAGCTCTCGCTGCCGCGATCGTCGGTGTAGCCGCCGATCTCGAAGCTCACCGGCGCGCAGTCCTTGAGCACATCGGCGATATCCGCGATCACGTCCCGGCTTTCGGTGCTGACGAGGCTCGCGCCCACGTCGAAGACGATGCCTTCGCCGGCCAGAACCTCGTTGATCGCCTCCGAACAGGCCTCGGGCGAGAGCTGCACCGTGCCGTCGGGGGCGAGCGTCACCCCTTCGCCCTCTTCCTCCGCGGCGGCATCTGCCTCGCTGAAGGGCACGAGCTCGATCCGGCGGTTGCGGCGGCGGCCTTCCTCGGTGTCGTTGTCGGCAACCGGGCGGCCGGCGCCGTAGCCGCGGGCGCGGAAGCTCACCAGCGGCAGGTCCTGATCCTCCAGCACCTCGCGCACCGCCTCGGCCCGCTCCGCGCTCAGCCGGTCGTTCACGTCCTCCCGGCCCTGGCTGTCGGTATGGCCCGCCACCTCGAACTGCGCGCCGGGGCAGGTGCGCAGCACATCGGCGATCGCGGCGATGATGCCCTGGCTTTCCGGGGTGATCTCCGCCGATCCCGCCTTGAAGTTGATCGAGCCGCTTTCGAGGATCGCGTCGATCTCCTCGGCGCAGATCTCGGGCTGCGACATCGCGGCGCGGGCCTCGGCGCGGGCCTCTTCCTCCGCCGCCGCCGCATCATAGCGCACGTCAACCCGTGCCCGGCCGACCCGCTCGCCGAGCTCGGCGCGGAGGCGCGCCTCGGCGTCCTCCGACGTGTCCCAGCCCTCGAGCGCCACGTCGCCCGCGCTGACCGTAAGCTCGCCCGCGTGGATCTCCCCGAGCGCGTCGATCCCCGCGATCACCCGTCCCGGCCAGCCTTCGGGCAGATCCTGATCCAGCACGGTGGTGTCCGTCACGCTGTCATGGCCGAAGCGCGCCGCGGCATAGCTCACGATCGCCTGGCGCTGGGTCTCGTCGCGCACCGCGCCCGCGAGCTTCAGCCCGCCGTCCTTGCCGAGCGTGGCGGTGAAGCGCGGGGCATAGACCTCCGCCCCGTCCGCATCGACCTCCATCCGCGGCGGCGCCTTCGCGGTGAGCCCGTAGCCCGGCGGCAGAGCGCCGCGCAGCGCCTCGGCGGCCTCATGCAGCGCCTCGGGCGCGACATCCTGCCCGCTCGACAGCACCGCGCGGGTGTCCGTGAGGCTGAAGCGCCCGGCGCCGAGCTTGCCCAGCGCCGCGATCCCGGTGGTCGCAGCCTCGGTCCAGTCCGGCCCCGGCGCGCCGAGCCCGACCTCGCAATGCGCGCCGCCCGCAAGCCCGGCCTCCGCCGCGGCCTCCATGATCGCCGCAACCGCCGCGTCATCCTCCGCCGAACAGGCATCGAACCGTCCGCCGCCCTTGGCATCGAGCACATAGCTGAGCCGGAAGGGCGCGATCACCTGCCGCGGCGCCGAGATGTCGAGGCTCAGCGAAACGGTCTTCGGCAGGCCCGCGACCAGCCGCCGCTCGAGCGCCTCGCGCGCCGCCGGGCTGTCGGCCACCGCAATGACGTTGATCCGCCCCGGCGCCACGCTGATCTTCGCCCGCGGCAGGGTCGAGAGCACCTTCAGTCCATAGCCCAGCGCATCGGCCCAGCCCGGCGGCTCGGGATCGTCGGCGGTCTCGAGCATGTCGGTCACATCCGTCCCGAGCCCGTCCTGCGCCAGCGCCGCCCGGATCGCCTGCGCGGTGGCGATGTGGCGGGCGTCCTCCGCCGGCACCAGCCCGATCAGCGAGATTTCCGCGCCATTGCGCAGCAGCTCGAGCGCGAAGGGCGGGGGGGCGAGCGGATCGGGCGCGGCCACCTCGGTGTGATCGACCACCCGTGCCGGGTCGACCGTCCGGCGCACCACCTCGACGGCGCGGAACCGCGTCGCCTCGTCCGGCGCGGTGCCGGTGAGGATCACCTGCATCCCGTCGGTCGCGACGCTCGCCCAGTCCTGCCCGGCCTCCGCCAGTGTCGCGACCACCTGGGCCTCGGCCCGCCGCTCCACGTAATCCGTGGCGCGAAGCCCGAGCTGCCAGGCCCCGGCGCCGGTGGCGCCGAGGGCCACGGTGGCGAAGAGTAGTGCACGCAGACGCATTGCCCGATCCGGCCCCTTACCGTTTCCCGTCAGGCGGTGTAGGCCCTCGCCGGGCTCCGTTCAAGCCGCCCGCCCGGCCAGTGGCGGCGGCGCGCCCAGCCTCAGAGCAGTGCGGCGAGCCCCAGGGCGGCGGCGAGGATCAGGCCCGCATCGCGGTTGGCGCGGAAGAGAACGAGACAGCCCGCCGCATCGTCGATGTCGAGCCGCCGGAGCTGCCAGACCAGATGAAGGCCGAATCCGGCCACCCCGGCCAGCGAAACCGCAAGCGCAAGCCCGTCCGCGCCCGTGCCGAGCACCGCGAGCCCGAGGAGCAGCACCGCCGCGATCCCGAAGCCCCGGAGCCAGGCGCCGGTGGCCCGCCCGAAGAGCCGCGCCGTCGACTTCACCCCGATCAATTCATCGTCATCGCGGTCCTGATGCGCATAGATCGTGTCGTAGAAGAGCGTCCAGCAGATGCCCGCGGCATAGGCCAGCACCGGCGGCCAGCCGAGCCCGCCGGCATGCGCCGCCCAGCCGAGCAGCGCCCCCCAGTTGAAGGCCAGGCCGAGAAACACCTGCGGCCACCAGGTGAAGCGCTTGGCGAAGGGATAGATCGCGACAAGCCCGAGCGAGGCCACCCCCATGCCGATCGCAAAGCCCGGGAAAGTCAGCAGGATCCCGAAGGCCACCAGCGCCTGGACGCACATCCAGACAAAGGCCTGCCGCGGCGTCACCTGCCCCGATGGCAGCGGCCGCGACCGGGTCCGCGCCACGGCGGCATCGAACTCCCTGTCGGTGAGATCGTTCCAGGTGCAGCCCGCCCCGCGCATGAGAAACGCCCCGATCGCACAGCCGAGCGCGATCCAGAGATCGAAGGGCCGCGGCCCCCCCGCCAGCGCGGCCAGCGCCACGCCCCACCAGCAGGGCAGCAGCAGGAGCCAGGTGCCGATCGGCCGATCGGCGCGCGACAGGCGGAGATAGGGCCGGGCCGCGGCGGGCGCCCGGTGGTCCACCCAGTTGCCCTGGGTTGCATCGGCGACCCTTCCATCGGGGCCGGAGGTCGGAATAAGGTGCGGGTCCATCATGGGGGGCAGTCTATGGCAGATCCCGGCGGAAAGATCAGGCTTTTTGTGAGCCCCGACCTGCAGGCCGGGGCCGAGATCGCGCTCGCGCCCGAACAGGCGCATTACCTCTTCACCGTGATGCGCGAGGGCCCGGGCGGCCGCCTCTCGGTCTTCAACGGCCGCGACGGCGAATGGGCCGCCGAGATCACCGAAGCCGGCAAGCGCCGCGGCACGCTCCGGGCCCTCGAACAGACGCAGGCCCAGCGCGTGCCCCCCGATCTCTGGCTGCTCTTCGCCCCGATCAAGAAGGCCCGCACCGATTTCATCGTCGAGAAGGCCGCCGAACTCGGCTGCGCCCGCATCCAGCCGGTCTTCACCCGGCACACCAATTCCGAGCGGCTGCGCATCGACCGGTTGCAGGCCCATGCCCTCGAGGCCGCCGAGCAATGCGGCGAGACCTATGTCGCGCAGGTGGACGCGCCGGCGAAGCTCGAGACGCTGCTCGACGGCTGGAACCCGGCGCGGCGGCTGCTCTTCTGCGACGAATCGCGCTGCGCCCGCCCGGCGCAGACGGCGCTCGCCGGGATCGACCCCGGCCCCTGGGCGATCCTGATCGGCCCCGAGGGCGGTTTCGCCCCCGAGGAGGCCGAGCGCCTGCGCGGCCTTCCCTTCGTGCTGCCCGTCACCCTCGGGCCGCGCGTCCTGCGCGCCGACACCGCCGCGGTGGCCGCCATCGCGCTCTGGCAGGCCGCGCTGGGCGACTGGCAGTGAGCTTCGTCCGGCCCGAGGTCGCGGCGCGCTTCGCGCGCTGGCGCGAGGTGCTGCTCTGGGCGGCGGTCGCGGCGCTCGGCCTCTGGCTTGGAGCGCGCGGCCTCGCGCAGGGCGCCTGGCTGGTGGCGCTGCCGGGCGGGCTCGCGCTCCTCACCGGCGGCCTGCTGCTCCGCGGCGCGATTCGCCGGGTGCGCTTTGCCGCCCTGCCGCCGGGCGAGGGGGTGGTGATGGTGGACGAGGGCCGCATCGGCTTCTTCGGCCCCACGACCGGCGGCTTCATCGACCTCGCCGCCCTCTGCCGCGTCGAGATCCGCCCCGGCCGCGCACCCTGCTGGCGGCTGGTGGCCGACGACGGCACCGTGCTCGACATCCCCGCGGGCGCCCGCGGCAACGAGCACCTGCCCGATGTGCTGGGCGTGCTCCCCGGCATAGATTTCGGCGCCGGCCTCGCCACCCTCACCGATCCCGCCGCCACCTTCCCCCGCGTGATCTGGCGCGCCAGCACCGAGAGCCGCCCCACGCTCACCTGAGCCCCACCCGGGCGCTTAGCTCTTCGGGGCCGCGCCGCGTTTCCGGCGGGGCGTCCGGCGGGTGCCTCTCCCCCTTCGCCGGTCCAGCCCCCACCTTCCGCTCTGCAATCCGCCACAGCCACTCGGAAGCGCCGGTCCTTCACTCCGGAACCCGGTATCGTCTCGTTTGTCGCGCCACTCCCCCGCCTTGTCGGGCCACGCCCCCCCTTTGGGCAACGTCCCGGATTCCATGACGCCGCGCTGCCCCGCGCGTCCGGCGGGAAACTCGCCCCCCTTCGCCGTCCGCACCGCCACTTTCCGCGGTGTGATCCGGCGCACCCACCCGAGAAGGCCGCCCCAGGCTCTCCGGACCCCGGTATCGCCCCGTTTGTCGTACCGCTCCCAGGGCAGCGTCGTCCCGGCCTCCTCGGCGCCGTGCTGCCCCCACGCGCCCGGCGGGGCCATCAAGGCCTTGCCATTGCCGCCACCCCTTTCCGCCGGTGATCCGGCAGGTTGCCGGCGAGCGCCCCTGCGCCCCATCGCACACCCCACGGCACCGCCGATTGCTCCCCGGACTATGCCTCCCGGTCATCCCGCAAGCCGCGCCGCGCTTTCGGCGGAGGGCCTCGGAAGAGCCTCGCCCCGCGCGCCGTTCCCGCCCGGCGCGAGACCTGCCAGCAGAGCCGCAAGCGTGCCCCGCATTCCGCGCGGGCCGTGCCCGACCTCCGCGCGGGCCACGCCCTGACGCGGCGTTCCCGGCCAGCTCTGCGCCCCATGCCCCAAAGGAGGCGCCGCGCTCCAGCCCCCATTTCAGCGCGTGGCCTCACCGCCCCGGCGTCCGTCCCGCCACCGCCTTCTCCCGGGTGAGCGTGCCGGTCGCCGGAAATGCCCCCACGCTCCACCGAAGCCCGCGCCCGGGCGCGGGCTGCGCTAGCTCCGCACCGCGCGACTCTCCTGCGACATCAGGGCCGTGATCTCGGCATCGGGAATGGCCTCTGCCGCATATCCGAAGGTGCCGTCGCGGCGGACCTCCTCCGCCGCGCGCTTCAGCGCGCCGAGGGCCGCCCGGGCGAAGGAGCCGCCGACGCTGATCCGCCGCACCCCCGCCGCCGACAGCTCGGCCACCGTCCAGCTTCCGCCCCGGAGCCCCATGACGACGTTCACCGGCTTCTCCACCGCGCCGCAGACCGTGCGGATCGCCGCGAGATCCGGCAGGCCCGGCGCAAAGAGCACATCCGCCCCGGCCTCGGAAAACGCCTGCAGGCGCCGGATCGTGTCGTCGAGATCCGGCCGCCCCCAGAGAAAGTTCTCCGCCCGCGCGGTCAGCAGGAAGGGCAGATCCCGCGCGGCCTCTGCCGCGGCCCGGATGCGTGCAACGGCCTGTTCGAAATCGTGGATCGGATTTGCGGGATCACCCGTCGCATCCTCGATCGAGCCGCCCGCAAGCCCGGCGGCGCAGGCCCGCCTTATGGTCTCGGCGCAGGTTTCGGGCTCCGGGCCGAAGCCGTCCTCGAGATCGGCCGAGACCGGCAGATCGGCCGCCCCCGCGATTTCCGCGGCATTCGCGAGGATCTCGTCGCGGCCGAGGCTTGCGAAGGAATCGCGCCTGCCCTTCGAGAAGGCATAGCCCGCACTGGTGGTGGCCAGGGCCTCGAAGCCGAGGCTCGCCAGCAGCCGCGCCGATCCGGCATCCCAGGCATTGGGAATCACGAAGGCCTCGTTTCGCGCATGGAGCGCCTTCAGCCGCTGGTATTTCTCCCGCCGATCCATGCCCGCACCCTTCGGAATCCCGTCCTGTTCCTGACTGGCACAAAAAGAACAAAATAGGAACAAATATTTCGGAAACGGTTAATTCGCGCGCGGGGCACGGGCGCGCATTTTTGCGGGCCCGGAAAGGGGAAAGGCGCGGATTCATGATATGTTAACCAGGGTTGTCGTTTAAAATCAAAGCCGTTTTTCGATTTTCACGGTGAAACTCCCCGTTTTCACGCCCCGATCGGCCGGCATGGCGGTGCCCTGCTGCGACCTCCGGCGCGCTTGCCTCGCCCCGGCCTCCGGTCTAAGTCGGTCCTTCGTTCACAGGCGAGGGAGCACCGCCACATGTCGATACCCCAGTCCGGCGGAGGTCTGATCGAGGACCAGTCCCAGCTCGCGGAATATCTGGCCGATGGCTGCAAACCGCCGGAGGACTGGCGCATCGGCACCGAGCACGAGAAATTCGGCTACTGCCTCGAGAAGCGGCTGCCGCTCCCCTACGAGGGCCCGTGCTCGATCCTCGCCATGCTCGAGGGCCTGCGCGACCGCTATGGCTGGGCCCCGGTCGAGGAGGCGGGCAAGCTCATCGGCCTCACCCGCAACGGCGCCAACGTGAGCCTCGAGCCCGGCGGCCAGCTCGAGCTCTCCGGCGCGCCCCTCGAGACCATCCATCAGACCTGCGACGAGGTGAACGAGCACCTGCGCGAGGTGAAGGCTCTCGGCGACGAGATCGGCGCCGGCTTCATCGGCCTCGGTGCGGCGCCCGAATGGACCCACGCGCAGATGCCGGTCATGCCCAAGGGCCGCTACGGCCTGATGACCCGCTACATGGACAAGGTCGGCACCACCGGGCTCGAGATGATGTACCGGAGCTGCACCGTCCAGGTGAACCTCGACTTTGCTTCCGAAGCCGACATGGTGAAGAAGTTCCGGGTCTCCCTCGCGCTCCAGCCGCTCGCGACCGCGCTCTTCGCCAACTCGCCCTTCTTCGAGGGCAAGGTGAACGGCTGGCGCTCCTGGCGCGCGCGGATCTGGCAGCATCTCGATCCCGCCCGCACCGGCATGCTCCCCTTCGTCTTCGAGGATGGCATGAGCTTCGAGCGCTATGTCGATTACGCCCTCGATGTGCCGATGTATTTTGTCTACCGCGACGGGCGGTACATCGATGCGCTCGGCCAGTCCTTCCGCGATTTCCTCGAGGGCAGGCTCCCGGCACTCCCCGGCGAGAAGCCGACGTTCTCGGACTGGGCGGATCATCTCACGACGATCTTTCCGGAGGTCCGCATCAAGAAGTTCATGGAGATGCGCGGCGCCGACGGTGGCCCCTGGCGCAGGCTCTGTGCCCTCCCGGCGCTCTGGGTCGGGCTCCTCTACGATCAGGGGGCGCTCGATGCGTCCTGGGATCTGGTGAAGGACTGGACGGCGGAGGAGCGCGACCAGCTGCGCAACGATGCCGGAGAGTTCGGTTTCGCCGCCGAGATCCGCGGCCGCCCGCTGCGCGACCTGGCCCGCGAGGCTCTCGGGATCGCCGAGCAGGGGCTCAAGGCGCGGGCCCGCACCGGGGCGGGGGGCATGGTCGCCGACGAGACCCATTTCCTCAACGCCCTCCATGAGAGCGTGGAATCCGGCCAGACCCCCGCGGACGAGCTGCTCGCCTGCTACGAAGGCGCGTGGAAGGGCGATCTCGGGCGGATCTACGAGGACTACAGCTACTGAGCGCCGGAGGGCGGCGTTCCGGATCTGTCCGGATGCGGAGCAATTGAATCGAACGCGGCAAAACCCGGCGTTAACCAGTTCCGGCTAGCGTGAGGCTATCGGAAAAGGAGCCGTCTCATGCCATACGATCTGGAATCGGGACATACGCAGACCTCGAGCAGCCTGCGCGAAGAAGTTCTCGACCTGATGTCGCGCCGTTCCCGCGATCCTTCGATGAGCGATCAGCAGTATATCGCCGCCCTCAAGTCGATTGTCAGAAGCCCCCGGCCGGCCGCCGAGGAACTCTGGGACAGCTATCATGCAGGTCGCCGCGACGTACGCTCGGCGACCTACGCCAGCTTCGGCTACTGAAGGACCGAAGCCGGCGGGAGCCGCCTTCGAGCGTCAGGCCGCGAGCCGCTGCTCGATCGCGTTCCGTGCCGCATCGAGCTTCGAGGGATCGGTGGCAAGGCCATCGGCCGCGATCACCTCGACATCCGTGATGCCGATGAAGCCCAGCACCTGCCGGAGATAGGGCGTCACGAAATCGGCAGGGGAATCGACGCCGACGCCGCCAGAGGCGAGGAGCAGGACGACCTTCTTGTTCTCGAGAAGCCCGACCGGGCCGCTCTCGGTGTAGCGGAAGGTCTCGCCCGCGCGGGCAACCAGATCCACCCAGGCCTTGAGCGCGGCAGGAACCCCGAAATTGTAGACCGGAACCCCGATCACGATCGTGTCGGCCGAGCGCAGCTCGGCGACGAGCTCATCCGAAAGCGCGAGCACCGCGGTCTGTTCGTCCGTGCGGTCGTCGGCCGGGGTGAAGTTGGCGCCGATCCAGGCCTCGTCGATCTGCGGCAGACGGGTCTCGGCGAGATCGCGCGTCACGACTTCCGTGTCGGGCAGGGTGGCGACGAAGGCGTCGGTGAGCGCACGCGATACCGAACCGGCACGCCGCATGCTGGCGTCGATGCGAAGGACCTTGCGAACCTTGTTGTTCATGACTGTCTCCATTATTTAGCTAGCACTACATTAAGGGATCTGGGATTGTGTCTTCAAGAAGATCCAATGGCCATGAATGCGAACACATTGTTTCCAGGGGGAGGCCGCGCGGCTTCGATCCGGAGCATGGTGTCGAGGTTGCGGCGCGCCTTTTCCGTGAGCGCGGCTATGATGCGGTCGGGGTCGCGGAGATCGTTCAGGCGATCGGGATCAAGCCGCCGAGCTTCTATGCGGCCTATGGCAGCAAGAAGGCGCTGCTGGGCCGGGTGATCGAGCGCTATGGTTCGCGCGAAGGCCATTTCATTGCCGAACTCGCCTGCCCGGGCCGGCCGCTCGGCGAGACGGCCGAGGCGCTCTTCGTGAGCGCGGTTCAGGCCTACACGGCCGATCCGGCGGCGCGGGGGTGCCTCGTCTTCGAAGGGACGCGCAACTGCTCCGACCCGGAGGTCTGTGCGATGGCCCATGAGGCGCATGACCGGCTGCGCGACTGCATCGCCTGCTGGATCTCGAGCGGCCTGCCGGACGCCGCAGCGGCCGAGCTGGCCGATTATGTGCTCGTCGTGCTCTCGGGGCTCTCGGCCGAGGCGCGCACGGGCCTCGCGCGCCCGGCGCTCGAACGGGTTGCGCGGGTGGCCGCGCTGGGCTTCCGCGCCGAGCTGGCCCGCCTCACGGAGGTGGCCGACTGAGGCCGGCCGCTCTCAGAGCCCCCAGACCATGACGATCACCGGCACGCCGACCGCGAGGACGATGAGCTCGAGCGCGATGCCGAGGCGCCAGTAATCCCCGAAGCGGAAGCCGCCCGGGCCGAGGATCAGGGTGTTGTTCTGGTGCCCGATCGGGGTGAGGAAGGCGCAGGAGCCGCCGACCGCGACCGCCATGAAGAAGGCATCGGGATCGGCGCCGAGGGCGAGCGCCGCGCCGTGGGCGACCGGAGCCATGACCGCCACGGTGGCCGCATTGTTCATCACATCCGAGAGCGTCATCGTGAGCACGAGGATGAGAACGAGGGCTGCGAGTGGCAGCCCGTGCGCCACGTTCTGGACGAGAAAGTCCGCGATCACGCCCGCGGTGCCGGTCGTGAGCAGGGCATCGGCCACCGGCAGCAGGCAGGCCAGCAGCACGATCACCGACCAGTCGATGGCGTCATAGACCCGCGCCGGCGGCACGACACGCGTGACCATCACGGCCAGCACCCCGGCCATGAAGGCAACCGCCGCGGAGGCAAGGCCGGTGGTCGCGAGCGCGATGGCCCCGATCATGATACCGCCCGCAAGCCACATCTGGCGTTTGTCATGGAGGCGGAGGGCGCGGCCCGCGAGGGGCAGGCAGCCGTATTCGGCGGCGAAGGCCGCGACGGCCTCCTCGTGGCCATGCATGAGCAGAACGTCGCCGGGCTGGATCGCGGTACGTCGGAGGCGGCCCACCGAGCGGCGGCCCTGGCGGGAGATGGCAAGGAGGCTGATCTGGTAGCGCAGGCCGAGCTCGATGCCGCGGGCGGTCTGGCCGATCAGGGGCGCATTGGGGCCGACCACGAGCTCGATGAGCTTTGCATCGTCATCGCTCGCGCGTGGCGGCGGCGCTTCGTCCGTTTCCTCGTCTTCCTGTGTCTGGTGCTCGCCGGTGGTGGCCTCCGCATGCTCCGCCGCGGCCGCCTTGCCGTTTTTCTCCTTCGCCTCGCCATTCTCCCCCTTGGCGTTTTCCTCCCCGCGGTCCGTACCGGCCGGACGGGGCAGTTCGAGGCCGAGGAGGGCCAGGGTGTCGGTGAGGCTGGAGGGGTCGGTCTCCAGAAGCAGCACGTCGTGGGCGCGGACGCGGAGGTCGGGGCGGGGGGTGCGGAGGCGCACCTCTCGGCGCACCAGGCTCAGGATCTGGATCTGCGCGTCGCCGGCAGCCTCCTCGATCTCGCGGATGGTGCTGCCGTCGATCTTTGCCCCTTCGGGGACCACGGCCTCGGTGACGTAATTGCCGGATTCGAAGCCCTCGACCCCGGAGCGCTTGCGCACCGGCACGAGGCGCCACCCGCCGAGGGCGATGAAGGCGACGCCGGTGAGGGCGACGGCGACGCCTACGGGGGCGAAGTCGAACATGGCGTAGGGCGCGCCCTCGGCCTGACGGCGGTAGGCGGAAACGATGAGATTGGGGGGCGTGCCGATGAGCGTGGTCATGCCGCCGAGGATCGAGCCGAAGGCGAGCGGCATGAGCATCCGGCCGGGCGGCAGCTCGAGCCGGTCGGCGGCGCGGATCGCGAGGGGCATGAGCAGGGCGAGAGCGCCCACGTTGTTCATGAAGCCCGACAGCAGCGCCGCAATCGCCGTAAGCCCGCCGATCATCGCCGCCGGGCGGGCGGAGGTGGGCAGAAGACGGCGGGAGAGCGCGTCGATCGCGCCGGACGTTTGCAGGCCGTGGCTGAGCACGAGGATGCCCGCGACGGTGATGACGGCGGGGTGGCCGAAGCCGCGGAAGGCGTCCGCGCCGGGAACGAGACCGGCGGCGACACTGGCGAGAAGGGCGGCAAGGGCCACCATGTCATGACGCCACCGGCCCCAGATGAAGAGCGCGATGGTGAGGGCGAGGATCGCCAGGAGGGTGAGCTGATCGGCATTCATCCCGCAAGGGTGGTATCTTGCAGGTCTGCGTCAACTTGGAATCGCGTGTCCGCGCAGGAAGTTGCCGCCCGCCACCCGCAGCCGCCGGGGGCGGGACCCGGAGCGGCTCGGAACACTGGGATCGCGGGCGCGGGCGGCAGGGCGCGGTTCAGTCCACGGTTTCGGGCCGTGCGAGCCATTCGTGACCGCGGAGCATCGCCTTCCAGTAGACCGGCGGCAGGATGCGTTCCTTGAGGATCCAGGAGATGCGGGAGGGCCGGGTGCCGTCGATCACCCACTTCGGGAAGCTCGGGAGCAGCTTGCCGCCGTAGCCGAACTCGGCGAGCACGATCTTGCCGCGCTCCACCGTGAGCGGACAGGAGCCATAGCCGTCGTACTGCGCGAGGCCGCGGACGAGACCGATGTCGGCCAGCACGTTGTTCGCGACCACCGGCGCCTGCTTGCGGGCCGCCGCCGCGGTCTTGGCATTGGGCGCATTCATCGCATCGCCCAGCGACCAGATGTTCTCCCAGGTCTTGTGGCGCAGGGTGCCGGGATCGACATCGACCCAGCCCGTGGCATCGGCCAGGGGGCTCGCGCGCACGAAATCGGGCGCGGTCTGCGGCGGGCAGACATGGATCATGTCGAACTCGGTCTCGACGGTCTCGGTCTGGCCGTCCGCGCCGGTCTTCGTGAACCAGGCGCGGCGGGCGGGGCCGTCGATGCGGGTGAGCCTGTGGTTGAAATTGAGCTGCGCCTGGTAGCGCTCGACATACTCCATGAGCGCGGGCACGTAGTCCTGCACGCCAAAGAGCACGCCGCCGGCATTGAAGAAATCGATGCGGATGCCCGGGATGCGGCCGGCGCGATGCCAATGGTCGGCGGAGAGATACATCGCCTTCTGCGGCGCGCCGGCGCATTTGATCGGCATCGGCGGCTGGGTGAAGACGGCATGGCCTTCGCGGAGCTCCTGAACGAGCTTCCAGGTGTATGGTGCCAGGTCGTAGCGGTAGTTCGAAGTGACGCCGTTGCGGCCGAGCGTTTCGGGCAGGCCCTCGATCGCGTCCCAGTCGAGCTTCAGCCCCGGCGCCACGATCAGGCGCTTGTAGCGGATGGTGTGGCAGCCATCGAGGATGACCGCGTTCTCTTCGGGGGCGAAGGCCGAGACCGCTGCCTTGATCCATTTCGCGCCGCGCGGGATCAGGCGGGCCATGTCCTTGCGGGTGTCGATGTCGCGGAAGACGCCGCCGCCGACGAGAGTCCAGCCGGGCTGGTAGTAGTGGATGTCCTCGGGCTCGATGATGGCGAGGTCGAGGTTTTCCTCCCGCGACAGCAGGCTGCTGGCAACGGCAATGCCGGCCGCACCGCCGCCGACGATGACGATGTCATGCGCGGCGACCGGGGTTTCCGTCGGGGTGATGCCGGCATTGCGGACGCGCGCGGCGACGTCGCGCATGTCGTAGCCTGCGGCCTGGGCGGCGGAGAGGATCTCGACCGGATCGGCGCCTTCGGCGAGGCGGGCCATGGTCCAGAGGGTGATCGACCGCGTGCCGGTGCGGCAGAAGGCAAGGACCGGACCGGGCAGTTCGGCAAGGGCTGCCCCGAAGGCCGCGGCATCGTCGGCACTTGCCTTGCCGGAGGTGACGGGGATGTGCCGGGTCTCGAGGCCGGCTGCGAGGGCGGCCGCTGCGATCTCGGCGAAATTGGGCTGATCGGGGGCCTCGCCATCGGGGCGGTTCGAGATGATGCTGCGGAAGCCCGCCTCGGCGAGCGCTGCGGCATCTTCGGGCCGGATCTGCGGCGCGACGCTCAGCGTGCCGGTGACGCGTTTCGTTTCCACGAGGCTTTTCCTCCATCTGTTGCGGTCCGGCCCGGGGCTTCTCTCCCGCAGGGGGCCCGGTGCCGGTTCATATTTATATTCCGCTATGTATTATTTACAAGTGCGTCATGTGAATTTTACCGGAGCGGCGCCCGGGCATCCGGCGGGGTTTTTCCCTTGACCTCGCGGGACGCATCCGCTTTTGCCTGACCCGCATCCCAGACTGCCCGGATTCGTCATGCCCGACCTTCTGCTCGAACTCTTCTCGGAGGAAATTCCCGCCCGCATGCAGGCGCGGGCCTCCGCCGATCTCAAGCGGCTCGTGACCGAGGGCGTCGTCTCGCGCGGGCTCACCTATGCCCATGCCGAGGCCTTTGCGACCCCGCGCCGGCTCGCGCTTGCGCTCGCAGGCCTTGCGGATCACGCGCCGACGACGCGCGAAGAGCGCAAGGGGCCGCGGGTCGATGCCCCGGAGAAAGCCATCGAGGGCTTCCTGCGCTCGACGGGTCTTGCACGCGAGGATCTCTCCGTGCGCGACGACAAGAAGGGGCAGGTCTATTTCGCCGAGATCGTCCGCCCGGGGCGCCCGGCGGCGGAGATCGTCGCCGAGGTGGTCGAGGAGGTGGTGCGCACCTTCCCCTGGCCCAAGAGCATGCGCTGGGGCAACGGCAGCCTGCGCTGGGTGCGGCCGCTCCATTCGATCCTCTGCCTCCTCTCGAGCGAGGCGGGCGCCGAGGCTGTGCCGCTCAAGATCGACGGGATCGCGGCCGGCAAGGTCACACGCGGGCATCGCTTCATGGCGCCCGAGCCTTTTGCCGTTCAGGATTTCGAGGATTACCGCGCAAAGCTCGACCGGGCCTTCGTTCTGCTCGACCCGGCAGACCGGGCCGAGAAGATCCTGCATGATGCGACCCAGCTCGCCTTTGCCCAGGGGCTCGAGCTCGTCGAGGACAAGGGGTTGCTCGCAGAGGTCGCCGGGCTCGTCGAATGGCCCGTGGTGCTGATGGGGCGGATCGAGGAGCGCTTTCTCGATTTGCCGCCCGAGGTGCTGCGCACCTCGATGAAGGAGCATCAGAAGTTTCTCTCCGTGCGCGATCCCAAGGACGGCCGGATCGTCGCCTATGTGGTGGTGGCGAACCGCGACACCCATGACAATGGCGCGACGATCCTGGCGGGCAACGCGCGGGTGCTCGCGGCCCGGCTGTCGGATGCGGTCTTCTTCTGGGAGAACGATCTACGCACGCCGCTTGCGGCGATGACCGAAAAGCTCGGCCATGTGACCTTCCACAACAAGCTCGGCACCCAGGGCGAGCAGATCAAGAGGATCGCGGAGCTTGCACGCGATCTCGCGCCGAAGCTTGGGACCGATCCCGATCTGGCGGAGCGGGCCGCGTTGCTGGCCAAGGCCGATCTCGCGAGCGAGATGGTCTATGAGTTTCCCGAACTGCAGGGCGTGATGGGGCGCTACTACGCGCTCCGCGCGGGCGAGGATGCAGGGGTGGCGGAGGCCGCGGCCGAACATTACTCGCCGCTCGGGCCTTCGGATGCCACCCCCAGGGCGCCGCTCTCGGTTGCCGTGGCGCTTGCCGACAAGATCGACCGCCTGACCGCGTTCTGGGCGATTGACGAGAAGCCGACCGGGTCGCGCGACCCGTTCGCCCTGCGCCGAGCCGCGCTGGGCGTGATTCGGCTCGTGCTCGAAAACGGCCTTCGCCTGCGTCTCTCGGAGCTGCTGGCACAGGGCTATCCCGGTGCCGAGCCGGAAGATCTGATGAGCTTCTTCGCCGACCGGCTCGCGGTGCATCTCCGGGACCAGGGTGTGCGGCATGACGTGATCCGGGCCTGTTTCGAGCTCGGAGGGCAGGACGATCTGGTGCTCCTCGTTGCGCGGGTCGAGGCGCTTCAGACCTTCCTCGGCAGCGAGGATGGCGCGAATCTGCTGGCGGGATACAAGCGTGCCGTCAATATCCTCGAGCAGGAGGAGCGCAAGGACGGGGTGGAGTATTCGCTCGATCCGCACGTCGAGCTTGCCGAAACCGAGGCCGAGAGGGCTCTTTTCACGGCGCTGGACGATGCCACGCGGCAGCTCGCCCCGGCGCTGGCCGCGGAGGATTTCGGCGCGGCGATGGCGGGACTTGCGGGGCTCCGGGCACCGATTGACGCATTCTTCGAGACAACGGTGGTCAATTCCGACAAGCCGCTCGTCCGCCGCAATCGTCTCTGTCTGCTAAACCGCATTCGCAAGGTGATGAATCAGGTCGCGATCTTTTCCGTCATTGAGGGTTAAGCGCGGGCGTGTGACAATTCAGTTTCTCTTGCACCAATTCACGGCTATGCTGCGCTGCAATGAAACCGCAGGAAATCATAAGGGATCCGAATGACGGCGTCGTGAGCCTCGACGCCGGCGGCGCCGTGCGCGAAACCGCGTTCGGGCGGCGGGCGTGGAAGCTCGCCCGGCTGATGTCGCTCGGATTGCCGATCCCGCCGGGTTTCGCGCTGTCCTTCGAGTGTGTCCGTGAGCTCGCCGGTGCGGGGCCGATGCCGGATCTTCCGGGCATTGAAGCGCCCGGGCGCCTGCTGGTGCTCCGGTGCAGCCCGCTCGAACGCGCCTGGGGCGGGGTGCCGTCCCTTCGCAACATCGGCATAGGCGAGCGGAGCCTGCCGGTGCTCGAGGCTCGGTTCGGGACGGCCGCGGCGCTTGACGTCTACCGGCGGTTCATCGGCGAGTTCTCGATGACGGTCCATGGCATGGACCCGGACGATTTCCGCGCGCTCGGGCCTGAGGCGGCAGACGGCGCCGATGCGGTCGCGTTGCGCGGGCTGATCGATGAGATGCTGCAGTTCTACGCCGATGAGGTCGGCGATCCGTTTCCGCAGGATCCGCGGGTCCAGCTTGAGCTTGCGGCGCGTGCCATGGCGCGGATGTGGAATGCGCCGTCTGCGCGCATTCTTCGCGAAGCGAAAGGCGCCCCGGCGGATGCCGGTCTCGGGCTTATCGTGCAGGAGGCGGCTGCGGGTACCGGCGCGGGAATCTACGGCCGGGGCGACGTGCAGCTTGTGGACAGCCGCACAGGCAAGAAGGCCTGCGTCGGTTCCTTCCGGCTGATCGATCCCGAGAAGCCGACGCGGGTGCGCGAGATCCCGCTGGCTGCGCCCGCCGAGGGCGTGCCAACGGACGGGCCGACGCTGGATGAGCTCTGTCCGGAAGCCTTGCGCCAATTGCGGCGGGCGGCGATGCGGACGGCCGAAGGGCTCGGCGATGCCTATCGGCTGCTCTTCGCGATCCGCGCCGGACAGGTTGCAGTGCTGGACGCGCTCCCGGTGCGGCGGACCGCGCGCGCGGCAGTGCAGATTTCCGTCGATCTGGCCAAGAGCGGGGCGATCACCCGGTCGCGTGCGCTGCTCCAGGTCGACCCCCGCAGTCTCATCGAGCATCTTCATCCGCAGATCGCGCCCAATGCCGTGCGCGATGTCTTCGGGCTCGGTCTGGCGGCGTCTCCAGGGGCAGCAACGGGCCGCATCGTGTTCACGGCGGAAGCCGCCCAGGCCGCGGCCGCGCAGGACGAGCACTCGATTCTCGTGCGGGTCGAGACCGGTCCGGAAGATATCCGCGGCATGCACTCCGCCCATGGCGTGCTGACGATCCGGGGTGGCATGACAAGCCATGCGGCAGTGATCGCGCGCGGCATCGGTCTGCCTTGTGTTGTCGGGGCAAGCGATCTGCGCCTCGATTTCAGCGAGCGGACGCTCACGACCTCCGATGGCCGGGTGATCCGGGAAGGGGCGCTCGTGACGCTTGATGGCACACGGGGCGAGGTCATGGCCGGCGCGGTGGAGATGATCGCGCCCGAACTCGGCGGAGCGTTTTCCGAGTTGCTCGACTGGGCCGACACGGTGCGCGACCTCGGCGTGCGGGCGAATGCCGACACGCCCTCGGATGCGCGCACCGCGCGGGAGTTCCGGGTGGACGGAATCGGGCTTTGCCGCACCGAGCACATGTTCTTCGACGAGAACCGGATTGCGGTGATGCGCGAGATGATCCTCGCCAATTCCGATACCGAGCGCCAGGCAGCACTCGACCGGCTCCTGCCGATGCAGCGCGCGGATTTCGTCGAGATTTTCGACATCATGCGCGGATTGCCGGTGACGATCCGTCTGCTAGACCCGCCGCTGCACGAATTCCTGCCCAACGGGCCCGAGGAGATCGCGGAGTTTGCCGAGGCAATGGGCTTGCCGGTCGCTCAGATCACGGCGCGTGCGCGCGAACTTTCGGAGGTGAACCCGATGCTTGGCATGCGGGGCGTGCGGCTCGGGATCACCATGCCCGCGATCTACGACATGCAGGCACGTGCGATCTTCGAGGCCGCCATCGAGGTCAACCGCGATTCGCGCGCACCGGTGGTGCCTGAAGTGATGATCCCTCTGGTTTCCGCCAATCGTGAAGTGGAACTCGTGAAGCGCCGGATCGATGCGATTGCGGAGGATGTCCAGCGCGAGCAGGGGGCGGAACTGACCTACAAGCTCGGGGTCATGGTGGAGACGCCGCGCGCGGCACTCCGCGCGGGCGATCTCGCAGCGACATCCGCCTTCCTGTCCTTCGGCACCAACGACCTGACGCAGATGACCTACGGGCTGTCGCGCGACGATGCCGGGCGCTTCATGCGCGACTACGTCAACCAGGGGGTCTTTCCCGAGGATCCGTTCCATACGCTCGACGTGGAGGGTGTGGGCGAGCTCATGCTGATCGCGGCGAGACGCGGACGGGCGACAAACCCGGGTCTGACGCTCGGGCTTTGTGGCGAACATGGTGGCGATCCGTCCTCTGTGCGGTTCTGCAAAGTGGCGGGCTTCGACTATGTCTCCTGCTCGCCCTTCCGTGTGCCGATTGCACGGCTGGCGGCGGCTCAGGCGACGCTTCTGTCGCGCTCATCCATGGAGTCCGGCGAAACAAGACGATGAAACCACTTCCCGGCGATCTTTCCGCGCTCGCTGCGGGCGGCAAGGCGGCGCTTGCCCGTGTGCTTTCGGCGCTTGAATCCGCACCCGAGGATCCGACGCTTGCGGCGTTGCTCGATGCGGCGGCGGCGGCACCGAAAGGGGTGGTCCTGGGGCTTACCGGCCCGCCTGGCGTCGGAAAATCGACGCTGACCAATGCCTTCATTGCCCGCATGCGCGTGCGCGGCGAGACGGTCGCGGTGATCGCGGTGGATCCGTCTTCCCGGCGATCCGGCGGCGCTCTGCTCGGGGATCGGACGCGCATCGAGACCGACCCGGAGGATACGGGCGTCTTCGTGCGCTCCATGGCGGCGCGGCGGCGGCTCGGAGGTCTTGCCGATCTGACCTTCCCTGCCGCGGTTCTCATGCGGGCGTTGTTTGACCGGGTGATTGTCGAAACGGTCGGGGTGGGGCAGTCCGAGACAGAAATTGCCGATTGTGCCGATCTCGTTGTCTTCTGTGCGCAGCCGGGCTCCGGTGATGCGCTTCAGTTCATGAAGGCCGGTGTCATGGAGGTGCCCGACGTCGTGCTCGTGACGAAGGGCGACATGGGGCCGGTCGCGCGGCGCGCGGCGGCGGATGTCCGGGGGGCGCTGTCGCTCTCGGTCGAGGACGGTGTGCTGCCGTCCGTGGCCATCGTGTCGTCGCAGACGGGCGAGGGGCTCGATGCCGCGCTCGATCTGATCTCGGATCTCGCCAATACGCGCGCTGCAAGTGGTGATTTCAACCGCAAGCGGCAGGCACAAGCCCGGAGCTGGGCCGAGTCACGTCTGGTCGAATCATATGGAATAGTCGGTCTTGCTGCGATTCAATCGCAACTGACTTGTATCGACGAGTCGTTCACCGCGATCGCGCGTCTTGCGACGCCCGCGCGGGAGGCGATACAGAGAATCGTAAAAAATCTGTAAATAGACATAGTTCCGGGTCGAGGATAAAGTTGGTAAACGCGTAAAATGCGCGAGAATCCGCTTGTCCGTGCCGCAAACGTGGACTCACACCCTCTCCATCTGCCAATTCCAGCGTGAACGAAAATCATGCTGCGGTGCAGCAAGGCTGGGATGCGGCCCTATATGGGGGCCGATGATGGAGTGGGGACATAATATTGCGGTTTACTCGGTTTTTACGTTGTTCGGCGCTGATCGGCTGTTGTGCGGTGGCGCTTTCCCTCCTTCCCCAGATGTCCGTCACGCGTCCGGCCCAAGCTGAAGCGATTTCAGGGGCGATGCCCTATTCCGGCATTCTCGCCGCGCTCGCGCGGAACCATGATGAGGATGTCGCGGTGCTCCGTCCGCGTCCGCGTGCGCAGAACACGGCTCACGTGACGATGGCGAGCCGCAGCGTTGCCACCGATCTCCTGTCCCTTCGGCCGCTGAAGACCGCTTCGGCGATCGACGCGCTGCCGAGCGTGAAGGGCGATCAGCAGTGGAACTGCCTAGCGCAGGCGATCTATTTCGAATCCCGTGGCGAACCCGTTCCCGGGCAGGTCGCGGTTGCCGAGGTCATTCTCAATCGCGTCGATTCGCCGCGCTATCCCGACACGATCTGTGGTGTCACGCACCAGGGGGTGGTGAAGGGTCGCAGGGATTGCCAGTTCTCCTACGCCTGCGACGGCCGCAGCGACATGATGCGCGACGGGGAAGCGCGCGAGCGGGCTGGCAAGCTCGCCGCGGCGATGATCGCGGGTCGGCCGCGCACGGTCACGGATGGCGCCACGCATTTCCACGCGCTGCATGTCCGCCCCGGCTGGGCCCGCCAGATGACCAAGACCGCCGCGATCGGTCACCACCTCTTCTATCGCCTGCCGACGCAGACCGCCTCCCGCTAGGTCTTCAGTCGGCGAAATCCTGCACAAGGTAGAAATCGCCGCAGGCCGGGCCGTTGGGATCCACACCGATCCCGGCCCCGAGGCGCACGAACTTGCTCGATAGCAGCGATTTCCGGTGCTTCGGCGATTTGAGCCAGCGGTCCACGACCTGCTGGGCGAGGCTCGCGTAGGTGTGGATGGGGACGTTTTCCCGCGTGTCCCCATAGGTGAAGGCGCAGCCGGAGTGGTTGACCGAAATCGGTCGGCCGAGCAGGCGGTAGACCTTGTCCATGGCGATGTTTTCTGCGGCAAGCCGAAAGTCGACGTCCTGCCGCTTCATCCGCTGCTTCAGGTCCTTTTGCCCGCGCACCGGCAGGACATGGCTGTGTGTCTTGAGGCGCGCCATGTTGCGGGCATGGTCGCTTGCGGCCTTTGCGAGGCGCGGGTCCGCTTCGAGCGGCGGCCGGCCATGCTGCTTCCGCGCCGCGTTGGAGAAGAGCAGGACGGCCTCGTTGAAGAGTTTCTGGTCCGGCGTTGCGGTGGATATCGGCTGATCGAGGCGCTTCGGAACCGGATCTCCTGCGGAGGCGAGGCCCGGCAGCACCCCCATGAGAGCTATCGCCAGACTCAGGATCCAGGCGTGTTGATTGCGCATGGTGCTCCCTCCCGATATCGGCCCTGCAAACGCCCAGGAGGGCAAGGGGCCGGGTTTCGTGGGCGCAGTCTGCTCGGGGAAGGTTCTTTCCCCGTTAATGCGGCCAGAATTCAGCGCGATTGCAGCCGGGCAGGGTTGACGCCAGCACCCCCTTCGCTCCAATGGGGCCTGGTTGAAGGGTGGACCTGCCATGGATGATACCGAGACTGTCTTCGGCGCACTGCATCTGCGTGCGTCTGCTACGCATTCCGGAGTGCTGACCGACCGGATCTCCGTGCGGGACTATGTGCGTCTTGCCGAGATCGGAGCCTTTGCCAGCGAGCGTGGCGTCGAGCAGCGGTTGCGGTTCAACGTGGTGCTCGAGGTCATGCAGCACGCTGCGGCCGTGGCCGACGATGTCGATCAGGTGGTTTCCTACGACACGATCACCTCTGCGATCGATCGCATTCTCGACGCCGAGCGCCTCGACCTTCTGGAAACGCTCGCGGAGCGCATCGCGCGCGGCTGCCTTGCAGATATTCGGGTGCTCCGCGCGTTTGTCCGTGTCGAGAAGCTCGACCGGATTCCCGGGGCGCTCGGGGTGGAAATCGTCCGCAGCCAGATCGGGGCCGAGACGCCGCGTCTGCATGCGCGCGCGCCGGAGCCCGATGCGCCGCCGAGCCATGCCGATGTACTGTTTCTTGGCCGGGATGCTCTCGATGGCCCGCGGGCGGCGGCGTGGCTCGATGCCGTGGTGACCTGCAGCCGGCCAGTGATCATCTGCATCGGGGCGGACCAGCCTGTCGCGGCGGCGCGCAGCAACAAGTCGCGGCGCATCGGCTATCTCGAGATCGAACAGGCGGCGCTGGCCCTGGCGGACCGGGATGCGCGCTTCGAGGTGGTTGCATCGCGGACCGAGCTCGACTGGGCGATAGAGGCCGGGCTGCATCCGATATGGGCGCCCGCGCGGATGATCGAGGCGGCACGGGATCCCGCGGCACCGGACGCATCGCGCCCGGTTGCGCTTGCGGACTGGTTGTCTCGGCGACTGGACGGGCGGCTGCTGATCGCTTCAGCCGAAGCGGCTGCGGATCTGCCTGAAGACGCCGGTGCTCTTCGCCTCGATCCGGCCCGTCCCGGGCTTCCGTTGCCCTGAGGTGGGATCCGGAGCTGGCGGGATGCCTGCGAGAGTTGCAATACGTTCACATTTCGTGATGATGTGTTCTCGTGTCTGCGCCAGCACCCCGGAGGATCCATGGACGAATTCCTGAGCAGTTTCGGTCTTCCGGACGTGAGTTCGCGAGTTCTGCCGATGGAAGGCTCTCTGGATCGCATTTCCGTACGCGAGTTCCTCCGGGAGGCCCATATCGGCAATGCGACGTCGGGCGAGGCGGATGCCGTTACCGTGCGTTTCAACATCGTTCTGGAAGTGGTGCACAGCGCAGCTTCCGAGACGGATGCGATGGAGCACGTGCTGTCCTACCGCACGATCGTCGATGCAATTGACAGTGTGTTGGAGAAGGGGCCGTTTCCCCTGATCGAGGCGCTCGCCGAAGGCGTGGCGAGGGCGTGTCTGGCGGATGCGCGTGCCGTGCAGGTCCGCGTTCAGGTCGAAAAGCTGGGTGGCGAGATGGGCGCCGCCGGTGTCGAGATCAAGCGGCGCCGGGCGATCCCGGAGCCGCGACGACTGATGAATGTCCGGCAGGCGCCGCTCGAACTGCGCGCCGGACCCAGACCTTTCGTTGCCTACCTGCCTGCCTCGACGCTATCGGGTTTGCGGGGAAATGACTGGTGCAATGCGCTCGCGGAGTGGACCTATCCCTGCGTGATCTGTGTTGCTCCTCTGGTCCCACAGCCGTCGCCGGCCAGCAATGCCCAGCTCAGGATCGGGCTGCTGGCGGTGGAACAGGCGGCGTGGGCCCTTACGGACCATGATCCGCGGTTCCAGGTAGCCACGACACGGGCCGAGATCGAATGGGCGCTTGCGAGCGGGATCAAGCCGATCTGGGCTCCCGACGATATGCTGGCCGGGGCAAAGGCCGCGGATCTGCCCGATGCAAGCGATCCGGCCGGGCTTGCGGCGTGGCTCGCACAGGAAATCGGTGGCGAACTGCTTCTCCTTGGAGAAGCGGAGTTCGGTGATGACGAAGACGAGATTGATTGCCACGCCCGAGCGCCGGAAGAGCTCGTCCGTCTTGCCGCCGCAGGATAGGAGCTTCCCATGGCCGCCATCCCACCTGTCTGCGATTTCGGCTGGAGGGCCGTTGGGTTCGCGTTGCCGGATACCGAAGGCCGGCTCTGGCGTCTCGAGGACCTGAAGGGGCCGAAGGGGCTCCTGCTGATGTTCATCTGCAACCATTGTCCCTATGTGCTGGCAATTGCCGACAAGCTGAGGGCGGAAGCCGAGGATCTGAAGGCTCTCGGTATTGGCGTCGCGGCGATCTGCTCCAATGATGCCTCGGCCTATCCTGCGGACAGCTTCGAGAAGATGGGCGAGTTCGCGCGGGCGCATCGCTTCTCCTTTCCCTATCTGCACGATGCGGATCAGGTCGTGGCGCGCGCCTATCGCGCGGAGTGCACGCCGGATTTCTTCGGCTTCAACGCGGATCTCGAGTTGCAGTATCGCGGCCAGCTCGATGACAGCGGCCGCAGGGCCAAACCGGACGCAAGACGGGAGCTCTACCCGGCCATGCGCCAGGTTGCTGAGACCGGCCATGGCCCGGAGGCTCAGACAGCATCGATCGGCTGCTCGATCAAGTGGAAGGCGGTTTGACCTGCCTTCTGTCATGCCACTGCCCTGGGTCGTGACACGCGCGCACCTCGAGAAGCGATAGCGGCCAAAGGAGGTATTGCCCCGAACTCCCTCCGGGCCTACGTGCTTTGGCTGAAGGGGCGCTGAGGCACTGCGATCTATCTGGAAGCCGAGAGCCCTTCTTGCACTCTGTCCGTGAAATGGCTTGGGGAGTCTGAAGTCGTGTTCTGTTTCAGCAAGGTTGGCCGGTAATGGCCCGGATCGTTTTCGACCTCGACGGCACGCTGGTTGACTCGGTGCCGAGCCTCGCCGCCGCGGCGAATGCGCTGCTCGCGGAACTCGGCCGTGATCCGTTGCCGCCAGCGCAGGTGATGGGATTTGTCGGCAACGGGATCTCCAAGCTTGTCGAACGGGTGCTCGCGGCCACGGGCGGCGTGCCGGGCGTGGGTCATGAGGCTTGCCTTGCGCGATATCGCGAGATCTACTTTGCCGATCCCGTGACCGGTACCGAGGCCTATGCGGGCGTTCGCGATGCGCTTGCCGCCCTCGCGGCGGATGGCCACGGGCTCGCCGTCTGCACGCAGAAATCCAACGCACCGGCCGAGGCGATCCTGACCGCGCTCGATCTGCGACCGCCCGTCGATGGGTTTACCGGTGGCGACAGCCTCGATGTCCTGAAGCCGGATCCGGCCATGCTCTGGCATGCCGCGGATCAGCTTCCGGAGGGGCCAGTGGTTTATGTCGGTGACAGCGAGACAGATGCCGCAACCGCAGCGGCGGCCGGAGTTCCCTTTCTGCTCCATGCCAGGGGCTACTGCCACGTGCCGCTCGACAGCCTGCCCGCCGTGGCGATCTTCGAGCATTTCGACGAGTTGCCGGGGCTGGTGCGGCAGGTTCTGGGGGCGGAGCCGGAACGCGCATGATGCCGATCTGCTTCCGCCCTCTGGTCCGGAGCAACGGACCGAGGCCGCCCGAGGCGCTGTCCTTGGCCGGAGGGCCGCTCTGGTTCGACAGTGTCGCGCTGCATGAATTCGGTCAGGCACCAAAGTTCGCGCCGGTTTCGGTCCTTCCCGAAACCGTGCGGCTGCGCCTTACCGCGCCTCGCGCGCAGATCTGTGGCCTTGGCTTCGAGCGGCCGCGCCTCATGGGCATTCTCAATGTGACGCCGGACAGCTTTTCCGATGGCGGGCGGCATCTCGCGCTCGAGGATGCGCTCGCCCAGGCGCATCGTGTGGTCGAGGGTGGGGCGGACATCATCGACATCGGCGGGGAGTCGACCCGGCCCGGGGCGGACGAGGTTCCCGAAGCGGAAGAAATCGCCCGCGTGGTGCCGGTGATCCGTGCGCTTCGGGCCGGTGGAATTGCCGCTCCGGTTTCGGTCGATACGCGCAAGGCCGCTGTTGCGCGCGCGGCCTTCGAGGTCGGGGCGGATCTCTTCAACGATGTGTCGGCCCTCACGCATGACGCCCACAGTCTCGGTCTCGCAGCCGAGCGTGGCATGCCTGTCTGTCTCATGCATGCCCGCGGCGATCCGAAGACGATGCAGGACGCGCCGGAATACGATGACGTCCTGCTCGAGGTCTATCACGCCCTGGAGGGCATGGTTCGGGCAGCCGAGGCTGCGGGCATTTCGCGCTCCCGGATCCTGGTCGATCCGGGCATAGGCTTCGGCAAGACGCTGGAGCACAACCTTGTCCTGCTGCGCAATCTCTCGATCTTTCACGGGCTCGGCTGCCCGATCCTGCTCGGGGTGTCGCGCAAGCGCTTCATCGGTACGATTGCGGGTGAGGCCGCGCCCGATCGGCGGATGCCGGGGTCGATCGCCGTGGCGCTCGAAGCTTTGCGGCAGGGCGTGCAGGTGCTACGTATTCATGATGTGACAGAAACCCGGCAGGCCGTGTCTCTCTGGGAGGCCCTGAACGGGTTCACCCAGGAGGCTTGAGGCACATGGCACGGCAGTTTTTTGGCACCGACGGTATACGTGGGCGGGCCAACGATCATCCCATGACCGCGGATCTTGCACTGCGGCTGGGGCAGGCGGCAGGGCGGTATTTCCGCACCGGCGATCACGGACACCGGGTGCTGATCGGGAAGGACACACGCCGTTCGGGCTACATGCTTGAAAACGCGCTGACCGCGGGTTTTACCTCCGTGGGCATGGATGTCTTTCTCGTCGGGCCGGTGCCGACGCCTGCAATCGGGTTGCTCGCGCGCTCCATGCGCGCCGATCTCGGCGTGATGATCTCCGCCTCGCACAATCCCTACGAGGATAACGGCATCAAGTTCTTCGGGCCTGACGGGTTCAAGCTGTCGGATGCCGCCGAGGAGGCGATCGAGGCTGCAATGGCGGAGGCGCCCGGGCTCGCCGAACCTTCGGAGATCGGCAAGGCGACCCGGATCGACGATGGCCGCGGGCGATACATGGAATACGCGAAGACCACGGTGCCCCGCGGGCTGCGGCTCGACGGGCTGAAGATCGTGGTGGATTGCGCCAACGGTGCGGCCTACCGGACGGCTCCGGAAGTGCTCTGGGAGCTCGGTGCCGAGGTGGTGAAGATCGGGGTCAATCCCAACGGCTACAACATCAACAAGGATTGCGGATCGACCCGCCCGCAGGCCGCGATGGAGGCGGTCTGTGCCCATGGTGCCGATCTCGGCATCTGTCTTGATGGAGATGCCGACCGTGTCCTCATCATTGACGAGAACGGCACGCTCGCCGATGGCGATCAGTTCATGGCGCTGATTGCCGAGCGCTGGGCTGCGGCAGGGCAGCTTGCGCAGAACACGCTGGTTGCGACCGTCATGTCCAACCTCGGCCTCGAGCGCCACCTGAGCGGGAAGGGGCTCCGCCTGCTGCGAACGGCTGTCGGGGATCGCTATGTGGTCGAGGCAATGCGCCGCGGCGGCTACAACCTCGGCGGCGAGCAGTCGGGGCATATCGTGATGACCGATCATGTCACCACGGGTGACGGTCTGATCGCGGGGCTGCAGTTCCTGGCGGCCATGGTCGAGACCGGGCGTCCTGCGAGCGAGCTCGCGCGCGTCTTCACCGCCTATCCGCAGGTGCTGACCAATGTGCGCTACCACAAGGGGGCGGCGCCGCTCGAAGCTGCAAGCGTTCAGGCCGCGATCAAGGCGGGTGAGGCGCGGCTCAATGGCTGCGGGCGGCTGGTGATCCGCAAGTCGGGCACGGAGCCGCTGGTGCGGATCATGGGCGAATGCGAGGATCCTGCGCTGCTCGACAGCGTGATCGGCGAGATCGAGGCGGAAGTGATGCGCTTCGCCTGAAGCTGGCGAAGGGCGGGCGGCTTCAGTTGCCGCCCGCGCGTGTGCCCAGAAACAGCACCGCATCCTTTGCGGCTTGAAACAGCGCTTTCGACTTGTTGACCGTTTCCTGGAACTCGGCCTCCGGCACGCTGTCATAGACGACGCCACCGCCCGCCTGGACATAGAGCGTGTCATCCTTCACCACCGCGGTGCGGAGCGCGATGCAGATGTCCATGTCGCCGCCGGCGGAGAAATAACCCACGCCACCGCCATAGACACCGCGCTTCTCGGTCTCGAGCTCGTCGATGATCTCCATGGCGCGGACCTTGGGCGCGCCGGAGACGGTTCCGGCCGGCAGCCCGGCAAGCAGTGCGGAAAGCGCATCCTCACCCTCGGCCAGCTCGCCGTTCACGTTGGAGACGATGTGCATCACGTGGCTGTAGCGCTCGATGATGAACTGCTCGTTGGGATCGACCGTGCCGATCCGTGCGACCCTGCCGACATCGTTGCGACCGAGATCGAGCAGCATGAGGTGCTCTGCGCGCTCCTTGGGATCGGCGAGAAGATCCTGTTCGTTGGCAAGATCCTCGGCGGGGGTCGCGCCGCGCGGTCTCGTGCCGGCAATCGGGCGGATGGTCACGCGGCTGCCCTGAACCTGCACGAGAATTTCGGGGCTGGCCCCGATCACCTGGAATCCGCCGAAATTGAAGTAGAACATGTAGGGCGAGGGGTTCGTCCGTCGCAACGCCCGGTAGAGCGAGAAGGGCGGCAGGGCGAAGGGCTGGGCCCAGCGCTGCGACGGGACAACCTGGAAGATGTCACCGGCAACGATGTATTCCTTCGCCTTCTCGACGAGGGCGCTGTATTCGGCCGGCGTCGTGTTCGAAACTGGCTGGACGTCCGCCGGCACGCTCCGTGCGTCGCCTGCCGAAACCGGGGTGCGATCGAGATCGCGCACCGCGTCCATCACGCGCTCGGCGGCCTGCGCGTAGGCTGCGCGCGCCGAGAGGCCGGAATTCGCCCAGGCCGGACTCACGATGGTGACCTCGCCCTTCACACCGTCGACGATCAGGATCACGGAGGGGCGGATCATCACCGCATCCGGCAGGCCGAGCGGATCGGGGTTGATGTTCGGCAGATGCTCGACAAGGCGGATCATGTCGTAGCCGAGATAGCCGAAGAGGCCGGCGGCCATCGGCGGCAGTTCTTCGGGAAGTTCAATCCGGGATCCCGCGATGAGGCCGCGCAGGCTATCGAGGGGATCGGACGTCTCGTCGCTCCAGGCATCGGCATCGAAGCGGGCCGAGCGGTTGATCCGGGCGCTCTCTCCCCGGCACTGCCAGATCAGGTCGGGCTTCATGCCCATGATCGAGTAGCGGCCGCGGATCTCGCCGCCGGTGACGCTTTCGAGCAGAAAGCTGTTCTCGCGCGCCTCGGTGAGCTTCAGCATCAGGGAGACGGGAGTATCGAGATCAGCGACGAGCCGGGTCCAGACGACCTGATTCCGGCCGGCCTCGAAACCTGTGGCGAATGCGTCTGCGCTGGGAAAGAGGTTCATCTGGCTGTCACTGGAAACGGTCGAGGGTGGAATCGATCACGCTCTGATTGAGGCGCACCCCGGCCTCGTCACGAAGCGCCGTGGTGTAGAGCTCCCGCAGGTCGTCATGTGCCTGCTGGGCGAACTGGGCTGACACGGAGGTGCGCAGGTTTGCGAGGCGCTCGTCCGTCGGGTCAGGCGGCGCGATTTCGGTGAGCTGGGCGAGGATCACACGGTTCACGTCATCGACGACGACCGTGCCGTCGGCGTCCGCGGCAAAAATGTCGGCGACAAGGCGCGGCGGCGTTTCGGCAAGCGTGTCGCTCCGTGCCATCGGGCCGGCGTCGTGCAGCTCGGTGCCGAGTTCGGTTGCGATATCGCTCAGGCTCCTGCCGCCGGCGATCTCGTCCTGAAGCGCGGAAGCCTTCTGGCCGAGCGCGGCCGTCAGTTCCGCCGAGCGCCAGTCGGCGGCAATCTGATCACGGATCTCGTCGAGCGGGATCACTGCAGGCGGTTCGACCGCATCCACGCGCAGGCTCAGGTAGGAGCCGTCGGCGAGTTCGACAAGATCCGTCTCCTCGCCCTCGCGCGCATCCTGGAGCGCCTTGCCGAAGGCAGGGTCCGTGGCCACCGGATCGGTCGAGATCTCGGTGTAGTCCATCTTGTCGAGCTGCATCACCGTCTCGTCGGCGATTTCCTCGAGCGTCGCGCCGCCCGCGATCAGATCCTCGATATGGGTGAGATCGTCGTGGATCTGCCGCTGCGCCTCGGCTTGCGCGCGCTCCTGGCGGAGCGTCTCGCGCGCGTCCTCGAAGGGCGTCACCTGAGCGGCGAGGATCGCGTTGATCCGATAGAGCGACGGCCCGAGCGGCGAGGGAACCGGACCGACGATGCCCGGTTCGGCGGGGCCGAAGACAGCCTCGCGCGCATCCGCTGGCAGGGCGCTTGCTTCCACGAGCCCCTGATCGGTGTCGGCGGCAGAAAGCCCGCGTTCCTCGGCGATCTCGTCGAAGGTCGCGGTGCCGGCATCGATCCGTGACTTGGCTTCGGCGGCGTCGGCGTTCGTGCGGAAGCCGATGCGGTCGAGAAGCCGACGCTCCGGCGTGGTGAAACGAGCCTTGCCGGAGTCGTAGGCGGCGCGAAGCTCGTCCTCGGGGACCTCGATGTTCGCGGCGATGCGTTCCGGCGACGCGATCGCATAGGTGATCTTCTGCGTCTCCGGACGGGTATAGGTCTCGGCGTGGGCGTCATGGAAGGCGGCAAGTGCGGCCTCGTCCGGCTCGGGGATCGACGTATCGAGCATGCTCTCGTCGAGTGTGATCCAGCCGAAGCTGCGCATTTCTCCGACATATTCGAGGATCACATCCGTGGCCGCGGCGGGCATGGCGGCCGCAGATGCGGCGCTCGTTGCCAGCAGCCCGCGCGCGAGTTCGCGGCGGATGTCTTCCTCGAATTCACCGGCATTCATGCCGATCCGCTCGAGGCTGTAGAGATACGCGGCCCGGTCGAAGCCGTCGCTGCCCTGGAAGGCAGGGATCTGGCGAAGCTCATCACGCACGGCGTCATCCCCGACGGAGAGACCGATCCGCTCGGCCTCGCCATCAAGTGCCGCGTCGTTCACGAGCTGGATGAGGGCGAGCCGGTCGATGCCATATTGGCGCGCCTCGGACATCGTGAGATTGCGGTCGATCTGTGCCGAGATACGGCGAATCTGCTGATCGACGGCCCGGCCGTACTGGTCCGCCGTGATCTTCTGGTCGCCGACGCGGGCGACGTCCTGGGTCGTGAGGCCACCCCCGACACCGATGCCGAAACCGGCGAGGCCGACCACGAGCAGGACCATGAGGATCCAGACCAGTACGCTGGAGCGCTTGTTTCGAAAAGATCTGAGCATCTGGCGGCCAATCGGTCCCGGAAAGATACGTGCCGGAGGGTTCTATGACGTGGCCGAGCGGGTGACAAGGGCGGCTCAGGTCCCGCGCGCACCGTTGAGGCCGGATCTCAGTACGCGGGCGAGATCAGCCGCGGAGCAAGGCTTCTGGATCGAGGGAGCGACGACACCGCCCATGCTGGTCTGCGAGAGGCCGGCATAGCCCGACATGTAGACAATCGGCACATCCGGGCGCCGATCGCGGACCCGGCGGGCAAGGTCGTAGCCCCCCATACCGCCGGGCATCACGATGTCGGTAAGAAGGAGATCGAACTCCTCGCCCGCGTCGATCAGGTCGAGCGCCGCGCGCCCTGAGGTCGCCGAGACATGACGGTAGCCGATCGCGGTCACCATCTCCTGCATGATCGCGAGGAGGCTCGTATCATCTTCCACGATCAGCAGTCGCTCGGACCGGCCCATCGGCACCGGAAGGCGCTCCGCCGGGTTGTCCCGATCGCCCTCGTAGAGCCCGCGGGGCAGAAGCATCCGGATTGTCGTGCCGTGGCCCACCTCCGAATAGATGCGGAGCTCCCCTTCGGACTGTTCGATGAAGCCGTAGACCATCGAGAGCCCGAGACCGCTGCCGGAGGTGCTGCCCTTGGTGGTGAAGAACGGGTCGATGGCACGGCGCCTCACCTCATCGGTCATGCCGCGCCCGTTGTCGGTCACCGAGATCTCGACATAGCGCTGGTGATTACCGCCTGCGCGCGCCCCGCCGACGAGGTCGCCGAAGGCCGTGCCGGTTTCATACCCGGTCATGCCCTTTTGGTCCGGGCGTTCCACGGCGCGGGCAGAGATCAGGATGCGGTCGCCGGTTTCTCCCTGAAGGATGGCATCGCGGCTGTTGAGCACGAGATTGAGCAGCGCGTTCTCGAGCTGCCCCTGGTCACAATGGACCGCGAGGCTCTCGTCGGGGCATTCGATCACGATCTCGACGGCTTCCTCGATTGTCGGCCGGACGAGCAACTTCATCTCGCGCAGGACTTCCACGACGGGCTTGGTGCTGGCCAGGGCAGGATTGCGCTTGGCGAAGGCAAGCAGCCGGCGGGAGAGATCGGCCCCGCGCTTGACCGAGTTCTTTGCCCGCTCCAGCCATTCGCGGGTCTTGCCCGGAAGAGGGTCGGCAAGCGAGAGCTCGAGCGAATACATGATCGCGGCAAGAATGTTGTTGAAATCATGCGCGATGCCGCCGGTGAGCTGGCCGAGCGCATCGAGGCGACTTGCGCGCTCGAACTTCTGCCGGTTCGTTTCCTGTTCGGTGACATCGTCGAGCACGATCACCACGCGGATCGGAACATCGGGCCGTTCGTTGCCGCGGGGTGTGGTGGTCTCCCCGCTCGAGAGGCGCACGTAACGGATCGTCGTGCTGTCGCCCCTGGTTATCAGGTTGATCTCTCCGCGCAGGCGTTCTCCCGCGAGCGCCCGGCGGATCGGATCCGCGGAGGCATCAAGCGGCTGCAGATCCTCGGCGCGAAGGAAGGTGATGGTATCAGGCCATGGGTAGGGGAATGGCCCGTCCGCGAGACCGAGCATCTGCCGGGCCACGGTGTTTGCGGTGACGATCTGCCGGTTGTTGTCGAGAGCAATAATGCCGTTTGTCGTCGTATCGAGCACCATCTGAACGCGGGCACTTGCCGCCTCGATGGCAAAGAGCGCATCCGTCTCGCGCCGCCGCAGGATTGCAAGCACGACAATCCAGCCCGCAAGCAGTGCCGAACTCGCCGCGGCCGCGAACAGGCTCAGTCGCAGGATCCGCGTTTCGATCTGGTCAAGGCGCGCATAGACGCTGAGCCGCGCTGACGCCACCAACTCGGAGAGGTTTCGGATGGCTTCGATGTCAGGGACCCGGACGAGCGCATCGAGCTCGCGTGCGGTCAGCGTTCCGGGCGGAGTGCTGCGGAGGATTTCGATCATGCTTCCATAGCGCAGAAGGGTCTCCCGCGTTGGCGTCAGGTCGATGTCCGTTCCGGTCGCCCGGGCGAGATCCTGGATGCCGGCAAGCGCGTCGAGCGCATCCGCGAGATTCCGGGTGGCTCCGTCGAGATAATCGGTTTCCTGCGGCCTCAGGACCGCGTTCTTGAAATTATGGATGAAACCGCCGTAGCCGGTCGCGCGCTCGAAGTGGAGCATCTCGGTGAGAAGCGCAGTGTTCTGCGTCGTGAGCCGTGTTTCCAGCCGCCGAAGATCACCGAAGAGCACCCAGAAGGCCACAAAGCCGCCGGCAAAGATGATGCCGATCACGAACAGGCCGCGCCGCAGAAAATGCGTGCGTTTCCGTACCGCCTCTGAATCTCTCAGTCCCTGGAACATGCGCCCTCTTGCAACGCATAGAAGATCTGCCCTGCGGGTTTGCGCAAGCCCGAGTCGTCTGGACGGGTACAATTTGCGGCATCGAGTTAAGAAAGCGGTAACGAATAAACGATGTCCAGATGGCTTCGGCATCGCCGCCGCAAGCGATGCATGTTGACGCCTGCCTGCCGGCGTTCTAGGGCGTCGCGACATGGCCGAGCCCCCGATCCTGACCCTGAACGATATCAGCCTGACCTTCGGCGGAACGCCTCTGCTGAACGGCGCCGCGCTTGCCGTGCATCCCGGTGAGCGCATTGCGCTCGTGGGACGGAACGGGTCTGGCAAGTCGACCTTGATGAAGATGATGGCGGGCCGCGTGCAGCCCGACACGGGCGAGCGCTTTCTTCAGCCGGGCCGCGCCGTCGGCTACATGGCGCAGGATCCCGACTTCGCCGGTTTCGCGACGCTCGGGGATTTTGCCTCCGCGGGTCTCGATCCGGCCGAGCACTGGCGTGCGGAGATCGCCATGGAGGGCGTGAAGCTCGACGCCGCGATCGATCCTGCGCGCGCATCGGGCGGCGAACGGCGGCGGGCCGCACTGGCGCAGATCCTTGCCTCCGCCCCGGATCTCATGCTGCTCGACGAGCCGACGAACCACCTCGACATCGAGGCCATCGCCTGGCTCGAGGCGCATCTTCGCGAGAGCCGTGCGGCCTTCGTCTGCGTGAGCCATGACCGGGCGTTCCTGCGCAACCTCACCGACCGGACCCTCTGGGTTGACCGGGGCGAGGTGCGTCGCCTCGATCGAGGGTTTTCCGCCTTCGAGGAATGGCGCGACAAGACATATGAGGAAGAGGATGTCGCGCGCCACAAGCTCGACAGGCTCATCAAGTCCGAGGGGCGCTGGGCGGTCGAGGGGATCTCCGCGCGCCGCAAGCGCAATCAGGGCAGGGTGCGGCGGCTTGCGGAGATGCGGACCGAGCGCAGGGCCCAGATCCAGCGTCTGGGCACGGCGCGGATGGAATTCGAAGGCTCGGCTCCATCCGGAAAGCTTGTCGTCGAGGCGGACGACATCTCCAAGGCGTTCGGTGGCCGCACGATCGTGAAGGATTTCTCGATCAAGGTGCAGCGCGGGGATCGCGTGGCGCTTGTGGGGCCGAACGGGGTCGGGAAGACCACGCTCCTCAAGATGCTCACCGGCGAACTCTCCCCTGACAGCGGGCGGGTGCGGCTCGGCACGAACCTCTCAATGGCCGTCTTCGATCAGAACCGTGCGGCGCTCGATCCGGACGCGACGCTCTGGGAGACGCTCAACGGCGATTCGGAAATCGGTGTTTCCGGGCGCGGCGACCAGGTCATGGTGCGCGGGCGGCCGCGTCATGTCGTGGGCTACCTGAAGGATTTTCTCTTTGACGAGGCGCAGGCGCGTGGCCCGGTCTCGGCGCTTTCCGGCGGCGAGAAGGCGCGCATCCTGCTTGCGCGGCTCATGGCGCGGGAAACGAACCTGCTCGTGCTCGACGAACCGACCAACGATCTCGACGTGGAGACGCTCGATCTGCTCGTCGAACTGATCGCCGATTACGAAGGCACGGTTCTGCTCGTGAGCCACGATCGGGATTTCATCGATCAGATCGCGACGATGACCATCGCGATGGAAGGCGATGGCCGCGCCACGCTCTATGCCGGGGGGTGGAGCGATTATCGCGCGCAGCGGGGTGAAACGGCGACGGAGGCAAGAGCCGCGCCCGCCGCCGCGAAGCCGAAAGCGGCCGCGCCCAGGCCCAAGCCGCAGGCCCCTCGCGCGCAAGGCCTGAGTTTCACCCAATCGCACCGGCTCGCGGCCCTTCCCGCGGAAATGGATCGGCTTGCAGCCGAGATCGCCAAGCTCGAGGAACTCATGGCAGATCCCGCGCTTTTTACCCGCGAGCCCGCGAAATTCGCCAAGGCCTCTGAAGCGCTTGTTCAGCGACAGACAGCGCTCGCCGCGGCGGAGGAGGAATGGCTCGAGCTGGAGACGCTGCGCGAGGCCGGCGAAGGCTGAGCCCGGCGGCAGCGTTGCGCAAGAGGCGGCAAGCCCGCATTGTACGGGCCAAACCTGCCAGCCGTATGAGCGCCAGATGCAACTCGACATACTCGTGAAGGGGGGCGTGCTGCCCGATGGGCGCCGGGCCGACGTCGCGATCCGGGATGGCCGGATTGCCGAGATCGCGCCCTCCATCGACGCCCCGGCGCAAGAAACCTTCGATGCGGCAGGCTGTCTCGTTTCCGCGCCTTTCGTCGATCCTCATTTCCATATGGATGCGACGCTCTCCTGGGGAAATCCGCGGATCAACGCATCCGGGACGCTGCTCGAAGGGATTGCGCTCTGGGGCGAACTCAAGGCCCGGCTCACGCCGGAGGCCGTGGCGGAGCGGGCGCTTTCCTATTGTGACTGGGCCGTGTCCCAGGGCCTTCTCGCAATCCGGAGCCATGTCGATGTCTGCGACGATCGCCTCGTCGGCGTTGAGGCGCTGCTCGCGGTGAAGGAAACCGTGAGATCCTATCTCGACCTTCAGCTCGTCGCCTTTCCGCAGGATGGCTTCTACCGCGATCCCCGTGCGCGGGCGAACCTTCTGCGTGCGCTCGATCTCGGCGTCGACGTCGTTGGCGGCATTCCGCATTTCGAACGGACCATGGAGGAGGGTCGCGCCTCCGTCACCGAGCTTTGCGAGATTGCCGATGCGCGCGGCCTTCCGGTCGATCTGCATTGCGACGAGACCGATGATCCGCTCTCGCGACATATCGAACAGCTGATCTTCGAGACAACGCGGCTCGGCCTGGAGGGCAGGGTGTCGGGCAGCCACCTGACTTCGATGCACTCGATGGACAACTACTATGTCTCGAAACTCCTTCCGCTGATGGCCGAGGCCGGTGTCGCGGCCATTCCCAACCCGCTCGTCAACATCGTCCTGCAGGGACGGCACGACACCTACCCGAAGCGGCGCGGCCTCACGCGCGTTCCGGAGATGCGCGCCCATGGCATCCGCGTCGGCTGGGGGCAGGACTGTGTCCTCGATCCCTGGTATTCGCTCGGCAAGGCCGACATGCTCGATGTGGCCTTCATGGGGCTCCACGTCGCCCAGATGACAAGCCCGGCGGAGATGCGCGCCTGTTTTGCCATGGTAACGGAAGAGAACGCGGCGATCCTCGGCCTTGAGGGCTACGGGCTCGAGAGGGGCGCCATTGCAAGCCTCGTCGTGCTCGATGCGGGCGATCCGATCGAGGCAATCCGGCTCCGGGCCGAACGGCGCTTCGTGATCTCGAAGGGCCGGGTCGTTGCGCGGAAGGCGCGAGTGGCGTCGCGGCTCTCGCTGCCCGGACGTCCCGCCGAGGTTGATCTGAGGCTTGCACCCGGCGGCTGAAGCGGAGAGAGTCCGCCCCGCGCAGGGCGGCGATAGCCCGGCGGCAGGGAGGATGACCGATGACGCTGCGCGTCGCGCCGATGAGCCGGGCCGAGATCGAGGCCTATCTGGATGATGTAGCCACGCTCCGGATCCGCGTCTTTGCGGAATTTCCCTATCTCTACGACGGCGACATGGAGTACGAGCGCCGCTATCTCGCGGCCTATCGCGACAGCCCCGGTGCGATCGTCGTCGGCGCGTGGGATGGCACGCAGCTTGTCGGAGCCTCGACGGGCACGCCGATGGAGGATCATGCCGACGACTTTGCCGGGGCCTTTGCAGACCAGCCGATGCCGATCGAAACCATCTTCTATTGCGCGGAGTCGGTCCTGCTTCCCGAATATCGCGGCCGCGGAATCGGCGGCCGCTTCTTTGACCACCGTGAGGCGCATGCCCGGGCGCTGGGCCGCGACTGGTCGGCATTCTGTGCGGTGATCCGGGCCGACGACCATCCGGCACGCCCGGCCGGCTACACGCCGCACGACGGATTCTGGACCCATCGCGGCTATGCCAGGCTCCCCGGCGCTGTCGCGAGTTTCCGGTGGAAGGATCACGGCGATGCCGTGGAAACCGAAAAGCCGCTCCAGTTCTGGATCCGCGGCCTGAGGGAGGATCAGCCATGAAGATTGCGGCCGCGGCCTATCCGATTGATTGGCACAACCGTTGGAACGATTACGTCGGCAAGCTGCGGGTCTGGACCCGGACGGCACGGGATCAGGGCGCCGAACTGCTTGTCTTTCCCGAATATGCCTCCATGGAGCTTGCGAGCCTCGCCGAGGCGGAAATCGCGGGCGATCTCGCGCGATCCATCGAAGCTGTGCAGGCGCGCCTGCCGGACGTGGACAGTCTTCACGCCTCACTCGCGCGCGAGTTCGGTGTCCATATCTGCGCAGGGTCCGCGCCGGCCCGGCGGCCCGATCGTCTGCCTGCCAACCGGGCGCGCCTCTTCGCGCCGGACGGTTCGGTCGGTCATCAGGACAAGATGATCATGACGCGCTTCGAGCGCGAGGAATGGGGGATCGGTCACGGCGATGCCCTGCGCATCTTCGACACCGAGCTCGGCCGGATCGGCATCCTCATCTGCTACGACTCCGAATTTCCGTTGCTGGCGCGCAGGCTTGTCGAGGCCGGCGCGGAGATCCTCCTGGTGCCGAGTTGCACCGATACGATGCAGGGCTACTGGCGGGTGCGCATAGGCGCCATGGCGCGGGCGCTCGAAGGCCAGTGCGTCGTGGTGCAGGCCCCGACGATCGGTGATGCCAAATGGCTCGCAGCGGCAGATGTGAATGTCGGCGCCGCGGCGATCTACGGTCCGCCCGACGGCGGATTTCCCGATGACGGCGTGATTGCCCAGGGCAAGGTCGGCGAGGCCGGGTGGGTCTATGCCGACGTGTCCCTCGACGCCATCCGGGAGGTCCGTGAAACGGGTGCCGTCTTCAACATGAAGCATTGGCCGGAGCAGGATGAGCGGCCCGCGGAGGTCGAGACGGTTCGTCTCGGCGCGGCGGATGCCGACCAGGCGACGACAGGGTGATCCGTGAATGCGGGTGCCGTTCCGCCCGCCGCCAGGGCGGTCTTCACCATGATCGGTTGCGCCACTTGAGAAATTAACCGTTCTGTCCTACATTGAATAGGCCGGCGCCGGGCAGGAGCGGCGCGATGAACGGAGGAATCCGCGCTGTCTCAGCATACTACGGCGGTGGATACCGCCAACCCGGATGCGGTGTTTCACCCGATTCCGGAACAATCCAGTAGCACAGAGCTGCTGACCACGATCCAGGCCTCGCTCGACGACGACAAGGCCGAAGACGTGACGACGATTCCCCTCGCAGGAAAATCCGAGATGGCCGATCACATGGTGATCGCTACCGGCCGCTCGTCGCGTCAGGTCTCCGCGATTGCCGAGAAGCTCGCCGAGCGCCTGAAGCAGGAGCATGGTGTGACCGTGCGTACTGAAGGCAAGGAAGCCGGTGACTGGGTGCTCATCGATGCGGGCGACGTCATCGTGCATCTGTTCCGGCCGGAAGTGCGCGATTTCTACCAGCTCGAGAAGATGTGGCAGCCGCCCAAGTCCGCAGACGCTCGCTGATCCGGACGGGACCTTGCGCATAACACTGCTCGCGGTCGGGCGCCTTCGCGCCGGGCCGGAGAACGAGATGATTTCAGACTATCTTTCGCGCTTCGATCGGGCGGGGCGTGCGCTCGGGATTGGGCCTGTACAGGTGGTAGAGGTCGAGGCGAGAAAGGGCGGTGGCCAGGCCGAAGAGGCGCGCCTTCTGGCATCGGCCCTTCCGAAGGGCGCCGTTACCGCGGTGCTGGACGAGCGCGGCCGCACTCTCTCCTCTCCCGATTTCGCCGACACCCTGCGCCGCTGGGCGGATACCGGTGTGCGCGATCTTGCGCTCGTCATTGGTGGCGCGGATGGCCTCACGCGGGAATTTCGCGATGCAGCGGATTTCAGGCTGTCTCTCGGGCCGATGGTCTGGCCGCACATGCTTGTGCGTGTGATGGTGAGTGAACAACTTTACCGTGCAGTATCGATCCTCGCCGGCGCGCCCTATCACCGGGCGTGAATTTGGTTCCATTTATTGGAGAGCAATACTTTGTGACCCCGTATTCAGGGTTGCAGGCGCATCCATGATTGACCCATCAGGTCAGCGTGCTTAACCTTTCCCGCAATACAGACCGGGCCATTTGAGACTCGGCGGATGCGTGGAGGAAGCTATGGACATCGAAGTCGAAGACCGCTTTTTCACGACACTCAATGCGATTGTCTCTGCAAGGCTTGGAGCGGAGCATCCATGCTCTGCTGCCGTTGCGAAGGCCGCTCGCGATCCGAGTGTTTCAGTGGTGCGGGAAGCCCATCAGGAACTCAACGCCCTCGATACCGGGGTGCGGGTTGAAATCATGACGGAGCTTCAGAGCTGGATGGAACCCGCCGCCTGAGTGCAGCGGAAGAGCTGAATGCAGTTTGCGGTCTGTTGACCGCCGGGGGTTTGCGGGCTTTTGGGAACAGCTATCCGTGGCTTGAGAGCGGGTCTCTCCCGTCACGCGGCCGGATCTCTCTGAACTATCATCGCTGTTTTGCGGCTGGTGGCGTGATCCTATCTGTTCCGCCACTGATGCGATCGACCGGCAGCCGGTCTCTCCGTTCACTTGCGTGACGATCCGGGCCGAAGCCACTCCGACCCGGATCAATTTCTCTCCCAGGCGGACGCCATCATGAGCGCCCGCCCGGCAGATCCTCTCAGTCGCTGGCCTTCTGCATGGCCGCCTCGAGCTTCGCCTTGTCGGCGTCGGAAAGCTGCGGCCGATCGACATTGATCGTGAGCTTGTCGAGCTTGGCCGTCAGTGCGAAGGGCGGCTTGTAGTCGGCATCGTTGACGCCGGTCAGCGTGTCGGAGCCGATATCGAAGGACTCGTCCCACTGCAGGATCATCGGCAGGGTCTTGTCCATCTTCTGGCTTTGCACTTCCTTGCCGTCCACCTTGAGCGTTCCGGTGCCACCGCGTCCAACGCCATCGAAGTCGTTGAAGGCCAGCGTGCCGGCCCCCAGACCGTCATAGGTGAAGTCGAACTCGAGGGTATGCTTGCCCGGCGCCAGAGCCTCGGTGCCTTCCCACTTGATCCGCTTCAGGTCGACCATGTTCCACAGGAACACCGGCTTGCCTTCGAGCAGGTAGAAGCCATAGCCGCCGAACCGGCCGCCGGAGGTCAGGATCATGCCCTCGGCCCCGCCTTCGGGAACCTCGATATCGGCCGTGATGGTGTAGGAGGTGTTCAGCAGCAGGGGCGAGTCGCCCTGCGGCAGCCCGACCATCGGCCTGGTGTAGACGAACTCGGTCCGGCCCGCGGTGATGTTCGGACGCGGGGCGACGATGCGTGCCGCAACCGAGGCATCGAGCGGGAAGACCTGATACTTCTCGGCTTCCTTGATGAAGAGTTCCTTCATCTCCGCAACCTTCTCGGGATGCTCTGCGGCGATGTCGTCCGTCTGGTTCATGTTGGTGTTGAGATCGTAGAGCTGAAGCACCTGATTGTTCAGCGGGTCGGGGTTGGCCGGGCCGAATGCCTGCCAGGGCGCGCGGTTGACCTTGGTGCTGAGCAGCCAGCCGTCATTGTAGAGCGCCCACTGACCCATCATCTCGAAATACTGGGTGTGGTGATGCGACGGCTCCTCGGCGTTCTCCTTGGGGAAGGTATAGGCAAAGCTCGTGCCCTCGATCGGCGCCTGCTTGACCCCATCGACCTCTTCCGGCGCCGGGATGCCGGAGACCTCGAGGATCGTCGGCACGACATCGATCACGTGCATGAACTGCTCGCGCCGGCCCCCCTTGTCGGTGATGACATTCGGCCAGGAGATGACCATGTTCTGCCGGATGCCGCCGAGACGCGAGGCATTCTGCTTGAACCAGTCGAACGGCGTGTCGAAGGCCCAGGACCAGCCCGCCGACATGTGGTTGTAGGTCTCCTCGGTGCCCCAGACGTCGTACCATTTCATCTGGACGTCGGCCGGGATCTCGTTCAGGCCGTTGAAGAAGGCGACCTCGTTCGGTGTGCCGAGCGGGCCACCCTCGGCGCTCGTGCCGTTGTCGCCGTTGATGTAGATGACGAGCGTGTTGTCGAGTTCGCCGATGTCGTCGACCGCCTGGATGACGCGACCGATCTCGTGGTCGGAATAGGCGGCATAGGCGGCGAAGACGTTGACCTGGCGGATGAAGAGCTTCTTCTCGGTGTCGCTGAGCTCATCCCAGGGTTTGAGGACTTCGTTCGGCCAGGGTGTCAGGGTCGCATCCTCGGGCACCAGACCCATCTTCTTCTGGTTCTCGAAGATCGTCGCGCGCAGCGCCTCGTAGCCATCGTCGAAGAGATGCATCGCCTCGATCTTCTCGACCCATTCCTTGGTCGGGTGATGCGGGGCGTGGGTGGCGCCGGGGGCGTATTTGACGAGGAAAGGCTTGCTCGGATCGATCTGGTGCATCCGGGTGATCCAGTCGATCGCATCATCCGCCATGCCGGTGATGAGGTTCCACTCTCCTTCCTGCCCGTCGAACGGATAGATCTGGGTCGTGTTGCGGAAGAGGTTCGGCTGCCACTGGTTGGCGTCCCCACCGACGAAGCCGTAGAAATACTCGAAGCCCAAGCCGGTCGGCCACTGGCTGAAGGGCCCGGACTGGCTGGCCTGGAAGGCCGGCGTGTTGTGATCCTTGCCGAACCAGGCGGTATTGTAGCCGTTGTCGAGCAGGATGCGGCCGATCGTCGCCTTGTCCTCGGAAATGATGCTGTTGTAGCCGGGATATCCGGTCGACTGTTCGGAAATGACGCCGAACCCGGCCGAATGGTGGTTCCGGCCGGTGATCAGCGCGGCGCGGGTGGGCGAGCAGAGCGCGGTCGAGTGAATGTTGGTGTAGCTCAGGCCTTCCTGCGCCAGAGCATCCATCGTCTCGGTGGGAATGACGCCGCCGAAGGTGCTCGGCACGGCAAAGCCCGCATCGTCCGTGATGATGAGAAGGACGTTCGGGGCGTCCTTCGGTGGCACGACGCGCGGCGACCACCAGGGTGTCGAATGCAGGGCGTCCCGCTCGATCTTGCCGCCGAAGGGCAAGGGCGGCGGCGGGAGCTGCGCCCCGTCGAGGGTTCGGGTTGCATCGGGGGATCCCGCCGCTGCTTCGGCTGAAGCCGGTACGGGCATCTGCCCGAACAGGACAACTCCGGCAAACAGGGCGACGAACCCGTTCAAAGTGCGCATAGTAGAGCCTCCACAAGCCGTGGTGTTCCGGCGAAGACAGGCGGGTTGGCCGGAGGACAGGCGAAGCCAAAAGAGCCGCGCTCCGTTGTATTCAAGACGAATTGACCCAATAACCACGCTCCGGAAAGTCGCCGGGCGCCCGCTCATCTTCTTCAGAATCGAACTCTTTGTAGTCACGGCAGAGTGAGCGCCGAAGCGGAAATTCGCTCATGCTTATCCTTCCGCGCCAAAAAGTGCGGGGGCTTACCCAAGCGAATCCGTAGCAGATTCAGCGGCCGTGCCCTGGCGCGGCCGGCTCGAGGCGGCATGCTGGCCCGTCATGCGAAAGGTCCGCGGCGATTGGCCCGTCCAGCGCCGGACGGCACGGGTGAAGGCCGACGGGTTCGTGTAGCCCAAGGCGGCTGCCAGCTCCGAAAGGTTGGAGTCTCCTGCCTCAAGCCTCTCCAGCGCGATCCGGCGCCGGGTTCTGTCGATCAGGTCGGAAACGCTGGTGTCTTCATCCTCGAGGCGGCGCTGGAGCGTTCTGGTCGTCATTCCGGCGCATTTCGCCAGAAGGTCGGCGGTGATCCTCGCCTCCGGGAGCATGCTCATGATCGTGACCTCGAGCGAGTCGGCAAGAATGCCGCGTTCCCGCAACCTTGCCCAATCGGTCGTGAGGGATATCTTGTCGCTGTCGGAGAGCTCGAAGGCAGGGAGCCTGGCCTGGGCCACCGCGCGCGGAACCTGCAGGGAAAGTCTCGGTGCGGATGCGGCCTCCAGCCTGTCTCCGAGCCAGGGCCGGAGATGCGCCAGCCCGGCTTCGGGATGCGGCACCAGGGAATAGGTGATGCCGCAAGGTCCGGGGGTCCGCGCCAGCCGGCAGATGCTGTGAAGCAAGGCCGCCACATACTGCTCGATCAGATGCAGGGTGGTGGCATCGAAGTCGAAATGCCAGAACTCGCAGACCGTCACCCAGTCGGCGTGCTCCTCGACCGTGAGCACCTCATGCGAGCAGTGCCGGGGCATGTGCCGGCTCACGCGCGTGAAGGCATCGTAGAGCGTCTCCGCCGTCAGGGCGACAAGGCCGAGATTGGCGAGCTCCACGACGCTGGTTTCGGTCACCACCCGGCAGCCGATGTCCATGCCTTCCGTGTCCGCCTGCTGGCGGATGAAGTCGAGCAGGAGGAGCAGGGGGGCCGGGGAGTTCGGCTCTTCGAGATCGAGGAACGCGAGGCCCGCCGCCTCGAGCCGCTGCGTGACGGGCCGGCCGTTCTCACGCAGCCAGCGCACCCAGGGCACGAGTGCTGCCGTGCGGATCAGGGGAACCGTCTGCGCCATCACCGAATATCCGCTGGTTGCTTGCCCGACCAAGTCTAGTGGGGCGAATCGCCACCGACAATGATCTTCGGCAATTCGGAACCGACAACGAGCCGGGCCGGATCGAGCGTAACGGGGGGGGACCCGGGCGGTGAAACCGGAGCTTTTCACCGTGAAAACTCAAAAATCGCATTGAAATCGTTGAATTTTCCTAGTTAATATATCATGAATGCCGCCGAATTGCCGGGCTGGCCTCGGCGCGCGGCACTTCGAGGCGCACGCTGGTGCCCCGCGCGACGCTCTCCAGCCGCACGCTGCCCCGGTGCTTGCGCATCACCTGCTCGACGATCGCGAGACCGAGGCCGGTACCCTCGCCGCTCTGCAGCTGCGAGAAACGGCGGAACGCGGTCTCGGCCTCGTCGAGCGGAATGCCCACGCCGTCGTCCTGCACGGTGACGGAGATCACCGCGCCCTCCAGGGCCGTTCGCACCACAATTCGGGTCATCGTCTCGCCCCCATGCCGCAAGGCGTTCTCGACGAGGTTGGTGAAGGCCTCTCCGAGGAGCGTCGGGTCGCCGTCCATCATCAGGGGCTGCGCGGAGCGGTCCAGCGAAAACTCGAGATCGCGGGAGAGCACGGCAGGGGCGAGCCCCTGGCAGACTTCCTCAACGACGGTGTTGAGGTCGAACCGCGTCACGGCCCCCCCGTCGCCGTAGCGCAGGCGTTCGAGTTGCAGCAACTGGTTCGCGAGCCGCGCCGAGGCGCGCGCGGCGGCGATGAGCTCGGTCTGACGGGCGGCGCGCTCGGCCTCGTTCCGGACATCGGGGAGGGTCTCCGCGAGAGCGAGGAGTGCTGCGGCGGGGTTGCGCAACTGGTGTGCCGCATCGGATATGAAGGCCTGATGCGCCTCGATGCTGTCCTGGACCTGCCCGAACAGACGGTTGAGCGTGGAGACCACCCCGGCGACCTCCTTTGGCACCGGGCGCCGGATCTGCCCGAGATCATCGGGGGAGCGCTTGTGGATCGCTTCCTGCAGATCGTTGAGCGGCCTGAGGCCGATCTGGACGCCGAACCAGATCACCAGAGCCAGCGCGCTCATCAGGCCCGCCATGAGCGCGATCGCCCGCCAGGCCAGCTCCCGGGCAAAGGCATTCCGGTCGCTGACCCGCTGCCAGACGGTCACGACCGACACTCCCGAGAGGTTGCCGATGGTGCGGTCCTCGCTCATGCGCAGGACGCGCATTTCCTCGCCCCGGTAGGTGGCCATGTAGTAGCTGGGCAGGTCGCGGCTCAGGGGCTCGGCGGCGCGCGGGGGGTAGGCGTATCCCGTCACGTAATAGCCACCCGGCCCCGTGACATGGTAGAAGACCTCGCCGCCGCCCGCGTCGGAAATGAAGTTCCGGGTGCTCGACGACAGGGCATCGCCCGCCGAAATGGCGACATCGCGCGAAATCGCCAGCGCGGCGGCCAGGAGGCTGCGGTCGAACAGCTCTTCGGAGGTCTTTTGCGCCGCCTGGAACCGCCACAGGCCAAGCAGAACGGCCACGACCAGAAGCGGCGGCAAGATCACCAGGAACAGCCGCAGCCGGAGCGACATGGCCCTGCGGTGCAGGGTCTTACGCGGTGTATGCGCCATCGACTTCCAGCATGTAGCCCAGGCCGCGCGCGGTCTTTATCCGGATCCCGAAGGGTTCGAGCCGCTTTCGCAGGCGGGAGACATGCGGCTCGATCGCGCTGTCGTCGGCGTCCGAGCCGATGCCGTAGACATGGCTGATGAGCTGCGACTTGGAGACGAGGCGGCCCCGCCGCTCCAGAAGGCATTCCAGCGTGGCGATCTCCTTGCGCGGGATATCCAGCGGCTGGTCGTCCTGCAGGAGCTGCCGGCCGGAGCGGTCGAACACCAGGGGGCCCAGCGTATCGCGCGCGGCGAACTCGAGGTTCTTGCGCCGCGCCATCGCCCGCAGGCGCGCCTCGAGCTCGTCCATCTCGAAGGGTTTCGTCAGGTAATCATCCGCCCCGGCGTCCAGACCGGCCACGCGCTCCGCCGTCTCCGAGCGCGCGGTCAGCAGGATGACCGGCGTTCCGTCGCCGCGGCGCCGCAGGGCCCGGAGCACCTCGATCCCGTCCATGTGCGGAAGGTTGAGGTCCAGCACGACGAGATCCGCGCCTTCCTGGGCGAGGAAGGTATCGGCCTCCGCGCCGTCATGGAGCAGGTCCACCGAGTGGCCCCGGTCCCGCAGGCGGAACGCAATTCCGTGGGCCAGGGCCTCGTTGTCTTCGACGACGGCGATACGCATGATTAATTCTTTGTCCCGTTGCGCAAGTTTCCCGCAAGCTTGGACCAGCATGGTGTCCGCACTCGAAGAGGGAATCGTTTTCCCCTGAAAGAATAACACTTGAAGCGCCGTACGGCAGAGCCGGCGCACAAGGTCTCCGGGAGGATACCAATGACCATCAAGAATCTCGCATCCACAGTTGCCACCCTTGCGCTCATGACGGGCCCGGCACTCGCCGAAGTCGACTTTTCCGGCAAGACGATCGAATGGGTGATCCCGTTCTCGGAAACCGGCGGCTCGGCCAAATGGGCCAACTTCTTTGCGCCGCTGCTGGCCCAGGAACTGCCGGGCAAACCGACCGTGGTTGTCAAGTTCATGCCCGGTGCCGGATCGACGAAGGGCGCGAACTGGTTCCAGGAGCAGGAATACGAGGACGGCACGCTGCTCTTCGGCTCCTCGGGCTCGACCCAGTTTCCCTACCTTCTGAGCGATCCGCGCGTGCGCTACGAGCTGAAGGACTGGATCCCGGTCATGGCGACCGGCACCGGCGGTGTGGCCTACCTGAACCCGGCCGACGGAGAGAAGTTCGACGGCTCGGCCAACGCGCTGCAGGACGTGAACCTGATCTTCGGCTCGCAGGGCGCCACCGGCCTCGACCTCGTGCCGCTGCTGGCATGGAAGCTGCTCGGCATGAACGTGGAGCCGGTCTTCGGCATCAAGGGGCGCGGTGACGGCCGCCTGATGTTCGAGCGCGGTGAGGCCACGATCGATTACCAGACCTCCTCCGGCTATCTCTCCGGTGCCGCGGATCTGGTCGCCGCCGGAACCGCCGTGCCGATGATGACCTGGGGCGCGCTGGACGAGGACGGCGCGATCGTGCGCGATCCCACCTTCCCGGACATTCCCTCCTTCAAGGAAGTCTGCGCCGCCACCGAAGGCTGCGAGACCGAGGGCGTCGCCTGGGACGCCTGGAAGGCCTTCTTCATCGCCGGGTATCCGTCGCAGAAGATCGCGTTCCTGCCCCAGGGCACGCCGCAGGAGGTCATCGACACCTACGTCGCCGCCTTCGAGGCGGTGCGTGCGCGCCCCGATTTCGCCGAGATTTCCTCGAACGAGGTCGGAGAGTATCCGATGTTCGTCGGCGAAGGCGCCGTGAAGGCCACGAACGAGGCGACCTCCGTGAGCCCCGAGGCCAAGGCCTATGTCATCGACTGGCTGAAGGACTCCTACGGCGTGACGATCAACTAGGCGAAGCGCCCGCGGGGCCGGCCCTTCCGGCCGGCACCCGCAGCCCCTCTCCCTTCTGAAAATTCAACCGAAAGAACGGTGCGATGGATCTCTTCGCGACCGCCCTGCCGGCGCTTGCCGACGCATGGGCTCTCATCTTGCAACCAGTCGTTCTGGGCTATCTGGTCCTGGGCGTGGTCATGGGCCTCGCTGTCGGCATCTTTCCCGGCCTCGGCGGCATCGCCGGGCTGTCGCTGCTCCTGCCCTTCATGTTCGGCATGGAACCGGTCTACGGCCTCGCGCTGATGATCGGCATGGTGGCCGTGGTTCCGACCTCGGACACCTTTTCCTCGGTCCTCATGGGCATTCCCGGCTCCTCGGCGTCCCAGGCCACCGTGCTCGACGGCTTTCCGCTGGCGCGCAAGGGGCAGGCCGCGCGGGCGCTGTCGGCGGCGTTCACCGCATCGCTCTTCGGCGGGCTGGTCGGGGCCTGCTTCCTGACGCTCTTCATCGTCGTGGCGCGGCCGCTGGTCCTGGCGTTCGGGCTGCCCGAAATGCTGATGATCTCGATCCTCGGCCTCTCCATGGTTGCCGTTCTCGCCGGGCGCGTCGCCCTCAAGGGCCTCGCCGCGGCGGGCCTTGGCATGCTGATCGGCACCATCGGCATCGCGGACGCCGGCGGGTCGCTGCGCATGGCGAGCTACGATTTCCCCTATCTGACCGACGGCCTGCAGCTGGTGATCGTCGGCCTCGGCATCTTCGCCGTGCCCGAGATCGTCTCGCTGCTGCGGCAGGACCGCTCCATCGCCAAGGACGCCACGCTCGGCGCGGGCTGGATGGATGGCGTGCGCGACTGGTTCGCCAACAAGTGGCTTTCGGTGCGCTGCTCGCTGATCGGCGTCATCGTGGGCGTCATCCCCGGCCTCGGCGGATCGGTCGTCGACTGGATCGCCTATGGCCATGCGGTGCAGACCACCAAGGACAAGTCGCAGTTCGGCAAGGGCGAGATCCGCGGCGTGATCGGGCCGGAAAGCTCCAACAACGCCAAGGAAGGCGGCGGCCTCGTTCCCACCCTGCTGTTCGGCATTCCCGGCTCGGGCTCCATGGCGATCTTCATCGGCGCCATCGCGCTGCTGGGATCGGGCGATATCGAGGTCGGCCCGGCGATGCTGCGCGACAATCTCGACATCACCTATTCCATCGTCTGGCTGCTGGCGCTGGCCAATGTGGTGGGCACGCTGCTCTGCATCGCCGTCTCGGGCGGCGTCGCGCGGATGACGACGATCCGCTTCACCTATCTCGCACCGTTCCTGTTCATGCTGATCGCCTTCGCGGCCTTCCAGTCCGGGCAGAACTTCGAGGACCTTCTCGCGCTCTTCGCCATCGGCCTGATCGGCATCTTCCTGCGCCGCTTCGACTGGTCGCGCCCGGCCTTCCTGATCGGCTTCGTGCTCTCGAACCCGGTCGAGAAGTTCTCCAACCAGGCGTTCCAGATCGCCTCCTTCCGCTTCCGCAATTCGTTCGAGGACGGGATGGGCTACATCTTCTCGCCCATCGTGATCGTGCTCCTGATCATCACGGTCGTCTCGGTGGTGCTGGGTCTGCGGCAGGCGAAATCCATCATGGCCGAGGGTGAGGTGCAGTCCGGCTCCAAGCGTGCGCCGGTGGTCTTCCTCCTGGTGATCATGGCCTATGTCGTGATCGCGCTCCTCAACGCCAACGCGATCCCCGACTACAACATGACGGACAAGATCGTGCCGCTCGTGATCGGTGGCGTCACCCTGACCGCGCTTCTCATCCTGCTGGTGCAGATGATCCGGCGCCCCGAGGGTGACAGCGTCTTTGCCGACAAGGAGATGGCAGGCGAGGATGCGGATGCGCCCTACGGGCTCTGGAGCACGCTGGCCTGGTTCGGCGGCCTGATCGTGGCGACCTATTTCGTCGGCTTCATCCTCGCCCTGGCCGGCTTCCTCGTGACCTTCCTCCGGGTCAGGGCGCAGGCCCCGTGGCCGAAGACGCTGATCCTGACGGTCTCTGGCCTCGCGCTGATGTGCGTGATGGCGGGTGCGCTCAACCGCGACTTCCCGCCGGGCCTGCTGCAGCACGCCGTCCATCTGCCCTGGCCGCTGAAATGACCCCTTCCGGAGACGATCACATGACACAGACAGGCATTCCCTTTGTCTTCATGCGCGGCGGCACGTCGCGGGGGCCCTACTTCAACCGGGCCGACCTGCCGGAGGACCAAGAGACCCTCGCCGAGGTTCTGATTGCCACGCTCGGATCGGGCCATCCGATCAACATCGACGGCATCGGCGGCGGGAGCGCCGTGACCACCAAGGTCGCCATGCTCTCGCCCTCGGATGACGACTGGGCGGATGTGGACTACTTCTTCGCCCAGGTTTCGGTCGAGGACCGGCTCGTGGACTTCAAGCCCACCTGCGGCAACATCCTGTCGGGCGTCGGCCCGGCCGCCATCGAGATGGGGATGGTCGTCCCCTCCGGCGACGACACCGAGGTGCGCATTCGCGCCGTCAACACCGGGGCGCGGGTGCTCGCCCGGGTGCAGACCCCGGGCGGGGCGGTGCGCTACGAGGGCGACACGGCCATTGCCGGCGTGCCGGGCACCGCCGCGCCGATCGTGCTGAACTTCATGGGGGTGGTGGGCTCGTCGACCGGCGCCTTCCTGCCCACCGGGAACCTGCGCGACACCTTCGAGGGCATCGAGGTCACCTGCATGGACGTGGCGATGCCCATGGTCATTGCCCGCGCCGCCGATTTCGGCCTGAGCGGATACGAAACCGTGGCGGATCTGAACGCCAACGCGGATTTCTTCGCCCGGATGGAGGCGGTGCGGCGGCGTGCCGGGGCGGCGATGGGGATGGGCGACGTGTCGCAATCCGTCACCCCGAAGTTCGGCCTGCTGGCACCTGCCCGCGACGGCGGGACGATCTCCACCCGCTACTTCATGCCCTGGACGACGCACCCCGCGATGGCGGTGACGGGATCGCAGTGCCTTGCGGCCTGTGCGCTGACACCGGGCACCGTGGCGGACGGCCTGCTGGAGCGGCCCACGGGAAGCCCGGCAAACGTCGTGCTGGAACACGCCTCCGGCACCATCGAGGTGCTGGTGGATTTCGAGTTCAACAATCACTTCACCCTCAACTCCGCCGGGCTGCTGCGCACCGCGCGCAAGCTGGCGGACGGGCACATCTACGTGCCCGCGTCTGTCTGGAAGGGGTACTGACATGCCGATGATGAACCTGCTCGTGGCTTTCAACGGCTCCGAGGGCTCGGTTGCGGCCCTGCGCTATGCCGCCTCGCTGGCGGAGCGCCTGGGGGCGCATGTCACCGCGATGATGGCCCATACCACGCATGTGGTGATCGACAAGCGCTCGCGCTGGATCCCGAAGGAGGCGCGCACGCTGCTCGATGAGGCCAATGCCGGCCTCCTGCGCGAGATCGAGGAGAAGTTCGAGGCGGAACGGAAAGCCATCGGACTGGTCAGCGCGCTCCAGCTCAAGGAGGTGACGGGGCGCGTCGACAGCGTGCTGTCCGAGGCGGCGCGGCATTACGACATGCTCATCGTGGGCAGCCATTCGGACACCGACGATGAACATGTCACCCTGCACCCGGATCGCATCGCGCTGATGTCCGGTCGTCCGGTTGTCGTGGTGCCCGCAGGCTATGATGGCGGGGCGCAGCTCAGCCACTCGGCCCTGGCCTGGGATGGGGGCAGGGCCGCGGCCCGGGCCCTGTCGGACAGCCTGCGCATTCTCGAGGACGACGGGCGCGTCAGCGTGCTGACCGTCGGGCCGCGCGCCAGCTGGCCGGTCGAGGACCTGATGACGCACCTCTCCCGCCACGGGGTCGAGGCCGTGCGCGAGGAGTGGCCCAAGTCCTATCCGGTGGCCGCCACGCTGATCGACTGGTGCCGGAAGCACCAGCCGTCGCTGCTGGTGCTCGGGGCCTACGAGCATTCGAAGTTCCGGGAGGATCTCCTGGGGGGTGTTACCTCCGAGATCCTGTCGCAGATCGACATTCCCGTGCTCCTGTCGCATTGAGGTGCATGGCAGGGGCGTTTCCGGGAAACCGGGTCGCGTGCGCCGCGACCCCGGGGACATCCGGAGCGACCGCTCGCGCCGCAGCCCGGAGCCGGCGCCGGGCAGGGCGCTTTCTCGCCAAGGCTGAAAGGGCGCGGGCGCATGAAGGTCCATATCCTCGACGACTGGTTCGACACGCTGCGGGGCCTGCCCTGTTTTCGCCAGCTTGACGGGCATGACGTCACGGTCTGGACCGACCATCAACCCGACGAGGCGGCGTTGGCCGCCCGCCTCGCGGAGGCCGAATGCGTGGTGCTCTTCCGCGAGCGCACGGCGGTGGCGCGCAGCCTGCTCGAGCGTCTGCCGAAGCTTCGGCTGATTTCCCAGCGCGGCGCCTGGCCGCATGTCGACGTCGATGCCTGCACCGACAGGGGCGTGCTGCTCTGCTCGAACACCGGGGCGGACGGGGTGAACTACGCGGCCGCCGAGCTGACCTTTGCCCTGATCCTCGCCGCCATGCGCCAGTTGCCGCAGCAGATGGCCAGCGCCAGGGCGGGGACCTGGCAGGTGGGCGTGGGGCGCACGCTGCGCGGCCGCACGCTCGGGCTCTATGGCTACGGGCGGATCGGCCGGGCGGTGGCGGACTACGCCCGGGCCTTCGGCATGGAGGTGCTGTGGTGGGCCTCGGACAACGGCAGAGCCCGGGCGCGTGCCGCGGGCCTTCGCGTGGCCCCGAGCCGCGCCGCCTTCTTCGGGCAAAGCGAGGTCCTGTCGCTGCATCTGCGCCTGACGCCCGAAACCCGCGGCATCGTCACCGGGGAGGACCTGGCGCAGATGGCGCCGCGCTCCGTACTCGTGAACACCGCGCGCGCCGGGCTGATCGCGCCGGGCGCCCTGCTGCGCGGGCTGAACGCGGGCCGGCCCGGCATCGCGGCCGTCGATGTGTTCGACAGCGAGCCGCTGACCGATGCCGCTGACCCGCTCCTGTCGCACCCGAACCTGATCGCCACGCCGCACATCGGTTTCGTCACCGAGGACGAATTCGACAGGCAGTTCGCCGACATCTTCGCGCAGGTGAATGCCTACGCCGCCGGCGCGCCGATCCACATGGTCAACCCTTCCGTCTTCGGGCGATGAGCGCGGCCAGGACCGGCGCACCGACGATCACGATGACGATGCGCGTCAGGTGGTGGGTGATGACGAAGCCGAGGTCCGCGCCGGTCACGATGGCCAGAACCGTCATCTCGGCCTGACCTCCGGGGGCGAAGGCGAGGAAGGCCGCGACCGGCGCGCCCACTCCCAGCGCGGTGACGATGCCGGAAAAGGCCGCCGCCAGAAGCGCCAGCACGAAGACATAGGCGATGCCCGCGGCCACCACGCGGGTCAGTTCCTTCCAGGTGACGCCCAGAAACTGCACCCCGATGCCGCAGCCGATGAAGAACTGCGCCACGAGGATCGCTTCGGCGGGCGGGCGGAAATGGATCACGCCGGTGAGCGACAGGATGGCCGTGACGATCATCGGCCCGAGGATCGAGGCGCCGAACAGGCCGATGCGCTCGCCGCCCTTCCAGCCGACCCAGGCGGCGGCCGCCATGATCAGCAGTTCGTGCAGCGGCAGGTCGGCGGCCGGGGCCCCGATGGGGTTGGTCAGCGGCACGCCGTAGAAATGGGAGAGGACGAAGGGCGCGAGCGTCACGATGATGAGCACGCGGGTGCCATGGACCAGCGACAGCACGCGGGGATTGGCCCCGGCCTCCGTGCCGAAGATCACCATGTCCTGAAGACCGCCCGGCATCGCGGCGTAATAGGCGGTCGGGGCATCGAAGCCCCAGAGCTTTCGGAAGAAGGGCACGCCAACCAGCGCGATCAGCCCGATGAAGAGCGGAATCAGCGCCACCGAAATCGCCATGCGCGGCAGCTCGGCAATGACGGCGGGGGTGATCGAGGCGCCCACCGCGACGCCGAGAATCGTGCGCGCCGCGACGGAAACCTGCCCGAAGCCCTTCAGGGGAAGATGCGCCAGCGCCCCGGCGAGGCAGAAGGTCATCGGGCCGAACAGGAAGGGCAGCGGCAGGTCGCAGAGCCGGAAGAGCGCCGTTCCGAGCGCCGCGAGCGCAAGGGTCATCATCCGCCGGTGATTGGCCTTGTCGAAGAAATGTCTGCGCAGATCGGCCTCCTGTCTTTCTTGACACTGCAATGTATATGCGTGTATACACGTGCATACAAGATTTGCCCGGAGAGTGCAATGACGACCGAAGATGACAGCGGCCCACAGGCTGACGGAGCCTACGCCCGCCTGCTGAGCGAACTGCGCGAAGGCCGGTTGAACCCCGGTGATCGCTTGCGGGAAACCGAACTGGCAGAACGGCTTGGCATGTCCCGCACGCCGGTGCGCGAAGCGATCCGCCAGCTGGAAGCGGATGGCGTCGTGACGCATGTTCCCCGCCAGGGCGCCTGCATCAGGACGCTGGATTATGCCGAGGTGATGGAGCTCTACGAGATGCGCTCCGTGCTCGAAGGCACCGCCGCCCGGCTGGCGGCGCGGGCCGCGTCGGACATCGAGATCGAAGAGCTCGTCAACATGAACCAGCAGCTGGCAAAGCTCGGGAGCGCGCCGGAGGCCTTCATCCTGAACCGTCAGTTCCATGCCGCCCTTCTGGACGCGGCCAAGAACCGGTTTCTCGCGCGCTCGATCCACGCGCTGCAGAAGGCGCTCATGATCCTCGGCCCGACCACCCTGACCGAGCCCGACCGTGCCGAAAAGGCCGTGGAAGAACATTTCGGCATCCTCGACGCAATCAAGGCGCGCGACGGCGCATTCGCCGAGACCGCCATGCGCGCGCATATCGAAGCCGCACAGCGGGTGCGGGTGCGTGCGCTGAGAGCCCAACCCGGCCGGATGTCCGGCTTCGATGGAGACCTGCTGTGACCCGACCTGTGAATACCCCTGATATCGTCGTCATCGGCGGCGGCAACGCGGCGCTCTGTGCCGCCATCACCGCGGCCGAGGCCGGCGCGCGGGTTCTGATCCTCGAAGGCGCGCCCAAGGCGTACCGCGGGGGCAATTCCCGGCACACCCGCAACTTTCGATGCATGCACCACGGGCCGCTGGGGCCGCTCGTCGAAAGCTACACCGAAGAGGAATACCTCGCCGATCTGATGAAGGTCACGGCGGGCAAGACGGACGAGGATCTGGCGCGCCTGGCGATCCGCACCTCCGAAGAGTGCCTGCCCTGGATGGAGGCGCACGGTGTCCGGTTCCAGCCGTCACTCTCCGGCACGCTGTCGCTGGCGCGGACGAACGCGTTTTTCCTCGGCGGCGGCAAAAGCCTCGTCAACGCCTATTACCGAACCGCCGAGAGCCTCGGCGTGCAGGTCGAATACGAGGCCGCGGTGACGCATCTCGAGCTGACCGAAGATCGCATCGACTTCCTGGATTACACGCAGGGCGGCGAGAGCCACCGCGTGGCGCCGAAGTCCGTCGTGGTGGCCTCGGGCGGCTTCCAGGCGGATGTCGACTGGCTCGCCCGCGCCTGGGGGCCGGCCGCGAAGAACTTTCTCATCCGCGGCACGCCCTACAATCGCGGCGTGGTGCTGGCGGACCTGCTCGAGCAGGGGATCGAACAGGTGGGCGATCCCACCCAATGCCACGCGGTGGCCATCGACGGGCGCGCGCCGAAGTTCGACGGCGGCATCGTGACGCGGCTGGACTGCGTTCCGTTCTCGATCGTGGTGAACAAGGACGGCCAGCGGTTCTACGACGAAGGCGAGGATGTCTGGCCGAAACGCTACGCGATCTGGGGGAGGCTGGTGGCCGCCCAGCCCGACCAGGTCGGCTATGTCATCATCGACGCCAAGTCGCTGAACCTGTTCATGCCGTCGGTCTTCCCGCCGATCAAGGCCGACACGCTGGAGGAGCTCGCCGAGAAGATGGGGCTTCCCGCCGACGCGCTGGTGAAGACGGTTTCCGAGTTCAACGCCGCCTGCGGCGACACGTCGAAGTTCCACCCGACCGAGCTGGACGGCGTGTCGACGCAGGGCCTTTCCCCGCCCAAGACCAACTGGGCGCGCCCCATCGTCGAGCCGCCCTTCTACGGATACTCGCTCCGGACCGGCGTCACCTTCACCTACCTCGGGCTGAAGGTGGACGACCGCGCGCAGTGCTCCATCGGAAACCGCCCCGTCTCGAACCTCTGGGCCGCAGGGGAAACCATGGCCGGTTCCATCCTGGGGCAAGGCTACCTTGCCGGATTCGGCATGACCATCGGCACCGTCTTCGGACGCATCGCGGGCAGGGAGGCCGCAGCCCATGCAAACTGATTTCCTGAACGAAGCCCGCCGTCAGGCCGAGATCTGCAACGCCTGCCGCTATTGCGAGGGCTACTGCTCCGTCTTCCCCGCACTGCACGCCGAGCGCGCCTTCTCCGACGGAGACCTGACGCAGCTTGCCAACCTCTGCCACAATTGCCGGGGCTGCTACTACGCCTGCCAGTACACCGCGCCGCACGAATTCGACCTGAACCTGCCGCAGGCTCTGGCCAATGTCCGGCAGGAGAGCTGGGAAGACCTCGCCTTTCCACGCGCGGCCGGCAAGGCGTTCCAGAAGAACGGCGTGATGATCGCCGGCGCTGCGGTGATCGGCTTTGCGCTGCTCTTCCTGGCGGCGCGGAGCCTGACCCCGGCCAGCGGAGAGGGCTTCTATGCGGTCCTGTCGCACAATGCCATGGTGGCCATATTCCTGCCGGCGTTCCTGTTCCCGCTGCTCAGCATCGGCATCAGTCTGCGCCGCTACTGGCAGAGCGTCGGGGCGCAGCCGCTGAAGCTTGCGCACCTCATGCAGGCCTTCCGGCAGGCCGCCAACATGAAGAACCTGAAAGGCGGCCACGGCGACGGCTGCAACTTCGAGGACGAGGATCGCTTCACCCACGCGCGCCGGGCCGCGCACCAGGCGGTGATGTACGGGTTTCTGCTCTGCTTCGCCTCCACCAGCGTGGCCACCCTGATGCACTATCTGCTGGGCATGTCCGCGCCCTACGGCTTGCTTTCCCTCCCGAAACTGCTCGGCCTCTCCGGCGGGCTGCTGCTGGTGGCCGGGTGTGCCGAAATGATCCGGCTGAAGCTCAAGTCCGACAGGAAGCTCGGCGCGAGCAAGGCCTTTGGCGGCGAGATCGCGTTTATCGGTCTCCTGGGGTTCGTGGGCCTGAGCGGACTGGTGCTCTATGGCCTTGGCCAGACCGCGATGATGCCGGGATTGCTCGCCCTTCACCTGGGCTCGGTGCTGGCCTTCTTCCTGCTCACGCCGTTCACCAAGATGGCGCATGGCTTCTACCGGCTCGCCGCCCTTGCGGCCGATGCCCAGCGGTGAGTTCGGGCGGGAGCCCCTTGCCGGATGCGCACCGACGCGTCCGGCGTCAGGGCCGCGCATGAGGCTCTCCATGATGTCGATCCGGAGCGGCCGCTGACGGCGGCGGCTCCGGACGGGGCTTTCGCCGGGGAGCGCCTTCGGGTCGGAGGCGCTCCCCGGAGGGACGCTCAGAGCCGGGGCTCACGGGCGGGGACGGCAATCCTCTCCCAGGCCTCGGCCACCGCCGCACAGGTGCCGGCCGGAACGGCACGCAGGTCAAGGGGATAGCTCACCCCTTCGGCCTCGACCGCGCGGGTGGCGTGAAACTGCCCGTTCGCGGCCCGCAAGATCCAGCCTCCCTCCGTGCAGGCATCCGAGGCCAGGAAGGCAACGCCCGGCGCGACGGCTTCAGGCTTCAGATCCTCGGGCTCGCCCTCCACGCCCCACATCCGGGTCCTGGCCACCGGGGAGACTGCATTCACGACGATGCCATGTTCGGCGCCTTCGCCCGCCAGCACGTTGACGATGCCCACGGCGGCCATCTTGGCTGCGGCGTAGGACGCAAGCCCTCGCTGGACATATTGCGGATAAAGCGCCCGGCAGGATGTCGTCAGCACGATCCGGCCATATCCGGCATCGCGCATGGCGGGCCACGCGGCCTGCGCAATCCAGAGCGGGGCTTTCGCCATGACCGCCATCATGCGATCGAAGGACGCCTCCCGCACCTCACCGATCCGTTCATGGCCGACCCAGCCGGCGTTGTGGATCACCGCATCGAGACGTCCATTCAGCGCCAGACAGTCACCCACCAGGCCATGGCAGCCATCACGTGTATCGATACTGTGGTGGAACGGGTGCGCCTCGATCTGCTCGCGGCGCAGCGTTGCAACTGCCTTTTCGGCGATCGCCGGATCCGTTCCGGCGCCGTCCGTATTCGCGCCCACATCGTGCAGCAAGACAGTGGCGCCGAGGCGGCCGATTTCCCGCGCGTAGGCAAGGCCGAGGCCGCGACCCGCGCCGGTGATCAGCACCGTGCGCCCGGTAAAGACTGGTTGTGTCATGGTGATGGCATCCTCCGTTGCACGGAAGATGGCAGGTCCCTTACGATACATCCAATACCGATGGTAACGGTGCATGATATGCCTGATGTATCAAAAGAGGGTCATGTCCCACGCGGGATGATCGACCTGCGCAAGCTGGAGCAGTTCGTTGCGGTTGCCGAGGAAGGGCACTTCCACCGCGCAGCACAGCGCCTGGGAATGTCGCAGCCGCCGCTGACGGTCGCGATACGCCGGCTGGAAGAAGATCTCGGCGTGACCCTGATCGAGCGGGGCGGCAACCGGATCAGCGGCCTGACCGAGGCAGGCCGGGTGTTCCTCCGCGAGGCGCGCGATACCCTGCGACAGGCCCATCACGCGATATTCATCGCGCGCGAGACGGCTGCCGGCCGCACGGGGCTTGTCCGGCTTGGCTATGTCGGAAGCGCGCTTTACGGGCGGCTGCCGGATGCGATCCGGGCCTTCCGCGCGGCGCGGCCGGATGTGCGTCTTGAACTGCGCGAGGCAACCACCGCAAGCCAGATCGCGAGCCTCAGGGACGGCACACTCGACGTGGCGGTTGTGATCCCTCCGCTGTCGGATGCATCGGGGATCGCATTGCACGGCTTCGACCAGGATCGCCTCTGCATGGCCCTGCCTGTCGATCATCCTCTGGCAGGACAGGCCGGGCTGACGTTGAGCGATCTCGCGGAGGAGCCGTTTATCCTCTGGCCGATGATCGAAGGGCGCGGGTTCCACCTGCAGGTCATGAGGCTCTGCACCGAAGCCCGTTTCTCGCCACGGATCACGCAGGAGGCGCATGGCATGCATGCCGTGCTGTCGCTGGTCGCCGTCGGAGCGGGCGTCTCCATCGTGCCGGCGAGCATGGCAAGCTTTCGGGCAGATCGCATCGCGTATCGGCCGATCGAGAATGCCGGCTCCGCATTCGATCTCTGCCTCGCGGTGCAAGACCCGAACCCCGCGGCCAGAGCGCTCCTCGATGTCGCTGATCGATCATAGCATGGATCAGGAATGAATCCTGCCGGATGTCCTGAACGGCAGCGGCAAGCTTGGAGCTTCCATCCGGAGTGCAGAGTTCGAACGGCCGAAATGCGGTCGGAACCCGCCGTCGCAACTCCCGATATGGCCAGGGCTCGGTGACGTGACTTCAGCGGGTCACTGACGCACCCGGCAGGGTGCGGTGAACCGCGAGGATATCCGAAACCGAAAACTATCAACCCCAAGGACTCTCGTTATGAACGGGGGACGACCGGCGGGCAGGTCAATCCCAGTCGGCGGCAAAACCTGCCAGCGTTCAGGGTCATGGTCGACGCCCTCGACATTCGGGGGCTTGGTCGGATTTTGAGAATGGCGAACCGCCGCCCAAAGCGTCAGGCGAACAGCATCACTGCCCATCTCATTAAATTCAATAGGTTAGCACAGATCACCCCGGCAGTTGCCAGAGTGCCGAAATACAAGCAGGAACAGAAGCACGGGGAGCAAGACGGCGCCATTGCGCGGATCCGTCCGGGCTACCGTATTATTTGACTGCCCTCAGCATCCCGCCATCCACATGAAATGCGTCACCGACAGCGTAACCGACCCGCTCCGAGCAAAGAAACACGCAGAAGTCGGCGACGTCGTCGACGCTTGCGAACCGCTGGATCGGAGCGTGTTCGTCGGCAGCTTCCTGAAGGTAATCCGCCCATCCGTCGCCTTTCAGTTCTCTCGCCGTATTCTCCCCGTCGGGTTTACGGACGAGTCCGGGGTTGACGGTATTCACACGAATGTTCCGGCCGATCATTTCTGTCGACAGGCATTTCGAGAACATCATTGGCGCCGCCCATCATGGCTGCTGCGCTCACGATTGCGTCGCATCCCGCGGCAGTAGCTCCATCGGAGGCGACGCCATGCGCCCTGACGCCGAGTTCCGACACGATGTCTGCCGCCGCCTTGTCGACAGCGGACTCCGTTCGCGCGGTGACGATAACGTCGGCGCCTTCTCGGGCCAACCCCCGCGTCATGGCAAGCCCGATCCGGTTGCTGGCCCCGATGACGATTGCGCGTTTTCCTGTCCGTTGGAGACCAATCAACTCATCCACTGTCCGCCGTCGACGTTGAAGCATTGCGAGACGATGTAATCAGCCTCGTCTGTGGCCAGGAAGATCGCCATGCCGGTCAGGTCCTCGGCCGTTCCCATGCGACCGAAGGGAACGCTCTCGCCGACTTCCTTCTTCTTCTGGCCCGGGGCCTTGTTCTCGTATTTGGCGAAAAAGGCGTCGACACCGTCCCAATGTTCGCCATCGACCACGCCCGGCGCGATTGCATTCACGTTGATGCCGTGGGCGATCAGGTTCAGCCCCGCCGATTGTGTCAGCGAGATCACCGCCGCCTTGGTGGCACAATAGACCGCGACCAGCGGTTCGCCACGCCGACCAGCCTGGCTGGCCATGTTGATGATCTTGCCGCCCTGACCACGTTCGATCATGTGTTTCGCCACGGCCTGCATCGTGAACAGCGTTCCGGAGACATTGACCGAGAACAGCTTGTCGTAGTCTGCGCGCGTTATCTCCGCGAGCGGCGCGGCAGAGAACAGCGCGGCATTGTTGACCAGGATATCGATTTTTCCGAGTCCATTGATGGCGGATGCGACCCCGCTGTCGATGCTGGCCTGATCCGTCACGTCCATCTCGACCGCGATGCAGGACTCGCCGAGGCCGGATGCGGCTGTGCGGGCGCGCTCGATATTGATATCGGCGATGGCGACGCGGGCACCTTCGCGCACATAGGCCTCGGCAAAAGAGAAGCCGATGCCGCGGGCGGCGCCAGTGATGAGTGCGGTCTTGCCTTCAAGGCGAAGTTTCTGGGACATGTCGTCTCCTCCTAGAGATCGGGTATGGTGCAGGCGCACCTCAGGACCGGGCCGCGCGGCCCGGAAGGCGGGTTCAAACCAGCTTCGGGAAGACCGGCGTCAGGTTTGCTGCAAAGAAATTCTCGAGTTCGTCGCGCAACTCCCGGCGCGACGCCTCATCGACGTCCTGCCCGGATGGGACCATTTCGAGGTTGATGGGAACGTGGCCCGCCCGCAGCGTGCGGCATGCCTTCGCGCATGCCAGGACGTCAGAATTGTTCGTCGGCAAGAATACCACCATAGGCGGCCATTCGAACGGCGTAGCGCTCGCGAACGTCCGCGACGGTTTTCCGGCGGCACTGGTTGCTTCCCGAACGCCTGCCGAGAGCTGCCGGCACAGGTCGAAAAAAGCACCATCGAAACGCGCCAGTGCGATTGCTCCCGGCAACGGGCCGCCGGCAATCCCTTCGGAAATTATCCGGGCTACGGCGTCCGTCTCCGGCGCGGTGACTGCAATCACGCCAATGCTGCAAGAATTGTATTCGCACTCAAGGTCTCTCCAGGCGCGGTAAAAGGCAGTGCATGCGTCGTCCACGGCCGAACCTGTGGCGCACGGGCTGCATCCGGAAAGCACCAGATCGCAGACTTCGGACCATATGTGTTCGGCGGAGGCGCTCGCTTCTCCGCGCCCGCTTCGACCATTGAAAAGCAGAACAGGTGGTCGCTGTTCGACAACCTGGCCGACAGCGCAGTTGCGGAATTGCATGCTCATACCATCCCCTCGAACCGGTAAGCGCCCAGCTACTTGGGTCCTGGTTCTAGAATCGCGGCGCCATATTCATAGCGCGGGCCATGCACGGAACTGATGATATCTTGTCATTCGCGCCCTAGCCCGGCGACGAAGTGCGGCGCGCCTACACTCTGGCGAGCTTGCGATACGCCGAGGGCGTCATGCCATGCACGATCCGGAAGGTCCGGTTGAAGTTGGACAGGTTGTCATAGCCGACCGCGCCGCAGATTTCGGTTACGGACATGTCCGTCCGTGCGAGCAGTTCGCACGCCTTGCCTGTGCGCAGGGCGCTCACATGGCGCGAGAATGTGTTGCCGGTCTTTGCCTTGAAGAACCTCGAGAACGAAGTCTCGGTCATCCCGGCGATCTGCGCGACCTCGGACAGGCGAACGCCTGTCGACAGGTTCTCGGCCAGGTGCTGGGAGACGGACGCAAGGATTCTGCTCGTATTTACGTCGAGAACCGGGTGAAAATCGAATGAAGACAGACACTCGCTCTCCGGCGCCCCGGACAGGACGCCAAGAAGATCAAGGAATCGCGCGATACGCTCGATGCCACGAAGTGCCCCAATTTCTTCAAGCAATCGTGCGCCGGTGTCCCTGGCCTTGTCTCGAAACCGCAGACCGCGGCGGGCCGCGGCAAGGAGCCGTTCAATTTCACCGAGCTCAGGCAGCAAGCAGCTTGCGTCGCGTATCTTCTGTTCATCGAATTGCAGAAGGATGTCTCGCCCCTCGATCGTCTCACCACTCGGGAGGGGCGTCACCCAGTTGTGCGGCAGGTTCGGACCGATCAGGAACAGGTCACCCGGACGGAAATGGCTGATATGATCGCCAATATAGCAAGTGCCCTCGGCGTTGCGGATGAGGTGAATTTCACATTCCGGATGCACATTCCAAACGCTGCGCGGCAACGGATAGTCATCCCGCCGCCAGACGAAGCTGTCAGACGGGGCAGAAAGAACGGCTTCGCCGACCGGAACCTGGTCCCGCCAGGATACTCTTGCCTGTTTGGCCCTTGCAGCCATGCTCTCGCACACGCTCCCAATCACGGCGCTGATGAACGGTTCAACCGATCTTTGACAGATCTGGCTGTTTCCTCGTCCTTTCTACACGAGTCGACCAGATCGCCAAACCCGGGGCAGGCCTGGCCGCCGCCAGAACCTCCCCGTCCTGACGTCGGACAGACGGCGACGAGGCCCGTCTCGGACCCGACCGTCGCGCCGCCGCTCGGCAGGATCGTAGCGCGGCTGGTGAAGGCGTTGCCCTCGGTGATCGCACGCACCGGCGCTTCGAGCAGGGTCAGGATCGCCACGCCGTCCGTGACGTCATGGCCCAGCAGCTCGGTGCGCCGTCCTGTGTTCGCGCCGCTCGTCCAGTCCAACGTGCCGAAGGTGAACCAGCCGGAGGTGACCGCGCCGAGCCCCGAGGCGGTGAAGGCCCGGTCGCGCAGGAGATCGATGACACCACCCGCGCCCTTGAAGGCGGGGTCCTCCAGATCGGCTCCGCAGCGCGCGTCGCCGAGAGCGGCGTCACAGGTCGTCTGGAACGTCCGCCCGACCGTCTGGCCCAGCACATGGACGGGCGAGCGGACCTCGGCGACGAAGGCCAGACGTCCACGCCGGATCACCGTGCGCACGCGCGGCGGCCGGAAGCGTGCGCTCGGGACGCGGGCGCCGATGGCGATACCACAGGGGCCGAACCAGCGCTGGTCGCTGGACGTCGTGTCCGACGCTCTGGCCGATGGTCGGCGGTTCCGCATCCTCTGCATCATCGACGACTTCAGCCGGGAATGTCTGGCGACGGTCGTGGACACGTCGATCTCGGGTATCCGGGTTGCAAGGGAACCCGACCGGATCGCCGAGATGCGCGGTTACCCCTGCATGGTGGTCAGCGACAACGGCACCGAACTGATGTCGAACGCGATGCTCAAGTGGCAACAGGATCGCCAGGTCGAATGGCATTACATTGCGCCAGGAAAACCGATGCAGAACGGCTTCGTCTAAAGCTCCAACGGCTGCCTGCGGGATGAGTGCCTCAACGAGCGCCTGTTCCCGTCTCTGTGCCACGCCCGTCACCTGATTGCGGCATGGCGCGACGACTACAACCACCACCGCCCGCACTTGAGCCTCGACGGGCTCATCCCGCGGGAATATCACCAACGGTCAGAAGAGGACCAAACCCTGAACAGGACTAAATCATAAAAGCGGACTCAAAGGGGAGCAGGTCACAGGCGCACATACTGTCCGATGCCTTTCATCCACCCCGCCGAAGAGCCACGGAGCTGGTCCAGGACGGACGTTAGGTCGTCGCGGGTGTGACGGGGGCCCTGAAAGCGCGCGCCCAGGAGATCCGGGTGCGGCCGGCCGGGATGAGCGGCGAAACGATACGCAAGGCGCTGCAGGAGTTTTCCAGTTCGGTCAACGACCAGGTGAACGGCGCGGCACTGCATCCCGCACTCGCCGCGGACGTGTTCCGGGATGCGCTGCTCCGGCGCTCCTCCCAGCCTGCGTGGGCCGTCGCGAACGGCACGGGTTGGGAGGGCGACCCGCCCGTGCCACCGCGGTCCCTCACGGCGGTTTCGCCCAACAGAACCATGAGCTGGGAAAACGACCTGCCCGAGCCGCCGCACAGGGGCAGTTCCGGCAAGCGCCCGCGACCTCCCTCGCCGCTGCCGCGGGGGGCGCTCTGGTGAGCCGGGACATTTCACCCGCCGCACGGAAGCGGATCCTGCGGGCGGCAATCAGGGTGATGCGCGAGCTTCGCGGCTATCCGGAGGATTTTCAGGCGGCCGCCGCAGCGGACCTCTGCTACGAGACCCGGGACGCGGTCCTGCAGGTGAACCGGGAGGTGGCGCGCAGCGCTTTATCCGCGCGCCCGCAGGTCACAGTCCGAGGTCATCCCGCAAAAGGCGGTTGATGCGGGCGCTCGCGTTGCCCCCGGCCGCGCGCAGCGCCGCGGCTACATCCGCGTCGAGCATCACATTCACCCGCTTGCGCTTCTGCGCCTCGGGCAGGGCAGGGCGGCCCCGGCGGGCGTGGGCCAGCCGGCCCAGCGTCTCGTCATCGAGCGGCGGGTTGTCGGGATCGGCCTCGGCCGCCCTGGTGATCTTCCGGTCTTCCTCTTCCGAGGGCAGGATCGCTTTCCGTGCCATGTCAGTCTCCATTGAAGGCGCGGACCTCGCGCCGGTTCGCCTTGCGCAGGCTGATGATGCGGCGGGATGTGCCACGGTCGGTGAAGACACAGACGTGCAGGCGGTCGCCAATGACGCCGAGGGCAATCTGGCGGCGCTCGCCGTAATCGTGCCGAGTGTCTTCCACGATGGCCGCGCCGGTCCAGTCGAAGCCGTGGTTCGCGAAGTTTGCCGCCCGTTTGGCTTCATCCCAGATGTATTTCGCTGCGCTCGTCATGCAATATTCATACACACGTTTATTCGTGAGGGCAATAAAGGTGTGTATTTTAAATGGCGAGTGATTAATGCCGGCGGCGCGGCGCGCCACCCCACGCCTCCCCGCCACCCGTCCCGGCATGCCGCCCCTTCGGGGGCCGATCTACCGAGGAGGTGCCGCAGATGGCGGGCAGAACTTTGAGTAAGGAGACGGCAATGGATATCGCCACGGCCTGGCGTGAAATTGAGGTGGCCGGCGAGATGCTGGAAACGCTGAAAAAGGCGCGTAAGGAGCAGGCCGTGCCTGACATTCGCGACGCCTTCGGCCGGCTGCGCGGCGGCTTGCAGCTTGGCGTGCCCTCCGGGAGCAACGGCCATCGCCTCTATGATGTGCCCTGGTCGCTCGCGGAGACGGTCATCGAGCGCACGTCGCACACCACCGCGCTCGCCTTTCGGCGCTCTCGGTGAGGGCCGGGATAGAGCTCGGCCCGGATCAGAACGCGGACCAGCCGGGCCTCGTCGAATGAAGCAAGCGGATCTGCAAGCCTGCGCTCCGTGCGTCAAGGGCATGATGCATGTCGGGGCGTCTTTCTTCTGCCGGGGCGAGATCGGGCAAATGGTGGTCGACCTCAAGGTGGTGCAGCGGCAGGCGGGCCTTGAGATGGAGTTCGGCGGTCGGATCGCGGGCGCCCTCGACCCGGACGAGGAACTGGCGGTGGAAGTGAGATCGCGGAAGGCGCTGGTTTGCTCGGACTGCGCCTTGGGCGAGCGCATGCTCCTGGCGGTTCCGCTCGAGGAGTGACCGTGTGCCGTTTCGAGCTTCGCCCTATCCGCCAAACCACGCGACCGCCCACGCGCGGTAATGCATACAAAGCGCAATCTCGGCCATCATCGCGGCCGCCTCAGAGATGATACGCACTGAAGCGCCCCCCAGTTCCCCAACGTGAAGGTGCGCTCAAGTGCCTGTTTCTGCGATTCCGCAGAGATCGGTTGGTTAGTGCCTGGTGAAGGACCGGCCGGGCGAGCTCCTCGCGCGACCGGTCATCGTCTTGTCTATCAACTCGCGAGCTTTTGCGCGGCTTCGACCTCCGCGAGTCGGTCCAGCCGGTCGATCTCGGCGGCGATCAGGGCGCCGGCCCGCACGAGGTTCGCGCGGCGATCGCGCGGCTTCCAGAAGGCGGCGGGAAGCCACCAGTCACCCGGCGGCTCTGCACGCCACTGCGGGAAGCGACCCCAGCGGAGGAGGGCGTTGGCGCTCCGGGCCAGTTCGCCCTTCAGATAGTGGTCGTCATGTTCGGCGGTGAAACCTTCGGCTTCGATCTGGCGCCGCCGCTCCTCGGCGATCGCCTCGGCTCCCGTGGTCATGTGCGTCTCCTGTTTTTCACCCCTCGCCAACACCGGTTGTCGAGATAGGCAACAATCATGACCAGAGACGGGTTCCCGAAGAAGGCGCGGGGTGGCGAACAGGCGCCGCCACCCCGCGCCACCCTGTGCCATCACGCCCGCCAATCCCGCTGCCATTCTGCCACCACGCCGCGCGGCGCGCAGGAGAACGCGGCAGGAGGCAGAGCCATGGATGAGACGATCAAGGACGAGGCACAGACCCGGTACCGGGTTACCGCGGGCGAGCTGCGCCAGTTCGTGGAGCGCTACGAGCGGCTCGAGCAGGAGAAGAGGGGCATCGCCGACCACGAGAAGGAAGTGATGGCCGAGGCCAGGGGGCGCGGATACGATGTGAAGGTGCTCCGCAAGCTTATCGTGCTGCGAAGGCGCGACCCGGACGAGCTGAGCGAGGAGGAGGCAATCCTCGAGCTCTACAAGCAGGCGCTTGGGCAGTAACCCGACCATGGCAGAAACTGCCCTGACCCTCGGCCGGATCGCGGCAGTGCGCGCCCTCGACATGCGCTGGGCGGAGCTCCTCGAGGCGCTGGCCGAGGACGCGGAGGCCTTCGACCGCGGGCGGGTGGTCTCCATCGGCGACGTGGTGCTCGCCTGCGGCGAAATGTCCGCCATGCTCTGCCTGCACCTGCTGCCGCCCAGAGCCCGGGTGTCGGGCGTCATGCGGGCGGTGCGCCGCGCGCTCAAGCACTCGGACAATGCCCAGGCGCACGAGCTGGCGGGCGCGGTCGAGGCCTGGCTTGCCGGCGGGCGGCTCGAGATCGCGGGCGAGGTCACGGAGGCGAACCGGACTGCCCGCACTCTCGCGGTCGGTCGGGCCTGGGCGGTGTGGGCCGCACACCTCGAGCCGGCGGCGCATGCAAATTGGGCCCGGACGCGGGCGGCAGCCTGGGCGGAGGAGGCGCTGGAGCTGGCGGTGCGCACCGGGGTCACTGACCCGCCGCCGGCGCATCTGGCGCCGCTCGCCCTGGCGGCCGCCTGCACCGCGCACCGGATGGCGCTGGCGGCCGCGCGGATCGAGGCCGTTGCGGTCTCCGAGGCGGAAGAAGGGTTCGAGGGTGACTGGCCGGCGCAGCGCGCGGACCTCCTCGAACTCTATCCGCCCGTGGCGCTCGCGCACCGGCTCGAAAGGGCCCCGGCGTGACGGACTATGCGAAGGCGATGGCCGCGCTCAAGGATGCGGACGCTTGGCTCCCGGCAGACAAGATCGAGGCCATCGCGCAGTTTCTCGAGCTCTTCGAGCCCTACGCGGGCGACGATCCGGAAGAGGCGCAGGCGCGCACGCCGGTCATGTGCCGCTGCTCGAACTGCGGCCTGACCTCGCCGGCGTTCTTCACGCCCGCCCCCCTTGCCCGCGCGGCGCGGGCTGCACTCCGCCGCGGTGTCTGTCCGCGGTGCTACTCCACCGAGCTCCTCATGGTTTCCCGGCAAAGGCCTGAATGATGCGTGACCTCTCGAAAATCCCCGCCTTCGCGTGCAAGCCCGGCTGCTCGCTCTGTTGCGGGGTGGTGCCCTTCACGGATGCGGAGCGCGACGCCATGGCGGAGAGGTTCCCGCTGCTCGCCTGGGTTCCGCGCGAGGATGGCTGGTTGCTGCAGGGCGCGCTCGAGGACTCCACCTGCCCGCTGCGCCGACCCTCTGGCTGCATGGCCTACGATATCCGGCCCGGCCTCTGCCGCCTCTTCCAGTCGGTGGACGATCCGCGCATGACCTGCCCGGAAAGCTGCGGGCCCGAGCGCAAGCTCTCCAACCGCGAGGCGGCCGAGGCCATGGGCTGGGCGCGTGCTGCTGGTTCGGTGCACTGAAAGTGATTGGCTGCAGGTGTTACCCCAGCCGTTACCCCGGGGGCGGCTAAGCCCATCCCACTGCGATGCAGTGGGAGAAATCTGTTTTCATTTCTAGGGGGAAATGGCGGACTGGGGAGGATTCGAACCCCCGACCCCTTGATTCGTAGTCAAGTACTCTATCCAACTGAGCTACCAGTCCGTGGAGCGGGGAAATAGCTGCAGGCTCGGGGCATTGCAAGGGCAAAACCGCATTTTTCAGATAGTTTTCTGGCGGGCCTTGAGGGCGCGTTGAAAGCACCCCGGTAAGGCTGCGGGCCCGGGGCAAATGGGCGCGCGGGGCGATCTTCGGCCCATTTCGGCGCGGCTGCGGGGCCCTGACTCAGGGCCTTGCATCACCCCTCCGCGCGGCGGCGCCTGATCGGGCGCGCGTCACCGGCCGGCGCGATCCTCGAATAAGGCAGTCTTTTGTGATGGCCGGCCCTCAAATCATGGCCAGCACCCGCGAGGGGCGTGTATGGTTGCGGTGTAATCCGGGAAATTTCTCCCGCCAGTTCCTTCTCTGCCGGCGCTTGCCTTCGGTGCGGCGCGGCAGATCTTCCAACGGAGGCCGCCCCCCGTGCGACGTCTTGCTCTCGCGATCCTGTTTGCCGCAACCGGATCACTCTCTCCCGTGGCCGCGCGCGATCTCGAACCGATCACCTTCGGCACGAACTGGGTTCCCCAGGCCGAGGATGGCGGTTTCTATCAGGCGCTTGCCGACGGCACCTATGCCGACTGCGGGCTCGACGTGTCGATCGTCCCCGGCGGCCCGCAGGTCAACAACCGTGCCCTGCTGCTCGCGGGCAAGCTCGACTTCAACATGGGCGGCGATCTGCTCCAGTCCTTCTCGGCGGTGGAGCAGGGGGTGCCGATCGTCGCGCTCGCCGCGATCATGCAGAAGCATCCGCAGGTGATTCTCGCCCATCCGGAGGCCGCCGAGACCTGGGAGGATCTCAAGAAGCTCAAGATCATGATCAGCATGAAGGCGTTCGAGAACTTCTACCGCTGGATGATGTCAGCCTGGGGCTTCACCGAGGAACAGCGCGTGCCCTACACCTTCAATCCCGCGCCCTTCCTCGTCGATCCCGGCATGGCCATGCAGGGCTACCTCACCTCCGAACCCTATCTCGTCGAGAAGGAGGGCGGCTTCACCCCGCGGGTCTTCCTGCTCGCCGATGCCGGCTATTCGACCTATGCCACGCTGATCGAGACGATGCAGGAGACGGTCGAGACCCGGCCCGAGACGGTGAGCTGTTTCGTCAATGCCTCCATCAAGGGCTGGTATGCCTATCTCTACGGCGACCCCTCTGCGGCGAACGAGCTCATCAAGGCGGCGAACCCGGAGATGACGGACGACAAGATCGCCTACGCCATCGCGCAGATGAAGGCGCATGGCATCGTGGACAGCGGCGACGCCGAGAGCCTCGGCATCGGGGTCATCACGGAGAAGAAGGTGCGGCAGTTCTACGACACGATGGTGGCCTCCGGTGTGGTGAAGCCCGGTCTCGACATCTCGACGGCCTTCACCACCGAGTTCGTCGGGCGCGGCGTCGGGCTGGACCTCAAGCGCTGAGGCGGACAGGGTGGTCCGGCCGGGAGCAGAGGGGCGGCACAGGGAGACAGGCGGCGATGGTCGAGAGCGGTGCGGCGCAGCCTCTTCTGGACATGCAGGGCATCGGCAAGACCTTTGGCCGGGGGCCTGCGACCCTGCAGGGCCTGAGCCTCAGCCTCGGCAGGGGCGAGTTCCTGTCGCTCCTCGGACCCTCCGGCTGCGGCAAGACCACCGCGCTGCGGCTGATTGCGGGGCTCATCGCGCCGACCGAGGGCCGCATCCGCTGGGCCGAGCCGAAGCCCCGGCTGTCGTTCGTCTTCCAGAGCCCGACGCTGATGCCCTGGGCGACGGTCGAGCGCAATGTCTGGCTGCCGCTGCGGCTCGCCGGGCGCAGCCTCGCCGCGGCGCGGGGCGAGATCGCCGCGGCGCTGCGCCTCGTCGGCCTCGAAGCCGCCGCGCGCGCCTATCCGCGCGAGCTTTCGGACGGCATGAAGATGCGCGTCTCGATTGCCCGCGCGATCCTCACGCGGCCGGATCTCATCCTGATGGACGAGCCCTTCGCCGCGCTCGACGAGATCACCCGCTTCCGGCTCAACGAGGATCTGCTCGCGATCCGGGCGGCGACGGGCTGCACGGTGATCTTCGTCACGCATTCGGTCTTCGAGAGCGTCTTTCTCTCGAACCGGATCTGCGTGATGGCGGCCAGGCCGGGCAGGGTGGCCGCTGAAATCCCGGTTCCCGCCCCCTATCCGCGCGGCGATGCGTTCCGGGGCGCCCCCGATTACGCGGCGCTCTGCCAGCGGGTGTCGGGCACGCTGCGGCAGGCCATGGGCGAGGCCGCATGACCGACCCGGCCCCCCTGGTGCTCGCGCCGCCGGATGCCGAGGAGCGCCGCCGGCGCCGCGCGGGCCGCTTCGAGCGCATCGGGCGCTGGGCCTTCCCGCTTGCGGTCGTGCTCCTGCTTCTTGCCGCCTGGGACCGGATCGTCGTCTGGAACGACATTCCGCCCTATGTCCTGCCCTCGCCGCGGCTGGTGATCGGCACGCTCGCGACGGACTGGCCGGTGCTCCTTCCCGCGCTGCTCGTCACGCTCCAGATCACGCTGCTCGCGCTCCTGGCCGCGGTGCTGGGCGGCGTCGGCCTCGCCGTGCTCTTCACCCAGTCCCGCCTCGCCGAGATGTCCTTCTACCCGTATGCGGTCATCCTCCAGGTGACGCCGCTCGTCGCCATCGCGCCGCTCATCTTCATCTATGTGGGCTCGAAGCTCGCGGCCCTTCTGCTCTGCGCCTGGATCGTCGCCTTCTTCCCGGTGCTCTCGAACACGACCCTCGGGCTCCGGTCGGCCGATCACAATCTCCAGGACCTCTTCAGGATCTACGGCGCCACCCGCTGGCAGCGGCTGCGCTACCTGCAGGCGCCCGCCGCACTGCCCTATTTCCTCGGCGGGCTCCGGATCGCGGGCGGCCTCAGCCTGATCGGCGCCGTGGTCGCCGAATACGTCGCGGGAACCGGCGGCACCGGTTCGGGGCTCGCCTTCCGCATCCTCGAGGCGAGCTACCGGCTCAACATTCCGCGCATGTTCGCGGCGCTTCTGCTCATCGCCCTCACCGGCGTCGCGATCTACGGCGCCCTGAACCTTCTGAGCTACATGCTCCTGCGCAAATGGCATGAAAGCGCCGTGAGGCGGGAGAGATGACGGAACGCTCCGCGCCCGCGCGCCGCCGAGGGCCCGCATGACCCGGGCGCTCGTGATCTACTGCCACCCGTCGTCGGAGAGCTTCACCGCCGCCGTGCGCGACGTGGTGCTGGCGGAGCTTGCGGCAGAGGGCGCGCGCATCACCCTCATCGACCTCTATGCCACGGAGTTCGATCCCGTCCTCTCGCCGGAGGACTTCGCCGCCTATGGCTCGCCGCCGCCTCCCGTCGCACCGGTCGCGGATCACGTCGCGGCCCTGAAGGCCGCCGACACGCTGATCTTCATCTATCCCACCTGGTGGTACAGCCATCCCGCGCGCCTCAAGGGCTGGCTCGACCGGGTGCTCCTGCCGGAGATCGCCTTCGGGATGCCGAGCCACGCCGGCGGCGACATCCGCCCCGGGCTCACCCACGTCACCCGGCTCGGCGTCTTCACCACCTGCGGCGCCAGCCGCTGGCTCACCTTCCTGATCGGCGCGCCGGGCCGGCGCGTGCTGACCCGCGGCGTGCGCCTCCTCTGCAACCGCCGCACCCGCATCGCCTTCGCCGCGCATTACGCGATGGACAGCTCCACGGCGGAAAGCCGCGCCCGCCATCTCCGCCGCGTGCAGCGCCGGATGCGGCAGCTCCTGCGCTGATCCCGCGGCCGCGAAGAGCAGGCTTGCCAAACCGCGCGAATCCCGCTATCGGCTCGCCACTCTAAATCCACAGGCGGAGTCGCGGCGCGCGAGGGAGACATCCTCCAGCGTCCACCGGTTGGGCAAACGCTCTTCTCTCCGCTGAGGCGAAACCGGAAAGGAAACGGACAAGATGGCTCTTCCCGAGTTCACTCTGCGCCAGCTGCTCGAAGCGGGTGTGCATTTCGGCCACCAGACGCATCGCTGGAACCCCCGCATGGGCCCGTACATCTACGGCGCGCGCAACGGGATCCACATTCTCGACCTCACGCAGACCGTGCCGCTGCTCGACCAGGCCCTGCAGGCCGTCCAGCAGACCGTCGCCAAGGGCGGCCGCATCCTCTTCGTCGGCACCAAGCGCCAGGCGCAGAAGGCGATCTCCGACGCGGCCGAGCGTTCGGCGCAGTACTACATGAACCACCGCTGGCTCGGCGGCACGCTCACCAACTGGAAGACCGTGTCGAACTCGATCGCGCGCCTGAAGTCGATCGACGAGAAGCTCGATTCGGGTGCGGAAGGCCTGACCAAGAAGGAGCGCCTCGGCCTCGAACGCGAGCAGGCCAAGCTCCAGCTCTCGCTGGGCGGCATCCGCGAGATGGGCGGCACCCCGGATCTCATCTTCGTCGTCGACACCAACAAGGAGGATCTCGCGATCCTCGAGGCGAAGAAGCTCGGCATCCCGGTGATCGCGGTTCTCGACACCAACTCCTCGCCCGAAGGCATCGACTATCCGATCCCGGGCAATGACGACGCGGCCCGCGCCATCTCGCTCTACTGCGACCTCATCGCCCGTGCGGCGCTCGACGGCATGGCGGCCCAGCTCGGCCAGGCCGGCATCGACATCGGCGAGTTCGAGGACGGCCCCGTCGAGGAGCTCGTCGCCGAGGAAGCCGAGAGCGAAGGTGCAGGCGCTGCCTGATCTGTCATGGAACCGTCGCGCGCGGGGCGTAAGCCTCCGCGGCGGGCTCCGGATGTACAACGAGACGATTTGAGGAGAGCGTTGATGTCGATCACCGCCACTATGGTCAAGGAACTGCGCGACGCGTCGGGCGCTGGCATGATGGATGCCAAGAAGGCTCTGACCGAGACCAACGGCGACATGGAAGCGGCCATCGACTGGCTGCGGACCAAGGGCCTTGCGAAGGCTGCCAAGAAGTCGGGCCGCACCGCGGCCGAGGGCCTCGTGGGCATCGCGGTCGAGGGCGGCGTCGGTGTTGCCATCGAGGTGAACTCGGAAACCGACTTCGTCGCGCGCAATGCCGAATTCCAGTCGATGGTCTCCGACATCGCCAAGGCGGCGGTCGGCGCCGCCGACATGGAAGCGCTCAAGGCGGCCGATCTCGGCGGCCGCACCGTCGAGGCGGTGCTGACCGACAAGATCGCCACCGTCGGCGAGAACATGACCCTGCGCCGCATGGTGCGCATCGAGGGCGAAACCGTTGCGGCCTACGTGCACAACGCGGTTTCCGAAGGTCTCGGCAAGATCGGCGTGCTGGTCGCGCTGAAGGGTGCCGACAACGGCATCGGCAAGCAGATCGCGATGCACATCGCCGCGACGAACCCGGCCTCGCTCTCCGAAGCCGATCTCGATCCGGCGCTGGTCGAGCGCGAGAAGGCGGTGCTGACCGAGCAGGCCCGTGAATCCGGCAAGCCCGAGCAGGTCATCGAGAAGATGATCGTCGGCCGGATGAACAAGTTCTACGAGGAAGTGACCCTTCTGAAGCAGAAGTTCGTCATCAATCCCGATCTGACCGTCGGCAAGGCCGCGGCCGAGGCGGGCGTCGAGGTCCTGGGCTTTGCCCGTCTCGCCGTCGGCGAAGGCATCGAGAAGGTCGAGGAAGACTTCGCAGCCGAAGTCGCGAAGACCGCCGGTCTCTGATCCCCTTCCCGGGGGACGTGACCGATTTGCAAGATACCGGAACCGGGCTGCCGCGCAGCCCGGTTTTCACATTGAATAAGACGGCGTTTTCCGACAGTTTGTCGAGCGTAGTGGTGACGGCAGTGGGGGTAGAGTATGGCGGATGTTTTGGCGGAAAAGGCTTCACCTGCAGCTGGCCCGGCATATAAGCGCGTTCTCCTGAAGATTTCGGGCGAGGCGCTGATGGGGCCGCAGCAGTTCGGTCTTCATCCGCCCACCGTCGAGCGAATCGCCGGCCAGGTCGTCGCGCTGCATGATCTCGGCGTCGAGATCTGCCTCGTGATCGGCGGCGGCAACGTCTTCCGCGGCCTGCAGGGCAGCGCCCAGGGCATGGAGCGGACCACCGCCGACTACATGGGCATGCTTGCGACCGTGATGAATGCGCTCGCGATGCAGTCCGCCGTCGAGACGCTCGGCCTGCCGACCCGCGTGATCTCCGCCATCCCGATGGACGAGGTCTGCGAGCCCTACATCCGCCGCCGCGCGGTGCGCCATCTCGAAAAGGGCCGCGTCTGCATCTTCGCCGCCGGCACCGGCAACCCGTATTTCACCACCGATACCGCCGCGACGCTTCGCGCATCCGAGATGTCGTGCGATGCGATCTTCAAGGGCACACAGGTCGATGGCGTCTACGACAGCGACCCGAAGAAAAACCCGGATGCAAAGCGTTACGACCGGGTGAGCTATGATATTGTGCTCCAGAAGAACCTCAAGGTAATGGATGCATCCGCCATCGCGCTCGCGCGGGACAACGGTCTTCCGATCATTGTCTTCTCCCTCGACGAGCCCTGCGGCCTTGCGGGCATCGTGAAGGGAGAGGGGCGGTTCACAATCGTCGAACCCGGCTGAGCGCCGCTCGGCGCCGGGCTTAGGAGGCAACCATGTCGGACACCGACATCGAGATTGACATCGCCGCGCTCGAAAAGCGCATGGACGGCGCGCTGGCCGCGCTCCGCACCGAATTCGCATCGCTTCGCACCGGCCGCGCCTCGGCGTCCATGCTCGATCCGGTCACGGTCGAGGCCTATGGCTCGCCGACGCCGATCAACCAGCTCGGCACCATCACCGTGCCCGAGCCCCGGATGGTGCTCATCAACATCTGGGACAAGAGCCTCGTGAACACGGTCGACAAGGCGATCCGCAATTCGGGCCTCGGGATCAACCCGCAGATGGACGGCACGATCCTGCGCCTGCCGATCCCCGAGCTCAACGAGGAGCGCCGCCGCGATCTCGCCAAGGTCGCGGGCCAGTATGCCGAGCACGCGCGCATCGCCGTGCGCAACGTGCGCCGCGACGGCATGGACCAGATCAAGAAGGCCAAGAACGCAGGCATGGCCGAGGACGACCAGAAGCTCTGGTCCGACGAGATCCAGCAGCTCACGGATTCCGCGATCGGCCGGATCGACAGTGCGCTGGCGACGAAGCAGGAAGAGATCATGCAGGTCTGACGCGGGCGGGCGGCAAAAGGGTAAGAGGTTCACCGATCATGCATTCAGGCACGAGTTCGAAGCTGGCCATCTCGCAGCCGGGCGGGGCGCCCGCCCATGTCGCCATCATCATGGATGGCAACGGGCGCTGGGCGTCGAGCCGGGGGCTGCCGCGGCTCCAGGGCCACCGGCGCGGCGCCGATCGCGTGCGCGAGATCGTTGAGGCCAGCCCCGATCTCGGCATCACCCACCTGACCCTCTTCGCCTTCTCGACCGAGAACTGGAAGCGCCCGGCGGCCGAGGTCATCGGCCTCATGCGGCTCTTCCGGCGCTACATCAAGAAGGAGGGCGCCCGGCTCGTCGCCGAAGGCGTCCGCGTCCGCTTCATCGGCGGCCGCGAGCGGCTCGACGCCGACCTTCAGGCGCTGATGGCCGGGCTCGAGGCCCAGACCCGCACGAACACCCGCTTCAACCTCACGGTTGCGGTGAACTACGGCGGGCGGGACGAGATCCTGCGGGCGACCCGGCGCATCGCCGAAGCGGTCCGCGCCGGCGAGATGACCGCCGAGGAGATCACGCCCGCAACGATCGAGGCCCATCTCGATACCGCCGGTCTGCCGGACCCGGATCTCATCCTGCGCACCTCCGGCGAATACCGCGTCTCGGGCTTCCTGCCCTGGCAGTCGGCCTATTCGGAATACGCCTTTGTCGAGGCCTGCTGGCCCGACTTCACGGCCGAGATGTTCGCCCAGCAGGTGCAGGGTTTCGGATCTCGCGAACGCCGGTTCGGCGCCGTGGCAGGATGACGGGCACAGGGCCAAAGCCGGGCCGCTTCGGCGACCTCGGTATCCGGGCGGTGTCCGGCGTGGTCCTCGGTGCCTTGTGCCTTTTCTGCGTGATGATCGGCGGCATTCCCGCCATGCTGCTGGCCGCGGTGCTGCTGGTGCTGCTCTTCTGGGAGTATCACCGCATCATCACCGGCAACCCCCGTTTCGCCACGCTGCCGCTGCTCGTGCTCAGCGCAGGGGGCGTGCTCGGCATCGCCGCCGCGGGCCTTGGCGCCGCGGCACTGGGGTTCGTGTTCCTCATGATCGCGGCCCTGGTCGCGGGGCTGCTCTCGCCGCGGCACTTCCTGGAGCTGGCGGGCGGCGCGCTCTACATCGGCGTCGCCATCGGCGGGCTTCTCGTCATTCTCGAGACCGAGACCCGGGGCGTCGACGTCCTCATCTGGATCGTGGTCATCATCATCGCCTCCGACGTCGGCGCCTATTTCACCGGCCGCTCGGTCGGCGGCCGCAAGCTCTGCCCGCGCATCAGCCCCGGCAAGACCTGTTCCGGCGCCATCGGCGGCCTGGCCTGCGCCTGCGGGCTCAGCATGGTGATTGCCGCAGTTCTGGGCTGGCCGATCCTCGTCGCCGCCGGCGCCGGCCTCCTTGTCGCCATGGCCTCGCAGGCGGGCGATCTCGCCGAGAGCTGGCTGAAGCGCCGGGCGGGGGTCAAGGACTCGGGCGTTCTCCTTCCCGGCCATGGCGGCTTTCTCGACCGGCTCGACGGCATCCTGGGAGGCACCTGGGCGTTCCTGATACTCGACGCCCTCGGCGTCGCCGCAGCGCTTTACTGAACTGGCATGAGACGCAGGATCAGCATCTTCGGATCGACAGGCTCGATCGGACAGAACACGGTCTCCCTGATCGAGGATCAGGGCGGGGCCGAAACCCATGAGGTCGTGGCCCTCACCGGGGCGCGCAACATCCGCCTGCTCGCCGCCCAGGCCCGCAAGCTGCGGGCGCGGATCGCCGTCACCTCCGACCCGACGCGCCTCGCGGAGCTTCGGGCCGCGCTCGAGGGCAGCGGCATCGAGGCGGCGGCCGGACCGGCGGCCATCGCCGATGCGGCGTCCGAGCCGGTGGACTGGGCGATGTCGGCCATCGTCGGCGCGGCCGGGCTCGTGCCGGGGCTGCGGGCGGCCGAGAGCGGCGGCATCGTCGCGCTGGCCAACAAGGAAAGCCTCGTCTGCGCCGGCGCGCTCTTCCTCGCCACCTGCGCCCGCCACGGCGCGACGCTCCTGCCGGTCGACAGCGAGCACAGCGCGATCTTCCAGGCGCTCAACGGCGAGCGCCACGACGCGATCGAGCGCATCATCCTCACCGCCTCGGGCGGGCCGTTCCGCGACTGGCCGCGCGAGGCGATGGCCCGCGTCACGCCGGCACAGGCCATGGCCCATCCCAACTGGGACATGGGCCAGCGCATCTCGATCGACAGCGCCTCGATGTTCAACAAGGCGCTCGAGATCATCGAGGCGCATGTGCTCTTCGGCGTGCCCTCGGAGCGGATCGAGGTCGTGGTCCACCCGCAGTCGATCATCCATTCGCTGGTCGGCTTCCGCGACGGCTCGATCATGGCCCATCTCGGCCCCTCGGACATGCGCGGCGCCATCGGCTATGCCCTCAACTGGCCGGTGCGCGAACCGCTGCCGCTCGACCGGCTCGACCTCGCCGCCCTGGCCCGCCTCGACTTCTGCGCCGCCGATCCCGAGCGGTTTCCGGCGCTGCGCCTCGCCCACGAGGTGATGGAACTGGGCGGGCTCGCGGGCGCCGTCTTCAACGCAGCGAAGGAAGCGGCGCTCGACGGCTTCCTCGCCGGAGCGATCGGCTTTCTTGACATGAGCGTTCTGGTTGAACATGTCACTAGGGACCTCGGCCGCGAGGCGGCAAGCTGCGGTTCGGAATATTCCCTGGCCGATGTGCTTGAGCTCGACCGTCGGGCGCGTGTGGCCGGCCGGGCCTGGATAGAGACTTGCGTCGGAGCGTGACCTGTTGGACCTGATTGCGAACATTCCCCTGATTGGCGGCTTCCTCTCCACCGTGATCCCCTTTGCGGTGGTGCTCGGCATCGTCGTCGCGGTGCACGAATACGGCCACTACATCGTGGCCCGCTGGTGCGGCATCCATTCCGAGGTGTTCTCGATCGGCTTCGGGCCGGTGCTCTGGTCGCGCACCGACCGGCGCGGCACGCTCTGGCAGCTCGCCGCCATTCCGCTTGGCGGCTACGTGCGCTTTTTCGGCGACAGCGACGGGGCGAGCCGTGCCGATGACACGGTTCTTGCCGGCATGTCGGCGCAGGAGCGCGAGCGGAGCTTCCATGGCGCCGCGGTCTGGAAGCGCATGCTGACGGTGCTCGCGGGGCCCGTTGCCAACTTCCTGCTCACCATCGCGGTCTTCGCCTCCGTCGTCACCTGGCAGGGCGTCGCCGTCGAGCGCCCGACCGTCGGCGAGCTTGCCGCGACGCTGCCGCCGGAAGCGGGCGAGACGCTCCGGCCCGGCGACATCGTGCTCGAGGTCAACGGCAATCCGGTCAGCAGCTTCCAGGACATCATCCAGGCCGCGCTCGGGATGCAGCCTCCGGGCCCGATGGACTTCCGCATCGAGCGTGACGGCAACCGGCTCGATGTCACCTCGACCTATGCCTTCCCGCCGCTGGTGCAGGGGGTCGAGCCGCTTTCGCCTGCGAGCCGCGCGGGCCTCCGGCGCGGCGATCTCATCCTCTCCGCCGATGGCGTGCCGCTTTCCTCCTTCGAGGATCTGCGCCAGGCCGTGCTCGGCTCGGAGGAGCAGCCGCTCACGCTCGCCGTCTGGCGCGATGGCGAACAGATCTCGCTCCAGATCGCGCCGGCCGAGCGCGACACCCAGAACAACGACGGCAATTTCGAGCGCCGGGTGATGATCGGCGTCGCCGGCGGCCCGCTCTACCTGCCGGCCACCGAAACGCCCGCGCCCTGGACCGCCATCGGGATCGGTGTCGAGCGCATGATCGGCGTCATCACCCAGTCGCTCCACGGCCTGAAGAGCATCATCACCGGCGCGATCGGCGCCGACAATCTCCAGGGCCCGCTCGGCATCGCCCAGGTTTCGGGCGAGACGGCGCAGCAGGGCTTCCTGAGCTTCATCATCCTGATCGGCGTGATTTCCACCGCCATCGGAATGCTGAACCTTTTCCCGATTCCGGTGCTCGACGGCGGCCATTTCCTCGCCTTTCTGATCGAGGCCATCCGGGGCCGCCCGCCGAGCCCGGCGGTGATGCAGATCGCCATGTCGATAGGTCTTGGCTTGATCTTGCTCCTGATGGTATTCGCTACCTACAACGACATAATGCGGCTGGTGAGTTGACCAGGAAGGGCGGCAAACGCCCGCGAGCAGAGAGGCAGACGCCATGGGGCAGCGGCGCTGGAAACAGTACCTTTATCGCGCAATCCTGATCGCGGCGGTCGTTTCGATCGCGCCGCCGGGTAACCCGCTCTACGCGCAGGGCACGGCGGTGTTCAGCCGCGTCGATGTCGCGGGAAACCAGCGCATCGAGGCCGAGACGGTGCGGAGCTTCGCGGGCATAGAGGCCGGCCAGCCGCTTACGCCCCAGGAAATCAACATCGCCGTCCGCAAGCTCTACGATACCGGGCTGTTCGAGAAGGTGGACATCTCGCCCGAAGCGGGCCGCCTCGTGATCACCGTCGCCGAGAACCCGATCATCAACCAGATCGCCTTCGAGGGCAATGACGGCCTTGACGACGAGGCGCTCCTCGCCGCGATCCAGCTGCGGCCGCGGCTCGCCTATTCCGTCGAGGCGGCCGAGGCCGATGCGCTGAGCATCACCAACGCCTACCGCCAGTCCGGCCGGTATGCGGCGGAGGTCAACCCGGTCATCATCCGCCGCCCCGACAACCGCGTCGACCTCGTCTTCGAGATCTACGAGGGCCGGAACACCAAGGTCCAGCGGGTGAACTTCATCGGCAACAACGTCTACTCCGACCGCCGCCTGCTGCGCGTCATCCAGACGAACCAGACCACCTGGCTGAGCTTCCTGCTCGGCGGCAACACCTACGACCAGGACCGGCTCGAGGTCGACAGCCAGCTCCTGCGCCAGTTCTACCTCGACCGCGGCTACTACGATTTCCGCGTGCTCTCCGCCACCTCCGAGCTTGCCCGCGAGCGCAGCGGCTTCTTCCTCGCCTTCACCGTCTCCGAGGGCCAGCAGTACCGCTTCGGCAAGATCGGCGTGAGCTCCGCGATCCCCGGCCTCCCGGCCGAACAGTTCCAGCCGCTGCTTGCGCCCCTGCTCGGGGGCGGCATCTACAACGGCTCGGAAGTCGACAAGGTCGTCGAGCGCATCTCCTACATCGCCGGCCAGCAGGGCTATGCCTTCGTCGACATCCAGCCCAAGGTGACGAAGGACGCGGCGAACCGCATCCTCGACATCACCTTCGAGCTCTCGCCGGCCGAGCGCATCTTCATCGAACGCATCGACATCTCCGGCAACACCCGGACGCTCGACCGCGTCATCCGCCGCCAGTTCCAGGTCGTGGAGGGCGATGCCTTCAACACCCGCGAGATCCGCAGCGCCGAAGACCGCATCCGCGGCCTCGGCTACTTCAAGAACGTCGCCGTCAACGTGCGGGACGGCTCCGGCTCCGGCCGCGCCATCGTCGATGTCCAGGTCGAGGAACAGCCCACCGGCTCGCTTTCGATCGGCGGCGCCTTCTCCACGAGCGAGGGTGTCACCGCGCAGATCGGCATCACCGAGCGCAACTTCCTCGGCCGCGGCCAGACCGTCTCCGCGACGATCTCGGCCAACACCGAATACGGCAACTTCGACTTCGGCTTCGCCGAGCCCGAGCTCTTCGACCGCGATCTTCTCGCGGGCTTCAACATCTACTACCGCACCCGAAACCTCAGCGAGCAGACCTTCCGCCAGAGCAATGTCGGCTTCGAGCCGCGCGTCGGCTTCCCGATCAGCGAGAACGGCCGGCTGACGATCAAGTACCGCATCTCGTCGGATGACATCAGCGATGTCGCCGACGACACCTCGGAGATCATCATCAACGAGGAGGGCGCGCTCCTCACCTCGGCGCTCGGCTTCACCTACACCTTCGACAAGCGCAACTCGGTCGTCGATCCGAGCGCGGGCTTCATCCTGACCCTCAACCAGGAGTTCGCGGGCCTCGGCGGCGACGTGACGCATTCGAAGACCCAGGGCACCGCGCGCGCCTACACGAGCTTCTTCGACGAGGATCTGATCCTCTCCGCCGCCCTCGAGGGCGGCGCGATCTTCTCGAAGCAGGGCACCCGCATCATCGACCGCTTCAACGCCGGCGGCGACTCCTTCCGCGGCTTCGAGCGCAACGGCCTCGGACCGCGCGACTACTGCGACTACGGCGAGTGTCTTCCGCCGCAGCAGAACATGGAGGTCGATGAAGCCCTCGGCGGCAACTACTACGGCATCCTCCGCTTCGACGCGAGCTTCCCGCTCGGCCTGCCGCAGGAATACGGCATCTACGGCGGCGTCTTTGCCGACATGGGCTCGCTCTGGGGTCTCGACGACGTCGATGGCTCCATGGGCACCGTCGATGCCGACATGCACCTGCGCGCCTCGACCGGCGTCAGCCTCTTCGTCAACACGCCCTTCGCGCCGCTGCGGTTCAACTACGCCTTCCCGCTGAAGAAGGAAGACTACGACAAGACCGAGCGCTTCCGCTTCTCGCTCCAGACGCGGTTCTAGATGGGCGGGCGCGGCAGAGGACGGATGCGCAGGCTCCGGCCCCGTGCCGTGGCCCTGGCCTGCGGCCTCATCGCCGGTCTTGCCGGCGCCGCCGGCGCGCAGGTCGCGCAGCCGCCGGCGGGCGCCCCGTTCCTCTTCATCAACCAGGAACGCATTCTCGTCGATTCCGAGACGGGCCGGGCGCTGCTCGCCGCCGAGGAGGAGAAGCGCAAGGCGCTCGTCGCCGAGGCCCGCGCGATCGATACCGCCTTCGAGGACGAGGAGCGCCAGCTCACCGAAAAACGCGGCACGATCCCGACCCAGGAGTTCCGCAAGCTCGCCGATGCCTTCGACGAGCGCGTGGTCGCGGCCCGCAAGCGCCAGGACGAGCGCTCCGATGGGCTCGCCAAGGAGCTCGACCAGACCCGCCGCCAGTTCTATGCCGCCGTCGCCCCGGTCCTCGTCCGCCTCATGGAGCGCCACCAGGCCCAGGCGATCTTTGACGAGAACAGTGTCTTGCTCGCGGACCAGAGGCTGAATATCACCGATGAGGTGATTGCGGAGATCGATGCGGGCGGCGCGCCGGGCTTGCCGGTGCCCGGCACAGAGGACAGCACGCCGCAGGGAAACGAGACTAACGAGGACGAAGCACCATGACACTCGCCATCGATCCTGAGCTGAAGCAGGTGGATATCCTGCAGATCAAGCGGATGATCCCGCACCGCTACCCCTTCCTCATGATCGACAAGGTGGTGAACATCGCCGCCAATGCCTCCGCCGTGGGCATCAAGAACGTCACCGTCAACGAGCCGCATTTCGACGGGCACTTCCCGGTCCGCCCGGTGATGCCCGGCGTGCTCATCATCGAGGCGATGGCCCAGACCGCCGCCGTGCTGGTCGTCGAGACGCTCGACCTCATGGACAGCGACCGGCTCGTCTACTTCATGAGCATCGAGGGCGCGAAGTTCCGCCAGCCCGTGGTGCCCGGTGACCAGCTCGAGCTCCATGTCGAGGTGATCCGCGGCAAGTCCAAGGTCTGGAAGTTCAACGGCACCGCCAAGATCGACGGCAGGATCTGCGCCGAGGCGGTCTTCACGGCGATGATCATGTCGCCCGAAGAAGCCGGCGCGAAGGTCTGAGGGGATGGCCATTGACCCCAGCGCCGACATTCATCCGAGCGCCATCGTAGAGGACGGGGCGGTGATCGGCCCGGGCTGCCGCATCGGGGCCTATTGCGTGATCGGCGCCGCAGTCGAGCTCGGGCCGCGGGTCCAGCTCATGAGCCACGTCGCCGTCGCGGGCATCACCCGCATCGGCGAGGACACCATCGTCTGGCCCTTCGCCTCGCTCGGCCACATCCCGCAGGATCTGAAGTTCCGCGGCGAGCCGACCGAGCTCGTGATCGGCGCGCGCAACCGCATCCGGGAATACACCTCGATGAACACCGGCACGGTGGGCGGCGGCGGGGTGACGCGGGTGGGCGACGACAACCTCTTCATGATGTCCACCCATGTCGCGCACGACTGCATCATCGGCAACAACGTCATCATGGCCAACAACGCGACGCTCGCCGGCCATTGCGTGGTCGAGGATTTCGTGGTGATGGGCGGCCTCTCGGCGGTGCACCAGCACGTCCGGCTCGGCCGCGGCGCGATGATCGGCGGGCTCGCCGGCGTCGTTGCCGACGTGATCCCCTACGGCTCGGTGACGGGCGAGCGGGCGCATCTCATGGGCCTCAACCTCGTCGGCCTCAAGCGCCGCTCCACGAGCCGCACGGAAATCCACGAACTCCGGGCCGCGTTCGCCGCGCTCTTCAAGGGCGAAGGCACGCTCCAGAGCCGGGTCGAGGCGGTTTCCGCCGCCTATCCCGAGAACCCGCTCGTCCGGGAGATCGTCGGCTTCATCACCGCCGAGAGTTCGCGCTCCTTCACCCTGCCGCCGGGCTGAGGCCGTGGCAGAGGCGCCACTCGCGATCATCGCCGGACGGGGCGACCTGCCGCGCCTGATCGCGGAGGAATGCCGGAGCCGCGGCCGGCCGCATTACGTCGTCCGCCTTCCCGGCGTCGATCTCGGCTGGGCCGACGGCCACCCGGCGATCTCCGCCGTCTTCGAGAAGCCGGGGCGTCTCTTCGCCGATCTCCGCAAGGCCGGCGTCGCGGAGGTCACCTTCGCCGGCGGCATCCGGCGGCCCGAGCTCAACCCGCTCCGCTTCGATCTCAAGATGCTGACGCTGGCGCCGAAGGTGCTCGCGGGCCTCAAGGCGGGCGACGATTCCACCCTGCGCCTCGTCGCCGGGATCTTCGAGAAGGAGGGGCTCCGCCTCGTCGGCGCCCACGAGATCCTCACGAGCCTCGTCGCGCCCGAGGGCGTGCTCACCCGCGCCCGCCCCTCGGAGGCCGATCTCAAGGATGCCCGCCGCGCCCGCCGCATCGTCCGGGCGCTCGGCCGCGTCGATGTCGGCCAGGCCGCGGTGGTGGCCCAGGGCATCTGCCTCGGCGTGGAATCGATCCAGGGCACCGACGCGCTGCTCAGCTTCGTCGCCGAGACCGGCCGGGGCTTCCGCCCCGATGTCGCGGGCGGGCAGGGCGTGCTCTACAAGGCGCCGAAGCCCGGCCAGGACTGGCGGCTCGACCTTCCCGCCATCGGCCCGGAGACCGTGGGGCGCGCCGCGGCCGCCGGGCTCGCGGGCCTCGCGGTCGAGGCCGGCGGCGTGCTCCTCCTCGATCGCGAGGGGCTCATCGAGGCCGCCGATGCCGCCGGGCTCTTCGTCCTCGGCCTCGCAAGCGGCGGCGGCGAGCCATGAAACCGCCGCACCTCTTCCTGATCGCAGGCGAGCCCTCCGGCGATCTGCTCGGGGCCGCGCTCATCGCCGGCCTGCGCGAGCTCTGCGGCCCCTGCCTGCGGCTCGAGGGCGTCGGCGGCCCGGCGATGGCGGCCCTCGGGTTCGAGAGCCGCTTTCCGATGGAGGAGCTCTCGGTCATGGGGCTCTCCGAGGTCCTGCCGCGGCTCCCGAACCTCCTGCGCCGGATCCGCGAGACGGCCGAGGCGGTGATCGCCGCCCGGCCCGATGCGCTCGTCACCATCGACAGCCCGGATTTCTGCCTCCGGGTCGCCCGCCGCGCCCGCAAGGCGCTGCCGGATCTGCGCGTGATCCACTATGTCGCGCCCTCGGTCTGGGCCTGGCGGCCGGGGCGGGCGACGAAGATGGCCCGCACCGTCGATCACGTGCTCGCCCTGCTGCCGTTCGAGCCGCCCTACATGCGCGCCGCCGGCATGACCTGCGATTTCGTCGGCCATCCGGTGGTCGAGACCCCGCGCGTGCCGCTCTCCGGCACCATCGCGCTGCGCGAGGAGCTCGGCATCGCGCCGGGCCAGCAGGTGCTCCTCGTGCTGCCCGGCTCCCGCATGGGGGAGGTGACGCGCCTCTCGCCGGTCTTCGCCGAGGTGATCGCCCGGCTCACCGCGAGCCACCCGGATCTCGCCATCGTCGTGCCCGCCGCAGGCCCGGTGGCCGCGCGCGTCGCCGCCGCCTTTCCGCGCACCGCAGCCGGCTGGCCGCGCATCCTCGATCCGACCGGCCTCTCCGTCGCCGAGGCCGACGCCCGCAAGCGCGCGGCCTTCGCCATGGCCGACGCCGCCCTTGCCGCCTCCGGCACCGTGAGCCTCGAGCTTGCCGCCCAGGGCGCGCCGATGGTGATCGCCTATGCCGCCAACGCGCTGACCTCGACCGTCGTGCGCCGCATGGTCCGCATCGACACCGTGACCCTCGTCAACCTCGTGACCGAGACCCGCGCCGTGCCGGAATTCCTGCTCGGGGACTGCCGGGCCGAGCTGATCGCGCCGGCCGTCGCGCAGCTGCTCGACGACCCGGTGGCGGCCGAGGCGCAGCGCGATGCCGCGGAGCGCGCGATGGTGCTGCTCGGCCGCGGCGGCGAGGCGCCGGGCCTGCGCGCCGCCCGCTCGGTGCTCTCCGCCGTCGCGACCCGCCCGCGCGCGCTCGACCCCTGACGCCTCAGCCGCGCTTGCCGCGACGTTTGGCCGAAGCCTTCTTGCCGGGCGTCGCGGACAGCCCGGCGGCCTTCTGCATGTCGCGCATCCAGGCCTTCTGCTGGCGCTGCATCTCGGCGCTGACAGCCCCGCGCGCCGGGCCGGCAGCCTTGTTCATGGCGCTCAGCCACATGCTCATCCAGGGATTTTTCATGGAATGTCTGCGCTCCCGCGCGTGGAGCGTATCGCGGCATCCCCAATGATGCCGCGCTGTCCCCAGACGCCGAGGCTACGCGATCCCGCGCCGGGCGCAAGCCCCCCCGTGCCTCAGCCCCGCCGCCGCCCGAGCGCGCGCCTGACCTCCGCCGGTCGCAGCGCGCCGATCGCCACCGCCGAGACCGCATAGGCGGCGAGCCCCGCCGCCACCAGCAGCACCAGCGCGCCATAGCGCAGCACCGGATCGGCAAGCGCCGGCGTGAGCGCCCGCTCGGCGAAAAAGAGCACCGCCGACATCATCACGCTCGCCAGCACGATGCGGGGCAGGGTGCGCCGGAGCTGCGGGTCCGGCCGCGTCGCATCGCCCATCGTCCGCGTGCCCTGCCAGAGCTGGAAGAGCATGGTCCAGCCGGCCAGCGTCGTCCCGAGCGCCGCGGCCGAAAACCCGATCAGCGGCGCCAGAGCGAGGGCGGCCAGCGCGTTCACGATCATCGCATGCACCGTGAACCGCAGCGGCGTCCGGCTGTCCTCGCGGGCGTAATAGAGCGGCAGATAGACCTTCTGGAGCACGAAGGCCGGCAGCCCCGCGCCATAGATCAGCACGGCGAGCGCGGTCGCCTGCGTGTCCGCCGCGCCGAATTCGCCGCGCTGGAACAGCACCGAGACGATCGGCCCCGGGATCACCATCAGCGCCGCCGCCGCCGGGATCGTGAGCCCGAGCGTGAGCTCGGTCGCCCGGTTGGTGGCGTTCCGCGCACCATCGGCATCCGCGGAGCGCAGCTTGCGCGCCAGATCCGGCAGCAGCACCACGCCGATCGCCACGCCCACCACCCCGAGCGGCAGCTGATAGAGCCGGTCGGCATAGGAAAGCCAAGCCACCGCGCCGTCGAAGAACGAGCCGACCTGCCGCCCGACGATGAGGTTGATCTGCACCACCCCGCCGGTGAGCACCGCCGGCGCCGCGATCATCGCGAGCTTGCGGATCTCGGGCGTGAAGCGCGGCCAGTGCGGCACGATCCGGAGCCCCGCCTTCGAGGCGCCCCACCAGACCAGCGCAAGCTGGGCGATGCCCGCCACCGGCACCGACCAGATCTGCCAGAGCCCGACATCGCCCGGGCCCCAGTAGCCCATCAACAGGAAGGCGATCATCACGAGGTTCATGAGGATCGGCGCCGCGGCGGCCACCGCAAAGCGCCCGAGCGCGTTCAGCACCCCGCTCAGCAGCGCCGTCAGCGAGATGAAGAGGATATAGGGAAACGCGATGCGCCCGTAGCTCACGCTCAGCGCATAGCGCTCGTCGCCGAGAAAGCCGCTCGCCATGGCAAGCACCAGCCAGGGCATCAGCAACTGGCCGACGAGCGTGAAGACGATAAGCACGCTCGCGAGCGCCGAGAGGGCATCGCGCGCGAAGGCCTCCGGGTTCTCGCCGCCCTCCAGCTTCTTGGCGAACATCGGCACGAAGGCCATGTTGAAGGCGCCCTCGGCGAAGAAGCGGCGGAACATGTTGGGCAGCGTGAAGGCCACGAGAAAGGCCTGCGCCATCGGCCCGGTGCCGAGAAACGCCGCCATCAGCATGTCGCGGGCAAGGCCGAGCACCCGGCTCAGCATGGTCCAGGAGCCCACGGTCAGGAACGCGGGCAGCAAACGGATCTGTCGGATCACTTCTTTCTCGCGGTTTCGGGCTTGCGGGCCGCGGCTGCGGCCTTGCGCGCGGCGGCTTTCTTCGCGGGCCCCGACAGCGCGGCGGCCTCGTCGTTGCCGTCCCGGTCGATCGCCTCGCGGATCTTGGCCTCGAGCGCCTTCTGCTTGGCATCGGCATGGATCTTCAGGCCGAAGATGTCCTTCACGTAGAAGACGTCCACCGCCTGCTTGCCGTAGGTCGCGACGATCGAGGAGGCGATCGAGATATTGCCGCGCCGGAAGGCCCGCGAGAGATCGAAGAGCAGCCCCGGCCGGTCGAAGGTCTCGACCTCGACGATGGTGTAGATGTCGCTGCCGGAATTGTCGAAGCTGATCCGGGTCGGCACCACGAACTTGCGCTCGCGCGGCTTCACCCGCTCCTTCTCCTTCAGCGCCTCGCTGGCAAGGATCTCGCCCTGGAGGGTGCGGCGCACGCTGCTCCGGAGCCGGGTCTGCCGCGACTTTTCATAGGGCTTGCCGTCGGCGTCCTGGATCCAGAAGGCCGCGGTCGCCACCCCGTCGCTGGTGATGTAGCTCCGCGCATCGACCACGTTCGCGCCGACGAGCGCCAGCGCCCCGGTGAGCCGGGCAAAGATCCCCGGATGGTCGGTCATCGCGAAACAGGCCCGCGTCGCGTCGCGGGCGGGATCGAGCTCGATCGCGATCGCCGCCTCGTCGCTCGGCAGGTTGCGCAGAAGCTTGGCGAAGATCACATGGGTGCGCGTGTCGAACCCGAGCCAGTAGGGCGGGTAATGGCGCATGCACTCGAGCTGGATCTCCTCGGCGCTCCAGCCGGTGAGCGCCGCCTCGAGCTCCTCCTTGGCATGGGCCTCCCGCTCGGGCCGCCCGAGCGCCTGGCTGCCGCCGGTCAGGAATTCGAGCGTCTCGCCATAGAGCGCGCGCAGGAGCGAGGCCTTCCAGTTGTTCCAGACATTCGGCCCGACGCCGCGGATGTCGCAGACGGTGAGCACCGTCAGGAGCTTGAGGCGCGTCGGGCTCTTCACCGTCTTCGCGAAGTCGCGCACCGTGCGCGGGTCCGTCAGGTCGCGCTTCTGCGCGACATCCGACATCAGCAGGTGGTGGCGCACCAGCCAGACGACGAGATCGGTCTCCTCGGCGTTGAGCCCGAGCCGCGGGCAGACCTTCTGCGCGATCTCCGCGCCATAGACGGAATGATCCTGCCCCGATCCCTTGCCGATGTCATGGAGCAGCAGCGCGACATAGAGCACCCGCCGGTTCACCCCGCGCGAGAGGATGCGCGTCGAGGTCGGCATCTGGTGGCGCATCTCGCCGCGCTCGATCTTGCTCAGGGTCGAGATCACCCGGATCGTGTGCTCGTCCACCGTGTAGTGATGATACATGTTGAACTGCATCATCGCGACGATCCGGCCGAATTCCGGCACGAAGGCGCCGAGCACGCCGACCTCGTTCATCAGCCGCAGCACCCGCTCGGGGTTGTTGTGGTTGAGCAGCAGGTCGAGGAAGATCTGGTTGGCTTCCGGGTCGCGCCGCATCCTGTCGTCGATCAGGTCGAGATTGGCGACCACGAGGCGCAGCACGTCGGGATGGATCGGAATGCCGGTGACGAGCCCCTCCTTGAAGATGCGCAGCATGTTGACCGGATCGGTAAAGAACTTCGCCGGATCCGCCACATCTATGCGGCCGTGCTTCAGCCGGTAGCCCGGCCCGGTCTTGTCGCGCTCGTAGGAGAAGACGTTGCGGAAGGCGCGCGAGAGGCCGGGCTTGGCCTTCACGTGCCGCGCCTCGAGCGCGGCGGAGAAGATGCGGGTGAGATCGCCCACGTGCTTGGCGTGGGTGAAATAGTCCTGCATGAAGCGCTCGACCGCCCGCTGCCCGGTGGTCTGCCGGTAGCCGAGCCGCTCGGACACCTCGACCTGCATGTCGAAGCTCAGCTGCTCGGTCGCGCGCCGGTTGATGAGATGGAGATGGACCCGCGTGGTCCAGAGGAAGGCCGCCGCCTCGACGAAGATGCTGTATTCCTCGGGGCTGAACACGCCGATCTTCACCAGATCCTCGGGGCTGCGGACGTTGTTGAGGTATTTCGCGATCCAGAACAGCATCTGGAGGTCGCGCAGGCCCCCCTTGCCCTCCTTCACGTTCGGTTCGAGCAGATAGCGCGTGCTGCCCTGCCGCCGGTGCCGCTCGGCGCGTTCCTCGAGCTTCATCTCCACGAACTCGGGGCCGGTGCCCTTGAAGAGCTCGGACCAGAGCCGGTCGTTCAGGGTCTGCGCGAGATCCGCATCGCCCCAGATGTGCCGCTGCTCGAGCAGCGCCGTGCGGATCGTCGAGTCCTTCTTGCCGAGCCGGATGCAGTCGTCGATCGTGCGCACCGAATGCCCGACCTTCATCTTCAGGTCCCAGAGGCAGTAGAGCGCGCTCTCGATCAGGCTCTCGCCCCAGGCGGTCTGCTTGTAGGGGGTGAGAAACAGCAGATCGACATCCGAGAACGGCGCCATCTCGCCCCGGCCGTAGCCGCCCACCGCCACGAGCGAGATCCGCTCGCTGGCCGTGGGGTTGGGGCGCCGGTGGAGATGGGTCGCGGCGAGGTCGAGCACCAGCCGCATGATCTGGTCGGTGAGCCAGGAATAGTCATAGACCGCGCGATAGGCCTCGCGCGGCGTCTGCGCGATGCGCTCGGCGATGGCGGCGCGCCCGGCCTCGAACACCTCGCGCAGCACGAGGACAGCCTCCTGCCGCAGCTGGGACTTGTCGGAGGTGGCCGCCGCGATGGCGGTGATGCGGTCCCGGACGGCCGCGATGTCGAGAAGGTCGCCCGGTCTTTCGGCCAGTCCTGCCCAGGGCTCGTCGCTCGTGGGCAGGAGGCTCTGCTCAGTAGCCAATTGTGTCGAAACTCCGTGCCGCAGGCCGGATCACCGTCGAGGTGCCGCCGCGCACCTCATAGATCGCGAGATTGCGCTGGTTGGTGCCGTTGGGCAGCAGCCGGAACGGGCCGGTCGCGCCGAGGAAGCCCGAGCTCTTGGTCAGCCGGGCGGCGGAGAAGGGGCTGCCGCCATCGACGCGGGCTTCCGCGATCAGCGCGCCGATCGCCGCCACGCCGTCGAAGGCGAGCCCGGCAAGCGCCGCCGGCTGCTCGCCATAGGCGTTGTGATAGCGGCCGTTGAAGGCGCCGGCATAGCTCGGATCGGGCGCGACGAAGACACCGCCCTGCAGGCTGTCGAGCGCGAGGATCTCGGCCGAATCCGCCCAGCGCTGCATGCCGAGGAAGGCGACCTGGCCCGAGGCGAGCCCGTCGCGGCGCAGGGCCTCGGCGATATAGCCGAGCCCGCCGGTCGGGCCGTCGGTGAGGATGACGGCGTTGGCGCCACGGGCGTTGAGCGCCGCCGCCGCCGGTCCGGCCGCCGATTCAATCGCCTGCACCGAGAGGTTGTAGGGCTCGGAGGCGACCAGCGTCGCACCCCGGCGCTGGATCGCGCCGGCCGCGGCATCGCGCGCCGTCTCGCCCTCGAGGCCCGAGGGATAGACGATGCCGTAGTTCCGCAGCCCCTGCGACAGGCCGTAGGCGACGAGACTGTCGGCGGTATTGGCGAAGGTCGCGCCGAGCACATAGACCGTGTCGCTCGCCACCTCGGGGTTGTTGCTCATCGAGAGCATCTTGATGCCGGCGGCGCGCGCCACCGGTTCGGCCCCCGCGGTCGCGGTCGAGAACAGCGGCCCGACGATGATCTTCGCGCCTTCCGCCACGGCCTGATTCGCCGCCGCCGCGCCACCGTCGGTGGTGCCGGAGGTCGGGTAGACCTTGAGATCGATCGTGGCGTTCTGGAGCCCGGTCTGGGCGAGCTGGGCGGCGTTGATGAGGCTCCGGCCGATCATCTCCTTGCCCGGATCGCCCGATCCGGTCGGCACCAGCAGCGCGACCGTCACCGGCTTGTTCGGATCGACCGCAATGCCGTCATCGGAAACGCGGGTCGGGGCGGAGTAGCTGCAGGCCGCGAGGGCGGCTGCGCTCGCGAGAACGGCAAGCCCGCGGAGGGCCTTACGGATGGGTTTGCGTACTGGCAGCATCGTGATGGCACCCCGAGGACAAATGTCTGTTGTGTTTGGCAGCCGGCGGGCGGCAAGGTATGGGCTAGCCTGTCAAAAGTAAACGAAGAATGGACGACGACAAGAAACCCGGCCACGAAGACCCCGCCGCCCTCGAGGTGCCGCACGAACCCGCCGGATCGCTCGCGCCGGGGCTCTACCTCGTCGCGACCCCGATCGGCAATGCCCGCGACATCACGCTCCGCGCGCTCGATGTGCTGGCCTCGGCCGACATCCTCGCCGCGGAGGACACGCGCAACACCCGCAAGCTTCTGGAAATCCACGGCATCCGCCGCGATGGCCGCAGCCTCTGGCCCTATCACGATCACAACGGCCCGCAGCAGCGCCCGCGGCTTCTCGCCGCCCTCGCCGAGGGCCGCTCCGTCGCGCTCGTCTCCGATGCCGGCACCCCGATGGTCGCCGATCCCGGCTTTCCGCTCGCCCGCGAGGCGATCGAGGCGGGCCATGAGGTGACGGCCCTTCCCGGCGCCTCGGCGCTGCTCGCGGCCCTCGCGATCTCGGGGCAGCCGACCGACCGCTTCCTCTTCGCGGGCTTCCTGCCGCCCAAGGCCGCCGCCCGCCGCCGCGCGCTCGAGGATCTGGCGCAGGTCCCCGCGACGCTGGTCTTCTACGAGGCGCCGCGCCGCGTGGCCGAGAGCCTCGCCGCCATGGCCGAGACGCTCGGCCCCGACCGGCCCGCAGCACTCTGCCGCGAGCTCACCAAGCGCTTCGAGGAGGCCCGGCGCGGCACGCTCGGCAGCCTCGCCGCCGATCTTGCCGAAGGCCCCGACCCGCGCGGCGAGATCGTCGTGGTGATCGGCCCGCCGCTCGCCCGCGAGATCGGTGACGACGAGCTCGACACCCGCCTGCGCGTCGCGCTGGCCGAAGGCACCGTGAAGGACGCCGCCACGGCCGTCGCCGCCGCGCTCGGCCTGCCGCGCCGCCGGGTCTATGCCCGCGCGCTCGCGCTCGAGGCGGGGGCGTGAGCCGGGGAAGCCGCGCCTTCCACGCGGGCCTCGCCGCCGAGGAGATCGCCGCAAGGCTCTATGCCGCCGAGGGGGCGACCCTCGCCGCTGCCCGCTGGCGCTGCCCCGAGGGCGAGATCGATCTCGTGCTGCGCGCGCCCGGCCTCGTCGTCTTCGCCGAGGTGAAGGCCCGCCGCAGCCACGAGGCCGCCGCCGAGGCCGTTCCCCCGCGCCAGTGGGCCCGGATCGGCGCCGCCGCCACCCGCTGGCTGGCCGAGGAAACCGACGGCACGCTCCCCTGCCGCTTCGATCTCGTCCTCGTCGACCGCGCCGGCCGCTGCGCGCGCATCGAGAACGCCGCGAGCTTCGAGGGCTGGTAGGCGCGCCCGCCCAAAGCTACGCCCGCCCGAAGCCACGCCCGCCCGGCCACGGAATTGACATCGCCCGAGGGAGTGCGGGATACCTGCAGGAGGCATCCGGGCGGAGGGGACAGCAATGCAGACGGGTAAGGCGGGCTTGCCGCTGCGCACCATCACCACGGTGATGATGGCGCTGACCGGGGCGAGCCTCTTCATCGCCTTCATGCTCGAGGATCTCTCCGGCCTCGCCCCCGATCAGTCCGCGGCGCTGTCGCGGATGCTGGTCCTGCGCTACATCCTCGCCATGGCGATCGGCGGCGCGCTTGCGGGCTGGCTGCTGGCCGGGCTCTTCGGGCGGCGCGGGCTTCGCGGCTGGTTCCTCGCGCTGCTCGGCGGCATCGTCACCGCCCTCATCGCGGGCCTTCTCGGCAGCGCCGTGGGGCTCCTGCCGGATCTCCTCGCCGACGGCTTCTCCATGGGCGATCTCATCGCCGTCGCCTTCGGCCTGCTCGTGTTCCCGCTCGCCCTCGCCGGACAGCCGCTCCTCCTCGCCCTCTGGCTCATCCTCATCGGGCTCACCCACCTCTGGGCGCGGCGCGCGCGGGACCTGCGGCGCCTGTCCTGAGGCCCCGGTCGCCCGCGTCCCGCCACCCCGCGGCCTTTCCGCAGCGGCATCGGCGCCCGGCGCCCGACCACAGCCCCGTGAGTTCCACGAAGGCCGTCCCGGGCGGCATTCATGATATGTTAACTACGAAAATCCAATGATTTCAGTGGCATTTTTTGATTTTCACGGTGAAACGCCCCGTTTTCACGGCCGGGATACCCCTCATTCCGGCCCGCCGCGGCTGCCGGCCTCTCTTGCCAAGGCTGCCCGGCCCCGCCATGACTGACCCGGCAGAAGACACGAGCCGAGGACGCCCATGGGCCTTAAAGTCGCTGTCCAGATGGACCCGATCCAGAATATCGACATCAATGCGGACTCGAGCTTCCGCATCATGGAGGAGGCCCAGGCCCGCGGCCACGAGCTCTTCTACTATACCCCCGACAAGCTCGCCCTCGAGGAAGGCCGCGTCACCGCCCGCGGCTGGCCGGTGACGGTGCGGCGCGAGAAGGGCAATCACGCGACCCTCGGGGAAGAAACCGTGATCGACCTCTCCGACTGGGATGTGGTCTGGCTCCGCCAGGACCCGCCCTTCGACATGAGCTACATCACCACCACCCATATCCTCGAGCGCATCCACCCCGCGACCCTTGTGGTGAACGATCCGTTCTGGGTGCGGAATTTCCCCGAGAAGCTCCTCGTGCTCGGCTTCCCCGATCTCACGCCCCCCACCACGGTCGCCCGCGATCTCGCCACGCTCCGCGCCTTCAAGGACCGCCACGGCGACATCATCCTCAAGCCGCTCTACGGCAACGGCGGGGCAGGGGTGTTCCGTCTCGATGCCAACGATCGCAACTTCAGCGCGCTCTACGAGCTGTTCACCGGCCTCAACCGCGAGCCCCTGATCGCCCAGAAGTTCCTCCCCGACGTCTCCGCCGGCGACAAGCGGGTGATCCTCGTCGATGGCGAGCCGGTGGGCGGCATCAACCGCGTGCCCCAGAAGGGCGAGACGCGCTCGAACATGCATGTGGGCGGCCGGCCCGAAAAGATCGACCTCACCGAGCGCGACCGCGAGATCTGCGCCCGCATCGGCCCGCTCCTGCGCGAGAAGGGCCAGCTCTTCGTCGGCATCGACGTGATCGGCGGCTGGCTCACCGAGATCAACGTGACCTCTCCGACCGGCATCCAGGAGCTCGAACGCTTCGACGGGATCAACGTGGCCGCGAAGATCTGGGAGGCAATCGAGGCAAGGCGGGCCTGATGTCCTGGCAGCTCTCCACCCTCAACCTCTATCTCCGCACGGCCGAAAAGGCCCTGCTCGCCCGCATGCCCAACCCGGTCAGCGCCCGCGAGCGGCTCGAGAACCAGGCCACGCTCTTTCCGATGCCCGCGGGGGCGAAGTTCGGCAAGTTCGGCGCGGGCGGTCTCCGGCTCGAGGCCGATGCGCGGGGCGGGCTGCTGCTCTGGATCCATGGCGGGGCCTACATCATGGGCTCGCCCAGGACGCACAGCGCGATGGTCGCGGCCCTTGCCCGGCGGGCGGGGCTCGGGGCCGTGCTCCCCGCCTACCGGCTCGCCCCCGAGCATCCCTTTCCGGCCGCGTTCGAGGATTGCCGCGCGGCCTGGGACGCGCTCATCGCCGAAGGCGTGGCGCCCTCCCGGATCGTGCTCGGCGGCGACAGCGCGGGCGGCGGGCTTGTCTTCGCCCTCCTGCACGAGCTTCTGGCCGAGGGCCGCCCGCTTCCGGCCTGCGTCGTGTCCTTCAGCCCCTGGGCCGATCTCACGCTCTCGGGCGACACGCTCTTCAGCCTCTCCTCCCGCGATGTCCTGCTGCCGATCGAACGCCTGCCCGAGATCCGCACCATGTATCTCCAGGGCGCCGAGCCCCGCGATCCGCGCGCCTCGCCCCTCTTCGGCGATTTCGAGGGCGCGCCGCCGGTCTTCATCCAGGCCAGCCGCACCGAGATCCTGCTCGACGACGCCCGCCGTCTGGCCCGGCGGATGACCGACCAGGATGTCGACGCGACCCTCGATCTCGCCGATGGCCTGCCCCATGTCTGGCAGATCTACCAGGGCTGGCTCCCCGAAGCCGACGAGGCGCTCGATCACGCCGCGACCTGGATCCGCTCCCGGCTCGCCGCCGGAAAGGCCTGAGACCCGTCCCGGCTCAGAGCGCGAGCCGGTAGCCGGCCGCCTCGGCGATATGGGGCCGGTCGATGATCTCGGCGCCCTCGAGATCGGCGATGGTGCGGGCCACCCGCAGGATCCGGTGATAGGCCCGCGCGCTGAGCCGGAAGCGGGTTGCGACACTTCCGAGCAGCTCTTCGGCGCCGTCGCTGCGCGTGGTGATCGCCTCCAGAAGCTCGCCTTCCGCATCGGCATTGACGCTCACCCCCTCAAGCCCGGCAAAGCGCTCCGATTGCCGCGCGCGGGCCGCCGCAACGCGGGCCGCCACCGCCGCACTCGGCTCGCCCCGGCCGGTGGTGGCGAGATCCTCCACGCGGACCTGCGGCACCTCGACGCGGAGATCGAACCGGTCCATCAGCGGCCCGGAGATCCGCCCGAGATACTCCGTGCCACACTCGGGCACGCGGGCGCAGGCGCGGTCGGGATCGGTGAGATGGCCGCAGCGGCAGGGATTGGCCGCCGCCACCAGCATGAACCGGCAGGGATAGCGGGCATGGGCATTGGCGCGGGCGACCACCACATCGCCGGTCTCGATCGGCTGACGCAGGGTCTCGAGCACGGCGCGGGAAAACTCGGGCAGTTCGTCGAGAAAGAGCACGCCATGATGGGCGAGGCTGATCTCGCCGGGCTTCGCACCCCGTCCACCGCCGACGATCGCCGCCATCGAGGCGGTGTGATGCGGCGTGCGGAACGGCCGGGTGCGGCTGATGCCGCCCTCGTCGAGCAGCCCCGCAAGCGAATGGATCATCGAGGTTTCGAGCGCCTCGGCCGGATCGAGCGGCGGCAGAAGCCCGGGCAGCCGCGCCGCGAGCATCGACTTGCCGCTGCCGGGCGGCCCGACCATCAGCAGGTGGTGCCGCCCGGCCGCCGCGATCTCGAGCGCCCGCTTGGCCTTCTCCTGCCCCTTCACCTCCGCGAGATCCTTCGGGGAGGCAGGCTCGATCACGGTGCCCGGGCTGGCCGGCGCGAGGGCCGCGCGGCCGTTGAGATGGTTGACGAGCTCCAGCAGCGTTTTCGGCGCGAGCACCTGCACGGCGCCGACCCAGGCCGCCTCCGCGCCGCAGCCGGCCGGACAGATCAGCCCGCAATCGGCCTCCGCCGCCGCCAGGGCGGCCGGAAGGGCGCCGATCACCGGCACGAGCGAGCCATCGAGCGAGAGCTCCCCCAGCGCGACCTGCGAGGCGACGGCATCGGCGGGCAGCGCCTCCATCGCGGCGAGCACGGCAAGCGCGATCGGCAGATCGAAATGCGAGCCCTCCTTCGGCATGTCGGCGGGCGAGAGGTTCACCGTGATCCGGCGCGCGGGCAGCGCGAGCCCCATCGCGGTCAGTGCGGCCCGGACCCGCTCGCGCGCCTCCGAGACGGCCTTGTCCGGCATGCCGACGAGATTGAACGCCGGAAGCCCCGCAACGATCGCACACTGGACCTCGACAATCCGGGCCTCGATCCCCTGAAACGCAACGGTGTAGGCACGCGCAACCATGTCCGCTCCCGACGACTTCCTCCGAGCTTTGCCGCTGGCCGCCTTGCGTTTTGGTTAAGAAATGGGCGGTTACGTAAACCGTTCGTTATCTATGCGCAAAAAAAACCTGAAAAAGTGAACCGCTCGCCCCGCGCGTGCGTTCTCTCTCCGGAACGTGCTGACCGATGCGCAGCTAAAGGGGATAGTTTCATGGCGCTCGACGACAACGGCATCCGGAGAGTCACACGACAGGCAATGCGGGCCGAGATGCTCGACGCCGAGACCGAGCTCGCGCTGGCGCGGGCCTGGCGCGAGGAGGGCGACGAACGCGCGTTGCACCGGCTCGTGAACGCCTACTTCCGCCTCGCGGTGTCGATGGCGGGCAAGTATCATCGCTACGGTGCCTCGATGCCGGATCTCGTGCAGGAGGCGGGCGTCGGGTTGCTCAAGGCGGCGGAAAAGTTCGACCCCGACCGCGGTGTCCGCTTCTCGACATATGCGGTCTGGTGGATAAAGGCCTCGATCCAGGATTACGTGATGCGCAACTGGTCCCTCGTGCGCACCGGATCGACCTCCTCGCAGAAATCGCTCTTCTTCAACCTGCGCCGGGTTCGCGCGCGCCTCGAACGCGACGGTGCGGCCGATGGCGCGGTGCTCGACGGCCAGCGGCTGCGCGAAATGGTCGCCTCGGAGCTCGGCGTGTCGCTCCGGGATGTCGAGATGATGGAGGCGCGCCTTTCGGGCGCCGATTTCTCGCTCAATGCGCAGCAGTCCGACGATTCCGGCGCGCGCGAATGGCTCGAGACCCTCGAGGACGAGGGGCCCGCCGCCGCCGAAACCGTCGAGCGCGACTCCGATCTCGCCACCGCGCGTGGCTGGATCGCGGGGGCACTGGATTCGTTGAGTTCCCGCGAGCGCAAGATCATCATCGAACGCAAGCTCAGCGACGAGCCGCGGACGCTCGAATGCATCGGTCAGGATCTGGGCGTGAGCAAGGAGCGTGTGCGGCAGCTCGAGGTGCAGGCGCTCGGCAAGATGCGCTCGCATATTCAGTCGGTTGCGGGCGGAGCGGCGGAACTCGTCGCAGCGGGCTGAAACAGGCGTGACCTTGCCCTCCGGGCCATGCGATACTCCCTCCATCGCTGTCGTCCGGAGGCCGTCTTGTTCCGATCCCCAATTGCTGCGCTGGCCGTTTGCGGGCTGGTCTTTCCGTCTGCTGCTTCCGATGCGGCACTCGCATCGTTCATCGACAGCGCACGTGGGGCAGATATCGTCGTCCTCGGCGAGATCCACGACAATCCGCGCCACCACGAGATCCAGGCCGAGATCGTGGAGGCGCTCCAACCCGCGGCCATCGTCTTCGAGATGATCCCGCAGGCGATGGAGGACGAGGTGAACGCGCTGCGGGCCGAAGGCGCGGATCGTGCGCAGATCGCCGCGGCGCTCGACTGGTCGGAGAGCGGCTGGCCGTCCTTCGATTTCTATGCCCCGATCCTCGAGGCGGCCCCCGGCGCGCGCATCTTCGGTGCGGGGCAGGCGCCCGAGGAAATCCGGATCGCTGCGGAGGATGGCGCGGCCAGCGCGTTCGGGGCCGATGCCGCGACCTATGGTCTCGACAAGCCGCTGGCGCCGGGCGAGCTCACCGAGCGCGAGGAGCTCATGGCCATCTCCCACTGCAATGCGCTTCCGCCCGCCGCCCTGCCCGGCATGGTCGAGGTGCAGCGTTTCCGGGATGCGGGGCTCGCCGATGCCGCCCTCTGGGCGCGGACGCTGACCGGCGGCGATGGCCAGGTGGTCGTCATCACCGGCAGCGGCCACGCCGACCGGCGCTGGGCGGTGCCGCATCTCATCTCTCTCGCAACGAAGGAGGTGACGGTGCGGACGCTCGGCCTGCTCGAGGCGCCGGAACCGGAGCCGGGCATGTTCGATGCGGTCATCACCGCCGATCCTGCCGAGCGCGACGATCCCTGCGCGGGATTTGCGGCGAAATAGTCACGGATGCGGCGTTGTGACTGGCGCAAGTGTTGCGCAATTTGTCACGCGATATTACAAACTGGCTCGTCGCTGGTCGGATCCCCCCTCTAAATCGGACGTAAAATGCTTGCCGGTCGCAAGATCCTCCTCATCATTGGCGGCGGTATTGCCGCCTACAAGAGCATCGAGCTCATGCGTCTGCTCCGCAAGGCCGGGGCCGGGGTCGTGCCGGTCCTGACGCGGGCCGGGAGCGAGTTCGTGACCCCGCTGACGGTCTCGGCCATCGCCGGGACCCGCGTGCAGGGCGAGCTCTTCGACCTCACCGCCGAGGCGGAAATGGGGCATATCGAGCTCTCCCGCAGCGCCGATCTCGTCGTCGTGGCCCCTGCGACCGCCGATCTGATGGCCAAGCTCGCAAGCGGGCTTGCGAACGATCTGGCGAGCACGCTTCTCCTCGCGACCGACAAGCGCGTTCTGCTCGCGCCCGCGATGAACGTGCGCATGTGGGAGCATCCGGCGACGCAGCGCAATCTCGAAACGCTGCGCGGGTTCGGCACGCTGGTCGTGGGCCCGGATGCGGGCGAGATGGCCTGCGGCGAGTTCGGGCCGGGCCGGATGGCCGAGCCTCCGGCGATTCTCGCCGCGATCGATGCCGCGCTCACCACCGATACCGCCCTCGCAGGCCGTCACGTCATCGTGACCTCCGGCCCGACGCACGAGCCGATCGATCCGGTGCGCTACATCGCCAACCGCTCCTCGGGGCGGCAGGGCACGGCGATTGCCGAGGCGTTGGTCCGGCGCGGCGCGCGGGTGACCTTCGTCACGGGGCCCGCGACGGCGCCGCGGCCACTCGGCTGCGAGATCCGCGAGGTCGAGACCGCGCGCGAGATGCTTGCGGCGGTCGAGGCGGCGTTGCCCGCCGATGCGGCGATCTTCGCCGCCGCGGTGGCCGACTGGCGCGTGGCGGCGGAGACCCGTTCCAAGATCAAGAAACAACCCGGTGCCGAACCGGCACCGCTCACGCTTACGGAGAACCCCGACATTCTGAAGACGATTTCCCGGAGGGAGATGTCGCGGCCAGGGCTCGTGGTCGGCTTCGCTGCCGAAACCGACGATGTGCTCGCCAATGCGACGGCAAAGCGCCTGCGCAAGGGCTGCGACTGGCTGGTGGCAAACGATGTGCGCCCCGAAACCGGCATCATGGGCGGAAGCCATACCGCGGTGACGCTCATCACCGATGCAGGCGCCGAGGACTGGCCGGCGATGAGCAAGGACGAGACGGCGGACCGGCTTGCCGCGCGCGTCGCGGAGGCCCTGGCATGAGCGGCGTGACGATCGCGCTGCGGCCCCTCGAAGGCCGCGACCCGGCGCTGCCGCTGCCGGCCTATGCGAGTGCGGGGGCCGCGGGGCTCGACATCTGTGCAAATCTCTGCCCGGACGACCGGGCGGCGGGCCTGCTGCTGGCCCCGGGCGGGCGCGCGCTCGTTCCGACCGGGCTCGCCCTGGCGATCCCGCCCGGCTTCGAGATCCAGATGCGGCCGCGCTCGGGCCTCGCGCTCCGTCACGGCATCACGCTGCTCAACAGCCCCGGCACCATCGACAGCGACTATCGCGGCGAGGTCGGGGTGATCCTCATCAATCACGGCAGCGCGCCCTTCGTGATCGAACACGGCATGCGCATCGCCCAGATGGTCGTCGCGCCGGTCATCCACGCCAGCCTCGAGCTCCTGGACGAGCTGGGCGAGACGGCGCGCGGTGCCGGCGGCTTCGGCTCGACCGGCACCGGCGCACGCCGGGAGGCCGCATCATGATCCGGCTCATGCGCAAATCCGTGCTCGCGCTCGAGGCGGTGCTCGACATCGCCTACAACGCGCGCCCGAACCCGGTGCAGTCGCGCGAGATCACCGAGCGCCAGGGCATTCCCAGCCGCTATCTCGAGCAGGTGCTGCAGCAGCTCGTTCGTGCCGGCATCCTTCGCGGCGTGCGCGGCCCGCGCGGCGGCTACACGCTCGCGAGCGAGCGGCGGCGCATCACCGTCGGCGACGTGCTGCGGGTAGTGAACGCGCTTGATGCCGAGGAGGACGTCACCACCTCGTCGGCCGATCTCGGCACGCAGGTGGTCGGCCCGCTCTGCGACCGGATCAACGAGGAAATTCTCGCCCGGTTCGACCAGATCACGATGGAAGAGCTTTGTCAGCAGGCCAGCAAAAAGGGCATAAGGCGGGCGGACGGCACCGTGCCGGACTATTCGATCTGAGACGAGCTTCGGGAGGCGACATGCCGACACCACCGCGCGGCCGCATTTACGGCGACATCACCGAGACGATCGGCGGCACGCCCCTGGTGCGTCTTGCCCGGATCGCGGCTGCGGCGGGTGTCGAGGCGGAGATCCTCGGCAAGCTCGAGTTCTTCAACCCGACCCATTCCGTGAAGGACCGGATCGGGGTGGCGATGATCGATGCCCTCGCGGCCTCCGGCCGCCTTCGGCCCGGCGGCACCGTGATCGAGCCGACCTCTGGCAATACCGGCATCGGCCTTGCCTTCGTCTGCGCGGCGCGCGGCTACCGGCTCATACTCACCATGCCCGAGAGCATGTCGTCCGAGCGGCGCAAGATGCTCGCGCTTCTCGGCGTGCGGCTCGAGCTGACCGATGCCGCGCTCGGCATGCAGGGAGCGATCGCGCGCGCCGAGGAACTGCTGGCGGACACGCCCGGTGCGGTCATGCCGCAGCAGTTCGAGAATCCGGCCAATCCGCAGATCCACGAGGAGACCACCGCGCGCGAGATCCTCGAGGACACCGGCGGGGCGCTCGATGTGTTTCTCTGCGGCGTCGGCACCGGTGGCACGCTCACGGGTGTGGGCCGCGTGCTGAAGGCGGCCTTGCCGCAGGTCGAGGTCATCGCCGTCGAGCCCGAGGACAGCGCCGTGCTCTCGGGCGGCGAGCCCGGGGCGCATGCCATCCAGGGGATCGGCGCGGGCTTCGTGCCCTCCGTGCTCGCCACCGGGCTCATCGACCGGGTCATCACCATCGGCAACGAGACCGCCTACGAGACCGCCCGCCGCCTCGCCGCGCTCGAGGGCATCCCGGGCGGAATTTCCTCGGGTGCCGCGGTGGCGGCCGCGCTCGAGATCGGCGGCGAGCCCGGCATGGCGGGCAAGCGGATCGTCACGATCCTGCCAAGCTTTGCCGAACGCTATCTTTCCACGCCGCTCTTCGATCTCGAGTAGGGCCTTGGCCAGCATCATCTTTCTGGCGCTCGCGGCCATGGTTTTCGCGCGCATCCTTCGCCTGCCGCGCGGCACCTGGCGCTATGTCCTCGCAGGCGCGGCGGCCGTGGCGCTCGCAACCCAGCTTCTGCCCCCGGGCCACCCGCTGCGCACGGATGTCGCGGAATCGGCCCGCAATCTCGGCTGGGTCGGGCTCGGCCTCGTTCCCGTGGCGATCTATGCCGTCTTTCTGGCCCGTCTCCGGCGGCGGACGGGCGTCGCGGCACGACAGGCGGGCGGCACGGCGGATCAGCCGCGGCACCCCGTCGGCCTCGTCCAGATCGCCGGGGACGCGCAGCTCGCCGCCGAGACGGAGACCCGGCTGGCGGCGGAGACCGCCGCGGCGCTGGGCACCGCACCCCGTCTCCGCTCGCTGGCCTGGCGGGCGGAGGACGGCAGCCTTGCGGGCCATCTGCGGCTTGCGGTGCTGCGGGAGGTCTGCGAAATTCACGCGCTCCGGGTCGATCCGGCGCATCGCGGTGCGGGCATCGGCACCCGGCTGCTCGCGGCCGCGGAGGAGATCGCGCGGGAGGAGGGCGCCAGGGTGATGATCGCGCGCGCCGGAAGCTGGCAGGCGCCGGGCCTTTTCGCCCGCGCCGGATACACGACCGCCCGGGAGCGCGCCATCGGCGGCGGGGCCGCCTGGTTTCAGATGGAGAAGAACCTGCCGTGAGCCTGACACCCGAGGAACTCGAGCGCTATGCGCGCCACATCGTCCTGCGCGAGATCGGCGGCCCCGGCCAGCAGCGCCTCGGCCGGGCGCGCGTGCTTGTGATCGGCGCGGGGGGGCTCGGCAGCCCGGTGCTGCTCTATCTTGCCGCGGCGGGCATCGGCACGCTCGGCATCGTCGATGATGATGTCGTGAGCCTCTCGAACCTCCAGCGTCAGGTGATCCACGGCACCGACGAGGTCGGCGCGCCGAAGATCGAAAGTGCCGCGCGCGCCATTGCGCGGGTGAACCCGCATGTCTGCGTCGAGGGCCACAACCTCCGCCTCGATGCGGAGAACGCGCGCAGCATCGTCGCGGGCCACGATCTCGTCATCGACGGCTGCGACAACTTCGCCACCCGCCGCATCGTCAACGCCGCCTGCGTGGCGGAAGGCATCCCGCTGCTCTCCGGCGCCATCGGCCGCTGGGAGGGGCAGATCAGCCTTTTCGATCCGGCCCGCGGCGGCCCGTGCTATGCCTGCATCTTCCCCGAATCCCCCGAGCCCGGCCTCGTGCCGCCCTGCGCCGAGGCCGGCGTGATCGGGGCGTTGCCGGGGCTCATCGGCACGACCATGGCGCTCGAAGCGATCAAGCACATCGCGCGCGCAGGCACCGGGCTCCATGGCGTGATGCTGATCCACGACACGCTCAACGCCGAAATGCGGCGGATCCGGCTCCGGCCGAGCCCCGGCTGCCCGGTCTGCGGCGGTGGCGCGTCCGTCTGACGCCACGTCCCGCGGCAATATGGGTCTGCCGGTCTAGCGCGGCAGGCGCAGCTCGGCCCGAAGCCCGTGGAGATCGGGGCTCTCGGAAAGGGCGAGCGCGCCGCCGTGGCTGCGCGCGACATCCATCGCGATGGAAAGGCCGAGGCCGACATTGCCGCCGGCATTCTGGTTGCGTGCCTGATCGAGCCGGGCAAAGGGCTGCACCGCCTCGCTGCGCATCTCCGCCGGAATGCCGGGTCCGTCATCCTCGACCGCGAAGATGAGCGCGCGCGGCGTGAGCCGTACCGTCAGGCGCGCGCGACTGCCGTAGCGGGCCGCATTCGAGGTGAGGTTCAGCACCGCGCGCGAGACCGCGACGGGGCGGAGATCCACGAGATGATGGCCGGGGGATTCGTCCTGCTCGACGAGTTCGAGCGCATGGCCCGTGCGCTCCGCCTGTTCGGCAATGCCGCGCCCGAGCGCAAAGGCATCGACGCTTTCGGAAACCTCGGTCGTGTCGCCGCGGGCAAAGTCGAGAAATTCGGAGAGCATCCGCTCCATCTGGTCGACGTCCTCCCGCAGATCCGCCGTTTCCTCGTCTTCCTCCATCAGGGCGAGCGTGAGCTTCATGCGGGTGAGCGGCGTGCGCAGATCGTGCGAGACGCCCGAGAGCATCTGGGTGCGCTGTTCGATCTGGCGTTCGATCCGGGCACGCATCGAGAGGAAGGCCGTGCCGGCCCGCCGCACCTCCTCGGCGCCGCCGGGCCGGTAGGCGAGCGAGCGCCCCTTGCCGAAGGCTTCCGCGGCCTCCGCGAGCCGCCGGATCGGCTTTACCTGATTGCGCAGGAAGAGCACGGCGATGGTCGCGAGCAGGATCGCGGCGAGGATCATCAGCACGAGGAGCTGGTGCGGGTTGGAGACCGAGAGCCGCGAGCGCGGCACATCGGTGGCCAGCACGCCGTGGCTGGTGGCGATGCGGATCTGCGCCGAGCGGCTGTCGCTCGCGAGGTCGATCGAGAAGGGCGCCGACAGCGTCGAGCGCAGGGTGTCGGCGATGGTCTGGCCGGTCAGGTCGAAGAGGCCCCGCCGGACCTCCGGCTTCACGGTGGCGCCGGGAACGAGGGTTACCGTGGCGTCGAGCACCGGGGCGATGCTCGCGAGCCAGCCATGGACGGAGGCTGAATCGTCTGTTCCTTCCACGTGCCGGGTCACATATTGAAGGCCCACGGCAAAGCTCGAGGTCATCTGCTGGGTGACGCGCTGGTAGTGCCGCTGGAAGAAGATGGTTCCGACGACGAGCTGGAGCACGACGATGGGCACGAGCAGAATGACAAGCGACCGGCCGAAGAGGCTGCGCGGCAGCAGGGATTTGAGGCGGGGCGCGGCGGCGGTCATGGTGAGGCCCAGAGTTAGGCGCGGGCGCTGGCCTGCGCAAGCGGCTTGATCCCGATGGCGGAGGATCCCTTCGAGCGCCGTCATGCCCCGCCCATCGGCGCGGTCGAGCCGCTCGCGCCGGGGCTGCGGGTCGTCACCGCCCCGAATGCCGGCCCGATGACCTTCACCGGCACGCGGAGCTACATCGTCGGCGAGGGCGAGGTGGCGGTGATCGATCCGGGGCCGGCCGATCCGCGGCATCTCGAGGCGCTGGCCGGGGCGGTCCGCGGCGAGCGCGTCGCGGCCGTGCTTGTCACCCACGCGCACCGCGATCATTCGGAGGGCGCGCGCGCCTTCGCCGAGCGGGTCGGCGCGCCGGTTCTGGCCCATGGCGATCCGACGGGCGCGCGCAGCCCGCTGATGGCGGGGCTGGCGGCGCGCGGCGGCCTCGGCGGCGGCGAGGGGATAGACGCAGGCTTCCGGCCGGACAGCCGCATCGGCGAAGGGGCGGAGATCTCCGGGCCGGGCTGGACGCTCGCCGCGATCGCGACGCCGGGCCATCTCTCGGACCACCTGTCGTTCCGCTGGGGCGAGGCGGTGTTCTCGGGCGATGTCGCCATGGGCTGGGCGACGACGCTCATCTCACCGCCCGATGGCGATCTCGCCGCCTTCCGCGCCAGCATCGGCCGCCTGCGCGCGCTCGCGCCGGCCCGTCTCTATCCCGGCCACGGCGCGCCGGTCGAGGCGCCCGAGCGGCTGCTGGCCCATCTCCTCGAGCACCGGGCCGCGCGCGAGCGCCAGATCGTCGGCGCGCTGGCCGAGGCGCCCGCGGCGATCCCGGACCTGGTGGCGAGGCTCTATGGCGACGTGGATCCGCGGCTCCATCCGGCGGCGGCCCGCAATGTGCTGGCCCATCTCATCGACCTCGCGGCGCGCGGTGAGGTGCGCACGCAGGGCGCGCTCGTGCCGGAGGCCCGCTTCGAGATCGCGCGGTAGGAGACAGGCGGCGCGGAAACCCGTTCCGCGCGAGTGGATGGGCTGGCCTTTGCCCAGGCGATGCGGCAGAACTGCCCTTCTGTTGCACCGCTTTGCAGGAGGGACGCCATGATCCGCGCCTTTGTCGGTCTGAGGATACCGGATGAGGTCACGCGCGAACTGGTCGCCTTCCAGGCAGGGCTTCCGGCCGGCCGCCCGGTGCCGCCCGAGAACCTGCACCTCACGCTCGCCTTTCTCGGCGAGCACCCGGAGCCGGTGATCGAGGATGCCCATCACGCGCTCAGCGGCATCCGCAGCGCCCGCTTCGAGGTCTCGCTCCACGGGCTCGACTTGATGGGGGGGAGCCGCGCGCAGGCGCTCGGGATTCTCGCCGAACCGAACCCGGAGCTGGCCGCGCTCAACGGCCGTGTCCGGCAGGCCGCACGGATGGCCGGGATCGAACTCGGCCGCGAGCGCTACACGCCGCATGTGACGCTCGCCCGCTTCGCCCGCATCCCGGGCGGCGATGACGGCCAGCGCCTGCGCGATTTCACCGCGCGCGGCGCAAGCCTTCGGGCCGGGCCGTTCCTGGTCGAGAGCTTCTTCCTGATCCGCTCCTGGCTCGGTCAGAGCGGCGCGATCTACGACGATCTCGCGGAATATGCCCTCGGCTGAGATCCGTCGGCTCAGGCGCGCTCGACGTATTCCATGGTCTCGGTCGAGACGATGATCGCCTCGTTCTCGCCGACGAAGGGCGGCACCATGACGCGCATGCCGTTGTCGAGGATCGCGGGCTTGAAGCTGTTGGCCGCCGTCTGGCCCTTCACCGCCGGTTCGGTCTCGGTGATGGTGCAGGTGACCTTGTCGGGCAGCTGCATCGAGAGCGCCTCGGCGTCGTAATACTCGACCTTCACGGTCATGCCGTCCTGCAGGAACGGGCGCCGCTCGCCGAGGATGTCGGCCGGGATCTCGATCTGCTCGAAGGTCTCGGCATCCATGAAGACGAGCATGCCGTCGTTCTCGTAGAGGAACTGCTGGTCCTTCTGCTCGAGCCGCACGCGCTCGACCTTGTCCGCCGAGCGGAAGCGTTCGTTGAGCTTCGAGCCGTTGCGCAGGTTCTTCATCTCGACCTGTGCGAAGGCGCCGCCCTTGCCGGGCTTGACGTGCGCGACCTTGACGGCGACCCAGAGGCCCCCGTCATGCTCGAGGATGTTCCCGGGGCGGATCTCGTTTCCGTTTATCTTGGGCATGCCAATTCCCGATCCATTCATCAGATTGAAAGCTTGCGCCGCTATAGAGAGTGGCTGCTCCCCTGGCAAGAAGCCGCGGGAGCCGGGTGCGCCGGCGGTGAGATATCCGCGGCGTCAATGGGTGGTCCGGCGCCGCGAGCGATGCGCGTGCCGACCCGTTTCCAGGGAATGAGTGATGATTGCAGGAGAAGGGCGCCTCCACGAGGCACTCTCGCGGGCGCTTGCCGACCGGGGATTCGGCGAGCTCACCGATGTTCAGGACGCGGTCTGTGCCACGGAGGCGCGAAACCGCGACCTCCTCGTGCTGGCGCGCACCGGCTCGGGCAAGACCATCGCCTTCGGCCTTGCGCTCGGAGAGATCCTGCTTGGCGGGGACGCTCCGGCCGCCGACGGTTCAGGGAAGCTCGCCGTGGTGCTCGCGCCGACCCGCGAGCTCGCCGCACAGGTGGCCGAGGAACTCGCAGGCCTCTACCGCCATACCGCGCTGCGCCTTCTGCTCTGCGCCGGGGGGCAGGACCCGGAGGCGCAGGGCCGCGCCCTGCAGGAAGGCGTCGATGTGCTCGTTGGCACCCCGGGGCGGGTCCGCGAACAGATCCGCCGCGGCACGCTGGATCCGGCGCGCTGCGCCTGCCTCGTGCTCGACGAGGCCGACGAGCTGCTCGCCGCCGAATTCGAGGCCGATATCGAGCCGCTGCTCGCCCGGAACCGTGAGGCGGCGCGCCGGATCCTGCTCTTCTCCGCCACCATCACGCCGGGCATCGAGGCGCTGGCCCGCACGGTGCTCGAGGATCCCCTCCGGATCGACCTTGCCGGCGCGGGCGAGCGGCTGTCGCAGATCGAGCTTCAGGGGATCGCCGTCGCGCCGGTCGAGCGCGACCAGACCATCGCCCGGCTCCTCCGCCTGCACCACCCGGCCAGCGCCATCGTGTTCTGCAACCGCCGGCAATGCGCCGGCCGGCTCGCGGCCAAGCTCCAGCGCCGCGGCTTTCAGGTGGTGACGCTGTCCGGCGGCTTGCGGCCGGCCGAGCGGATGGCCGGCATGGCCCGCCTCAACCAGGGGGCGGCGCGGGTCTGCGTGGCGACGGACGTCGCGGCGCGCGGGCTCGATGTGCGCCATATCGAGCTGGTGATCCATGCGGGCCTGCCCGACAACGAGCGCCTGCTGCTGCACCGCTCGGGCCGGGCGGGGCGGGGCGGCCAGTCGGGACGCGCCGTTCTCGTCGTCGCACCGGCCGAGCGCCGCCGGGCCGAGCGGTTCGCGCGCGGCCTCGGCCGAAGCGTCGACTGGCTGGTGCCGCCGGGTGTCGCCGCGATCCGCGATGCCGATCTCGAGCGCCTCGGGCATGACCCGGTGTTCTCCGGCGAGGCGGGCGACTACGACCGCAGCGTCGCCGAGGCGCTTCGCACGCGCTTCTCGGACGAGGCCATCTCGCTGGCCTGCGCCCAGCTCTGGCGCCATGTCCAGCCGCTGGCGGAGGATCTCGGCACCGGCACCGCGAGTCCGGCCCGCGCTCTGCCCCGCCATGCCTTCGCCTGGCTCTCGATCGAGACCGGCGCGCTCACCCGGGCCGACATGGGCGATGTGCTCCGCCTCATCTGCAACGCCACGGGGCTCGCGCGCGATGCGGTCGGCCGCATCCATGTCGGGCAGGGGACATCGCGCTTCGAGCTGCCGCGCACCGAGGTCGAGGGGGTGCTGGCACGCGCCGCCGACGCGCCGGGGCCGCGCATCTGGCAGGCGGGCGGCGGCTGAGGCCCCGCCCGCGCGCCGCCCTTACTTCCCGGCGCGCAGGCTCTCCGGAGCCGCGCCGGTTTCCATCCAGCTCTCGAGCGCCCCGAGCGGGTCGAGGCTCGCCTGGCTGATGCCGCCGGGCCCCGGCGCGATTCCGCAATGGTCCATGCCGGGGATCATGTAGAGCCGCACATGCTCCGCCAGCGCGTCCGCGCCCCCGGCCGCCGCCTCCGCCGCTTCGTGCCAGGCGATGGTCTTGTAGGGGGTGACGATCGCATCGGCCCAGCCGTGCCAGACGATCATCTTGCCCCCCGCGGCGCGGAAGGCGCCGAGATCCGGGTCATCCGAATTGTAGACCGCCGCCATGGTCGCGAGCCGCGGCGGATCGGTGTCGAAATCGAAATCGAGCGGCGTCCATTCCGGGCCCGGATCGGTCGGAAACGCCATGTAGCTGCCGAATCCCTTGGCAAAGAGCGGCACGAGCGCGGGCGCGCCCGCCTCGGAGCCGGTGAGCCAGGTCGGCCAGAACGGCTCGGACCCCTCCGGAATGCCGCCCGGATAGAGCGGCTCGCCCGCGCCGTTGACCGGCCCCTGCCGCCAGGCCGCCACCACGTCGAGCTCTTCCGGGGTGAGGCATTCGTTGCCGCCGCCCTCCGCGCCGCAGGCGAGCGGGGAGAGATCGACCTCGCAGGCGCGCGGATCGGCGATCAGCCCGTCTTCGGCCCCGTCCACACCATCGCATTGCGCCATCACCGCATCGCCGATCAGCCCGACCTTGCCGGGTTTCAGGATCTGCGTGCCGTCGGGCGCGGTATTGGCCTGGGTGACCCAGGACATCGCCGTCGCGACCAGCCCGGTATAGTCGAGCGCGGGGGCGCCCGAGATGATGCCCTGGAAGAGATCGGGGTATTTCAGCGCCGCCATGTTGGCCATGCGCCCGCCGGTGGAGCAGCCCTGGAAGATCGCGCCGCCCGATCCCTCGCCATAGAAGGCCGAGATCAGCGCCTGCGCCACCCGGTGCGTCTCGCCGATCGAGCGCCAGCCCCAGTCGCGCTCGGCATTCGGATTGGCATCGGCCCAGTCCGCGTCGATGACCGACAGCCCGTGATGGCCGCTGTCCGAGGTCGCGGTGGCGTATCCCTTCGCAAGCCCCGGCCCCATGGCGTTGATGAAGCCGCCGGAGGCATCGGCGCGGCCGAGAATGCCGCAGAACCCGCCGCAGCCGGTCTGGTAGTATTTTCCGTTCCAGCCCTCGAGCGGCAGCCGCACCTCGATCGAGATCGCGGGCAGGGCGGTCGCGCGCACCTCGCAATAGGCCGGAAGCCCGCCCGCCGCCGCGATCTCGCGCGCGGAGGTGACATGGGCCGCGTCGAGCACGACGCCGCCGAGCGCGGCACAGGCCTCCGGCGGGGCGGTCTCGGCAAAGGCCGCAGGCGCGGCGGCAATGGCAAGGAGGGTGAGTGTCGGCAGGCGCAGGCCCCTGAGCTCCATCGGTGTCTCCCCGGATCGGTTCATCTCCGGGAGCACGCTATGCGATTGTCAGGGCGCCGTCATCCGCCAAGCCCGGCGCCGCCGGAGCAGGCCGGCGATCCCGTTCCGCAGTATTGAGAGTCGATCTGATTTGTACGTCCGGCCCTCGCCAGCCCCTCGAAAGCATGCGGACTGATCTGGGATCGGCAACGAAAATACCCTTTCCGTCAAAAGCTTGATCTGGGAAGATACAGCCCGAAGGGCAGCAATGCCGACCTTGCTGCCGTTCGTTGCGGGCGCAACATGCCCTGAAGCTCTCTCTCACGGCAACCCATCCGTTCGGATGTGGGCCGGACCTTTGCGGTGCCACCGATGAATGGCGAGTCGATGACCAAAGCGGAATTTTGCAAGGAAGTTGCGATCGGCAACAGATCGGAATCATACTCAGGTTTAGTGCCCGGGCTCAATCGGGGGAGGCAATGAGAAATGCGGTTGAAGGCGTCCTGCATGAGTACGCAAACTGTTCTGGGTGCGCCAAACGACCCGAGAAGTGGTGGTGGGTCTTGTTTGTGTCCTTTCTTCTCTTTCTGAAACGCCTGGGCGACTATGCCGTGATCATGCCGCTGTTCAGTGCACCGAGGCTCAGCGCCGGAACAGCCAGCCGTTGAACGTGGTGGCTGCGCTCGTCGCGCTTCTGACCTCGCGTGCTGTCGGGGAGCGGCGGCTGCATGACACCGGGCGGAGTTGCTATTGGCTGCTTGCGGGGCTGTTTCCGCTAGTCGGTATATTGGTCCTGCTCTACATCTGCCTACAACCGAGAACCGAGGGTAGTCGTTGACAGGACCGCACCCTTCGCGTCGGGTCCTGGCAGGGAGTAAATCGAAACATGCGCCTCATTCAGACCGTTCTTATCTGTGGCAGCCTTGCGATAATGGCTGGCTGCACAACTGAAGAGTTCACCACTGCCTATACCAACGCGGCATTGGCGCCGTCCGGTCCGACGCCGGAGCAGCAAATGGACAGCGATATCAGGCGCGCGGGACAGGAGGCGGTCGACGGTGTGGACACATCGGACTTCGGTGCACTCGAATAGCATCGGATAATTTCCGTGAGATGCCCGTTCACTGCTCGTCGAAGACTAGGGTCCGCCTTGCTGTTCACGGCAATCATGCTGATGGATTGCGTCTGGTCCACCAAAATGACGCACGCGCAATCCACGCCAGATGAGGTTCGCGTCGGGATTTTCGTGACGTCCATCTCGGCGATAGAGCCGCGCGACGGCAGCTTCCGCATTGCCGGCTACCTTTGGTTTGTGGATCCATCTGGCACGTTCGATACGGAGAGAGATTTCGAGTTTCTCGCGCGCACTGCGACGCATGAAACCTTCGCTCGTAAGATCCTCCCTGGAGGAGAGATCTACACAGCCATTTCTTTCGATGCGGTCGTCGATCATGCCTTCAACGTGCGCAACTACCCGTTCGATGCGCAAACCCTGACCCTCCACGTCGAATCTGCGCGAAGCACTGCCACACGGATCTTTGTGCCGGATCGAGAGAGTTCACAGATAGCCCAGTTCGTCAGGGCCCCCGGTTGGCGCGTCGAGTCCTTACTCCTCGATGACAGTCTCGAGACTTATGATACGGATTTCGGATATCGGACCGAGAAACCGGTCTTCTCCCGGCTCGAAATCGGGATCGGTATCCAGAGAAATCTCTCGCCCTTCCTGCTGGAGAAGTTCACGGGATTCTTCGTGGCGTTGGCCATCACTGCGCTGGTGCTCATTGTTCCCGTGCAGGAGCTTGGCACGCGGGTCGGCATGACGACAGGCTCGGTCTTCGCTGCGGTATTCAATCGTTACAGAATGGAAGACGCGATTGGGTTCGATGCCGTATTCGGGATCGCCGATCAAATCTCCCTGCTAACCTTCAGCGCAATCCTTCAGATTCTCGTTCTCTCTCTGGTAACGCATAACCTTTGCCAGAGGCGTCGGCTCGAGGTTGCACAGCGTGTCGACCATCGGGCAGGGGCAGCGATCATCATTCTTCACATGATCCTGATCGCTATCGCCTTTGCGGCTGCAATGACCTGACGTGGTCTTTGCAGTATCCTGGGCAAGAGTGCAGAAAGAGCTCGTCACCGCCCTTCGACGCGCCAACGGTGAATAGCTGCTTCCGGGTCGGGGAAGATCCTGCACGAGCCAAGCCCCTATGCATCGTGACTGACCGCTTTGCGCAGGTCGTGCCAGTTGGCCACTCGGGGCCGAACGACCTGAAAGCCGCGCATTGCTGGCGCCCGCATGGCTCCCAGCAACGTCAAGAAGGGCTCCAGGCCGACCTTTAGGGTTTCCTGAAGCGGCGCACCCGTGTCTCGAGTGCAGACAACGTATTTTGCCTTCCTGTGGTGGGCAAACCGAGCTGGAACTCCGCCGTGGCAGGCCGGGAAAAGTCGGGATCGCCGGGGCAGGGCCGGCGATCCCTTTCCGCAGGGGACAGGTGCGGCGGCTTTCGCCACCGCGCCGCAGGTCAGTCGTTGTCCGCGCGGATATGCAGCACTTCGTTGACCGTCTTGCCCGAGGCTTCCGCCGGGGTCAGGCCGGTGTGGGCGATCAGCTGGGTGAACGCCGCTTCCGAGATCTTGCCACTCGCGAGCTTCTGGCCCAGCGTTTCCGCTCCGGCGATCGAGGCGGTACCGGCGGCGAGAACGGCGGCAAGTGCGAGGCTGCGTGCAATGGTCTTCATGAGAAGTCTCCTTCGCTTGGCCAGCCGGTGGGCCGGCCCTATATATAAACGAAACCGTTTCGTTTGATTCTTTGTAGCGCTGCGTCGCGGATCGTGCAAGACAAAACGAAACGGTTTTGTTTCTTCTTGAGCGCAAAGGAGGCGCCCGATTGTGGACAATGCCGTGGAGTGTCGGTAACTTGCTCGTGAACAATGATGTGTTTGAACCCATGAACCAGCCAGACCGAGGGCCGCGGGACCCCGTCGAGCCAGATCTCACCGCCGGAGCGACCCGCGCGGAGCGCAAGCTCTCCCAGATCCTCGACGGCGCCCGCGCCGTCTTCTGCGAACAGGGTTTCGGCGGCGCCAGCGTCGACGACATCGCCCGCCGCGCCGGCATCTCCAAGGCGACGATGTACCGCTACTTCCCGGACAAGGCGGCGATCTATGCCGAGGTGCTGCGCCGGGACTGTCAGCGCCAGGCGATGCTGATGGAGCCCTGCACCCAGCGCCTGCCGCTCGAGGAACACCTCATGGAGCACGCGCGGCGCTACCTCCACCTCATCGTCTCGCCCTTCATGCAGGACGTGTTCCGCGCCGCGGTCGCCGAGTCGGGCCGCACCCCGGAATTCGGTCGCGACTTCTACGCCTCCGGCCCCGACAAGGGCCGCATGATGGTTGCCCCGATTCTGCGCGCCGCCGCCGAGCGCGGCGAGATCGCGATCGAGGATGCCGATTTCGCCGCCAACCAGTTCTTCGCGCTCTGCGCGGCGGAGGTGTTCTACAAATCGCTCTTCGGGGTGGTGGATGCCTTCCCCGAGGAAGAGCTCGAGGAAAAGGCCCGCGTCGCCGTCACGACCTTCCTCCGCGCGCACGCGCCCGCGAAGGGCGCAGGCCCGGACACCGCCTGAGCTCTCAGCCGGCGGCCTTCGCCGCCTTCGGCGTCTTCGCGGCGGGCTTGCGCCGGCGCGCGGGCTTGCGCTTCAGCCGCATCCGCGGCCCCTGCGGCCCCTGGCGGTCGATCTCGAACTGCGGGATCGCCGCGACCAGATCGCTCAGCTTGCCATGGCCGAAGGTGCGCGCGTCGAACTCGGGCGAGAGGTTGTTGAGCCGCTGCCCCACGGTCCCGAGCCGGAACCAGCCGTCGGCATCCTCCTCGAGCTCGCCGATCGCCTTCTCCAGCAGCGGCAGCGCCTCGGTCACCGGCGTTGCCTTCTTCGCCTTCGCCCCCGCCGCATCGCCGGTCACGAAGTTCTCGGTGAAGATGAACCGGGTGCAGGCCTGCCGGAACGCCTCCGGGGTCTTCTGCTGGCCGATGCCGTAGACATCCATGCCCTGCTCGCGCAGCCGCGCCGCCAGCCGGGTGAAATCGCTGTCGGAGGAGACGAGACAGAAGCCGTCGAACCGGCCCGAATGCATCAGGTCCATCGCATCGATCACCAGGGTGATGTCCGAGGAATTCTTGCCGGTGGTATAGGCGAACTGCTGCTGCGGCAGGATCGCGTGGCGGGCGAGGATCTCCGCCCAGCCCCGGAGATGGTTGTCGGAGAAATCGCCATAGATCCGCCTGAGGCTCGCCTCGCCGATCTTCGCCACCTCGTCGAAGAGCCCGTCGGCGATCTTCGGCGAGGCATTGTCGGCATCGATCAGCACCGCCAGCCGCTTCACCCGCTCCTCGCCCGCCATCAGCGCAGCGCCTGCAGGAGGCTCGCGGTGGCAAACCCGTCCGGCGTCATCCCGTTCGCGCGCTGGTAGCTGCGGATCGCCGTCGCGGTGTCCGGCCCGATCATCCCGTCGGCGCCGCCGGTGTTGTAGCCCGCCGCCGTCAGCCGCTGCTGCAGCTCGATCTTCTCCGTCCGGCTGAGCGCGCGTTCGCCCCGCGGCCAGGGATGCACGAAGGGCCCGCCGCCCGCGATCCGGTCGCCGAGATGGCCCACGCCCATCGCATAGGAGGTCGCGTTGTTGTACTTCTTGATGACATAGAAGTTCTGGTAGACCGCGAAGGCCGGGCCGCTCGCGCCGGCCGGCGCGATGATCGCCGCCGAGCCGTGATCGGGCAGGGTGCCGCCGGCAACCGTCGTCACGCCCTTCGCGCGCCATTCCGCCACCGGCCGCCGGTGCCGGTCGTCGGCCACCGAATAGTCGAACCCCGAGGGCAGCCGCACCTCGACCCCCCAGGGCCGCCCGTGCTGCCAGCCGGCGCGGGCGAGATAGTTCGCGGCGGAGGCGAGCCCGTCGGTCGGGGTGTCGGACCAGACGTCGCGATGCCCGTCGCCGGTGAAATCGACCGCATAGCTCAGATAGCTCGTCGGCATGAACTGGGTGTGGCCCATCGCGCCGGCCCAGGAGCCGACCATCCGGTCGGGCGTGGTGTCGCCCGCCTGCAGGATCTTGAGCGCCGCCATCAGCTGCTCCTCGGCGAAGGCCTTGCGGCGGCCCTCATAGGCCAGCGTCGCCAGGGCCTCGATCACCGGGATGCTGCCGCGATAGGTGCCGTAATTGGTCTCCATCCCCCAGATCGCCAGCACCGTCTCGCCATCGACGCCATAGGTGGTCTCGATGGCCGAGAGCGTGTTGGCGAGCGCGGCGCGCTGGGCGCGGCCGTTCGACACCCGGTCGGGGGAGGCCGCGCTGTCGAGATATTCCCAGATCGGCTTGGTGAACTCGGCCTGCTTGCTGTCGAGCCGCATGACCTCGGAATTGACGCCGACGCCGCGGAAGGCCGCATCGAACACCGCGGGCTGGATGCCCTGCGCGATGGCCTTGCGGCGGAACCCGTCGCGCCAGACCTGGAAGCTCTCGGGCTGCGGTGAGGCGACAGCGCGGGAAAGGGGCGGCGCGCTGCGCTCCACCGTGGAATTCGCGCTCACGCCACATCCTCCGGTCACCAGGGCGAAGATGGAAACGGCTAGGGGAAATAGTCTCACGGGAAAATGCCTCCGGCTCGATCGGTCTTGCCATTTTTTGGCCGAATCTACCTTCGCGTGTGACGGAAAGATAGGGGAATCGCGACCTGACACCCGCCCGTGCTGCGGCAATCCGGGTCGGGCCGCGCCGGAGCGGCCACCGCGCGGCGTCCACCCCGGCCGCGTCAGACCGGTGTTGTCCCGAACGCCGGGGCGTTGCAGGATCGGAGGCGGGCAGGGGAGAGGGACCGTTGGACAAGGGGGAAGACGTGGACGCGGCATTGCTGAAAGTGGCGGAGACCTTGTTCCGGCCGCTGGCGGAGCAGGGCGCGAAGGCCGCGTTCCGGCCCGGCGGATCATCGGCCGGGGACGCGCTCACCAAGGCGCTCTCGGACAAGCTCGCCACCGTGATCGCCGAGGCCGATCCGGCGGCGATCGCCGATCGCATGACCCGGCGGCGCAGGTATGTCTCGCTCAAGCGGCAGATGAATTTCGAGGAAGTGGCGGCGCTTGCGCTCGACCTCGCGAGCCGGACGCCCGTGGAACAGCAGCGCTCCATCGACGAGGACTGGTTCATGAACTGGTTCCAGTCGGCGGAGGCGGTCTCGGACGAGATGCTCCAGGAGCTCTGGGCGAGGGCCTTCGCGGCGCGCGCCGATGCGCGCCTGCGGCCGATTTCCCTGCGGGCGCTCGACACGCTGCGCCTGATGGAGCGGCAGGATGTGGTGAACTTCCGCCGGGCCGCGGATGTCTTCAGCCTGTTTGGCGTCGTGCTGGCGACAAGCCGCGATGTCCTCGACGCCATCATGCCAGGGCACGCCCTGGACAGCCTCATGGATCTCAGCCTTGTCGAGCAGATGGATTCGTCCGGCACCAACATCGCGATTCCGGGCGGCTTTGCCCTCTACTTCAATCTTCCCCCCGATCTCTGGGCGCCGGACAGCTTCCGGCAATATCGCCTGACCGCACGCGCCCGCGAACTCGCCGGGACGCTTCCGCCCGAACTTGTGGTCGAGCAACCGTCGGTCGGGGCGTTCGACATGGAAGACCCTGCCGTCGTCGCACGGTACATCAATCTGGTCACGAGCGGGTTCGACCCGCGATACAACGTCTATCTGGCGGCCCATGGCGCCGATGGCCAGCGCCCGCCGCCGGGCGGCCGCAAGGCGACCCACCAATGGGACAGCCGGGCGCGCGCGTGGGTCCGGCTGAAACATGAGCCAGGTCCCGTCGATCCCATGGTTCTCCAGGCGATCGAAGCCGGGCTCGGCCTCTAGCCCGGCGCCGTTTCCGATCACGACGCGCTCAGAAACGGGCGCGCCCGCACGCCGGCGCCCCTTGGGGATTCATGATATGTTAACTACGAAAATCCAATGATTCCAATGGCGTTTTTCGATTTTCACGGTGAAACGCCCCGTTTTCACGGGCTCCGCTCCCCCCGAAAGTAGCCATCAGGGCCGGCTGCGGCGCTCGGATTTCGCCCGTTTCACATGCCGGATCTTCGCTTTCGCGAGCTTCCGGCGTGGCGGGCCGCCCTTGCCGCGGCGGGGCGGCGTGGGCATGCCCTTGCCCTCGACCTCGAGCAGCTCGAAGAGCAGCCCGCCGGTGATCGGTGCGGCCTCCGCCAGCCGCACGAGCACCCGCTGGCCAAGGCCGATCACCCGCCGGGATTTCTCCCCGGTCAGCGTCTGGGCCTCCGGGTCGTGGCGGAAATATTCGGTCCCGATCGCCGAGATCGGCACCAGCCCGTCCGCCCCGGTCTCGTCGAGCTTCACGAAGAGCCCGAAGCGCGCGATGCCCGCGATGGTGCCCGCGAATTCCGAGCCGATCCGCTCCGAGAGATAGGCCGCGAGATAGCGGTCGGTGGTGTCGCGTTCGGCCATCATCGAGCGCCGCTCGGTCATCGAGATATGCTCGCCCGTCCGCTCGAGCTCCGCCTCTTCCTCATGGGTAAGCCCGTCCTCGCCCCAGCCATGCGCCCGGATCAGCGCCCGGTGCACCAGAAGGTCGGCATAGCGCCGGATCGGCGAGGTGAAATGGCCGTAGCGGGCGAGGTTGAGCCCGAAATGCCCGAAGTTTTCCGGCGCGTAATAGGCCTGGGTCATGGCGCGCAGCACGCTCATGTTGATCATCTCGGCATGTTCGGTGCCCGCGACCCCGTCGAGCAGCCGGTTGAGATGCGCGGTCTTCAGAACCTGCCCCTTGGCGAGCGTGAGCCCGACGCTCGCCGCCGTCTCGCGCAGGCTTTCGAGCTTTTCCGGGTTCGGCTCCTCATGCACCCGGTAGAGCAGCCGCACCCGCTTCGCCTCCAGCGTCTCGGCGGCGGCGACATTGGCGAGGATCATGAAATCCTCGACCACGCGGTGGGCATCGAACCGGTCGCGGAAGGCAACGGAAAGCACCTCGCCCATCTCCGAGAGCACGATCCGGCGCTCCGGCAGGTCGAGATCGAGCGGCGCCCGCCGCGCCCGCGCCGCATGGGCCGCCCGCCAGGCCGCCCAGAGCGGATCGATCACGCTTTCCTTCAGCGGCCGGGTCGCCGCATCGGGCGTCCCGTCCGCCGCGGCCTGGGCCTGGGTATAGGTGAGGCTCGCCGGCGAGCGCATCAGCCCGCGGGTAAAGCGATGCTCGATCTTCTCGCCCTCGGCATCGAGCGTGATCCTCACCGCGATGCAGGGCCGGTCGACGCCTTCATGGAGCGAGCAGAGATCGCCCGAAAGACCATCGGGCAGCATGGGCACCACCCGGTCGGGGAAATAGGTCGAGTTGCCCCGCCGCAGCGCCTCCCGGTCCAGCGCGCTGCCGGGCCGGACATAATGCGCCACATCCGCGATGGCGACCCAGACCACATGCCCGCCGGGATTCTTCGGATCCCTGTCGGGCTCGGCAAAGATCGCGTCATCATGATCCCGCGCATCTTCGGGGTCGATGGTCACGAGCGGCAGATCCCGGAGATCCTCGCGCGCGCCGAGAGAGACCGGCTTCGCGGTCTCGGCCTCCCGGAGCACGGCCTGCGGAAACTCGTCCGGAATGCCGTGTTCATGGATCGCGATGAGCGAGACCGAGCGCGGCGCCGAAGGATCGCCCAGCCGGGCAATCACCCGCGCCCTCGGCATGAGATGCGAGCGTGCCGGCCCGGATTGCTCCGCCTCGACCAGCTCGCCATCCCGCGCGCCCCCCGACTGCCCCGGAGGCACGAGCCAGTCGCGGTCCGTCCGCTTGTCGATCGCCGCGATCCGCCCGCCTTCGGGCGAGGCATGGTAGATGCCGATCACCCGTTTTGGCCCCATCCCGATCCTGCGGATCACCCGAGCCGCCAGCGGCACGTTCTCGCCCTCGAGCGCGGTCATCCGCCCGAGCAGCCGGTCGCCCGCACCGAGCGCCGGGTCGTCCTTGCGGGTGAGCACGAGGATCCGCGGCGCGGGCTCCTCCTCATCCCATTCCGCAGGCTCGGCCCAGAGATCGCCCGCATCGTCCGGCCCCGTCACGCGCAGGACGAGAACCGGGGGCAGCTCGCCGGAAGGGCGCACCCGCTTGCGGCGCTTGTCGATGAGCCCGTCTCGGGTCATCTGGGCGAGCAGCTGCTTCAGCTCGACCTTCGCGGTCCCCTTTAGGCCGAAGGCACGCGAAATCTCGCGTTTGCCCGACTGGCCGGGATTGTCGCGCAGGAAGTTCAGGATCTCGTCGGGGGTGGGTAAGCGGTTCATGCCTTCCGTTAACATGCGTCCGAAGCGCTGACATCCGGAATTTCGCATGCCCGCAGCAAGTGGGGCAGGGCGGACACGCCACCCACGCTCCCGGACCATGGTCGCGCGAGGGGCGAGTTCTCGCGAACCGGAAGGCCGGTGCGGGCTGGTGGAGAGTGCGTCGCTTTTATTGAAAATTGCGCTCATTCTGTCGCGCCGCGAGCATTGAACGAGCCCGGAGCATATGTATTAACGACTACGACTGCAGGTTGTGCGCCGTCGGATTCGCGCCTTTGTGACGGCATCAGCACACTGCAGCGCAACAATTGGCGCGAAGGGCTGGTGCCAACCCCTTGAGGGGTGGTGATTTCAATCTATACGTGTATATTTTTGTGGCAAGCTCCTCGCTTTTGAGGTATGGCTTGTCTGACGGAATCGCAAATTTTGTTAAAAGGTTGCGAAGTTTCAAATCGTTAAGGGAGTGCATATCCTGAAACGGAAAGCAGCTTTGCGGTTACCTTTGGTTAGGAGGTCTGCGGCAGGTTCGTGGCCACGAAGGGTGGGGGCGTATTGTGAATACTGCTAGAATCTCCGTGTCGGCCTTGTCGCGAGATCTTTTTACGCGACGCGTTGTGGTGCCAATGGCCTGTGCCATCCTCGGCGCCATCTTTATGGTCGTGGGATTCGTCATCTTCACCGCCCAGGGGCAGAATCGCCTCGAAGTTGAGTCGTCGACCAAACTCGCCGAAACCGCGCTCTCGGTGAACAAGCGGCAGATGGCGCGCAACCTGCGCGACTACGCTGTCTGGGAAGACGTCTACAACCATCTTCATGTGAGTCTCGATTTCGACTGGGCCGCCACAGACGGCAATGTCGGCGCCAACATCTACGAGGGGCTCGGCTACGAGATGGCCTTCGTCATCAACCCGGTTGGCGAGACCGTCTATTCCGTGCTCGAAGGCGTGCCGCAGCGGGCGGACGCCTTTGCGATCGTGCCGGAGGGGCTGCAGGAGCTCATCGCCTCGGGGCTCGCCTCGCCGACGCCGGCGGTCGGCGTCCTGCGTTCGAGCCAGGGTCTGGTGCTCGTTGCCGCCACCTCGATCATGCCGCCTTCGGTCAATCCCGAAAGTCTGCCGCCATCGGAACGTTCCGTTCTCGTCTTCTGCAAACGGCTCGATGCGAGTTTCCTCTCACGTATCGGCAGCGAATACCTGTTGCGCGATCTCCGCATCATCTTCGGCCAGCCGCCCGCAGAGGGCGGCGCAACGATTCCGCTGCTCGGGCCGGAAGGCGAGCAGCTCGGGCTGCTCTACTGGACGCCGGAGAAGCCGGGCTTCGAGCTGCTCCGCCTGCTGCTGCCGCCGCTCGCGATGTCGATCGTCGTGCTGGTGGCCTTTGCCTGGCTGGTGGTGAGCAATGCACGCAAGACCACGAGCGCGCTTCAGGAATCGGCCCGGACGGTCGAGGCCTATGCCCAGACGCTCGAGGAAAGCGAATCGCGCTTCCGCGATGTGGCGGAAGCCTCGTCGGACTGGATCTGGGAATGCGATCCGCATCTGCGGCTCATCTATCTTTCGACCCGCTTCTCGGAAGTCACCGGCATTGCCGCCGCCTCACTCCTCGGCAAGACGCTCGAGGCCTGCTTCGCGCCGGTCGACGGCTTCGATGCCGAGCGGCACCTGATGACGGAGCTGCGCAAGCAGGTCACCTTCCGCGACATCCGCTGCCGCTATCGCGATGCCAACAACCGGGTGCGCAACTGCCGCCTCGCCGGGCGGCCGATCTTCGACTCGCAAGGCGTCTTCATCGGATTCCGCGGCACGGCGACCGACATCACCGAGGAGGTCGAGGCGCAGGCCCGTGCGCAGCATCTGGCGCTTCACGACAGCCTTACCAGCCTGCCCAACCGGGTGCTCTTCGCCGAGCGGCTCAACATGGCGCTGGGCGGCCGGCGGCGGAAGGCGGCGCGCGTCGCGGTGCTCTGCCTCGATCTCGATCATTTCAAGGAAGTGAACGACACGCTTGGCCACGCGGCAGGGGATCTGCTGCTCAACGAGGTTGCCGAGCGGCTCAAGACGTGCGCCCGACCGACCGACACGGTCGCGCGGCTTGGCGGCGACGAGTTTGCCATCATCCAGACCGACATCAACGGCCCGCCGGACGTGCAGGCGCTCACCTCGCGGATCATCGAGGTGATCGAGGAACCGTTCCAGGTCGATGGGAACCTGCTTCATGTGGGCGTGAGCATCGGCGTCGCGCTGTCATCGAACCGGGGCGACAGCCCGGAGAAGCTCCTGAAGAATGCCGATATCGCGCTCTACCGCGCCAAGCAGAGCGGGCGGAACACCGTGCGGTTCTTCGAGGTGCAGATGGATCTCGAACTGCAGGAGCGCAAGGCGCTCGAATACGATCTGCGCCAGGCGATCGCGGGCGAGGAGTTCGAGCTCCACTACCAACCGCTCATCGATATTCGCGGGGCAAAGATCACCGGGGTCGAGGCGCTGCTGCGCTGGCGGCATCCGGACCGCGGCATGGTGCCGCCGGAGCTTTTCATCCCGATTGCCGAGGATACCGGTCTCATCGGCGCGATCGGCGAATGGGTGCTGGCGACCGCCTGCCGGCAAGCGCTGGAATGGCCCGATCTGATGATGGCGGTGAACATGTCCGCGGTGCAGTTCCGGCAGCGCGACATCGTGCAGACCGTACGCCACATCCTGCAGGATGTGGGCCTGCCACCGAGCCGGCTCGAGCTCGAGATCACCGAGAGCGTTCTCATCAGCGATACCGATCTCGCGCTCGAGGTGCTCAATTCCTTCAAGGAAATCGGCATCAAGGTGGCGCTCGACGATTTCGGAACGGGGTTCTCGTCTCTCGCCTGTCTCAACGCCTTCCCGTTCGACAAGCTCAAGATCGATCGCTCCTTCATCGCGGATGCGCGGGAAGAGCAGAAGTCGCACGCCATCGTGCGGTCCGTCATCAGCCTCGGCCGCAGTCTCGGCATCGCCACGACCGCCGAGGGCGTCGAGGCGCGGGACCAGATCAAGTTCCTGCTCGCAGAGGGGTGCGACCAGGTTCAGGGGAATCTCTTCGGGGGAGCGATGAATGCCCGGAGGATGACCGAATTCCTCAAGGGGTGGACCGGTTTCGGCGAGGAGGGGGACTCCATCGCAGCAGCGTAGCGCCCTGTGCTACCCAATTCAGGATCAGAGTATGCGTAATAGAGCAGAGGCGTTGGACCCCGAGTATATCGCGGACCTTTCACTGCCCTACCGAGACGAAACGTTCGTTGCTCCCTTTCAGCCGCCGGCGCTTGCACCTTCGGCCGCGGGTCTGCGGGGGTATGGCAGTGTGGAAGAGATCATCGAAGACCTCGCGCCGAGCGAACCGGTCTTCTGCATCGATCCCTTCGAATTGAGGGCGTCGGCCGCACGGTTCATGAACTTTCCCGGCCGTCCGCTTTATGCGGTGAAATGCAATCCGCACCCTTTCGTGCTCGAGACGCTCTTCGACGCGGGCATCCGTGACTTCGATGTGGCGTCGCTTGGCGAGATCGAGCTTGTCGAATCGCTCTTCGGCAAGGCTGCGGGGCAGTTCTTCAACAACCCCGCCAAGACGCGCCCGGCGATCCGGAAGGCGAGCGAGCTGCACGGGATCCGCTTCTATACCGCCGATTGCATCGAGGAGGTCGAGAAGATCCTCCAGGAGGCCGATCTCAGCGACGAGCTCATCATCGCCGTGCGGCTCGCGACGCCGGGCAAGGACGCGCGCTATGTTCTCTCGACGAAGTTCGGGGCGAGCGCCGACGAGGCGGCGCGGATCCTCCAGCATGTCCATGCCCGTGGCGTGAAGGCCGGCATCTCGTTTCATGTCGGATCGCAGTGCCTTTCGCCCGGGGCCTTCGGCACCGCGATGACGCTGGCGGGCAAGGTCGCGCGCAAGGCCGATGTGCCGATCAGCGTGCTGAATGTCGGCGGCGGCTTCCCGGCGCCCTATCCGGGAGACAGTCCGGCAAGCCTCCAGCACTACTTCTCGCACGTCATCCACGGGCGGCAGAAGCTCGCGCTTGCGCCGGGCTACATGCTGCTCTGCGAGCCGGGGCGCAGCCTTGTTGCGACCTCGGGGACGGTGCTGCTCCAGGTGGTGGTGCGCCGGGGCAACAGCCTCTATCTCAACGACGGCATCTTCGGGACGCTTCAGGAGCTTGGGCATCCGAAGGAGAGCCGGCCGGTGCGGCTGCTGCGCAACGGGGACCGGCCCGAAAAGCGGCCGGCGGAGTTCAAGATCTATGGCCCGACCTGCGACTCCAATGACGTTCTCGGAGCAAGCTTCACACTGCCCGATGACGTGCAGGAGGGAGACTGGGTGGAAGTTGGAATGATGGGAGCCTACAGCCTCGCCATGCGTACGGAGTTCAACGGGTTTCATGCGAGCAATGTGGTGAGGCTGACCGGCTGAGGGGCCGGTTTGACAGTAAATTGGAGAGAAGAGCGATGACGGGAAGCCACCCTGTGCGCGGCCGCTTGCTGCCGACGCTTATGGGGGCAATCGGGGTGTCCCTTTGGGCGACGGAAACGACGCTTATCACCTATACGACGGCAATTCCGCCGATCGAGACGGTGGCCCTTGCGTTCACCTTCGCTGCGCTGCTGTCGCCGCTTGCCTGGTGGGTCACCGGGGATGATCCGCTGGAGGCGTTCCGGCTGCCGCTGCGGGTCTGGGTGCTGATGGTGGGTTCGCTCGTCGGCTATCATGCCTGCATCTACTATGCGACGCAGAAGGCGCCGCCCGCACCGGCCGCGCTGCTGCAGGGCACGACGCCGCTCGTCATCGTCATCGGCTCGGCCTTCCTGCCGGGCGAACGGCTGCGCTGGTGGCATCTGGCCGGGGCCGGGCTCGGCTTCCTCGGCGTTCTGATGCTGATCGAGACCGGCGGGAACGAGGCGGTGGATGGCGGCGCGGTCTTCTATCTCGCGCTGATCGGCGGTGCCGCGGCCCTCTGGGGCCTCTACTCGATCTCGACACGGGGGCTGTCGGGCGTGCCGTCCTCGGCCCTCGGGGTCTTCTACATGCTGGCGGCCTTTCTCTGCCTTGGCCTGCATCTCTCGGTCGAGGAATGGGTGACGCCGGATCCGTCGGAGCTCGCCGCGATTGCGGGCCTCGGCATCCTTCCCATGGGGCTTGCGATCTATCTCTGGGATTACGGCTGCAAGCATGGCGACATCCAGGCGCTCGGCACGTTCTCCTATGTCGAGCCCTTCATCGGCGCGGCGCTCGTCGCGGCCTTCACCTCCGGCACGCTCGGGACCGACATGCTCTGGTCCGGTGTGCTCGTGGTCGGCGGTGCGGTGGTCGCGAGCTCGAGCCTCTGGAAACCGGGCTCGAAGGCGGTCGTCGCGGGGCCTGCCTGAAGGGGCGCAAACCGGGCAGGCGCCACGGTGTGCGAACATGAAAGATCCTTAATGTTGCCGAGAGGCGCTTTTCATGTCGCGGCACGATCTTGAGCTTCGACGCGCGGCAAGATGCGCGCGAGAGACAAGAGGTGTTATCCGACATGACGCGACACGCGACATTCCTGCGCCCGGTGCCGGTCGCTGCGACCGTTCTTGCTGCGGCCTCCGGGGCCTGGCTCGCATGGGCGCCGATCGCAGGAGCCGAGACGCAACCCGGTGAAGTGGCTGATCTGGTGGAACGCGCGAGCCCGGCGGTGGTCACGGTTCTCGCGACCCAGGACCGGACCGATCAGGCGATGCCCGAGCAGTTCGCCTTCGGACCGAACTCGCCCTTCGAGGAGTTCTTCCGCCGCTTCGGAATGCCCGAGGGGATGCCATCGCCGAACGGCCCGCAGCAGCACCAGCAGGGCATGGCGCTCGGCTCGGGTTTCGTGATGGAACCTGACGGCTACATCGTGACCAACGACCATGTCGTGGACGAGGCGACGAAGGTGAAGGTGCGCTTCTCCGACGACCGCGAGTTCGACGCGAAGGTCGTCGGCACAGACCAGCAGACCGACCTTGCGGTGCTCAAGATCGATGCGGAGGACCTGCCCTATCTGCCGCTCGGCAACAGCGACGCGATCCGGGTCGGCGAGGATGTGATCGCTGTCGGCAACCCCTTCGGCCTTGGTGGCACCGTCACCCGCGGCATTGTCTCGGCGGTGAGCCGCGACATCAATGCCGGACCCTACGTCGACTTCATCCAGACCGACGCCGCCATCAACCGCGGCAACTCCGGCGGCCCGCTGCTCAACCTCCAGGGTGAGGTCATCGGCGTGAACTCCGCGATCTATTCGCCGAACGGCGGCTCTGTCGGGGTGGGCTTTGCCATTCCCTCGAACACCGTCAAGCAGGTGGTGATGCAGCTCAAGGACGGCGGTTCGGTCGAGCGCGGCTGGCTCGGCGTGTCGATCCAGACCGTGACGCCGGATATCGCCGCCGCCGTGGGGCTCGACGAGCCGAAGGGCGCGCTGGTGGCCGAAGTCGTCGAGGACAGCCCCGCACAGGGCAAGCTCAAGACCGGCGATGTGATCGTCTCCTTTGACGGCAAGCAGGTGGACTCGAGCCGTGATCTGCCGAAGCTCGTTGCGGCTGCCGCACCCGATCATGACGCGACGGTCGGTATCCTGCGCGACGGCAAGGCCGAGACCATCACGCTCAAGCTCGGCCGGCTCGATGCGGAGAAGATGGCGTCGCTCGACCCGTCGCAGTCGCATCAGGGCAGCACGGCCTCCGAGCAGCTCGGCGCGACCCTCTCGGCGCTGACCCCTGCCGCGCGCGAGCAGCTCCGGCTTTCCGACGACATGGACGGCGTGGTCATCACCTCGCTCGATGGCAGCGGGCTGGCCGCCGAGGCCGGGCTCGAGGTCGGCGACGTGATCCTTCAGGTCGGCAACAATGAAGTCCACACGCCTGCCGATGTCGATCAGGCGCTGAAGGACCAGAAGCACGACGCGATCCTCTTCCAGATCGCACGGAATGGTGCACGGCTGTTTGTGGGTGTGCGCCTGGGGTAGGGCTTTCGAGCCGATGCGCCGCGGACGGGACCGCTCCCCTGCTCCCTGGTCCCGCCCGGCGCATCCCCCACCGTCGGGGCAGTGCCCGGCTCCGCCACCCCGGAGGGTCTTGTCTTCCCCCTCTGCGGGTCGGGTGCTGCCCCGATCTTTTTCCGGCCGCGGCCGGAAGGAACCAACACTCTGGAATACACCTTTTCTTCGCGACCTGCGCAGACAAGGATGAGACCGGGCGGCGGGCCAGCGCCGCCCGTTTTGACTTAAGGAAAGGATGGAGCGATGTCGCGGCGGATCCTGGTTGTCGAGGATGACGGAGAGACACGGGACTATCTCTCGAAGGGGCTGCGCGAGGCTGGCTATGCGGTCGAGGCCACGGGGCTCGGCCGCGAGGGGCTGATGCACGCGCTCGATGGCGGCTTCGATGCGATGGTGCTTGACCGGATGTTGCCCGATCTCGACGGTCTCTCGCTCCTGCGCTCGGCCCGTGCGGCGGGCGTACGCGCCCCGGCGATCCTCCTGACCGCGATGAGCGCGATCGACGAGCGGGTGCGCGGTCTCCGCGCCGGGGCGGACGACTACATGGTGAAGCCGTTTTCCTTCGCCGAGCTTTCGGCCCGGCTCGAGGCCGTGCTCCGCCGGCCCGGCGAGACGAAGCCGGAGGAGACGCGCCTTGTCTGCGGCGATCTCGAACTCGATCTCATTGCGCGTTGTGCGGCGCGGGGCGGGCGGCAGATCGACCTCCTGCCGCGGGAGTTCCAGATGCTCGAATACCTGATGCGCCGGAAGGGGCGGGTGGTCACTCGCACGATGCTGCTCGAGGGGATCTGGGATTATCGTTTCGACCCCAAGACCAACGTGATCGACGTCCACATCAGCCGGCTGCGGCGCAAGATCGACGGCGAGGACGAGAAGCCGCTCATTCGCACGGTGCGGGGCAGCGGTTACACGCTGTCGGATCAGTGAGCCTGCGCCGCTCCGCCGCTGCGCGGCTGATCGTCGCGCATCTGGTGATGGTCGCGGCATCGACCGCGCTGGTGCTGGGCTTTCTCTACTGGCGGGTGGGCGGCGTGATCGACACCGAGCAGCGCGCGGTGGTCGAGGCCGAGATCCGGGGGCTGGCTGACGACTACAACCGGGCGGGTATCTCGGGGCTCGCCCGCGCGATTGACACCCGGCTCGCCCAGCCCCAGACCCGTGATGCCATCTATCTGCTGGCGGATGCGCACGGACGGCGCATCGCGGGCAATCTTGCCGGCTGGCCGCCCACCGTCGCGCCCGATACCGGATGGTCGACGCTCTCGCTCTTCCGGCTCGACCGCAACCGGCCAACCGAGATCTCGGCGCTCGCGGTGCGCCTGCCGGGAAAGGAGCTTCTGCTGGTCGGGCGCGATGTGGCGGCGCGGGCGGCGTTCGACCGGGTACTCGGGCGCGCGGTGATCTGGGCCATTCTTGCGATGACGCTGCTCTCGCTTGCGACCGGCTGGGCAATGGTCCGCCTCATGCGGCGTCGGATCGGCGCGATCGACGGCGCGGCGCGGGCGATCATGGGGGGCGATCTCGCCAGCCGGGTGCCGTTGCGCCACAGTGGCGACGAGTTTGACCGGCTGGCGGACACGCTCAACGCGATGCTCGAGCGGATCGAGACGCTGGTCCGCGACCTCCGCACGGTGACGGACAGCCTGGCCCATGATCTCAGGAGCCCGCTCGGGCGGCTCGTGCGGCACCTGCGCGATGCCCAGGCGGAGGGGCTCGACAGGGAGGCGCGTATCGGATTGATCGGGCAGGCCGAGGCGGAGGCCGAAACGGTGCTTTCGACCGCGACGGCGCTGCTCGATATCTCGCGCGTGGAGGCCGGCATCGGAGCCGAGCAGTTCGAGCCGGTCGATCTGGCGGCGCTCGCCCGCGACATGGCGGATCTCTATGGCGCGGTGGCGGAGGAGCAGGGCATCTCGATTGCGGTTGCGGCCGGGGATGATGGCCCGGTTGTCGAGGGGCACGCCCAGCTTCTGGCGCAGGCTGCCTCGAACCTCATCGACAATGCGCTGAAGCATGCGCCCGAAGGCAGCACCGTCACGATCTCGGTGACGGCGGGCGAGGGGGAGGCGGAATTCGCCGTTGCCGACTGCGGCCCCGGCATTCCGGCGGAGGAAAGGGCGCGGGCGGTGGAGCGTTTCGTGCGGCTCGATCCGAGCCGGGGTGGCAATGGCGCGGGGCTTGGCCTTGCGCTCGTCGCGGCGGTGGCACGGATGCATGGCGCCGCGCTGCGCCTCGAGGACAACGCGCCCGGACTGCGGGTGCTGATCGCCTTCAACACGCCCGGCGTTCAGGCCGGACCGTAGGCTGCCATGAAGGTCCGGACAGCGGCGCGGGCGATCTTCTCGGTCCGCTCCGCATCCGGCGGATCGAAGGAGGCAAGCGTGCCGATGAGGACAGGATGATTGCACATGCCGAGAAACTGCCAGGCGGCGGCATCGGTATCCTCGATGCTGAGCCGGCCGCGCGCAACCTCGCTCGTGAGATAGGCGCTCAGACGGTTCGCGCCGTGGGCTGGCCCGGCGCGGTAGAAATCCTGGGCCACCTCGGGGAAACGCTCCGAGGCGCCGATCACCATGCGCAGGAGCGCGATGTTCTCGGGCGAGGTCAGCTTCGCGATCAGTGCCTTGCCGAATTCCTCAAGCACTTCCTCAACCGCGCGGCCGTCGCTTTCGAAGGCAAGCAGCCGCTCGGCGGTCTTGCGGCGCGTTTCGTTTATGAGGGCGGAGAAGAGCGCCTCCTTGCTGTCGAAATAGACGTAGAGCGTGCCTTTCGAGACGCCAGCCTCTCGGGCGATTGCGCCCATGCTTGCTGCATCGAAGCCGTGCGCCATGAAGCTGCGCCGCGCGCCTTCGAGGATCTGCTGGCGTTTGGCGTTCTCCTGGTCGGGGCCGGCCGATGGTGGGGGGCCCTTGTGCTTCGCGAACATCTTCCCGCCTCCTCCTCTTCGTTCTCTCAGGCCGCCTTGCCAGCAATCCTGCCACACCTGGCGCCTGCATTGACCGAACCGTTCGGTCATCTTGATTTCGTATCTCTGTTGCATTAAGTCAAGTGCCTGACCGAACGGTTCGGTCATAATGAAATTCCGGTTCTGACGAGCCGGTGACGGGGAGTCAGGACATGCCGAGAGATCATGTGACCGGCGAGGGACTGGATGGGCGCACGGACGCGGAGACCGCTCTGCGCAACGATGCCTCCCCCGGCGCGGGCCGGACGGAAGCCGCGGGAGGGCCGCCCGACAGCAGCGAGGCCCCGGCCTCGCGTGGCAGACGTAAACGCACGGTCCTGGCCGTCATAGGGCTTGTGGCCCTCGCTGGCATCGCCTGGTTCGGCTACGATTACTGGACGGTCGGGCGCTTCGAGGTGAGCACCGATGATGCCTATGTCGAGGCCGATTTCGCGATCCTGTCTCCTAAGGTCACCGCCTACGTCGCCTCGGTTCCGGCCAAGGCCAACAGCGCGGTGAAGGCCGGCGACCCGCTTGTCGTGCTCGATGACGGGGACTACCGCAACGCTCTCGAATCGGCGCAGGCCGACCTTGCCTCTCAGAAGGCCTCGATCGATCGGATCGGCCTTCAGCTTGGCGCGGCGGATGCCGCCATCACCCAGGCCAAGGCAAAACTCGATGCCGCGCGCGCCGATGCCGTCCAGACTGCGGCGGACCTTGCCCGCTACGAGCGGCTCGTGAAAACGGATGTGGCGACCGAACAGCGGGTCGAATCGGCCCGTGCCTCCGATGCATCGGCACGGGCTGCGGTCACCGAAGCGGAAGCCGGCATTGCCACGGCCGAAGCCGATCGTGAGGTCGTGATCGCACAGAAGGCGGAGGCCGAGGCCGCGCTTCCGAAGCTCGACGCCAATGTCGAACAGGCCCAGCGCAATCTGGATGCGACCGTGTTGCGCGCGCCCGTTGACGGGATCGTCGGCAACCTTTCCGTCGCGCAGGGTGATTTCGTCACGCCCGGCAAGCGGCTGCTGGCGGTCGTTCCGATGGGGCAGATTTATGTCGAGGCGAACTTCAAGGAAACCCAGATCGCCGAGCTCGCGCCCGGCACCAAGGTTGATCTTTCGGTCGATGCGTTCCCGGATCGCCATGTCGAAGGCCAAGTGGAGGGCATCTCGCCCGCGTCCGGCGCGGTCTTCAGCCTGCTGCCGCCGGAAAACGCGACCGGCAACTTCACCAAGATCGTGCAGCGCGTGCCGGTCCGGGTGAACGTGCCCGCCGACATCGCCGCCGAGGGCTGGCTGCGGCCGGGCCTCTCGGTCACCGTCACGGCCGACACCCGCACGACACCTGAGGCGGCGCAGCACTAGCGCCGCCCGGACATCCCCGCGCCGGAAGGATACCCAGACATGCAGTCGGAAATGCCCGTCACGCCGCGGCGGCTCATCGCGTTTCTCGCGCTCGTCTTCGGCATGTTCATGGCGATCCTCGACATCCAGATCGTCTCCTCCTCGCTTTCCGAAATTCAGGCCGGGCTCTCGGCCGGGCCGGACGAGATCTCCTGGGTGCAGACGAGCTATCTGATCGCGGAAGTCATCATGATTCCGCTGTCAGGCTATCTCTCCCGCGCGCTCTCGACGCGGGTACTCTTCACCATCTCGGCGGCGGGCTTCACGCTCGCGAGCGTGCTCTGTGCGACCGCGACGACGATCAACGAGATGATCGTCTACCGCGCCTTTCAGGGCTTCATCGGCGGCGGCATGATCCCGACGGCCTTTGCGGCCTCCTATACCGTCTTCCCGAAGAAGTATCAGGGCGCGGTGATGGCCCTCGTCGGTCTGACCGTGACACTTGCCCCGACTGTCGGGCCGACCATCGGGGGCTATCTCACCGAGCTCTTCTCCTGGCACTGGCTCTTTCTTGTCAACGTGATCCCCGGCATCGCCGCGACCGTGCTCGCCTGGACCCTGGTCGATTTCGACGAGCCGGAGATGAGCCTGCTCAGGAACATTGACCTGATTGGCCTTTCCGCGATGGCGATCTTCCTGGGAAGTCTCGAATACGTGCTGGAGGAAGGCCAGCGGAACGACTGGTTCCAGGATTCGACGATCGCGTTTCTCGCCCTCGTCTCGATTGTATCCGGCACGCTCTTCTTCTGGCGCACCTTCCGGGTGAAGATCCCGATCATCGATCTCGGCGCCTTCCGCGACCGGAATTTCGCGGTCGGCTCGATCATGACCTTCGTGCTCGGGATCGGGCTTTACGGCCTGACGTATCTCTATCCGCTCTTTCTGGCGCGTGTGCGCGGCTACAACGCGCTCGAAATCGGCGAAACGGTCTTCGTGAGCGGCGCCTTCATGTTCCTTGCCGCACCGGTGGTGGGGATGCTCTCCCGCAAGACGGATCCGCGGCGGCTGATCTTCATGGGGCTGCTCGGCTTCACGATCTCCTGCGTCGAGCTCCACCCGATCACCGCGGACTGGGCCTTCGGCGAACTCTTCTGGCCGCAGGCGCTGCGCGGGGTCTCGCTCATGTTCTGCATGGTGCCGATCAATCTCGTTGCCCTCGGCACGCTGCCACCGGACCGGATCAAGAACGCCAGCGGTCTCTTCAATCTCATGCGCAACCTCGGCGGGGCTTTCGGGCTCGCAGGGATCAACACGGTGCTCCAGAACCGTCTCGATCTCCATGCAGAACGGCTGGCCGAGAGCCTGCGATGGGGGGCGCCGCTCGCCGAGGAACGTCTGACAACGATGACGCAGGCGTTTACCCCCACCTTGGGCAGCAATGCAGGACAGGCGGCCCTGCAGCAGCTTTCCGGCATGGTGAACCAGCAGGCCACGGTGATGGCCTTCGCCGACATCTTCATCATTCTCGCGGTGATCTTTTCCGCGATGCTCGTGATGGTGCCCTTCGTGCAGCGGCCCGAGCCGGCTGCGGGCGGCGCCCCGGCGCATTGAGCAAGGCGGGCGCGGGATGGAACAAGGCCCGGCGCAGGGCGCGCCGGGCCTCTTTTCGTTCGGGAGCTTGCCTGACTGCCTCTGTCCCACCACAGGCGGCGGGGCAGAGGCCGGTCAGAAGGATCGCTTCAGGAACTCGCGGATCTCGCCGACGATGCCGCGCCGGAAGGCGATCACGCAGATGATGAAGATGACGCCGATCACCACCGGCACCCAGGCCGAGAGCGGCCCGGAGGCGAGGTAGTTCTGCAGCGTCACGATCAGGGCGGCGCCGACTGCGGGGCCGGGCAGGGTGCCGAGGCCACCGAGCAGTGTCATCAGCACCACCTCGCCCGACATGTGCCAGTGCACATCCGTGAGCGAGGCAAGCTGGAAGACAACGGTCTTCGTTGCGCCGGCAAGTCCTGCGAGCGTTGCGGAAAGCACGAAGGCGAGCAGCTTGTAGCGGTCGACATCGTAGCCGAGCGAGACGGCGCGTGGCTCGTTGTCGCGGATCGCGCGCAGGATCTGACCGAAGGGCGAATGCACGGCCCGGGCGATGATGAGATACCCGATCAGGAAGATCCCGAGCACGAAGTAATACATCGCCATGTTGTCCTGCAGCCCGATCATGCCGAGGAAGCTGCCGCGCGGCACGCCCTGCAGGCCGTTCTCTCCGCCGGAGAAGCGGGCGGAGATGAAGAAGAAATAGACCATCTGCGCGAGCGCGAGGGTGATCATCGCGAAGTAGATCCCCTGCCGGCGGATCGCGAGAGCACCGACGGCCACGCCGAGAAGCCCGGCCGAGACCGCGCCGACGAGGATGCCGAGTTCGGTCGGCAAGCCCCAGACCTTGAGCGCATGCCCGGTGATATAGGCCGCCCCGCCGAAGAAGGCTGCGTGTCCGAAGCTCAGCAAGCCGCCATAGCCGAGGATCAGGTTGAAGGCGCAGGCAAAGAGCGCAAAGCAGAGCAGCTTCATCAGGAAGACGGGATAGATGAAGTGCGGCGCGATGAGGAGGAGTGCTATCACGGCGCCATAGGCAAGAATGCGTGTCATGGCTTGCTCCCTCACGTTGCCCGGCCGAAGAGGCCGGCGGGGCGCAGTACCAGAACGATCGCCATCACCACGAAGATCACCGTCGCCGAGGCTTCGGGCCAGAAGACGCGGGTGAGGCCCTCGATGACGCCCATGGAGAGGCCGGTGACGACCGCGCCCATGATCGAGCCCATGCCGCCGATCACCACGACCGCGAAGACCACGATGATGAGGTTCGAACCCATGAGCGGGTTCACCTGGGTAATCGGTGCGGCCAGCACACCGGCGAAAGCGGCGAGTGCCACGCCATAGCCGTAGGCCAGCGTGGTGAGCAGCGGCACGTTCACCCCGAAGGCCTGCAGCAGGCTCGGGTTCTCGGTGCCGGCGCGCAGGTAAGCCCCCATGCGCGTGCGCTCGAAGAGCCACCAGGTGAAGAGGCAGATTGCCAACGAGGCGACAACGACCCAGCCGCGATACCAGGGCAGGAACATGAAACCGAGATTGACACCGCCCGAGAGCGCTGCCGGGGTCGGGAACGGCATTCCCGAGGCGCCGAAGAACTTCACGAACGTCCCTTCGATCACCAGCGCGAGCCCGAAGGTGAGCAGGAGCCCGTAGAGGTGGTCGACACCGGTGAGACGGCGCAGCAGGAAGCGCTCGATCAGGATGCCGAAGGCGCCGACGATGATCGGCGCGACGATCAGCGCACCCCAGTAGCCGATGCCGAGATGCTGCGCGAGAAACCATGCCGCGAAGGCGCCGAGCATGTAGAGCGCACCATGGGCGAAATTCACGATATTGAGCAGCCCGAAGATGACCGCGAGGCCAAGCGACAGAACCGCATAGAAGGCGCCGTTGATCAGGCCGATCAACAGCTGCCCGAGCAATGCCTGGATCGGCACGCCCAGAATCTGGATCATCATTTCGGATAAGCTCCCCTTGTCAGCACCCGAACTCCGAGAGGTGGGGCCCTGCCCGGGCGCCGTAGCGCGCGGGCAGGGCCTTGCATCACTTCGTCGGGCAGGTGCTTTCGGAAAGCGGCCCGTAGGCTTCTTCGCCCGGGATCACCCGGACGATGTTGTAATAGTCCCAGGCGCCCTCGGATTCGTCGGGGCTCTTCACCTGGGCGAGGAACATGTCGTGCTGCATGAGCCCGTCGGAGCGCAGGACGCCGTTCTTGGCGAAGAAGTCCTCGACCGGCATCTCGCGCATCTTGGCCGCCACCGTATCGGTATCGTCGGTGCCGGTGGCCTCGATGGCCTTGAGATAGTGGGTGATTGCCGAGTAGAGGCCGGCCTGGACCATGGTGGGCTCGTTGCCGGTCCGCTCCTTGAAGCGTGCCGACCAGGCCCGGGTCTCTTCGTCGTAATCCCAGTAGAAGCCGGTGGTGAGCTGGATGCCCTGGGCAACGTCGAGACCGAGCGCGTTCACGTCGGTGAGGAACATGAGCAGCGCCGCGATCTGCTGACCGCCCGCGATCACGCCGAATTCGCTTGCCGCGCGGATGGCGTTGGTCGTGTCGGCGCCGGCGTTCGCGAGCCCGATCACCTTCGCGCCCGAAGCCTGGGCCTGGAGAACGAAGGACGAGAAGTCGGTGGCCGGGAAGGGGTGCTTGATCGAGCCGACGACCGTGCCGCCCGAGGCTTCGACCACAGCCGTCACGTCCTTCTGAAGGGCTTCACCAAAGGCGTAGTCGGCAGTGAGGAAATACCAGGTGTCCCCGCCCTCGGCCACGACCGCCTTACCGGTGCCGTTCGCCAGCGCCTTGGTATTGTAGGCCCAGTGGAAGCCCGTCGGGATGCAGGCGTCGTTGGTCAGCGGCGACGAGGCCGCGCCGGTCACGAGCGCGATCTTGTTCTGCTGCTTGGCGATCTCGAACACCGCGAGCGCGACCGAGGTGGTCACGAGCTCGGCGAAGGTGTCGACCTGTTCACTGTCGCCCCACTGGCGCGCGGTGTTGGCGGCGATGTCGGCCTTGTTCTGGTGATCGGCCGAGACGAGTTCGATGGGCGCGCCGGCGACCGTGCCGCCGAAGTCCTCGATCGCCATCTCGGCGGCTGCCACCGCACCCGCGCCCGCGAGGTCGGAATAGGTGCCGGACATGTCCGTCAGGACACCGATCTTGACCTTGTCGTCGCTGATGCCCTGCGCCGATGCCGCGGATGCGATCATCGCGGCGGCGGATACACCGGCGGCGAGCGTTCTTGCGAGTTTCATGTGGGACCTCCCCTGAAGTTTCCCGTTGGATTGAAGCGTCAGACGCTGAGATATTCGTCGAACACGGATTGTTTTTGTTCGAGCTCGTCCTTGAGGACGCTCTCCACCACATGGCCGTGATCCATGATGATGTGCCGGTCCGCGAGCGGTGCCGCGAAACGGAAGTTCTGCTCGACGAGCAGAATGGTGTAGCCGCGCCCCTTGAGCTCGGTCAGTACGTCGGCAAGCTTGTCGATGATCACCGGCGCGAGGCCCTCGGTGATCTCGTCGAGCAGAAGGATGTTGGCGCCCGTGCGCAGGATGCGGGCCATGGCGAGCATCTGCTGCTCGCCGCCCGAGAGGCGGGTGCCTTGGCTCCTGCGCCGTTCGGCGAGGTTCGGGAACATCTCGTAGATTTCCTCGACCGACATGCCGCCCGGCGCCACCACCGGTGGCAGGAGGAGGTTCTCCTCCACGTCGAGGCTTGCGAAAATGCCGCGCTCCTCAGGGCAGTAGCCGACGCCGAGATGGGCGATGACATGCGGCGGCTTGCCGATGACCTCCTCGCCCTTCAGCATGATCGAACCGGTACGCTTGCCGATGAGCCCGACAATGGCGCGCAGCGTCGTGGTGCGGCCCGCGCCGTTGCGGCCGAGGAGCGTGACGAGTTCGCCCTGGTAGACCGTGAGGTCGATGCCGTGCAGCACATGGCTTTCGCCGTAGAAGGCATGCAGGTCGGCGACGCGGATCTCCTCGATCCGCTCGGAGGCATACTGGCCGCCGATCTCGACATGGGGGGATCGGGTCTCGATGCTCATGCGGCCCTCCCCATGTAGGCTTCCTTGACGCGCGGATCGTTCGAGACCGTCTCGTAATCGCCTTCGGTCAGGATGGCACCGCGCTGGAGCACGGTGATCCGGTCGCAGAGCGTCGCGACAACGCCGAGATTGTGCTCGACCATGAGGATCGTGCGATTCTTCGAGACCTGCAGGATGAGCTGGGTGATGCGTTCGACATCCTCGCGGCCCATGCCCTGGGTCGGCTCGTCGAGCAGCATGAGTTCGGGCTCGAGTGCGAGGGTGGTGGCGATTTCGAGCGCGCGTTTCCGGCCGTAGGGCAGGTCGGCGACGGTGGCGTCGGAGAAGCGGGCGAGGCCCACCATGTCGAGAAGCGCATCGGCCCGTTCGTTCAGCACCTTGAGCGTCCGGTCGGAGCGCCAGAAGTGGAAGGTGGTGCCAAGCTCGCGCTGCAGTGCGACGCGCACGTTTTCCCGGGCCGTCATGTGCGGGAAGACCGCGGAGATCTGGAACGAGCGCACCATCCCCATCCGCGCGATGTCGGCAGGCTTGGCGCTGGTGATGTCGCGGCCATTGAAGAGAACGCTGCCGCGCGTCGGTGTCAGCACCTTGGTCAGCAGGTTGAAGACGGTGGTCTTTCCGGCCCCGTTGGGGCCGATCAGCGCATGTATCGTATGGCGTTGCACCTGGAGGTTCACGTCATCGACCGCCGTGAATCCCCTGAATTCCTTTGTGAGTCCCCGCGTCTCCAGGACGTGGTTGTTCTGGTCGGTCATCGTGATGTGTTTTCCCTGTTGTCGCGGCCGAACGGGCTTCCGTCCGGCCTGCTTGTGGCTGGCGGGGTGTGACCCCCCGTTCTCAGCCCGCGGGTTCGAGATCGCGCGCCTGCTGGCGCAGAAGGAACTTCTGGATCTTGCCGGTCGAGGTCTTCGGGAGGGGGCCGTAGATGATCGCCTTCGGCGCCTTGAAGTGAGCCATGTTGGCGCGGCAGAAGGCGATGAGTTCCGCCTCTGGAAGATCCATGCCTTTCTTGAGCTCGACGAAGGCGCAGGGCGTCTCGCCCCATTTCTCGTCGGGCTTCGCCACCACTGCGGCCTCCATCACGGCCGGATGCTTGTAGAGCACATCCTCGACCTCGATCGAGGAGATGTTCTCGCCGCCGGAGATGATGATGTCCTTCGAGCGGTCCTTGATCTCGACATACCCGTCCGGGTGCATGACCCCAAGATCCCCTGATGCGAACCAGCCGCCATCGAAGGCCTTTCCGGTGGCCGAGGGGTTCTTCAGATAGCCCTTCATCACGTTGTTGCCGCGCATGAAGATCTCGCCGATCGACTTGCCGTCAGCCGGAAGCGCCTCCATCGTGCCGGGATGGGCGACCATGAGCCCGTCGAGCACCGCGTTCTTCACGCCCTGGCGGGCCTTCAGTCGCGCCTTTTCGTCACCGTCGAGCCCGTCCCACTTGTCCTGCCAGGCGCAGACCACCGACGGCCCGTAGGTTTCGGTGAGGCCGTAGACATGGGTGACCTCGATCCCCATCGCTTCCATCTTGCCGATGACGGCGGCGGGCGGGGCCGCGCCGGCGGTCATCACCTTCACCGTGTGCGAGATGCCCTGCTTCAGTTCGTCGGGCGCGTTGGCGAGCATGTTGAGCACGATCGGCGCGCCGCAGAAATGGGTGACCTTTTCCTGGCGGATGAGTTCGTAGATCGGCTCGGCGCGGACGGAACGCAGGCAGACGCAGATGCCCGCCGCCGCCGCGATGGTCCAGGGGAAGCACCAGCCGTTGCAGTGGAACATCGGCAGCGTCCAGAGATAGACCGGATGCTGAGGCATGCCCCAGGTGAGGATGTTGGAGAGCGCGTTCAGATGCGCGCCGCGGTGGTGGTAGACCACGCCCTTCGGGTCTCCGGTCGTGCCCGAGGTATAGTTGAGGCTGATCGCGTCCCATTCGTCGGCGGGGAGTTTCCAGTCGTAGCCGTCGGGCGCCTCGGCAAGAAGCTCGTCATAGGTCATCTGCCCGACGCGCTCGCCAAATTCGAAGCTCGCATCCTCGATGTCGACCACGAGCATCTTGCGCCCGGCGATGCGCACGGCGCGCTGGACGACCTCGGAGAACTCCGGATCGACGAGTACGACCTTCGCTTCGGCATGGTTGAGGATGAAGGCGATCGCCTCGGCGTCGAGCCGGGTGTTGACGGTGTTGAGCACCGCACCCGTCATCGGTACGCCGAAATGCGCCTCGAACATCTCCGGAATGTTGGAGGCGATGATCGACACCGTGTCACCCTTGCCGATCCCGCGTGCGGCGAGGGCGCCGGCGAGGCGGCAGGTGCGCTCGTAGGTCTCGCCCCAGGTCCGCCGCACCGCGCCATGGACGACGGCGAGACGGTCGGGGTAGATCGCGGCCGTCCGCTCTATGAAGCTCAGGGGGGTCAGCGGCACATGGTTGGCCGGCGTCTTGTCCAGACCCTGTTCATAGATATTGTGCATCATGTCTTCCCCCCGACATTTTTTGCGATATTCCTTGGACGGCGGGACGTTCGCAAAACTGCGTTTCAGGATGTTGGCGCAAATGTAGCCAATTGTAACAGGGGTTAATGCGGCGTGCGGGTTCGGATATCATCACGCGGGCGCGCGGAGTGCTTTCGCCTGCGCCGGGCGGCTGAGGATGCATGACGACTGACGAGATCCAGCGCGCGATCGACCCGGTGATCCAGGCCGGGCTTGACCGCATCGATCAGGGGATCACGATCTTCAATCGGGATCTGCGCATGGTCGCGTGGAACAACAAGTTCTTGGAGCTGCTGGAATTTCCGCCGCACCTCGCGCATCTCGGCGCTGATTTCGCGAATTTCGTGCGCTATAATGCCGAGCGCGGCGAGTATGGTCCCGGCATTCCAGAGGAGCAGGTGGCCCAGCGGGTCGCCGATGCCTGGCGCTTCGAGCCTCATTGCTTCGACCGGGTTCGCCCCGACGGCACCGTCATCCGTGTCTCGGGCGCCCCATTGCCTGACCGCGGCGGTTTCGTCACGCTCTATACCGATGTCACCGCACAGAAGGAGCGCGAGGCCGCGCTCGAGCAGCGGGCGGCCGAGCGGGCGGCGGCCCTGCGCCAGAGCGAGGCCCGGCTCAAGATCATCGCCAATGCCGTGCCCGCCGGCATCGCCCATCTCGATGAGGCGATGGTGATCCTCTACGCCAACAGCCGCTTTGCCAAGGCCTATGGCCACCGGCCCGAGCAGCTCGTCGGGCGGCGATGCTCGGATATTCTCGCGGAGGAGACCAGCCGCATCGCCGCGCCCTATTTCGAGCAGGCGCGCCGCGGGGTCGCCGTCGATTTCGAGATGACGATCATGCTGCCGGACGGGCGCCGCAAGGACATCCGCACCTTCCTCCGCCCCGAGCAGCCCGCCCGGCGCGGCGTGATCGGGTTCTACATCCTCTCGATCGACATCACGCGGCAGAAGGCCGCGAACGCCGCCCTGCTCCAGTCACACAAGATGGATGCCCTGGGTCGGCTTTCGAGCGGAATCTCGCACGATTTCAACAACCTCCTGACCGTCATCATCGGCAATCTCGTGCCGCTGGAGGAGCGGATCGAGGATCCCGCCTTGCGCACGGAGTTTCTCGAGCCGGCGATCTCCGCGGCCCGGCGCGGCTCGAGCCTTACCCGTCGGCTGCTCGCGCTCGCCCGGCGCCAGCCCCTTGCGCCCGCACCGATCGCGGTCGAGGAAACCATCGCGGGCATCGTGAAGCTCTTGCGCTCCTCGATGCCGGAGAATGTCGAGATCATCTGCTCGACCCGCGGCCAGGCCCGCGCCGCCTGGGCGGATCCCGCGCAGTTCGAGATGGCGCTCCTCAATCTCGCGATCAACGCGCGGGATGCGATCCGCGGAGCGGGCGAGGTGCGCTTCGGCACCGAGGCCTGCACCATCGGTTCGGTCGAGGCCGAAACCTTCAAGATCCGCCCCGGCCGCTATGTGCGCGTGCGGATTGCCGATACCGGCATCGGCATGTCGCGCGAGCAGCGCGACCACATCTTCGAGCCGTTCTACACCTCCAAGGGCGACGGGGTCGGGGCAGGCCTCGGCCTCACCATGGTCTACGCCTTCGTGCGCCAGTCGAATGGCGCCATCCGTGTCGAGAGCGAACCGGGCCGCGGCAGCGCCTTCACGATCCTTCTTCCGGCCGCCGACAAGGCCGCCCGCCCCCCGGAGCTCGAGGAGACGGCCCCCGCGCCGGGCAGCACGGTCAACGCGCCGCAGCCGCTTGCGATGCTGGTGGAGGACAACCCGGATGTGCGCTCGGTGCTGCGCCGTCAGCTCATCGCGCTCGGCCATCCGCTGATCGAGGCGGGCAATGCCGAGGATGCGCTGACCCTTCTCGGCCATGTCGAGGGGATCGGCCTCGTGCTCAGCGATGTGGGCATGCCGGGGGGGCTCTCCGGCATCGAGCTTGCCCGCGAGATCCGCGCCCGTGCGCCCGCGGTCGGCATCGTGCTGATGACCGGCCATGGCGGCGAGATCGAGCAGGAAGCCTCTGGCGGAGAGTTCCCGCTTCTGCGCAAACCCTTCGAGCGCGCCGACCTCGAGGCCGCGATCGCACGAGCGCGGCGAGTGGCCGCGCCAGCACGACAGGAGACCGGACAGCCCGCATGAAGCAGCTCCTCTATCTGCTCGAGGATGAGGCCGAAGTGGCGCAGGTGATGCGCCGCGCCCTTGAGACCCAGGGCTATACCGTCGAGCGCTTCCAGCGCCGTGCCGAACTTTCCCGCGCGCTCGAGAAGCGCCGGCCCGACCTCTGCCTCGTCGATCTCGAGCTGCCGGATGGCGACGGGCTCAGCCTCGTCTCCGAGCTCCTGCGGCGCCAGGGTATCCCTGCGATCATCGTCACCGGGCGCGGCGATCTGACCGACCGGCTGATCGGCCTCGAGATCGGCGCCGACGACTACATCGTGAAGCCCTTCGAGCCGCGCGAGCTCGTGGCGCGGGTGCGCGCCGTGCTGCGCCGGGGCGGCGATGCACGCGGCGCACGGCCGGGCGCCATGCGGCGGCTTGCACTCTTCGAGGGCTGGCAGGCGGATCTCGATGCCTGCACTCTGCTCGCGCCCGACGGTGAGCGGGTGGAGCTCTCCGCGGCCGAAACCGCGCTCCTGCGCAGCTTCATAGAGGCGCCGGGCCGGGTTTTGAGCCGCGCGCTCCTCCTTGATCTCAGCAGCCAGGACGATCTCGAGCCTTTCGACCGGGCAATGGATGTGCGTGTCTCGCGCCTCCGCAAGAAGCTCCGCGACAACAGCGGAACGCCCACGATCATCCGCACCGTCTATGGCGCGGGCTATGTCTTCACGCCCCGCGTCGACTGGGTCGAGGTGGAGGAAACCTGAGCCCTCCGGTCCGAATGATCGGGCCTCGCGGGTCGACAGCCGTGTCTCCCGGGCTATTATGCCCTCTAAGGCGGGGCCGGGGGCTCTGCGGCTACCGGAACCGGGAGAAACTTCATGACAGGGATTGGGACCGTTCTTGGTCTGGCGTCGGCGCTTGCGATCTTCGCCTCGGGCGCATCGGCCCAGGTTGTCGTCTCGTCTAAGATCGACACCGAAGGTGGCGTGCTCGGCAACATCATCCTCGAGGTGCTCGATGCGAACGGTATCGAGACCGAAAACCGGCTCCAGCTCGGCGGCACGCCCATCGTGCGCGAGGCGATCCTTGCGGGCGAGATCGACATCTATCCCGAATACACCGGCAACGCCGCCTTCTTCTTCAACGAAGCCGACAGTGAGGTCTGGAAGGACGCGCAGGCCGGATACGAGCGCGCCGCCGAGCTCGACAAGGAAGCCAACGACATCATCTGGCTTGCCCCCGCGCCCGCCAACAACACCTGGGCCATCGCGCTCCGGGCCGATTACGCGATGGAAAATGCGCTGAAGACCATGACCGAGGTCGGCATGTTCGTCTCCGACGGCGGCGACCTGAAGCTCGCGGCGTCCGCCGAGTTCGTGAATTCGCCGGCGGCCCTTCCTGCGTTCCAGGAAGTCTACGACTTCAGCCTCAAGCCCAACCAGCTCGTCATTCTCTCGGGTGGCGACACGGCCGCAACCATCGCCGCGGCGGCGCGCGGCACGAGCGGGGTCAATGCCGCGATGGTCTACGGTACCGACGGCGGCATCGTTCCCTCGGGGCTCACGGTAATGGCCGACGATCAGGGGGTGCAGCCGGTCTACGAGCCCGCGCCGATCATCCGCGGCCAGGTCCTCACCGAGCATCCCGAAATCGCGGATCTGCTCGCGCCCGTCTTCGGCAAGCTCGACCTCGTGACCCTTCAGGAGCTCAACGGCCGGGTGCAGGTGGGTGGCGAACCCGCCGCAGCCGTCGCCAAGGACTTTCTCTCCACGAACGGCTTCCTGAAGTAACCCCGGGCCGGTGCGCGCCTCCGCCTCCGCCCGCCTCCTCCGGCTTGACCGGATGGGGCTCCTGATCGCGCTTCTGCTCGCGGGCGCAGCGTTGCTGCCCTTCGCGAGCCTCAGCCCGAACCGCATCCTGCCTGGCGTGCCGCACGCCCTGCCGGCCGCGCTCGGCGGGGGTGGAGCCGCGCTGCTTCTTGCCGGGCTCGCGCTTGCCGCCGCGGTGGCGCTCCTGCCGCCCCCGCCCGCCTGGCGGCTTGCGGTCGCCTGTGCGGTGCTGACGGGGCTGCTGGCGGGCATCGGGCTCGCAGGCGGGCATCTCACGCCCGATGACAATCCTTATGCGCGGGTTTCGCCCGCCTCCGGCTTCTGGCTCCTGCTCTTCGCGCTCCTCCTCCTTGCCGCCGACAGCCTCACGCGCCTCCGGCCCCGGCCGCTCCTCAGGGTCGCGCTGCTCGCGCTGGCGCTTGCCGTCCTGCTCGGGTTTGCCGCCTCCGGCCTCTGGGACGATCTCTCGCTCATCAAGGAATACGGCAGCCGGGCGGAGGCCTTCTGGCGCGAAGGGCGGCGGCATGTGGCGCTGGCCTTCGGTTCGCTCGGCGCCGCGGCGCTCGCGGGCATCCCGCTCGGGATCTTCTGCCAGCGGCGGGCGCGGCTGCGCGGGCCGATCCTGAACGGGCTCAACATCATCCAGACCATTCCCTCCATCGCGCTTTTCGGCCTCCTGATCGCGCCGCTCGCCTGGGTGGCGGCGCATGTGCCGGGTGCGTCGGACATCGGCATCTCGGGCATCGGCGCGGCGCCGGCGCTGGTGGCGCTCTTCGCCTATTCGCTGCTGCCGGTCGTCTCGAACACCGTGGCGGGGCTCGAGGGCGTGCCGGGCCAGGTGCGCGATGCGGCGACCGGCATGGGAATGACCCCACGCCAGCGTCTTTTCCGCGTCGAACTGCCGCTTGCCTTTCCGGTGATCCTGACCGGCATCCGCATCGTGCTCGTGCAGAATATCGGTCTTGCCACCATCGCCGCGCTGATCGGCGGCGGCGGGTTCGGCGTGTTTGTCTTTCAGGGCATGGGCCAGACCGCGACCGATCTCATCCTGCTCGGCGCGCTGCCGACGGTGATCCTTGCCTTCGCCGCCGCCGTCCTGCTCGATGCGCTCGTCGAATGGAGCGGAGGCAGGGCGCCGCGATGACCGGGAGGACCGCGCCATGATCGAGATCGATGCCATCACCAAGACCTATGGCGAGACCACCGTGGTCGATGCCGTGTCGCTGACCGTGGAAACAGGCCGGGTCGCGGCCATCGTCGGCACCTCCGGCTCGGGCAAGACCACACTCCTCAGGATGATAAACCGGCTTGTCGAGCCGAGCTCCGGCGCCATCCGCATCGATGGCGAGGATACCCGGGCGCTTCCGCCGCATGTCCTGCGCCGCCGCATCGGCTACGCAATCCAGGGTCACGGGCTCTTCCCCCATCGCACCGTGGCGGAAAACATCGGCACCGTCCCCGAGCTTCTGGGCTGGGACCGGGCCCGCATCGCGGCGCGTGTCGGGGAGCTGCTCGAGCTCTTCCAGCTCGATCCGGCGGAATACCGCGACCGGATGCCCCACGAGCTCTCGGGCGGCCAGCAGCAGCGGGTGGGGGTGGCGCGTGCGCTCGCGGGCGAGCCGGGCGTCCTGCTGATGGACGAGCCCTTCGGCGCGCTCGATCCGGTGATCCGGCTCAAGGCCCAGGACGATCTCGCCGCGATCCAGCGCCGCATCGGTACCACCATCGTGCTCGTGACCCATGACATGGACGAGGCGATCCGGCTGGGCGATGCGATCGCGGTGATGGACGAGGGCCGCCTGCTGCAATACGCCCCGCCCGCGGAGATCATCGCGCGGCCCGCCACGGAGTTCGTCGGCGCGCTCGTCGGCGCGGGCGAGCGGCCCTACCGCATGCTGTCGCTGATCTCGACCGGCGAGGTTGCCGAGCCGGGCACGGCGGAGGGGACGCCGATCGACGCCGCGGCATCCGCCCGCGACGCGGTCTCCGAACTGCTCTGGTCGGGGCGGGAAGCGGCCCCCGTCCTGCGGGAGGGCGCGCCCTTGGGCCAGGTCCGGCTCTCGGCGCTGCTTGCCCGTGCGGCGGGGCCGCGATGACGGGAGGACGCCTTATCCGGCTGGCGCTCGTCGGGCTTCTCCTGGCCTTTCTGGCCCGGCCGACGGCCTTTGCGCCGGTCTTTGCGCCATTCACCCGCAACGATGCTCCCGCGATCTACACGCAAGGCGATCTGCTTTCGCTTGCGCTCAACCATGTCGCGCTGGTGGCCGCGGCGGTTTCCGCCGCGAGCCTCGTGGCGGTCGGCTTCGCCATTCTCGTGACGCGGCCCTCGGGCACCGATTTCCTGCCGCTGTCCCGCGCCATCGCCAATATCGGCCAGACCTTTCCGCCGATTGCGGTGCTCGCCCTCACCGTGCCGGCGCTCGGTTTCGGCCCGGCGCCGACCTTTGTCGCGCTGCTGCTCTACGGGCTGCTGCCGATCTTCGAGAACACGCTCACCGGCCTTTCCGGCCTCGATCCGGCGGTGGAGGAAGCCGCTCGGGGCAGTGGCATGACGGGGCGGCAGCGGCTCCTGCGCGTTGAGCTGCCGCTGGCGCTGCCGCTCATTCTCGCGGGCATCCGCATCGCAACGGTGATCTCGATCTCCACGGCCACCATCGGCTCGACTGTCGCGGCGCGCACGCTGGGCGAGGTCATCATCGCGGGGCTGCTCTCGAACAATCCCGCCTTCATCCTGCAGGGCGGCCTCGTCGTCGGCGCGATGGCGGTGCTGGCGCATGATGCCTTCTCCTGGGCCGAACGGCGTGCGGCGCGCCGGGCCGGGCACGCCGCGAGATGAGGCCGTTGGCGGAGCGGTGGCGCTCCGCCGGGGCGCAGACTCAGCTGCCGATGGGGCCGCCGTCGATCCGGGTGATTGCGACGACCGCAGGCCGCACCGGCATCGCATCGTCGAAATCCGGCCAGCGGGTCGAGAGATCCTCGTAGTAGGAAACCCGGCCGAACTCCTCCCAGTCCTCGCCGCCATCGCCCGGATGCTGGACCGCGACGAAGAAGGTCGCGAGGTCCGGCGTCGGGCGCGGGCCGCACATCTCGGCGCCCACCGGCACGCGGTAGAAGAGCTTGGAGGTGCCGCGGGCATCCCCTTCGGTATCGACGGCCCAGAGCCCGTCGGTACGGCCGGTATCGGAGGGCGAATTGCCGTCGGTCGCGACCCAGAGCCGGCCCTCGCTGTCGACCGAGCAGTTGTCGGGCATGCCGAACCAGCCGTTCGAGGTGGTTTCGGTCGAGAAGGTCGCCCCGACGTCCGCGACCGAGGGATCCCCGCATTTGAGCAGGATTTCCCACGTGCCCGTCGTCGCCGCGAAATCGCCGTTTTCCTCGGCGATCTCGATGATGTGGCCGAAGGCGTTATCGACGCGCGGGTTTGCCGCGTTCGCCTCTGTGCGCTTGGTGTTGTTGGTGAGCATCACGTAGACGCGGCCGTTCGAGCTGTTGGGCTCGATGTCCTCGGGGCGGTCCATCGGGGTCGCGCCAAGCAGGTCGGCGGCGCGGCGGGTTTCGATGAGCACGTCGGCCTGCGAGGCAAAGCCGTTCTCCGCAGTGAGCGGGCCTTCGCCGAAGACGAGCGGCAGCCACTCCATGCTGCCTTCCTCGTCAAAGCGCGCGACGTAGAGCGTGCCGTCGTCGAGAAGATCGCGGTTCGCGTCGCGGTCATCGGGGTTGTAGGCGCCCGCGGTCACGAACTTGTAGACATAGTCGAAGCGCTCGTCGTCGCCGAGGTAAAAGACGACGCGGCCGTCGGGCGCGACAATGCTCTCGGCGCCCTCATGCTTGAAGCGGCCGAGCGCGGTGCGCTTCTTAGGCGTGGAGGTCGGGTCCATCACGTCGACCTCGACCACCCAGCCGAAGCGGTTGGGCTCGTTGGGCTCCTTCGAGAGGTCGAAACGGTCGTGGAAACGGCCCCATTCATAGCTCTCGTTCGGCACGCCATAGCGCTCGTAGTTCGCGGCTTCCGGATGGCCTTCGGGCAGGGTGCCCATGAAGTAGCCGTGGAAGTTCTCCTCGGACATCACGTAGGTGCCCCAGGGCGTGACGCCGCCGGCGCAGTTGTTGAGTGTGCCGAAAACCGCGGTGCCGGTCGGATCGGCGACGGTCCGGAGGCGGGGGCTGCCGGCGGCCGGGCCGGTGACTTCCATCGGCGTCATCGTGGTGATGCGGCGGTTGAGCGGGCCGTCGAGCACCGGCTGCCACTTGCCGTCGCGCTTCGCGATCTCGATGATCGTGCCGCCATGGGCGGCCATCTCGACATCGACACGGTTCCGGTCGGCCGGAGCCACGACCATCTCGCCGTTCTCGACCGTCACGACGCCCGGAAACATCAGGTGTTCGTTGGTGTATTCGTGGTTCACCACCAGAAGGCCATGCTCGGAGGAGCCGTCGATCGGGATGTAGCCGATGAAATCGTTGTTGTAGCCGAACTGGCGGGCTTGGGCTTCCGGGGTCTGGTTCGCCGGATCGAAGGCCGGGGAGTCGGCGAAGACCGGATCGCCCCAGCGGAGCAGGACATCGGCCGAGTAGCCGTCAGCGACATGATGGTCGGCATCGACGCCCGCTTCGAGCTCGGTGAAGCCGAAGCGCGAGCCCTGCGCGGTGTCGGCGCGCGCGCGATCGGCGGCGACAAGCGCGAGCGGGGCGACGGTTGCCGAGATCGCGGTCGCGGCCATGGAGCCCTTGAGGAAGCTCCGGCGCGAGAAGCGGGCGGCGATGATCTCGCCCATGGTGGGGTTTGCGGTCGGGTTGTGGCCGTCGCCTGCGGCTTCCTCGAGCTGGCGTGTTCTGAAGATGGCGCGCGGGTGCGAAGTGTCGGTCATCCGGTATATCTCACTGGTCTGCGTTGCTACGGCTGCGTCTGGCTCGTCGTGGACACGCATGGCCACGTTGGCTGGCCGCCCTCCCGGAGGAAGGGGCGCCCGACCTCTTAGGGGCCGTGGATGACAGGAATGCGACGAAACGGCGGAGTACAAGAAGCCGTGAACGCGGGCCGCCCGACCTTCAGCCGAGCAGCGCGCAGATCCGGCGGACGGCGGCCTCGTAGCCTTCGATTCCGAGCCCGGCGATGACCCCGTCGGCGCGCAGGCTCACGTAGGACTTGTGCCGGAAAGCCTCGCGTTTGTGGACGTTCGAGATATGAACCTCGATCACCGGGCCCTCGAAGGCGTTGAGCGCATCGAGGATCGCGACGGAGGTGTGGGTATAGGCAGCGGGGTTGATGACGATGCCGCAGGCGGCGTTGCGGGCCTCGTGAATCCAGTCGATGATCTCGCCCTCGTGGTTGGACTGCAGCAGGCGGACCGTGAAGCCTTCGGCGCAGGCGGTGCGGCAGTTGGCCTCGACGTCGGCGAGGGTGGCGTGGCCGTAGATCTCGGGCTCGCGTTTCCCGAGCAGGTTCAGGTTCGGGCCGTTGAGGATGTAGATGGTCCGGGTCATGTCGGGGCCTCGATCGCAGCGGAATGGGGGTAGCTATGCCCATGTGAGGGGCTTGCACAACCCATGCACGAACCATGCACATCCCATGCATACGATTTCCGGCCAGCGCGGCGCGCGGCCGGGGCGGTCTTGCCAAGGTGCGCGCAGGAGGCGAGGGTGCGGTTTCGGCGGTCGAAGGCAGAGAGGCAGCGGCTTGGGCGGGCACCATCACCACCATCATCATCACCATGTCGATCCCGAGGCGGGCGACATGCGGGTCGCGCTGGCCGTCGGGGTCAACCTGTTGCTGACGGTCGCCCAGATCATCGGCGGGGTGGTCTCTGGCAGCCTCGCGCTGATCGCGGATGCGATCCACAATCTCTCGGACGCGCTCTCGCTCGTCATCGCCTTCTTTGCCCGCAAGATCGCGCGGCGCCCGGCGGACGCGCAGATGACCTTCGGCTATGCCCGCGCGGAGGTGGTGGCCGCGCTGGTGAACTACACGACGCTGATCGTGATCGGGCTTTACCTTGCGGCCGAGGCCGTCGGGCGCTTCTTCGCGCCCGAGCCGGTCGATGGCTGGATCGTTGTCTGGATCGCGGGCGCGGCGCTGGTGATCGATCTCGTCACGGCGCTGCTCACCTATTCGCTCTCGAAGAGCAGCGTGAACATCCGTGCGGCCTTTCTCCACAATGTCGCGGACGCGCTGGGCTCGGTGGCGGTGATCTTCGCCGGCACGCTGATCCTGCTCTACGACTGGCGGCTGATCGATCCGGCGGTGACACTGATGATCGCGGGCTACATCCTCTGGCAGTCCTTCGCGGAGATCGGGGGGGTGATCCGCATCCTCATGCTCGGGAGCCCTCCGGGGATCGCGGTCGAGGAGGTTCTGGCGGAGCTGCGCGGGGTCGATGGCGTGCGGAGCGTGCATCACCTGCATCTCTGGCAGATGCAGGAGCACGAGGCGGCGCTCGAGGCGCATCTGGTGATCGAGCCCGGCGTCTGGAGCGAGTCCGACCGCATCCGGGCGGCGATCAAGACCGGGATAAGCGAGCGGTTCGGCATCGCGCATGCGACGCTCGAATTCGAGAGCCCGGGCCATGCCTGCTCCGGCGCGGCGGTGATCGGCCACGGCACGGCGCACTGAGCCTGCGGCGGCCTTGCAGGCGGACCGGCCTGTTGGCCGGGCTGCATTTTCCCCCGCCTGTTGGCGGGGCCCCGTTCCTGCCCGATAGGGTTTCTGCCAGTATGAACACCCTTTTTGCCGCCGCGCGGGCCGGAGCGCGCGGGGATACTCGCCGGGCGGGATAATGCCTTGCGGCTCGATCTCCTGCCGCTAGAGTGGGCCGGCACGGCAGGGGACGTCCATGGATTGGAAACAACGCAACCGCTCGTTCTACTATGCCGGGGCGCCGGATCCGGTTCCGCCGCCCCTCGACCCCGGCACGACCGCGCTTCTCGTCATCGATGTGCAGAACGTCTATCTCGACCGCCCGGACCGGGAGATGCTCTCGATGGCGGAGCGCGAGACCTATGATGCCTGGACGCCGTTTCACGACCGGATGACCGGCACGGTGATCCCGAACACCGCGAGGCTGCTTGCGGCCTGCCGCGGGCTCGGGGTCGAATGCACCTTTGCCCGCATCGCCTGTCTCAAGACCGACGGGCGGGACCGCTCGCTCAGCCAGAAGATGCCGGGCTGGAACCATCTGCTGCTGCCGTTTCGCGAGGAGCCCTCGCAGCTCGTGCCGGAGCTGGCGCCGGAGGCGGACGAGATCGTGGTCACGAAGACCACCGACAGCGCGCTCACCGGCACGAACCTCCGGCTTGTCCTCGCCAACATGGGGATCCGGACGGTGATCTGTGCCGGGATCTTCACCGATCAGTGCGTGTCCTCGACGGTGCGGAGCCTTGCGGACGAGAGTTTTCATGTCGTGGTGGTCGAGGACTGCTGCGCGGCGGGGACGATGGAGCTGCACACGCAGGAACTCGCGATCCTCAACATGATCTACTGCCATGTCATGCGCCATGACGAGCTGCTGGCGCTGATGACGCCCTGATCCCCGCGGGGGGACGCGCCCGGCGCGCCGCCCCGCCCTTGCGCACCATTCGAGGAGGACGACATGCGCCCAACCCGAAACCGGACCCGGCGACTGGCGGTCTGTCTTGCTGCCCTGATGGCCGCGGCGCCGCTGGCGGAGGCGCAGACCCCGCCGGGCGTTCTCATCGTGGGCCAGATCGCCGAGCCGAAATCGCTCGACCCGCATGCGGTGACGGCGGCGAACGATTTCCGCATCGTGATGAATGTCTACGACGGGCTCGTGCGCTACAAGGACGGCACGCTCGAGGTCGAGCCCGCGCTTGCCGAGAGCTGGGAGGTAAGCGAGGACGGCACGGACTACACCTTCGATCTGCGCGACGGGGTGACGTTCCATGACGGCACGCCGCTCGATGCCGAGGCGGTGAAGTTCAACTTCGACCGCATGCTCGACGAGGACAATCCCTATCACGACACCGGGCCCTTCCCGCTCTCGTTCTTCTTCTCGACGGTCGAGGAGGTCGAGGTGGTGGACGCCGACACGGTCGCCTTTCATCTCTCCGAGCCCTATGCGCCGTTTCTCTCGAACCTCGCCTATACGCCGGGGCTGATCGTCTCGCCCGCGGCGGTCAAGGAACATGGCAAGGATTTCGGGCGGCATCCCGTCGGCACCGGGCCCTACAGGTTCGAGGAGTGGGACGCGAATGCCAAGGTGGTGCTCACCCGCAACGAGGACTACTGGGACGGCACGCCCGGGCTCGACGCGGTGGTGTTCCGGCCGCTGACGGATGCCAACACCCGGGTGGCGGAGATGCTTTCGGGCGGGATCGATCTGATGGTCGAGGTGCCGCCCGACAATGTCGCGACCTTCGACGGCAACGGCTTCGAGATGCACGAGCAGGCCGGGCCGCACCTCTGGTTCCTGATCCTCAACACCAAGGACGGCCCGATGGCCGACAAGCGGGTGCGCCAGGCGGTGAACTACGCCATCGACAAGCAGTCGCTGGTCGAGAACGTGCTGCAGGGCACGGCGGATGTCGCCGCCGGGCCGATCCCGCCCGCCTTCGCCTGGGCCTACAATGCCGATGTGGCGCCCTATCCCTTCGATCCGGAGAAGGCCGCCGCCCTCCTCAAGGAGGCGGGGGCCGAGGGCGCGGAGGTGACATTCTATGTGACCGAGGGCGGTTCGGGGATGCTCGATCCGATCCCGATGGGCGCGGCGATCCAGGCCGATCTCGCCAAGGTGGGGCTCGACGTGAAGATCGAGACCTACGAGTGGAACACCTTCCTCGCGGAGGTCAATCCCGGCCTCGAGGGCAAGGCGGACATGGCCGAAATGGCCTGGATGACCAACGATCCGGACACGCTGCCCTATCTCGCGCTCCGCACCGGCGCCTGGCCGGACGAGGGCGGGTTCAACTCCGGCTACTACTCCAATCCGGAGGTCGACAAGCTGCTCGAGGCGGCACGGGTCTCGACCGACGAGGCGGAGCGGGCGAAGCTCTACAAGGAGATGCAGGTGATCGTGCATGACGATGCGCCCTGGGCCTTCGTCGCCAACTGGAAGCAAAATGCGGCGACGGCGGAGAGCGTGTCGGGCTTCGCGCTCCAGCCCTCGTTCTTCCTGCTGCTCAAAGACGTGACCAAGGGCTGAGGCCGGGATGGCGGATGCGCTCGGCCTGCTGCGCGGGATCTGTCTCGCGCTGCCCGAGGCCACCGAGAAGGAGGCCTGGGGCGACCCGACCTTCCGAGTGCGGGACAGGATCTTTGCGATGCCGAAACGGGGCGACGGGCGGCTTTCGGTCTGGCTCAAGGCTCCGGAGGGAGCGCAGGAGGTGCTGGTCGCGGCCGATCCCGCACGCTTCTTCCGACCGCCCTATGTCGGGCATCGCGGCTGGATCGGCATCCGGCTCGACGGGGCGGAGGCGGAGGCGCCGGACTGGGCGGACGTGGAGGCGCGCATCCGGCAGAGCTACCGGATGACGGCGCCGAAGCGGCTCGCGGCGGCGCTGGAGTAGGGCGGGGATGCTGGGCTACACGATCAGGCGGCTTCTTGCGCTGGTGCCGGTGCTTCTCGGGCTCACGGTGATCGTCTTCGCGATCATGGCGATGATCCCGGGCGATCCGGCGACTGCGATCCTCGGCTCCTATGCGACGCCCGAGAATGTCGCGCGGCTGAACCGTGAGCTCGGGTTGGACCGGCCCCTGGTCGAGCAGTATTTCATCTGGCTCGGCAATCTCGCCCATGGCGATCTCGGGCGGTCCTACAGCCTCAACCGGCCGGTGCTCGACGAGGTGCTGGAGCGGTTCTCGGCGACGCTGGTGCTGGCGGGCGCGGCGCTGGTGCTCTGCACGGTCTTCGGGCTGCTGATCGGGATCTGGACGGCGGCGCGGCAATACGGGCTCGTCGACAGGGTGCTGACCTTCGTGGTGCTGGTGGGGATCTCGATCCCGTCCTTCTGGCTCGGGCTCCTGCTGATCCTGCTCTTTGCGGTGCGGCTGCGCTGGCTGCCGGCCTCGGGGATGCAGGCGATCTACGGCGGCGGGGGGCTCGGGGATCTCGCGGCGCATCTGGTGCTGCCGGCGACGACGCTTGCGGTGGTGGCGACAGGGGTGATCGCGCGGCTCACCCGCTCGGCGATGCTCGAGGTGCTGCGGCAGGATTTCATCCGCACGGCGCGCGCCAAGGGGCTGGGCGAGGGGCGGGTGCTCTATGGTCATGCCTTCCGCGCCGCGCTGGTCGCGATCATTCCGGTGATCGGGGTGCAGGCGGGGTTCGTGCTCGGAGGGGCGGTCTATATCGAGACGGTGTTCCAGTGGCCGGGCGTGGGGGGCATGCTGGTGACGGCGATCTCGACGCGGGACGTGCTGCTGGTGCAGGGGGGCGTGCTGGTCGTGGCGGCGAGCTATGTGCTCTTCAACCTGCTGGCCGATCTGGCGCAGACCTGGCTCGACCCGCGGGTGCAGACGTGAGCGGGGGGCGGCGATGACGACGCTCCGCCTCATCTGGCGCAACCGGCTGGCGGCCTTCGGGGGGATCGTGCTCTGCGCGGTGGTGGTGGTGGCGCTCCTCGCGCCGCTGCTGCCTCTGCCGGACCCGGACCTGACGGCGCCGGCCGAGCGGCTGAAGCCGCCGTTCTCGGCGGGAGCGCTGCTCGGGACGGATCATCTCGGGCGCGATCTGTTGTCGCGGCTGATCTGGGGCACGCGGCTGAGCCTCGCGGTCGGCATCGCGGCGGCGGTGATCGCGGCGGCGATCGGCTCGACCATCGGGATCATTGCGGGCTTCCGCGGCGGGCGGATCGACAACCTGCTGATGCGCGGCATCGACATGCTGATGGCCTTTCCCTACATCCTGCTGGCGCTTGCCATCGTCGCGGTGCTGGGCCCCGGGCTCGTCAATGCGCTCTATGCGGTGGCGGCGGTGAACGTGCCGTTCTTCGCCCGCAACATCCGTGGCGTGACCGTGGGGCTCGCGCACCGGGAATTCGTCGATGCCGCGCGGCTTTCGGGCAAGAGCGGGGCGCGGCTGGTCTTCACCGAGATCCTGCCCAACGTGCTGCCGGTGATCGTGATCGCGATGTCCACGACCATCGGCTGGATGATCCTCGAGACGGCGGGGCTGTCTTTCCTCGGGCTCGGCTCGCAGCCGCCGCAGGCCGATCTCGGCTCGATGCTGGGGGAGGGGCGGAAGCTGCTCATCACCGCGCCGCATGCCTCGATCGTGCCGGGCGTGATGATCTTTCTCATCGTGATGAGCGTGAACCTGCTCGGCGACGGGGTGCGCGACGCGCTCGATCCGCGGCTGCGCTCCGGGGCGCTGTCGCGGCCCGCGGCGGCGACGGAGGTGCGGCGAAAGGCCGCGACGCCGGCCGCGGGCGCCGGGGCCGGGCCGCTTCTGGCGGTCGAGGGGCTCGAGACGGAGTTTCAGGTCGGCGCGCGGGTCTATCGCGCGGTGGGGGGCGTCGATCTCGCCATCGCGCCGGGCGAATGCCTCGGGCTGATCGGCGAGTCGGGCTCGGGGAAATCGGTAACGGCGCTTTCGCTCCTGCGCCTCGTCGCCTCGCCGCCGGGTGTCATCACCGCGGGTGCGGTGCGGATCGGCGGAGAGGACACGCTCGCGATGAAGCCCGAGGCGCTGCGGCGGATCCGGGGCGCGCGCGTGAGCTACATCTTTCAGGACCCGCTCGGCACGCTCCACCCGCTCCTTCGTGTCGGCGATCAGCTCGTCGAGGCGATCCGGGCGCATGCGCCGGTGCCGCGGCGGGCGGCCTGGGCGCGGGCGGTGGCAATGCTCGAGCGGGTGCAGATCCCCAACGCCGCGGCGCGGGCGCGGAGCTATCCGCACGAGCTGTCGGGCGGCATGCGTCAGCGGGTCGGCATTGCGCTCGCGCTGGTGAACGATCCCGAGCTTGTCATCGCCGACGAGCCGACCACGGCGCTCGACGTGACGGTGCAGGCGGGCATCCTTGCCATTCTCGACGGGCTCCGGCGCGAGCGCGGGCTCTCGCTTCTCTTCATCACCCATGATTTCGGCGTGGTCTCGCAGCTCTGCGACCGGGTGGCGGTGATGTATGCCGGCCGGATCGTGGAGACCGGGCCGACGGCGGAGGTGCTCGCCGCGCCGCGCCATCCCTACACCCGGCGGCTGATCGCCTGCGTGCCGGAGATCGGCGCGGGCCGGCGGCGGCTGGAGGCCATCCCCGGTCTGCCACCGCCGGTCGATGCGCTGCCCGAGGGCTGTGCCTTCGCGCCGCGCTGCGACAAGGCAGCGGAGCGCTGCCGCACGGGGCAGATCGCACTGGAGGGCAGCGGCGATCGGGCCGTGCGCTGCCTCTTTCCCGAGGAGGTGCCGGCATGAGCGCGGCCTTGCAGGTGGAGGGGCTGTCGAAGACCTTCGGCGGCGGGCGCAGCCTTCTGGGGCGGGCAAGACCCGCGGTGCATGCGGTCGAGGACGTGAGCCTCCGGGTCGCGCGGGGCGAGACGCTCGGCATCGTCGGGGAGTCGGGCTGCGGCAAGTCCACGCTCGCCCGGATGCTGGTGGGGCTCTCGCTGCCGACGGCGGGGCGGATCGAGATCGCGGGCCGCGACCTTTCAGAACAGATCGGCGATCCGGCGGCCTTCGGGCGGCTGATCCAGTATGTGTTTCAGGACCCGATCGCCTCGCTCAACCCGCGCAAGACCATCCGCCAGATCCTCGAGGCGCCGCTCCGCCATCTCGCCGGGCTCGATGCGCCGGGCCGCCGGGCCCGGATTTCCGAGCTGCTCGATGCGGTCAACCTGCGCGCAGAGTTTCTTGACCGGTATCCGCACGAGTTCTCGGGCGGGCAGGCGCAGCGCATCGGCATCGCCCGCGCGCTGGCCGCCGAGCCGCGCATCCTGGTGCTCGACGAGCCGGTCTCGGCGCTCGATGTCTCGGTGCAGGCACAGGTGCTGAACCTGCTTGCGGACCTGCGCGCGCGGCTCGATCTCACCTATCTCTTCATCTCCCACGATCTCGCGGTGGTGGAGGCGGTGAGCGAGCGCATCGCGGTGCTCTATTTCGGGCGTCTGGTCGAGACCGGCCCGGCGGCGGAGATCTTCGCCCGGCCGCGGCACCCCTATACCGCGCTGCTCGCGGCCTCCGCGCCGCAGGTGGGGCGGCCGCTTTCCCCGCCCGCCGGCGAGGCGCAGGAGCTGCCCGATCCCTATGCGCCGCCGCCGGGCTGCGCCTTTGCCGCGCGCTGCCCGCGGGCCGAGGCCGACTGCCGTGCCGCGCCGCCGCCGCTCCGGCCGATGGGCGGGGGACGGGCCGCGGCCTGCCTGCATCCGCTCTGAAAGGCGGAAATTCGCGCGCTGAGTGACGCTGCGGAAATACCCGTTAAAAGTGTATGACACGGTTCGTTAACCGTGGTAAAAAAGTACAGAGAAAAAAAATTTCCAAACGATGCAGATACATGTTCCGCGCTTGGGGGAAGCCTCCTGCTGTGGCCGTATCCGTATCCGATTGGAATGCCGAGGCGTTAGAAAACAGGGCATCGCCATGACGATAGAGGGACTTCAGCCGGACAGGCGTCGTGTCATCATCCAGCTCGTGGGTTTGCAGAGATCCGGCAATCACGCGGTGATCGGCTGGCTCGGCTCGCTCTTCCGGAGCAGCGAGCATCTGAACGACCTGCCGTTCGATTTCTTCTCGCACGAGACCAATCGCGCCGCGCTGATGGCACGCGAGCAGATCGACTGCATCGTCTGTTCCTTCGAGGATTCCCGCCGCCGCGGCGCGTCGGGCGCGCTGCTCGAGGATGTGGCCTTCCTGCGGCCGGAGGATTTCCCCGGCTACGACTGCCACATCGTCTATGTGCTGCGCGATCCCTACAATTGCTGGGCGAGCCGGGCGAAGGCGCATGAGGACGGCGCGCCGCTGACCTCCTCGCCGCGGCTCGACCAGTTTCTCGAGAACTGGAAGCAGATGGCGGCGCGGGCGAGCAATTCCGAGGCGACGACGGTGATCTTCAATCGCTGGTTCCGCGACCAGGCGTATCGCATGGCGCTCTGCGAGGTTTTCGGCGGCAGCTATTCCGAGGCGAGCCTGTCGGATGTGCCGCGCAACGGTGGCGGCAGCTCCTTCGACGGCTACCGCCCGAGCTATGGCGAGATCCTCGGCAACGCCGGGCGCTACTTCTCGACTGATTTCCTCAAACGGCTGGCGCGGAACCCGGCGCGTTACCTTCGCAAGCTCTCGCAGCCCCGCCCCGACGGGCGCGCGCTCAATGTCGAAAGCCGCTGGGAATACCTGCTGAAGAAGGCGCATCACCGGCCGATCTTTCAGGATATCGAGCTGCGCCGCCACGCCGTCGACATCTTCGGCTTCTATGTCGACGAACGGGGGCGGATGGTGACGGGGCAGGGCTCTTGAGCGTCGCCTTGCATGCGGCGCGAATATCGCGAAACTGCGCCGCGCATGGCCGCGCCCGCACCGGGGCGGGGCCGCGGATGGAGGGAATGAGCGATGGTGGATGCGGCAGAGGCCCGTCTCAAGCGGATCAGGATGCGCAGCTGGCGGCGCGGGACGAAGGAAATGGACCTGATTCTCGGTCCGTTCTCGGATGCGCGCCTCACGGAGCTGAGCGATCGCGAGCTCGACATCTACGAGGCCTTGCTGGCGGAAAACGATCAGGACTTGTATAAATGGTTGAGCGGAAAGGCGCCAACGCCCGGGGAACACGCGGAGATCATGGGCAAGATCCGCGCACACCACCACATATAAGGTATCCCGGGCGCTCCTTAACGACTTGTAGAAGATTTTGAGCAAGTGTTCGGGCGAGTAAGGATTATCCGGAGAGACACCATGAGTATGCATGCCGAAGTGGCGCGCGTGGAAGACTCCTCGCCCAGCGAGGATTTTCTCGTCGCCTATCTCGAGACGCTTTCCATGGTCGAGCGTCTGCACCGGTTGCTGCTCGATGTCATCAAGGACGAATTCGAGCGGCTCGGTATCATCGACATAAATGCGGTGCAGGCTCTGCTGCTGTTCAATATCGGCGACAACGAGGTGACGGCGGGAGAACTGAAGACGCGCGGCTATTACCAGGGCTCGAACGTCTCCTACAACCTCAAGAAGCTCGTCGATTGCGGCTACATGCACCACCAGAAATGCGCGGTGGACCGTCGCGCGGTCCGGGTGCGGCTCACCGACAAGGGCCAGCACATCCGCGGGATCGTCGCCGAGCTGTTCCAGCGCCATGCCGAGGGCATCCTGAGCAAGGATGTGACCGGCAACGTGCAGCTTGCCGACATCAATGCGAGCCTGCGGCGCATGGAACGCTACTGGACCGATCAGATCCGCTACATCTACTGATTTCGGAAAATACGGCGCCTGCGCAACAGTTGTGCAGGAAACTCATCCTGAAGGCGAACACCTTGCCGGGCCTATCTGCCAAACCCCTGCACACCGTGATAGAGTCACAAAAAACAGTCGACTCCGTTGCGTGTGATTCGTTGAGGGTCGGTGCGAGCAGAGCAGTGAGCGGCGGGGTCTTGAGGCGGATCCATGGAACACGAGGATCGTCATTCGTCCGGTGATGTGACGCAAACCTGCGAGTTTGCGCTGGGCGACGAATTGAGAGGGGAGCGTGCCACCAAGGGCAAGACGCTCCTCGATGTGCAGCGTGATCTGCGCATTCAGGCAAATTATATCGCGGCGATCGAGGACGGTGATCTCTCCGCCTTCCCCAATCCCAGTTTCATTCCGGGGTATATCCGCTCCTACGCGCGCTATCTCGATCTCGACCCCGTCGAGGTCTATCGCCGGTTCTGCGCCGAGCACGGGTTTTCCTACGGCCCCGCGAGCGCGGCCGCCCGCCCGCAGCAGGCACAGGGAAGGTCCGGTCAGACACCGGGGCAGAAGGCGGGAAAATCCGCCGCCGCGCTGGCTTTCCAGCCGAAATTTCCGCTGAGCGAGCCGCGTCGCGGGATGTTCTCTGACGTGCAGCTCTCCGCCATCGGCTCGCTTCTCGTGCTGCTCCTGCTGATCGCGGGGCTGGGCTATGGCGGCTGGACGGTGCTCCAGAACATCCAGCGGGTGCAGTTCGCGCCGGTCGAGGATCTGCCGCTGGCGCAGTCCGACATGAATGCGATCGAGGCGCCCGAGATCACCGACGGCGCCGATGCGGCCTTTGCCGATCTCGCAAGCCCGGTGGCCGCCACCTCGCTCGCCGATCTCTACCGGCAGCAGGAGCTCGAGGTGCCGATCCTCGCGCCGCGCGACGGGCCGATTGCCGCCATCAACCCCGACGATCTCGCCCCGATCCGGCTTGGCGATGCCGGGCTTTCCGCCGGCGCCAAGCTCGAACCGGTGGAGATGACGCCGAGCGTCGTCGCGCCGCTGGTTCAGGCGGTCTATTCCGAGGAGGCGGCGGCCGCCGGAGCGGCGGAGGGCGAGGGTGCAGTGCAGGCTGCCGCTGGGGGCGACATGCCGCTCTCGGTGATCGCCGAGCGCGCGGCCTGGATCCGGGTCTATCTCGACAACGGCACCATCATCTTCGAGCGCATCCTGGAGAAGGGCGAGAGCTACACGCCGCCCGAAGGCGTGGGCGCGCCGCTGATCTGGGCGGGCAATTCCGGCTCGGTCTATGTCCAGCTCGGCGATGCGCTGCGCGGACCGCTCGGCAGCGGCACCCGTGCCGTGCGCGACATCTCGCTCGATCCGACGGCCGTCGTGGCGCAGTTTCCGGTGGTGAGCGACATCCCCGAGGTCATCAGCCAGTCGATCGGGCCGGGCATCGTGCGCCAGAGCCCGACGGGTGCGCCCGTCGCGATCCAGTGAGCGGGGCGCGGGCCGGGGTGACAAGCGGGCACTTGTGAACTAGGTTCCGGGCAAGCAAGGCTCGAGGCTCGCGGAACTCCTCATGACACACAATCCCGTTCGTCCCTGGCGGGACATCATCCGGCGCACGTCGCGGCAGATCCATGTCGGGTCCGTCCCCGTGGGCGGCGATGCGCCGATCAGCGTGCAGACGATGACCAACACGCTGACGACCGATATCAAGGGCACCATCGACCAGGTGCAGCGCGCGGCGGAAGCGGGCGCCGATATCGTGCGCGTCTCGGTGCCCGACGAGGCCTCGAGCAAGGCGCTGAAGGAGATCGTGCGCGAGAGCCCGGTGCCGATCGTCGCGGATATCCATTTCCACTACCGCCGCGGCATCGAGGCGGCGGAGGCGGGCGCGGCCTGCCTTCGGATCAATCCCGGCAACATCGGCAGCCCGGACCGCGTGCGCGAGGTCATCAAGGCCGCGCGCGACCACAATTGCTCCATGCGGATCGGGGTGAATGCGGGCTCGCTCGAGCGGCATCTGCTGGAGAAATACGGCGAGCCCTGTCCCGAGGCCATGGTCGAGAGCGGGCTCGAGCATATCCGCATCCTGGAGGACAACGACTTTCACGAGTTCAAGATCTCGGTGAAGGCTTCGGATGTCTTCCTCGCCGCCGCCGCCTATCAGGCGCTGGCCGATGCGACGGATGCGCCGATCCATCTCGGCATCACCGAAGCGGGCGGGCTCATGTCGGGCACCATCAAGTCCGCGATCGGGCTCGGTAACCTGCTCTGGATGGGGATCGGCGACACGATCCGCGTGAGCCTCTCGGCCGATCCGGTCGAGGAGGTGAAGGTCGGCTACGAGATCCTGAAATCGCTCGGGCTGCGCCATCGCGGCGTCAACATCATCTCGTGCCCGTCCTGTGCGCGGCAGGGGTTCGACGTCATCAGGACGGTGGAGATCCTCGAGAAGCGGCTCGAGCACATCAAGACGCCGATGTCGCTCTCGATCATCGGCTGCGTGGTGAACGGGCCGGGCGAGGCGCTGATGACCGATGTGGGCTTCACCGGCGGCGGCGCCGGTTCGGGCATGGTCTATCTGGCCGGCAAGCAGCACCACAAGCTCGGCAACGCGGGCATGGTCGATCATATCGTCGAGCTGGTCGAGAAGCGTGCAGCCGAGATCGAGGCCGAGGCTGCGGAGACCGCAGGCCAGGCTGCCGAGTAGCCCGGGGCCGTGCGCATTCTGATCCTGGCCGCCCTGCTGCTCGCCTTGTTCGCGGCCGGGGCGATTGCCGCGGCCATCGCCATCCGCGTCGCGCCGAGCGACCCGATGCGCTGGCACGCCGATCCGACCAATGTGCCGGGGACCGGAAAGTCGAACGACTTCCGCACCATACCGGAGGGATTTGACGCGCCGGACGAAGACATGGTGTCTCCGGTCTTCATCGCTTCCGCCGCCGAACTCGCCGGGGCCTTCGATGCGATGGCGCGCGCGCAGCCGCGCACGGAGCGCGTTGCCGGCGAACCGGCGGAGTTCTGGATGACCTATGTCCAGCGCAGCCGGGTGTTTCAGTTTCCCGACTATATTTCCGTCTGGGTTGTCGATCTCGGCGACGGGCGGTCCAGCCTCGCGGTCTATTCCCGCGCGCGCTACGGCTGGTCCGATTTCGGCGTGAACGCGGCGCGGGTGCGGGCCTGGCTCGACGCGCTGCCGCTGCCACATGCCAGAGACCCTTGACCGGGCGCGCGCGATCCCCGAAATCCCCGCCATGGTTCCCTTGGAAAGACTCACCCAGATCAAAGGCCGCTACGAGTTTCTCGAAGCGCGGCTGAACGAAGGCGCGGCGGTGGCCGATCTCGCCGCGCTCTCGCGCGAATATGCCGAGCTGAAACCGGTCGTCGAGCAGATCGACACCTATCAGGCGCTGGCGCGCGAGGCGGAGGAGGCGCGGCGGCTGCTGGCCGATCCGGAGATGAAGGCGCTCGCCGAGGAAGAGATCGCGCGCATCGAGGCCGAGTTGCCGGAGGCGGAGCACGGGCTGAAGCTCGCGCTGCTGCCGAAGGACGCGGCGGATTCGCGCTCGGCGATCCTCGAGATCCGGGCCGGCACCGGCGGCGAGGAGGCAGCGCTCTTCGCCGGCGATCTCGCGCGGATGTATCAGCGGCTCGCCGAGCGGCGCGGCTGGCGCTGGACGCTGGTCGAGGAGACGGCGACCGAGCTCGGGGGCGTGAAGGAACTCGTGGCCGAGATCGGCGGCGAGGGGGTCTTCTCGCAGCTCAAGTTCGAATCCGGCGTGCACCGGGTTCAGCGGGTGCCGGTGACGGAATCGGGCGGGCGGATCCACACCTCGGCGGCGACCGTCGCGGTGCTGCCGGAGGCGGAGGAGGTCGATATCGACATTCCCACCTCGGATATCCGCATCGACACGATGCGCGCCTCCGGGGCGGGCGGGCAGCATGTGAACACCACCGACTCGGCGGTGCGGATCACCCACCTTCCGACCGGGATCGTGGTGACCTCCTCGGAGAAGTCGCAGCACCAGAACCGGGCGCGGGCGATGCAGGTGCTGCGCGCGCGGCTCTACGACATGGAGCGCCAGCGGCAGGACAGCGCGCGGGCGGCCGAGCGCAAGGGGCAGGTGGGCACGGGCGATCGCTCGGAGCGCATCCGGACCTACAATTTCCCCCAGGGCCGGCTGACCGATCACCGCATCGGCCTCACGCTCTACAAGCTCGATCAGGTGATGCAGGGCGATCTCGACGAGGTGATCGAGGGGCTGGTGACCGCCGATCAGGCGGAGCGGCTGGCCGAGCTCGGCTCGTGACGCCCGGAAGCGTCGGGGCGGCGCTGCGGGCAGGGGCGGCGCAGCTCACGGCGGCGGGCGTGCCCGATCCGGGGCGCGATGCGCGGCTTCTGATGAGTGCGGCGCTCGGCATCGAACCGGGCCGGCTCACGCTTCACGGCATGGACGATCTCGCGCCGCCAGCGGCAGAGGCCTTCGCGCGGATGGTGGGGGAGCGTGTCCGCTTCCGGCCGGTGGCGCAGATCCTCGGGCGGCGGCTCTTCTGGGGGCGCGATTTCGAGGTGACGGGCGATGTGCTCGACCCGCGCCCGGAGACCGAGACCCTGATCGCCCTGGCGCTCGAGGGCGCGAAACCGGCCCGCATCCTCGATCTCGGCACCGGGAGCGGCGCGCTTCTGCTCACGCTGCTGGCCGAGTGGCCCGAGGCGACGGGTCTCGGGATCGACGCGAGCCCGGCGGCGCTCGAAGTTGCCGCGCGCAATGCCCGGCGGCTCGGCGTGGCGGCGCGGGCGGAGCTTCGCCCCGGCGACTGGTGCACGGGGCTTGCGGAGCGGTTTGATCTCATCGTCTGCAATCCGCCCTACATTCCGGCGGCCGATCTCGAGGGGCTCGACCGGGATGTGCGCGAGTGGGAGCCGAGGATGGCGCTGAGCCCGGGTGTGACAGGGCTCGAGAGCTACCGCATCATCGCCGCGGGGATCGGCGCCTGCCTTGCGCCGGGTGGGCGGGCGCTCTTCGAGATCGGTGCCGACCAGGGCGAGAGCGTGCCCGCGTTGATGCGCGAAGTTGGGTTCGAAAATGTGCGTTTGCACCTCGATATGGGTGGCAAAGCCCGATCTGTGGAAATTTCTCGCTAAATGCGGCCCTGTCCGACCGGGTTTTGCGCTTGTCTTTCCTGCCGGGCGGGTTATAGACTGACGGTGTTCCGCTGGCAGAGCGCGTGTATCTACCGCGCCGCATGGCGGTCCCGCAAAGTGTATTGACGCTTCCGACCGTCTGGTCAGCGCCCCCCTCTTCAGGCGCGGCGGACGGTCACATAAGCCCGAAATATGGCGGAAATCCGTAGGCATGAGAGCATCTAACAAATCACGTTCCCGGAACAAGTCGAGCAACGGCAGCCAAGGCCAGCGCCGTAGCGTTGGCAATATCATCAACCGTGTCTTCGACAGCGCCGGGCCCGATGGGAAGGTGCGTGGCACGCCGCAGCAGATCATCGACAAGTACAACGTGCTTGCCCGCGATGCGCAGCTTGCCGGAGACCGCGTTGCCGCGGAGAGTTTCCTTCAGCACGCGGAGCATTACAGCCGTCTGCTCGGCGAGGCGCAGCGCCAGGTTCAGGAACAGCGCCAGACCCAGGATCAGTCGCGCGACAATTCGTCCCGCCGCGACGACAACAATAACAACAACTACAACAACCAGAACAACGGCAACGGCAACAATAATAACAACAACAATCACAACGAGCGCCGTTCGTCCGGTCAGGACAGCAACGACGGGCAGGAGTCCGATGACTCCGGCCTGACCACGATCGATACCGGCGATTACGACGACGCGTCGGGCCCGGTCGAGACGCCGGAAAGCCGCAGCGAGCGCAAGGCGCGCATCACGGCCGAGGCGCCGCGGCCGGAACCGCAGCCGCAGGCTCGGGTGGCCGAGGAAAATGCACCGCCCCCCGCAGCCCCGGTGGAAACCGCCAATGCGGCAGCCGCACCGGAGCAGGGCGGCAGCGATGCCGCGCCCGAACAGGCGCCCGTGGCGGAACAGCAGCCCGCAGCCGAGGCCGCGCAGCCCGAGACCGCCGCGGAAGCCGCGCCGGCCCCGAAGCGCCGCACGCGCCGCAAGCCGCGCGCCGCGGAGCCCGACAGCGGCGAGCAGGCCACGGCTGCAGCCGCCGACTGAAGCCCGCGCGGTTTTTTCAGATCATTCCGTCTCGCCCGCGACCTTGCGGGCGAGCGCACACCAGGCCTCGAGCGACACCTGTTCGGCCCGCTCGGTCGGTGCAATCCCCACAGCCGTCAGCATGTCTTCGAGATGCGGCCCGAGCGGCTTGAGGCTCGCGCGCAGCATCTTCCGCCGCTGGCCGAAGGCCAGGGCGACCACGCGCGAGAGCACGGCCGGATCGGCCGGGTAGCGCGGCGCATCAAGGCGTTCGAGATGCACGACCGCGCTTGTCACCTTCGGCGGCGGCGTGAAGGCGCGGGCGGGAATTTCCAGCACGATGCGGGGGTTGGCCCGCCACTGCGCGAGAATCGCGAGCCGCCCGTAGGTCTTCGAGCCCGGCTGCGCGACGATCCGCTCCGCGACCTCCTTCTGGAACATCAGCGTGAGGCTCGTCCAGAACGGCGGCCAGACGGGCGGGGTCAGCCAGCGCACCAGCAGTTCGGTGCCGACATTGTAGGGCAGGTTCGCCACGATCCGCACCGGTGGCGTCAGATGCGGCCGCGGATCGACCTCGAGCGCATCGCCCTCGATCACCGTGAGCCGTCCGGGTGCAGCCTCGGAAATCTCGGCCAGCGCCGGCAGGCAGCGGGCGTCACGCTCGATCGCAACCACGTGCCGCGCGCCCTCGCTCAGCAGGCCGCGGGTGAGACCGCCGGGGCCTGGCCCGATCTCGAGCACGTCGCAGGCCGAGAGATCGCCGGCGCGCCGGGCGATCTTGGCGGTGAGGTTGAGATCGAGCAGGAAGTTCTGGCCCAGGGCCTTGCGCGCCGAAAGGGCATGCGCGGCGATCACCTCGCGGAGCGGCGGCAGGGCGTCGAGCGTGCCGCTCATGTGGCCCGGGCCGCGCGCCGGGCGCCGAGCTCGGCGGCGAGCCGCAGCGCGGCGATCAGGCTCGAGGGGCTCGCGGTGCCGGTTCCCGCGATGTCGTAGGCGGTGCCGTGATCGGGTGAGGTGCGGATGAAGTCGAGCCCGAGGGTCACATTGACGCCGCCGTCGAAATCGAGCGTCTTGATCGGGATCAGGGCCTGATCGTGATACATGCAGAGCGCGACGTCGTAGTTCCGCCGCGCCACCGGGTGGAACATCGTGTCGGCGGCGAAGGGGCCGGTGACGTTGAGGCCGTCGGCCTCGAGCCGGTCGAGCGCGGGGCGGATCACCGTGCGCTCCTCCTGGCCGATGGCGCCCTGTTCGCCCGCGTGCGGGTTGAGCCCGGCGATGGCGATGCGCGGGTCCTCGATGCCGAAATCGGCGCGCAGTGCTGCATGCGTCACGCGGACGGTGGCCTCGAGCAGATCCGCGGTGAGCTGGCGCGGCACCTCCGCGATGGGGATGTGGATCGTCACCGGCACCACGCGCAGGAGAGGCGAGGCCAGCATCATCACCGGCAGCGGCGCGTTGCTGAGATGGGCGAGAAATTCGGTATGGCCGGGAAAGGCGAAGCCCGCCCCCGATTGCAGCGCCTTCTTGTTGATCGGATTGGTGCAGAGCGCGCTGGCCTCGCCCCGGCGCACGAGATCGACCCCGCGGCGGATGATCTCGATGACGGCAGCGGCGTTGGCCGGGTCCGGGCGGCCGGCGGGGGCGGCGTGTGGCAGCGCGTGCTTCAGGACCGGCAGGCCCTGCTGCATGGCCGCGGGGGCTTCGGCCGGGGACTGGATCGGCGTGACCGGCACGTTCTGGGCCTGGGCCATGTGCGCGACATGGGCAAGGTCGCCGATCAGGAAGAAGCACAGCTCCTCGCGCAGCGCCTTCCATGCCTTGAGCGTGATCTCGCAGCCGATTCCGGCCGGATCGCCGAGCGTAAGTGCAACTGGTTTCATTGATCCACGATCAGCGCGTCTGTCTTCAGTTCCTGCAGGTAGCCTTCACCGAACGCGGTGATGCGTTCGCTGAAGATCTTGCGGCGCATGGCTTCCTTGCGGTCGAAATCGGTCATCTCCGGATCGCGTTTCGGCAGCTCCTTGCCGATGGAGATGAGCTTGAGGATGGCAACACCGCCGGTGATCTCGACCGGGCGGCTGACCTGGCCGGGGCGGAGGTTCTGCACGGTGGCGCGCAGGGGCGGCGGCATGCCTTCGAGCGGCATCGGCGGGATGGCGCCGCCGTTCGCGGCCGAGGCGCTGCGGCTGAACTGCCGGGCGGCATCCTCGAAGCTGGCGCCGAAGGCGAGGTCCTGGGTGATCTCCTCGGCAAGCTGGAGCGTCGCCGGCTGGCCGCGCTCGGCATAGGGCAGGGAGATCTCGGCGAGGTGATAGACCTCGATCGGGGTGCGGTCGGCGATGGCGATGGCGGCCTCGACCTCCGCGTCGGTCGGCAAGGCGCGGCTGCGGAAGCGGGCGGTCACCACCTCGCGCCAGATGAGACCGGCCTCGACGAAATCGTCCATCGTCTGGCGGTCGATCTTGCGGGTCTCGAGGATCTGGAGCACGTCGTCGATGGTCATGCCACGGGCGGCGGCGAACTCCTCGATCCCGCCGAGCACCGCATCCTCGGGCAGCTCGAAGCCGATCTGGCTGGCCGACTGGACCTTGAGCCTGTCGTCGGTGAGCTGGTCGAGCGCGAGCGTGCGGAGATCGCCGTCGGCGCCGAGGGCGTCGAGCAGGTTTGCCCGCTGCACGATGTCATACTGGGTGATGACCGCGCCGTTGACGGTGCGCGTGGGCGCATAGGGATTCGCCGCCCAGACCGGCGCCGCCAGCCAGAGGAAGATCGCGATCAGCGCCGTCGTTGCTTTACTCATGCCCCAAATACCCCGGGTCTCCTCAGATGCCCCGGAGCCGGCAGGTCCGGGACGGCCAGTTGGTTTCCCCGTCCCCGCCCAGCCCGGCAAGCTGGATGCCAAAGCTGATCGAGGTCGAGGGGCGCAGATTAGACGATGACGTATAGCGGCGCGAGACGGAAAGCTCGAATTCGGCGCATTCGTTGCCATAGGTGACACCGCCCTCGGCCTTGAGGATCGAATCCGAGGCCAGGTCGTAGCGCCAGAGCCCGCGCACCGACCAGTTCGGGCGCACGCGGTAGCTCGCCTCGATGCCGAATTCGTCGGTTTCGGGCTGCGGGCCGAGGATCGGGTTGGAATCGTCCTCGGCGAAATAGGTGTAGCTCGCGGCCACCTCGGCGCGCTCGTCCTCGAAGCCGAGGGCGAATTCGTTGCGCTGGAAGGTGAGCTTGTCGTCGAAGAGCGCGCGGTTGGTGACGGTGAGCCCGGTGTCGAAGGTCGCGGCGACCGCGCCGACGTAATCGGAGAGATAGCCGTCGAGCCCGGTGCCGGTCGGGAACTGCTGGTCGTCCTCGGCGCGGATCACCCGGCCGAGGGTCATGCCGAGGGTCCAGCCGTCGGGGTCATAGCGGGTGTATTGGACGCCAACGTTGGCCCGGAGCCCGGTCTCGACCCGGTCGCGGCCCGGATAGCGGTTGAGGGCGAAGAGGTTGGTCTCGTCGAGCTCGGGAAGCTGGCTGTCCTCGTTCGGCACGTCGACCTTGCCGAGCGCCTCGGAATAGACCACCTGCACGATCGGTTCGAGCACGTGCCGCGCATGCTCCGTCGCGCGCTGCAGCGGCCAGCGGAATTCGGAGGCGGCGATCGGCACGATGCGAAAATCCGTGCCGTCGTGCTGGTCGGGGTTCTCACTGCTTGCGTAGACGTCGAGATCGCCCCGGAGCAGCGCCGTGGTGACGAGCCCGTTCGGCGCGATCCAGGTCTGCTGCCAGTTGCCGCCGCCGCCGACCCGGAGCATGTCCTGCCCGTCCTGCCGGGTGATGCCGAGGACGCTCGCCTCCACCCCGAAGAGCCCGCCGACGCCGGGGAGGGCGCCGCGCCGGGAATAGAGGAATTCCGGGAAGACGAAGGGGACGGTGTCGGTCTCCTCGTCGGCGCGCAGGCTCTGGAAGGCCACCGTGTCGAGCTGGATGAAATCCTCCGCCCGGACCCGGTAGAGGCGGGCGATCGAGGTGAGGCGGTCGGCGTCGGAATAGTCGAATTCCTGCAGGAAGCTGTCGTCGCTGGCGTGGCTCACGTCGAAGGCGGCGACGAAGCCGCGCTGGAGGCGGAACTCGCCATCGGCGGCGAAGGCGCTGCGGCCGTGGTCGCCCATGCCGTCGTCGAAGGCATAGACCCCCCAGAGATCGTAGCCGCCCGAGCGGATGCGCCGCCGGTACTGCCCCTCGAGCAACGCGGCGCCGCCGGTGCTGACGAAGGGGATGATCGTCGCGTCCGCGGAGGGGCTGAACACGTGGTAGTAGGGCTGGCGGATGCCCGAGCCGTAGATGTCGGACTGGCGGTATTCCGGCAGCAGGAAGCCGCTCGCGCGCCGCACGCTCGGATCGGGGATGCTCATGCGCGGGATGTAGGCGACGGGCACGCCGATGATCTCGAAGCGCGCGTGCTCGAAATAGATGCGCTTGGCGGCCTGATCCTCGATGACCCGGGCGGCGCGGATGTCCCAGGTCGGCACCGGGTTCTCGGCGCAGATGGTGCAGGAGGAAGCGATGGTCTGGTGCAGCGTCGTGTAGCGGTCGCCGGTGCGGTAGATCTCGGATGCGGCGATCTGGAGCTGGCCCGCGATCAGCACCCGGCCGCCCTCGATCAGCCCCTGGCGCAGGTCGGACGAAAGCTCGGCGGTATCGGCCAGGAAGACCGTGCCGCCGGCATCGGTGATCGAGAGCGGCCCGGTGGCGCGGATCTCGTCGGCGGCCTCGTCATAGGTGATGCTTTCGGCATGGAGCACGCGGCCCTGGTAGTAGACCTCGACATTGCCCGAGGCGGTCAGCACCTTGCTGTCGCGGTCATAGTCCACCGCATCGGCGATGAGGCTCGCGGGCTCGGCGCGCGCGAGGCCTGCGGGCAGCGCGAGGGCTGCCGCAAGGGCCAGTGCCGCCACACGGGCGGCCGGTGCTCGGGCTGCGGAGCGCATCATTCTCCTTTCCGCTCGTGAGGTGTCCATCGGTCAGCCGTCCTCGAGATGCAAGAGCAGGCCGACGGCAAGGAGGATCGCGGCGAGCGGTGGCATCCAGGCCGCCACCAGCAGCGGGATCTGGCCCTGGGCGCCGAGGCTCTCGGCGAAATCCCGCAGGAAGTAGAGCGCGAAGCCCGCGAGGATGGCGAGCAGGATCATCACGCCGGTCTGTCCGAACCGGGCGGGCCGGAGCGCGAAGGTCGCCCCGATCAGCACCATGGCGGCAAAGAGCAGCGGCTTGGAGAGCTCGCTCTGGAAATAGAGCCGGTGCCGGGTGCCCGAAAAACCCGCCCGCTCGATCTCTTCGATGAAACCGCGCAGCTCCCAGAAGCCGATCTTCTCGGGCGCGGAGAAGCTGTCGAGGATCTGCTCGTTGGTGAGCGAGGTGGGCAGGTCGTAGCGGGCGTGGTTGAGGGTGCGCTCGTAGCGCCCGTCTTCGGGGTTGAGCTCCCAGACGGTGGCGTTCTCGATCCGCCAGACATGGCCGGTGAGCCGGGCGACCGGGGCCTCGATGCGGGCATAGAGCGTGCCGTCCTCGTCGAAGCGGTGCATCCGGAGCCGGCTCAGGATCGTGCCGGCGGAATTCGAGCGGGCCGCCTGGATCACGGTCTGGCCGCCGTCATCGGCCTGACGCAGCCAGAGGCCCTCGGCGGAGATCGAGAGGAAGCTTGCGTGGTCGTTGTTGAAGCTGTCGGCCACGATCTCGCTCTTGCGCAGCGTGGCGGCGACGAAGGGATTGACCGCGCCGACGAAGGCCGCGCCGATCACGATGGCCGCGACCACCGGGATCGAGATGAGCCGGAGCGCCGAGATCCCGGCCGCGCGCATCACCACGAGCTCGCTGGTGCGGGCGAGCTTGAGGAAGCTCACGAGGCTTGCGAGCATCAGCATGAGCGGAAAGATCTGGTAGAGCGTTTCGGGCATCTGCAGCAGCGTGATGCGCACGATATCACCGAAGGCCGCGCCGCTGTCGCCATAGCGGCGCATGTTCTCGACGCCGGTGAAGAGCGCGATCACGAGGCCGATCACCGCGAAGACCCCGAGGACCGCGCGCAGGAAGCCGCGGAGCAGATAGCGCCAGAGCGTCATGCGGGCCTCCGGCAGCGGGGGTGGCGCGGGGTGCAGAGATAGCGCATGAGCACCGCGATGTAGATGACCGCGAGAAGCTGGGGCAGATACATGAGCGGCCAGAGGCGCGGCGTCTCGTTCACCCGCGCCTCGCAGGCAAACATCAGCACCTGCACGATGACCGCCACCGCGACCGCGACCACGACGCGCCGGCCGAAGCCGCTGCGCCGGTAGCCGCCGGCGAGGAAGGTCACCAGCGCGATCACCGGGTAGGTCATGGCCAGGAGCGGCAGCGAGAGCTTGTAATGCGCCTCGGAGATGTAGTCGCCGAGGCTGTAGCGGGTGTCGAGCATCTCCGGCGTCGGCCGGAGCAGCGCCGTGACCGGGTATTCCGAGGGCCGCGGCACGCGGGTGCGCTCCTTGTCGAGCAGGTCCGAGAGATCGAAGACGAACTGGTCGAAGGTCACGCTGTTGAGGTCGCCCGCCTGGGTGGTGCTCAGCGCGACGCCGTCTTGCATCACCAGCCGGGCCTCGTCGTCGGCGCGCAGGAAGAGCGCGCGCTCGGCGGAATAGGTGACGACCTGCGCCGGATCGCGCTGGTCGTTGAGGAAGATGCCCTTCATCTCGCCGGAGCGCCCGGTCTCGGTGATGAAGAGGGTGAGGCCGGAGAGCGGATGGATGAACTGCCGCTCGACGATCAGCGACTGGGCCAGATCGGAGCGGATCGCGCGGGTGCGCTCGGCAAGCGTCTTGCCGGAGATCGGCACGAGGATCATGAGCACGAAGGCCATGGTCACCGCGATCAGCCCGCCGAAGACCGCGACCGGGCGCAGGAGCTTCATCGGCCCGTGGCCTGCGGCCATCATCACCACGAGCTCGGAATCGGCGTAGAACTTGTTGAGCGAATAGAGTGCGGCGCCGATCGCCGAGAGCGGCAGGACGATCACGAAGACCTGAGGCAGCACCAGGGAGGAGAAGGTGACGAAGGTCCAGGCACCCTGGCCGCTCGAGATCACCGTGTCGATGAGGCGCACCGCCTGGGTGAGCCAGATCACGCCGGTGAAGATGAGCGCAAAGAAACCGAACGCCGCGATGAGCTGGCGCAGGATGTAGCGGTTCAGTGTCTTCACGCCCGTCGTTCTCCGCGTGGCGGTTTCAATGCCCGTCTGGCCAAGCCCCGCGAAAGGGGCTAGGCCTTTGCCTCGAACCGCCGAGCATAAGGAGAGAGCCGTGACCGCGCCACTAGAAACAAGCTTCGTGGAACCCGATGCCGAGGCAATCGCCGGGCTCGAGGGACGTCTCGTGGCTTTCGTGACCCCGGATGGCGCCATGGACCCTCTGGCGCGGCGGGTCGACCGGCTGACGCGCAAGGCGCTGACGCGGCTGGTCGAGAGCGAGACCTTCACCAAGGCAAAGCCGGGCAGCAGCCATGTGCTGGCCTTTCCCGCCGGTCTTGCCGCCGAGGCGGTGCAGGTCATCAAGCTTGCCCGCCGCCCCGGGCCCGAGGCGGCGCGCAAGGCCGGCGCCGAGATCGCCAAGGCGGGCGTCGCGAAGCCCGTGACCGTGCTGGCCGGGCCGCTCGGCAATGTCGCGGATCTCGCTCTGGGGCTTTCGCTCCGGGCCTATGACTTCACCGCCTACCGCAGCGTGAAGGACGAGGATGCCGCCGCGGCGGAGCCCGTGCCCGCGACCGTGATGGCCAAGGATGCCGCCGCCGCGGCCGAGGCCTTCGCGCCGCTCGCGGCCCAGGCGGAGGGGGTGTTCTTCACCCGCGATCTGGTGAACGAGCCCGCCAACGTTCTCACCACCACCGAATTCGCCGAACGGCTTGCGGCGCTGCGTGATGTCGGCCTCGAGGTCGAGGTGCTGGAGGAAGCGGCGCTCGAGAAGCTCGGGATGCGCACGCTGCTCGCGGTCGGGCAGGGCTCGGAAAGCCCCTCGAAGGTCGTGGTGATGCAGTGGAAGGGCGGCGGGGACGAAGCCCCCTTCGCGCTCGTCGGCAAGGGTGTTGTGTTCGACACCGGCGGCATCTCGATCAAGCCCGCGGCGGGCATGGAAGAGATGACGATGGACATGGGCGGCGCGGGGGTCGTCTCGGGCGTGATGAAGACGCTCGCGCTCCGCAAGGCCAAGGCCAATGTGGTGGGGCTCGTCGGTCTCGTCGAGAACATGCCAGACGGCAAGGCGACGCGCCCGGGCGATGTCGTGAAGACCATGAAGGGCGATACCGTCGAGGTCATCAACACCGACGCCGAGGGCCGTCTCGTGCTGGCCGATGTGCTCTGGTATGCCCAGGAGCGCTTCAATCCGACCGGCATGATCGATCTCGCGACGCTGACCGGTGCGGTCATCATTGCGCTCGGCCATCAGAACGCGGGCGTCTTCTCCAATGACGAGGAGCTGGTCGGTGCGTTCCTGAAGGCTGCGGACAGCGAGAGCGAGGGCGCCTGGCGGCTGCCGCTCGGGCCGGCCTACGACAAGCAGCTCAAGAGCCGGATCGCGGACATCTCGAATGTCGGCGGCCGCCCGGCCGGCTCGATCACCGCGGCGCAGTTCCTCAAGCGCTTCGTGAAGGACGGGACCCCCTGGATCCATCTCGACATCGCGGGCGTGGCCTATGACGGGAAGGGCACGGATCTCGTCAACAAGGGCGCGACCGGCTGGGGCGTGCGCGCGCTCGACCGGCTGATCCGGGACAAGTTCGAGGCCTGAGGCCCGGATGGCGGAGGTTCTGTTCTATCACCTGACGGCAAGCCCGCTGGAGCAGAACCTGCCCTTCCTGCTCGAAAAATCGCTCGAGCGGGGCTGGAAGGTGGTGGTGCGCTGCGGCTCGCAAGGCGGGCTCGCGGCGCTCGACACCCATCTCTGGACCTATCGCGACGAGAGCTTCCTGCCCCATGGCACGGCCGCAGGCCCGCATCCCGAGCGGCAGCCGGTCTATCTCACGCTGGGGCCGGAGGTGCCGAACGGGGCGGATGTGCTCATGCTGGTGGACGGGGCGCGGGCGACGCCGGAGGAGATGGCGGGGTTTGCCCGCACCTGCCTGCTCTTCGACGGGGGCGATCCGGACATCGTCCAGACCGCACGGGCCGACTGGAAGGCGGTGACCGCGGCGGGGCTCGCGGCGAAATACTGGGCGCAGGAACACGGACGCTGGGTGCAGAAGGCGAGCTCCTGACCGCGGGTTGCGGGCGTGAAAACGGGGCGTTTCACCGTGAAAACGAAATCAAGCCTCTGATTTTTCAGGATTAAGTGGTAAACATATCATGAATGGCGCGGGGGCGCCATGCGGACCGGCGCGCGCCCGCAAGCGGGGTGGCATGGGCCTCTGGCTGGCTGGCCGGGAAGCCTTCCCCCGTCAGATCGCGGAGCGTTCGGGCGCGGCGCGCGGCCCGTGGTTCCCGGAATGGGCGACCTGACCGGATCTGGCGGTCACTCCCGACCGGCGGGCGCAAGCCCTGAGGGTCCGGCCGCAGCCCGGATCAGTAGCCCGCGCCGCGATCGACGCGGTGGAGGAAGGGCTCGCCCGCCTCGCCGCGGCGGATGTTCTCGGCGATCACCTGAGCGGCGCTCCCCGGGCGGGTGGCGGCGGCGATGTGGGGGGTGACGGTGACGTTGGGGTGGGCCCAGAACGGATGCCCGGGCGGCAGCGGCTCGGTGCGGAAGACATCGAGGGTCGCATGCGCCACCTGGCCGCTGTCGAGCGCGGCGAGGAGGGCGGCCTCGTCGATCAGGCTGCCGCGGCCGGGGTTGATGATCCGCGCGCCGCGCTGGAGCACGGCGAGGCGGGTCACGTCGAGCAGGTTTTCCGTCTCGGGCGTCGCGGGCAGCAGGGTGACGAGAATGCCCGCGCGCATCAGCACCTCGATGAGCCCGGCCTCGCCCGAGAGGCATTCGAGGCCCTCGACCTGCTTCGGCCGCCGGCTCCAGCCGACCACGCGGAAGCCGAGGGCGGCCAGCGCGCCGCCCGCAGCCGCCCCGAGCGCGCCGAGGCCGAGGATGCCGATGGTGCGGTGATCCGCCAGCGGCGGCGCGAGACCGGGGCGCCATTCGCCATCCTGCGCGGCGAGCACGGCGTCGAGCCCGAGGTGGTAGCGCAGCACATGGCCGGTGACGTATTCCACCATGCCCGCAGTGAGGCCGGGATCGACCATGCGGCAGAGCGGCGCGGTGAGGCTCGGGTTGCCGACGATGCGCTCGACGCCCGCCCAGAGGCTGAGCGCGGCCTTGAGCCCGGTGAAGGGCGCGAAATCGCTGACCGGGCCGTCGGGGGTGAAGACGATGTAATCGACCGCCGCCGGGTTCAGCGCCACGCGCGCGGCGCGGATGTCGAGGCCCCGCTCGCGGCAGGCTTCGAGGATCGGCGGGGCGAAGGCCGCATGCTCGTCATCAGAGCATGAGAAGAGAAGGTCTGGCATGGACTGGCGGGCCTTTCCGGGTTGCGGTGTGCGCGAGGCGCCGCGGCCTGCCGGAGCGCACCCACCCACAGTCCGCCGTCCGCGCCGCCTCCTTAGATGTCGGCCCTCGCAGCTCGGCAAGGGTTTCGAATCGTTGACAGGATTGCAGCCTGCTGTCGACAGTCAATGCCAAACAAAAAATGCCCGGGTCACAACAGCCGGGTGCGACAGCTCAGGGAGGAGCGAAATGTTCAACAGACTGGTGCCAGGCGCGGTCCTGGGGACTCTGCTTGCCGTGCCGGTCGCCGCACAGGACAACATGAACAAGTTGTCCAACATGCAGCGCACCGATGCGGCTTTCACGACAATCGACCAGGAGGGCGAGCGCGCCGATGCGCTCAACGGCATCCTGGAGCACATCAATGTGCCGGACGGCTTCGAGGCGAGCCTCTATGCCGTGGTGCCGGACGCGCGCTCGATGGCGGTCGCGCCGCAGGGCACGGTGGTCTTCACCGGCACGCGCAAGGACAAGGTCTGGTCGGTGGTCGACCGGGACCGCAACCGGGTGGCCGACGAGGTGAAGGATTTCGCGCCGTCGGTGACCTTCGACATTCCGAACGGCCCGTGCTTCTCGCCGGACGGGTTCCTCTATATCGCCGAGCGCAACCGGGTGCTCTCCTTCCCGGCCGCCGAGTTCTTCTTCGAGGGGCCGGACCAGCCGGTGGCGGTCGTGGTGCCGCAGGGCGAGCTGATCCCGGCGGAGGAGGAGAGCTTCAACCACACCGCGCGGGTCTGCCGCGTGGGGCCGGACGGCAAGCTCTACATCTCGATCGGCCAGCCGCACAACGTGCCGCCCGTGGACAAGCACGAGCTCTATGCCAAGCTCGGCATCGGCGGGATCCTCCGCATGAACCCGGACGGCAGCGGCCGCGAGGTCTATACCAGCGGCATCCGCAACTCGGTCGGGCATGATTTCAACCCGGCGAACGGCGATCTCTGGTTCACCGACAACCAGGTCGACGGCATGGGCGACGATATCCCGCCGGGCGAGCTCAACCGGCAGACCGCGGCGGGCCAGCACTTCGGCTTTCCCTGGGTGAACGGCGCGGTGGAGATCCCCGACTACACGGACGTGCCGCGCCCCGAGGGCGTCGAGTTCGTGCCGCCGCAGGTGGAGATGCAGGCCCATGCCGCCGATCTCGGCATGCGGTTCTACACCGGCAAGTCCTTCCCGGAGAAGTATCGCGGCGGGATCTTCTCGGCCCAGCACGGGTCCTGGAACCGCACCGAGCCGGTCGGCGCGCGGGTGATGTTCACCGCGCTCGACGAGGAGGGCAATGCCGCCGGGACGGAGGTCTTCGCCGACGGCTGGCTCGACGAGGAGACGGGCGAATACCGCGGGCGGCCGATGGATATCGCCTTCCTGCCGGACGGCTCGATGCTGGTCTCGGATGATTTCGCCGGCGCGATCTGGCGGATTGCCTACACGGGTGGCGAATGAGATCTGCCGCAGCGGCGATCCTCGGCGGGCTTCTGCTCGCCGGGGTGGCCACCCCGGCGCCGGCCGGTGATCCGGCGGCGGGGCGCAAGGTCGCGAACATGTGCCGCACCTGTCACGGGATCGACGGCTTTGCCCAGGTGCCGATCGCGCCGCATATCGGCGGCGAGCCGCAGAGCTATCTCGAGGCCCAGCTCATGGCCTTCAAGACCGGGGCGCGGGAGAACGAGATGATGAGCGTGGTGGCCCCGGGCCTCACCGCGCAGCAGATCTCGGATGTGGCGGCATGGTATGCCGCGCAGCGGGCGGTGGCGACGCTGCCCGAGGGGGTCTCGGCCGCGGATGCCCCGCAGCAATGCGTGGCCTGCCACGGCGCGGACGGGATCTCGAAGCTTCTCGATGCGCCCAATCTCGCGGGCGAGACCAACATCTACATCGACACCCAGCTCAAGGCCTTCAAGCGCGGCAGCCGGGTGCACGAGATCATGACGCAGGTGGCCTCGGGGCTGAGCGATGCCGAGATCCGGGAGGCCGCGGACTGGTATGCCGCCGTCCATCTCGAGATCCTGCCGCCCGAGGGGGGATAGCCCGCGCCTCAGTCCTGCTGGCTGCGCGGCCGGTGGACATGGGCGCTCTGGACGAGGCCGAAGGCGGCGAGGAGGACGAGCATCGCCGAGCCGCCGTAGGAGACGAGCGGCAGCGGCACGCCCACCACCGGCATCAGCCCCATGACCATCCCCATGTTGACGGCGAAGAACAGGAAGAAGGTGACGGTGAGCCCGCCGGTCATCAGCGCCCCGAACCGGTCGCGGTTGGAGATCGCCGAGGCGATGCAGAAGACGATGACGAGGGTGTAGAGCCCGAGGAGCGTCGCCGAGCCCATGAAGCCGAATTCCTCGGCGAGCGTGGTGAAGATGAAGTCGGTGTGCTTTTCGGGCAGGAAGTTGAGCCGGCTCTGGGTGCCTTGCATGAAGCCGCGGCCCGCGAGCCCGCCCGAGCCCATGGCGATCTTGGCCTGGGTGATGTGATAGCCCGCGCCGAGCGGGTCGGCGGCGGGGTCGAGGAAGGTGAAGATGCGGCGGTACTGGTAATCCTCGAGGAGCTGCCAGGAGGTGCCCTTCGATTTCAGCACCGCATAGACCATGCCCGCCACCGTCAGCACCGCGGCGCCGAAATACCAGAGGCTGACCCCGGCGAGGAACATCACCGCCCCCCCGCCCATGACGAGCAGGAGCGCCGTGCCGAGGTCGGGCTGCTTCAGCACCAGCGCGGTGGGCGCAAGGATGAGGACGAGCGGCAGGATCACCCAGAAGATGTGCGAGACCTTCTTCGGGTCGAGCCAGCTGTAATAGGCGGCGAGCGCCATCACCAGCGTGACCTTCATGAGCTCGGAGGGCTGGAGCTGGATCGGGCCGAGGTCGATCCAGCGCTGGGCGCCCATGCCGATCGAGCCCATGATCTCGACGAGCACGAGCAGCGCGAAGGCGCCGAGATAGGCAAAGGGCGCGACCCAGCGCCAGAAGCGGAGCGGGACCATCGCGATCACCACCATCGCCACCAGCCCGACGCCGAAGCGGATCATCTGCGGACCGGCCCAAGGCGAGAAGCTGCCGCCGGCGTTGGAATAGAGCATGAGGAAGCCCGCGCCGGCGACGGCGCAGAGCAGCAGGATGAGGGCCCAGTTGAGCGCGAAGAGCTTGGCGAGGCCGCGTGGCGTGTCGCGGTGGCTCGGAACGGCATAGCTCATGCCGGGTCTCCCTCGGGCGGGCGGCCCGCCGCGGCCTCGGCGGCCTCCTGCGCGGCCTTGCGGCGCTCCTCGATCTCGCGGCGCTGTTCGGAGGGGTAGGCCTCGAGCGGCGGCGTGCCGCCATAGAGCGCCTGGAGCAGGATGTCGCGCGCGATCGGGGCCGCGACCTTCGAGCCGCCGCCGCCGTGCTCGACGATCTGGGCGATGGCGTAGCGCGGCTGGTCATAGGGGGCGTAGGCGACGAAGAGCGCGTGGTCGCGGCGGTTCCAGGGGAGCTGTTCGTTCTTGGTGACGCCCGCGGCGCGTTCGGCGGCGGTGATGATGCGCACCTGGCTGGTGCCGGTCTTGCCCGCCATCTCCATGTCCTTCTGCGCGATGCGCGAGCGGAAGGCGGTGGCGCCGGGGGTGTTGGAGACGTTGTACATCCCGTCGCGCACCGCGGCGAGATGGGCGGGGTCGATGCCGAGGGGTTCGGGCGGCGGCACCGGGATCTCCTCGTCGCCGATCGCGCGCACCAGCCGTGGCATCACCGCGAGCCCGGTCGAGACGCGGGCCGTCATCAGCGCGAGGTGGAGGGGCGAGGCGAGCGTAAAGCCCTGGCCGATGCCGTAGTTGAAGCTGTCGCCGGTGGTCCAGGACTCGCCGCGGTTCTCCTTCTTCCACGCCCGGTCGGGCATGAGGCCCTCGGAGACGGCGGGCAGGGGCAGGTCGTGGCGGATGCCCATGCCGAGCTTCTTCGCCATGGCCGAGATGCCGTCGGCGCCGACGCGGCGGGCCATTTCGTAATAGTAGCAGTCGCAGGAATGGGCGAGGCTGCGGCGGAGATCCACCGAACCGTGGCCGCCGCGCTTCCAGCAGTGGAAGCGGCGGCGTCCGAGCTGGGTGAAGCCCGGGCAGTAGACGGTTTCATGCGGCCGCATCACGCCCGCCTCGAGCGCGGCGAGGGCGACGGCGATCTTGAAGGTCGAGCCCGGCGGGTAGACGCCCGACACGGTCTTGTTGGAGAGCGGGCGGTGATCGTTGTTCATCAACGCGCTCCACTCGCCCGAGGAGATGCCGAAGACGAAGCTTCCGGGATCGAAGCCGGGGGAGGAGGCGATCGCCATGATGTCGCCGTTGGTGACGTCGATCACCACGGAGGCAGCGCTTTCCTCGCGCATCCGCTCCATGGCGAAATCCTGCAGGCCCTGGTCGATGGTGAGGCGGATGTCCCGGCCCGCCTTGCCCTCGGTGCGGCCGAGCTCGCGCATCACCCGGCCCGCGGCGCTCACCTCGATGCGCTGGTTGCCCGCCTCGCCGCGCAGGTCGTCCTCGAGCTTCACCTCGACGCCGGTCTTGCCGATCTGGAAGCGCGGGATCTGGAGCAGCGGGTCGGGGTCCTCGAGCCTGGCGAGATCGCTCTCGGAGACCGGGCCGACGTAGCCCACCACATGCGCGGTCGAATAGCCGTCGGGGTAGAAGCGGCTGAGCCCGACCTCGGGAATGACGCCGGGGAGCACGGGGGCATTGGCCGCGACGCGGGCGACATCCTGCCAGGTCAGGTGTTCGGCCACCACCACCGGCACGAAGGCGCTGCGGCCGTGCATCTCCTTCAGCGCGCGCTCGCGCTTGTCGGCGGGCAGGTCGATGATCTGGCCGAGCCGGGCGAGGATCGCCTCGGGATCGCGCGCCTGCTCGCGGACCATCACCACGCGGTAGTTCTGCCGGTTGCCTGCCATCAGCCGGCCGTTCCGGTCGCGGATCAGGCCGCGGGCGGGCGGCAGCAGGCGGATGTTGATGCGGTTTTCCTCGGCGAGGAGGTGGAAATGCTCGCTCTGCACGATCTGCAGGTCGCGCATGCGCCAGCCGAGCGCGCCGATCACCCCCATCTGGATGCCGAGCAGCATGAGGCCGCGGCGGGTGATGCGGGGTGGCGGGTCGTCGTGATGCGTGCTCACCATGTCCCTCCCTGTTCGAGGGCGCGCGCCACGCCGCGCGCGGGCCCGAAGATCCGCATGCCGAGGGCGGCGACGAGCGAGATCAGAGGATACATCATCGCAGTCTCGGTGACGAGGCGGAGGCTGATGTCGAGACCGGGCGTGTCGGCAAAGCTCAGCCGCAGCACGAACAGCGTCGCGGCCCAGGTCAGCACGAAGAGGAGCAGCACCGCGATCCATTCGACGAGGATGTTGATGCCGTGGATCCGGTCGCGCTGGGCGCGCGCGATCTCGGAGGCGGCGAGCAGGCCGAGCGCGCCGAGCCCGACGGGCCGGGCGAGCACGAGATCGGCGACGAGCCCGGCGGCGATGATGATCCAGGCCGGCGCCGAGGCCGGGTCGCGCAGCACCCAGGCGATGACGACGCAGAAGAGCACATCGGGCGCCACGCGCTCGGAGCCCGGGGCGAGGGGCGCGAGGGGCAGGTAGATCGCGGCGGCGCAGACGAGGAGAAACGCGCCCTGGCGCAGCAGCGCGGGCGAGCGGCGCCGTCTCATTGCGCCGTCTCCCCGCCCGCGGCGGGGTCCGCGGCCGGGGCCGGGTCGGAGGCGAGCAGCGGGCCGATGAGCCCGCCCGGGCCCTCGATACTCTCCGGCGCCTGCTGGCGGATGACGCGGACGAAATCGAGATGGCCGTAATCGGCGGCGATGCGGGCGCGGAGCCGGCCGTCGGGGCCGGTGAGCACCTGGCCGATCAGGATGTCGGGCGGGTAGAGCCCGCCGTCACCCGAGGTCACGATCCGGTCGCCGGGGCGGATCTCGTCGGGCTGGTCGAGAAACTCGAGGATCGGCGCGCCGCTGTTGTTGCCGGTGACGATGGCATGCTGGCCCGAGGGGCGGATCACCGCGGGCACCCGGCTCGATCCGTCGGTGAGGAAGATGATCCGCGCCGAGCGCTCGCCGACGCCCGCGATGCGGCCGACGAGGCCGAGCCCGTCCATCACCGCCGAGCCGTCCTTCACTCCGTCGATCCGGCCGACGTTGACCATGGCCGAGCGGCGGAAGGGGCTGCCGGCATCGGCGATGATCTCGCCGGTGACGAAGGTGGTGCGGGCGTTGAGCCGGACGTTGTTGAGCGCAAGCAGGCGCGCGTTCTTCTGTTCGAGCTGGAGAGCCGCTTCACGCCAGCCCTGCATCCGCTGGAGCTCGCGGCGCAGCTCCTCGTTCTGGGCATAGACGCGCTGGTAGGACCGGAGATCGGAGAGCATCCGGCCGGTGGCGGCGATCGGCTTGATGGTCCATTCGAAGCTCGGCATCACCTGATCGACGAGGGCCGCGCGCAGCCGCTCGACGCGGGCATTGTCGATGCGCCAGATCAGGAACAGCAGCACGAGCAGCCCGGCGGCGATGCCGAGCACCACCCGGCGGAGGCCGGTGAGATAGTCTGGATGAGAGCTGTCTCGGATCGCCAATCTGTTTCAGTGCCTCTGCCCGGACCCGCCCCCCGCCGCGGTCCGGACCGGGCGGGTAGAAGCCCGCCTCAGTTGCCGAAGTCTAGCACATGGGCGAGCTGGGTTTCAAATTCCAGCGACTTGCCCGTGCCGATGGCGACACAGTTGAGCGGATCCTCGGCGACGGTGATCGCGAGGCCCGTCTGTTCGCGGAGCGCGAGGTCGAGATCGCCGAGCAGCGAGCCGCCGCCCGTGAGCATCACGCCGCGGTCGACGATGTCGGCGGCGAGGTCGGGCGGCGTCTGTTCGAGCGCGGTGATGACCGCCTCGACGATCGTCTGCACGGTTTCGGACAGCGCCTCGGCGACCTGGCCCTGCGTGACCTCGAGTTCCTTCGGCACGCCGTTGAGCAGGTCGCGGCCGCGGACGTTGATCCGCCGGCCGATGCCGTCGTCGGGCATGCGCGCGGTGCCGATCTCGAGCTTGATCCGCTCGGCGGTCGCTTCGCCGACCAGCAGGTTATGCTGGCGGCGCAGGTAGCTCACGATCGCCTCGTCCATCCGGTCGCCGCCGACGCGCTCGCTCTGGGCATAGACCACGTCGCCGAGCGAGAGCACCGCGACCTCGGTGGTGCCGCCGCCGATGTCGACGACCATGTTGCCGGTGGGTTCGGCGATGGGCATGCCCGCGCCGATGGCCGCGGCGATCGGCTCGGAGATGAGGCCCGCCTTGCGCGCGCCCGCTGCCATCACGCTTTCGCGGATCGCGCGGCGCTCGACCGGGGTCGCGCCATGGGGGACGCAGACGATGATCTTGGGCTTGGACCAGCCGCCGGTGCGGTGCACCTTGCGGATGAGATGCTTTATCATCTCCTCGGCGACGTCGAAATCGGCGATGACGCCGTCGCGCATCGGCCGGATCGCCTGGATCGAGCCGGGGGTGCGGCCGAGCATGAGCTTTGCGTCCTCGCCGACCGCGAGCACGCGCTTGCGCCCATCCTTGAAATGATAGGCTACGACCGAGGGCTCGGACAGAACGACGCCCTTGCCCTTCACGTAGATCAGCGTGTTCGCCGTGCCGAGGTCGATCGCCATGTCCGACGAGAAGATGCCGCCCAATGCCCCAAACATGTTCTTGTTTCTGCCCTCTTGGTCCGGAACGGACCGGTTGCCTGCGCCAGTATCTGTGCCGATGCGTTCCGGCTTTATAGGCCTCTCCGAGAGGGCCGGTAAAGCCTCCGCCGCATGGTTAACACAAGTCTCTGCAACCGATGGGTGAATAAAGGCTAAACGATTCGGGAATTCGGTTAATGTTGCGGCAATGCTGCAGTCGCGCGCCGCAGATGGCCGAATCCGACAGCACGGACGGCGTGGCTCTCTCCCCTCGCGTGCATTGGCGCAGGCGGCGGCGTATCATGGCGGCGGGTGTTCGCGATATCGCGAGTCTCCGCCGCTGCGTGGCGGCGTTTTCTCCCCCTCCGGGTCAGCAGGAGTGCTCCCATGACGTCTCCGAAAGTTCCGAGCCACATCCTCTTCTTCGGTGACAGCCTTACCGACGAGCACAATGTGCATGACCTGACCGGGCGAACGGCGATCGTCACCCTGCCGGTGGAATCGGCGGGCTATACCGAGGCCTTCACCAACGGCGCGGTCCATGCGGCGGTTGCCACGGACCTGCTCGGAATCGGGCGGGAGAATTACGCGGTGGGCTATGCGCATGCGGTCGGGAGCCTCACCGTCGAGGAGTATGTCTCCTCGCGGCTCGGCGGGCAGGTGCAGGGGCTTGATCCGATCCGGCCGGATGCGACCGAGGCCGATCTCGACTACGATCTCTATCTCGGCGGCCAGGTTGCGCGCTACCGGGCCGACGCCGCAACGGTGGCGCCCGCCAGGGGCACGGCGGCGGCGTTCCTGATCGGGCTCAACGACTATTCCGACTTCGTGCCGTCGACCCAGGTGACCGCGCCGATCGAGGCGGCACTCCTGGTGCAGGGCGTGGTGGGCAACACCATCCGGGCCGCCGAGCAGGTGGCGGCGACCGGGGTGGAGACGGTGCTGCTCTATACCATGCCGAGCTTCCGCTTCTTCCCGCTCTCGGCGCAGACCCCCGACGATCTTCTGGCGCTCGGCGATACGCTTGTCGGGGCGCACAACGACCTGCTGAGCCGTGGCGCGGGAGAGCTCGAGGATGCGGGCGTCACGGTCGGCTGGATCGATTTCAACCGGCTCGCGGGCGATATCATGGCCGATCCGGGCACCTTCGGGCTGCGCCCCGATCTCTTCGGCCAGCCGGTGCTGCTCGGGAGCGGCGGCAATCCCACGCTCGTCGAACAGCCGGACGGCTCCTACGACGGGGCGTTTCCGGCGAATCCGGCGGTGGCGGGCGTCGACCGGGATCAGCTCGCCTTCTTCGATATCGTCCATCCGACGGCGGCGGTGCATGCCGTGCTCGGGGCCTTCACCGCCGCGACGCTCACGAGCGAGACGCATTTCTTCGGCGGCGGCAACGATGTGGTGCTCGGCGGGGCGCGGCGGGATCTGGTGCTGGCCGGGGCCGGGGACGACCGGGTGCTGGCCGGGGCGCGGGACGATATCGTGCTGGCCGGGCGGGGCGACGACAGCGTGGCGGCCGGGCATGGCGACGATATCGTGGCGGGCGGATCGGGCCGCGATCTGCTCTTCGGCGGCAACGGCAACGACGTTCTCGCCACCGGCGCCGGGTCGGACCGGGCCTGGGGCGGCCGGGGTGCGGACCTGATGGTCGACGGCGCGGGGCTCGACGCGCTCCATGGCGGGGCCGGGGCGGATGCCTTCGTCTTCGTCGATCCGAAGCTCCGCGGCGCGGCGGTCTCCGACGGCGATGGCGGCTGCATGTCGGGGGATCGCGGCGCGGATACGCTCTATCTGCTGCTCGGGAGCGACACGCGGGTGGCGGTGGAGGCCGAGCTGCGCGAAGGGGCGCCCGTGCAGCATCTGACGGCGATCGGGCTCGAGACCCGTGGCATCGAGCATGTCGTCCTTCTCGACAGCGCCGAGGAACTCGCCGCGATCGAGACGCCCGCGCGGATCGACGAAGCCGCGCTCTGGGGCTTCGTCTGAGGATGGCGGGCGGGCCGCGGCCGGATCGCTCCGGCCGGGCGCGCGCGCGTGCGGGGCGCGATCAGGCGCTGGCGGCTTCGGGCGCGGTCTTCAGCCGCCGCACCATCAGCTTGTTGAGCGCGTTCACATAGGCCCGCACCGAAGCGACGATGGTGTCGGTGTCGGAGGAATGGCCGGTGACGATCTTGCCCGCTTCCTCCATGCGCACGGTGACCGTCGCCTGGGCGTCGGTGCCTTCGGTGACGGCATGGACCTGATAGAGCTGGAGCCGGGCGTCATGCGCGACCAGCGCCTTCACGGCGTTGAAGGCCGCGTCGACCGGGCCGTCGCCGGTGGCGTGCGACGAATGCTCCGCGCCCTCGATGGTCAGCGTCAGCTCGGCGGTCTGCGGCGCATCTGTGCCGCAGACGACGCGCAGGGATTTCACCTGGATGCGGTCGTTGGCGGCATTGGTGCCGGTGTCCTGCATCAGCGCGATCAGGTCGTCGTCATAGACTTCCTTCTTGCGGTCGGCGAGCGCCTTGAAGCGGACGAAGACGTCGTTGAGCTGGTTGTCCCCCAGCGCATAGCCCAGATCGACCAGCTTGGCGCGCAGCGCGGCGCGCCCCGAGTGCTTGCCCATCACCAGGTTGGTCTCGGTGAGGCCGATGTCGGAGGGGCGCATGATCTCGAAGGTGTCGGCGCTCTTCAGCATGCCGTCCTGGTGGATGCCGCTCTCGTGGGCGAAGGCGTTCTTGCCGACGATCGCCTTGTTGAACTGCACCGGGAAGCCCGAGACGGTCGAGACGAGACGGCTCGCCTGCATGATCTTGGTGGTGTCGATGCCGGTGCGGAAGGGCATGATGTCGTTGCGCACGCGGAGCGCCATCACGACCTCTTCCAGCGCCGTGTTGCCCGCCCGCTCGCCGAGGCCGTTGATCGTGCACTCGATCTGGCGCGCGCCGGCTGCGACCGCGGCCAGCGCATTGGCCGTCGCCATGCCCAGGTCGTTGTGGCAGTGGGTCGCGAAGGTGATCGTGTCCGCGCCGGGCACGCGCTCGATCAGCATCCGGATCAGATCGGCGCTCTCGGCGGGCGCGGTGTAGCCCACGGTGTCGGGGATGTTGATCGTGGTGGCCCCGGCCTTGATCGCGATCTCGACCACGCGGCAGAGATAGTCATGCTCGGTGCGGGTCGCGTCCATCGGCGACCACTGCACGTTGTCGCAGAGGTTGCGGGCGTGGGTCACGGTCTCGTGGATGCGCTGCGCCATCTGGTCCATGTCCAGATTGGGGATGGCGCGGTGCTGCGGCGAGGTGCCGATGAAGGTGTGGATGCGCGGTCGCCGGGCGTGGCGCACCGCCTCCCAGCAGCGGTCGATATCCTTGAAGTTGGCGCGCGCGAGGCCGCAGATCACCGAGGTCTTCGCGAGCTTCGCGATCTCGGAGACCGCCTCGAAATCGCCTTCGGAGGCGATCGGGAAGCCCGCCTCGATGATGTCGACGCCCATCTCGTCGAGCAGGGCCGCGATCTGGAGCTTCTCGCCCAGCGTCATCGTGGCGCCGGGGGACTGCTCGCCGTCGCGCAGCGTGGTGTCGAAGATCAGGACCTGGTCCTGGCTTGCGGAAATCTCGGTCATGGCTGTTCCTTGGGAAGAGTGCTGGGCGGCGCGTCGGTCAGGTCCCCTGAGCGCGTGCGCCGGAGCCGGCACGCTCAGAGGCGACTAAGAAGAAGCAGCCCATCGCGCCGGATCCGATCCGGTGCGGCAATACCAAATTCGGGTATGTCAACCTGTCCACTCATGGCCGCGCATTATAGCGGCGGGTCCGGGAAGATAAAGCGGGAATTGCAGGGGCCTGCGGGCGGCGGCATGTTGCACTGCGGCGGGATGTTTGCCTCGGGCCGGGGCTGTGCTAGGCGCTGGCCAGCGGCGGCCGGGGTCCGGCCGGGGAGACGTCGGGAAGAGGGCATGGCGCGGAACATGAATGCGGAGGTGAGGCTCGAGGGCGTGTCGCTCGCCAAGGGCGGGCGGGCGATCTTCGAGGGGCTGACGCTCGCGCTCTCCGAGCGGCGCATCGGGCTCGTGGGCCGCAACGGCTCGGGCAAGTCGCAGCTCGCGCGGCTCGTCTGCGGCCTTGTGCTGCCGGATGCGGGCACGGTGCGGGTTGCGGGCGTCGATGTGGGCCGCGACCGCCGGCGCGCCATCGACACGGTGGGGATCCTGTTCCAGAACCCCGACCACCAGATCATCTTCCCGACCGTCGAGGAAGAGATCGCCTTCGGCCTCTCGCAGCAGGGGCGCGGGCGGCGCGACGCGCAGGCGGGCGCGCGCGACATCCTCGCCCGCTTCGGCCGCGCGGACTGGGCCGAGCGGCCGGTGCAGACGCTGTCGCAGGGCCAGCGGCATCTCGTCTGCCTGATGGCGGTGATCGCCATGGCGCCGCGGCTCGTGGTGCTCGACGAGCCCTTCGCCGGCCTCGACCTGCCGACGACGATGCGGCTCTCGCGCCATCTCGACGGGCTGGAGGCGGCGGTTCTGCACATCAGCCACGATCTCGCCGCGCTCGAGGGCTACGAGCGGGTGATCTGGCTCGAGGGGGGCCGGATCGCCGCCGACGGGCCGCCCGAGGCGGTGCTGCCGGCCTACCGGTCGGAGATGGAGCGGCTGGGAGGGGCGGATGATCTCGCTGACCTCTGAGATCCCGACGCGCTACCACCGCTGGCGCGCGGGGCCGAAGCTCGTCGGGCTCTGCCTCTTCACGCTCGGCGTGGGGCTCGCGGACCGCACCTGGGTGAGCCTCGCGGCCTGCGCCCTCGTCCTCGTGCTCTACCTGCTGCCGGGCCGCGCGTTCCTCGCCCAGGGGCTGCGGCTCCTCAGGCCGCTCTGGATCTTCGTCGCCGTGGTGCTCCTCTGGCATCTCGCGACCGGTGCGCTGGTGCAGGGGATCGGGATCGCCGCGAAGCTCCTCGCCGCGGTCGGGCTCGCCAATCTCGTCACCATGACGACACGGCTCGACGACATGATCGCCGTCATCGAGCGGCTGCTCGGCCCGCTCCGGCCGCTCGGGCTCGATCCGCGGCGGCTCTCGCTCGCCATCGCGCTCGTGGTGCGCTTCACGCCGGTGCTGGCGCAGAAGGGCGCGGCACTCGGCGAGGCCTGGCGGGCGCGTTCGCCGAAAAGTCCGCGCTGGCGCATCATCGCGCCCTTCGCTCTGCTTGCGATCGACGATGCGGAGCATGTATCCGAAGCACTCCGGGCCCGGGGGGGCGTGGAGTAACCGACTCGCCGGTGGGAGACCCATGGAACGCAACCTGACCTACATCGCCCTCTTCGCCGCGCTGATCGCGGCGCTCGGGCTCATCCCGAAGATCGACCTCGTCTCCGGCGTGCCGATCACCGCCCAGAGCCTCGGGGTGATGCTCTGCGGCGCGATCCTCGGCGCCCGCCGCGGATTTCTCGCCGTGCTGCTCTTCCTGTTTCTCGTCGCCCTCGGCCTGCCGCTGCTCGCGGGCGGGCGCGGTGGCCTCGGCGTCTTCGTGAGCCCGACGGCGGGTTACCTCGTCGGCTACGCGCTCGCGCCTTACGTCATCGGCTTCCTGGTGGAGCGCTGGCGCGGGCAGTCGCTCGCGCTCGGGGTCACGCTCTGCTCGATCGCCGGCGGCATCGTGGTGATGCACATCTGCGGCATCATCGGCATGGCGGTGGTGCTCGACAAGACCCTGCCGCAGGCGGCGCTGCTTGCGCTCCCGTTCCTGCCGGGCGATCTGGTGAAGGCCGTGGTGGCCGGGCTCGTGACCGCGACGCTGGCGAAGGCGCGGCCCGACGCGGTCTTCTCGCGCCAGTGACCGGTGCCGGGCAGGATCCGGCGCGGGCGGCGGCCCGCCGCTCCGTGCGCGGCTTTCGTGCCGATCCGCTGCCGCGCGAGGTCGTCGCGCGGCTGCTCGAGGCGGCGCGCGCGGCCCCGAGCGGGGCGAACCTCCAGCCCGGCCGCTTCCATGTGCTCGCCGGCGCGCCGCTTGCCGGGCTGAGCGCGGCGCTGCTGGCAGGCATTGCCGCCGGCCGGCCGATGGTCTCGGAATATTCCTATTTCCCGACGCCGATGCCGCCGCATCTGAAGGCCCGCCAGCGCGCGGCGGGCTTTGCGCTCTACGATGCGCTCGGCATCGCCAGACGCGATCTCGATGGGCGGCGGCGGCAGTTCGAGGAGAACTACCGCTTCTTCGGCGCGCCGGTCGGCATCGTCGTCACCATCGAGCGCGGAATGGGCAAGGGCTGCTTCATGGATCTCGGCATGGCGATCCAGTCGCTGCTGCTCGCGGCCCATGCCGAGGGCCTCGGCACCTGCGGCATCGGGGCCCTGGCGAATTACGGCGATCTGGTGGCGGGGCACCTGTGCCTGCCGCCCGAGGAGATGGTCGTCTGCGGCATCGCGCTCGGCCGCGCCGATCCCGGGCATCCGGCGAATGCGGTGCGGACCGAGCGGCTCGCGCTCGCGGACTTTGCCAGTTTCAGCGGATTTCCGGACACGCCTGAAGGATGAGCGCGGTGCCGAGCCCGCCACCCGCCGCGATGGCCGCAAGCCCGGTGCCGCCGCGGGCCAGCAGCTCGTGGTGGAGCCGCACGGCGAGGATCGCGCCCGAGGCCCCGACCGGATGGCCGCGCGCGAGCGCCCCACCGCCGGGATTGACCCGCGCCGGATCGAGGCCCGCGCCCGCCACGCAGGCGATCGCCTGCACCGCATAGGCTTCCATGATCTCGGCCACGCCGAGCGCCTCCGGCCCGAGCCCCTCCGCGGCGAGGGCCGCACCGATGGCCGCGACGGGCGCGAGCCCCGGCAGCTCCGGATCGCCCCCGAGCGCGGCCGAGGCGCCGATCCGGGTGGCCGGGCAGCCGGCGGCGCGCGCGAGGCGTCCGGAGACCACGAGGCAGGCCGCGGCGCCATCGGCGGCGACGGCGGCATTGGCGCCCGTGATTGTGCCCAGGACGACGGGGGCCCGCGCCGCGAGCCCCGCGCCGAGCCGCCGGGTGAAGCTGTCGGCGGCAAGCCCGGTGCCGGGCACCGGGGCGATCTCGCCCGCCGCCGGGCCGGTGGCGCGGGCCTTCGCATGGCTTGCGACGGCCCAGGCGTCCTGCGCCGCGCGGCCAATGCCGAGCTTCCGGCCGAGCGCATCGGCCGCCGCATGCATCGGCGGGTCGCGCTCGGGCCAGGGGGTGAAGCGGGCCTGATCGTAGGGGACGGGCGGGCCGCCCTCGGGATCGGGCGCGGCGCGGAACGGGCGCAGGGAATAGCTCTCCGCCCCGCCCGCGAGCACCGCCTCGGCCACGCCGCTTCCGACCATCAGGGCGGCGAGCCGCAGCGCATCGAGCCCGCCGCAGCACTGCCGGTCGATGCTGAGCCCGCCGACGCGCTCGGGCAGGCCGGCGGCAAGCGCCGCGGCGCGGGCGGGATTCCCCCCCGCCCCGAGGGCATTGGCGAGGATCACCTCATCCACCGCTTCGGGCGCGAGCCCGGCGTCGGCAAGGCAGGCGCGCAAGGGGGCGGCGGCGAGATCGTGCAGGGCGGTGCGGGCGAGCGCCCCGCCGCGCGGGGCTACGGGCGTGCGCCGCGCGGCGATGACATAGGCCGGTCTCACCCGCCGAGCCGGGCGAGCGCGGCGCGGTCGGTCTTGCCCGAGGCGAGCATCGGCCAGTCGGTGACGGCCCGGAGCCGCTTCGGCGTCCGGAGCGGGCCGAGGATCTCGCGGCAGCGGCGCAGGATCTCATCCGTCTCGCCGCCGGGGGCGAGCTGGACGAAGCCCGCAAGCACATGGCCGCGCAGCGCGTCGGGCTCGGCGATCACCGCGGCCTCGGCCACGCCCGGCAGGCCAAGCAGCACGGCCTCGACCGCATCGAGAAAGACGTTCTGGTCGGCGACGGTAATCATGCGGCTCCGTCGCCCGGCGAGGTGGAGCTGGCCGGCCGCGTCGAGATGGCCGAGCTCGCCCACGGTGAGAAAGCGCCCGAGGCGCCGGGTGTCGAGCGAGAACCCGGCGGCGTAGCCCTCGAAGAGATAGGGGCTCGCGACCCAGACCTCGCCGAGCGTTCCGCGCGGCACGGCATGGCCTTCGGTGTCGCGGATCTCGATCTCGACGCCGGGATAGGCCGCACCGACCGCGCCCGGCGGCGTCTCCGGGCCGGATATGGTGATGAAGCTCGTCTCGGAGGCGCCGTAGAACTCGGTCAGCACCGCATTGGGGAAAAGCGCGCCCGCCGCGGCGCGGGCCGCCCCGTCGAGCGTGCCGCCGCCGACGAGGAGCCGGCGGAGCGTGGGGCAGGCGGGGCCGCGCGCGCGGGCGAGCTGGCGGAGCTGGGCGGGCGTGGCATATCCATGCGTCATCTCCACCGCGGCGAGACGCGCGCGCTGGCGCCCCGGCCGGAGCCCGGTCAGCAGGTGCAGCTCCGCGCCGAGATGCAGCGCCTCGACCGCGGCATAGAGCGAGAGCGACTGGGCGAGCGACCCGAAGGCCGCGACCCGCGCGCCGGGGCCGATGTCGAAGAGCGTGCGGTTGATCGCGAAGCTCGCGAGCCAGGAGGCCTGGCTGCGGCGGATGCGCTTCGGCGTGCCGGTGCTGCCGGAGGTTTCGCATTCGAAGGCCGGCTGCGCGCCGCAGGCCGCCGCCTCGAGCCCGCGCGGTGTCATCGCGAAGGCGCGCCCCGCCGCGGCCTCGGCAAAGAGCGCGCCGGGCAGCCCGGCGCCCTCGCGCGTCTCCGGGCCGAAGCGCGCGCCATCGGGCGCGACGAGCTGCGCGGCGTCATGCCACGTGAAGCGGGAACCGGGTTTTGCGCACCTCTGAATCATGGCCCGTGTTGCTACACGAACGGGCGGCGCGCGCCAGTGGTTTCGTCACCCTGCGCGTGCATCCTCCGAAATCCCCCTCCCTGCGCCTTCCGGCAGGCTTTCGCGCTCCCGCAAACTGTCATCGCCGCGCTCCCGCACGAGAAGATAGATGTCCATGATCCAGCCGCGTGCGGCGCGGGCTTCAGTGCGGATCTGTCGGATCCGCGGGGCGGCCTCGGCGAGCGGGCCCGACTCGGTGATCTCGCCCGCCATGCCGAGATAGGCCCCCCACCAGATCGAGATGCCCGCAGGCTCGAGCGCCTCGAAGGCGCAGCCCGCATCGAGCATCACCAGCATCCGGTCGGGCGCTTCGGGCGGCCAGCCCTCGTCGCGGAGCCGCCGCCCGGTGGTGAGCAGCACCGGCGCGCCGAGCCCGTTGAGCGGCACCCGGTGCGCGGCGGTGAGGGCGGCGATGGCGGTTATGCCGGGGATCACCTCGGTCCGCGCCACCGTCCCGTCGCGCTCGAGCCTCGCGGCGATGCGCATCGTGCTGTCGAAGAGCGCGGGATCGCCCCAGACCAGCAGCGCCGCACGGGCGGGCGGCGCGGGGCGGGCGGCAATCGCCTCGCGCCAGAGTGCGGCAATCCCGTCGTGCCAGGCCTCGACGCGGTCGAGATAGCCGGGGATCGCCGGATCGCGCTCGGGCATGTCGAACTCGGCGAGCGGCGTATCCCCGAGGATCTCGGTGCAAAGCGCGAGGCGCAGGTCGGCCAGTTCGTCGCGGCCCGCGCCCTTGCGCGGCACGAGCACGAGATCGGCCGAGCGCAGCGCCCGGATCGCCTGAAGCGTCAGATGCTCGGGATTGCCGGTGCCGATGCCGATGAGGAGAAGCTCCATCAATCAGCCCCTCCCGCGTGCCAGCGCGCCGTAGAGGATGAGCGCGGGCGCCGCAGGGCCCGGCTCCGCGCCCGCGAGGCGTTCGGCAAGCTCGCCCACGGTTGTGCGGGTGAAGCTCTCGGCAGGCGTCGAGACCGCCTCGGCGAAGAGCGCGGGCGTCTCGGGCGGCAGGCCCGCGGCCATTATCCTGCGGGCGAGCTCGGGGAAGGTCCGGCGGCCCATGAAGACCGCCGTGCAGGCGGCCGGGTCGGCCAGGGCGGCGATCTCCAGATCGTCGGGCAGCGCGCCGGTCGAGCCGTGGCCGGTGACGAACTGCACCCGCCGCGCGGTCTCGCGCCGGGTGAGCGGCATGCCCGCCGCCGCCGCCACCGCCGAGGCCGCGGTGACGCCCGGCACGATCTCGAAGCCGATCCCGGCGGCCTCAAGCGCGGTGATCTCCTCCTCAAGCCGTCCGAAGATCCCGGCATCGCCCGATTTCAGCCGCACGACGCGCTGGCCGGTCAGCGCGTAATCGACAAGCAGCCGGCTCACATGATCCTGGCGCGGCGAGGCGCGGCCCGCGCGCTTGCCGACCGAGACGAGATCGGCGCCGGGGCGCGCATGGGTGAGGATCGGCCCGGCCGAAAGGTCGTCGTAGAGCACCGCATCGGCGCGGGCGAGCCGGTCGGCAGCCTTGAGGGTCAGAAGCTCCGGATCGCCGGGGCCGGAGGAAACGAAGCTCACGAAGCCGCTCATGAAGCCTCCGCAATGAGATGGAAGAAGGTGCCGCTCGCCCGGCCGCGCCGCGAGCCGGTCTCGGCCACCGCCGCGCCGTTCGCGTCGCTGACGCGGGCGAGCGGGGCGTCCGGCTGGGCGAGGATGGTCGAATAGTGAAACTCGTGGCCGCGGAGCCGCGCGCCCGCGTCCTGCCCGGGCAGCGGGCCCTGGAGCTCCGCCAGCCGGTAGCCGAGGTGCATCCGCCGCGTCTCGTAGGAGGTGACGAGGCCGAGGAGGCCCGCCATCTCGTGCCGGGTGCCCTCGGCATCGACGAGGCCCGCGCCCATCGCCATGTAGCCGCCGCATTCGCCATGCACGGGCCGGGTTTCGGCGAAGGCGCGGAGGCCCGAACGGAAGCGGCCCGCGGCGGCGAGGCGGCCGGCATGGAGCTCGGGGTAGCCGCCGGGCAGCCAGCAGATGTCGGCCGTCGCCGCCGGGGCCTCGTCGGCGAGCGGCGAGAAGGGCAGGATCTCGGCGCCTGCGGCCCGCCAGGCGTCGAGAAGGTGCGGATAGGTGAAGGAAAACGCCGCATCGCGGGCAAGCGCGATGCGCTGGCCCGGCGGGCGGATCGCGGCGGGAGCCGGGGCCGCGGCGGGGCCGCCACCGCCCGCTGCCGCTGCCAGCAGCGCGTCGAGGTCGAGATGTTCGGCGATGAAGGCCGCGGCATTGGCGATGAAGGGCTCGAGGCTGCCGTGCTCCTCGGCCTGCACCAGGCCCAGGTGCCGCTCGGGCACCTCGACATCCCGCCGCCGCGGCAGCGCGCCGAAGACCCTGAGCCCGGCGGCCTCCATGCCGAGCCGGGCAAGCGCTTCGTGGCGGGGGCTCGCGACGCGGTTGAGCACGACGCCCGCGACATCGACGCCCTCGCGGAAGCCCGGGAAGCCGCGCGCCACCGCCGCCGCGGTCTGCGCCTGGCCCGAGATGTCCAGCACCAGCACCACCGGCCAGCCGGTGCGCCGGGCGATGTCCGCGCTGGCGCCGTTGCCGCTCTCGCCCGGCTGCGCCACGCCGTCGAAGAGGCCCATGGAGCCCTCGGCGAGCACCAGGTCGGCGCCGCCTGCGCGCGCCAGATGCGCATCGAGCATGTCGGGCGGCATGGCCCAGCTGTCGAGATTGAGCGAGATCCGCCCCGAGGCCGCGCCGTGAAACGCCGGGTCGATGTAGTCTGGCCCGCTCTTGAAGGGCTGCACCGTGAGCCCGCGGTCGCGGAAGGCGCGGGCGAGCCCCAGCATGACCGTGGTCTTGCCGGTGCCAGAGGCGGGCGCGGAGATCATGAGGCCGCGGGGGAGCATCATGCCTCGCGCGCGGGAAAGCGCGGCGCGGCGCCCACGGGCCGGAACCGGCGGTCGTAATCGCCGGCATAGAGGCGGCTCTCGGCGAAATCCTCCGCGCCGAGCGTCGGGCCGACGAGAATGAGCGCGGTGCGCCCCGGGCCCTCCAGGGCGGCGGCTTCGAGCCCGTCGAGCGTCGTGCGGACGATGCGCTCGTCGGGCCAGCTGGCACGCCAGACGATCGCCGCCGGGCAGTCCGCGCCGTAGTGCGGGATCAGCTCGCCGGCAACGCGCCCGGCGGCATGGATCGAAAGGTGGATCGCGAGCGTCGTGCCGGTCGCGGCGAAATTCGCGAGGCTTTCGCCCTCGGGCATGGCGGAGGCGCGGCCCGAGGTGCGGGTGAGCACCAGCGACTGGCCGACGCCGGGCAGGGTGAGCTCGGTGCCGAGCGCTGCCGCCGCGGCGGCGAAGGCGGGCACGCCCGGCGTCACGCTGAAGGGAATGCCGCGTGCCCGGAGGCGCCGGAGCTGCTCGCCCATCGCCGACCAGACCGAGAGATCGCCGGAATGGAGCCGCGCGACATCCTGGCCCGCGGCATGGGCCGCCTCGATCTCGGCGATGATCTCGTCGAGCGAGAGCGGGGCGGTGTTGACGATGCGCGCGCCGGGCGGGCAGTGGCCGAGCACCGCCTCGGGCACGAGCGACCCGGCATAGAGACAGACCGAGGAGGCGGCGATCAGGTCGCGGCCGCGCAGGGTCAGGAGATCGGCGGCGCCGGGGCCGGCGCCGATGAAGTGAACCGTCATGGAAGGACCCTTTCGGCGATGGTGGCGATGGCGGCGGTGGCAGAACGGTCGGGCGAGAGCGCGCGGGGGCCGAGCAGCCGACCGCCGGTTCCGGCGGCGACGAGGGCGGCGGCCTCGGCGAGGCTGCCGGTGGCGAGCCGGGCGAGAATCCGCGGCGAACGGGTCGGCGTCGCGCGGCCCGCGAGGGCGGCGGGCGGAATGCCGAGCACCGGCAGGCCGAGCTCGCGGGCGAGGCGCGCGAGCACCGGAGCGGCGGCCTTGTCGGTGGTGGTGGCAAGCGCGCAGAGCTCGCCGAGCCCGCCCGCCGCAGCAAGGGCGGCGCGGAGCGCCGAGATGTCGGCGGCGCGGCGAAACCCGATCCCCGCCACCCTCATCGGGTGACGCTCCACTGCACGATCGGCCGGGCCGGGCGCCAGCCGCGCAGCGTGCCGAGGGGGGCGGCTTCGGCGAGCTCGATCCGCAGCAGCGCGCCCCCCGCGCGCGCCGACCACTCGAGAAGCAGCGCCTCGGTCCCGAGCGTCACGGCATTGACCACGAGCCGCACGCCCGGCGCGAGGCGGTCCCAGAGCGCGGCGAGGAGCGGTGCGTCCGCCCCCCCGCCGACAAAGACCGCATCCGGCGCGGCGAGCCCGCCGAGGGCGTCCTGCGCGCGGCCCTCGTGCACCGAAAGCCGCCCCTCCAGCCCGAAGGCCGCCACATTCGCGGCGATGTTCGCCGCCCGCTCGGGGCGGAGCTCGACGGCGTCCGCGGTCGCGCCCGGCGCGGCGAGGCACCATTCGACGGCGATCGAGCCCGAACCCGCGCCGAGATCCCAGAGATGCGCGCCGGGGCATGGTGCCAGCGCCGAGAGGCTCAGCGCCCGCACCGGCCGTTTGGTGATCTGCCCGTCATGGGCGAAGAGCCCGTCCTCGAGGCCGGAGGCGCGGGGCAGGGCGGGGCCGCCGGCGGCCTCCACCGCCGCCAGCACCGGGGCTGCGACATCCCCGAGCGCGAAGGCCGCGGCGCGCTGGGCGCGGATGCGTTCGCGCGGCCCGCCCAGGGCTTCCATCACGTGGAGCCGCGCGGCGCCGAAGCCCTGGGCCGTGATCCAGCCCGCCAGTTCGCCCGCCGCCGCGCCGTCGCGCAGGAGGCAGAGAAGCCGCGCGCCGGGCGCGAGATGCGGCCGGAGCCGCGCGAAGGGCGCGGCATGAAGCCCCAGGCAGACGGTCTCCTCGAGCCGCCAGCCGAGCCGGGCGGCTGCCAGCGCAAAGGCCGAGGGCGCGGGGAAGGCGCGCCATTCCGCCGGATCGAGCCGCGCCGCGAGGCTGCCGCCCGCACCGTGCCAGAACGGATCGCCCGAGGCGAGCACCGCCACGGGCCGGCCGCGCGCCGCCAGCACCGGCTCGATCGAAAAGGGCACCGGCCAGGGCCGCCCGCGCGCGCCCACGCCCGCAAGCGCGAGGTGCCGCGGCCCGCCGAAGACGATCTCGGCCGCCGCGAGTGCCGCACGGCTTGCGTCTCCGAGCCCTGCCGGTCCATCCTCGCCAAGACCGATGATCGAAAGCCAGGGATCAGACATGAAGCCCGTCCTCATTCTCGGCGGTACGCTTGACGCCAGCCGCCTCGCCGCCGCCATCGCCGAAACCGGCCGCCGCGCGGTGCTGTCCTATGCCGGCCGCGTCGACGAGCCGCGCGAGCAGCCGGTGCCGGTCCGCGTCGGCGGCTTCGGCGGCGCGGAGGGGCTGGCGGCGTGGATCCGCCGCGAGGAGATCAGCGCGATCATCGACGCAACCCATCCCTTCGCGGCCCGGATCAGCGCCAATGCCGTTGCCGCCGCCAAGGCCACCGAGACCCCGATCCTCGCGCTCGAACGCGCGCCCTGGACGCCGGAGCCGGGCGACGACTGGCGGGAGGTCGCGGACATTCCGGCCGCGGTCGCGGCGCTCGCCGGGCTGCCGCAGCGCATCTTTCTCGCCATCGGCCGCCAGCATCTCGGCGATTTCGCCGCCGCCCCGCAGCATCATTACCTCCTCCGCCTCGTCGATCCGCCGAAGGCCACGCTGCCGCTGCCGCTGCCGCGCGCCGCGGTGGTGGTCGCGCGCGGGCCCTTCACCGAGGCCGAGGACATCGCCCTCCTCTGCAGCCACCGCATCGACATGGTCGTGGCGAAGAACGCGGGCGGCGACGGCGCCTCGGCCAAGCTCGCCGCGGCGCGCAGTCTCGGCCTGCCGGTCCTGATGATCGCGCGCCCGGCGATCCCCCGGCGGCCGGTGGCGCGCAGCGTCGCCGAGGTGATGGGCTGGCTCGGTCACGCGGCCTGCCTCGGGGTATAGACGAAGCGCCCGGCGCGCCGGGTGGCGGAATTGCCGACGATCACCAGCGTGCGCATGTCGGCCATCTCGGGCCGCGCCGCACTGAGCGTCACCGTCTCGAGCCGCTCCTCGGGGCTCGAGACGGCGCGGGCGAAGCTCACCAGCCGCTCCGGCCCGCAGGCCGCGCGCAGGATCTCGAGGGCGCGGGCGAACTGGTGCGGGCGGCTCTTCGAGCGCGGGTTGTAGAAGGCCATGGCGAAATCGGCCTCCGCCGCGAGGCGCAGCCGCCGCTCCACGAGCGCCCAGGGCTTGAGATTGTCCGAAAGGTTGATCGCGCAGAAATCATGTCCGAGCGGGGCGCCGAGCCGCGCCGCCGCGGCGAGCATCGCGCTGATCCCCGGCAGCACGGCGATGTCGAGCCCGGCCCAGCTCCCGGGCCCCGCCTCCAGCGCCTCGAAGAGCGCCGAGGCCATGGCGAAGACGCCGGGATCGCCCGAGGAGACCACCGCCACCCGCCGCCCCTCCGCGGCAAGCTCGAGCGCATGGCGGGCGCGGTCGAGCTCGACGCGGTTGTCGCTCGCATGGCGCCGAAGCCCCGGCCGCTCGGCCACCCGGGCGACATAGGGCAGATAGCCCACCACGTCGGTCGCCTCCGCCAGCACCGCCGAGACCTCCGGCGTCACCAGTGCTGCATCGCCGGGGCCGAGGCCCGCAACCCTAAGCCAGCCGCTCACGGCCGCCGCCCCTGGCCATGGACCAGCACGATGGAGAAATAGGGCGCGCTGGCGCAATCGGCCTCGCAAAGCCGCCGCACGGTCTGCCCCGGCATGGTGCCGCGCTCCACGAGCCAGGCCGCATCGAGCCGCCCGGCGGTCTCGAGCGCGCGCCGGAGCTTCGGCAGGTTGCGCCCGGTCTTCATCACCACGAGCGCATCCGTCCCGGCCGCGCGCCGCGCCAGCTCCGCCTCCGGCAGCGTGCCGGTGAGCACGGTCAGCACGTCATCGCCCCAGGTGATCGGCAGCCCCGTCGCGGTCCAGCAGCCGGACATCCCGGTGATGCCGGGCACCACCTCGACCGGCGCCCGGCCCTGAAGCCGGGCATGGAGATGCATGAAGGAGCCGTAGAAGAACGGATCGCCCTCGCAGAGCACCACCACCTCCTCGGTCCCGGCGATGGCCGCGAGCCGCCCGGCCCAGTCCTCGTAGAAGCCCGCGAGCAGCCGGCCGTATTCCGGGTCATCGAACGGGATCTCGGTGGTGACCGGATATTCCATCGCGTGCTCGGTCGCCTCCGGGGCGATCATGCCCTCGACGATGCGCCGGGCCTGGCCGCCGTTCCCGGCCTTGCGGAAATAGGCCACGTGGCGCGCGCCGCGGATCAGCCGGTCGGCGCGCACGCTCATGAGCTCGGGATCCCCGGGGCCGAGCCCGACGCAGATCACCCGCCCCGAAACCCTGGTTTCGGCCATGGTCATGGTCATTCCTTCCAGCTTGCGAGCGCGTTCACGGCCGCGACGGTGATGGCGCTGCCGCCGAGCCTGCCCTCGATGATCAGCGCCGGGCAGGGCGGGGCGGCCATCAGAGCCGCTTTCGATTCGGCCGCACCCACGAAGCCGACGGGGCAGCCGATGATCGCCGCGGGCCGCGGGCAGGCGGGGTCCTCGAGCATGTTGAGCAGATGGAAGAGCGCGGTCGGGGCATTGCCGATCGCGACCAGCGCGCCGGCGAGATGCGGCCGCCAGAGCTCCAGCGCGGCGGCCGAGCGCGTCGTCCCGCGCTCCGCGGCAAGCGCGGGCACCTCCGGGTCCTGCAGGGTGCATATCACCGCATTGGCGGCCGGAAGCCGGGCGCGCGTGATGCCCTCGCTCACCATGCGCGCATCGCAGAGGATCGGCGCGCCCGCGGCCAGCGCGGCGCGGGCCGCCGTCGCCATGCCGGGGGTGAAGCGCACATGCGCCTCGAGGCCGACGAGCCCCGCGGCATGGATCATGCGGACGGCGACGGGTTCCTCGTCGCGGGAGAAGCGGGCCAGATCGGCCTCGGCGCGGATCGTCGCGAAGGATTGCGCATAGATCGCGGCACCATCGGTCTCGTAGACATGGGGCATCAGTCGGGCTCCGTGAGAATGTCGGGGCGTGCGGCAAGATCGCCGGGCCGGAGCCCGGTGCGGTCCGGGGGATCGGAGGCCCGCCCGCCGCGCACGAGATCGAAACGGCCCGCCCGCCCGGCAAGGGTGACGGGGGCGGGGCCGGGATGGGCGCAGCCCTTGGCGCAGCCCGAGACATGGACGAGCGGCAGCGCCGCGGGCAGCCCTGCGGCGAGGGCGCGGGCAAGGCCGCGCGTCTCCGCCTCGGCCTGGGCGCAGTCGGGGGCGCCGGGGCAGACGTGGATGCGGAGCCGCGGGTCGTCCGCGGCCTCGACGAGCCCGGTCAGACGCGGTGCGATGCCGATCCCTTCGACGAGCAGCATCCGCCAGGGCGTGAGCCGGAGCCCGTGCCCGAGGCGCGCGAGATCGGCGAGAAGGCTCGCATCGAGCCGCCCGAATTCGGGCGCCACCAGCCAGCCCGTGCCCGCGACCGGGCCGGGCGCCGGGGCTGGATCGGCCGGGGCGGGGGCGGCATCGCCCGCAAGCTCCGGCGGCAGCGGGACACCGGCGGCGAGATGCGCCGCCATCCGCTTTTCCCCGCCGCTCGCGAGAAACCAGCGCGCCAGCGCGCCCGCGGCCGCGACAGCCGTTTCCGGCCGGAGCGCGCGCCCGGTCGCCGCCCCGTCGGCGCGCAGGAGGAGCCCGCCCGCCGCCGCGCGTTCGAGCCGGATATCGGCGGCGGTCTGCCCGAGCACCCGCCGCGGCCCGGTATCGACGGCAAAGCCGAACTTCACCGGCAGGGCGAGGCTGCGGTCGGCCGCAAGCGCGTCCTCGAGCGCGAGCGCGAGTTCGAGGCTGCCGTCGCCCTTGCGCCAGAACGGCGTGAGCGTGACGTTGCGCCGGGCCTCGGCGCCCGCATCGGCGTCGATGAGCCCGAGGGCTGCAAGCCCGGCGAGCAGCGGCGCATGCCCCTCCGGCGCGACGCCGCGGATCTGCAGGCCCGCGCGCGCCGAGAGGTCGATGACGCCGTTGCCGTGGCGCGCGGCAAGCGCGGCGATCCCGGCCGCCTCCCGCGCCGAAAGCCGCCCGCCGCGCGGCCGGAGGCGCAGGATGAGCCCGTCGCCGGAGGCCATCGGCCGGTGCGCGCCGGGGCACCAGCCGCGAACCACCGCGCTCATCGCCCGTCCTCCAGTGCGGCGGCGATGGAATTGCGCCGGCTCGCCCAGAGCCCGGCATCGCGCAGGGCGCGGAAGCGGCCCTGCATCGCGGCGAGCGCGGCGGGGTTGGCCTCGGCCAGAAACGCCGCGACCTCCGGCCGCCCGAGCGTCGCCGCGTGATAGAGGTCGAAGAGATGCGCCGGCAGCGCGCCCGCGAGATGGGCGAAGGCCGCCATGTGATCGAGGGTCGCGGCGATCTCCGCGGCGCCGCGGTAGCCATGCGCCATCATGCCCTCGGCCCAGGCCGGATCGGCGGCCCGGCCGCGCACGATGCGGGCGATCTCCTCGCCGAGGCTGCGGGCCCGCGGCCGCCCCGCCGCCGTGGTGTCGAGATGCCAGAGCACCGGGGCCTCCGCGCCGAGCGCGCCCGCCGCCGCCGCCACGCCGCCGATATGCGCGGCGAAATCCTCGGCCAGCAGCAGGTCGGTCTCGGGCAGGTCCTGGACATGGACGAAGGCGTCGGCCCCGCGCAGCCGCGCCTCGAGATCCGGGCGCGCCTCCCGGCTCGCGCCGTCCGGCCCGATCGCCCAGGCCGAACCGGAAAGCCAGGCCTCGCCCGCCGCCGCGCGGCCCGCCTCGGAATAATCCGCGATCGCGGCCCCCATGCCGAGCCCGTAGTCTCCCGGCTTCGGTCCGAAAACCCGCGCGTCCGCCGCGCCCCGGTAGGGATTGTCCTCCGCCGCCTCGTCCCGCGCGGCAAGCGCCGCGACGCCCTGCGCAAAGAGGCCCGCGAGCCCCGGAAAGAGATCGCGGAAGAGCCCCGAGACCCGGAGCGTCACGTCGATGCGCGGCCGCCCGAGCAGTGCCAGCGGCAGGATCTCGAAGCCCGAGACCCGGCCGGTGCCCGCGTCCCAGCGCGGCGCGAGCCCGGCGAGATGGAGCGCCATGGCGAATTCCTCGCCCGCCGTGCGCATCGTCGCCGAGCCCCAGAGATCGACGACGAGCCCGCGCGGCCAGTCGCCCTCCTCCTGGAGATGGCGGCGCAACAGCTCCTCGGCGAGCTTCACGCCCTCGGCCTGCGCCGCCCGGCTCGGCACCGCGCGGGGATCGACCGCGAAGAGGTTCCGCCCCGTGGGCAGCACGTCGCTCCGCCCGCGCCCCGGCGAGCCCGCGGGCCCCGGCGCGACCGGGCGGCCCGAGAGCGCGGCGCGGAGCCCCGCGCGCTCCGCCGCGCCGCAGGCGCCCTGGCCGAAGACATGCAGGCCCTCGCCGAAGCGGCTGTCCTTGAGGTCGCAGACGAAGCGGTCGATGCGCGGGATCGCCTCCGCCGCGCTGGCGCGCGCGTCAAGCCCGAGGTCCGCCTCGACCCCCTCGGCCTGGGCCGCGCTCCGGATCGCGGCGATCAGCCGGTCGCGGCGGGCGGGGTCGAGCCCGTCGGCGGTGGAATATTCGTCGAGCAGCCGCTCGATCCGCGCGAGACCGTCGCTCAGCCCGCCCTGAACCTGCGGCGGCGGCAGATGCCCGAGCGTCACCGCGCCGAGCCGCCGCTTGGCCTGCGCCGCCTCTCCGGGGTCGTTGACGATGAAGGGATAGATCACCGGCAGCGGCCCGAGCAGCGCCTCGGGCCAGCAGCGCTCCGAAAGCGCCGCCGCCTTGCCCGGCAGCCATTCGAGCGTGCCATGCGCGCCCATGTGGAGGAGCGCATCCACCCGCTCCGCCGCCCGCAACCAGAGGTGGAAGGCGACATAGCCGTGCCGCGGCACGCGGGAGAGATCGTGATAGCTCTCCGCCCGGTCCGCGGCCCCCGCCCGCTCGGGCTGGAGCGCGACGAGCACGGCGCCGCGGCGCACCGCGCGGAACCGGAAGGCGCCGCGCGCGACCGCCGGGTCTGCCTCCGCCGGGCCCCAGGCCAGATCGAGCGCCTCCCGAAGCGGCGCGGGCAGGAGGGTCTCGAGCGCCGCGCGGTACTCCGCGAGCGGCCAGGCGATCTCGCCCGTCCCGAGCGCGTCGGCCAGCGGCGCGCCGGGGGCGGTGGCATGGCCCGCCGCCGCGAGATCACCGATCAGCGCCTCGGCCGAGGCAAGCGCGTCGAGCCCCACCGCATGGGCCATCTGATGCGCCTTGCCGGGATAGGTCGAGAGCACGAGCGCGAGCCGCCGCGCGGCCGGCGCCGCCGCCCCGAGCCGGTGCCAGGCCGCGATCCGCCCGGCGATCGCCGCGACACGGGCCCGATCGGGGGCATGCCGCAGGGGCGCGAACTGCAGCACCGGATCGCGCGCCGCCCGCGCCTTGAAGCTCGCAACGCCCGCGAAGATCCGCCCGTCCACCTCCGGCAGCACCACATGCATCGCGAGATCGGCGGGCGAGAGCCCGCGCGCGCCCGCCTCCCAGGCCGCACGCTCCGAGGTGGCGAAGGCGGTCTGGAACACCGGGCAGTCGCCGGCCTCGAGCGGCGAGGGCGCGCCATCGGCCCCGCGCGCGGAGAAGGCCGTGGTGTTGAGGATCGCCGCGGGCCCGAGCTCCGCCAGCCGCCCGCGCAGCCACGCCGCCGCCTCGGGCGCCTTGAGCGAGGGGGCAAAGAGGCCGGGCGCATCGAAGCCCTCGGCCTCGAGCGCCGCGATCAGCGCATCCACCGCCTCCATGTCGGCCGCCGCGAGATAGGCGCGGTAGAAGACGACCGGCACCACCGGCCGCCCGGGCCGCCCGGCCGCAGGCGCCCCGGCGGGAACGACGCCCGTGCCGGGGCGGTATTCCCCCGCCGGCGGCAGCGCCTTCGCCCCGGCCACCGGCCCGGCATAGAGCCCGGCGGCGAGCGCGAGCTGGGCGAGGGCCGCCTGGGCCGCCACCGCGCCCCCCGCCTCGCAAAGATGCGACAGGCGGCGCAGCGTCGCGACCGGCAGGGTCGAGAGCGCATCGAGCCGCGCATCGTCCCGCCCGTCACCGGGCAGCACCGCGAGCGCGATCCCCCGCCGCCGCGCCAGATCCTGAAGCTGGAGCAGCCCGTAGGACCAGTAGGGCTCGCCGCCGATCAGCCGCACCAGCACGCCGCGCGCGCCCGCAACCGTCCGCTCGAGATAGGTATCGACCGAGAGCGGATGACGCAGCGCCGCGAGATTGGCGAGCCTCAGCTCCGGCAGGCTCCCGGCCGCGCGCCGCCACCCGGCGGCAAAGGCGCCGAGATCGCTGTCGGAGAAGGACAGCACCACGAGCTCGGCCGGATCCTGGCCGAGATCCTGCGGCGCCGCTGCATCCTCGAGCCCGTGGCTCTCGCGGAAGATGACGTGCATCGGAGCGTCTGCCTTACTCCGCGGCGACGGCGCCGAGCGCGCGGTCGAGATCGGCCCGGATCGCGGCCGCGTCGATGTCGTCGTGCTCGGCGATCACCACGAGCCGGCCCTGTCGCGCCGCCGTGCCCCAGGGCCGGTCGTACTGGGTCCGCACCCGCGCGCCCACCGCCTGCACCAGGAGCCGCATCGGCTTGCCCGCGACCGCGACATGGCCCTTCACCCGCAGGATGTTGCGGCTCCGGGCGAGATCACGCACCGCCTCGGCAATCGCCTCGGGGTCGGCGATCTCGGCCACGTCGATGACGACGGAGTCGAAATCGTCATGCTCGTGATCCTCCGCGCCGTCGTGATGCGAGGGCCGCGCGGCGAGATCGTCCTCCGCCGCCGCGCCGAGCCCGAGGATCACGCGCGCGTCGATCCGGCCCTCCTCCATCGCGAGAACGGGCAGGGCGCGGCCGAGCTCGGCCCGGATCGCGGCCTCCGCCGCGGCGAGCCCCGCTGGCCCGGCGAGATCGGCCTTGGAGAGCAGCACGATATCGGCGCAGGCGATCTGGTCCTCGAAGACCTCCGAGAGCGGCGTCTCGTGGTCGATGCTCTCGTCCGCCGCGCGCTGGGCATCGACCGCCGCCGGATCGGGCGCGAAGCGGCCCGCCGCCACCGCCTCGGCATCGGCCACCGCGATCACCCCGTCGACGGTGATGCGCGAGCGGATCGCCGGCCAGTCGAAGGCCTTCAGGAGCGGCTTCGGCAGCGCAAGACCCGAGGTCTCGATCAGGATGTGATCGGGCCGCTGCGGCAGCGCCATCAGCGCCTCGATCGTCGGGATGAAATCGTCGGCCACGGTGCAGCAGATGCAGCCGTTGGCCAGCTCGACGATGTTCTCGGCCGGGCAGGCGGCATCGGCGCAGCTCCGCAGGATGTCGCCATCGACGCCGGCCGTGCCGAATTCGTTGACGACAACGGCGAGCCGGCGCCCCTCCGGATTGGCCATCAGATGGCGGATGAGCGTGGTCTTGCCCGCTCCGAGAAAGCCGGTGATGACGGTGACGGGGGTCTTTTCGAGCGTGGACATGGGGCTCAGGTCTCCAGGGGCGGGATACGGGCGATCGACTGCTTGCGGAAGATGACGGGGCGCGCGCGCCAGGGCACGATGCCGTCGGGGGCGGCGGCATAGGCGGCCGCGCCCTCGAGAATGGCGCCGACATCCGCCTCCGGGTCGAGATCGCCGTAGACATAGGTCCAGCGCCCGTCGGCACAGAGCGCAAGCGCACAGCCGCGCGCGCAGGCCGAGAGGCATTCGACGCCGCGGAGCCGCACGCCCTCGGGCAGGTCCGCCGCCGAAAGCGCGGCAAACATCCGTGCGCCGGGCACGAGCCCGTCCTCCGGCACGGGCAGGCCCGCGCGGCAGGTGGTGCAGACGGCCAGCGTCACGGCCGCCGCGGCCGGGGCTTCGGAGTCGTCCGGGTCTTTCGTCGTGCCAGTCACAAGCGCATTCCCCTCGCTCGCGCGAAACGGGGAGAGGCGGCAGCTCGGGCAAAGCGGTGGGGCACCGTGCCAGGCCGGTCGCGGATCACCCCGTCCGCATCATGGTCCTTCGTGCTGGCAGGTCTCCCGGCTTGCGGAGTCGGGGCCCTTTCGGGCCCTGCGGCGGCTCCACCTTCCCGGCCCATCGGGCCAGTGGCATCGGAGCGCCTCTCCGGTCACGGTCGCGGGGGCGGCTGCGCTTCGGGAAAAGATCCCCTGTCGCATTCCCTCTTCGCCTGTCCTGGGACAGGAACCAGCAGGCGCAGATGCGGCCGGATGCGCGGCATTGTCAAGCGGCCTCTTGCCGCCCCGTCGCCCGGCCGCCGCATCCCGCCCGCGCCGGGGGGGCTTGACCTTCCCATGGTGGAAGGGTGCAGACCGGCGGGAGATCCAGTTGCGAAAGGGAATCGGAGCAATGACGGAATTTCAGGTGAAGGGCATGACCTGCGGCCATTGCGAGGCGGCGGTCCGCAAGGCGGTGCTCGCGCTCGACCCCGGCGCCGAGGTGGTGATCGATCGCCCCGCCGGCCGGGTCAGCGTCGAGACCGGCGCGGCGCGCGAGGCGGTGGCCGCGGCGATCGCGGCGGAAGGCTACGAGGTTGCCGGCGCGCCCGCCTGAGGCGCGCCGCCGTCTCCGGCCTCAGCCGGAGATCGAATAGGCCACGGGCCGCGTGCGGTCCGGGCTTGCGCGAAGCTGCGCGTAGAAGCGGTTGATGTCCGCCGCGCGGCAGAGCTCGGTGCCCGGCGTTATGACCGCCGCGGCGCCGGCCGCGACGCCGAGGGTGAAGGCATCCTCCGGCGCGCGGCCCTGCGACAGCGCCCAGAGCATCGCGCCGAGAAAGCTGTCGCCGGCGCCGACGGCGCTCGTCACCTTGACCTCCGGCGGCAGCAGCCACCAGGTCTCGCCGCCGCCCGCGAGCAGCGCGCCGTCATGCCCCATGGTCACCGCGAGATACTCGACCTTGCCGGTGGCCGTGAGTTCGAGCGCTGCCGCCTCGATCTCCTCGGCGGTGTCGAGCGGCCGGCCAAGCAGCGCGCGCAGCTCGCCGAGGCTGGGCTTGGCGAGATGGATCCCGCCCGCGGCCACCGTGGTGCGGAAGACCGCGCCCGAGGTGTCGAGCACGAAGCGCGCGCCCTTCTGCCGCGCGATCTCGGAGATCTCGCAGTAGCAGGTGAGCGGCAGCCCCTTCGGGCAGGAGCCGCTCGCGACGATATAGTCGAAATCGAGCCCCCGGATCACGTCGAGGCAGGTGGCCCATTCGGCATCCGTCACCCGCGGCCCGTCCGGGGTGAAGCGGTATTCGAGCCCGGTGGCGCGCTCGTATACCGCGTGGCTGATCCGGGTCTGGTCGGCGATGTGGATCGGGTGCGCCTCGAAGGGCAGGCCCGAGAGCAGCTGGTCGAGCAGCGCCCCGGTCGAGCCGCCGCTGAAATAGATCGGGATCGTCGCGCCGCCCAGCTCGGCGATGACACGGGCGACGTTGATGCCGCCGCCGCCGGGATCATAGCGCTCGCCGCTGGTGCGGATCTTGTGGGTGGGATGCACGGTCTCGGTCTCGCAGGAGCCGTCGACGCACGGGTTCAGCGTCAGGGTGACGATGGGCTTCATGTATCTCGTGTCTCTCCGGGCGCGGTCGCGCGTTGGGGCCGGGGGCCTTGCCTTTCAGTCCGGGGCCGGCAGGGGGCGGGGTGGGTCTCCCGCCGGTCGGGGCCAGACTAGGGGCTGGCGCGCCGCGGCGCAAACCCCGAGCTGCGGCAAATGCGGCGAAATCTGCCGCAGCGCGGGAAACCTGCCGCGCCGCCGCTCCGGGCGTTCCGGCCGCCGGCGCCGGTCGCCATGACGTTCTCGTGAATAATATGCACAAGAAATCGCCGTTCCGAAGTCACGCTGTCTAACAATTGGCCTGTTCTCCGAACTCTGCCCTGAGAGGGGCGAATAACCTTGCCAAAATTCCGGTGTCTTCGCAGTTTTCGCCCGCTGCATCGCATGGGGCCCGGCCGGGAGAAGGCCTTGAGGGGGGATGTGCGGGCGCAATTCGACATGCAGTCAGCAAGGACGGAAGAAGACATGCGCAACAGCTACAGGAACCTCTGGATGGGCGCGGCACTGGCCGGCAGCCTCTCCGCGATCCCGGCCTACGCCCAGGACGACGAGACGATCAAGGTGGGCATCCTGCACTCGCTCTCCGGCACGATGGCGATCTCCGAGACCACGCTCAAGGACGCCATGCTGATGCTGATCGAGGAACAGAACGCCAACGGCGGCGTCCTCGGCAAGCAGCTCGAGCCGGTGGTCGTCGACCCCGCCTCCGACTGGCCGCGCTTCGCCGAACTGGCCCGCGAGCTCGTCGCCGGCCAGGGCGTCGACGTGGTCTTCGGCTGCTGGACCTCGGTGAGCCGCAAGTCCGTGCTCCCGGTCTTCGAGGAACTCAACTCGATCCTCTTCTACCCGGTCCAGTACGAAGGCCAGGAAAGCCAGCGCAACGTCTTCTACACCGGGGCCGCACCCAACCAGCAGGCGATCCCGGCGGTCGATTACCTGATGGAAGAGGAAGGCGTGGAGCGCTGGGTGCTCGCGGGCACCGACTATGTCTATCCGCGCACCACGAACCAGATCCTCGAGCAGTATCTCAAGGATTCGGGCGTGGCGCCCGAGGACATCATGATCAACTACACGCCCTTCGGCCATTCCGACTGGCAGACGATCGTCTCCGAGATCAAGGAATTCGGCTCGGCCGGCAAGAAGACCGCGGTGGTCTCGACCATCAACGGCGATGCCAACGTGCCCTTCTACAAGGAGCTCGCCAACCAGGGCATCTCCGCCACCGACATCCCCGTCGTCGCCTTCTCCGTGGGTGAGGAAGAGCTCGCGGGCCTCGACACCGGCCCGCTGGTCGGCCACCTCGCGGCCTGGAACTACTTCATGTCGATCGACACCGACGAGAACGCCGACTTCATCGACGCCTGGCACGCCTACACCGGCAACGATGCCCGCACCACCAACGACCCGATGGAGGCCCATTACATCGGCTTCAACATGTGGGTGAAGGCGGTCGAGGCGGCAGGCACCACCGATCCCGACGCGGTGATCGACGCGATGGTCGGCGTGGCCGTCCCGAACCTCACCGGCGGCATCTCCTCGATGGGGGCGAACCACCACATCACCAAGCCGGTCTATGTCGGCGAGATCCAGGATGACGGCCAGTTCGAGGTCGTCTGGGAAACCCCCGGCCTCGTGCTCGGCGACGAATGGTCCGACTTCCTGCCGGAATCGGCCAAGCTGATCGCCGATTGGCGCGAGCCGCTCTCCTGCGGCAACTTCAACGTCGAAACCGGCACCTGCGGCGGCGCGACCACCCAGTGAACCCCCGGCCGCAGGGGGCTCCTCTCCTGCGGCCCAACACCAAGGCGGGCAGGGCTCTCATGCGTAAACTGGCTTCTCTTTTCTTGTTCCTGAGCCTGTGCCTTGCCGCGCCGGCAATGGCCCAGACCCTCGAGGAGCTGGTGCCCCAGCTTCCCAAGGGCAACTATTCCGACCGCGAGACGGTGGTGCGCGAGATCGCCGCGACCGGCGACGAGCGCGCCGCGCCGGTGCTGCGCGCGCTCGGCGATCGCGAGCTGCAGGTGCGCGAGAGCGACGGCGCCGTCGTCATCGTCACCGGCCGCCGCGGCAGCCAGACCGCGACCGATCCGCTCACCGGCGCCGATCTCGGCCCGGTGGAGCGCCGCTCGACCGAGGCGATCAAGATCAACAACGGCCTCCGGCGCGTCATCAAGGCCGCCCTCGGCACGCTCAACCTCACCAACCCCGATCCGGGCCGGCGCCTCAGCGCCGCCAATGCCGCCTTCAAGTCGCCCGACCCCGACCAGCTCGAGGCGATCGACATCGCGCTCGGCGTCGAGAAGGATCCGGGCGTCGCCCGCGCCCTCGAGGAGGCCCGCGCCCGCACCCTGCTCGAGACCGAGGCCCCCGTCGCCGACCGCGTCGACGCGATCAAGACGGTGGCGGCCCGCGGCGGCAGCGAGGCGCTCGCAGCCCTCGGCGCCTACCGCAATTCCCCCGAACCCGAGATCGCCCTGGCCGCCGAGGCCGGCATCACCCATGTCGAGCGCGCCCGCGCCATGTGGGCCCAGGTCCAGAACATCTGGTTCGGCCTCTCGCTCGGCTCGGTGCTGCTCCTCGCCGCGGTGGGCCTCGCCATCACCTTCGGCGTGATGGGGGTCATCAACATGGCCCATGGCGAGCTCATCATGATCGGCGCCTACACGACCTTCCTGGTGCAGGACGTGATCCGCGAACACGCGCATGGCCTCTTCGACTATTCCCTGCTCATCGCCACCCCCGCGGCCTTCCTCGTCGCCGGCGCGATCGGCGTCGGCATCGAGCGCGGCATCGTGCGCCACCTCTACGGCCGGCCGCTCGAGACGCTGCTCGCCACCTGGGGCGTGAGCCTCCTCCTGCAACAGACGGTGCGCACGATCTTCGGCCCCACCAACCAGGAGGTCGGCAACCCCTCCTGGATGTCGGGCGCCTTCCAGTTCGGCGAGATGACCGTCACCTGGAACCGCTTCTACATCATCATCTTCGCCGTGGTGGTCTTCCTCGGCCTCCTGACCCTGCTCCGGCGCACCGCGCTGGGCCTGCAGATGCGCGCCGTCACCCAGAACCGCGCCATGGCGGCGGAGATGGGCATCCCGACCGGCCGGGTGGACGCGCTCACCTTCGGCCTCGGCGCCGGCATCGCCGGGCTCGCGGGCGTGGCACTCTCCCAGATCGACAACGTCTCCCCCAACCTCGGCCAGTCCTACATCATCGACAGCTTCCTCGTCGTGGTCTTCGGCGGCGCCGGCAACCTCTGGGGCACCTTCGCCGCGGCCTTCTCGCTCGGCATCGCCAACAAGTTCCTCGAACCCTGGGCCGGTGCCGTGCTGGGCAAGATCCTGATCCTCGTCTTCATCATCCTCTTCATCCAGAAACGCCCGCGCGGTCTCTTCCCGCAGCGCGGCCGCGCCGTGGAGTCCTGAGCCCATGCCGGAAAAGCTCATCTCGCCGCGCATCGGCATCTTCCTCGCGATCCTCTTCGCCGTCATCGTGCTGGTGCCGCTCGGCAATCTCATGGTCGCGCCCGGAAGCGCCGGCCATGTGCCGAGCCATATCGTCGCGCTGCTCGGCAAGTATCTCTGCTACGCGCTGCTCGCCGTCGCCCTCGATCTCGTCTGGGGCTACTGCGGCATCCTCTCGCTCGGCCACGGCGCCTTCTTCGCGCTCGGCGGCTACGCGATGGGGATGCACCTCATGCGCGAGATCGGCGACCGCGGTGTCTACGCCAACCCGGTCCTGCCCGATTTCATGGTCTTCCTCGGCTACGACAAGCTGCCCTGGTTCTGGCACGGCTTCGACATGTTCTGGTTCGCCTGCCTCATGGTGCTGCTCGTGCCGGGGCTGCTCGCCTTCATCTTCGGCTGGTTCGCCTTCCGCTCGCGGGTGACGGGCGTCTACCTCTCCATCATCACCCAGGCGCTCACCTATGCGCTCCTGCTCGCCTTCTTCCGCAACGAGATGGGCTTCGGCGGCAACAACGGCCTCACCGACTTCCGCGACGTGCTGGGCTTCAGCCTCTCGGCCGACACCACCCGCGCCGCGCTCTTCGTGCTCTCGGGCCTCGCGCTCGGCTTCGGCGTGCTGCTCGGGCGGCGGATCACCACCTCGAAATACGGCAAGATCCTCATCGCGATCCGCGACGCCGAAAGCCGGACGCGGTTCATGGGCTACCGGGTCGAGCACTACAAGCTCTTCATCTTCACCGTCTCGGCGATGCTCGCCGGCATCGCCGGCGCGCTCTACGTGCCGCAGGTCGGCATCATCAACCCCGGCGAGTTCAGCCCGGCCAAATCGATCGCCATCGTGATCTGGGTGGCGCTGGGCGGCCGCGGCACGCTGGTCGGCGCCGCCATGGGGGCGCTCATCGTCGCCGCCGCCGAAAGCTGGCTCACCGCGGCCTTCCCCGAAGCCTGGCTCTTCGCGCTCGGGGCGATGTTCATCGTCGTCACCATCTTCCTGCCCCAGGGCGTGCTCGGGCTCATCGAAGGCACCTTCCGCAAGCGCGCCGCCGCCCCGATCGCCGCCGCACCCGACGCCAAGGAGGCCGAGGCATGAACGAGATCCTCAACGAGGGCGCCGAACCCCGCGGCCCCGGCGCGACGCAGCTCTACCTCAACGGCGTCAACCGCAGCTTCGACGGCTACAAGGCCATCAACGACCTCTCGATCTACATCGCGAAGGGCGAGCTGCGCGCCGTGGTGGGGCCGAACGGTGCGGGCAAGACCACGATGCTCGACATCATCACCGGCAAGACCCGCCCGGATTCGGGCGAGGTGGTCTGGAACAACACCATCGACCTCACCCGCATCGACGAGGCCGGCAGCGCCCGCCTCGGGATCGGGCGGAAGTTCCAGAAACCCACGGTCTTCGAGACGCTCACGGTCTACGACAACTTCGTCCTCGCGATCGCGGGCGACCGCGGCGTGCCGGCGAGCCTCTTCTACCGGCTGACCGGCGGGCACCGCACCAAGATCGACGAGCTGATGGAAACCGTGCGGATGACCGCGCACCGCGACCGGCTCGCGGGCTCGCTCAGCCACGGCCAGAAGCAGTGGCTCGAGATCGGCATGCTGCTGGCGCAGGACCCGCAGCTCCTCCTGGTGGACGAGCCCGCCGCCGGCATGACCGACGCCGAGACCATGCGCACCGCCGAGCTCCTGCGCTCGCTCAAGGGCAAGCACTCGATCGTCGTGATCGAACACGACATGGACTTCGTGCGCGCGCTCGATTGCAAGGTCACGGTGCTCCATCGCGGCCATGTCCTCGCCGAAGGCTCGCTCGACCATGTCGCGGCGAATCCGGAAGTCGTCGAAGTCTATCTGGGGCGCTGAGATGCTGACCGTCGAAAACATGAACCTCCACTACGGCGCCGCCCAGGCGCTGAAGAACATCACCGTGACCGCCGAGATCGGCAAGGTCACCTGCGTGCTCGGCCGCAACGGCGTGGGAAAGACCTCGCTCATGCGCGCGATCTCCGGCCGCTGCGGCATCAGCGGCGGCAAGGTGATGCTCGACGGCCAGGACGTGAGCCGCCTGCGCCCCGACCAGCGCGCGAAGCTCGGCATCGCCACCGTCCCGCAGGGCCGCGAGATCTTCCCGCTGCTGACGGTGAAGGAAAACCTCGAGACCGGCTTCTCGTTGCTGCCCCGCGCCGAGCGCCGCGTGCCCGAGACGGTCTACGAGCTCTTCCCGGTGCTGAAGGAGATGCTCGGGCGCCGCGGCGGCGACCTCTCCGGCGGCCAGCAGCAGCAGCTCGCCATCGGCCGGGCGCTGGTGACGAACCCCAAGGTGCTGCTGATGGACGAGCCCACCGAGGGCATCCAGCCCTCCGTCATCAAGGACATCGGCCGCGCGATCTCCTACCTGCGCGAACAGGGCCGCATGGCGATCATCCTCGTCGAGCAGTATTTCGAGTTCGCAACCGAGCTCGCCGACCGCTACGCGGTGATGGACCGCGGCGCCATCGTGCTCGCCGGCGCCAAGGGCGAGGTCGACGAAACCGAAGTCCAGCGCCACATGACCGTCTGACGCGGGCAAGGCGGCGGGATCACCTGCCAGCTCCCGCGCCGCCTCGTGGCCCCCCAGAAGGCTCTCCTTCCCCTCGCGGCCGGTTGCGCCGCCCAACCAGCCTGCCACTGGCCGAGCACCGCGTCAGCCGGTTAGACTGCCCCCCTTGATCCATCCGACAAGGGGAGAGGGGCATGCAGCGGCTCGCGGTCGTGACGGGCGGCAATACCGGGATCGGCCGGGGGCTGGTGGAGGCCTTCGCCGCGGCGGGCTACCGGGTGGCCTTCACCCATGTGGCGGAGCCCGAGGCGGCCCGCGAGCTCGTCGGGACCCTGCGCGGGCAGGGCGCCGAGATCGAGGGCTTCCCCTGCGATGCTGCCGACGAGCGCGCGGTCCCCGCCTTCTACGACGCGCTCCGCGCCCGCTTCGGCACCGCCCCCGACGTGCTCGTCAACAACGCCGGCATCCAGACCTGGGCGCCGCTTCTCGAGCTCGAGGTCGCGCGCTGGGACGCGGTCATCGCCACCAACCTGCGCGGCTGCTTTCTCAACACCCAGGCGGCGGCCCGGGCGATGGTGGCCGAGGGAAGGCCCGGCGCCATCATCAACATCGGCTCGGGCTGCAACAAGCTCGCCTTCCCCGGCCTCGTCGATTACACCGCCTCCAAGGGCGGCATCGAGCAGTTCACCAAGGTCTCCGCCGTCGAGCTCGGCCCCCACGGCATCCGGGTGAACTGCGTCGCCCCGGGCGCCATCCTCAACGCCCGGACGGAGGCGGAATCGCCGGATTACGCCGCCCGCTGGTCGCGCATCACCCCGCTCGGCCGCGTCGGCACCGTCGAGGATATCGCCGGGCCGGTGCTCTTCCTCGCCAGCCCCGCCGCCGCCTTCGTCACCGGCCAGACGCTCTGGGTCGATGGCGGCATGTTCACCCGCGCGCCCTGGGCCGAGGAGGCCTGAGCCGAGGGCCCTCAGAGGATCTCGATCGCCTCGACCACCGCCGCCAGCGCCGCCGCGCTCTCCACCGCGAAGCTGATCGCGGCATCGCCGCCGAGCCCGATCCGGCCCATGCCGTCGGCGAAGGTGACGGGGCCGAGCGCCACCGCGGCGGAAAGATGGATCCGGTCGCCCGCGTCGAGGTCGAAATCCGCGATCACGTCCTGCCCCGAATTGAGATAGAAATGGAAGGCATCGGCGCCCGCACCGCCGGTCAGCCGGTCATTCCCCGAGCCGCCGTCGAGCACATCGTCGCCGTCGCCGCCGTAGAGCCGGTCGGCCCCGCGCCCGGTGTGCAGGAAATCGTTGCCCGCCTCGCCGAAGACATGATCGTCGCCCGCGCCGCGGTAGCTCGCCGCGGAGAAGAAATCGCGTCCCGCGCCGAGATAGACGGTATCGTCGCCGAGCCCGGCATCGACCCGGTCGGCCCCGCCGCCCGCGACGATCGTGTCGTCGCCCGCCTCGCCGAAGATCCGGTCGTCGCCGTCGGCGCCGAAGACCATGTCGTCACCGCTGCCGGCGAAGATCGTGTCGCTGGCGGGCGGGCCGGACGCGAAGCCGACGTCGCGGTCGCCGGAGATGCGGTCGTCGCCCGAGCCGCCATGGAGGAGGTCCGCGCCCGCGCCGCCCTCGAGCGTATCGGCCCCGGCGTGTCCGCGCAGCGTGTCGGTGCCCGCGCCGCCCGAGAGCGCATCGTTGCCCGCGCCGCCCTCGATCGTGTCGGCCCCGTCGCCGCCCTCGAGGCTGTCGTTGCCCGCGTGGCCCCGCATCAGGTCGGCGCCGGTGCCGCCCTGGAGCAGGTCGTCGCCGTCCTCACCCCAGAGCGTGTCGTCCCCGTCGCCACCGCCGATCGTGTCGTTGCCCGCGCCGCCCTCGGCCATGTCCTGTCCCGCGCCGCCCCCGATCGTGTCGTCGCCCGCGCCACCCTCGATCGTGTCGTCTCCGTCGCCGCCCGCGAGGCTGTCGTCGTCGTCGTTGCCCATGAGCAGATCGTCGCCGGTGCCGCCGAGGAGCACGTCGTTGCCCTCGTCGCCCCGGAGGGTGTCGTTGCCCTCACCGCCGTCGAGCGTGTCGTCGCCGCCGAAGCCGCGGGCGAGATCGTTGCCGTCGAGCCCGAAGAAGACCTCGGCCACACCGCCGGTGAAGCTCACGACCAGATCGACCCCCTTCACGCCGCCCTTCCACTCGGCATAGCCCCAGAATGTGTCGTCGAAGCGCGATCCGGCAAAACCCTCGATGCTGAAATAGCGGTCGCCTTGGGCAAACCCGTGGGCGCCCGAGCCCATGGCGGCGGCCAGATCCACGTTCACCGGCATGGGCGAGGCGAAATGATCGACGAAATCGAAGCCATCGCCACCGAAGAAGATATCCGTTCCCGGGCTGCCCACCCAGTAGTCGTTCCCGGCATAGCCGAATTCGGTATCCTGAACGCCGCCAGACGAAACGTAATGATTGGTCTCGAAGTCGTATCCGTATTTCGTGAACATCCCGCTCTCCGCACTTGCTCCGGGGCGGCGCGCCTGCGCCCCGGCCCCGATCCCGCGTCAAGGATCCGGTCATCTCTCCTGACGGGAGGTTAAGGCGCAGGGGCCTGCGCCCGGCGAAATGCGGGGCATTCGAGGCAACACCTCCGGTCCCGGCACGCCGCCTCCGGCCGAAAGCCCGGCCGCCGCGCGCGGGGTCGCGGGGAGGGGGGATTCATGATATGTTAACTACGAAAATTCAATGAAATCAGTGCCAAAATTTCGGTTTCACGGTGAAACGCCCCATTTTCACCGCCCGTGCGGCCTCCGCCGTCACCGCCCCTTGAGCCCGCCCGCGCCGCGGTCTACCTCTCTTCCATGTCCGCTGCCGCGCCCCCCGAAACCGCCCCGCTGCCCGATCCCTTCGGCCCCTGGTTCGCCGGGCAGGGCTGGGCGCCGCACCGCCACCAGCTCGAGCTCCTGGCCCGCAAGGATGACCCGGCAACGCTCCTCATCGCCCCGACCGGCGGCGGCAAGACCCTTGCGGGTTTCCTCCCGAGCCTCGTCGAGCTCTCCCGCAGCGCCCCTCCCGGCCTCCACACCCTCTATGTCTCGCCCCTGAAGGCGCTTGCCGCCGATATCCGCCGCAACCTCGCGCGCCCCGTCGAGGAGATGGGCCTCGCCCTGCGCATCGAGGACCGGACCGGCGACACCCGGGCCTCCCTGCGGGCCCGGCAGCGGGTCGACCCGCCCCATATCCTGCTCACCACCCCCGAAAGCCTCGCGCTGCTGCTCTCCTATCCGGAGGCGCCGCAGATCTTCGGCTCGGTCTCCCGCATCATCCTCGACGAGATCCACGCGCTGGCGGAATCGAAGCGCGGCGACCAGCTCATGCTCGGCCTCTCCCGGCTCCAGAGCCTCTCGCCCGGCCTGCGCCGGGTCGGGCTCTCGGCCACGGTCGAGGATCCGGCGGGCCTCGCCGCCTTCCTCGGCGGCGGGGCGGAGGTGCTGCTCGCCGATCCCGGCCCCGAGCCCGACATCTCGATCCTCAGGACCGACGCGCCACCGCCCTGGGCCGGCATGGGCGGGCATTATGCCGTCCCGGCGGTGATGGATCTGATCCGCGCGGCCCGCACCACGCTCGTCTTCATCAACACCCGCGCCCAGGCCGAGCTCTTCTTCCGCGCGCTCTGGGCGGCCAATGACGAGGATCTCCCGATCGGCCTTCACCACGGCTCGCTGTCGCGGGAGGCGCGGCAGAGGATCGAGGCCGCGATGGTGGCCGGCAGCCTGCGCGCCATCGTCTGCACCGGCTCCCTCGATCTCGGCATCGACTGGGGCGATGTCGATCTGGTGATCCAGGTCGGTGCGCCCAAGAACGTGAAGCGCCTCGTCCAGCGCATCGGAAGGGCAAACCACCGCTACCACGCCCCCTCCCGCGCCGTTCTCGTACCCGCGAACCGTTTCGAGCTGCTCGAATGCCACGCCGCGCTCGCCGCGGTCCGCGAGCACGATCTCGACGGCGAACCCCGCGGCCCCGGTGGCCTCGACGTGCTCTGCCAGCACATCCTGCTCACCGCCTGCGCCGGCCCGTTCGCGGCCGACGCGCTCTTTCGCGAGGTCCTGACCGCCGGCCCCTATGCCGGGCTTTCCCGCGCCGATTTCGACGCCTGCCTCGAATTCTGCGCCACCGGCGGCTATGCCCTCCGCGCCTACGACCGCTGGCAGCGCCTCCTCGAGCGCGACGGGCTCTGGCAGCTCCGCGACCCCCGCGCGACCCGGGCGCTCCGGATGAACATCGGCACGATCGTCGAGACCGAGATGCTCTCGGTCCGGCTCCGCGGCCGCGGCGGCGTGCCGCTCGGCGAGGTGGAGGAGGCCTTCGCCGCGAGCCTCACGCCGGGCGACACCTTCCTCATCGGTGGCGAGACCGTGCGCTACGAGGGCCTGCGCGAGATGGTGCTCGAGGTCTCGCGCCAGCCGACGCGGGAGCCGAAGATCGCGGTCTTTTCCGGCACGAAGCTCGCCACCTCGACGCTGCTCTCCCACCGGCTCATGGCCCTTCTCTCCGAGCGTTCCGCCTGGGCGGAGCTGCCCGGCCACACCCGGGAGTGGCTCGAGACGCAGGCCCGCATCAGCCGCCTGCCGGAACCCGCCCGCCTCATGGCCGAGAGCTTTCCCCGTGGCGATCGGCACAATTTCTGCCTCTACGGCTTCGCGGGCCGCAACGCGCACCAGACGCTCGGCCTGCTGCTGACCCGTCGCATGGAGGAAGCCGGGCTCGATCCGCTCGGCTTCGTCTCGAACGATTACGCCCTGCTGATCTGGGGGCTCGAGCCGGTCGAGGATGCCGCGGCGCTGCTGAACCCCGAGGGCCTGCGCGAGGGGCTCGAGACCTGGCTCGGCGGCAACGCGGTGATGAAGCGCACGTTCCGGGATGTCGCGACCATCGCGGGCCTCATCACCCGCAACCTGCCCGGCGCGCGGAAGTCGGGCCGTCAGGCGACCTTTTCCTCCGACATCCTCTACGACACGCTGCGGAAATACGATCCCGACCACCTGATGCTGCGCATCACCCGGCGCGAGGCGGGGCGAGGGCTCGTGGATTTCGGCCGCATCGAGGAGATGCTCTCCCGCGCGGCCGGCCGGCTCGATCACATCCGGGCGCCGCATGTGACGCCGCTTGCCGCGCCTCTGCTCCTCGAGGTCGGCCGGGTGCCGGTCAGGGGCCGCGCCGAGGTCCGGCTGGCCGAGGCCGCCGTGGCCGCGCTGCTGGCCGAGGCGGGGCTCTCGTGAGCCCTTGCCGCGCTCCCGCCGGTCGGGCATCAGAGGGGCCATGACGGGACAGCATACGGAACTCAACGGCGCGGCTCTCGAGGCCCGCGCCTCGGGCGCGCTCTGGTGGCCGGAGGAGCGGCTCCTCTGCGTCTCGGACCTGCATCTGGGCAAGTCCGAGCGCCTCGCGCGCCGCGGCGGCGCGCTCCTGCCGCCCTACGAGACCGCCGAGACGCTCGCCCGGCTGGGCGACGAGATCTCCCGGCTCGATCCGGCGCTGGTCATCTGTCTCGGCGACAGCTTCGACGATTCGGATTGCGCGCTGGCGCTCACCGCCCGCGAGGCCGACCGGCTCACGGCGCTGATGGCGGGGCGGGAGTGGATCTGGATCGAGGGCAACCATGATCCCGGCCCGATCGCCCTCGGCGGCACTCATCTCGCCGAGCTCAGCTTCGGCCCGCTCACCTTCCGCCACGAGGCCGCGGCCGGGGCCGCGCCGGGCGAGATCTCCGGCCATTACCACCCGAAGATCCGGCTTGCCGCGGGGGGAGGGCTCGTGCGGGCCTGCTTTCTCGTCGATGCCGCCCGCATGATCCTCCCCGCCTTCGGCGCCTATACCGGCGGGCTCTGGTGCGACCATCCCGCCCTGGCCGGGCTCTTCGCGCCGGATGCCCGGGCCATTCTCACCGGCGCCCCCTGCCTCACCCTGCCGCTTGCGGCGCTCCGCAACAGGACGAAGACATGACCGAACCGCGCAATCCCGATTTCGAGGCCCATATCCGCGAGAGCTTTGCCCGCCAGGGGATGATGGAGCTGCTCAGGGCCGAGCTTCTCGAGGTCGAGCATGGCAGGATCGTGATCGCCGCGCCGATCCGGCCCGAAGTGACGCAGCAGAACGGATATTCCCATGCGGGTCTTGCCTGGTCGATCGGCGACAGCGCCTGCGGCTATGCCGCCCAGAGCGTGATGGATGCCGGCCGCGACGTGCTGTCGGTCGAGCTGAAGATCAACATGCTTGCCCCGGGCCGCGGCGAGCGTCTCGTGGCCGAGGGCCGTGTGGTCCGTTCGGGCCGCACGCTCGTGGTGATCGCGGGCGATGTCCATGCCGAGGAGGGCGGGCGGCGCACCCATATCGCGACGATCCTCGGGACGATGATCGCGACGGGAGGCTGAAGCCGTCCGCTCCGGCGTTCCGGAGCCGGGCGATGACATTCGGGTGAACTCCGGCCTCTTGTGCGTTGCGGTAGAATGAATAAAATTGCTGCAGTGCAATTGAGGCATGTGCAGAGAGATCCATCATGAAAGTCGGTCAGAAGCTCCCCGAGGTGGTGTTCCACACCCGTGTCCGCGACGCGTCCATCGCGGGCCCCAACCCGTTCCGCTGGGAGGAAAAGACCACCTCCGACTATTTCGCCGGCAAGCGGGCGATCCTCTTCGCGCTTCCCGGCGCCTTCACACCGACGTGCTCGACCTATCAGCTGCCGGGGTTCGAAGACAATTTCGCGGCATTCCAGGCGCTCGGAATCGACACGATCTACGTGCTGTCGGTCAACGATTCCTTCGTGATGAACAAATGGGCCGAAGCGCAGGGTATCAAGAATATCAAGGTGATCCCGGATGGCTCGGGAGAATTCACCCGCCGCATGGGCATGCTGGTGCGCAAGGACAACCTTGGCTTCGGACTTCGGTCCTGGCGCTATGCCGCGATCGTCAACGACGGTGTGATCGAGGGCTGGTTCGAAGAGCCGGGCCTTTGCGACAACCACGGCGAGGATCCCTATGGCGAGAGCTCGCCGGAAAACCTGCTGTCCTGGCTGAAGGGCGAGAAGGCCGCCGCCTGATCTCCGGGGCACCGCGGCGTCCGGCCGATATTGCTGTGCAATGTCCTGCGACCGCCCCGGCATGTCGGGGCGGTTTGTCTCCAGAGCGTGGTGCGACGCAATATGGTCGTGGCGGGCAATGGGGCGGTGGTTTGCCCGGCCCGTACGCGCATCATGGGCATCCGGTCACGATAACGTCTTGACCTCGGTTCACGGGAAATCTAAGGAGGCCGGGCAATTGGCGAGTTGGCGGAGTGGTGACGCAGCGGATTGCAAATCCGTGTACACCGGTTCGATTCCGGTACTCGCCTCCAATATTTCCAAGCACTCGAGTCACCTCGCTTGGTCCTCCCCTATTATCTGAAACGGCTGCAGAGACCTTCAGTCCCGGTCTTGTTCCGTTTCACCTTGTCTCCTGCCTTTGGTGCTCGTTTCGCCAGATGCCGTCGGCTGCGCGTCCCGCCGTAATTTCTCAGCTTCCATCGTGGGTAGTGATCCCCTGAGGCGGCCTCAGGTCGGGCTCACAGGTCCTGTTCAGCCTTGCCCTGAGTGCAGGATAGTCTTCCGGATCTGGTTGTACATCAGGTCAAGACGGCCAGGCACATCGCGCAGCGGCTTGCCGTATAGGGCATCGTCCGCGGGTCGGAGGAGTTCGAGGCGCTGCCTTTCCCCGAGAAATGGAGGCCCTTCCAGCAGGTGCGATGCGGCCTGGCGGGACCCGGCCGCATCGCCTGCGCGGACCCGGCGGCGCAACCTCCGGAGCAGGATGCGGCGGCGCCATTTCCGGCGCAACCCGGAGACGGGAACCCGATCCCGAAGGGTCAGCGCCACGACGAGCATGGCTGAGAGGCTCGAGAGGAGCCACAGAGGCCAACTTGTGGCCGGGAGGCTTCGCCAGCCAGATGCGCCGTTATCGGCAAAACTGGCGTAACCGATGGAGGCCATCGGAAGCGTGGCCGTTTCGGGCGTACGGCTGCCGGTATCGAACCAGGGGATCGTCACCGATGGAATAACGCCGGGTTCGCCTGTGACGGGGCGCAGTTTCCAGGTCCAGACCACGGTGGACACGGGGCCCTCCGGGGTGACCTGAAAGTTCCGTTCCTCGGGCGGCGCGAAGCTGATGAGCCAGGGCTGCCGCAGGCTGGGCTGCTGTGGCATCATCTCGGGGGTCGCCCCGAACCCGCGCAGCACCACCCGGCGGGTCGCGCTCTGGCCGTCCGCCAGTCGGGCGGGATCGGTGTCCCAACTGTCGGAGATTTCAAGCGCGCGGAGAGGCAGCCAGTGCTGCGCCGCGTCGGCAGGTCGTGGACGCACCGTCAGGGCAACCGGCTCGGACCGGACGATGACGGTCTTCCGTTTGCCCGCCGCCCCGATGACTTCCAGCGTATGGGCGATGGGGAGAATTTCGAGATGGCCCGACCTGCGGGGATAGAAGGCGAGGCGCCGCTCGAAGACCCGTGCGGCCCGCCCCTCGACGCGCGCGTCGATCCAGCTGTCGAGCCCGAGCCGCACCCAGTCGAAATCCGTCATGGGGCGCAGTTTCACCTCCTCACGGGCGATGGTCTGCCGGTAGGTGCCGCGCAGGGTGGCAAGGACCATTTCCCCTTCGAGTGGGGCGACGGCGCGAGGGTCGAGGATGAGTTCCAGCCGCAGGGCGTCCCGGTCCTGCGCGAGCGCTGAACCGGCCATGAAGAGGAGGAGAAGCAGGGTTCTCACCACTGGTCCGGTTCCTCCTTGTGGGCCTCGCCTTCGGCACGGCGGCGCTCCATCTCGGCGGCCAGCCTGGCTTTCAGGTATGCGCCTGGCGTGTCTTCCAGAGAGTCGATCCATGCCGTGTCGGCGGCGGCGGTGCGATCCCCGGTGACGGGGCGCCTGTTGGACTCGCGCTGTGGATCGACTTCCGTCTGCACGATTCTCTGCTCCGGAGCGTCGGGATCGAAGGCCACGGCCCTTATGCCTGCCTCGGCAAGGATTGCCTCGATGCGGCCGTGGCCCATGGCCTCTCCGACAACGGGCGGGACCAGCGCCTTGACCGTGTCCCGGTTGTGGCGCGCTTCGGTGTCATAGCGGTTGGCAAACAGCACGGCGTCGAAATAGGCGACCGAGAGCGCATATTCGCCGGTTGCCGCCAGGGTGAGGCCGCGGTCATAGGTGGCGCTGCGGCCGACGGCGGCGAACCCGGCGTCGGCTTCGGCATAGCGGCCCGCGGCGTAGAGTGCGGCCGCCCGCGCCGAGGGATCGCTGACAAGCGGCACGGCGAGGGAGGGGAAGCCTGCCTGCCATGCGAGCTTGCCCCAGGCTTGCGGTCCGGCGGCAAGCGCGCAGGCCGTCGCCGCGATGGCGATGAGACGGGCCCTCATGTCTGCCTCCGCCGGAACAGCAATGCCAGGGGAAGGAGCGCCAGCGCGGCAAGCCACGGTCCGAGGTCTCGGTACTCCAGGGCGCGCAGGTCCGCTTCCTGCTGCTGCGGCTTGCGCCGTGCCGAGAGCAGCGTGCCGATCGAGGCGAGATCGGAGGCGCTCGCCATCTCTCCGCCACCCGCCTCGACCACTGCCTGCAGGCTTTCTGCCATTGCCGCAGGCAGGCCATAGGGTGGCGCGTCCTGCGGAACGAAGATGCCCGAGATCCGGATCCCGTCTGCCGCCATCTGGCGGGCGACGTCAGCGGCGACCGGCCCCATGCCGCCGCCATCGGAGACCAGCACCACATCGGGGGCCACCGACGCGGCATCTGCAAGGACACGGCGGGCCATCATCAGGGCCCGGTCCGGACGGCTGCCCCCGACCGGCATGGTTTCGCTGTCCGTCACGGCGATCATGCCTTGCAGCGCCGCCGGATCGTCGGTGGGAATGCTGGCGAGGAAACTCTCCCCGGCATAGACGATCAGGCCGGCGGGACGGGCAGCGCCGATGTCGATCAGCCGCGACACGGCTGCCTGTGCGTCATCCAGGCCGCCCCCCCTGGTCATGGAGGGTGAGAGGTCGAAGAGGATCATCAGCGCGTCGCGATTGCGCAGAAGAGGTGCATGATGGTCGCGGTTCGCGGGGCCCGCCAGCCCGGCACAGAGCAGCGCGAGGGCCAGCGCCATCAGCCAGGGATCGGGGCCTGAGCGTGGCGGGGTGACATGACCCCGGAGGCGCATTGCCTCGAGAAGATCGGGATCGACCACGGCACGCCATTCCGCCATGCCATCCGCCCGTCGCGCCACCAGTGCCGCGGCGACCGGGGCAAGGGGCAGCCCCAGCAGCCAGAGCGGCCTCAGCAGGATGAATTCGGGGAGTGTCATACCCTCTCCTTCGCGTGCAGCGCCAGGGAGAGGCCGAGGCCTGCTGCTGCCAGGCCCGCGAACCACGGCCAGTAGAAGCGCCACGTCCGGACCGGGGGCATGTCCGCAAGGCTCGGCTCCAGCCTGTCGATGGCGCTGGTGACGCGCTCGAGGTCTTCCGTCGATCTGACGCGAAAGGTCTCGCCTCCTGCAGCCTCGGCGATGCGCCGCAGGGTTTCGCTGTCGACGGCATCCCGTGCCTTCGGGTCATCGGCCAGATCTGCAGGCCCCAGTGCGATGGTGTAGACCCTCATCCCGAGGTCCTGCGCCGCCTGCGCCGCAGCCACCGGATCAACCGCCCCCGTGGTATCCTGCCCGTCGGAGAGCAGGATGATGATACGGCTCTCCGCATCGCGCCCCCGGAGACGGCGGATGGCGAGGCCCAGCCCGTCGGCGATGGCCGTCGCCTTGCCGGATATGCCGATCTGAAGGGTTCCGATGGCCTGCGCCACGGCAGAGACATCATGGGTCGGGGCGGCCGCGACATAGGCGCGGTCCCCGAACACCACCAGCCCGACGCGGTCCCCGGTGCGCCCGCGGACGAACTGGGCTGCCACGGACTGGACAGCGGCAAGGCGTGAGGCGGTCTGGCCATCCAGCACGAAATCCTCCCGCTCCATCGACCCGGACAGGTCCAGCGCCAGCACGATGTCCCGTCCGGATGCGGGCACCACGTCCAGCGCGCGTTCCTGCCGGGGGCCGGTCAGTGCCGTGACCAGCGCGATCCAGGCGCAGGCAAGGACGATCAGGCGCGCGTGGCGACGGACTGGCAGTGAGGCGGTCGGTCGGAAGGCGGCGGCCAGCGCCGGTGGCAGGCTCAGCGCGCCACTGGCAAATCTGCGCGGTGGAAGGATGCGAAGCAGCAGGAGTGGCAGGGGCAGCAGGCAGAAGGCCCAGGGTGCGGCAAAGCTCATCGGCCGCGCCTCCGGGCCGCTGCAAGGATGGCCGCTTCAAGCACGATCGGATCGGCAGGGGCGTCCGGATCATAAAGAGCCATCCGCATCTGCGGCGGGATGTCTTCGCCCAGTTCGCGCAAGAGGAGCGCCAAACCGGCCACGCGTTCTTGAGGAGCAAGACCGCTCAAGGCGGCGATCCGGGCGCGAGTCTGATGAATGGCATGGGGGCGGGGCCGGGTCAGGCCGCGCAACATGATGGACAGGAGCAATCCGCCCAACAGACCCAGCGCGATGACGGCCAGTGCATCCTGAAGGCCGAAGCGGGCGAAATCCTCCGGCACGCGCACCGGCGCCAAGCGCGACACGAGGTCTTCCGGCGTCATGCCGAGAGGTCCTCCGGTTGGCCCGAGCGCACGATCCGGAATGAAATCGCGTGTTCCGACAACAGTGCCGCCGTCCGGGATGCGCCGAAGCGCCCGCGTGACAGCGCGCGGCCAATGCGCGCGCTGAAATGCCCGGACGGCGGCGCCGTCTCCACGGCGTCCTGCACGAGAAGGACTTCGAACGGATTGCGTCGCGCCAGTGTTGTCACGATCGGTACAAAGCCGTCACCGGGCGCGTCCAGCCCGGTGGCCAGCAGGATTGCCGTGCCGGAGGCGATGCGCGCGGCGATTTCCGGCAACATGTCGGTCAGGGGGCGCGGGTCTCCCTCCGGCTCTGTCATGACCTCGGCGTGTGTGCGGGCCAGGGTGGCCGCAATCTCCAGCATCGCCGCCTCGCGCGGGCGCGCGGGCCGCCACTCCAGGCCACCGTCGCGCAGGATCGCGAGGCCGCACCGTCCGCCGGAGCGGACGCAACGCCAGCCTTCGAGCGCCGCGGATTCCGCGGCCGCAACGGAGCGGAACCGTCGCTTCGTGCCCCAGAGCATGGAGGATCGCATGTCGACGACGAGCAGCAGGCTGCGCTCCACTTCCTCGTGCCGGCGGCGCAGCTGCGGCCGCCCGCTGCGCGCCGTGGCGGCAGGGTCCATCCGGCGCTGGTCATCCCCGTCCACGAAGGGCCGGAGGTCGTAGAGGTCGCCGCCTTCTCCCCGGCGCGGCCCGGAGAGGCCCGCAACCTGCCCCCGCGCGAGGCCCTCATGCGACATGGGCGTCGCGGCGGAGGCGAGTGCCACCAGGCGGTTCAGCGAAAGGACGGCTCCCGAGATCGCGCCGTTCATCAGAGCGGCTCCACGACGGAGAGGATCTCGGCCATGATGCCGCGTGACGTCTCGCCGGCAGCCTCTGCACGCCAGGTCGGCGCCATGCGGTGGCAGAGTACGTCGGGGGCAAGCGCCTTCACGTCTTCCGGCACCGCGTAGTCGCGGCCGTTCAGCCAGGCCCGGGCCCGCGCCGCCGCGGCGAGCGACAGCGTCCCGCGCGGGCTGACCGCGTGGCGGATCCGGTCGGTCACGGCCAGCCCGTTGCCCGCCCGCCGCGTCATCATTACCAGCGCGACGATGTAGCGCCTGAGCGCGGGGGAGAGGTGAACCTGCACCACCTCTTCCTTCATCGCTGCAAGGGTCGACTGCGCGAGGCTCGGACCCGTCTGACCCGCATGGGCGCGCAATTCGCCCTCCACCAGATCGAGGATTGCAAGTTCTGTCGCTTCATCCGGCAGATCGAGCAGGACGTGGAACAGGAAACGGTCCAGCTGTGCTTCCGGCAACGGGAACGTGCCTTCCTGCTCCAGCGGGTTCTGGGTCGCCACGACCATGAACGGCTCAGGCAAAGGGCGCGCCATGGTGCCACTGGTCACCTGTTTCTCCGCCATGGCTTCCAGCAAGGCGGATTGAACCTTCGGAGGCGCGCGGTTGATCTCGTCGACCAGGACGAGTGAGTGAAAGACAGGACCGTGCAGAAACTCCATCGTCCCGCTGTCCTGCCGCCAGACCTGTGTTCCCGTTACGTCCGAGGGCATCAGGTCGGGTGTGCACTGGATACGGGCAAAGCTGCCCTCCACGGCGTCGGACAGCCGCCTGACGGATCGCGTCTTGGCAAGCCCCGGCGGACCTTCGATCAGCACGTGCCCGCCGGTCAGCAGGCTGATCACCAGCCGTTCGACAAGAACGGACTGGCCGATCAGCCCGTCTTCCATGCGGCGTATCAGCGTCTGCGCGGCTTCCGCCAACGGTCCGGCAGGTGCAAGATCTTCCATGCGTTTCTCCCGATCATCTTGCTGCATGAAGCCACGCCGGGGCGCTTCGACAAAGCCTTTCACGAGAAAACCGGAAACGTCGGGCAATTTGCCCGAGACAGACCGGCGGGTTTCCCCGATCCTCGGAGCCCGGACGTTCGGGGAGGAGCTGTGATGAGTCTCAGGCTGCGACTGGTTCTGACGCTCTGGCTGGTGGCGCTGGCCGCGGGGGCCATCACCATCGGTCTTGCCGCTGCGGGGGCCTACGAGACCGCCGATCTCATGACACGCAACACGTTGACGCGGGCAGGCTACGTTCTCGAACGCAACTACCACATGGAGCCACGCGCGGGCGAACCGCTCTATGCCGAGATGACGTCGATCAAGCTTCTGGGCCTGATGGCTCCGGGCACCTGCATCCGGTTCGAGCAGCGCCGGATCACGGAACGGCGCATGTGCGCCAGCTGGCAGGTCTTCGGACCCGTTGCACCCGAGAAGTTCCGCAAGGCGGTCACGCGCATCTTCGGCGAACCGGCGCGGGTAACCGGCGCAGGCAGCGCGTCGCAGGACGGCGTCTACGGGATCGAGGTGAGTTTCGACCCCGTTGCCGCCGCGACACTTGCCTGGCAACGGGTTCGGTTGGCGCTCTGGCAGACGCTGGGAATGGCCGCGGGGGTGCTCTTGCTTGGAACCATCGCGATCTATTCGCGGCTGGAGCCGGTGAGCGGCATTGTCCGGGGGCTTGACCGGCTCAGCAAGGGCGACCTCGACACGCGTGTCACGGCCTCCGGCGCGCCGGAATTCCGTCTTGTCGCCGAAGCGGTCAACCGGCTCGCGCAGCAGCTCAGGACCAGCACCGAAGCGCGTCGAAACCTGACGCGCCGCCTGATCGAGGTCGAGGACGTTGAACGCCGACAGCTGGCCCGCGACCTGCATGACGAGTTCGGCCAGATGCTGACCGCGACCGCGGCACTTGCGGCATCGATCCGTCTGACCGCGCCGCCCGAGAGCCCGGCGCTGGCCCGAGATGCCGATGCCATCGGGGCCAATATCCGTGCGATGATGAGCTGTCTGCGTGGTGCGTTTGCCCGGTTGCGCCCGCCCGACCTCGACGAGGTGGGGCTTGTCGCGAGCCTGCGCGGCATGTTGTCCGGCTGGCAGGCCCAGAGCAACGCCCGTCTGACGCTGGACAGCACGCTGGACGAAGACGGCATGAGTGGCGCGGTGTTGCTGGACCTCTACCGCATCGTGCAGGAATGCGTGACGAATGCCATGCGGCACGGAACGCCGTCGCAGGTCGCGGTATCGCTCCATCCCGACGGTGACGGGATCGCGCTGACCGTCGAGGATGATGGCGGCGGGCGGGCGGACGGCGGCGCGCCGGGCCACGGCCTTCTTGGCATGTCGGAACGGACGGAGGCCATGGGCGGAACGCTGCGTTTGCAGAACACGGGCCGGGGCGTTCGTATCCGGGTGACGCTGCCCGACGCGAGGGGGCGCTGCGCGGCATGAAGGAGTTCAGCGTCATCATCGTCGACGACCATCCGGTCGTGCGCGAAGGCTACCGCCGATTGATCGACCTGCAACCCGGGCTGAAGATCGTCGGAGAGGCGGAGGACGCCCGAACCGCCTATGCTCAGTTTCGTGCCCTGAAGCCCGATGTTGTGGTCATGGACGTCACGCTGCCCGGTGCGAGCGGCATCGAAGCTGTCCGCCACATCCGGCAGTATGACGACAGCGCCAGGATCGTCGTCTTCACGATGCACCTGAGCGCAGCCTTTGCGCTGAAGGCCATCAAGGCGGGCGCGACGAGCTATATCACCAAATGCAGCGATCCGAAGACCCTGATCGAGGCGATATTCGGCGCGTTGCAGGGGCGGACGGTGATCTCTCCCGACGTGATCGAGGCGATTGCCCGCGATCGCGTATCGGGCATGCGTAGCGGCCTCGCGGACCTCAGCCCGCGCCAGACCGAGATCCTCTGTCTGCTCGCCCGCGGCTGGCCAGCCGAGCGGGTCGCGGAGGAACTGGCGATCAGCCAGAAGACGGTTCGCAACAACCACTACCAGATCAAGAGCATACTCGGGCTGGAAACGGACGCTCAGCTGGTCTGGTTCGCACTTGAAACCGGCCTCCTGCAGGCCGTCTGAGCGGGGCTGGTCTACCCCCTGACAGGTGGTCCTCCTTGAGGTCGGCTTTCGAGCTGGCTGGAGGACATGGAAAGAAACCGCTACCGGAGCGCTATCCAGGTTCGTCCGGTTTGCGCTCAGCATCCGACGAGATCGCATATCGTCGCATCTTGTCATTCAGGGTGCGTCGCGGAAGCCCGAGGGTCTCTGCCGCGCGCAGGGTGTTGCCTGCATGGGCATCCAGAACCGCAGAAATCTCGCGGGCTTCGAACTCGGCGACGCGATCGGCAAGTGTCATCGGGGCCGACAGGGGCGCGCCTGTGCCTTCAAACTCGACCAGCCCAAGCGCAAAGGCCTCGGCACTTGACTTCAACTCGCGCACATTGCCGCTCCAGGCCTGACGCTTGAGTTTCTGCGACAGCGTCCAGGGCAGTTCCGGGGCCGAGCGGCCATAGCGGCGCGCGGCGAGCTGCGCGTAATGGGCAAAGATCAGGGGGATATCCTCGCCCGCTTCGCGCAGTGTCGGCGTCGTCAGCTCTGCCCCGGCCAGCCGAAAGAAGAGATCCGGGCGGAAGGTGTCGAGCAGGCGCAGGTTGGCTTTCGTCGTCGCTATCACCCGGACATCCAGACGCCGTGCGACCGTGTCCCCCATGCGCTCGAAACTGCGCTCCTGCAGGACCCGCAACAGCTTGGCCTGAATGGCCATCGGCATCGTTTCGACCTCATCGAGCATCAGTGTGCCGCCATGAGCCGCTTCCAGCTTGCCTGCACGGCCCTCGGCATCGTGCGCCAGGGCGCCCGCACCGTGACCGAACAGGATCGTTTCCGCCATGGTTTCCGGCAGGGCCGCGCAATTGAGCGCCACAAACGGGCCGTCTGACCGGGTGCTCGCGGCATGGATGGCACGGGCGGCGAGCTCCTTGCCCGTTCCCGTCTCGCCGGTGATGAGCACATCAAGATCGACCGAGGCCAAAACCGAAATGCGCTTGCGAAATTGCTGCATGGCGCGGGACCGCCCGAGGATGTTGCTGTCGGCACGCTCGGCGAGCACCTGTTGCAGGCGTTCGACCTCGTTCCGCGCGGCTTGGGCCTCCAGGGTGCGGCGGACCACCGCCAGGAGATGTGCGGAGTCGTAAGGTTTTTCCAGGAAGTCTTCGGCGCCTGCGCGAATGGCTTCCACCGCGTGGCCGACATCACCGTTGCCTGTCAGCAGCACGACGGGCACGCCATGCCGCTGCGCCCGAAGCTGTTTGAGAAAGGCAATGCCGTCCATGCCGGGCATGCGCAGATCGCTGATGACAAGATCCGGCTGCTCCGTCATCGCCGCCAACGCGGCACCCGCGGTGTCGAATGTCTGCACGCCATATCCCGAGGCGTCGATCAGATCGGCAAGCGCCGACAGATGATCGTCATCGTCATCGACAATGAAGATTCTGGCGCTCATGCGGCCTCTGCTCCCTTGGCAGTGGCCAGAGGCACGGTAGCGGTGACCCGGGTGCCATGACCGAGATCAGAGCTGATTTCGAGGCTGCCATGGAAATCAGACAGGATCGCCTTGCAGATCGCAAGGCCGAGACCGAGGCTTTCGCCGGTCACCTTGGTCGAAAAGAAGGGCTCCGTGACATCGGGCAGGTCCGTCTCGGGGATGCCTTTGCCTGTGTCCGCCACGCACAACCGCGCCTGACCGTCCTCGGCCGTCAAGGTGACGGTGATCTGTGCTTCGGGCAAGTCGGCCACGGCATCGAGCGCGTTCAGAAGGAGGTTGGCCACGACCTGTTCGATCCTGACGACGCCGGCCATCACCTCGATCTTGCCGTCCGGCGCATGAAAGACCGGAATCACGCCGATGGCGCGCGCCCGAGGGGCGACCAATTCAAGCGCCGATGCAACGGGAGTCCTGAGGTCGATCAGAGACCGTTCCGCCACGTCCTTGCGCGCAAAGCTCTTGAGATGCTTCGTCGTGCGCTGCATGCGACGGATCAACGTGCGCGCCTTGCCCAGCCGGGTTGCCGTGGCCGCATCGTTCTTGTCCAACCCCAGTTCCGCCGCCGACAAGGTCGCCTCCATGGCAGCGAGTGGCTGGCTGATCTCATGCACGATCGCCGCGGACATGCGGCCGAGGGCGGCCATCTTCTCGGTATGCACCAAGGCTTCCTGTGTGGCGCGCAGATCGATTTCCACCTGGGTGCGCGCCTCCACTTCCCGCCCCAGATCGGCTGTGCGGGCGCGGACCATCGCTTCCAGGTTTTCGGACTGTGACAGGCGCAGCGCAATGATCTGTCGGCGCTGGTCCCAGGCCTTGAACGTGGCGACCAGCGCCAGTGTCGCAAACGCAGCCAGCACCGCCGCACCGAAAGACAAGAGCTGCAGCCCGGCTGTGGAACGGGCGGCAATCACTTGCCAACCGGTGGACGGCATTGTGGAAATCCGTCCGATCCACCCGTCGCCTGCTGCGTCGTCCTGCGTTAGCGTTCCGGTGAGAAGCGGGTCTGTCGCAGCCAGATCGGCGCCCTTGTAGGCGCGGGTGGCCTCCAGTTCTGAAAGCACATTGGAATCCAGCCGCGTCAGCGCATGGTATTCCCAATCGGGCCGCGCCGACAGGAAGACGACGCCATGCTCATCGGCGAGGGCAACGTCGGCGTCCGCCGTGCGCCAGATGGTCTGCAGGGGGCGCAGATCCAGTTTGACGACCAGCACACCGAGCACACCGTCCGCGTCGATCCGTCTCGACAGGAAATATCCCGGCACGCCGGTTGTCACGCCAATGCCATAGAACTGGCCTTGGCCCTGGTCCAGGGCCTGCTTGAAATAGGGCCTGAAGCCATAGTTTTGCCCGACAAAGCTTCCCGGGCGGTTCCAGTTCGACGCCGCGATCGTATCGCCCTGCGCGTCGAGCAGAAACAGGTCCCCTGCCTGCGCATGGACCGCGACCGTTTCCAGATAGCGGTTGGCTTCCTGCAACGCACCGGTTCCGGCCAGCGCACTGCGCACGCGTTCGTCTTCTGCCGCGATAGCGGGGAGCGAGCTCAGGCGCTCCACCTCAGCCTCAACGGCGCGTTCGGTCAGAAGCAGGGTCTGGTCCAGCTGCTGGCGTGCCGTGCCCAGGGCGAGGTGCTGCGCGACACCCCAGACCAGCACGCCAACGAGCCCTGCGAGAAGAAGCGGCCGGACCAGGGTCATGACCTCAGCCGTCCAAAGCGCTCTGCGCCCACGCCGGACCGCCGGGCAAGTCCTTTTCCCGACGGGCCTGGGCCCAGTTCATCCAGAGCAGGACGGCGACCAGCACGAAGCCGGCAGCCTCGACCGCCAGGTTCGGCCAGAACATCGCCACCACACCCGGAAGAAGCAACACCCGCATCCAGATCGCCATGGGGCGCCAGAGGAAACCTTCGAGCAACGCTGCGAAGGCCACGAGCCCGAGGATGGCAAGCGCGCCCCCCCACAACACCAGCGGCAATGGACCGCCAAGGATGATCTCTTCGTTGAACACCATGAACAGCGGGATCAGATAAAGGCCCTTGGCGTATTTCCATGCCTGAACGCTCGTCTCCATCGGCTTCGATCCGGCAATCGCGGCGCCGGCAAAGCCCGCGAGCGCCACGGGTGGTGTCACGTTGCTGTCCTGAGAATACCAGAACACCACCAGATGTGCGATCAAAAGCGGGATGCCGAATTGTTCGGTCAGCGCCGGACCCACAAGGATTATCAGCACGATATAGGCCGCTGTCACCGGCAAGCCCATGCCAAGCACGAGGCTTGCCAGCAAGACGAGGATCAACGCCAGAACGATGTTGCCCCCGGAGAATGCGATCATCATGGCCGAGAACTTCAGCCCCAGACCCGTGAGGCCCACGACGCCCACGATGATCCCGGCCACGGCACAGGCCACGGACACCGCGACCGCATTGCGTGCCCCGAGCTCGAGCGCCTCGAGGGTCAGAGCGATACCGCGCTTGCACAGGGAAACGAAACCCGAAACGGTCGGCCCGGAGGCGGCGAATGTCCAAAGCGCCCGCGCCGACGCCGCCGCGATGATCGACAAGATCGCGTAGAAGCCCACCCGCATCGGGGAATACCCCGCGACCAGCAAGGCGACCAGCACGACGAGCGGCAACAGGAAATGCCAGCCTTCGGCCAGAACCTCGCGTGTGTTGGGCAGGTCTTCTGCAGCAAGACCGGTCATACCCTGCTTGACGGCCGCGATATGGACCAGAAGGTAGACCGTGCCGAAATACAGCACAGCCGGAAAGATCGAGATCAGAACGATATCGACGTAAGGCACGCGGGTGAATTCGCTCATCAGGAACGCACCGGCCCCCATCAATGGCGGCATGATCTGCCCGCCCGTGGAGGCTGCGGCTTCGATCCCGCCCGCCTGTGCCGGGCGGTATCCCAGCTTTTTCATCAAGGGGATGGTAAATGCCCCGGTTGTCACCACGTTGGCGATGGCCGACCCGGAAATCGACCCCATGCCCGCACTGGCGATCACGGCGGCCTTGGCAGGCCCACCGCGCTGCTTGCCTGCAGCGGCATAGGCCAGATCAATGAAGAACTTTCCCGCGCCGGTGACTTCCAGAAACGCGCCGAACAGGACGAAGATGAAGACAAAGGTGGCGGCGACCCCCAGGGGGATACCGAAGATGCCTTCGGCCCCAAGGGTCATCTGGCTGGCCAGCCGGTCCAGCGAATAGCCACGGTGGTTCAGGATGCCTGGCATCCAGTCGGCGAGGAAAGGCAGTTCCCCCCGGTTGCCTGCGAAGGCATAGACAAGGAAGAACACGCCGATCAGGGTCATGCCAAGGCCAACGGCGCGCCGTGCGGCTTCCAGCACGACGATGATGGTCGCGACCCCCATGGCAACGTCGATGGGCCGCGGGAATACCTGGTTGGCGATGATGTCGATATTCAACGGCACCCAGGCGCCAGCCCCGATACTCATCACGATCAAGGCACCGTCGATGATCCATCCCACCGTGCCGCGCGCACGATCGCGCCCGAAGGCGGGGTAGATCAGGAAACAGAGAACCAGAACGAAGCCCAGGTGAATGGGTCTTTGGAAGAACAGCCCCAACGGCTGAACCCCCGCTGTGTAAAGCTGAAAGAGCGAGAGCGCGATCCCGATCACGGTAATGGCACGCGCAATCGCCCTTGGCTGCTCAATCGGGAGACGGGGTTCTTCGGTGGTCGAAGTCATCGGTCCTGAGTCCTTGTAAGAGCGATCCGCACCCTTTGGTGCGGCGCGACCGCGGACAGGGAGACAATGGTGTCTCCGACCTGCAAGCGGTGGTTTACGGGACCGGCACCGGGGCGCAGAATATAGGCATCACCCGGGACCGGCTCATTTATGTCGAGGATGAAGTAGCCGCCCTGTCCGTCCGACACCTGACGCCCGCGTCCGGGAATATGGTCCAGACCGGCCGCGAAATCAGGAAGATGCGCGTGAACCAGCACCATCCGGCCCGCCTGGTTCTCGTAGCAATCGGAAACGGGAAAGCCCTTGACCGAATGGTTCCAAAGCACGCACCACTCGCCTCCTTCGGGAACATCCAGACGGGCAATCTCGGTGCCGTCTTCGAGCGTGGCCGTCAGCGCATCCGCCCCCGCCAAGACCGGCAGCAGCAGCAGAACGAGAAGAGGGAGAGCTTTGCCTCCCCCTTCCCGGATCAGGCCGATCATGGACGGAGGCTGTCCGGAATGGTGGCGCCGACTTCTTCGTAATAGCGGATCGCGCCGGGGTGCAGCGGCACGGGCGTTGCAGACAGAGTAAAGTCCACCGTCGTCTCGCGCGCTGCGGGGTGAACCGCCTGCAATTCGTCAATGTTCTCGAACATTGCCTTGGTGATGGCGTAGGCCAAGTCATCCGACATTTCAGACGAGACCGTCAGCACGTTCGGAACACCCAGCACGGTGATGTCTTCGTCGACGCCATTGTAGCTGCCGCCCGGAAGGGTGGTTTTTGTAAAGGTCGCATCTTCCGCCATGGCGGCGTCCAGTTCCGCCTCGCTGAGCGCGATGACGACGATGTTCTGCGTTGTCGCAAGGTTCAGGATCGACGATGTGGGCGCACCGACGGACCAGAACCCTGCATCGATATCGCCGTTCGACAGCGCGTCAGCGGTTTCGTTGAAGTTCAGGCGCTGTTCTTCGATTTCATCGTAGCTGATGCCATTGGCCGCGAGGATCGCATTCGTGTTCACCTCGGTGCCCGAACCCGGTGCGCCGACGGACACGCGCTTGCCGCGCAGATCCTCCAGCGAGGCAATGCCAGAGCCTTCGAGCGCAACGATATGCACCATGTTGGCGTAGAGCGACGCCAGACTGCGGATCATCGGCAATTGCTGACCCTCGAAGCGACCCGTGCCGGAATAGGCCTGCGCAACCGTGTCGGCCAGGCCGATTGCCAGATCTGCATCGCCCCGCGCGATCAGGCCCATGTTCTCGACGGAAGCGCCGGTGACTTCGGCCGTGGCGGAATACCCGTCGATATGGTTGTTGATGATTTCGGCCAGACCGCCGCCGATCGGGTAGTACACGCCGCCGGTACCACCGGTCGCGATGGAAAGCAGGTTTTGCGCCATCGCCGGTGCGCCACAGGTCATGGCCACTGCAAAAGCGGTTCCAAGCAGGCCAAAAGACCTGCGGGTTACGGATTTGGTCATAATCGTCCTCCCATGTCGGGCAAGGTGCCCATAGCTTTCCCGTCTCTTCTCCGAGATGTCGGAAAAACCACGCCTCAAGATTACCCATTCTCGGGGAAACGTCGGCCATTATCTGACAAGGGCGTGAAGTTTCGTGGCAAGACATCGCCAGCCCGGAGGCAGATATCCGCCAAAAGGTCTCGGCCGCGACGGAAACAGCCTGCTCAAAGGAGAAGCGGCTCTACATGAAAGGGCGCTTCATTCGGACGGCCGGCGCACCGTGAGCGTTCGGTTGAAAGTGCATGTCACCATGCCGGTTGACCTGCTTCCGGGATTATCCTCGTTCAGGCATTCGTCGCGGAGGCGGCCGGCTTCAGATGCCGATGGCGTCGGCGGTGGTTTTCAGGAGCTCGGCGCTCGCGCGGAGGGCTTCGAGCTCGGCGGTGTTGAGGTCCGGCCGGATGGTGCTGATGATCCCCTCGCGCCCGACGACCCGCGGCACCGAGAGCGCGACGGGGCCGACGCCCGCGACTTCATCCGTGACGATCGAGAGCGTGAAGATCGCCTTTTCGTCGCTGGCAATGGCGGCGATGATGCGGGCGAGGCCGGCGCCGATGCCGAAATAGGTTGCGCCCTTGCCGTCGATGATGCGGTAGGCGGCGCGGCGGACGCCGGCGTCGATCTGATCGCGGACGGCCTGGGTGATCGGCGCGGAGACCTGGGCGGCAAAATCGGCCAGCGGCAGGGCGCCGACGCGGGCTCCGGACCAGGCGAGAACCTCGCTGTCGCCGTGCTCGCCGAGCACATGGGCATGCACCGAATGCGGCGTGATCTCGAGATGGCGGCTCAGGAGCGAGCGGAAGCGGGCGGTGTCGAGAATGGTGCCCGAGCCGATCACCCGGCCCGCCGGAAGCTTCGAGAGCCGGGTCGCGACATCGGTCATGATATCGACCGGATTGGAGGCAATGAGCAGGATCGCATTCGGCTCCACCGTGAGGATCTCGCCGATAACCTGCCGGAAAACCTCGGCATTTCGCCCGAGAAGCTCGAGGCGCGACTCGCCGGGCTTCTGCCCGACCCCGGCGGCGATGACGACAACCGATGCGCCCGCGAGGTCGCCGTAGCCGCCTGCGCGGACGATTGTGGCGGAGGCGAAGGGCATCGCGTGGGAGATGTCTTCGGCCTGGGCGACGGCGAGGGCCTCGTTGCGATCGACGAGCACGATCTCGCGGGCCGTGCCGCGCAGGCCGGCGGCGAAGGCCGCCGAGCTGCCCACCATTCCCGCGCCGACAACGCCGAGTTTCATGGCTTTTCCTTTCCTGATCTCATGCCGTGCCAAGGGCACGATAGGCCCGATGCCGCGCCGAGGGAAAGGCCGGAATCACGGCGTTCGGCGTGTCTGGAATCGATATGGAATCCGTATGGAATCCGTATGGCAAATATATGGCAGGCGCGGGGCCTCACCCCGGTGCGCTGACCGCCAGCACGAGGTTGCCGCGCTTGCGATGCGACCCGGCGATGCGGTGTGCCTCGGCGATCTGCTCGAGCGGGAGGACGCGGTCGATCACCACGCGGAAGGCACCCTCTTCCGCGATGCGCGCGAGGGTGGCGACATCCTCCGGGCGCTCGGCCGCCATGCCGGCGATGATGCGCTTGCCGCCGCGCGGCCGGGTGAGCATCTCGCCCAGGCCGCCCGCAATGGCGAGGTAGCGCCCGCCGGGCCGGAGGGTGTCGAGGCAGGCGGCAAAGCTGGTCGCCCCGGCGGCATCGGCGATGACGTCGTAGGCCGCCGCGGCGGCGAGCGGATCGGTCTCGGCGTAATCGAGGGCGTGATCGGCGCCGAGGTCGCGGGTGAGCGCGAGGTTGCGGGCACTGCTGACCGCGGTGACCTCCGCGCCCGCGTGCTTCGCGAGCTGGACGAGGGCCGCGCCCACCGCGCCCGAGGCGCCGATGACCAGCACCCGTTCGCCCGCCGCGAGCTCGGCCTTGCGCAGGAAATGCAGCGCCGTGGTGCCGCCGAAACAGAGGCCGGCTGCCTCCTCGAAGGAAAGGCGCGCGGGCTTTGCCGTGAGCGGTCTGCGCTCGGAGATCGCGAGATATTCGGCGTGGGCCCCGAGCCGGGCGCCGGGAAAGGCGATGACGGCATCGCCCGGCGCGAAGCGCGTCGCCTGCGGGCCGCAGGCCGCGACGATGCCGGCGGCCTCGGTGCCGAAGACGGGCTGGCGCGGCCGGGAGAAGCCGAGGGCGAGCCGCATCGGGAGCTTCATCCCGCGGGGAACGTCGAGGCCGCGCATCCGCACGTCGGCCGCACTGACGGTTGTCGCGACGACCCGGATGAGCACCTCGTCCTTCGTCGGACGCGGCACCGGACGCTCTTCGATCCGCACCAGATCGGGTGCGCCCCAGGCAGTGACGACGGCGGCTTTCATGGTCTCGGGCACGACTGTCATGCGCATCTCCCCCGGTTTCGCGCCCAGCCTATCGGCCGGGGCGTGACGCGGGCAAAGGGAATTGGACGTAGGGCCCTGTTCTCGCGACGAACGGCGGAGCCGGGGCCTTGACGTTGCGCCCGTGTGACGGTCGCGGCCCATGCGATTCCTTGCAAGGGCGTGCGTGGCGGCGTTACTTCAAGGCCCGATTTCCGGTCACCGGCCCTGACTCTATCCATGGGAGACTACACCATGTGCCTTGCCTGCCCTGCGCCTTCCAGCCCTGCAGCCCTTGCCCATTCCTGCCTTTGCGGGGCGCCCGGGACGCGCGCGGCGATGCGCCGTATCGAGGCCGATATCTCCCGCCGTCAGATGCTGGGCGGGATGTCGGCAGTGGTCGGCATGTTCGCAGGCTTCGGGCTCGCGCCGCGCGAGCTGCGCGCCCAGACGCCGGGGCGTCCGGTCCTGCTCACGAACCTGCGGCTTTTCGATGGCGAGACGCTGTCGATCCGCACGGGCGTCGATATCCTCGTCGAGGACGGCCGCATCGCCGGTCTGCCGGCGCCGGGGCAGGGGCCCGAAGCGGCGGAGGTGATCGATTGCGGCGGCCGCACCGTCATTCCCGGTCTGATCGATGCGCACTGGCACGCGACGCTTGCCGGCATCAGTCAGATGGCCGCGATGACGCAGGACATCGGCTTCGTGCATCTGGTGGCGGGCCGCGAAGCAGGGGCGACAATCCAGCGCGGCTTCACCACGATCCGCGACGTGGGCGGCCCTGCTTTCGGGCTGAAGGCGGCCATTGACCGCGGGGTGGTCGAAGGACCGAGGATCTTCGCTTCAGGTGCCATGCTCTCGCAGACATCCGGGCATGGCGATTTTCGTATGATCAACGATCTGCCCGCGATGCCGTCCGATCCGCCGAGCTATGCGATGCGGGCAGGCGTCACTTCCCTCGCGGATGGCCGCGCCGAGGTCCTGCAGCGGGCGCGCGAACAGCTGATGAAGGGGGCGAGCCAGATCAAGATCATGGCGGGCGGCGGCGTCTCCTCTCCGCACGACCCGCTCGACTCGATCCAGTATACCGAGGACGAGATGCGGGCGGCTGTCGAGGCCGCCGCCGACTGGAACACCTATGTCTGCGCCCATGTCTACACGCCGGAGGGCATCAAGCGCTGCATCCGGGCAGGGGTGAAATGCATCGAGCATGGCCAGCTCGCCGATGAGGAATCGGTGCGGATGATGGCCGACACCGGGTCCTGGTGGTCGATCCAGCCGTTTCTCGACGACGAGGATGCCACCCAGTACAGCGACCCCGCGGCTGTGGCGGCATTGGCGACCGTCACCCAGGGCACGCTGCGGGCCTTCGAGCTTGCGCAAACATATGACGTCAACTGGGCCTTCGGCACCGATGTGCTCTTTTCTGGCGCCGAGAGTCAGGGGCGGCAGCTCGCGAAGCTCACGCGCTTCATGCCGCCGCTCGAGGCGCTGCACCGGGCGACCGGTGCGGCCGGGCAGCTTCTGGCGCTCTCGGGGCCGCGTACGACCTATGACGGCCCGCTTGGCGTGATCCGGGAGGGGGCCTTCGCCGATCTCCTGGTGGTCGACGGCGATCCCGAGGCTGGTCTCGACTGGCTGGACGACCCGGAAAACCTGCGGCTGATCATGAAGGGCGGGCGGTTCGTGAAACAGAGCCTCTGACGGCGCGCGCGCGATCCGGCCGCGAGGTTTGCCGAGCGGGGCAGTTTCAGCCGGCGGATTCTGCGGCGGATCCTGCCTCGAGGGCGATCAGGGTGCTGGTGGCGGGGCGGAGGCGGATGTCGCGCCCCGGGCCGTAGTCGGGGCTGGCATACCGTTCCTTCAGCGCCGCCATGGTCGGAAACTCGATGATGACCATGCGGACGGGCATCCCGTCCTCGTCCGTCATGCCTCGAATTGGTGAAGAGGCCAGCCGAGCGACGCGGGCCGGGCAAAGCGGGAAACGGGACCGGGGCGGTGGACGACAGGCCGGCGTGCAAACAAAAAAAGGCGGGCCTTTATGGCCCGCCTCCGGTGTTCCGGTTTTCCGCCCGGTCAGAGCGAGTAGTACATCAGGTATTCGACCGGGTGCGGCGTGTGCTCGAACATGTAGACTTCCTGCCACTTGAGCGCCATGTAGCCCTCGATCTGGTCCTTCGTGAACACATCGCCCGCGAGCAGGAACTCGTGGTCGACGGCCAGGGTCTCGAGCGCTTCACGCAGGCTGCCGCAGACGGTCGGGATCTCGGCGAGTTCCTCGGGGGGAAGATCGTAGAGGTCCTTGTCGGAGGCTTCGCCCGGATCGATCTTGTTCTTGATGCCGTCGATGCCCGCCATGAGCAGCGCGGCGAAGGCGAGGTAGGGGTTGGCGCAGGGGTCCGGGAAGCGGGCCTCGACGCGCTTGGCCTTCGGGCTGTCGGTCCACGGGATACGCACGCAGCCCGAGCGGTTGGAGGCGGAGTAGGCGCGGAGCACCGGAGCCTCGAAGCCCGGGATCAGGCGCTTGTAGCTGTTCGTGGTCGGGTTGGTGAAGGCGTTGAGCGTCTTCGCGTGCTTCAGCAGGCCGCCGATGAAGTAGAGCGCCTCATCGGAGAGGTCGGCATACTTGTCGCCGGCGAAGAGCGGTTTGCCGTCCTTCCAGATCGACATGTTGACGTGCATGCCCGAGCCGTTGTCGCCGTAGTAGGGCTTCGGCATGAAGGTCGCGGTCTTGCCATAGGCATGGGCGACCTGCTGCACGACATACTTGTACTTCAGGATGTTGTCGGCCTGCTCGGTGAGCGTGCCGAAGATGAGGCCGAGCTCGTGCTGGGGCGAGGCCACCTCGTGGTGGTGCTTGTCGACCTTGAGGCCCATGCGCTTCATGGTCGAGAGCATCTCGGAGCGGATGTCCTGGGCCGCGTCCACGGGGGGGAGCGGGAAGTAGCCGCCCTTGACGCCCGGGCGGTGACCCATGTTGCCCATCTCGTATTCGGTGTCGGTGTTCCAGGACGCATCCATCGCGTCGATCTCGAAGCTCACCTTGTTCATCTTGTTCGCAACCTGGACGTTGTCGAACAGGAAGAATTCGGCTTCGGGGCCGAAGTAGCTCACGTCGCCGACGCCGGAGGACTTGAGGTAGGCCTCGGCCTTCTGCGCTGTGCCGCGGGGGTCACGGCTGTAGGGCTGGCCGGTGTCGGGCTCGACGACAGAGCAGTGCAGGCAGAGCGTCTTCTCGGCGAAGAACGGGTCTACATAGGCCGAGGCCGGGTCCGGCATCAGCTTCATGTCGGATTCCTCGATCGACTTCCATCCGGCGATGGAGGAGCCGTCGAACATGAAGCCCTCTTCGATGAATTCCTCGTCGACCAGATCGGACATGACCGTGACGTGCTGCACCTTGCCCTTCGGGTCGGTGAAGCGGAGATCCACGTAGGGAATCTCCTCGTCCTTGAGAAGTTTCATGACGGAGGAAATGTCGCTCATCTGACTTCCTTGAGTTTGCTAGTTGTTGTGGCGCGAGGGCGCACGCGGCGCGCGCCCCGCTTGTCCCGGTCCGCTGCGCCTCAGAGGGCGTCGCTGCCTTCTTCGCCGGTGCGGATGCGGATTGCCTGTTCGACAGGGTAGACGAAGATCTTGCCGTCACCGATCTTGCCGGTCTTGGCAGCGGAAATGATCGCCTCGATCGCCGTCTCCACGAGTTCATCGGGGAGGACGACCTCGATCTTCACCTTGGGAAGGAAATCCACGACGTATTCGGCACCGCGGTAAAGTTCCGTATGGCCCTTCTGGCGGCCAAATCCCTTTGCCTCGATGACGCTCAGGCCCTGGATGCCGACCTCCTGTAGTGCCTCTTTCACCTCATCGAGCTTGAACGGCTTGATGATGGCTTCGATTTTCTTCATGCCGAGGGGCCCCCTGACCGTGTGTTCTAGGCGATACATGCTCTTGGCTGCGCCACGAGAAAGCAATTTGCATGGGCGAGTTCAATGCAGTGCGCGGTGGCGTTCGTCTCGTTGGCTCAAGAATTAACTCCCATTGCCCAGACGTTGGGCATGTTGGGCAAAACTTGTGCGGAATTGCAAGTGGCGGGATGTCACGCGACGGGCACATTTTTCGCTCGCGCGCGGGAAAGGCCTCTGGTAGAGAGCGGCCTCGTTCAAGGCTCGCGGATCTCGGGGGCCAGAGGCCGCGGGCGTGGCGGAATTGGCAGACGCACCAGATTTAGGTTCTGGCGCCGAAAGGCGTGGGGGTTCAAGTCCCTCCGCCCGCACCAGAGACAGCGACGAGGATACATACTTATGCAGGTCACTCAGACCCTGAATGAAGGTTTGAAGCGGGGTTACTCCATTACCGTTCCTGCGGCCGAGCTCGAGGCCAAGGTCACGGAGAAGCTGGAGGAGGCCCGCAAGGACTTTCAGATGAAAGGCTTCCGCAAGGGCAAGGCTCCTGCGGCGCTGATGAAGAAGATGTTCGGCAAGTCGGTTCTCGGCGAGGCGATGCAGGAATCCATCGATGCGGCGATGCGCCAGCATTTCGAGGAAACCGGCGACCGCCCGGCGCTGCAGCCCGAAGTGAAGATGACGAACGACGAGTGGAAGGAAGGCGACGACATCGAGGTCTCGATGTCCTATGAGGCGCTTCCGGAAGTTCCCGAACTGGCATTTTCCGAGATCACGCTCGAGCGGCTCGTGGTCGAGCCGGACGAGGCATCGGTGCAGGAAGCGCTCGAGAGCCTCGCGAAGGGCGCCAAGGTCCATGAGGACAAGGGCGAGGGTGCCGAGGCCGCCGACGGCGACCAGGTCGTGCTCGACTTCAAGGGCTCGGTCGATGGCGAGCTGTTCGAGGGCGGCTCGGCGGAAGACTTCCCGCTCGTGCTCGGCTCGGGCAACTTCATCCCCGGTTTCGAGGAGCAGCTTCTCGGCGCGAAGGCCGGCGACGAGCGCGATGTCACCGTGACGTTCCCCGAGGAATACGGCGCGACGCACCTCGCGGGCAAGGAGGCGGTCTTCGCCTGCACCGTGAAGGAAGTGAAGGCGCCGAAGGATGCCGAGATCAACGACGATTTCGCGTCGCGCTTCGGGGCCGACACGCTCGAGACCCTCAAGGGCCAGATCGTCGAGCGGCTCAAGGCCGAATACAATCAGGCGAGCCGTGCCGTCATCAAGCGCCGCCTGCTCGATGCGCTGGACGGCAAGGTCGATTTCGAACTGCCGCCGACGCTCGTCGACGTGGAAGCCAAGCAGATCGCGCATCAGCTCTGGCACGAAGAGCATGCCGACCATCACGGCCACGATCATCCCGAGATCGAGCCGACCGAAGAGCACCTCGGCCTTGCCCGCCGCCGCGTGCGCCTCGGGCTGCTGCTTGCCGAGCTTGGCACCAAGAACAACATCGAGGTGACCGACCAGGAGATGCAGCAGGCGATCTTCGCGCAGGCGCGGCAGTATCCGGGCCAGGAACGCCAGTTCCTCGAGTTCGTCCGCGAGAACCCGCAGGCGCTGCAGCAGGTGCGCGCACCGCTCTTCGAGGACAAGGTCGTCGATTTCGTGCTCGAGCTGGCCCAGGTTTCCGACAAGACGGTGACCAAGGACGAGCTCCAGAAGGAGATCGAGGCGCTCGAGGACGACGCCGCTGTGCAGGAAAAGGAAGAGGCGACCGCCGAGTAAGGCGATCGACCCCAGAGATCTGCCCAGAGATCCGCACGGCCGCTCCGGAGGGGCGGCCGTGTCCGTTTCCGCAACCCTCGCGATGGGCTGTGATTCGTTGATTCAATCCATGATTGTGTCGCGCGTTGCATTCCGGCTGCGACCTTGGTCCCGAGGCGGCCGGGGGGAGAATGCGGCAAATCGGCGAAAAACGACCCCGGCGAAGCGATTCGGCGCCGGGATCGGGGCCTGCAGGGGGTTGCCTGCGCCGCAGTCTGGCCGTCCGGTCCTGACGTGGCGGTCCGGCTGCCCTTGCGGATGGTCCAAGCGATGATTATTGCTTTCTGAAACCGGAGCAGGCGGTTCGAGCAGTCCCCGAAGGAAAGGCGCATCCCCGATGAAAGACCCCATCGAGACCTACATGAACCTCGTCCCCATGGTGGTGGAGCAGACCGCCCGTGGCGAGCGCGCCTACGACATCTTCTCGCGTCTGCTCAAGGAGCGGATCATCTTCGTCGCGGGCCCGGTCCACGACGGCATGTCGACCCTGATCGTCGCCCAGCTTCTCTTCCTCGAGGCGGAAAACCCGAAGAAGGAAATCTCGATGTACATCAACAGCCCCGGTGGCGTGGTGACCTCGGGGCTCTCGATCTACGACACGATGGAATACATCCGTCCGCCGGTCTCGACGCTGGTCATCGGTCAGGCGGCCTCGATGGGCTCGCTGCTGCTGACCGCAGGCCAGAAGGGAATGCGCTTTGCCCTTCCGAACGCACGGATCATGGTGCATCAGCCCTCCGGCGGGTTCCAGGGCCAGGCGACGGACATCATGATCCACGCCCGCGAGACCCAGGCGCTGAAGGATCGGCTGAACCAGATCTATGTGCAGCATACGGGCCAGTCGATCGAGGATGTGGAGGCCGCGCTCGAGCGCGACCGTTTCATGACCGCTCAGGACGCCAAGGACTGGGGCCTGATTGACGAGATCGTGAACCGCCGGGAGGCGGATCCCAAGTCGGAATAATGTAGAATTCGCCGTAAACCTCTCTTGTGCGTTAGGGCTTGTAATTCTTCTGTCATGCATGTTCCTATGAACGGCGGGAGATCAATGGACCCGAGTGAGACGACATTGAACGCATTTGACTGGTTGGCGGAAGCCGGAGAACGAGCATGAGCAAGACGGGCGGCAGCGACGCGAAGAACACTCTTTACTGCTCATTCTGTGGAAAGAGCCAGCACGAGGTGCGCAAGCTGATTGCGGGTCCGACCGTGTTCATCTGCGACGAATGCGTTGAACTTTGCATGGACATCATCCGCGAGGAGACCAAGAGCAATCTGGTCAAGTCGTCGGATGGCGTGCCCACGCCGCACGAGATCTGCAAGGTCCTGGACGATTACGTGATCGGCCAGTTCGTTGCCAAGCGGGTGCTCTCGGTCGCAGTGCACAACCATTACAAGCGGCTCAACCACGCGAGCAAGAACTCGGATGTCGAGCTGCAGAAGTCCAACATCATGCTGATCGGGCCCACGGGCTGCGGCAAGACGCTGCTCGCGCAGACGCTTGCCCGCATCCTCGATGTGCCCTTCACCATGGCGGATGCAACGACCCTGACCGAGGCCGGCTATGTCGGCGAGGATGTCGAGAACATCATCCTGAAGCTGCTCCAGTCGGCGGAATACAATGTCGAGCGCGCGCAGCGCGGCATCGTCTACATCGACGAGGTCGACAAGATCAGCCGCAAGTCCGACAATCCCTCGATCACGCGGGACGTCTCGGGCGAGGGCGTGCAGCAGGCGCTTCTGAAGATCATGGAAGGCACGGTTGCCTCCGTGCCGCCGCAGGGCGGACGCAAGCATCCGCAGCAGGAATTCCTGCAGGTGGACACGACCAACATTCTCTTCATCTGCGGCGGCGCCTTCGCGGGCCTCGACAAGATCATCGCGCAGCGCGGCCGGGGTTCGGCCATGGGCTTTGGCGCGGATGTGAAGGACACCGACGAGCGCCGGGTGGGCGAGCTCTTCCAGGAGCTCGAGCCGGAGGATCTGCTGAAGTTCGGGCTCATCCCGGAATTCGTCGGCCGTCTGCCGGTTCTGGCCACGCTGACCGATCTCGACGAGGATGCGCTCATCACCATCCTCAGCGAGCCGAAGAACGCGCTGGTCAAGCAGTATCAGCGGCTCTTCGAGATGGAAGACGTGAAGCTCACCTTCACCGAGGATGCGCTCCGGGCCATCGCCAAGCGCGCCATCGAGCGCAAGACCGGTGCACGCGGGCTGCGCTCGATCCTCGAGGAAGTGCTGCTCGACACGATGTTCGAACTGCCCTCCATGCAGGGCGTCGAGGAAGTCGTGGTCAACGAGGAGTGCATCCTGCGCAAGGGCGAGCCGCTGCTCATCTATGCCGAGCATCGCGGCGAAGGTTCGGCTTCCGCCTCCTGATCGTCTGGACCCCGGACGGGGAATGCGCCATAAGCATAGGTGTTGAACGCGTTCGGAGGGCCCTTCATGAGTCTGCTGGCACAGCTTTTCACCTGGTGGAATGGCCAGACAATCGGCACCCGCCTCTTCACGTGGCGCAAGGGTGAGAAGGTCGGCGAGGACGGGCAGGGCAACGCCTATTACCAGTCGCATGATGGCGCCAAGCGCTGGGTGATCTACAACGGCGAGTCCGAGGCGAGCCGGGTTTCCCCGGAATGGCACGGCTGGCTCCACCACACCTGGCAGGAGCCGCCGAGCAAGTCGCCGCTTCAGCACAAGCCCTGGGAAAAGCCGCATCAGCCCAATCTGACCGGTGGGGCGATGGCCTATCACCCGCCGGGCAGCCTGCTGTCGGCGACCCCCGTCGTGCGCCAGGATTACGAAGCCTGGTCCCCCGAATAAGGCGCATCCATGGCCAATAGCGCGGCAGAAACCGCGGTCGGCGCGGTCGTGCTCGCCATCGCGGCGGGCTTCTTCTTCTATGCCGGCCAGACCTCCGGGTTGCAGGTCACAGACGACAGCTATGCGCTGGTCGCCAATTTCCGCAGCGTCGAGGGTATTTCGGTCGGGACGGATGTCCGGCTGGCGGGCATCAAGGTGGGAACGGTGACCGCGCTCGATCTCGACCGGGCCACCTACCGCGCGCGGGCGGTCTTCACCGTCGAGAAGGGGCTCGAAATTCCAGAGGATTCGGACGTGAAGATCGCGTCGGAGGGGCTGCTCGGCGGCTCCTACGTCGAGATCACGCCTGGGGCGTCGGACTTCATGGTTGCCGATGGCGACGAGCTGGTGAACACTCAGGGCTCCGTGAGCCTGCTCAATCTCCTCATGCGTTTCGGGACTGACAGCAAATGACGCCAGGCCGGTTGATCTCCGTTTTCGCCGCCGCGCTTCTCGCCGGACAGATGGCGCTTGCGGCGCAATCGGTGCAGATCTCCGGGGTCGGCGAGACGGTGGATATGCCCTTCGTGCTGCTCAAGGGGCTTGATACGCTCAACGGCACGACGCGGGACATTCCGATGCGTGTGGGCGAGACGGTGCGCTACGGCTATCTCGAGATTACCGCCGACACCTGCCGGGTGCCGAAGGACGATCCCGCGGCGGATGCCTATGCCTTCCTGCGCATCCGCGACATCCGCGAGAGCGAGCCACGCTTCTCGGGCTGGATGTTTGCCTCCTCGCCGGCGCTCTCGGCGATGGACCATCCGCGCTACGATATCTGGGTGCAGAGCTGCAGCAATTCCTGAGGCGTCGCGTCGGGCGGTAGTCGCCGGAACTCCGCCGGCCGGACGATCGCGGCAGCGAGCCGGCGGCGGTAGTCGGCGCGCGGGATCTCGATCGCGCCGAGGCTTGCGAGATGGTCGGTGACGAATTGCGTGTCGAGCAGGCGGAAGCCCCCGGCCCGCAGCCGGGCGACCAGCGCGATGAGGGCGAATTTCGACGTGTCGCGGCTGCGGCTGAACATGCTCTCGCCGAAGAAGGCGGCGCCGAGATTGACGCCATAGAGCCCGCCCGCCAGCGCGCCGTCCTCCCAGATCTCGACGGAATGCGCCTGGCCGAGGCGGAAGAGCGCGATGTAGAGCGCGCGGATCTGCGGGTTGATCCAGGTCTCGGGCCGCGCGGCGCAGGCGTCCAGCACCTCGGCAAAGGCGCTGTCGATGCGGATCTCGAACGGGCGGGTGCGGAAGCTGCGGGCAAGACGCCGGGAAATGTGCATCCCGTCGAGCGGCAGGATGCCGCGACGCTCGGGGTCGACCCAGAAGATCTCCCGCGCGCCATCGGATTCCGCCATCGGGAAGATCCCGGCAGCATAGGCCCGGAGCAGCAGATCCGGTGTGATTTCCGGCTGTTCCGGGCCGCGCATTCGGAGATCAGCCCGCGGCGGCGAGCCACTTCTCCAGCCAGTGGATGTTGTAGTCGCCGCGCTGGATGTCGGGCTCGTCGAGCAGCGCGTGGAAGAGCGGTGTGGTCGTGTCGATCCCGTCCACCACGAGCTCTGCCAGGGCACGGCGGAGCCGGGCGAGCGCGAGGTCGCGGCTCTGGCCGTGGACAATCAGCTTGCCGACGAGGCTGTCGTAATAGGGCGGGATCACGTAGCCGTCGTAGATCGCGCTGTCCATCCGCACGCCGAGGCCGCCCGGGGCGTAGTAGGTCTTCACCTTGCCCGGCGAGGGCTGGAAGTTCGGCAGGCGCTCGGCGTTGATGCGGCATTCGATGGCGTGCCCGCTCGGCACCAGATTCTCCTGCGAGAAGGTCATCGGCATGCCCGCCGCGACGCGGATCTGCTCCTGCACCAGATCGACGCCATAGACGGCCTCGGTCACCGGATGCTCGACCTGAAGGCGGGTGTTCATCTCGATGAAGAAGAACTCGCCATCCTCGTAGAGGAATTCGATCGTGCCGGCGCCGGAGTAGCCGATGCGCGCCACGGCGTCGGCGCAGACCGCCCCGATGCGGGCGCGGGCTTCGGCGTCGATGACGGGCGACGGGCTTTCTTCGAGCACCTTCTGGTGGCGGCGCTGCAGGCTGCAGTCGCGCTCGCCGAGATGAACCGCGCGCCCCTTGCCGTCGCCGAAGACCTGGATCTCGATATGGCGCGGACGGCCGAGGTATTTCTCGAGATAAACCTCGTCGTTGCCGAAGGCGGCCTTCGCCTCGCTGCGGGCGGTCTGGAAGGCGGTTTCAAGTTCGCCCGCCGTGCGCGCGAGTTTCATGCCGCGGCCGCCGCCCCCGGCGGTTGCCTTGACGATCACGGGAAAGCCGATGTCGGCGGCAAGCCGGGCGGCATCGGTGACGGTCGGAACGCCGCCGTCCGAGCCCGGGACGCAGGGCACGCCGAGCTGCTTCATCGTGTCCTTCGCGGTGATCTTGTCGCCCATCAGCCGGATATGTTCGGCGGAGGGGCCGATGAAGGCGATGCCGTGATCTTCGACGATCTGCACGAAATTGGCATTCTCGGAGAGGAAGCCATAACCGGGATGGATCGCCTCGGCGCCGGTGATCTCGCAGGCCGAGATGATGTTGGGGATCGAGAGGTAGCTCTGGGAGGCCGGGGCCGGCCCGACGCAGACGCTCTCGTCGGCCATGCGCACATGCATGGCATCGGCATCCGCCGTGGAATGGATCGCGACGGTCTGGACGCCCATCTCCTTGCAGGCGCGGTGCACCCGGAGCGCGATCTCGCCGCGGTTGGCGATCAGGACTTTCTTGAACATGCGATGCGTCTCCTGCGCTGCCGCCCGCCTCACTCGAGGATGATGAGCGGTGCGCCGAATTCGACGGGCGAGCCGTCCTCGACCAGGATGCGCTTCACGCGGCCGGCGCGGGGCGCCGGGATCTGGTTCATCGTCTTCATCGCCTCGATGATGAGGATGGTCTGGCCTTCCTCGACGATGTCGCCCAGCTTCACGAAGGCAGGTGTGCCGGGCTCTGCCTGGAGGTAGACGGTGCCGACCATGGGGGAGGGCACAACGCCCGGATCGTCGGAGGGGTCAGAGGCCGCCGATGCGGCAGCCGGAGCGCCTGCGGGCGGCGGGGCAGAGTGCTGCGGTGCAGAGACGTGATAGGCTGGGACCGGGGCCGCGATGGTGGCTGGAGCGGCAATCTCGCGCGCGACGCGGACCGAAAGGCTGTCATCCTCGCCGAAATCCCGGTTTACTTCGATCTCGGTCAGATCGTTTTCACGCAGCAGCTCGGCGAGGGCCTTGATGAATTCGACATCTGCCTCTTGCGGTCTCTTGCTCATGACGTGCTCTGTTCCTGTTCCCCGGGACCACTTTGGGTCCTCTGTTCCTGCTCAGCCGGTATATTGACATGTTTCTTCGCTGGAAAGAAAGAAAACGGCGCCAATCCGGGCATCAATCGTCGGAACGCTTGTTCGCGACGATGGTTTCGAGCTGGTCGAGCGGAACATATCCGCGCACCAGTTCATCCCCGAGCACGAAGGTGGGTGTGCCGGCGATGTTGAGGGTGCGGGCAAGCTCATGGGTCGCGGCGATGCGCCTGGTGACTTCGGGCGCGTCCATCCCGGCGCGGATCTTTGCCGCATCGAGGCCGTTGGCGGTGAGCATCGCATCGAGGTTCTGCTCCGTGACCGGCGGGCTCGTCATCAGCGCCTCGTGGAGGCGGGCATAGGTCTCGTCGCCTTCGGCGAGCTTGGCCGAGATCGCGGCACGGGCGGCGAGCTCGGAATTCGGGCCGAGGATGGGAAATTCCTTCACGATCCAGCGGATGTTGCCGTCTTCCTCGATGAGACGGGCGACGTCCGGGTGCGCCTTGCGGCAGTATCCGCACTGGTAGTCGAGGAATTCGACGAGGGTCACGTCGCCCTCGGGATTGCCGCCGACATAGGAGAAGCCGTCCTCGAAGAGCGCCTTGGCGTTGTCGCTCACGAGGCTCTGTTCGGTCTCGGCCGTCGCGGCGCGCTGGCGTTCCTCGAGCAGGGAATACATCTCGACGAGGATCTCGGGATTTTCGAGGAGGTAGTTACGGATTTCCTCCTGCAGGGCGGCGCGATCGGCATCGTCGAGATTGGCGAGCGGGCTTTCGGCCCGGAGGGGCGCGGCAAGCATCAGCATGGCGACCAGGGCGAGCTGGCATAGGCGGTTCGGTTTCATCGGCGTCCTCTTTCGCGCGTGCGGCGGATCACGACTATCATATCCTCCGCCCGCTGCCAGCCCGGTGAACCCTTGGGCAGGAGCTGGGCGGCGCGGGTGGCATTGCGGGCGGCATCGCGGATGTCTCCCAGCAGCAGGTAGCGTTCGGCGGTCGCAAGGGAGGCCGCGCCCTCATGGCCGAGGCGGGCCTCGGCCAGCGCAAGATCGCGCAGGACGCCTTCGTTGGCCTTGTCGTAGCGCACGGAGAGCGCGAGCGTGTCGCGGGCCTCCTGCGTGTCGGCGGAATTGCCGGTGTTGAGCAGCGCCCGGCCGAGCCCGCCGAGGATCTGCGGCTCGAGCGGCGCGAGCTCGACCGCCGCGCGATAGGCGGCCACGGCCGCCTCGGCATGACCGGTCTCGAGCAGGAACTGGCCCTTGAGTTCGTGGTAGTACGGATCGTCCGGGCGCTCGGCGATCAGCGCATCAGCGGCGGCCTGCGCGCCTGCGGGATCGGGGGTGCGGTAGAGTGCCACGGCGCGGGCGAGCTGGGCCGCCTCGGAGGTGTCACTCTCCGGATAGGTGGCGCGGACCTGGCGGACAGGCTCGAGGAAGCCGCGAAGTTTCGCCACCATGCGGCCGTACCAGTAGACGTCCTCGGGGTCGGGCGGGCGGCCCGAGGGCAACTCGGCGACGCGTTCCTCGATCAGCCGGATGCGGTCGTTCCAGAGCGGGTGGGTCTGGAGATAGGCGTTGGCGCTCAGCGAGCGCTGGAAGTCGCGGCTGCGCATGTGGCGCAGCACGTCGAGCATCGCTTCCGGATCGCTGCCGGACGAGGCGATGTAGCGCAGGCCCATCTGGTCGGCGGCGGCTTCCTCGCCGCGGCTGTAGGCGAGGGCCTGGCGTTGCGCGGCCTGGGTCGCCCCTGCGCCGAGGGCGATGCCGGCCTCCGGGCTGCCCGCGATGGTGGCGGCGACCGCGCCAAGCATGCCGATGGCGGCGACACCGCGGGCGCCATGGAGCGCGTCATCGCGCCGGGAGAGGTGGCCGCCGGCGATATGGCCGGATTCATGGGCGATCACCGAGCGGAGCTGATCGATGCTTTCGAGCTGCATCAGCATGCCGGAGTGGATGAAGATGTTCTGCCCGCCGGCGACAAAGGCGTTCATCTCCGGATCGTTTACGATATAGATCCGGACGATCGCGGGATTGAGCGAGGCGGCGAGGAACACCGGACGGGCGATGCGCTCGAGGGTCTGCTCGATCTCGGCATCGCGAATCAGTCCGAGGGCCGATGCGGGCGCGGGAGCAAGGAGCCGAAGCGCCAGAAGGGCCAGGGCGAGAAACCGGATTGCGGGTCGCATGGGGCCCTTTCGTGCCGCTTGGGGTCCGCAGGGACGCTGCCCCCCGTGAGGCAGGCGCATGCGAGAGGCAAGTTAGGAGAGCAGGAGTGCGGACATCAACCCGTGGTGAGGTCGATCCCTTCATTGTGATGGATGTGATGGAGGCGGCACGGCGCGAGGAGGCGGCCGGCCGCGGGGTGATCCACATGGAAGTGGGCCAGCCCGGGCGCGGCGCGCCGGAGGCGGCCCAGGCGGCGCTCGCCGCGGCGCTCGGGCAGAGCGCGCTCGGCTACACCGTTGCCCTGGGGATTCCAGCGCTGCGCGAAGGGATCGCGCGGCTCTATGGCGACTGGTACGGGGTCGATCTCGATCCGGCGCGCGTGGTGGTGACGTCCGGCTCCTCGGCGGCCTTCCTGCTCGCCTTCACCAGCCTCTTCGAGCCGGGGGAGCGGGTGGCGATCGGCGAGCCGGGCTATCCGAGCTATCGCAACATCCTCAAATGCCTGGATCTGGAGCCCGTCGGCATCCAGACGCGCGCCGAAGACCGGTTCCAGCCAAGGCCCGAGGATCTCGGCGCCGATCTCGCCGGGCTCCTGGTCGCAAGCCCTGCGAATCCGACCGGGACGGTGCTCGAGAAGCCAGAGATGGCGGCGCTGATCGGGGCGGCAGCGGAGCTGGGCATCGCCTTCATCTCCGATGAGATCTATCACGGCATCGATTTCGGGCGCCGCGCGGTCTCGGCGCTCGAGGTGAGCGATGATGTCTATGTCATCAACTCGTTCTCGAAATATTTCTGCATGACCGGCTGGCGCATCGGCTGGATGGTGGTGCCGCCCGATCATGTGCGCCGGATCGAGCGGCTGACGCAGAACATGTTCATCTGTCCGCCCCACGCGAGCCAGGTGGTGGCGCTCGGGGCGCTCAGCGCGCGCGAAGAGCTGGAGGCGCAGGTGCGGGCCTATGGCGCAAACCGGGCGTTGCTGCTCGAGGGGTTGCCGAAGGCAGGCTTCGGGCGGATCACCGCACCGGATGGCGCGTTCTACATCTATGCCGATGTTTCGGACCTGACATCCGACAGCCGTGATCTCGCGGCGCGGATCCTGCGCGAGGCGGGTGTTGCCCTCACACCGGGGCTCGATTTCGATCCGAAGCGAGGGCACCGGACCCTGCGCTTTTCCTTCGCCGGCAGCACCGAGGATATGGAGGAAGGGCTTCGCAGGCTTGTGACCTGGCGGGAGGGGGCCCGTGTTACGGGCGCTTGACCCCGCCCGGCTCTGCCATGGCAACCAGTTTCAACCTGAAACCGTAAACGAAATGGGGGCGCGCCGATGCCGGCGCGCCCCTCGAACTTTCCGGATCAGTTCCGGGACCACCAGCCGCGGCGCTTCTCTTCGCTGCGGTTGGCCTGAGGGCTTGCCGGGGCGTCTTCGCCCACCGCGCCGACGAGCTCGGCCTCCTCGATAACCTGGAGCGGCGCCGGCTCCTGCTCCAGCGGTGCCGCGGCAATGCCGTCGTCAAAGGCCGGAGCGGGGGTCTCTTCTTCCGGCGGGGCTGCCGCAACAGGGGCGGCTGCCGGTTCGGCCTCCTCGGCGAAGACGACGATCTCTTCAGCGGCCGGAGCGGCGTCTGCGACGACGATCGGGGCCGCCTCTGCGGTCTCTTCCGCTTCAGGCGCGGGCTCGAAGGGCTCGGCTGCCGGTAGTTCCTCGGCCGGAACCGGGGCTTCAGAGTTTGCCTCGACGTGCTGGGGCGCATCGTCGGTCACGGGCTGCGGCGCGGGATCGGCGAAGGCTTCGGTTACCGGATCGGCCGAAACCTCGGCGCGCGGGGCGTCCTCCTCCGGCGCATCGCTATGGCCGGTCTCGTCGGAGGCCTGCGTCTCCGCAGCAACCGGCTCCGCCGACGGGGCGGCTTCGGGGGTGACCTCCTCGGGGGCCGGGCCATCCTCGCCCAGCGTGATGCCGGCTTCGGCGATGACCGCGGCTGCCGGCTGGCTCACGCGCCGCCGGCGCGAGGGGCGAGCGCTGCTGTCGGATTCCGGAACGCTCACGATCTCGGGGCCGGTCTCTGCCTCAAGGTCGATCACCTCGCCAAAGGCATCCCGCTTTGCGGGCGTCTCGCTATCGGCATCGGCTGCGACGGGCTCCGGCGCCTGTTCGGAGACGGATGAACCGTCCTCCTGAGCACCGTTCGCATCGGCCTCGTCCGACGTTGCATCGCCGTTCTGCGTCTCGGCTTCGTCCCGGCTGTTCTTGGAACCGCCACGACGGCGACGGCGGCGCTTCTTCTTGCCGCCGGCGGAGGATTTTTCCTCGCCGTTGCCGTTGGAGCCGCCTGTCTCTTCGCTGGTTTCGGCTTCGACCGCTGCGGTCTCTTCTTCCTCGACCTCGGGCTCCTCGAAGTCGTCCATTTCCACGATGGGCGCCATCACGGCCGTGCCTTCGGGGACGGTGACGATCCGCGAGGCGGTCTTGAACCGCTCCAGACGGTAGTCGGGGCTGATCATTGCCGCGTCACCCTCGACGCGCACCGAGAGACCGAAGCGCGCCTCGACCATGGTGATGTGCTCGCGCTTCTGGTTGAGCAGGTAGTTGGCGATCTCGACGGGGGCGACGATGAGCACCTCCTTCGAACGCTGGCGGACGCCTTCCTCCTCGATCTCGCGCAGAAGGGCGAGAGCGACGGAATCGTTGGACCGCACGCGGCCGGTGCCATGGCAATGCGGGCAGGACTTCGTCGTTGCCTCGATCATGCCGGGCCGGAGCCGCTGGCGCGACATTTCCAGGAGACCGAAGCCCGAGATGCGGCCGACCTGGATGCGGGCGCGGTCGGTCTTGAGCTTGTCCTTGAGCTTCTTCTCGACGGCGGCGTTGTTCTTGCGCTCGTCCATGTCGATGAAGTCGATGACGATGAGGCCCGCGAGATCGCGGAGCCGCATCTGCCGCGCGGCTTCCTCGGCCGCCTCGAGGTTGGTCTTGAGCGCGGTGTCCTCGATCGAGGCTTCCCGCGTGGCGCGGCCCGAGTTCACGTCGATGGCGACGAGCGCCTCGGTCACGTCGATGACGATGTAGCCGCCCGACTTGAGCTGGACCACCGGGTTGAACATGCCCGCGAGGTAGCTCTCTACCTGGAAGCGCGAGAAGAGGGGCAGGGCGTCGGCGTAGTGCTTCACGTTCTTCGCGTGCGAAGGCATGAGCATCTTCATGTAATCCTTGGCCTCGCGGTAGCCGCGCTCGCCATCGACGAGCACCTCGTCGATGTCGCGGCTGTAGAGGTCGCGGATCGCCCGCTTCACCAGGCTGCCTTCCTCGTAGATGAGGCACGGCGCAATGGACTTGAGCGTGAGCTCGCGGATCTGCTCCCACTGGCGCAGGAGGTATTCGTAGTCCCGCCGGATCTCGGTCTTGGTGCGGTTGGCGCCCGCAGTGCGGATGATAAGGCCCGCGCCTTCCGGCACGGTGATCGAGGCGGAGATTTCCTTGAGCTTCTTGCGGTCGGCCGCGTTGGTGATCTTGCGGCTGATGCCGCCCCCACGCGCGGTGTTGGGCATGAGCACGCAGTAGCGGCCCGCGAGCGAGAGATAGGTGGTCAGCGCGGCGCCCTTGTTGCCGCGCTCTTCCTTGATGACCTGCACCAGCAGGATCTGGCGGACCTTGATGACTTCCTGGATCTTGTACCGCCGCGGGCGCGGCTTGCGGACCGGGCGCTCCTCATGGACGTGATCCTGACCGCCAACGGATTCGTATTCGTCCTGGGCCTCGGCCGTGTCGTCCGCTTCCGCATCGTCGCCGGAGTCGTCGTCGCTATCAGCGTCGTCATCGGCTTCGGCCTCTGCGGGCTGTTCCTGAGGCGCTTCCTCGATTTCTGCCGCGGCGGGTGCCACGCCAGGGCCTTCAGACCCGGGTGCGAGGGATGTTTCGGCGGCTCCGTCTGCCTCGGGCGCCGCCTCGAAGGCGGGCGGAAGGGTGGCTTCGAGGCTTGAGCCGGGCTCGGCGGCGACGGCAACGTCGTCGCCTGCCTCGGACGTGTCACTGCCCGCGGGCTGAGCCGCGACCGGAGCGTCGTCGGAGGGAATCTCGATGACCTCGGAGGCGATCACGGCGTCGTCGCGGGCGGGGCTGCCCTCTTCGGCGGGCTGGCTGCGGCGCCGGCTGCGGGACTTGCCACCGCGCGAGCGGGACGAGGAGGCCTCGCGGGTTTCCTTGGCCGGCTCTTCCTCGGCTTCGTTGGCGAACGCCGCTTCCTCGGCGATCAGCGCTTCGCGATCGGCCTTGGGGATCTGGTAGTAATCCGGGTGGATTTCCGAGAACGCGAGAAACCCGTGCCGGTTTCCGCCGTAGTCGACGAAGGCAGCCTGAAGCGAGGGCTCTACGCGCGTAACCTTCGCGAGGTAGATGTTGCCAGCGAGCTGTCTCTTGTTCAGAGATTCAAAGTCAAACTCGTCAACCTTGTTTCCATCGAGGACGACCACACGCGTCTCTTCCGCGTGCGTGGCGTCGATAAGCATTTTCTTTGTCATGGTTTCTTTCACGAACGGCAGGCCTCCGTCCCCCTCGGGACAAGCCGCATCTGCACGTTGGTTGGGCTGTGGCGGGGGCTGGAGCGACAAACCCGTGCAGGCCGTTCAACGGCCTTGGCATCATGGGCGTCTGCTCGAGGTCAGCGCAAGTCACCGCTCTTCTTTCCGGCGCCCGCCGCAAACGGGGGCGCCAACGTTTCTTCGGGACTGCTCCCGCGTTATATCCTTCTGGCGCGAGCGCCTGACGCACGGGAGCCGGATCCTTCCGGAACTGCTGTTCGCGTTCCGGGTGCACCGTCCGCATGCGGCAAATACGAGTGTGAGACGAGAATTCGTCTTCTGCGCTCACAGTACCACATATAGAGTTCGTCCTTTGAATTGACAATTGCTTTTTTTCTGGGCGAAGCCTTGTGGGTTGCACGGTCCGGTAGCAGACGGAGGGCGGCAAGCCCCTGTAATCGTGAGAAACGCCGCTGAAGAGGCGGGCAGCGACTATCGCATAGGTGGTTTCAACGGGCGCGGGCGCCGCTCCGCTGGTGTCGAGAGTTTGATGTCCGGGCATTTTGACCTGCGCCCGCCGCTCCGATATGTTCCGACCTTCCCAATTCAGGCGTCGAATCGTGCTCCGGGCAATTACAAGTTTCTTCGGTTTCATCTTCAGCTGGCTCGTCATCGGTTCCCTGATGGCGCTTGCAGGTATCATCGCGATCTTCGTGATCTACGGCAGGGATCTGCCGGATCATGCCCAGCTCGCCCGCTACGAGCCTGCGACGCTCAGCCGGATCTACTCCGGCGAGGGGCAGCTCATGGACGAATTCGCCCGCGAGCGGCGTATCTTCACGCCGGTCGACGAGATCCCCGACCGGATCAAGCAGGCGTTCATTTCGGCCGAAGACAAGAACTTCTACGAGCATCACGGCTTCGATCCGCGCGGCATCGCAGCGGCGATCTACGGCGCCGCACGCGGCGAGCGTCTGCGCGGCGCCTCGACGATCACCCAGCAGGTGATGAAGAACTTCCTGCTCACCGGGGACCGGTCCGGCGAGCGCAAGGTGAAGGAGATCATCCTCGCCACCCGGCTTGAGTCGACGCTCACCAAGGACCAGATCCTCGAGCTTTATCTCAACGAGATCTTTCTCGGTCAGAACTCCTACGGCGTGACGGCCGCGGCGCAATCCTACTTCGGGAAGTCGCTCGAAGAGCTCTCGCTCGCCGAGATTGCATATCTCGCGGCACTGCCGCAGGCCCCGAGCGCGCTGCACCCGGTTCGAGAGAAGAGCCGCGCCGTCGCCCGACGGAACTATGTGCTCGATCAGATGCGCGAGAATGGCTACATCACCGCCGAGGAAGCGACCGCTGCCGAGGCCGAAGATCTGAAGACGGTGCAGAGCGGCGATATTCCGTCCGCCCGGAGTCAGATGCCGCCGCGCGGCTATTTCACCGACGAGATCCGTCGCGAGCTTTCGGCAAGCCTCGGGGACGAGGCGCTCTTTACCGGGGGCCTCACGATCCGCGCTTCGGTCAATCCGGAATATCAGGAGACCGCGGCCAAGGCGCTGCGCGAAGGGCTCGAGAAATACGACCGTGGCACCAAGGTCTATCGCGGCCCGGTCGCCACCATAGATCCCGCGAAGCTTGACGCGGCGGACGAGGCCGGCTGGCGCCGCGCACTTCGTGGCACCCGCGTGCCGCGCGACATCGAGGGCTGGCATCCGGCGGTGGTGCTCGCGATCGGCGAAAGCTCGGCGCGCATCGGCATCGAGGACGTGCCCGAGGATGAAGACGGGCACTATCTCAGCTTCTCGGATGCAAGCTGGGCGCGGATCAAGACGGAGAACGGCCGCTACCGCAACGCGACCGGTCCTGACGACATGTGGGACGTGGGCGACGTGGTCTTCGTGAAGGCGGTCGAGAAGGACGGGGCCTTCGATCACTGGTCCTACCGCCAGATTCCGGCTATCCAGGGCGGTTTCGTGGCCATGGACACCCAGACCGGCCGTGTTCTCGCCATGCAGGGCGGCTTTTCCTATCAGTCGAGCGTCTTCAACCGCGCGACGCAGGCGTTGCGGCAGCCCGGCTCCTCCTTCAAGCCCTTCGTTTACGCTGCGGCGCTCGACAAGGGCTACAGCCCCGCGACCATCGTCGTCGACGCGCCGATCGAGGTCGCGACCGCGGCGGGCATCTGGCGGCCGCAGAACTCCTCGGAGAAATACTACGGCCCCGCGCCGATCCGCGTCGGCCTCGAGCAGTCGCGCAACCTGATGACGGTCCGCATCGCGCAGGATGTGGGCATGGACACGGTGGCGGAATATGCCGAGCGCTTCGGCGTCTACGACAACATGCCGCACCTGCTGTCCTATTCCCTGGGGGCGGGCGAGACGACGCTCTACAAGATGGTCGCCGCCTATGCGATGTTCGCCAATGGTGGGCTTCGGGTCGAGCCGACGCTCGTCGACCGGGTACAGGACCGCTACGGCAAGACGATCTACCGCCACGACAAGCGTGACTGCGTCGATTGCCAGGCGGATTTCCTTGCTGCGGCGCCCGCGCCGAGCGTCCAGTCCCATGCCGAGCGGATCATGGACGCGATCACCGCCTATCAGATCACCTCGATGCTCCAGGGCGCGGTGAGCCGGGGCACGAGCCGCGTTGCGGTGGGGTCGCTCGGCCTCAATCTCGCGGGCAAGACCGGCACGACGAACGATGCAAAGGACGTCTGGTATGTAGGCTACAGCCCGCGGATCGCCGCTGGCTGCTACATGGGTTACGATTCGCCCACTCCGCTCGGGCGCACGGCCTTCGGCGGCACGCTCTGCGCGCCGGTCTTCGCCGAGTTCATCAAGGTCGCGCTGGCGGGGCAGGGTCCGGTCAAATTCCCGGTGCCGCCGGGCGGGTATTTCATCAAGATCGACCGCTCGACCGGTCAGCGGCTCGCGGACAACGCCACCGGGCCGAACGTCCAGTCGGAATATATCAAGGACGGTCAGCAGACGGTGGTCGGCGGTTATGGCCAGACGGTCGACGGCGGCTGGCGGATGGGCGCGGACGTGCCGCTTTACGAGGGCGTGAGCCGGGCCGCGGTCGAGCGGGTTCAGGTGCGGGGCGGACAGACCAAGGTTCTGCCGAGCAATCCCTCGCTGGGATCGATGTCGAGCGGCGGACTCTACTGATCCGCAACGCAAGGCCCCCGGCCCTGCTCCACAGGGCTGGGGCCCGGATCCTGGGGCTGGCTGGTGCGGCGAGCCTCTTTACCCCTTGAGGGCGGCCCGCTAGAACGTGCGCCACGCCGCGCGACCTGCTGGATGGTCGTCGCGGATCGGAGACAATCAGACACGGGGCAATCCATGCGCGCAGAGACCGCACAGCAGGTCGGTGAAATCGAGAAGTCCCTGGACCTTCTGCGTCAGCGGCTGAACTGGGAGACGGCGGAGCACCGGCTCGAGGAATTCAATGCCATGTCGGAAGATCCCGACCTCTGGAACGACCCGGCTCGGGCGCAGGCGCTGATGCGCGACCGGCAGATGCTCTCGGATGCGATCGAGGGCTACAAGGCGCTGGCCCAGGAACTCGCGGACCAGTCGGAGCTCATCGAGCTTGGCGAGGCGGAGGGCGACAGCGAGGTCGTGGCCGAGGCTGAGGAGGCGATCCGGGCGTTGCGCGATCGCGCAGCCCAGAAGGAAATCGAAGCGCTGCTCGACAACGAGGCCGATGGCAACGACACCTTCCTCGAGGTCAATGCGGGCGCGGGCGGAACAGAGAGCTGTGACTGGGCGGCGATGCTCGCGCGCATGTATGTCCGCTGGGCGGAGAAGCATGGCTACAAGGTCGAGCTCATGTCGGAGAGCGCCGGCGATGAGGCTGGCATCAAGTCGGTGACCTATCAGATCAAGGGGCCGAACGCTTATGGCTGGCTGAAGACGGAATCGGGCGTGCATCGGCTGGTGCGCATCTCCCCCTTCGATGCGGCGGCGAAGCGGCATACCTCCTTCTCGTCGGTCTGGGTCTATCCGGTGGTGGACGACAACATCGAGATCGAGGTCAATCCGGCCGATATCCGCGTCGACACCTATCGCTCCTCGGGCGCAGGCGGACAGCATGTCAACACCACCGATTCGGCGGTGCGCATCACGCATATCCCGACCGGCATCGTGGTGACGTCTTCCGAGAAGTCGCAGCACCAGAACCGCGCCAACGCCATGGCGGCGCTGAAGTCGCGGCTCTACGAAATGGAACTCCGCAAGCGCAACGAGGCGATCACCGCGGCGCATGAAGCCAAGGGCGATGCGGGCTGGGGCAACCAGATCCGCTCTTATGTGCTGCAGCCCTACCAGATGGTGAAGGATCTGCGCACCAACGAGGAAACCTCGGACACCAAGGGTGTGCTCGACGGCGATCTCGACGCCTTCATGGCGGCCGCCCTCGCGATGCAGGTCGCAGGCAAGAGCCGCGCCGAGGCACAGGCCGAGGATTGATGCCTCGGCCGTCCGGCGGCCTCGTCTTCCTGTTGTTTTTCGTCCCCGGGTCGATCTACTCTGGGGATAGAAAATGGGTGAGAAAACCCGCAACAGGGGGAGTTTGCAGATGCAAACGACAATCAGCGAAACGGTCGCGGCTCCACGTCCGAAAGTGCGGCACATCAGTGTCGAGGACGTCTATGCCGCCCTCTCCGAAGGGTGGGCGGATTTTCGGGCCGTGCCGCGATTCGGTCTCTTCTTCGGCGGCGTCTATGCCCTCGCCGGGATCTTCATCCTGCTCCAGCTGTCGGTCTGGCAGCAGCATCTCTGGATCTTTCCACTGGCCTTCGCCTTTCCGCTCATCGGGCCGTTCGTGGCGGTTGGCCTCTATGAGGTGAGCCGCCGGCGTGAACTGGGACAGCCCCTCGCCTGGAACGAGATCCTCGCCTCGGTCTGGGGGCAACGGAACGGGCAGATGCCGTCAATGGCCTTCGTGGTGCTCGCGGGCTTCATGATCTGGATCTGGGTGGCGCACATGCTTGTGGCGCTCATGCTCGGCCGGATGCAGTTTGCGGTCTATTCCGACATCGATATCCTGTTCAGCACGGGAAGTGGGCTGGCGCTGCTGTTCTTCGGCACGATTATCGGCTTCATCATCGCCTTCTGCCTGTTCTCGATCACGGCGATCTCTATCCCCATGCTGATCGACCGGCAGGTGGATTTCGTGACGGCGATGATCACCAGCGTCGATTCGGTGCGGAGCAATCCGCGGGCGATGTTTGCCTGGGCCTGGATCGTGGCGGCATCCCTGGTGGTGGCGATGATCCCGTTCTTCCTCGGGCTTGTCATCGTGCTGCCGGTGCTCGGCCATGGCACCTGGCATCTCTATCGCAAGGTGGTGGAGCCGCCGGCAGAAGCCGTCGTCTGAGACCAAAGACAACCACCTTCTCCGGGCCGAAGTCCGGGGAAGGCCGTTGCAGGCGCGTGAGGCTCAGCGGAGATGAGCTCGGGCGATCATGCCGTCGGCGACTTCATCATAGGCCTTGAGCCAGGCTTCGCTCATCTCGGGTGTGAAATCGGCTCCGAGCGTTTCCTCGAGCGTCACGCGCAGCGCCTCGCGCATTGGCGCAAAGTGGCTTGCCTTCACCCCCAAGGTCGCATGCGAGCCCGCGAGATCACTCATCTCCGCGTCGGCCGTCTTCGGCTCGTGCAGCATGTCGAAGACGGTGTTGAGCGTCGAGAAGAACTTCATTCCCTGGCCCGCCAGATCCTCGCGGAAAAGCGGGCGGAGTTCGGGGGCGATCTTGAAGAGGTTCTCGTAGAATTTCATCGACGCCGGTTCGAGATGGGCTCTGATCGCGGGAAGGCTTTCCTGCACGATGCGGATGTCTTTCTCGGTAAGTGCCATACGCTCTCTCCCTCGTTTCGCGACTGAAATTCCACGCATACAGGGGATATGACCTTGATCTGGCGCAACTGTAAACAGTCTCTTTGGTTGCAGCGCAGCATTGATGGCTGCGTCAGCGGTTATGCCATTGCCGGCACCGCCGGGGTCTCCCGCACGGGGAGATGAGCAACCGCCGAGAACGCGCCGACACCAACGCCGACCCACCAGACGAGATCGTAGGTTCCGGTGATGTCATAGAGCGCGCCGCCGAGCCAGACTCCCATGAATCCGCCGATCTGGTGGCTGAGGAAGACGAGGCCATAGAGCGTGCCCATGTAGCGCAGACCATAGATCTGGGCGATGAGGCCGCTCGTAAGCGGCACGGTTGCAAGCCAGAGTGCCCCCATGGCGAGCGAGAAGAGCACGACGGTGGCGGGCGTCATCGGGGTGAGGATGAAGGCCCCGGCGACGATGGTGCGGGCGAGGTAGATCTGGGCCAGCAGATATTTCTTGCGGAAATGCTGGCCGAGCATCCCCGCTGCGATCGTGCCGCCGATATTGGCGATGCCGATCAGCGCAATGGCAAGCGCACCGAGCGCGGAGGTGGTGGTTATGCCGAGCCCCGCGAGCACCCCGCTGGGGTCGATCGGGCCGCAGACCTCGGTGATGAAGGCGGGGAAATGCGCGGTGATGAAGCCGAGCTGATAGCCGCAGGAGAAGAAGCCGAGAAAGATGAGGATGAAGCTCGGGTCCCGCACCGCGGCGCCGACCACCGAACTCATGCTTCGCTCTCCCGGAACATGGGGAATGACCTGGGGCGTGCGCAGGATCGGAAGCAGGAGCAGGGTCGCAAGGATCGCCGCAGCAAAGATCAGGAAGACCGAGGACCAGGGCATGACGCTGAGGAGCGCCTCGGCGGCGAGCGGACCCACGACCTGGCCGCCTGAGCCCGCAGCGGTCGTGATGCCAAGCATGAGCGAGCGACGTTCGGGTGAGCTTGTCCGTCCGACAATGGCGAGGATCACGCCGAAGCCGGTGCCGGCGATGCCAAAGCCGATCAGGATGTTGAGAAGCTGGTGGCCCTCGGGCGTGACGGCGCTGGCCGAAAGCACGAGGCCGAGTGCATAGACAACGGCACCGATCGCGATGGCGCGACGGTCGCCGAAGCGTTCGGCGATCGCACCGAAGATCGGCTGCCCGATACCCCAGGCGAGGTTCTGGATCGCGATGGCGAGCGAGAAATCGGCCCGAGGCCAGCCAAAGCTTTCGGAGATCGGGATCTGGAAGAGGCCGAAGCTCGCGCGAATGGCGAAGCTCATGAGGAGTATCGTGCAGGCGGCCACCAGAAGCGGTGACAAGATCGGTTTGACAGCGCTTTTCATGGTGTACCCCCACTGACGGATCGGGCCGATTATCGCGCGGTCGCGGACGAGTCAATCGCGTCGAAAAGGCTTTCCGGGCGCGCCGCGCCAAGGGGGGCGGCCGGCATCGCGCAGGTCTCGGGGCTTGTCTCCGGGAGCGGGGGCTGGCAGGGAGGGAGGTGCTGAATTTCCGGGGCCGACATGACCGAATTCCTGTTCCGTGACGATCCATACGCGACTGAATGCGCGGCGGTGGTTACGGCCGTTGCCGAAGGGGGCGTGGAGCTTGATCGGACGATCTTCTACGCAACCTCGGGCGGGCAGGAGGGCGACACGGGCGTGCTTGTGACGGCTTCGGGGGAGGAACTGCACGTGACAGGGGCGATCCACCCCGGGCGGGACCGGCTGCGCATCCTGCATCTCGTGGCGGACAATGCGCCGCTTCCGGCCATCGGCGAGGCCGTGACGCTGCGGCTCGACTGGGGCCGCCGCTATCGGATGATGCGGATGCACACGGCGCTCCACCTGCTGTCGGTCGTGCTGCCCTACGGGGTGACGGGTGGGGCGATCACCGCCGAAAAGGGCCGCCTCGATTTCGACATGACCGAGCCGCCCGGAGATGTGGCCGCGGTGGAGGCCGCGCTCAACGCCCTGGTCGCGCGGGATCTGCCGGTCACGGCGGAGTGGATCTCCGATGCGGACATGGCGGCGCAGCCCGAGCTCGTGAAGACGATGGTGGTAAAGCCGCCGACGGGTCAGGGGCGGGTGCGGCTGATCCGTATCGGCAGCGGGGAGGCGACCGTCGATCTCCAGCCCTGCGGCGGCACGCATGTCGGGCGCACCGGCGAGATCGGATCGCTGCGGCTGGGCAAGATCGAGAAGAAGGGGCGTTCCAACCGGCGCGTCAATCTGCATTTTGCGGCCTGAGGCGCGCGCGGCCGGAACCGGGAGACGGAAATGAGCCAAGGTCCGATGAGCCTTTACCGCGAGCGGGTTGCGGCAGGAGGTCTTTCGCCGGATCAGGCGCAGCGGCTTGCGGTCGAGAAGCTGCAGCTCCTCTTCATGCGCCTGAAGGACTACAATCCTGCGACGCCGAAGAAGGTGAAGCGCGGCTTCTTCGGCTGGGGGCGCGAGCGCACGCCCGAAACCGTGGTGCCCGGGCTCTATCTCTACGGTGATGTGGGCCGGGGCAAATCGATGCTCATGGATCTCTTCTTCGATGTGGCGCCGGTCAGCCCCAAGCGGCGGGTACATTTCCATGCCTTCATGCAGGAGGTTCACGCGGGCATCCACGCCGCGCGGCAGAAGGGCGCCTCCGATCCGGTGCGGCCGGTTGCCGATGCGATCGCCGATGCCGCCACGCTGCTCTGCTTCGACGAGATGCAGATCACCGACATCACCGATGCGATGCTGGTGGGGCGTCTCTTCGAGCGGCTGTTCGAGCGCGGCGTCGTCGTGGTGACGACCTCGAACCGGCATCCGGATGACCTCTACAAGGATGGGCTCAACCGGCATCTCTTCCTGCCCTTCATCGCCATGCTGAAAGAAAAGCTCGAGATCCATCAGCTCGAGAGCGCAACGGATCACCGTATGGACCGGGAGATGGGTGAGACGGTCTATTTCAGCCCGGACGATGCCGCGGCGCGCGCGGCACTCGATGCGGCCTGGGCCAGCCACGCCGGTGAGGCCGGCGCGCCGCTGGAGATTGCGGTGCAGGGCCGTACGGTGCGTCTGCCGCGGCATGCGCATGGAGTGGCGTGGGCGAGCTTTGCCGATCTTTGCGCCCGGCCGCTCGGCGCGGCGGACTATCTCGCCATCGCGCAGCGGATAAAGGTACTGATCCTGGAGGGCATCCCGGCGCTGTCGCGAGCGAACAACAATGAAGCGAAACGCTTCGTCACGCTGATCGATGCGCTCTACGAGGCCAAGGTCCTGCTGGTCTGCTCGGCGGCGGCGCCGCCCGAGGCACTCTATACGGAAGGCGCGGGTGCTTTCGAGTTTCACCGCACGGTTTCGCGGCTCGAGGAAATGCGCTCCTCGACCTGGCCGGGAGGCGCAGCGGCCGCGCCTTAAAGCGAAACCAGAAACAGCCAATTGAATCAATACTTCGAGTATGCAAGCGTACAACGACTAGGCAACCAGTGAGCGAACCGTGACGAACTCTGTTCGAGATGACAGAAGCAAGCTTCACCCAGAAGCAGCTCAACGAAGCGTCTCAGCCAGCGAGCTAAGCCGTCCAGAGCTAGACTATTGGATAAAAAAGAGAAATAAAACTTACGACTTTTTCTTTGAGCAATCCCATGTGGTGAACAATTTAGTATTGTCTACACCGGCCACTTCCGGCCCTTCAATAGCCATTGCATCTATTGCAGTCGCAGCGGTAGCTGAATTCTCGAAAATATCCAGTATGACAATTTTCGCGTCTAGTGCATGCTTAATTATTTCGTCATTTCTTGCGTTTATTGTTATCCTTAGAAAAAACGACATATGCGTTGATGTTGTGGAGCACATTGACAGAAATGTAAGAGATTTTGCTGATGGAAAGGCAACTATAGATAATTTATTCTACGGGGGTAGACATATATTTTCTGGGCAAATGCGAGCACTATTTATTTCATCTGCACTATTTTATGCTCTAGGCATTTGCGGGCTTGCAGTCGGATTTGCGCTTACCTTTCTCAGCTAGCTCGTTTGAACATACCATTTGTGCCGTATTTCGTATGGCTTCATAGAAGACTTGAAAAACTTTAGACCAGTCATGCCAAGGTCTTGCCCAGCGTTGATATAGGGAGTATCAGAATATTTCTCAGCCAACTGGGTATAGAAATATTCATCAGATCGGCTGAAACCTCTAAGGCATTTCTGAAATAGTACTATTATGGATTCTCTTGGTGTGGGGTCAATAATAGAAATGCCTTCTAGATCGCCATTAACCTCCATGACGAAAACCTCTAAATTAAGTTCAGATGCTCTGTTAATTGCATCAATGCAAGCATCTCGTTCGTCTTTGTTGGCCGTAAATCTACGGATAGCATACCACGCCTGCACTAAGGACTTTGCCGTCGGTGTCTCGTTAAGCTTCATCTCACGAACGCAGACATCAAGATTTCGGCGAACATTTGATATTAGATTGCGGCGTCTCGCATAGGATGAGCCGATAGGTCTGCGAAGGTGATCTGTAAGATAGATATAATCTGATTGATTTCGATCAAAATGCACAGAGGTCTTCCTCTTAACCCTTGATGCAAGATGTGCGGCCTGACCTTGATCCGTTGTTATTACTCGGTGATCGGATCGGAGCAAGTCCGACAAGTAATTGATTGAACGATCATCTATTTCACCCAAAAAAAGGGCATGTTTCGCTTGTTGAAATCTAAACAGCACGGTTGATGGGTCGGATGTAGACATCTCGAACTGGTACTTTTTTGCGAACAACGTTAGGTAAGCATGTGAATGTTCTTGGTAGCGTCCGCGTCTCAAGGCATCTTCTGGTATGTCACTAAACGGAGAAGCTGTCATGAAGAGGAACCTGTGTCGACACAGCGGAATCTGTGCAGTTTAAGCTGCTAATCTGAATGCCTCCGCTGGTGTCCGCATGGCAAGTGCCTGATGCGGGCGTCTGTGGTTGTAGAACTGGATCCAGTCACCGATTGCGCGCGAGGGGTTCGACGTCGTGCGGTGCGGCTTGCCGCGGATGATGCCTTGAATATCCATGTCCTTCATCAGCCGTGCCACTGTGCAGCGGGCGACGTCGAACCCCTCGCGGCGCAATTGGTGCCAGATCTTGCGGACGCCGTAGACGCGCCGGATCTCGGGCCGCAGAGCATCGTCCCGACGTGCACGATCCGAACGACGCGCCGGATCGGCCCGTTTCGCCAAGTGATCGTAGTAGGTGGAAGGGGCGATCGGCAAAATCGCGCAGATCGGCTCGACCACGTGCGCATCACGATGCGCCTCGATGAAATCCACCATCACTTTGACCGGCGGTCGAGCTCCGCCATCGCAAAATACGCTGACGCCTTCCTGAGGATCTCGTTCGCCTGGCGCAGCTCACGGTTCTCTCGCTCGAGCGCCTTCATCTTCTCCGCTGTCTCGGTTGGGATGCCTGCGCGGCGGCCGCTGTCAACCTCCGCCTTCTTGACCCACTCGTTCAGGGTCTGTGCGGTGCAGCCGATCTTCGCTGCAATCGACATCACCGCCTGCCAGCGCGACGGATGCCGGGCCTCGGTGTCAAGAACCAGCCGCACGGCCCGCTCTCGCACTTCAGGGGAAAACTTGTTCGTGGTCCTGCTCATGATGCTCCATCCTACTCAGAGCCTGATTCAAAACTCAGTCA
>QKPN01000029.1 GCA_003258405.1 Rhodobacteraceae bacterium DSL-40 | reverse complement strand
CGTTACAAAGCCAACTCAGATGTCCCAGGAGCGCTGATGGCGGACAGTTCGCTCGAAGATGAGTTGTCGCTCTCCGACTACTTATCCGGGGGAGCAAGAAGGCATATAGAGGATCTGCTTTCCTGGGATCAGCCCCTCGGGCTCAAATTCGCTCTCCTGATGGCTTCTCATCCTCATGTTCAACAGCAGATAGACCTGTCCGACTATCCGCCTCAAACTCTTGAGGACGTCTTTGCCCGACTCGCCGAGAGCGGTGATCGGGTCTCACAGGTGGGAGGATTTGAACTAGGGATCAGATTGTTGTCGACCTGCCCCGGCCTTGCCGGCAGCCTCACGGGCATCGCCCGGCAGCTTCGGGATGACGACCCGAATGCAGAGCAAGGGCGCATGCAGCTCTTGTCCAGTCTTGTGGCCTTTGTCGACGGCACGATCGCGCGTGCGGGCATCCTGAGGTCTCGGCCACCGTTCTGGCGTCGGATGGCAGCCATTGCCCAAGCGTCCCTGATTGAGCAGAATATTGTCGAGGGCGGCGTCGACTTGTCGATCGCCGAGGAGTTCTCGAACCTCGGCCGAGGGCCGTATTTTTACGAACAGACGCTGATTGACTTACGGCGGGAGCCGCGTTGGCTACCAGACTTCATTGGGCCGGGGCGACTGCACAACGAACTCGTCGGACGCGTGGTAGGGGCGGTGGAAGCTGACCTCGAGAGCATCAAGCCCGGCGAACTTCTCGAGCTGGTCGTAGGAGATTCGCCGGATAGCCTAAAGAGGCGGATGGCGGTTCCTTTCGCGTTCTTGCCGGGCCCGCTTGAAGGCGCGTGTGCGGTGTACAGGGCACCACCGTCTGAGATCGAAGAGCTAATCCGGAAGGATCTGGAGAACGCCGACGGCGACTTTAGGTCCTTTATTGCTCTCGTAAATTTCACGCCCCTCTTTAGTATTAGCCTGGAGTCGGTCGCGCTTGCCGCCAAGACCATCCGGGAAGCTCAGTACCTTATCAGGGCAGGAGAAGGAGACGCGGACGCATTCGCCATGCTCTCCGGGCTGGCCACCGCAGCGTCGGCCGCGAGAAGTGGCGAACTCGCCCGAGAGGTACGAATACTAGCGCGGGTTATTCGGCGACGATCCAGAGCCGTCCTTTCACCTGTGAACGAGCTTCGCATCTTGATGATCGCCGCTGCCGCGTTTGAAGAGCTGAACGCCTGGTCCACATTTGTTGGCGAGTGGGTTACTGAGTTGGCGTTCGATGACATAACCCCTGGAGACGCCGAAACACTTGCGTTTCATCTGGGCGTATTGCTCGATATCGAGCCACATTTGTGGCAGACGTGCGGCAGAGCGCAAGCTGCCTTGGAATCTTTTTCCTGAGTTAGATGCGGGGTTAGCTCGGAACCCAACAGGTTGCGCCAACTGGCCGGAAAACGGTGCGAAAAAGATGAAGACAATTCAGCGACTTGAACCTCTTCACCTTGGACCCCGAGGTGAAGAGGTTCGGAGAGTATTGGCGCGGAGAGACCGGCTTCATAGCTGCTCAGGGGCCGCGAAGGTGAAGAGCCTCCCGGCTACAACCCTTGAAATTAACGAGAAATTTCGGCCATGTGAACAGGCGGAGAACGGGTTGTGTCGGGATGTTGGCGGAGGGAGAGGACTCTTCCACAAACTCGCTCGGCGGAGCGCTTCGCATTCGGTTGGTGTCTGAGCGAACTGGCGCGCAGATCGGCTTTGCTCTGCTCTTCGCTCATGCTGCCGCGCTAATGCCCCAGCCGAGGTCCGGCCGCTATGGGCCACTACTTGTAGTCCCCGAACATAGCCGTCAGGGATGCCTTCACCTGCCCTTGCCCAGTATGGACTAGTTTGCCCTGGTTTCCCCTGCTATGGTCTAGAAAACAGCGAGGGCTCGACGATGGCGGATTCGCCGGACCAGGCCATGACCGTCCGGGATGTGGCTGGCTACCTGAACGTCGACGAGAAGACGGTCTACCGGCTCGCCAAGCGTGGCGACCTGCCGGGGTTCAAGGTGGCCGGCGCATGGCGCTTCAAGAGATCGGACCTCGATAGCTGGATCGATCTGCAGAAGAAAGCTGTACAGACCAAACCGTGAGGGGGCCCGAGTGAGCGATCTGAACATCAGCAATTTTATCTGGAACATCGCCGACGATGTTCTGCGCGATGTCTATGTTCGCGGCAAATACCGGGACGTCATCCTGCCAATGACGGTCATTCGTCGGCTAGATGCCGTGCTTGAACCGACCAAGGATGCGGTCTTGGCCATGAAGGTGCAGCTGGACAAGGCAGGAGTCGCTAATCAGCACGCAGCTCTGTGTCAGGCGTCCGGCGAGGCATTCTACAACACATCCCAATTTCGGCTTCGCGACCTTACCTCGCGCGCGCGCCGCCAGCAGCTGAAGTCAGACTTCGAGGCCTACCTCGACGGGTTCTCCCCGAACGTCCAGGAGGTACTCGACAAGTTCAAGTTCCGCAATCAGATCCCGACGCTCGTCGAAGCGGACGCGCTCGGTTTCCTGATCGAGAAGTTCCTCGACCCGTCGGTCAATCTCAGCCCCAAGCCTGTGCTGCACCAGGACGGCAGTGTGCGTCTGCCGGGTCTCGACAATCACTCCATGGGAACAATTTTCGAGGAACTGATCAGGCGGTTTAACGAGGAGAACAACGAGGAGGCCGGAGAACACTTCACGCCTCGCGACGTGGTCGAGCTCATGGCGTACCTGATCTTCATGCCGATCGCGGATGAAATTCAGTCCGGCACCTATCTCGTCTACGATGGTGCCTGCGGCACGGGAGGCATGCTGACGGTCGCGGAAGAGACGCTGATCAAGTTGGCGACCGACCACGGGAAAGAGGTGTCGGTCCACCTCTACGGGCAGGAGGTCAATCCCGAGACATTCGCCATCAGCAAGGCGGACCTCATCCTAAAGGGTGAAGGGGCCGAAGCCGAGAACATGAAGTATGGCTCGACGCTCTCCAGCGATGCATTCCCATCGAGTGAGTTCGATTTCATGCTTTCGAACCCTCCCTACGGCAAGAGCTGGAAATCCGATCTGGACCGGCTCGGCGGCAAGAAGGACATCACCGACCCCCGCTTCGTGATCGAGCACGATGGCGATCCCGAGTACAGCCTGATCACGCGCTCGAGCGATGGCCAGATGGTGTTTCTAGCCAACATGCTGAGCAAGATGAAGAAGGCCACCAAGGTCGGCAGCCGGATCGCCGAGGTCCACAATGGCTCATCTCTGTTCACGGGCGATGCGGGATCGGGTGAGAGCAATGTGCGGCGCTGGGTCATCGAGAATGATTGGCTTGAGGCCATCATCGCGCTGCCGCTGAACATCTTCTACAACACCGGTATCGCGACTTACATTTGGGTGCTCAGCAATCGCAAGGCAGAGGCCCGCAAGGGCAAGGTCCAGCTGATTGACGCGACGGCGTGGTTGAAACCTCTGCGGAAAAACCTCGGCAAGAAGAACTGCATTCTCGGGCCGGATGACATCAAGCGCATCTGCGACAGCTTCCTCAACAGCGAGGAAAGCGAGCAGTCGAAGATCTTCTCCAACGCGGCGTTCGGTTACTGGAAGGTGACGGTCGAGCGGCCCTTGCGCTTGAAGGTCGAACTAACCGCGAGCGCGCAACGTCGCTTCGCGAAGACGTGCGCGGAGGCTGCTGAAGAGCCCCTCATTGGCGTTGTGGAAGCGGTGGCCGAGCGGCTTGGCGAAGGCCCCCATCTCGATTTCAACCGCTTCCTTGAAGAAGCCGAAGCTGTGGCGGGCAAGCGCGGCGTCCGTATGACGGCCAAGCGCCAGAAGCTCCTGATGGCAGGGTTGGGCATCAAGGATCCCGGGGCGGAACCGGTCATCAAGAAGGCGTCCAAGATCAAGCCGGGCGCCGATGCTGAATCTGATGCGCTGTACGGCAACTACCATCGGACCGTCGGTGGCAAACCAGCGATCGTCGAATTCGAGCCGGACACGGAGTTGAGGGATACCGAACAGGTGCCGTTTTTAGAAGACGGCGGTATCGAGGCGTTCTTCCGTCGCGAGGTTCTGCCTCATGCGGCCGACGCCTGGATCGATCCGTCCAAGACGGTTATCGGCTATGAAATCTCTTTCACGCGGCACTTCTACAAGCCACAGCCGCTGCGGACACTTCAGGAGATCGAAGCCGACATCCGGGCGCTTGAGCAGGAAACCGAAGGCCTTCTTGAAGACGTGCTAACGGGAGGCCGCTGAGCATGGCCACCCAACGCTACTCCGTCACCCCCCATCCGATCGAAACCCTTCTCACCTGGGTGAAGTCCGGCGAGATCGCGATACCCGAAATCCAGCGCCCTTTCGTCTGGGATGCGACCAAGGTCCGCAACCTTCTGGACTCGCTCTATCAGGGCTACCCAGTTGGCTATCTGATCGCCTGGCGGAACCCGTCGGTCAGGCTTAAAGACGGTTCCACATCCTCGGGTAAGCGCATCTTGATCGACGGGCAACAGCGCGTCACCGCGCTTATGGCCGCGTTGCTCGGCCAGGAGGTGCTGACCAAGGATTACGAGACCGTACGCATTCGGATCGCGTTCCACCCGGTCGAGGAGCGCTTCGAGGTTTCGAACCCGGCCATCCAGAAGGACGCCTCGTGGATCCCCGACCTGGCAACGGTCTTCGCGCCTGACGCCAGCCTGACCAAGCTTACGCGCGAATATACAGCGCGCAATCCGGACGTTGATCAGGACCAGATTTCATTAGTGCTGGAGAAGGTCCGCAAGATCATCAACAATCAGGTCGGCATCATCGAGCTGGCCGAAGATCTCGACATCGAGACGGTCACCGAGATCTTCATCCGGGTGAATTCGGCCGGGGCATCGCTCAGCCAGGCGGATTTCGCCATGTCGAAAATCGCGGCGAACGACACCTATGGCGGCAACATGCTGCGCAAGGCGATCGACTATTTCTGCCACCTCGCCATCGCGCCCGAATTCCTGCCTCGCATCGAGAAGGGCGACAAGGCATTCGCCGCTTCCGAGTTCCTGCCGAAGATGCGTTGGCTAAAGGACGTGAACGACGACCTCTACGACCCGTCCTACACCGACATGCTGCGCGTGGCGTTCACGTCGGAGTTCCGCAGGGGCAAGCTGCAGGATTTGGTCGCCCTGCTGTCGGGACGTAACTTCGAGACGAAGCAGTACGAGGAAGCGGTCGCCGAGGAGGCCTTCGACAAGCTGAAGGCCGGTGTCCTAAACTTCATCAACAAGACCCACTTTGACAGGCTCACGATGATCCTGCGCTCGGCCGGGTTCGTCACCTCCGGCCTGATCCGCAGCCAGAACGCCATCAACTTTGCGTACATCCTCTACCTTCGTGGCCGCGCCGAAGGCATGCCGGCCGCCGACATCGAGCGTCTCGTCCGGCGCTGGTACGTCATGTCGCTACTGCGCGGGCGTTATTCGGGCAGCCCCGAAACGGCCTTCGATTTCGATATCCGTCAGATCGAGTCCCGCGGCCTGGCCACATACACCGATGCGGTGATCGACGCGGAGCTGCCCGAAAGCTTCTGGAACACTCTGCTGCCGCAGGAGATGGACACATCGTCCGCCTCGAGCCCCTATTTCCTCGTCTATCGGGCAGCGCAGGTGAAGCTCGGCGACCTCGGGTTCTTGTCTCGAGACATCACCGTGCGTGACCTGCTGTTGAACCGGAGCGACGTGCATCACGTCTATCCGCGCAATCACCTCAAGGGCCAAGGTCTCACACGCGGCCGCTACAACCAGATCGCCAACTTCGTCCTGGCCCAGAGCGAGATCAACATTGGCATCGGTGACCGCGACCCGAAGACTTACTTCGCTGAGCTAGCGGACCAGTGCAACGGCGGCGCCAAGAAGTATGGTGGCATCACGACGATTGAGGAGATGCGGGCCAATCTTCGGATGAGCTGCTTGCCGGAGTGCATGCTGGACGGAGAGATCCCATCCTTTGATGACTTCCTGGAACAGCGCCGCAAGCTGATGGCCCAGAAGATCAAGACCTACTTCGAGGGGCTGTAAAATGCCGTCGGAGAAACGCTGCGCAAGTGGAAGGGCGAGAAATGGCTGAACTGGACGAACTTCTCGCGTCGATCGCAGCGACAACAGTCGACTATCGTGAGGCCGATGGGGAGGCACCGACCCCCGAGCGTATTGAGCGTTGGATTGGCCAGTTCGACGGCGCAGTGCGGCTGCCGATTCTGCGCGAGATGGACCACGTTCTGAAGCAGACATACTTTTCCCGCACGAATACAAGAAAGTTCCTAGCAGGGCTGTTCAAGACCGAAGAACTGGTGGGCGAAGATCCGTGCGCGTTCTGGAGGAGCGTCAAGTTCCTCGATATTCAAGGCGGCGGTGCAAGTCAGAAAGAAATGTTGGCGCTTTTCAGCGTTCTCCTGGAAAATAAGTGTGGCTTCAAGATCGAGGACTGCGGCGCTAATCCGGACACGTTCATTTATCTCGACGATGCGATATTCTCTGGAGGACGCGTAAGCAGCGATCTCGCCGGCTGGATCGAGACGCATGCCCCGAAAAAAGCGACGATCCACGTTATCGTCATCGCCACGCACCAAAGCTCCTACTTCAATCGCAACCGAGTGGGACAGGCCATAAAGGCTTCCGGCAAATCAATTGATGTCCATTGGTGGCGGTCGGTCGAGCTTGAGGACCGCAAGGCGCACACCACAACATCTGATGTTCTGCGACCGGTCGCCATCCCGGACGATGAGGACGTGAAGGCGTATGTCGCGGCTATGCGCTTCCCACCCCATTTGCGCACTGCTGGTCATGTCGGCGGTAGCGGCATCTTCTCCAGCGATGCCGGTCGCCAGCTTCTGGAAACGGAGTTCCTGAAGGCGGGCGTGCGGATCCGGCAGATGTGCCCGCACCTGAACCAATATCAGCGACCGCTGGGGAACATGATCCTCGACACGCTGGGCTTCGGCTCGTTGATCGTCACCTTCCGGAACTGTCCGAACAACGCGCCCCTCGCGCTTTGGGCAGGCGATCCTTGGGTCCCCTTGTTCCCCCGCACTACGAACAGCGACACCTCAATGCGCAGGTTCATGGCCATGCTGGCGCAGGAAGACTTCTAATGTCCCAGCCCAGCCAAGTTCGCACATATGTCCCCACCGAAAGCGCTGTCTTCCTGAAGACGAACGAGCGCTTTGGCGGGCTGTCGAACATGGCGCCTGGCTTCCCGCTTGTCGTGAACGGTGTCCGGATCCGGACGTCGGAAGCGCTCTACCAGTCCTGCCGGTTCCCCCACATGCCGGAGGTGCAGCGCATGATCATCGGGGAGCGGAGCCCGATGACAGCCAAGATGCGCAGCAAACCCTACCATCGGGCGTCCCGACCGGATTGGGATGGCGTACGGGTCAAGATCATGCGCTGGTGCCTGCGCGTGAAGCTGGCCCAGAACTGGGCCAGCTTCGGACGGCTCCTCCTGTCCACCGGGGATCGACCCATCGTCGAGAAGAAGGTGCGCCGCAAGGATTTCTGGGGCGCCACCGAACAGCCGGACGGCACACTCGTCGGCATGAATGTGCTCGGGAGGCTGCTGATGGAGTTGCGCGAGCAGCTGAAGGGTGACGAGGCGGAGAGCCTCCGGTTCATCGAGCCGCTGGCGATCTCCGAGTTCCTGCTGTTCGGTCAGCCCATCGAAGCGGTCCAGGCCGCGCCGAATGCCGAGATCCCCGGCTGGACCCCTCGGCGGCCGTCGCAGGCCGATACCGCTGCGACACCGCGAATTGACCCCCAGCCATCCCTATTTGAGCAGCCAATGATTTCCAGTGAACGAGCCACAGAGTCCCGTCAATCCACCGCGTCCGACCAAGCGGCCGCCGAGCCCGGCCGCTACCCCGCCTACAAAGCGGCAAAAGTGCATTGGCTGGGCGAAATCCCAGCGCACTGGTCGGAGAAGCGCGCGAAGTACTTCTTCCGTGAGATCGACGAGCGTTCGCAAACTAGCGAGGAGGAGCTGCTCTCGGTCTCCCACACCACCGGCGTGACACCGCGAAGCCAGAAAAACGTGACGATGTTCAAGGCCGAGTCCTACGTCGGGCACAAGGTCGCACGGCCCAATGATGTCGTCATCAACACGATGTGGGCGTGGATGTCGGCGCTTGGTGTCTCGAAGAACGTGGGGATCGTCAGTCCGGCCTACGGCGTCTATCGACCGCTGAACTCGGACGATTTTCTGCCCGAGTACGTCGACTACCTCCTGCGCACACCGATGCTGCGGTGGGAGTACATCTGCCGCTCAACCGGCATTCGAGCATCGCGGCTGCGGCTCTATCCCGACGAGTTCCTCGACATCGCGCTTCCTTGCCCGCCGCGCGATGAACAGACGCGCATAATAGCATTCCTGCGAGCCAAGGACGCTCAAGTACGCCGCTTAATCCGCAGCAAACGGCGAATTGCTGAACTTGCATCGGAGCGCCTTAAACTGGCTACTCACGACGCCATGACGTCGTCGGACGCGTATGAGGCGAGGCTTGAGGTGGCAACCACACTCGTCAGCAGACCCGTTCGACGCACTGAGGCCGAGAGCTTCACTCCAGTGGGCCTCTACAATCGAGGGCGGGGCCTATTCAAGAAGCCAGAAACGCCGGGAGACGAACTCGGAGATTCGGATTTCTTTTGGATCGAAGCAGGCGACCTAATTGTTAGCGGGCAGTTTGCCTGGGAGGGTGCTGTTGCACTGGCAGACGATGACGCACACGGCTGTATCGCCTCGCATCGTTATCCCATCCTCAGAGGAACAACGGGGATGGTCGATACTGCGTATCTACTGGCGTTCTTCCGATCCGACTACGGTGGCTTGTTGCTGGATTTGCATTCTCGTGGGGCCGCCGGCCGGAACCGGCCTCTCAATGTAAGGTCTTTGCGCAAAGAGAAAATCACGATCCCTCCGCTTGAAGAGCAAGAACGGGTCAAGCGTCTGGTGGAACTAGAGGCCTCGGTTCGACGGAGACTTCGGTCAGAGACCGACCGTATTCTGGAGTACCGCGAACGCCTGATCGCCGATGTTGTCACCGGCAGGCTGGACGTGCGCCATGTCGAGATCGCGGCGCCTGCGGACGATCAAATTTCCGACGAGGATGATGCACTGGAGGAGGAACTGGAGGCCGACGACGCCGAGGTGATGGAGGGGGCCGATGCCGACGACTGACACCAGCGAAAAAGGCCTCGAAGCCCTCATCGTCCGCTCGCTAATCGACGAGGCGGGTTACGTCGCTGGCAACTCGAAGGATTTTGACCGGGACCACGCCATCGACCTGGCGAAACTGTTCGCCTTCCTGAACGCCACGCAGCCCGAGGCTGTCGAAGCCCTCGGCATCGGCGAAGACGGGCCAAAGCGGCTTCAATTTCTGCACCGGCTGCAAGGCGAGATCGCCAAGCGCGGTGTCATCGACGTGCTGCGCAACGGCGTGAAACACGGCCCCGGATCGGTCGAGCTGTTCTTCGGGACGCCGACCCCCGGCAACGCCAAGGCCGAAGAGCTGTTCGCCGCCAACGTCTTCAGCGTCACCCGGCAGCTGCACTATTCCAAGGATGCGACCAAGCTGTCGCTCGACGCGGCGCTGTTCATCAACGGCCTGCCCGTCGCCACCTTCGAATTGAAGAACAGCCTGACCAAGCAGACGGTCGAGGACGCGATCGAGCAGTACAAGCGCGACCGCGACCCGAAGGAGCTGCTGTTCCAATTCGGCCGCTGCGTCGTCCATTTCGCCGTGGACGACCACGAGGTGCGGATGTGCAGCCACCTGAAAGGCAAGGCATCGTGGTTCCTGCCCTTCAACAAGGGCTGGAATGACGGCGCGGGCAACCCACCGAACCCGCATGGCTTGAAGACGGATTACCTTTGGAAGCAGGTCCTGACCAAGCGCAACCTCACCGACATCCTGGAAAACTATGCGCAGGTGGTCGAGGAAACGGACGAGCGCGGAAAGAAGAAGCCGCCGAAGCAGATTTTCCCGCGCTTTCACCAGCTCGACGTGGTGCGCAAGCTGCTGGCTGACGCCGAGGCCTCCGGCGCCGGGCGGCGGTACCTGATCCAGCACTCGGCAGGTTCGGGCAAGAGCAACTCGATTGCCTGGCTCGGCCACCAGCTGATCGGGCTGGCGACTGGTGGCAAGCCGACCTTCGACACCGTCATCGTTGTCACCGACAGGCGCAATCTCGACAAACAGATTCGCGACACGATCAAGCAGTTCGCACAGGTATCTTCCATCGTCGGAGCGGTCACGGAAGGTTCGCAGCAGCTTCGGACGTTCCTGCAGCAGGGCAAGAAGATCATCATCACCACGGTGCAGAAGTTCCCGTTCATCCTGGACGAAATCGGGGACAGCCATCGCGGGCGAACCTTCGCCATCATCATCGACGAGGCGCATTCCAGCCAAGGCGGCCGGACCTCGGCAAAGATGAACATCGCGCTTGCCGCGAATGGTGCCGAGGAGGAAGACGAAACCGTCGAGGACACCATCAACCGCTTGATGGAGGCGCGGAAGGTTCTGCCGAACGCGAGCTATTTCGCCTTCACCGCCACGCCCAAGAACAAGACGCTGGAGATTTTCGGCACGGCGGTCCCCGAGGGCGGGAAAGTCAGGCACGTCCCTTTCCACAATTATTCGATGAAGCAGGCCATCGAAGAGGGCTTCATCCTCGACGTGCTGAAGCACTACACGCCGGTCGAGAGCTATTACCGGCTCATGAAGACGGTGGAGGACGACCCGCAGTTCGACGCCAAGCGGGCGCAAAAGAAGCTCCGCCGCTATGTCGAATCCCATGACCATGCCATCCGCAAGAAAGCTGAGATCATGGTCGACCACTTCCACGACCAGGTTATGGCCCATCGCAAAATCGGCGGAGCAGCGCGCGCCATGGTGGTGACGAGCGGAATTCACCGCGCAATCCAGTATTTTCACGCCTTCGGGGAGTATCTGAAGGAGCGCAAGAGCCCGTACGAGGCCATCGTCGCCTTCTCGGGCGAGCACGAATATGGCGGCCAAAAGGTCACCGAGGCGTCGCTCAATGGCTTTCCCAGTAACAAGATCGAGGAGTTGATCCAGAAGGACCCGTACCGGTTTCTCATCGTCGCCGACAAGTTCCAGACTGGTTACGATGAGCCGCTGCTGCACACGATGTACGTGGATAAAACGCTGTCGGGCATCAAGGCCGTCCAGACGTTGTCACGCCTGAACCGGGCACATCCGCAGAAGCACGACACCTTCGTGCTGGATTTCATGAACGATGTGGATGGCATCAAGGCGTCGTTCGAGGACTATTACCGCACGACGATCCTGAGCGAAGAGACCGATCCGAACAAGCTGCACGACCTGAAAGCGCGGCTCGATGGCTATCAGGTCTATTCCTGGGAGCAGGTGGAGGACCTCGTGGCGCTGTATCTCGGTGGCGCCGACCGCGACAAGCTCGACCCGATCCTCGATGCGTGCGTCGCGGTCTACAAAGCCGATCTCGATGAAGATGGCCAGGTCGACTTTAAAGGCAAGGCGAAGGCATTCACGCGCACCTACGGATTTCTCGCGGCCATCCTGCCCTATACGAACGCGGAGTGGGAGAAGCTCTCGATTTTCCTGAACTTCCTGACGCCGAAACTGCCTGCTCCGGAGGAGCAGGACCTGTCGAAGGGCATTCTGGAGGCCATCGACATGGACAGCTACAGGGTCGAGGCGCAGGCGACGATGGCGATTGCGCTTCCCGATGCCGACGCGGAAATCGGCCCTGTGCCGTTGGGCGGAGGCGGTCGCAAGCCTGAGCCGGAACTGGACCTGCTCAGCAACATCCTCAAGACGTTCAACGAGATGTTCGGCAACATCGACTGGAAGGACGCCGACAAGATCGGGAAGGTGATAGCTGAGGAGTTGCCCACGAAGGTCGCGGCCGACAAAGCCTATCAGAATGCCATGCAGAATTCGGACAAGCAGAACGCCCGCATCGAGCATGACAAGGCACTGGAGCGCGCAGTCATCGAGCTGCTATCTGACCATACCGAGCTGTTCAAACAGTTCAGCGACAATCCATCGTTCAAGAAATGGCTTTCGGAGACGATTTTCGCGGCGACCTATGCTGACAAGGCGGCGCAGGCCGGTTCGGCTGCTACTCGCAGCTGAACCAGCGCATGGCGGTTTGGATCAGATGGTCATGATCCCCGCTTGTAGCCTCTTGGTAGAACGCATCGATCTCTTGCTGCGAGAGGCCCCCTTCTTTTGCGGCCCGTCGGCACAAGCCGAGGATCATAAAGGCATTGCTGTCGTGTCCTGTCAGCTGGACTGTTATGTTTGGATACTTGGGGGGCATTGACCGGCTCCTCCAGCGCAGTAGGTACGAAGCCTAGAACGCTCGTTTATTCATTATTATCAACAGGATAAGGCGATTTTTTTCGCGCTTTTCCATTGCCGTGTTTAAGTGCTTCGGCTGCGACAACTACGCGCCTGATCCCGCATAACGCTGTAATCGGCGATCATCTCGGCGATAGCCGACGCCTCCGGCAGTAGATTGAGCTCGTCGGCCGCGCGCGCCTGGAACTCACGGCTGTACTCGATGACGGGAGGGCAGACGGTTGCGAGGCGCGGTTCAGAAGCGACCGTTGCGCAGCCGGTCAGCAAGCTCGTCGCGGTCGCGAGGACGGCGAGCCGCCGCATCCAGCATCCGGCGTTGAACATCATTGGTTTCCTCCAATGTTTCGAGACGTTCGGCGAGGCGGCCCGTGCGTTCACCGGAGCGCCGGAGTGCGAACAGGAACAGGAGCACTGTGAGCGCGATGGCGCCGTAGCGGAGAGCCGTCCGGGCCCACGGGTTGGTGGCGAACCCAGCGAGGAGCGCACCAATCATCGGCGGCCCCGCTTCCAATCGTCCAGCCGCGCGTAGATCGTGATCGCGATCCCGCCGAGCGCCACGGCGATGAACACCCAGCGCAACGTGTCGAGATACGGCACCAGCGGCAGGATGGCGGTCTGGGTCTCGGCCAGGACGCTCTGCGCGACCTCGACCCCTGCCGCGCCAAGTGTCGCCACGCCCGCCGCGCCACCACCCTTCATGGTGCGGCTGTCGGCCAGCACTTCCCGCGCGGGCGGCGTTTCGGCCGCAAATGCAGTCGCCCGGACCGGGAACCGCTCGCCCCACTGCCGCGCGGGCCCGAGATCGACATGGATGAACTCCGAGCGCGGGTAGAACCCGAAACCGAGGAACCCGACCTCCCGCGCCGCCGCCTCGAAGACCACCGGGTCGTGGTTCGCCATCGCGATGTCGAAGGCCGCGCCGTCGAGGTGCTTCGACCGCGTGGCACCGCCGACGGCGCGGTTGTGCTCGGGGCTTCGATAGGCCGAGCGGACGATCAGCGGCTTGCCCAGCCGGTCGCGGAGCGCCTGCAGCTTGTCGAGCGCGGGTTCGTTGATGAGCAGCTTGCCAGTGCCCCGGCAGGCAATCTCTGCCGGGCTGAAATTCCGCCAGCGCCATGCGCTTTCCGGCACGTCACGCCAATGGCGATGGAATGTCGTGGTCATGGGGTCCTCCAAAACGAAAAACCCGCCTCGAGGGCGGGTCATTGCGGGCCGATGAATGGAATGGTGGGCGGCTACGGGCTGCCGCCGAAGATCTTGAGCTTGATGGCGATGCCGGCGAGCAGCGCCAGCATGACGCCGGTTGTGATCATGCGGACGGCGGTCTGCATCGCGGTGCGGCGCACCAGCCGGATGCAGTCCACCAGGGAGCGCAGATCGCGGATGTCGAGCGCGGCCTCGTCGCCGTCGAGACCGACATCGGCCAGCGCGCGCTTCGCGCCTTCCTCCGCCGCCCGGGTCAGGATCGCCTCGAACTCGGCGTCGGGCATGCGGACGAAGCCCTCGGATCGGGGTGGGT
>QKPN01000028.1 GCA_003258405.1 Rhodobacteraceae bacterium DSL-40 | reverse complement strand
TCGGCCAGCGCGCGCTTCGCGCCTTCCTCCGCCGCCCGGGTCAGGATCGCCTCGAACTCGGCGTCGGGCATGCGGACGAAGCCCTCGGATCGGGGTGGGTTCATCGGGATCCTCCTTCCGCCGCTCAGCCGACCTTGCAGCCCCAGAAGGACGTGTGGTCGGCCGCGAAGTAGCCGTCCGCGACCCGGAAATACCCCTGCAGTTCGACGGTATCGCCAGCAGTCAGCGGCACCATGGTCTGCAGCCAGATCGCGGTGGCGAGCGAGACGTGGGTGGCGGAGATCTCGCCGAGCGAGCCGCGGATTTCGGTCGTGCCGTTCAGCACGAGCCGCCCGCGCATGCGGGCCGTGGCGCTGGCGTTGATTTTGTAGAGCAGCGTCGCGCCGAAGAGGTAGGTGCCGTCGACGGGGGCGACGAAGTAGTTATTGGCAGCGTCGAAGGCGCCCTGTTCGTTATAGTCGGTGTTGTTGAGGCCGATCTTCGTCCAGGTCCCGACGCCGACATAGTTGTCGTAGTTCGTGTACGCCTTGAAGCGCGGCAGCCGGGGCTGATCGACGATGCCGGTCGCGTTGTCGACGCTGAGCCCGTCGAAGAAGGTGCTGCCATCGGCCGATACCGCGAGCCGGAAGCGGTCGGAGCCGAAGAGCCCGACCAGCGCCTTGGTCACGAAGCCGGTCTGGAGTGTCAGGCCGAGATCGTCGCCCGCAGCCTCCTTGTTCATGGTGTAGAACAGATCGCCGGTGCCGCCTTCGGCGACGGTCCTCGCCGTCCAGAGCGCGGCGTTCAGCTTGGCTGAAAACGGGTTTGACGCATCTGCCGTCGTCCCCAGCCCCAGCAGAGTGAGGTTCTGCAGCGCGGCCGGTGTCGTCCCGATCCAGCCCGCGCCGTCGTAGACCAGCAGCAGGCTCTCGTCCTCGACCCAAGCCCGCCAGCCGGTCCGGGGCGGCAGACGCAGCCATGCGCCGTCCGTCCAGAGCGCCACGTTCAGGTCCCAGCCCGTCCAGTCACCGGTCGCGCCCGACGCGACGATGTAGCGGTCGCCATCGGCCGGAGAGCCGGGCGGCGCGGTCAGGTCCCGGTCGAAAACCGAGAGATGGACGAGCCCGTCGAGGATCCGCAGCGCCTCGTTGTGGGTGACATGCTTCTGGGCCTGCGCCGCAAGAATGTAGGGCAACAGGAGATGGGTCGTGGCGTCGGACATGGGATGGCCTCAGAACGTGAGGGTGACGGTTTTCGGCGCGCCCCGCCCGACGAGGGCGGAGAGCTGGAAGATGCGGATGTCGAGCGTGTCGCCAGGGGCGAGCGGCGCGCCCCAATCGGCGGTCTGCTGGGCGACGGTGTAGACGGCGCTGGTCGTGGATGCGCTCAGCACACGTTTCACGCTCGCGCCGTCGAGGATCTCGACCTCGTAGGCTTCGAGCTCTTCTCCGAGCGGCACCTCGAGCCCGCTCCAGCTGTCGGCCGCGAGTGCACGCGACCGGCGCGTCCAGCGGATCGTCAGATCCCCGGGCGTGCCTGGCCTGCGCCACGGCTGCTCGACATGGGCGACCGAGAACGGCCGCAGCCCCATGCCTGCGGGCGTGAAGGCCTGCGCAACATAGGTCTCGTCGCTGACCGGACGGCTCGCCGGGCCGATGCGCCAGTTCCACGGCAATCCGAGATCAGCCTCGGCAATCGGCAGGGACGCCAGCGCAGAGTCCAGCACGACGACCCGCGTGCCTGCAGGCGCCGGGTTGCCCATCGCGCCCTCGGTACCCCGCTGGCCACGCAGGAGCCGGGTCAGGCGGTATCGGCCGGGCGCGAGCAACTCGGCCGCGCCTGCCTGCACGATCTCCCAAGCTCCGGGCGCGCTCTCGATGGCCAGCGCACTGGCCCCACCGAACAGCGTCAGATCCGTGACGCTTTCGAGGGTGCCGGTCAGCAAATCGACCACCAGCTCGTTTCCGAGATCGAAGCGCGACGTGGGCCCTGCGTAGAAATCCGAGACCAGCATCCCGATCCGAGCGCGGCTGCCAAACGTGGTCAGTAACTCGAACCCGTCCGTCGAAGGACTGCGGAACACCGCCATCTCGCCCGGCCAGGGAACCGCGTGCGCGGCGATCAGCGGTCGATGCGCAGGCTGGTCCTCGGTCAGTTGCGGCAGGTCCATCAGCACCGCATCCGGCGCGCCGAACACGACGGCCCGCGTCAGTGACGCCGCTCGGGGGTCGCCGGGCGGCAGGTCGTAGGTCGCGCGGTCCTGGCGGACCGCCTCGATGCCGCGCGCCTCGGCGTCGGCGATGGAAACGAGCCGCAGATCGACCAGCCGCCCGTCATGGGCGAGCCGGATCGCGTCGGCCGGATCGAGCGCGAGCCGCGAGGGCGGCAGACGGAACGCCGCCGTCTCGCGGCCCACCCACGCCTCCATCAACGCACGGCGGCAGCGTCGCTCGGCCTCCTCAGGCGGCACCGCCATCGGGAAGGACTCGGAGGCGATGCGCGTCGTGTCCACCGTGATGCGCCGCGCCTCGACGAGGGCCGCGTCGTAATCCTCGTCGGCACGCGCGACTTGCCATTTCAGCGCCTGCGGCAGCTCGGTCTCTTGGCCGCGCGTCAGTTCCAGCACGTCGCCCTCGCGGGGGGCCACAAGATCGTCGGGCCCGAGGGTGGTGACCGAGGCCCGGCCGCGCATGATGAAGCGGATCACGCCCTCGGTCTCCAAGGCGTCGAACCCGAAGTGCCGCGACAGCGTGGTGATGGACGCGCGCGGACTTTCCAGCGCGGTGATGGCGTAGCCCTCGACCGCGCCCCAGAGGCCGGTCACGTCAATGCGGTCCTCGGGGAGCCCCGCCCGCTGGCAGAGATGGCGGACCAGTGCGGCCAGCGACACCGCCCCGAGCCGCCCCGTCAGCCAATGCCCGAGCCGCCAGTTCGCGCCGTCCGTCCAGACGTCGGTCAGTGCCGGGAAGAACGGATAGGGCCGCGCGTCCCAGGTCCAGGCGGCGCATTCCGGCACATGAACCATCCGGCCGCCGTAGACCGAGGACACCGGGTTGTTCGCGGCCTCACCCCACCAGAGATACGTCGCCTCGAGATAGGCGCGCTGGATCGCGTCATCGCGCCAGCCCCGCGAGAGATGCGGCGTGAAGCTCTCCGAGGACTTCGGGTCGAAGAAGACGTTGGGTTGGTTGGTGCCGCGGTCGATGGCAGGGCAGCCCAGCTCGGTGAACCAGATCGGCTTCGATTGCGGCGCCCACGCCGTGGGCGTGCCGCTCTCCACCCCGCCCGGGCGGTCGTAATGCGCATTCGACCACCAGGCGCGCAGATCCTTGTAGCGGAAGACCCACGGCTTGCTGGCCGCGCCATCGGTGATCGGGGTCCGCACCTGCGCCGACCGATCGGCCGCGCTGGCATAGAACCAGTCGAAGCCTTCTCCGCCCGCGATGTTGCCCTGCAGATAGGCCCGGTCGTAGATCGCGGGCCAGCCCTCGGCCGCGTCGGCATGCTCGAACCCGTCCCGCCAGTCTGACAGCGGCATGTAGTTGTCGATCCCGACGAAATCGATCTCCGGATCGGCCCAGAGCGGGTCGAGGTGGAAGAACACGTCGCCGCTGCCGTCGCCCGGCTGGTGCCCGAAATACTCCGACCAGTCGGCGGCATAGCCGATCTTCGTCCCGGACCCGACGATCGTGCGGACATCGGCGAGGAGGTCCCGATAGGCCTGCACCGCCGGATAAATGCTGGCGCCCGAGCGGATCGTCGTCAGCCCCGGCATCTCGGTGCCGATGAGGAAGGCGTCGACCCCGCCCGCTGCCGCGCAGAGGTGGGCGTAGTGCAGCACCATGCGGCGCAGGCCCCAGTCGCCGGATGGCCCCGTCCAGGTGACGCTCTCGCCCGAGACGCTGAAGCTGGCGGGCGTGGCCGCGCCGAACAGCGCCGCCACCTGCGTGGCGGCCGTCGCCGTCTTGTCGACCGATCCCGCATATCCCGCCGCGGGAGAACAGGTGATCCGCCCCCGCCACGGGAAGGCAGGCTGGCCCGTCTCCGCGGCGTTGTCGCTGTAGGGGTTCGGCAGCGTGTTGCCGGGCGGCACGTCCATCAGAATGAACGGATAGAAGGTGACGCGCAGTCCGCGGGCCTTCATCTCCAGGATCGCCTGGGCCACCGCGAAGTCGGACGGCGTGCCGCCGTAGACCGGGCGATCCTGATCGTCACGGCTTACGAGGAAGGCGTTGGCGCGGCTCACGCCATTGACCGACCAGCTGACTGGCGTGGTCGACTTGGCCGACACCTCGACGCCCGGCCGGACCTTGCAGGAGCCTGCCCGCAGATCGTCGCCGAACCACGCGACCACGAGGCTGACGCTCTCGACCGCGGGCGCCATCGCCTGCAGCCGGTCCAGTGCCTCCACCATGTCGGTGGAGTCGGCCAGCGCGTTCAGGTTCTCGGGCACCGTCGCGCCGCCATCGGTCTTGCGGATGGCCTGCGTCGCGTAGGTAAACTCGCCCGAGGCCGGGATCATGGTGACGGCGCGGGTCAGTCCCTCGGCGGTGTCGGGATCGGCGAGCGGGCGGAACACCTCGAAGGACAGCTGCGGCAGGCGGTTGCCGTAGGTCGAGAGCGCCAGTTCCTCGAAGACGACATAGGCGGTGCCGCGATAGGCAGGCGTTTTGGCCGCGCCCATTTTCGCCGCGATGAACGGGTCCGCCGTCTGCGCCTGGTCGCCCGGATACCAGCGCCAGGTGACGCCGGAGAGGTCCATCGGCTTGCCGTCCGCCCAGATGCGCCCGATGCCTGTGATCGGTCCCTCGCAGAGCGCCACGGCGAAGCTGGCATAGTAGAGGTACTCGGTCGTCTTGACCTTGCCGCCCCCGCCGCCCTTGCCGCCGCCCTGCGTGGTGGTCTTGATCTCCTCGCGGAAATCGGTCGCCCAGATGATGTTGCCGCCCATGCGCATCCGGCCGTAGAGCCGCGGGATGACCGCGCCCTCGGTGGCCGAGGTGATGCGCAGCGTGTCGAGCCGCGCGCCCTCGATGCGCTGCGTCGGCGCCAGCGACGAGATGATCCAGCTGTCGACGACCGAGCCGATGCTGGAGCCGATGAAGCCGCCGATGGTCGCGGCGCTGACGCCGAGGATCGCGCCGCCGATGCTGCCGCCAATGGCAGCGCCGGCCGCGCCGAGAACGAGGGTGGCCATGTCCGGGTCTCAGGTTTGCGGAAACAGGAAGGCGAAGGCGATGCGCCGCCGCCAGCTTTGGGTGAGCGGTTCCTCGATCACGCCGAGCCGCTCATAGGCGTGGAGGAAGCTGTCGGGCGCGGTCAGGATCCCGACATGCTTTGCGATGGCACAGGGCTTCATGCGGAAAAGGACCAGCGCGCCGGGACCAGCCTCGGCGGGCGACACCTCGATCATCATCCGCCGCGCGCCCTCGGCCAGCACCTCGCGCGGGCCGGTCTCGCCCCAGTCCCGGCTGTAGGGGGGGATCGGGAACGGCTCGGGGCCGACGACCTCGCGCCAGACGCCCCGGGCGAGCCCAAGGCAGTCGCAGCCGACACCGCGCAGGCTCGCCTGGTCGTGGTACGGCGTGCCGAGCCAGGACCGTGCGATGGCGATGACGCCCAGGGGATCGGCGGAGGTCACAGCACGCCTCCCTCGTGCCCACCGTCCTTCGTGGCATAGCGCAGCACCGCGTCCTGGCCGGGGATGTGCGGGAAACCGCGGAAGTTGGCGGTGTTCGCGAACTTCGCCCCGCAGGTCTCCATCCGCTTGTCGCAGCCCGCACGGATGGTGAAGCCGTCGCCCTCGGCGATTGCGCGCACCGGCGCTTCGAGCAGGGTCAGGATCGCCACGCCGTCCGTGACGTCATGGCCGAGCACCTCCGTCCGCCGTCCCGCATTAGCGCCGCTGGTCCATTCGATGGTGCCAAAGGTGAACCAGCCAGAGATGAATGCACCCAGCCCCGAGGCGGTGAAGGCGCGGTCCCGCAGAAGATCGATCACGGCGCCCGTGCCCTTGAACGCCGTGTTCTCCAGATCGACACCGCAGCGCGCATCGCCGAGTACGGCATCACAGGTTGCCTGAAACGTCCGCCCCACCGTCTGGCCGAGGACATGCGCGAGCGAGCGCACCTCGGCGACGAAGGCGAGCCGCCCGCGCCGGATCTGGCCGATGGCCCCGCGCCGCATCAGCACGCGCTGGCCGGTGTCGGCCCAGTTCACGCGCCAGACCTCGACCTCGGCATTGTCCCAGCGGCCGTCGAGGATGTCGGTCTCGGTGATCCGGTCGGAGGTCAGCACGCCCTCGGCGTCCTGCGCATCGACCGAGAGGTCCGAGCCGGAACGGACCTCGGACGCCGTCAGCCCGCTTTCCGGCTCAAAGTCGGCCCCGTCGAAGCTCAGCGTCCGGTCGTGATCCGTGAAACCGAAGGTGACGCCGTCTGCCCGAGTGATCCGCCAGCACCAGGCGAGCGTCGTCGTGCCCTCGTCGAGATGGGCCTGCAGGGCGGGATTGAGGGGCTTCATCGGCGCAGTTCCAGAAGCGGAATGGAGGTGATCGAGCCGAGCCGCTCGAGGTCGAGCGTCACGTCGAGCGCGTCGGTGTCGAAGCGGACGGGCACGTCGAAGGCATAGCCCGCGGTGACCGAGACGCCCTCGGCGGGCGCACTGTCGAAGGTCACGACGCCGGTCGTCGTGTCAGCGGTCCAGCCGCCGAGCTGCTCCGCGCCGTCGAGGGCGACGCGCACCGTGCCCGCGACGGGCTTGGTGATCGTCCGCACCCATGTCTGGCTACCCGAGGCGTAGCGCTTCACCAGCTGGAACGCGGACGTCGTGCCGTCGCCGGTGCCGATCGACTGATCGGTGGGCGATGGCGTGCCCGAGGGCAGGCAGGACTTGTGGTCGCCCCAATCCTTGAACCGGAAGCCGTGCAGTCGCCCGTTGCGCGCCTCGAAGAAGGCGACCACGGCCGCCAGATCGTCGGCGCGGCGGATGCCGTAGGCCACATCGTAGCGGCGGCGCGAGTTGGCCCAGCTGGCGTTGCGCTCCTCGTCGCCCGAGGCGAGTTCGACGATCTGGGTGCGCCGCTCCGGCCCGCCCCGCGCGCCCCGGCTGATGTTGTCGGGGAACCGGACATCGTGAAACGCCATCACATGCCCCTCCGCCCGAGTGACACGGCGCGGGCAATGTCGGCCGCGACCTGCGTGCGCGACTGGCGGAAGCTCTCGGCGTCGCGCGCCATGATGGTGACGTTGACCCCGCCGCCCGCGCCGTAGCTCTGTGCCTCGCGCCGCGACAGCACGCGCTCGCCGCGTTGCAGGATCGCGGGCACCTCGTCGTGGCGAAGCCCGGCCATGCCGCCTGAATGCATCCGGGGCGCGGCGGCAAAGGCCATGGCCGGGACCATGCGCGAGGGCCCCGCGGACCCCACCATGCCGCCCGCATGCAGGACATTGGCGAAGATGCCGCCCGCCCCTGAGAACACGCCGGAGAGCGCGTTTGCGATCGGCCCGAGGATGAACCGCCGCGCCGCCAGCTCGGCGAGATCAGCCAGCAGCGAGGTGACGAGGTCGCGGAAGTTCAGCTTGCCGGTCTTCACGAACTGGCCCACCGCGTTCTCTGCCGACTGGAAGGCACCGACGAGGCTCTGGCCGATATCGCCACCGATCTCGCGCGCCTTGCTGGCATAGTCGGAGAGCGCCGCCGTGACCGCCTGCCAGCCGGTGACGGCAGCCTCGGTCGCGGGCTCCGCTGCAGCGGCGGCAGCTCCGGCTGCCGCACTCGCACCCGTCGCGGCGCGTCCGGCATCGCCGAGCGCCGTCTCCAGCCGCTCGGCCGCACCGGTAGCCTCAGTCAGCGCATCCGCACTGCCTTCATCGGTGCCGCGCACCGCGTCGCGCAGGGCCTGCCAGCTTTCGAGCGGCGCGCGGACGCCTTCCGCCAAATCGCGGGCCGCGCCGCGATAGAGGTTCGCGGACTCGAGCGCCCGGTTCGCCGCCTCGGTCAGACCGAGGTCGGGTGCGGTGAGCGGGTTGTCCTCGAAAGCCCGGTCGAACGCCGTCTGCGCGGCCGTCGTCGCGGCCGTTGCCGCGCCCTCGAAGCGGTTCTCGATCTCGCCGAGGTCGAGGTCGGGCACCAGCGAGATGCGGCGCTCGGACCCGAGCGCTTCCAGCCCCTGATTGATGCCGCCGATGAAGCCGTTGATGCGCGAGACCACGCCGTTCAGCATCGCCTCGACGCCATCGACCAGGCTGTTGGCCGCCTGGAACGCCAGATCGCCGATGGCGGCGGGCAGCAGACCCCAGATCGCCTTGATTGCCTCGTAGGCGCCCTCGAAGGTGTTCGCCGCCGAGTTGCCGAACGCCACGACGCTCTCGATGGCGCTCTGCATGCCCGACGCGGCATCGGCCTTCAGGTCGAAGAACATCGCCGTGGCGGCCGCGCCCGCCGCCGCCGCGCCCATCCTGATCCGCTCCCAGACTTCGACAGCAAGGTCCTTCAGGAGCGACATCGCCTCGCCGAAGCCGCCAGCGCCGGAGACGAGGCGCGTGAACTGGTAGACGAGCTCACCCGCGCCGACGATCAGCGCCCCGATGCCGGTGCGGATCAGCGCGCCACGCAGGACGACCAGCGCCGTGGCGAGGCCGCGGACGGAGAGAGCGGCGGCGGCCATGCCGGCGACCCAGCGACCGGCGAGGAAGGCCGCGAAGGTGGCGGCATAGGTGGTCAGGCGGCCGATGTTCTCGAAGAGACCGCGGATCGCGATGCCGAGCGGTCCGGTGCGGCTGGCGACCGCCGCCATGGCATCCGCGACCGCTTCCAGCGCGGGCGCTGCGGCAACGGCGAGCTGGTTCGACAGCCCGCGCCAGATCAGCCCAAGCCGGGAGATGGCATCGTTCGTGCGCTCGATCTGGTCAGCGTCCTGCTCCGAGACAACGACGCCGAAGGCGAGGACGTCCTCCGTCGCCTGGCGCAGCGTCGCGGTGTCGATCCGCGACATGGCGATGGAGCCTTCCTCGCCGAAGAGCTGCCCCGCGACCGCCGCGCGCTCGGCGGCGGGCACGAAGCTCTCGATGGCGGCGTTGATCGCGCCCACGCGCTGATCCAGCGGCAGCGCAATCAGGTCGGTGGCGGAAAGCCCGAGCCGGTCGAGCGCGTCGGCGGCGGGACCGCTCCCGGCGGCGGCCTGGCTGAGCCGACGCGTCAGATCCTTCGTCGCCTGTTCGATGCCGGACATGGAAACGCCCGCCAACTCCCCCGCCCGCTCGAGCGTCTGGATCGAGGCGACGGTGGTGCCCAGCGACTGCGCCAGCTTGGCCTGCGCATCGACCGTCTGCAGGCCGGAGCGGACCATGGCGACACCGGCCGCCGTGGCCGCAGCCACCGCAGCAGCCGCGGCCACGCGCACCCGCCGCGAAAACGCCGCGAGCCGGGCGTTGGCCGCCTCCATCTCCCGGCTCAGTCTTCCGAAGCCACGCGATCCGGCTTCGCCCACGCCTTCCAGTTCGGCGCGCACTTGTCTGCCGCCGACCGCGGCGAGGCGGACGGACACACGCTTTTCAGCCATTGGGAAGTTCCATCTGTTCGTTGAGCTTGGTGACCATCACCGCCTCGATGACGGGCAGCAGTTCGGCCATGGCGAGCGGCGGCACGCCGAGCGCGTCACCGAGCGCCAGCGCCGCCGACATGTCCCAGCCGATCACCGCGCCGGGCAGGACACGCAGCTGACCGCCGAGGCGACCGACCAGGTCCCAGACCTGCCAGCCCTCCAGCGTTTCCGGCCGGTTCAGCCGCGCCGGGCAGTCCGGGCAGGTTTGCGCGCAGGCTTCGCAGTATCGCTCGCCCCCGCCGAAGGACCATTCGGCGAGAGCGCGGAGGCGTTTTTTTCCTGCTCCAGCAGCAGGCCCTTCGAGACATAGGTCAGCTGGAAGGCCTCGAAGATCGGCCAGACATCGAGCAGCGCGTCGATGGCCTCCGGGCTCGGGTCGATGAGATTGCCGTCGGCATCGCCGATGCCCTCCCAGGCGAGCACCGCGCGGCGCGCCAGCGCCTTGGCGAAGGCGACCGCGCGCTCCTCGTCGGATGCCTCCTCAGGCACAGCCTCGACGGCCGGATCGCTGCGCGTCGCCACCATTAGCGCCGTGGTCAGTGGGCGCAGCTGAACCCGAACCCGGGGCGCCAGGTCGTGCCAGCGTGGGGCGTTGGTCAGGTCGAGCGTGAGCATTCTCAGTATACCTCGATGTCGTTGATCAGGGTTGCCGTGCACATCCGGCCGACCACGCTGTCGCGCGCCGCCTGCCAGTCGAACGTCGCCTGCACCCCCTGCGGCCCGGAAATCTCGATC
>QKPN01000027.1 GCA_003258405.1 Rhodobacteraceae bacterium DSL-40 | reverse complement strand
TGGCCTGCACGCCCTGCGGCCCGGAAATCTCGATGCGCGGGCGCGGCAGGTAGACGGCGTGCACGGTGAAGGTGAAGCTCTCGCCCGAAGGCAGGACGTAGGCGAATTCCATCTCGCAGGCCTCGCCATTGATCGCCTGCGTCACCAGAGTCTGGTCGGCGAAGCGCACCTCGATCCGGCCGGTCAGCGCGGCGATGGACGGGTCCGCCCCGTCGATCCGGCCGTCCGAGCGGATCGTCTCGATCCGGTCGAGGTTGTTGGCATAGGTGATCTCGGCCGAGAC
>QKPN01000026.1 GCA_003258405.1 Rhodobacteraceae bacterium DSL-40 | reverse complement strand
CGTTACAAAGCCAACTCAGATGTCCCAAGAGCGCTGATGGCGGACACCCGCGCGCATCACCGCCTTGAAAACCATGCCGATGCCGGAGCTGCGGAAACAGTGGAGAGACTTGTTTCAGACCGATCCGCCGCCCTACAACCGCCGGCATCTCGAGAACCGCATTGCCTACCGGCTCCAGGAATTGCACTTCGGCGGCCTCAGGCCCGAGACGCGCCGGCGGCTGGAGATCCTCGGCGAGCAATATGACAGCAAGAATGTTGCGACCCGCCGGATCCGGCACGATGCCACGCTCATCGCAGGGACGCGGCTCCTGCGCGAATGGCAGGGCGTCGAGCAGATCGTCACCGTCACCGCCGACGGCTTCGAATGGCAGGGGTGGCCGTACAAGTCGCTGTCCGCGATCGCCCGCGCGATCACCGGCACGCGCTGGAACGGCTGGGGCTTCTTCGGGCTCAAGAACCACAGGGGGCGGAGATGACGAAGCCGCCGGAAAAATCGGAGGTCGTCCGCAAGCTCCGCTGCGCGGTCTACACCCGGAAGTCTTCGGAGGAAGGGCTGGAGCAGGAGTTCAACAGCCTCCACGCCCAGAGGGAGGCCTGCGATGCCTACATCGCCAGCCAGCGGTCCGAGGGATGGATACTTGTCCGCGATCAGTATGACGACGGCGGCATCTCCGGCGGCACGCTGGAGCGCCCCGGATTGAAGCGTCTGCTGGATGACATCGAGGATGGGCTGATCGATGTGGTCGTAGTCTACAAGATCGACCGCCTAAGCCGCTCACTCGCCGACTTCGCGAAGCTGGTCGAGGTGTTCGACAGGAACGGCGTGACCTTCGTCTCGGTGACGCAGTCCTTCAACACGACGACTTCCATGGGTCGGCTGACGCTGAACATCCTGCTCTCCTTCGCGCAGTTCGAGCGCGAGGTGACGGCCGAGCGCATCCGCGACAAGGTCGCGGCCTCCCGGCGCAAGGGCATGTGGATGGGCGGGGTGCTGCCCTACGGCTACCGCGTCGAGAAACGGAAGCTGGTCATCGACGATGAGCGAGCCGAGCACGTCTGCTGGATCTTCGCCCGCTTCCTCGAGATCGGATCTGGGACGGAACTGGCGCGGGAGGTCGCGAAACGCGGCATCCGCACGCCGCGCGGCAACCGGATCGACAAGAAGTACCTCTACCGGATGCTCAGCAACCGCGCCTACATCGGCGAGGCGGTCCACAAGGGCGAAAGCTATCCCGGCGAGCACGACGCGATCATCGACCGCGAGATATGGGACCGCGTCCATGCGATCCTGCAGGAGAGCCCGCGCAAGCGCGCTGCCCGGACCCGCGCCGACACGCCCGCGCTGCTGAAGGGGCTGCTGTTCGGGCCCGATGGCGCGGCCTTCTCCCCAACGCACACTCGCAAGGGCGGGCGGCTCTACCGCTACTATGTCAGCCAGACGGTGCTGAAGCACGGTGCCGGATCCTGCCCGGTCGGCCGTATCTCCGCCGCCGAGATCGAAGCGGCCGTCATCGACCAGCTGCGCGCCGTCTTCCGCCAGCCGGAGATCGTGGCGGGGACGTGGAGGGCGGCGCGCGCCCATGCCGCCGACATCACCGAGGCCGACGCCCGCGCAGCAATGCAGCAGCTCGATCCTCTGTGGGACGAACTCTTCCCCGCCGAGCAGGCGCGGATCGTGGCGCTGCTGGTCGAACGGGTCGACATCGGCACGAACGGCCTGTACGTCCGGCTCCGGATGGACGGTCTCGGAGGGCTTGCGCGCGAGATGCTGTCTGGCTGCATCGGAGCAGCGGCATGACCCGCGCGACGGAGGTACCCGAGACCGTCACAGTCCACGTGCCATTACGCATCGTGAAGCGCGGCGGGCGGAAGGAGATGCAGCTGCCGGAAGGCGGCACGCACCCGGCGAGGACCGACAGCACGCTGGTCAAGGCGCTGGCCCGCGCCTTCCGGTGGAAGCGCATGCTGGATTCTGGGGAGTTCGCCACCATTGCCGAACTTGCCGAACGCGAGGGGATCGCGCCCTCATACATGACCCGTGTCCTGCGTTTGACATTGCTTGCGCCTGATATCGTCGAGGCGATCCTCGACGGCAGGCAGGGACCAGAGGTCACGCTTGCTCAGCTACTGCGGCCATTCCCGCAACACTGGCAGACCCAAGAAGCCGTAATCGGGTGAGTTATCACGACACTCCGATAATACACCGACTAGAAAAGCATTAAACGGAAACCAACCCTTGTTCCCTCAGGCGTTCAAGGACACTCAAGGCATGTTTGCACTGTAGTTCACTCGGCAGTTGTCGCGGCATCGAGGCGCAAACCTGCAAGATCTGCTGGTCTTTCGGAGTGAGTTTCCGGTCGGCTATGCCCAGCTCAAGAATTTCCCTCCAGAAATCGGCCCCACGATTCACGACTTCAGACTGAGCGGATATACCGTCAATCTCCCGCTTTTTCTTCCTCTGGTCGCGCTCATTGGTTCGGGCATTCTCTGCCAGCACGAGGCAGCCATCGAAATCTGGACCATAATCCAGTGATCGCCCCTTCAATCCGTTCCAGCACGCCTGCTGTTTCGCCCACTCCGACATGTTGCGCACGCCTGCAGGAGGATTGGTGATCACGTCGTTTGCTTCGCCTGCGGCCAGCAACAAGGCTTGTTTCAATGCGTCGGAAACGGATTGGCGACGCCAGATTGCATCGAGGTCCAGAACCTGTTTCTCGCCGTTGGCATCGTGAAACACCTTGGCCATTGCATACGTGACGATATTTGCACGGTAGCCGCCTTCGTACCATGGCTGCTTGGGAATCTCGGTCTCGAGCCAGCGAAACACGATCGCCTTTGATATCAGTCGCCTGTACCAAAGTTCGTCGAACTTGGCATCGTTCTTTGACCAGGTTTCGCCGATGTCCTTCGCAAATTCGGCGAAGTTCTTCTGGGCCCCGCGCGACACGATGTGGGGGTGGCCCGCGGCCGATAATTCGAACTTGGCCAGATCTGTCTTGCTGAAGAGCTGCGGCTTTGGGAACTGAATATCGAAATCGGTCTGGGCTCGCCCCCGCGTCTTTGGCCTAGCGTTGATGTATTGACCACGCGCCCGCTCGTAGAACCACTTGGTGTCGTGACGTTCGCCTTCGCGGCGCGCAAAAATGACGTCCCGCGAGAAATCTTGCATCCGGACGTGGAACGGATGGTTGGCAAAGAAGTCGGCAGCGTTCACCTTGTTTTGGGTGTTCGCATATTCCGAGATCCGCGGCACGATTTCTTCCGCCCGATCGAATGGGACCACCGTCAGCTTCATCTGCACGAAGACCCGCTGCAGTTGCTCCGCCGCAGTTTTCATGACCGCATGAAGCGAACCGGTCGTCTGGGCACCGTTCACGATCTGGAGGTTGCTGATCGAGGTGACGACAAGGCCATTCGAACCTTCATCGCACATGACCGCATTTGCGGTCGCGGACAAGCCATTGTTGTAGGGGAAGAACAGCTCGGGCTCGTTTCGAATTGTGTTCTGGATTCCCTTGTTCGTCTTGGCCCGCGCCTGAAGGAAGGAGCGCACATTGCCCTGAAGGAGCTTTTCGCCCCAGCGATCGTAGATGCTCGCCAGTTGCGAACCAGGAATGATCATCAGGTAGCTTTCCAAGGCGTCACCAGATCGCGAGGCCTTGAGGGCGGGTATCGCACCGCCGAAATCTCCGTTCAGGTCGATCTCGATTTCGTCGCTTCCCTTCAGATCGAAGCGCTCGAACCGAGCGAGATCCCAGACGGACCAGGTGATCGGAACGTCACCGATTTCGACCAGCTTCACCGCATCATCACGACCGATGTACTGGCGATTCGAGACAAGGATCAGCTTGACCTTCGTGACCTGTGCCCATGTCGTGATGATCAGGTCCGAGACCTGAAACGCCGGATTGGCCTCATTTAGGGAATCCCGGAAATTCTCGATCTTTGCCTTCTTCAGAAATCGGATCAAGGGGTTCAGGATCGGGGGGACATCGCCCTTGCCAAAGGTCTGTACACTGTCGCTGTCGGCGAAATCGCAGACAATCAAGCCAAGGACACCTTCGCTGTCTCTCGGATCACCAGCATAGCCGTCGATCCTCAGTCTCTGACCGCCTTCGCCGCTCTGAAAGTAGGCGCGATCGGCTACCTCCAGTTCACCGGCTTCAGTCAGACGGTCCGTCATCCGGTCAAAGAATGCCTCGACGGGGAAGATGCCGCTGGCATCCGCTTCGCGGCGGATATCGGCCATCAGGTTCTGGTGGTACTCGTCGAGTTCGCTCATGGCTGGGCTGCTTCGTTCAGGTTTTCCTGCACCGTGCCCCAATCCGTCCGGAATGGCGTGCAGGCAGAAAGGGCAAGGGCGTAGGAAACCGCAGACAGCCCCAAGGGCACGGGCGCGGCAATCCGCGGGAAGTCCTCGGTTACAGCATGGAATTCAGGCGCCGACACGATCCAGCGCCACGCTGAGTAGTCGTGCAGGATGTCAAATCCGACGTCAGCAAGGTGCAAGTCCCAATCCATGATGACCGAAGGTTCGGTCCGTTCAAGAAGCTCGGTGACCTCCGAGACATGCTCTGTCAGCGTTCGGCCGTGCGGCGGCTGCACCTTGTCGACGGCCAGCACCGCCAGCCACAGGCGTCGATCCGGCACATCAGCCAGCTGGAACTCGTTCGTGATCTTCACGAAGGGCTGAGAGGCCCCGCGCCTCGCCTTGACTTCGATGCAGTCGGCTTTCATTTCAAAGTCCTTCGGTGCGCCAGAAGGGCCCGTCCACGCGGTCAACGCCGGTTTGGCGCCAAGGGTGGAAATCAGCAACTTCAGCACTTCGATCTCGCCGATCAGACCCTTCTGGGCTTCCTCCGACAAGATCTCGAGCTTTCCGCCGCGCAGCAGGTAATGCCACCTGAAGGTGCGGCCAATGGCGCGTTCGAGAGCCTCGGCCTCCGTCTCGGCAAGTTCGCCTGCCGTCATCACATCGCGGCAGAGGGTCTCGAACAGTTCAAGCTGCGCGCTGTCCTTGAGTCGGATGTACAGGATCGGTCCACCGGGTAATGTCTGGAACCGTATTTCGAGGTTCCGGAGCTTTGGCAGGTCTGGCGCGGGCTTCGGCAGGTCTGTCAGTTGCAGGACAAGGGCAACATCGGCGCGCGGCATCACCGCCCAGAACCAGTTCCACCGTGCCGATGCCGATACCCGGCGGGTGTCCACTTTCCCGGCCTCGAGGCCGGACCATGGCGTGTCATTCGGTATCACCGAGCGCCTCCTCCTCAATCTCTTCCTCGCCGAACATCTCGCGCATCCGGATGGTATTGACGACGTATTCTACGGTGCCGCCTGCGATCTTGCTGGAGGGGAAGGAAAGGCCCCAGGCGAGGACATCTTTTCCGTAGAAGGTGTTGCCGTCCTCTCTATCCACCATCGGGCGCACGAGACGCAGGATCAGGAGCGGACGCCTCCCCGGAACCTTGCGATAGACCGCAGGCGATATCGTCTTGGGCAGTTTCTTGTCCGCGCGCGTCAGCCGATAACCCTCAAGAGCCCTTTCGATCTGTTCCGTGGTCAGCCCTTCGCGTTCATCCTCGGCCGAACCAACGCGCCGACTTGTGCCGCTGATCGTCAGTACGCCCCTCGAGAAGTCGCCCGGGTCGACCGAACGCCCGTATGGCACTAGAGTCAGATGCCCGAAGTCGACCAATTTGAAGTCTCTTCCGGTTGAACTGGCAATGAAAACGTCCCACAGCCGCAACTCGCTGTCGGCGCGCGCGACGATGTAATCGCGGATCAGTTTCGGGTCAGTCAGAAGATCTGCAGGCACATTCGATGGATCCGTGCGGTAGGTCCGCAGGAAGGAGTCGATCCTGCCAACCGCAACCCCCTTTACCAAGTGTCCGCGGCTTCGACGCTTGAACGCAAGGCCATCTGAAAGCATGTCCTGTAGCAATGCCTCGCCTGCGGCACGGTTGCGTTGCATCAGGGACTCGTCGGCAACTATGCGCGTGGTTTCGATCAGCTTCTCTTCGAGGCTGACTTTCATGGGGAATTCCTTCCCCGTTCCCATCTTGTTTCGCGCCGTCACGATCAGCGATTCCGGATGGCTGCGCACGGCCAGGCCGAACTGCTCTGGCGTGGCCTTGGCCAGCTCCATCCGCTTCAGCTGCGTCTGCAGATCGTCCATCGCCTCGTGGATATGTGCATACCAGCCCACACCATCGGCGGGGATCCAGATGCGGCACAGATCCTCGTAGCCCGACCGGTAGCCGAACCACCGACCCATCTGCATGAGCGTGTCATACATAATGGAGTTCCGCAGGAAGTAGCTGATCGTCAGTCCTTCCAGCGTCAGTCCGCGTGAGAGAGAGAAGCCGCCCACGGCGATCACCGTCACGCCATGTTCCCCAGCCTGGTCATAGTCGAGCGGCTGCGACCGCTTTGACGCGTTGACCTCGACAACACGCCCGGCGACCAGAACCTCATGCAGATGAGACTGGACGGTGGGCCAGTCCGCGCCCTCGGCTTCGGCGAACTCGGACTCCCAGACCGCGTGCAGGGCAGCAATCTCGGGGTTGCACAGCGCTGCCACGCCCTTGGCCCCATCGACCGCGACCGCGTCCCGCATCCTGTCGACCAGGTCGGCCACTCGAAACCGCAACCGCCCCTGGACGTCGGTGAAGCGCGAGGCGTTGATCAGCATCGAGGCATGCGCGCCCTGCTGGCCCCGGGCATTCCGTATCGCTCGCGCGACGACAAAGGCGCGGACGGCACGGATCAGGCTTGCTGGCAGCACGTCGACCGGATGGTCGATCTTGTGCTTCATTGGCAGGATGTCCTCGTTGTCGTCGATCAGGCGGACATGCCGTTCGCGGGAATCGAGGAACACCTTCTGCGCGCCGAAATAGTTCGACGGTGCGTCGAGGCCGATGATGAAGTGCCGCGGGAACAGGTCCTGCTTCAGGGCCTCGTCGTCGGTATCCGGGTCGATGAAGATGTTGGCAAAGGGCGTCGCGGTATATCCAACGTAGCAGCTGCGGTGGAACATCGACAACAGCTGCCGGAGCTGCCCGTTGATACGGGTGACCTCGTCGCGCGCATAGGCGGTGTTGATCGAGGCGTTGTCGGCCTCGTCGTCGATCAGCAGCATGGGCTGGCTGACCATCCGGGAGGCCCCGGTTGCGGAGTGTTCCTCCAGCCATTCCAGCAGGTTCTTCAGCGTGCTGGAATTCTTCTTGATCACTAGCACGACGGGGACGTTGTATTGCCCGATCTGGCTGGTGTTGGTGGTCGCCGTCGCCTTGTTGAAGTCTCTGATCGTGTTGGTCAGCGAGACCGGGAACTCGCGCTGATCGAACTGGCCGACCCCGATGATCTTCTGTTTCATGGCCTTGTTGGCGTGCGCCAGCCGCCCTGTATCCCGGCCGATGAAGCCCTCGTCGATCCGCGCCTGGGTCTGGTTGCGCAGGTTGTTGTGGATGCCTGCGATCACGACGATCAGGCGATAGCCGGCATCCGCCGCCTTGCAGATCAGCCCGGTGTAGTTGGCAGTTTTGCCGCTTTGCACATGGCCCACGACCATACCGCGGCGGCTCCAGGGGCTGAGGTTGCGCGGATCGCCCAGACGGTCCAGCACCCGGTCGGTCACCTCGTCCGTCGCGTCGATCACCGACTTCGGCAGTCCCTTCAAGTTCAGGAGCTTTCGGTACCGGCCCCAGTAGAAGTCACCGACCTCGCCGTTGATCCGGGCGTCATGCAGCCAGGGGCGAAAATCCTCGGCATCGACAATTGCGCCGAAGCCCATGCTGATGCCGTACTTCTCCTCGATCAAGCGCGCTAGTTCTTCGGCGTCATCATCTTCGACCTGCCCTGCAAACATCGGCATGTCGCGCAGCTGGGCAATGATCTCCCTGATCGACTGTGCCGTGTGGGGGCCGGGTTGAGACGCCATGTACATGGACGTCATGCCCTCGAGGCTGCTCAGGATCTGCTTCACTTGTCTTCCTTCGTCTCGATCGTCGCTGCGATGATGCGTTCCGTATCTTCCCAAGCCGATCTGAACGGATCGACGTCCTTCATCAGTGCCTTGATTTCCTTGATGTCCTTGTGCGCGGCTAGAAGGGCGGAGAGGGTTGCCTGCACGGCTTGGGCAAGCGTGTCTTCGTCCACACGATCCGGGACGATTTGCTCGGCCGTGCCTGCCATGTCAGCGTGCAATGTTTCGATAGGCAGAGACGCTCCGACCAAGGCGATGCAGTTGATGAAGCCGCGCCGAAAGTCAGGAGGCAGGCTTTCGGCGAAATCGGCGAAGGCCGGGTGGTCCGTGTTCGGACGGTAGCGGATCTGCCCATCTGCCTGAGTCCGGTGCCACATCGGCAGCCGTTCGTGATCGACGAGCTTCTGGCCCCGCTTGCTGTAGGTTCGCTTCGAACCAGCAAGGATGCGCTCGATGACCTTTTTCAAGCGATCGCGCACAATTGGCGGAAGTTGTGCCGAGGATTTCTTGACGTCGATCTTCCAGTCGGCGTCCATGGTGTTGGGAATGTCGATCCGGACCCGCGACAGCTTTGTCAGTTCCGATTGGCGACAGAGGCCAAACCAGGTGCCGTGCACAATTAGGCGTTTGCCACGATACAGATAGAAGCCTTGCGATTTTAGGTGGCCTTCCGGGCCGCCGAGATCCTCCCAATCCGTGGTCTGCTTGTGATGAGGAATCGTAAAGCTCTGGATTTTTACATCGCCCCTGATCAGGGTCAGCTTCTCTTCGGGGTCTGAAATGGTTGCGGGGTTCTTTCGCGCGAAAGGATCGAGGGGACGAAGCAGTCGCCCGTTCAGGAAAATGTGCAGCGGTTTTGAGTCTTCCATGAATCGATGGAACACAAGGCGCAGGTGGCGCTCGGTTTCTGCAATTCTCTGGTTGATGACTTCGGCGCGCTTGGCGGCATTGTGGGAATAACCCCCGGTCAGCCGATCGAGTTTCTGCCAGAGAACAAGCGTGCCCTTTGGGCTCAACTTGCCGATGCCGGGGATCAAATCATATTGGCCCGGTAACTCCACCTCCCATTTGTTCCGCTCGGCCACGACATCCAGATCCCAGATGGCTGCGCTTGTTTGTCCCGACCGTCTGGAAACGACCGTCAGGCGGCGGCACTGTGAAAAACTTGCGCTCTTGAGTCCGAGGCCGAACCTTCCTAGATCAGGTTTATCGCGTGTGGCCAATGGGTTCTTGCTGCCTGGTCGCATTGCAGCAACCAGTTCTTCCTCTGACATCCCCTCGCCATCGTCGATGATCGCGATGTAGGGCTCATCGGAATACGTTTCGGTGACGATATGGATCCGATGTGCACCCGCAGTAATCGAATTGTCGATGATGTCAGAAATTGCCGTCTCGAGGGAATAACCGATGTCCCTCAGCCCCTCGATCAATGCGGCGGCGTGAGGAGTGGCATCTGCATGCCGAGCTAGGCCCATTTTATGCATTCCATGAATCTGCAGTAACAAGACAATCAACCGTTGCTCACATCGAGCAATCGAACAACTGAGAGTAATGCTAGATGCCGGAGGTTGACAGGCACTTAAGCAAGAGTCTGGCTATCTGCCTTGCCAGAAATGGCGGCACGGCATTCCCCACTTGCACATACTGCTGCGTACGGTTCCCGAGAAAAAGGTAGTCGTCGGGAAAGGTCTGCAGTCGGGCGGCCTCTCTTACTGTCAGGCTTCGGCACTGGATCGGGTCCGGGTGGATGAAATAGTGGCCGTCCTTCGAGATGTGGCTGGTGACCGTGGTAGATGCCTTGTGCGCCAGCTGAACCCGGAAGCGGTCGTTGAAGACACCGGTGTGCCAGTTGCGGTGATCGGGGCTGAGTGCGAGCGGGAAGTCGGCGGCCTTCGGGCTATAACCATGGACGTTACCGAAGACCGCGGCGAAGAGATAGCGGCCGAGATCAGACGCCATGTGCCCGCGCGTCTCGTGCTGGGCGATCGCGCGGAGGCCCGGCCGTTCCAGCCATTGCAGCAACTCGTCATTCGACATTGCATAGCCGTCTGGAAGCCACGAGGCAGCACGAACTTCTGGGGAAGCTTCCTGCACGCGCCGTGAGACAGAGCGGAAGGCTTCGCGAAGGGCGCGGTCATCCTTCCCCTTGTAGATGTCGGCCAGCAGCTTTGCCGCATCGATGACCTCACTACGCCACGACTTGGCCTCGTCGAGCCCTCTGCTGATGCCGCTCCGCAAGGAGGGCATGTTCCCTATGACATTGTTGACTGTCCTGGTCGCCGGTGAGACAGCGATCTCTGCATCTGCTGCCCTTGCTGCAAGATCGGAGCGGATGCCGATAATGATCACCCTGTGGCGTCGTTGCGGAACTCCGAATGCCTCGGAGCGTACGATGAAGTCCGAAGGTTGTGTCGCTTCCTGCAGATCTGCCTTGTCGTCTTCGACCCGGATGGCACGCAGTTCGTAATGATGGTCGCGCCCCGTACCGAGCGACGACAGGTCTTCCATCAGCATCTCGAAGACCAGCCGACTCTCGACCGTCGAGGACAGCATGCCCTTGACGTTTTCCATGACGAAGGCGGCTGGGCGAAGTTTGTCCAGCACCCGGATGTACTCGCGGAAGAGGTAGTGCCGTGCGTCTTTCTCGGGAACATAGCCGAGTTTGCCCTTCGACCGTGCGCGCCCAACCAAGGAATAGGCTTGGCAGGGGGGGCCGCCGATCAGGATCGTATCGTCGTATCCGGCCTTCAGATTCTTGATGGCGCAATCTATTGCGGACGCGGCGACATCGGTTCCAAGTTCAAGCGCACGGGCTTCGTCTATGGCATGCTTCCACGCCTGAGCGTCGACGGCTGACCAGTCTGGTTCGGTCTCAAGCCCTGCATGAAAATTGATGAACTGATCGGGCAAGGTGCCGTGAAGAGCCATGTATTCACGCAAGAATGCACGAAGCGTCAGGGTCCGATGGGCCGATGCCTCCTTCTCGACCGAGATGCCGATCCGGAACGGCGCATGGCCGTCCCTGGCAAGGGACGCAAATCCCTCGCCAAGCCCGCCTGGACCGGCAAACAGATCGACAATACCGAAAGTGGAAGGCAAATCAGGCTCCTGACGATTTTCATCCCGTTGGTCTATACTAGGTTCAGAAACAAAAACCAGGACGCATGTGTCAGATATCGTGGACCAGCAGACCCGTTCCCGGATGATGTCGGGGATCAGGGGAAAAGACACAAGGCCCGAGCTTGCGCTAAGACGGGCGTTGCACGCGCGCGGTTTTCGATTCCGGCTCCATTCTAAGAAGGTCCGCGGGCGACCGGACCTCGTTCTGCCGAAGTATCGCGCCGTCGTCCTTGTGCACGGCTGCTTCTGGCATCGGCATGAGGGATGCCGCTACTCCACCACTCCCGCTACGCGCTCGGACTTCTGGCAGGCCAAATTCGCGGCGAACGTTGCTCGTGACAGCGCCGTTCGCGGAGCGCTGCTTGAGGAGGGTTGGCGCGTGGCGACGATTTGGGAGTGTGCCTTGCGTAAGCCCGAACAGGTCTCCGTGGCCACTGACCGCCTTACAGAATGGCTGGCGGCCGTAGGTGACGCGCTCGAACTCGGTGAAATCGAGGCTTCGGCACACGCAAGAGAAGGTGAGGACGCCGGCTCTGCCTGCTGATTGATCCAGCGCAGCAAGGCTATGATCCGCCTGTTCAATGTTCGATCCGGGTTCCTTTTCACGAACGCCACTGACATCGAAGTGTTCAGGTGGGGCGTCGGAAAGAACTGAAATTTCCGATAGTTGCAGGCTATTCACCAAACCCACGCAGTCATGAGGTTCGGAGAATATCGGCCCAGAGAGACCGCTTCCAAGCCTAGCGGCGGCAGGGCCAGTGCTGAGCCCCACCCGCATAACCCTCGAAAACAACGGAAAATTCGGCCGCAGCCGGATCGGGAGAACGCTTTCGCGGGGGCAAGTGGCGGAGGGGATGGGCCTGTTATCCAACCTTCTCCACCCCTAGCCCAGGGTTCATGCTTCCGAAAATCAATGCTCCGAGTTGGTTACCTCACGCTGGAGAAGCAGGATGGTCCGTGCCCCGGTCGGGTGTTCCGGTGGCAGCGGATGGGCATGAGTTTCGGTGAAACCGCACCGCTCGTAGAGCGCTGCCGCCGCGGGATTGTTGTCGTAGACGAGGAGTGACAGCCCAGTGCAGCCGGCACGACGGGCCGCATCGTCGGCTGCTTGGAGGAAGGACCGACCCACGCCGCTGCGGCGGCGGCCCTCCAGAACCGCGAGGGAGTCGATGTACCATGTGCCGAGCACATGGGTCTTGAGGCGCGCGTAGGGTTGGTCGGTGCCGATCAAGGCCGGTGTCATTCTGTAGGCGAGGATCGCACCCACGATTCTTCCTTCGTCTTCGCCGACCCAGGCATCGCGCAGCGCTTGCCGTGTCCGGTTCGAGACGATATTCTCGGCGCCGACCGCGAAAGGGTTCTGGCCGGGCGATGCCGCTGCTGCCCAGCGGGGATGAGAAAGCCCGCCATCGGCCTCGTCGAACAGACGCGCCAGCAATTCCGCGTCCGCCACGGCAGCGGGCCGTATGCAGAGCGATCGCCGGGATCCGATATCGCTCCGGAAGTTCATCGCGAAGCCCCCCCTCCGAATGCCAGGTCCTGCGCAGGAACGTCGCCGGTCTTCGCTTTGGCACTGGAAAGCGGCTTCATCAGAAGAAGCCACTGGTCGGTCTCAGTGTCCCATCCGTCCTTGACGCAGGCCTTCCGCTCGACCTCCTTGAATTCGTGTCGTTCGTAAAGCCGACAGGCGCCGGCATTGTCGCTGGCCACGATCACGCTGAGGCGGCTGAGCCCTTCAGACACGGCGATCTCCTCCGCCAGGCGCAGGAGCCGTGATCCGATCCCTTTTCCGCGCGCCGCCGGATAGCAGGCCAAGACATTAATATACCAGCTTTCGAGGGCGCTGTTTTCGAGCTCCTGCAGGGGACGGAACAGGACAGGTAGGTCCATGCCAACAGGTTGAGGCTCGGTGCCGATCGAGTAGCCGGTCAGACCGGCCACTGCGCCCGTGCCATGGTCAACAACGATGATGTCACCGTCGCGCGCCTTCCGCGCCTGCCGAGCGCGGCCGATCTCCCAGGGGTCTTCGCCCTGCCCGGAAAGACCCGCCCAGACATGCAGCGGCAGGCCCTCTCCGGCGAAATTGACGAGCTCCGCGAGTTGCGGGGCGTCCTCGTCCGTGGCCAGCCGGAACGGTCTTTTAAGTGTCACCATCGGATCGTCCCCTTGCTTGCGAAAGCGCCCGCTCCCGTTCCGACACCGCGAAACACACGTGGTAGTTGTGGATGCAAATGCCATTGATCTCGCGCTCCTGCCGCGCGATGCATTTGAATCCGACCCTCCAAAAAACTGGGCGGGCCAGTTCGCTGGCATCTGAAAACACCGTCTCGAGCGACTGGCGGCGCGCCTCGCGCAGGAATTCCGCAACCAGCGCGCGGCCGATGCCCTGACCAGCGAAGTCAGGGTCGACAAAAAGGAAACGGATGTGGCCGGTCTATGCGAGATCGCCGAAGCCGATGGGCACACCGTTCCGGTCCGACGCCACGCGGGTGAAACGGCCATCGCGGTAGATGCGATCCAGATCCTGCGCGGAGGGCGCGATGGAGAGCCACGCCGCGACCTGCTCGGCCCTGTAGGCGTTAGGTCCGAGACTTTCGACGCCCTTTCGGTAGATGGCCGCGAGGGGGGCTGCATTGCTCTCTTCATAGGGCCGCAAGGCAAACGACAAAGTCATTATGAGTGTCTCACTATTGGGTAATCTCGGTGTGCAGAACGCGAGGCGGGAAGATCCACGTCGCCGCCGCGCTTTCGCATCGGCTCTTCAGAGCCGCATTTTCCTTTTGCAGCGCGAGTGAAATAAATGGTCGGGCGAGCCTGCCTAAAAGCCCCGACACCTGGAGGGACAGCCGGTTGCATCTCACACTTTCCGTCACAATTATCTCATGCAGCGCGGTCATATCGCCCTCTGCCGTGCGCAAGCTTAGCAAATGCGGAGCTGCGCAGTGCGACAGGACCCACGATCGCCTGCGCTGGAAAGGTTGTTTGAGATCGAATTGCGCATCTTGAAACAAGTCACCGCCGCCCCAGCCTGATATAGAGGTTATAGTCGGCGACCATTCCGGCCATTGGGCGACATCGGCCGTTACCCGCCAGACGATCCCAGTCGGGGCGGAGAAGAGCGTCGAATGGGATATTTGCATGGGTTTCCTCGTGTCTATCCGGCAATTACGCTGCCGCTCAAGTGAAGTTTTTGGGTAGCAAGACCGGCGACCGCGTGATCCCCGGGGGACGCAGGAAAGACATAAACGCGCGAAATCGAGACATGCCGGCTTGGATGCGTCGAAACGCACCCGTCACCCTCGTCTCGGCTGCCTCACCATCGGATAGATCGGCGGGCAATCCGCGACGAGGATCGTGTCCGTCTGCTCGAAACCGAGCCGCGCGTAGAGGGCGCGGCTACGCTCGGTCGTGGCCTCGAGATAGGCTAAGGTGCCCGTCGCGTCGCAGCGCTCGAGAACGGGACGCATCAGCGCCGTGCCGAGACCCTGGCCCTGACGCTCCGGCACGACGCCCATGACAGGAAGATACCAGTGCGGGTCTTCCGGGTGGGTGTGTCCCATGGCCTTGAAGACGGCGAAGACGGCTTCATGACGGCTTGCCGGCACGCTCGCCTCGACGACAGCCATGATGGCCGCTTCGTCGGGCGCCAATCCGGGCGCGATCCAGAGCGCAGCTCCTCCTTCGGCCCAATCGAGCGTTCCCTCGTGCATCGCGACACCGCCGAAGGGATGCAGAAATGTCGGGAAATGTCGCAGATACCCGGTCTGTTCGGGATACATCCACCGGACCGCCGGATCGGTCTCGAATGCAGCGGTCAGGTCGGCGACCACCTGAGCCTCGCTCATTTGGAGATCACTTTTGATGGAGTGGTCTGGCCTGGATTTCAGTGCCTGGTTCATGGGAAGCCCCTTTCGTTGCTGTTCCGTGTGGTTCGGGGCGCCGGGTGACGGCGCCCCGCAATCTTCAGAGCCTGCCGAGAGACGGCTCGACTTCGCCCAGCCAGGCCCGCTCGAACGCACGGCGCGCGGCGGCAGCGCTTCCTGCGTCGCCTTGGTCGACGGCCAGCGCCTCCTCGGCTTGCCAGACGCCCCAGAGCGCCCAGGCGTTGTTCGGGTGGGTTTCAAGCGCGGCCTCGAAAGCCTGGAGCGCGCCAAGCTCGTTGCCCGCCTGGAGCCGCACGGCGCCAAGCGTCTGTCGCACCGGATACGACCAGTAGGGCGGCTCCATATAGCCGATCGTGTCCTCGAGCCGGATTGCCTCCTCAAGGTGATGTTCGGCGGCGTGCCAGTTGCCCTGCGCCTGTTCGATACGGGCCTCCACCAGGTGTCTGGCGATCTCGAGGACGTCGCGGGCGGGCAGATACTGCTCCTCCAGACCCGACAGATCGGCCTCGGCTATGATCGCTTCGATGGCGCGCTGCTCGGCCAGCGCGGCGTCCAGATCGCCCTGCAGCGCGAAGGCAGTGCCGCGTGCCCAGTGCCAATGACCCCGGACGAATGGGAACCTTTCGCCCGGATCGGACAGCGCGAGGATCGCGTCCGGCGTGGCCAGCTGTGCGTGGGCGGCGTAGGGTGCGGTGTCGATGGCCTGCACCCACGCGAGATCGCTAGACACGTCCTCCGAGGTCACGCTGGCCAGGAGGTCCGCCGCCTCGAGAGCGTCCTGCCACAGTCCGGCCATCTGCGCACCCACCAGCAGGAAATGGATGTTGTGCGGGTAGTAGCCATAGCGGTAGAGCGGGCTCGCCGCGTCGCCAGCGGCTGCGAGGTAGGCCTGGTCGGCGGCGATGGCCTCCTTGTTGACTGCTATGGAGTCGGCGTAGCGCCCCACCCGGTTGTAGATGTGGGCAGGCATGTGCAGCAGGTGCCCAGCCAGCGGGACTGCGCCGCGCAGCGCGTCTGCCGCCGCTTCGGCCATGGACGGATCGGCGGAAGCCTCGACCGCGTGGATCAGAAGGTGCAGCGCACCGGGATGCTGAGGGTCAAGCTTCAGGGCCCAGTCGAGCGCCGCGAGAATGGCTTCCGTCTGTCCTTTCGGCGTCACGCCGTCGGTCTCCCAATAGTCCCAAGGCTGCATGTTCATCAGCGCATCTGCATGGACGACATGGATGTTCGGATCGTCGGGATACCGGACCGCCAATTCCCCCATGGCCTGCGCAAAGGCGCGGTTCAGAAGCGCCCGATCACCGCCCTCCGAGGCGTAGCGAAGCGTCAGGGCCCGCGCGAGTTCCAGCTCTTTTTCGGTCGATGCCGTATCGACCGCAGTCCAGACCGTATCGAATGCGCGCGCGACATTCTCGTTGTGGATCCCGTCATTCAGGTTTGGCCCAAGCGCGTACGCCTCGCCCCAGAAACAGGCAGAGCAACTGGGATCCGCCTCCTGCGCCGCCTGGAAGGCCGACACGGCGGCGGCGTGATTAAAGCCCCACAGAAGCGCGACACCCCGCGCGAAAGCCTCGCGCGCCTCGGGCACTTGGGTACCGGCGTCGAAGCCGAAATCGCCGTAGCCGGCAAGCTCCATGGCGACTGCAGCGTCGGAGTCGAGCATGGTCGTCTCTGCATGGGCGACGCCGGGACGGAACAGCTCGGTGCGCCGCTCGGTCTCATGCGCCGAGGCGGGCAGCGTCAGGGCGGTAGTCGCGGCAAGGAGTGCTGCACGGGAAAACTTCGGTGTCATCATTCTTTTCCTTCTGAAATATGTCCAACAGATTGGGGACGCTTCGCTTAGTAGGCGGCGCCCCTATAGCGGCGTTGGCCGGGAACGACGGTGGGTATGCGTCGAGGCAGACGGGCGCGATAGCGGACGCCACGATAGATCATGTCGCCGAATGCGAGGGGGATCGGTCTCGGCAAATCGCCATGGAGATAGGTGACGCCACGATATCGCATGGCGCATCCTGATCGTTTGGCATCGGTTCCGGCGTCATTCGCAGTGCGCTCGTTAGGGTCCCATTGGGAGGTCATGGCCTTCATGGGAAAGCTCCTTGAAATTGAGAGTGGATCATGCCGTTCCGGCCGAATGCAGGACGGTGTTTTTCTCAGGCCGTGTGTGCTTGACAGCAGCAATCCGCCATCGCCTCGATGTGGCGATGGTCGGTGCCGCAGCAGCCGCCGTAGACGCGCAGGTTCGGCAGGATCCGCTTGAGCTGGGCGTAGTCCTGTCCGAGTTCCGCCGGGTTTCCCGGGTCGAGCTCTTCGGCCTCGTCGAGCTCCGCATGGCTAAGACGCGAGGCATTCGCCCGCACGCCCCAGATGCGCCGCAACCAGGCGGCGTCGGACTCGAGCGCAGCCCGGAAGTGGTCGGGATGGGCACAATTGACCATGAAGTAGGCCGCGGCACCTCCGGTCAGCATGTCCGTCCGCTGGAAGGCCTCGCCCAGCGGCGTGCCGTCTGGCAGGTGGCCATCGGTTTCGGTCGTGTAGGACAGGACCACCGGCATCCCCACCTCGGCAGCCGCGCGCACGATTCCCACGCCTTCGTTCACGGTCGAGATCGTGAAGGCACTGACCATGTCGGCCTCCGTGTCCAGAAACCAGCCGATCTGCTCGGCGTGAAAGGCTTGCGCCTCGTCCGCGCTCATCGCCGTATCGGGCCGGTAGCCATCGCCACGCGGGCCGATATTGCCTGAGATCACGATCGGTGAGACCGAGACAGCCTCGCGCCGCACCTCGGCCAGCAGCTCGATCGCGCGCTTGTTGAACCGCGCGAGATCATCCGGCGAATGCCCGAGCTGCGCCCCCCAGTGCCGGCTGGCGCGCCAGGTCGGCGCCTCGAGCAGGAAGCCGGTGCCGTGATCGGCCGCGATGGCGAGATGCCGCTCGAAGTAGCTCTTGAGCGTCTGGCGCCCGTCGTTGTGTCCAAGGAGCGGATAGGATGCGAAGCACGGCAGATCGAGCCCTTCGAGGAAGATGAGCGTCGTCTCGAGGCCGGCGTCGGTCAGGAGTTGCGTGCCGTCGATCTGCGGCAACCGGTTTCGATGGAGCGCACGCATCACACCCACCCCCCGAGATTGGGGTTGTGCCGGGCCAGGAACGTGTCACGGCAATCGGCCTGCTCAATGCCAAGATCGCGGCGCAGATGCGCGCTGCTTGGCAGGTCGGGAAGCAGCCTGCGTCGGAATGGTTTGAAGATACGTCTGAACATGATGGGTGCCTTTCGTTTTGACACCCGTCGTTTGGACCCTGGCCGTTCCACGCGGCGGCGGCCAGCCGTTACAGCGTCGTTAAAAGGTCAAACCCGACCCCCAAGGCCGTTTACGCACAGGCCATTCAAGGCCCAAATGGATCATGCCCTTAGAATCGCTGCATGTGTAAGTATCTGGAGCCATGGAACATCAGATCGGGATCAATCTGTTCGGACAGTTCGAGGTGCGTCTCGACGGCATTCCCGTCCGTATGCCGACGCGGAAGGTCGAACTGATCCTTGCACTTCTCGCGATCGAGCCGGACGTGGCGCTCAGCCGTTCCACGCTCGCGGGAATGCTCTGGCCGGGGCAGCCCGACGCGCAGGCGCGGGCCTCACTCCGGCAGGCGATCTTCCGTCTGAAGACAGCACTTGATCCTTCGGATGCCGTGGAAGTGACCTCCGGTTGGATCAAGCTTCGGAGCGACCGGATCGAGCGGGACATCGATGCGCTCGGACGCGGCGCGGCGGCCTCGGCGCTTCCGATCGGCACGCCGCTCGAGGGGATGAGCGGATTGGAGCCCGAGGTCGAGGATCGGCTCGACGCGGCGCGCGCAGAACTGCGGGCGCGTCTCATGAACTGGTTGGAAGACGCAGAGTCCGAGGCCCTTGCCGCACGCCGATTTGCCGATCTCGAGAGCCTCGCGCGGCGGCATCTCGTGCTCGACGGCTACGACGAAAGCGCACTGCGGATGCTGATGACAGCCCTCTGGCGTCAGGGCCGAAGGAATGCGGCACTGGATGCATTTCGCGAGACGAGCCAGCGCATACGTGCCGACCTGTCGGTGTCCGTCGATCCTTCCACGACAGCGCTCTATCATGAGATCAGGGCGCGACCCGCCGTCCCTCAGGACCAGAAGCGAACGGCCGTCACCGCCGAGAGGATCGAGCCGCCCGCCTCACCGACGGGGCCGCCGGCGAAGGCGACCCTGCCCCACCTTCGGCATGTTGCGGTCATGCATGTTGTCTCGAACCGCCTTCTGGCGGCGCTGCGCAACCGCGATCCCGAGGACGCGGAGGCGGCCAGCCGCGCAGCCTCCGACGCCATCGAGCGGGCTGTGCGGCGTGAGGGTGGCTTGATCGCGGGCCGGGCCGGACACCGGTTGTCCTGCGTCTTCGGTGTCGACCGTCCGGACGAGAGCCCGGCGCTTTCAGCGACTTTCGCCGCGTACGAGATCGCGGGCCTCGACTGCGCCGTGGGCATCGACGCCGCGCGCGCGCTGATCGGCGGCGAGAGCGACAGCTTTCCCGCCGCCCACCTCGCACAGGTCCTGGCCGAGGCGGCAGCTCCAGGGGACGCACTTTGCACTGACAGAGTGGCAGCATCGTGCAGCGGGGCTTTCTCCTTCGCGGCGGCGGACCCCGTGCAGACGAGCGAGGCAAAACCGGTTGTCGCATGGCGGCTGACCGGAGAGATCCTTTCGCGGGGCAGCTTCGACATCCGGAAAGCGCGCGGCCTGACACCCTTCGTGGCGCGAGAGTCCGAAATCGACGAGGTATCTGCGCTGGCCGCGCAAGTAGGACCGCGGGCCGTAGCCATTACCGGCGAGGCCGGGATCGGAAAGTCCCGGTTTGTCCACGAGACGCTCATGCGGCTCGGCCCGGTTCAACTGCTACGCGTTCAGTTCCATCCCAATGAGCTCGGTGGGGGTATCACCCGGTTCACATCGGTGCTGGCTTCGCTCCTCGGGGGAAGGTCGGCAGACAATCTGGTTGCGGCCCTCGACGCCGCGATCCCGGATGCGACCCTGCGCCGCCGGATCGCGCCGGTGGAGGCTCTTTTCGCCGCGCGCGGCGCGCTTCCGGAAAGCGGGGAATTGCCGAGGAGCGTGCGCCTGCAGGCGATTGCCGATGCACTGCTTCTTGCGATCCAGTTTCTGGCAGGTCGTGATTCGATACTGCTGGTCGAGGATGCGCACTGGGCGGACGACGATGGCGCCATGCTTGTCGAACGGATGTTGCGGTCGCTCGACGGCGACGGCCCGCTGGTGATCGTCACGATGCGGCCTGGCAGCGGCCTGAATTTGTCAGGCATCGCCGGTCTGGGCTCGATCACCCTGGCACCGTTGTCGGAAGCCGAGTCCGTCCGCCTTCTGGCCCTGCTGGGACATGATGTGACCAGCGATATCACCGCCAGATCAGGTGGCGTGCCGTTGTTTCTGGAGGAGATCGCCCGGCTGGGGACGATGCCTGGTGACGGATCTCAACCCGTACCTGAAACACTTGCCGGCCTTCTGACCCGGCGGATCGACGCGCTGCCACCGCATCTGCGCCGGACGATCGAGGCGGCCGCCGTTCTGGGGGCCGAGCCGGCGGACGACCTGCTGCAGCCCTTGTCCGGGCTGCGCCCTGACGCCTACGAGGTGGCCATAACCCAGCTTGCGGATGGCGACCTCCTGTTCCGAATCCGATCGGTGCCGCAGCGTGTCTACGGGTTCAAACACGCGCTGGTGCAAGAGGCGGCCTACCAGGCGATCCCGACCAATCGGCGCAAAGAGCTTCATACGAAGGTCGTCGCGCTGCGCGAAGATGATTGGCGCGCAGGCGACAAGGGCCTGAGCATCATGCTGGCGCATCATGCGCTCGCCAGCGGGCAGCCTGCCAAAGCCGTCGAACTGGCGCTCTGTGCAACCGAGCAGGCCGTCGCGCAATCGTCCTATCCGCTTGCGGACAAGATGCTGGGGCTTGCGCTCAAAGGCGCCCGAACGCTTGAGCCCACTGCAGAAAACCGCCGGCTCATGGCAAAGATCCTCGCTTGGCAGCGCCCGCTTGCCTGGCCGTTGTCCAAGCTCGAGGAAGTCGACGAAAGCCTCGCCCAATCCGAAGCGATTTCCCGCCAACTGGGCGACCAGCACTTGATTGCCGATATCTGCGTCCAGCGCGCCTATCGCCATACCGATGATGGTCAGGTAGCGAAGGCGCTGGCATTCTGCGATGCAGCGCGCGCAGCCGCGCTCGCCGCAGGCTCGGACGAGCTTGTGGCTGAAAGTGCTTTGGCACGTTGTCAGACTTTCACGTTCCAAGGTCACATGGGCCGCGCGCTCAGCGCCATTGCTTCGCACCGGAATTACTGGGACGACCGGAAGATGCATCGCGGCGACCTTGTCGTTACGCGTTACGTCATGCTGCAACATCTATTGACCCGGGCGCACGCCGCCTTGGGAGAATCCCGTACCGCGCTCGACTGCGCGCGTGACATGATCGAGGCCAGCCAAGCGACAAAACGGCCGATCGACAAATACAAGACGTTCCTCGCGATAGGGGAAATGCTGTCCGGCGCGAGCCGCCACGATGCCGCGGCAGAGGCCTTCAAATCCGCTCTTACAATTAGCCGGGAGATGGAATTCAGAAATTACGTCTATACTGCCGAAGCGCAGCTGGCCGAGCTCGACCTCAAGATAGGCGCGTCTACGGACGGCGAGCACACTCTGGATCGTCTTCTGGCAATCAAGGCTGGCGGGTTGAACCCTATTCCACGTCTATCTGCCGAGGCAGCACTCCTTTGCCACCGGCTTGACCACGGGGGCTGCAATGATCTTTCCCAAATCAAGAACCTACTCGAACGGGTTCGAGAAGTCGATCTTCCCTCTGTGGAATTGCGCATCTTGGATACGCTGGCGCGATGCGATCCGAACGGACCGCAGGGCTGGGCAGCGGCCGCGAAGGCTATCCTCGCCGAAGAGCGTTACGCTCCGTGTGACCTCCCCGATGCCGAAGTTAACGCCCTGATGGAGTTGTTGGGATGAGCGAAGCGGGAGAGGTGTCGCAAGGCGCCTGTGTCGTCGCCGACGCACGGTTGCGATGGCGTGCGGTCGGGGTCGGCAGCTCCCTGGTGCTGCTGCATGGCGTGCCCGGAGACATGGAGACGCTTGCACCGGTCGCGGATGCGCTTGCCGACATCTGCCGTGCGATCACGATCAGCCAGCGTCATGCGGGCTCTGGGCCCCACGGCGAAAGACCGTTCGGCACCACGCAGCAGCGGGACGACCTTGGCGACATCGCGCGCGGGATCGGAGGCCCGATCGACCTAACGGCATGGTCATACTCGGCGCATGCGGCGCTGGCGCTCGCGATCGAGCGGCCCGACCTGGTGCGCAGTCTCTACCTGTTCGAGCCGGGCTTTCCGACCTTCGTCACCGACCCCGACGCAGCGGCCAGGATCGAGACCGATACGATGGCGGCTTTCGGTCCAGCCTTCGGGGCACTGTCACT
>QKPN01000025.1 GCA_003258405.1 Rhodobacteraceae bacterium DSL-40 | reverse complement strand
ATACGATGGCGGCTTTCGGTCCAGCCTTCGGGGCACTGTCACTTAAAGCCAGTGGCAGCCACCAGGGGGTGACGGTAGAAGTCGGCATGCGCCCACTTTCCTACGCACGTCACCGGTTTTCGCCCGCCATCATCCGACATGCGGTCTGGCTCTACTTGCGGTTTGCGCTCAGCTACCGCAATGTCGAGGAAATACTCGCCGCGCGTGGCATTGATGCTTCCTATGATACCGTCCGGCGATGGGTGCATAAATTCGGCCAAGTTTTCGCTGAGCGTATTCGATGGCACCTAGACGAGGTTTTCCTCAAGATCGGCGGCAAGGCGGTATATCTGTGGCGCGCGGTGGACGACGAGGGCGAAGTGCTTGACGTCTTGGTCCAACCGAAGCGGGACCGGAAGGCCGCGCTGAAATTGCTTCGAAAACTGCTTAAGCGCCAAGGCTATATTCCCAGTGCGATCGTGACGGATCGGCTTCGATCCTATGGCGCAGCCCTCCGGGAGTTGGACCTGGCGGACCGGCATCTGACTGGCGGCCGGTCCAACAACCGAGCAGAGGTTTCGCATCGGCCGACCCGACGCCGAGAGCGGCAGCAAATTCGATTCAAGTCACCCGGATCGGCGCAGCGCTTCCTCTCCTCCCACGCCGCCATCTCCTCCCACGCCGCCATCTCCAACCACATCGACGTCCAGCGTCATCTGATTTCCCGCAGCACACTGAGAACACTCCGCGCCAGGGCGTCGGCCGAGTGGCGTGAAATCGTGGCGGCCTGAGGCTGCCTCCAGGAGGTGCTGCCGGCCACTGAGAATTACCGTGACAGTGCCAGCGTGGCAGTCGAACGGCAGCTATGGGCCGGTCGAGCCACAACGCGCATAGCTACACCGGCGAAATTGGGGCACCGCATCCATGCGGCGGTGCGGCGGTCGTGACCGCGGAGCGACGCAGTTGCGCGTCTCGTCCGGCCCGGTGCGGACCTCCACCCGGCCTCTATTATGCTGCGTCTCGACTCTGTTGCGCAAATCGGCTGACGGTCGAGGTTCCCCCATCCCCGGACAGACTTATCCTACGGCCTCTGTGACGGGCATGCCGAGCGCGGTGTAGCCGTTCAGGACGGCTATGCGGATCTGGATCTCGGCGAGCTGGCGATCAAAGGCTCGCGCCATGAGGCGCTGGCCCAGCAGCTTTACCCAATGCATCTTGCTCTCGACGCGGCTTCGGCGGTGATAGCCACTCCAGTTTCGCCAGAGCGCCCGCCCAAGATTTTTCGACGCCCGGAAGGCTTCGTTTCGTGCGCGCGCCCCGGGCGTGTTCGGCTTCCATGGCTTTGCGTTCTTGCGGGGTGGGAGTGAGGAGGATCAGGAAATGGTCCGGGGGACCATTTCCCCGACGAACGGCGGCAGCACCTCGATCCGCAGTGGCGTCATGACACTTGCGCGTATCATACGCACCCTCTGCGGTGACACTGCCGATCTCCTGTTCGGGCGGGATCTGATCGAGCAATTCCGGTAGCATGGGGGCGTCGCCGATACCACTTCTGGTGAACTCGACAGCGCGGATTTCCAGCGTTTGCTCATCGATGCCGAGATGAATCTTGCGCCAGACCCGCCGTTTGGGACCGCCATGCTTGCGCGCATTCCATTCGCCTTCCCCCTCGACCTTGATGCCGGTACTGTCGATCAGCAGGTGCAAGGGCCCCTTGGAGCCGCGATGCGGGATGTTCACGGCCAAGGTCTTCTGGCGGCGGGACAGCGTGCTGAAGTCGGGCACCGCCCAGTCCAAGCCGATCAACTTCAGCAGGCTCTCGACAAAACCACTCGTTTGCCGAAACGCCATGCCGAACAAAACCTTCATCGAAGGGCACGTCTGGATGGCGGTGTCGCCGTAGGTTTGCTGGCGGCCACGCCGGCCTGTCGGCGCGGCATCCCAGCTCATCTCTGGGTCGAACCAGATCGTCAGCGAGCCCCGGCACTTGAGCGCTTCATTGTAGGTCGGCCAGTTCCTGGTCTTGTAGGTCGGAGGTGTGGGTCTGCTCATGACGACCAGCTACCCTTCTGGATTCACGAGATGAATCCCCGCAAGGGTTTGCGCAACAGAGCCCCTACCAAGGCAAAGTGGATCAAGCCACACTGTCGTGTTCCACAAGTAATGCGGGAGAAGCCGTAACCATCTAGGTTACAAACTGACCCACTACCGACCTTCGATATATTCCTGCCGAAGGAAATCGATGAGCTCCGGGCTCAGCCGGCATGTCCGGTCGCGTGACCAGACAAGCTGGATCTGCCACTCCACATCGAGCTCTTCCACACGCCGCAGGGTAACGTGGCGTTCGTTGACGGCAGAAGCCGCTTCCGGCACCAGCGCAATGCCAAGGCCACTGGCCACGTAGCCAAGCTGCGAATGGATACGGGCCACCTCCCGGCTGATCGTCGGGCTGACCCCCCGTCCGGCGAAGGCCGCGATCAGCTTGTCGTAGTAGAATGGAGACTGCCGTCGAGACGGCAGGATCAGCGGCTCGCCCGCCAGAAGCTCCAGCGTGACACATTCTGTGTCGATCAGCGGATGTCCCTGTGGCAAGGCCAGCACAAAGCGGCCACGGCGCAGGATCACCTCGTCCAGCCCACTGTTCCCGTATTCGACTTGGCTCAGACTTCGCCAAGCGATACCGAAGTCATACCGCCCGGCTTTCACCCCAGCAATCACGCTGGAGGTATGTCCCTCGTCCAAGACGAATTGCGTGTCGGGATAGGTCTCCTTGTGGTTGCGGATGAACTCCGGGAAGACAGTGTGGAGAGCGAAGGGAACGACCCCGAAGAACAGCGTATTGCGCTCTTGCCCTCCTTTCTGCATTAGCTGGTCGACCCGCGCGGCTTGAGACAGAAGTCGCCGCGCCTCCTCCATCAGAACACGCCCCGCCGCCGTCAGCTCAACCACACGATTGTTGCGGCGCAGCAGCGTACACCCATATTCCGCTTCCAGCATCTGAATATGGCGGGTCAACGGAGGCTGTGAAATGTTGAGCCGCTGCGCAGCCCGCCCGAAGTTCAGTTCCTCCGCAACCACCAGAAAGCAGCGAAGCCGCGTCAGGTTCATCGCCCCCCCTTCGGTTCTGACCTGAATATGTGCTGGCGGGGATCCTAGTCCGGCCGGACGCGCTGCGCCAGATAGGGCCGGATCGCGAGCCAGATCATCACCAGAGATAGCAGCAGGAACAGCGCACTGACCGGCCGCGACAAGAAGATCGCGAAGTCCCCCCGCGACACCATCAACGACCGCCGGAAATTCTCCTCCATCATCGGGCCGAGCACCAGACCAAGGATCAGCGGCGCCGGCGGATAGCCAAACGTGTTCAGCACGTAACCCACCAGGCCGAAAATTGCGGTGAGATAGATGGCGAAGGGAGACCCGGTCATTGAATAGGCCCCGATGCAGATGAAGAAGAGGATCGCGATCGATAGATAGTGGTACGGAATCGACAGGATCTTCACCCAAACCCCGATAAGTGGCACGTTCAGCACGATCAGCATGATGTTCCCCACCCAGAAGCTCATCACCAGTCCCCAGAACAGATCCGGGTGACTGTTGACCAACTCCGGTCCCGGCGAAATGCCATGGATGATCATCGCTCCCAGCATCACCGCCATGACCACATCGCCGGGAATGCCCAAGCTGAGCGTCGGGATGAAGGCTGCTTGCACCGAAGCGTTGTTTGCCGCTTCCGGGCCAGCAATCCCTTCGATCGCCCCCTTGCCGAACCGGCTTCGGTCACGGGCCACCCTTTGCTCGGTGGAATAGGCCATGAACGAGGCGACAGAAGGCCCGGTCCCCGGCAGGATACCTACGAGAGACCCCACGATCGAACCGCGCAGGATCGGCTTTGCGAGGCTACGCATCTCCGCCCGCGTGGGATACATCGACCGCATGGAAACCTTACCGAGCCCGCTTGGACGCGTTGCGCCCGAAAGAGATCCGATCACTTCCGACACGCCGAACAACCCCATGGCGACCGCGGCCATGCTGACCCCATCCGCAAGCTCCAGAAGTCCGAAAGTATAGCGGAACGTGCCGCTGCTGACATCCGTCCCGACAACGCCAAGGATCAGCCCCACGATGACCATCAGCAATCCCTTGAGCGGAGCGCCCGTGCTGACCGTTGAGGCGATGATCAGCGCCAGCAGCATGACCGAGAAATACTCAACTGAGGTGAAGCTGAGCGCGAAAGTGGCGAGCAACGGCGTGAAAACCATCATGAGAAGGATCGCGAAAGACGAGCCGAAGAAGGATGCGATAGCCGCGATGAACAGAGCCACGCCCGCTCTGCCCTGCTTGGACATGGGGTAACCGTCCAGGCAAATGACTGCGGAAGAGGCCGTCCCCGGCAGGTTCAGCAAGATGGACGCCGTCGAGCCGCCATATTGCGCCCCGTAGAAGATGCCCGCCAGCATGATCAGCGAAATGGTCGGGTCTAGGTGGAAGGTGATCGGCAAGGCCATGGAGATCGCCGCCAGCGGGCCGATGCCGGGAAGGACGCCAATCGCCGTCCCGACGGCGACCCCAACGAAACAGAAGATCAGCGCCTGCCAGGAGAACGCGACCTGGAGGCCCAGATAGATGTCTTGAAAGTCCACCGGTTCAGAACTCCGCGATGTGGACAGGGACGCCCAGCCCGTAAATGAAAACAAGAACGCCGGTCAGAGACAGGAAGGCGGCGGTGATGAGCACGGTCATCGACCGGGCCTCTCTGTCCGCCAGCCCTGCGACGAATGTAAAAATGACCGTGGCGGGAATCAGGCCAAACCGCTCCAGGCACAACCCGAAGACGACAAGCGCCGCCGGCACCAGCAGTGCAGGCCGAAGGCTCATTCCCCGTACGTCTGGTTGCTCCCGCCGAGAGGCGATCAGACAGGCCAGAGCCAGCAGTGCCAGCATGATCCCGAGGGCCAGCGGATAGACTCCCGGGCCCGGTCGCGCCAGCTTCCCTAAGCCGAAGTCAAGCGCGACAAGCGCCACATAGAGTCCCATACCGATGAAGATCAGCGGAACAGCAACGCTCCAAGCGTACCATTCCGATGTGTTTTTTTTGGCTTCGTCCAAATTCCTCTCCTCCCAGATGCGAGGGCCCGACGGTGTCACGTCAGTTCGCCGCATCAAGGTCCAGCGTTTCGGGGAAGCTCTGCCAGAGCGCCAGGTTCTCATCGAACCAGCCCCTTAGCTCCTCCGGAGAGCTTCCGATAACCGTCACGCTCATCTCCTCGATCCGCGCAAGGGTCTCGGGGTCGTTCATCGCGGCCGTCCAGTTTTCGTTCCAGTAGTGAACCACCTCATCGGGAAGCCCGGCCGGACCGACCAGCGAGAACGACAGGGAATCCACGACATCCACCCCAACCTCGCGGAGCGTCGGCAGATCGGGGAAAAGCGCGACCCTCTCACCTGTCGTCACCGCAAGCGGCCGCATCTGGCCGTTGCGGATAAAATCGCGCGTCGGAATCGAGGTCGCGAAAAGAGCCTGGATCTCACCGGACAGAAGCGCGTTGAAAGAGGGAGTGCCGCCACTGTAGGGGATGATATCGAATCCGATCCCGGTTTCTGCACGGAAACGTCGCGCGATCAGGTCCGACTGCGACAGCGGCCCGTAGGAGCCGAAGAGGATTTCCTGGGGATGCTCGGAGAGGTAAGCCGCAAACTCCTCATAATTAGTGACCGGCAACTCAGGATTGACCATCAGCATGTAGGGCGCTTCGGCCGTATGCGAGATGAAGGTGAAGTCCTTCATCGGGTCAAAGGGAAGGTTGCCCTGAAACACCATGCCAGACAGGAACTCCGACGGTGTGGCAATGTACATCGTATAACCGTCCGGCTTCGCCCCCGCCACACGCCTGCTGGCGATCTGGGTCGAAGCGCCGGGCACGTTCACCACCACGATGTCTTCGTCGGTCATCTCGGACATGCTGTTGGCAATCAGCCTACCCAGCGTATCCGACCCCCCCGGCGGATAAGGGATGATCAACTCCACCGGTCTGTTGGGATAATCCTCGCCTTCGGCAAGAACCGGCTGGGTCATGAGGCTGGCGGCTAGGCCAAGCCCGGCCACCACGATCGTTTTTGCAGTCATGATACTCCTCCCTGATTGGTTTGTGTTTCTACTTGAACAGCTGGGCCACAAGCTCCGGAACGGTCATCCCGTTCTTCAACCCCTCGACCCAACCCTGTTCGGTCTGGGCAATTGCCTCGCAGGCCTCCAGCACCTGTTCGATCAGATCGCGGGGGACGAAACACACCCCGGTTTCATCGGCGATGACCAAGTCGCCCGCCTCGACGGGCACGCCATCAATCTTCACCGGGCCGTTAATTTCCTTGGTTTCGGCCCGCCACTTCCCCGAGATCGGGGAAATATCGCGCGACCATACGGGGAAGCCGAGCCCCCGGCTCTCTCCGACATCTCGGATGCCGCCGTCCACCACGGCGCCCGCTAGTCCCTTGTAGAAACAGGTCGTGGCCATGACCCCGCCCATGTTCGAGAGGTTCCGCAGCCCCTGGATCACCAGAACGTCGCCGGTCTCCGCCTGATGGATCCCCTCGATTTCGGTCATCATGTTGGCTCCATCCGCAATGGTCTGCTGGACGGAGCGGGTCTGGGGGATGTTGCGGACGGTAATCGCGCGGCCGATCACCCTCTTTTGCGGCAGCGTCGGCTTCAGGATCGACGAGCCGATCACCCCGACACGTCCAAGTTTGTCCAGAACGTCCGAAACGGTGCTGGTCAGATCCTCGAGCTTTTCGAAGCGGTCCAGCAGCGCCGGATCGATCGCCGCCGGCATCCGGCAGATCCGGTCTTCCGGTAGCCGGCCGGCAGAGCCCTTGTGTTGAGGTTTGGTCTGCATATGCCCTTCGCCTTTGTTGGTGTTCCATTCGGGCACAACATGGGGAAAGCACGGCATTACCGTCCAATACCAAAAGCGGTATCTTTGATGCTTAAAAGGTATGAACGGCCTGCCAGCGGGCCCAAAGGCCCTTGCCCGAGGTGCTAGGGTCAGGACCCATTGATTTCCGCGTAGGGGGGTGATTCACGGTTCGAAAACCGAGCGGTGAACATGTCTGATCTCTTTTGGCTGACGGATTCGCAGATGGCGCGTCTTGAGCCTTTCTTCCCAAAGTCACACGGCAAACCAAGGGGCGATGACCGGCGGGTGTTGAGTGGGATTATCTTCATCAATCGCAATGACTTACGATGGCGCGATGCGCCTACAACCTATGGCCCGCACAAGACGCTCTACAATCGCTGGAAGCGGTGGAGCGGGCACTGTCACGGTAACTCTCTTTGGCCGGCAGCACCTCCTGGAGGCAGCCTCAGGCCGCCACGATTTCACGCCACTCGGCCGACGCCCTGGCGCGGAGTGTTCTCAGTGTGCTGCGGGAAATCAGATGACGCTGGACGTCGAAGTGGTTGGAGATGGCGGCGTGGGAGGAGAGGAAGCGCTACGCCGATCCGGGCGACTTGAATCGAATTTGCTGCCGCTCTCGGCGTCGGGTCGGCTGATGCGAAACCTCTGCTCGGTTGTTGGACCGGCCGCCGGTCACGTGCCGGTCGGCCAGGTCCAACTCTCGCAGGGCTACGCCGTACGATCGAAGCCGATCCGTCACGATCGCACTGGGAATATAGCTTTGGCGCTTAAGCAATTTCAGCGCGGCCTTCCGGTC
>QKPN01000024.1 GCA_003258405.1 Rhodobacteraceae bacterium DSL-40 | reverse complement strand
TGACTGAGTTTTGAATCAGGCTCTTAGTAACCTATAACGGTACGTTTTCTGGTCCCTTCGGGGCAGGTATTCAAAATGCCCCAATTCCGTCTGCTTTGATTGAACGGCACTGCGGCAAGAAATGGGTAAACTATGAGTTCCGCCAGAGTGTGGCCGCGATCGACAGCCTTTTGGCTGGTTGTAGCGACGGAAGTTTAATGCTCAACTCTTCAGACCTCATGTTACTTTTGCAAGGCAAAGTGTATCCAAAAATGTCGTGCAATAGCGTCGTAGGGATCTTGTCAGAAGCAGCATTGGTTGAGCTTCAATACAACGTTCGATCGAAGATCCTGGAACTGACAATCGAACTGGAAAAGAGGATTCCGGCAGCAGTGGACGTAACAATCGGTGCGCTGGAGCCACTAAGCGAAAATGACACCAAAGCAGTCACGCAGCTGACCCAACAGATTTTCCACGGAAGCGTTACGAATATAAACAGCAGTGGCGGCGCGAACTCTCGCGTCAATCTAAATTCAACTGACAACTCAGCCAACATGGCAGATTAGGCGCGCCTTACAACAGCCTTGCAATCAGGCTAATGATACCTGCCGCGACGAGGTTTCCTGATGCGCCCTCTGCAACTGACTTGATTGATCGCAGTGCAGAAATTACCCGCATTTTTGCCGGTGTTGGTTTTTCGGCTTCTTCTTCAATTGCGATAAGCTGCCCTTCTATTAACTCTCGGCTGCCTTCCGGGAGCTGAGGAAGAACTGATTTTACCTGTTTAATGAAGTCGCGCAATTGATCAGATGAAAAATCCGACGATATATTAATTGAGTTATCGGTGGAGTTGATGTTCACGCGAGAATTGGGGCCCGTGAAATTGTTAGTGATGCCTTGGACCACCGCTGTCTGAGCTTGCGATTTACCGGCTCGTACCACTTCAATTTGGAAGTGCGCGGGAATGACATGCCCTGCGTCGTAGTATTGTGGGTTCCTGACTTCGTATTTTTCTACCAACCCATTCGGAATGTTTCGCAGTAGATAATCGCCCACTTCAACAGGAAGTTGAATGTCGGTTGTATAAATCATGTTCGCTGTGACAAGTGCTGATACGTGCTCTTTTGCAACTGAGCCATCAGTTTTAACAAGTGTTATTTTATCTTTGTTGAAGTCTCGTAACATATAGATACCTTGATGGGGAGCGAATTGGTTGGACAACACAGAGTGATAATCTTTACTGATTAACCCATAACTCGCATACCACCCACTTAGCACCTAAAAACTTCAGAAGAGCGTGCGAGATAAATCTCGTGCAGCCTGTGGTCTGTTTGTGTGTCTTCTTGCCTGAGCTTTTCAAAGACCCCCTTTCCCGCGCGCTGCGGCGGACGGCGGGCCGCGCTGTCCCGCCCGGGCTTAGTCACTAGCCTCCGCGACGCCCGGCGAGAAAGGGGAGCGTGCCCGCGAGGAGCAGGAGGCGTCAACCGGGGGCGAGGGCGACCTGGCGGACGTCGCGCAGGAAACGAAGGTGCTTTTGGCCTTGGGCGCGATCGCTCGATGATCTCGTCACGGACGTCACGTGGAGGGGGATGCGACGCCTTTTCCTGCCGCTGACAGGTCCCCAGGGCCTTTTTTCCATGGCTTCACTTGTCTCGCCATCGGATCAGTCGATATGTCCCCCACCCCATGCCATGTCAGAGAGGGTGCCTGCTGGTTCCAGAGGCTGGAAAAGCTCGGAATGCAGACCCCAAGCGCGCGCATCACAGGGATCATGGACGAAAGTGAATGATGGATCAGACCCCGAAAGTTACTGCGGAAAATGTCGAGCGCGGCCGGTTTGCCGGGAGGCCGGGCCGTTTTTCCGCAAGGGCCTGGGGCGCGGTCTTGCGGCGGGTATGGCTTGGGATCGGCAATGACAACCTGTCAATCGTCGCCGCTGGCGTTGCGTTCTTCGGGATGCTGGCGATATTTCCGGCGATAACCGCTCTGATCTCCATCTACGGTCTCATTCGGGATCCGAATGATATCCTGTCGAGCCTGTCGAGCGTCAGAGCCTTTCTGCCTGGCGATGTCTTCGATCTGATCCAGAACCAGATCAGCCAATTGATTTCCGCGGGCACGGGAACCCTGGGCCTTGCCGGCCTGATATCCATATTCTTCGCGCTCTGGAGTGCGAGGGCCGGCGTCACTGCTTTGATGACCGGCTTGAATATCGTCTACAACGAACGTGACGATCGAAATATAGTGGTTCAGTATATATCTTCGCTGCTATTGACCTGCCTGTTCGTATTCATGGCCATAATATCGGTTGCGACCGTTGTCGTGCTGCCCGCTCTTTTGCCGCTTTCGGATTTTGGCGCCATCGGAACCAGCGTTGCGCGGGTCTTGCCGGTGTTCATCCTGGGATGTGGCATCATATTCGTGATTGGCGCCCTCTATCGCCTGGCGCCGCATCGGCGGAGCGCAAAACTGCAATGGGTGACTCCGGGCGCTGCCTTTGCGGCCTTGCTGTGGATTGTCGTCTCCATGGCGCTTTCGACCTACTTTTCCAACTTTGCCGACTTCAACAAGACCTATGGTTCGCTTGGTGCAATCATGGCCGTGCTGTTCTGGTTGTATGCCAGCGCCTTCGTGGTTCTGCTGGGCGCGGAACTGAATGCGCAACTTGAGTTGCAGACCTCGCGGGATACCACGAGCGGACCCCAGCGCCCGATCGGAGAAAGACAGGCGTTTGTGGCCGATCATGTTTCCGAGTAGCTTCTCGCTGCTCTGATGTGTGTGAGCCCGCGCGCCGGGGTTTGATTGATCGGGCCTCCTGAACTTCGGAATTTAGTATGTTCGAGCTGTCGATCCGTTCCGGGGAGGCAGCTCGATGCGACGGGAAAGCCGGCCCAGGCAGGGTCGCGCCGGTGAGGCGCGATGGGCCGATCAACGGCGACAGGTTCGAAGCCCACACATGCCATGGGCTGCTCCCCGATCCTGCGACACGGTGATGTCTCGCCTCTCGCGCCGCCAGCGGGTTGCGGCCCCGCTCCGTTACCGGCCCTCGCGGCGCCAGGCGAGGACGACGAGGGAGGCGGCGAGCAGCAGGAGGAGCCAGCCGGGGGCGAGGGCGGCCTGGCGGACGTCGCGGAGCTGGTAGGCCTCGCGATCGACGAGGCCGAGCCAGCCGCGGCCGGCCGCGACGCGGTCCTCGCGGGTGAGGCGGAGATCCACCGCCCCCTCCTCGGCGCGCAGGATGCCGCCGCCGGTCGCCTCCGCGAGGGGGGCGAGGATCGCGCCGGTCGAGACCGGATCGGCGAATTCCTTCGGCTGCGAGGGGCCGACCACGGCCACGGCCTTCAGATCGCCGTTCTCGAGCTGCCAGACGCCGTTCTCGCTGGCCTCGATCCGGCCTTCCCAGTGGCCGGGCGAGACCTCGGTCATCTCGACCTCGGTGCTCTCGCCGCCGGGGCTCGTGGCGCGCACCGGCGGGATCTCGGCCTCGATGGTGCGGCGGGTGATGCGGAGATCGCCCTTCTCGCCCTGGCCGCGCAGCACCTCCTCCTCGAGCTCGGGCTCCTTCATCAGCCAGTGGGCGAGGCGGCGCAGCAGCTCCATCTGCGGCCCGCCGCCCTCGAAGCCACGGCTCCAGAGCCAGGCATGGTCGGAGGCGAGCACGGCGATGCGGCCCTCGCCCTGGCGGTCGAGCACGAGGAGCGGGCGGTCCTCCGGGCCGGTCATCACCGTCTCGCCGTGGAGCGCGGTGGTGTCGACGAGGCGGAACCAGCGGCCCCAGCCCGGCGTGCCGTCCTCGGCGGGGGGCTTCGGGGCGTGCTGTTCGAGCCCGGCCGTCACCGGGTGGCGGGCGCCGGTCTCGGAGATGCGGGGGGTGTAGCCTTCCTCGATCACCCGGGCGGTCGGCTCGACGGGCAGCACCTCGCGGAGCGGCGAGCGCGAGAGGCTTTCGGCCCCGGCGAAATCGCTGCCGGTCGCGATCAGGAGCGCGCCGCCGTCGCGCACGTAGCGGGCGATGTTGGCGAAATAGCCGTTCGGCAGGATGCCGCGGCGCTTGTAGCGGTCGAAGATGATGAGGTCGAACTGGTCGACCTTCTCCATGAAGAGTTCCTGGGTCGGGAAGGCGATGAGCGAGAGCTCGAAGACCGGGACGAAATCCTGCTTTTCCGGCGGGCGGAGGATGGTGAAATGCACCAGGTCGACCGAGCTGTCGGACTTGAGCAGGTTCCGCCAGGTCCGCTCGCCGGGGTAGGGTTCGCCCGAGACGAGGAGGACGCGCAGCCGGTCGCGGACGCCGTTGATCGAGACCACCGCCTCGTTGTTGCGCGGCGTGAGCTCGCCCGCGACCTCGGGTGTCGAGATCTGGAGCACGTTGATGCCGCCGCGGGTCAGGGTGACGGGCAGGGTCACGGAGCGGCCGACCGGCACGTCGAAGCGCAGCGGCTCCTCGCCGTCGAGCGAGATGAGGAGCGGCGCGCTGTCGCCGGCCGCGGGGGGCGTGGCGCCGAGATCCTCGACCTTGAGCACGAGCGAGACCGGCTCGTCGACGATGGCGAAGGCGGGCGCCGTCTCGATCACCACGCGGCGGTCGCGGTCGGTGGCATGGCCGGTCAGCAGCACGTGGACCGGGGCGGGGAAGCTCGCCAGCGCCTCGGGGTCGTGGATCTCGCCGTCGGTCAGGAGGATCGCGCCGGCGATGCGGTCGGAGGGGAGGCCGGCGGCGGTTTCGGCGAGCGCGGAGAGGAGCTCGGTGCCGTCCTCGCCGCCGTCGATCACATGGACCTCGCGGACCTCGACACCCTCGCCGAGGCTCGCGAGTTCGGCGGCGAGGTTGTCCTGGAGCGCCCGCATCTGTTCGGGGCGCCCGGCGATCTGGTTGCTGGCGCTGTCGTCATGGACGACGATCGCGATGTTGGAGACCGGGGTGCGGTCCTCCTCGCGGATCGAGGGGCCGAGCAGGGCCGCGAAGATCACCAGCGCCGCGAGCGCGCGCAGCCACCAGCCGCGGAGCCCGCGCCAGGCGGCGAGGGCGACGGTGAGCGCGAGGAGGGCGGCGAGGCCCGCGATCAGCGGCAGCGGCAGGAGCGGGTCGAGAACGATGCTGCGCATGGTCTATTGCCCCAGCCGGTCGAGCAGGGCGGGGACATGCACCTGGTCGGATTTGTAGTTCCCGGTCATCACGTGCATGACCAGATTGATCCCGAAGCGGTAGGACATCTCGCGCTGGCGCTCGCCGCTGAGGCCGCGGCCGACGGGAAAGAGCGGGCGGCCGTCCTCGCCGATGGCCCAGGCCGAGGCCCAGTCGTTGCCGCCGATCACCACCGGGGTGACGCCGTCGTTGAGGTTGCGGAACGGCAGGCCCTCGACGGTCTCGGCCTCCTGCGGCGCCTCGACCCAGACGGGGGCGTTGAACCAGCGGCCGGGGAAATCCTGCAGCAGGTAGAAGGTGCGGGTGAGCACGTGGTCGGGCGGCACCTGCACCAGCGGCGGGATGTCGAGCTTGAGCGCGATGCGCTGGAGCGCGCGGCCGTTCGGGGTCGTGCCGCCGTAGCTCGCGGCGATGTCGCTGTCGCGCGTGTCGAAGAGGATCATGCCGCCGTGGCGGAGGTATTCGTTGAGCCGGGCGTAGGCCGCATCCGAGGGCGGCTGCTGGCCCTCGGTGACCGGCCAGTAGAGCAGCGGCAGGAGGGTGAGGTCGTCGGTCTCGAGATTGATGCCGACCGGGTCGGCCGGGTCGATGGCCGTGCGCTCGAAGAGCTCGCGGCTGAGGCCCTTGAGCCCGGCCTCGCTCACCTGATCGACGCGGGTATTGCCGGTGCGGACATAGGCGAGCACGGTGTGGTTCGCCTCGTAGAGCGCCATGGCGTCGTCGGTTTCCTGCGCCGCGGCCGCGCCCGGGCCGCCGGGCAGGCCGGCGAGCGCGCCCGCGGCGATCAGCAGGACGGCGGCGGTGGCGCGGCGCGTGCTGCGGCCGAGGCGCGAGAGCCGCCCCGAGACCCGGAGCGTGACGAGGAGGTCGGTCGCCAGCAGCAGCAGCGCGAGCGCGAGCAGCCAGGGGCCGATGAAGGTTTCCTGCGGCGTGTCCATGCCCTCCACTACCACGCCCTCCGGCATCGGGGGCAGGGGGACGAGGGTCGCATCCGCCGCCATCACGTTGAGCGCGGTGCGCCGGGCGCCGCTGGCGTAGAAGCCGGGCGGCACGTCGCGCGAGGGGCGGCCCTCGGCCAGTTTCTCGCCGGGCACGCCGGCCAGCAGGCTCGGGGTCTGCAGCTCGCCGAAGCCGTCGAGCACCCGGACCGGGGTCCAGACCGCGCCGTCGAGGCCGGCATCGCCCGCCTCGCCGAGGCCGCCCGCGCTTTGGGTCAGGCGCTCGAGCATCTGCACGAAGAGGCCGGAGAGCGGCAGGTTCGACCAGTCCGCGCTCGCGGTGACGTGGAAGAGCACGACACGGCCCTCGCCGAGCGGGGCCGAGGTGACAAGGGGGGTGCCGTCCTCGAGGCTCGCGATCACCCGGTCGGGCAGGTCGGGGTCGGGCTGGGCCATGACCTGGGCGCGGATCTCCACATCGCCGGGAAGCGGCAGGCCCGCGAAGGGGCCATCCTCGGCGAAGGGCTGGAGGTGGCGCGGCGCGCCCCAGGACATCGCCCCGCCGACCGAGCGGCCGCCGGCGCGGAGCCGCACGGGGAGCAGGGGATCGGCCTCGAGCTGGCCCGCACCGGAGCTCGCGAGCCGGGGGCCGGCGAAGCGCACCAGCACGCCGCCCTTCTCGACCCACTCGGTGAGCGCGGCGCGCTCGCTGTCGGCGAGATTGCCCACATCGGCGAGGATGAGCATGTCGGGCGAGGTCAGCAGCATCTCGGGCAGCGGCGCCGCGATGGTCTCGGCAAAGGGCTCGAGCGCCTTGCGCAGGTAGTTGAGCGGATCGACGAGATCCTGGGCCTCGCTGCCGGCGCTGCCGGACAGGATGCCGACCTTGCGCCGCCGCAGCGCATCGTCGACGAGGGCGACGCCCGCCGCGGAGCGCCCGGCGGCAAGCTGGATCCGCGCGACACGGTTGCGGAGCTCGACCGGCATCTGGATCGCGATGTCGGTGCTCCTGGCGGCGGTCTCGAAGGCACCGGTGCCGCGGCCGAGCGCGCGCTCGACGCCGTTGGGATCGGGGCCGAAGGCGGTGACGGTCACCGGCATCGCGGTGCCGTCGGGCACGCGGAGCGCGGTGACCTGGAGCGCGCCCTGCTCGAGCCGGGGCGGCGTGAGGGCGCGCGGCAGGCTGGCGGGGCGGATGATCGAGACCGGGCCATGGGCCAGGAGCGCGCGGGCCAGCGCGGCTTCCTCGCCATGGGCAAGGCCGTCGGAAAGCCAGAGGGTCTCGAAATCCTGGTCCTGCGCGCCGATCCAGTCGATCCAGCCGCGGGTTTCCGGGGACCAGGGCCGGGGCGCGAGCCCGGCCAGCCGGTCGGCCCAGTCCGGCGCGGCGCGGAGCGGCAGGGATTCGGCGGGCGGGCCGTCGGCGAGCGAGAGCACGGCCACGGGGCGGCCATCGCGCTCGGCCTCGGTCAGCTCGCCCGCAATGCGGCTCATCCGCGCGGGCCAGTCGGGGGCATCGCCCCAGCCGCCGTCGATGAGGACGAGGAGCGGCCCCTCGCCGCGCTCGGCGCGCGGGTTCAGCACCGGCTCGGAAAACGCGAGGATCGCTGCGGCGAGCGCCACGATCCGCAGCAGCAGCAGCCACCAGGGCGTCCGCGCCGGCATCCGCTCCTTCTCGTCGAGATCGAGCAGCAGCCGCACGCCGGGAAAGGGCAGGCGCCGCGCCGCCGGGGGCACGGCGCGCAGCAGCCACCAGAGCACCGGCAGCACCACGAACGCTGCCAGGAGCCAGGGGGTCAGGAACGCAAGGGGACCGATACTCATCGCCGTGACGTACTCTTCTCCAGAATGCGGGGCCGTGCCCCAGGGGAGGCGCGGCTCACGCGCGGTCCCCGATGGCCATGTAGAGCCAGAGCAGCGCCTGTCTCGGGCTCACGCTCGTGCGGTGGTGGAGCACGCGCCAGCCGAGGTGGCGTGCCATCTCGGCCAGCCGCCCGCGCCGCTCCGCGAGCCTTGCCTGATAGGCCGCGCGCAGGCTCCGCGCGCGCTGGGCCTCGAATTCGGTGCCGCCCCCCATGCTCTCGAAGATCATCCGCCCGTCGAAGGGGAAGACCTCCTCGCTCTCGTCGAGCACCTGCACGAAGCAGCCGGTGACGCCGCGATCGGCGGCATGGGAGAGCGCGGGGACGAGCGCGGCCGGATCGCCGAGGAAGTCCGAGAAGAAGATCGCCCGGCCGCCGCGGGCCATGCGGTCGCTGGGCGGAATGCCGTAATCCGGGCGCTCCTCGGGCCGGTCGCCGCCGAGCGCCATGGCGATGCGGTTGATCTGGGCGCGGCCCGAGCGGGGCAGGGTCGCGCTGGTGCCCATGAGCGAGACGCGCTCGCCGCCCTTCATCAGCAAGAGCGAGATCGCCAGCGCGAGCAGGGCGGCGCGTTCGTATTTCGAGCGCTCGCTGCCTTCGCTGCGGTAATCCATCGAGAGCGCATCATCGACCCAGAGGCTGACGGTCTGCGCGCTCTGCCATTCCATCTCGCGGATGTACTGGCTGTCGGAGCGGCCGGAGCGGCGCCAGTCCACCATGGAGCGCGCATCGCCGGGCACCGCCTGGCGGTATTGCCAGAAGGCCTCGCCGTGCCCGGCCCGCCGCCGCCCGTGATCGCCCTGCGAGACGGTGGCGGCGAGGAGCTCGGCCTCGGCGAGAAGCGGCGGCAGCGCGCCGCCGATCTTCTCGGCATCGCGCCGGAGCCCGACCGGCCCCTGGGGCTTCATCCGCCCGCGGGGGCGGGGGGCATTCACGCTGCGGCCTCCACGTTCATCACGTCGGTGACGAGGCGGGAGATGAGCCCGTCGAGGGTCTGGCCCTCGGCGCGGGCGGCAAAGCCGAGCGCCATGCGGTGGATGAGCACCGGCCGGGCCAGCGCCGCGACATCGTCGAGGTCGGGCACGAGGCGGCCCTGGATGAGCGCGCGGGCGCGGATCGCGAGCATGAGCGCCTGGGCGGCGCGGGGGCCGGGGCCCCAGCTGACCGCGAGATCCACCGCCGGGTGCGCATCCGGGGTGCCGGGGCGGGCGGAGCGGACGAGATCGAGGATGCGCTCCAGCACGCTCTCGCCCACCGGCAGGCGGCGGACCAGCCGCTGGGCCGCGATGAGGCTGGCGGCGTCGAAGACCGGCTGGACCTGGACCTCGGTGGCGCCGGTGGTCGAGAGCACGATCTCGCGCTCGTCGTCGCGGTCGGGATAATCCACGTCGATCTGCAGCAGGAAGCGGTCGAGCTGCGCCTCGGGCAGCGGATAGGTGCCCTCCTGCTCGATCGGGTTCTGGGTCGCGAGCACGTGGAAGGGGCTCGGCAGCAGCCGGCGCTGGCCCGCGACCGAGACCTCGTGCTCCTGCATCGCCTGCAGCAGCGCCGACTGGGTGCGGGGGCTGGCGCGGTTGATCTCGTCGCCCATCAGCAGCTGGCAGAAGATCGGCCCGTCGATGAAGCGGAAGGCACGGGTGCCGTCGGCGCCGGTCTCCAGCACCTCGGCGCCGAGGATGTCGGCGGGCATGAGGTCGGGGGTGAACTGGATGCGGTGGGCGACGAGGCCGAGCACGGTGCCCAGCGTCTCGACGAGGCGGGTCTTGGCGAGGCCCGGCGCGCCGACGAGCAGGCCGTGGCCGCCGCAGAGGATGGCGATCAGCGTCTGCTCGACCACATCCTCCTGGCCGACGATGCGCCGGGCGATCATCTCGCGGGCCCGGATGAGCTGGGCGCCCGTCGCCTCGATTTCCTGCATCAGGTCTTCGCTGTCGGTCATGCGGCGGATCCTTCAAGCCCCGGCGCGGACGCGGGCGGCCCGCCGGGAAATCTGAAACTCAAGGTTGACAAGCGAGCATACCGCGGGGAAGCCTCATCACAATGGGCAAAGACGATCACAATATGGATAATGCCGCACGCGGTGCCGCGGGCACCACGGCGGATTCGGTTGCCGCGGCGGCGCGCAAGGCCGGGCGCCGCGGCCCGCCGCCGGTGCATCTCTGGAATCCGCCGTTCTGCGGCGATCTCGACATGCGCATCGCGCGGGACGGCACCTGGTTCTATCTCGGCACGCCGATCGGCCGGAAGCCGCTGGTGAAGCTCTTCTCCTCGGTGCTGAAGCGCGAGGGGGACAGCTATTTCCTCGTGACCCCGGTGGAGAAGGTCGGCATCACCGTCGATGACGCGCCCTTCGTCGCCATCGATTTCCGCATCGAGGGCGAGGGGCGGGCGCAGCGCGTGATCTTCACCACGCAGGTCGATGACGAGGTGACGGCCGGGCCGGAGAACCCCATTCGCGTCACCCGCGACCCCGAGACCGGCGAGCCCGCGCCCTATGTGATGATTCGCGCCGGAATGGAGGCGCTCATCGACCGCAAGAGCTTCTACCGCCTGGTGGAAATCGGCACCGAGGCGGAGACCGGCGGCGTGGAGCAGTTCGGCATCTGGTCGGATGGCGTGTTCTTCCCCTTCATCCCCGCGGCCGAGCTCGTCTGAGCGCGGCCGGGCGGCCGGCGCCGCGTTCCCCCAAAGCCGGTGATTTCGGGCCGCGCCGTGGGGCGCCGGGGCGATGACGATGCGGTGGAAGTGGAGGGGTGCAGGGAGGGGGCAATCGCTCCGGGCAGGGAGGGTTGCGCGCATCGCTGCTGACGGGCGGCCGCGTACGGCCTGATCCCGCGGTTCAGTGGAGGTGGCCGTCCACGTCGTAGCGGCCGCTCTCGCGCATCGGGCCGAACATCTCGGACACCTCGGGGTGGTCCACCGGCTCGCCCGAATCATCGCTCTCCAGATTCTGCTCCGAGACATAGGCCACGTAGTAGGAGGTCTCGTTCTCGGCCAGCAGATGATAGAAGGGCTGATCCTTGCGGGGACGGTTCTCTTCCGGGATCGATTCCCACCATTCATCTGTATTGCTGAAGGTTGCATCGACGTCGAAAATCACCCCGCGGAACGGGTGATGCTTGTGGCGAACCACTTGCCCTACGGCAAACTTTGCTGAAGTCGTCATCATAATCACAAGCCCGCACTCTCGTATTCCGCATCGCATCATACAGAGAGGCCCGGTTTCTGTCCACATGCGGGCGGGCAGACCCCATCAAAGGGTTAAGAAACACACAGTCTGCGACTGGCGCGCCACGGGTGGGCAGCGCGCGGCGCCGGGCGGGGTCAGCCCGCCGCCTGCGGTCCGATCCGCCCGCGATTGCCGCCCGTCTGGCCCCGGTGGAGCAGCAGGTGGTCGAGAAGCACGCAGGCCATCATCGCCTCGCCCACCGGCACGGCGCGGATGCCGACGCAGGGATCGTGCCGCCCCTTGGTCACGATCTCCGTCTCCTCGCCCTCGAGGGTGATCGTCCGGCGGGGGCTGAGAATCGAGGAGGTGGGCTTCACCGCGAAGCGCGCGACGATCTCCTGGCCGGTCGAGATGCCGCCGAGGATGCCGCCGGCGTGGTTGGAGGAATATTCCGGGCCGTCCGGCCCCATGGTGATCTCGTCGGCATTCTCGGTGCCGGTGAGCTCGGCCGCGGCCATGCCGGCGCCGATCTCGACGCCCTTCACCGCATTGATCGACATCATCGCTGCGGCGATCTCGGTGTCGAGCTTGGCGTAGACCGGCGCGCCGAGGCCCGCGGGCACGCCGGAGGCGCGGATCTCGATCACCGCGCCGACCGAATTGCCGGATTTGCGCAGCCCGTCGAGCGCCTCGGCCCATTCCGCCGCGGTGGCCGCGTCGGGGCACCAGAACGGGTTCCGCGGCACCTCGTGCCAGTCCCAGCGGGCGGGGTCGATGCCATGGGGGCCCATGCGGACCATGGCGCCGCGGATCGCAATGCCGGGAAGGAGCGTGGCAAGCGCCGCGCGGGCAACGCCCCCGGCCGCGACGCGGGCCGCGGTTTCGCGCGCGGAGGAGCGCCCGCCGCCGCGATAGTCGCGGATGCCGTATTTCTGCCAGTAGGTGATGTCGGCATGGCCGGGGCGGAACTTCTGCGCGATGTCGCCGTAATCCTTCGAGCGCTGGTCGGTGTTGCGGATCATCAGCTGGATCGGCGTGCCGGTGGTCTGGCCCTCGAAGACGCCCGAGAGGATCTCGACCTGATCGGGTTCGCGGCGCTGGGTGGTATACTTGTTCTGGCCGGGCTTGCGCGCATCGAGCCAGGGCTGGAGCAGGGCCTCGGTCAGCGGCACGCCCGGCGGGCAGCCGTCCACCGTTGCGCCGAGCGCGGGCCCGTGGCTTTCGCCCCAGGTGGTGACGCGGAAGATGTGACCGAAGCTGTTGTAGGACATGGGGGCCTCCCTTTGCCGCATCCCCTAGCGCAGGCGGGCGCGGGAGGGAAGCCGTCAGCCCCGGTCCTGCCGGATGATCCCGGTGACCGCCGCCGCCCCGAGCGCCGTGACGATCCAGCCGGATGCGGAGAGGAGCCACCGCCCCCACCAGAGGCCCCAGCCCCAGGGCCCGCGATCCTTCGAGGGCGCCCAGGCGGCGGTCTGGCCGAGATCGAGGATCGGGATGACCAGATCGGCGGCATAGCCGAGCGGGTTGAAGCTGTCCCAGTCCGCACCGGGGGCACCTTCCGCCGACCAGGAAGCGGCAGGGTTCGGCAGGCAGCCGATCGCTCCGTTGAGGCTCAGGCAGTCCCGGGCGTCGTAGGCCTTCCAGTCCTCCGAGACGAGCACCGGCCCCGAGTTCGGCGCGAAACTGCCCTCGGTCCAGGCGCGGTCCGCGAGAAACGTGGCTGCGAGGAACAGCGCCAGGAGCGCGACGAGGCTCCGCCAGGGCTGGTAGCCGTAGCCGGTCAGGTGCTGCAGGAAGAGGAATTCGAGCGACGCGCCGAGCCATGTTGCCGGATATACAAAGCAACGCCTGAACACTGTGTGCAGGTTGCTTTTCGAAGCCTTGCGGGCATCTTTCCGCGCCTGCCGCCGGATCAGGCATTCCCGCTCCATCAGCACGCGCCGGGCGGCGCGGTCATGCCCCATCTCGCGCAAGACCTTGGCAAGCTGGGTGTAGGGTTGCGGGAAGAACTCCCCTTCCCAGCGGGTGCCTCGACGCAGCCACTCGAGGCGCCTTGGCGCGTCGATGAAGGCACCGGAAATCCGGTCATACGTGAAGCCGTCGAGATCTATGCGCCCCCCGCAAGGCCAGCTCTCGGGCTCATCTGCGAGATCGCTCACATGGGCGGACGCGAAGTACAATGATCCTTCGCTGACCTCAACCTGCTGCCAAATGAGCCCCTGTGCAACGTGCAGTCGCTGTGCGTTGAGCGCTCTGCCTTTGCTCTTGCGGAATCGCGCTTCCGAGCATTCGAGCTGGCCGCAGATCCGAGCGCCCGAGAGGAGGACTACTCCCTCTGCCTGCGCCTTGGTGAGAAAAATATCTCCAGTCACCGCACCTTGTGCGCTAAGTGCCGTGCCTTCGGGATTACAAAACGTCGCCTTCGCGCAGGATAGCTGGCCGCTGATCTGTGCGCCTGAAAAGCTAACTTCTCCAGTGGCTTCCGTTTCGTCGAGGACGATATCATCCATGATTCGCGTGCCTTGCGCATTGAATGCAAAGCCCTTGGGATTGCAGAGCCGCGCCTTGGCGCAGGAGAGTTGGCCGCTAATCTGCGCTCCCGCGAAGTTAATTTCGCCTCTAGCCGTTAGGCAATTGAGGAAAACACCGCAGGCCATCGTTGCGCCCTGAGCATTCAGCGCTTTCCCCCTGGCGCTACTGAACTGAGCACTTTCGCATGAGAGCGGCCCTATGATCTGCGCGCCATAAAGGTTTATCTCCCCTATAGCCTTCGCTCCATTGAGAAAGAAGCCGCCGGACACCAGTGCGCCCTGCGCAACTAATCCGAAAAAGGCGGATCCGGTCAGGTTCAGGAATTCCAGCCTGGTCTGCAACGCGTAGAATTTCTCGGTCAGGCAGCAATTGACGAGCGCGGTGAAGCCGCGCGCCGTGCTGAAGCTGATGTCGAGCTTGCCGGTCACATAAGCGCCCACCAGTCGCACGCCCCATTCGTCTGTGCGGCAGGCCTCGCAGCCGCCGAGGATCAGGTAGCGCAGGAGGGCGGCGCGGATGCTGCGCTCAGGGGAGGGGGCGTCGGGGCGGGTGCCGTCGCCGAGGATGCATCCCTCCCCCGTCTTGCAGCAATCCACGAGGTGGCGTTCGGCGGGGGTGAGGGCGTCTGCGCCTTCCAGTTTCTCCCACTCTGCCCATGTCCGGAGGCGCGCCATGCCCTTGCCCCTCACTCTGCCAGCAGGGCGGCGCGGTCGAGGGTGAAGTCGGAGGCGATCCATGTGGCTTCGAGGGCGCGGAGGGCAGTGCCGAGTTCCGGGCCGGAGAGGGGCAGGTCGGCGGCGCGGAGCGGGAAGCGGGCGGCGGCGCCGCGGGCGAGCTCGGCCTCGAGGTGGGGATCGGGGGGCGCGCCGAGGCTTGCGGCGAGGATGAGGGCTGCGTCGCGCGCGGCCTCCGCCCCGAAGCGGTAGGCGCCTTCGGCGGGCCGCGCGCCCGCGTCGAGGGCGGCGCGCACCGCCTCGAGCGCCTTGCGGTCGGCGCGGGAGAGGCGGAGGCGTTCGGGCCAGTCGGCCTCCGCGCCGAGGGCGGCGAGGCGGCGCTGCCAGCGGGGCGTGGCGGCGGCCAGGGTCTCGATGTGGACGAGAGGGGCGAGGGCGGCGGCTTCGGCGCCGGGGAGGACGCGGGCGAGGATGCCGGTTGCGGCCATCGAGGCGACGGAGGGCGCGGGATCGGGGGCGGCGAGGAGCTTGGTGATCTCCGCCCCGACGCGCTCGCGGGAGAGGCCGTCGAGGCCCTCCTGTCCTTCGGCGCAGGCGGCGAGCGCCGCGGCGTCGATCCCGCCCTCCGGGTCGCCATACCAGGCGTGGAAGCGGAAGAAGCGCAGGATGCGGAGGTAGTCCTCGGCGATGCGCTGGCCTGGATCGCCGACGAAGCGCAGCCGCCGGGCGCGCAGATCGGTCAGGCCGCCCATCGGGTCGATCACCTCGCCCTCGGGCGTGGCGTAGAGCGCGTTCATGGTGAAATCGCGGCGCGCGGCGTCCTCGGCGATGTTGGTGGAGAAGGCGACGGTGGCGTGGCGGCCGAAGGTCTCGACGTCGCGGCGGAAGGTCGTGACCTCGAAGGGCCGATGATCGGAGACGAGGGTGACGGTGCCGTGCTCCACCCCGGTCGGCACCGCCTTGAGGCCGCAGGCGGCGGCGCGCGCGATCACCTCCTCGGGGCGGGCATCGGTCGCGATGTCGAGATCGGCGACGGGCCGGCCGAGCAGCGCGTTCCGCACGCAGCCGCCGACGAGATAGACCTGCCAGCCACCACCCGCGAGGCACTCGAGCACGGCGCGGGTGCCCGCGGCCCGGAGCCAGGGCGCCTCGATGCGCATCAGGCGCTGCGGACCCGGTCGCCGAGCGCCTTCAGCATCCGCGCGGTCGCGCCCCAGATGTAGTGGGGCCCGTAGGGGATCGCGTAGTAGTGCCGCCAGTGTCCCATGCGGCGGAAGCGGTGGATCTGGAGGTTCGCGGGATCGAGCAGGAAGGCGAGCGGCACCTCGAAGGTCTCGTCCACCTCCGTGCGGTCGATCCGCGGCTCGAACGCCGGCGAGACGAGGCCGACGAAGGGCGAGATGAGGAAATGCGTCACCGTCTCGTGGGCGTCGAACGTGCCGAGCACGGTGACGTCGCCGGGCTCGAGCCCGATTTCCTCGTGGGCCTCGCGGAGCGCGGCGGCCAGCGGCGAGGCATCGCCCGCGTCCTGCTTGCCGCCGGGAAAGGCGATCTGGCCGGGATGGTGCCGCAGCCGCGCCGCGCGCCGGGTGAGGATCACGTTCATCGACGTGCCCCGCTCGACGAGCGGCACCAGCACCGAAGCCGGGCGCAGCGGCTGCGCACGCCGCGGACGCGCGTCGGGGTTCAGATCGTAATCCGACGATCCGGGACGGGGCGCCGCGAGGGCGCGTTCGAGAAACGAGGGGTTCAGGGCTGGCCGATCCATGGCGATAATCTGGCCTCTGGCCGCGCCGGGCGCAAGATGTACGGATCGTGACCGGATCTGGAGAGATCGTGATCGTGGCAAAAGCTATGCTTGAATCGACTGCCCAAGCCCTTATTAATTCTAAACGAGGGATAGGTGCGGCGGTCACGCCGCAGGGAGCAACAGGGAGCCGGCGGCGTTCGTTCGCGACAGCTGGCCAATAAAACAAGAAGAGTGAGAGCGCATTGGCTGAAGCCGGCCCCGAGACGGTACTGGTCAGAAAAACGGTCTTGTCACATGGAGCGGGTCTCTGGCGGTTCATTCCGGCACTGGTTGCCGCCGCCGCGACGCTCTGGTTCGCGCAGTTCATCGGACCGGTGTCGCACGGAGACATCCCCGAATACGTGGCCTCCTGGGTGCCGCAGCTGGGCATATCCTTCGCCTTCCGGCTCGACGGGCTGGCGCTTGCCTTCGCGCTGCTGATCTGCGGCATCGGGGCGATGGTCTTCCTCTACGCCTCGGCCTATTTCCGAAGCGACCGGCGGCTTCTCTCGCTGCAGCTCTCGCTCATGGCCTTCGCCGTCTCGATGGTGGGCCTCACCACCGCCGATGACGCGATCACGCTCTTCATCTTCTGGGAAGGCACCACCGTCACCTCCTTCCTGCTGATCGGGTTCGATCACGAGAAGGAGAAATCCCGCCGCGCCGCGATCCAGGCGCTCATCATCACCGGGGCGGGCGGGCTCGCGCTCTTTGCCGGGCTGCTGGTGATGGGAAGCCTCGTCGGGAGCTTCCGGCTCTCGGAAATGAACCTCGCCGGCGACGTCATCCGGGCAAGCCCGCTCTATCCGGTGATCTTCACCCTGGTGATCCTCGGCTGCTTCACCAAATCCGCCCAGTGGCCGTTCCATTTCTGGCTTCCCGGCGCGATGGCGGCGCCGACCCCGGTCAGTGCCTATCTGCACTCGGCCACGATGGTGAAGGCGGGCGTCTTTCTCATGGCCCGCTTCACGCCCGCGCTCTCGGGTACCGATCTCTGGACCTGGACGCTCGTGCCCGTCGGCGCCTTCACGATGATCCTCGCCTCGGTCTGGGCGATGCGGCAGACCGACCTCAAGCTCATGCTCGCCTTCACCACCGTGATGGGGCTCAGCATGATGACCATGCTGCTCGGGATCGGCGGACCCTATGCGGTCGCCGCGGCCATGACCTTCCTGCTCGTCCACGCCTTCTACAAGGCCGGGCTCTTCCTGTCGGTCGGCATGATCGAGAAGGGGTCGGGCTCGCGGGACTACACCGAGATCTCGGGGCTTGCGCGGGCCATGCCGCACACCGCCACCGTGGTGATGCTCGCCGCGCTCTCGATGGCGGGGATGATCCCGTTCTTCGGCTTCATCGGCAAGGAGCTGATCTACGAGAGCACGGCGCATGCGCATTTCGCCCCGCAGGCGGTGACGGCGGCGGCGATCCTCGCCAATGCCCTGATGTTTGCCTGTTCGGGCATGGTCGCGATCCGGCCGTTCTTCTTCCGGCCGCGCGCCTGCCCCAAGGACAAGCCCGCCGATCCCGGCTGGGCGCTCTGGCTCGGGCCGACGATTCTCGCGGCCCTCGGCCTGCTCTGCGGCCTCTTCCCCTCGGCTGTCGAGCACGTGCTCGTCGCGCCGATGGTGCAGGCGGTGGCGGGCGAGGGGCTGCCGGGGCATCTCGCGCTCTGGCACGGGCCGGGCCTGCCGCTCTATCTCAGCCTCGCGACCTTCGCCCTCGGCTTCGTGCTCTACCTGCTGCTCGATGCCATCCACACCGGGCTCGCCGCGGCCGAACCGAAACTGCCGCGCACCGAAAGCTGGTATGACGGCTTCATGCGCGGCCTCGGCAAGGTCGCGCGCCGGACCTCGGTCCTGGTGCAGAACGGCAACATGACGAGCTACCTGCGCCGCACCTTCCTCGCGCTGGCCGCGGTGATCTGGATCGCGCTCCTCGCGGGCACCGCCTCCTGGCCGGGCTTCCGTCTCAGCGTCGAGGCGATCGACTGGGCGATCTTCACCATCATCACCGCCTCGATCGTGGTGGTGCTCCGCACCGCCTCGCGGCTCACCGGCATCACCGCGCTCGGCGGCATCGGCTCGGGCATCGCCATCATCTTCGTGATCTACGGCGCGACTGATGTCGCGATGACCCAGCTCTTCGTCGAGATCCTCGTCGTCATCTTCATGGCGATCGCGATGGTGCGGCTGCCGCGCACCGGGGGCGTGCCCTTCGTGCCGCTCAACGCGGTCGTCGCGGGCATCCTCGGCGTCGCGGTGAGTGTCACGCTGCTCATGGTGCTCGGCACCGGGCTCGATCTGTCGCTGACCGAGTTCTTCGAGGAGAACAGCGCGCCGGTGGCGCTCGGGCACAACATCGTCAACGTGATCCTCGTGGACTTCCGCGGCCTCGACACCATGGGCGAGACGGCGGTCATCGCGATTGCGGCGATCGCGGCCTATGCCGTGCTGATGGCGGGGCGGAAGCGGGCAAGGGGGGGCGAATGACAGAGCTGACACCCTGCATGCCGCGCCGGAGCCAAGGAGCCGCCTTCCCATGAATTCCCTGATCCTGCGTACCGCAAGCCGGCTCCTGCTGCCGCTCATCCTCGTGCTCTCCGTCTTCGTGTTCTGGCGCGGCCACAACGAACCGGGGGGCGGGTTCATCGGCGGGCTGCTCGCCGCCATCGCCTTCGCGCTCGTCGAGAAGGCCCAGGGGCTCGAGGCCGCCCGCAAGGCGCTGCATTTCCGGCCCCAGTCCATCGCCGCGGTCGGGCTCGGCTGCACCGTGCTGGGCGGGCTCTGGGGCGCCTTCGCCTACGGCTATTTCCTCAAGGGCGTCTGGCCGCTCATCGAGAAGCTGCCGGACGGCTCCAAGACGGGGCTGCCCTTCGGCTCGATCATGCTCTTCGATTTCGGCGTCTTCCTCGTGGTGCTGGGAGGGGTCTGCGGCATCCTCTTCGCGCTCGAGGACGTGGTCGCCAACGAACGCGACGACAAGGAGGACTAGGCCCATGGAAATCATGATCGCCCTCCTTGCGGGCTTTCTCGTCGCCGCCGGCGCCTATCTGATGATGAGCGGCAAGACGCTGCCCTATCTCTTCGGGCTGACGATGATCTCGAACGCGGCAAACCTCATCATCTTCGCCTCGGGCCGGCTCACCTTCGGCAAGCCGCCGCTGATCCCCGAGGGCGCGCACTCGATCGAGGGGGCCTCCAACGCGCTGCCACAGGCGCTGATCCTCACGGCGATCGTCATCGGCTTCGGGCTGCTCGTCTTCGCGCTCGCGCTGGCCTACCGCTCCTATTACGTGCTCGGCACAACCAAGATGGATCACATGAACGCCTCCGAACCCGGCACGGAGGTCGGCTCCTGATGCTCCTCTTCTGGCCCATCGTCATCCCGCTCCTGACCGCGGTCCTGACGCTCCTCGCCTGGCGCTCGACCGAGATGCAGCGGGGCATCTCGCTCATGGGGGCGCTGGCGCTCCTGCTCGCCGCGCTCGCGATCTTCTCGCAGGTGGTGGAGACCGGACCGGTCTCGGCCCAGGCGGGCGGCTGGCCCGCGCCCTTCGGCATCACCCTGGTCGCGGATCTGCTCTCGGCCATCATGGTGCTGCTCACCGCCATCGTCGCGGTCACCGTGGTGATCTTCAGCTTCAGCGACGTGACGGTGGAGGAGGAGCATTTCGGCTTCCACCCGCTCACGCATTCGCTGCTCACCGGCATCTGCGGCGCGTTTCTCACCGGCGACATCTTCAACATGTATGTCTGGTTCGAGGTGATGCTGATCGCCTCCTTCGGCCTGCTGGTGATCGGCGGCGGCAAGACGCAGTTCGACGGCACGGTGAAATACGTCGGCCTCAACCTCATCGCCACGGTCGCCTTCATCGCCGGGGTGGGGCTGCTCTATGGCACCGCCGGCGCGCTCAACATGGCCGATCTCCATGGCAAGCTGGCCGGGCGGTCGGGCGAGGCGGTCGTGCTCGCCTCCGCGGCGTTCCTGCTTTTCGCCTTCGGCTCCAAGGCGGCGCTCTTCCCGGTCTACTTCTGGCTGCCCGCCTCCTATCACACGCCGGCCTTCTCGACCTCGGCGCTGTTCTCGGCGCTGCTGACCAAGGTGGGCGTCTATGCGATGCTCCGGGTCTTCACGCTGGTCTATGACATCGACGGCACGGTCTTCGTGCCGATCCTCATCGTTCTCGCCGTGCTCACCATGTTCTTCGGCGCGATGGGCGCGCTCAGCCAGAACAGCCTTCGCCGCGTGCTCGGCTATTCGATCATCGCCTCGATCGGCTTCATGGTGCTGGGTCTCGCGATCGGCACGCCGCTCGCGCTGGCGGGCGCGGCCTTCTACCTCTTCCAGGACGTGCTGGTGAAGACCGGGCTCTTCCTCGGGGCGGGCGTGACGGCGCGGCTGACCGGCTCCGAGCTCTTCGCCCGCTCGGGCGGGGTCTGGCGCGCGCGGGCCGGCTTCTCGATCCTCTTCCTCATCCCGGCCCTGTCGCTCGCGGGCGTGCCGCCCTTCGCGGGCTTCTGGGCGAAGCTCCTGCTGGTGCAGGCCGCGCTCGACACGAACGCCTGGTTCCTGACCTTCGCCGCGCTCGCCACCGGCTTCCTGCTGCTCTATGCCATGGGCCGGGTCTGGGCCGCGGTCTTCTGGTCGGCGCATCCGGGCGGTGAGAGCGCGATCACGGCGCCGCTCGGCGCAACGAGCCTGCTGCCGGTGGCGGTGATCGCGATCCTCGTCACCTATCTCGGCCTCTCGGCGGGCACCTTCGTCGATCTGGCCCTGCGGGTCGGGGCGGAGCTCACCGACCCGAGCGCCTATGTCCAGACCGTTCTCGGAGGCGCACCATGATAACCTTCCTCAAGCGCTGCATGTGGTTCGTGGTGCTTTTCGTGCTCTTCTGCTGGGACCTCGTCGTTTCGAGCGTCCTGGTCGCCGCCACGGTGATCGCGCCGACAGGCCGTTCGAAGCCGCGGCTGGTGACGATTCCGCTCCAGGTGAAGTCCGACGCGGGCATCACCATGGTCGCGAACTTCATCTCGCTCACGCCCGGCACGCTCAGCGTGGACGTGAGCCCCGACCGATCGACCCTCCTCGTCCACTCGCTGCTGGCGGGCGAGTCGAGCGAGGAGACCCGCCGCGAGGTTCGCGAGGGGATCGAGGCGCGCGTTCTGAGGGTGACAGGGACATGATCATCGAATCCGTCGTTACGGGCGTCTTCGGCACCGCCCTCCAGATCACCGTCGCCTGCCTGATCGTGTCGCTGCTCGCGGCCGCCTATCGGCTTCTGGTCGGCCCGACGCTCGCCGACCGCGTGGTCGCGCTCGATCTCGTCTCGATGCTGCTCGTGGTGTTTCTCGTGGTCTTCAAGCTCGTGAGCGGGGTCAACGCCTATATTTACGTGGCCATCGGGCTCGCGCTGATTTCCTTCCTCGCGACCGTCGCCTTCGCCCATTACATCGAGCGCGCCAGGGGAGAGATGGATGAGTGAGTGGATCGCAAGCGCCTTCCTCGTCGCGGGTGGCCTCTTCTGCCTCGTCGCGGGCCTCGGCGTGCTGCGCCTCAATGACGTCTTCTCGCGGATGCATGCGGCGACCAAGGCCGGCACGCTCGGCCTCGCGCTCATCTGCGTCGCGGTGATGATCATGGCGACGGACTGGCTCCATGTCCTCGAGGCGCTTTTCGTCTTTCTCTTCATGATCGCGAGCGCCCCGGTCGGCGCGCATCTGATCGGCCGCGCCGCCTTCCGCATCAACCAGCCGATGGCGCCCAATACCCGCGAGGACCCCGACGCCGAAAAGTTCCGCCGCTACGGCCGCGAGGACAGGGGCATCCCGCCGGAGGCGGCGGAAGAGACGCTCTGAGCGCGGCGCGCCGGCTCAGCCTTCGGGGAAGAACGCTTCGGGGGCTTTCATCGCGGGCAGTCCGCGCATCCGCGCGATCCAGTCCGCCATGACCGGGGTCGGCTCGACGCCGGCCTGCTCCAGCCACTGGACATAGCCCCAGATCGCGCAATCGCCGATCCCGGGCATTTCGCCGTGAAAGAACGGGCCGTCGCCCAGCAGGAGCGCGAAGCGGCCGCAATCGGTCTCGTAGCGCAGGCGCAGCCAGTCCACCGCGCGCTGCAGGGGGCCTTCCTCCGGCACCCGGCGCGCCTCGATGAGCTGCGGCAGGCACATGCCGATGCGGTTGGCCTCCCACATCAGCAGCTCGCGGCCGCGGCGGATCCCGGCGGCGCTCTCGCCGCCGAGGCGGCGGTGCCGGACCGCGATCTCGATCAGGATCGCGCCGGACTGCATGTGCGGCGTGCCGTCGATCACCAGAAGCGGCACCTCGGCGAGGGGGCTTGCGGCAAGAAACGCGGCGGGGCGCGTCTGCGGCTCGGCCCAGATGTCGATGCGCACCGGGCGATGGGCCAGGCCCGCGAGGCCGAGGGCCAGCGCCACCTTGCAGGCGTGGCCGGACTCGGGATGTCCGTAAAGGACCAGTTCGCTCATCTGCCGCGCCTCCTGTCTTTTCGCCAGCCTGACGAAAATGGCGCGGCGCGTAAAGCCCGGCGGTGCTCAGCCGGTGCGGTTCATCTCGGCCGCGAGCCGGATCGGACCGGCGCGACCCTCGAGCCGGGCGCGGTAGACATGCAGGCTCTCGAGCACCCGCATCACGTAGTTGCGGGTCTCGTTGAAGGGGATCGATTCGATCCAGAGGATCACGTCGGTGCCCTTGCTGCGCGGGTCGCCAAAGGTCTGGAGCCACGCATCGACCCGGCCCGGCCCGGCATTGTAGGCAGCGGTCGCGAGCAGGTAGGAGCCGTCGTAGCGGTCGAGCATCCGCTGGAGATAGGCGGTGCCGAGGCGGGCGTTGTAGACCGGATCGCGCACGAGGCGGGTCTCGCTGTAGGGCAGGCCGATCTGACGCGCGACATGCTGGGCGGTGGCGGGCATGAGCTGCATCAGACCGCGCGCCCCCGCGGGGCTTGCCGCCGCGGCGTTGAGCTCGGATTCCTGCCGGGCGATCGCGAGCGCGAATTCCGGCGGCACCGGCCAGGCGCCGCGCTCGAGATCGGGCAGGGGGTAGTATTGCGCGGGCAGGATGACGCCCTCGCGCGCCGCGTCCTTGGCGATACGCACGCCGACATGGGTGAGGCCCGCATCGATCGCCATCTGCGCCAGCGCGGCGCGGCCCGCCGGCGGCTGGGTCTCGGCGGCGTGGCGCAGGAACTGGGCCGCGCGCCCGTCCTGGCCGGCCGAGATGAAGAGCTCCGCGGCCTGCACGACGCTCGAGGCCGCGAGATCGGGCGCATCCGCCGGGTCCGGCCCGTCATTGCCGGTGATCGAGCTGTCGGCGGGCAGGCCCGCGCGCTCGGCGGCAAGCTGGCCGTAGAAACTCGTCTGGTGCATCGCGCCGAGGCGGTAGGCCTGCGCCGCGGCTTCGGGCTGGCCGGAGCGCTCGAGCGCAAGGCCGAGCCAGTATCCCGCCCGCCCGAGGCTGATCGGGGTCGAGACGGATTCGCGGAAATGCTCGAAATGCTGCGCGGCGAGGCTCGCGTCGTTCATCTCGGTGAGCGCGATATAGCCCGCGAGCCATTCGGCCTCGGCATAATCGGCGCCTCCGGTGCCGAAATTGTTCGCCGCGAGCCGGTAGGCGCGGGCAAAATCGCCGCGCCGGAGCGCTTGCCGGGCGAGGCCCGCGCGCCGCTCCATCCAGAAATCCGGCCGCCCGAGGCTCTGCTCCGAGGCCGAGTTCTCGTAGAGCATCTCCTCCGCCTCGTCCCAGCGGCCCTTGTTCACCCGGTAGAGATAGCGCTCGTAGGCCAGGCCCGGATCGTTGCGGAGCTTGGCCGGAACCGCCCAGATCAGGAGCTGGAGCCCTTCGGAATCCCGCCGTGTCGCGATGCGGGCCTTGGCGAGCGCGGCCCATTCGGGCGGCACATCGGCGAGCATGGTCTCGGCTTCGCGCATGTAGCCGTTCCAGAGCAGCATATCGAGGCGCTCGACCGTGTGGCTTGCCACCAGATCGCCGTATTCCGCGCGGATCGCGGCGCGCTCGGGGGCCGACATCGGCAGCTCGAGCCAGGCCCGCAGGATCACCTTCTCGGCGGCGGGCTGGCGGCCCGTCTCGGTGAAGGCCTCGGCGAGGCGGAGCGAGCCGGTGCCGGTCTGGGGCAGGCCCGCGAGGAAATAGCGGCCGACCTCGCCGGGCGAGAGGCCGGGCGGCATCAGGTGCTCGCCCGCGCGCCGCAGGCTCGCAAGCCCCGGCCAGTCGCCGTTGCGGGCGAGGAAATCCTTGTATTCGGCCCAGGTGCCGATCCCCTCGCGCAGCCGCGACCAGAGGATCACATCCTCGGCCACCGGCGCGCCGGTCTGGGCGGCAAAGCCGCGCGCCTCGGCCCAGTGGCCCCCGGCGGCGGCGGCGAGCGCGCGGTTGAACTGACCGGCCTGCCGGGCCTCGGGCGTGAGCGCGGCCACCGGCACCGGCGGCGCCGGGGGAGGGGCCTCGAGCACGGCATCGAGCCGGTTCGCGCGCGGCATCGGCTCGAGGGCGAGCGCCGGGGTGCCGGACGTGAGGAAGGCAGTCAGAAGGAGCGGAGCTGGAGCCATCGCGCGCATGTTCATGCCTTGTCAACGAATCTTACCGGACCGTTATGGGCCGGAAGCCTTACCATAGCGTATATCGTGCGCGCCCAGAAAGCCGAGCTTGCGGCGGCCCGCATTCACGATTAGGTTCGCGCGGCTCGAAAACCAGCCGATCTTCTGCCCCGGAGGCACACCATGTTCAAAGGCTCCATTCCCGCGCTTGTCACCCCGTTCCGCGACGGCAAGGTCGACGAAAAAGCGCTTGTGGATCTGGTGAACTGGCACGTGGCGGAAGGTTCCCACGGGCTGGTCGCGGTCGGCACCACCGGCGAGACGCCGACGCTCACCCACGAGGAACACGAGCATTGCGTCGAGGTCGTGGTGAAGACCGCCGCAGGCCGCATCCCGGTGATCGCGGGCGCAGGCTCCAACAACACCGACGAATCGGTCCGGCTGATGGAATTCGCCCGGCAGGTCGGCGCCGATGCCGCCCTCGTGGTGACGCCCTATTACAACAAGCCGAACCAGCGCGGCCTCTACCACCACTTCCGCACGCTCCACGACGCCGTGGACCTGCCGATCCTGATCTACAACATTCCCGGCCGCTCGGTGATCGACATGACCCCCGCGACCATGGGCGAGCTCGCGAAGCTCCCGCGGATCGTCGGCGTGAAGGACGCGACCGGCGACGTGACCCGGGTGAGCGAGCAGCGCATCACCTGCGGCCATGATTTCGTGCAGATTTCCGGCGAGGATGCGAGCGCGCTCGGCTTCAACGCCCATGGCGGGGTCGGCTGCATCTCCGTGGTCGCCAACATCGTGCCGCGGCTCTCGGCGGAGTTCCAGGAGGCGATGCTGGCGGGCGATTACGCGAAGGCGCTCGGCTATCAGGACAGGCTCATGCCGCTCCACCGGGCCTGCTTCGCCGAGCCCAACCCGGCGCCGACCAAGTATGCGCTCTCGCTCCTCGGCAAGTGCACCGAGGAGGTCCGCTCGCCGCTGGTGACGCTCGAGGATGCGACGAAGGAAAAGATCCACGCCGCGATGCGCCACGCCGGCGTGCTCGACTGAGCCGCGGGCGAGGCGACCGCTTGCGGGCGAGCCCCGCCGTGGCGTGGGCGCATCGGCGGATCAGTTCTCTGCCAGCGGATGACCCTCAGGGTAGGGCGCGTCGAGGGAGAGGCGGATGCCGGTTTCGATGGGGGGATGACGCTGGCAGAGAAACTCTTCGCTGATCTGCCATTCATCGAAATCGAAACGCTTGTGCCATATCCGAACCATGCTGTCGTAGAACCGGGGCTTGCGCTCCCAGCAGGTCCTGAGCCTTGGCACGCTGCCGTCGCTCAGCGTCTCCGGAAGCAAGGTCATCGCGTTGCCGATCATGTAATCAAGCTGGTCTTGCGTCAGCTCTTGTGCGCCGCGAAGATCCGCGAAATGGGCGGGTGAGCCTGTTCGAGCACCCGCCCATTTCGCGGATCTGAGCTGCGCCCTTATAAGGTCCGCCCCCTCCATCTGCGCCCCACTGAGGATCGCCCCCTCCATCTGCGCCCCTATGAGGAACGCCCTCTCCATCTGCGCCCCACTGAGGTCCGCCCCCTCCATCTGCGCCCCACTGAGGATCGCCCCCTCCATCTGCGCCCTTATGAGGACCGCCCCCTCCATCTGCGCCCTTATAAGGTCCGCCCCCTCCATCTGCGCCCCACTGAGGACCGCCCCCTCCATCTGCGCCCCACTGAGGATCGCCCCCTCCATCTGCGCCCTTATAAGGTCCGCCCCCTCCATCTGCGCCCCTGTGAGATCCGCCCCGACGAGCAAAGCGCGCGGTGCGGACATTCTGCGGAGGTCCTTTCGCGACAGATCAAGGGAAGGAAGGCTTGCCCGGAGGGACGCGCGCTCCTGCAGCCACTCCCGGTCGAACCGGGTGTCGAGGCTTGCGAACGCAGTCGGGCAGGGATCGCCCGCCGCGATGCCGTTTGCCTGGCAATATGCTGTGCGGGCCGTCGCGACATGGGGTGGGGATGGGCGATCCCCGTCGCTGTGATGATCACAGATCGTCATGTCGAGCCCCTCGCGCCTGCACCAGGCTTCGCGGAAGCCACGTCGGGCGATCTGGAAGTTCCGCCAATCCGGCGGCAGCGGGACGAGGGCATCGTCCGCAAGGTCAGTCTGCGCCAGCGGCAGCCAGTTGTCGTCCAGCCAGCGGCCGAAGTGCCTGCGGAGGCTTCGGACAAGCCGGTTGTCGTCTCCCGGAACCATGCGTGCAATGCGGATCGCGCGGACTTCGTCGGGGGCGCGTTTCTTGCCCCGTTTGTCGTAGCAATCCTGGATCTCCGGCAGGTGCGGGCCGAGGATGTCGCCCCAGGGCTCACATCCTTGCAACAGGCGGGTTTCGGCGCCCCGCAGCCTGTCGATCTGATCGATGACCCATGCGGTGGTCGGTGCGAATCCTCCCTCGGTGCGGAGCCAGCTCGTGCCGAGCAGCAAGGCGCCGACCCCTGCGGCCAGCGGCGGGCGCCACCAGCGGCGCCAGGGGGAGCTTCTGTCGAGCCGGCGCTGGCGCAGCCGCTCCCAGGCTGTCCACCAGCTGGTGAAACCCGCCAGAAGCGAAAGGCCGAGACATAGGGCGATGAGCAACGTCAGCCATTCGTTGTGGGCGGGCATCGATCGCCACCAGGCGTAAGTGAGTACGATCGGGCCCGCGAGCCAGACGAGCGCGCGGGTGGTGAAGCCGGTGAGCCAGCCGAGCGGGCGGCGCAGGACCTTCGGGTCGCGGCGCAGACGCAGGGCAAAATCGTTGACGAGCCAGTTGTGGAGCGGATCCTCGGCGCGGCTGCCGGCCTCCGCGTGGGCCTCCCAGAGCTTGATGAGGAAGAGATGCAGATAGACATAGAGCGCCGCGCCGAGCACGGGGGCGGTCACGAAGAAGCTCGCGGTGGGGATGGAGACATTGACCAGCGGCAGCTGGGTCTGGCGGGAGGGAACGAAGAAATCGGCATCCTCGACGCCGAGGAGCGTGATGCCGACGAAGACGAGATAGCCGAGAAGCGAGAACCACGCCGTGCGGGCGAGCTGGGAGATCTCGTTGATCCGTTCGATCTGGGGATCGGAAGCCATGCGTCCTGCAATGTCTGTCGAACAATCGCGAGACGTTAACACATCGGCGGGATTCGCGAAGCTTGGAGGCCCTTCACCGTTTGCTAACCCGCGCGGGGTGAGGCTGCTGGTCTTTGCGGCCGTCGCCTCCTCTCGGGCGGGCCGCGGCGAACGGGGGGAGAGGCCATGCGGCGTCATCATCTGCCTGCGGCGATCCTGCCGCTCCTGCTCCTGTCTGCGCCGGCGTCGGCCCTCGAGGATGTCGGGGAATGCTACGCGGTGGTCGAGGCCTACGATCAGGCGCTGTCGGAGGGCGGCATCGAGGAGGGCCGGGCGGTGGCGCTCGACGCAGCCCTGGGGGCTGGGCTCTCGGCCTGCGAGGCGGGCGATCTTGCCGGTGCGGAGGGCCGTTTCGCCGAGGCCCAGGCCCTCTATGCCGCGCTGGACGCTCCGCCCGGCGGAACCGCAGGGGTCAGCGACGCCGATTTCTGGCAGCTGGCCGATTACATGTGGGGCAACCGGTCCTACCGGAAGGGGGTCGATGTCCTGCACTTCGACATGACCGGCGACGGCGATCCGGATTTGATCGGCTCTCTCGAGGATCGCGACAATCCCGACGGCCCGTTCTTCCAGGTGCTTGTGGTGTCGCGGCCCGCAGGTGGCGGCGATCTGCAGTATGGCTTCGTGAGTCTGCCCTACAATCGCGAGACGCAGTTCTCGCTCTGCCGTTTCGAGGACGGCGCGACCGCCACGGCCCTGCGTCCCCGGCAGTTGGGCCCGGAGGAGCTTGCGGCCTTCTCGATCCCGGTTTCCGCCAATGCCGCCGAGATCGACGATTCCCTGTGCGACACGCTTCGGCTGCTCTGGCCGCTCGGCGCCATGGGCTACCCGGAGGACGGCCTCGGCATGCGCGTCGATCTCATCCTCGATCGCAACTAGCGCCCGGCTTCACGCCCAGGCGGTGTCGGTCTCTTCTGCCAAAAGCTGGCGGATGCCCGCGAGCAGCGGCGCGGTATCGGTCCGGCCGACGCCCACGTGCAGGCTGATCCGGCCCCGGATCGCATACATCACCCGCGGCCATCCATGCGGCAGCGGCGTGTGGGTGTTGCTCGCGCCGATGAGCGCGATGAGCATCTGGACCGCAAGCTTCTGGTCGGAAATCCGCAACAGGATGCTGATTTCCTCGCAGGTCTGCGCCGGGGTGAGGCCGCGGGCACGGGCCATCGGCATCAGCTTCTGCTCGTCCGGGAGCGGCGGCACGGGTTTCCATTCCGGGACCCGGCGCCGGCGCTCGGCCCGCAGCGGCAGGGCCAGCGGCTCGCTTGCGCGTTCGGGTATCGCTACCGGCCGCAGGAACTGGCGGATCTCGCAACCGCGGACCGCGACGATCGCGGGGATGCTCTCGCCCGCCTTGCGCGCCCGTTCGATCGGAAAACTAATCACACTGCTCATCGGCCCCCCCTCCGACTGCTGCCACCCTGAGCCGGGTGTCCCGGCCGCTACGGCGACGGGCTACCCGCATGACGGAAGTTTTAACCTCTTGTTTACCCGTCCGGGAAGTGACTTCGTTAGCGTTTCGTTAATGACATGGTCCATCTGGACGCGAACAGGCCGGACGACTACATACGAGCGTCATGGCACCCAAGACCGATCCGAAGCTCAAGATTGTCGCAGAGAACCGCCGGGCCCGGCACGATTACTTCATCGAGGATGACCTCGAGGCGGGGATCGTGCTCGAGGGATCCGAGGTGAAGAGCCTGCGCACCGGCAAGGCCAACATCGCCGAGAGCTATGCCTCGGTCGAGGACGGCGAACTGTGGCTCATCAACGGCTACATCCCCGCCTATGCCCAGGCCAAGACCTTCGGCCATGACGAGCGCCGTCGCCGCAAGCTTCTGGTCAATCGCCGCGAGCTTGCCAAGCTCTGGCAGGGCACGGCGCGCGAGGGCATGACCATCGTGCCGCTCCGGCTCTACTTCAACGAGAAGGGCCGGGCCAAGCTCCAGCTCGGCATCGCCAAGGGCAAGAAGATGGCCGACAAGCGCGCGACGGAAGCCAAGCGCGACTGGCAGCGTCAGAAGGCGCGGCTCCTGCGCGAGCGGGGATAGGCTCTGGCGCCCGCAGGGCGCGGGCGGCTCCGGGAGCCTGTGACGGAGATGTCGTGACGTCGTCATCGAACCGTCAGGCACGGCCGCTAGCTGGATGCAGATGCAGCAAGTGGAATCGGATGTCCCGCCCGAAATGCTTCCGGCTCTCCGCCACGGCCTCGCGCCGCCCATCGCCCGGATCCGCCGACGGACGCGCCAGCAGATCGCGGCCGCGATCTGCGTCATCGCCATGCTTCAGGCCGCCTCGGCGGTCGGGGCGCGCAACGAACGGCTCGGAGACAGCATCCAGATCGCGCTGCCGGTTCTCGGCACCGCCTGCGCCGTGCTGCGCGGGGATTTCGGAGATTATGCCGCGCGGTTTGCCGGCAACATGGCGGTGGTGCACGGGCTGAAGAACGGGCTCGGTGCCGCGGAGATCAATCTCCGCCCTGGCGGTTCGACCCGAGGCTTTCCCTCCGGCCACACTGCCGCGGCGGTCCATGGCGCGAGCTATCTGGTGCGCGAATGCGGCGCCTTCGTGCCCTATGCCGGCCCGCTGCTCGCGCTGGGCGCCGGATCGTCCTTGCCTGGCGCCGGCTGCAGCGCCGCCATCGCGTGTTCCGTCCGCGTGTCGCCTGAACTCGGTATGACCCGCCTGCGCCCTGCCGCCGGGATCCGCATCGGCGCGAGCCCTGCGATCACCGGCCGCTGGCAGGGCTTCGCGGCACACGAGGGCACCCGCGCGCGCCGCGACGTCCAGTTGCGGGGGCCGCGCACCGGCCATTGCCCTGACGACACCGAACTGACACGAAGGCGTCATGAGGGTGTCGCACGTGGCACCCAAGAGAAGCGCTGACCGAGAAGGAGTTCCCCATGCAAATGAAGCTCGCCGGGGCCGTGTCCCTGGCCGCTCTCGCGGCCGCGCTGCCCGTCCGGGCCGAAACGGCCTTCAACCGCATCGCGACCTTCGCCGTGCCGGAGAATCTGGCCGCCGATGCCGATCCGATGACCGAGACCTCGGCGGAGATCATCGCCGCGACCGAAGACGGCATGACCCTCGTCTATAGCGACAGCCCGCAGGGCGCGATCGGCTTCGTCGGCATCTCCGATCCGAAGAAGCCGGTGGCGGGCGGGTCACTCGCGATGGGCGGCGAGCCCACGTCCGTCGCGGTGCTCGGCAACGACACGGCCTTCGTCGCGGTCAACACCTCGGAAAGCTACACCGCGCCCTCGGGGCATCTCGCCAGCGTCGCGATCGGCCAGAAGACGATCACCGCGACCTGCGATCTCGGCGGCCAGCCCGACAGCATCGCCATCGCGCCCGACGGCAGCTTCCTCGCGGTCGCGATCGAGAACGAGCGCGACGAGGAGCTCGATGACGGCGCGCTGCCGCAGCTTCCGGGCGGGTATGTCGCGATCGTGCCGCTCAAGGACGGCGCGGCGGACTGCGGCGGGCTGCTGAAGGCCGAGCTCACCGGCCTTGCCGATATCGCCGCCGAGGATCCGGAGCCCGAGTTCGTCGACATCAACGCAAGCGGCGAGATCGCGCTGACGCTGCAGGAAAACAACCACATCGTGATCCTCGCGCGCGATGGCACGGTGCTCTCGCATTTCTCCGCAGGCGCGGTGGATCTCGACGGCATCGACGTGATCGAGGACGGCACCCTCGATTTCACCGGCAGCCTCCAGGGCGTGAAGCGCGAGCCCGACGCGGTCAAGTGGCTCGGCACCGGCCAGCTCGTGGTGGCGAACGAAGGCGACTACCAGGGCGGGTCGCGCGGCTTCTCCATCTTCAACCGCGACGGCAGCCTTGCCTTCGAGAGCGGCACCGAATTCGAGCGCGCCGCGGTCGAGACCGGCCACTATCCGGAGACGCGCAGCGAGAACAAGGGCGTCGAGCCGGAGGGGCTTGCGACCGGCAATTTCGGCGGCGAGGACTACGTCTTCGTGCTCGCCGAGCGCGCCTCCATCGTCGGGGTCTACCGGCTCGAGGATGGCGCCCCGGTCTTCCAGCAGATCCTGCCCTCGGGCATCTCGCCGGAAGGCGCGGTGACGATCCCCGCGCGCAATCTCCTTGTCACCGCCAACGAGAGCGATCTGGTCGAGGATGGCGGCGCGCGGTCGCATGTGATGCTCTACGAGCTCCAGGATGCCGCCGCCGAATATCCCTCGATCACCTCCGCCGGGCTCGCGCCGCTGACCGGCTGGGGGGCGCTCTCGGGCCTGGCCGCCGATCCCGCGGAGCCCGGCAAGCTCTATGCGGTCAACGACAGCTTCTATGGCGGTCAGCCGACGATCTTCGAGATCGACGCCAAGGCGACGCCCGCCCGCATCCTCCGTGCGATCCGCGTGACCCGCGACGGCGTTCCGGCCGCGCATCTCGACCAGGAGGGCCTCACGCCCGACGGCAAGGGCGGCTTCTGGATCGCGAACGAGGGCAATGCCGACAAGCAGGTGCCGCACGCGATCTTCCATGTCGATGCCACCGGCGCGATCACCGACGAGATCGATTTCCCCGAGGAACTGCTCGCCAACGAGACCCGCTTCGGCTCCGAAGGCATCGCCTCCGCAGGCCCGGTGCTCTGGATCGCGATCCAGCGCGAATGGGCCGATGACCCGAAGGGCGCGGTGAAGCTTCTCTCCTACAACCTCGAGAACGGGGAGTGGGGCGCGGTGCGCTATCCGCTTGACCAGACCGACAACGGCTGGATGGGGATCAGCGAGATCACCATCTACGGCGAGGATGCCTATATCGTCGAGCGGGACAATCAGACCGGCGCGGCGGCGAAGATCAAGAAGCTCTACCGCGTGCCGCTGGCCGAGATGCGGCCCGCGCCGCTCGGGGGCGATCTGCCGCTGGTGACGAAGACGGAGGTGCGCGACTTCCTGCCCGACCTCAAGAAGGCCGCGAAGGGCTATGTGGTCGACAAGATCGAGGGCTTCACGGTCGATGCCGCGGGATATGCCTATGCCGTCACCGACAACGACGGCGTCGACGACAGCTCGGGCGAGACCCACTTCCTGAAGCTCGGCCCCATCGAGGGGATGTAACCTGCGCCCCGTACCGCGGGCGGGGCGGCCGAGGCCAGACGAAAAAGCCCTGCGGAGGACGCTCCGCAGGGCGCATTCATGTCAGGAGATGAGGGTGCCGGGACCGGCTTCCGGTCCCGCCGCCCGTGAGCCGCCGCCTCAGGCGGTCGTCGAGGCGCCTTCGAGGGCGGGCTGCTTGCGCGCGATCTCGATCTTGCGCGGCTTCAGCGCTTCGGGAACCTCACGCACGAGGTCGATGTGGAGCAGGCCGTTCTCGGTCGCGGCCTCCACGGCGCGCACATGGTCGGCAAGCTGGAACCGGCGCTCGAAAGCGCGGGTCGCGATGCCGCGGTGCAGGAAGGTGCCCTTCTTGTCCTCTTCGGTCTCGGTCTTGCGACCCGACACAACGAGCTGGCCTTCACGGCTCTCGATCGTGAGCTCGTCTTCGGCGAAGCCCGCGACCGCGATCGTGATACGATAGGTCGCATCGCCGGTCTTCTCGATGTTGTAGGGCGGATAGGTGTTCTGGCTCACGTCACCGGCCATCACCTGGTCAAGCACATTGGCGAGACGGTCGAAACCGACGGAAGAGCGATAGAGCGGGGTAAGGTCAAAATGGCGCATGGTCTGCATCCTCTGAGAAGCGATACATCTGATCGGACCTTCCATCCGGACAGGTCCTCGGGTCGTCCGCCCGGCCCGTTCCTTCGGCGCCGGACAGTGCGCATGTGGGAACAGTCCCCCGCCTTATCAAGAGCTTCCGGCGGCGCGCGGCAGAATTTTTTGCAGCTCCCGAGCGCCGCAGCGGGCCGGAAACGGACGCGTGCCTTCCGCCGGCGCCCGGCATAGGCGCGGGGCATGGAGGGAGACCGCCAGACCGCGCGCGCCACGGCAATCGTCTTCGCCACCGGCGCGTTCTGGGGGCTCTACTGGCTTCCCGTCCGCGCGCTCGACGCCCTGGGTCTCGCCGGCGCCTGGGGCACGGCGGCGATCACCCTTGCCGCAGGCCTCCTGCTCGCCCCCCTCGCGATCCGGCGCCGGCGGGCGCTGGCGGCGGCGCACCCCCTCGCGCTCGCCTCGGTCGCGCTCGGGGGCGCAGCCTTCGCGCTCTATTCCGTGGGGCTCGTCCATGGCCGCGTGGCGATCATCATCCTGCTCTACTTTCTCACCCCGGTCTGGAGCACGCTCATCGGCCGCTATGTCATGGGCTGGCAGACGCCGCGCCTGCGGATCGTCGCCATCGCCGTCGGCCTTCTCGGCCTTGTGGTGATGCTCAGCGCCCGGGGCGAGGCGCCGCTGCCGCGCAGTGCCGGGGAATGGATGGCGCTGCTCGCGGGGCTGCTCTGGTCGGTGGCGACCACCGGCATCCGCACGAAATCCGATCTCGGTCCGGGCGAGGCGGCCTTCGTCTTCGCCGCAGGCGCCGCCGCCGCAGCCCTGCTGCTCGCCCCCGCCCTGGCGCCCCTTCCCGCCGCGGCGGGGCTCGAAAGCCCCTTGCGCGCGTTCGGGCTTGCCGCCGCGACGGGCGGGATCTGGTGGGCGCTTTCCATTGCCAGCCTGATGTGGGCGACCGTCCGGCTCGAACCCGCGCGGGTCGGCATCCTGCTGATGGTCGAAGTGCTGGTCGGGGCCGTGTCGGCGGCGCTGTTCGCGGGCGAGCATCTCGCGCCCCTCGAGATCGCGGGCGGCGCGCTCGTGCTCCTCTCGGGGCTGCTCGAGGTCTGGCCGGTGCGAAGCGCCTGACCCTAGTCCGGCGCAGGCCCGCTCACGGGCCAGATGGCCTGCGCCGCGATCCTGCGCAGGGCCTCGAGCCGGGCGGGGTCGGCCTCGACCGCGAGCGTCGTGGCATGAAGCCCGCCCTGCGCCTCGCCAAGGGCCGAGACAACGGCGACGAGCCGGAGCGGGCCGGTCTCCGGCCCGGCCAGCACCGGGGCGCCCGAGGCGCCGAAATCCACCCGGCAGTCGAGCGCGATGAGCCGCGGCTGCCAGGGGATCGAGCGGCAGGGCCCGAGGCGCGAGGGGGCCTGCGAGCGGTTGCGGGCGTAGGCCACGATCGCCAGCAGGCCGTCGGCCTCGGTGCGCGGCCCGCCGAAGGCGAGCGGCACCGCGTCCTCCGCCGCGACCGGCGCATCGAGGAGGAGCAGGGCGAGATCGTCCGCGAGTGTCCGGTCGGGCGCCGTGCCGTCGAAGCGGAAGCCCGGCGTCACCGCGGCCCCGACGATGCCCCGGAGGGCGGCATAGCGGCCCCGGTCGAAGCCCGCCACGAAGCGCAGGCCCGAGAGGCGGCGCGGGGCGCCGGTGCGCGCCTCGAAGAGGCAGTGGGCGGCGGTGACGGCCTCGCGCGGCGAGACGAGCGTCGCGGTGCAGAAGCCCGCGCCGCCGAGGTTGAGCCGGCCGACGGCGCGATAGGCGCCCGCTTCGCCCGGCTCGAGCATCCGGCCCCGGGTAAAGGGCTGCGCGCCGGCCGGTCCGCCGCCCGCGCCGGCTGCAAGCAGCAGGAGCGCGAGCCCGGCGATCGCCCGGCGCATGGGCGTCAGACCGCCAGCCCGGCCAGCGCCGGCGGGCGCGGTCCGCCCGTCGCCCAGTCGAGCAGCTCGGCGGTATGGACCACCGGCACCTCCGTCCCCGAGCCGATCTGCATCATGCAGCCGATGTTTCCCGCCGCCACGATCTGCGGCTCCAGCACCTCGAGGGTCGCGACCTTGCGCTCCCGGAGCTTCGCCGAGATCTCCGGCTGGAGCAGGTTGTAGGTTCCGGCCGAGCCGCAGCAGAGATGCGCATCGCGCGGCTCCACCACCTCGTAGCCCGCCGCGGCGAGCAGCGCCTTCGGGGCGCCGGTGACGCGCTGGCCGTGCTGGAGCGAGCAGGCAGCGTGATAGGCAACGCGCAGCTTGCGCGGCGTCGCGGGCGTCTCCACCCCGAGCTCGACCATCAGCTCGACCACGTCGCGCGCCCGTTCGGCGACCCGCCGGGCCTGCGGCTCGAGCGGGTGGCCCTCGAAGAGCGTGCCGTAATCCTTCACCACCGTGCCGCAGCCGGAGGTGTTGATGACGATCGCATCGAGCCCCTGGCCCGAGATCTCGCGCATGAAGGCCCGGATCGTGCCCGCGGCATGGGCGCGCGCCTCCTCCTCCTTGCCCATGTGATGGGTGAGCGCGCCGCAGCAGCCGAGCCCCCGCGCGATCACCACCTCGCAGCCGTGCCGGGTCAGCAGCCGGATGGTCGCCGCGTTGATGTCGGTGTTGAGCGCGCGCTGGGCGCAGCCGGTGAGCAGCGCCACGCGCCGCCGCCGGGTGCCCTCGGCGGGAAAGACCTGCGGGTCGTCCATCCGGCTCGGCGGCGGCAGCGAGCGGGGCGCGAAGCGGATCATCGCCCCGAGCGTGCGGGGCAGCAGACGCGCGAAGGGCCGCGCGATCCAGGCGCCGAGGATCGCGAAGCGGAAGCGCCTGGGATAGGGCAGGATGCGCGCGAGCAGCCAGCGCATCGCCCGGTCGGGCAGCGGCCGGCGGTAGGTCCGCTCGATATGCACCCGCGCATGGTCCACGAGATGCATGTAATCCACCCCCGAGGGGCAGGTCGTCATGCAGGAGAGGCAGGAGAGGCAGCGGTCGATATGCCGCACGGTGCGTTCATCCGCGGGCCGCCCCTTCTCCAGCATGTCCTTGATGAGGTAGATCCGCCCGCGCGGGCTGTCGAGCTCGTCGCCCAGCACCTGATAGGTCGGGCAGGTGGCGGTGCAGAACCCGCAGTGCACGCAGGCCCGCAGGATCTTGTTCGACCGCGCCACCTCCGGGTCGGCAAGCTGCTCGGCGCTGAAATTCGTCTGCATGTCGCTCTCCGCCTCAGGCCACGGCCGCGCGGGAAGGCCGCGTGTCCATCAGCCCGGGATTGAGGATGCCCGCCGGGTCGAAGCGCGCGCGGAGCCCGGCCGAGAGCCCCGCGACCGGCGCGGGGGCGGGGTGGAACGCGCCCCAGCGGGCGAAGGTTTCGGGCGCGCCGCGCAGCAGCGTCGCATGGCCGCCGATGCCGCCCATGAGCGCGCGCAGGTCGAGATCCTCCGGCACCAGCGCCCAGACGAGCCCGCCCGCCCAGTCGAGGATCAGTTCCGCGCCCCCGAGCCGCGCGGCCAGCAACGGCCCGTCGGTCGGCCGGACCGAGATGCGCCAGACCGCACCGAGGCGCCCGCCGAAACCGCCCGCGTCGCGCACCAGCGGCCAGTGCCCCGCGCCCTCGATCCGCCGGGTCGGCCCGAAATGGCGCAGCACCGCCGAAAGCTCCTGCGCCCGGTGCGCCACCGAGGTCTCGAACCCCTCGAGCCGCAGCATGGTGAGCGGCGCGCCGTCCGGCCCGTCGGGCAGATGCGCCGCGCCGGTCACGTCATAGGGCGTCGCCATCGCCGTCGTCATCGCGCGGGCCGCGGTGGCGATGTCGAGCCCGTCGATCACCACGCTCGCCACCGTCTCGGGGCAGGGGAGCAGCTTGAAGGCGATCTCCGTCATCACCCCGAGCGTGCCGTGGCTTCCGGCCATGAGCTTCACCAGATCGAGGCCGGTCACGTTCTTCATCACCCGGCCGCCATTGCGGATCACCCGCCCGGTGCCGTCGACAAAGCGCACCCCGATCATCGCATCGCGACAGGCCCCGGCCTGGATGCGCCGCGGCCCGGAGGCATTGACCGCCGCCATGCCGCCGACGGTCGGAACGCCGTTCCGTCCGGAAAAGCCGCGCGGGTCCCAGGGCTCGAAGGCGAGCCTCTGGCCCTCCGCCGCCAGCGCCGCCGTCACCTCCGCGAGCGGCGTGCCGGCACGGACCACGAGCGTGAGCGCGCCCGGCTCGTAGAGCGTGATGCCGGTGAGCCCCGCGAGCGAAAGCACATCCTCGGCCGCGGCCCGGCCGGCCTCCCGCGTGCCGCCGCCCCGGATCGCAAGGCCCCGCCGTTCCGCGGCAGCCGCGGCCACCGCCTCGGCAAGCTCCGCCTCGTCCTTCGGAAGGATCTCCGCCATCGGCTCAGGCCACTGGCGCGGCCGCGCGGCGCCGCCGGCTTTCGCTCGCCGCGAGCGGGAAGACCTTGGCCGGGTTCAGCAGCCAGTCCGGATCGAACACGTCCTTCACCCTGAGCTGCGCCTCGAGATCGTCGGGCCCGTACTGATGGCTCATCAGGTCACGCTTCTCCACCCCCACGCCATGCTCGCCGGTGAGACAGCCCCCCACCTCGACGCAGAGCCGGAGGATGTCGGCCCCCAGCGCCTCGGCCTTCTCCAGATCGCCCGGCGCATTGGCATCATAGAGCAGCAGCGGGTGGAGATTGCCGTCCCCGGCGTGAAAGACATTCGCGACCCCGAGGCCGTACTCCGCGGTCAGCTCGGTGATCCGGCGCAGCACGTAGGGCAGCTCGCTCACCGGGATCACCCCGTCGAGACAGATGTAGTCCGCGATCTGGCCCATGGCGCCGAACGCTGCCTTGCGCCCCTTCCAGATCAGCGCCGATTCCGCCGCCGACCGGCTCTCGCGCAGCTCGCGCGGCGCATGCCGCCGGGCGATGTCGCTGATCCGCGCGAGCTGCTCGTCGATCTCCGTCTCCGAGCCCTCGACCTCGACGATCAGCAGCGCCTCGACATCCGGATAGCCCGCGCGCGCGAAATCCTCGCAGGCCCGGATGCTCGGCCCGTCCATGAACTCGATCGCCACCGGCAGCAGCCCCGCCTTGATGATGTCGGAGACGCAGGCGCCCGCCACCTCGCTCGAATCGAACCCGATCAGCACCGGCCGGGCGCCCTCGGGCTTCCGCAGGATGCGGAGCGTCGCCTCCGTCACCACGCCGAGCTGGCCCTCCGAGCCGCAGATGACGCCGAGAAGGTCATAGCCCGCGGCATCGAGATGCGCGCCGCCGAGCTCCACCACCGTCCCGTCCATCAGCACGAGCGTGACGCCGAGCAGGTTGTTGGTGGTGACGCCATACTTGAGGCAATGCGCGCCGCCCGAATTCATCGCGATGTTGCCCGCGATGGCGCAGGCGAGCTGGCTCGACGGGTCGGGCGCGTAGAAGAAGCCGTCCGCCTCCACCGCGCCGGTGACGCTGAGATTGGTGCGCCCCGTCTGCACCCGGATGAAGCGGTTCTCGTAATCGGTCTCGAGCACCTGGTTGAGCCGCGCCACGCCGAGCAGCACGCAATCGGCGGTCGGCAGCGCCCCGCCCGCAAGGCTCGTCCCCGAACCGCGCGGCACCACCGGCACGCCCTCGCGATGGCAGAGCTCGAGCACCGCGGAGACCTCCGCCGTGCTCGCGGGCAGCACCACGGCGAGCGGCGGGCAGCGATAGGCGGTCAGCGCGTCACATTCGTAGGCGCGCACCTCTTCGGGCTCGGAAATCACCGCGCCCCTGGGCAGGATATCCTCGAGATGGGCGACGATCGCCGCCTTGCGCCTCAGGATATCCGGATCCGGTTCCGGCATCTGCATGGCTGTTCCTCCCCCGGGGAACCCGTCGCACTGGTTTTGCCCGGAGCCTAGGCGTCTTCGCGCCCGCTGCCAAGCCTTGGCTGCGGACGGGGGGCAGGGCCGGGGGCATCCCGCGCCGCGGGCTCGGCCCGATCCCGCCCAAGCGCCCGCCCGCGCAACGAAAACTTGCCAACGGCCCGGATCGCGGCCATTCTGGACGCCATGGTGCACTCCGCGGATATCACGCCGTTTCCCCAGCCTCCCGAACGCGTGAGCTTTCACCGAACGGAGCTTTCCGTCATTCTCGGTCTCTACGGCCGCATGGTCGCGGCCGGGATCTGGCGCGATTACGGCATCTCGATGCTGCGCGATGTGGCGGTGTTCTCGGTCTTCCGCCACACCGCCGAGCACCCGGTCTACCGGATCGAGAAGCGCCCGCGCCTTGCCGCCCGGCAGCAGCAATACGCCGTGCTCGGCATGGACGGCCGCATCCTCCGCCGCGGCTCCGACCTCGCCACCGTGCTGCGCGTCCTCGAAAAGAAGCTGATCCGCCCGGTCTGACCCGCGCGGCCCGGAGGCCGCGGCGCGGCATTTGCCGACATCAGGTCGGAATGTCGCAGTCTCCCCGCCGCCGTTTTCTTGCCCGATCCGGTTTCGCCGGGCAGGGCCAGCCCTGCGGCCGGCCCCTTCAACCCTCAGGATGGCGGTCCCCCATGTCAGGCCGTGGCGGCGGTTCTGGTGGTGATGAATTTCTTCTGCCGGTAGGCCTCGAGGCCGGAGGGGCCGAGTTCGCGGCCGATGCCGCTGGCGCGGAAGCCGCCCCAGAGCGTCTCGGGCAGGATCACCTGCGGCGTGTTGATCCAGATGTGGCCCGCGTCGATCCGCTCGGCGATCGCTCCGGCGCGCTCCGGGTCTCCGGACACGACGGTGGCGGCGAGGCCGAAATCCGTGTCGTTCGCAAGCCGGATCGCTTCGGCGTCGTCGCGGCAGCGGCGCACCGCGAGGACGGGGGCGAAGAGCTCCTCGCGCCAGAGAAAGCTCGCCGCCGGCACGTCCTCGTAGATCGTCGGCCGGACGAACTGCCCCGCCGGATCGCCCTCGGCCGCGCCACCGGTCAGGCAGCGCGCGCCCTCCTGCCGCGCGCGCGCGAACATGGCAGAGACCCGAAGGTAGTGCGGCCGCGTGGTGAGCGGCCCCATCTCCGCCGTCTCGGGCGCGCCGAGCGCGAGGTTTTCGGCCCGCTCGACCAGCGCCGCGACGAGCGCCTCCGCGACCGGCTCCTCGACGATCAGCCGCGAGGTGGCCGAACACATCTGGCCGCAATTGGTGAAGATGCCGCCCGCGACCAGATCGGCCGCGAGTTCGAGATCGGCATCGGCCGTCACCACGATCGGCGACTTGCCCCCGAGCTCGAGCGAAACCGGCACCGTCCGCGCCGCCGCCGCCGCCATCACCGCCGCACCGACGCCGTTCGAGCCGGTGAAGGAGAGCTTGGCGAACCGCGGATCGCTCCCGATGGCGCGCCCCACCTCCGCGCGCCCCGTGACGATGTTGAGCACCCCCGCCGGCAGGCCGATCTCCTGCGCGATGTCGCCATAGGCCAGCTCCGCGAGCGGCGTCATCTCGGACACCTTCAGGACGGCGGTGCACCCGGCGGCAAGCGCGGGCGCGATCTTCCAGGCGCTGGTGACCAGCGGGAAGTTCCACGGCACGATGAGCCCCACAGGCCCGATGGGCGCATCGGCGCGCCGCCCGGCGAAGTGCGGATCGGAGAGCGTCTCCGCGGCCCGCGGGGCGTCGAGACCGCGGGCGAGGCCCGCGTAATAGTCGAAGCAGGCCGCCGCATCGTCGAGATCGGTCTCGGCTTCCGCCCGCGGCTTGCCGTTGTTGCGCATCTGGAGCGCGACCAGCACCGGCTTCCGGGCGCGGAGCCCGGCGGCGAAGCCGTCGAGCAGGGCGGCGCGATCCGCCGCCGCCGTCCGGCGCCAGGTCGCGAAGGCCCGCGCAGCGGCTTGGGCGGCCGCGCTCACCTGTTCCGCCGAGGCGGTTCCGGTCCGGGCAAACGGCGCGCCGGTGCAGGGATCGCACACCTCGATGGTGTCCGCGCCCTCGGCCCGCCGCCAGTCCCCGCCGATGAAGAGGGGACGCATGCGCGCCGTGAGATCTTCAAGCGTTTCCAAGCTGTCCTCCCGTCACGCCCGCCGGTCCGGCAGCACGCAGAGCATCTCGTAGAGCAGGTTGGCCGCGATCAGCGCCGTGTTGCCGCTCGGATCGTAGGGCGGCGAGACCTCGACCAGATCGCAGCCGACGAGATTGAGCCCAGCGCAGCCCCGCACGATCTCGTAGGCCTGCCAGGTGGTGAGCCCGCCGGGCTCCACCGTGCCGGTGCCCGGCGCGAAGGCCGGGTCGAGGCTGTCGATGTCGAAGCTGAGGTAGCAGGGCGCGTTGCCGATGGTCTCGCGCACCTGCGCCATCAGCGGCTTCAGCGACTGATACCAGCAAGCCTCGGCCTGAACCACGGTCCAGCCGTTCCGCCGGCCCCAGTCGAAATCGTCCGGGGCATAGCCGGTGGCGCGCAGCCCGATCTGGAACACCTTGTCGTTCCGGAGGCAGTCCTCCTCCCAGGCGCGGCGGAACGGGCAGCCATGCGCGACCTTCTCGCCGAACATCTCGTCGTTGATGTCGGCATGGGCATCGACATGGATCAGGGCGACGGGGCCATGCACCTCGCGCATCGCGCGCAGGATCGGCCAGGTCAGCGTGTGATCGCCGCCGAGCGTGAGGGGCACCGCGCCGTGCGCGAGGATGCCGCGATAATGATCGGCGATGATCTCCACGGATTTCTTCAGGTCGAAGGTGTTGATCGGCACGTCGCCGATATCGGCCACCTGCATCCGCGCGAAGGGGGCGGCCCCCGTCGCCATGTTGTAGGGCCGGATCATCCGGCTTTCGTCGCGGATCTGCCGCGGCCCGAGCCGGGTGCCGGGGCGGTTGGAGGTGCCGATATCCATCGGGATCCCGACGAAACAGGCGTCGAGCCCTTCGGCGGTTCCGGCGGCCGGCAGGCGCATCATCGTCGCCGGGCCGCCGAAGCGCGGCATCTCGTTGCCCCCGAGGGGCTGGTTGAAGGTCCGGGCGGTCATCGGGCGGTTTCTCCGGCGAAGGGTGTCGCGCTGCTCCGGGGGGCCGCGGTGCGGTAGCCCCCCTTGCCGAGCGGGATGACGATGGCGCGGGTCAGCACGTAGTGGCAGGCGAGCGCCGCGAGCATGGCGGGAAGCGAGGCGGAGGTCGCCGAGAAGCTGAGCTTGCCGACGAGATTGTAGGGATCGAAGAGCGCCGCGAAGACCGCGATCCCGAGCCCGAGCGAGGCGAGCGCCGCGACATTCACCCGGCCCCAGAAGTGATAGCGGCTGCCGGCGCCGAGATCGTAGAGCGCGGCGAGGTCGAGCCGCTGGCGGCGCAGCAGGTAGTAATCCGCGATCACCACGCCGATGCCGGAGACGAGCACCGCCTGCGTCCAGGCCACGAAGACGAAGAACCGGTCGTAGAGGGCGGTCGCGGTGAAGAGGATCAGGAGCGCACAGATCCCGAACATCGCGCCGGTGAGCCGGACCCAGCCGAGCCGCTGGGTCCAGGCGCCGAGATGCTGGGTGAAGCACTGCGCGCCGGAATAGACGAAGCTCGCCATGGAGGTGAGGTTCGCGAAGGCGAGGAAGGCGAGCAGGATCGAGCCGACGAGCGGGCCGACGATCGGCATCATCCAGACGGTCGGGTCGCTGTCGCCCATGACGAGCGCCGCCGTGAGGCCGACCATCTGCGCGAGCACGGCCACGGGCACGAGGCCGATGAAGCTGCCCCAGGTCGCGGCGCGCTGGGTCTTCGCCCCGCGGGCGATGTTGCCCACGGCCCCCCACCAGCCGGCACCCGCGGCGATGTTGAGCTCGATCGCGAGCATCAGATCCGTCGCGCGATCGCCCGTCGGGTCGATGGCCGGCGCCGCCACGATGTCGGCGAAGGGAACCTGGCTGAAGATGGTGCCCAAAAGGATCGCACTCATGGCGATGAGGCCCGGCGCGATGAAGCGGTTGAGGATGCGCACGGCCTTCTCGCCGTTCGCGACGATCCACCAGCCGAAGGCGAGCGCGCCGAGGGCGATGAGCGTGACGGCGATCGAGGTGTCGGCGGTCTCGGCGCCCGTGAGCGCATTGCTGACCTGCACCGCGGCGCGGCCGAACATCAGCGCAAGGATGGTGGTCCAGCCGAGGATGAAGGGCGCGATGAGGCCGATGACGAGCACCAGCACGCCGAGCGCGCCGTAGATCGCGCGCTGCATCACGAAATGCTCGGTGCCCCATTTGCAGGTCATGATGGCGGAGGCCATCATCATCGCGATGGCGCCGAGGCAGTTGCCCACCAGCATGGTCCAGAGACCGTCCCAGAAGCCGACGAAGAGCGCCGTGACGCCGCCGAAGAGAAAGGCCCAGGTGGCGATGGCGAGGCCCGACTGGACCCAGATGAAGTCGAAAAGCCCCCACTGGCGCTCGCGCGCCAGCAGTGGCAGGCAGTCCTTCAGGGCGATGTCCTGAGCCGTGCCGTCGATGTGATCCGTCTGCACTGTGTTCACTCCGTGTGGCATGCGTCTCAGAGCCCGACGAGGGCGAGCGCGACGAGGGAAACCGCGAAGATGGCCGCGAGGGCGGCCCAGTCGGCGGCGGGAAGCGGGCGGTAGGCCGGATCCTCGGCAAGCTCGCGGGACTTCTGCGCGAGCCGTTCCTCGAGTTCGGCAGTCATTCGGTCTGACAGGTACATGGCGACCTCTCCTGAAAAGGCGGGTTGGCATTGCGTGGCAGGCGGGGGCGGATCGGGATGCGCGCCAGGGCACATCGAACGAATGCCGCAAATTCGGTATTGGGGAGAGCCTAGCAGCCGGATGCGCCCCGGCCCATCACGCGGGATCGATAAAAAGGTTTGATCGGGATCGAAGCTTTTGGGAAAGTCGGCGCCATGCTCGCCTCGCTCTCCGCCGCCGATCTCAGGGCGCTTCACGTCTTCCGCACCATCAGCCGCTGCCGGAGCTTCGCCGGGGCGGAACGCGAGCTCGACATCAGCCAGTCGACCATCTCGGCGCAGCTCTCGGGGCTGGAGCGGCGTCTGGGCTTTCGTCTCTGCGAGCGCGGGCCCGGGGGTTTCCGCCTCACCGAGCGCGGCCGGACGACGCTCGACGCCTATGCCCGCCTCGAAGGGGCGATGAACGAGTTCCTCCAGACCACCTCGGACCTCTCGCACCGGGTGGTCGGCACGCTCCGGCTCGGCATGCTCGATCACACCTCGACCGACCCGGGCTTTTCGGTGGTGGGGCTGGTGCGCCTCTTCCACGAGCGCGCGCCGGATGTCCGGCTCGAGATCACCCAGGACATCCAGACGGTTCTGGCGAGCCGGATCGACGCGAAATCCCTCGACCTCGCGATCGGCGCCTTTCCGGTCGGGGACGACCGCTTCGACACCGTGCCGCTCTATCTCGAGCGGCAGCACATCTATTGCGGCCCGCCGCACCCGCTCTTTCGCGACCCCGAGGCGCCGGTGGAGGCCGCCGTGCTGGAGGCGGCGGACTGGGTCGGCCGCAGCTACGATCTCGCGCCGGCGGATGGCGAGGCGCCCCGCCTCGGCAGGGTGGCGGCGAATGCGGCCAATCTCGAGGCGGTGACCGTGATCCTCCGGGCGCTGCCGACGCTCGGCTATCTCCCCGATCATGTCGCGGCGCCGCTCGTGGCGCGCGGGGAACTGCGCCGCCTCACCGACCGGTTCGCGATCTCCTACCAGATCTCGCTGCTGTCGCGGCGGGGCCGGCGCGACACCGCGCCGATGAAACGGTTCCGGGCGCTGGCAACGGCCGAGGCGCAGTCCCGCGACGGATGAGGCGGTCGGGGGCTGGCTACTCGGCGGCCGGTCTCACCCCGAGCGCGCGCTGGACGCGCTGGGCGTGGCTGCGGCCGACCGGCAGCTCGGTGCCGTCCGGGAGCCGCGCCACGAGCCCGCCGCAGCGGCGCCGGCCGAGGCCGCGCACGGCCGCCTGCCGCACCAGCAGGCTGCGGTGGATGCGGAGAAAGCCGAAGGCCGCGAGCCGTTCGGCGAGCGCGGCGATGGTCTCGGGGATCAGATGCGACTGGCTGCCGATGACGAGGCGGGCATAGTCGCGCTCGGCGCGGATATAGTCGATGCTGTCGATGAGAATGCGCTGGTGGCCGAGGCGGCCCTTGACCCAGAGATCGCGTGAGGGCGCCTGCGCCTCGCGCGGTGCGGCGCGCAATGCGGCGACCGTGGCCTGCAGCTCGGCGATCCGCTCGGCCCGGTCGCTTGCCGCGATCCAGGTCCTTGCGCGCGACAGGGCGGCGGCGAGGCGCGGCAGCTCGACCGGCTTCGTGAGGTAGTCGAGCGCCGCGGCCTCGAAGGCCCGGAGGGCGTAGCCGTCATGGGCGGTGACGAAGATCACCGGCGGCAAGGCGCCCGCGAGGCGGTCGACCACCGCAAAGCCGTCACCGCCGGGCATCTGCACATCGAGGAGCAGGAGGTCGGGGCGGAGCGCGCGCACCGCGCCGACCGTCTGATCGCAATCGCCCGCCTCGCCGACCAGCTCGACCCCGCCCAGCCGGGCAAGCGCCCGCGCGAGCCTCCGCCGCGCGATCGGCTCGTCATCCGCGATCAGGGCGCGCAGGGGCGACGGGCCTGTCATGTCCGGAAGGGCATCCTGAGTTCGACCCGCACCCGGCCCGGCCCGGCGGGGCCGAACGCGCAGGAGGTCGCATGGCCCGGATGGCGCGCCGCCAGCCGCTCCGCCACGTTCCTGAGCCCGATCCCCAGCCCGGTCGCGGTCGCCCCGCCCGCCTCCGGCACCGGGTTCTCGACCCAGATCGCGAGCGTTTCGCCCGGCTCGATGCGGGCGCCGATCTCGAGCTCGGCCCGGCCGGGGGTCCGCGCCACGCCATGGCGGATCGCGTTCTCGATGAGCGGCTGCAGCAGCAGCGCCGGCACAAGCGCCCGCTGCGCCGCGGGCGCGACGTCGATCCGCACCGACAGGCGGTCGGAAAAGCGGGTCTCCTCGATCCGCAGATAATCCCTCTGCAGCGCGATCTCCGCGCCGAGCGGCAGGTCCGACAGCGGATCGAGCGCCAGCGTCCTGCGCAGGAACCCGGCCAGCCCCAGCACCATCTCGTTCGCGGGCCGGTTCTCGCCCTCCTCGATCAGCCCGGAAATCGTGTTGAGGGTGTTGAAGAGGAAATGCGGATTGACCTGATACTGCAGGGCGCGGAGCTGCGCCTCCGTCGCCTGCTGCCGCACCGCGGCCAGATGCCGCTCGGAGGCGCGGACCTGGGCGCTGTATTGCAGGGCGAGATAGAGGCAGGACCAGCCGAAGAGCTCCGATGTGGTGAAGACCACCACCTGGGCGAAATATTCCGGGTTGAACGGCACCGGCTCGGGATAGACGCAGACGGCATGGAACCCCCAGTCGATCAGGGCGGAGACCGGCGCCGCGGCCAGCGACATCGCGATCGCGGCCAGCGCCTTCAGCCCGAGCGAGAGGCGCCGGATCCGCCACAGCACCAGGGTGATGGTCACCGCGAGGAGCGCATCGCCCAGGATGCCGACCAGCTTCGGGATCGCGGTCTCGACCGGATCGATGCCCGCGAGCCCCCAGACGATGCTGGCGATCACGAACAGCACGAGCGCGAAGGACAGCCCGAGGATCTTCACCTCGCGGCTGAAGGCCGACATGGGGCCGGGACCGGGCCTGTGATCGAAGGCAATGCTCATGCGCCATTTTCTCCGGCGCCGGGCGCGCTGTCGAGCGGCGTTCGCAGACGAAATCCCGCCGTTCGTCGATTGCTCCGGTCATTCGTCCGCCGGGCCACACCGTCCGTCGAGAGCCGATTGCCGGAGCCCGCCCCAGCCGGCACCAAGCCCGTCACCGCCCGCCCGCGCGGCGCGGAGGATCTTGTGTTCGACGTCTGTATCGGGAGATGTGCATGGCAATCTACGGCACCCAGGGCAACGACACCCTGCTTGGCACCGCCTCTGGCGACTGGATCTACGGCTACCCGGCCGGGACCGGCTTTCCCGACGAGGAAACGGGCAACGATTCCCTGCGCGGCGGCGAGGGCAGCGACCGTCTCTACGGCGGCGGCGGCAACGACACGCTGCGCGGCGACGAGGGCTATGACCGGCTCTATGGCGGCGCGGGCAACGACGTGCTGCAGGATGGCGGCACCGGGCTCGACGAATTCGACGGCGGCGATGGCGACGATCTCTTCCTGGTCTCGGGCTCGGGCAACGACACCTTCCTCGGCGGCGCGGGCGATGACACGCTGCGGCTCGAGGCCGATGTCACCTGGTCGCGCCTGATCCTGGACAGCGCGGCGGGCGTCGAGACGCTGGATCTCCGCGCCGGCACCCTGCGCGGCACGAGCGGCAATGACACGATCGACCTCTCGGGCCTCGAGAGCGTCGCCTGGGGCGGCCGCGCCATCGAGATGGCGGCGGGCAACAACACCTTCATCGGCCACGCGGGCGCCGACTCTGTCCTGACCTCCGGCGGCACCGCAAAATTCACCGGCGGCGCGGGCAACGACACGCTGCGCGCCGAGGGATCGCTGGTGGAATTCGACGGCGGGGCGGGCGACGATCTGCTGCTCCTTTCCGGCTACGGCTGGAACGACACCATCCTCGGCGGCGCGGGCCAGGATACGGTGCGGCTCACCGGGGACGCGGACCGCCACAACCTGATCTTCGACGCCGCCTCAGGCATCGAGGTCTTCAGCCGCGCGGGCCTTGCGCTGACCGGCACCGCCTATTCGGACACCTTCGACTTCTCCGGCCTCGCGAAATTCGGCGATACCGGCCCGCGGATCGACATGGGCGCCGGCAACGACAGCTATCGCGGCTGGTCCGGCGACGACAAGGTGTCGGGCGGCAGCGGCACCGACACGCTGATCGGCGGCGCCGGCAACGACATCCTCGACGGCGGCAGCAGCACCGACACGATGGTGGGGGGCGCGGGCAACGACCGCTACGTGGTCGACCGCGCCTCGGATCTGGTGGACGAGCGCGACGGCAGCGGCCTCGACACCGTGGCAAGCGCCGTCAGCTTCAGCCTCGCCCCCTCCGCCAGCCTGCGCGGCGCGGTGGAGAACCTCGTGCTGACGGGCACCGCCGCCATCGACGGCGCCGGCAACGGGCTCGACAACCGGATCTCGGGCAATGTCGCGGCCAACGCGCTCTCGGGCGGCGCGGGCAGCGACACGCTGATCGGCGGCGCCGGCAACGACCGGCTGGACGGCGGCACGGGCATCGACCTGATGATCGGCGGCAAGGGCAACGACACCTACGTGATCGACGGCGACACCATCACCATCGACGACTCCATCGACCGCGTCATCGAGCGGCCCGGCGAGGGCGTGGATCTGGTGCTCGCCTACACCAACGTGCGGCTCGCGGCCAATGTCGAGAAGCTCGTGCTCCGGGGCGAAGCCGTCGCCGGCTGGGGCAACGGGCTCGCCAACAGCATCACCGGCAATGCCGAAGCCAACCAGCTCTGGGGAGAGGGCGGCAACGACCGCATCAACGGCCAGACGGGCCACGACACGATCAGCGGCGGCACCGGCAACGACACGCTCTCGGGCAGCGCGGGCGATGACCGGCTCTCGGGCGGCGCCGGGCGCGACCAGCTGGCGGGCGGCAGCGGCCAGGACCGGCTGACGGGCGATGCCGATGCCGACAGCTTCCTCTTCGCCGAGGCCCTGCGCGGCAGCAATGCCGACCACATCACCGATTTCAGCCGCGGCGAGGGGGATCGCATCCTCCTCGCGCGCGACATCTTCACGGGCCTCGGCGCCGGGCAGCTCGACACCGCCGAGTTCCACCTCGGCACCGCCGCGTCCGGCGCCGGGGCGCAGATCGTCTACGACCGCGACAGCGGCCGGCTCTGGTTCGACGCCGACGGCGCGGGCGGCGCGGCAAAGGCGCTGATCGCCACCCTCGACAATCACGCCCATCTCTCCGCCGACGACATCTTCCTGGTCTGAAAGAGCCCGGCGCGCGCCCGGTGTTCCGGGCCGGGCCGGATCATGCTACGCCTCGCGGCATGACCTCGCAGAGCGGATACCACAGCTGGCGCTTCCGGGCGGAGGCCCCGGATCGGCACATCGTCTTTCCCGATGGCTGCCGGGACGTGCTGCTGATCCGCGGCCCGGACTGTAGCCGCCGCAGCGCGCCCCGGATCCGTCTGACGGCCTTCGACCTCCGGCCGCGCCCCGTCGTGTTCGCGGCCGGCACCGAGATCCTGGGCTACCGCCTCCGGCCGGGGGCGGCCCTCTCCCCGCGCCTCCTCGCGGCGATCGCAGCGCATCCCGAGCGCGCCGGATCGATCCTCGCCGAGGAGGGCGGGGCGTGGGGCGAGCGCGACGATGCGATCCTGGCGCTGACGGCGCCCGGCGCGACCGTGCGCTCCGTGGCCCGCACGCTCGGGGTCTCGGCGCGCACGATAGAGCGGCATTTCCTGGCCGAGGGCCTGCCGTCGCCCGAATACTGGCGGCTTCTCGCCCGGGCCCGCCGCGCCGCCCGGCGGCTCGCAGAGCCCGGCGCGCTGGCGGAGATCGCCATCGAATGCGGCTTCAGCGATCAGGCCCACATGACCCGCGACTGCGTCCGCTGGTTCGGCATCCCGCCCGCGCGGCTGCGCCGGGACGCGGTCTCGCTCGCCCTCCTGGCTCAGCCGGCGCTCGGCAACTGGACCGGCGAGCAGATCTCCACCAGATAGCCGTCGGGGTCCGCCACATAAGCCGTCCTCTGGCCCCAGGGCTCGTCGCGCGCCGCCTGCACCGGCCGCGCGCCCGCCGCGACGGCGCGCTCGAAGGCGGCGCCGACATCCGCCGTCTCGAAGGCGATCTCGAAGACCGGAGCCTCGGGCCGCGCCCGGCCCGGCGCCTTGCCGAGCTGCCGCATCAGCGCGCGCGACGAGAAGGCAAGCTTCGTCTCGCCGGTCGCGAGCTCGCCATAATCGCCGCTCTCGTGCAGGAAGCCCCGCGCAAGCCCGAAGGCGCGTTCATAGAAATCGAGCGCCGCCGCGACGTCGCCGACATAGAGGATCGTGTATCTGAGGAACATGGCGTCTCTCCGCACTCCCTGAGCCTTGCACCTCATAGGCCGGGCGGAGGGCCCGCGTCTTGAAACATCACGACAGCGGCCCCGCCACAGGCCGCCTCCGCCCGCGTTCATGATATGTTAACCAGGAAAATTCAATGAAATCAGCGAGATTTTTCCGTTTTCACGGTGAAACGCCCCGCTTTCACAGCCTTCAGCCCCCGAGCCCGGCCCTTATCCGGCGAGCGCGTCGAGCTTCTTCGCGAGCTTCACGTCGAGCCCGGTGAGCCCGCCCGCGTCATGGGTCGAGAGCGTCACCTCGACGGTGCGGTAGACGTTGAACCATTCGGGGTGGTGGTTCCATTTCTCCGCCCAGAGCGCTGCGCGGGTCATGAAGCCGAAGGCCTCGACGAAATTCCCGAAGGTGAAGGTCTTCGCGATCGCGTCGCGCCCCGTTACCGGCTGCCATCCCTGCGCCTCGAGCGCGGGCAGTTCCGCCGCGCGCTCGGCCTCATTCAATCTCTCGGCCACTGTCTTCTCCCGGGCTTCTCCTGAACGGCCCCATCGTGGTCAGGACCTCGATTTCCTCGTCCATCGCCATCGCCTCGGCGCGGAGGAACTGCGCCACCGCCCGCGAGAAGGCCTCGTTCGAGAACCAGTGCAGCGAATGCGTCTCCACCGGCAGATAGCCGCGCGCGATCTTGTGTTCGCCCTGCGCCCCGGCCTCGACCCGGGCCAGCCCGCGCGCCATCGCCGCCTCGATGGCCATGTAGTAGCACATCTCGAAATGCAGGCAGGGATGATCCTCGAGACAGCCCCAGTAGCGCCCGTACAGCGCGTCCGCCCCGATGAAGTTGAGCGCGCCCGCAACCCAGCGCCCGTCCCGCCGGGCCATGAAGAGGAGGATGTCGTCGCGCATGGTCTCGTGGATGCAGTCGAAAAAGGCGCGGGTGAGATAGGGCGTGCCCCATTTCCGCGCCCCGGTATCCTGATAGAACGCCCAGAACGCCTCCCAGTGCTCGGGCGCGATCTCGTTCCCCCGGAGCGGGACGATCTCCCCGCCGAAGGCCTGGGCCTTCGCCCGTTCCTTGCGGATCGCCTTGCGCTTGCGGGAGGAGAGATCGGCGAGAAAGGCGTCGAAATCGCCGTAGCCGCGATTGTGCCAGTGATACTGCCGCGTCGTCCGCCCAAGCAGCCCCACCGCCTCGCCCCAGTCCCGCTCCTGCCCGGTGCAGAAGGTCACGTGCAGGCCCGAAAGGTTCTCGCGCGTGGTGAGCTCGATGCAGCCCTGGAGCAGCGCCGCCCGCCCGCTGCCCTCGCGGCCGGGCCGGGTGAGGAAGCGGCGTCCGGTTGCGGGCGTGAAGGGCACCGCCGACTGGAGCTTCGGATAGTAGCGCCCCCCGGCGCGGGAATAGGTGAAGGCCCAGTTGTGGTCGAAGATGTATTCGCCGTGGCTGTGGCTCTTGGCATAGAGCGGCATCACGGCCAGCACGATCCCGCCCTGCCGCGCCACCAGATGCTGCGGGTTCCAGCCGGTCCCCCGGCCGACGCTGCCCGAATCCTCGAGGGCGGCAAGAAAGCGATGCGTGGTGAAGGGATCGGCCGGGGGTCCGCCGCCCGGCACCGCACAGAGATCCCATTCATCGCAGGGAACATCCCGGATGGAGTTCAGAATCGTGATCTCGACGTCGCCGCAGCCGTCCACCGCATTCTCCCAAGGTGAGGCCCCCGCGCAGTGTTCTCCATGCGCCGGGCTTGCGTCAATGGCCTCTTGGCCCGGCAGGCTGCCGGTGCGGCCGGCGGCGCCAGCCCAGGCCGCCGGGACGCGGGTCGGGAGCCGGCGAGGGAGCGCTCTGGCCGGGCGCGTCCTCCGGCACCTCGGCCAGATAGCCCTCGAAGGTCACGTTGTCGGCGAGCGCCCGCGCGATGCGTTCCTCCCGCGGGCTGCGCACCGTCCAGCAGAGCACGGCGCGACCGGCCGCCTTCGCCGCGAGAACGGCGGGGCTCGAGAGGTCTCGCCACTGGTGGGAGATGAAGGCGGCCCCGAGCGGCTCGAGATCGCGAAGCGCGGCAAGGGCCGCCCGCCGCTCCGCCGGAACCCTGGGCCAGTGCTCCGCGGTGAAGTCGCAGGTGATGAGCCCGCGCGGGATCCGCGGCGCGGCCTCCACGAGGCTTGCGAGCGCGGCGGGGTTGAAGCTCATCACCGCGACGGGGCCGGCATACTCGACGAGCAGCTCCGCGATCCGGTCGCCGAGCGGGCCGACATCGGGCCCGAGCGCGCCGTCCTGATCCTTGATCTCGATGAGAAGCGGCGCCCGCCCGTCCACGAGGGCAAGGATCTCGCCGAGTGTCGGGATGGTCTCGCCGCCGCTGGCCGTGAGCGCGATGCGCCCGAGCGCCTCGGCGCTCCGCTCCCGCACGGCGCCGGTTTCGGCAGTCAGGCGGTCGAGCGTATCGTCGTGAAACACCATCGCCTCGCCGCAGGCGGCGGGCTGGATGTCGATCTCGATACCGTAGCCCGCCTCGATCGCGGCACGGATCGCGCCGCGGCTGTTCTCGATGACGCCGCAGGCGCGGTCATGCAGGCCGCGATGGGCGATGGGGGCGCCGAGAAAGGCGCCCGGAAGATCAGGCGATCTGGAAGACACCTTCCACCTCGACGGCCACCCCGAGCGGGAGCGACACCGAACCGACGGCGGCGCGGGCATGGCGCCCGGCATCGCCGAAGACCTCTACCATGAGATCCGAGGCCCCGTTGATGACCTGCGGATGCTCGGTGAAATCCGGGCTGGAATTCACGAAGCCCGAGAGCTTCACCACACGCTTCACCCGGTCGAGATCGCCGCCGCAGGCCGCCTTGAGCTGCGCGACGAGGGCCAGCGCGCAGGTCCGGGCGGCCTTGGCTCCGGCGGCGCTGTCGAGATCACGGCCGAGCTGTCCGGTGATGAGCCCGCTGTCGTCGCGGCTGATCTGGCCCGAAATGAAGACCATGTCGCCTGCGACCACGAAGGGCACGTAGTTGGCCGCCGGCGCGGGTGCGTCCGGCAGGGAAATTCCGAGCGCTTCGAGGCGCTCTTCGATTTTCGATGTCATATGCTGTTATCCCCGGTAGTCCTGCGCCCGAACATATCTGAGCCGTCGCGCGAGGCAATGGCAAAGGCGGTGCAGGCGGGATCAACCCTCGCTGAAGACGACGGGCGTCTGCGGCGCGCGGTTGACGTGAAGGGTGAACACGTCCGGGCGGGCGTAGTGGCCGCAGGCGTCGAACTTGCGCCGTGAGGCCCGCGCGGCCGCGATGTCGATCTCGCCGAACAGCAGCCCCTTCTCGCGGTGCATCGGCCCGGCCGCGCACCCGCCGAACGGCCGGTAGAGGACCGCATCGCCGGGATTGATCCATTCCCCGGCTTCGGGAAAGAGCGCATCGCGCCAGGGCAGGTCGGCCGGTATGTCGCCGGCTTCGAGGGTCGTGGCATAGCCCGCCACCCAGCATCCGCCCTCCCGAGCGATGTGCTGCATGGTCGCATGCCAGGTCTCGCCGCTGTCCCAGGTCGGCGCGAGATAGATGTCGATCGCCTGGGCATAGAGCGCGTAGCGGGCGAGCGGCATGTAGTTTTCCCAGCAGATCAGCGCGCCGATGCGGCCGACCGCGGTCTCGACAACCCGGAGGGTCGAGCCATCGCCGAACCCCCAGACCATGCGCTCGGGATTGGTGGGCATGAGCTTGCGGTGATTGTTGAGGAGGCGCCCGTCGGCGTCGATGATCGCGACGCTGTTGAAAAGGGTGCTGCCGCTCCGTCCGCTGTCGATTTCCTGATGGCCCATCGCCACGACGACGCCATGCTCCCGCGCGGCCTCCCGCACCGGGGCGAGGTCGTCCCGGGCGAGATCGACGGAGTCGGCTTGCGAGAGCGCGAACAGCTCGTCGGTCTGCCGCATGTCGGCGCCGGGCCGGAGGCGCCAGACATAGGTCGGATAGCCGGGAAGCCAGACTTCGGGAAAGGCCACGAGCCCAGCCCCCTGCGCAGCCGCCTCCGCAATGAGGCTGGCGGCCCGGTCGAGCGAACGCTGTTTGTCGAGATATACGGGTGGTTGCTGGACGATCGCGATCTTTGTCATCGGTTTGTCCCCTTGCCGGAAAAGACACTACCACATCTCGCAAAAACCGGCAAACCGACGCGCCGGCGGCTGGCGGTCGACCGGCAGGTTCGGCCGGATTTGCAATCCCGGTGCGGGCGTCTGATAAACGTCCGGTCGGGGTGCCTGTCGAATCCCGACAGGGGCCAGCAAAGGAGAGACGCACTTGGGTTCAGTGAAACGGTTCTGCCTCGCCCTTCTTGCTCCGGCCGCGCTCGCGGCCTGTGCCGCCTCTCCCGATCCCGAGAGCCTGTCCTTCGATCCGTTCGCCACGGAGAACCGCGCAACGCATGACGCGAACCTGACGATCGACCGCAACGCCTACCGTCCGGCGGCGATCGCCTATGGCAAGGGGGTGCCGGAGCCGCTGCGGCGCGGGGTCAGCAACCTCGAGAATACCTGGGACAGCCCCGGCTATGTGGTGCAATACATGCTTCAGGGCCGCCCGGAGCTCGCGGGCACCGCGATGATGCGCTTCGGGGTCAACACGCTCTTCGGCTTCGGCGGGCTCATCGATCTCGCGAGCGAGCTCGGCATGGACTACCGCGACACCAATGTCGACGAGACGCTCTTCCGCTGGGGCGTGCCGGAGGGCGGCTATCTCGTGGTGCCGTTCGGCGGGCCGGGAACCCAGCGCGACTGGTCCGGCTGGGTGCTCGACTATGCGCTGGATCCGGTGCAGCTCTTCCTGCCGACGGCGGCGGGAACCGCGCTGATCGCGGCCTCGGGGGTCGATCTGCTCAACGACCGCTACGAGCTCGACACCACCCTCGACGAACTCTTCTACCAGTCCGAAGACAGCTATACCGCCACGCGCATCAGCTATCTGCAGAACATGCGGGCCCGCCTGAAGGGCGGTACCGGCCTCGATCTCCTGGAGGATGTCTATGATGACTACTGATCTCGGCACCGGCCTCGCGCGCCGGGGCTTCCTCGCCGCCACCGCGCTGCTCGCGGGCGCCGCCGCCCTGCCGCGGCCGCTCCTCGCGCTCACCGTGCCGCAGGCGCAGGCCTTCGTCGGGTCGATCTCGGGCGAGCTCGACCGGCTGGTGAACTCCGGGCGCAGCGGCAGTCAGCTCTACAGCCAGTTCGAGCAGATCCTTGCCCGCTACGCCGACATGCCGGTGGTGGGCGCGAGCGTGCTCGGGCCGCCCTGGCGGAGCGCCACGTCGGCGCAGAAGAGCGCGTTCATCTCGACCTTCCAGAGCTATCTCGCCCGGAAATACGGCAGGCAGTTCGAGGAATACCGCAATGCGCGGATCCAGGTGACGGGCGGAAAGGACGCGGGCCGGGCCGGGGTGCTCATCAACACGACCGTCGTCCGGCCGGGGCGCGAGAACATCGGGGTCGACTGGCAGATTTCCGACCGCAGCGGTTCGGCCAAGGCGGTCAATCTCATCATCGAGGGGGTTTCGCTGCTCGCGACCGAGCGGGCCGAGATCGGTGCGATCCTCGATTCCCAGGGCGGCAGCATCGACAAGCTCATCGCCGAACTGCGGCGCCGGAGCTGAGAGCGCACAGCGCCGCGCGGGGAGAGCGCTTTCCCCGCGCGGTGCGAACTCAGTTGCTCCGGCCGCCGAAGATCCCGTGGAGCACGTTCTCGAACACGGTCTGCACCGCGTTGCCGACATTCTGCACCACCTGGCCGGGATTGGCATTGGGCAGTGCGACCTGCACCCCGCGCGGTTCGGGCACCCGCATCGGCAGCGGCCGCGGCGGCACGCCGTCGCTCACCCGCGCCATGGTCTCGTGCCAGATCTCGGCGGGAAGGCCGCCGCCGGTGACACCGGTCAGCGGCGTGTTGTTGTCATAGCCCATCCAGACGCCGGTCACATAGTTGCCGGTGAAGCCGATGAACCAGGCGTCGCGCGCAGCCTGGGTGGTGCCGGTCTTGCCTGCGGCTTGCCGGTCGGCGAGTTGCGCGCGCGCGCCGGTGCCCTGATTGACCACCTGGTTCAGCATCCAGACCAGCTCGCCCGCAGCGCGCTCGTCGAGCACGCGCACGGGCTGCGGGCGGCTTCCGGCCATGAGCGGCTTGCCATCGAGCTTGAGGCTGATGTCGGAGATCCCGTAGGGGGTCGAACGGAACCCCTGGTTGAGGATGCCGGCGTAGGCGCCGGTCATCTCCAGGAGCGTCGCCTCCGAGACACCGAGCGCCAGTGCGGGCCCGTCGGCGATCGGGGACGAGATGCCGAGATCCTGCGCCAGCGCCTTCACCCGCGCCCGGCCCGTCGCTTCGGAAACCCGCACCGTCGCGGTATTGACCGAATGGGTGAGGGCATCGGCGAGCGTGATCTCGCCGCGGTAGGCGCGCGAATAGTTCCGCGGCGACCAGGGGCCGGAGCCCGGCACGTTGAGCGTGAGCGGCGCGTCGAGCACCTCGTCGTAGGGATTGGCGCCGGCCTGAAGCGCCGCGGCGAAGACGAAGGTCTTGAAGAGCGAACCGGTCTGGCGCCGGGCCTGGGTCGCGCGGTTGAACTGGCCTTCGGTGCCGCCGAGGTCGCGGCCGCCCACCATCGCGCGCACCGCCCCGTCGGGGGACATGACCACGATCGCGGCCTGGGCCTTGGAGCCGGGCTTCACCTTGTTCTCGAAGATATAGGTGAGCGCATCCTCCGCCGCATGCTGGATGCGTGAATCGAAGGTCGTACGGACGACGATGTCCTCGGTGGTGTTGCGGGTGAGGAACTGCGGGCCGCTCGACATCACCCAGTCGGCGAAATCGCCGCCCGCCTTGTCGGCCGCGGCCTTCGAGAGCACCGCGGGCCGGGCATGAGCCACCGCCGCCTGCTGCGGCGTGAGGTAGCCCTGATCCTCCATGAGGGTGACAATGGTGTCAGCGCGGGTCTGGGCGCGGGCGAGGTTGTTCGTCGGCGCAAAGCGCGAGGGCGCGCGGAGGAGGCCTGCAAGCATTGCCGCCTGGGCCGGATCAACCTGGGCGGCCGTTATGCCGAAGTATCGCTGGGAGGCGGCCTCGAAGCCGGTCGCGCCCGCGCCGAGATAGGCGCGGTTGAGATAGACCGAGAGGATCTCGTTCTTGGAGAACTTGAGCTCTAGGGCGAGGGCGGCGGGAATTTCCTTGAGCTTGCGCGAGAGGGTGCGCTCGTTGTCGAAGAAGACGAGCTTCGCGACCTGCTGCGTGATCGAGGAACCGCCCTGCACCGTGCCGCCGGCGCGGTAGTTGACGAGCGCCGCGCGCGCGAGCCCGCGCAGGTCGAGCCCGAAATGGCTGTAGAAGCGCCGGTCTTCGGTGGCGACGACCGCATGGACCAGATGCGGCGAGACATCCTCGGCGCGGGTGATCCCCTGATGGCTGCCCCGCCAGGCGAAAACATCGCCGTTGTGGTCGAGGAAGGTGACCGAACCGCGGTCGCGCGCGTCGAGCAGACCCTCGAAATCCGGAAGCTGCGTATAATAGTACGCGGTCGAGAGCCCGAGGATGACCGCCAATGCGATCGATCCGCGTATTCCGATCCACCATAAGATGCGGAAAATGCTCGAAAATGCGCCACGAGCCAAACGCTCGGGCAGGCTCAATCGCGTCTTCGCGCGCGGTCTGCGGCGCGACGGGGTCTTTCTGGCTTTTTTGGCCATGCTTTGCGGCCACCTGCTCGTTCTGTTTCGGCCACCTTACGGAACTTGGCCGGGGCATTCCAGTGTATAGAGGGCAGTGCACGGGCCTGAGGGCTTCAACACGTGTACAAATTTTGGTCAGCGTCTGCCGCATTTCCGGTTTTCTGCCTGAGAAACGGGCGAGCGAAATCGAATCTCACCGGCCGCGCAGAAGAACCGTTTTCGTATCAACGTGTTGGGAAAATATGGTTAGCGCGGCACGGATCGTGCTTCTCCACCGGCGATGCTCTTCGGCGCGGGCACGTGACGCAACAATAAACTCAAGTGAGGAAACTCGATGAAACTCATCATAGCCGTCATCAAGCCCTTCAAGCTGGAGGAGGTCCGCGAGGCGCTGACCACCATCGGCGTGCAGGGGCTGATGGTTTCCGAGGTGAAGGGATACGGGCGGCAGTCCGGTCACACGGAGATCTATCGCGGCGCCGAATACGTCGTGAACTTCGTGCCGAAGATCAAGCTCGAGATGGTCGTTTCCGACGCGATCGCGCCGCAGGCGGTCGAGACCCTCTCGACCACGGCGAAGACAGGCAAGATCGGCGACGGGAAGATCTTC
>QKPN01000023.1 GCA_003258405.1 Rhodobacteraceae bacterium DSL-40 | reverse complement strand
CGCTGACCTCTTCGACGCCGTCCCCGCACTCGCCGACAAGATCTGATTTCCCCAGGAGACCGGTCCATGACCTATGCTGCCCCCCTGAACGACATGCTGTTCATCCTGGAGGATCTTTGCGGCCTCGAGGAGATCGCGAAGCTTCCGGGCCTCGAGGATGCGACCCCCGACATGGTGGCCGCCATCCTCGGCGAGGCCGGCAAGTTTGCCGGCGAAGTGCTCGCCCCCCTCAACCGGATCGGTGACGAGAAGGGCCTCGGCTTCGTCGATGGCGCCGTCACCACCCCCGAGGGCTGGCGCGACGCCTACCTGACGCTGGTGGAAATGGGCTGGAACAGCCCGACCGCCTCGCCCGAGCACGGCGGGCTCGGTCTGCCCGCGGCGGTGAACGCCTGCATCCAGGAGATGTTCGACGGCGCCAACACCGCCTTCCAGCTCTGCCCGATGCTGACGCAGGGCGCGATCGAGGCGATCGAGGGCTATGCCACGGACGCGCTCAAGGAGACCTACCTGCCCAATCTCGTGACCGGCGTCTGGACCGGCACGATGAACCTCACCGAGCCGCAGGCGGGCTCCGATCTCGCCGCGATCCGCTCGCGCGCGGTGCCCGAGGGCGATCACTACCTCGTCTCGGGGCAGAAGATCTTCATCACCTACGGTGAGCACGACATGGCGGAGAACATCATCCACCTTGTGCTCGCCCGCCTCCCCGATGCGCCGGCGGGCGTGAAGGGGATCTCGCTCTTCGTGGTGCCGAAGTTCCTCGTCAATGCCGACGGCACGATCGGCGCGCGCAATGATGTGCGCTGCGTCTCGATCGAGCACAAGCTCGGCATCCACGCCAGCCCGACCTGCACGCTCTCCTTCGGCGACACAGGCGGCGCGGTCGGCTATCTCGTCGGCGAGCCGAACCAGGGCCTGCGCTACATGTTCGCGATGATGAACATGGCGCGTCTCGGCGTCGGTCTGCAGGGCATCGGCATCGCCGAGCGTGCCGGCCAGATCGCGGCGGCCTATGCCGCGGAGCGCAAGCAGGGCGCCGCGCCCGGCATCGAGGGGTCGGCCGCGATCATCGAGCACCCCGACGTGCGGCGCATGCTCGGGCTCATCCGTGCCCGGACCCAGGCCGCACGCATCCTCGCCTACCGGGCGGCGGCAGCCCTCGATCACGCCGGGCGCAGCACCGATCCGGAGGTGGCGGCGCGCCATCAGCGCCGGGTGGATCTGCTGATCCCGGTGGTCAAGGGCTGGTCGACCGAGATGAGCATTCTCGCCGCTTCGCTCGGCGTGCAGGTCCACGGCGGCATGGGCTATATCGAGGAGACGGGCGCGGCCCAGCATCTGCGCGACGCCCGCATCACCACGATCTATGAAGGCACGACCGGGATCCAGGCGCTCGACCTCGTCGGCCGCAAGATCCAGCGCGACAATGGCGCCGCGCTCGGCGAGCTGGCCGAGGACATGCGCGGCTCGCTCGCGGCACTCGAGGGGGATCTCGGCGGCGATCTCGACTGGGGCGCGATGCGGGGCATGGTGGCCGAGGCCACCGGCATCGTCGAGAGCGCGGCCGACTGGCTTGTCTCCCAGGGCGCCAACGACGGCGCGGCGACGCAGGCGGCGGCCACGAGCGTCCTCGAGCTCTTCGGCGTCTGCCTCGGGGCCTGGGCGCATGCCGATGCGGCGGCCGCGGCGGCCCGGCGGCTCGCGGCGGGAGAGACCGGCAGCCATCTGGGCGCGGCCCTGCGGCTCGCGGATTTCTACCGCACGCAAGTGTTCCCGCAGGCTCAGGGCCTTGCCGCCTCGGCGATGCAGGGTGCCCGCTCGGTTCTCGCGCTCAGCCGTGAGGATCTCGGGGTGCCTGCGTGATGCCGGGGGGACCGGAGCGCGAGGCGGCGGACTATGACGTTGTCATCGTCGGCGCCGGTCCTGCCGGTCTTTCGGCAGCGATCCGGCTGAAGCAACTCGACGGCGACCTTTCGGTCGTCGTCCTCGAGAAGGGGTCCGAGGTCGGCGCGCATATTCTTTCGGGCGCGGTGCTCGACCCCTGCGGGCTCGATCTCCTGCTCCCCGACTGGCGTGACAGCGGCGCGCCGGTCACCACCGAGGTGCGCCGGGACGAATTCTATCTGCTCGGTGCGGCGGGGCAGTGGCGGCTGCCGCACTGGCCCATGCCGCCGCTCCTGTCGAACCATGGCAACTACATCGTCTCGATGGGCAATGTCTGCCGCTGGCTCGCGGAGCGTGCGGAGGCCCTCGGCGTCGAGATCTTCCCCGGCATGGCCTGTTCCGAACTCGTTTTCGGGCCTGGCGGGGAAGTGGAGGGCGTTGTCGCCGGCGAATTCGGCAGGTCCGCCGACGGCACGCCCTCCGACACCTACGAGCCCGGCATGGAACTGCGCGGCAAATACGTGCTGATCGCCGAGGGAGCCCGCGGCTCGCTCGCCAAGCAGCTGATCGCGCGCTTCGGCCTCGATACGGAGAGCGGGCCGCAGAAATACGGCATCGGCATGAAGGAGATCTGGGAGATCGATCCCGCGAAGCACCGCGAGGGCACGGTCACCCACACGATGGGCTGGCCGCTCGGCAAGAACGCGGGCGGTGGCGGCTTCATCTATCATGCCGAGAACAACCAGCTCTTCCTCGGCTTCGTCGTCCATCTCAACTACGCCAATCCCTATCTCTATCCCTATGGCGAGTTCCAGCGGCTCAAGGAGCATCCGCTGGTGAGGGAGCTGCTCGAGGGCGGCAAGCGGGTCGCCTACGGCGCGCGGGCCATCACCGAGGGCGGCTGGCAGGCGATGCCGAAGATGACCTTCCCCGGGGGGGCGCTGCTCGGCTGCTCGGTCGGCATGGTCAACGTGCCGCGCATCAAGGGCAATCACAACGCCATGCTCTCGGGCATCGCTGCCGCCGAGGCGGCGCAGGCCGCGATCGCGGCAGGGCGTTCGGGCGACGAGCTGCCGGATTACGAGGCGGCGGTGCGCGGCGGCGCGATCGGGCGGGACCTGAAGAAGGTCCGCAACGTGAAGCCCGTCTGGTCGAAGCTCGGGCTCAAGGCCTCGCTGCTGCTCGGCGGCTTCGACATGTGGACCAACACGGCCGGCTTCTCGCTTCTCGGCACCTGGAAGCACGGGAAGTCGGACGCGGAGGCGACGGAACCGGCGGCGCGGCACAAGCCGATCGACTATCCGAAGCCCGACGGCCGGACGAGTTTCGACCGGCTGACCAACGTGTCCTTCTCGATGACGAACCACGAGGAGAGCCAGCCCTGTCATCTGCGGCTCGCGGATCCGGACGTGCCGCTGCGGGTGAACCTGCCCGAGTTCGCCGGGCCCTCGGCGCGCTACTGCCCGGCCGGGGTCTACGAGTTCGTCGAGGACGGGGAAGGCGGCATGCGGTTCCAGATCAACTTCCAGAACTGCGTCCACTGCAAGACCTGCGACATCAAGGACCCGAGCCGGAACATCACCTGGACGACGCCGCAGGGTGGCGACGGCCCGAACTATCCCAACATGTGACGACCGGGCTCCGCAAATGCGCCCCCGAGCAAGGAACAGAGACCATGAACGAGCTCAACGGCTATGACATCGAGGATCTCGAGGTGGGCATGAGCGCCCGGTTCTCGAAGACGATCACCGAGGCCGACATCATCCTTTTCGCAGGCGCCTCGGGCGACAACAACGCGATCCACATCAACGAGAACTTCGCCAAGACGACGCCGTTCGGCGGCCGGATCGCGCATGGTTTCCTCACCGCGAGCACGATCTCGGCGGCGATTGCCAACCGGCTGCCCGGACCGGGCACGATCTATGTCTCGCAGCAGATGCGTTTCGTCGGGCCGGTGCGGCCGGGCGACACGGTGGATGCCGTGGTGACGGTGAAGGAGCTCGTCCTGGATCGGTGCCGGGCCGTGCTCGAGACGGTCTGCTCCGTCGGCAACAGCGTTGTCGTCGAGGGCGAGGCGGTGGTGAAGACCACCTCGCGCGCCCGCCGCGAAAAGGCCGCCTGACCCGAAACTGACGCCGAGACGGCGAGGACGATCCCCGTGACCGATGCACTGACCGAGGCGCCGCGCGGCGCAAGCACATCCGGCCCCCGACCAACGCCGTTCCGGCAGGCCTGGGCCGTCGCGCAGAGCGGCCTCTCCCGCGCCGCCGTCATCGGTGCGGGCAGCATGGGGGCGGGCATCGCGGCGCAGTTCGCCAATGCCGGGGTGCCGGTGGATCTGCTCGACATTCCGGCGGACAAGGGCCGGCGCGATGCCCGCGCCGAGGCGGGTATCGCGGCGCAGCTCCGCGCGGGCGGCTTCATGGGGGAGGGCCCGGTGGCGCTCGTGAGCACCGGCAATGTCGAGGATCATCTCGACAGGCTGGCGCAGGCGGACTGGATCATCGAGGCGGTGATCGAGGATATCGCGATCAAGCGCGATCTCTATGCGCGCATCGAGGCGGTGCGGAAACCCGGCGCGCTTGTCTCCTCGAACACCTCGACCCTTCCGCGCGCCGCCCTCGTGGAGGGGTTTGGCGCGGGGTTCGCGGCGCATTTCGCCATCACGCATTTCTTCAATCCGCCGCGCCACATGGAGCTTCTGGAGCTCGTGGCCGAGCCTGGCAGCCCGGCGGCGGGGCTTGCGGCGGCCGGGCGCCGCGTGCTCGGCAAGACGGTGATCGACTGCCGGGACACGCCGGGTTTCATCGCCAACCGGATCGGCTGCACCTGGATGTCGGTCTCGGTGATCGAGGCGCTGCGGCTCGGGCTCGGTGCCGAGGAGGCCGATGCGGTCCAGACGGCTTTCGGTGTGCCGCGGACCGGCGTCTTCGGGCTGCTCGATCTCATCGGCATCGACGTGATCCCGCATATCTGGGGGTCGCTCATGCGCGCGCTGCCGGACGAGGACACGATCAACCGCTTCGATCTGCCGGCTTCGGCGGCGGTTCAGGGCATGATCGCGGCGGGCCGGTTCGGCCGCAAGTCCCGCGCGGGCTTCTACCGCAGGGGCGCGGACGGCACGCGCGAGGTTATCGACTTCCAGACCGGCGACTATCGCCCGCAGGAGGCGTCGATCCGGTTGCCGGGCGAGGGGCGCGATCTTGCCGCGCTGCTGGCCGACGGCTCGGCCTTCGGCGCCTATGCCCGCGCCGTGCTCGGCTCCATCCTCGACTATGCGGTGGAGCACACGTCCTCGATCGCGCGCGGGCCGGATGCCGTCGATGCGGCGATGGAGCTGGGCTATGGCTGGCGGCGCGGGCCGTTCCGCATCCTGGCGGACCTGCCCGAGGCGGTGGTGCGCAGGGCGTTTCTGCCCGGCGATGCGGCCGGGTCCGCGCGCCTTGCGGCGGCGTGGCCGGAGGCGCGCGCGGCGCGGCTTCAGGGCGGTGCGCGCGCCGGGGCACCGAAGGACCGGCTTGCCCGGGCCCGCGCGGCGGACGACAGGCTGCTCGGCAATGACGCGGCGCGGCTCTGGGCGCTGGGCGATCGCATTGCCTGTTTCGAGATTTCGACGAAGGCGAACGTGCTCGACGAGGATGTGCTCGACACGCTCGAAGCCGCACTTGCGGTCGCGGGCCGGGCCTATGACGCGCTGGTGATCGGCAACGGCAATCCGCGCAGCTTTGCGGCGGGGGCCGATCGCGGCGCGCTCGCGGGACTGATCGAGGCCGGGGCGTGGGACGTGCTCGAGGCGCGGCTCCTGCGCGGCCAGAGGCTTTTCGGCGCCTTGCGCGGGCTCGATCAGCCGGTCATCGCCGCGATTTCCGGCACCGCCCTCGGCGGCGGTTGCGAGCTGGCGCTCCACTGCCATGGCGCGGCCGCCCATGCCGAGGCGGCGCTCGGGCTCACGCAGGCCGCGGCCGGTCTCATGCCGGGCTGGGGCGGTACGGTGCGGCTTCTGGCCTCGGCGCTGGCGCGCGACCCGGCGCAGGGCACCGCGCGTGCCTTCGAGCTGCTGTTGCGCTCGCGGCCGCTGGGCTCGGCCCGCGAGGCGCTCGCGGCCGGGCTGCTTCCGGAGGCCACGGAGATCGTGATGCACCGGGGCGACGTTCTGGAGGCGGCGGTGGCGATGGCGGCTGCGGGTGTGGCAGCGCGCCCGGCCCGTCGGACGCTCGCCATCGCGCCGGGCGGTGCGGCGGCCCGCGAGGCGCTGATCGCGCCATTCGCCGCGCAGCTCGGTGCGGCGGAGCGTGCCGCGGCGCGCGAGATCGCCTGGGTGCTGACGGGCGGCGAAGCGGCCGGGGAGGTGACGGAGGAGGCGCTGCTCGGGCTCGAGCATGCCGCCTTCATGAGACTGGCGCGGCGGCCTGAGGCCTCCGCGCGGATCCGGCCTGCACGGGCGGGATAACGGCCCCGGCGCGCCGGAAGAGAATGGATCCTGCCGCGCCCGGTATTGCGCGAAAGGCAGGCAGATTGCTGGAGGAGACACCGCAGACATGACCCACAACATCTACGAGATCGGGCTTGAGCCCAATCCGGCAAACTTCCTGCCGCTGACGCCGGTCAGCTTCATCGAGCGCACCGCGGCGATCTACCCCGACCGTCTCGCGGTGGTCCACGGCACGGTGCGGCGGACCTGGGCCGAGACCTGGGCGCGGTGCCGCCGGTTTGCGAGCGCGCTCGAGGCACGCGGGATCGGCAAGGGCGACACGGTGTCCATCATCGCCTCCAACATTCCGGAGATGTTCGAGGCGCATTTCGGCGTGCCGATGACGGGTGCGGTGCTCAACACCATCAACACCCGGCTCGACGCCGAGGCGATTGCCTTCATCCTCACCCATGCCGAGGCGAAGGTCGTCCTCGTCGATCCCGAGTTTTCGGAAGTGGCCGAGCGCGCGATCCATATCGCCGGGCTGCGCGGCTGCATCGTGGTGGACATCGAGGACGCCTCCTATGACGGCGGTCACAGGGTCGGCTCGCTCACCTATGACGAACTGCTCGCGAGCGGCCGTGAGGACTACGCCTGGGAGCTCCCTGCCAACGAGTGGGAGGCGGTCAGCCTCAACTACACCTCCGGCACCACCGGCAACCCCAAGGGAGTTGTCTATCATCACCGGGGCGCCTATCTGAACGCGCTCTCGAACATCGTCACCTGGGGCATGCCGCAGCATCCGACCTATCTCTGGACGCTGCCGATGTTTCATTGCAACGGCTGGTGTTTCCCCTGGACGATTGCGGCGACGGCGGGTGTTGCGGTCTGCCTGCGTGCGGTGCGGGCGGACGCGATCTTCGACCTCATCCGTGCCGAGAAGGTAAGCCATTTCTGCGGCGCGAGCGTCGTGCTCGCCATGCTCGTCCATGCGCCCGACGAGTTGAAGAGCGGCCTGCATGCCGGGATCAAGGTGATGACCGGCGGTGCCCCGCCCCCCGCGGCCGTCATCGCCAAGATGGAGGCGCTGGGCTTCGACGTGACCCATGTCTACGGGCTCACCGAGACCTACGGGCCTTCGGTGTCCTGCGCCTGGCAGGAGAAGTGGGACGGCCTCTCCGGGGACGAGCGGGCGCGGCTCAAGGCACGCCAGGGTGTCCAGAGCATCGCGTCGGGCGGCCTGATGATCGCCCGTCCGGGCAGCCTCGAGCCGGTGCCCTCCGACGGCGAGACGATCGGCGAGATCTTCATGCGCGGCAACAACGTGATGAAGGGCTATCTGAAGAACCCCTCGGCCACCGACGAATCCTTCCAGGGCGGCTGGTTCGCCTCGGGTGATCTCGGTGTCATGCATCCCGACGGCTACATCGAGATCAAGGATCGCTCGAAGGACATCATCATCTCCGGTGGCGAGAACATCTCCTCGATCGAGGTCGAGGACGTGCTCTACAAGCATCCCGAGGTGATGGAAGCCGCGGTGGTCGCGCGCCCCGACGAGAAATGGGGCGAGACGCCTTGTGCCTTCGTGCGGCTGCGCGAGGGATCGGCGGCGACGGAGAAGGACCTGATCGGCTTCTGCCAGCAGAACATGGCGCGATTCAAGGCGCCGAAGACGATCATCTTCGGGGATCTGCCGAAGACCTCGACCGGCAAGGTGCAGAAATTCATGCTGCGCCAGAGGGCCCGGGACCTCGAAACCGCGAGCTGAGGCGCACGGGCGGGGGCTCGTCTCCTCCGCCCTGCAAACATCACCGGGCGCCGCGCGGCGCCCGGTTTCGTGCCTTGCGCAGGACGGCTCAGCCGGGCAGGGGGATGAACTCCGCCTTGTCGTCCACCGGCAGGTCGAAGAGGCCCTTGCCCCAGTTTGCCGCCCGCCATTCCTCCTTCGCCGTCTCGATGCGGTCGCGGCTGGAGGCGACGAAGTTCCACCAGATGTAGCGCGGCCCCGCCATCGTCGCGCCGCCGAGCGCCATCAGACGCGCGCCCGCCTCGCCGGCGGCGACGGTAATCCGGTCGCCGGGGCGGAAGACCATCATCCGGCCCGCCTCGAAGACCTGGCCCGCCACGGTGACCGAGCCCTCGGTGATGTAGAGGCCGCGATCCTCGTGGTTCTCGGGTAGCGGGAAACGCGCACCGGGGGCGAGCACGACATCGAGGTAGAAGGTCTCGGAATACATCGTCGCCGGCGCGCTCTCGCCATAGGCCTCGCCCAGGATCAGCCGTGCGGTGATGCCGCCGTCCGAGATTTCCGGCAGCGCCTCCTTGCCATGGTGCTCGAAGCTCGGCGCGATGTCCTCGCGGTCTTCGGGCAGCGCGATCCAGGTCTGGATGCCGAAGAGGCTGCTGGGGCCCTTGCGTGCCGCCTCCGAGGTGCGTTCGGAATGGGTGACGCCCTTGCCCGCCACCATCCAGTTGAGCGCGCCGGGCGTGATGACCTGGTCGGAGCCGATGCTGTCGCGGTGATGGAAATCGCCGCGATAGAGATAGGTGACGGTGCCGAGCCCGATATGCGGGTGCGGCCGGACATCGATGCCCTGGCCGGTCAGGAACTCGGCGGGGCCGGCCTGGTCGAAGAAGATGAAGGGACCGACCATCTGGCGTTTCGGCGCCGGCAGGGCGCGGCGCACCTCGAAGCCGCCGAGGTCGCGGGCGCGCGGGATGATGAGGGTTTCGATCGCATCCGTGCCGATATCGTCGGGGCAGCCGGGGTCGAGGGCAGGATTCCAGCTCATGGCGCTCTCCTTGTAGCCTGACCCGAAGGTAGTCCGCCCGGCCCGCCGCTCAAAGGGCAAAGCCGTTCGCGCCCGGCGAACGCGGGGTTGCGCCGGGCGGGCCCGCTATTCGTGGGGCGGGGTGCGGTCGTTGTCGCGGCGGCGGGTGAGGATGAGCGCGGCCATCACGAGCCCCACATGACTGAAGGCCTGGGGGTAGTTCCCGAGCATCCTGCCGGTCTTCGGATCGACTTCCTCGGAGAGGAGGCCGAGATCGTTCGCGATGGCGAGGAGCCGTGCGAACAGCGCCTCGGCCTCGTCGAGCCGGTCCTGCAGCGCGTAGACCTCGACGAGCCAGAACGAGCAGAGCAGGAACGCGCCCTCGTGGCCCTCGAGCCCGTCATGGCCGTCCGTCTTGTAGCGCAGCAGGAATCCGTTCACGAGCAGCCGCTCCTCGATCGCAGCGACGGTGCCGATCATGCGGGGGTCCTTCGGTGGCAGGAAGCCCACCAGCGGCAGCATGAGCAGGCTCGCGTCGACCGTGTTCGAGCCGTAATACTGCGTGAAGGTGCCGAGCCCCGCATTGAAGCCGCATTCGCAGACCTCCGCATGGACCTCTTCGGCCAGCGCCCGGAGGCGGGCCTGTTCCGCGAGATCGCCGTCATTGCCCGCAGCCTTCGCGGCATGGTCGAAGCCGACCCAGGCCATGACCTTGGAATAGACGAAATGCTGCGGGTCGCCGCGCACTTCCCAGATGCCCTCGTCGGGCTTGTGCCAGGCATGCGAGAGGAAATCCATCACCACCTTGCGGTAATCCCCCTGCCGGCTGTGGGGCGGGAGGCCGCGGCGGGTGGCGAGCGCCAGCACATCCGCGACCTCGCCGTAGACGTCGAGCTGGAACTGGTTTGCCGCAGCGTTGCCCACCCGCACGGGCCGCGAGTTGGCAAAGCCCGGCAGCCAGTCGACCTCCCATTCGGTCAACACCCGCTCGCCCGCGAGGCCATACATGATCTGCAGCTGGTCCGGCGAGCCCGCCACCGCGCGGATCAGCCAGTCGCGCCAGGCCTGGGCCTCGCGCCGGAGGCCTGTCTCGAGGAAGGCCTGGAGGGTGAAGGCGCTGTCGCGCAGCCAGCAGAAGCGGTAATCCCAGTTGCGCACGCCGCCGAATTCCTCCGGCAGCGAGGTGGTCGCCGCCGCGGCGATGCCGCCCGAGGGAATGAAAGTGAGCGCCTTCAGCGTCAGCAGCGAGCGGAGCACCGCATCGCGCCAATCGGGGCGCATCTTGCGCGGCAGCCTGATGCGGTCGGTGAAGGCATCCCAGTAGGCGCGGGTCGCGGTGATCGCATCCTCCGCCTCCACCGGCTGCGGCTCGGCGCCGAAGGAGCGGCCGTGGCAGAGCACGAATTCCCGCACCTCGCCCGCGGCGATCTCGAAATCGCCGACGGTGCGCAGATCCTCGCCATGCATCTCGACATCGGTCTTGAAGATGAAGAGATCGGGACCGGCGATCGCGTGCCACTCGCCCGGACCGATCTGCTGGACCCAAGGCACGGTGCGGCCGTAATCGGCGCGGATGCAGAGGACGCAGGTCATCTCGACGCGCCCGGAAAGCCCCTCGACCCGGCGCACCACCATCGGCGCGCCCTGGGGCATCGCCATGAAATCGGTCACCCGGACCGAGCCCTCCGGCGTTTCGTGGACGGTCTCGAGGATCATCGTGCAGGATTCGTAGGCACGGCGCGAAGTGCTTTCGCCCTTGGGGGCGAGCAGCCAGTGGCCGTTGTCCTCGGTCCCGAGCAGGCGCGCGAAGCAGGCGGGGCTGTCGAGGCGGGGCCAGCAGAGCCAGTCGATCGAACCCGTCCGCGAAACGAGCGCGCAGGAGCGCCCATCCGCAATAAGCCCGTAGTCTCCGATCGAGGCTTGCGCCGTCTCCTGCTCCGGTTCCGCCATCTTGCCCTCACGTTTTCGCGATCCGTGACGGAGCTTTGCCAATGCGCGGCCCGGGCACAAGCCATTTGGCGGAGGAACGCGCCAGATGTGGCGTCGATCGGGTGAAATTCCGGTACCGGGCCATGTTAAAGGCCCGGTGCCGGGGCTCAGGTGCGCAGCACCCGGTAGATCGCCGGGATCACCAGCACGGTCAGCAGCGTCGAGGAGGCGAGCCCGAAGAGGAGCGAGATCGCGAGGCCCTGGAAGATCGGATCGCTGAGGATCACCGCCGCCCCGATCATCGCCGCGAGCGCGGTGAGCAGGATCGGCTTGAAGCGGATGGCGCCCGCCTCGATCAGCGTCTCGGTCAGGGTGTGATCGGGCCGCCCGCCGTGGCGGATGAAATCGACGAGCAGGATCGAGTTTCGCACGATGATGCCCGCCAGCGCGATGAAGCCGATCATGGAGGTCGCCGTGAACGGCGCGCCGAAGAGCCAGTGGCCGCCAAGGATGCCGATGAAGGTGAGCGGGATCGGGGTGAGGATCACGAGCGGCACCCGGAACGAGTGGAACTGCGCGACGACGAGAATGTAGATGGCGAGCAGTGCCACGGCGAAGGCGGCGCCCATGTCGCGGAAGGTGACCCAGGTCACCTCCCATTCGCCGTCCCAGAGCAGCGTCGGCTGGCTTTCGTCCTCGGGCTGGCCGTGGAGGCGGATCACCGGTTTCGGGAGGTCCGTCCAGTCCTGTGCGTCGAGCGCCTTCTCTACCGCGAGCATGCCGTAGAGCGGCGCCTCGAAATCGCCCGCGAGTTCGGCCGTCACCATTTCGGCCGAGCGGCTGTTGTGGCGGAAGACTGGAAAGGAGGCGCGCTCCTCGTTCACATGCACTACATCGCCGAGCTCGACGACGCCGCGATCGCCGGGCAGGACATTGGCGGGGATCGGCGTGGTGAGGAAGCGCTCGTCGAGCGTCTTGTCGCCCGCGGGCCGCTCGATGCGGATCGGAATCGGGTGGCGCCCGCCGCCGCGGTGCGAATAGCCCACGGTCTCGCCGCCGCCGAGGATGGCGAACGTGTCGAAGACATCCGATTCCTGCACGCCGTAGAACTCCGCATCATCGGTCGAGATCATGGCCCGCAGCCGACGCGCGGGCTCGCCGAAGGAATTGTCCACATCCACGATGTAGGGCACGGAGCGGAACGCCGCCTCGACCCGCGCAGCCACCGCGCGCCGGGTTTCGGCGTCGGGGCCATAGATCTCGGCGAGAAGGGTCGCCATGACCGGCGGGCCCGGCGGCGGCTCGACCACCTTCATCGAGGTGCCCGGCGGAACGGCGATCTCCCTGATGCGCTGGCGGATGTCGAGTGCGATGGCGTGGCTCGCCCGTTCGCGCTCTCCCTTCGGCACGAGGTTGATCGCGACATCGCCCATCTCGGGGCTCGCGCGCAGATAGGCGTGCCGCACGAGGCCGTTGAAGTTGAAGGGGGCGGCGGTGCCGGCATGGACCTGCGCCGAATGCACCTCCGGCAGGGCCAGCACCTCGCGTGCGACCGCCTGCGCGACGGCGTCCGTCGCCTCGAGCGAGGCGCCTTCCGGGAGATCGATCACCACCTGGAGCTCCGACTTGTTGTCGAAGGGCAGCAGCTTCACCGTCACGTGCCTGGTGTAGAAGAGCGAGAGCGAGCCGAGGGTGAGCACGCCCACGACCGCAAGGAAGATCCAGCTTCGCGCCTTGCTGGCGAGGAGTGGTGTTGCCACGGCGCGATAGGCGCGCCCGAGGGCGCCGCCGCCCGCCTGGCCGTGGTCCGCCGCGGCGTGGACGGGGGCCCGGCCCGCAATGCGCAGCATGAGCCAGGGCGTTGCCGTGACCGCGACGAAGAAGGAGAAGACCATCGCGGCCGAGGCATTGGCCGGGATCGGGCTCATGTAGGGGCCCATCATGCCGGAGACGAAGAGCATCGGGAGCAGTGCCGCCACCACCGTGAGCGTGGCGACGATGGTGGGGTTGCCGACCTCCGCCACCGCCTCGATCGCGGCCTGGCGGCGGTCCTTGCCCCCCATCGCCCAGTGCCGGGCGATATTCTCGATCACCACGATCGCGTCGTCGACGAGGATGCCGATCGAGAAGATGAGCGCGAAGAGCGAGACGCGGTTGAGCGTGTAGCCCATGAGCCAGGACGCAAAGAGCGTGAGCAGGATCGTGACCGGAATGACCACGGCCACGACGATACCTTCGCGCCAGCCGATGGCGATGACCACCAGCCCGACGATGGAGACCGTCGCGAGGCCGAGGTGGTAGAGCAGTTCGTTGGCCTTCTCGTTGGCGGTCTCGCCGTAGTTGCGCGTGACCTCGATGGCGATGTCGCCGGGGACGAGGCGGCCCTCGAGGCTCGCGACCCGCTCGAGGATCGCATCGGCCACCGTAACCGCGTTGGCGCCTGCGCGCTTCGCGATGGCAAGTGTCACCGCCGGCGCCCGGCCGCCGCCGTCCGCCGAGAGGGTCGAGACCATGAGCGCGCCGCTTTCGGTCGAGAAGCCCACATCGGCCACGTCGCGGACATATACCGGACGGCCGTCGCGGGTGGTGACGAGCAGGTTGCCGATGGCCTCGGGCGTGCGCAGGGTCTCGCCTGCGATCATCGCGACTTCCTCGCCGCCATTGCGCACGAGCCCGGCGGGGAAGGCGCGGTTCGCGCCCTGGACCTTGCCCGCGAGCTGCTGGAGGGTGACGCCGTAGAGCGCAAGCCGGTCGGGATCGGGCGCGATCCGGAGCATTTCGCCGGTCTCCCCGACGAGATAGGTGAGGCCGACATTCTCCACCTTCGCGACCTCCGAGCGCAGCTCGCGCGCGATGCGGGTGAGATCGTTCGCGCTGATCCGGCCCGCCGCCTCGGGCCTTGGCGCGAGCGTGAGCGAGAGGATGGCCACGTCGTCGATGCCGCGCCCGACGATCAGCGGCTCGGGGATGCCGACCGGAATACGGTCCATGTTGGCCCGGAGCTTCTCGTGCACGCGCAGGATCGCGGAATCGGACGAGGTCCCGACCTCGAAGCGGGCGGTGACCATGACCTTGTCGTCATAGGACTGGGAATAGATATGCTCGACGCCGTCGATCCCCTTCACGATGGTCTCGAGCGGTTCAGTCACGAGCTTGACCGCATCCTCGGCCCGGAGCCCTTGGGCCGGCACGATGATGTCGACCATGGGCACGGAGATCTGCGGCTCCTCCTCGCGGGGAAGCGAGACGAGGGCGAGCAGGCCGAAGACGAAGGCGGCAATCAGGAAGAGCGGCGTCAGCGGCGAGGTGATCATCGCCCGCGTCAGCGCGCCCGCGAGCCCGAGCCTCGGCGTGTCACTGGAATCGAAGGGTGTCATGGCAGAACGAGCTCATCTCCGGCGGCAAGCCCGGTCAGCACCTCGACGCGGTCGCCGTCGGGCTCACCGAGCACGACCGCCCGTGCGACCTCCGTGCCGGCTTCGGTCACGGTGACGAAATCGATGCCCGAGCGGGTCTCGACCGCGGTGGCGGGTACGAGGATCGCCGGGCGTTCGCCGACCGGCAGTTCGACGGGAATGCGGGCATTGACGAAGGCGTCAGGCAGGTCCGTGACCTCGACATCCGCCGTCACCCGCCCGCCCTTGATCTCGGGATAGAGCTTGGCAAGCCGGCCCTCCTGGTGACCGTCGGCGGTGCCGATGCGGATCGCCGCCCCCTGTTTCAGCATGGCGGCATGGCGCTCGGGCACCGCGAGGCGGAGGAAAAATCCGCCGGATCCAATGGTTGCCACGGGCTCGCCGGCGAGAATGACCGCGCCGCGGGTTACCGGCACGGTCAGCACCCGCCCGGCCGCCGGCGCGATCACGTCGCCCTCCTGGCCCTGCTGCACCACGACATTGCGGCTTGCCTCTGCCGCGGCGAGCTGGCCGCGGGTCACGTCCACCGCGGTGCGGAGCTGGTCGAGCTGCTGGGCGGTGACGACACCGCGCTGGATCAGGCTCTGGCCGCGCTCGAGATCGGTTTCGGCGGTGGCGAGCTGCGCCTTGAGCGCGGCGATCTGCGCGTCATAGGCCGCGATCTGGAAACCGATCTTTTCGTCATGCACGGTGGCGATGCGCTGGCCTGCCGAGACCGCGTCGCCTTCCGTCACGAGCAGTTCCTCCACCACGCCACCGATGCGGGCGCGGGCCGGCACGTCGTTGCGCGGCGAGACGGTGCCGTAGACCGCCTTCCATTCGGTGACGGTTTCGGGCGCGATGGTGACGGTCTCCGCCACCGCCGGGGCGCTGGCGGCGAGACCAAGGGCAAGGGCGAGCCAGCGCATGGTCAGAACGCCGTGCCGGGCTTGACGCCGAGTTTCCGGAACGCCATCGCCGCCGGGCAGAAGCCCGTGAAGGCTGACTGGAACATGTTGAGGCCGATGAAGACCGTGAACCAGACGAAGAGCGGAGAGACGAATGCCGTGAGCAGCACGGAAACCAGTACCATGACCCCGGCGAAAGCAAGAACGGAACGGTCGAGCGACATGTGAACCTCCATCTGTCTGTCGAAGCGGAACGGGCGGCATCCTGGCAGGGATTCGTGCCCGGCGTCGCCGCTTGACATATATATTATCATATTCTAATTTATCAATACATAAAACGCGAGGTGCCGATGGCGACGGATCCGGATGAAGGCCTCGAGGCCCATGCGGGCGAGGTGAGCACAGCCCTCCGCCTGCTTGCAAACGAAAAACGGCTGCTGGCGCTCTGCCATCTGGCGGGAGCTGGGGAGATGTCGGTGGGGGCGCTGAGCGAGGCGGTCGGCCTCAGCCAGTCAGCCCTTTCCCAGCATCTGGCACGGCTCCGCGCCGACAGGCTGGTGACGGCGCGGCGTGACGGGCAGGTGCTGCATTATCGGATCAGCGATCCACGGGTCGAGGCGCTCCTCTCGGCGCTGCGCGTCATCTACTGTCCGAAGTGACGGGCGGCGCGCCGCGCGCCGTGAGGCACGCTCTTACTGGTTGCCGGTCCAGATCTTGCCCCAGTCCTTCTCCATGTCGACGAGGAGCCAGCCATTGGCCTGCGCGTCGTCGAGCCCCTTGTCGAGCTTGCCGATATGGCTGTCACGGTCATAGGCGAACTCGCGCTTCGCGTCGGTGTGGTGCACCAGAAGGCCGAAATGCGGGCCCTCGGCGGTGGTGACATATTGCAGCATCTCGTAGTCGCCGTCGGAATTGCCGGCGGCAAAGATCGGGCGGGTGCCGATGACGCGGTTGATGCCCACGGGCTTGCCCGCCTTGTCGTCGATGAAGGTGATGCCGCCTTCCTTCATCAGGCTGGCCTTGCCGTCCTCGAAGACGTATTTCGTCGTGCCCTCGGAGCCGACCACCTGGGCCGGCGGGATATTGTAGGCCTCTTCCGAGACCGAGCGGATGAAATCTACGCCGCCGCCGGAGACGATATAGGTGGTGAACTCCTCGTCGCGCAGGTAGCTCAGCAGCTCGACCATCGGCTGGAAGGTCATGCCGGCATAGGTGAGGCCCGAGGTCGGGTGTTTCGTGGTGGTGAGCCATTCCCTGGCGCTCGCGTCGAAATCCGCCACGCTGATGTTGGCATGCGAAACGTCGAGGACCTCGATGAGCCCCTGTTCGCCGCCGGCCATCACACCCTGCATGTCGCCTTCCGCCGCGGCCTTGAGCGGCGGGGAGGTGAGGATCGAGGGATCGGACTTCGCCTTCTCCTCCACCATGTCGATGGCGTAGAGCGCCTGGAAATAGGCCGGCTGCTCGCTCCAGAGCGTGCCGTCATTGTCGAAGACGGCGATGCGCGCCGCCTCGGGCACGAAGTCGTCGCTCTCGGGATCAGTCACGCTCTCGACGAAGGCGATGATCGCGGCCTTGGCATCGGTGTCGTTCCAGGACGGAAGCGGGTCGGCATGGAGCGGCGCGGCGGCCGCGAAGCTCATCGCGAGCGCGGCAATCGGCGCTGCGAGGGCGTGGGCTGGACTGTCCATTGTCATCAGAACCTCCGGGAGTGACGGGCGGAAAAGGCAGCGCCGGGCCCTCAAGGGCCCGGCGGTGTCGGCGGGGGCGAGGGGCTCCCGCCGATTGTTCAGGCCGGATCAGTTGCCGGTGGGCATGCCGATGTTGACACCGTCCTTCGACATCTGTTCCCGCACCCACTGGAACTTCTCGTAGTTCGAGAGGGTGATCGGTCCAGTATAGCTCTCGCTCTGCAGCTTGCGCGGCGGATATTGGACGTAGGTTTTCATGAGGTTCGAGATCGCTTCGTTCGCCGAAACCAGCGTCCAGGTGTGTTCGGTGAAGTTGGTCATGAAGATGTCGTAGCGTTCCTGCGGATCCTGCAGCAGGTCGAAGACCTGCGGCACTGTCGCGACGTAGGACGACGCGCCCTTCCAGCCGAGGTTGGTGTCGACCGCCAGACCACCGGTCGGCTGCCCGTCATCGCCGCGCAGGTTGAAGACATACTTGTAATGACCCACGCGGGCCGCTCCGGGGGAGAGTTCGTCTTCGGTGAAGTAGAACCAGCTATTGCGCTCGGACGGGCCGGCGCCAGTCCAGACCGGGGTCATGTCGTAGCTGTCGAAGACGATCGGCTCGCCTTCGCGGTCGTTCTTCGGGAGTTCCTCGCCCGCCAGCGCGGCGAAGGTCGCCATCAGGTCGAGACCGCCGAGGATGTCGTCGCTCTTGGAGCCGCCGGCCACATGGCCCGGCCAGCGCACCATGCTGGGAACCCGGTTGCCGCCTTCGCGGACGGTGCCCTTGGTGCCGCGGAAGGGGGTGTAGCCCGCATCCGGGTAGACGTCCTGCCAGGCGCCGTTGTCGACGGTGTAGAAGACGACGGTGCTGTCGGCGAGGCCGAGATCGTCAAGCTTGGTCAGGACGTTGCCCACGCGCGTGTCGAGCTCGACGACCGAGTCGGCATACTTGGTCTTCGAGATCGACTTGTGCTCGAATTCCGGCGCCGGCATGTTCGGCTGGTGGTTCTTCATGAAGTTGACGTTGATGAAGAACGGGGTGCTCGTGTCCTTTGCGGCATCTTCGAGGAACTCGACCGCCGCCTGTTCGACATACTTGTCGAGGAAGGGAATGCCCACGAGGCCCTGTTCCGGCGTGTCAACGTATTCGCCGTTGACCTTGAAGTCTTCCTTGGCCTCTTCGCCGGCATTGCCGGAGAGCGCACCCTTTGTCACCTTCTGGAACATGTCAAGCAGTTCCGGGCTCATGTCCGGGAACCATTTCGGATCGGTGTAGGTGTAGGCGTTGAGGTGATAGAGGAAGGCATACTTCATCACGTCGTAGCCTTGGGCGTTCGGGAGCGCGTAGTCGCTCTCGCCGAGGTGCCACTTGCCGGTGAAGTAGGTCTTGTAACCTGCTTCCTTGAGAACCGAGGCCAGCGTCCATTCCGCATGGGGAAGACCGCCACCCTGGCCCTGGAAGGCTACCGTGGTCATGCCCGAACGGTTCGGGATGCGGCCGGTCTGGATCGCGGCGCGGCCCGGCGTGCAGGACGGCTGGCCGTAGAAATTGGTGAAGACCATGCCCTCTTCGGCGAGCTTGTCGAAGTTCGGCGTCTGCATGCCGCGTCCTTCGCCGCCGAGGTAGGGCCCGAGGTCGCCCCATCCGGTATCATCGGAGACGATGAGCAGGATGTTGGGCTTCGATCCGGCCGCCTCCGCACCGCTCGCCTCCTGGGCGAAGACGGCTCCGGCGGGCCAGACGACCAGCGCGGTGACAAGCAGTAGTTTCTTCATCAGATGTTCTCCGGCATGAAACGGGGGGCGGGACAGAGCCGGTGCCGGATCCTCGAGAGATCGCTGCAGGTCGGCTTCAAGGCTGTCACGGGATCCGCTCCCCTTCCTTCGATTGACCCGTCGCACGATGTGGCCGGGTGTGTCTGGACGCCGCACCGACCGGATCGGGGCCGCGCCGCACAAGCGGATCAGCTCCGGCCCGGTTGCGTCGACCCGTGGTGCCAGCTTGCGCGACGCCGATGCACTCCGTGAAGTTGGACCTAGTACCTACACCGCGGAAATCGCGGGCCTCAGCCTGGCGGGCTGGCCGCGAGAAGCCGTTCGAGTTCAACGCGCTGGACGGGTTTCAGGATATAGGCCACCGCTCCGGCCGCGAGGCAGGCCTGGCGAGCGCCGGGTCTGTCGAGGCCGGTCATCACCACGATCTGCGTCGCCGCGCTGCACAACCGGAGGGCCTGCAGCAGGTCGGTGCCACGCAGGCCCGGCAGGTGAAGGTCGAGTAGCACATGATCGAGCGGCATCCCGGCGGCGTCGCCGAGCAGGGCCTCGCCCGAAGCGTAGACCGCCGTACTAAACCCGAGCGACCTCACGACGCGCGACAGCGCGCGGCAGACGCTCGCGTCATCATCGACGATTGCAACGAGACGGGACTGGATTTCCATCCCGTGAACCTAGCCTGCGCGGCGCTCGCGCGACAGTTGGCCTCAGGTCCAATGCCCGGGCCGCCGCTGCGTCAGCCGCGGTGGGTCACGACCTGGCGCACGAGATCGGCGATGGTGCGGGCCTGCATCTTCTGCATCAGTCGGCCGCGATGGACCTTGACCGTTTTCTCCGCGACGCCGAGCTCGGCAGCAATCTGCTTGCTGAGCTGCCCGGCGACGACACCGTCGAGCACTTCGCGTTCCCGCGGCGTGAGCAGACCGAAGCGGTCCTCGAAGCTGGACTGCGCGGCACATGCGGCCCGCGCGTCGCGGTCGCGCGCGAGCGCATCGCCGACGGCGGCGAGCAGGGCTTCGGCCTCGACCGGCTTGGTGAGGAAATCGACCGCGCCGCCCTTCATCGCACGGACGCCTGCGCCGAGATCACCCTGCCCGGTCAGGAAGATCAGTGGTGGCGCGGAAGGGGCTGCGGCAAGCCGGGCCTGCAGGTCGAGCCCGTCGGAGCCGGGCAGGCAGAGGTCGACGATGACGCAGCCGGGTATGGCGGGATTGTGGCGGGCGAGGAATTCCTCGGCGCTGCCATGGCCCTCGCTGCGATATCCGGCCGCAGCGAGCAGCCGGGCCAGTGCGCGCCGCACCGCCGGATCATCATCGACGAGGTGCAGGACCGGTCCTGTCATACGATCCTCTGCCCGATCCTCTGGTTCGATCGTTGTCGTCGTCATGGTCCGGATGCCCTCTCTCGAATGCCTGTCTGAAATGCCTTCTGCGGCGCTGGAAGCGCCAGAATGACCCGGGCGCCGTCAATCGCGCCGGGATCGAAACCAAGCCGCCCGCCATGGGACTGCGCGATTGTGCGGCAGATGGAGAGGCCGAGCCCCAGACCGTGTGATTTTGTCGTGACGAAGGGCCGGAACGGGTCGGGTCCGAGACCGGGCGCCAGGCCGGGGCCGTGGTCGCGCACCGAGAGTTCGCGCCAGCCGTCGGGGCGGAGTCGGGTCGTGACCACCATCTGCCGGCTTTCGGCGGGCTGGTCGGCCATCGCATCGGCAGCATTCATCATCAGATTGAGCAGCACCTGCTCGAGCTGCGCGCGATTGCCGTGCACCATTAGCTCGTCGCCGGCCTTCCGCGCCTGGATCTGCACGCCGCGCAGGATGAGCTCGCTGCGGGCGAGCGTGATCGCGGAGCTCACCACGGCGTTGAGATCGACGAGCGTGAACTCGTTCTCGCCCTTTTCCATCAGGCGGCGCAGTTCGCAGATGATCCCTGCGGCGCGCCGGTCGTCCTCGGCGATATCCTCGAGAATTGCGGTGATTTCCTCGAGATCGGGTGCCGAGGCCTTCGCGAGCATCGCGCCGGCCTCGGCATTGGCAAGGATCGAGGTGAGGGGCTGGTTCAGCTCGTGTGCGAGCGCGCCCGAAAGCTCGCCAAGCTGGGCAACGCGGGAGACATGGGCGAGCTCAAGCCGCCGGGCAGAGGCTTCCCGCTGCGCGCTGCGCCGCCGCCTGTCCTGCACGACGAGCGCCGCGATCGTGCCCGACTGCATCAGGATCACCGTGACCGCGAGCAGGATCTGGATCCGGTAGCGTTCCCAGGCAGAGGGATCGTGGAAAAGGATCTCGGTGCCCGGCGGCAGGCGGTCCGGGTCGAGCCCGAAGCGCATCAGCTGGCGCCAGTCGACGACCGGGGTTTCGGCCATGAGCTCGACGGTGGCGGGCTCCGCCGCGCCCGAGAGGACGCGCAGCGCAAGTTCGGCCATCGCGGTTCCGATCGCCTCGAAGCGTTCCACGCTGCCGCCGACGACGCCACCGCCAACATGGGTGTCGTAGACGGCATAAACCGGGGCAGACGATCGTTTTGCGATCATGCTGGCGGCGTTGACCGGCGCAAATGTCTGGCCGTTGGCATCCTCGAAGACGGAGAGGATGATGACAATGGTATCCGGAGACAGGCTGGCGGCGAGGTCCTCGAACCCCGGGAGCGTCAGGCCAGAGACATAGTCGATCGAAAGTTCGGTCTCTCCGGCGAACTGGCGGCGGGCGAGTGCCTGCCAGTTGCGGTCGATCCGGCCCGATCCGGTCAGGATCACCACATGCGTCGCCTCGGGCTGGAGGGCGCGGGCAAAGGCGAGCGTGCCTGCAATCGCATGGGAGCTGGTGATGCCGTGAATGTCCGGAGGCAAGGTTTCGCCTGCAATCGCATCCGTGCCGACACCGCCGAAGATCACCGGCACGCCGGGTGCGAATTCGTCGCGATGCGCGCGCAGGAACTCGTAGGCCGTGTTGCCGAAGGCGAAGATCGCATCGAAGGTCAGGCCACTGTAACGCGCGGTGATCTGGTTGGTGAAGTTCTCGTCTGCGGCGTCACCGGGAAAGCGGAAGGCGTCGCGATACTCGCTGTAGGCCTCATAATCCGAGCCGAATGCGGCATCGAGAACCTGTTTCACGCCATCGGTTGCTTCCCGGTTGGCCGCGAGCATGCTGTGCGCGGCATAGATGAGCAGGAAGCGTTTCTGCTGCCGTCGTCCGGGGGGCTCGCTCGAATCTTGTCGTAATACGAGCGTCTCGCTCGCACGTGCCGCCGGTGCGCCGGTGAGGTTGAGCCCGAGCAGCAGGAGGCTCGCGAGCACCGCAAGGCTGGTCCGAAATGCCACGCGGGGGCGCAGCTTCGGCAGCGGTGTCGGGAGAGCCCAGGTCAACTGCGGCAAGACGGTACACCGGAACTGGAGCGGCCTCGCTGACCGCCGCCTCCAGCATAGGCACTAAGCGCTAACGCCGCCAGCCTCTCCGAGGCCGAGCGGGGCAATCGCGCCCCCGAACGCGACACGCGCCCCGGGCAGGGAGACCCGAGGCGCGTGTGCACGCGGTGTCACGATGAACCGCCGGGGCGGCTGGGGTGCCGGTCAGGCGAGCGCTTCAACCTCGACAGGCTTTTTCAGCGCCACCAGCAGGACAGTCGTGACGAGCGTTCCGACGGCGATCGAGACGGCATACATCCCGAGGTTGATCACCGCATTCGGGATGGCGAGGACGAAGATCCCGCCATGGGGGGCGACGAGCCCGCAGCCGAACATCATCGAGAGGGCGCCGGTTACGGCCGAGCCGACGATGATCGAGGGGATCACCCGGGCCGGGTCCTTCGCGGCAAAGGGGATCGCGCCCTCGGTGATGAAGGAGAGCCCGAGTACGAAGGCGGCCTTCCCCGCTTCGCGCTCCTCGATGGTGAAGCGGTTCTTCGCGACCATCGTGGCAATGGCAAGGCCGAGCGGCGGGGTCATGCCGGCCGCCATCACCGCGGCCATCGGCGCATAGGTGTCGGAGGTCAGCAGGCCCACCGCGAAGGTGTAGGCTGCCTTGTTGATCGGGCCGCCCATGTCGACAGCCATCATGCCGCCGAGGATGAGGCCGAGCAGCACGGCATTGGTGGTGCCGAGACCCTGGAGGAAGGTCGTCATCGCCGCCATCAGCGCCGCAACCGGTTCACCGACGATGTAGACCATCACCAGACCAACGACGAGTGTCGAGAGCAGCGGCAGGATCAGGACGGGCTTCAGCCCCTCGAGGTTGGTCGGCAAGTTGATGTGGTCGCGCAACCACCGGGCGACATAGCCCGCAAGGAAGCCTGCGACGATGCCGCCGAGGAAGCCCGCGTTGAGGTTTACTGCGAGCATGCCGCCGATGAGGCCGGGGGTGAGGCCGGGCCGGTCGGCGATCGAATAGGCGATGTAACCGGCGAGCACCGGAACCATGAGCTGGAACGCGGCCCCTCCGCCGATCGCCATCAGCGCGGCCGGGAGCGTGCCTTCCTGCTCGAAGGCCTTGATGCCGAAGACGAAGGAGAGCGCGATCAGCAGACCGCCTGCGACGACAAGCGGCAGCATGTAGGAGACGCCCGTCAGCAGGTGCTGGTAGGGGCCGCTCTGCTTGGCCTTGCGTGAGGCCTTGGCCTTTGCGACCGAGCTCATGTAGTCGCCACTGCCCTTGGCTCCGCCGCCCCCGAGGATCTCGCCGCCTGCGATGGCCTCGGTCAGCAGCTGGTCGGCGCGCTTCACCGCCTCGCCGACGCCGGACTTGTAGATCTTCTTGCCCGTGAAGCGGCTGTCATCGACATGGGTGTCGGCCGCGATCACCACGAGATCGGCTTCGGCGATCTGCTGATCGGTGAGCGGCGTCTTGGCGCCGACCGAGCCCTGCGTCTCGACATGAATCTCGTAGCCGCGCTTCGTCGCCGCTTTCTTCAGCGCATCGGCGGCCATGAAGGTATGCGCGATGCCGGTCGGGCAGGAGGTGATCGCGACGATCTTCATCGGTTTGCTCGAGGGGGCCTCCGCTGGGGTAGCGTGGGCTGTCGCCGAAGCCGTGGGCACGGGGGCGGCCTTCGGAGCTTCGGCAAGGCCGGCGGCTTCCAGCGCGGCCTCGATGACCTCGTCCGTCTCGCGGATCGCGCGGCTCGTCGAGACGCGACGGACCGGCTTGCCGTCGAAGCGATCGAGCGCCACGTGGATGTCGGCGGCGATGATGACGAGATCTGCTGCGGCGATCTCGGCCTCGGTCAGCGCTTGGCTCGTCCCCTCGGCGCTCTGGCGCTCGACGCGGATTTCATGGCCCATCTTGCGCCCGGTGGCCTCGAGGGCCTCGGCGGCGAGATAGGTGTGCGCGACGCCGGTCGGGCAGGCGGTGACGGCGACGATTCGTGTCATTGGGTTTCCTCCGTTCTGGGGCTCTTCGCCGGTTCGCAGAGTTCGGTGACACCGACCTGGCGGGCGAGAGCCTCTATCTTTGCTGTTTCGGGCAGGCGCGGGCCGATCTCGCCGAGCGCGCCGAGCGAGAAGGCGGTTGCGAGCGGTGCGGCCTCCGCGAGCGGCAGGCCGAGCGTTGCGGCATGGACGAGGCCTGCGACCATCGCGTCGCCCGCCCCCACCGTGCTTGCGACCGGCACGCGCGGCGGCCGGGCAAGGACCGCCGCCTCGGGCGTGACAAGGATCGCGCCCTCGGCCCCCATCGACACGGCGACCATGCTGATACCGCGGGCGTTGAGCCGCCGGGCTGCGGCGATCACTGCGTCATGATCCTCCAGCGGCTGGCTGGTGAGCTCGCGCAGTTCGGCAATATTGGGCTTGATGATATCCGGCCCGGCCAGCACAGCCGGACCGAAAGGCGCACCGCTGGTGTCGAGAGCCACGCGGATGCCGCGGCCCTTCGCCCAGGCGATGAGATCGGCATAGGCGGTGACGGGCATGCCTTCGGGCAGGCTGCCCGCGAGCACCAGCCAGTCGATCCCGCCTGCCGCGACCACCTCGAGCCGCTCGCGGATGGCCGCGAGATCGGCGTCGGCGGTCCGGATGCCCGGGAAGTTCAGGTCGGTCACCGTGTTGTTGTCGGGATCGACGATCTTCACGTTGGTCCGTGTGGCGCCAGCCACGCGCAGGCAGGCGTCCACCACGCCTGCAGCTTCGAAGTGCTGCGCGAACAGCGCTTCGTTGTCGCGTCCGAGCAGACCGGTGACGACCACTTCATGGCCGAAATGCGCGAGGAAGGAGGCGACGTTCACGCCCTTGCCGCCCGCGTCCACCCGCGCCTCGCTCACCCGGTTGACCGTATCGACGGCGAAGCCGCGCACGGTCACCGTCTGGTCGACCGCCGAATTGAGCGAGACGGTTGCGATCCTGGGTTTGCCGCTCATTTCCACCTCCTCAGCGCAGCGCGCGCACGGCGGCGGCGTCGGAACAGGCGAGAGCGCGCTTCGCAAGCGCCTTGTTCGACGCCATCGACTGCTCGCGCAGCTGGGCCTTCACCGCCGCGATCGAGGGGATCGAGACGCTGAGCTCCTTGACGCCAAGCCCGGTCAGCACGCTCACGCCGACCGGATCGGCCGCGATGCCGCCGCAGGCGCCCACCCAGATCCCTGCCGCGTCGGCCGCCGCAACCGTGCGCTCGATGAGCCGCAGCACGGCCGGATGCATGCCGTCGGCCTGCTTGGCGAGCACCGGATGCATCCGGTCCATGGCGAGCGCGTATTGCGTAAGGTCGTTGGTGCCGATCGAGAAGAAATCCACCTTGCTGGCAAGCTCGGGCGCCATCATCACCGCAGAGGGGATCTCGATCATGATGCCCATCTCAACCTTTTCGGCCCCGACCTCGGCCCGGACTTCCTCGGCGATCCGCAGGGCAGCGTCTAGCTCGTGGACCATCGAGATCATCGGGAACATGATCCGGACCGGCCCGTTTGCCGAGGCGCGGTAGATCGCGCGAAGCTGAGTGCGGAAGATCGCTTCATGGCTGAGACAGAAGCGGATGCCACGTTCGCCCAGGAACGGGTTCTCCTCCACCGGCATGCGCAGGTAGGGTATCGCCTTGTCGCCACCGACATCGAGGGTGCGGATGATGATCGGCAGGCCGTTCATGGCCTTGAGCATGCCCGAGTAGATCTCGATCTGCTCTTCCTCGCTCGGGGCTGCATCGCGATGGACAAAGAGGAATTCGGTGCGGAGGAGGCCAACGCCCTCGCCGCCGGCGTTCACTGCCGCTTCGGCTTCCGCGAGATCACTGATGTTGGCGACGACCTCGATGCGGCTGCCGTCCGTGGTGAGCGCGGGCTTATAGCAGTCGCGCTGTTCTGCCTCGCGACGGGCCTTGAGATCGACGATTGCGGCACGGGCATGCTCAAGATCGCCCTCGGTCGGGTTGGTCACTAGCAGGCCATAGCTGCCGTCGAGGAGCGCGGGTGTTCCCTCGACGAGTTCGAGCACGCCCGCGCCTGCGCCGACCACGGCCGGGATGTCGAGCGAGCGGGCGATGATCGAGGTATGCGAGGTCGGGCCGCCGCCAGCGGTGCAGAGGCCCTGAACGAGCCGCGGATCGAGCTGCGCGGTGTCGGAGGGCGTGAGATCATCGGCGACCAGGATGCAGGGAGCGGTCGGCAGCGCGCTCGCGTCCTTCTCGACGCCTGCAAGCTGGCGCAGAACCCGGCGGCCGGCATCGCGCAGGTCGACCGCGCGGCCCGCAAGCACCGGATCCTTCATGCCCGCGAGAATGTCGGCGCGTTCGCTATAGGCCTGCTCCCAGCCATAGGCCGCGCTCCGGCCCTTGCGAATGAGGGTGTGCGCCGCCTCGATCATCTCGGGATCCTCGAGGAATTCCTGATGCGCACGGAAGATCCCGGCCTTCGCGGGGCCGGATTTCTTCCAGACCTCGTCGTAAAGCTCGTCGAGCTGGCGGAATGCCGCGTGCAGAGCCTGGTCGAGCCGCTCCAGTTCAAGCGCAGGGTCGGCGGCGTCGGGCTGGAAGACAATGTGTTCGCGGGCGAACTGGAAGATCGGCGCAATCGCCATGCCCGGGGAGGAGGAGATGCCGGTGACAGTCTGCCCGGCATAATCGTAGGCCGGTGCGCCGCCCGCGGGGGCAGCTGCGCCGGCTTCGGCAGCGGCTTCGCCCTCGTCCTCAAGCCCTTCGGCAATGGCAGCCTTGAGGGCGGCGAGGGCGGCATCGGCATCGGCGCCGTCCGCGCTCACGCGGATCGTCGCCCCGCCCGCAGCGCCGAGCTTTAGGAGCGAGATCAGGCTCTTTGCATTGGCGACCGTGCCGCCATGGCTCACCCGGATCTCGGAGGCAAAGCCCTTGGAAAGTTCGACCAGCGCCGTCGCGGGTCGGGCATGGAGCCCGTGCGCCCCTTCGATCACCGCATCGAATCCGTTTGCGAATTCGTCGAGCCCGGAGCCGCTTGAAGCGGTGGCGGGCTGCTCGGTCCCGGTGAGCTTGGCGACGATGACAGCGGCATCGGGGGTCGTGGCGAGCCTTTCGGCTTCCTCCGCGTCGCCGAGAACGTCCGTGAGGTTCGAGAGAATTTCCAGATGCTCGTCCGATTTCGCGGCGATGCCGACCACAAGGCGGGCGGTGTTGCCCTGGCCCCAGTCGACGCCGCCGGGGATCTGCACCACCGCGATCGCGGTATCGCGGATCATCTCGCGGTCTTTCGGCAGGCCGTGCGGAATGGCGATGCCGTTGCCGAGGAAGGTATTTGCGACCTTCTCGCGGCCGAGCATGCTGTCGCCGTAGCGCGGATCGATCTTGCCGGCGGCGGCAAGAAGTTCGACGGCCTTGGCGATAGCCTCGGCCTTCGTTGCAACGCTCGTGCCGAGCGCAACCATGTCATTTGTCAGGATAGCCACGATTTCCTCCTTTGCATGTTCTGTGTCATGCTTCGCTGGGTCTCTTGGATATCAGGCAGATGAACGGGATATGTCGCTCCTCGCCCGCGCCGCTGTAATATTTGTAACATTCGGGCTGTTCTCCGGCGCAGCCAGTGCGGAATCCCTTCGGGTCGTGACCCGCGACGGCGCACCAATCGGCGGCCCGGCAGCGCGCTACGGCGAGAGTTTTGCGCGGGAGACCGGCATTGCCGTCGAGGTCATCCGGCGGCCCTTCGCGAGCCTTTACGGCGAGATCATGGTGGGCTTCGTGACCGGTCTCTCGGAAGCCGACGTGCTGCTCATCCCCTCGGCCTGGCTACCGGATTTCGCGCCCTATCTCGCGCCGGTGCCCGAGGCTCTTGCCGAAAGCGACCTGGTCCGCGGCATCCATCCGATCTATCGCGATGCGCTCATGCGGTGGCAGGGCAGGACGATGGCGGTGACCATTGACGGCGACCTGCTGATCGGAGCCTACCGCCGGGATCTCTTCGAGGATCCCGCAATGCGCGCGGCGTTTCATGCTGCGACGGGTCGGGCGCTTGAACCGCCTCGGAGCTGGGAGGACTACCTTGCCATCGCTGCATTTTTCGAGGGGCGGCCCGGGCCGGATGGCAAGCCGCTGGCAGGCACCCTCGAGGCCCATGCTGCCGGCGGCCAGCGGCTCTGGTCCCTCATCGGTCATGCCGCGGCCTATGCGACGCACCCCGGCGAGCCCGGCACGCTCTTCTTCGATCCGGTGACGATGACGCCTGCCATCGACAACCCGGCCTGGCAACGCGCGCTTGACGAGTATCTCGCGGCGGCGCGTCTGGGTCCGCCCGATTCCCTCGCCATCGCGAGTCACGATGTGCGCCGTCGCTTCGCCGCCGGCGAGGCTGCGATGGCGATCGACTGGTCCGACATCGGCGTGCTGGCGGCCGATCCCGAAAACTCCGCTGTGGCCGGGCAGGTGGGCTTCTTCGCCCTTCCCGGATCCCGCGAAAGCTGGAACGGCCGCACGCGCACCTGGGAGACGCTCTCGACAGTCCGCGAGGTGCCGTTCCTCGCCTTCGGCGGTTGGCTCGCGGCCGTGCCGCTCAGCGCGCGCGATCCGAAGGCCGCCTGGGATTACATCGCCTGGCTCGCGGCACCGGAGCACGCCGATCGCGATGTCACCGACGGCGCTTCGGGCTTCAATCCCTATCGCACGTCGCAGCTCGAGGATGGCCCGCTTTGGCAGGCGGTGATGGGCAAGGATGCCTCCGCCCGCTATCTCGCCGTCCTGCGCCAGAGCCTTGCCGCACCCGAAGCCGCCCGCGATCTGCGCCTGCCGGGCTATCCGGCCTATATGGACGCGCTCGATACCCAGCTTGGCCGGATACTGGCGGGCGAGGTGGCCCCCGCCACGGCGCTTGCCGATGCCGCGATCCAGTGGGAACAGATCACCGACCGCCTGGGCCGCGATGCGCAGGCCCGTCACTACCGTGAGGCAATGGGCCTCGGGGAGACAGCGCCGTGATGGCCCGGCTCTGGCCGACCGGCATCCAGCGGCGGCTCCTTCTCATTTTCGGCCTCGCTGCCCTTGCGGTCATGATCGCGAGCTTCGCGGCCCTCCGTGCGCTCGAGGATATCAGCACCCGGGTCGAGACCGTGACCGGCGAGGATATTCCGGCGGTGCGCGCCGCCCTCGGCCTTGCGCGGATCGGCGAACGGCTCCAGCAGCGGGGTGCAAGCCTGATGGCGGCCTCCGAGGGGCCGGCAAGGGCGGGGGAACAGGCCGCGATCGCCGCCGATCTCGCGGCCTTCGACCGCCAGCTCGATGCGCTGCGCACCTCCATGCCCGGCGAGGCGGTGGAGGGGATCGCCGGCCGGGCCGATGCGCTTGCCGCGAGCCTCGGAGCACTAAGCGCCCAGCTCGAGCGGCGGTCCGCCCTTGCCGCCGAGATTGCCGCCGAAGAGCTTCGTCTCCGTGCCGGGCAGGATCGCGTGCGTCAGCTCATCGGACCCTCGATCCTTGCCATCGCCGCAATCACTGCCGGGGCGGGCGAAACCGATCCTGCAATCACCCGTGCTGCGGTGCGGAGCCAGGCGCCACTCCTGACCGCCGAGCGCCTGACCGACAGCGTGGCGGGCGACCTTGTGTCGGCGCGAAGCGCGGCGCCGGGCGCGCTGGCGCAGATCGAGGCGCATTACGGCCGCAGCGCGCGCGAACTGGCCCGGGTTGCGGAGGAGATTCCCGAGAGCCTGCGTGCCGAGTTCCGCGCCGCTCTCGGCCTCATTGATCGCCAGACAGGGACCGAGGGGCTGTTTGCCCTGCGCCGCGCCGAGCTTGCGAGCCTCGCGGCAGCAGCTGGCGCGCTCGATGCGAGCCGGGGCGAGGCCGCCGGGCTCAAGGCGGGGGTCGATGCACTGGTGCTCGACGCCAACCGCGCGATCCTCGGCGTGACCGAGAGCCTGCGGGCGGCGATCGTCTCGCGCACGGGCCAGTTCATCGCGATCGGGGCGGGCGTGATCCTGCTTGCAAGCGCGTTGTCCTACGTCTTCGTCATTCGTCCGCTCGGCCGCAATCTCGCGGGCGTGACCGACGCGATGACCCGGCTTGCCCGCGGCGAGCGCGGGGCCGCGGTGCCCGGGGTCGAGCGCCGCGACGAGATCGGGGCGCTCGCCCGCGCGTTCACCGTCTTCCGCGACAACGCCTTCCGCATGGATGTGCTCGACCGCGAGCTCGCCGAAAAGTCGAGCCTCCTGCTTGCGACCTTCGACAACATGAATGACGGCTTCTCGGTCTTTGACGCTGAGCGCCGCCTGATCGCCTGGAACCCGCAATATCTCGCGCTTTACGGCTTCACGAGCGATGACGTGCCGGTCGGCATTCCGCTCGACGAGATCAACCGCACGCTCGGCGCACGCGGTGCGCGGATCGTGTTGCCCGGTGGGGCACTCGCCGGTTTCGAGGAAATGTCGCGCAGCCGCCTCCATCTCACCCAGCGCTTCGAGATGCAGCTGCCGGGCGGGCGCGTGATCGAGCTTCGCTCAAACCCGATCCCGCGCGGAGGATTCGTTACCATTCATATGGACATCACCGAGCAGCGCGCCACGGAAAGTCAGCTCCGTCAGGCCCAGAAGATGGAGACAGTTGGCCAACTTACCGGCGGTATTGCGCATGATTTCAACAATATTCTGGCAGTGATCCTCGGCAATCTCTTCATTCTCGAGCGCGAGCTTGAGGATAATCCCGCCCTGCTCGGCCGCACGCGCAAGGCACTGGGTGCGGCCGAGCGCGCCGCGGGGCAGGTCGAGCGCCTGCTGGCCTTCTCCCGCCGCCAGAAGCTGACGCCGGAGGTTGTCGATGCCAATGCTCTGGTCGCGGGCATGACCGACCTGCTCGATTACAGCCTCGGCTCGGGTGTCGAGCTTGTCACAGATCTCGCCGAGGGGCTGCCGGCTGTCCATATCGATCCGGGCCAGCTCGAGACCGCGCTGATGAACCTTGCCATCAATGCGCGTGACGCGATGGAGGGACACGGACGCATCGTCTTCTCGACCCGGCCTGCCGTGGGCGGCTTCATCGACATTGCGGTGAGTGATACGGGCGAAGGCATGACGCCCGAGGTACGCGAGCAGGTCTTCGAGCCCTTCTTCACCACCAAGCCCGTGGGCAAGGGCAGCGGGCTCGGGCTCAGCATGGTCTACGGCTTCGTCAAGCAGTCGGGGGGCTCGGTCACCATCGACAGTCGGCCGGGAAAGGGCACCACCATCACTCTGTGCCTGCCGCTTGCGGAAACCGTGCCGGCTCCGCATCCCGTCGCCCCGCCGCTGCGGGAGATCCCCCGGCCCGAAGCTTCATCGGCAGGCGAGACCATCCTTGTTGTCGACGATGATCTCGACCTTCTGGAGATCACTTCCAGCCAGCTTGCCCGCCATGGCTACCGTGTGCTCTGCGCCGACGATGCCGCGAGCGCGCTCGAGATCCTTGACGGCACGCCGGAGATCCGTCTGCTCTATACCGATGTGGTGATGCCCGGCGCTCTTGATGGAGCGGGTCTTGCCCGCGCGGCACGTGCCCGCCGCCCGGATCTCCCGGTGCTCTTCACCTCGGCCGAGCCGGGGCAGGCGGGCATCGACCGCGCTGCCCTGCTCCAGAAGCCCGTCAGCGAGGAGCATCTGCTTCAGGCCGTGCGCGCCCGCCTGGAGGCGACACCTCAGAGGCTTTCCACCTCCGCATCGAGCACATAGCCCGCGCCGCGCTCGGTCCGGATCAGGCGCGGCGCGCCGGGGTTGGCCTCGATCTTGCGTCGCAGGCGCAGGATCAGCACGTCGATGGTCCGGTCGAAGACGTCGGCGCCGTGTGCTCGCGTCTTGTCCAGGAGCTGATCGCGGCTCAGTATGCAGCGCGGCGCCTTCACGAAGGCCTCGAGCAGCAGGAATTCGGCATTGGTAAGCGAAACCGTCTCCCCCCCGGGATTTTCGAGCACTCGTGCCGTCAGGTCGATGAACCAGCCGCCGAAGCGGCGACAGTCATGGTCGAGCGGGCTTGCCGCCGCACCTGCGCTCGCGCGCGGCGTGGTCCTGGTGCCGGTCCGGCGCAGCACCGCCTTGATCCGCGCCATCAATTCACGGGGATTGAAGGGTTTGACGACATAGTCGTCCGCGCCCACCTCGAGCCCGACGATCCGGTCCACGTCGGAGCCGAGCCCGGTCAGCATGATGATGGGGATGGGCGAATTCGCGCGGAGGCGCTGGGCGATCGAGAGCCCGTCCTCGTCGGGCAGCCGGATATCGAGCAGGATGATGTCGGGGACGATGCGCTTCAATGCCTCGCGAAGGCCCGCGCCGCTGTCGGCCTCCTCGACCTCCCAGCCTTGCTGCTCAATCTCGTAGCGGACGATATCGCGCACGTCCGGGTCGTCATCGACCGCCAGTATCTTGACCATCCGTCGCGCCTCCCCGTTCCCATCCGGAGCGGCAAACTATCCCGTCCGCGCGGCGCAGGCCATGGCTTGCGGCACTGAAACGACACCGGCCCGCCCCCTTTGGGGGAGCGGGCCAGCAGTCAAGCCGGAATGCTGCAATCGGCCTGCGTCAGCCGAGCACGGATTTCACGGCGCTTGCCATGGCGGCGGTTACCCGGTCCACCTCGGCGGGTGTGATGCAGAGCGGAGGGGCGAAGCCGATAATGTCACCTTGCGGCATCGCGCGCGCGATCACTCCCTCGGCAAGCAGGGCCGCGGCGACCCGCGCGCCCACCTTCTCGGCGGCATCGAAATAGACGCGCCCGTCGCGCTCGGCGACGAACTCGACTGCGCAGAGCAGGCCCTCGCCGCGGATGTCGCCGACATTAGGATGATCGCCGATCGCCTCCGTCATCGCCTTCTTTAGGTAGGCTCCTGTCTCGCCGGCATTCTTCACGAGGCCGAGCTCGTCCACCAGCTTGAGGTTCGCGACCCCGGCCGCCGCACCGATCGGATGGGCCGAATAGGTCCAGCCATGACCGATTGCGCCGAACTCGTCCGTGCCCTGCTCCAGCACCTTCCAGACCCTGTCGCCGACGATCGAGCCCGAGAGCGGCGCGTATGCGGAGGTGAGCCCCTTCGCGATGGTGATGATGTCGGGGCGCAGACCGTAGTGATCCGAGCCCATCATCGTGCCAAGCCGCCCGAAGCCCGTCACCACCTCGTCGGCGATGAGCAGGATGTCGTGCTTCGCGAGCACTGCCTGGATCGCTTCCCAGTAGCCCGCAGGCGGCGGCACCAGCCCGCCGGTTCCGAGCGCGGGCTCGCCGATGAAGGCCGCGATGGTGTCGGCACCTTCGCGCGAGATAAGCGCCTCGAGCTCGGCCGCGCAATGTGCGACGAAATCCGCCTCGCTCATCGAGAGGTCTTCGCGGCGATAGTAGTAGGGCGCCTCGGTGTGAACAACCTGGGCGAGCGGCAGGTCAAACTTCTTGTGGAAGAGCTCGAGCCCGGTCAGCGAGCCGGTCATAAGGCCCGACCCGTGATAGCCGCGCCAGCGCGAGATGATCTTCTTCTTTTCCGGGCGGCCAAGGATGTTGTTGTAGTACCAGACGAGCTTCACGTTGGTCTCGTTGGCATCCGAACCGGAGAGGCCGAAGTAGACCTTGCTCATGCCCTTGGGGGCGCGGTCGAGAATCATCTTCGCGAGTGTGATCGAGGCCTCGGTGCCGTGCCCGACATAGGCGTGGTAATAGGCGAGTTCCCTCGCCTGGTCGGCGATGGCCTGCGCGATCTCGGGGCGGCCGTAGCCCACGTTCACGCAGTAGAGCCCGGCGAACGCGTCAAGCAGCTGCTTTCCGTCGCGATCCTCGATGAAGACACCCTTGCCGCCGGTGATGATGCGGCTCGGCGTCTCGCCACGCGCGTGCTGGGCAAGGTGGGTCGAAGGGTGGAAGAAGTTTTCCCGGTCCCACTGGGCGAGTTGGTCGTTGGTCAGCATGATCCTGTCCTCATCTTGAATTCTACGTGGAGGCACCGCTTGGGGAGCCGCGAGGGCCCCCGCGTGTCCGGTGCCGGACGGGCAGCCGCCTTTGCGGTTGCCCCGAGGCGGGCACGGCCTGCAGCCGTGAAAGGGGGAATTACTCGCCTGTTGGCGAGGCCCGATCACTGCCCGACAGGGTTTCCGCCCAAATGAATACCTTCGACGTGCGGGCGCATCCATCTCAGGCCCAGTCCCGGCAGACATACTTGATGTCGGTGAATGCCTCGAGCCCGTGGCGCGCGCCTTCCCGGGCAACGCCCGACTGTTTCATGCCGCCAAAGGGGATCGGCGCGCCGGTGACCTTGGTGCGGTTGACCGCCACCATGCCGAACTGGAGCGCCCGGCTCAGGCGATAGATCCGCCGTGGATCCTGGCTGTGGACGTAGGCGACAAGCCCGTATTCGGTGTCATTGGCGCGAGCGACGGCCTCTTCCTCGGTTTCGAAGGGCGCGATAGCAGCCACCGGGCCGAAGGTCTCCTCGTTGAAGATCAGCGCATCCTCAGGCACGTCGACCAGAACCGTTGGCTCGTAGAAGAGCGGCCCCAGCGGCGAGGTGCGCCCACCGGTCAGCAGCTTCGCCCCGCGACGGGTCGCATCCGCGACCTGCTCTTCCTGTTTCGCCACGGCCTTCGCATTCATCAGCGGCCCGAGATCGCGGTCCTCGATGCCGGGGCCGAGGGTCAGCGCCTTCACGCGCTCTGCGAAACGGGCGCAGAATTCGTCGTAGACCGGGCGCTCAACGAGGAAGCGGTTGGCCCCGAGGCAGTCCTGACCGGTGGTCGCGAATTTGGCCTTCACCGCCTCGTCGACAGCGCGGTCGAGATCGGCCTCGGCGAAGACGAGGAAGGGTGCGTGGCCGCCGAGCTCCAGCACGAGGCGCTTCACCGTGTCGGCGGACTGGCGGTAGAGCAGCTTGCCGATTTCGGTCGAGCCGGTGAAGGAGAGCGCCCGGACCCTCGTGTCTTCGGTCCAGGGCGCGACGATTACCGGGGCCTCGCCGGTCACCACATTGAAGACACCCGCGGGCAGGCCGGCGCGTTCCGCAAGCTCGGCAAGTGCGAGCGCGGAGAAGGGCGTTTCGGCCGAGGGATGTGCCACCACGGTGCAGCCGGCGGCAAGGGCCGCGGCGGTCTTGCGGGTGAGCATCGCCGACGGGAAGTTCCACGGCGTGATGAGTGCAGCAACGCCCACCGGCTCGCGCCAGAGTTCCATTTCGGCGCCGGGCAGATGCGAGGTCACGCTCTCGATGTTCGGCCGCTTGGCCTCCTCGGCATAGAATTCGAGGAAGGAGGCCGCATAGTCGATCTCGCCGAGCGACTCCGAGAGCGGCTTGCCCTGCTCGCAGGTGAGGATCAGCGCCAGATCCTCGCGCGCCTCGCGCATGAGCTTGAACCAGCGCCGGAGGAGGGCCGAGCGGGCCTGTGGCAGCATTGCGGCCCACTCCGGGAAAGCTGCATCAGCGGCATCAACCGCAGCGCGGCTTTCCGAGGCCGAGAGGTTCGCGACCCGACCGATTTCGGCGCCGGTAGCCGGATCGATGACCGGGAGCGACTCGCCGGAGCGTGCCGCAACCCAGCGGCCACCGACATATGCAAAGCTGCGCAGGAGCGACCGGTCGGCGAGACCGGACATTGGTTCGTCGTGCAATCTGGGCGCGGCAAGCATGTCGTCCTCCCTGTGGTTCATGTGCTGGCGTGAGAGGGAAGATAGCCCGGGCTGGAAGAAGGATCCTCCGAATGCCTGGTCACGCACAGAGGATCTCTCTCTTCTGCCCCCGGCGCTGCAGATCATTCCTCCGCCGGGGCGGGGTGGGTTGCGAGATGCTCGAGTGGCGGCGGATCGGCCTTCACCGCTTTGGTGACGATGTAGGAGAAGTAGCGCCGCATCCCGATCCGCGCCTCGAGCAGCGCATCAACGAGCCGCTGGTAGGCGTCGATGTCGCGGGACGTGACGCGGAGCAGGTAATCAAAACCGCCGCCGATCGCCCAGGCGTCGGTAATCTCCTCGTGCCGCCCGATTCCCGCCTCAAAGATGCGGAACGCCTCGGCCCGGTGGCTTTCGAGCTCGACCATAACGAAGACCTCGACATGGGCGGCGATCCGGGCCAGCGCGATGTCGGCATGGTAGCCGCGGATGAGCCCGGCTTCCTCGAGGCGTTTCATCCGTTCCCAGCAGGGCGTGGCGGAGAGGTTCACCCGCCGTGCCAGCTCGGTTTTCGAGATCCGGCCTTCCCGGCTCAGCACCGAGAGGATCTTGATATCGCGGTCATCAAGGGCAAGGCGGGACATGGCGGAAGCCTGAGGGTTGCCCGCGCGACTTGTCAATGGCGGGCGGGCCCGGGCAAGCGCCTTGCCGGAGGGATTCCATATCCCGGCGGCATCGCTTATCCTGCCGCGATGCCTGCCGATGCGGTGCAACCACCTCTTGTGAATTGTCCTGAAAGGCGTAGGCTGGAATATCATGACAATCTGGCTGCCAGATCCTACGACGCTGAAGCGTCCAGCCTACAGGTCCCTTGCACAAGCGCTGGTGCAGGCGATCGAGGCCGGGGAGCTGCGGGCGGGCGAGCGGTTGCCGACACATCGCGAGCTTGCCTACCAGCTTGGGCTCAGCGTCCAGACCATCAGCCGGGCCTATGAGGAACTTGTCCGGCTTGGCGTGGTCAGCGGCGAGGTCGGGCGCGGCACCTTCGTGCGCGAGAGCGTCACGGAGACGAAGACACCGTGGCACCGGCTGCGCGAGAGCGATGCGGTGATCGATTGCTCAATGCTCACGCCGGTTGGATCGGCGCTCCATGGAGAACGCCTTTCAGCGGCGCTTTCGTGTCTGGCGCAGGATCTGCCCCACGATGCGCTCTTCTCTTTTCGGCCGCGGGCGGCTCTTGCGCGTCATAGGCGTGTGGGGGTGCGCTGGCTTGCGCGCTGCGGGGTGCAGACACAACCCGATCTCGTCCTCCCCACCAATGGCAGCACCGCGGCCATGACGGTTGCGCTGATGACCGCGGCGTCTCCGGGCGACCTCGTGCTGACCGAGGAGTATGGCCATCACACCCTGCCGTCTCTCGCGCGCTATCTCGGACTTCGTCTCGCCGGTCTGCCTGTGGACGGGGAGGGAATCGAGCCCGGCGCCTTCGATCAGGCCTGTCGCCAGACGAGTGTGAAGGCGCTCTTCGTTGTGCCGAACGGCCTTAATCCTCTGGCTCGAATGATGGGTCTCGAGCGACGGCATGAGATCTGCGAAATCGCCCGCCGCCACAATGTGCTTATCCTCGAGAATGACGCGGGCGGACCGCTGAGCCCGGGCCGCCCTGCGCCGCTGACGGCACTTGCGCCCGAGCGGGTGTTCTACTTCACGGGCTTCTCCAAGTGCCTGTTGCCGGGGTTGCGTTACGGATATCTGGTGATGCCCGAGACGCTGGTTTCCGCGGCGATGAACCGACATTTGGTGACGAACTGGATGGCCACGGCGCTCGTGGCGGAGGTGGCGACGCGCTGGGTCGCCGATGGCACCGCCGCCGAGCTGCTCGCCTGGCAGCAGGCTGCACTGCACAGGCGCAACCGGATCGCGGCGCGGTGTCTCGTGGGAACGCCGCATGCCGCTGTCCCGAGCGGTCTGCATATCTGGCTATCGCTCGAGGGGCAGTGGAGCGAGGAGGCCTTTGTCGCCCATGCGCGCCACCGTGGCGTCGCGCTTGCACCGGGCGGGGCCTTCGCGACGAGCGATGCGCAACGGCATCCAGGAGTTCGGATCTGTCTTGGAGGTCCGGAGGAGGAAGAGGATCTCGCCCGTGGTCTCGGTATCGTTGCGCATTTGCTGCGCAACCAGCCGGAACCGGCGATGCTCGCACTCTAGGCCGACAGGCGGTTCTCCAGCCATGCTGGAAGCATTGTCATGGTTCAATATTGAAATTGACATGCTTTTGTCTCTGTTTCACCGTTCAGGGGAGTGAGACGTCGCCGCAGTGCTCATGGAGCACGTGACGCCGGGGAATAATGCGCAACATCCAGGTGGTCGGCTGACCGCCTTTCCCCTTTCCGGGCTTGCCCGGACAGGTGCGCAGCTTTGCAGCCTACGGAATTCAGTTCGGGAGACGAGAATGTCAGGTCGTATTCTTCTGCTGGCCGGTACCGCCATCGGCGTGATGGCAGCCGGTATCGCCAGTGCCGACACATGGCGCTATGCCTTCGAGGAAGCCATGACGGAGGTGCAGGGCGTCTACGCCCAGAAGTTCAAGGAGGAGATCGAGGCCAATTCCGATCACGAGATCCAGCTCTTTCCCTTCGGCACGCTCGGTGAAAGCGCGGACATCATGGAGCAGGCCCAGGCAGGCATTCTCCAGTTCGTGGACCAGTCCCCGGGTTTTACCGGCGCCCTGATCCCCGAGGCGCAGGTCTTCTTCGTGCCCTATCTGCTGCCGCAGGATCAGGGGCAGCTCTTCGAGTTCTTCCGCACCTCGAAGGCGATCCACGAGATGTTCCCGGAGCTTTATGCCCAGCAGGGGCTCGAACTTCTCACCATGTTCCCGGAAGGTGAGGTCTGCATGACCACGCAGGCGCCAGTACACAGCCCGGCGGACCTCAACGAGGTCAAGTTCCGGGTGATGACGAACCCGCTTCTGGTCGAGAGCTACAAGGCCTTCGGTGCGACGCCGACGCCGCTTCCCTGGGGCGAGGTCTACGGGGCGCTTCAGACGGGCATCATCCAGGGCCAGGAAAATCCGGGCTTCTTTCTCGAATCCACCAAGATCTACGAGGTAACGGACGTTGTGACCTGTATCGGGCACAACAACTTCACCACCGCGGTCATGGCCAACAAGGGCTTCTACGATGGGCTCGGTGAGGAGGATCAGACGCTGATCCAGAACGCCTCCAATGCCGCCTTCGAATACATCCTCGAGTATCAGCAGGGGCTCCAGGACGAGTCGCTCGCCAAGATCAAGGAAGAGAAGCCTTCCATGGAGATCAACATTCTCTCCGAAGAGGAGCGCAAGCCGTTCATGGATACCGCCGGTCAGGTCGAGGAGACCTTCGTCGGCATGACCGGGGACAGCGGCAAGGCCATCCTCGATCAGATGAAGGCTGACTTGCAGGCGGTGCAGTAGGGCCGCAACAGGGCGCGCGCCCTGCGCGGCTGGGCCGGGGCCAGCTGCCCGGGGCGAGGGCCTCGCAACACCGGGCCGGGAGGGCTGGGCTTGAACGATACGGAATCCCACAGTTCGCGTGACTCGACGCTGCCAGGGGTGCTCGGGGTGATCGACGGCACCATCGCGCGCATCGAATCCGTCATGCTGGCAGCCGGGGTGCTGCTGATGGCGCTCAACACCGTGGCGAACGTCGTCGGGCGTTTCGTCTTCCGATCGAGCCTCTTCTTCACCGAGGAGCTCAACAGTGTGCTGATCGTCTTCATCACCTTCGCGGGCATCAGCTACGCGGCACGCCACGGGCGGCATATCCGCATGTCAGCGCTGTTCGATACCTTCCCGCCGCCGCTGCGCAAGGCGATGATGGTGCTGATCGCGCTGGTGACGGCGACCTTCATGCTCGGCCTCTGCTGGTATGCGCTCGGCTACATCCTGACCCTCAAGGGGCAGGGGCGGATCCTGCCTGCGATGCAGATCCCGGTGTGGTGGATCTATGTCTGGGTGCCCGTCGGCTTCTTCATGACGGGCGTCCAGTACCTGCTCACAGCGATCAAGAATCTGGTCGAGAAGGACATCTATCTCTCCACGATCGTGCTGGAGGGATACGAGGAAGACGAACTCGAGATCTGAGGGGGCGGCGCATTGGCACTTACCATTTTCCTGACCATGATCGTGCTGCTCCTGCTGGGGTTTCCGATGATGATTCCGCTCATCGTCGGCTCCTTCGTGGGATTCTACTCGCTCTTCGGCGGCTTCGGGCAGCTCGAAACAATGATCCAGCAGATCCTCGCCGGCATCCGGCCCGCCTCGCTCATCGCGGTGCCGATGTTCATCTTTGCCGCCGACATCATGACCCGCGGGCAGTCCGCAGGCCGGCTCATCGACATGGTTATGGCCTTCGTCGGCCATGTGAAGGGTGGCCTTGCGGTCTCGACGGCAGCTGCCTGTACCATGTTTGGCGCCGTTTCGGGCTCGACTCAGGCGACGGTGGTCGCGGTGGGCTCGCCCTTGCGGCCGCGGATGCTCAAGGCGGGCTATAACGACAGTTTCGTGCTCGCGCTCATTGTCAACTCCTCCGACATCGCCTTCCTGATCCCGCCCTCGATCGGCATGATCATCTATGGTGTCGTCTCCAACACCTCGATCGCGGAGCTCTTCATTGCAGGCATCGGGCCGGGGCTGCTGATCCTCCTGCTCTTCTCGACCTACAGCGTGTGGTATGCAACGCGCCACGGTGTGCCGACCGAGCCGAAGGCCAGCTGGGGGCAGCGGCTGGTGGCGGTGCGGCAGGCGCTCTGGCCACTCGGCTTTCCCGCCATCATCATCGGCGGAATCTACGGTGGCGTCTTCAGCCCGACCGAGGCGGCGGCGGCCTGCGTGCTCTATGCGCTGATCCTCGAGGTGCTCGTCTTCCGCTCGATGGGTTTGCGGGCAGTCTATGCCACAGCGAAATCGACGGGCCTCATCACTGCCGTCGTCTTCATCCTTGTCGGCGCGGGTGCGGCATTTTCCTGGGTGATTTCGTTTGCCCAGATCCCGCAGCATATCCTTGAGGGCGTCGGGATTTCCGACATGGGGCCGATCGGGGTGCTCTTCGTGATTTCGATCGCCTTCTTCATCGGCTGCATGTTCGTCGATCCGATCGTCGTCATTCTCGTGCTGGTTCCGATCTTTGCGCCGGTGGTGAAAGATGTTGGGCTCGATCCAGTGCTGGTGGGCACGATCATCACGCTCCAGGTTGCGATCGGGTCGGCGACGCCACCCTTCGGCTGTGACATCTTCACTGCAATCGCCGTCTTCAAGCGGCCCTACATGGAGGTGATCCGCGGCACGCCGCCTTTCATCATCATGCTGCTTAGCGTTTCGGTCGCGCTCATCTTCTTCCCACAGATCGCGCTCTTCCTGCGTGATCTCGCCTTCCACTAGGACTTCCTGAATGTTCAAGCGCATCCTTGTCGCCTATGACGGCTCGCGCGGCGCCGAAGCCGCGCTCGAGAAGGGTATCGAGCTTGCGCGCCTCTGCGGCGCCGAGCTCCAGGTTCTGACGGTCTTCCGGCATTACAGCATGCTCGAGGCGTCTTTCTCCATGGTGCGGCCAGACGAGCCCGAGCAGATCGACGACGCGATGCGCGACTATGCACGCGATGTGGCAGATCATGCCAAGGCTCGCGCGGCGGAGCGGGGCATCAGCATCCGGGCCTTCGTGAAGAACGGCCAGCCTGCGCGCAGCATCGTTGCCTTTGCAGAGGAGCATGGCGCGGATCTGATAGTGGTCGGCAGCCGTGGACTCGGTTCGCTCGAGAGTTATCTGGTTGGCAGCGTTTCCCACAAGGTCACAGGGCTTGCGACATGTCCGGTTCTGGTCGTGTGAGCTGTGCGGTCGAGCAGGCCGCGCTGACCGTCGAATTTGCACCGGAACCCCGACGGCTGGGGCTCATCCTGCTGGCGACCGATATGACGACAGAAGGCGACATTGTGCGCGCGATCCCGCCGGATGCCGCGGCGCTGCACGGGACGCGGATCGCTTATGCGAACCCGACGACCCCGGAGAACCTCCGCGCGATGCTGCCGCGCCTGAGCGAGGCGGCGGCGCTGCTGGTCCCGGGCAGGATGCTTGCCGCGATCTGCTACGGTTGCACTTCGGCTTCTGTGGTGATCGGGGAAGAGGCAGTGCAGACCGCGATCGGCGCGGTCCGACCGGGCATACCGATCGTTACGCCCGCCGCTGCCGGTGCGCGGGCGCTGCGGGATCTCGGCGCGCGGCGCATCGCGATCATGACGCCCTATCTTCCCGAGACGACCTCGCCGGTCGCCGATTTTTTCGCTGCAGCAGGATTCGAGATCCTGCGGGCCGTCTGTCTCGGGCTCGAGGATGACCGTGAGATGGCACGTGTGGATGCGGTGACAATTCTCGCGGCGGCGGAAGCCGCCGATCATCCGGAGGCGGATGCGCTTTTCATCTCCTGCACCGCCTTGCCTGCATTTGCGCTCGCCGGGCAGATCGAGGCGCGGATCGGCAAGCCGGTGGTGACCTCGAACCAGGCCTGCATCCGCGAACTGCGTGCCGCAGCGGGGCTGGCTGCGCCGCTCGCGGGCTATGGGCGTCTGCTTTCTGGCACGTGGGTGACGGCATGAACCCGGTCGCATTGGAGGATATCCTTGCGGCGCAGGCGCGCATCCGGGGGCTCGTGCGCGAGACCCCGGTTGAACCCTCGCCTGCCCTCACGGCGCGCATTGGAGTGCCGGTCTGGCTCAAGTGCGAGAATCACCAGATCACCGGGGCCTTCAAGCTGCGGGGGGCGTCAAACGCGGTGGCGCAGCTTGGCGTGGCGGAACGGGCGCGCGGCGTCGTCTGTGCCTCAACCGGCAATCATGGGCGCGCGCTTGCCCACGCCGCCCGTGCGGCGGGCATTCGCGCTGTGGTCTGCATGTCACGGCTGGTGCCCGCCAACAAGCTCCGGGCCATAGAGGCGCTGGGGGCTGAGGTCCGCATCATCGGGCGCTCCCAGGATGACGCCCAGGAGGAGGTTGAGCGACTTGTGCGCGAGGAGGGGCTCGCGATGATCCCGCCCTTCGACGATCCGCGCGTGGTTGCAGGGCAGGGAACGCTCGGGCTCGAGATGCTCCAGGCCGTGCCGGACATGGCGATGGCGCTTGTGCCGCTTTCGGGCGGGGGGCTTATCGCGGGCGTGGCCGCGGCGCTCAAGGCGCGCAAGCCCGATATCCGGGTCGTGGGCATCTCCATGGCGCGCGGTGCGGCGATGGCTGAGAGCCTCGCCGCGGGCCAACCGGTGCAGGTCGAGGAGCTGCCTTCACTCGCCGACTCGCTCGGGGGCGGCATTGGCCTCGGGAACCAGGTCACCTTCCCGATGGTGCGCGATCTCGTCGATGAGGTCATTCTGCTCTCCGAGCCGGAGATCGCGGCGGGGATCCGGCATTGCTATGCCGAGGAGCGTCAGGTGATCGAAGGGGCGGCGGCGGTGGGCGTCGGGGCGCTGCTGGCCGGAAAACTGCAGCCCAAGGGGCCGGTGGTTGCACTGCTTTCGGGCGCAAATATCGACATGGGGCTGCATCTCCGGATCGTCTCCGGCGAGGATGTGGACCTGATGGCCGAGGAGGCATGAGATGGCAGTTCGGGTTCTGACCGAAGCGGACCTGCGCAGCCTCGTTGCTCTCGATCTTGACGTGATCGATGCGATAGAGGGCGGGTTCCGGGCGCTGGCTGCAGGTGGTGTGGTGATGCCACCGATCCTCTCGATGGAAATTGCCGATGCCAATGGCGAGGTCGATGTGAAGACCGCCTATGTCCCCGGCGTGGAGAGTTTCGCAATCAAGGTTTCTCCCGGTTTCTTTGACAATCCGAAGATTGGCCTTCCCTCGACTTCCGGGCTGATGGTGCTCTTCTCGGCCCGGACGGGGCGGGTCGAGGCACTTCTGCTTGATAACGGCTACCTGACGGATGTCCGAACAGCGGCGGCTGGTGCGGTCGCGGCGCGCGCGCTTGCGCGGAGCGATGCCCGGCGCGCGGCGATCTTCGGAACCGGGCTTCAGGCGCGGATGCAGCTCCGCGCGCTCTGCCTCGTTCGGCCGATCCGCGAGGCGGTCTTCTGGGGGCGGGACGTGGCGAAGGCCGCGGCGGCCGCGACCGAGATGATGCAGGAACTCGGGATCGCGGCCTCGGCGGAGGCGGACGCGGAAGCCGCGGTGCGCGGTGCCGATATCATCGTCACGACGACACCTGCGCGTGCCCCGATCTTGCTGGCCGAGTGGATCGAGCCGGGCCAGCATGTAACGGCGATGGGTTCGGACCAGCACACCAAGAACGAGCTCGACCCGGCCTGCCTCGCCCGCGCCGACCTCTATGTGGCTGACCGGCTGTCACAGACCCGCGCGCTGGGCGAGCTTCGCAGCGCGATTGCAGCGGGAAACGTCGCGCCCGAGTCAGATTTCGCCGAACTTGGCGACGTGCTTTCGGGCAGAACCGGTGGGCGCCCGGGGCCGGAGGCTATCACCATCGCCGATCTGACCGGAACGGGGGTTCAGGACACTGTGATCGCAACGCTTGCCCGGGCTCGGGCGGAGGCCACAGGTGCCGGGCAGGCTTTCGTGACATGACATTTCAGGCGGGCGGGGTCGTGCAGGTTTCCGCCCAGCCGCGAACACTGCGGCGTGCCGCAGGCACACAGGCAAGAGGAGGAGCGAGACATGGTCGAGCCGGTTCTGCACTTTACGCATGAGGAATATGCGGCGCGGATCGCGAAGACCCGCGCGGCGATGGAGGCGGCCGGGATCGATCTGCTGATCTGCCATGACAGTTCCAACATGGCCTGGCTCACGGGATACGACGGCTGGTCCTTCTACGTTCCGCAATGCGTCCTGCTTGCGGGCGATGGCGATCCGGTCTGGTTCGGGCGTGGCCAGGATGCGAACGGCGCACTGCGCACCTGCTTCATGAGCGAGGCCGACATCATCGGCTACCCCGACCACTACGTGCAATCGGCGGTCCGTCATCCGATGGAGTATCTCACGGGAGTTCTGGCCGAGCGCGGCTGGGACAAGGGCAGTATCGGCGTCGAGATGGACAACTATTATTTTTCCGCCCGGTCCTACGCCGCCCTCGAGAAGGGGCTGCCCAACGCTCGGCTCGTCGATGCGACGGGCCTTGTCAACTGGAAGCGGGGTGTCAAATCGGAGCAGGAGCTCGAATACATGCGTGTGGCCGCGCGCTTCGTCGAGCGGATGCACAAGCGCATCTATGACGTGATCGAGCCGGGTATGCGGAAGTGCAACCTCGTCGCCGAGATCTATGACGCGGGCCTGCGCTACGATCCGGAGATCGGAGCGGGCGGCGATTATCCTGCCATCGTGCCGCTTTTGCCCTCGGGCGCCGACGCCTCGGCGCCGCATCTCACCTGGGATGATCTGCCGATGCGCGCGGGAGAGGGGACGTTCTTCGAGATTGCGGGGGCCTATAACCGCTATCACTGCCCGCTTTCGCGCACGATCTTTCTGGGCAAGCCCACCGAGACCTTTCTCGATGCCGAGAAGGCGGTGCTCGAAGGCATGGAGGCCGGGCTCGAGAAAGCCCGCGCCGGTCTAATGTGCGAGGATATTGCCAATGCCTTCTTCGGCGTCCTGCGCAAGCACGGCATCGAGAAGGACAACCGGACGGGCTATCCAATCGGGCTCAGCTATCCGCCTGACTGGGGCGAGCGGACCTGTTCGCTCCGGCCCGGTGACAAGACGGTGCTCGAACCCGGCATGACCTTTCATTTCATGACGGGCCTCTGGATGGAGGATTGGGGCTTCGAGATCACCGAGAGCATCGTGATCGGCGAGGCAGCCCCCGAGTGCCTTGCCAATGTGCCCCGCAAGCTTTTCGTGAAGGACTGACCGCCGTGAATGCCGCTACCTCCCGCCCGGAAAACCCGATCGTCTGTACCGTGCCTTTTGATGAGGACGGGGTGCGTCACGGCTTCCTGCGTCTCCCCTACAGCCGCAATGACAGTGCCTGGGGATCGGTGATGATCCCCATCGCCGTCTTCCGCAATGGCGAGGGGCCGACGGCGTTGCTGACGGGGGCCAATCACGGCGACGAATACGAGGGGCCCGCCGCGCTTCAGGCCCTGACCTCGGAGCTTGATCCGAAGCAGATCCGCGGGCGTGTCATCATTGTCCCCTTCATGAATACGCCGGCTTTCCGCGCAGGCACCCGCACGTCGCCGCTGGACGGCGGGAATCTCAACCGGACCTTTCCCGGCCGTCCGGACGGCTCGCCCACGGAGAAGATCGCCGACTATTTTGACACAGTGCTCGCGCCGATGGCGGATTTCGTGCTCGACTTTCATTCAGGGGGCAAGACGCTCGATTTCGTGCCTTTCGCGGCGGCGCATCGGCTGGAGGCAAAGATGCAGGAGGAGGCGTGCATCGCGGCGATGCATGCGTTCAATGCGCCTTACTCCATGGTGCTGCTGGAGATCGACAATGTGGGGATGTTCGACACCGCGGTCGAGAACCACGGCAAGGTCTTCGTTTCGACCGAGCTCGGCGGCGGCGGCACGGCCACTGCGCGCTCGATCGGCATTGCGCGAAAGGGCGTGCGCAACTTCCTGATCCATGCCGGCATTCTGGATGCCGAACCCGAGTTCGCGCCAAGTGTCGAGCTCGACATGCCCGACGGCGACTGCTTTGTCTTTTCCGAGGATGACGGCCTGATCGAGCCGCTTGCCGATCTCGGCGACGAGGTCGAGAAGGGTGCGGCGATCGCGCGAGTCTGGCCAGTTGCGCGCACGGGCCAGCCCGCGAAGATCTACCATGCCCGGCGCGGAGGGTTGCTGGCGGCCCGGCATTTCCCGGGCCTCGTGAAAACCGGAGACTGCCTCGCCGTGGTTGCCGTGCGCGGCGCGGAGATCACCCCTGAGCCCGCGCGGGACGGCTGAAGCGCTCCAGTGCAATTATATCAGACGAGGGCTTCGGCCGTCGTCTGGTCCGTGATCAGAATCGTGGCGATTCGCGCGCGCAGCATGCCGCGGATCGCCTCGAACTTCGACGCTCCGCCGCCGATGCAGATCCGGCTCGGCACGCGGCGGAAATCCTCCAGCGGCATCACGACATGGCGGCTGTCGAAATCCGTGGTGACGATCCGACCCTCGATGTCGAAGAAATAACCGGAAGCGAAGCCGACCGCTCCGGCGGCGCGGTATTCCTCGATGAAACTCGGCTGCATGAAGCCGCTGTTCTGGAGCAGCGTCGGACCGTCGAGGTGCGTTACACCAAAGAGTGTCATTGTGCAGCGCCGGAGCAGCGCGAAATGCTGCTCGATCATCGGCTCCCGCATCAGGAGATCCTTCATTGCGGCGTTCGAGAGCACGCCGGGCGCATGCAGGTTCACGCAGCGGGCGTTGAGGCGGCTCGCGATGTTCGAGGTGCAAAATTCCGGTGAGAAATCGTGTGTCGCCATCGAGCTGCCGGTGAGCTGGGCGACGGTGACACCCGGATGCTGCATCGGTGAAAGCGCCTTGGAGAGAGAGAGGACAGTGCGGCCCCAAGCGACGCCGATGATGTCCTCGTCGCCAATCTTCTGCTCGACGATGCGCGCGCCGAGCCGTCCGATCCGGTCGTGGAGCGGCGTATCTCCGCCCTCGTTCGGCAGCACGTAGCACTCCGCGAGGCCCCAGAGCTCATGCAGCTTCATCGCGAGATCGGCACGTGCGATTCGCGAGGGGTCGATGGTGATGGTCACGACCCCCTCGTCGCGCGCCTTTTGCAGCAGATTGAAGACCGAGGCACGGGAGATGCCGAGACGGAGCGCGATCTCGTCCTGTTTCAGTCCCTCTTCGTAATAGAGCCAAGCGGCCCAGAGAACGAGGTCGCCGCCAAACTGCATCGGGGGCGCCATGCGCCGACGGGCGGCCTTGTCCTGGGGCTGGGCTGATCGGGCCATTGTCTCTCCTTGTCTCCACAGCACTGCCAGAGCGGGCGCGTTCTGTCCAGCGGAGCGGATTTGGAAAATGCCAAATGATAAAAACAAATGTCATTGACAAATGGCAGAGACATGTGGAAATTGTCAATCAACGACAAAGAACAACGATGCAAGACACCAAGGGAGGGTGCCCATGGAAGCGGCTGCTGCAGCCGTCCTCGCACCGGAGGGACGGCAGAACTGGACGGCACTGATCGACGACGTGACAGCGGGGCGCTGGATCGACCCCGACACGGGCGCGCGGGCGCAGGTTCCATTCGGTTGCGTGGTCATCGAGGAAAGCCTTCGCGGCGCCGAAGCTGGCCTGCTTGCGGGTGTGATGCCCGCCGAGCGCTACGCGGTGGTGGCCGATGTCGCGACCTATGACGTCTACGGCTATGCGATTGCCCGGGCGCTCGGCGCGCGCGCTGAGGTTGTGGTGCTCGAGGCGCCCCATGCCGACGAGGCTGAGGTCCGAGCGCTGCGCGAACGGACGCAGGGCGCGGACGCGCTCGTTGCGGTTGGATCGGGAACGATCAACGATCTCTGCAAATACGTCACCGCGGGCGATGGCCGCGCCTACAGCGTCTTCGGCACCGCACCCTCGATGAACGGCTACACCTCAACAACCGCCTCGATCACGCTCGACAGCGGGCTCAAGACCACGCAGCCCGCCCATGCGGCGAAGGGGGTCTTCCTCGACATCGGCATCTCGGCCGAGGCGCCGCAATACCTGATCGCGGCCGGGTTCGGTGACAGCCTCTGCCGGGCGAGCGCCCAGGTCGACTGGTATTTCTCCCATCGCCTGCTCGGCACCCGCTACGCCACTTCTCCCTACGTGCTCCAGACCGAAGACGAGGCGGCGACGATGGCGCGCTCCGCCGGGCTCGGCCGGCGCGATCATGAGGCGGTCGGCTATCTTCACCGCATCCTGACGCTGGGCGGCTTCGGCATCAGCCTCGTCGGCATGAGCCACCCCGGCTCCATGGGAGAGCACCAGATCTCTCACTGGATCGACAGCTTCGCAGGCGCGGCGCATCCGGGCACCGTCCATGGCCAGCAGGTTGGTGTCGCGTCAGTCACCATGGCGCGGCTTCAGGAGTTGATCCTGGCGCGTGACGAGGCTCCCCAAATCCGCCCCAACGATTTCGATGAAGCGGATCTGCGGCGGCGCTATCCGGACGCGGCGGTCGGTGATTGCATCAAGGCCTGTCGGGCCAAGGCGTTCGATGCCGCGCGTGCGGCGGAATTCAATGCCGATCTGCAGCGACTCTGGCCCGAGATCCGGCCGCTGCTTCAGGCCATGTCGATGCCTGCCGCCGATCTCGCTGCGCATCTGCGGGCGGCCGGCGGCGGGGCTACGGCCGAAGAGATCGGGATGGATCGCGACCTCTACCGCCAAGCGGTACGGCATTCGCGCGAGATGCGCGACCGTTACTCCATGCTCGATCTCGCGGCCGACATGGGAATTCTCGAGGCCTTCATCGAGGAGGAATGCTGATGCTCCCGCTCGACGAGCTTTCGCCTGCGGCCCTCTCCGAAGTCGTCGCCGTCTTTACAGATATTGACGACACGCTCACGACCGAGGGTCAGCTCCCCGCCGGCGCTTATGCCGCTCTCGAACGCCTCGCCCAGGCGGGCCTCGAGGTGGTGCCGATCACTGGCCGGCCTGCGGGCTGGTGCGACATGATTGCACGCTTCTGGCCGGTTGCGGGGGTGGTGGGCGAAAACGGCGCCTTCTACTTCTCCTATGACCGCGCGGCGCGGAAGATGCGCCAGCGCTTCTTCGCCACCGATGACGAGCGCCGCGTCAATCGTGCCCGCCTCGAACATCTGCGCGAGCGGATCCTGCGCGAGGTCCCAGGGACCGGCATTGCTTCCGACCAGCTCTACCGCGAAGCGGATCTGGCGATCGATGTCTGCGAGGATGTCGATCCGCTGCCTGCGGGCGAGGTCGAGCGGGTGCTCGGGATCTTCAAGGAGGAGGGGGCGATCGCGAAGCTTTCCTCGATCCATGTGAATGGCTGGTTCGGCGACTACGACAAGCTCTCGATGAGCAGGATCTTCGCGGCGGACATCCTGGGCTTCGACCTCGATGCGATGAAGGACCGGGTGATCTTCGTCGGTGACAGTCCGAATGACGGGCCGATGTTCTCCTTCTTTCCAAATTCCTGCGGCGTCGCGAATGTCGAGGAATTCCGCGGCTCAGGTCACGCGCTGCCGCGGTTCGTGGCGCACAACCGGGGCGGCGAGGGCTTCGTCGAGATTGCCGAACGCATTCTCGCAGCCCGCGGTGCGGCGCAGGCACCTGCGCCGGCCGGAGGAGCGCGCGCGGAGGCGGACCATGTCTGAGCTCTTCGACCTCGCCATCATCGGCGGCGGCATCAATGGTTGCGGCGTGGCGCGCGATGCCGCCGGGCGCGGGCTCAAGGTCTATCTCTGCGAGAAGGGGGATCTCGGCGGAGCGACCTCTTCGGCCTCGACGAAGCTCCTGCACGGTGGCTTGCGCTATCTCGAGCATTATGAATTCCGTCTGGTGCGCGAGGCGCTCGAAGAGCGTGAGCGGCTATGGTCGATTGCGCCGCATATCGTCCGGCCACTGCGTTTCGTGCTGCCACAGACGCCCGGAATGCGGCCAGCATGGATGCTCCGCGCGGGCCTCTTCCTTTACGATCATCTAGGCAAGCGGACCCGTCTGCCTGGCACGTCGCGGGTAGATTTTCATCGCAGCGAGATCGGCAGCGGCCTCCGGCCCTCGCTCCGGCGGGGCTTCGAGTATTCCGACTGCTGGGTCGAGGACAACCGTCTCGTCATCCTCAATGCTCAGTCGGCCAAGGGCCACGGCGCGGTGATCGCGCCCCACACGGTCTGCATCGCGTTGGGGTCGGATGCCGAAGGCTGGACGGTGCGGGTGCGTGACCGTGATACCGGAGCCGTTCGCGAGATCCGGGCGCGGGTGCTGGTGAATGCGGGTGGCCCCTGGGCGAACGAGCTTGCCGGCATGGCGACGGGCGGCGCTGCGAAGGCGCGCGTGCGGCTGGTGCAGGGCTCGCATATCGTGGTTCCGCAGCTCTACACCCACGACCGGTGCTTCATCTTCCAGAACCCCGACGGTCGGATCGTTTTCACCATCCCCTATGAACAGGACTACACGCTGATCGGCACGACCGATCGCGACTATGACGGCTCGCTCGACCGGATCGAGGCGAGTCAGGAGGAGATCACCTATCTCTGTCGCGCTGTCAGCGCCTACTTCATCCGGCCGGTGACGCCGGCTCAGGTGGTCTGGTCGTATTCCGGTGTTCGCCCGCTTCACGACAGTGGTGACGGTGCGGCGCAGGCCGCGACGCGAGACTATGTGCTCGACGTGCGGACGGATGGCCCCGCGCCGCTCCTTACCATCTATGGCGGCAAGATCACCACATACAGACGCCTCGCCGAGGCCGTCCTCGCGCGCCTCGAGAGCCTTCTCCCCGGCGATCGGGCGCGCGAGATCGCGGCGGGTGCGGGATGGTCGGGACGTGAGGCGCTGCCGGGCGGCGGGTTTCCGATCGAGGAATTCGGCCCGCGGCTGGCGGCATTGCGGGAAGCCTATCCCTGGCTTGGCGAGCGCCGGGCGCTCCGCATGTTCCGCCAGTATGGCACGCGGCTTCCCGAGTTGCTGGACGGCGCCCGCGCGCCCGCCGATCTCGGCACGGACTTCGGTGCGGGGCTCACTCAGGCCGAGGTGGACTACCTCGTGCGCGAGGAATGGGCCCGTTCGGCTGCCGACATTGTCTATCGCCGCAGCAAGCTCGGCCTCCGCATGACCGCCAGCCAGATCGAGTCGCTTGACCGGCATCTGGCCGGGTTGCGCCCCTCAAAGGCTGGTTAGAGACGAAAGGAGCGCTTCGGAACGGAAGCTGAGCGATGCAAACACGACAGCCGTAAATGGACAGCCCACGCAAAAAAAATGGGCGCCACAGGGAGGACATGGCATGTATCTCGGTATCGACCTCGGAACATCCGGGGTGAAGGCAGTGCTCATCGACGACGAGCAGCGCATCGTCGCCGAGCAGGCCTCACGCCCGCTCGCGGTCTCGCGGCCGCATCGGGGCTGGTCGGAGCAGGATCCGGCTCTCTGGTGGCAGGCGGTCGAGGAAAGTGTCGACGGGCTTGCCGCGACCCATGGCCGCGAGCTTTCCGCCACGCGCGGCATCGGCCTTTCCGGGCAGATGTATGGCGCGACTGCGCTCGATGCTTCCGACGCGCCGCTCCGACCCGCGATCCTCTGGAACGACACCCGCTGCGGCGCGGAATGCGCCGAGCTTGACGCCGCGGTGCCGGATCTGCGCGACATTGCGGGCCGCAAGCCGACGCCGGGCGTTACCGCGGCGAAGCTCGCCTGGCTCCGCAAGCATGAGGCCGAGACATTCGCGAAGATCCGCACCGTCCTGCTGCCCAAGGATTACATCCGCCTGTGGCTCTCGGGCGACAAGGCCTCCGACATGGCGGATTCGAGCGGCACGCTCTGGATGGATAACGCCGCGCGCGACTGGTCCGACCGGCTGCTCGAGGCGACGGGGATGGAACGGAGCCAGATGCCGCGGCTCCATGAGGGCACTGAGGCAACCGGGCAGCTGAATGCGGGGCTTGCCGCGCGCTGGGGCATGGCCAAGCGGCCGGTGATTGCGGCGGGCGGCGGCGACAATGCCTGCGGCGCCTGTGGCACGGGCGTTGTCCACGATGGCGACGGCACGGTCTCGCTCGGCACCTCGGGCGTGCTCTTCGTCGCCAATGGCGAGCCGCGCCCGAGCCACGAATATTCGATCGAGACCCTCTGCCACGCGGTTCCGGGCACCTGGCACCAGATGTCGGTCATCCTCTCCGCCACCTCCTGCCTCAACTGGCTTGCCGCGACGCTCAAGCGTCCGGCGGCCGAGCTGGTCGGCGAGCTGGGCACCGAACCGCTGCCGGCTTGCCGGGTGCTCTTCGTGCCCTTCCTCGATGGTTGCTGGTCGCCCCATGACGATCCGGAAATCCGCGGTGCCTTCGTCGGTCTCGGCCACCGGGCCGATGATGCGATGCTTACCCGCGCCGTGCTCCAAGGCGTTGCCTTCGCGCTGGCCGAATGCGCCGAAGCGTTCCGCCGGACCGGTACATCCTTCGAGCGGCTGCTCGCCATCGGCGGCGGCTCGCGCTCGGATCTCTGGCTCTCGATGATCGCGACCTGTCTCGGCGTGCGGCTCGATGTGCCGGAATCGAACCATCTGGGCGCGGCGTTCGGGGCGGCCCGGCTCGCGATGATCGCGGAGGGCAATCGCAGCACCGAGGACGTGCTGACCGCGCCGAGGATCAGCCGCAGCATCGCACCGCGGCAAGACTTTGCCGAGGGCTATGCCGAGGCCTTCCGGGAGTGGACGGCGCTCGCGCCCTCCGTCCGCCAGGCCTCGGTCGCGCTCCGGCATCTCAACTGACCAGAAGGCCCCGGAAAACGGGGCGGCAAGCCCGCGCCGCCGCGGCCATCGCGGCGCCACAGACAACAGGGAGACCACCATGACCAGCTTTTCCTTCGACCTGAACCGCCGGACGCTTCTGCGGGGCGCGGGCGCACTTGCGGCGACCAGTGTGCTCGGCGCACGCGCGGCCTTCGCGCAGGATTCCGACCGGAACTTCGCCGCCGCTCTCGGCTGGACGACCTACGATTCCGGCCGCCACCTCCAGGACGGCTTCCTCGCCGCGGTTGCCGAGCTCGGCGGCAATCTCACGACGACCGATGCCGGCTTCGATGCCAAGACCCAGGCCGACCAGATCGACTCGCTCGTTGCCTCCAAGCCCGAGGCGCTCTTCATCACGCCCGCCGATGCCGTGGCCATTGCCCCCGCCGTCCAGCGTGCGATCAGCGCAGGCATTCCCGTCTTCTGCGCCGACAGCGCGGTTCCGGGTGTGACGGTCAACACCACCGCGATGTCGAACAACTTCGGCATGGGTGAATATTCCTGCGAATACATCTGCAGGGCGCTCGGCGGAAAGGGCCGCATCGCCCGCGTGCTGCTGCCCCAGAACGAGAGCTGGGACCAGCGCACGCTCGGCATGGAATGGACGTTGCGCAAATACCCGGACATCGAGGTCGTGGCGGACTGGGCCTTCGCGCTGGCGGGCAACGTCACGCCGCGTCAGGCCGTCGACAACATTCTCACCGCGCATTCCGATGTCGATGCGGTCTGGTGCGCCTGGGATGGCGCGGCAGTTGAGGGCACGCTGGCCGCACGGTCTGCCAACCGCCCGGATCTCATTCTCACCGGGATCGATGGCGGTTCGCAGGCCTTCAACTACATTGCGGGCGGCACGCCGCTCAAGCTCTCTATGGCCCAGAGCTTCTACGAGATGGCTTACATGTGCGTCTTCTACGCCCATGAGCACCTCGCTGGCCGGAAGTCCCCACGGCTCATCATTACGCCGACCTATGCGGTCGAGCAGGACATGCTCGCCGACGGCATCCCCGATGATTTCGACGTGCCCGGACGTGCGGCGGAGCTCGGTTGGACTCGCGCGGTCTGACCGGCTCCGGGGGCGGCTCGCTGCGGCCGCCCCGCATTCGTCCAATGGCACTTCGTGATCGGGAAGGAGGGGAGAATGGCGCTGCCAGCTCTTACGGCCACATCTGTGACAAAGCGCTTCGGCCCGTTCGTCGCGCTCCATGACATCGACTTCAGCCTCGAACCGGGTGAGATCCACGCGCTTCTCGGCGTCAACGGCGCGGGAAAGTCGACCTTCATCAAGATCCTTTCCGGCATCCATGTGAAGGATGGCGGACGGATCGAACTCGCCGGCCGCGAGGTACATTTCCACAGCCCGCAAGACGCGATCCGGGCCGGGATCGCCACGGTTCAGCAGCACCCGGAGCTCGTGCCGGACATCTCGGGCTACGAGAACATCTTCCTGGGCCGAGAATCCGAGGGCGGCAGCCTCTTTGCCCGCATGGATCGCAAGGCACTGGAACGCCGCGGCCAGGCGCTCCTCAAGCGCTTTCCCGTCGAGATCGACCTGTCGCGGAAGGTGGGGGAAATGCCTGCAGTCGAGCGCGAGATCGTCGCGATCCTGCAGGCGCTCGCCGGTGAGCACATCAGGGTGCTGATCCTCGACGAACCGACCTCGACGCTCACCGAGGTCGAGAAGGATATCCTCTTCCGGCTGATGGCCAATCTCCGGGAGAGCGGCATCGCGATCATCTACATCACCCACCGGCTCGACGAGGTCTACGAGATCGCCGACCGCTTTTCCGTCTTCCGCGGCGGTCGTCGGGTTGCCACGGTCGCAGTGACGGAGGCGCGCGAGGAGCGTCTGTCGCTTGCCGAACTCATGCTCGGCGAGACCCTGGGCGAGGTGTTTCCGGAAAAGAATGCCGCGCCGAGCCGGGGCGAAGCAGTGCTCGAGGTCCGTGGCCTGGCCCGCGACGGGGCCTTCGAGGACCTGACCTTCGCCGCCCGCCGCGGCGAGATCCTCGGCGTCTTCGGTCTCGTGGGCTCGGGCATCGACGAGCTCTCCAAGGCGCTCTTCGGCGCGATGCCTCCCGACCGCGGTGCGATGCGGCTGCTGGGACAGGAGGCTTCCTTCTCCTCGCCCGGCGAGGCGCTCGCCCGCGGCATCTTCCTCGTGCCGGGTGACCGGCGCTCCGAGGGGCTTACCCTGTCGCGTTCCTCCATCTTCAACATGACGCTTGCCAAGCTCGACAAGGCCTCCCGCCGCGGCGGCCTGATGCGACGACCAGACAACCTCCGTGCCGCGCGCCGGCTTGCCGAGGAGGTCACGCTCCAGCCGCCCGACATCGGCGCGCCGGTCGGCCGCTTCAGCGGCGGCAACCAGCAGAAGGTGGTGATCGCCAAGGGCCTCTACACCGAGGCCGAGCTCTACATCTTCGTCGAGCCGACGGTCGGCGTCGACATCGGCGCCCGCTCCCGGATCTACGGTCTGATGCGCGAGCTGAGCAGGAAGGCCGCCGTCATCGTGATGTCCACCGATTGTGACGAGGTCTTCGGCCTCGCCGACCGAACCATCGCACTCTACCGGGGCAAGCGGGTGCCGGCGCCCGAAGACATGCCGCGCGGCGATCTGCTCATGGCCGGAATTCTTGGGGAGGCCCACACATGATGAAATCCGGACTGCTTCCGCACGGCGCGGGCCGCGTGCTGGCCTTTCTCGGCCTCGTCGCCGTAATGGCGACGCTTTTCACCCTGGCCGAGCCGCGCTTCCTGTCGCAGGCAAACTTCTCGGCCATGACGCGCCACATGGCAGCGAACGGGCTCGCTGCGCTCGGCCTGACCTTTGTCGTCATCGTCCGCCGCTTTGACCTCTCCTTCGCGGGCGTGGCCTGTTTCGCCGCAATGACCATCGGGTTCGCGATCGCGGGCGGCCTGCCGCTCTGGGTCGCGATCGGATCGGGCATCCTCGTCGGGGTGGTGGCCGGTGCGGTCAACGGCATTGCGATCAGCCATTTCGGCTTGCCCGATATCGTGACCACCATCGCGACGGGCTCGATCGCGGCCGGGATGGCCTTCCTCTATTCCGGCGGCCGGACGATCTTCCAGAACTTCTTCACCTCCGGCATCATCGACCTCAACGATGCCCGCGTGCTCGGCTTCAGCGTCTCCTTCGTGTTCCTGATCGCGATCTATGCGTGCGCCTGGGTGTTGATGCACCGCACGCGCTACGGCGCGGCCTTCTATGCCACAGGCGAGAATCCGGTCTCGGCCTTCTATTCCGGCATCCCGACGCGGACCTACACTGCGCTCGCCTTCGTCGCCTGCGCCGTCGGTGCCGTGCTCGCCGTGGTGCTGATCCTTGCCGAGAGCGGCACGGCCGATACCAACGAGGGCGCAAACCTGCTCATGCCCGCATATGCCGCGGTCTTCCTCGGCGCGGCGCTGATGGGCGGCACCTCGGTGCTCGCAACACTTTCGGGCACCTTCCTCATCACGATGCTGCTCGACGGCTTCGCGCTCGCCGGCATGCCCTACTACTACAGCGACGGCATCGTCAGTGCGATTCTGCTCGGTGGCGTCCTGCTCTTTGATCCTCGCGTGCGCGACATCCTTGACGACGCCGTCCGCTTCCTCATTCCGAAAAAGACGGAGACCAGACGATGACAGCCGCCATCAGTCCCGCCGTGCCCGAACGCACCGGGCCTGCCCTGCGCTCGAACCTCATCGGCCGCTTCTGGCTCGTGGCCGCGCTTCTCGCGATGATCGCCATCTTCGGAAGCCTCCGGCCGGAAATGCTCGAACCCGGCAATGTCGCGACGATCCTGCGGAGCTTCGCAATCATGGCCACCATGACCCTCGGCCTTACCTGGGTGATGGCCGCGGGCAAGATCGACGTCTCCTTCATGCAGGTGGCGGCCCTCTCCAACATGATCGCGGCGGCCCTGCTTGCCGCCGGCCACGGCTGGGGTGTCGCGAGCGCCGCGGGCCTCGGCGCGGGGCTCATCGCGGGCGCTGTCAACGGGCTCCTCATCGCTGGGCTCGGCCTGCCGCCGCTCATCGTCACCATCGCGACGGGCGGGATCTGCGCCTCGATCGCGGCGGCGCTCGGCAAGGGCACCTCGATCCGCATCGCCGAGCACGGCCTGCTGACCGACCTGCTCACCACCAACATCGGGCCGTTCCCGCTCGTGCTCTTCGGGGTGCTCCTCGTCTATGCCATTGCCTGGGTGTTCCAGGAACGGCTGACCTTCGGGCATTACATGTATGCCATCGCCCAGAGCGAGGAGGCGGTGATCGAGGCGGGCATCTCGTCGCGGCGGCTCCTCATCATGCTCTTCGTGCTGACGGGGGGGCTCTCGGCGCTCGCAGGCCTCTTTCTTGCTGCGAGCCTTTCCTCGGGCCAGCCGATGATCGGCGCGTCCTACTTCATCAACGGCCTGACCGCTGTGCTGCTCGGAGGGATGATGATCCATATCGGCAAACCCAACATCATCGGCACAGCAGTGGCGATCCTCTTCCTCGCGGTGCTCGCGAGCGGGGCCGCGCTGCTAGGCTGGGCGGACTGGAAGCGTCAGATCATTCAGGGCGCGCTCCTGCTCATCGGCATTGCAGTGGCAGTTCGCGCGAACCGGAAGAAGGGCGGACATCACGCGGAGGCAGGGCTATGAGCGCGGAACGTTATGTGATCGGCCTCGATGGCGGCACCGGCGGGGCGCGGGCTCTGGTGGCGGATCTCTCCGGCAACGTGCGGGCCATCGCAAGCTCGGACTACGCCACCACCCACCCCCACAGCGGCTGGGCGGAACAGGATCCGGCGGACTGGTGGCGGGCGGCCTGCACAGCGGTCGCGAAGGCGATCCGCATGGCCGATGTCTCGCCCCGTCAGATCGCCGCAATCTGCGCCGATGGCACTTCGAGCACACTTGTCGCCCTCGATGCAGGGCTGCAGCCGACGATGCCGGCGATCCTCTGGATGGACAACCGCGCCTCGCCCCAGGCCCGCCGCATGGCTGCCACCGGCGATGCCGCTCTCCGGCGCTCGCGGATCGGGGTGAGCTCGGAATGGGCGATCCCCAAGATCCTCTGGCTTCGGGAAACCCGGCCGGAGGTCTTCGACCGTTCGCGCTGGTTCATGGAGATGGCGGACTATCTCGCCCTGCGCCTCTCCGGCGCGCTCTCGCTCGGCCACAACCACATCACCAACCGCTGGTTCTACGATGGCCGCCGCGGCGGCTGGCCGGAAGATTTCTTCGGGCGTATCGGGCTTTCGGGCATCACCGAGCGCTTCCCTGCGCGGGTTCTGCCGCTCGGCGCCCCCGTCGGCCCGATCACGCCCGAGGCTGCTGCCGAAATGGGGCTCGACCCCGCGACGCTCGTCGTCTGCGGCGGCACGGATGCCTATGTCGCGATGCTGGGGCTCGATGTCTGTGCGGCCGGCCGGACGGCCTTCATCACCGGCTCCTCGCATCTGGTGCTCTCGATGACCGATCGCGATCTCGAGGTGCCGGGCATCTTCGGCCCGCATCCCGACTGCGTGGTGCCGGATCTTTACGTGATGGAGGGTGGGCAGGTCTCGACCGGCTCGGTCATCCGCTGGTGGCACGATCAGGTCGGTTGCCACATGCATGGGGAGGACAGCTTTGCCGCAATGATGCGCGCCGCCGAGGCGATCCCGATCGGCGCGGAAGGGCTGGTGGCACTGGATTTCTGGCAAGGAAATCGCAATCCCTACATCGACTACGACCTTCAGGGGGCGCTCTGGGGCATGACACTGAAGCACACGCCCGCCCATATCCTGCGCGCTTTGCTCGAATCCGTCGTCTATGGCACCCGCAACATCCTCGTGACCATGGCCGAGCGCGGTGTGGCGGTTGAAGAGATGGTGGGTTGCGGCGGCGCCACGCGGAGCCCCTTCTGGATGCAGATGCATGCCGATGCCGCCGGCGTACCGATCTCGGTGCCGGTCGAGGCGGAGGCGACCGCGATGGGCGCGGCGGTTGCCGCGGCCCATGGGGTCGGGGCATTCGCGAGCCTGCCCGAGGCCGCGGCGGCGATGGTGCGGATGGATTGCACGATCGAGCCAGATCCGGGCCGTCATGCGCGCTATGCAGAGCAATTCGAGTTCTATCGCGCGACCTATGAGGCGCTTCGCCCGCTGATGCACCGGATGGCGCGCCGGGGTCAGACGACCCCCGAGGATCCTGCGGCGGCTGTCAGGCCGGGGCTGGAGCCTGCCGCGGCGGTCTGAAGACCGCCGCCTGAAGAAACGGCCTGACACGCCAAACGAAACCCTGCCGCCTGCCGCGCCGGAAAAGGGCGCGGGTGGCCCCCTTTTTGCCAAGAGTTCAAGGAGACTGACCGATGCCGCATATAGGCGATCTTGTAGC
>QKPN01000022.1 GCA_003258405.1 Rhodobacteraceae bacterium DSL-40 | reverse complement strand
CACCGTCGGCGCAGGCGTCGTCTCCAAGATCATCAAGTAAGAGGGCGAAAGCCTTCCCCCGCAGCCGGGGCACATGTCCCGGCTGCGCTGTTTCAACCCATGAGCCCAAGAGGCGCCAGACATGCAAGGTCAGAATATCCGCATCCGGCTGAAGGCCTTCGATTACCGGGTGCTCGACGCGAGCACGGCCGAGATTGTGAATACGGCCAAGCGTACCGGCGCGCGGGTGCGCGGTCCGATCCCGCTGCCGAACAAGATCGAGAAATTCACCGTTCTGCGTGGTCCCCACGTGGACAAGAAAAGCCGTGAACAGTTCGAGATCCGCACGCACAAGCGGCTCCTCGACATCGTCGATCCGACCCCCCAGACCGTGGACGCGCTCATGAAGCTCGACCTGGCGGCGGGCGTCGACGTGGAAATCAAGCTCTGAGGTTGCGAGATATGCGTTCCGGAGTTCTAGCCAAGAAGCTGGGTATGACCCGGCTGTTCCTGGAGGATGGTCGGCAGGTTCCCGTCACCGTCCTGCAGATGGAAAATGTTCAGGTCGTCGCGCAGCGCACGGCCGAGAAGGATGGCTATTCGGCCGTTCAGCTCGGTGCGGGCTCCGCGAAGGCGAAGCGGACGAGCCAGGCCATGCGCGGTCATTTCGCGAAGGCCCAGGTCGAACCGAAGCGGAAGCTCGCCGAGTTCCGCGTGAGCCCCGAAAACCTCATCGAGGTCGGTGCCGAGATCACGGCGGACCACTACGTGTCCGGCCAGTTCGTCGACATTGCCGGCACCTCGATCGGTAAGGGCTTTGCGGGCAGCATGAAGCGGCACAACTTCGGCGGTCTGCGCGCCTCGCACGGCGTGTCGATCAGCCACCGCTCCCACGGTTCGACCGGCCAGTGCCAGGACCCCGGCAAGGTGTTCAAGGGCAAGAAGATGGCCGGCCACATGGGGGCCGTGCGCGTCACGACCCAGAACCTTGAGGTCGTCCGCACCGATGCCGAGCGCGGCCTCATCATGGTGAAGGGCGCCGTGCCCGGCTCCAAGGGCGGCTGGGTCACCATCAAGGACGCGGTGAAGAAGGCTGCGCCCAAGGATCTTCCGATGCCGGCCGCGATCCGTGCCGCTGCGCAGGAAGCTCCGGCCGAGGCGCCTGTGGAAGCCCCCGAAGGAGGCGCTGAAGAATGAAGATGGATGTGATCAAGCTGGACGCGAGCCCGGCGGGGTCGATCGAGCTCGACGAGTCCGTCTTCGGGCTTGAGCCCCGCGCGGACATCCTGCACCGCGTCGTCCGCTGGCAGCTCGCAAAGCGCCAGCAGGGCACGCATTCGGTGCTGGGCCGTTCCGACGTCAGCTACTCGACGAAGAAGATCTATCGCCAGAAGGGCACGGGCGGCGCTCGCCACGGCTCGCGCAAGGCGCCGATCTTCCGCAAGGGCGGCACCTACAAGGGGCCGACCCCGCGCAGCCACGCCCATGACCTGACCAAGAAGTTCCGGGCGCTCGGTCTGCGTCACGCGCTCTCGGCCAAGGCCGGGGCAGGGGATCTGGTCGTGATCGAGACGGCGGAGATCGCGGAAGCCAAGACCCGCGTTCTTGCGAAGACCATCGGCGATCTCGGCTGGAAGAAGGTCCTGATCATCGACGGCGCCCAGGTGAACGAGGAGTTCGCCCGCGCCGCTCGCAACATCGACGGGCTCGACGTGCTGCCGAGCATCGGTGCGAATGTCTATGACATCCTGCGCCGCGACAAACTCGTGCTGACCCGGGCCGCTGTGGAAGCGCTGGAGGCGCGACTGAAATGAGCGTGAATCCGGATCTCTACGACGTCATCCGCAAGCCGATCATCACCGAGAAGGCCACCATGGCCTCCGAGGCTGGTGCCGTCGTCTTCGAGGTGAGCATCGACGCGACGAAGCCGCAGATCAAGCAGGCGGTCGAGACGCTGTTCAATGTCAAGGTGAAGGCGATCAACACCGTCCTCACCAAAGGCAAGGTGAAGAAGTTCCGCGGCCGTCCCGGCCGTCGGCGCGACGTGAAGAAGGCCTATGTGACGCTCGTCGAGGGCAACACCATCGACGTGACCACCGGTCTTTGATTTCCGGGCCTTCTCACTGGTCTTCGGAGCGGGGCTCTGCTATAGGGCCCCACCCCTCGGAAAACCGAGTCGCGTTCTTCGCCGCCCCCCGGGCGGCGAGCGAGTTTAAATCGACCCCCGCAAGGGGAAACTAGCAACGGAAGACAGCAAGACATGGCGTTAAAATCGTACAAGCCGACGACGCCGGGCCAGCGCGGGCTGGTTCTGATCGACCGTTCCGAGCTTTGGAAAGGCCGCCCCGTGAAGTCCCTCACCGAGGGGCTTTCGTCGAAGGGCGGCCGGAACAACACCGGACGGATCACCATGCGCCGCCGTGGCGGCGGCGTGAAGCGGCTCTATCGCATCGTGGATTTCAAGCGGCGCAAGTTCGACGTGCCGGCGAAGGTGATCCGCATCGAATACGACCCGAACCGGACCGCGTTCATCGCGCTCATCGGGTATGCGGACGGCGAGCAGGCCTACATCCTCGCGCCCCAGCGGCTCGCGGTGGGCGACAACGTGATCTCGGGTGCCAAGGCCGACATCAAGCCGGGCAACGCGATGCCGTTCTCGGCCATGCCCATCGGCACGATCGTCCACAACATCGAGATGAAGCCGGGCAAGGGCGGCCAGATCGCGCGCGCCGCCGGCACCTATGCGCAGTTCGTCGGCCGTGACGGCGGTTACGCGCAGGTCCGTCTCTCCTCGGGCGAGCTCCGCATCGTGCGCCAGGAATGCATGGCCACCGTTGGCGCGGTCTCGAACCCCGACAACTCGAACCAGAACTTCGGCAAGGCCGGCCGCAACCGCCTCAAGGGCATCCGCCCGAGCGTCCGCGGCGTCGTCATGAACCCGATCGACCACCCCCATGGTGGTGGTGAGGGTCGGACCTCCGGCGGCCGCCACCCGGTCACCCCGTGGGGCAAGCCGACCAAGGGCGCCCGTACGCGTTCGAACAAGACGACCGACAAGTTCATCCTGCGGTCGCGTCACCAGAAGAAGAAGCGGTAAGGAGCCTCACACATGGCACGTTCTGTCTGGAAAGGCCCCTTCGTCGATTCCTACGTCCTGAAAAAGGCCGAGAAGGTTCGGGAATCGGGCCGCAACGAAGTCATCAAGATCTGGTCGCGCCGTTCGACCATTCTGCCCCAGTTCGTGGGGCTGACCTTCGGCGTCTACAACGGCAAGAAGCACATCCCGGTGAACGTCTCCGAGGATATGATCGGTCAGAAGTTCGGCGAATACAGCCCGACCCGTACCTACTACGGGCATGCGGCCGACAAGAAAGCGAAGCGGAAGTAAGACATGGGCAAGGAAAAGAACCCCCGCCGCGTCGCGGACAATGAAGCGATCGCCGTGAGCCGCATGCTGCGCACGAGCCCGCAGAAGCTGAACCTCGTCGCCGCGATGATCCGCAACAAGCCGGTCGAGAAGGCGCTTGCCGATCTCACCTTCTCCAAGCGCCGCATCGCCGAGGACGTGAAGAAGACCCTGCAGTCCGCGATCGCGAACGCCGAGAACAACCACGGCCTCGATGTCGACGAGCTCGTCGTCGCCGAAGCCTGGGTCGGCAAGAACCTCGTGATGAAGCGCGGCCGTCCGCGCGCCCGCGGCCGGTTCGGCAAGATCATGAAGCCGTTCAGCCAGGTCACGATCAAGGTGCGTCAGGTCGAAGAGGAGCAGATCTAATGGGTCAGAAGATCAACCCCATCGGCCTGCGCCTGCAGGTCAACCGCACCTGGGACAGCCGCTGGTTCGCCGACGGTGCGGAATACGGCAAGCTTCTCCATGAAGACCTCGCCGTCCGCGACTTCGTGAAGAAGAACTGCGCTCAGGCCGGCGTCAGCCGCGTCGTCATCGAGCGTCCGCACAAGAAGTGCCGCGTCACGATCCACGCTGCCCGTCCCGGTGTCATCATCGGCAAGAAGGGCGCGGATATCGAGGTGCTGCGCAAGAAGCTCTCGAAGCTGACCGATTCCGAGCTGCACCTCAACATCGTCGAGGTCCGCAAGCCCGAGATCGACGCCGCGCTCGTTGCCGAGAACGTGGCCCAGCAGCTCGAGCGCCGCGTGTCCTTCCGCCGCGCCATGAAGCGCGCGGTGCAGAACGCCATGCGCATGGGTGCGCTCGGCATCCGGATCAACGTGGCCGGCCGTCTCGGCGGCGCGGAAATCGCCCGGACCGAGTGGTATCGTGAAGGCCGCGTGCCGCTGCACACGCTGCGCGCCGACATCGATTACGCGCTCGCGGAGGCCAAGACGGCCTACGGCATCATCGGGATCAAGGTCTGGATCTTCAAGGGCGAGATCATGGAACATGATCCTCAGGCCCGCGATCGGCGCCAGGCGGAACTTCAGGAAGGGGGCATGCGTCCGCAGCGTGGCCGCTGACGCACTGACCCCTCGGGAGAGAGAGAATGCTTTCACCTAAGCGCACGAAATTCCGCAAGCAGCACAAGGGCCGGATCCATGGCCTCGCGAAGGGCGGTTCGGACCTCAACTTCGGCCATTACGGTCTGAAGGCGGTCGAGCCCGAGCGTATCACTGCGCGTCAGATCGAGGCAGCCCGCCGGGCGCTCACCCGTCACATGAAGCGTCAGGGCCGGGTCTGGATCCGGATCTTCCCCGACGTTCCGGTGTCGAAGAAGCCCACCGAAGTCCGTATGGGTAAGGGCAAGGGTTCCGTCGAATACTGGGCGGCCAAGGTCAAGCCGGGCCGTATCATGTTTGAGATTGACGGCGTTGCCGAAGATGTGGCAAAGGAAGCGCTCCGCTTGGCAGCGATGAAGCTGCCGGTCAAGTGTCGCTTTGTCACACGCGAAGACTGGTGAGGAATGGCCCCGGCTCGGTTCGGGGCTATTGCTCTTTTTGATTTGGAACAGCGCCGGGGCGTGCCTCGGTAGCTTCTGATGAAGGGAATAGGGCCATGAAACCGGCCGAGCTTCGGGACAAGACGCCCGACCAGCTGCGTGATGAACTCGCGAAGCTGAAGAAAGAATCCTTCAACCTGCGCTTCCAGCAGGCGACCGGCCAGCTCGAGAACACCTCGCGCATGCAGTCCGTCCGCCGCGAAGCCGCGCGGGTGAAGACCATCCTGAACGAAAAGGCCGCTGCCGCGGCGGGAGAGGCGTAAACATGCCCAAGCGCATCCTGCAAGGCACCGTGACGAGCGACACGAACGAGCAGACGGTGACCGTCTCGGTCGAACGTCGCTTCACGCACCCGGTGCTGAAGAAGACCGTCCGTAAGTCGAAGAAATACCGTGCGCATGACGCCGAGAACCGCTTCAAGGTGGGCGACTCCGTTCGCATCATCGAATGCGCGCCGGTCTCGAAGAACAAGCGTTGGGAGGTCCTGGTGGACGCCGCCCCCGAGGCGTGATCCATCAAGCCCTTCCAGCATAGTCGAAACCGCGGGGCGCCCGGATTGGGATGGGTGTCCTCGCAGGTCGGGAGATAGCTTATGATCCAGATGCAGACCAATCTGGATGTCGCTGACAACTCCGGCGCCCGCCGGGTTCAGTGCATCAAGGTCCTGGGTGGCTCGAAGCGGAAATACGCTTCCGTCGGCGACATCATCGTGGTGTCGGTCAAGGAAGCCATTCCGCGCGGCCGCGTGAAGAAGGGCGACGTGCGCAAGGCCGTCGTCGTGCGCACCGCCAAGGAAGTGCGCCGCGAAGATGGCACCGCCATCCGCTTCGACCGCAATGCCGCCGTCATCCTCAACAACCAGAACGAGCCGCTTGGCACCCGTATCTTCGGGCCGGTGGTTCGCGAACTGCGCGCGAAGAACTTCATGAAGATCATCTCGCTCGCGCCGGAGGTGCTGTAATGGCTGCAAAACTCCGCAAGGGCGATAACGTGATCGTTCTCGCCGGCAAGGACAAGGGCAAGAAGGGCGAGATCAGCCAGGTTCTGCCCAAGGACGGCAAGGCGATCGTCTCCGGCGTCAACGTGGCCGTGCGCCATCAGCGCCAGAGCCAGACGCATCAGGGCGGCCGTATCGCCAAGGAAATGCCGATCGACCTCTCGAACCTCGCGCTCGTCGATCCGAAGAGCGGTGAAGCCACCCGCGTGGGCTTCCGCATCGAGGACGGCAAGAAGGTTCGCTTCGCCAAGAAATCGGGGGAGGTTATCAATGGCTGAGTATACGCCCCGCCTGCAGCAGCAGTATGTCTCCGACATCCGCGCTGCGCTGAAGGAAGAGTTCGGCTACAAGAACGACATGCAGATCCCGCGGCTCGACAAGATCGTGCTGAACATGGGTGTCGGCGAAGCCGTTTCCGACTCGAAGAAGATCCGTGCGGCGGAAGCCGATCTCGCGCTGATCGCCGGCCAGAAGCCGATCGTGACCAAGGCCAAGAAGTCGATCGCCGGCTTCAAGGTGCGTGAAGAGATGCCGCTCGGCGTAAAGGTCACCCTGCGCCGCGACCAGATGTACGAGTTCCTCGATCGTCTGATCACGGTTGCGATGCCCCGCGTCCGCGACTTCCGCGGCGTGAACCCGAAGAGCTTCGACGGCCGTGGCAACTACGCCATGGGCCTCAAGGAGCACATCGTGTTCCCCGAGATCAACTTCGACAAGATCGAACAGGTCTGGGGCATGGACATCGTGATCTGCACCACGGCGAAGACCGACGCCGAGGCGCGCTCGCTGCTCAAGCATTTCAACATGCCGTTCACGGCCTGAGGCGCGGAGAGAAACATGGCAAAAGTCAGCATGATCGAGCGCCAGAAGAAGCGTGAGGCACTCGTCGAGAAATACGCCGCGAAGCGTGCGGAACTGAAGGAAATCGCGAAGGACGAAAGCCGTCCGATGGAGGAGCGTTTCAAGGCGCGCCTCAAGCTCGCGAAGCTTCCCCGCAATTCGTCGCCCACCCGGCTCCACAACCGGTGCGAAGTGACCGGCCGTCCGAAGGCCTACTATCGCAAGCTGCGCATGTCGCGTATCGCGCTGCGCGACCTCGCCTCCAAGGGCCAGGTTCCCGGCATGGTCAAGTCGAGCTGGTAAGGGGAGAGACACATGTCAGTGAATGATCCCATCGGCGATATGCTCGCCCGCATCCGCAACGCCTCCATGCGCGGCAAGTCCACGGTCCGCACGCCCGCCTCGAAGATCCGCAAGTGGGTCCTCGACGTGCTGCAGTCCGAAGGCTACATCCGCGGCTACGAGGAAGTGAAGAACGAGCGCGGTCTCGGTGAAATCGAGATCTCGCTCAAGTATTTCGACGGCGAATCGGTGATCCGCGAACTGCGCCGCGTCTCCACGCCCGGCCGCCGCGTCTACACCAGCGTCAAGGAAATGCCGCAGGTCCGCCAGGGCCTCGGCGTCGCGATCGTCTCGACGCCCAAGGGCGTCATGTCCGATGCACAGGCCCGCTCCGCGAATGTCGGCGGCGAAGTCCTGTGCATGGTGTTCTGAGGAGGGGTGCATGTCTCGTATTGGTAAGAAACCGGTCGAGCTGCCGAAGGGCGTGACCGCGTCCCTCTCCGGCCAGACCATCGAAGTGAAGGGCCCGAAGGGCACCCGCACCTTCACCGCAACCGACGACGTGACCATCACGATCGACGGCGACACGGTGAAGGTCGATCCGCGCGGCAAGTCCAAGCGGGCGCGCCAGCAGTGGGGCATGTCGCGGACCCAGGTCGCGAACCTCGTTGCCGGTGTGACCCAGGGCTTCAAGAAGGAACTCGAGATCAACGGCGTCGGCTATCGTGCTCAGGTTCAGGGCAAGACCCTGAAGCTCGCGCTCGGCTACAGCCACGATGTCGATTTCGCGATCCCCGATGGTGTCACCATCACCGCGCCGAAGCCCACGGAGATCATCGTCGAGGGCAACGACCAGCAGGTCGTCGGCCAGGTGGCGGCGAATATCCGCGAATGGCGCCGGCCCGAGCCCTACAAGGGCAAGGGGATCAAGTACAAGGGCGAGTTCATCTTCCGTAAGGAAGGCAAGAAGAAGTAGGAGCGCTAGACATGGCGAACAGCAAGAGAGACCTGTTCCAGAAGCGCCGTCTGCGCACCCGGAACAAACTGCGCAAGCTTGCGGGCGGCCGCCCGCGGCTGAGCGTCCATCGGTCTTCGAAGAACATCTCGGTGCAGCTCATCGACGATGCGCAGGGCCGGACGATCGTTGCCGCCTCGACCCTCGAGAAGGATCTTGGCTTCGTGGGCAAGAACAACAAGGAAGCGGCGGCCAAGGTCGGTGCCGAGATCGCGGCGCGCGCCAAGGCGGCCGGGGTCGAGGAAGTCTATTTCGACCGCGGCGGTTTCCTGTTCCACGGCAAGGTCAAGGCCTTGGCGGATGCCGCCCGCGAGGGCGGACTGAAATTCTAAGGGGGTACCGGAATGGCTAGAGAAGACAACCGCCGGGATCGCCGCGACCGCGACGAAACCCCGGAATTCGCCGATCGCCTCGTTGCGATCAACCGCGTTTCGAAGACCGTGAAGGGCGGCAAGCGCTTCGGCTTTGCCGCGCTCGTGGTCGTGGGCGACCAGAAGGGCCGCGTCGGCTACGGCAAGGGCAAGGCCCGCGAAGTGCCCGAGGCGATCCGCAAGGCGACCGAACAGGCCAAGCGGCAGATGATCCGCGTGCCGCTCCGCGAGGGCCGGACGCTGCATCACGACATGTATGGCCGCCACGGTGCAGGCAAGGTCGTGCTCCGCACGGCTCCCGCCGGCACCGGCATCATCGCGGGCGGCCCGATGCGTGCCGTCTTCGAGATGCTCGGCGTGCAGGACGTGGTCGCGAAGTCTCTGGGGTCGCAGAACCCCTACAACATGATCCGGGCGACCATCGAAGGCCTGAAGCGCGAAACCAGCCCCCGCATGGTGGCACAGCGCCGTGGCCGCAAGGTCTCCGACATCCTGCCGAAAACGGCCTCCGACGCGCCGGCTGACGCCGCTGCGGAAGCTTGAGGAGCGAGCCCATGGCAAAGACCATCGTCGTGAAGCAGATCGGTTCGCCGATCCGCCGTCCGGCCGTCCAGCGCCAGGTCCTGGTCGGCCTCGGCCTCAACAAGATGCACCGCACCCGCGAGCTCGAGGATACGCCCTCGGTGCGCGGCATGGTTGCGAAGATCCCGCATCTCGTCGAGATCGTGGAAGAGCGCGGCTGAGCCGCAGGCGTCCAGCCTGAAGAGATCCGGAGCGCCTCGCGGGAAACCGCGGGGCGTTTCGCCGTTTTCAGGGCCGGAATTTCCGGCCGGAGGCGTATCGGCAGGGCCGGTTCTGCGCTAAGCTCCTCGGGCCCAGTGGGGCCCGCTCGTGAGCCGGAGAGGGCCCCCCGGGAGCCAGAGGCCCGGTGGCCGGTCCGGCCGCACGGGCACAGCCAGGGAGGAGAGACCATGAACAGGATCTGCCGGACGGCCCTTGCCGCGGCCGTCGTCTTGCAGGCGGCCACGCCGGTCCTTGCCGACACGGGCGAGATGGAAGCGGCGCAGGCGCGCTGGGAGGCGGCCTTTGCCGCCGGCGACGGCGCTGCGGCCGCGGCCGATGTCTTCACCGAGGATGCCCGCCTCCTGCCGCCCGGGGCTCCGGTCGTCGAGGGGCGCGAGGCGATCGCGGCCTACTGGCAGGGCGGCTGGGACGCCGGCGTCAAGGATCTGAAGCTCGGGCTCATCGCGGTGGACCGGCCGAGCGACGACACCATGATCGAGACCGGCACCTGGACGGTGACCGTGCCCACCGAGGACGGCAGCACCATGGAGGTGAGCGGCAAGGCCCTCGTGATCTGGAAGAAGGAGGCCGACGGCGTCTGGCGCATGGCCCAGGACATGTGGAACGGCGACAGCTAGGCCCGCCACGACCCTTTCGGATTGCGCGGCCCCCTGAAGCGGCACCAAGGCCCCCTTGAGGGGGTCGCGCCCCAAGTCCTCGGTTTGGTGTTCCGGTCCCCGCCCATGCCTCAGGGCCGGGTGGGGCAGGGGCGCGGCCCGCTCTTGCCCCCGGGCGCCGCATCCGCGATCCTGAGAGGCGCGCAAGGCACGGCAACAGGTTAACGGGGGCGCATGACACTCGCATTTCTGCTGACCGCAGCCGGGGGGCTTGCCTTCCTGCTGCTCTCGCCCTTTTCGCGCACGCCGCTCTGGCGCGCCACCGTCACGCCGCTCGCCTCGATCATCGGCAGCGGCTTTCTCGTCTCCGCACCGCTTCTCGCCCGCGAGTTCGGCGGTTTCGCCGCACCCGCCATGGCGCTGCTGATCGGCGTGGCAGCCCTCATCGGCTGGACCATCCGCTACAACATCCGCGTCGTCGAGCCCGAGCTCGCCCGCGGCCATGACCGCCTGCTCGCCTCCTTCGAGGAGTTGAGCCATCTCGCGCTCGTCTTCGCCTATTTCATCTCCGTTGCCTATTATCTCTCCCTGCTCGGCCATTTCCTCCTCGAGGCCGCCGGGGTGCAGAACGGCGCGCTCGCCAACGGCATCGCAATCGCGCTCGTCGCGGGCCTCGGCCTGCTCGGCTGGAGCGGAGGGGCGGCGCGCGTCGCCTCCGTCGAGCGCTATGCCACCGCCCTCAACCTCTCGGTCATCGCGGGCTTTCTCGTGGCGCTCGCCGTCTTCGGCCTCACGCGCCTCCGGGAAGGGGCCTCCGTCCTGCCGCCGCCGGGCCATCTGAGCCTCGGCACGCTGCCGGTGCTCCTCGGCCTCCTCATCGTGGTGCAGGGCTTCGAGACCACGCGCTTCATGGGCGCAAGCTTCCCCGCCGAGATCCGCATCCAGGCGATGCGCAATGCGCAGGCGATCTCGGCGGTGGTCTATATCGTCTTCTTTCTGCTTCTCTCGCCGCTCTTTCCCGAGCTCCAGAAGGGCGACGGCGTGGCGGCCGTCATCTCCGTCTCGGCCGCCGTGGCCGCGATCCTGCCCCTCGCGCTCACGGTGGCCGCCACCGGCAGCCAGCTCAGCGCCTCCGTCGCCGACAGCATCGGCGATGTCGGCCTTATCCGCGAGCTCACCCATGGCAAGGTCGATGCCCGCCACGCCTATGTCCTCATCGCCGTGGTCGGCGTCGGCCTCCTTGCGGCAACGCGGGTCGCGGGCGTGATCGCGCTCGCAAGCCGCGCCTTCGCGCTCTTCTACATGCTGCAGTGCCTCGTGGCCTGGGAGGCCGCGCGCAAGCGCCCCGCAGACAGGCGCAAGTCCTGGGCCTTCCTCGCGCTCGCGTTCACCTCCGGCGCGGTCTTTCTCTTCGGCACCTCGGCCGGTTAGCCCGCCGGATGCGCTCCCCCCTTGAAACGCGCGCCCGGCCCGTGTAAAGGCCGCGGGTGCTCCCGGTCCGGGAGCCGGTACTCTATTCGCATGACATGCCGTGGCCGTCCCATTTCCGTCGCTGGCGGGGCGCGTCCGGCTCGAGGAGAAGCGACATGAAACTGAACGAACTGCGCGACAATCCCGGCGCAACGAAATCCCGCAAGCGCGTCGGCCGCGGCCCGGGCTCCGGCCTCGGCAAGACCGGCGGCCGCGGCATCAAGGGTCAGAAGTCCCGTTCGGGCGTGGCGATCAACGCCTACGAGGGCGGCCAGATGCCGCTCTACCAGCGCCTGCCGAAGCGCGGCTTCAACAACATCAACGCCAAGCGCCACGCGGTGATCAACCTGGGCCTGCTCCAGAAGTTCATCGACGCCGGCAAGATCGACGCGACCGCGCCGGTCGACGAGGATGTGCTGATCCAGAGCGGCCTCGTGCGCCGCAAGCGCGACGGCATCCGCCTGCTCGCCAAGGGCGAACTGACCGCTTCGGTCAACCTCACGCTCACCGGCGCCTCCAAGGCGGCCGTCGAGGCGATCGAGAAGGCCGGTGGCAGCTTCACGGCGCTTGCGCCCGCGAAAGCCGAAGCTCCCGCCGAATGAGACTTGTGGTCGCCCGCCGGGCGGCCTAAGTCATAGCCGACTTTTTGCGCCGCCGGTGCCGCGGGGACCCATTCCGAGACCCTAGCCCGGCGGCGAGCTTTTGGGAGGGCCTTCATGGCATCGGCAGCAGAACAGATGGCCGCCAACCTCAGCTGGGGCACCTTCGGCAAGGCCAAGGATCTCCAGCACCGCATCCTTTTCGCCATCGGCCTGCTCATTGTCTACCGGGTGGGGACCTACATCCCCGTTCCGGGGATCGACGCCGCCCGACTGGCTGCGTTCTTCGATCAGGCGAGCGCCGGAATCGGGGGCATGCTCAACATGTTCACCGGGGGTGCGGTCGGCCGGATGGCGATCTTCGCGCTCGGCATCATGCCCTACATCTCGGCCTCGATCATCATCCAGCTCATGGCCTCGATGGTGCCGAGCCTGATGGCGCTCAAGAAAGAGGGCGAGGCGGGCCGCAAGAAGATCAACCAGTATACCCGCTACGGCACCGTCTTCCTCGCCACCTTCCAGGCCTACGGGCTCGCGGTCGGGCTCGAGGCGGAGAACATGGCGCATGATCCGGGCTGGTTCTTCCGCATCAGCGTCGTCATCACGCTCGTCGGCGGCACCATGTTCCTGATGTGGCTCGGCGAGCAGATCACCTCGCGCGGCATCGGCAACGGCATCTCCCTCATCATCTTCACCGGCATCGTCGCGAACTTCCCCGGCGCGCTGGCCCGCTTCTTCACCCAGGGCCGCACCGGGGCGCTGAGCCCGGTCGTCATCATCGGCGTCATCATCATGGCGGTGCTGGTGGTGGCCTTCGTGGTCTTCATGGAGCGCGCGCTCCGCAAGATCCACATCCAGTATCCCAAGCGCCAGGTCGGCATGAAGGTCTATGGCGGCGAGAGCTCGCATCTGCCGGTCAAGGTGAACCCGGCCGGCGTGATCCCGGCGATCTTCGCCTCCTCGCTGCTGCTCCTGCCTGCGACGATCACCACCTTCTCGGGGGCGGCCGCCAGCGGCGGCAACGGCTTCCTGAGCTATGTCGCGGCATACATGGGCCGTGGCCAGCCGCTGCACATCCTCTTCTTCGGCGCGCTGATCGTGTTCTTCGCCTACTTCTATACCGCGAACGTGGCGTTCAAATCCGACGACGTCGCCGACAACCTCAAGAAGCAGGGCGGGTTCATTCCCGGCATCCGGCCGGGCCAGAAGACGATCGAATATCTCGATTACGTCGTCTCGCGCATCCTGGTGATCGGTTCGGCCTATCTCGCCGCCGTCTGTCTTCTCCCCGAGGTGCTCATCTCCCAGCTTTCTGTGCCATTCTACTTTGGAGGCACTTCCCTGCTGATCGTCGTGTCGGTAACTATGGACACCATCACGCAGATTCAGTCACATCTGCTTGCTCATCAGTATGAGGGGCTGATCGAGAGGTCGCAGCTACGCGGCAGGGGAAACAAGGGACGGAGGAAAACTCGGCGATGAACATTATACTGCTTGGCCCGCCGGGCGCCGGCAAGGGCACGCAGGCACTGCGCCTCGTGGCAAATCACGGACTGATTCAGCTTTCCACCGGAGACATGCTCCGGGCGGCGGTTGCCGCGGGATCGGAAGTCGGACTGAAGGCGAAGGCGGTGATGGAGGCGGGCCAGCTCGTGTCCGACGACATCGTCATCGGCGTCGTCTCGGAACGTCTTGACCAGCCGGACACGAAGAACGGGGTGATCTTTGACGGCTTTCCGCGCACCACGGCCCAGGCCGAGGCGCTCGACAAGCTTCTCGCCGAGAAGGGCATGACCCTCGATGCCGTGGTCGAGATGCAGGTGGATGACGAGCTTCTCGTCGGCCGCATCGAGAAGCGTGCCGCCGAAACCGGTGGCACCCGCGCCGACGACAATGCCGAGACGCTGAAGAAGCGCCTCAAGGTCTACCATGCCGAGACGGCGCCGCTCATCGACTACTACCGCGGCACCGGGAAGCTCAGGACGGTCGACGGGGCGAAGAGCATCGACGACGTGACCTCGGCGATCTCGGGCGTCCTGGCCTGACCGCCGCGCGGGAGCCCGCGTTTTGGCTCCCGCCCGTGCAACACCATTCCTGCGACCCGGCCCCCGGCCGGGTCGCCTCGTTTTCGGGGGAAAGAACCCCGGTTTCCGGCCTTGCATCTTTGCGCAAATCCGCCCTTGACGGCAGGTTCACGGTTTCTATACTCCGCGCTCTCTCCGGAAGGAGAGTCGTTCCCTCTACATTTCACCTCGGGGACGCGGGATGTCTGGCCCAGGGAGTTGGGTATCGGGAGCCTGCCGCAGGGCGGCGGGCATTGGCATATGAGAAAGGGCCTCTTGAGGGGGGCCGAGATGGAACGGAGCTTGAACCTTGGCGCGCATAGCTGGCGTTAACATTCCGACGAACAAGAGGGTGCTGATCGCGCTCACCTACATCCATGGCATCGGCCGCACGAGCGCGCAGGCGCTGTGTGATTCACTCGAGATCCCCGCCGACCGCCGCGTGAACGAACTGAGCGATGCGGACGTGCTGCGGATTCGCGAGTATATCGACGCGAACCTGATGGTCGAAGGCGACCTTCGGCGCGAGAAGCAGATGAACATCAAGCGGCTGATGGACCTCGGCTGCTACCGCGGCCTGCGTCACCGCCGCGGCCTGCCGGTGCGCGGACAGCGGACCCACACCAACGCTCGTACCCGCAAGGGCCCGGCGAAGGCGATCGCAGGCAAGAAGAAATAAGGGGCGCGAGCAATGGCACGTGAAAAGGCGCGCGTTAAGCGCAAGGAACGCAAGAATATTTCGACCGGCGTCGCACATGTGAACGCCAGCTTCAACAACACCAAGATCCTGATCGCGGATGCCCAGGGCAACGCGATCGCATGGTCTTCGGCCGGCACGATGGGCTTCAAGGGCTCGCGCAAGTCGACCCCCTATGCGGCGCAGATGGCCGCCGAGGATGCGGGCAAGAAGGCCCAGGAGCACGGCGTGCGCACCCTCGAGGTCGAGGTGCAGGGGCCGGGTTCGGGCCGTGAGAGCGCGCTGCGCGCCCTCAGCGCCGTCGGGTTCCAGATCACCGCGATTCGCGATGTGACCCCGATCGCGCACAACGGCTGCCGTCCGCCGAAGCGCCGTCGCGTCTGACGACATGAACATCGTCACCGTCCGGCCGGTTTCGGCCGGACGGTGACGAGTGCTTTTCCCTCGGGCGTTCGCGGGTCAATGGGATCTGACCGGCGGACAGGAATGGAGGACCAAGGCCAATGATGATCCATAAGAACTGGCAGGAACTGATCCGGCCGACCGCCCTCGACTTCAAGCCCGGTGCCGATCCGGAACGTCAGGCAACCGTGATTGCCGAACCCCTCGAGCGCGGCTTCGGCCTGACGCTGGGCAACGCGCTGCGCCGCGTGCTCATGTCCTCGCTCCAGGGTGCCGCGATCACCTCCGTGCAGATCGACGGCGTGCTCCACGAGTTCTCCTCGGTGGCGGGCGTCCGGGAAGATGTGACCGACATCGTGCTCAACCTCAAGGGCGTGTCGATCAAGATGGAGGTCGAGGGGCCGAAGCGGCTCGAGGTGCGGGCGACCGGCCCGGGCGTCGTGACCGCCGCCGACATCGTCGAGACCAACGGCATCCAGGTGCTGAACCGCGACCACGTGATCTGCCACCTCGATGACGGCGCCTCGCTCTTCATGGAGCTCGTCGTCGAGACCGGCAAGGGCTATGTCGCAGCCGACAAGAACCGCCCCGAGGATGCGCCGATCGGGCTCATTTCGGTGGATGCGCTCTTCTCGCCGATCAAGAAGGTCTCCTACAAGGTCGAACCCACCCGTGAGGGCCAGGTGCTCGACTACGACAAGCTGATGCTCTCGATCGAGACGGATGGCTCCATCAAGCCCGAGGATGCCGTGGCCTTCGCCGCGCGCATCGTCCAGGACCAGCTCTCCGTCTTCGTCAACTTCGAGGAGCCGCAGGCGGGCGTCCGTCAGGACGAGCAGGACGATCTCGAGTTCAACCCGCTTCTGCTCAAGAAGGTGGACGAGCTCGAGCTTTCGGTGCGTTCGGCCAACTGCCTCAAGAACGACAATATCGTCTACATCGGGGATCTCATCCAGAAGACCGAGGCCGAGATGCTGCGCACGCCGAACTTCGGCCGCAAGTCTCTCAACGAGATCAAGGAGGTTCTCACCTCCATGGGTCTCCACCTCGGCATGGAGATCATCGACTGGCCGCCCGAGAACATCGAGGATCTGGCCAAGAACTACGAAGATCAGTTCTGATCTTCCGCCCGCGGGGCCCCGTCAGGGGCCCCGTCGGCAGACGGGCATTCCCGCCCCAAGGAGCGCGGTCCCACGTCAAGGGCCGCCGGACAAAGCAAAACGACTGAAACGGAGATAGAAAATGCGTCACGGTAACGGTTACCGCAAGCTCAACCGCACCCACGAACACCGCAAGGCGCTGTTCGCCAACATGGCCGGCAGCCTGATCGAGCACGAGCAGATCAAGACCACCCTGCCGAAGGCGAAGGAACTGCGCCGCATCATCGACAAGCTCATCACGCTCGGCAAGCGTGGCGACCTGCATGCCCGCCGCCTCGCGGCCTCGCAGCTCAAGCAGGACCAGCATGTCGCGAAGCTCTTCGAGGTGCTCGGCCCCCGCTACGCGTCGCGCAACGGCGGCTACTGCCGCGTGCTGAAGGCGGGCTTCCGCTATGGCGACATGGCGCCGATGGCGATCATCGAGCTCGTCGACCGTGACGCCGACGCCAAGGGCGCCGCCGACAAGGCCCGCGTCGCCGCCGAAGAGGCGCTCGCAGAGGCATAAGCGGCCCTGCGTCCGGCTCCCGAGACCGGACGCGCGCGACAGATCAGGACTATCCGGCGGCGTGGAGGGAAACCTCCGCGCCGCTTTGCTTTCCGGCGGACGGCCGCGCTCCCGGCGCAGAACATCCGCGCGCGCTCCCGGCGTCTTCGCCGGCGACGGCCAGCGCGCCCGCGCTCGCGCCCGCGCCGCCGGGTCGAGGCGGCGCGGGGGCAGGGGGCCGCTTGCCGCGGCGGAGCTACTGCCCGAGCGCCTCGCCCTCGCGCCGCTTGTCGGCCGCGCCGATGAGCCCCTCCGGCGTGATGGCGATGGCATGAAGCCCGGAGTTGAGATCGCGGATCTTCGTCTCGTGCCCGAGGCCCGCCAGCGCATCGGCCATCGCCTGCGCTTCCGGGCCTTCCTCGATATCGGCCGGGCCGTTGCGGCTCAGCACATGCGGCCGGTCCACCGCCTCCTGCGGGTCGAGCCCGAAGTCGAGAATGCCCACAAGCGCCTGCGCCACGTAGGGAATGATCCGCGAGCCCCCCGGCGAGCCCACCAGCAGCACCGGCACGCCCTCCTCGAGCACCACCGTCGGCGCCATCGAGGAGCGCGGCCGCTTGCCGGGCTCGACGCGGTTCGCCACCGGCTTGCCGTCCTCTTCCGCCACGAAGGAGAAGTCGGTCAGCTCGTTGTTGAGCAGGAAGCCGTTCGTCACCACCTGCGAGCCGAAGCCCTGCTCGATGGTCGTGGTGGCCGAGACGACATCGCCCCCGGCATCGACGATCACGAAATGCGAGGTGCCGTGCTCGGGCGCCGCGAGCCCCGGCGCACGCAGCGCCGCCTCGTCCCAGGGCGGCTCACCCGCCGTGGCCTCGCCCATCGCATGCTCGGGATCGATCAGCTCCGCCCGGCCCGCGAGGTAGTCCGGATCGAGCAGCCCCTCCGGCATGTCGACGAAATCGCTGTCGGCCATGTAGAGCCCGCGATCCGCGAAGGCGAGATTGGCCGCCTCGAGGAAGAGATGCGTCGCCGGAACCCCTTCCCCCATCGCCGGGAGATCCCAGTGCGAGAGGATCCCGAGCATCTGCCCCACGGTCAGCGCGCCGGAGGAGGGCGGCCCCATGCCGCAAACCTCCCAGCTGCGGTACTCCATGCAGACCGGGTCGCGCTCGATCACCCTGTAGCCCGCCAGATCCTCCAGCGTCATCACGCCGGGGTTGGTCTCGGTCTTCACCGCCGCCACGATGTCCCGCGCGATCGCGCCGTGGTAGAACGGCCCGATCCCGTCCGCGGCGATCAGCCGCAGCGTGCGGGCGAAGTCCGGATTGCGCAGCGTCTCGCCTTCCTGGAGCGGCGTGCCGTCCTCGTGGAAGAAGAGGGCGCGCGCCCCGGGAAAGCTTGCGAGCCCCTCGGCCTCGGCGATCGAGGCCGCAAGCCGCTGCGAGACCGGAAAGCCCTCCTCGGCCATGGCGATCGCCGGCTCGAAGAGCGTGGCCCAGGGCAGCTTGCCATAGCGCTCGTGCACCATCTTCATGAGCGCGAGCGTCCCCGGCACGCCGACCGACTTGCCGCCCGGCACGGCGGCGAAGAAATCCATCGGCTCGCCCTCCGGCGTCAGCCAGTAGTCGGGGCCGGCCGCCGCGGGCGCGGTCTCCCGCCCGTCGAAGGACGTGAGCCGCCCGAGCGCGGCATCGCCGTAGAGCAGGAAGGCGCCGCCGCCGATCCCCGAGCTCTGCGGCTCGACGAGGTTGAGCACCATCTGCACGGCCACCGCCGCATCCGCGGCCGAGCCGCCCGCCTCGAGAATGTCGTAGCCCGCCTCCGCCGCCAGCGGATGGGCGGCGGCGACCATGAAATCCTGAGCCTCGGCCGAGACGCGCTCGGTCAGGGCGGTGGTCGCTTCCGGCTGCGGCGTCTGATCCTCGGCCCAGAGCGCCGGCGCCCCGGCCATGAGGCAGAGCACTGCCGTTTCCACAATCCTGCGCATGACTGTCCCCCTGTTCCCGTTGCATGCCCGCCGGACGCGTCTCTGCGCGCTTGAGCGGGCGGCGCGTAATGCACCACTGCGACAATCTCCGAAAGGTAGAGCACCGGGCCCCGCATGGGAAGGCGCGGCGCGCTTGTCACGCCTCGCGCCGTGCGCTACCTCGCCTGCATGAAAGCGCGCAGGCCCCTCTCCCCCGGCCGCCTCGTCGTCGGCGGCTGCCCCGAAGGATTCGACGCCCATCACCTCGTCGAGACGGTGACGCGCGCCGAAGGCCCGGTGATTCACGTCGCCCGCGACGACGCCCGGCTCGCCGCGCTCCGCGCCTCGATCCGCTTCTTCGCGCCGCAACTGCCGATTCTCACCTTCCCGGCCTGGGATTGCCTGCCCTACGATCGCATCTCGCCCAATGGCGACATCTCGGCGGCCCGCATGGCGACGCTCGCGGCCCTCGCCCGTGGCTTCGACCGCCCGGCGGCGATCCTCACCACCGTCAATGCCGCAACCCAGAAGGTTCCGGCCCGCGCGGCGCTTCGCGATGCGAGCTTCGTCGCCCAGGTCGACCGGCGGATCGATGTGGGCAAGCTCCGCGCCTTCCTCGTGCGCATGGGCTACACCCAGACGCCCACCGTCACCGACAAGGGCGAGTTCGCCGTGCGCGGCGGCCTGATCGACCTCTTCCCGCCGAGCTCGCGCACGCCCATCCGGCTCGACCTCTTCGGCGACGTGCTCGAAAGCGCCCGCCGCTTCGAGCCCGAGAGCCAGCGCACCACCGAGAGCGTGAAGCGCGTCGAGCTCGCGCCCGTCTCCGAGGTCATGCTCGACGACGAGGCGATCCAGCGCTTCCGCACCGAATACCGCACCCGCTTCGGCGCCGCGGGCCACGACGATCCGCTCTACGAGGCGATCAGCGCCGGCCGCAAACATCAGGGCTACGAGCACTGGCTGCCCTTCTTCCACGAGCGCCTCGAGACGCTCTTCGACTACCTCCCCGAGGCGCCGGTCCTGCTCGATGACCAGTTCGGCGCCGCCCACACCGCCCGCTGGGCCGCGCTTGCCGAGCAGTACGAGGCCCGCACCGCCGCGCTCGGCGCGAAATCGAAGCTCGGCACCGTCTACAAGCCCGCGCCGCCGGAGCTCCTCTATCTCGACGAGGCCGCCTTCGACGCCGCCCTCGGCCCGGCGCGCCCGCGCCACGAGCTCTCCGCGCTGCCCCGCCATTCCGGCCCCGGCGTGATCGACGCGGGCGGCCGCATCGGCCGCGATTTCGCCCCCGAACGCCAGCAGGAGCAGGTGAGCCTCTTCGGCGCGCTCGCCGATCACATCAGGGCCCGGCGCAAGTCCGGCAATGTCGTCGTCGCGAGCTATTCCAAGGGCGCGCGCGAACGCCTCGAGGGGCTGCTGTCCGACAGCGGCATCGCCGATGCCCGCGAGATTACCCGCGCCTCCGAGATCGAGGGCAAGGGCGGCCTCTTCCTCGCCGTCTGGGGCCTCGAACACGGCTTCGAGGCCCCCGGCCTCACGGTGATCGCCGAACAGGACGTGCTGGGCGACCGGCTGATCCGCGCGCCCAAGCGCCGCAAGCGCGCCGAGAACTTCCTCACCGAGGCCGCGGGCCTCACCCCCGGCGATCTCGTCGTCCACGTCGATCACGGCATCGGCCGCTACAAGGGGCTCGAGACCGTCACGGCGGCCGGCGCGCCGCACGAATGCATCGCGCTCGAATACGCCGGCGGCGACAAGCTCTTCCTGCCGGTCGAGAACATCGAGCTGCTCTCGCGCTACGGCCACGAGGAGGGCCTCCTCGACCGGCTCGGCGGCGGGGCCTGGCAGGCCAAGAAGGCCAGGCTCAAGGAGCGGATCCGCGACATGGCGGAGAAGCTCATCCGCATCGCGGCCGAACGCGCGCTCCGCAAGGGCCCCGTCCTCGCGCCGCCCGACAATCACGGCTGGGAGGAGTTCTGCGCCCGCTTCCCCTATGCCGAGACGGAGGATCAGCTCAACGCCATCGCCGACGTGCTCGAAGACCTCGACAGCGGCCGGCCGATGGATCGCCTCGTCTGCGGCGACGTGGGCTTCGGCAAGACCGAGGTGGCGCTCCGCGCGGCCTATGTCGCCGCCATGTCCGGGGTGCAGGTCGCGGTGATCGCACCGACGACGCTGCTCGCCCGCCAGCATTACAAGGGCTTTGCCGAACGCTTCCGCGGCCTTCCCGTCCGCGTCCGCCAGCTCTCCCGCTTCGTGCCCGCGAAAGAGGCCGCCGAGACCCGCAGGGGGCTCGAGAACGGCGAGATCGGCATCGTCGTCGGCACCCATGCCCTTCTGGCGAAGAACATGAAATTCGCCAACCTCGGCCTTCTCATCATCGACGAGGAGCAGCATTTCGGCGTCGGCCACAAGGAGCGCCTGAAGCAGCTCCGCTCCGACATCCACGTCCTCACCCTGACCGCCACGCCCATCCCCCGCACGCTCCAGATGGCGCTCTCCGGGGTGCGCGAGCTCAGCCTCATCGCCACGCCCCCGGTCGACCGCCTCGCCATCCGCACCTATGTGAGCGAGTTCGACCCGGTGACGGTCCGCGAGGCGCTTCTGCGCGAGCACTACCGCGGCGGCCAGTCCTTCTACGTCGTCCCCCGCATCTCCGATCTCGCCGAGGTCGAGAGCTACCTCCGCGAGCACGTGCCGGAGGTGAAGCATGTCACCGCCCACGGCCAGATGGCCGCGACCGAGCTCGACGACCGGATGAACGCCTTCTACGACGGCAAATACGACGTGCTGCTCGCCACCACCATCGTCGAGAGCGGCCTCGACATCCCGGCCGCCAACACCCTCATCGTCGAGCGCGCCGACATGTTCGGCCTCGCCCAGCTCTACCAGATCCGCGGCCGCGTCGGCCGCTCGAAGCTCCGCGCCTATGCCTTCTTCATGACCGAGCCGCGAAAGCCGCTCACGCCCCAGGCCGAGAAGCGCCTGCGCGTCCTCGGCTCGCTCGACAGCCTCGGCGCCGGCTTCACGCTGGCAAGCCAGGATCTCGACATCCGCGGCGCCGGCAACCTCCTCGGCGAGGAGCAGTCCGGCCAGGTCCGCGAGGTGGGCTTCGAACTCTACCAGGAGATGCTCCAGGAGGCGATCGCCAAGCTCCAGTCGGGCGACGCCGGGCTCGCCGACGAGGGCGAATGGTCGCCCCAGATCAATCTCGGCGTCCCCGTCCTCATCCCCGAGACCTACGTGCCGGATCTCGATGTCCGCCTCGGCCTCTACCGCCGCCTCTCCGCGCTCGAGAACAAGGTCGAGATGGAGGGCTTCGCCGCCGAGCTCATCGACCGCTTCGGCCCGATCCCGGCCGAGGTCGAGACGCTGATGCTCGTCGTGCGCATCAAGGCGATGTGCAAGCGCGCCGGCATCGCCAAGCTCGACGGCGGTCCCAAGGGCGCCACCGTCCAGTTCTGGGGCGACAAATACGCCAACCCCGCCGGGCTCGTGGAGTTCATGCACGAGCAGAAGGGCCAGGCCAAGGTCAAGGACAACCGCATCGTCCTCCGCCGCGACTGGGCCGATGCGGCCACGAGGCTCCAGGGCGCCTTCGCCATCGCCCGCGACCTCGCCCGCCACGCCGCGCCGCCCGACAAGGCCAGAAAGAGCGCCTGATCCGGCGATCGGCCGCCTGCGGATTTTGAGCCCGCCGCCAGACGTGCTATCCTTCCCCCCGCAGGGGAGGGTTCGCCATGGACACGCAAGAGGTCTGGGGCACGACGGTCCGGTATTTCGGCAACCACGCGCAGCAGCGGATGCAGCGGAGCGCGCACCACCTCTGGACCCTGCTGCACAATGATCCGGCCTTCGGCTACGAGGGGCGCAGCGTCGGCGTCGATGGCGCCTCGCCCCGCGATGTGCCGCTGCTCGCCGCCCTTGCGCGCGTGCAGGGCGCGAGCATCAGCCACTACACCCATCCCGAGGACGAGGCGGCCCTCGTCCGCGATTTCACCGCGCAGGGCTTCGCCACCGACCACTGGGATCAGTTCATGGGCAACGAGGCCTGCCTCGCCGCCTGCCGGGCCGAGGTGCGCAAGAGGCCGATCCCGGAAAGCTACCGGCTGCACCGGATCACGCCCGAAACGGCCCCCCACTGGTTCGACCGGCTCGCCGAGACCGCGCTCGCCTGCCACGTCCTGCCGCCCGCCTCGACCGTCCTGACCGCCGAGACCCAGCGCGCCGTCTGCCTCTTCCTCGAGGCCCCCGACGGGCAGGTCGCCGCCTGCGCCGGGGCGGTGATGCGCAACCACCGCGAGAGCCCCTACGGCACCGCGTCCTGGTGGGGGATGCTCGCGGTCCGCGAGGCCGACCGGGGCAGGGCGCTCTCGCTTGCGCTCGGCGCCCGCGTCGCGCTCCACATGCACGAGACCTTCGGCGCCGACACGTTCTACACCGGCGTCCGGCGCGACAACGCGGTCTCCCGGCATGTCTGCGCGCGGCTCGGCGTGGTCGAGAGCGGCCTCGGCTGCCTCGCGGTGCTCGACCCGGAGGCCTTCGGCGGCGCAGGCTTCACCAAGTGACCGCGGGGGCCGGGCGCCCGCATCCCGCACCCGGAGGCAAAAACGGTTCGGCCTGATGCGATTTTGCCGTAGCCTTCCCCCGAAACGGTGGAGGACGGGATGGACGCAGGCACGACGGATCTCATCGAGACGACGCTCCGGCACATGAGTTTCAGCTATTACGGCTGGTTCGCGGTCTATGTCGGGCTCGGCGTCACCGCGGTGATGCTGCCGGGGCTCGCCGCGGTCGGCATCGGCTCGCCCGAAACCCAGCGCCGCCTCGCCGCCGCCGCCGCGCTCGTCGCCGCGACCTTCGCCTTTCTCAAGCCGCATGAATACGCCACCGGCTTCGATGTCGGAAAGCGCCTCGTCTGGCAGACCGAGATCGCCTGGCGGCTCGGCACCATCGACGAGGCCGAGGTCGCCCGCCGCCTCGAGGAGGCCGTGGCGGTGACGACCTTCCGCTATGGCGGCAAGGCCTCCGCCAGCAGCTCGGCGCTCGAAGACCTCTTCGATCAGTCCGCGGGGCTCTAGGGCGGATCCGCGTCAGGGCCCCGGCGCCCGATCCCCCGGTCTCAGAGCGGCGTGATCCCCGCCTGAACCGGCCGCTCGAGATAGGTCGAGAGCGCGACGTAGCTTTTCGTCGAGATGACCTCGGGCAGGGCATAGAGCCGCGCCAGCAGCGCCTCCAGCGCCTGCGTGCTTTCCATCCGCACCTTCAGGATCATGCAGGTGTCGCCGGTGACGGAATGGATTTCCTCGACCTCCGGCAGCTCCTCGATCTGCATCAGGGCATCGGTCTTGCCCCAGCCGGTCGTGTTCACATGCACGAAGGCCAGAAACCGCTTTCCGGTCATCGCCGGATCGAGCCGGGCGGTGATCGCCCGGATGCGGCCGCTGGCCTTGTATCGCTTCACCCGCTCGTGCACCGCCGGCGCCGACAGCCCGACGGCCTTGCCGAGATCGGCATAGCTCTGCTCGGCATTCTCGGTCAGCAGCCCTAACAGGTTTCGGTCGATCTGATCGAGGCCGAAGGTGTCTTTCATGGATGTCCGAACCACATTCGATTTTTCCGGGGTAATGCGGAACAGGGTATCAAGCCCGGGCCGCCGCGTCTATTGGTCCGGAAAAAGCCGGAGCCCCGCGAAATGAACCCTGTATGGCTGTTGATGTGTTCCATCGGCATTGTCGGATCGAACTCGCTGGTCCTGAGCCCGATCGCGGCCGATGTCGCGGCATCCTTCCCCGCGCGCTCCGCCCCCGATGTCATGATGGCCTCTGCCGTCTATGGGGCGGGCACGGCGCTGAGCGCGCTGGTGCTGGCCCCGAGGGCGGACCGGATCGGCCTGCGCCGCGCCCTCTTCCGGGCGCTGGCGATTCTTGCCGCGGCCCTCGCGCTCAGTGCCCTGGCGCCCGTGCTGGCGGTTCTGGTGCTCGCGCAGGCGCTTGCGGGCGTGGCCGCCGGTCTCGCGTTGCCGGCGGTCTACGGGCTCGCGGCGGAGGTGGCGCCGCGCGGCCGCGAGAGCGAAACCCTCGGCAAGGTCCTGACCGGCTGGACGCTGAGCCTCGTGGCGGGGGTGAGCCTCTCGGCGGTTCTGGCCGATGTCCTGCACTGGCGCGCCGTCTTCGCGCTCCTCGCCGCCATGAGCCTTCTCGTCCTGATCGCGCTGCACCGGTCGGCCCTGCCGGAGGGGGCCGCGGGCGATGGCGCGCGCATCTCGCCCCTCGCGGCGCTCCGCATCCGCGGCCTCGCGCCGATCCTCCTCGCCGTCGCGGGCTACATGATGGCCTTCTACGGCCTCTATGCCTTCCTCGGGACGCATCTGACGGCCAGGCTCGGCCTCACGACCACCGTGGCCGGGCTTGCGGCCCTCTCCTACGGCCTCGGGTTCGGCCTCATCGCGCCGCTTGACCGGCTGATCGACCGGCACGGGGCCGGGCGATCGGCGCCTCTGGTGTTTGCCGCGCTGCTCTGCGTCTATCTGGGGCTTGCCCTCGCCGCGCCCTCAGGTCTCGCGATCCTTGCGGTCTGCCTCCTCTGGGGCGGCGCGAACCATCTCGGCCTCAACATCCTCGTCGGCCAGCTCACCGCGCTCTCGCCCGCCCGGCGGGCGACGATCCTCGGCCTCTACGGCGCCGTGAGCTACGGCGCCATGTTCCTCGGCACCGCGCTCTTCAAGCCGGTCTTCGAGGCGTCGGGCTTTGCCGCCACGGCCCTGCTCTCGGCGCTCTGCCTCGCGCCGGCCGTCATCGGCGCGGCATGGCGCGGGCGAAGGGCCCTGCAACCGGAGCTGTCCCGGGCGACCGAATCCGGCCGGTAGCGCCGCCGTCCTGTCGCCCCGCTTGGGAGGCGATTCATGATATGTTAACTAGGAAAATCGAGTAAAATCAAAGCGATTTTTTCCGTTTCACGGTGAAAAGCCCCGGTTTCACCGTGCCTCAGAGGTCGAGCTCGACCCAGATCGGCACATGGTCCGAGGGTTTTTCCCGCCCCCGGATCTCCTTGTCGATCCCGCAGCCGACCAGCCGGTCGGCGGCCTGCGGGGTGAGCAGAACATGGTCGATCCGGATGCCGTTGTCCTTCGGCCAGGCCCCGGCCTGATAGTCCCAGAACGTGTAGATCCCGCCCCTGGCCTCGACGCTCCTCAGCGCATCGGTGTAGCCGAGATTGGTGATCCGCCGGAACGCCGCCCGGGTCTCGGGCAGGAAGAGCGCATCATCCTTCCAGACCGCCGGGTCATGGCAATCCTCGGGCTGCGGGATGACATTGTAATCCCCTGCGAGCAGCGCACAGTCCTCGCCCGCGATCAGAGCCTCCGCCCGGGCCCGGAGCCGCTCCATCCAGCCGAGCTTGTAGTCGTATTTTGGCCCCGGTGCGGGGTTTCCGTTGGGCAGATAGAGCCCGCAGACCCGGATCGCCTCCCGCCCGACCACCGTCGCCTCGATCCAGCGCGCCTGCTCGTCCCCCTCGTCACCGGGCAGCCCCCGGCTCACATCCTCGAGCGGCAGCCGCGAAAGGATCGCCACCCCGTTGAAGCTCTTCTGGCCATGGGTCTCGACCTGATACCCCGCGTCCTCGATCTCCGTCCGCGGAAACGCCTCATCGACCGACTTGATCTCCTGAAGCACCACCACATCCGGTGCGGCCTCCTTCAGCCAGTCCAGCAGGGCGGGCAGGCGTGCCTTGACGCCATTGATGTTGAATGAGGCTATTTTCATCGGATGTCTGATCCCGGCGCGGTTCGGCGCGACCCTAGGCAAGGCCCTGCGCCCCTGCAAGCCCGGCAGGGTGATCCGTGGCAATCTCGCCATTTTTGTCCCGCGGCCTTGATAGATTTTAAATATCTTCGGGTGCAGTGTCCGCTGGTTCGGAGTGGAGGCGCTGACAGCAGAATCGGGATGCGGCCCCGTTCACGGTGGTTCGACCGTGACATCCCGTTTTCGCTGGCAGGGGTTTTCGCTCCGGCAGGATGTCGCGACGGATCCCCCGGGTTCGCTGCGGCGTTGCCCTTCGAACGACGGAGCCCGACCAGATAATGCGAGCAGGCAAACGGGAACCCTCCCCGAACCGCCACTGGAATCCTCAGTTCTCGCGGCTCGGCGCCTCGATCGTCATGCTTATCGTGGTGAGCATCTTCGTCGCGGCCACGGCACTTACCCTCTTTGGCAGCCTCAAGGAGCGGCAGCGCGGCATCCGCGCCGCGGCGCGCGAAAGCGTCGTCTGGGGCGTCTTCCAGGCCCGCCTCGAGATCAAGGATTTCATCGAGGCGATGCAGGGGATCGAGCTCGACCCGAGTTCCAAGACAATCGACAAGGCCTTCGTCCGCTATGACGTGCTCTACAGCCGGGCAGGCCTGCTCGAGGAAGGGGCCTATGCCGATCATGCCCGGGCCTATCCCGAGATCGCCGTCCTGACCGACCGGATCCATTCCGGCATTCTCGATCTCGCACCGGTCATCGACGGGCTTTCGCATGACCCGGCCGCGGTCCAGGCCGTCCTGCCGGATCTCCTGCGCCAGGCCCGCCTGATCGACGCGGACATGAACCGGCTCACCCAGCTTGCCAAGGCCAGCAGCAACGAATCCGCCGTCGGCGACCGCGAGCAGCTGAGCGCGCTCTATGCCCGCATGGGCATCGCCTTCGTGATCCTCGTGGTGGTGATCGGCGTCATCGTGCTGCTCCAGGGCATCCAGGTCCGGCAGATCGCCCGTGCGGCACGCGCTGCGGAGGCCGGAACGCGGGCCAAATCCGCGTTCCTCGCCACCATGAGCCACGAGATCAGGACCCCGCTCAACGGCATCATCGGCATGGCCGATATCCTCAATCGCACCAAGCTCGACCCCGAGCAGGTCGAGCAGGTCGCGGTGATCCGGCATTCGGGGCTGCTGCTGCGGGATGTGATCAACGACATCCTCGATTTCTCAAAGGTGGAATCGGGCCATATCCATATCGAGAAGCAGCAATTCGCGCTCGAGGAAGTCATCCATACCGTCCGCTCGGTGATCCTGCCGCGCATGGAGGGCAAGGATGTGGTGATGGAATTCGACGTCCCGGACGTTGTGCTCGAAAACGACCCCGTCCGGCTGCGGCAGGTTCTGATCAATCTGGTCGGAAACGCGCTCAAGTTCACCGAACGGGGGCGGATCCGCCTCACCGCGATCCGCATTCCCGACAACCGGCTGCGCTTCGAGATCGAGGATACCGGCATCGGCATCGCGCCCGAGGCGCTGCCGAAGCTCTTTCGGGAATTCAGCCAGGTCGAGAACGGCCTCGCGCGGCGTTTCGAGGGCACGGGGCTCGGGCTTGCGATCAGCAAGCGGCTGGTGGAAGCCATGGGCGGGCGCATCGGTGTGCACAGCGTGCCCGGTGAGGGCAGCCGTTTCTGGTTCGAGATCGCCGCCGGCCAGATCCACGACCGCGAGAGCGTCACCGGCCCGGCCGCCGTATCCGATCGCGAGCGGGTCTGGTCGCTTGCCGGCCATGTGCTCGTTGTCGAGGACAACGCGACCAACCAGCTTGTGACCTGCGGCCTCCTGAAACAGCTCGGACTTCGCTCGACGGTGGCAGAGAACGGCGAGGTCGCGCTGAAGCTCCTCGCGAGCGGCGATTACGATCTCGCACTCATCGACATGCAGATGCCGATTCTCGACGGGGTCGCGACCGCGCGGCGCGCGCGCGCGGACGGGATCCGGATGCCGCTGGTCGGGCTTTCGGCGAACGTGCTGGTTTCCGACCGTCAGGCCTGTCTGGATGCGGGGATGGACGATTTCATCTCGAAGCCGGTGACCCTCGACAAGCTGGGCGCGGCCATGGCGCGCTGGCTGCCGGATGCAACGTCAGGGGGAACGACGCCGGCGCGGCCGCACCGGCCAGGGGCCCCCTCGATCAGGGACGCCCTGGCCTGAGCGGAAGGCGCGGCTGATGTCTTGCCGGGCCTTGTTTTGCCCGGCGAGAGTGCTTTCCCCGGATCAGACGGAGAAGCTGGTGCCGCAGCCGCAACTCGAGCTGGCATTGGGATTGTTGATGACGAAGCGTGCGCCGATCAACTCTTCGGTGAAGTCGATCTCGGCATTGCCGAGGAACTGGAGGCTCGTTGAATCGATGAGCACGCGCGCGCCATCCTTCTCGAGCACCAGATCGTCCTCGGCGACCTCGTCGTCGAGCTTGATGGCGTATTGGAAGCCCGAGCAGCCACCGCCCTCGATCGCGATCCTCAGTGAGCGGTCGGCTTTTCCACCGTTGATCTCGCGGATGCGATCATAGGCGCGGTCGGTGACCCGGGGCGGAATGGAAAGCTCCATCTTTCGGCCCTTGGTTCTATGCGTTACGAGGGGAAGGTAAGCGTCGTGCACGCCCGACACAAGGCCAGCCCGAGATGACCGCACTTTTCGCGACCAACCCCGAGATGAGCCGGGGGCGTCTGTTTCCCGAAGAAGCGTCCGCCCACCGGTCCTGCTTCCAGCGCGATCGCGACCGCATCATCCATTCCTCGGCCTTCCGGCGGCTCAAGCACAAGACCCAGGTCTTCGTCGAGCACGAGGGCGACTACTATCGCACGCGCCTCACCCATTCGATCGAAGTGGCCCAGGTCGCGCGGACCATCGCGCGCTCTCTGGGGCTCAACGAGGAACTTGCCGAGGCGGTGGCTCTCGCGCACGACCTCGGGCATCCGCCCTTCGGGCATACCGGCGAGGACGAGCTGCAGGCGCTGATGGAGCCCTATGGCGGCTTCGATCACAACGCGCAGGCGATCAAGATCGTGACCGCACTCGAGGCGCATTACGCGGAGTACGACGGGCTCAACCTCACCTGGGAGACGCTCGAGGGGATCGCGAAGCACAATGGCCCGGTGACTGGCGAGATCCCCTTCGCGCTGGGCGATTTCAACGAGATATTCGATCTCGAGCTCGACACCCATGCAAGCGCCGAAGCGCAGGTGGCGGCACTCTCCGACGACATCGCTTACAACAACCATGATCTGGCGGACGGGCTCCGGGCCGGGCTCTTCACGCTCGAGGATCTCCGCTGCCTGCCGATGATCGGCCGCTGCATCGCCGAGGTCGATGCCCGCTGGCCGGGGCTGGCGCCGGGACGCCGCGAGCATGAGGCGTTACGCCGCTTCTTCGGGCTTCTGGTCGAGGATGTGCTCGCGACGAGCCGCCAGCGGATCGCGGAATTCGCGCCCAAGGATGCGGAAGCCGTGCGCCATCTCGGCACGCCGGTGGTGCGCTTCTCGCAGGGCACCTTCGCGGAGCTCAAGGAGATCCGGGTCTTTCTCTATCACCGCATGTACCGGCAATGGGGCGTGCAGCGGATGCGGCGCAAGGCGAAGCTCGTGGTGAAGGAAATCTTCGACATCTTCACCGAAGCGCCCGGCCTCATGCCCGACGACTGGAATTCCAAGCCCGGCCTGAGGGCGGGGCCGGTGGAGCGGGCCCGGATCGTGACCGATTACATCGCCGGGATGACCGACCGCTTCGCGCTTCAGGAGCACCGCCGGCTGACCGACCCGATGGTCAAGGCCTGACTTTCCTACAACTGCGACTTGTGTCGGTGTTTGCGGTATCGCCGGAAACGCCGACGATGGCGTGCTGTCTTCAGGCTGTTTCAGGTCATCTGTCGGAAACCAATATAATACAATTTGTCTTGCCCAATGGGTGGCCCTGCCTGATAGTTTGAGTTCAAACCGATCGCCAAAGATCGGAAAAGAATGAAGATTGGGAGGAATATTCATGCCTGAACAGAAAACGGTGTCACGCCGTTCCTTTCTCCGGAGCGGTGCTGTCGCGGGAGGCGCGGCCGCGGCAAGCGGGCTCGCCGCGCCTGCGGTCCTCGCGCAAAGCCCGGTCGTGATGAAGATGCAGACCTCCTGGCCTGCCTCCGATATCTGGATGGATTTTGCGCGGGAATATGTGACCCGGGTCGAGGCGATGTCGAACGGACGCCTCAAGGTCGATCTTCTGCCCGCGGGTGCCGTGGTTGGCGCCTTCCAGGTGATGGACGGCGTGAGCGACGGGGTGATCGATGCCACGCACACCGTCTCGGCCTACTGGTATGGCAAGCACAAGGGCGCCTCGCTCTTCGGCACCGGGCCGGTCTTCGGCGGCTCCGCGACGACGATGCTCTCGTGGTTCTATCAGGGCGGCGGCTCCGATTTCTATCAGGAGCTCACCCAGGAAATTCTCGGGCTCAACGTCGTTGGTTTCTACGGCTTCCCGATGCCCGCTCAGCCGCTCGGCTGGTTCAAGGGCGAGGTGAACACCGCGGCCGACCTGCAGGGTTTCAAGTATCGCACGGTGGGCCTCGCGGCCGACCTGATGCAGTCGCTTGGCATGAGCGTCGCGCAGCTTCCGGGCGGCGAGATCGTGCCGGCCATGGAGCGCGGGGTGATCGACGCCTTCGAGTTCAACAACCCGTCCTCGGACCTGCGCTTCGGCGCGCCGGACGTCGCGAAGAACTATTACCTGTCGTCCTATCACCAGGCTTCCGAATCCTTCGAGTTCACCTTCAACCGGGACTTCTTCGAGGATCTCGATCCGGATCTGCAGGCGATCGTGCAATATGGCGTCGAGGCAGCCTCGACCTCGAACACGGCGCTTGCCATGCGGGCCTATTCGTCCGACCTCAGAAAGCTCCAGGACGAGCGCGGCGTCACCGTCCACCGCACGTCGCAGGATATCCTGAAGGCCGAGCTCGATGCCTGGGACACGCTGATCCCCAAGCTCGAGGAAGACGACTTCATGCGTCGGGTGCTCGACAGCCAGCGTGACTGGGTCCAGCAGGTGACCTTCTACGAGCTGATGAACGCGCCGGACTACGCGCTCGCCTACAACCACTACTTCCCGGACACGCTCAAGACCTGAGCTCGCCGGCCCGGGTGGCGGCTGCCTCCCGGGCCGATCCGTTCCGTGCGAAGAGAGGGAAGCGCGTGATGATCGCCTATATCCGCTTTGCCGACCGGCTTTCGGCCTGGTTCGGCAAGACCTTCGGCTGGCTGATCCTGCTCATGACCTTCGGGGTAAGCTACGAGGTCTTTGTCCGATACGTCCTCAATGCCCCGACATCCTGGTCGCTCGACGTGTCCTTCATCATGTATGGCACGCTCTTCATGATGGGCGGGGCCTACACGCTCTCGCAGGGCGGGCATGTACGCGGGGATTTCATCTACCGGCTCTGGCCTCCGCGGGTGCAGGCGGCGGTGGATCTGGTGCTCTACCTGCTCTTCTTCTTTCCCGGCGTGCTCGCGCTCATCATCACGGGCTGGAAATACGCCTCGCGCTCGTGGAGCTATGGCGAGGTGAGCATCAACAGCCCCGCGGGCGTGCCGATCTTCCAGTTCAAGATGGTGATGGTGGCGGCGGGGGTGCTGCTCTTCATCCAGGGCATCGCGCAGATCCTGCGCTGCATCCATTGCCTCAAGACGGGTGGCTGGTTGCGCGCGGAAAGCGACGTGGTGGAAACCGAGGAAATGCTGATGGAGCGGGGTGGCGATGACCATATCTGAAAGAGGTCACGCTCTGGCCCGGGGCGGCGCGCGATGACCGATCCGCAGGTCGCCCTGATGATGCTCGGGCTCTTCATCATCATCGTCTTTCTCGGCTTTCCGATCGCCTTCACGCTCATGGCGATGGGCATCGGCTTCGGCTACTACGCCTATTTCGATGCCGACCGCATGTGGCGGGCCTACAACCGGCTGGAGGAGGGGGCGGGTGACTGGGACCGATGGTCACTCTGGCTGGACGGGTTCTTCAACAACCGCATCTTCGATCTCTTCGTGAACCAGACCTATACGGTCATGTCGAACGACGTGCTGACCGCGATCCCGCTCTTTCTCTTCATGGGCTACATCGTCGAGCGGGCGAACATCGTCGACCGGCTGTTCTCCACGCTCAACATCGCCGCGCGCAATGCGCCGGGTTCGATGGGGGTAGCGGCCCTCATCACCTGCGCGCTGTTCGCGACCGCGACCGGCATCGTCGGGGCGGTGGTGACGCTCATGGGGCTTTTGGCACTCCCGGCCATGCTCAAGGCCCGCTACGACAAGAGTTTTGCAAGCGGCATCATCTGCGCGGGCGGCACGCTCGGGATTCTGATCCCGCCCTCGATCATGCTCATTGTCTATGCCGCGGCCTCGGGTGTCTCGATCGTGCGGCTCTATGCCGGGGCGCTGCTGCCCGGTTTCCTGCTCGTCGGCCTCTACATCATCTACGTGGTGGGGCGCGCCATTCTCCAGCCCTCGAGCGCGCCGAAGCCGAGCCGCGAGGAGGTGCCCGAGGTCCGGGTCGGGCGGCTCGTGGTGATGCTGCTCACGTCCTTCGTGCCGCTCGCGGTGCTGATCCTCGCGGTCCTCGGCTCGATCCTCTTCGGGCTTGCGACCCCGACCGAGGCCGCCGCGATCGGCGCGCTGGGCGGATTCCTGCTTGCGCTCGGCTACCGCGCGCTCACCTGGCAGCGGCTGCGCGAGAGCGTCTATCTCACGGTCCGCACGACGGCGATGGTCTGCTGGCTCTTCGTCGGCTCCTACACCTTCTCCTCGGTCTTCTCCTATCTCGGCGGCGAGCAGGTGATCTCGGATTTCGTGACAGGGCTGAACCTATCGCCCATCGCCTTCCTGATCCTGGCGCAGCTCATCATCTTCCTGCTCGGCTGGCCGCTCGAATGGTCGGAAATCATCATCATCTTCGTGCCGATCTTCCTGCCGCTGCTGCCGCATTTCGGCATTGATCCGCTGTTCTTCGGCATCCTTGTCGCGCTCAACCTCCAGACGAGCTTCCTGACACCGCCCATGGCGATGTCGGCCTATTATCTCAAGGGTATCGCGCCCCCGGATGTCGCGCTTGTCGATATCTTCAAGGGCGTGCTGCCGTTCCTGCTCATGGTGTTTCTTGCAATGGCAATCGTCTACATCGCGCCTGACATCGTCTTCTGGCTGCCGAATGCCTTCTATGGCGGGTAAGGCGGCACGGATCGCGGGCCTGCGGGCGCAGGACCTGCGCGCAGGCATCGCCAAGGGGGCGCTCCGGGTGGAGGAGGTCGCCGAGGCGCTGATCGCACGGGTGGCCGAAACCGAGCCCGGCCTGTCGGCCTGGGCCTGGTTCGATCCGGATTTCGTGCGCAGCCAGGCAAGGGCGCTCGATGCGCATCGCGCCGCCGGGCGGCCGCTTGGCGCGCTTCACGGGCTGCCCGTCGGGGTCAAGGATGTGATCGATACGGCCCGGATCCCGACGGAAAACGGCACGGTGATCGATGCGGGCCGGATCCCGGCGGAGGATGCCTTCGTGGTCTCGCGGCTGAAGGCCGCAGGCGCGATCGTCTTCGGCAAGACGCGGACAACCGAGCTTGCCTTCCTCGCGCCCGGCCCGACGCGCAACCCTGCCAATCCGGCACACACCCCCGGCGGGTCGTCCTCGGGCTCCGCGGCCGCGGTGGCGTCCGGGCAGGTGCCGCTGGCGCTCGGCACCCAGACGGCGGGGTCGGTGATCCGCCCTGCGGCCTTCTGCGGCACGGTCGGCTTCAAGCCGAGCTTCGGGGCGATCCCGCGCACGGGCGTGCTGGCCCAGGCCCCGAGCCTCGACACGATCGGTGTCTTCGCGCGCAGCGTCCCGGACGCCGCACTGCTTGCGGAGGTGCTCTTCGGCGATGATCCGCGCGATGCCTCGACCACGCCCACGCCGCCGCCGCGGCTCTTCGAACTTGCCTCGGCGCCGCCGCCCGTCGCGCCGGTCTTTGCGCTCGTGCAGCCGCCGGGCTGGGAGCGGGCGGAGGAGGAAACGCGCCTTGCCCTCGCGGAGGTGGCGGGCCTGCTCGGCGAGCAGTGTTTCGAGGTCGCGCTCCCCGGTGCCTTCGCGGAAGGTTCTGCGGCGCGGGAATGCATCCAGCTCGCGGAACTCTCGAAGTGCTTCTACGGCTACGAGCGCCGGGGCAGGGCGCAGCTTTCCACCGAGATGCAAGGCGCGCTCGACCGGGGCAAGGCGATCCCGGCGCGCGACTACATCGCCGCACTCGACTGGCGCAGGATTCTCAACGCCGCGCTCGAGGAGGTCTTTGCCCGCTGCGATGCGATCCTCGTGCCCGCCGCGCCCGGCCCGGCGCCGGAGGGGCTCGGCACGACCGGCGATCCGGTCTTCAACGGGCTCTGGACGCTCTGCGGCACGCCGGCGGTGACGATCCCGGTACTGGAAGCCTCGAACGGGCTCCCCATGGGGCTGCAGCTCGTGGGGCGGCGGGGCGATGACGGGCGGCTCCTGCGCAGTGCGCGCTGGCTCATGGAGCACCTCCGGGGCGATGACAGCGGACAGGGAGATCTCCGATGACCGGCTATCTGATGCGGATCGTGGCCTTTGCCCTGCTGTCGGGCTTTCTCGTGATCCTGGTCTGGCATGTGCCCCGGCTCGATCTCGGCGGCGTGGTCGCGGTGACCCTGCTCCTTGCCGCCTACGATCTCTTCATCGCTCCGAGCGACAGCCGCTGAGGCAGGGCGGCGCCCGCGCCCTTTTCCTCGCGTCAGGGCGGCTCTAGGCTCGCTCCGAACCGGAGGGAGGGAGTGGCATGACGGAAGAGCTCATCACGCATCAGGCCGAGGAGGATGCGCGGAACGATTCGATCCTGATCTGGGTCGATGGCCGGCTCCTTCCGCGCGCGGAGGCGGTGGTTTCCGTCTACGACGCCGGGTTCATGCTCGGCGACGGCGTCTGGGAGGGGCTGCGCCTCTACGATGGCCGCTGGGCGTTTCTCGAGGATCATCTCGACCGGCTGTTCGAGGCGGCGAAGGCCATCGACCTCGATATCGGCCGCGACCGCGCGGGCGTGGTCGCGGCGCTACGGGAGACGCAGGCAGCAAACGGGATGGTGACGGATGCCCATGCGCGGCTCATGGTCACCCGCGGGGTCAAGACGCGCCCCTTCCAGCATCCCGGGCTCTCGCAGCGCGGTCCGACGATGGTCATCATCATGGAGCATTCGCGGCCGCAGATCCCGCGCCCGGTCCGGCTCGCCACCGTGCCGCATCTGCGCGGGCTGCCGATGACGCAGGATCCGAAGCTCAATTCGCATTCGAAGCTCAACTGCATTCTCGCCTGCATCGCGGCAGAGAAGGCGGGGGCGGACGAAGCGCTGATGCTCGATGTCCATGGCTTCGTGAACACGACCAACGCCTGCAACTTCTTCATTGTCCGCAAGGGCGAGGTCTGGACCAGCACGGGAGACTACTGCATGAACGGCATCACGCGTGCGAAGGTCATCGACATCTGCCGGGCGAACGGCATACCGGTCTTCGAGCGCAACTTCTCGCTGGTCGAGACATACGGCGCCGACGAGGCCTTTCTCACCGGCACCTTCGGTGCGCAGACGCCGGTGGGGGAGATCGACGGCAGGGTGATCGGCTCCGGGCAGAACGGTCGCCCGGTCACGGAGCGGATCCGGGCGCTCTACAAGGCGCTGGTGGCGGCATGAGCGACACGATCCGCATCGCCATGTGGTCGGGGCCGCGCAATCTCTCGACCGCAATGATGTATTCCTTTGCCGCGCGCGGCGATTGCGCCGTGGTGGACGAGCCGTTCTATGCGGCCTATCTCGCGCTGAGCGGGCTACCGCACCCGATGCGCGCGGAGATCCTCGCCGCACAGCCGAACGACCCCGCCGGTGTCGCCGAGGCGCTGCTCGCCAGGGTGGAGCAGCCGGTTTTCTATGCCAAGCACATGACCCACCACATGCTGCCCGGCGTGCCGCGCGACTGGATGGCGGCCTGCCGCAACGTCTTCCTGATCCGGCATCCGGCGCGGGTGGTGGCTTCCTACGCGCGAAAGCGCGAAGCCCCGACGCTCGCCGATATCGGCTTCGTCCAGCAGGCCGAGCTCTTCGACGAGGTTGCAGACCGGACGGGAGCGGCACCGGTCGTGGTCGATTCCGCCGATATTCGCGCCGATCCGGCCGGGGCGCTCATGGCACTCTGCGCAGCGATCGGGATTCCCTTCACTGAAAGGATGCTGCGCTGGCCGCGCGGTCCGAAACCCTTCGACGGCGCCTGGGCACCGCACTGGTATGGCGCAGTGCATCGCTCGACCGGCTTTGATGGAGCGGAGGAGGCGCTGCCGCGGCTCGAGGGGGCGTATGCCCGCCTCGCCGAAGAGGCGCTTCCCTATTACGAGAAGTTGGCGGCCTGTCGGTGACAGCAAGGCGCGTGCCGTCTGTCGTGATGCCCCGTTTGAGAGTATGATCGTCCGATCGCGGCTACATGGGGGCAATCCCAGCCGCGGAGGAGCTGGCCATGACACGTATCGCGATTTCTGCAGGTCTCGCCCTGCTGGCCGCGGCCCCTGCCGCCCGTGGGCAGGCCGTCGAGACAACAGCCACGATCTATGCCTGGCTCCCGGCGGTGGAGGAGACGCTTCAGGATGGCGTCGAGATGAATGCGGACCGGAGCACGATCCTCGACAATCTCGATTTCGCGCTGATGGGCGAAGTCGTCCAGCGGCGCGGCGAGTGGCTCTTCGCCTTCGACGGCTTCTATTCCGATCTTGGCAAGTCTGCGGACGTAGGGCTGCCGATTTCGCCCGGCGATCCGGATAATCCCGATGAGATCGACGCGGCGCTCGATTTCTCCACCAGCACCACGATCTTTTCCGCCATGGCCGGGCGCCGGATGGTGAATCGCCCGGAGTTCGAATTCTTCGGCACGCTGGGCCTGCGCTACACGCACTTCGAGACGAGCTTCACGGCGGAAGCCGGGGATCAGGCCTTTCGCATCAACACGAATGACGATCTTCTGGACGTGATCGCGGGCGTTCGCGGCACCTACCGGATCGACGAGCGCTGGGCGCTGCCGTTTGTCGCCGATATCGGCACGGGTTCGTCGGACTTCACCTGGCAGGCCTTTGGCGGCGTCAGCTATTCCGTCGGGCGGCATTCCTTCACCGGGGGCTGGCGGCACATGGCCTGGCAGCTTGGCGATGGCGGATATATCGAGGACATTGCCTATGACGGGCCAGTTCTCGCCTATTCCTACCGCTTCTGACGCAGGTCTCTTCCGCGTCGGGCACGGGAACGGCCCGCCGGGAAGGCGGGCCGCATTGGCTGCTGTTTCCAGCCGTCAGCGCTTGAGGATCAGAGCCTCGTGCGATGCGATGGTGGCCGGGGTGCCATCGGCATCGCCGCGCTCGCTCCGCGACGACAGGATCAGCCGGCCGGAGACGTTGATCGGTTTTTCCTCGCCGGAGAAGTTGAGGCAGATGGTCAGGACGTCATCGCCGAGAACGCGCTCGTAGACATAGACATCGTTCTGACAGGAAACGGTCCGGTAGGCCCCGGTGACGAGCGCAGGTTCGGCCCGCCGGAGGCGGATGAGCGCCCGATGGAAATTGAGAACCGAGTTCTTCGCGCCGGATTGCGTCGCCACATCCGCGCCCTGCGGCGCATGCAGGGGAAGCCAGGGGGTGCCGGTGGTGAAGCCCGCCGTCGGGCCCGGCTCCCATGGCATGGGCGTGCGCACGGGATCCCGCCCGAGACCGATGCCCGGAACCTGCTTTTCCCAGGGGTCCTGCACGGCGTCATGCGGGATATGGGCATCATCGAGACCGAGCTCGTCACCCTGATAGATCGTCGGCGTGCCGCGCAGCGTGAGAAGCAGGGTCGCCGCAACCTTCGCCTGTGCCCGCCCGGCGCGGGAGGCGATGCGCGACCGGTCGTGGTTGCCGAGTACCCAGTTCGGCCAGGCGCCCTCGGGGAGCGCGGCCTCGTATTCCTCCACCATGTGCCTGATGTGCTCCGCGTTCCACGGGGAGTGCAACAGCGCGAAGTTGAAGGGCAGGTGAAAGCCGTCGAGGCTTTCGCCGTAGTAGCGCATGACGTCCTCGAAGCCGCCATAGGCCTCACCGATCAGGACGCGGTCGGGATAGGCATCCGAAACCTGCCGCATCTCCTTCACGATCTGGAAGCCTTCCTCCTGGTGCATGCCGTGGATGTGAATCTGGCTGCGCGCGGGGCCCATGTGCTCTTCCCAGATCGGGTTCGCCGGGTGATCGCCGCCATCGACAAAGGGTGCGACATGGCTGACGGCATCGACGCGGAAGCCGTCTACTCCGCGCTCGAACCAGAAGCGCAGCACGTTCAGCATTTCCGCGCGGACTTCCGGGTGGCGCCAGTTGAGCGCAGGCTGCGAGGAGAGGAAGATGCTCAGGTAATACTGACCGGTCGCTTCATCCCAGGTCCAGGCCGGGCCGCCGAATTCGCTGATCCAGTTGTTGGGCGGGCTGCCGTCGGGCTTCGCATCACGCCAGATATACCAGTCGCGCTTCGGATTGTCGCGGGACGCGCGGCTTTCCTGGAACCAGGGATGCTGGTCCGAGCTGTGGCTCGGCACGAAATCGAGCAGCAGCTTCAGGCCGCGGGCATGGACCGCTTCGCGCAGCGCATCGAAATCCTCGAGCGTGCCGAAGATCGGCTCGATATTGCAGTAGTCCGAGATATCGTAACCGAAGTCGTCCATCGGCGAGGGGAAGACGGGCGAGATCCAGATCGCTTCCACGCCGAGATCCACCAGATGGTCGAGGCGCGAGGCGATGCCGCGCAGGTCGCCAATCCCGTCGCCGTTGGAATCCTGGTAGGAGCGGGGGTAAATCTGATAGACGATGCCGGTCTTCCACCACTCCGTCGTGGCGGTCTGGGTCTTCAGGTCGGCTTGATCGAAACTCATGGATACACCTCGAAAAAAGAGAGTTTCAGTCACTGCGGGTGCCACACGCCACCGAAGGCCGGGGCGCGGGGCGTCGTTTTGGGGCGTCAGTCCTTCAGGATCGCGAAGGCCTCGTAAGGCGCGAGGAGGATGCGTCCTGAAAGGCCCGAGCGCGGCGCGTCGCTCGCGATGAGCGATCGTCCTGCAATCGCAAGGCCCTCGGGCACATCGAAGGCGACCTGCTCTCCGGTGAAGTTCGCGACCACCGCGAGCCGGTCCGGGCCGAGGGTGCGGGCATAGGCAAAGACCGCCGGGTGATCCTCGGCAAACGCGTTGTAGTCGCCAAAGGAGATGATCGGCAGATCGCTGCGCAGGCGGGCGAGCTTTCGGTAGTGCTCGAAGATGCCCTTCGGATTGGCGCGGTCTGCCGCCACGTTGATCTCGGTGTGGTTCGGGTTCACGGCAAGCCAGGGTGTGCCGGTGGTGAACCCCGCCGCCTCGCCGGCGGTCCATTGCATCGGCGTTCGGGCGTTGTCGCGACCGTTCGCATTCGCCCCGGCCAGGAATTCCGCGGCGCTCAGGCCGAGGTCCTGCTGCAGGGTGAAATTGTTGCGGATCTCCACATCGTTGAACTGCGAGATATCGTCGAACGTCATGTTTGTCATGCCGATCTCCTCGCCCTGATAGATGTAGGGCGTCCCGCGCATGAGGTGGAGCACGGTCGCGAGCATCTTTGCGCTCGCGATCCGCCCCTCGCCGTCATCGCCATAGGTCGAGACCGCGCGCGGCAGGTCATGGTTGCTCCAGAAGAGCGAGTTCCAGCCGTCCTCGGCCAGCGCCTTTTGCCAGGCGTTCAGGATGCCCTTGAGCTGGCGCAGATCGACCGGCCGCGCCTTCCACTTGCCGTGCACCGGATCGAGAAACGCAGTGATGTGCGAGAACTGGAACACCATCGAGAGCTCGCCCCGGTTGCGGCCCGAATAGAGCAGGGCGTTGCCGAGATTGGCGCTCCAGGCTTCACCCACCGTCACCACGTCGCGCCCGGCGAGGGTCTCGCGGTGCATTTCCTGGAGATAGTCGTGGAGGCGCGGCCCATCGGCGGTGATACCGCGGTCCACTTCCTTGGCGATGAGGTCGATCACGTCCATCCGGAACCCGGCGATGCCGCGATCGAACCACCAGTTCATCATCTCGTAGACAGCCTTGCGGACCTCCGGGTTCTCCCAGTTGAGATCCGGCTGCTTGCGGTCGAAGAGGTGGAGGTAATATTGGCCGGTTGCCTCGTCGAGCGTCCAGGCCGGGCCGCCGAAGTGCGACTGCAGATCGTTGGGGTAGCCGCCATCGGGCGCGGGATCGCGCCAGACATAGAAGTCGCGGAAGGTCGAGCTGCGCGAGGCTCGCGCATCCTGAAACCAGGCGTGCTCATCGGACGTGTGATTGACCACCAGGTCCATCACGATGCCGATGCCTCGGGCGCGGGCCTCGGCGATCAGCTGATCCATGTCGGCAAGGGTGCCGAATTCCGGGGCGATGTCGCGGTAATCCGAGATGTCATAGCCGTTGTCGGCCATCGGCGACGCAAAAACCGGCGAAAGCCAGACGAACCCGATACCCAGATCACGCAGATGGTCGAGCTTCGAGATGATGCCGGGAATGTCGCCGATCCCGTCGCCGTTGCTGTCGCAGAAGCTGCGGGGATAGATCTGGTAGGCTGTCGCGGTCTGCCACCAGGAGGCCTTGTTCTGCATCATGGGCGCTTGTTGCAGCATGAACGTCTGCTCCTGAGAGAAGGGGAATGCGGCGCGGGGAGACGCGCCGCGGTTGAGGTCAGTTGCAGGGCAGGCCCTGCGCGTCGAAACGGTAGAGATGCCCTTCGCGCGGACGAACCCCGACGCGCTGTCCGTAGGGGATGACCTGATGGCCGCCCTGACGCACGACCAGCGGCTGCTTTGCTCCCACATCGACGAAGAGGAAGCTGTCGGAGCCGAGATCCTCGGCATGGACCACCTCGCCGGTCCAGACCGGATCGGTTTCGGAGAGGTCGAGATGTTCGGGCCGAACGCCGAGGGTATTGCAGCGATAGCTGTCGGCGAAGCGACCTTCGAGGAAATTCATCGTCGGTGAGCCGATGAAGCCTGCCACGAAGGTCGAGTTCGGGCGTTCATAGAGCTCGGCGGGGGTGCCCACCTGCTCGACCTTGCCATCGCGCAGCACGCAGATCCGGTCGGCGAGCGTCATCGCCTCCACCTGATCGTGGGTCACGTAGACCATCGTCACGTTGTTCATGTCGTGGTGAAGCTTCGCGATCTCAAGCCGGGTCGCCACACGCAGCGCCGCATCGAGGTTGGAGAGCGGCTCGTCGAAGAGGAAGACCCGCGGATCGCGCACGATGGCGCGGCCGATCGCGACGCGCTGACGCTGGCCGCCCGAGAGCTGCTTCGGCAAACGGTCGAGCAGATGGCCGATCTGCAGCATTTCGGCTGCCTTCTCGACCCGCGCGCGGGTTTCCTCCTTGCCCGCCTTGGCGAGCTTCATGCCGAAGGCCATGTTGTCGTAGACGTTCATGTGCGGATAGAGCGCGTAGGACTGGAAGACCATCGCGATGCCGCGGTCGGAGGGAACCCGGTTGTTGACCCGCTCGCCGTCGAAGAGCATGTCGCCGGAGGTGATGCTGCTCAGCCCCGAGATCAGGCGCAGGAGCGTGGACTTGCCGCAGCCCGAGGGGCCGACGAAGACCATGAACTCGCCCTTCTGGATCTCGAGGTCGATCCCCTTGATGACGTCGACAGCGCCATAGGACTTCCGGACGTCGTGAAGCTGGATATGTGCCATGAGTATTGTCCCTGTTTCAGCCCTTGACCCCACCGGCCGTCAGGCCTGCGACGATCTTGCGTTGGAAGATGAGCACGAGAACGATCAGCGGTACCGTCACGATGACCGAGGCGGCCATGAGTGCGCCCCAGGGGGTCTCGTGGCTGGAGGCGCCCGAAAGCAGCGCGATGGCGACCGGAACCGTGCGTGTGGTTTCCGACGAGGTGAAGGTGAGCGCGAAGAGAAACTCGTTCCACGCGCCGATGAAGGCGAGGAGCCCGGTCGTCACCAGCGCCGGCCACAACAACGGCAGGAAGACGCGGGTGATGATGACCCAGGGTGTCGCGCCATCAACGATCGCGGCCTCCTCGATTTCGGTCGGCAGGTCGCGCATGAAGGTCGTCAGCACCCAGACCGTGAAGGGCAGGGTGAAGATGGTGTAGCTCAGGATCATCGCCCAGGGCGTGTTGTAGATCCCGATGAAGCGCACGAGCTCGAAGAGGCCCGCAAGCACCGCGATCTGCGGAAACATCGACACCGCGAGGATCGAGACGAGCAGCAGGCCCCGCCCACGGAAATCGACACGAGCCAGTGCGTAGGCTGCGGTGACGGCCAGGAAAAGCGCGAGCGCCACCGTGGTCGAGGCGATGAAGACCGAGTTCAGCAGGTTGCGCGGGAAGGTTCCCTTGCCGAGCACCGCGACATAGTTGGAAAAATCGAAGCTCGAGGGAAAGTAGGAGACCTCGAAGAGCGCCGTGCCGGTCTTGAAGCTCGTCAGGATCGCATAATAGAACGGAAAGACCGAAAAGACGAGAATGACGAGGACAAGCGCATAGAATGCCGTCTTCTTGAAGTAAGTCATTGGGTTCATTTGCTTTTCTCCCCGCCGAGGTCGACCTTGCCGAGCCAGATGTAGAGGGCCACGAAGATCGCGATGATCGCGAAGAGCAGCGACGACTGGGCCGAGCCATAGGCAAACTTGTCGAACTCGATCAGGTTCTCCCGGCTGATGATCGACATGGTCTTCGTCGCTGCGGAATTGGGCGTCAGGACATAGACGAGGTCGAACATCCGCAGCGCGTCGAGCATCCGGAAGATGACCGCCACCATGAGCGCGGGCCGGATGAGCGGCAGCGTCACGCGGAAGAACACCTTGACGGGGTGGATGCCATCGATCCTTGCCGCTTCGTAAATGTCGCCCGGCACCATCTGAAGGCCGGCGAGGCAGAGCAGCGCCATGAACGGCGTGGTCTTCCAGACATCGACGAGGATCACGGCAGCCATGGCCGTATCCAGATTCGCTGCCCAGGCGATCTTTTCCGAGATCAGGCCGAGATTGAGCAGGATGTCGTTGATGATCCCGAACTGGTCATTGAGCATCCAGCCCCACATCTTGGCGGAGACGATGGTGGGGATCGCCCATGGGATCAGGATCGCGGCGCGGACGAGGCCGCGGCCCGCAAAGCGCGCGTTGAGGACAAGCGCAACGACGAGCCCGAACATCGTCTCGAGCGAAACCGAGACGACGGCAAACTTCACCGTGTTCCAGACCGCATTCCACCAGGCCGGATCGACGAGGGTACCGCGCCAGATCACGCGCCCGGAGGAAAGCTGCCGGTAGGAGAGGTAGTTGTCGAAGCCCACCCATTTGCCACCGTGAAGATCGGTGAGCGAGGTGTCCGTGAAGGAAAACCAGATCGAACGCATGAGGGGCCAGGCCGCAACGCAGAAGAGCATCAGCAGCATGGGGGCGAGGAACCAGAAGGCTGCGCGCAGGCGTTGCTGTTCCAGGCTGGTCTCGCGGCCGTTCTTGGGGGCGGCGACGGGGACCGCGGTTGTGGGATGTGTCAAATCACGTCTCCTGGGATGGCGCGTGCCGGCCGCATGACGGGCCTTCTGGAACGCGGGACGGGATGCTGGTTGGGGCACACAGGGCGGGCAGCGGTCGGCCGCCCGCCCTTGCCGGCCTTGTCGCTCCGGGGGAGGAACGGAGCGGTTGGCGGCCGAACCTACCAGGCACTGCCCTTCAGATCGTCCAGGTCGAGCTCGAGCAGCTCGAGGTTCTCGGCGGCGGTTCCGTTGCCACCGAGCGTGTCGTGCACCGCGGACCAGAACTTCGCCGAGACCTCGTTGTATTTCTTCTTCGTCGGGGCGGACGGGCGCGGAACGGCGTGCATGAACACATCCTTCCAGGCCGGGATGATCGGGTATTTCGCCGCGATATCCGGGTCGTCATAGAGCGAGATCACCGTGGGCAGGTTGCCGGCCCGGAGCGCCAGCGTCTTCTGCGCCTCGGCACTCGAGAGATAGAGCGCAAGCGAGATCGCTTCGTCCTGATGCTCCGAGTATTTCGAGACCGCGACATTCCAGCCGCCGAGCGTCGCCGCGGAGCTGCCGTCCTCGCCGCCACGGGGAAGAGGGGCGGTATCGAACAGGCCCTTGATCGGGCTGTCTTCGGCGGAACCGAGCGCGTAGGCATAGGGCCAGTTGCGCATGAAGGCCGCGTTGCCGGTCTGCCAGACGCCGCGCGCTTCCTCTTCCTGATAGGCGATCACGCCGGGAGGCGAGATGGTTCCAACCCAAGAGGCTGCGAGGTCGATCGCCTCGACAGCCTTTTCATTGTTGACGGAGATGGTGCCGTCAGGCTCGACGATCTGTCCACCGCCGAACGACTTGATCCATTCGAGCGCATCGCAGGTCAGGCCCTCATAGGCGTTGCCCTGCCAGACGAAGCCCCAGAAATCGCTTTTGCCTTCGGCACGCTCGCCGTCCTGGATGAGCTGCGCGGTCTCGGTCAGCTCCTGCCAGGTCTCGGGCACCTTGGCGCCGTATTTCTCGAGCAGATCCTTGCGGTAATAGAGCGCCGGGGCATCCGTATAGAGCGGCAGGGCCACGAGCCGGCCGTCGGCAGTCTGGGATTCGATCACCGAGGGGAAATGCGCGTCGAGCGCGGCGCCAGCGCTCTCGCGAAGATCGACAAACTGCTCTGCAAGCTGCGGCGCCCAGATGACATCCGTCATGTAGAGATCGATGTCGGAGTTGCCGGCTGCGAGCCAGAGTCGATACTGCGCGAACTGGTCCGAGGTCGAAGCCGGCATCGGCACGAGCTTCACCGTGTTGCCGGTCTTTTCCTCCCAGGGCTTCACGACAGCTGCGAAGTCCTCGAAGAAGCTGCCGACGACACCTGCGGCAAACGAGACCTCCACCGCCCGCGCCGGGCCGGTGAAGGCGAGTGACAGGGCCGCGGCGGCGAGCGCGCCTGCAGGCAGAGTTCGTGCGTGGAATTTGAACATGTCTGAACCTCCCGATTCTGCTTCTGTCTTTTGCGTCCGGGCAGCGGGCCTGACGGGTCCGACTGTTTCCGGAAGCAATCCGAAACGTTTCGGTAACTGGATAACCGAATCAGTGGCGTTGTGTCAAACCGAAACCGGAGGAGGGTTCAGGCCGGGGGTGGAGCGGTTGATGCTCGCTCGATGAAGTCGAATGGAATGATCTTCTGGAGCGTTCCGATCGGCTTGCGGTTGATCGCACCGATCAGTGTGTCGGCAAGCGGTGCCCAGCTGTCGGCCAGAGGGGAGCGTGTGACCGTAAGTGCGGGGGCGAAGCTCTCGGGCGAAGCTGCAAGAATTGCGTCGTCATGCGCGATCACCGAGACATCCTCGGGCACGCGGAGCGAGAGCGACCCAAGCGCTTGATATACGCCCTTTGAAACCAACGTGTTACCACAAACTATCGCTGTTGGCGCGCGCGCTGGATCTCCGAACATCTGGATGGTTGCGGTCAGGCCGAGCGCTTCCGTCATGAACCCGTGGCGGATATGCGCGGGGTTCTCTTCGAGGCCGGCCTCGGCAAGGGCTCTGCGGAAACCGGCGAGCCGGAAGCGGCAGAATGCCAGCGGTTCCGGGCCGGAAATGAGCGCAATCCGTCGGTGGCCGAGTGCGGTGAGGTGGCTGGCCATCCGGTATGCCAAGCCCCGGTTGTCGACATCGACATAGGGGTAGGGTGGCTCCATCTCCCCCCGTCCGTGCACAACGAAGGGCACCTTGTGGGTGAGCAGGTGCTGGATTCGCAGGTCTTCCGGCAGCGGGTCGACGAGCACGAAGCCGTCGAGTGTCCCGCCCCGAAACAGGCGGTCATAGACCGGAATGATGTCTCCGGTGTCGGTTTCCGGGGTGAGATGCAGGACAAACTGAACATCCCGGGCGGAAAATGCCTCGGATAATCCGGTAACGGTTTCAAAGAATATGGTATTTTTTGCAATCCCCGGCAAATTCCGCGAAATGAACCCGACAACACCTGATCTTCCGGAAACTAGATTGCGTGCTGCTATATTTGGCGTGTAATTCAGAAGATCTGCAGCCTCCATAACCCGATCCCGGGTTTTCTTGCTTACATCAGGATAGCCATTGAGTGCGCGGCTTACCTGAGTGATTGACAGCCCGAGGTGGCGGCTGAGGTCCTTGAGGGTCGTCATGGGGCTTTTCCTGCAGTTTGTATGAGATGGTATACCATCTTCCCGGAGATCCAAAACCTTTCGGATATCAAGATATTCCAAAGCGTTTCGGGCGTTCTTTGGCGATCCTGGTTCGAGGGGCGGGGCGCCGCAGCCCCTTGCGATCCGCGCGGCTGTCGACTGAAGTGAGGGCGGGCCGCATCAAGCGGCCGGAGCCAACAGCCGGGAGGGAAGAGCATGTTGACGGTCAGGCGTCTCGACATTGCCGACGCGCGCAAGCTGATCGCGGGGGCGCGGGAAAGGGCGGATGCGATCGGTGTGCCAATGTGCATCGCGATTACCGACGAGAGCGGCGGCCTCGTCGCCTTCGAGCGGATGGACGGCGGCAAGGTCACGTCCAGCATCATCGCGATCGACAAGGCCTTCACCGCGGGCGGGGCGCGCAAGGCGACCCATGAATACGGGGCGGCGAGCCAGCCCGGTGCTCCGGCCTATGGTATCGCCTCCGCGATCAATGGCCGGCTCATGGTCGTGGGCGGCGGCTTGCCGGTGATCGTCGACGGCGAATGCGTCGGGGGTATCGGCGTGTCCTCCGGAACACCGGATCAGGACCGCGAGGTCGCGCAGGCGGGCATCGACGCCTTTCTTTCCGGACTGACCTGAGCGGGCGCGCGAGGCAGTTCCGCTGCCCGGACGTGCGGCTGAAAGGGCCGTGCGTTTCCGTTTTACTTTTATAGACGATCGGTCTATTAATTCGCCATGAACCAGAACACCCCCGTGCGACCCCGCCGCGGCCGTCCGCCAAAACCAGAGGGCCAGAGGCAGGCCATACGCGATCAGCTCTTGAGTTGCGGCGTCGCGACGCTGACCGAGAAAGGCTTCGCTGCGGTCGGGATCGATGAGATCCTCCGGGCCGCCGGCGTGCCGAAGGGGTCCTTCTACTACTATTTCGACAGCAAGGAGGCCTTTGGCAGCGCGCTCATTGCCGCCTATGGCACCTATTTCGCGCGGAAGCTCGATCGCTGTTTCGGGGATGAGACACGGCCGCCGCTCGCGCGGCTCGCAACCTTTGTCGAGGAGGCAAAGGCCGGCATGGCGCGCTTCAACTACCGCCGCGGCTGCCTGATCGGCAATCTCGGCCAGGAAATGGGCGCATTGCCGGAGTCCTTTCGCGCGCAGCTCGGCGCCGTCTTCGACGATTGGCAGGCGCGTACGGCCGCCTGCCTTCGCGCCGCACAGGCACAGGGGGAAATCCCCGCCGGTGAAGACTGCGATCGACTGGCGAAGATGTTCTGGATCGGATGGGAGGGGGCAGTGCTCCGCGCCAAGCTTGAGCGCAGCGCGGAGCCCCTAGACATATTTGCGCAAGGCTTCCTGTCGGCCCTGCGCGTTCAAAGACCGCAAACGGGGGAAATGCAATGTTCAAGGGAATCCTGATCGAAAAGGGCGATGCGGGCCAGTCGGCCACGCTGACGGAGATCGGCGAGGACGCACTGATGGAAGGCGACGTGACCGTCGATGTTGCCTTCTCGACGCTCAACTACAAGGATGCGCTCGCCATCACCGGAAAGGGGCCGATCGTCCGGCGCTTTCCCATGGTGCCTGGCATCGACTTCGCGGGCATCGTGAGCGCGTCTGATAACCCGGAGTATGCCGTCGGTGACCGCGTGGTGCTGAACGGCTGGGGTGTCGGCGAGGGCCATTGGGGCGGGCTCGCCGGCAAGGCACGGGTGCGCGGCGACTGGCTGGTCCCGCTTCAGGCGCCCTTCAGCCTGCGCGAAGCCATGGCCATCGGCACGGCGGGCTATACCGCGATGCTCTGCGTGATCGCGCTGGAAAAGAATGGCGTGACGCCCGACAAGGGCGAGATTCTGGTTACCGGCGCTGCGGGGGGTGTCGGCAGTGTTGCCGTGGCATTGCTTGCGAAGCTTGGCTTCCAGGTCGTGGCGATGACCGGCCGCCCGGAGGAGGCCACCTATCTCAAGGGCCTGGGAGCGCAGGAGATCATCGGCCGCGAGGGGTTCACCAGCCCCGGCCGCCCGCTTGCAAAGGAGCGCTGGGCGGGTGCCGTGGATGTGGTCGGCGGCCATGTTCTGGCCAATGTTCTGGCGGGCGTGAAGCGGAGTGGCGCTGTTGCGGCCTGCGGCCTTGCGGGCGGAATGGATCTTCCGACGACCGTTGCCCCCTTCATCCTGCGCGGCGTGACACTTGCGGGCGTCGACAGCGTGATGTGCCCGCGGGAGGAACGGCTCGAGGCCTGGCGGCGGCTTGCGAGCGATCTCGATCCCGGGCTTCTGGCTGAACTCACCCAGGAGGTAAGCCTCGACGGCGCAATTGAGGCCGCCGGGGAACTGATTGCGGGCCAGATCCGTGGCCGTATCGTCGTTCCGGTCAATCCCGAGCTCGGCTGAGCAACCGGGCGGCCGAAGCGCCGCCCGGACCATCCTCATGTGTCGCATGGCGACTGCAGAGCCGCGGTATCCCCCTTTCCATGATGGGATACCGCCCCATTTTTTCAGGACCCTTTCAGATGACCGACCATCCCGTCAGCCGGTTTCCGGTGCCCGCACTTGCCGACATGCCCGAAGATATTCGCGAGCGGATCCTGGCAGTGCAGGAAAAGTCCGGCTTCGTGCCCAACGTCTTTCTGGTTCTCGCGCATCGGCCGGACGAGTTCCGGGCGTTCTTTGCCTATCACGACGCGCTGATGGAGCGGCCGGGGAACCTCACGAAGGCCGAGCGCGAGATGATCGTCGTGGCCACCAGCACCGTCAATCAATGCCAGTATTGCGTGGTCGCTCATGGCGCTATCCTACGGATTCGAGCCAAGAATCCGCTGATCGCGGATCAGGTGGCGGTGAATTTTCGCAAGGCGGATATCACGGAGCGGCAGAAGGCGATGCTCGAGTTTGCGATGAAGGTTTCGCAGCGGGCGCATGAGGTGGGGGATGCGGATTTCGCGGCACTTGAGGCGCATGGATTCGATCGGGAGGATATCTGGGATATTGCTGGAATCTCTGCATTTTTCGGACTGTCGAACCGTATGGCGAACGTGACCAGCATGCGCCCGAACGACGAATTCTACAGCATGGCGCGCTGAGGCGGGGCACGCGGATCGGCGGTATGGATTCCGTATGGAATCGATATGGAATCCATATGGCAATCATATGGCAACGCCGGTCCGGCCCTGGTCTCTGATATCGCCTTCCGCGCGACTTCGAGGTGCGTATAACGATCTGGCCCGACTCTCCTGTTTCTGAGACCATCCGGCGGTTTTGACGATTTACCGATTTCCGGATCAGGGTTTTGTGGGGAGTGGGCGATGCCTTCACCAGTACAAACGATACTTACGGAAAACTTCTTCATCGACGCGATACTCGACGGCGGCATCCGGTGGCCGGGGCGCGGTGTCGTTCCGCTGACGGTGCATGTGGCGGGAGATGTCATGGCGCGGGGTGTCGACCGCGTGCACGGCTGGGAGCTTGCCGCCCTTGCCGCCGGGACCGAAGCCTGGGAGCGCGTGGCGCAGGTGGACTTCGAGTTCGTCGATCCCCCCGGTCGCACGGCTGCATTCCGGATCGAGATCGGCCCGCGGGAGAACTTCGAGTATCTGGACGACGATACCATCGCGTTTCAGGAGACGCCCTCCCTGCTCGGCTACACCTATCCGGGGCAGGTTTTCGGCGGCTACATTCGCGACAGCTTTGGCTGGAGCGAAGCGGGAACGCGGCCGGGCGGCTATGGCTTTCTAGTGATTCTTCACGAGCTTGGGCACGGCCTGGGCCTTGCGCATCCATTTGACAGTGGCCCGAGCGGGGAGTCCGGCGTTCTTGGCGAAACCTGGGAGATCTCCTCCGCTGCCACGGTGATGGCCTATGCAGACTGGGACTTCGATCCGCGAACCGGCTATCTCGACCTTCGGGCGACATGGGATCGCGCCGGGCCGCCGCCGCAGGATTTCGGACAGTTCCTCACGCCTGATCCGCTCGATATCGCGGCGATACAGCATCTTTATGGCGCCAATACCGCAGGTGCCGTGGCCGATGGTGATGGCGACGGGCGGGCCGAGGATATCTACTGGCTTCCGGCCGTGGACGGGCCCGGCGTGGGCTGGGCGACGCTCTGGGATACCGGCGGCATCGACTGGATCCGGTATTCCGGGCCGCTCGACTGCCAGATCTCGCTCGCGCCCTTCGTCTTCGATCAAGGCGCCGTCCGGATCGGCGGGATCAGCCAGGTCCGGGGCGTTCACGGCGGCTTCATGATTGCCGACGACTTCACCAAGGTACTGTGGCGGGATCAGGAAGGCTTTCGCGGCGTTCTGATCGAGAATGCAGCCGGGGGGAGCGGCGCCGACGGGATCGAGGGCAACAGCATGGCGAACCGTCTGTTCGGCGGTGCGGGGCCGGACGGGGTTTTCGGGCGCGGCGGCGCGGATGCGCTGTTCGGCGGGCGGGGCAACGATGTGCTGGAAGGCGGGCGCGGCCGCGACAGGCTCGACGGCGGGCTGGGCCGCGACCTGCTGACCGGCGGGCACGGGAGCGACCTCTTCGTGTTTTCCTCCGGATCGGGGACGGACCGAATCGCCGATTTCGGCGAGGGGGACCGGATCGATCTCCGGCGCCATGCGGAGGCCACGAGCGTCGAGGCGGTGCTGGCCGCGGCCCGGGACACGGCGGGCGGGGTGCGTCTCGCCCTCGGGGAGGATCGGCTTTTCCTCGACGGGATCGGGCTCGAGGCGCTCGGCGCGGAGGATTTCCTGCTCTGATGGCGGCTGCGGTGCGCGAAGGTGGTCCGGCAGGCCGAGAGGGCCGTGCAATCATCTCGCGCATGGAGTTATCCTGAACCGGACTGAGGGCCGGGCGGCCGGTGCCGCCGCAGCAGGGGCTGCGCTGCAAGGAATGCCGCAATCCGGTCCTTCAGCGCCGGAGGGGGAGGAAATGGAGCGTCGGAAGATCCGCCTTGCGGAAATCCTTGTCCTATGGCCGGCGCGCTCGCGCTCGACCATGGCGATGCGCTCCGGCTCACCCTCTCCGCCGACAGCTTCCACCGTTTCAAAGAAGAAGGACTGCGTATCCAATGAAACGCCTTGACGGAAAATCCACGCTCGTCACCGGTGCCGCCCGCGGCCTCGGAAAGGCCTTCGCCGCGCGTTATGTCGCCGAAGGTGCCACGGTCGCGATCGGCGATATCAATTTCGAGGCCGCAGAGGCCGCCGCTGCCGAGATCGGCGACGGCGCCTATGCCGTGAAAATCGACGTTGCGCGGCAGGAGAGCATAGATGCCGCCATCGCCGCGGTGGTCGAGAAGGCGGGCAAGCTCGACATCCTCATCAACAATGCAGCCCTTTTCGATGCCGACAACATCGTCGACATCACGCGCGAGAGCTATGACCGGCTCTATGCCGTCAATGTTGGCGGCACGCTCTTCACGATGCAGGCGGCGGCGCGGCAGATGATCGCGCAGGGCCACGGTGGCAAGATCATCAACATGGCGAGCCAGGCCGGGCGGCGCGGCGAGAGCCTCGTTGCGGTCTACTGTTCGACCAAGGCGGCGGTGATCTCGCTTACCCAGTCGGCCGGGCTCAACCTCATCCAGCACGGTATCAACGTGAACGCCATCGCGCCGGGCGTGGTGGATGGGGAGCACTGGGATCATGTGGACGCGATGTTTGCGAGGCTCGAGGGCAAGGCACCGGGCCAGAAGAAGGCCGAGGTCGCCGCGGGCGTGCCCTTCGGGCGCTTCGCGAAGCCCGAGGATCTTACCGGCATGGCGGTTTTCCTCGCGAGCAGCGAGGCCGACTACATCCTCGCGCAGACCTACAATGTCGATGGCGGCCAGTGGATGAGCTGAGAAGCCGGGCACGGGGCCGCAGCTCTCTCGCAACCCGGCCCCCGGCTGGCCTTTCTCAACTCCCCTCGAAGCCGAGCGAGGCTTCGAGCCGTTCCCAGGTCTGGTCCATCGGCCAGGCCTGCGAGAACGGCAGTGCGACATGGCCGAAGCGGAAGGAGAGCTGCGCTTCCGCGGTTTCCTCGTCATCGCCGTCGATCGCGGCGAGATAGAGCGCGGCCGCGAGCCCCGTGCGGTCGGACCCCGCGTGGCAGTGGATCAGGATCGGCTTCGGCAGGCTCCGCATCAGCGCGACCAGCTCGGCCAGCCGCTCGGGCGGGGGCACCGCGCTTGCCGACATGGCGAAATCGGCATGGACCGGGCCCTTCTGCCGGGCCATCGCCGTCTCGGCAATCCACCAGTCTTCGGTCTCGCTGCGTCCGCGCAGGTTCAGGATGCTCGCGATGCGCTCGCGGTCGATCACCCTGGCAAGCTGGTCGGGGGCAAGCTGCGCAGAGCGGTAGAGCTCACCCCGGCGGACCTCGTGCACATTGCCGGTGACCTGGAGCCAGGCGGCCCAGCCGAGGGCAGCGACAAGCAGGGCGGCAAGGCCGGTGCCCGCAAGGGCCAGTCTCCAACGCAATCGCTTCACTTGCCTACACTCCCCGGCGGAACCGGGAGCGGCCCCGCGCCAGCCCATAGCGCAGGTGCCGCGCCGCTGCACTTTACAAATCGGCAAGGTTCCGGACAGGCAGACATTGCTTCATCTTGCCGTAAGCTGCGGCGGGCAGGCTGGTGCGAGGCGCCGAGGAGGGCAGACGTGAAGATACTTGTGGTGGAGGATGACCCGGAGACCGGGGACTATCTGCGCAAGGGGTTGCTTGGCGAGGGCCATGCCGTCGATCTCGTTGCCGAGGGGCGCGAGGCGCTGGCGCAGGCGACGCTGCACGGCTACGAGCTCATCATTCTCGACCGGATGATGCCGGGGCTCGACGGGCTCTCGATCCTCCGCGCGCTGCGGGCGGCGCAGATCCGCACGCCGGTGATCCTGCTCACCGCGATGGGGAACGTCGAGGACCGTGTCGCGGGGCTCCGGGCGGGGGCGGACGACTACATGGTCAAGCCCTTCGCCTTCGTCGAGCTGCTGGCGCGGATGGACACGATCTCGCGCCGGCCGGTGCTGAAGGAGGAGGTGACGCAGCTGACGGTTGGCGATCTCACGCTCGATCTGCTCGCCCGCGAGGCCTGGCGCGAGGGGCGTCGGATCGAGCTCCAGCCGCGGGAATTCCTGCTCCTGCGCCACTTCATGGAGCGCCCCGGACGGGTGCAGACCCGGACGATCCTGCTCGAGGCGGTCTGGGGCATCCATTTCGATCCCAGGACCAGCGTGGTCGAGACCCATATCAGCCGGCTCCGGAGCAAGATCGACAAGCCCTTCGCCAAGGCCCATCTCCAGACGCTCCATGGCGTCGGCTACGTGTTTCAGCCGTGATGCGCGCCCGCGGCCGCGCGCTCTCGTCCTCCACGCGCTTCGCGCTCGCCGTCTCCGTCGTCTTCATCGCGACGGCAATTCTCATGGGCGCGGTGATCTATATCCAGCAGTCCTCCGAGGAGAAGCTGCGGCTCCAGCGCGATGTCGAGCGCACTGTCGAGGGGCTGAGCGTGATGGCGGGGCAGGACGACCTCGAGGATCTGCACTACCAGCTCGCCGCCGAGGTCGCGGCGTCGCAGGACGGCGAGGTTCTGGTGGCCTTCATCGACGCCGCCACCGGCCGGCGGGAGGGCAATTTCGAGCCGAAGGAGCCCTTCACCGGACCGCGCGAGCTGCGCCCCGGGGTGGATTTCTCCAGTCCGCATGTCGCGGCAGGGAAGGAAGACGAGCGCTACTTCGCCTATGGGCGCCGGGTGCCGCGCGGCTGGCTGATGGCGGCGCGTGACGACCGGGTGCTCGACGAGAACCGCGCGATCCTCTTCCGCAACCTCGCCACCGGCCTCAGCCTCGCCATCGCGCTGTCTGCGGGGCTCGCGCTCTGGATCGCCTGGCGCAACGACGCGCGCATCGCCCGGATGGAGACGGTGCTTCAGGCGGTGGGGGATGGCGATCCCTCGCTCCGGATCCGCGAGCAGGGCGATGACGATCTCGCCCGGCTGGCCCGCCGGGTGGATGCAACGCTCGACCGGCTCGAAACCGGGGTTGCGGCGCTGCGCCAGGTGACGACCGATGTCGCCCATGACCTGCGGGCGCCGCTCGCCCGCCTGCGCCTGCGCCTCGAGCCGCTCGCGCTCGGGCCGGAGCTGCCCGACGCCGCGCGGCGGGAGATCGGCGATGCGCTCGACGATCTCGACGGCATCTCGGCGAGCTTCGATGCGATCCTCCGGCTTTCCCGGATGCAGGCGGGCATGGTCGAGCCGCACCGGGAGCCGGTCGATCTCGGCGAGCTTGCCGCAGGGCTTCACGAGATGCTCCTGCCGGTGGCGGAGGATCTCGGCGACACGCTCTGCCTCGCAGCGCCGGCGGCGCCGGTCGTCGTGCAGGGCGATCACATGCTGCTCCAGCAGGCGGTGACGAACCTCGTCGAGAATGCGCTCCGGCATTGCCCGGCCCCGGCGCGGATCGAGATCGCGGTGTCCGGCGGGCCGGGTGGGGCGGAGATTTCCGTCCGCGACGACGGGCCGGGCATCCCCGAGGACCAGCGCCACAGGGTGCTCGAGCGCTTCGTGCGGCTCGACCAGAGCCGGCATACGCCGGGCTCGGGGCTGGGGCTCGCGCTCGTCGCGGCGATCGCCGGGCTCCATGACGCCGATCTGCGGCTGGAGGATGCCCGGCCCGGGCTGCGGGCGCGGCTGGTCTTTCCACCGGGAGACGCGCGGCGCGCGAGGGATCTTACGGATTTGTAAGAGCGCCCGAAGGTATTCGGGGGATCGTGGCCCCATATCTTGCGGCAGGCCCGCTTTTGCGCCGGGCACCCCTGTTGTCCCGCCCTTTCCGGAAGGATCACGCACCATGACCGCCTACGCCGACGCCACGACTGCCGAGACCGCTTCGCGCCACACGCGGGTAACGCGGCTTGTCCACATGGGCCTTGCCATCACCATCATCATCCAGCTCGCGACGAGCCTCGTGATGTCGGGGCCGGGCGAGACGCGGCCGGGGGATGCGCTCTTCCAGCTCCACCGGCTGAGCGGTTTCGGCGCGGCGTTCTTCGCGCTGATGTTCTGGCTCGTGCTCCTGCTCCGCCAGCGCGGCACCGCGATCGGCGCGCTCTTTCCCTGGCTCTCGGGGCCGCGGCTCCGGGCGCTGCGCGAGGATGTGGTGGTGCATGTCCGCTCCGCGATGCGCTTCCGCCTGCCGGAGTACGAGCCGGGCTCGCCGCTTGCCTCGGCCGTCCATGGGCTCGGCCTCATGCTGATGAGCGCGATGGCCGGCAGCGGGCTCATCTATGCCATCCAGGTCTGGGCCGGGCAGTCGGCCGAGCCGGACGGGATGTGGGTGATGCAGATCCATTTCGCGCTGGCAAACCTCGTCTGGGTCTACCTTATCGGCCATGCGGGCCTCGGCCTTATCCATCACTACATGCGCACGATGCGCCTGTCGGAAATGTGGTCGTTCCGGGGCTGAGCCGAGGCGCGACGCGGTTGCATCCCGAGGGTGCGGCCGCCTGCGTCGCAAGCGACTCGGGAGGGGCCTGTCTGTCGCCTGGCTGAAATGTCTGGAAGCGTGGTACCGACGCCCCGGCTCGAACGGGGGACCCCCAGATCCACAATCTGGTGCTCTAACCTACTGAGCTACGTCGGCTCCGGCGCACCCGATAGCGGGCATGAACCGCAAATGCAAGTCCCACTTGCCTCTCATGGGCCAGTTTCTCTAGAACAACTCGGCACCGAGCAGAGGAATCCTTCCATGGGCATCGACCGCGAAAGCGACATCGCCGCCAGTCTCCAGATCGGGCCGACATCGCTCGGCATGGTTCGGCTCTATATCGAGACCGATCAGGTCGAACTGCCGCTCGACTTCGATCCCGACGAGGCGGAGGAAATCGCCGAGGAATTCCTTGCCGCCGCCCGACGCGCCCGCGCCATGGCGGCCGAAGGCAAGGGGCAGGCGCCGAAGCCCGGCACCGGCAAGGGCGGCAAGAAGCGCTAGAGCTGCACCGCGGCGGGAAGGCCGGGGTCGGTGAGGCCCTGAAGCCGTGCGGCTGCGGTGCGGGCGAAGCGCTGGGTGAGCGCCTTGCGCCGGGCGCCCGCGAGCGGTGTCGTTTCCGGCCAGCGGGCGATCTCGGCGTCATAGGCATCGGCGAGGATGAGGCCGGTCTCCTCCGGCAGCAGCTCGACGGGAAAGCTCTCCTCCACCGCCCAGAAGAAGCGGTCGCACCAGGGCAGGTAGCCCTGCCACTTGCGGTCGGTGCGGAAATCCTCGCGGCCCGACTTGCATTCCACGATCCAGACCTCGCCCTTCGGGCCGAGCGCGATCACATCGACCCGGAGCCCCGGCGCGGGCACGAATTCGCAGATCGAGGCGAATCCGTGATGCACGAGATGGCGTTGCACGCCGCGGGCGATTCGCTGGCCCGGCAGCAGTTCGGCGAGGTCGGAGAGGGCCGGGCTGTCCATGTTCCCTATTTGTGCGCATCGCGCCTGTCCGGTCAAGCCGCAGATTGAAATGCCTGCATCTGAATGTATCATCGGCAAGCCGCGACGAAGGTGCTGGTGCACGAGACTTGTAGCCTGCGCCGCGGGAGGCTAGACAGATTCCAAACTAGGACAACCCCGCCTCCCTGGGCGGCGAGGGGCGAACCAACAGGGCTGCGAGGAGACACATATGGCTGATGCCGCCATCCACTCCCATCACGATCATGCGAAGCCGGGCTTCTTCACCCGCTGGTTCATGTCGACGAACCACAAGGACATCGGGATCCTCTATCTCGTGACGGCTGCGATCGTCGGCCTGATCTCGGTGGGCTTCACGATGTACATGCGGCTGGAGCTCATGCATCCGGGCGTGCAGTACATGCTCATCGATGGCGAGCCGAACGGCCATATCTGGAACGTGCTCATCACCGCCCATGGCGTGCTGATGATGTTCTTCGTGGTGATTCCCGCGCTCTTCGGCGGGTTCGGCAACTACTTCATGCCGTTGATGATCGGCGCGCCGGACATGGCCTTCCCGCGCATGAACAACCTGAGCTACTGGCTCTACGTCGCGGGCTGCTCGCTCGCGGTGGTCTCGCTCTTCGTGCCCGGCGGCAACGGCCTCCATGGCTCGGGCGTCGGCTGGGTGCTCTATCCGCCGCTTTCGACCACCGAGTCCGGCATGTCGATGGATTTCGCGATCTTCGCCGTCCATCTCTCGGGCGCCTCCTCGATCCTCGGCGCGATCAACATCATCACCACCTTCCTCAACATGCGCGCCCCGGGCATGACGCTGCACAAGGTGCCGCTCTTCCCGTGGTCGATCATGGTCACCGCGTTCATGATCCTGCTCGCCCTTCCGGTGCTGGCGGGCGCGATCACCATGCTGCTCACCGACCGCAACTTCGGCACCGCCTTCTTCGCGCCGGCCGAGGGTGGGGACCCGATCCTCTACCAGCACATCCTGTGGTTCTTCGGCCACCCGGAAGTCTACATCATCATCGTGCCGGGCTTCGGGATCGTCTCCCATGTGATCTCGACCTTCTCGCGCAAGCCGATCTTCGGCTACCTGCCGATGGTCTATGCGATGATCGCGATCGGCGCGCTCGGCTTCGTGGTCTGGGCCCACCACATGTATACGGTCGGCCTCACCACCACGCAGCAGGCCTACTTCATGCTCGCGACCATGGTGATCGCCGTGCCCACCGGCATCAAGATCTTCAGCTGGATCGCGACGATGTGGGGCGGCTCGGTGGAGTTCAAGACGCCGATGCTCTGGGCGATGGGCTTCCTCTTCCTCTTCACCGTGGGCGGCGTGACCGGCGTCGTGCTCTCCCAGGCCGCCGTCGACCGCGCCTATCACGACACCTACTACGTGGTGGCGCATTTCCACTACGTGATGAGCCTTGGCGCCGTCTTCTGCATCTTCGCGGGCATCTACTACTGGTTCTCGAAGATGACCGGGAAAAGCTATCCGGAATGGGCCGGCAAGGTGCATTTCTGGATGATGTTCATCGGCGCGAACCTCACCTTCTTCCCGCAGCACTTCCTCGGCCGTCAGGGCATGCCGCGGCGCTACATGGACTATCCCGAGCAGTTCGCGCTCTGGAACTACGTCTCGTCCCTCGGCGCCTTCCTCTCCGGGCTCTCGTTCCTCTTCTTCTTCGGGGTGATGTTCTACTCGCTCCGCTACGGCAAGAAGGTGACCGACCCGCAGTACTGGGGCCCGCAGCCCGACGCGACGCTGGAATGGACGCTCTCCAACCCGCCGCCCGAGCACACGTTCGAGACCCTACCGACGCCGGACATGTGGGACCATCGGGACACTGCCCATTGAGCCGCACGCGGATCCCGCGGAACGACACCGGAGAGGCAGGCGCGCAAGCGCCTGCCTCTCTCGATTCCGGCCCCGGAAATTTCGCGGGCCGCCCCTATGCCCGGACCGACGCGCCGGTCTTCCGCATCAGCCTCTGGCCGCACCGTTCGCTCGGGGCCAAGGGAGCCGGCATCGTCATCGCGCTCGCCGCGACGGGCCTCTCCCTGCCGCTCTTCGGGCTTCTGGGCAGCCGCGCGGCCTGGGGGATGCTGCCCTTTCTCGTCGCGGTGCTGCTGGCGCTCTACTGGGCCTTCCGGCGCAGCCATGCCGATGCCCGGCTCTCCGAGGAGCTCTGCCTCTGGCCGGATCTCATCACCGTGGAGCGCCACGAGCCGCGGGGCGGCGTGCGGCGCTGGCATGCGAACCCGTTCTGGGTCGAGATCCGCCTCCGGGACGATGGGCCGATCGAAAAATACCTCACGCTGCGCGGCAACGGCCGCGAGATCGAGGTCGGCGCCTTCCTTGCGCCCTGGGAGCGCGAGGCGCTCTACCGCGACCTGCTCGATGCCTTTGCGCGGGCCCGGGCGCTGGATGCCGGGCCGGCACCCGGACCGGCGGGAAATCGCTGACAGCCGCGATCCGGGTCGTTATAGTCCCGCCGCAGTTGCAGATGCGGGAGATTAACGTCTTGAAAACCTTAACGCTTGCTGTGCTGGCCACCTTGGCCATTCAGGGGCCCGCCCATGCGGATGAATTCACCGATGTGATCGACAGCGCGCTTGCGGCCTATGCCGATGGCGATATCGCCGGGGCGAGCGAGGATCTCGACTATGCCACGAAGATCCTGGCCGAGAAGCGCTCCTCGGCGCTGTCGGGCTTCCTGCCGGAGGCGCTGCCGGGCTGGGAGCGCGAGGATGCCGATGGCGAGGGAATGGGCATGGGCATGGCGATGTTTGGCGGCGGCACCTCGGCGGCGGCGACCTATTCCAATGCCGATGGCGATATCACCATCACGCTGGTGACCGATTCGCCGATGGTGGCGAGCCTCGGCGCGATGTTCTCGGGCCTCTCCGCCGCGGCGGGCGCCAAGCCCCTCCGCATCCAGCGGGTGCAGTTCGTCGACAATGACGGCGAGCTTCAGGGCATCATCGACAACCGGATCCTGGTGACGGTGGGCGGCAGCGCCTCGATCGAGAGCAAGAAGGCCTATCTGGAGGCGATGGATTTCAACGCCATCAAGGACTACTGAGGCGTCCCCGGTCTAGCTCGCCGCCTTCTTCAGGCCCTCCTCTTCGGGCGCGTCGTCGGAAAACGCGCCCGGGCGGCCGATCAGGAAGCCCTGCACCTCGTCGCAGGCTTCGGCGCGGAGCAGCGCGAGCTGCTCCGGTGTCTCGATCCCCTCTGCGAGGACAGGGATGCCGAGGCTCTTGCCGAGCGCCAGAACCGCGCGGACGATCGCCATCGAGCGGGGGTCCAGCGCCAGCTCCTCGACGAACGTGCGGTCGAGCTTGATCTTGTCGAACGGGAAGGTCTTGAGCGTGTCGAGTGAGGAATAGCCGGTGCCGAAATCGTCCAGTGCGATGCTGACGCCGAGCGCCTTGATCTCGCCAATCGCTGCCAGGGACCGAGCCTTGTCGCGGATGATCGCCGTCTCGGTGAGCTCGAGCTCGAGCCGCTCCGGCGGCAGGCCGGTGTCGGCCAGGATCGCGGCCACGACCTGCGGCAGGCGCGGATTGGCGAGCTGGACTGGCGAGAGATTGACCGCGACCTTGTAGGGGATGCGCCAGTGCTTCGCGTCGGTACAGGCGCGCCAGAGCACCCATTCCCCAAGCGGCAGGATGAGACCGTTCGATTCGGCAAGCGGGATGAACTCGGCGGGCGAGATCCGGCCGAGCCGCGGATGGTCCCAGCGCAGCAGCGCCTCGAAGCCCGTGGTCTCGCCGGTGACGATGGATTGCTGCACCTGATAGTGCAGGTCCAGCCCGCCGAATTCCACCGCCCGCCGCAGTTCCGTCATCAGCTCGGACCGGTTGCGCATCGTCTCGCCGAGCGCAGCGTCGTAGATGCGGATGTGTTTGATGGGATCGGTTTTTGCCGCATACATCGCCAGATCCGCGTTGGCGATGAGCGTTTCGCGGCTCTCGGCATGCTGCGGAAAGAGCGCCACGCCAATGCTGGCACCGACCGAGACACTGGTCGCCGCGAGCACGATCGGCGCCATGACGCGGTCGCGCAGGATCTCGAGGAAGCGGTGCAGCTCGGCCTCATGCTCGAAGGCGAGAACTGCGTAGAACTCGTCACCGCCGGTCCGGGCGACATAGCCCGCCGGCCGCAGATGCTCCGCCAGCCGCCTGCCGATGACGCAGAGCGCTGCATCGCCGGCGGGGTATCCCCAGATATCATTGATTTCCTTCAAGAAAGTCAGGTCTATCCCGATCACTGCAAACTGCCGGCTCCCGGCCTCGGCGATCACGAGGGTGTCGAGATGGTCGTGGAAATCGGCGCGGTTGGGCAGCCCTGTCAGCGGATCGCGCAGCGCCATGCGCCGCATCTCCTCCCGAGTGTGCGCCCGCGCGCGGACATCGATCAGCGCGGTGGAAACCCCGGTTGCGATCACGATCAGGGATGCCGTGAAGATCGTCACCGCCGTCGCCTGAAACGCCGCGTCGCTTGCTCCGTTCTCCATCCCCTCCATCGGGGAGATATGGAGGGCGGACATGCCGAGAAAATGCATCAGAAGTATGGCGAGGATCATCATGACCTCGGCGAGCCACCACGGTTTGCGGCGATGCCGATCCTGTGCCAGGCAAAGCGCCAGTGTGGAGAAGAGCACCGCCGCCAGCAGGGAGGTGGCGAAATCGCGGATGTGCCAGGAGATGGGCCCTTCCACGTGATAAGCCAACATGCCGATGTAGTGCATCGCCGCGAGCCAGAGGCCGAAGGCACCGCCGCCCAGGATTCTACCGGCACCGCCGCGGACCACCATTGTCAACCAGAAGCTCATGCCGCTGCCGACGATCGCCACCAGCAGCGAAACGGCGGTTAGGCCGGCATCAAACGTGACGGGGATGGGCGCCCGGTAGCCAAGCATTGCGACGAAATGCGAAGTCCAGATCGTCGCCCCCGAAATCAGGGCGGCAAGGAGCAGCCATCCGAGAGACTCGGTCTCCGAGGCACGTGCGGCCCGCCGGTATAGCCTGAGGGTGACAAAGGTACCCGTCACCGCCATGATTGAGGCAAGGAGCACGATGTCCAGCTCATGCCCGTGCCTCACGAAATCCACCAGCGTCATGATTGCCCCCGACTGATCCCGGAGCGACCAGTAAGGGTAAACTGTAAAGAAACCGATGAGGAAAAGGGCGGATGTCGCAGATGCGTCGGCGGCAGGGTCGAGGAGGGGCGTGAAGCCGCGTCCCGGCCGGCTCAGATCCCGCCCAGCACGTAGATCCAGGCCGATGCGGTGACGACCGAGACCGCCGTGCCGAGGAGCACCGCACCCGCAGCCTGGGCCTGACCGCGGGCGTATTGCATCGCGAAGACATAGCTGTTGACCCCCGGCGCCATCGCCGCGGTGACGACGAGCGAGCGCATGAAAGGCTCGGAGAGGTCGAAGACCATGGAGCCGAGCGCCCAGGAGATCGCGGGGTGCACGATGATCGAGAGCCCGGCGATCATCGCCGATTCCCCGACCGAGGACTTGAGCTGGTAGCGGGTGAGGATGCCGCCGAGGCCGAAGAGGGCGGCGGGCAGGGCGGAATTGGCCAGCATGTCCACCGCCGTCCAGATCGTCTCGTGCAACTGGATATGGCCGAGGTTCACGACAAAGCCGATGGCGAGGCCGATCATCAGCGCGTTGCGGAACATCGCCTGCATGACCGCGACGCCGGTCTGGGCAAACCCGCGGCCATCGGCACGGGCGAATTCCATCACCGTGATGCCGAGCAGGTAGCAGAAGGGCGCGTGGATCGAGATGATTGCGAAGTTCGGCGCAAGCGAGTCCGTCCCGTAGGCGCGCTCCATGATCGGCAGGCCGAGGAGGGCGGAGTTCGAGAAGAGCGCCCCGAAGCCGACGGCGACGGCCTCGCCCGGCCTGCGGTGGAAGATCGTGCGCGCCCCGAGGATGCCGAGCGCGAAGGCCACGACCGCACCGGTGTAGAACGAGATCAGCAGGCCCGGATCGAAGACCTCGCCGAGATCGACCGTCGCGATCGCCCGGAAGAGCAGGCAGGGCACGGCGAAGCGCAGCGCATAGGCCATGAGCCCGTCGACGCTCGCGATCGGAAACACCTTGAGCCGCGTCGCGAGGTACCCCGCGCCCGCGATCAGGAAGACCGGCAGGACGACGACGAGGATGTTGCCGATCAAAGCTCGATGTCCAGGGCGAGCCCGTCATGCGCGGGGATGACATTCTCCGGGATCTGGCCGCTCAGGATTTCGTGGTCGAGATCGAGGTGGAGATTGGTGAGAACGGCACGCCGGGGCGCGGCCCGCTCGATCCAGGCGAGGCTCTGCTCGAGATGGGCATGCGTCGGGTGCGGCGTGTAGCGCAGCGCATCGAGGATCCAGACATCGAGCCCGGCGAGCATCGCCCAGCTCTCGTGCGGGATCTCGGAGACATCGGGCAGATAGACCACATCACCGACCCGGAAGCCGAGCGCATCGATCCGCCCGTGCTTCACCTGCACCGGGTGAAGCTCCACCGCGCCGCCCGCTCCCTCGATACTGAAGGGGCCGGTGATCTCGTTGAGGTCGAGAATGGGCGGGTAGGCACTGCCCGGCGGCTGGATGAAGGCGTAGCCGAAGCGGTTGAGCAGCGAATCCGAGGTATCGGCATCGGCCCAGACCGGCAGGCGCGAGCCGCGGTTGTAGACGATCATCCGCAGGTCATCGATGCCGTGCACATGATCGGCATGGGCATGGGTGTAGACCGCCGCGTCGAGATGTCCGACGCCCGCATCGAGCAACTGGGCGCGCATGTCCGGCGAGGTGTCGATGAGCACGCGGGTGACGCCCGCCTCCGGCTCCGCGCCGGCGAAGCGCTCGATCAGCAGCGAGCAGCGGCGCCGCCGGTTCTTGGGGTTCGTCGGGTCGCAGGCGCCCCAGAGGCCGCCGAGCCGCGGCACGCCGCCCGAGGAGCCGCAGCCGAGGATGGTGAACCGGATCCGCGCCATCAGACCGCACTCCCTGCGTCAGCCATCGCCGCCGCGGCGGCCTTTGCCGCCTTGGGGAAGAGGCGGTCGAAATTCGCCGAGGTGAGGGCCGCGAACGCGGCGTAGTCCATCTCGAGATGCGCGGCCATCGCGCGGGCGGTGTCGGCGGTATAGGCGGGCTCGTTGCGGCGTCCGCGATGCGGAACGGGCGCGAGATAGGGGCTGTCGGTCTCGACCAGCAGCCGGTCGCGGGGGGCCGCGGCGAAGATGTCGCGGATCTCGCCCGCGTTGCGGAAGGTCGCGATGCCGGGGATCGAGAGGTAGAAGCCGAGCCCGAGCGCCGTTTCGGCGAGCGCCCGCCCGGCGGTGAAGCAGTGCATCACGCAGGTAAACGGCCCGGCGGCATGGGCCTCGGAGAGCGTCCGGCCGATGTCGGCATCGGCGTCGCGGGCGTGGATGATGAGGGGCAGGCCGGTCTGCCGCGCCGCCTCGATATGGATCTCCAGGCTCTCGGCCTGCCGCGCCGCCGTCTCGACCTGATAGTGGTAATCGAGCCCGGTCTCGCCGATCCCGACCATCTTCGGATGCCGCGCGAGGGCGACGAGCTCCTCGAGGGTCGCGAGCGGCTCCTCTGCCGCGCTGAGCGGATGGGTGCCCGCGGCATAGCAGACCCCGGGATGGGCCTCGGCGATCGCCCGCACCTTCGGCTCCTCGCGGAGCCTGGTGCAGATCGTCACCATCCGTGTCACCCCCGCGGCGGCGGCACGCGCCATCACATCGTCGATCTCGTCCGCGAAATCCGGGAAATCCAGGTGGCAATGGCTGTCGACAAGGGAAGGAAGGGACATGGCAATAGGTACGGGGAGTGCGTCAGGGAAACAGGGGAATGCGGAATGCCGTCACGCCGCCAGCCGGTTGGCTTCGGCCGCCGCCGCGTCGATCTGCAGCAAGGTATCAAGGATCACCTGGGCGGGGTCAAGGTTCACCGCGCGTGCGGTCTCGGCGCGGGCGCGAATCTCGCTCGCCCGCCCGGCCCAGATCCGCGCCTGATCCTGGCTCCGGCCGAGATGTGCGAGCAGCCCGGCCTCGGCCTCCGAGACAGGTTCGGGGGTCGCGCCCGCGCCCGCGCGGCCGAGCCGGGCGAGCACGAGCTCGAGAAGCCGCAGCGTGAGCCGGAAGCGCTCGGCGGCGTCCGGCCCGCTGCAGGCGTCCGCCAGCGCAAGCATCCGCCGCCGGTCGAGCGGGCAGCCACCGGCGAGCAGCGCCACCGCCTCGTTGTAGAGCGCGATGCCCCCGCCCGCGGCGAGATCGAGCGCCTCGCCCGCCGATCCACCCGAAAGGGCCGTGAGCACGCGCGCCTCGGTCTCGCTCACCGGATGGCCGGCGCCTGCGAGCGCCCGGCCGAGATCCTCCGCGCCAAGCGGGCGGCAGCGCAGCTCGCGGCAGCGCGAGCGGATCGTCGGCAGCACGCGGGAGGGCCGGTGGCAGACAAGCAGCAGCATCGCCTCGGCCGGGGGCTCCTCGAGGATCTTGAGCAGGGCATTGGCGGCGGCCACGTTCATCTCGTCCACCGCATCGATGATGGCGACGCGCCAGGCGCCGTCGGGGGCGCTCATCTGGAAGGCCGACTTGAGCCCGCGCGCCTCCTCGACGGTAATCTCGGCGCGAAGCCGCTTCGCCTTCTCGTCCCAGGGCCTGCGGCAGAGCACGAGGCCGGGGGCGGAGAGCCGGGCCGCCTGCCGGAAGACGCGCGTCGCCGGGTCCATCTCGAGGCTCGCGCCGGTTCCGCCTGCGAGCATGTAGCGCGCGATGCGCCAGGCGAGCGTTGCCTTGCCGATCCCCGCCGGGCCGGTGACGAGCCAGGCATGGTGCATCCGCCCGCCATGGGCCGCCTCGAGAAAGGCGGCTTCGGCCGGCGCCTGGCCGTGGAGCGAAACGGTCTCGCGCGGGTGCGGGGCGCCCGGGCGCCGGTCGGGTTCGGGGCGGGTCTCGGTCTCGCTCATGGCGTCTCCATCACCGCCGCGGCGATGCGGGCGGCGACCTCCTCGGCGCTGCCCTCGGCGCGAATCACCCGGCAGCGACCGGGAAACTCCGCGGCGAGCGCGAGGAAGCCCGCGCGCAGCTTCTGCTGGAAATCGAGGCCGAAGCGCTCGAAACGGTCCTCCGCGGTGCCGCGCGCCAGCCCGCGGGAGAGCGCCGCCTCGGGGTCGATGTCGAGAATGAGGGTGAGATCAGGCTCGATGCCGATCGAAAGCTCGTGAAGGCGATCCACCATGCCGCGGAGGCCGGCGCGCGCCACCCCCTGATAGACGCGGGTCGAATCGGCGAAGCGGTCGCAGAGCACGGTTTCCCCGCGGGCGCGGGCGGGCGCGATCGTGCGCTCGACGTGATCGCGGCGCGCGGCGGTGAAGAGCAGGATCTCGGTCTCGGGAGACCAGCGTCCGGGTTCGCCCTCGACGAGCAGCCGCCGGATCGCCTCGGCGCCCGTGGCGCCACCGGGCTCGCGCGTCTCGACGACAGCCTCGCCCGCCGCGCGCAGGGTCGCGGCCAGGCGGCGAAGCTGCGTCGTCTTGCCCGATCCGTCCACCCCCTCGAACGTGATGAAGCGCCCCCCCATGTGCCTCAGTCGTGTCCGGGCAGGAGGCCGACGACGCGGTCGCGGGCGATCATCGCCGCCGCGCCGATGCGCGTCATGAGCCCGCCGCGCGGCACGTCCCGGCCCGCGACGAGATCGAAGCGCATCTGGTCATGGCCGGGAATGTCGACGAAGAGCGCGCCGATCGGCTGGCCTGCGGCGATCGGCGCCTCGACCGGGCTGTCGTAGACCACGCGGGCGGTCATCTTGCTGCGCTCGGTGCGCGGCACGAAGATCTGGATCGTCTCGGGCGCGACGAGCGGCACGGTGGGCGCCTCGCCCAGCCAGACCTTCGCCTCGGCCGCCTGCGCGCCCTTGTCGAGGAATTTCACCGTGTCGAAGGCGTTGTAGGCCCAGTTCACCACCGCCTCGCTCTCGGCCGCCCGCTCGCGGGCATTGGCGAGGCCGGTGAGGACGAAGATGATCCGCTGGTCGTTCTGCACCGCCGAGCCCACGAGCCCGTAGCCCGCCTCCTCGGTATGGCCGGTCTTGAGCCCGTCGGCGCCGATCCCGAGCGTCAGGAGCGGGTTGCGGTTCTGCTGGGTGATGCCGTTCCAGGTGAACTCGGTCTCGTGGAAATAGGCGTAGAACTGCGGGAACTCGGTGATGATGCGGTTGGCGAGGCGCTCGAGATCCTCGGCGCTCATCTCGTGGCCGGGCTCGGGCCAGCCGGAGGCGTTCTTGAGCGTGGTGTGCTCGAGGCCGATTTCCTTGGCCCGGGCCGTCATCTGGCGGGCAAACTCGGCCTCGGTGCCCGCGAGGTTCTCGGCGACGACGACGCAGGCATCGTTGCCGGACTGCACGATGATGCCCTGGATCAGCGCCTCGACCGGCACCACGGTGCCCGCCTCGACGAACATGCGCGAGCCGCCCATCGCCTGGGCCTTGGCGCTCACCCGGAACTCGGTCTCGGGCGTCACGCGCCCGTCGCGGATCGCCTCGAAGAGCATGTAGAGCGTCATGAGCTTTGACATGGAAGCCGTCGGCCGCGGCACTTCGGCATTCTTCTCGAACAGGACCATGCCCGTCGCCTGATCCACCACGATCGCCGAAACCGCCTTGGTCTCGAAGGCGGCCGCGTCGAGCGGCACAAGCAGCGCCGAGAGCGCCAGACCGGCGAGGATGGGTCTAAAGGACATCGTCAATCTCCGCCATTTTCCGCCCCCCGATCGCCTCAAGCGTTAGTCCAAGCCCGCGCGGGTGTCAAAACGATCGTCCCCGCAGGTGTGCCGAAAGGGCCGCACTGTGGCCCTGCGCCTACGGCCGTGGTTCTGACACGCGCGCGTTGCCCACCCATGTGAGGACGCTCGCTATTTCGCGAGGATCTCCGCCTCGCGCCGGAGCGCGGTGATCCGCACCTCGACGGGCGCATCGAGGAGGCCCAGCCGGTCGGCGGCCTCGGGCGAGAGCCGGATCGCCGCGCCGCGCGCCCCCGGCGTGCCGGCATAGAGGGCGACGACGACGCTCGCCCCCGTTGCGGCATTCTCCACCAGCGCGCGCTCGGGATGCGGCAGACGCGACACCACGCCCCAGAGCCCGGCGGCCTCGGTCTCCTTGCCGCGGATCGCCGGGCCGCTCCGCGAGAGCACGTCGGGGCGCGGCTTGTCCTCGAAGGCGAGTGCCACATGGGCGCCCGCGTCCGGCTCGGGCGCGGAGGCGGAAAGCGCCGCGCAGCCGGACAGCGCTGCCAGAAGCGGCAGCGTCAGGATCGCCCGGGAGTGCCTGCCTTGCGCCATGTCTCTGCCGCGTCTCTATCTGCAGTCCGCCCCCGGCCGCAGCGCCGGGGCCTGCGCCGATTTAAGCATTGTCCGCCCGATGCGGAAGGGGGCTTGCGCGGCGGCAGATCCCTCGTGGCGCGAATTCGGGTTGAGATGTCGGCGCAGGAAGATCGCGCATGTCCTTGAAACTGCGGAATTCCCACGCGGAAGCTTGCTGTCACGGGCCGCGCGGCAGGGGTGTGCCCATCGTGAACGATTGCGGGCCGGTGCGTCTGCACGGTCTTTCAGGATCCCGCGCGCGCTTCCCGACATCATGGCCGGGGTGAACCGGACCACCATGATGCCGCTCGCCAGGGTGGTGATCGCCTCGCTGGTCCCGGCGCCGGGCCTCGGCGCGCTGGCGCCGCGCGGCGCCTCCGAACACGGCGCGCGAGAAGGGCTGAGCGCCGCGGCGCGCGACCGTCCTGTCCTCTGCCGCGCCCTTGCCGCCGGTTCCGGCCGGAGCGCCGGCAAAAGGGTGCGGATTGGGCATGGAGGGCCGCGGGAGGCTGTGTTAGGTCCGGGCCCGAACGGACGGAGATTGGGCGCGATGGATCTTTTCGCGGATGTAAAGGCTCTGGTCCTCGAGGGGATCGGACGGATGGTGGCCGAGGGCGCATTGCCCGAGGGCCTGGATTTGGGTGCCGTGACGGTCGAGCCGCCGCGCGATGCGGCGCATGGCGAAATGGCGACGAATGCCGCGATGGTGCTGGCGCGGCCCGCGCGGCAGAAGCCGCGCGACATTGCCGAACGGCTGGCCGAGATCCTCGTCGAGGCGCCGGACATCGCCACCACCGAGGTTGCGGGGCCCGGCTTTCTCAACATCCGCCTCGCTCCCGCCCGCTGGTTCGGGGTGATCCCCGCCGTGCTGGCCGCAGGCCGCGACTTCGGCCGCTCCTCCATGGGGGCGGGCACGCGGGTGAATGTCGAGTTCGTCTCCGCGAACCCGACCGGCCCGATGCATGTCGGCCATACCCGCGGCGCGGTCTTCGGCGATGCGCTTGCGGGCCTGCTCGCCTTCGCAGGCCATGACGTCACCCGGGAATACTACATCAACGACGGCGGCGCGCAGGTCGACGTGCTCGCCCGTTCGGCCTACGAGCGGTATCGCGAGGCGAACGGGCTCGAGCCCAAGATCGCCGAGGGCCTCTATCCCGGCGATTACCTGATCCCGGTGGGCGAGGCGCTCAAGGCGAAATACGGCACCAGCCTGATCGACCAGCCCGAAGAGGTCTGGCTCGCCGACGTGCGCAGCTTCGCCACCGGCATGATGATGGAGATGATCCGCGACGATCTCGCCTTCCTCGGCGTGAAGATGGATCATTTCTTCTCCGAAAAGGCGCTCTACGGCTCCGGCCGGATCGAGGAGGCGCTGGGCGCGCTCGAGGCCCGCGATCTCGTCTACACCGGCGTGCTCGAGCCGCCGAAGGGCAAGACGCCCGAGGACTGGGAGCCCAGGCCCCAGACGCTCTTCCGCTCCACCGCCTATGGCGATGATGTCGACCGGCCGCTCAAGAAGTCCGACGGCAGCTGGACCTATTTCGCGCCCGACATCGCCTATCACTACGACAAGGTGAGCCGCGGCTTCGACATGCTGATCGACGTGCTCGGCGCCGATCACGGTGGCTATGTGAAGCGGATGAAGGCGGCGGTGGCGGCACTGTCGGAAAACCGCGTGCCGCTCGACATCAAGCTCTGCCAGCTCGTGAAGCTCTGGAAGGGCGGCGAGCCCTTCAAGATGAGCAAGCGCGCCGGCACGTTCGTCACCCTGCGCGACGTGGTCGAGCAGGTCGGGCCGGACGTCACCCGCTTCGTGATGCTCACCCGCAAGAACGACGCGCCGCTCGATTTCGATTTCGACAAGGTGCTGGAGCAGTCGAAGGACAACCCGGTCTTCTACGTCCAGTATGCCCATGCCCGCGCCTTCTCGATCGCGGGCCGTGCGGCGGAGGCGGGCTTCACGCTCTCCGATGCCGAGCTGGCCGCCGTCGATCTCGCACCGCTGGGTGCGCCGGGCGAGAAACGGCTCATGCAGAAGCTCGCGGAATGGCCGCGCCAGGTCGAGGTGGCCGCCGCCAGCCACGAGCCGCATCGCATCGCCTTCTACCTCTACGATCTCGCCTCGGAGTTCCACGCGCTCCAGCATCAGGGCAAGCTCGACGGCAACCTGCGCTTCATCCGCGAGGACGCGCCGGAGGTCACGCGGGCCCGTCTTGCACTGGTGCGCGCGACGGCGGTTGTCATATCCGCGGGGCTTGGTATCTTGGGTGTTACCCCGATGGAGGAAATGCGTTAAGACATTCGTAGCCATTTTGGGGTTGGAGCAGAGGCACACACACGATATGGTGTGTCAAAACAGGCAAGAGCCCCATGCACGAAGCGTACAGCGATGACTACGCGTCCCTAGGGGATGCTGACTCGAATCGAATGATCCCTCAGACGGTGCGACGGGTCGCGAGCGCGGTGGTGTTCGTGGCGCTTGTCGGCGGCATGGGGATCTGGGCCTATCGGCTCGGCACCCGGGATGCGAGCGAGGTGCCGATCATCCGGGCGATGCAGGGTCCGACCGGCGTCGAGCCTGCCGATCCCGGCGGCTATCAGGCCGCACATCAGGGCAACGAGATCAACCGCGTGCTCGAGGGCGGCGCCGCGCCCGCGCCGCGCAAGCCCGTTGCGCTCGCCCAGGCCCCCGCCCTCGCCGACGAGGACGCGCCGCAGGACGAGCTCGCCCTCACGCCGCCGCCCGACATCCCGCCGGGCACCGAAGGCGTCGATGCGCCGCTCCCGAACGAGGCCACCGCCGAGGCGCTGATCGCGCCCGCTCCCGACATGGGGGGCGCGGCGCTCGTTCCGCCCAACCGCATCGCCGAGCTTGCCGCCGAGGCCGAGAAGCTCGCCGAGGCCGAGGCTGCGGACGCGACCGAAACCGCCGTCGCGACCTCCTCGCGGCCGCTCAACCGGCCGCACAACCTCCCGAAGCTCCGCGCCGCGCCGCAGAAGGCCGCCGCCGCCCCCAGCACGCCGAAGCCCGCCACCCGCACCGAGATGGTGCAGCAGGCCGCCGCGCGCACGCCGGCGCCCGCCGCCGCTCCGGCCGCCGCCGAGGCGCGGGAGGTCTCCCGGGTGTCCGCCGGTACCCGTCTCGTCCAGCTCGGTGCCTATGACAGCGAGGCGATCACCCGGCAGGCATGGCGCCAGCTCGTCGCCGCCAACAGCGACCTGCTGAGTTCCAAGAGCCTCTATGTCGAGCGCGCCACCAACAACGCGCGCGTGTTCTACCGGCTTCGCGTCGCGGGCTTCCAGAACACCGACCAGACCCGCCAGCTCTGCGAGGCGCTCCGCGCGCGCGGCATCGCCTGCATTCCGGTGACGTTGCAGTAGTGGGCGCGCGGGCGGTCATCTTCGGCTGCCGGGGCACACGCCTGACGGCCGCCGAGCGCGACTTCTTCCGGGAGGCCGACCCCTGGGGGTTCATCCTCTTCGCGCGCAACATCGAGAGCCCGGCCCAGCTCCGGGCGCTCACATCCGAGCTTCGCGAGACCACCGGCCGCGACGCGCCCGTCCTCATCGACCAGGAGGGCGGCCGCGTCGCCCGGATGCGCGGCCCCCAGTGGCGCGAGTGGGTGCCCGCGCTCGAGGAATGCGAACGCCTCCCCGACCGCGCCCTGCGCGCCCGCGCCATGTATCTCCGCTACCGGCTGATCGCCGCTGAGCTGCGCGCCGCCGGCATCGACGTGAACTGTGCCCCCGTCCTCGACGTGGTGAGCCCCGGCACCCACCCGATCCTCCGCAACCGCTGCTACGGCGCCGACCCGGCCGAGGTCGCCGCCATCGGCCGCGCCGTCGCCGAAGGCCTGCTCGCCGGTGGCGTGCTCCCGATCATGAAGCACATGCCGGGCCAGGGCCGCGCCGATCTCGACAGCCACGCGGCTCTTCCGGTGGTGGAGGCCTGCCACACGGCGCTGGCCGCGACCGATTTCGCCCCGTTCCATGCGCTCGCGGACCTGCCGATGGCGATGACCGCCCATGTCGTCTATCCCGCGCTCGACCCGGACGCGCCCGCCACCCTCTCGGCGCGGGTGAACCGCGTGCTGCGCGAGGAGATCGGCTTCGGCGGCCTGCTGATGACCGACGATCTCTCGATGCACGCGCTGAGCGGCCCGTTCGAGACCCGCGTCACCGCCGCCATTGCCGCGGGCTGCGACATGATCCTCCACTGCAACGGCGATCCGGCCGAGATGGCCGCGGTTGCCGCCGCAGCCCCCCGCCTCGAAGCGGCGGCGCGCGCCCGCGCCGAGGCCGCGCTTGCCCTCCGTGCGGCCGCCAGCGACGCCGATGTCGCGGGCATCGCCGCCGAATATGCCGAACTGGGGCAGGGGAGGGTCCGTGCCTGACGATTTCTTCGACAGCGCCGAGACCGAGGCCCGCCTGGCGGCCGAGGCCCTCGTCGTCGATGTCGACGGCTTCGAAGGCCCGCTCGACCTGCTGCTGACGCTCGCCCGCAGCCAGAAGGTGGATCTCCGCCGCGTCTCGATCCTGCACCTCGCCGAGCAGTATCTCGGCTTCGTCGAGGAGGCAAAGCGCCTGCGGATCGAGCTCGCGGCCGATTACCTCGTCATGGCCGCCTGGCTCGCGTTCCTCAAATCGCGCCTGCTGCTGCCGCCCGACCCGGAGGAGGAGGGCCCGTCGGGAGAGGATCTCGCCGCCCATCTCGCCTTCCAGCTCGAGCGGCTCGAGGCGATGCGCGATGCCGCTGCCCGCCTCATGGCCCGCGACCAGCTCGGCCGCGACTTCTTCCCGCGCGGCGCGCCCGAATCCGTCACCCGCGCCGCCCGCGTCGAGCACCAGGCCGGGTTGATGGAGCTGCTGCGGGCCTATTCCCGCATCAAGACCCGCGCCGATTTCCAGCCGCTGCACCTGCAACGCGGCCCGGTCTACACCATGGAGCAGGCGCTCGAACGCATGCGCGGCCTGCTCGGCACCTCGATGGACTGGCTCCACCTCTCCGCCTGGCTTCCGGAGGAATGGCGCCGCGATCCGAAGAAGCGCCGCTCCGCCACCGCGGCAAGCTTTGCCGCCGCCCTCGAACTTGTGAAGGCCGGACGCCTCGATATCCGCCAGGACGGTACCTTCCAGCCGATCCTGCTGCGTCCAAGAGTGAAGAAGGAAGACGAGCAGTGAACGAAACCACCCATGATTTCTACTCCGCGGCCGCCTTCAGCGTGCCCGCACCCCTCGAGCAGCAGCGCATGGTCGAGGCCGTGCTCTTCGCCTCCTCCGGGCCGATGACGAGCCGCCAGATCGCCGAGCGCCTGCCGGAGGGCTGCGACGTCACCGAGGCCCTGCTCGCGCTCCGCGATGCCTATGCCGCCCGCGGCGTCCAGCTTGTGCGCGTCGGCGAGGGCTGGGCCTTCCGCACCGCGGCCGATCTCGGCTTCCTGATGAGCCGCGAGGTCACCGAGACCCGCAAGCTCAGCCGGGCCGCCATCGAGACGCTGGCGATCATCGCCTATCACCAGCCCGTCACCCGCGCCGAGATCGAGGAGATCCGCGGCGTCTCGGTCTCCTCGGGCACGGTGGACCTGCTGATCGACCTCGGCTGGGTGAAGTTCGGCCGCCGGCGCATGAGCCCGGGCCGCCCCGTTACCCTCGTGGTGACGCAGGAGTTCCTCGACCATTTCGGCCTCGCCTCGGAAAAGGACCTCCCCGGCATCGCCGAGCTCAAGGCCGCGGGCATGCTCGACAACCGCCCGGGCCTCTCGCCGGTCGCGGGCGAGCGGGCATCGGAGGACGACGAGGACGACGCCGGGCCCGAGCCCGACGCCCCCGACATGTTCTCCTGACGGCTGGGGAGCGGATCCCTCCATGGTCCGGCTGCCAGCCTTCGTGCGGCGGGCGCGCGCCGAGAAGATCGAGATCGCCGACTACGACCCGGCCTGGCCGCGCCGCTTCGAGGAAGAGGCCGCGCGGCTCCGCGCCAGCCTCGACGGTCTCATCGGCCGGATCGAACACATCGGCAGCACAGCCGTCCCCGGCCTCGCCGCCAAGCCCATTGTCGATCTCATGGTCGAGGTGCCCGACCTCGAAACCGTGCGCAGCCGCATCGCGCCGCGCCTCGCCCGCGACGGCTACGAATTCTTCTGGCGCCCCACCTCGCCCGGCGATCCCGACATCGCCTATGCCTGGTTCATCCGCCGCGATGCCACGGGCAAGCGCACGCATCACATCCACATGACCCCGCCCGGCTCGCCCTACTGGGACCGCGTGACCTTCCGCGATCACCTCCGCAGCCACCCGGAGGATGCCGCCGCCTACGCCGCCCTGAAACGCGAGGCCGCCCGGACCCACACGACGGACCGCGCCGCCTACGCCCGCGCCAAAGGCGCCTTCATCAGGGAAATCCTCGCCCGCACACGGAAGGAAGCGGCCGGGGCGTAGGCTTTGCCTGTGGGTTTCGCTGCCTGCTCCAAGTTTCACGTTGGAACAATGGTCTGTCTTAATTTTTGTTGGCAGAATCCTTGATTATTGCTAATTTTACTCACCGTATTTATCTATGTATTTAATTTTATGGTTCTCAATCTCGCTATTCCTACGATTTTTGTTCTCATGAATTCTTAAAATACTTGAAAAATTTGTGAGGTCGTTGGTGTATGGTTTTTGAAGAAGAAACTCATAAAAACGTGTACATTTTGTTCCAAATACATCTTCATAGAATATACATGTATCAATAAAAGCCACGTATGTGCCAGTGGCTGGGTTTTCGTCCTTAATATGAAGCATGTTTATTATTGGATGATGGTAATCGCTCCCCTCGGTTGTTTCTCCGCTCTGAATATCGGGAAACTCTATCCAAACCCACGCATCCAAGTCGGGGGACTGCACTTTCGGCAGCCAAACGTGCAAGGAAATGCGTACATTCTGTGCAACGCTGGCACCTGTATTCTTGATGGTTATCTTGCCCAATAGATTTATTTTAAACGCGACTTTTATCTCGAATGATTGAATGCTCAGGTATGCTCTGACCTGTTTTTGGCCGATTTCGCGTGTCACCTGCACCGTATCTTGAGTTGCCCGAAGGGTGCCCCTGAGAGCCCACCCGGAAAAGAGTTGAGCG
>QKPN01000021.1 GCA_003258405.1 Rhodobacteraceae bacterium DSL-40 | reverse complement strand
TCGAAGGTTCCAACGTCGTCCCAGACAACAGCCTGATCCAGGGACGCGTCTTCCATCCGCGCCACGAGAGTGGCTGCGGCGTAGGTTTCCCGTTCGACATGGCCCACAGCACGATATCCGGGGATGGCGATGGCGAGCCCGAGGTCGAGCCCGCCCGCGCCGGAGCAGAGGGAGAGGCCGAACAGGCATGCGTCTCCGGCTCCGGAAGCGCTTCCGGAGGAAGGTAAAGCCAGGTCATGCATGTCACGCAGCGGTCTTGCGCTTTCGCGCGGGTTCGGGGGCGGCGTCCGTTTCTGGCGTATCGGCCGGGGGTACGGCATCGTCGCCCAGCCGCTCGGTCCTCAGCTGCGCGAAGGTCCGTCCGTCGCCGTTGAGTATTGCTTCGCGGCCGGTCTCTGCCTGCCAGCGCTCCACGGCGACATCGACATAGGCCGGGCTGATCTCCATCGCGAAGACGCGCCGGCCGTTCGCCTCGCCCGCCATTATCTGCGAGCCGGAGCCGCAGAACGGCTCGTAGCAGAGCCCGCCGCGCGCCACATGCTGGCGCATCGGGATGCCGAAGGCGTCGAGCGGTTTCGGCGTCGGATGGTCGGGACGCTCGTCCTTGGCGAAGCTGGGCAGCGCCCATGTCGATGGCAGCGTTTCCTCGGCCACCTTCGGCGGACGGTTGGGGCGGCGCCAGCCCATGAAGCAGGGCTCGTGTTTCCAGAGGTAATGGGAGCGGGTCAGGACGCCCCGGTCCTTCACCCAGATGATCTGTTGGTGGACGAAGGCGCCGGCCTTTTCCCAGCAAGCCTCCAGCATCGCCTGGCGGCGCGACGCGTGCCAGCAGTACCAGGCCGCATCCTCGGTGATCGCCTCGGCCACGGCCGCCAAGATGAAGCCGTCGTAAAGCTCTGCGCCCTGCGAACTGTCGTCCCAGGTCGTGCCGTAGGACGCCGACCAATCCTTGTTGCGAGTCGGGTGGTTCGAGCCGTCGTAATCGACGAGGTATGGCGGGTCGGTCGCGAACAGGATCGCCCGCTCGCCGTTCATCAGGCGGCGCACGTCGGCAGCGCTGGTGCTGTCGCCGCAGAGCAACCGGTGGTCGCCAAGGATCCAGAGATCGCCGGTCCGCGAGGCTGGATTGCGCGGCGGCTCGGGGATGGTCACCGGCGGCACGGAGCCCCCGGCGCCACCTTCTTCACCGTCGTCTTCCGCGACGTAGGCCAGCAGCTTGTCGAGTTCGCCGTCGGAGAAACCCACGAGCGACAGATCGAAATCCTCGGCCAGCAGGTCGTTCAGTTCCGCCGAGAGCAGCGTCTCGTCCCAGGTGCCGAGTTCGGTCAACTTGTTGTCCGCGATGCGGTACGCCCGGCGCTGCGCCTCCGTCAGATGCCCCAGCACGATCACCGGTGCCTCGGTCAGCCCGAGCTGCGTCGCGGCCAGCACGCGGCCATGGCCAGCGATCAGTTCACCGTCCTCGGCGACGAGGCAGGGCACGGTCCAGCCGAACTCGGCCATGCTGGCGGCGATCTTCGCAACCTGGTCCGGCCCGTGCGCCTTCGCGTTCTTCGCGTAGGGCTGCAGGCGCGCAAGCGGCCAGGTCTCGATCGCGTCCGGGGCGAAGCTCAGCGTCATGGTGGGCAAGGTTCCTCGGTCGTGTGGATGCCGGTGGCTTCCGGACTCCGGATGCCACGCTGGACTCCACACGGGGTCCAGCGGCCACCTGCGGTGTCCGGTCGGAACGCAAGCGTTCATTGGTGTTTGCGCGGTGCGCGCGAGGCTCCGGCTTCGGGGTGGCTTCCCAAAAATCCGGCCCTGTCGCTGGCGATGTCCCGCGCTTCGCCCGCCAGCATACGAATATCGCGCAGAAGGAACCGCGAACTCGGCCGAGGGGGCTTGGCAGGGGCGGACAGCGGCCCGAAAGGAAAGGATCAGCGCCTTTCCTTTTCCAACGGACCTGCCAACGAAAGGATGGTTTCGTTCGGGATCGCGCCGCGCGCGCCTCTCCCGAGCTTATCCCGAACCTAGCTCGCGAGCGGCTTTTCTGTCCCGTCGAAAACTGTCCGCCGCACACCTTCCCCTGTGGTGCGCACGGTCACGCGCCACCGGCAAGCTCGATCACCTTCCGCTTCGACAGGTTGCGATTGAACCGACGCCGGTTGAGTCTCAGCGAGATGACGCAGAGCCCGTAGAGCCAGTGCTGGTTGGCGGCCGAGCGTTGCAGACCGACCGTCCAGCAGATGGTCTTCCACCGCTCGCCATGGGCGCGCATCCAGACGATCTTGCCATCGACAGGGTCGAGGCACGCGGTCCAGGTCAGCGTCTCCTCCATCCGGCTGATCGCCTGCGGCGAGGGCAGCACGTGCATGGGCTTCGGCTCCTGGCCTACCTTGTCGGCGAAGGAGTGGACGATCTCGGGCCATGTGCTGAAGTAGCCCTGCCGTCGCGGCTCGGGCAGGCGCTTCAGCACGAGGGCCGCTTCGGCAAGACGGGCCTCGACGAGGGACGGGGTCCACTTATCCATGGCGCCCTCCCACGCTGGAGGGCGGCGGTCCATAGAGCTTTTCACCCAGCTGGCGGACGAGTTCGCGTTCCGGCCATGTCAGGCGTGCGTCCTCGAGCGAGACGGCAAGCAGTCCTTGCTCGCGCCAGCCCTCGCGCTTGACCTGTTCGGGATCCCGGCGCTGGCCGCCGTAACCGTGGGGATGCCATCTCATGCGACACCCCCGTTCGTCTCGATCGCCCATAGCAGGATGGCGATGGCGTCGGCCTCGTTGTCGTCGGCGGGGCTGAAGCCGCGGGCGCGGACGGCGGCGATCATCGCGGCCTTATCGGCGTTGCCCTTGCTGGTGGCGTGGCGCTTGATCGTTCCGACCGGGACGCCCTCGTAGGGCACGCCCCGCAGTTCGGCCCATGCGGTCAGCGTGGCCATGAGCCCGCCGTAGATGTGGCTCGCGTCGGTGCCAGCGTGGCGGCGGACTTCCTCGAACCAGATGGCGGCGACAGGACCGGACAGCCGGTCGATCTCGGTCAGCCAGTTGGTGAAGCGCAGGTAGCGCATGCCGCCCCCGTCGAAGCGGCCGGGACGCAGCGAGACGGTGCCGCTGGTGATCAGGCCGTCATGGCCACGGATCGCCCAGCCGGTTGAGGTGCCGAGGTCGAGCGCGAGGATGCAGCGGTTGCGGGGGGCGTCGAGCGGCAGCGATTCAAACCTTGCGCCGTCGCAATTCGGGATCAGAGTCGGCTGAGCCATGATGGGTCTCCTTTGCCGGTGGCCTGTGGTGGTGGAAGACGACGGCGGTCTGGTGCTTGGCGGTACGGGGCCGCCGTCGTCGGATCGGAAAGCACAAGGGAGGGTGACGGCGGCGCGCGCGGCTGGCCCGGACGTATGGGAGGAGTGGCCAACCCTGTGGGGTGGCCCTCCCATACGTAGTATGGGGGTTTGACACCTAACTGTTCCGAGGAGGACAAGTGGCTGAAATCATTGCGGAATAAGACTTCATGAAGTCTTCGGGCATGAGTCAGGGACCTAACTCTTATTTCCCCGTAACCCGTTGATTTCGTTGAGTGCACAGTTGGCGCTGTCATATGAGTCAGGCCTCACTCATATGAGTTGGGTCGTCTTCCAGCCCCTCCGGGTAGACCCAGACGGCGGGGTTTTCGACCTGCAGGCAGAGCCCGGACTGGGGGCATTTGAAGTGGCTGGGCAGGACCGGACTGGCGCTTGTGGTGACCTCGCCGGTGTCCGAATCGACCTCCTCGACGGGCGCGCCGAACTGCATGCCTTCCACGCAGAGGTAGCCGAACCGAGACCGGGTGACGGGGAAGCCGAACCCCGAGGGGTCGCGCAGGAACTTCACGAAGCCCTTGGTCGCCAGCACGCTGAGGCGCTCGCGGATGGTGTGCTTGCTGCCCAGACCGCCCCGGTTCTCGAAGGTCTCGGCGAACTGCATGGCGGTGTAGAGGCGCTCGCTCGCAGCCTCATCCAGCAGCATACCGAGGATGACATCGTGCTTTCGCAGCCGTTCGGCATCGAGCCTGGCGCCGACCTCCTTGCGCACCAGGCGCTCGTTCATCGGGTTCAGTTCGACCCATTCGCCCTTCACCTTGTCGATCAGCTTGCCGGGCAGCGCGGGGCCATTGCGCAACTCGATCTCCAGCCTGCGGACGCTGCTGTCCTCGTCGGGTCGGTGCATGAGCAACCCCGAGGTGTAGAAGCCGCGCAGCGCGCTGGCGCCGGAGAGCGCGAGGAAGGGATCGTCCTTGACCTGGTGCTTGGTGGCCTTGCGGGTGTGGTGGGCGAGGATCACGCCCGCGTCCGGATTGACCGCCTCACGGAGAAGCTCCACACGGTCTTTCAGGAAGAACATCATGGCGGTGTTGTCGTTTTCGCCGCCGCCGTCTGGTCCACCGTCGAAGAGGTTGCGGATCGGGTCGATGACGAGGACGTCGGGCGGCGCGTCGGCGAATGCGGCCCGGATCGCCTCGGCCACGCGGGCGACGCCCTCCGCGTCGAGCAACAGCTTCAACTTCGGGGTGGCGATGAAGGTGTCGCGCGCGGCGGCGATCACGGCGGCGGGCAGCGCGATCTGCCGCATGCGCTCGCGCAGATAGTGATACTGGATCTCGGCCTGCAGATAGAACACGCGCAGCGGCCGCGGCGGCGTGAAGCCGAGGAAGGGCACGCCAGCGGCCATGTGCACGAGCCAGGAGATCAGGAAGTCGCTCTTGCCGACCTTGGGCGCGCCGCCCAGCACCAGGAGACCGCCCGGCGTCAGCACGCGCGGCCCGATGACGTCCTCGGGCATGGGGCTCGTGTCGTCGAGCAGCGCGCCGAGGCTGAAGGTCGGCAGCGGGCTGGCCGGGGCATCGACGTGCGCTGCGCGCAGGAGCGCCGGACCGTTGCGCTTCACATGCAGCTCCCAGAGCCGTTCGGACTCGGCCATCAGCCGATCGAGCGGCCAGGACGGGCGCAGCATGGCGGCGTTGTAGCCGCAGATCGCCTCCCAGCCTGCGAAGGGGTCGAGGCGGCCCTCGTGCACCAAACGAACGTAATGGCCGATGGCGGCGCTTGCCCCCTGGAACCGGGACCAGTCGTCAACAGCGCCCTCGCGCACCGGCGTGGTGAGCACCGCGTCGATGCCGGGCTTCGCGGTCGGCGCGGCAACGTCGCTGGCGAAGCCCACACCGGGCAGCGGCGGCATCTCGGCGACCTTCTCGGCGAAGTCCGCAAGGTCGACTTCGACGTCGCGCTGTTCGCGGATCTGCACGAGGCGCTGGTGGCCGTGCTTGTGATAGACCGTGCCTGGCACCCGGATCGGCTGGTGCGCCGAGCGGAAATGTGTGTCGCCGCCGACCTTCACGGCGATCTCGCCGCGCAGGCGGCAGAGAGTGGCCAGGTCGCCGCCCTCCGCGGGCTCGGTCAGTTTCCACCAGACATGGAGCTTGGCCGCACCCTCGGGCGTGCGCCCGCCGCTTTCGATGATCAGCGTCGGCGGACCAAGATGGTGGGTGACATGGTCCAGCTTGGCCGGGATGTCGCCCGCGTCGAGATCGACGACGATGGCCTGCATCTGCAGCACATCGGCGGCGCGGGCCTGACCCTGCTCGGCGACAGTGCCGGGGATGACATAGACAGCGGCGCCCTCGCGGTTCGCCCACGCGGCGAAGGTCGCGAGTTTTCCGGGCGCGGTGTCGTCGGCGGGGATCCAGATGTTGTGCGGCTTGCCGTCCCGGCCCTGACCCTTGTCGACGAAGCCGCGGAGCGGGATCAGCCCCTCGCACCAGCTGAACACGGTGTCGAGGAAGACGGCGATCTGCTCGGGGTCGGGGTCGCAGCCGAAGGGGTTCTCGGACGGTGGCCCGTCGTTGAAGTCCATCCACGGGTTGAAGTGCAGGATGCCGTCGTCGCTCATGCCGGCAGCCCCCAGCAGCGCTCGGACCACGGGCAGAAGCGGCATTCGAAGAAGTCGGGCGTGGTGGCGACGCGCGGCAGAAGCTCGCCCGCGTCGGTCGCCTGCAGGATCCGCACGCCCCGGTCGGACATGCGCTGCGCGAGATCGGCGTCGAAGGGCACCAGTTCGTGGTACATCTCGGCCGTGTCTTTGTTGATCGCGGTAAACACGGCGGGCGCGGCCGAGATGCCGGGGACCGTCGCCTCCATGTAGGCCTGGTAGAGCGCGATCTGGGCGGCGTAGACCGGCTTCGACTTGGTCACGCCGTCCTTGACGCAAGCGCGCCAGTTCTTCGCGTTCATCGTCTTGCATTCCCAGAGCGCGGGAACGGCGAGACCGAAGCCCTCGGGCCCGGCGGCAATGATGCCGTCGACATGACCGCGGATGCGCCCGCCAGCGACCGAGAAGCCAAACTGGCCGCCATCGGGCCGGTTGCCCTTGCGGGTGTAGAGGTCGAACCCCGCGCCGCGCAGCCAGGCGACGGCCAGATCCTCGAGCGCGTGGCCGATGGCGAAGATGCGCAGCGACTGGCCGCTGAAGTCCTGGCCCTCGTCCTTCGGCGTGGCCGTGAACTCGAACTGCAGCGCGCGCTCGCAGGCATGGCCGAGGCGCGAGCCGCCGAGATAGTCGCGGGGCGGCCGCGTGGCCTGATCAGCGGTGAGCGCCCGATCGACAGCGGCGTTGACCTGCTCGGCGAAGCTGGGCCGATGATTGTAATCGAGGGTCAAAACGGCACCTCCGGCGTCTGCGCCCGGACGATGTCGGACATGGCCTCGCGGAAACCCTCGACGGCTTCCTCGATCAGGGCGCGGACCTGCGCCTCGGTCAGACCGGCCAGCGGGGTGGCCCAGCCGATCTCGTCCATCAGCAGCGCCACGCGCTTCATGGTGGCGGTGATCGCGGCGCGCTCTTCCTCGGTCAGGTCAACCATGGCGAAACGCTCCCTGGCCAAGCGCGTCCAGAAGGACTGGCAGGGCATCGAGCAGAACCAGACCGAAGGCCGGGGCCGCCTCATTCGGTGCGGATCGAACCAGCCAAAACCACGGGTGGGTTGCCGGCAGACAGCACAGAGCGTCCCACGCGGATGCCAGAGCCGCCGCCGGTCCTCGGCGTTGATGGATGTGACGGGCATCATGGGTCATGCCGCCCTCCGCTCGGGTGCAGCCGCAGCGTCGATCAGCTGCCGGATCGCGCGCTTGTTGAAGCCGAAGGTCATAAGCGCCGAGGCGCGGTAGCGCGTCAGCCCGAAGTCATGTCGACACTCGGGCGGCAGATACTGCAGCTGCTTCTCGGTCGGCGGCTGGCGCAGCCAGGAGCGGGTCTTGAAGGCGCTTTCGTCGGTCTCGTGGGTGTTCAGCCAGTCGTCCGCCTGCGCGAGGCAGACCGTGCGCTCGCCGACGCCGAGCAGATGCGGGCGTTCGCCTTTGGCCCCGCCGATTGCGTACCAGAACCCGTCCAGCCAGAAGATGCCGCCCCAGGCCGCGAAGCCCGTGGCCATCAGCGCATCGTCCGTGCCGTAGAGGTCGACCCACGCGAAGCTGGACCGCTTCAGCAGGTCGATTTCCGTCATCATGAAGCCCGACAGCGGCGCGGCACCGCCGCCTTCACCTGTCTCTTCGTCCTCCCGCGGGAACGCCTCGCCGCAGAGCGGGCATTCGGTGGCGGCAAGCGGGATCTCCGCCTCGCAGGCAGGACAGGTCTTCGTCGGCGCTTCGCCGGTTTCGGTCTTGCCGTCGAGATCGACATCCTGTTCCAGCGTGCCGTGGATCAGGCTCGAGGTGCCGAAATCCAGCACGACGCAGTCGGTCTTCACGATGCCAGGATGTTCCTCGGGATCAACGGTGCGCAGGCCGCGCCCGACCATCTGGATCATGGTGGACTTGTAGGAGCTGGGCCGCAGCAGCACGACGCAGGAGGTGGGCGGATGGTCCCAGCCCTCGGTCAGCACGGCCACGTTAACCACGACGCGGATGCTGCCCGCCGCATAGTCGGCGAGGATCGCCTTCCGCGTCTCGGCCGCCAGATCGCCGTGGATCAGCGCGGCGGAAACGCCCGCCGCCCTGAAGGCGTCGGTGACGTGTTCGGCGTGCGCGACGGTGGAGCAGAACACCACGGTCTGCCGGTCGCCTGCCTTCTCCTTCCAGTGCCGGATCACCTCGTCGGTGACGGGAGCGCGGTCCATGATGCCCGCCACCTCCGCCATGTCGAAATCCGACATGGTCTTGCGGACCGAGCGCAGCTCGTCCTGGACACCGACATCGATGACGAAGGTGCGGGGCGGCACGAGGTGGCCAGAGGCGATGAGCTCGCCCAGCCGGACCTGGTCGGCGACATTATCGAAGACCTCGCGCAGACCCTTTTTGTCGCCCCGGTTCGGCGTCGCCGTGACCCCGAAGATGCGGGCGTCGGGATTGGCCTCGCGCACCCGGTCGATGATGCGGCGGTAGCTGTCGGCGACGGCATGGTGCGCCTCATCCACGACCAGCAGGTCGAGGCGCGGCATGTCGGCGAGGTTCGAGGTCCGCGCCAGCGTCGGCACCATGGCGAAGGCGACCTGGCCGCCCCAGGATTTCTCCGTGGCGTCGATCACCGAGGTGGCGACGCCCGGCACCACGCGCTGGAACTTGGCGCGGTTCTGCGCCGTCAACTCGTCGCGATGGGCCAGCACGCAGGCCTTCGCGCCTTCGCCGATCATCTCGCCGGTGACCGCCGAGAGCATGATGGTCTTGCCCGCACCGGTGGGCGCCACGCCCAGCGTGTTGCCGCGGGAAGCGAGCGCAGCAACGCTGCGCTCGACGAAGGTCTTCTGGCGGGGGCGCAGGCGCATGGCCGGTCTCCCCCTTACTGCGCCCAGCTCGGCCGACCGGCGGCGCCGGGGGCGGACGCGGGCTGGCTGGGCTGGGTGGCCGTGGTGGGCTGCTGCGGGGCGTGCCCCTGCGCCGGGGCGGCGGTGAACTGCGGCGCGACCGTGCCCATCAGCGCGGCGTAATCGCGATGATCGGGGGTGACGGCAGCGCGGATCTCGTTCTTGTCCTCGCCGTTGGTGTCGGTGCCGATGTCGATGCGTGCGATGAACTCGACGCCGTCGAGATCACCGAACCCGTTGATGCGGCGGCGGGCCTGCGCCTCGGGCGAGTTGTCCTTGTCGGATACGCCGCGCGCCGAGTTGAGGATTCCGCGGATCAGGCCGCGCCCCATGTTCGCCCAGTCCGGGCCTTTGGGACTGTAAAGGCCGATCAGCGACCAGACCTTCCGCCGGGCATAGGGCCCCTCGAGCACCGTGTATTCGGCGTCGAGATAGACGGCGCCGGTGGCGGCGCGGCGCGCCCAGCCGCCGGTCCAGCCCTGCGAGGGGTCATCGAAGCCGCCCGGGCGGAGCGTCAGGCGCACCTTGGCGAGGGTGCCCTTCGGGATGACGTTGGTGTTGGATTGCGCAGAGTTGAAGTCGTTCCAGGATCCAGACATGACTGGGGTCTCCTCTTTCAGGTGTTTTCGGAATGGGTGGGAGCACCGGTGGTCGGCGCGGTCGCGGTCGCAGGCGGGCTGCGATATGCCAGCCGCTCGGATGCGGGCTTCACGGGTCCGCGGATCTTCGCCATCAGTCGGCCGAGATGCGGCTCCTCGATCAGGTCAAGGCGGCCGGAGCGGTCCTTCGCGGGGAAGTTCCACGAATTGATCGTCTGGCAGACGAAGGCCCTGTACGGCGTGCCGGACTCGTCCTTGATCTCCGCCATCGTCAGGACTTCATCGACGATGCCCGGCAGTTCGAGGCCGGTCTTCGAGCCGTCGATCTGCGGCTGGAAAACGCGCCGATTGAAGTCGTCGAGCTTCTCGTCGAGGATCCCGACGAACCAGACGTTCTTCGCCCGCGTGTGCTGGAGATGGGTGAGCCACGCGACCATCTCGCGGCCGTGCAGGCCGTAGGCGCCGCGGACGTCGGGCTTGCCGGTCTTGTCCGAGAACGCCTCGGGCTGGCCGCGGCACCATTGGAAGCAGAGCCGCCCGGCCACGGTGATCGAGTCGATGAAAACGGTCTCGTATTTCCCGATCACCTCCGGATCGCCGTAGCGCCCGCAGACCTCGTCGAAATGCGCCTGGCTGTAAGGCTGGTCCTCGCGCAGCGCCGGGTTCGGCCCGCCGATGAACACCGCGAAGTCGCGGCATTCCTTCCAGGTGCGGGGCCGGACGCTGTCGCCGGACCATCCCTCGATGGCAAGGTCGCCCGCTTCCAGATCGATGAACAACGTAGTGGCGGGGTCGAGTGTCCAGAGAAGACTGGTCTTGCCGATCCCGGACTTGCCGAAGATCGTACCCTTGATGCCGCGCGGCTCGGCGAGACGCTGATCGGCCGAAATGATCGGGAGAGCCATCATTTGCCTCCCTTCGCCGCGATCAGGGCATCGATCGCGATGTCCGCACCCAGCGCGCCGGCCTTGCGCCCCTCGTCGTGAAGGGTGCGCACGGCGTCGATCTCGCGGTAGAGCGCCGACGCCCGCTCGTTCAGCCCGATGAGGGCGAACGCCAGGTCGTCGATCGACGCCGTCCCGACCGGCTTGAGGGTATCGTCGCGACGTTCGCCAAGGGCCGGCACCCGGATCGTCTCGGGTAGCTTGTCCAGCCCGTAATGCCGCTCGCGGAGCACCGCGAGTTTCTTCGTGATGCTCATGACGTCACCTCGTTGGTCAGGGAAAGGCGGAAGCTGGGCCTGCCGGTGCGGACGGTGCGCGCGTCCTCGAAGGCAGAGCGGATGCGGCTCGGCCAGGCCGCGAACTTGCGTTCGGGCACCTTGATCGCGACGTCGACGTATTCGGCGGGGTCGTCGCCCTCGGCCCGGATGCGATCGACAAGGGCGGCGAGTTTGTCCTGGTCCCAGTCCACCCGCTTCGGCAGGTCGGCGATCACGGTGACCGTGCCATCGTCGAGGCGGATCGTGCCGGTGTCCTTGCCGGCGGCCTGGCGTGCCGCGTGGGCACGATCGACGTACTTGAGCGCGACGGCACCATCGACCCAGTCGCAGATCGTCTTGGCGCGACGCAGGGCATCGGCGGCCTCGTCCTGCAGGAGGGCGAGTTGCTCAGCGGGCATAGCGGCGATATCGCCGACGGCCATGTGCCGGAGCTCATCGAGCGAGATGCGGTTGGAAATCGTCATCACCGCCCCCTCACGCCGCAGGCTTGGCAGGGGTGTCGGCGGTGCTCGCGCGGATCTGCTCGCGCTCGTACTCCTCGACGTCTTCGAGGCGGTACACGACCCGACCGCCGAGTTTGACGAAGCGCGGGCCTTCGCCCGTCCAGCGCCACCGCTCAAGCGTGCGGTGGCTGATGTTCCAGCGCGCAGCCAGGTCGATCTGGTTGAGATGTTTCGTAGCCATCTGTGTCTCCTTGGGTTCTTGTCGAAAACCTGCGGAGAGGATGGCTACCGGGCGGGTAGGAGCCGGGGAGGAGCCAGGTAGGGCTCAAGGTAGGATTCGGAAAAACCGGCTCAGAAATGAAAAAAGCCGCCCCATCGGGCGGCCTTGCAGTTGAGAGATTCAGCGCATCAGAGGAACAACCAACAGCGGCCATTCTCCTCTCTGATGAAATCACGCCATTCAGCTCTCCCGGAGAAAGCCTTCGCCAGCGTGTTGACGCTGGTGCTGTATCCGGCGCTCTCCAGAACCTCGGCGGTCAGAAGTTCCGGATGGCCGGATTTCCAAGCATCATACAATTGCCGGATGATTGCGCGCTGTTTCGATCCAGAGAATGCATGCCGTGTTCCGCGAACTGTGAGGGACGCGCCGTCGGCCGCCATGGTGATCAGGTCGTCGTTCAGCTGTGAGCCTGCCGCAACACGGGCAGCCAATAGGTCGGGAACGACAGCATGACCGTTGTGATCGGCGACATCTCGAACGGCGATCAGCGTATGACCGAGGTGCACGTCAGTCGGCAGGCGATTCCCAGGCGTGAAGCTCAGGACGATTCGCAAGCCGGGCGCCGGACGCTTGCGGGCAGTATCGATGAAACTTTTCCAAATCCCTGGTTCGCAGAGCCGACGGCCAATCCAGACGGATGTACGTTTGCTGCGTCCTGGAAGTCGCGCGTCGCCGACCTCCCACAGATGGTCGGGCACGAGTTCGACTGGGCCGGTTCGCGGCGACAGATCCAGCCGCTCCAGCAGCTGTTCGAGCAACGTGTTGAAGTTGACACGGTACGTCGCCAACTGATCACCGGGGACATTCACCCAACCCGCTGACGGGCTGAAATACCCATATGCCCGATGTTCAGATGACCAAGTCAGATTTACGGGCTCGTCTTCATGGTCGACGAGTGAAACAGCCGCCCGCGAGTGATCTTTCGGCTGAAGGATCCCTGCCGCCTTCAGCGCTGGCGCGACGCGCCCATAGTAGCCGTCGAGGACCGAGCCGCTGATGACCGCATCCGGCGTCTCGATCACAGACAGCAGCAGGTCTGCCGCCTTTCGATCAATCGACGACGGCACTATCTGCCCCGGAAAGAATGCCCCAACGGCGCAGGTACTTTTCGCCGATCAGCTGCTCCTCCTCGGTCTGGTCCTTGAGATTGCAGCCATGCGGCATGGTGATCGTCAGCGGCAGCGTCCGGCCCCGCTTCGCGTCACCCTTGGGGTGGAATTTGATGGTCAGCTTCGCCTGCGTCGCGATCCATCCGCCGGCTAGTGGATCGTTGGCGCCGAACCGCTCTGCCGACATGCTCCAGATGGTGCGGTCGGCTTTCCGAAGGCATTCGAGGGTGGCGCGTTCGGCGTTATTGTCGATGGGCATCAAACGCAGCTGCTTGACCTCGACGGATTCGATCCCGTCCTCCGGCTCTGTCGGGAAGGCAAAGGGGTGCAGGAGAACATCCAGATCGTAATTCCGGAACGGCACCTTTTCACTCTGGAATTCAATCCCGAGCAGGTCCCGCGCCATGAAGCGCACCATCTCCTCGCGGCTTTCACGGTCATTGGCCACGACCTCGATGACGCCGGTTGCCGGCTCGTAGGTCATCGCTGCCTCGAACACTGGGCGGCGGGCGCGACGGACGAGCGCGCCGCCATCGTCGAACGCTAGGAAGTCGTCCAGCAGCCCCTCGCGGTAGATTGCGATCTGCACCAGCTCGCAATCCTCGCCGTCAAAGGTCGGCCGGTAGCGCCCGAAAATGTCGATGTGGATATTGTTGGAAGCGAACCGCTCGCGCAGCGCCGCCTTGAAGGAATCGAGGGATGCCTCGTCGCGGCGCAGGTCAAGGTGCGGCTCACCGATGAACCCGTCCCAACTCCGGCCGCGCCGCCGCTCGTCGGTGTAGCGGACCTCTTCGGCGTGACGGAACCGAATCGGCTCGTTCAGGAACATCCAGAGCGAGCGGGCGTGACCATTCGCGAGTTCGTCGAGACCCGTGCGGTCATAGACGACACTATAGAGTGCAGTCTGCCCGGCATCGTCGGCGAGAGCTCCAACACGGTCGGCATCATTGACGATGCGCGCGCGGGCTTCGTCGTCCATCTCGTCGACGGCGCAGAGCGTGACGCGAACCACCTCCGGCTCAGGCGCCTCCCAATCGACCTCGGTCGGAAGCTCAATGCCGGTATGGTGGAAATAGGCCTGCAGCGACGAAGCAGGCATGTTGCGGATGAAACTCGTCACTGAGGCCATGATCGGTGCTCCTTAGCCCTTGATGGTGCGCGGGTCGTTCCCGTGCGAATCGGACTGGCCGATACGGCCATCCTGGTTGTGGATCTTGAACTCCGTCCCGGCGTTGCGGCTCATCTCCCTCCCGCGGTCGATCGCCTCCCGTTTCGTGTCGAAATGCCCGCTAGCGCGGTCGGCCCCGCCGCGGCGAACGTCCCAACCGCCGCCGGAATTGGGAACTACGTGATGGGTTCCTGACCCTTTGCCTTTTGCCATGACGGCCTCCTGTCTTGTAAAAGCGCTAACTACAGTTCGTTCTTGCGAACTTCTGCGGAAGATAGGGATTGCGCGTATGGCGTGTCAAGCACTAGATGTATCGCGACAACGAACTCGTTGAAAAACAGGAGGACACCGGTGCCAACACCATTGGGAGAGCGCGTTCGAGAGCTCAGACTGAAGCGAGGTCTGACCTTGGAAGCGCTGGCCGAGCGGGTCGGATCGAGCAAGAGCTACATGTGGGAGATCGAGAACAAGGAGGTTACGCGGCCATCTGCGGAGAAACTGCAGCAGATCGCCTTGGCTCTGGAAACGACCACTGACTATCTGCTCACCACTGAAGCCGTCACTGAGGCCGATGCCGACGACACGGCCTTCTTTCGCAAGTATCAGAGGATGAACCCCAAGGGGAAAGAGCGACTTCGAGAGATGCTGAGGATCCTGGACGACGAGGATGAATGACCGATAGAGCCCGAAAAACGCCCCGGCGGGCTGCCAACGATCTGACGGTTCTACTCCGAACCGTGTTGGGGGAGGACCGATTCCCGGTGGACGTCGAAGCGCTGGCGTTCGAGGTCTCGCGCAATCATGAAGATCCGATCACGGCCGTAAAGGGTGTCGAGATAGACGGCTTCGAGGGCATGCTGCGCGCGCGGCGCAAGAAGCCCGGTTGGCAGATTCTCTACAATACGCAGCCGCGTTACCGCGGGCGCGAGCGTTTTACGTTGGCTCACGAGTTCGGGCACTACCTGCTGCATCGGCGCCCGCTCACCGCCGACCACTACCGTGATGGCGAGCTGTCCGACGACTACGATTTCGAGTGCCTTCCGCTCCAATCCAACGACTGGAAGGACGCCGAGAGGGAGCGCGAGGAAGAGGCCGACACGTTCGCCTCCTTCCTGTTGATGCCCATCGACGACTACCGCAACCAGATTGGCGGCCAGGAAATGACGCGCGATCTCCTCGGCCACGTCACGGATCGATATGGGGTTTCGCTTCTCGCCGCAACGCGCAAGTGGATCGAGTTCACCGACACCCGGGCGGCCATGGTGGTAGCGCGTGACGGTTTCGCCCTCTGGGGCCGGGCCAGCACGAGCGCTTACAAAAGTGGCGTGTTCATCCGTTCCGGCATGCCGATCCCGGATGGTTCGGTGATGGCGATGGGTCCCACCTCGCAGCACTCCGGCTCACAGCGACCTACCACGCTGCCTGATGGCATCTGGTCATTCAGCCGGGGCTCGGAGCCCGTCCGCGAACTCGCTTTCTTTTCTGACCGCCTTGGCATTTCGGTTTCTCTTTTGCAGTTCGACGGTCGCGGTGGAGGAGCGGACACCGAAGAGGAGGAGCCGTGGGACAGCTATGACCAGTTCATTGCTGGCGTCAGAGAATAACGGTGGACGCAAATATGGTTGATCTCAAGCATTCTGATATCCGAATTATCGATAACGCCTTCCAGGCCGACCCCGGCTATGTCCTCAATTTCTCTGACCGGACATTTCGAGAATATTTCGAGGACGAGTTCAAAATCGATATCGATGATCGAAAGTACCAGTCCAACGGAACATCGAAGATGAACCGTCTGCGGGCATTCTGTCGTGTTGAACCCCCGGCTACCGTTTCGCGAGTGCTGCGTAGCCTGTGGCAGTACCGTGAAGCAACCCGGTCTCCGGGTCCGCGCGACGGTGAGATTGGAGTAAATTTTTTCGACCTTCTCTCACGTATAGAAGGCGGCGGTACAATCGCTCGAACGGATGCGATCGAACGATTCGCCGTCGACCAGACTCTCGACGAGCTGGTTGCCGCTATAGAACGCGACATCATTGCCGATCGCCCCGCAGCGGCTTTGGATCGCCTACATACCTACTGCGCAAAGAAGTTTGGGCACCTGCTCGACCGGAGAGGCATCACCTGGGATCGGACCGAGCCCCTCCACAGCCGCGTCGGCAAGTATGTCAAGGCTTTGAAACAGGAGCGGGAGCTCCGGGAAATGACGGAGCAGATCATCAAGAATTCGATCGGTGTCTTCGACAAGTTCAATCACGTTCGGAATAATCAGAGCCTCGCTCATGACAATGAGCTGCTCGACAAGGCGGAGGCGCGGTTCATCTTTGACTCGGTGTGCGCGGTGCTACGTTTCGTCAAGAGCATCGATACCGTTCGATTCGATGACTGACCGTCCCTTTCAGAAGGAAGCAGTCACCGACAAGGACCATACGATCTGCGTCACGCTTCGAATGATTGCGCGCAACCACGTTAAGTCATTGAAATAGATTGCATATAGCCGTTTCGCGACTACCGTTTGCTGATCATCTTTTGTTGCGAACGGTCTCATGCAAGAATCTCGATCCGGCCCGAACCCTCTGTTGCCCGCCCGTCTGTCGGCGGATGAACGCCTCAATGAACTCGCGTGCATTATTGCGGCGGGGCTGAGGCGTATTCTGCCAGAGCAGTCCAGTTCTTTATCTGCAGTCGGCGAAGTCAGTTCATTCGACATTCTCGCCCTCAAACGCCGTGTTGGTCGTCGCAAACCGAGCAACCGAGATGGAGGGCAATGATGCCAGGAACAAAGAGAAAGATTGATCGCCCGCCGGGGCGGCCGGGCGAATGCGCCTCGGCGGAAGCGAGCGTGATCATGCAGCTTTCAGCGCTCAAGCAAATGACGGTCGTGGAGCTGAAGACGAGGTGGGAGAGCCTCTTCGGCTCGTCCGCTCCGAATAACAGCCGCAGCTACCTTGAGCTGAGGCTCGGCTACCGGATTCAGGAACTGACCCTCGGCGGGCTTTCGCGCGAGACGCGACGGACGTTGGACCTGCTGGCCGACGAGATCGAAGGCCGGATCGGGAGAAAGGCGATCATCGCAGATTCCCGCAATCCGGTCGTCGGCACGCGGTTGGTGCGCGAATGGGACGGGGTGGAGCACACCGTCGCGGTGATGAAGGACGGCTTCGACTTGCAGGGGCGCAAATTCAAATCGCTGTCGGCGGCGGCGCGAGCAATCACCGGCACTCAGTGGAATGGCTACCGCTTCTTCGGCCTGCGCGAAGCCCGGAAGGACGACCGATGAGCCGCCTGCAGGAAACCGTCGCGATCATGCCGCGCCGCCAGCGCTGCGCCATCTATACCCGCAAGTCGAGCGAGGAAGGGCTCGACATGGAGTTCAACAGCCTCGACGCCCAGCGCGAGGCCTGCGAAGCCTATGTGACGAGCCAGAAGGCGGAAGGCTGGTCCGCCATCCGCGAACGCTATGATGACGGCGGGTTCTCCGGTGGCACGCTGGAGCGTCCCGGCCTGAAGCGCCTCCTCCAGGACGTCGAGGCCGGTCTGATCGACGTGATCGTGGTCTACAAGATCGACCGGCTGTCGCGCTCCCTGATGGACTTCGCCAAGCTGGTCGAGATCTTCGACCGCAATCAGGTGACCTTCGTGTCGGTCACGCAGTCGTTCAACACCACAACGTCGATGGGGCGGCTGACCCTGAACATCCTCCTCAGCTTCGCTCAGTTCGAGCGAGAGGTGATCGGCGAGCGCATCCGCGACAAGGTCGCCGCCTCGCGCAAGCGCGGCATGTGGATGGGCGGTTACGTCCCACTGGGATACGACGTGCGCGATCGCAAGCTGGTGATCAATGAAGCCGAAGCCGCGACAGTCAGGATGATCTTCGAGCGGTTCGTGCAAATGGGCTCCGCGACTACGCTGGCGAAAGCGCTGGCGGCCGAAGGCGTGCTGAACAAGCGCGGCAAGCTGATCGACAAAGGCTTCCTCTACAAGTTGATCAACAACCAGGTCTACCTCGGCGAAGCCGTCCATAAGGGCACCGCCTATCCCGGCGAACACGAAGCCATCATCAACCGTGACCTGTGGGACAAGGTGCACAGCATCCTGCAGGAAAGCCCGCGGCTGCGGGCAAAGAATACGCGGCGCCAGACACCAGCCCTGCTGAAAGGGATCATTTTCACCGCGACAGGCGCGGCGATGACGCCGACAGCGACAAAGAAGGGCACGCGCCTCTATCGCTACTACGCATCGATGGACCTGATCCGAAACCGCCCCACCGGAGAGACTTGTGGCCCGCTGCGCTTGCCCGCAGGTATGGTCGAGGATGCCGTCATCGGAGAAATCCGCCGCATGATCCGCGCGCCCGAGATCGTGGCCCGAACGATCAATGCCCTTCGCGAGGAGAGCCCAACCGTCGATGAGAAGGCGGTCGTGAAAGCGCTCGGCGAGTTCGATCAGCTTTGGGCGGCGCTCTATCCGTCGGAGCAGACCCGCATCGTCCAGCTTCTGGTCGAGCGTGTGACCGTCGGGGAAGACGGCATCGCCGTCGATCTGCGCCATGAGGGGCTGGGCTCGGTCCTTCGGGACATGATGGCGCCCCGCCAAACGGAGGCCTGCGCATGACCAGCACGGGTAACACTATCCGCGTCGTCATTCCGCTGACGATCCGCAAACGCAACGGGCGGCCGAAGATCCTTCCGCCCGATTATGTGGACGTGCGAAACGGCCGGGCGCAGGATCCGCATGTGCTGCGCGCCATCGCCCGCGCCTGGAACTGGCGGCGGCAGCTGGAAACCGGCGCCGCTTCCACCATCCAGGACATCGCCGCGGCCGAGAAGGTCTCCGACAGGTTCGTGAGCCGGATGATGCGGCTCGCCTACCTGTCGCCCGAGGTGCTCGATCACCTCGTCATCAGGCGCGTGCCACCGGCGCTTTCGTTAAACGACCTCATCGCTGTCGCCGACCGGCCATGGGCGGAGCAGATGGGGATTGTGTTTGAGGCATCGCGATAGTAGCGCCGCTCGGAAGGTCGGCTGCGGCCCCGATAACCGATATCGCCGCCACGGATCCCTACGTTGTCGCGTTCGGGTCTGGCGCCAGGATCGGCCAGGGCTTACCGGACAGCAGATCGGGGTGACGTGGCTCGGCCTCCGGCATCCCGTGGTCATCCCTGATCAAGTCGATCTGGCGAAGACAGCGGGTAGCGGCGTCCGCGGATCCCCCGTCCGTCGTCAGCGCAAACAGCTTTTGTCTCAAGCTGCCGGCAGGAACAGGCACGACGTTGTACGCGGCCTTCCAATCTTCCGAAGGAACCTGTTCGGTGATCACGCTTTCAATTGTGCGCCAACCGACAAGCGAGCGCTTCAGATCATTCTCAAACTTGACCAGCAGCAGTAGTCCCTCTTCATCCGGGTTTTCGGCAACGGCGTCGGCGAGCGTCGCAAGTCCGGGTGAGGTTGGCCCGTCCTTCAACAAGCCGTACACATGAACGCGCAAATCGGGGTGAGCATCAACCAGGCTCCCAAGCTCCCTTGCAAGATGCCAGCTATCCATGGAACTGCTTTCAAAGACGCCTTCGGCAGTCAGGTCGAGGATACGACGCGCTGAAGATCGTGTTCCGAGCCGCAAGGCAGTCGCTCGCCAGTGATGGTTTGCATAGAAGCCTGCGTCTTCCTCGGCGAGCTTGAACAAGACATCTTCCGCTTGATCGGAAGGAGAATCGGCGAAGGCTCCCACCATTTCCTCTAGGAAGCGCGGTTCACGTTGCGCGGGAGGCATGCCGTGAATGACAGCCAACGCCTCTGCGGGGCGGTTTCCGAACGGCAGAAGGCGCAGCCATGCCTTTAGCTCATAGCCCTCGCTTTGGGTCAGGATCCACGTCTCAGTCTTCGCCGCCTCGAAGGTCTCGGCAATGCCATCGACCACAACCTTTGTGTCGATTTCCTCGCCAGAGAGTACGAGGCTAAGGAGCAGATCGGCGCGTGCTCGCCTCGGCGCCAGGGCGATGAGACTCTGGATGGTGCTATCGCGCCTTCCGTGCGGCAGCTGCGAGGCGGCGATGCCTAGTTCGACGCCGAGCTTCTTCGACTCGTTCGTGGCGCCTTCCGCGATCAGCGACTCGATTGCGGCGAATACTAATTCCGCCTCCGCGGAAGTCTCGTCAGGATCAGTAGCGAGACGGGCCCGCTTCTCCTTCACACCCGAGAGGTCAACGCCTCCGAGAAAGCGCTTCGCTTTCGGCGGCTCGTTCACGGTCCGCCATTGGTCGGCAAGCACCCGCGCGGCGAGCGCACCGAAATGCTCGTCAGCCAGATACTCTTGCATCGTGGCGGCCGTCTCCGGCGTTTTGATCGCCAAGAATGCACGTTGATACTCATGTGTCATCGGCATGCGAGCCTCGTTCACGGCCTCGCACGGCCGCCATCTGGCGGCTTCAGCTTCCCTCCGGAAAGCTCGGTAGCGCTCTAGATTGTCGTCCAGCAGCTGCTTCAAGATGGGCAATAGGCTCACGGATGGCACGTGGCTGGCAAGCGTCGCGACGTTGGCCTTCTGCCAGCGCTTCGCGTCGCCTGAGGCAAGCAGGCGGTTGCCCCAGTCTTCGACCAGGTTTTGAATAGCCATAACCGAGTCCGCGTCGAAAGGCCTACCGCGATCGGTCTCGCCGTCGGGATGGCGTGAGAGCAGATCCGCCAACCGCGCTACCCCTTCATTGTCCGCCTGCGCCGAGCGCGCAAGGACGGCGGCAACGAGGCTTGGACCCGGCACATGTGCGATGCGGGTTTCCAGCCCCCTGTAAGTTTCACCAGCCGCTTGGTCGTACGTGCCGTCAATTCGCAGGCGCGATCCAACGTCGAGCAATGCGTCAACCAGGCGACCGACGGTCTCCGGCCCAAGCACTGACGCGGCAGCTTCGGCGCGATCGTCATGGCGGGCGGGATCGGCCAGCGCCAGTTGAAGCAGCGCCTCGTCTTCCAGAGTGAACCCGGCGGACGCTAGAATATCGTCCGCGCCATAGAACAGTGTACGGCCCGCGCGGACGCGCGCCAGCAGCCCGTCCGCGACCGCGTGGGGATAGCGGCTGCGCGCCTCGTAGGTGAGTTGCAGCTTGGTGTCTTGCCGCTGATCGATTTCCATCGCGCTGATGATGTGGGACAGCTCGGCACTGTGGTCGTCGGTGCCCTGCGCGTACACGATCACACGCAACCGATCAGCGAGCGATGCTTTTTCCACCTTCTGCCGCTGTTGTGCCGCCGCGAGTCCTTTTCGGACCTGTTCGTCCTTCACTTCATCTACGAGGCCCTTGCGCGCGACTAGGTCGAAAGTTTTGTCGCTCGCCTCCCTCAAGACCTCCGCGACGTGGCGATCGGCGCGCCGGAACGTCAGCGCATCGACGACAGAGGCCTGCACTTCCGTATCAGGGTCGTCCTTCGCAATCGCGGTCGCGAGATCGAGGCCGTCCATGCCGCTATTCGAGGCCATCTCGTACAACAGCACCGTTCGCGCCTTCTGAGGCAAGGCTTTGATCTTCGTCCCGGCATCAGCTCCGAGGATTGAAGGCCTGAATCGTCTGCAATTGCGCAAAGCCTTGAGGCTGATCTGCTCGTTTTCGTTGGTGATAAGCGGCCAGACAGCATCGAGGAATTCGGGACGGCCCGACGTGAGCATGAAGCGGAAAGCGCGATCCACTTTTCCGGGCGCGTGCCAGCGCGCCACGAGTCCTTGAATGGTCACAGTGATCTGCGCCCAGACTTCTTCCGTGGAGCGGAAGATCATTTCGGCGGCGAGGATGGGATCAACCTCGAACGCGGCGATAATCGCCTTGCCACACACAGCACGCTGGTGCACGTCGCCTCGTGCCAAACGCTCGATCGCGAAGAGGATGGCTTCCTCCCAGGCGGGGAGGTTGAACACTTCTGCCTTCAATGCCTCGCGCGCTTTGGGATCGGCGATCTCGGCGATGATCCGCCGTTCGACCGAATGAGAGGCGTACCATTCCTGAAACTGCTGGTGCTGGAACGAATAGCCAGGCGTGTCGCCCATACGCGTCAGCACGTGGTTGCTGACAAGCACATCGAGCACCGTGTCGGGCTGCGGCTTGATCGTGATCTGCCAGTTGTCGGCCAGAAGGGTTTCCGTCTCGAAGATCGATCGCCGCGCGTTACTATCGGCAATGGCCGTGTTCGCGGTCTGCGTGGCGAAGACGGCGAGACCACCGAGATAGTCCTGCTGGAACCCTTGCACGGTGGCGCGCAGCGCTTCGGCGCGGCTCGCGTCCCTTTCGTGCGCAGACACGAAGTGCCGCAACACCTCCTCCTTGGTCGTCGGGAACGGGGCGTTTTCGGGGAGCGATAGAAGCGCCGTGAGATAGAGAGGGATTGTCACAAGCTCGCGCACACCCGCCGTGCGCCACGCCTGATCTACGATCTTGGCGCCGGCGTCGCCGCGCATCGCGACCGCGATCTGCATTTGCTGCTCTTCGTTGAGCGGCAGGAGATCGACGCGCGTTCCTCCGAAAGGAACGTCGAGGGCTTGCCTGCGTGTCGAGATGACGAGGCCGAGTTCGGGCAACTCCGCCTTGAGCCTGGCGACCTGCACGCGCGCGCGGGTCCGCGCTTGGGCATCTAGCTCGTTCCAGCCGTCGAGCAGCAGCACGACGCCGGGCTGGGCGGCAGCCTCGCGGAAGTCATTTTCCGAGATTCCACGGAACGCCGGACGTTTGAGGATTGACTCCAGAACCGTCGCGCCTTCCGTCGCCCAATCGCCGAGCGGCACGACGAAGGGCATGCCGTTGCCGGTAGCCAGCACGCCTTGGGCGATCTGGAAGAGTGTTGTGGTCTTGCCCATACCGGGGCCCGCGACGAGGATCAGATCGTCCAGCGAAGTAACCGCCCCCGCCAGCACGCTTGTCGTCACTGGGTCGTCGAACCCGTTTACTTTCAACGTGAGAGCGACTGACGTGGACGGCCATTTCACGGTCTGTCGGAAGACCTTGAGATCTGCTTTTGCGGCGGTCCGAATTCGCGCCGCCAACTCCATGTCCGTGGCAACCGTTGGCTTGCGCAACGTTTCGTCGCGCAGCACACGACGCCACGACTCGATTTCCACCTGTCTCTTCCATTCGCGCAGCCGCTCGACAGTGAATTCCGGATCGGTGGAGTCGATGGCCTTGCCATGATCGCGGCACATCCAGATTCCGTTTTTCGTGGAGGAGCGCTCCCCCGGCGACATCGTCTCGTCGTAGCGCGGGCCGCCGGGTGCAGCCGCGCAGATGTGGGCCGCCGTGCCGATGTTGATTTCGCCTTCTCCGTCCGACGTTGCACCGACCGTCGGCGTACGACAGGTCGGAAACGAGCACAGCCAGCCAGCGCGCTTTGCAATCTGGAGCTTCGTCTTCTCTGAGAAGTCGTCTCTATTGTTCTTCGCCACAGGGGGGGTACTCGAAGGAATCGTCGAAAGGGGTCAGTCTAAAGACGTACCGCAAAAATTCCGTTTCAGACATGCTGGTCTATGTCCGCCAAGGCACCAAGCAACAGATCTTGACACATCCTTTGCTGACGAGGCGAGCGACGGTGTCCCGCCTTCGCAGGCGACCGTCTTGACGCGTGACGTTTCTCCCGCTCAGACTGCGTCGCATTTCGCCTCATAACGCCTACTTCGCGTTCTCTTGGTGACGACGCCAGCCGGGAGCATGGCCGCAGAAAATGCACCGGAGCGGTGAACGGAAGTGACTGAAAACGTTAGTTCTCGCGAAGCCGAACCGATTTCGTCGAGGTTCGCTCGGTTAGAGACGAAAGCCGTTCAGAGACCGAAATTAGGCGCAGCGCCAGTCTCCGAGGTTCGGGCGGCTCCAGCAAACCCCTTTGAAACTTGGGAGAAATCCGGCGCTTGAGACGCGCCGTTCGGAGTTCGCAACGTGATGATGGCGGAGAGAGAGGGATTCGAACCCTCGGTGGGGTTGCCCCCACAACGGTTTTCGAGACCGCCCCGTTCGACCACTCCGGCATCTCTCCACTTTCGGCGGACAGCCATATTCGCAGTGCGCGGGAACCGCAAGAGGCACGCTGGCAGGTTTTGTGCAAATTTGTGTCCGATGCATCATTCTGGCCGAAACGCCGGAGGCCGGTGTCCCTGGCATGCCTGTGGGGCCATTCGGTGGAACGGGTTTTCACCGCTGGCGCCAAGACGGCGCTAGCGGCCACGGGAAATCCATGGTGGGAGATCGAATGATGGTGCGGGCTTGAAAGGCTCCGGGAGGAAGGCGGAACCGCGCTCCAGCGACCCCACATGTGGAGGGCGTCAAATTGCCGGTTTCGCAATGCGCAATGCCGAACCGGGAATGCCGGTCCGGCACGCGTACCAGTGGCCGGCAACCTGCGACAGGAGAGGCGCATCTTGCGTGCGCGTCCGTGGCTCCACCGGAATGTCGAGGCCATCCACGCATGCGGTCAGCGCTTCATGGGGGCTGGAGGCATTCACGATCCTGCCTCTCTTGACCTCGACGCCGGATTTCAGAACCGCAGCGGTCACCTGATTGCCCTCGCGCCAGATGCCGATCACGTCGTACTTGATGTATTGCGCACCCTGGCCGGGCTCCTTGCTGCGGAAGCCCTACATCAAGCTAGTGTTGTTGAACTAACCCTCGCCGGGTCCGCCACAGGAAGCAACCGCAACGTCCTCGACATTCAGATGCGGGACGGCTTGCTCAACCTCTTCTGGCAACCGGAGCACTACGTCGACGCCACAGAACCTCTGAACCTCGTAATTCTCGCACAGAGTTTGAACCTGCTTGACCACCGGCACAAAGGCCCAAAATCGAGGTCCGCGGTCAGGCAAGATGCAGCGGCGGAACCGATGATTGCCCCGCGGACGGTCACGACGCCGCAACTTTCATTCATTTATTTTCCTCGTCATCGGGGTGGCCCAGTTCGGTGAACCAGCCGCCGAGATAGCGGACGGCCGGGGAATTCGGGCCGAGCGGAACGGTGGAGCCCTCGACCTTCTCACGATAGGGTTCGGAGCTGTCCTGCGGAACATAGCCCAGATGCCCGGCGAGCGAGTTGTCGACCGGCTTCACCTTGTTGTCGGACATGCCGACGGTGATCGTGAAGCCCATGTAGGGCGCGGTCAGGGCCGAGCTCACGAGACGCACGCAGTCGTCGAAACTGAGCCAGGACCATAGCATTCGGCGGTCGGCCGGTTCCGGAAAAGACGAGAAGATGCGCACGCAGGTGCTTTCGATGCCGAACTTGTCCCAGTAAAGTGAGGCAAGCCCCTCGACAAAAACCTTCGAAACGCCATAGAGGCTGTCGGGACGGCCGAGCGCGTTGCCGCTGATGTGATCTTCCAGCTTGTAGTAGCCGATCGCATGGACCGAGCTGGCGTAGATCACCCGCTTCACACCAAATTTCCGGGCACCTTCATAGATGTGGTAGCTGCCGCGGATGTTGCTTTCGAGGACCTCGTTCCAGGGACGCTCGAGCGGCGCACCGCCGAAATGGACGATTGCGTCGCAGCCCTCGACAGCGGCCATGACGGCCGCTTCGTCGGCGAGGTCGAAAACCGCCACTTCTTCGTTCGCCTTGACTTCCGTCACTTCGACCCGGTCGGCAAGGCGGAGCGTGTCGGCAAGGGGCGCAAGCCCCCGCCGGAGTTGCGTGCCGAGACGCCCCGCGGCGCCGGTGATGAGAATGCGCTTGAATGGTCTGCTCATTATCAGTCTTTCCCCTCAGATATCGAGGCTGCTGATCGCTGCCGCAATGCGGTTCACGGTGTCGCTCAGCACATCGTCTGGTCTGTCTGTCGAGATGCGGACGAAGGGCGAAAGGCCATGGGCCAACCCGGCTACCGACCCGACATACGCTTCGTCCAGCATGTATTTCGTCACTGCCACGTCGCCGGCAAATGTGCTACCCGCAGGCCTCTTGGCACCGATCACCGCCGCCCAGCCGTTATAGGTATAGAATGCACCTTCCGGCGAATCGAGGGCGAGCGCGTTGGCTAGCGCCTTCGGCCCGGGCAAGCCGCCCCGAGGAGACGAACTCCCGATTGTCGAAGATGATGTGCACCTGGATCTCGTCCGAGGGAAAGAGGATCTGCGGGTATTTCGCCAAGACCGCGCCGAGCGCCTCCAGCTCTTCGCGCGAGAAGATGCGCCCGACAGGTAGTCGGATATGTTGAGGAAAGGCCAGCGCGTCTTCGGCCCGATCGCAGCCTCGAACACGACCGGCATCCGCCAGAAACCGGCTTCCGCAGGACAGGCGCACCTGACCAGAACATCGCCGCAGCGCTTTGCCACCTCCGGATAGGACACGAAATCGGACGCGGGCGGGATCGCCTCGTCGCCCTCCTGCACGGTCGCCATCAGGGCGCTGAAGATGATCAGCTTCCGCACAGTTCGCAACCGCGATCACGTCGAGAAGCTCGATCAGGCGCTTGTGCCAGGCATGGCTACAGGCCGCGAGCGAGAAGAGGTCGCCGATGACCTGCTTCGACTTGCGCAAATTGAGCCTCAGGACGTTGATCAGGCCATGGTTCACTTCGCCGCGCTCGGCTGCGTCTTTTTCGGGATCTGGATACCTTCGTTACAGACCGACCTGACGTCGGCGCCGAAGCCGCGGCTGCTGACGGCAACGACATACGCGGTGCAGGCGAAGAAGCCGATCAGCTCGCCACCCTTGAAGACCGGCGAGACCATCGCATCATCATGCAGGTGACCCGCACCCTTCCGGCGGTCATTCGTGCGATAGTCTCGCTTGGAAACATGTTCTGCCGCAGGATCTCGTTGATGAGGTGCATGACCGCTTCGGTCATGATGCTCACATGGCCGGGCGTGCGGATAAGGGCTTGGGCAAGTGTCACGCCCTTGGCGTTGACGACACCGGCCGAGAGGTTGCCCGCTTCACATATAGAGTTCTGGAACGCGGTGCGCATAAGAGCGAGGCCTGTTCCTTGACGACCGAGACCAGGCTGTTTCACATGACCAACATGCTAATTTCGTCAAGCTGGCTCATGCCGCAAGCCCTTTCCGAACCACGACGATGGTTCGATCAGCCTGGATGACAGCATTGAAGAGAGAGGTGACGATTGTCGAGGTTTCCCGCTCGACGATGACAACCGGGCCCTGAACGCGACTGCCCGGCAAGAGCGTCTCACGCGGAACAATGGCAGGCTCGAGCTCTTGCTCATCCGCGAGGCAACCGCCTCGTAGACGAAGGGCGTCTTGAGGAAGCAGATGCCGAGACCACGCCCGCACCGCGGGGGAATAAGGCAGCCGTCAACACCGGTTTTCTCGTAGTGTCGCACGTCATGGAGCAGCGCGGCGGCGCCGATTGCAATCGCGGCATTTCCCGAGATGTTCTTGCCGTTCTCGACCGAGTGGACGCGGGCCGCATCGGCGATGCTATCGTCAACCACCTCGACGACATCGAAGGCGGCCGCCATCGGCTTGAGACGCAGCTTTCCGCACAAGCGGAGCGCGATGTCCGTGAAGTCAGCACCGTTATCGGCGCCAAGGCAGACGTCCTAGCGGCTCTTCATGCATTTTTCTTTCAGGGCGTCTGCACGCATTTCGCTGAGCGTTTTGAGAGGGGTGAGCGCTTCCGGCGCGATTATGAGTTCGAGGAGTGCGCCAGTCTTGGAGGCAAGCGCGCGCTCGAAGGCGGCGGTGAAATCGGCCGTGGTCTCGACACGCTCGGCGTGGAACCCGTAGGCCTTGCCGAAGGCCACGAAATCGGGGTTCCGGGTCATCGTGGTGCATGACACGCGCTCGGGGTAGTTCCGCTCCTGATGGGCGCGGATCGTGCCGTAGATGCCGTTGTTGAGCAGCAGGATGATCGGCTGCGCGTCGTGCTGGAGCGCGGTGGCGAGCTCAGTGCTGTTCATCTGGAAATCGCCGTCGCCCGCAAAGCAGATGACGGTTCGCTCGGGGCAGGCAAGCTTCGCCGCGATCGCCGCCGGAACGCCGTAGCCCATCGCGCCAGACTGCGGGCCGAGGAGCCGCGCCTTGGGACCATACTTGAAGAACTTGCCCGGCCACACGGCGAAGTTGCCGGCCCCGTTCGTCAGCACGAAATCCTCGGGCAGCTTGTCGCGCAGGAAGGCGCAGACCTTGGCCATGTCGACCGGCGACGGCAGATCAGGCGGATCAAAGCCCTGCTCGTACGCGGCACGCGCCTCGGCGCGCCAGGCTGCCCAGTCGCCCTTCACCGGCTCGAGCGCCCCGAGCTCCTCGGCGAAGACGTTCGGACCAGCATGCACGCCTAGAACCGGGCGGTAGACCTTGCCGATCTCGAGATCCGAGCCGTGGACATGGATCACGTTCTGCGTCGGCTGCGGCACGTCGAAGAGCGTGTAGCCATCTGTCGACATCTCGCCGAAGCGGTTGTTGATCGCCAGGATCACGTCGGCGTTGGTGGCCATCTCGCGCATCTTCGCGGTCATGCCCACGCCCATGTCGCCGACGAAGACCGGCGAATTGTTGTCGAACTGGTCCTGGTAGCGGAAGATCGCCGCCACCGGGATGTCGGAGGCTTCGGCAAACGTCTGGATCGCGGCCGTGCTGCCGGCTCTCCAGTTGCAGCCGCCGATGACGATCAGCGGACGCTCCGCCCCCGCCAGCATCCCGCGGATGCGGCTCATGGTCTTCGTGGTCGGCGCGGGCTCGGTTACTTCGATGGGGCCGGCCAGCGGCTCCTTTTCGCTCAGCGACGTCAGCATGTCCTCCGGCAGGGCGACAACCACCGGGCCAGGCCGGCCGGTTGTAGCCTGGGTCCAGGCGCGCGACAGGATTTCCGGGATGCGGTCGACATCGTCGATCTCGACGGCCCATTTCGCGATCGTGCCGAAAACCGCCTTGCAATCGATCTCCTGGAACGCCTCGCGGCCCTTCATGTCGGTCCCGACCTGCCCTACGAAGAGCAGCATCGGCGCGCTGTCCTGCATGGCGGTGTGAACCCCGATCGAGGCGTTGGTCGCACCCGGACCGCGCGTCACGAAGCAGATCCCCGGCGTGCCCGTCAGCTTGCCATAGGCAGCTGCCATGAAGCTGGCACCGCCTTCGTTGCGGCACAGAACATAGTCGAGCTCGCCGACAGTGTCGTGCAGTGCATCGAGCACCGCGAGATAGCTCTCTCCGGGAATGCCGAAGCTCTTCGTCGCCCCAAGGCCAACAAGGCTATCGACAAGGAGCCGTCCTCCGTTACGCTTCATGAAGCTTCCTCACTTTCTGCCGATGCGCCACAGCTTCGGGTGTGTCATCAGTCGACGTATTTTCCAATCCGGCTGCGAGCGTCTCGGCAACTTCGTGTGCTATGTCCTCGAAAGGCACCTGTCCAAGCCTCGCACAGGCAACCGCGATACCTGCCTCGTCGACCCCGAGCGCCTCGATGGAGGTGCGGGTTGCGTCTTCGGCCCTTCTCTTCAGCAATCCGTCCCCGGGGTCCGGCTTCAATATCAGGATGCTGCGGCGCCCTTCCGCCATCATCAAGCGGACCACCGCGTTGGTAAGCCGCATTATTGCCGAGAGTTTGACCTCCAGGCTCATGTCGATGTCCGCGTCCTTCTGGGCACGGAACCTGGTCGACTCGGAACAACGCAGCGCTGCGTGAGCTAGCGCGTCGATCTTCAGATCCTCGATGACCGTGCGGAACTCGTCGCGCTCGGTCAGATCGATGGCCAAAGGAATAATGCCGCGGTCTGCCCGCATCTGCCGAGGATGTGCCGGTCGCACCCGGGAGCGCCTGTCCCGCATCAGATGATTTGGGAGACGAGGGATTGAACCATTTGGGAGGGGCTGGCTCGTTGAGGTTTCACTTCATGCCGCAGCCTGGTTTTGCAGCAAGCGGCGCTTCTCGATGGTCTTGGCCTTGATTTCCTCTCGTCGTTTGAGAATGGATTCTGCCCTGCCCCATTAGCCCCGGACGCCCGTCTGGGGTAATACAGTTGCGCAAGCTTGAGTCCCGTCGCACAAAGCACCCCATCCCGTTGGATTTCCGAACCGGCTGCACTCCGCGACCCACTTGCCATCAGCCAGCATCTGCCGTGTCTTTGCCCCGGAAAACAAACCGTGTACCCCACGGATCCCGCGCTTCTGCCCCGGCCCGCTGCCCGAGCCCGGCGATCTCCTCGGGCGCCCCGAGGACCTCGACCGCGGCCAGCCCGGCCACGCCCTCGTCGCGCACCTGCGCGCCACGGCTGTTCCAGACATTCGCCGCCAGATGATGGTGATAGCCGCCCGAACCGAAGAAAACCGCGCCGGGATAACGGCAGGTCACCGGAAATCCGAGCGTATCGGCATAGAAGCCTTCTGCTGCGACAAGATCGCCGGCCTGAAGATGGACATGCCCGACAACTGTGCCGTCCGGCGCGCCACCCCAGGGCGCTTTCGCCGAAGCTGCAAGATCTCGCAGATTGAGCCGTTCGGTCGCCATCATCACCTCGGTGCCCTGATGCTGCCAGGAGCTGCGTGGACGATCGGCATAGATCTCGATACCATTGCCTTCCGGGTCAGCAAGATATAGCGCCTCACTGACCAAGTGGTCGGATGCCCCATGGAGCTGAACATCCGACGCCGCGGCACGTCCGAGCCACGCGCCGAGATCGGCCCTGGAGGGCAACAGGAAAGCGGTGTGAAAAAGCCCTGCGTCCTGACGCGATGCCGGCCGTGCCGCTGGATCACCCCGAAGCTCCACCAGCGGTCGCCCGCCCGCACCGTAGATGGCCTGGGTCGTGTCCGCCTCGAGCTGCTCGAGGCCGATGACATTTTCGTAGAACGCGCCGGTTGCCGCGAGATCGCGGACCGTCAGGGTCACCCGGCCGATCTCGAGCGGCGCTGCATTGCTGGACATCTCGTTTTATCTCCGAATACGGCCCGCCGCCCGCAGAGCGTGGCCGGGCCTGGGTCTTGCCTTGCCCGTGGAGCGGAATGCTCCAAGGGCCAGCTTCATCTGCGGCCAAACGGCCGGAGTGCGTAGCTGCCCTCACCGAGGAGGGCGAGCGCGGCCTGCACCGCTGCCCACATCATGGGGTATTCCCAGCCACCTCCGGTATTTGCCCAGCCGAACCCGTTCGGCACATGCGCGGTCAGCGCGGCCCCGAGCAGCACCGGCACGGCGAGCGCCGAGACGAGCCGGGCCCAGACCCCGAGCACAAGAGCCACGCCGCCGAAGATCTCGAAGAGCATGGTCGCAATCCCGAGCCAGCCCGGAAGCCCCAGCGACTCGAAGAAGCCCATTGTCCCCCCGGGCGTGAAGACAAGTAGCTTGGTCAGCCCGTGCGTCACGAAAAGCGCGCCGGTGGTGAGCCGCAGAAGGAAGATGCCGTAGGAGGCGGTACGCGTATCGATCATGTCACTATCTCCTCAATTCGAGCGCCAGACGGGCGCGATACCGGTGCCGCGCCCGCTCATGTAGCCGAAGGTGATGTTCATGAAGCCGAGAGGCTCCAGATAACGTGCGTTGCTAAGAGGCCCGGCATCGACGCCCTCGAGTCTGATCTCGCCCGCAAGGCAGATGACAGCGGCACGCGCCGCATCATCGTCAGAGGCGACGAAGGTCTGGATCGGCTGACCACCGGCACCAAGACCGGAGGCGTAATGCTCCGCAAAAACAGTATTCAAGGCCTTCACAACCACCGCGCCGGGAAGCGCTGCAGCAATCTCCTCCGCGGCGGAAGTCGTATGGCCGACCGAAAGCGCGGAAAAATCCTCGGTCACGGGGTTCGAGACATCGATCACCGTCTTGCCGGCGAAATCGGCCTTCTGAGCGATGCTCTTGAGCGCGCCAAACGGGGTTGCGAGGATCACGACATCGGCGTCGACGACCGCTCCACCGATCTTCGCGGCAGAAACTCGCGTACCCTCGCCCGTGAGCTTCTCCGCTGCTGTACGTCCGTCCGACCGGTCGCCGGCGGTCACGTCATGCGCGGTCCGCCCCAGGACCGAAGCAAGTCCCGATCCGATATTGCCTGTGCCGATGATTGCGATCTGCATTCTCTCATCTCCTGGCGTCGCTTGCCCAGATATGCGGCGGGGCGCTGCCCGCCTGCTGTTCCATGCCCGCAATATCCGAGATTGCGTTTGCCAATAAAATGGAGATTATATGGAATTACCTTCCACATAGTATTCGCAATAAAATGGATCTCATCGATGGCCTCCGCGCCTTTGTCGCTACGGCGCAGACAGGCTCCTTCACCGCCGCGGCCGAACGGCTCGGCATCTCGAACCGGCTGACCTCGAAATATGTGGCCGAGCTCGAGGCGCAGCTCGGCGCACGCCTGCTCCAGCGCACGACCCGCCGGGTGGGTCTTACCCCTGCCGGCGAACGCCTGCTTGGCCGTGCGCCCGCCTGGCTCGACGAGCTTGAGGATCTCCTTGGTTCGGTCTCCGAGGACGCGCGCGGCTTCAAGGGCACGCTCCGCGTCTCCGCACCGCTCACCTACGGCGAAAGTCATGTAACAGGGCTTCTCACCCGCTTCGCCGCCCCGCACCCCGACCTCACCATCGACCTGCGCCTCTCGGATGCCTACGCCGATCTCGCCGCCGAAGGCATCGATCTCGCCATCCGCATCGGCACGCTCACCGACAGCTCCCTCCGGGCCCGCCGCCTGGGTCAGATCTGCATGATCGTCGCGGCAGCCCCCGGCTATATCGCCACCCATGGCGCACCGGATCATCCCGAGGATCTGCTGCACCACGCCTGCATCCACGACACCAACGCTCGCCGCAGCAACAGTCTGCGCTGGCGCTTTGGCCCCGCGGGCGCGCCACGCGAGGTGCCGATCACCACCCGCTTCATGGTCAACAGCGCCCGCGTTGCCTGCAATCTCGCCGCCGAGGGTGAGGGTATCGTCTATTGCCCTGATTTTGTCCTTGGTCCGGATCTCGCAGCCGGGAGGCTCGTCCGTCTGCTCGACGCCGAGGAAACACCTTCCTTCGACGTCAACGCCGTCTATCTCGCCGGTGCAGTGCTGCCACGCAAGGTTCGCGCTCTGATCGACTTCGCTGCCGCCGCGATGCGCACTGGCTGAGGCGCGCCTTCAGCCTCGCGGCCCACGGCCGATCATCGCCTTGCCGATGGTCGCGTGGACGCCGAAATTGCCGTCCGCAACCTGGGTCACGCCAAAGTCCACCGCCACCGACATCAGCGACACTGCCTCGTCCTCGCTGAAACCGAAGGCATCCATCAGGAAGCGCCGGGTCTGGCGGAAGGCATTGCGCAGCGCGAGATCGACCGTCGAGCGGGCATAGACCTCCGCCTGCGCATTGGCGCCGAGATCGCGCAGATGGTTCTGGAAGCTGAAGGCCTGCACAACCCAGTGCGTCGGTGTCTCGATCAACGGTGCAGGCAATCCGCGCAGGTGATCGGGGAGCGCGTCTGCCTTATGGAGCCCGATCCGAACCCGCCCGGTCAGCGAGCATTCGAGCCCGGTGCCGTCGATCTCACCGTCGCCCTGTGCGAAATGCCCGTCGCCGATCGAAAGCAGCGCTCCCTCGACCGAGACCGGCAGGAAGAGCCGAGCGCCCTTCCCGGCCCGCCAGTTGTCGATGTTGCCGCCGAAGTAACCCGGCGGGATCGTGTCCACCAGCTCCGCCTCACGCGGCGCGACCCCCACAAAACCGAAATGCGGTCGCGCAGGTATTTCCACCCCCGCAAGCACCCTATGCCGCGGCGCGATCGTCGCGGGATCGACCGGAATGCCAGGATAGTCGATTGTCGCGTGCTCCACACCGAAAGGATCAGTCTGTGGTGTCCAGCGATAGCTGTAAAGTGCGCGCGCAACCTCCGGATCGGCGAGGTCGATTTCGTAGATCGTCACCGTTTCGTGCCGCGCGGGCGCCGCAAGCAGATCGTCATACTGATATCCCCACCAGGCCGAGACATTCGAGGCAAAGGCCTTGCCCGCGAATTCCGGGTTGGCGCAGGGCCGCGGCTGGATATCGAGGATCTCGACCTCCAGAACGTCGCCCGGTGCCGCACCGCGCACATAGATCGGCCCGGTGCAGATATGCACTCCGAAGCCCTCGCCCGCACCGCGCCCGAAGATCGCGGCGTTCATTGGCCCCGCCCCGCGGCGGTCCACTGCCTTGTGCGCTCGCGTCCAGGCAAAGACACTTTCGGCGCCCGGATCGCCGGTGACGAAGCGTGCCAGATCATCGCCGCCATGCTGCGTCAGCGTCTCAACCGTCACCACCGCGCCGGGTTCGACCCGGAGCGCGGGCGGCTGGGCATGGCTGAGATAGCCCCAGTGCACCGTATCGGCGTGGGCCGGCAGATGATGCGTGTCCGCCACCGGCTCGCGCAACGGCAGCGTGGCCAGGCCGTCCGGCCCGTATCCCGCGACCGGCGCCGCCGCGGGCGAGGCCCGCCGCCGCCGGGTTGCGCCTCGCGGCAACCCGCGGAAGGCTGGCAAATCCAGGCTCTCCGATGCGGGCTTGCGCGCCTCTGTTGGTGTGATTCCGAAGGCCGCGCCGAAGGCTCGGGTGAAATGCGCCTGATCGCGAAACCCCCAGCGATAGGCAATTGCCGCGACGCCCTCCCGCGCATGTGCCGGATCCGCGAGATCGGCTCGGCAACGCTCGAGCCTCTCCCGCCGGAGATGTTCCGAAAAGCTCCCGCCCTGGCCCTTGAAGAGCTGCTGCACATACCGCACCGAGAAGCCCTCCAGCGCGGCAATCTCGCGCAGCCCCAGATCGGGATCCGTGAGCCGCGCCTCGATCGTCGCCGCGATCCGCCGGAAATGCTCCGCCTGCGCCTGGCTGAGGCCACCTTCGCCCGCCGTCGTCTCCGCCAGCAGCGCGCTTGCCACCAGTTCGGTGAGCGCCACCTCGATTGCGGCAAGATCCGCGGGCTCGATCTCGGCAAAGTTCTGGGCCAGCGTCCGCAGCAGCGGCTTGGCCGCGAGCCCTGCCACCGTGGCCCCCAGCACGCCCGCGCCGAGCCCGCCTGCATTGCGCCCAAGCCGCGCAGCCAGCGGCGCGCGGGCAATCTCGAGCAGCACCAGCTCGACATCCGTCCGCGCTTCGAGCCGCCAGTCGACGCCCGCATCCATCACCGCCAGATCATTGCCCACGCACTCGATCCGCCGCCCGCCCGCACGAAGCTGCGCCCGGCCTCGCAGCATCAGCGCGATGATGACCGGTGCAGCCTCGGTCACATCTGGCCCGAAAATCTGCGGCCCGCCGGCCAGCATCACCAGCCGCGCCCCCGAAGGCGCAGACTGCACTGCAAGCCACCCACCCGGCCCCGGCGCCTCGACCCGGAGCGAGATCCCGGCGAGCGCCTCAAGCCAGACACGATGCTGCGCGGCAGCGGGAAAGGCATCTGCAGTGATGCGGGAGATATGCATGACCCCTCCGGACGGCACGCCTGCCCAATCATGGGCACTCAAGAGACAATGCCCACTATAACAGCATCAGGACAACGGCGTTTGACTGGAAGTGAACAAAATCTTGTCTTCTGAACGCATGAGTATTGCGCGCATTGTGCGGCCAGCCCCGCCCGCCAAGGCTCGCATCACCAGCAACTCTTGTCAGGAGAACAAGCCCCATGTGCCGCGGTGACGATGTGAACTGCCCCGAATTCGAGAAGCACTACCGCAGTTTCCGCGAGGACCTGAGCGCCGAGCGGCGCGGCTTCCTCAAGGGCGGCCTCTTCGCCGCAGGCGGGCTCGCCGCGGTCGGCGGCTCGGGCGGGCTCAGCCTCGTCACCCCCGCACTCGCCCAGGCGACCGCCGCCCGCACCCCCGGCCAGCCCGCCTATCACTACCTGCCCGCCAATGCCGAGACCGTGCACTGGGGCTATTTCAGCAAGTCGCTGCCGCCGCGCGTCGAGATCGAGAGCGGCGACATCGTGACGATCGAAACCCTCACCCACCACGCGGGCGATGACCTCGAGCGCATGGTCCAGGGCGACGAGGGAGCCGAAAGCGTCTATCTCTGGACCAAGGACACCAAGGGCGTCGACCGCCGCGGCGCCGGACCGACCGATCCAGCCGTCTACAAGAAGGGCTCCGGCGAGGGCCAGGGCGTCCACATCATGACCGGCCCGGTCTATGTGAAGGGCGCCGAGCCCGGAGACATCCTCGAGGTGCGCATCCTCGACGTGAAACCACGCCCCTCCGCCAATCCCGATTTTGCCGGCAAGGCCTTCGGCTCCAACGCTGCCGCGAACTGGGGTTTCCAGTATAACGACCTCCTCGGCGGCCAGAAGCGCGAGGTGGTGACGATCTACGAAGTCGATGTGACCGGTGCGAAAAGCTGGGCCGAGGCGGTCTACAACTTCAAATGGGTGCCGCAGACCGATCCCTTCGGCGTCACCCACACCACCATCGACTACCCCGGCGTACCCGTCGATCACTCAAAGACCAGCCGCAACTTCGATGTGCTGAAGGGTGTCCGCCTGCCGATCCGCCCGCATTTCGGCACACTCGGCCTCGCGCCGGCCGAAGCCGACTTCGTCGACACAATCCCGCCGAGCTATACCGGCGGCAACATCGACAACTGGCGTATCGGCAAGGGCGCGGTGATGTATTACCCCGTCTCGGTCGAGGGCGCGCTGCTTTCCGTTGGCGACCCGCACGCGAGTCAGGGCGACAGCGAGCTCTGCGGCACCGCAATCGAATGCTCGCTCACCGGCACGTTCCAGCTTGTCCTCCACAAGAAGGCCGACCTCGCCGGCACGCCTCTGGAGGAGCTCGATTATCCGATGCTCGAAACCCAGACAGAATGGCTGGTCCACGGCTTTTCCTACCCGAACTACCTCGCAGATCTCGGCCCCGACGCACAGTCGGTGATCTACTCGAAAAGCTCGGTCGATCTCGCCCTGCGCGACGCCTTCCGCAAGATGCGTCACTTCCTGATGACAACGAAGGATCTCACGGAAGACGAAGCGATCTCGCTCATGTCGATCGGTGTGGATTTCGGCATCACGCAGGTCGTCGACGGCAACTGGGGGGTCCATGCCATCGTGAAGAAGGAGGTCTTCGCCGCGCGCGTCAGCTGACGCGGGTGATGGGGGTGGCCCTCGGGATGCCGTTGTGGCCCTCCCCTCTCACGCGTCCCGTTTCATGATCCACTCGACTTCGGGGGCGGGGACGAAACGCCACTTGCGGCGGGGGCCCGCCATGACGTTGAGGTAATACATCTCGAAGCCGTAGGGGGCGCCACAGGGGTGGTGGCCGCGGGGGACGAGGACCACATCGCCGTCGTGGACCGCCATGGTCTCGTCGAGGCTGCCGTCATCTGTATAGACGCGCTGGATGCCGAAGCCCGAGGCCGGGTTGAGGCGGTGGTAGTAGGTCTCCTCGAGATAGGTGATGCGCGGGAAATCGTCCTCGTCGTGGCGGTGCGAGGGATAGGACGACCAATGGCCCGCAGGAGTGAAGACCTCCGTCACCAGCAGGCTGTCGGCGTAGTCCTCGGCCTCCATGGCGATGTTGTTGATGTGCCGCGTGTTGGTGCCCTGGCCGCGCGCGGTCAACGTGATGCCATCGGGTCCGATCCGGCGCGGCCCGTGCCCGCCCCGCCCCGGCGCGGCGCAGACCGCGATGGTGCAGTCGGTCTCGGCCGTCGCCTCCCAGCCACAGCCATCGGGGAGGTAGAGACAGTGCGGCGGCGTCTTCTCGAAGACATCCATCCTTTCGCCAAGCACGCCCCAGTCCTGCCTGGCCCCCGAGAGCGCCGCCCTGCCCTCGACCATCACGAGGATCACCTCGTTGCCACCGGTGGTTTCCGCCGCGCGCTCGCCGGCCCGGAGCCGGTAAAGCGAGAAGCCGACATGACGCCAGCCAGCCGAGGCGGGTGTGATCTCGTGCACCTTGCCGTGGGTGCCGAAGGGTCTGCGCAACAGATCCGCCATCGCCTCAGGCCTCCACGCTCTGGTCGAGCCCCGAGGCCCGCGCCATCGCCTTCAGGGCCTCGAAACCCATGCGCTGGTAATGGAGCGGCGTGCGCACGAGACTGTCCTGCTCGGCCTCGATCACCAGCCAGCCGGAATAGCCCGCCGCCGCCGCGATCTCCAGCACCGGCGCGAAGGCGACGCAGCCCTCCGGATCGCCCGGCACGGTAAAGGCCCCGCGCCGCACACCCTCGATGAAGGAGAGCCCCTGGGCGCGCACCTCCGCCATGATCTCCGGCCGGACGTTCTTGGCATGGATATGGCTCACCCGGTCCATGTATCTGCGCGCCACCTCCGCCGGATCGGCGCCGCCGAAGGTGCAGTGCCCGGTGTCGAGCAGAAGCCGCGTGCAGGGCCCGGCCATCGCCATGAACCGGTCGATGTCCTCGGCACTCTCGATGATCGTGCCCATGTGATGGTGATAGCCCATCGCCATGCCCTGCGCCGCGGCAAAGGCCGAGAGCGCCTCGTAGCCGGCCGAGAACCGCGCCCATTCAGCGTCGCTCATCACCGGCCGGTCGTTCACCGCCACATCGTCTCTGCCGTGCACGGTGTTGGAGCATTCGCAGGCGTTGACATGATCGCCCCCCGCCGCGCGCACCATGTCGATCGTAACCCGGAGCGCCGCCTTCTCCGTCTCGAGATCGTTCACCAGCAGGTTCGTCGAATGCCAGGTTCCAATGAAGCGTAGTCCGTAGGCGTCGAGCCTGGCCTTCAGCGCCGCGCCGTCATCCGGCATCCGGTGGCCCTTCTCGATGCCGTCGAAGCCGATCGTCCGGCAGTCGCCCAGGCAGTCGTCGAGCGAGAGATGCGCGCCGATGCTCCGGTCGTCGTCATTCGACCAGGCGATGGGGTTGGTTCCGTAGAGGATCATCTGTCTGTCTCCCTGGGCCACGGTCAGTCGCAGATGCGCTGCATCTGCCGCCGGGCATTGTAGCTCTCGCGTGCCGCCTCGAGGCGTTCCGGCCCGCCCGCCTGCGGAACGGCCACATCCCACCAGCTCCCGCCCGCCCCTGCGCCGGTGAGCGCCTCGGTTTCGATGACGATGACGCTCGGCACGTCGCGGCTACGCGCGTCCACGATCATCGCCTCGAGCTCGGCGATGTCGGCGGCCTTCTCCGCATGTGCCCCCATGGCGGCCGCATGCGCCACGAAGTCGATCTCGGGCTGAACCGCGACGTTGCTGTCCTTGTACAGGTTGTTGAACTCGGCCCCGCCGCATTGCTGCTGCAGCCGGTTGATGCAGCCGTAGCCGCGGTTGTCGGTCAGCACGACGGTGAAAGGGATGCGCCGCATCACCGCGGTGGCGAGCTCGGAGTTGGCCATCATGTAGCTTCCGTCGCCCACGAAGCAGATCACCTCCTTCTTCGGGGCCGCGAGCTTGATCCCCATCGCGCCTGCCACCTCGTAACCCATGCAGCTATAGCCGTATTCCATGTGGTAGCCGCCCGCCGCGGATTGCCAGAGCACCTGCAGCGCCCCAGGCATCGTGCCCGCCGCACACATCACGACAGTGGCCTCTGTCGCCACCCGCTGCACCGCGCCGATCACCTGCGCATCCGACGGCAGCGCGTTCGGGGCCTCTCGGGCAGCCGTCACCGCTTCCACCGCCGCCAGCCAGTCAAGCCGGGAGCCCGCGTCGAAGGCTGGCGCCCGGTGATCTCCGAGCGCGGCGGTGAGCTTCGCAAGGCAGGCCTTGGCATCCCCCACGAGGCCCGTCGCGCCGTGCTTGTTGGCGTCATAGCCATGGAGATTGATCGAGACGAGCTGCCGCTCCGGATTGGTGAAGGCCGTCCAGCTCCCGGTGGTGAAGTCCTGGAACCGCGTGCCCACCCCAATCACCAGATCGGCGCGCGCGGAGAGAGCGTTGGCGCAGTCCGAGCCCGTCACCCCCGGCGAGCCGAAGTTGCGCGTGTCCGCCGCCGCGTTTGCCCCCTTGCCCGCCTGGGTCTCGGCATAGGGAATGTTGTGGCGCGCCGCGAAGGCCGCGAGATCGGCCTCGGCCCCGGAATAGATCACCCCCCCGCCCGAGACGATCACCGGCGCCCGGGCCGCCCGGATCAGCGCCGCCACCTCCGCGACCTCCACCGGGTCGGGCTCGGGCCGGCGGATCCGCCAGACCTTCGGCGCAAAGAAGCTCTCCGGCCAGTCGAAGGCCTCCGCCTGCACGTCCTGGCAGAAGGCGAGGCAGACCGGGCCGCAGTTCGCCGGGTCCGTCATCACCCGCAGTGCACGCGGCAGGGCGGTGAGCAGATGCTCGGGGCGCTGGATCCGGTCAAAGTAGCGCACCACCGGCCGGAAGCAGTCGTTCGCCGAAACCGTGCCGTCGTCGAAATCCTCGATCTGTTGCAGCACCGGATCCGGCCGGCGGTTGGCGAAGACATCGCCACAGAGAAACAGCACCGGCAGGCGGTTCACATGCGCAAGGGCCGCCGCCGTCACCATGTTGGTCGAGCCCGGCCCGATCGAGGAGGTCACGGCATGGGCCCGCCGCCGCTTCTTCGTCTTGGCGTAGGCGATGGCGGCATGGGCCATCGTCTGCTCGTTCTGCCCTCGCCAGGTCGGGAGCGCGTCGCCGATCCCGTGCAGCGCCTCGCCGATGCCCGCCACGTTGCCATGCCCGAAGATCGCCCAGACGCCCTCGATGAACCTCTCGGGATCTCCTTGCCCTTCCGCTTCGCTGCTCGAGGGCTCTATCATCTGCACCGAAAGCCAGCGCATCATCGCCTGCGCCGCGGTCAGCCGTGTCGTCGTCATGCCAGTTCCTCCTGCGCCGCGGCTGCCGCCCGCGCCCCGTCCCAGATCCCGCAGAGCCGCCGGAACCGCTCCGCCATCTCCGCCACCGCCAGCGTGTCGTCCAGATCGCCCCTCATCCACGCACGCGCCACGCTGCCGAAGATCGTCCGGCCCACCGCAAAGCCCTTCACCAGCGGAAAGCCCGCCGCCACGGAGAAGCTCGCCCCGAGCTCCGCCTCCGGCGCATCGAGCCCCAGCACCACGATGCCGCGGGTATGCGGATCGTGCGCCTCAATCGCCGCGATCGTATTCTCCCAGGCCACCCGCGTGGTCATCGGCTCAAGCTTCCACCAGTCGGGATAGATGCCTGCGGCATAGAACTGACCGATCAGCGTCGCCACCGTCGTCTCGTCGCAGGGCCCCACCTTCGAGGGGATGATCTCGAGCAGGAACTCCAGCCGGTTGCGCCGTGCCGCCTCCCAGAGCCGCCGCACCTCGCGCTCCTGGCAAGCCCTCAGTTCCGGCGCATCTTCCGGGTGGCAGAAGCAGAGCACCTTGACGACATTCTCCTTCGCCCATTCCGAGAGCCCGCCGCAGTCGAGCCCAAGCTCCTGCTCGAGGGCCAGCGGCCGCGAGCCCGGATCCTCGCAGGGTCGCCCGATCCAGAGCCCGCTGCCGCTCGCGGCATGGAGCGCCCGCCGCCCCAGCCGGTTGTCGCAGAGGATGCCATAGCCCGGTCGCCCCTCCTGTACCTCGAGCGCCGCCTTGAGGCAGAGCGCCTTGAAGGCGCCGATCTTTGCCGGGCTCGCCCCCTCCATCTCCTCGAATTGCGCCCGATGGTCGAAGGCAAAAACCCGCAGCGCCGGCCAGTGCCCCCGCCGCGTCGTCGACCAGTGGAGCTGCGCGAGCTCCGGATCATTGCGCAGATCCGGTCGCCGCACCCCGCGCGCCAGGAAGAACTCAAGCTCCGCCGCACTCGGATAGGCCGGAGTGCAGCCGTGGCGCGAGACCGCGAACGCCCCGCAGGCATTGGCGTATTCGAGCGCCCGCGGCCAGGGCGCGTCCTCCATCCAGCCCTTCAGCAGGCCCGAGAAGAAGCCGTCGCCGGCGCCGAGCACGTTGAAGACCTCGATCGGAAAGCCCGGCCCCCGCTCGCCCGCGTCGAGCGACGGCGGGATCGCGCCCTCGAAGGCCACCGCCCCTGCGGCCCCCCGCTTGCAGACCAGAACCGCATCGGACACCTCCCGCACCGCGCGGAGCGCTGCCACCGTATCCGTCGTGCCCCCCGCGATGTGGAACTCTTCCTCCGTCCCCACGATCAGGTCGAAGAGAGGCAGATGCGCCTGCAGCTTCTCCGTCACCGCCGCACTCGCGACGAACCGGCTCTCGCCCGCCCCATGGCCCGCAAGCCCCCAGAGGTTCGGACGGTAGTCGATGTCGAGCGCGGTGCGGGCCCCATGCTTCCGCGCCAGCGCCAGCGCCTTCAGAACCGCAGCTTCCGTCCGCGGATGGCTCAGATGCGTCCCCGTCGCCACCACCGCCCGTGCCCCGACGATGAAATCCTCGTCAATATCGGCCTCCGAGAGCCCCATGTCAGCACAGTTCTCGCGGTAGAAGATCAGCGGAAACTGCGTCTCGTCCCTGATCCCCAGCAGTACCAGCGCCGTCAGACGCTCCGGGTCCACCTTCACGCCCCGCGTGTCCACACCCTCGCGTGCCAGCTCCTCGAGGATGAAGCGGCCCATGTGCTCGTCGCCAACCCCGGTGATCACCCCGGTCTGCAGACCCAGCCGAGATGTCCCGCACGCAATGTTCGTCGGCGATCCGCCGATATACTTCTCGAAGGACCCCATGTCCTCGAGACGGCCGCCAACCTGCCTCCCGTAGAGGTCAACCGAACAACGACCAATCGTAATCACATCCAGTGTCTTCATCCTGTTCCCCTTCCCGCCTCAGAGACGGACCGGACGGCCCCCGGAGGCCGCCATGGCGTGAATGATGCGCTCGATCGCGAGCCCGGCTGCGAAGTCCGGCCCGGCCGCCGGCCCGCCGGCGATCGTCGACAGCAGGTCGCGCGCCTCGATGACCTTCTGCTCGTTGAAGCCGAAATTATGCCCTGGCGCCGGACAGAATGCAGCGAAGTCCGGCTGGTCTGGCCCGGTCAGATGCCGGGTGAACCCGGCGTCGCCCGCCCGATGCAGCCAGAGCTCGTTCATGTTCTCCTGATCGAAGACGAGCGTGCCCTCCGTGCCGTGAACCTCCCACTGCAGACGGCACTTGCGCCCGCGCGCCACCCGCGAGGTAGCGAAGGAGCCCTGCGCGCCCGAGGCGAAGCGGAGGAGCGCAAGCGCCGCGTCCTCGTTCTCGACCGCCTTCATCCCCTCGGGAGAGGGGCGCTCCGCGACCGCGATCTGGGTGAGCGCCGTGACCTCAGCAACCGGCCCCATCAGCGCCAGCATCTGACTCACGAGGTGGCAGCCGAGGTCGCCCAGCGCCCCGAGCCCACCGCCCTCGTGAGTCATCCGCCACGACCAGGGGAGGGAGGGGTCGGCGGAATAGTCCTCATCGTAGATGCCGCGGAAGGCCAGCGGCCGTCCGATCGCGCCGCCCGCGACGAGGTTCCGGGCCGCTTGGAAGGCCGGCGACCGCAGGTAGTTGTAGCCCAGAAGGGTCACCTGACCGGGCCGGGCAGCGGCGGCCTCTGCCATCGCCGCGGCGTCCTCAAGCGTGAGCGCCATCGGCTTTTCCAGCCAGACATGCTTGCCCGCCGCGAGGGCCGCCTCGGCGACAGGCCGGTGCAAGCCGTTCGGCAGCGTGATCGAGATGACGTCGACTGCCGGATCGGAGACCGCCGCGGTCCAGTCCGCGGTGGCCCGGGCAAAGCCGAACTGCCGCGACTGCGCTTGGGCGTGCGCCTCCGGCATATCGCAGAGGATCTCGAGCCGGGGATGTGCCCCGCCGAAGACGGCCGCGACGTTGCGCCAGGCCATCGCGTGGCACTTGCCCATGAAGCCGCTGCCGATCAGCGCGACGCCAAGAGGTTCTTTTGGCATGGGACGGATCATGTCGGATCTTCCGTTTCTCTGCTGAAAAGGCGCCCAGGAGACCCACCCCCCGGAGGAACGCCGGACTCAGATCGTGCCGCCCAGCGAGCCCTCGAGCTGCGCGAGCTCCTGGCCGCCGGCCATCATGTCCTGCAGTTCCTCGGCCCGGATCTCGCCGCGTTTCGCCGTGCCGAGCGTCCGGCCGCGGTTGAGAACGGTGAACCGGTCGCCCACCGCAAGGGCATGGCGCACGTTGTGGCTGATGAAGACCACGCCGACGCCCTGCTTGCGCACCCGGTCGATGGTCGCGAGCACGTTCGAGGTCTGCCGCACCCCGAGCGCCGAGGTCGGCTCGTCAAGAATGAGCACCTTGGCCCCGAAATAGACCGCCCGCGCGATCGCCACCGTCTGCCGCTCACCGCCCGAGAGCGTGCCCACCGCCTGGTCCGGTCCACGGAGATTGATCCCCATCTGCCGCATCGCCTCCACCGTATCGGCATTGGCCTTGGCGATATCGAGCCGCTTGAACGGCCCCACGCCCTTCGTGGGCTCCCGCCCCATGAAGAAGTTGCGGGAAACACTCATCAGCGGGATCATCGCGAGATCCTGGAAGACGGTGGCGATACCCGCCTCCATCGCATCCCGCGGGCTGTCGAAATTCATGTGGCGCCCCTCGAAGTAGATCTCGCCACGGGTAGGCTTGTGGACCCCCGACATGGTCTTGATGAAGGTCGACTTGCCCGCGCCGTTATCGCCCAGCAGACAGTGGCACTCGCCCGCGCGCACATCGAAGCTCACGCCCGCCAGAGCGATGATGTTGCCGAAGTGCTTCTCGATGTCGCGCATCTCGACAATGGGCTTCGCATCCGTCGCGTCGCCGTGGTGAAAGGCCGAATCCTGGGTCATCTCAGCGCTCCCCCGTCACACGCTTGCGGATCACGTTGTTGAAGATCACGGCGAGCAGCAGCATTCCGCCCAGGAACACCTGGAACCAGTCCTGGTCGATATCCGTGTAGGTGAGCCCGATCACGACCATGCCAAAGATGATCGCCCCGAAGAAGGCGCCGATCGCCGAGCCGTAGCCGCCGGTGAGCAAGCAGCCACCGATCACCGCCGCGATGATCGCCTCGAACTCCTTCTGAAAGCCCCGGCGCGCGTCTGTCGAACCCGCGTCCATCACCTGCATGATCGCGAGAAGCGCGGCGCAGCAGGCGGCGAACATGAAGAGCGCGACTTTCACCTTGCGTACCGGCACGCCCGAATTGGCCGCAGCATTTGCATCGCCACCGGAGGCGAAGACCCAGTTGCCGATCGGCGTGCGCAGCAGCACCCACGTGGCGGCGAGCGCAAGCCCCACGAACCAGAGGATCTCCACCGGCACGCCCGGCACCTTCGGCAGGCCCGACTTGAAGGTATCGACAAGCCCCATCTTCCCGAGCATCACGAACAGGCCTTTGAAGGCCTCCCCCGAGAAGAGCGGGGCGAGAAAATCACCCTCGACTGCATCGCGCACGCCGCGAAGCTGGGTCGAGCCGCCGGTCAGGAACTTGAGCCCGACGAGCGTCAGCCCGCGCAGGATGAAGAGGAGGGCGAGCGTCACGATGAACGAGGGCAGTCCGGTGCGGATCGTGAGCTGGCCGTTGATGACGCCGATCAGCGCCGCCGCACAGAGCGTGAGCGGAATTGCAACGATGAGCGGCAGGCCCGCGTTCACCACCAGCGCGCCGAAGATCATGCCGGCAAACGCCACCATGGAACCGATGGAGAGGTCGAACTCGCCGCCGATCATCAGCATCGCGGCACCGATCGCCAGAATGCCGAGCTGCGCGGCGGGCGTGAGGAAGTTCATCACACCCGAAAGCGTGAACATGGTCCGGTCCGCCGTTACCAGAAAGAAGCCGGTGACGAGGATAAGGCCCGCGATCGCCCCGAGTTCGGGCCGCTTCATCAGCCGGGCAATGGTCGTTTCCTCCCGTAGCCGCTCATCGGTTACGGGTGCGCTATCCGCAGACATGGGTATCCTCCCTGGGGTTCTCGTGGGGCGGGGCGGCGTCAGGGCCGCCCGCGCCCGGCGCGGATCTTCTCGATCAGCGGATGCCCTGGGCCGAGAGCTCGATCACCTGGGCGGCCTTGTCGGCGGTGATGAGGTTCGGGCCGGAGGGAACGTTGCCACCCGGAATAAGGCCGTATTCCGCATTGAGCGCGAGGAAGGCCACGGGCAGGTAGCCCTGGAGGAACTGCTGCTGGTCGATCGCAAAGGCCGCATCGCCCGCGTCAACCGCCTCAAGGAAGCCCGCCGAGAGGTCGAAGCTCGCGACCTTCACGTCTCCGCCGCCCCGTCCGACCGCCTTCACCGCCGCGACCGAGGGCTCGCCGGCCGTCGATGCGCCGAGCGCCAACACCGTGTCGATGTCCTGGTCAGCCTCCAGGGCTGCGCGCACCTTGGCCTCGACTTCGGAAGGATCATTGCCGGTGGGCAGGACGACCGCATTGCCGCCGAACCCCTCGATAAAGCCCTCGCAGCGCAGGTCGAGCGAGACGTTGCCAACCTCCTGGTTGACGCAGATCCCCTTGGTGCCGCCCATTTCCGCCAGCGCCTGACCGGCGATCTCGCCCGCGTCGCGCTCGTCCTGGCCGACATGGAGCAGCGCACCGAGCTCCTTGGAGACATCCGAACCCGAGTTCATCGAGATGACCGGAATGCCCGCCTCGACAGCGCGCTGGATCGAAGGCCCGAGCGCATCGGCATCGGGAATGGAGACCACGAGCCCGTCCGGCTCCTGGTTGACCGCCGCATCAATGAGTTGGCTCATCGCCACCATGTCGAAGGTCTCGGGCGAGCGGTAATCGACCGTGGCACCGGTGTCCTGCGCCGCCTTCTCGACGCCGTTCTTCACCACCGACCAGAACGGGTCGTTCGCCTGGCCATGGGCCACGACGATGATGTCGGCGGCAAGCGTCGGGGCCGCGGCGCCGATTGCCGTCGCCGCCAGCAAGGCTGCAATGGTTTTCTTCATGATTCCCTCCCTAGGAACTCTTCAGTTTTTAGTCTGCCGCAGGCCCGGCCGTTCCCGGCCCCGCGGATCCGGCCGGAGCCGAATTCAGGTACCGAGCGCGCGCAGGGCCGTAGCCGACCGCGCGAGCTGGGCCTCGAGCACGTCCCGGAAGCCCGCGCCCTTGTCGGTATTGAAGGGGTCTGGACCGGGGGCGGCAGGCTCGAGGATGATCGGTCCATCATAGCCGATCGCATCGAGCGCCGAGATCTGGGCGGCAAAATCCGTATGACCGTCGCCCACCGCACCGCGGTTCGAATCCGCCGCGTGATAGAGCCCGATCCGCGCTCCGCCCGCGCGCAGCGCCGCCGCCGGATCCGCCTCCTCGATGTTCATGTGATAGGCATCTGGCAGCAGCGCGAGGTTCTCCGCCCCCACCGCCTCGAGAAGCGCAAGCCCCTCGGCCACGGTGCGCACCTGATGGCTCTCGTAGCGATTGAGGATTTCGAAGACGACCTCAAGGCCGCGCCCGGCGGCCTTCGCGGCAATCTGCCGCACGCTCCCGACGAGCAGCGCATCCTCCTCCGCCTGGCTCGAGACCGGCCGGATCCGCGTCACCTGCCCGTGACAGGAGACACGCGGCAGCTCTGCCCCCCGCCCCAGTTCCGCAGCCCAGTCGACCAGTCGCGTGTAATAGCCGAGCGCCTCTGCGCGGAGCGCCGGATCGGGATGCGAGATGTCGGCATCCCCAGGAGTGATCGAGAAGATCCGGAGGCCGCAGTCTCGGAAGATCGTGCGCGCCGCGGCCGGGTCGATCCCCGCCATGTCCCCATGCAGCTCCACCCCATCGAGCCCCGCGCGCCGAACGCGCTCGGCTACGGCTTCGAGCGGCTCCCCGCCGAAGATCCAGGTGCAGCAGCCGACCGCGCGCATCATGCGGCTCCCAGCATGTCCGGCGTGATCGAGACCCGCGCGCCCGTCGCCGCCGAGCGCGTCGCCGCCTCGGCGCAGGCCAGCGCCGCGACCCCCTCGGCCAGCGAAACCGGCATCGCCGCGCCTGCCTTCAGCGCCTCGACGAAAGCCGTCCACTCGATCTCATAGGCCCGCATGTAGCGCTCGAGGAAGAAGAACTCGGGCTTGGCCGAAACCTTCCCCGCCGCGGTGGTTTTCTCCACCGTGTTCTCCAGCACGTTCTGCGCCGCGAGCAACCCCTCGGAGCCCAGCAGTTCGACGCGCTGGTCATAGCCGTAAGCCGCCCGGCGCGAATTGCGGATCACGGCAATCCGCCCGTCGGCCCAGGTGAGCGTCACCACCGCGGTATCCACATCACCCGCCGCACCGATTTCCGGGTCGACGATCGCGGAGCCGACGGCGCTCACGGTCGCGGGCGCCCCGCCCATGATCCAGCAGGCCATATCGAAGTCATGGATCATCATGTCGCGGAAAAGCCCGCCCGAGACCTTGATGTAGGAAACCGGGGGCGGCGCGGGATCGAAGGAGGTGATCGAGAGAAGCTCCCCCTTGCCAATCTCGCCCGCATCGAATGCGGCCTTGAGCGCGGCGAAATTCGGATCGAACCGGCGGTTGAAGCCAACCATCACCGGCCGCGCCGACGCCTCGACCCGGCCGAGACAGGCAAGCGCACGCTCGAGCGAGAGATCCACCGGCTTCTCGCAGAGCACAGCCTTGCCGGCGGCGGTCGCGGCCTCGATCAGATCGGAATGGGTGTCCGTCGAGGTGGCGATGAGCACCGCCTCCACCGCCGGATCGGCGAGGATCGCCTCGACGCTCCGCGCCTCGGCACCATAGGCCGCCGCAAGCGTCCGCGCGGCCTCCTCGAACACGTCCGCCACGGCGATGAGCCGGCAGCCTTCGTTCGCGGTGATGGATTTTGCATGGACCTGGCCGATACGACCAGCCCCGAGCAGGGCGACCCCGAGCATTCTAGCGATACCTCCCGATTCAGATGCTTCTGCATCTCGTTTTTCCAACCATCGCCGAATCTGCACGCGCGTGCAAGAATAATTTGCACTCGCGTGCAAACTCCTTTCCGCGCCCCGCCCCGCAGGCTATCCTGCCCCCAACGGGAGAGCGCATGGACGACAGCAGGTTCTTTGAGAGCGACACGGTGACCGCCGACGATGTGGCCGCCGAAGCGGGCGTTTCGCGCTGGACGGTCGCGCGCGCCTTCAAGAAGGACGCCTCGATCTCCAAGAAGACCCGACAGAAGGTACTCGCCGCAGCCGAGCGTCTGGGCTATGCGCCGGACCTGCTCGCCGCCTCGCTTGCCTCCGACCGCTCGAACCTCGTTGCGATCGTTACCGACGATTTCTCCAATCCCCACAAGCTCGTCATGCTCGAGCGGCTCACGCGCATCCTGCGCCGCGAGGGCTGGGGCACGCTGCTTGTCAACATGACGGGCGATGCCGACGCTTCCTCTGCGCTCCTCGCCGCGAGCCAGCGCCGCGTCGATGCCGCCGTCGTCATCGGCACCCGCTTCGACGACCGCGCGCTTCACACCGCACTCGGTGCGCGCCGGGTGAAGAAGCTCATCATCTTCGCCCGCCTGAGCCAGAACCCCAACACGCTCAACATCGCCTGCGACGACCAGGCCGCCATGCGCGCGATTGCCGATCACCTGCTCGCCCGAGGCCGCCGCCGGCCGCTTTTTGTCGCCGGCCCGGATACCCAGAGCGCCAAGCTCGACCGCAAGCCGGGCTTCCTCGCCTACTGGCGTGAAAGGACCGGCACGACTCCGCCCGCGATCCATGTCTCCCAGTATGATTTCCTCTGCGCGATCGACGGCATCCTGCCCGCGCTCGAGGGCCGCGCCCCGGCCGAGATGCCCGATGTGCTGGTCTGCGAGAACGACATCATCGCCATCGGCGCGATGGACGGCCTGCGCCATCGGCTCGGCCTCCGCGTGCCCGAGGACATCGCGGTCACCGGTTTCGACGACATCCCGCTCGCGGCCTCGCCCGCCTATGGGCTCACCACCTACCGCCAGCCGATCACCAACATGGCCGAGGCGCTGGTCGAAATCCTCGAGGGCAAACGGAGCGGCGATGCGATCCTGCCCGGCCTCTTCGTCGCGCGCTCGAGCACCTGACCCCCCAGACACGGAGCGTTCCTCCTTGGACCATTTCGCGCTCTACGCACTCGCGGCGTTCATCGTCGGCACCTCGAAGGGCGGGCTCTCTTCCGCCGCTGCGCTGGCGATCCCGCTCCTCTCGATCTGGATGGACCCGCTCACCGCAGCGGGCGTGCTGCTGCCGGTCTATATCGCGAGCGACGTCTTCGGCGTATGGCTCTACCGCCACGAATATTCCACGCCGAACCTCAAGGTGCTGATCCCTGCCGGCGCCGCGGGCGTCGCCATCGCGGCTCTGCTCGCAGGCTGGCTCTCGGGGCCGCTCGCAACGCTCCTGACCGGCGCGATCGGCCTCTCCTACTGCATCCAGGCCACGGTGCGAAAACTGCGCGCCCAGACGGCGCCGCATCCGTTTGATGCGCGCAAGGGCGTGTTCTGGGGCATCCTCACCGGCATAACCAGCTTCATCTCGCATTCGGGGGCCCCGCCCTTCCAGGCCTTCGTGCTGCCCCAGGGCCTGCCCAAGATGAACTACGCCGGCACCGTCACCATCGTCTTTGCCGCGGTCAATCTCTGCAAGCTGCCGGCCTATGCCGCCGTCGGCCTGATGCATGACTTCGCCTGGAAGGGGTTCTTCGCCATGGCGGCCATCGCCGCGGCGGGTGTTCTGACGGGTCGCAAGATCACCCAGTGGCTGCCCGACCGGATCTACATCGCCTTCATCCAGGTGACGCTCTTCGTGCTCTCGGTCTATCTCGTCTGGGAAGGTCTCGCCGCGCTCGCCTGAGCGCCCGGCCCCCCGCTCCCGTCGATCACCCAGCCCGGCTCGCGCGCAACCGCAGCCTTGATGAAGCTTACCACCGCCTGCACCCGGTGAATGGCCCGCTGGCTCTCGTGATAGGCGAGCCAGTAGGAGCGCCGCACCGAGATCTCCGGCATGAGCCGCACGAGGCCGGCTTCTTTCCGCGCGATATAGTCGTGGAGTACACCGACGCCCGCCCCCGCCCGCACCGCCTCGAACTGCCCGAGCGCGCTCGAGATCGCGATCCGCGGCGGCAAGGCACCGAAGAACTCCGCGGCATAGTCGAGCGTACGGGCATAGAGCAGATCCTCGACGTAGCCCACGAGCCGGTGGGCCGCGAGATCCTCCGGCGCCTTGGGCGCGCCCATCTCCGCGAGATAGTCCTGCGCCGCATAGAGCCCGAGCGAATAATCCGTGAGCCGGCTCACCACCGCCCGCCCGCGCTCCGGCCGCCCGACGATGATCGCGACATCCGCCTCCCGCTGCGAGAGCGAGAAGCTGCGCGGCACCGGCACCAGCTCCAGGGCGAGGTCCGGGTGCCGGGTGGCGAGCCAATTGAGCCGCGGGGCGAGAAAATGCACCCCGAAGCCATCCGGAGTACCGATCCGCACCGTGCCCGAAACCCGCGTCGATCGGTCGCGAAAGAGCGCCTCGCCCTCGAGCAGGGCATCCTCCGCCCGCTCGAGCCGCTGGGCAAGGGCCTGCCCCTCCGCGGTCAGCGCACAGCCCTGCGGCCCCCGCACCACCAGCGTGGTCTGAAGATCGCGCTCGAGATGCGTGAGGCGCCGGCTCAGCGTCGACTGGTTGATCCCGAGCCGCTTCGCCGCGCCCAGAAGGCGGCCCTCGCGCGCCACGGTCAGAAACAGCCGCGCATCCTCCCAGTCCATCGCCGCCCGGCCTCCGCTGCCATGCTCTGCAAGCGCCATGTTATGCAAATACGCATAACTAACTTCCAAAGACTACCATTTACCCCGCACCGCTGCAAACATACCTTCCGCCCCAGACGACACAGGATCGCAAAGGGAGCGCACCAATGATCGAGATCGCCCACTATATCGACAACGCCCGCGTGGCCGGAACCTCGGGCCGCAGCCAGCCGGTCTTCGACCCGGCGACCGGTGAGAGCAGCAAAACCGTGGCGCTCGCCTCTGTCGAGGAAGTGAATACCGCCGTTGCGTCCGCCCGCGCTGCCTGGCCAGCCTGGTCGAAGACCCCCGCGCTCCGCCGCGCGCGTATCCTCGACCGCTTCAAGTCGATCCTCTGGGAGCGCGCCGACGAGCTCGCCCGCGCCATCTCCTCCGAACATGGCAAGACGCATGACGATGCACTCGGCGAAGTGACCCGCGGCCTCGAGGTCGTCGAGTTCGCTGTGGGCGTGCCCACGCATCTCAAGGGCGACTTTTCCGAAAACGTCGGCACCGGCGTCGACACCTACAACATCCGCCAGAGCCTCGGCGTGGTCGCGGGCATCACGCCCTTCAACTTCCCGACCATGGTGCCGATGTGGATGTTCCCGGTGGCGCTGGCCTGCGGCAACACCTTTGTGCTGAAGCCCTCCGAACGCGATCCTTCCGCTTCGCTGCTGATGGCGGAATGGCTGACCGAAGCGGGCCTGCCCGCAGGCGTCTTCAACGTCATTCAGGGGGACAAGCTCGCCGTCGACACCCTGCTCCACCACCCCGATGTCGCCGCGATCTCCTTCGTGGGCTCGACCCCGATTGCAAAGTACATCCACGAGACCGGCAGCGCCAACGGCAAGCGCGTCCAGGCGCTCGGAGGGGCGAAGAACCACGCCGTCATCATGCCCGACGCCGATCTCGACATGGCGGCCAACGCACTGATGGGCGCAGCCTTCGGCTCGGCGGGCGAGCGCTGCATGGCGATCTCCGTCGCGGTCCCGGTGACGGACGCGGTGGCGGACGCGCTGATCGAGCGCCTCGTGCCGAAGATCGAGGCGCTGAAGGTCGGCCCGGCGTCCGACACCGCCTCCGAGATGGGTCCGATCGTCACCCAGCAGGCGCTTGAGCGCATCCGCGGCCTGATCGACAAGGGCGAAGCCCAAGGCGCCAAGGTCGTCACCGACGGTCGTAGCTTCCGTCAGGACAAGCAGGGCTACGAGAACGGCTACTACATCGGCGGCACGCTCCTCGACAACGTGACCCCCGAGATGTCGGTCTGGCAGGAAGAGATCTTCGGCCCCGTGCTCTCGGTCGTGCGCAGCAACAGCTATCAGGAGGCGGTCGATCTCATTTCCTCCTGCCAGTATGCCAACGGCACCGCGATCTTCACCCGCGACGGCGACACCGCGCGCGCCTTCGCCCAGGACATCGAGGTCGGCATGGTGGGCGTGAACGTGCCGATCCCGGTGCCGATGGCCTTCCACAGCTTCGGCGGCTGGAAAGCCTCCATCTTCGGCGATCACGCGATCCACGGGATGGAAGGCATCCGCTTCTACACCCGCATCAAGACGACGACGCTCCGCTGGCCCACCGGCCAGCGCACCGATGCCGAGTTCGTCATGCCGACCCTCGGCTGACCTTTCCCACGAAAACCGGGCCGCGGCGCAAGCCGCGGCTCGAACCTTGGCCTCATCCCCGAAAGACCAGGACCTCCCTGCGCCCGCCGAGCGACAGCACGAGCCCCAGGAGCAGGAGGAACCCGCCAAGGAAGAAGCCAACGACCCCGGCGAGCCCCGTCATCATGCCGCCCGCAAGCGCGCCCCCGGCCGCCGCGACGGCCGTGTCGGCGCTATCCGCCACATCCACAGTCTCGACGAAGACAACGCTCGAAAGGATCATCGTCGAGATCGGCAGCAGGAAGATCGCGCCGCCGACGCAAAGACACCCCCGTCCGAAGGCCTGGCGGAGCGTGGGGGCAAGGCCCACGAGGAGTGTCACGGCCGCCAGCGGCAACAGCATCAGCCAGACCGCCCCCTGCCCATCGGCGAACCCCGCCATGAGCGGTGAAAGCGCCATGATCGCGAGCCCGGCGAAGAGCAGGCCGACGATCGACTGAAAGACGATGCGAAAGACGCTCACGGCCTCGGCCCCCGGCGCGCGGTGCGCGGCCACGAGCCCGCCCCGCTCCCCTTCTGCACGATCCCGGATGGCCTGCCTCCACGGCAGCGGACTCTGCTCATCGAAAATCTCCTTCGTCCGGCAAAAATGGTCTTCTGAAATAACCGGCGTTCGGGGCATGACCGCGCCGGAGTGCCATCCACTCAGGTCCTCAAAGATTGAGCAAAGGTAAAGATGCGAGCGGTTAACCCTGACCTGCCGCCACCTGCCAGGGCGGGGTGCCGCCGAAGGCTCCGGCAAGGTGATCGACGAAGAGCCTCACCTTGCCCGGCATCGGCCGGGCGGGCGGCCAGACCGCGCTGATCGGCAGCGGTTCGGGCGCGAGCTCCGGCAGCACCTGCACGAGCCGGCCCGACCCCAGTGCATCATGCACGATGAAGAGCGGCAGCAGCGCGAGGCCGAGCCCGGCGAGCGCCATGTCGCGGATCGCCTCGCCGTTGTTGGTGCTGATACGGCCGGGCTGCGGCAGCGGCACCTCCGCCGGAAAGCTCCAGACATCGCCGAGCCTGAGGTTGAGATAGTTGATCGCCCGATGGCGCGCGAGATCCGCCGGAGACTCGAGCGCCCCATGCTGCGCAAGGTATCCGGGGCTCGCCACCACCGCCCGCCGGTCCTCGCAAAGCTTGCGCGCGACAAGCGTGCTGTCGGCCAGCACCCCGATCCGCACTGCGACATCGAAGCCTGCCGGGGCCAGCCGCGTGATCTGATCGTCATAATCGAGCACGATCTCGAGATCGGGATGCGCGACGGCGAAATCCGCGACGACGGGCCCGAGATGGCGGATCCCGAAGCTCATCGGCGCCGAGATCGCCAGGCGCCCGCGCAGGCCGCGCGGCCCCGAGGCAGCCCCTTCCGCCGCGGCGACCAGTTCGGCCAGCGCCGGGCGCAGCCGTTCCGCCAGCGCGAGCGCCCCGTCAGTCGGCGCAATGCGCCCGGCATGGCGGGTGAAAAGCGGCGTGCCCAGCGCCTGCTCGAAGGCGCTCACCCGCTTGCTCACCACCGATTTCGCCAGATTGGCCCGCGCCGCCGCGCCGGAAATGCTCCCGGCCTCGATCACCGCCAAAAAGGTCTCGATATCATTGAGCGTCCATTTCATGGCGCAAGCCTGCCGCAAAACCGCCACCGGGGGAATTGCCTCCGCGCAGGAAATCGCCCCGGTGCGGCCACGCCGGGCAAGACCCCGCCGTTTCTCCCGCGCGAACACCCGGTTGGCCCGCCGCCCCCTGCACAAGGCGCCGCATCGCGCTTTATTCAAGTCGGGAAAGGAGGACCACCCATGGAACTCACAGGACTTCACCACCTCACGGCGATCACCGCCGACGCCGCCGCCAACAACCGCTTCTACACCGGCACCCTCGGGCTCCGGCGCGTAAAGAAGACGGTGAACCAGGATGACACCTCCGCCTATCACCTCTTCTTCGCCGATGGTGCCGGCAGCCCGGGCAGCGACATCACCTTCTTCGACTGGCCCGTCGGCCCCGAACGCCGCGGCACCCGCGCGATCGGCCGCACCGGCCTGCGCGTGCCCGAGGCGAGCCTCGACTACTGGGCGGCACGCCTGCGCGACGCCGGCCTCTCGCCCGGCGCCATTACCGAGACCGCCGGGCGCGCCACGCTCGACGCCGAGGATCCGGAAGGCCAGCGCCTGCGCTTCACCGCCGATCCGGGCCGCCCGGGCCACCCCTGGGAACGAAGCCCGGTTCCGATGGAGCACCAGATCCTCGGCCTCGGTCCCGTTACCCTGTCGGTGCCGCGGCTTGCCCCCACCGAAGCCGTCCTCACCGGCGTGATGAACTTCCGCCGCAAGGGCGAGTGCGCCGCCCCCGGCGGCAGCGGGCCGGTGATCCACATCTTCGAGACGGGCGCGGGCGGCGCCGCGGCCGAGATCCACGTGACCGAAGATCCCGGCCTGCCGGTGGCGCAGCAGGGCGCAGGCGCGGTGCACCATGTCGCCTTCCGCACCCCGGACCCGGAAACGCTCACCGCCTGGGCAACCCGGCTCCGCGAGCTCGGCGTGCCGAATTCCGGTGAAGTCGAACGCTACTATTTCCGCTCGCTCTACTTCCGTGAACCGGGCGGCGTCCTCTTCGAGATCGCGACCGACGGACCGGGCTTCGACGTGGACGAGCCCCGCGAGACGATGGGCGAGGGCCTCTCCCTGCCCCCCTTCCTCGAAGACCAGCGCGCCCGGATCGAGGCGCGGCTGAAACCGCTCGATTGAACCCCGCCCGGGGGCGGCGGCCCTTGCGCCCCGCCCCCGGGTGCTGTTCACCTGCCCCGGCGCCCGCGCCGGACGGCGCATGACAAGGAGACGACCATGACCCGCATTCTCGGCCTCAGTGGCAGCCTGAGGAAAGGCTCCTACAACACGGCGCTCCTGCACGCCGCCGCCGGAGCCACCCCCGAGGGCGTCGAGATCGAGATCGGTTCGATCGCCGGCGTGCCGCTCTACAATGCCGATGACGAGGCCCGCGACGGCCTGCCCGAGGCGGTCGTGACCCTCCAGAAACAGCTCGCCGCCGCTGATGGCCTGCTGCTCGTGACCCCGGAATACAACAACGGCGTGCCGGGCGTCTTCAAGAACGCGCTCGACTGGATGTCGCGCGGCGACGGCGGCGCGGCCTTCCGCGACAAGCCCGTCGCAGTGATGGGCGCATCGCCCGGCGGCTTCGGCACCGTGCTCGCCCAGGCCCACTGGCTCCCGGTCCTGCGCACCCTCGGCACCCGGCCCTGGTTCGGCCAGAAGCTCATGGTCTCTCGCGCGGGCAAGGTCTTCGACGATAGCGGCGCGCTCGCCGACGAGGCGATCCGCGACCAGCTCAGGAGTTTCCTCGCGGGCTTCGCCACAAGCCTCTGAGGCACCTCGAGCCACCCCGAAAAAGCAAACGCGAGACGCGAAAGACCGGCCCTTTGCAGGCCGGTCTTCGCAGAAATTCCAGCCCCTTCAACCGGGGCGTCGGAACCTCACCGTGAAAAGCGTCATTTTCACGGTGAAGGCATCTCTTGGGTCACGCCGCAGCGGCCCCTGTCCGCGCGAGCCAGACCCCGGCCCGCGCAAGATCTGCATCCGTGAGCTCATGCCCCGCGGCCAGCACCTCCGCGGTGAGATCCGCCCCCCGTGCGGCGAGCCACTGTTCGAGCCGCGGCGCGAACCGCCCGTAAGGGTCACGCTCTCCCGAGAGGCTCAGCACTTCCACGCCGGCGAGATCGGCCTCCGGCAGATCGTCGAGCGCCGCCATCGGCCGGAGCAGGATCGCCCGTTGCAGCAGGCCGGGATGGAGCCCCATCAGCGCAGCGGCGAAGTTCGCGCCATTGGAATAGCCCAGCGCGGTGATCCGCGCCGGATCGAGCCCGTAGCCCGCAACTGCCCCTTCCAGGAACGCCGCGAAGGCCTCCGCTTCGGCACGGATGTCGGCCTGATCGAAGCAGGTCGGAGTGATCCGCCGGAACCAGCGCGCGATGCCCTCCTCGGTGGCCCGGCCCCGCACGCCCAGAAGCGTTGCACGCGGCGCGAGCCGCCGGGCGAGCGGCATCAGGCTCGCCTCATGGCCGCCCGTACCGTGGAGCAGCAGCAGAACCGAGCCATCGGCATCGTCGGGGGTGTGAAAGCGGTGAACGAACGGCAGGTCTCGCATGGGTCTCCTTTCCTCGCCCGGCAGGGCGAATTGCGGCAGCATCGCGGCGAGATCCGCCGCGCGGTCCGTCATGTGGGGCGGAATGCGGAGCGTCTGCCCCAGTGCCGTCGGGGCCTCGTCCACGGCAAATCCCGGCCCGTCGGTTGCAAGCTCGATCAGCGCGCCCCCAGGTTCCCGCACATAGAGCGAGCGGAAATAGAGCCGGTCGTGCGCTGTCACCGGCCCGTCGGCGGTGAGGGCCGCCTGCGCCGCCGCGAGAGCCGTATCATCGGCCATCCGCAACGCCACGTGATCGGCCGTTCCGGTGCCCGGAAGCCCTTCGACAAAGCCCCCCGCATCGCGGATGTCGATCGCATCCCGCTGCGACACCAGCCGCTGCACGCCCCCCTCCACCGGCCCCGCACGATAGCCGAAGCGCGCAAGAAACGCCGCCGTCTCCGCCGGACGCTCCGACCAGAGCGTCACCCCGCGCAGCCGCGCAGGCGCCCGGCCCCAGGGCACATCGGGCGGCAGATCCGCCGCCACCAGCTTCACGATCACCCCGTCGGGGTCACGAAGCCGCAGCACCGTCTCGCCGAACTCGCGCGAGATACCGTCGGAACGCACCCTGTGATCGAGCGCCCGGGTGAGCCAGTCGCCCACCGACGCAGGCGGGATCGCGAAGGCGATCTCCGCCACCTGGCCATGGCCGACGCGCCCCGGCGCCCCGTCCTCCCAGACGAGAAAGCTCACCAGCGAGCCGGGCGAGGCCCCGCCGTCACCGTAGAAGAGATGAAGCTGCTCGCCATCCTCGAACCCGGCCGTGCGCTTGACGAGCCGCAGGCCAAGAAAGCCCGCGTAGAAGTCGACATTCGCCTGCACCCGTCGGGTGATGAGCGTCACGTGGTGAAGTCCCGAGGTCATGCCCTCTCTCCCGTCCCGCCGTCAGATCGGCGCTCTGCGGAAGATAGGCGCGCGGGCCGGGCGCGGCAGGGGGCGTTCGCGAAACCGCGCGTTGCCGAAACCGGAACGCGCAGGGCTCGCCGCAGCCAAGCGGCCTCAGCCCGGGCGGCATTGCACCCTTCCCTCCGGCCCGGGGCAAGCGGGGCGATCTCCGCCCCTCATGCATGTTGCCAACCGGGGCCGACCCCGGGCCCCGCCTCCTACTCGGCCGGCTTCCAGGGGCTGCTCCAGTTGGCCCAGGGCTGCGGCGCGGGTTTCTCGAGCGGCGCGCCAGTGTCGCCCATCAGACCGCTGGGCATCTCGAGCCCATAGGTGCTGACATTGTTGTGGAACGCCCAGCGCGTCGCCTCGACGCTGCCCAGCCAGCGCGGGTCCTGCGGACGCTCCTGGCTGTCGATATAAAGCGCCACATCCCAGGCCTCCTGATCGGTGAGATTCGCGTTGCCCAGCGGCATGTTCGCCTTGATGAAGCCTGTCGCCTTCTCGATCTGGTGCATGCCCGCGCCCCAGTTGTAGGAGTTTGGCCCCCAGACCGGCGGGAATACCACCCGGTCGCCCTGCTTCAGACCGGAGCCGTCCTCGGCATGGCACACCGCACAGCGCTCCGCATAGACCGCCTCGCCGCGCGCGTAATCCGGAGTCTCGCCCGGCATGGGCAGATAGACATAGCCCCGCGCCTTCTGGACCGCCCCCAGGGGCGCGCCGGTGGCCAGCCACGTCATGTAGCTCTCGATCGCCACCATCACCTTGTGCTGCGCCGGCGGCGGGGTCCCGTCCATCGAATACCGGAAGCAGCCCGCGATCCGCTCCGCCAGGGTATTCACATGCTTGTTCTTGCTGCGATAGGCCGGAAAATCGACCGCCGTCGCCCAGATCGGCGCCGCGTTCGGGTTTGCACCCGCATTCATGTGACAGTTGCTGCAGGTGAGGTCGTTGCCGACGAAGGTGCCCTTCAGGGCCTGTGTATTGGTGAAGATCTCCCGGCCCAGCCGGATCATGTCACCCAGATCGCCCTCGGGGATCTCCGAGAACGCGGGCGGCACGTGCTCGTAGAGGTTCGGATCCGCCAGCCGCTTCTCCTGCGCCGCATAGGCCGCCTCGGCCTTCGACCAGATGATCTCGTCCGGCAGCGGCTTGGTGTTGTAGCTCTGGACCGGCCATTCGGTGTCGAGCACGGGATAGCCCAGGTCCGGACCCGCCGCCGGATCGAGCCCGGCGAAATAGGCGATCGCCTCGGCCATGGCATCGGCGGGCGCGGACGTGGCGATCCGCGCCATGATCGCCTCCTCCGGCGTGTCCGGCTCATCCTCGCCGGTGCTCCAGAGCTCGATCCGCGCCGTCATGTAGTCCGGCAACTGCCCGGCGATCCGCGGAAAGACCCCGCCCGTGCCCTCCCCGTTCTGCCCATGGCAGGACACGCAGCCGGGCACCCCGGCCGCAACGATTCCGTTATGGGCGATCGCACCGCCCGCTTCCGCCGCGGCCGCGTCAATCTCCCAGTCCTTCGAGCTGGCAGGCATCGCCGCATAATGCGCCGCAAGCCCGGCCATCTCCTCGGCGCTCAATTCGGGCGCGATCCCGTTCATCGTGTAGCCGACCCGCGTCCCATCCGCGAAGGCCGCAAGCATCGCGGCCAGATACTCCGCGTTCATCCCCGCGATCATCGGGGCACCGACATCGGCATCGCCCAGTCCGTCCACCCCGTGACAGCTTGAACAGGCCGGCACCATGTCCGTGCCCTCGGTGACGAGCGCCGTCACATCCACCTCCGCATGCGCGGCGGCGCCAAGCCCGAAGAAGGCGATGGCCAGCGTCAGGAGACCCGTCCACCCCGCGCCGGCCGCCGGTCTCCTGGACTCTGGTGGCGTCGTTTTGAGGGCTGCGTGATCCGGCATGGTCCTTCTCCTGTCCTGACGGCGCGCGAGATATCTGCGCTGCTGGGTCTGGATGGCGATCGCATGCCGAAATGCACGGATGGACTCCCCAATCCATCCGCACATTGCAATTCTGGAATTTAAATGTCCAGTACCACGTCCGGCGGGCAGGCCGCCTGCGTGGTCCGAGGCCGGGCGCTCAGGCCGCGGCGGTCGGGTAGAGCGCCTCGTAGATCGGCTCGAGCGTGTCGGCGCCGAAGAGCGAGGAAACGCTGGTGCCGTTCGAGATGTTGAGGATCGCCTGCCCGAAGAGCGGCGCCACCGGCACGATGCGGATATTCGGCGTCATCCGCACTTCCTGGGTCGGCGCGATCGAGTCGGTGATGACGAGGCTCTTCATCGAGGAATTGCGCACCCGCTCCACCGCCGGCCCCGAGAGCACCCCGTGGGTGATGTAGGCGTGGACTTCCGAGGCGCCCTGCGAGCTCAGCAGATCCGCAGCCTTCACCAGCGTGCCGGCCGTGTCGCAGATGTCATCGACGATGATGCAGATCCGGTCCTGCACGTCGCCGATCACCGTCATCGAGGCAATCTCGCCCGGCGCCGAGCGGCGCTTGTCGACGATGGCGAGGTCAGCACCGATTCGCTCTGCCAGCTCACGGGCACGGGCCACCCCGCCAACGTCGGGCGACACCACCGTCAGCCGGTCTAGATCCTTGAAATTGGACTTGATGTCGAGCGCGAAGACCGGCGCGGCATAGAGGTTGTCGACGGGGATGTCGAAGAAGCCCTGGATCTGGGCGGCGTGCAGATCCATCGTGAGCACCCGCGCGATGCCGGCCTGGGTCAGGAGGTTCGCGATGAGCTTCGCGCTGATCGGCGTGCGGGCCTTGGAGCGGCGGTCCTGACGCGCATAGCCGAAATAGGGCATCACGGCGGTGATCCGGTGCGCCGAGGAACGGCGCAGTGCATCGCACATGATGAGCAGTTCCATCAGGTTGTCGTTCGCCGGGTTCGACGTCGACTGGATGATGAACATGTCCTCGCCGCGCACATTGTCGAAGACCTCGACGAAGATCTCCTGGTCGTTGAACCGCTCCACGCGGGCGTGCACCAGATCCACCGGCTCACCGCGGTGAATGGAAATCCGGCGGGCAATCGAGCGCGCCAGCGTCTGGTTCGAATTGCCGGCGATGAGCTTGGGCTTGAAGATGGGGTTCATCACGGGCATTGCCTCACGCGAAGGGATCCTGACTTGGCGCGTGGGTTATCACCGTGGGCCCCCCTTGCAAACCCCCAGATTTGTCCTTCACCTTGCACCCGAAGCCGTTCCGGAGCGCAGGTTCATGACCACGATCGACTATTACTATTTTCCCCTTTCGCCCTTCGCCTATCTTGCGGGGCTGAAGCTCGAGACAATTGCGGCCCGGCATGGCGCGGAGATCGCCTACCGCCCGGTCGAGCTCATGCGCATCTTCGCCGAGACCGGCACCGCGCCCCTTGCCGAGCGCCATGAGAGCCGCAAGGCCTACCGGCTCAGGGATCTCGCCCGCGTCGCGCGCTTCGAGGGCCTGCCGATCAACCTCCAGCCGCTCTATTTCCCGACCAACCCGGTGCCCGCCTCCGTCGCCCTCATCGCGGCATCGAAAGCCGGCGGCGGCGACCTCGGCCAGCTCGCGCATGGCTTCCTGAAGGCCGTCTGGGCCGAAGACCGTGACATCGCCGACGACGTGGTGGTCCGCGACTGCCTGACCGCGGCGGGCTTCGAGGCGGGCATTGCCGACAAGGGCATGCTCTCGGGTGTCGAGACGCTCCAGCGCAACACCGACGAAGCGCTTCGCCTCGGCGTCTTCGGCGCACCGACCTATGCGGTGGGCGACGAGCTTTTCTGGGGCCAGGACCGGCTCCCGCATCTCGAGGCCCATCTCGCGTCGCTCGGCGCCTGAGCCCGCCGATGCCCAGTCTTGAATTCGGAGGCCGCACCCTCTCCTGGCGCGAGGCGGGCGAAGGGCCGCCCGCGCTCCTGCTCCATTGCAGCCTCGCCCATTCCGGTGCCTGGGCGGGTGTCATGGCCCGGCTCTCCACCCATCTCGCCATGCGCGCCCCCGACCTGCCCGGCCACGGCGCCACCACCCACGATCCGGCCGTTCCCACGCAGGACGAGGCGCTGGCCGACGCGCTCCGCCTCCTCGAGGGCCAGGCGCCCGCCCATGTGATCGGCCATTCCTTCGGCGGCACCGTGGCGCTCCGGCTCGCAGCGGAGCATCCCGGGCGCGTCGCCTCGCTCACACTGTTCGAGCCGGTGCAGTTCTCGCTCCTCGCCGAGACCGACCCGGAGGCCCATGCCCAGGAACGGCGCGATGCGGCCGAGGCGCTCGAGGCCGCGCTCGACGAGGATTGGGAAACCGCGGCGCGGGCCTTCCTCGACCGCTGGGGCACGCCCTGGGAAAGCCTGCCCACCGAACGCGCCGCCTCGATCATGAAGGCCCTGCCGCTCACGCTCGAAAGCAATCTCTGCCTGCTCGACCCGGCGGTGGCGCGAATTCACCCCGACGATCTCGGCCGCATCCGCTGCCCGGTGCTGCTGCTTGCCGGCGGCGCGTCCCCTCCGGTCGTCCGCCGGATCAATGCAGTCATCGCAGGCCGCATTCCCGGCGCGCGCAGCCTCAGCCTTCCGGGCGTCGATCACATGGGACCGATCACCCATCCCGACCGTGTGGCGGACGCGATCCTCGACATGATCGCCCCCGGCTCCGTCCGGCACGCCCGCCCCTGCGGCGGCTGACCGGGCGCGAGCCCGGGACGTTTCAGACAGGATCGCAACCCGAAACGGGCGCGCGCGCTATCCGAAGCTCGACCAGCCGGTAAAGCGGGCGAGCTGCTCGGCGGCGAAAGTGCCCATCTGGGAATTGCCGTAGCCGTTGAGCCCCGGCGACCAGATTGCGATCGAAGCCCGCCGGGGAGCGATCAGCAGGATGCCACCCCCCACCCCGCTCTTGCCCGGCAGGCCGACGCGATAGGCGAAATCCCCCGACCCGTCGTAATGGCCGCAGGTCATCATCAGCGCATTGAGCCTCCGGGCATTCATCACCGAGAGGATCTTGGGCGCGCCGGGCAGACCGGCGATCACCCGTCCCGCCTGCGCGAGCTGCCGTGTCGTCATCTCGATCGCGCACTGATGGAAATAGGTCCCGAGCGTCAGCTCGGGCGGGTTCCTGAGATTGCCATAGGACTTGAGATAGTTCGCAAGCGCGATGTTGCGAAACCCGGTCTCGAGCTCCGAGCGCGCCACGGCCGGATCGATGCGCACCGTCACATCCTCGCAGGCGCTCTGGAGGAAGGTCAGGATCTCGCTCAGCGCCGCCTTCGGCTCGCGCCCCTCCAGGAGGGCATCCGTCGTGACGATGGCGCCGGCATTGATGAAGGGATTGCGCGGCTTGCCGCGCTCGAGCTCGAGCAGCAGGATCGAATCGAAGCGCGAGCCGGAGGGCTCCCGACCCACCCGCTGCCAGATCTGCCCGCCCTGCCGCCCGAGCACGCAGGCCAGGGTGAAGACCTTGGAGACCGACTGGATCGAGAACGGCACCCGATCGGCCCCGGCCGACACCAGGGTGCCGTCGGCCAGAGCCACCGAAATCGCGAACTGCGCCGGATCAATGGCGGCAAGCTCCGGGATGTAGTCGGCCACCTTGCCCCAGTCGCCGCGCTCCAGGATCTCCGCGCTCAGCCGCTCGAGAAAGGCGGCAAGCGCCGCTGGATCGATCCGCTCGTCCTGCATCTGGTTCCCCGTTTCGACGGCCCGCGCGCCGCAACATGCCGCGCGCCCCACGTCTGCGCAACATGGCCCGCCGGATCAGGCGCGGGCAAGCACCGCGAGCAGCGCCTCGACCTCTGTGGCCTCGGTGCTCCAGTCGCAGACCAGCCGCGCCGAAAGCGGCACCTCGCCCGGCCCCTCGAGGCTCTGATGCCCCGGCCAGAGGTAGTAGCGCGCGCCCGCCGCCTGCAGCGCCCGATGGCCGGCGCGCGGAAAGGCCGCGAAGACGGCATTGGCCTCAGCCGGATGATCGAGCCGGGCGCCGGGCAGCGCCGCGATCCCGGCGGCAAGGGCCGCGGCCCGCGCATTGGCCCGGCTGGCCAGCTCGAGCCAGAGCCCGTCCGAAAGCCAGGCCTCCATCTGCACGGCGAGATAGCGATGCTTGGAGAAGAGATGCCCACCCCGCTTGCGCCGGAGCTCGAATTCCCAGGCGCGCGCCGGGTCGAAGAAGATCACCGCCTCGACCCCCATCAGCCCGTTCTTCGTGCCCCCGAGGCAGAGCACATCGACACCCGCCTTCCAGGTGAGCTCCGCCGGGGTGCAGCCGAGCGAGACGAGCGCATTGGCAAACCGTGCCCCGTCCATGTGAACCGGCAGCCCGCGCGCCCTTGCAAGCCCTGCGAGCCGGGCCACGGCATCGGGGCTGTAGACCGCGCCGAGCTCCGTCGAATTGGTAAGCGAGAGCGCCCCGCGCTGGACATTGTGGACACCGGCCCGCGCGGTGAAGGCGATGGCCTGTTCAAGCGCGGCGGCGTCGATCCGGCCATGCGCACCGTCCAGAAGCGTGAGCTTGGCCCCGCCGGTGTAGAACTCGGGCGCGCCGCACTCGTCCTCCTCGATATGGGCGTTGCGGTGGCAGTAGACCGTCGCCCAGGGCGGGCAGAGACAGGCAAGCGCCAGCGCATTCGCCGACGTGCCGGTGCCGACGAGAAAGACCGCCGCCGCGGGCGCCTCGAAGATCTCGCGGAGCCGGGCCACCACCCGCGCCGTCGCCTCATCCCCGCCATAGGAACCGGCATGACCGGCGTTCGCACGCACGAGGGCGGCCATCACTTCGGGCGCCACCGGGGCGGCATTGTCCGAAACGAACCACATCAGATCTCTTCCTCGATGATGAAATCGGACCAGTCTTCCTCGTCGACATCGTATTCCGAGCGCATCCGCCCGCGCAGCGAGATCCCCGCGGCATGGACGCTCTCGCGGTCGCCGGAGATCAGGTGATGCCAGGCCTCAAGCCCCCGCCCCTCGTGGACGCGGCGATAGGCGCAGCTCGAGGGCAGCCACTCGGCGATCCGCTCGAAGTTCTCGAGGTTGAGGATGTTGCAATCCCGCACGAGCTGGCGGCGCAGCGCATAGTTGCCGCAGCGGCAGGTGCCGAGATCGAGCAGCCTGCAGGCGACGTCGGTATAGCTCACCTCACCCGTCTCGTCGTCCTCGAGCTTGATGAGGCAGCATTTCGCGCAACCGTCGCAGAGTGCCTCCCACTCGGCGCGGTTGAGATCCTCGAGCGCATGGCGCTCCCAGAAACGCGGCCGGAGCGCACCGGCATCCTTGCTGTCAGCTGTCATGGGCAGAGGCCTTACACGGGCCGGCGCTTGCGCGCAATTCACTGCGCATCCGGCCCGCCCCCCTCCGGCGCCGCGGCTCCGAGCAGCCCCTCGAGCCCGCCAAGCCGGGCGGCGATCACATCGCGGCAGGGGCGGTAGAACACCCAGTTCTTGATCCGCCGCGAGGTGACAAGCCCCGCCTCGGCAAGGATCTGCATGTGCCCGGTGACCGTCGGCTGGCTCATGCCGATCTTCTCGGTGATGAAGCCGACGCAGACACCATCCTCCACCAGATCGCCGTCACGCTGCGGCGGAAAGTGCTGCCGCGGCGCAAGCAGCCAGGTGAGGATCAGCAGCCGGTGCCGGCTCGACACCGCCTTGAGGAAGGCGAGGATTGACTCGTCATCCGCATCCATATAGCCAGATACCTATATAGTCTATTTCCTAAACAGCCTAGCCGGGCCACCGCCGCAGGGAAAGTCGGTTTTGGCGCATGAGACGAAGGAGACCGGGATGGTCCGCGACATCGCCTGCGAAATCTGGGACGTTTTCACCGATGTGGCCTTCGGCGGCAATCAGCTTGCCGTCGTGCCCGATGCCCGCGGCCTCGATACGGCAGGAATGCAGAGAATCGCCCGCGAGTTCGGTTACTCGGAATCGGTCTTCATGCTGCCCCCGGAGGCCGGCGGCACGATCCGGCTCCGCATCTTCACTCCCGGCCGCGAAATTCCTTTCGCCGGGCATCCGACGATCGGGGCGGCGATCAGCCTCGCGCGCGCAGGCACGGCCTTCGGCCACACGGTCTCCGCCGACCCCGTGATCGAGGAAGGCATCGGCCCGATCACCTGCACCACGCTGCAACGCGATGGCCTCTGGCACGCGGCCTTCACCACCAATGCGCCCTTCGAGCGGCTCGGGGAATATGACCCCGCCGCGGTCGCCGCCTGCACGAACCTGCCCGCAACCGCCCTCTCGACCGCACGGCACGCGCCGGTGATGGCCTCCAAGGGGCTGCCCTTCGTCATTGCCGAAACGGCAAGCCGGGCCGATCTTGCCGCCGCCGCACCGGACCATGCGGCCTTCGCGGCGCTTCGCGACCGCCAGGGCGAGAGCTTTCTCTCCATTGCCCTTTATCATCGCGCAGCGGCGGGCGACGCCGCGCTCCGGGTCTTCGCTCCGCTCGATGACACTCACGAGGATCCGGCCACCGGCAGCGCGGCTGCGGCCCTTGCCGCCCTGCTCTGCGCCTGTGACGGCGCGCCGGTCGAGCTCACGATTTCGCAAGGGACCGAGATGGGCCGCCCGAGCCGCATCACCGCAGCGGCCGACTGCCCGGCGCCCGGCGCATCGCGAGTCCGAATCGGCGGCAGCGCCGTGCCCGTGCTCTCGGGGCATCTGCATTTTCCGGATTAAGGAAGGGCGCTGCCCGATGGCGGCGCGGGTGGATAAGACGGCAGGCGCCCCATCTCCCCGGGGCGCCTGAACCCTGTCCGCTCATGCCGATCGAAGCAGGGCGCGGTCCATGTCCGGTCACTTTCCAGACACAGGCCACGCCGGACGCGAATGCGCCTTCTATCCTTCGATCAGCGTCGCGCGCGAGGCGATTTCCTGGCGGTAATGCGCAACGTCGCGCGCGATGCTCCGCGTATCCGACAGGTGTCTGCGGTCGAGATACGTCCTTACCGCCGTTCGCACCATTTCGGACACGCAGGCGAACTCGCCGGATCTGAGCTCCGCCTCGATGGCGGCGGCCTCCTCGTCCGAAACGTCAATCTTGAGGTTGAGATTCCTCACGACATCCTCCCTTTGTCGCGCGTGCGGCACTATACACCCGCGCCGAAGGCCCCGCAACGATCCCTGGTGGCGCGCACCCTCCACCGCCGTTTCGGGTTTCCAGCCCACCTCCGCGCCGCTATCGTCGCCCCGGCGGGCAAGGGAGCGGACGACCATGAGTTACGAAACAATTCTCCTCGGGATCGCCGACGGAGTCGCGACCATCACCCTCAACCGCCCCGAGGAGATGAACGGCCTCAATGCCCAGATGCGCCTCGAGATCACCCACGCGCTCCGCCATGCCCCCGAACGCGCCCGCGCCGTCGTGCTCACCGGAACGGGCGGCGCCTTCTGCGCCGGTCAGGATCTGGGCGATGCGCGCGGCGTGCCGGGCTCGGAGATCGAGCGCATCCTGCGCGAGGAATACGAACCCATGCTCCAAGCCCTCGCCGACTGCGCGGTGCCGACGATCGCTGCCGTGAACGGCACCGCGGCGGGCGCGGGAGCCAGCCTCGCACTTTCCGCCGACATCGTGATCGCCAGCGAAAGCGCGCGCTTCATCGAGGCTTTCGCCCGGATCGGCCTCATCCCGGACGCGGGCGCCACCTACTGGCTGCCGCGTCAGATCGGCCTGCCGCGCGCGATGGGCGCGGCCCTCCTCGCGGAGCCGGTGAGCGCGCGTCAGGCCGAGGCCTGGGGCATGATCTGGCAGGCGGTGCCGGATGCGGAGTTCGATGCGGTGGTCCGCGCACGCGCCGCGACCCTCGCCGCCGGGCCCACCACCGCCTACCGCCTCATCCGCCAGGCGATGCATGCGAGCGCCTCCAACGATCTCGCCGCCCAGCTCGACCTCGAAGCCCGCCTTCAGGGCGAGGCCGCCGCCACCCGCGACTTCCGCGAAGGCGTGCTCGCCTTCCACGAAAAACGCCCGCCCCGCTACGAGGGCCGCTGAGCGCCACCGCCATGACCCAGAGCCTTGCCGACCGCATCACCCGAAGCCCCCGCCCGCACGACCCCGCCCATGCCGCCGCCCTCGCCGCCCGGTTCTCCGACCTCCCCGCGCCGGCCTGCGACCTGATCGCGGCCACCGGCTCCTGCTCGGGCTATCTCGGCCTCCTTGCCGAACGCGAGACCGAATGGCTCCGCGAGGCGGTCGCCACCGCCCCGGAGGACGCGTTCGAGGCGCTCCTCGCCGAGATCCGCGCCGAGGAAAACCCGTCGGCGCTCTCCGATACGCTCCGCCGGGCCAAGCGCCGCGGCGCGCTCCTCATCGCGCTGGCCGATCTCGGCGGCGTCTGGCAGCTCGGCGAGGTCACCGACGCCCTCACCCGCCTTGCCGACACCGCGGTCCACACGGCCCTCATCCGCCTCGTCGCCACCGAGATCGAGCGCGGCAAGCTGCCCGGCTGCACCGCCGAGGATGCCGCCGACGGCGCCGGGCTCTTCGCGCTCGCCATGGGCAAGATGGGCGCGGGCGAGCTCAACTATTCCTCCGACATCGACCTCGTCATGCTCTTCGACGAGACCCGCCACGACCCCGAGCTCTATGGCGAGGTCCGGCGCAGCTTCATCCGCGTGACCCAGCGCCTCGTGAAGCTCCTCTCCGAGCGCACCGGCGAAGGCTACGTCTTCCGCACCGACCTCCGCCTCCGCCCCGACCCGTCCTCGACCCCGGTGGTGATCGCGGCCGAAGCGGCGGAGCAGTATTACGAGAGCCTCGGCCGGACCTGGGAACGGGCGGCCTACATCAAGGCCCGCCCCTGTGGCGGAGACCGCGCCGCCGGCGGCGAGTTCCTCTCCCGCCTCCGCCCCTTCATCTGGCGCCGCCACCTCGACTATGCCGCCATCGAGGACGCATACGACATGCTCGTGCGCATCCGCAGCCACAAGGGGCTCGCGGGTCCGATCGAGGTGCCCGGCCACAACCTCAAGCTCGGCCGCGGCGGCATCCGCGAGATCGAATTCTTCACCCAGACGCGCCAGCTCATTCTCGGCGGCCGCAACCCCCAGCTCCGCGACCGCCGCACGCTGCATGCGCTCGCGGCCCTCGCCGCCGAAGGCTGGGTCGAGAAAAGCACCGCCGAGACGCTGACGCGCGCCTATGTCGATTTCCGCACCATCGAGCACCGGCTGCAGATGCTCGACGACGCCCAGACCCACCGCATGCCCACGACCCGCGAAGGGCTCGAGCGCCTCGCCTGCTTTGCCGGGGCGCCGGACTGCGAGAGCTTCCAGTCAGAGCTTCTCGGGACGCTGGAGACGGTCCATGCCCTGACGGAGCCGTTCTTCGCTCCCGAAGCGCCGCCCGAAGCGCCCGCCCCCTCGGTCTGGGAGGTCTTCTCCGACCCGGAGCGGGCGCGTGGCATCATGTCCGACTGGCAGCGCCTGCCCGCGCTCCGCACCAGCCGCGCCCGCGGCATCTTCCGCCGCCTCGAGCCCGAACTGCTCCGCCGCATGGCCAAGGCGCACGACGCCGACGAGGCCCTGCGCTCGCTCGACGCCTTCCTCGCGCGGATCCCTGCGGGCGTGCAGCTCTTCTCGCTCATGGAGGCCAACCCGCCCCTGCTCGACCTGCTCGTCGACATCTGCGGCACCACGCCCGAGCTCGCGCGCTACCTCGGCAGCAACCCGGGCGTGCTCGACGCGGTCATCAACCCCGACTTCTTCGGCCCGCTCGAAACCTCGCGCACCCTGTTCCTCGACATCACCGGCGCCCTCGAGGGCGCCGAGGACTACGAGACGGTGCTGAACCGCGCGCGGATCTGGATGAAGGAGCACCACTTCCGCATCGGCGTACACCTCTTGCGCGGGCTCTCCGAACCCGACGAGGCCGCCGCGGCCTACTCCGCCGTCGCCGAGGCGGTGCTCGACGCCATCCTGCCCCATGTCGTCGATCACTTCGCCGAGCGCCACGGCAGGCCGCCGGGCCGGGGGGCCGCCGTGCTCGCCATGGGCAAGTTCGGCAGCCGCGAGATGACCGTTTCCTCCGATCTCGACCTCATCGTGATCTACGACGCCGACGACGGCGACAGCTCCGAGGGCCGCCGCCCGCTCTCGGCCTCGGCCTATTACGCCCGCCTCACCCAGGCGGTGATCTCCGCCCTCACCGCGCCGATGACCGACGGCATCCTCTACAAGGTCGACATGCGCCTCCGGCCCTCCGGCCGCCAGGGGCCGGTTGCGACCAGCCTGACGGCCTTCCGCAAATATCAGGAATCCGAGGCCTGGACCTGGGAACATCTCGCCCTCACCCGCGCCCGGCTGGTTGCGGGCCGGCAGGAGCTCCGCCGCCGCGTCGAAGCCGCGGTCCGCGAGATCCTCGCCCGGCCCCACGACCCCGAAAAGACCCTCGCCGACGCCCGCGACATGCGCCGCCGCCTTGCCGAGGCCAACGAGAAGGAAGCCGCCTTCCCCTGGGCGACCAAGCACGGGCCGGGCCGGATGATGGACATCGAGCTCCTCGCCCAGACCGGCGTTCTCGTCCACGGGCTCACCGGCCTGCGCCGTCCGCAACGGATGCTCGACCGGTTGGTGAAGCTCGGCTGGATCGGCAAGGAAGACGGCGCCCGCCTCGGCCGCTCGCTCGACCGGCTCGCCGCCCTCCAGCAGGTCGCCCGCCTCGCGAGCGACCGCCCGATCGACCCGGAAGAGGGCGGCGAGGGCTATACGCAGCTTCTGCTCCGGGTGACGGGCGGCCAGGACATCGAGAGCCTGCGGGAGGATCTTGCCGCCGAGGCTGCCGCATGCGACGCGATCATCACCGCGCGCCTCGCAAAGGCATGAGCGGCGCGCGAAACCACCCCGCCCGGCGCGTGGCGCCGGCTTCCGGCAGCGGCCCATGACCCCGCTGCCGATCGTCTATCATCCGGATTACGTCGCCCCGCTCCGGCCCGGCCACCGCTTTCCGATGTCGAAATACGGCTACCTGCGCCAGGCGCTCACCGCACGCGGCCTCCTGCCCGAGACAGGCGGCTTTCTGGCGCCCGCACCGGCCTCGATCCGTCAGGCCGCCGGGGTGCACGCCTTCGCCTACGTCGAACGCGTTGCCAATATCGGCCTCACGGCCGAGGAAACCCGCCGCATCGGCCTGCCCAATACCGCGCCCGTCTCGCGCCGCGCCTTCCTCTCCTCGGCGGGCACCCTGCTCGCCGCCCGCCTCGCGCTCGAGCACGGGCTTGCCTGCAACATGGCGGGCGGTTCCCACCACGCCGGCCCCGAGGGCGGCGCGGGCTTCTGCGTCTTCAACGATGTCGCCATCGCCGCGCGGGCACTGCTCGACGAGGGGCTGGTGCGCCGCGTGCTGGTGATCGATCTCGACGTGCATCAGGGCGACGGCACCGCGCATATCTTCGCGGGCGATCCGCGCGTCTTCACCCTCTCGCTCCATGCCGAGAAGAACTACCCCGTCCACAAGGCGCAGTCCGATCTCGACTTCCCCCTGCCCGACGGGCTGCGCGACACGCCCTATCTCGAAATGCTTGACCATGCCCTCGCGCGGACTGCGGCTTTCCATCCCGACATCGTCTTCTACAACGCTGGCGTCGATCCGCACGAGCTTGACCGGCTCGGCCGCCTGTCGCTGAGCTCCGAGGGGCTGCGCGCCCGCGAGGCGCGGGTGATCGCCTTCGCCCGCGGCCGGGGCCTGCCGCTCGCGGGCGTGCTTGGTGGCGGCTATGACGACGATCCCGAACGCCTCGCCGCGCGCCATGCGCTCCTTTTCGAGGAAGCGGCAAGGGCCATGGCCGCCTGATCCTGCCATACGATTTGCCATATGGATTCCATACGGTTTCCATATCGATTCCAGACGCCCCGTTCGGGTCGGTTGACGCCTGCCCCCGGCGGATCTACCGAGCGCGCAGGAGAGCCCGAAGGAGACGCCCTTGGCCCGGACGCCCCACCCCGAAGACCCCCGCGGCGTCATCGCCGAAGCCTATCGGATGGAGCTGTCGGCCGCCGATTGCCGCACGATCTTCCTCGACTGGCTGCTGGGCGCACCCGAGGGGGCTGGCGCACCCGAGATCCGCGCGCTCCTCGCCCGCCATGCCGGCGAGACTCCCGGCCATCCGATGACCGCCGTGCTCCATGAAGGCCTTGCGGGCCTTTCCGAAACACCGCGCCGCCGGGGCGGCGCCCGCGGCCGGCGCGGCGAATCTCCCTGAAACTTCAGGCTTTTGAGGTCAGCGCATCGAGCACGCGCGCCCAGCTCCGCATGCCTTTGTGGAAGCTCGCGAGGTCGTATTTCTCGTTTGGCGAATGGATCGCGTCGTCCTCCTGGCCGAAGCCGATGAGGAGCGAATCCATGCCGAGGATCTCCTTGAAATGCCCCACGATCGGGATCGACCCGCCGCATCCGGCAAAGACCGCCGGCTTCGGCCACTCCTCCGAGAGTGCCGCTCGGGCACGGGCGAATTCGGGCGCCTCGACCGGCAGCACCGTCGCCCGCGACGGCTCCTTCATGGCAAAGCGCGCGGAGCAATCCGCAGGCAGGTTTTCCGCGACAAATGCCCGGAAACTCTCGAGAATCTTCTCCGGATCCTGATCCCCCACCAGCCGGAAGCTCACCTTGGCATGTGCCTCCGCCGGCAATACCGTCTTGAAGCCCTCGCCGGTATATCCACCCCAGATCCCGTTGATGTCGCAGGTCGGCCGCGCCCAGATCTGCTCGAGCGCGCTGTAGCCTTCCTCACCTGCGGGGACGCTCAGTCCGACCGCGCCGAGAAAGCCCTCCGCATCGAAGGCAAGGCTCTCCCACTGCGCCTTCATCTCTGGCGAAAGCTCCGCCACGCCCTCGTAGAACCCGGGCAGCGTCACCCGGCCGGTCTCGTCGTGAAGCTGGCCGAGGATCCGCGTCAGCACCCGGATCGGGTTCATGGCGGGCCCGCCATACATCCCCGAATGCAGATCGCGGGACGCGGCCTGAATCGTCACCTGCTCGGCGGCAAGGCCGCGCAGCATCGTTGAAATCGCGGGGGTTTTCCGATCCCACATGCCCGTGTCGCAGACGAGCGCAAGATCGGCGCGGAGCTCCTCTGCATTGGCTTCGAGGAAAGGCACGAGCGACGGCGAGCCGCTTTCCTCCTCACCTTCAAAAAGGAACGTTATACGCGTCGGCACGCTGCCCTCCACCGCGATCCAGGCCCGGAGCGCCTCGACGAAGGTCATGAGCTGACCCTTGTCATCGCAGGCGCCGCGGGCCGAGATCACCTTGCCCTCCGGCGTGTCGCGCAGGACCGGCTCGAAGGGTGGCGTCTCCCAGAGTTCGAGAGGATCGGCGGGCTGAACGTCGTAATGGCCGTAGAACAGCAGATGCGGCCCCTCGCCGCCGCCATGGGCCACGACCATCGGATGGCCCGGCGTATCGCGCCGGCTCGCCTCGAACCCCATGCCCGAGAGCTCCGCCACAAGCCAGTCCGCCGCCGTGCGGCACGACGCCGCATGGGCCGGGTCGGTCGAGACGCTGTCGATCCTGAGGAGGTCAAAGAGCCTGTCGAGCGCCTGCGGCAGATCGGCGTCGATGCGGTCCAGAACGGCGGAGAGGGTCATGGCCGGGGTCCTTTTCGGTGCGTCGAAGGCGACCCTAGCCCTTTGACGACCAGACGCAAGAGCACTGCGACGGCCTCGGATGCACCCCCTTGCAGCCCGGCCCGGCACCGGGCCGAAGCGCCGGCGCCGGGCGGTAGCCTCAGCCCCTCACTGGGTCGCCGGGGGAAGCGATTCCAGGTAGGAGAGGATGAAGTCCTGCACCGTCGGATCGGTGATGCCCACATGGCGCATGCGGGTGCCGGGCATGAAGCCGGTATTGTCCTCCATCCAGGCCCGAAGCGCGGCAGGCGTCCAGACGATGCCGGAGTTGGCCAGCGCTTCGGAATATTCGAAGTCCGGATAGGTGCCGGCCTTCCGCCCGACGACACCGGCAAGCGGCGGACCGTAGCTGGCGTGATCGGCATCCGGCGCATGGCAGCGGCGGCATTCCTGGTTGAAGAGCGACTGTCCTGCGGTAATCTTGGCCTGTTCGAACGTGTCGGTCGCCTGCGCCGCTCCGGCGAGCAGGCACGGCCCGAACAGTGCTGCGGCTAGGACGCCTGCTGGCGTGTGGTGGCGTTTCATCGATGCCCCTTTCGTTGGCTGCGAGCAGCGATAACAATACTGCGAGCCCCCCCTTAGTCGATTGATTTCGCTCAATTTGCGCCTACTGCTTTGGTCGGAGGCAGCAAGGGCCGGCGGGCGCGTCCACCACGTCAAACGCCTGACCGCAAACGATTTCCGCATCACATGTCTCAGGGAAACTTTCTGCCCGGATCGGGGGCTGAAGGCCCCCGGCACGCCTGAAGGCAGACGTCAGCTCCGCTGAATCCAGCCGCCGCCCAGCACGCGGCTGCCCTCCGGGGCATAGAAGACACAGGCCTGACCGGGGGCAACGCCCTCCTCGGCATCGAGCAGCTCGACCGTCGCACGGCCGCCCGGTTCAGGGCGCACACGAGCAGGTTTCGGCGGGCGGGTTGACCGGACACGCACAGCGACCTCCCAGCCCTCGGGAGGAGCTGCCTCGAAAGGCGTGTCGCCAAGCCAGTTCACTTCAGCGAGCGGCACATGGCGGCTCGCGAGCGCCTCGCGAGGTCCGACGATCACCTGACGCGTGTCGGGATCGAGGCGGATGACAAAAAGCGGATCGACGGTGCCCCCGATGCCGAGCCCCCGGCGCTGACCGACGGTATAGCGGATCACACCCTCGTGGCGGCCGAGCACGCGGCCGTCGATATGAACGATGTCGCCGGGATCGGCCGCGCCGGGGCGCAGCTTCTCGATCACCGCGGCATAGGAGCCGTTCGGCACGAAGCAGATGTCCTGGCTGTCGGGCTTGTCGGCAACCGGCAGGCCATAGCGGGCAGCAAGAGCACGGGTCTCGGCCTTGGATTTCAGGTGCCCGAGGGGAAAGCGCAGGTAGGACAGCTGCTCGGGCGTCGTGGAAAACAGGAAATAGCTCTGGTCCCGTGCCGGATCGGCCGCGCGGTGCAGCTCAGGCCCCGCCCCCCCGTCGAAACGGCGGATGTAATGTCCGGTCGCCATGCAATCGGCTTCGAGATCACGGGCGGTTTCGAGCAGGTCGCGGAACTTCACCCGCTCGTTGCAGCGGATGCAGGGCACCGGCGTCGCCCCGGCAAGGTAGGAATCCGCGAACTCGTCAATCACGCTTTCCCGGAAACGGTTCTCGTAGTCGAGCACGTAGTGCGGAAAGCCCATGGTTTCCGCCACCCGGCGCGCATCGTGGATATCCCGCCCGGCACAACAGGCACCCTTTTTCGCCAGCGCCGCTCCGTGATCGTAGAGCTGAAGCGTCACGCCGACGACGTCATATCCCTCCTCGGCAAGCATGGCCGCCACGACGGAGCTGTCGACGCCACCGGACATGGCGACAACCACCCGCGTTTCCTGCGGGGGCTTCGGAAGGCCCAGCGAATTGGGCCGTGATTCGACGGCTGCGCTCTGCATGACGGTCCTGTTGGAGGCTATGGGCGCGAATATAGTAAAATCCGCAACATCTTCAAGAGTTTGGTTCACCGGCCCTTAAGACGCGGTCGCTAGATGTTCTCACGGGTGAGTAGCGAGCTTGGGAGTTAGAGATGTATATTCGCCGTGAGAAGGGACCAGTCTACGTCGTTCTTCCGGATGGAAGCAAGCTGACGCGGTCCGATCTTCCGCCGTCAAACACGAAGCGTTGGGTGGCGCGTCGCAAGGCAACTGTTGTTGCCGCAGTGGATTTTGGCCTGATCGATGCGGCCGAAGCCTGCTCCATGTATCATCTTTCCGACGAGGAATTGTCGATGTGGCGCGATGCCGTGCACAAACACGGTGCCGGAGCACTGCGCGTCACCGCCATACAAAAGTATAGACAACTTTAAGGCGAGGTCGTAACGTGAAGCTGTCGTAATCAGTCATTAACCAATCCCTGTCTAGAATTAACTTAGATTAGCGAGGGCCTGGTTGGCAGAGACGGAGAGCTGCACATGCGTATCCTGTTGGTCGAAGATGACCCAACGACCTCCAAGAGCATCGAGATGATGCTCCAGAACGCGAACCTCAACGTCTATGCGACGGATCTGGGGGAAGAAGGGATCGATCTGGCCAAACTGTACGACTACGATCTGATCCTGCTCGACCTGAACCTGCCGGACATGAACGGGCACGACGTGCTCCGGCAGCTTCGACTTGCAAAGGTCGAGACACCTATCCTGATTCTCTCCGGCGCAGACGACACCGAAAACAAGCTCAAGGGCTTCGGCTTCGGCGCCGACGACTACATGACCAAGCCGTTCCACCGGCAGGAGCTCATCGCGCGCATCCATGCGATCGTGCGCCGCTCCAAGGGTCACGCCCAGTCGATCATCACGACGGGAAAGTTTACCGTCAATCTCGATGCGAAGACGGTCGAGGTCGACGGAACGCCGGTGCATCTCACCGGCAAGGAGTACCAGATGCTGGAACTGCTTTCTCTGCGGAAGGGCACGACCCTCACCAAGGAGATGTTCCTCAATCACCTCTATGGCGGCATGGACGAGCCGGAGCTGAAGATCATCGACGTCTTCATCTGCAAGCTCCGGAAGAAACTCTCCGAGGCCACCGGGGGCGAGAACTATATCGAGACAGTTTGGGGGCGTGGCTATGTCCTCCGCGACCCCTCGAGTGGTGAAGCGAAACGTAAACTGGCGGTCGGAGCCTGAGGCGGCCCCGACCGACCCCTGCGGCTCGGACCGCAGGATCTTTCTCTGCCTGAAACCAGAGCGTGCTTTCCCCGGAAGACGCCCGGCTCCGGCCGGTGCGACTCCGGGTCATTCGCGTTTGCGCCAAGGAGGCGCCGCGCGCCACGCCTGGCTCTACCTGGAGCAGACGCCGAGCCCGAGCGGCCGCAGGACAGACGTCTCCTCCCTCGCCGCCCTCCATCTGCCGATCTCCAGACGTAGAGTTTGGAGATCGTCTCTCTTGCCGGGCAGCACCACTGGCTGGGGCGCGTTCCTGCCGGGCTTCATCCGGGCTCTATCCTGATCCCGCAGAGCGGCACCGCGGCCTGTTTCCGGATCATCGACACACCGCTTGGCACGCGCTGCCCATGATACTTCCCGGGATCACCGGCCGGATAAATCCGCTTGCCAAGCGCAGCGCTCCCGTACGCCTTGATCTGGCCTGCTGCCTAGCCCCCCAATGAGGAATGCCGAGGCCGCGCAGCTTGAGCAGCTCACAGAGCAACCGTCCGACCTGGGACAGCCGCGAATTCGTCATCCACAATCCCGAGGGCAGCGTCCGGCACACTTACCGGCCCTCTGCCTCGGACTGAGGCGCCGTCAGCAGCCGGCGGACTGCCTCGAGCGCGGCCCGGATCGGCGGATCATGGCGCGCATCGTGATGGCAGACGAGCCACTCGTCATGGGTGAGAGCCGCGATCGGCGGGCCAACGCGCGTGAGCCCCGGCTCACGATCACCGGCAAAGCACGGCATGACGATCCGCCCGAGCCCCGCCCGCGCCATGTCGACCGCGATCAGACCGGTGCTCGCGGTCGTCACGATCTCGTCGGCATGCTGCGCGCGCAGCCATCGTTCCGAAGGCGTAGTCGCCATCCCTTCGCCGAGAGAGACATAGCCCGCCACCTCCGGCCCGGCAGCATAGATCCCGTATGTGAGGTTCCGCGTCCGCCGGCCAGCCATCCAGGCCTGCTCAGGGCGGCGGTTGCGCACGCCGATATCTGCCTCGCGGCGGGCGATGTCGAGCACGGCATTGGAGGCCAGAAACTCCGGCATCCAGTCATCCTCCGGCGACCAGACCCGGCCGATCCCGCGCGCGAGATGCCGTGCGGTCCAGGAGCCTGCCGTGATGCGCACGCGGAGCTTCGCCCGCGCCCCGGTCTGCCAGCGCTCGATCCGCCCGGCCGCTGCCCGCAGCGCCTCGGCCTCCTCGGCCAATCCCCGCCCCTCGGCGGTGAGCCGATAACCCTGCGGCCCGCGAAGAAAGAGCCGCCGCCCGGTCAGCCGCTCGAGCCCGTTCATCCGGCGGCTGAGCGTCGGCAGAGGTGTACCCGTCGCCCGCGCGGCGCCGCTCAACCCGTCGCAATCCGCCACTGCCAGAAACAGCCGGATATCGTCGAGACTGGGCATAACTTTCAATTTCGAAACTCCTGTTGCGGATATCGCCGCTATTTGGGCTGCATCCCTTCATGCACGGTAGGATCTCTCGTCAGGTATTTCAAAACTGAAATGGAAACTGCCCCATGCTGCCCATCGTACTGCCTCCACGCCCCGTTCCCGCCGACGGCCGCCCGCCGTCGGAAGCCGAGATCATCCGCGCGCGCATCGACCGTGCCCGCCGCTGGCACCGCAAACGTACGCTTTACCGCTGGGCGCTCCGGCTTGGCTTGCGCCGCCCGAGGCGTTCCGCGCCGCTGGACGGCGGCCCGGCGACGTATTACCCAAGTGCGGTTTCCGGTACGAGGATAAGGCGATGGGACCAGTGCGGCGGGCCGTTGAGGAGCTGACATCGGCACAGGCGAAGGCGGAGCTTGCCATGCTTGCCCGCGAGATCGCAGCCGCCGATCTTGCCTATCATCAGGCCGACGCTCCGGTGATGCCGGATGCAGATTACGATACGCTGAAACGGCGCAATGCCGCCATAGAGGCGCGGTTTCCGGAGCTCAAGCGTCCGGACAGCCCGAGCGACCGGGTGGGCGCGGCTCCGTCGGAAGCCTTCGCCAAGATACGGCATTCCGTGCCGATGCTGAGCCTCGCGAACGGTTTCGAGGATGCCGACATCACCGATTTCGCCGAGCGCATCCGCCGGTTTCTCAATCTCGCTGCGGACGCCCCGCTCGCCTTCACCGCCGAGCCGAAGATCGACGGACTCTCGCTCTCGATCCGCTACGAGAACGGCGAGATGGTGCAGGCCGCGACCCGGGGGGACGGCGAGACCGGCGAGAACGTCACCGCCAACGCCCGCACCATCGCCGACATTCCGCACCGCCTCGAAGGCGCGCCCGAGGTGCTCGAGGTCCGCGGCGAGGTCTACATGAGCCACGCCGACTTCGCCGCGCTCAACGAGCGCCAGGAGGCGGCGGGAGGCAAGACCTTCGCGAACCCGCGCAATGCCGCCGCCGGCTCGCTCCGCCAGCTCGATGCCGCGATCACTGCCGCCCGCCCGCTGCGCTTCTTCGCCTATGCCTGGGCCGAGATCTCCGAACCGCTTGCCGACACCCAGTCGGGCGCGATCGCGCGCCTCGCCGCACTCGGCTTCTCGACCAATCCGCTGATGATCCGCTGCGAGGGTATCGCGGATCTGCTTGCCCATTACCGCGCCATCGAGGCTAGGCGCGCGACGCTCGGCTACGATATCGACGGCGTCGTCTACAAGGTCGACCGGCTCGACCTGCAGGCCCGCCTCGGCTTCCGCTCCGCCACGCCCCGCTGGGCCATCGCCCACAAGTTCTCCGCCGAGCGCGCCACCACACTGCTCGAGGCCATCGAGATCCAGGTGGGCCGCACCGGCGCGCTCTCCCCCGTCGCCCGCCTCACGCCGGTGACCGTGGGCGGCGTCGTCGTCTCGAACGCGACACTCCACAATGCCGACTACATCGCCGGGCGGGATTCGCGGGGCAATCCGATCCGCGAGGGCCGCGACATCCGGGTGGGCGACTGGGTGACGGTCTACCGCGCCGGTGACGTGATCCCGAAGATCGAGGATGTGGACCTCACCCGCCGCCCGGCGGAAAGCCAGCCCTACAGCTTCCCCGAGACCTGCCCCGTCTGTGGTTCCGACGCGATCCGCGAGCCCGGCGAGGCGGTCCACCGCTGCACCGGCAACCTCATCTGCCCGGCGCAGGCCGTCGAGAAGCTCAAGCATTTCGTCTCCCGCGACGCCTTCGACATCGAGGGTATTGGCGCCAAGCAGGTCGAGGCCTTCTTCCAGGAAGGCTGGATCCGCGAGCCTGCCGACATCTTCACGCTGGAGGTCCGCCACGGCGAAAGCCTGCGCAAGCGCGAGGGCTGGGGCGAGAAATCGGCCGCGAACCTCTTCCGCGGCATCTCCGAGCGCCGGTCCATCCCGCTCAACCGCCTGATCTTCGGCCTCGGCATCCGCCATGTCGGCGAGACCGCGGCCCGGCTCATCGCCCGCAGCTACGGCTCCTGGGCGCGCTTCCAGATGGCGATGGAGGCGGCGCGCGAACACGAGGGCGAGGATTGGGAGACGCTCAACAACATCGACGGGATCGGGCCTGTCATGGCCGCGAGCCTCGTCGACTTCTTCCACGACCCCGCGAACCGCGCCGCCATCGAGCGCCTCGTCGCCGAGCTTTCCATCGAGGATGTCGAGGCCCCCTCGACGGAGGGCAGCGCCATCGCGGGCAAGACCGTCGTCTTCACCGGAACGCTCGAGAAGATGACCCGCGCCGAGGCCAAGGCCCGCGCCGAAGCGCTTGGAGCCAAGGTCGCAGGCTCGGTCTCGGCCAGGACGGACTATGTCGTCGCGGGTCCCGGTGCCGGCTCCAAGGAAAAGAAGGCGCGCGAGCTCGGCCTCACGCTTCTTAGCGAAGATGAATGGCTGGACTTGATTGGATAGGCTTTTTGCCGCATCGAAAGATCTTGCACCCGAATCCGACGCCGCCGGACGATGCACCTCACAAGGAGCCATGCGCTGAAGAGTCCCTATCGATTTCTCGACGGCGGCGGAGCCATGGCCGAGGCCATCGAAGCGCATGACTGGTCAAGAACGCCGCTCGGCCCGATCGAGACATGGCCGCCCGTGCTGCGCATCGCGATCAGCACGATGGTTAACTCGGCCTTTCCCAAATGCCTCTGCTGGGGCGACACGCTCATCTCGATCTACAACGATGCCTTCATCCAGATCCTCGGCCGCAAGCACCCCTGCCTCGGACAACCCTTCGAGGAGATCTGGCGCGAGGCCTGGGACACGATCGGCCCCATGACCGCGCGCGCCCTGGCGGGCGAGGCCACCTTCATCGAGAATTTCGAGCTCGAGATCGCCCGCTTCGGTCATGCCGAAACCGCCTATTTCACCTTCTGCTACAGCCCGATACGCGACGAGACCGGCAAGGTCTGCGGCATGCTCGACACGGTGATCGAAACCTCGGACTCCGTGCGGGCCGAGCATCGGGCGCAACTGCGCAACCGCGAGCTCATCCATCGCTCGCGCAACTCCTTTGCCGTCGTCTCGGTGCTCATCAAGCAGACCCACCGCAGTTCGGAGACGCTCGAGGAGGCCGAGGCCAAGATCCTCCAGCGCCTGTCCTCGCTCAACCGGGCACAGAACGTGCTTGCCGACACCCGTGGCATCGGCGCCGGAATCCGGCAGGTGATCGAGGGCGCGCTCACGCTCTTCGAACATGAGGAGGGGGCGATCTCTGCCGATGGCCCGGATATTCGTCTGGGCAGCGAACAGGTGATCGCGCTTGCCATGGCGCTGCACGAGCTCGGCACGAACGCCGCAAAATACGGCGCCCTGAGCGTTCCCGACGGCCACATTGCCGTGCGCTGGGAGATCGACAACTCCGTTACGCCCGGACGTTTCCGCCTGACGTGGCAAGAGAATGGCGGTCCGCCTGTTTCGACACCGACCCGGCGCGGCTTCGGAAGCTTTCTCATCGACAAGGCGCTCGCTGCGCAGTTCGAGGGCGATGTGGAAATCGACTATGCGCCCTCTGGGCTGCATCTTACCCTCAGCACCGATGCCCGAAATCTTGTGCGCAGCCTGGCCGAAAAGGGCTGACGCCCGCTTTGCGAAACCGCGATCGGAGCGCTATGAGGGATCGAGCCGCGGCTTGCCCGCCCGCCCCGCCGCCTGCCCCGCCGGGGCCCTGCCGATCGGTCCTGCCCCATGAGCCCGCGCCCCGAGATCCTCTTTCCGCTCTTCTCCGATCTCACCAGCCTTGATGGCGTCGGGCCGAAGACGGCGAAGCTCTTCGAACGGCTCGACATCACCAAGCCCGCCGATCTCCTCCTCACACTCCCGGCCTCCGGCATCGACCGCCGCCTGCGCCCGACGATCCGGGACCTGCCCGTGCCGGGCATTGCCACCGTCGAGGTCGAGGTCGGCCTGCACCAGCCGCCCGCGGCGAAGGGCCGCCCCTACCGGGTCTTCGTGCGCGATGCCGCCACCGAGTTTCAGCTCGTCTTCTTCCACCCCCGCGAGGACTGGCTGCGCCGGACCCTGCCTGCGGGCCAGCGCCGTATTGTTTCGGGCCGGGTGGAGATCTTCGACGGCCTTGCGCAGATGGTGCATCCCGATCACATCCTCCGGCCGGATGAGGCCGGCGAGATGCCCGAGTTCGAGCCGGTCTATCCGCTGACCCAGGGCCTCACGCTCCGCACCATGACCCGCGCCGCCCGATCCGCCGTGGCCCGCACCCCCGATCTCCCCGAATGGATCGAGCCGGGCCTCCTGCGCCGCGAGGGCTGGCCCTCCTGGCACGACGCGGTCCGCGCAGCCCATGCGCCCACTTCCGCCGCCGATATCGAGCCCGACGCACCCGCCCGCATCCGGCTCGCCTATGACGAGCTGCTCTCGCATCAGGTGACGCTCGCACTCGCCCGCGCGAAGGTCCGCCGCGCCAAGGGTTTCGAGACGGTAGGCGATGGCCACCTGCGCGCCCAGGTGCTCGCCGCCCTGCCCTACGCCCCCACCGCGGCCCAGACCCGCGCGGTGGCCGAAATCACGTCCGATATGGCGGCGCCGCTGCGGATGAACCGTCTGCTCCAGGGCGATGTCGGGGCCGGCAAGACCCTCGTCGCGCTCCTCGCCATGCTGGCTTGTGCCGAAGCCGGTGGGCAGTCGGCGATGATGGCCCCGACCGAGATCCTCGCCCGGCAGCATCTCGCCTCCCTCGCGCCGCTCGTGGAGCCCGCAGGGCTTCGGATCGAGCTGCTCACCGGCCGGGACAAGGGGTCCGAGCGCGCCGCCAAGCTTGCGGCCCTTGCCGCAGGCGAGATCCGGATTCTTGTCGGAACCCATGCGCTCTTTCAGGCCGATGTCGTGTTCTCCGATCTCCGCCTCGTCATCGTCGACGAACAGCACCGCTTCGGCGTGCGGCAGCGGATGGAGCTCGGTGCCAAGGGCCGCGCGCCCGATATCCTCGTGATGACGGCCACGCCCATTCCGCGCAGCCTCACCCTCGCGCAATATGGCGACATGGATCTCTCGATCCTCGACGAGAAGCCCCCCGGCCGCCAGCCGGTCGAGACCGCGCTTGTCTCCGCCGGCCGCACCGGTGAGGTGATCGAACATCTGCGCAAGGCGCTGGCCGAGGGTCATCAGGCCTACTGGGTCTGCCCGCTCGTCGGCGAATCCGAAACGGCCGAAGGCCCTGCGGCCGAGGAGCGCTTCGAGTCCCTGAAGCTCGCGCTTGGCGCGGAACATGTGGGGCTCGTGCACGGCCAGCTGCCCCCGTCCGAGAAGGACGCGGCGATGGCCGCTTTCGCCGATGGCGGCATTCGCCTCCTCGTCGCCACCACCGCGATCGAAGTCGGGGTGAACGTACCCAATGCCACGATCATGGTGATCGAAGGCGCACAGGCCTTCGGCCTGTCGCAGCTCCATCAGCTCCGCGGCCGCGTCGGGCGCGGCAGCGGCAAGTCGACCTGCCTGCTGCTCTACGATCCGCCGCTGGGCGAGACCGCCCGCGCGCGGCTGGAGACCATGCGCCGGACCGAGGACGGCTTCGAGATCGCGGAGGAAGACCTGCGCCTCCGCGGGGCGGGAGACCTGCTCGGTGTCCAGCAATCCGGCCTGCCGAAGTTTCGCGTCGCCGATCTGGAGCGCCAGGCTGGCCTTCTTGCCCTCGCGCGGGACGACGCGCGCCTCCTGCTCGACCAGGACCCCGATCTCATCTCTTCCCGCGGCCAGGCGATGCGCATCCTGCTCCATCTGCTGGAGCGCGAAAAAGCGATCCGGATGCTCGGGGTCGGCTGAACGCCGCATGTTCCGCTAATGTTCCAAACCTGTTGACCGATTGCGAATAAAGTAGGAACATTACAGGAACAACTCGATTCGATCTGGGGATAAGTCCATGCGAGACGCCATTCGCCTGCTTCTGACTACCGATCTCGACGTTCTGATCCGAGAGGTTCTGGGCCTCGCGGTGATCTGTTCCGCCATTATCGCAATGTTCTGCCTGCCGGCCCAGTACTGAGGGTCGGGACCGTCTGCGGCGCCTGTTCCAGATCCGCTGCCTGTTCCTCTGGAACCTGCCGAAAGGGCGCCGATACCTGGGCGCCGCATCTCCCGAACGAGTGCGGCGTCCCTTTTCCCTGATTTTCCGGAAGCCCTCAGACCGAGGCGCAGGCCTCGTCGAAGGCCGCCAGGGTGGCCTCGAGGGCAAGCAGGATCGAGGCGTGGCGGTTCTTGTAGTCCCGCGCGGGCAGGAGAACCTCGTAGCCCTCGAACGGGGCATCGGGGATCGGGCCCTCGGATTTGAGCATGGCCTTGAGCTGGTCCCGGGCGCGCTCGATCTCCTCGCGGGTCCGGCCGATGGCCTGCTGGCCGAGGATGGCGGCCGAGGCTTGGCCGAGGGCGCAGGCCTTCACGTCCTGGCCGAAATCCTTGATCCGGCCGTTCTCGAGCACGAGATCGACGGTCACGGTCGAGCCGCAGAGGGGGGAGCGTTTTTTTGACGTCACCTGTGGCTCGGCCAGACGCTCGGCATGCGGAATGTCGGCCGCCAGCGCAAGAATGCGCCCAGAGTAGAGCTTTACCAGATCTTCGTTGCCACTCATGGGCGCGTCCCTTTGCATTCCCGGACCTCCTCCCCTAGATAGGCCGAAACCTCACGCCCGAAAAGGGCTCCGAAAGGAGGACCTTTCCATGCCCGCCTTCGACCCCGCAAGCCTCCGTTTCAACGCGCAGGGCCTGATCCCCGCCATCGCCCAGGATCGGAGCGGGGAAATCCTCATGATGGCCTGGATGAATGCCGAAAGCCTCGGGGTCACGCTCGAGACCGGAGAGGTGACCTACTGGTCGCGCTCGCGAGGCGAGCTCTGGCGGAAGGGGGCGACCTCGGGGCACCTCCAGCGGCTGATCGAGCTCCGGATCGACTGCGACCGGGACTGCCTGCTGCTGATCGTCGAGCAGACCGGGCCCGCCTGCCACACCAACCGCCGGAGCTGCTTCTACACGGCCCTGCGGGACGGGGAGGAAGTGATCCTCTCCGAGCCGATGGCCTGAGTTTTCCGGGGTCGGCCTCACGGTGAAAACAGGGCGTTTCACCGTGAAAAGCAAATCAACGCACTGATTTGTTTGAATAAAGTGGTAAACATATCATTAAAACTATGTTTGACGGGCATTTCAGCGCCGCGAGAGCGCAGGCATTGAACAAGCGGTCCAGTCGGCCCCTCTATTCACTTTTTATAGCATAGATTACGTCCATGCTCCGCTTTACCGCATCTCGCCAAGCCGCCATGATGCCATCTCGGCTGGCCTGAGGAGATAAAGGGATGAAGTGCGTCAAAGTCGAGCTTGAGCACTGCTATGGCATAAGGACGCTAAAGTACGACTTCGATTTCGAGAAGCGCAGCGCATACGCAATCTATGCACCCAATGGCATGATGAAATCGTCACTGGCAAAGACTTTCAAAGACTTGCAAGGAGGCAATCAGCCAGGCGACCGCATATATCCTGAACGGGAAGCCAAGTGCATTGTAGTTGATGAGGATGGTCAGGCGATAGCGATGGATCGCGTCTTGGTCGTCCTCCCCTACGACGAAGAATTTGGCCTATCGGAGAGAACTTGTACCCTGCTTGTCGACGCAGGCCGGCGGGAGGAGTACGCGAAGCTTGTTTCCGACACGGAGAAGGCGAAAGGCACGCTACTAGATCTCGTGAAGAAGCAGGCCGGATCGAGGGCCAACCTCGAGCGGGAAATCTCCAGCGCGTTCATGAAGACGAGCGATGACCTTGAGGGAGCATTGACCCGCATTAAAGCCGAACTCACAAAGCAGACAGACGCTCCGTTTGCTGAGGTCAATTACGATGTGATCTTCGGCGAAAAGGTGTTGAACGCACTCAAAACCAAAGATCTTGGCAAGCTCGTTGAGGATTACATTACAAGATACAATGAACTTCTAGATAAATCCACCTACTTTCAAAAAGGAACATTCGACTATTATAACGCAGAGGAGATCGCGAGAAATCTTAACGCAAACGGCTTCTTCAGGGCTGGACACACAGCAACGCTCAGGTCTGTAGATAAGAGTATTGAGATCAAAAATCAGGAACAGCTTGTTGACCTAATTACAAAAGAAAAAAATGATATACTCAAAGATAACAAACTTCGAAAGGCGTTCGATGCTGTTGATAAGCAGCTAGGAAAGAACGTTGATGTTCGCTCATTGCGGACATATCTTCAGAGAAACGAGCACATACTTCCACATCTCGACAATCTCGACCTCTTCAAGGAAAACGTCCTGAAATCATACTTAAAGAAGCACGAGGAGGCTTATCTCGCGCTCATGGAGACATACGAAAAAGCAGAGGTCCGCAAGAAAGAAATCGAGGATGAAGCCAGCAAGCAGGCAACCAAGTGGCAAGAGGCTATCGACATATTTAATAGCCGCTTCAGTGTGCCATTCAAGCTGGAGGCGAAAAACAAAACCAAAGTCATACTTGGCAGAGAGGATTTCATTGATCTCGGCTTTACCTACGACGATGGAGACGGCCCCGTCGAGATTGATCGTAAAAACCTCCTTCAGGCTCTGAGCACAGGGGAGCGCAAGGCCCTCTACATTTTAAACGTGATCTTCGAAATTCAGACAAGGGTGGAAAACAAACAGGACACTCTGATCGTAGTAGATGACATCGCAGATTCATTTGATTATCAGAACAAATATGCGATTGTTCAGTATCTTCGCGACATTAGCGAAAATGATATTTTTAAACAGATTATCTTGACGCACAATTTTGATTTTTTGCGGACAATCGAAGGGCGTTTTGTCACTTACAGCAATTGCCTGATGGCTCAAAAGTCGGACACCGGCATCGTTCTTGAGAAGGCGTCGGGTATCAAGAACATCTTCGTGAAAGACTGGAAGGGCTGGTTCTTCCTAGATGACGCGAAAAAGGTTGCCTGCATTCCATTTCTCCGCAACTTGGTGGAATTCAGCCGAGGCGAGACCGCCGCGCATTACATCACCCTTACATCAATGGTTCACTGGAAGCGTGACACGGACACTCTGAAAGTAGCCGATCTCGATGACATATTTAGAAAAGAGTGCGATGAGTGCGGCGCGTCCCATGAACCTGAAAAGAAGGTGATTGATCTGATTGACGAGGTGGGTGACGCTGCTGAGGCACGACCTCCAGGGTTGCTCCTCTTGAGCAAGGTGGTGCTATCGCTGGCGATCAGGATGCGCGCGGAGCGCTATATGGCGGAAAAAATTGCGGATGAAGCTTTCCTTGCGGGAATTGCATCAAATCAGACGCAGAAATTGCTCTCTAAGAGCCTGATTCAAAACTCAGTCA
>QKPN01000020.1 GCA_003258405.1 Rhodobacteraceae bacterium DSL-40 | reverse complement strand
CCCAAACCCAAGACAAAAATGCCGACCCGGAATACTCCCAAGGACCCAAAGCGTGCAAAACACACACACCACGCCCGAAGCCGATGAAGACCGCCACAAGGCCAGGATGCAGAAGGTCGCCGCCGCGCGCGCCCGCATGATGGAAAGCAAGACCGATGAGCGCGGCCTCGTCATCGTCCACACCGGCAAGGGCAAGGGAAAGTCCTCCTCCGCCTTCGGCATGATCTTCCGCGCCATCGCGCACGGCATGCCCTCGGCGGTGATCCAGTTCATCAAGGGGGGCATGTCCACCGGCGAGCGGGATCTCATCACCACGCATTTCTCCGATCTCTGCGCCTTCCACACCATGGGCGAGGGCTTCACCTGGGTGACCCAGGACAAGATCCGCGATATCGAGATGGCCCGCGCCGGATGGGAGATTGCAAAGCGCTACATCGCCGATCCGGCCTGCCGCCTCGTCCTGCTCGACGAGATCAACATCGCCCTTCGCTACGGCTATCTCGCGCCGGAGGAGGTCCTCGAGGCGCTGGCGGCGAAGCCGGCCGACAGCCACGTGATCCTCACCGGGCGCAACGCGCCGGACCTGCTGATCGCGGCCGCCGACCTTGTCACCGAGATGACCCTCGTGAAGCATCCGTTCCGGGATGGCGTGAAGGCGCAGCCCGGCATCGAGTTCTAGGCGCAGCCGCCTCGGATTGGAGCGCGATCCGGACGAGGCTCCCGGTCTCCGCAAGGCTCTCGCCCCGGGAGACCCGGAGCACCGCGCGCGGCGCATGGCAGCCATGCGCGGGCAAACATTGCTGCATCGCAGCATGAATGCCATCTTGGAGGGGTCGCCGGAAACACGCAGGCCCTCGCGCCTTCAGGCCGCGCCACCCGCGCGGGCGGTTTCCAGATCAACGCTGTTCAGTTTGTCGGCTGCGCGCCCGCGCCGCGCCGACATGGAGTAAACCGATGTTCCGCAAACCCGCTCTCGCCGCCCTTCTCCTCGCCGCCGCCACGCCCGCCCTTGCCGGCGAGGCCAGCGTCAGCCGCCCGGCCGCTGCGGCCAGTCTGCACGACGGCCATCTCGACATGGTCGCCTATTACACCGAGGCCGACGCCGGCGCCTACGAGGTCGTCGCGACCTTCGCCGACCGGACCGGCGGCCAGCCGATGCGTGTCGTGATGGCGCTTGCCGACGGCGATGCGGTCCGCTTCTCCATGCCGGGCCACAAGGACGCGCTCTATGGTTTCGCCCGTGACGGGGAAACGCTGAAGATCTCCGTCGAGACGGACGAGATCACGAGCGCCGATCTGGCCCAGCCGCGCCACACCGACCTCTGAGCCCGATGCAGGCACGGTGGCCCGGATGAGCCGGGCCGCCGCCGCTTGACAGACCCGGCGGTTCCCCGTCATGCCGCGCGCTGACGAGAAGGAGCCGCCCCGCCATGTCCGCCGCGCCGACCCCCCCGCTTCCCCGCGCCCTCATGATCCAGGGCACGGGCTCGAACGTGGGCAAATCGCTCCTTGTCGCCGGGCTCTGCCGGGCCGCGCGCCGCCGCGGCCTGCGCGTTGCCCCCTTCAAGCCGCAGAACATGTCGAACAATGCCGCCGTCACCGCAGACGGCGGCGAGATCGGGCGGGCCCAGGCGCTGCAGGCGCTCGCCTCCGGCCTGCCCGCCTCCGTCCACATGAACCCGGTGCTGCTGAAGCCCGAGACCGATCTCGGCGCGCAGGTCGTGGTTCAGGGCAAACGCCTCACCACGACACGCGCGGCCGACTACCAGGCGCTCAAGCCTCGCCTGCTCGATGCCGTGCTCGAGAGCTTCGCGCGGATCGGCGACGGCCGGGATCTGGTGATCGTCGAGGGCGCCGGCAGCCCGGCGGAGGTCAATCTCCGCGCCGGGGATATCGCCAACATGGGCTTTGCCCGGGCCGCGGGCGTTCCGGTCGTGCTCGCGGGCGACATCGACCGCGGCGGGGTCATCGCCCAGATGGTCGGCACCCGCGCCGTGATCGCGCCCGAAGACGCCGCGATGATCCGCGGCTTTCTCATCAACCGCTTCCGCGGGGACCTGCGGCTTTTCGATGACGGCTACCGGCTGATCGAGGCGCGCACCGGCTGGCGCGGCTTCGGCACCCTGCCCTGGTTCCCCGAGGCCGCGCGCCTGCCCGCGGAGGATGCCGTCGACATCACCAGCGGCCGGCGGGACGGCCGGATCCGCATCGTCTGCCCGATGCTCTCGCGCATCGCGAATTTCGATGACCTCGATCCGCTGAAGCTCGAACCCGAGGTGTCGCTCGCCATGATCCCGTCGGGCCAGCCGCTCCCGGGGGATGCCGATCTCGTCATCCTTCCCGGCACGAAATCGACCCGGGGCGATCTCGCCTTCCTGCGGGCGCAGGGCTGGGACATCGACCTGCAGGCCCATGTCCGGCGCGGCGGCCGGGTTCTCGGGATCTGTGGCGGCTACCAGATGCTCGGCCACGACATCGCGGACCCGCACGGCATCGAGGGGCCTCCCGGCTCCGATGCGGGCCTTGGCCTCCTCGACATCCGGACCGAGATGACGGCGGAGAAACGCCTCGTCGAGGTGCGCGGCCGCCACCTCGCCTCCGGGCTTCCCGTCACGGGCTACGAGATCCATATCGGCCGCACCACCGGGCCCGATTGCGCCCGGCCGCTTCTCGAGATCGCGGGGCATGCCGATGGCGCGCAATCGTCATCCGGCCGGATTCGCGGCACCTATGTGCACGGGCTTTTCGGCTCGGATGCCTTCCGCGCGGCCTTCCTGCGGGAGATGGGCGGGGGCGGCTCGGCCATCAGCCATGGCGCCGTGGTCGAGGAAACGCTCGACGCCCTCGCCCGCCACATGGAAGACCACCTCGATGTCGCGGGCCTGCTCGCGCTCGCGGAGGGGCCGACAGCCCCCTGAAACCCGATCCGAAACGCAAGACGCCGGCCACTCGGCCGGCGCCACATCCGTTGCGGGAGCCCGCATGCTTCAGTCCACGAAGGCCTTCTCGATCACGAACTGGCCCGGCTCGGAATTCGACCCCTCGATGAAGCCCATCTCCTCGCAGATCGCCTTGTGATCCTGCAGCATCG